>NZ_JACXAJ010000002.1 GCF_014773225.1 Pontibacter aquaedesilientis | reverse complement strand
ACTGCTGCGCTTTACCCCGAAAAAAAGCCAGACAGCCGTCATGGCCCTGCCCAGACCGGAGTCGAGGACGCTTTTGTGGTTATTTTTTGTGTCAGGAGAAGGGGCGCCTTGGGGAAAGGAATAGGAATCAGAAGTTACTGAGGAGTTGTGCAACAGCTACCTTTGTTGAGCTAAGTTATTTTTTCAGTTTTTCAGTAAGCTCAATCAGTCGGTCGAGTTCTTTGATGAACATGGCTTTGTTTGCCTTTATCAGCTCTTTGGAATCTGTAGAAAGATTGACAGGATTCTGAATTTGCTTCTTCCAGAATCTATAAAACTCGACTCGGCTATCGAGGTAATTTGTGAACTTACTGTAGTCCCGATGAAATTTCCCGCCGCTGTAGGTGAATACTCTCTGGAGTTCGAACGCTGGGTAAAGTTCAACATTTAAAAAACCAGGTGCGTCTTCTTCTATCTTGTTTACCTTCTCAATGACTTCATACTTGTTGTCAAAGTTTAGGTCTTGGTATAGATACTCACGTATTGCTTCACCTTCTACTTTAGGAGCTGCTGCTTTTAATGTTTTGATGAGTTCTTCTCCAGCAAGCCATAATTTGCTATCAGTCTGAACAAAGGAACTGCACGCAATAACTACAAGTACTAAAATTACTTTATTCATCATTTATAATTAAGCTCAACTAGCGTATAGCAGGAGTACCTACTCCTACTATCTGCACTATGTATTGAGTGAATTTCACCTATTCACCTCAATACATAGTGCCAAGCTAATATACTAATTATCTCACACTACCTACTTATTTCTTTCTTCAATAAAAATCTAATTGCCTGCACGGATTGCTTATACTTGTACCTTCATCCGTCTATACCTGCTGACATGAAGAAAGAAGAGCATTACCGGAGACTGGAGCAGCTATACCTGGGCGCCAATGTGCAACAGTTGTTCAGTGGTAGCACCATCAGCGTAGCCCATAGCAAGGCAGAAATTACATTGCCCGTCGATCCGAAATATTTCCATGGGGCGCAAGCGATTCATGGCGCTACTTACTTTAAACTGCTCGACGACGCAGCCTATTTCGCAGTGGCTTCTTTGGTAACTGATGTGTTCATTGTGACTGCTTCTTTTCAAATTAATTTGCTACGGCCTGTCAGCGGCGGTACTTTAAAGGCAGCGGGCATTGTGCGCTCTGTCGGCAAAAACCTGTATGTGGCGGAGGCTACCTTGCAAAACGAGCGTGGCAAAGAAGTGGCTTTCGGAACCGGCCAGTTTATGCGCACAAACCAACCATGGACCAGTCTGGAGCATTACAGACCGGGAAACCAGGAGGAGGAATCGTAAGAATCCCCCTAAGTTCTGCCAGCCATTGCAATTCAACTCTGTCTACTCACAGGGCCTCAATAGCTGCACGATCCTGTATACCTTTCGTCACTTGTTTATTTACAATTCAATGTTCAAACTCAGGCACCCTGCCTCAAAACTGGATTTTTTACTCACAAACAATATCTGCCCGCTCACACGGTATTAAAGTACGTTAACCCGTCATATTGGAGCTAACCCTCATTTTTGGAATTCTTACTTCGTAGATTAATCAAACTAAAAAATTACAAAACTATGAAAAGAATTATCCAAAAAACAACTGGCTTTTTGGCAGCTGCTGCCATGCTTTTTTCATTTACTGCCTGTGAACAAACTGAGGTAACTCCTGATGCATCTTTGGAGGCTTCTAACGCACAAAATGCACACAGAAGCAAGTCTTACAACCTCAACAAGACCTATACTGCTGAAATAAAGGCCTTGAATGGCTCTGGCGTGATGGGTACAGCCACCTTGATGTTAGAAGGCAATATGCTCACAGTGAACATAATGGCCAGCGGTTTGGAAGCAGGCATGCTCCATGTGCAGCACATTCACGGATTTATGGACAAAAACAAGAACGCCGTTTGTCCGCCTATGTCAGCCGACACCAACGGCAACGGGCTTGTCGAACTCGGGGAAGGTTTGCCATTCTATGGTCCTATCCTGTTAGATCTTGCCCCATTCTCAACAGCGCCTGACGGCTCTATTAACTATACACAGACCTTTCAGGTATCTGCAGGGGTACTTCCATTGCAAAACAATGTCATCGTACTGCATGGCATGACGGTTGACGGCGTGTACTGGCCTTCACTTCCTGTTGCCTGCGGAGAGATCAAAGTCATGAACAACGGAAACAGATAGTAGAGAAGCACCGCATCAAAATCAAAAAGGGCACAGCCGGTTGGCTGTGCCCTTTTTGATGCGCCGTGTACATAACGCTACTCCTGTGGAGCGGCAGAAACCTGCGGCTCAATTAACTCTAGGCCATAGTCTTTGCCTTTCACCAACGAAGGTACGCCCTGCTCCATCCACTTCGGTGCCGGAGCGCCTTTCAGGTAGTGGTCAAAGAACTGCGACATGCGCACCGACAGATCCTTGCGGTTTTTGCGCTGCACCAGGTTGTGATCTTCGCCGTTGTAAACCAGCATCCACACGGGTTTGTTAAGCCGGCGAAGGGCCATGAAATACTCGATGCCCTGGTACCAAGGCACAGCACCGTCCTGATCGTTGTGCATAATCAACAGTGGCGTCTTTACGCGATCGGCGAAGAAGATCGGTGAGTTCTCAATAAACTGCATCGGCTTCTCCCACAGGGTGCCACCAATGCGGCTTTGCGTGCGCTCATACTGGAACTGGCGGCTCAGGCCAGTACCCCAACGTATGCCTCCGTAGGCACTTGTCATGTTGGATACAGGTGCTCCGGCCATGGCAGCCTTAAACAGATTGGTGCGCGTCACCATATAGGCGATCTGGTAGCCACCCCAGCTCTGCCCTTGCAGTGCCATGTTCTTGTCATCCACAAAGCCTTGCGCCACCAGACTCTGCACACCAGGTATAATACAGTCCATGGCACTCTCGCCCGGATAACCGTCGGTATACACAATGTCTGGCACAAACACGAGGTAGTCGTTGCTTACAAAATAAGGGATGTTGATGGTAGAGGCGCTCGGAGCCGGCACCCGATGGCTGTGCAGTCCATCGGAAGAACGCTCGTAGAAATACACCAGCATCGGATATTTCTTATTCGGGTCGAAGTTCTCTGGCTTGAACAGCAGCCCCTCCAAAGGTATACCGTCCGTTGATTTCCAGTTCACCAACTCCACATTGCCCCAGCGGTACTCACTCATCTGCGGGTTGGCATCGCTCAGCTTTTCTACTTGGGCAAAGCGCAGGTCTGAGGTATAGAGGTCGCTATACTCCCGGAAAGAACCGCGCCGGAAAGTGATCCGGTCAGTGTTTTTCGCCTTGCGGAAAGCCAGGTATGAGTTCGGCGACATGACCAGTTTCTCAGGCTGCGCCGTTTTGCTCACATAGTCGCGGAAGAAACCGGCCGACTTGTCGGTATAGTTGAAGGCACTCAGGTATAGCGTGGCGTTTTCCGGAATGAATTTCTCCTCTTCGTCCAGTTGCTCGTAGCGCAGACGCAGCTTATTGTTGCGGCCATACCGGTCGGTCAGGTTTTCCGGGGCTTTCTTGCCGCTCGGGTCCAGTTTCCAGATGTCGTATCGGTCGTACACCAGCAGGGCATTGTCTTTTTCTACCCAGCCAGCTGCGCCATGGGCCCCTGGCAAGGCCGGTACATCATTGTCCTCTTCATAGAAAGGCAGGCCAATGCGCTTGGTCAGATTTATGTTAGCGCCCCCCTTGGCCGACATGGTGTGCCAGCTGCTGTCGGTTGGCTCATACCAATATACATACTGGCCCTGTGGCGAGAGGCGCGGATAGCCGCGTGTCTCCGACAGGATCTGTTTGGTGGTGCCTTTCTTCAAATCGATCAGGTAGGCATCTTTGCGGGTTGGCGTGTCGTAGCCTATTGTCAGCTTATACTTCTCGTCGCTCACGCCAAGGGCCACATCGCCTTGTCCGTAGGCATCCAGGTATACGTCTGGCATTTCGAGGGTGGCCAGCTGCTGCATTTTCTTGCCGCGCAGGTCGTATAGGGCCAGGAAAGAACGCTTCTGGTCGCGGCTCAGCTGCTTGAGCTGCATCGGCTGTATGAGCGGATCTTTGTAAGACCAGATGTCGAGGCTTACTTTCTCTTCTTCCAGTTTGGTGGTGTCTTTCTCGAAGCGTGTCGGGCGCGGGAAGGTGCCAAAGAACAGGCGCTTGCCATCCTCCGAAAAACGCAGGTTGCCGTGCTCGCTCACCATCCAGGCCTGCGGCATTCCTTTCGTCACCGTATCGGCCAGCGTAATTGCTTTGTTGTCCTTTTTAGTCCAGTGGTAAAGGTTGAAATAACGGATCTCCGCCCCTACCGAGTCTTTGGTCGCCACGTAGGCCAGTTGCTCGCCGGTTTTGTCTGTGCTTATACCTTTGTAAGTCACCTTGCCCGTGTCGATCGGCATAACCTTGAGGTCGGCCGTGCTAAAGGCGTACACCCCCGCCGTGTGTAGCGAGTCGAGTTCGTCTTTCACAAAATAGAGCATGTTGCCCTTCTCAGAAAACATGAAGTCCACCACCCGGTTAAAGCGGTGCTCCTGTCCGGACTGCAGGTTGCGCAGCACCAGCTCTGTGCCCTCCGACTTTTTCTGCTTTGGTTTGGCGGCTGGTTTGGCGGCTACGGTTTTGGCCGGTTCGGTTTTGGCCTCGGTTGTTTTGGGTGCTTCAGGTATAGCTGGCGTCTCAGCTTTTGTTTCCTCCTTTTTGGCAGCTTCTTTCTTTGCCGGAAGCGGCTTTTCCAGCTGATAGGCTACCCAGTTACTTCCTTCTTTTGGCAGTTTATAGGATTTCACGCGCGGCACCTTCACCACGTTCATGTTCTCCAATGTGACGATAGCCAGCGAGTCCTTAGGCAGATCATCGCCTTTTTTCTTCTTCAGTTTGAGCGCACGCACTGTGTTATACTCCGGCTTAATCTGGAACACGGCGTAGCGGCTGTCGTTCGTAAATTCCGCCTTTGTGCCACGGGCAAACTCCCGCATCGCTTTGCTGGCGTAGTTTCGGATGTAGAGGGCGCCATCGCCTTCCTGCGGATCGACGTTAAACAGCACGTACTGGCCGTTGTTGGAGATCTTGTCGCCGCCTACGCCCTTCCAGCTATCGTATACGTCGTGGGTGAGTGGTTTTTTGGTGGCTTGCTGCTGTGCCTGGACCTGGCTTAAACCGGCTCCAAACAGCGCCATCAACACTAAAAGGTTCTTCATTGTAGAGATTAGGCTATCGGTTAGGGAATTGTGATTGATTCTTTAAATGTACTAATTATTTTGTGTGAATGCGTGTTATACCTTTAGAGGGAATTATATGGGCAGGGTTTAACGTCAGATGGTCCTGGCCGGCAATTTCATATTTAATTTCTAAATCGGCATATGCGCTTTCCTACCTGACTACACAAATAATTTATCCGTTTTCAGAGAGGCAGCAATAGAGCAAAACACAGATCAGCGATTCAACAAAAAGGCTGTTAAAATATTCAGCAGCCATTTGCCTAACGATTGTTTGGTTTTCAGCTTGATTCCTGATAATTTCACACTATAAAACTATTTAGACACAATCTTATGCAAACGAAAGAAGTATATATCATTTCAGCTGTACGTACTCCGATCGGAAGTTTTGGTGGCGTTTTGGCCAGCCTTTCTGCCACGGAGCTGGGTGCAGCCGCTATTAAAGGCGCGCTTGAAAAAGCGGGTGTTGACAAAGATCAGGTACAGGAAGTGATCATGGGCAATGTGCTTTCTGCAAACGTAGGTCAGGCTCCGGCACGCCAGGCGGCTGTGAAGGCCGGACTTGGCTATAACGTAGAGTGTACGACTATCAACAAGGTATGCGCGTCAGGCACAAAAGCCATTATGTATGCGGCGCAGGCAATCATGCTGGGTCACAAAGACGTGATCGTGGCAGGTGGTATGGAAAGCATGTCAAATGTGCCTTACTACCTCGACAAAGCTCGTTTCGGCGCTAAGTTAGGCCATGGTCAGATGATCGACGGTTTGATGAAAGACGGCCTGTGGGACGTTTACAACGACTTCCATATGGGCAATGCCGCTGAGAACACGGCCCGTGAGATGAAGATCACCCGTGAAATGCAGGATGAGTACGCTATCAGCTCTTACAAGAGATCAGCCGAAGCTGCTGAAGCAGGTATGATGAAAGACGAGATCGTGCCGGTGGAGATCCCGCAGCGTGGCAAAGACCCGATCGTGGTATCGGAAGATGAAGAGTACAAGAAAGTAAATTTTGATAAAATTGCTGGTCTGCGCCCTGTGTTTGACAAGGCGGGTACAGTAACAGCGGCCAACGCTTCTACCCTGAACGACGGTGCGGCGGCACTCGTGCTGATGAGCAAAGAGAAGGCGGAGGAACTGGGCGTGAAGCCTATCGCTAAGATCCTTGGTTTTGCAGACGCGGAGCAAGACCCTATCTGGTTTACAACAACGCCATCATTGGCTATACCTAAGGCTTTGAAAAACGCCGGCGTATCGCCTGAGGAAGTAGATTTCTACGAGATCAACGAAGCGTTTTCTGTTGTGTCGATCGCGAACAACCAGAACCTGGGTCTGGAAGGCGGCAATGTGAACGTGTTTGGTGGAGCTGTATCTTTAGGTCACCCGCTAGGCGCTTCAGGAGCCCGCATCGTGACGACGCTTTGCAATGTGCTGGACAAAAAAGGCGGTAAAATTGGTGTGACCGGTATCTGCAACGGCGGTGGCGGAGCTTCTGCCCTTGTAATCGAGAAAATGTAATTACCCTAACAGGTATATTTTTTGCAGGAAGCCTTACGTTATACCGTAAGGCTTCTTTTTTATACATAAGCGGCACATCGATACATGAGTAATTTAGCTATTCAAAATTAGTAATGGTACAGCACTTACACGAAACATTAAACTGATTCCTATACTTTTGATGTTCATGCATTTTAATACACTATGTCACTAGAAACCGAACTGGCCAAATTCTGGGAATGGGCCAATATGACGCCCGAAACCTATAATGAGCAAAGAGGCTTAGGCGAGTGGGAAGTTGAGTACCCCGGCTGGGAAGTACTGTACAAGGTGGCCAATGAAGCACTGGAACAGCTAAACCAGGAATTCAACCACGATCTGGCGCAGCTGCTGGTATACGCACTATCCATTGATAACGAGGCTGGCTTGTTGCTGAAAAGCGTGGAGGAGAAACTGGATGATAAGCTGCGCTTTGTACGAAAAGCTGTTTACTCAGACCAGCCACAGGCCAGGTGGCAAATGGCTGAACTACTCTCACATACAGAAGTGGAGGGCCGCGAGAAAATGCTCCTGCACCTGATCAACAGCGAGGAAGACAAGTATGTGAAAAGACGTGCCCTGCTGAGTTTGAGCCAGGTAAACCCTACCAAGGCGATTGAACTGGCGAAACCCTATGTAAGAGACACAGACCCTTTCCTCAAGTTGGTGGCCAAAGAGATCATCAAAAAGAAGGTATAGCTTCCTACCCTATTCATCAGTCAGATATTTTACCTATGTCGAAATTACTTTCCATCTTACCGGCTGTTTTGCTCCTCAGTGTTACTGCTTTTGGGCAGGCGCAACGAAAAGTGGTAACCCACCACGACGAGTCCATGACAACCGTGAAAGAGGTATACTACATCACGCCTGACTCGGCCATTGTAGGCTACTACAACCGCTACTACCCTACCGGCGAACGGGAGGCTTTTGCCAAGTTTGTGGAGGGCAAAAAAGACAGCGTGTTCACGGAGTTTTACCAAAATGGTCAGCCCCGCATGCAGGTAACTTATGTGCAGGATCAGAAGCAGGGACCTTTCCGTGCTTTCCATCCGGATGGTCGTTTGCTGCAGGAAGGCAGCTACGTCAAGGACCAGCAGAGCGACATGTTCAGGACTTTCTACCCCGATGGCAATGTGCGCAAGGAAACCTCTTTTGTCAACGGATTCCCGGAGGGGCTGGTGCGGGAGTATTACCCGAACGGCAAGCTGAAATCGGAGATCACTTACAAGAACAGTCAGCAGAACGGCCCGGCTAAAACTTACTTCGATAACGGCAACCTCGAGACTGAAGCCACTTATCGCAACGGTATGCTGGAGGGCTCTTACAAAACCTACTACGACAATGGACAGCTCGAGACAGAAGTGATCAATGTGGCGGGTCAGCGCAACGGCTCCTTCAAAAGCTATTACCGGAGCGGTAAGCTGAGCACCGAGGGAAGTTTTGCCTCAGGTAAAATGCACGGCCCGTCTAAGGCTTATTTCGAGAACGGCAACCTGCGCAGCATGATCACTTACCGCAACGGACAGGTACAAGGGCTTTCGCAGGTATATTTCGAAGACGGCAAACTAAAGGAAGAAGGACAGTACAGCAACAACGGCGACGATCGCAAGATCACTCTTTATTACCCATCCGGAAACATAAAAGCCGAAGAGCAATACAAGAACAAACTGCGCACTGGCAACTGGAAAAGTTACTTCGATGGTCCGGGAAAAAAGGTGGAGGTATCTGAAAACTACGTTGCCGGAAAGCTGGTGGGCGAGCGACAGGTATACCATGAAAACGGCCAGGTGAAAGACAGGTATAAATATGACAAAGACAACGGCAAGATTGTCAGCAGCCAGGAGTATTATGAAAGCGGCAAGCTGAAGTCAGAGACCAGCTACAAAGATGGGCTGCGCTTCGGAGCATATAAGCAGTTTTTCGAAGATGGCAAAGTGGAGGTAATCGGTCAGAACCGCAACAACAAAGCCACCGGCACCTGGAAGTACCAAACCCCGGAAGGCAAGGTATACAAGACACGTCTTTACCGCAACGGTGAGGTTGTGGAGGAGAAAGAGAAGTAATGTTCTTCCGCGAAGCCACTACCGCCGACATACCCCGACTCCAGCTCATCCGCCACTCTGTGAAAGAAAACATCCTCTCCGACCCCGCAAAAGTTACAGACGAACTTTGTGCGCTATACCTGACGGAGCGCGGCAAAGGCTGGGTATGCGAGGTAGACGGCCAGGTGGTTGGTTTTTCGATCGTGGACCTGCAAGACCGCAACGTATGGGCCTTGTTCATGCTGCCAGAATTCGAAGGCCAAGGTATAGGCAAACAACTGCACCGCCTCATGCTCGACTGGTACTTCCAACAAACAAAAGAAACGATCTGGCTGGGCACGGACCCCGGCACACGGGCCGAGCAATTTTACCGCAGGCAGGGCTGGCGCGAAACAGGTATACACGCTGGCTCCGAACTTAAATTTGAAATGCGCCACGCAGACTGGATGACTCAGGCAAGGCACTAACCGATCCCTATCCCTACCTGCACCGACTTTTACCCATAGACTCCCGTATAGACGAATCACGCATTCTAACCAACCCGATTCACTATGCTGGAAGAACTATGGTATAAAAACGCAATCATGTATAGCCTGGACCTCGAAACGTTCATGGACCTGAACGGCGACGGTGTAGGCGATTTTGAAGGGCTCGCCCGACGCCTCGACTATCTCAATGCCATGGGCATCGACACGGTATGGCTGGCCCCTTTCCAACCCACCCCAAACAAAGACAACGGCTACGACATCTACGACTACTATGGCGTGGATCAGCGACATGGCTCCAGCGGCAACTTCGTGGAGTTTATGCACCAGGCTAACAAGCGAGGCATCAAAGTCATCATCGACCTGGTGGTGAACCATACCTCCGACCAGCATCCCTGGTTTCAGGACGCCCGCAGCAGCGAGAATGCCAAACACCGCGACTGGTATGTCTGGTCCAAGAAAAAACCCTCTGACTGGGACGAAGGCATGGTGTTTCCTGGTGTGCAGAATTCTACCTGGACCTACGATAAGAAAGCTAAATCCTGGTATTTCCACCGCTTCTACGATTTTCAACCCGACCTCAACATGGATAACCCCGAGGTTAGAGCCGAGATACAACGGATCATGGGTTTCTGGCTGGAGTTGGGTGTGGCTGGCTTTCGGGTGGACGCGGTACCATTTATCATCGAATCGCCAGTTCCAGGATCCGATAACCATAAACAAAATTTTGACTACCTGCGGGAGATGCGTCGCTTTCTGCAGTGGCGCCGCGGCGACGCCATTCTGTTGGGTGAGGCCAATGTGCTTCCGGAGGAGACAAAAAAATACTTTGGAGACGAAGGCGAAGGCATTCAGATGATGTTCAACTTTTATGTGAACCAGCACCTGTTTTACGCATTGGCCACCGGAGAACTGGAGCCCTTGGTGGAGGCTTTGGAAGAAACCCGCACGCATATCCCTACAGTGCAGTGGGCGCACTTCCTCCGCAACCATGACGAGTTGGACCTTGGCCGCCTGACCGATGAGCAACGCGAGAAAGTGTTTGCCCGTTTTGGCCCTAAGGAGAACATGCAACTTTATGAGCGGGGCATACGCCGAAGGCTATCCACCATGCTGGGCAACCGGCAACAGACCGAGCTGGCGTATAGCCTGATGTTCTCGTTGCCGGGCACACCTGTTATTCGCTACGGCGATGAAATAGGTATGGGCGATGACTTAAGTCTGGAAGAACGCGACGCGGTACGCACGCCTATGCAATGGTCAAACGAGTACCAGGCAGGTTTTTCTAAAGCCGACAAACTGATCCATCCGGTCATCGACAAGGGGCCTTATTCCTATCATCTTGTGAATGTGGAGACGCAGCGCCGTGAGCCGGACTCGCTTCTCAACTGGATGACCGCCCTGATACGCCTACGGCAAGAGTGCACCGAGATCGGCTTTGGGGACTGGCAGATTTTGAAAACAAACAAACCTCAGGTGCTCTGCCTGCACTACAGCTGGCAGGGAAGTTCGCTGCTAATCCTGCACAATTTTGATGAAAAAGCACATGAAGTGATCATTGACCTAAAGCAGAAGCGATCCAAAGTACAGGAAAAGGAGCATAAACTAATCGACATGATGGTGAACTACGAGAGCGAGGCCGACAACAAAGGCAAGCACTACATCACCCTGGATGCCTACGGATACCGCTGGTTCCGTGCTGGGGACCTTAGTCATTTGCTCAAGAAAAGCTAACGGGATGTCTCTATACCTGCTTGTTCTATACCTGCTGGTGCGGGCAGATCTGTCCGCACCAGCAGGTTTTATTGGCCCTGTAGGTCGATTTCGTCAGTAGGCAGAACCTCCACCCGTTTCCCCATTTTTTTCTGGATGATCTTGAAGTGGTGCGCATCTTCCGGCGTGATCAACGAGATGGCTTCTCCAGAGGCTTCGGCGCGGCCTGTGCGGCCAATGCGGTGCACGTAGTCTTTGGGAGAGCGCGGCAGTTCGTAATTGACAACGTAAGGTAGGAACTTAATGTCTATACCGCGTGAGGCCAAATCTGTGGCCACCAATACTCGTAGTTTGCCCGCCTTAAACAGTTTCAGCGCTTCCGTTCTGCCGCCCTGGCTTTTGTCCCCGTGAAACGCGGCTGCGTCTATACCATGCTTGTACAGTTTGCCGGCCACGTTGTCGGCCGTGCGCTTCGACGACACAAACACCAGCACCTGCTGCATGTCGCTTTGCCGGATAATGTAGCGTAACAGCGGACCTTTCTTTTCAGGGCTTACCTGATAAGCCACCTGTTTGATCAGATCAGGCACCGAGGCTTCTTCCTTGATGGTGATCTTCAAAGGGTCAGTGAGCAGTTCAGCAATCAGGTTGTCTACATCTCCGCTGAGTGTGGCGGAGAAGAGCAGGTTCTGACGCCTGTTGGGCAGCAGAGCCAGTATTTTGTTCACTTCCTCCTGAAAACCCAGGTTCAGTATTTTATCCGCCTCATCCAGCACCAACACCTCTACTTCTGATAACTGCACCGCTTTGCTCTCGATCAGGTCCAGCAATCTGCCGGGCGTGGCTACCAGCACGTCGGTACCGCTCAGCTTCATCATTTGTGGGTTGATGGAGACACCGCCATATACCGCCAGGGATTTTACATGACGCGCCAGTTCTTTCCCGAAGTTTTTGAAAACCTCTTCTATCTGAACGGCCAGTTCGCGGGTAGGCACCAGCACCAGCGCGCGCACATACCGGTTGCGGCCGGCTGCTTTCTTTTGAAACATTTCCAGGATCGGCAGTGCAAAACTGGCCGTCTTACCCGAACCGGTTTGAGCTATACCTAAAATATCCCGGCCTTTGAGAACCGCAGGTATGGCCTCCTGCTGTATAGGGTAGGGAGCTGTATAGCCTTGATCTTTAATGGCATGGAGCAGCGGCGCAGAAAGGCCCAACGAAGAGAATGACATAGAAAATCAATTATAAATGGCCTGGCAAAGTATCCGGCCAGTGCAAAGGTACGAAAATTTGCACCCAATCAGCCCTTACCCAAATCAGCATCGTGTCATCCTGGGGCTACCATCTTTTACATTCAGGAAGCGAACGGAGCTTCCCTGAAATTTTATTTCCAACAAATTAACAAACCATTTTTTCCACAGAAATAGTACAGTTGCTGAATTAGTTAACAAGTTATCCACCAAACATACCCATATGTTTGATTTTTTATTCCTAAATCTTCAAATTACCTTCGTAATCCAAACACGAGCACCATGACGCAAAACGGACAAAATGCAGGCCTCCGCAATGATTGGAGTCTGGAAGAGATAAAGGCGATTTATTATAAGCCAGTATTGGAGCTGATCGTAGAGGCAGCCAATGTGCACAAGCAACACCAGGCGACTGGCGAGGTGCAGGTATGCACCTTGCTGTCAGTGAAAACTGGCGGCTGTCCGGAAGACTGCTCTTACTGTCCGCAAGCGGCACGCTTCCACACGGGTGTGGATGTGCACAAACTGCTGAGCCAGGACCAGGTGCTGACGGCGGCACAGCGTGCCAAAGACGGGGGTTCCACCCGCTTTTGCATGGGTGCTGCCTGGCGCGAGGTGCGCGACAACCGCGACTTCGACAAGGTGCTCGACATGGTGAAGGGCGTGAACGACATGGGACTGGAAGTTTGCTGTACCCTGGGTATGGTGAACGAGTACCAGGCCGAAAAGCTGAAAGAAGCTGGTCTGTACGCCTATAACCACAACCTCGATACTTCAGAAGAAAATTACTCTAATATTATTACGACCCGTACCTACGGCGACCGTCTGGACACGATTGATAACGTGCGCAAGGCAGGTATATCCGTTTGCTCAGGTGGTATTATCGGTTTGGGAGAGACAGATGAAGACCGCATTGGAATGCTCTATACCTTGTCAACGTTGGTGCAGCACCCGGAATCCGTGCCGGTGAATGCACTGGTGCCGGTTAAAGGAACTCCGCTTGAGAACCAGCCATTGGTAACGGTATGGGAAATGGTGCGCATGATCGCAACAGCCCGTATCCTGATGCCGAAAACGATGGTACGACTGTCGGCAGGCCGTGAGCGCATGAGCGTGACCGATCAGGCACTTTGCTTCCTGGCCGGCGCTAACTCCATCTTCACGGGCGAAAAACTGTTGACTACGCCAAACCCGGACTTCGACGCTGACAAAGCCATGTTTGATCTGCTGGGACTGACACCACGCAAGTCATTTAAGGAAGAAGTAGTAGACGCTAGATGTTAGATGTCAGATACTAGACTTTAGACTTTCCAAAAAGAAGTGTTTATTATTGAGTCTAGTATCTAACATCTAATGTCTAACAATCTAATAAATAAACTACAGCAGAAGTTGGCGGAGCGGGCAGCGCAGGGCAATTTGCGCACCCTTAAAAACACCGCCGGGCTCATAGACTTCTGCTCAAACGATTACCTCGGCCTTGCTCGGAGCGAAAAGCTCCGGGCACTCATCCAGAAGGAAGAGGATAACTATGCTCATTTGCCTTTGGGAGCGACTGGCTCCCGGCTGCTATCCGGCAACCACGGCCTTTTCGAAGAGTTAGAAGGTATAATCGCGTCTTATCACCATGGAGAAGCGGCACTACTTTTTAACTCCGGCTACATGGCCAATGTGGGTTTATTATCCGCTTTGCCGCAGCGCGGCGACACCGTGTTTTACGATGAGTCCAGCCATGCTTCGATGAAAGACGGCCTGCGACTCAGCTTTGCCAAGAGCTTCAGTTTCCGGCACAACAGTGTGGAAGATCTGAAGCTAAAACTCAAGCATGCCACCGGACAGGTATACGTGGTAGTAGAATCTGTTTACTCCATGGACGGCGATAAAGCTCCGCTACAGGAACTGGCACAACTCTGTGAGGCGCAAGGTGCCGCCTTGATTGTGGACGAGGCCCATGCCGTGGGGCTGTACGGCCCAAAAGGCGAAGGACTGACCGTGGCCCTTGGGCTTGAAA
The DNA here is from genome assembly GCF_014773225.1 of Pontibacter aquaedesilientis. Lineage (GTDB taxonomy): Bacteria > Bacteroidota > Bacteroidia > Cytophagales > Hymenobacteraceae > Pontibacter > Pontibacter aquaedesilientis. The sequence continues at coordinate 799,817 of NZ_JACXAJ010000002.1, read as the reverse complement.
AGCAGGTGTTTGCGCAGATCATCACGTATGGCAAAGCCATGGGTAGCCATGGGGCAGCCGTGGTAGGGCCACAGCTGCTGCGCGAATTTTTGATTAACTATAGCAGAGCATTTATATATACCACTGGCCTGCCGACGCATGCGCTGCTGGCATTGAAGTGTGGGTATACCCTGCTGCCTGAACTTACGCCTGCGCGTGAGCGCGTGCAGCAACTTGCGAACCTACTGTACCAAAAACTGAACAAACTGAGCGGCATTCGCTGCACCCCGGAAAACAGTGTTATTTTATCTGTTTTCCCGCAACAGCCCCGGCAACTCAAGATGCTGGCAGCTGCATTGCAAAAAGCAGGATTTGATGTGCGTCCCGTGTTCGCCCCCACGGTGCCTACCGGCACTGAGCGGCTTCGCGTGATCGTGCATGCCTATAATAGTGAAGAAGAAATTGACGGCCTCGTGCAGGCCATAGCGAAAGGTACATGAAAAGATATTTTGTAACAGGCATCGGAACGGACGTTGGCAAGACAGTTGCCGCAGCCATTCTCACCGAAGCCTTACAAGCTGATTACTGGAAACCCGTGCAGGCGGGAGGACTCGATTTCACCGACACAGACATGGTCAGGAGTCTGGTATCAAATGAGCAGTCCGTATTTCACCCGGAAGCCTACCGCCTTAAAATGGCGGCGTCGCCACACAAGGCGGCAGCGGCAGAAGGTATCGAAATCGATGTGCATGGCTTGCACTTGCCAGAAACCCAGAACAACCTGATCGTGGAAGGAGCGGGTGGTTTGATGGTTCCGCTGAACAAGCGTTATTTGGTGCTCGATTTAGTGCAGCAACTGGGCTTGGAGGTGATCCTGGTTTCCAGAAACTACCTTGGCAGCATCAACCATACTTTGCTCACGGCCGAGGTATTGCGCTACAGAAAAGTGCCAGTGGCAGGCATCATCTTCAACGGGGAGGAGAGCCAGACCTCCGAAGACTTTATCATCAAGTACACCGGTTTGCGTCGTTTGCCGTCCATCCGCCAGGAAGCCGACTTCTGTCAGGAGGCTGTGGCTGAGTACGCTAAGAATTTCACAGGATACCTCTAAACTCGTAACAAAAGTTATACGAAGCGTTTGCCTATTGATTAAACTCTACAAAATTCACGCAATCACTGATTCACTCATTCAACATTGACTCTAGCAGAACGCGACCATAACGTTATCTGGCATCCGTACACGCAAATGAAGACGGCCGCACTCCCTATACCTATCGTTAGGGGTGAAGGCGCTATGCTGTATGCCGAAGACGGAAGTAGTTATGTGGATGGGGTAGCCTCGTGGTGGGTAAACCTGCACGGACATGCCCACCCCTATATTGCCCGGAAAGTAGCCGAGCAGTTGCAAACGCTGGAGCATGTCATTTTCGCTGGTTTTACACACTCGGCCGCTGTTACTTTTGCCGAGCGACTCCTCCAGATTTTGCCACAAGGCCAAAGCCGCATCTTCTATTCCGACAACGGCTCAACTGCCGTAGAAGTAGCGCTGAAAATGGCGATACAATACTGGCAAAACCTGGACACACCGAAGAGGAAGATTATCGCCTTCCGGGACAGTTACCACGGCGATACCTTCGGGGCCATGGCCGTCAGCGCCCGCAGTGCCTTCACGGCACCTTTCTGGTCATACCTGTTTGAGGTTGAGTTTATTGAGGTGCCTATACCTGGTTCTGAAGAGGTAACTGTGGAGCAATTACAAACCTTCGCCCTTAACGGTGATGTAGCCGCTTTCATTTACGAGCCGCTTGTGCTGGGCACCGCCGGCATGGTCATGTATACCCCGGAAGTGCTGGATCAACTCTTGGCTGTTTGCCAGCAGCATAACATCCTTGCCATTGCAGATGAGGTAATGACTGGCTTTGGCCGCACTGGCCGCCTGTTCGCCAGTGACTACCTCCAGCACAAACCAGACATGGTAACTATGTCCAAAGGTCTGACAGGTGGCACTATGGCATTGGGCGCCACGTCTTGCAACGAGAAGATTTACGAAGCCTTCCTGAGCGACGACAAGTTAAAAACCTTGTTCCACGGCCACAGCTATACCGGCAACCCTGTTGCCTGCGCAGCTGGCCTGGCTAGCATGGACTTGCTGTTACTGGATAATACTCAGGGCGATATTGAACGCATAAGTCAGCAGCATGCTGCGTTTTCGGAGCGGATTAAGGAGTTGCCAAAAGTAAAGCAGGTACGCCAGCAAGGAACAATCCTGGCTGTTGAGTTTGAAGCCGACGGCACCTCCTACTTCAACAAATTGGGCGATACCTTGTACAGTTTCGCGTTAGAGCAGGGCGTTATTCTTCGTCCTTTGGGCAACATCATCTATGTGATTCCTCCCTATTGCATCACCAATGAGCAGCTCGGCTTGATTTATGAAACGATAATGGGCATGCAGCAGATTATAACCGGTACCCGCCATTTCGAACCACCCACGCAGACAACCCTGCACGATTAGCAAGAGCCGCCGCTATACCTTCCGTTATTGAAGAGTTAATTTCACTTCTGCCCACAGACCGCTACAGGTCTGCTCATTCTCATTGTTCTATTTGTTACCTTTGCTACCGGATTGGAAGATGTACAGGAACATATCGTGATAAGAGGCTTCGGCGCTATTTTACCGCTTGGTATCGACGAAGCAGGTATAGCGCATGCTTACAACTCCGGCATACCTGCTTTTAAAACCATTCAACATCAAAATCAACCTACCCCTGTTGCAGCACTCCCACCCGGAGCAGAACTGGAACTCGAGCGGCTGATTAACTCCAATCCTGAGTACAGGCAGCTGGACCGATCAGTGCTCATGGCCATTTACGCTGCCCGGCAGGCTTGTCAGCAGGCTGGCTGGTTAACTGAAAACGGAATGCAACAAGATGACTTGGCCGTTAACATCGGCTCGTCGCGTGGGGCAACCGGACTGTTTGAGCAGTATTTTCAAGCTTTCCAGCAGGAACAACTTTCGGCCTCCTCCTCGCCTACCACCACCTTAGGCAATTTGTCCAGTTGGGTTGCACACGCTGTCAATGCAGGTGGGGCGCAAATCAGCCACTCCATTACCTGCAGCACGGCGCTGATGGCTATTGCAAACGGTATAGCGTGGCTAAAGTCAGGTATGGCTGAGCGATTTCTGGCTGGCGGTACCGAGGCACCTCTTACCGACTTCACCATCGCCCAAATGAAAGCCATCGGTATTTATTCTAAGCTCCACGATCATCCTTACCCCTGCCAGCCATTTGGTGCGGCAAGGCAAAACACATTTGTGCTGGGAGAAGGGGCAGGTATACTGGCTTTGGAGAAAGTAACCGCTGTTGAGCTTCAGCCAGGTGATGTCATCGTAGAAGCAGTCGGACTCGGCTTTGAGCCTATTACCAGCAAGACAGGTATTTCAACGGAAGGCCTGAATTTTCAGAAATCCATGCGGCAGGCCATCCGGCAACTGCCACAGCAAGATCAATCCATCGACCTGATCATTACGCATACACCCGGCACCCGATCAGGGGACAAAGCAGAGTTAGCGGCCATCAATGCGGTGTTCGGCGGCCAAACACCAGCCTTATCCACAAACAAATGGCTAGTGGGGCATACCTTGGGGGCCTCTGGTGCGCTCAGCTTGCAATATGCCCTTATTTTGCTGCGCTATCAACAACTGCAATTCCCTAAATATCCTCTCCTTGTTGTCGATCAATACCCGACCAGCCTGCGTCGTATCATGATTAATGCCGCCGGTTTTGGTGGGAATGCAGCGAGTCTCTTGCTTCGCATTATTCAATAACTCAGTCCTATATTTCCATTATTGGGATAAAAATTCCAATTAATGGATGACCCAATCCCCTTTCTGTGAACCCATAAGCCTTTTGGGTACGCCCCAAATTTTCCTGGAAAAAAAATCACACCTGATTACCAACATATTACACACAAAATTGCATTAAAATACCATCCCCTTGACAGGCCTTTATTTTATGGCATTTATTTTTCTTCCAATAGTCACAATTGACCTCCTGACAATGCAGAGCTAGACTTATCTCTATCAATTCATTGACTGTGCAAAAGTCAAGCATTGAACCCCATAACCTTTTTGTATGAATCAAATTTTACCTATTGTCAGAGCTACATTGGTTGGTCTCTTACTCACCCTTTTAGTAACGCTACAGCTTAGCGCACAAACCAAAGGCCTTATTGTCAAGCCTGCCTTGGGAGCAGGTAAGGCGGTATTGGACCCTAACGGAGACGGATATGTTTCCAGCCCTGCCACCCCTCCGGGCTTCAAATTTAATGATGTGCAGGAAAGTGAAATCCCCTACAAGGCCTTGCCTCTGCCTGCTGGTGAAGTACTGGGCGACCTATTGCGTGGACCGACCGACGGCTTCAGCGATTTCGCATTCCTGTTCGGCAACGTGGATCCGGTTTATACCTACCTCTCTAATGGTAACCTGATGTTCCGATTCCGATTGGGAGGTATAGCACCCAATTCGAAGGGTTACAGCATCCTGATTGACACAGACAACAAGTTTGGTAACACAGGGCCGAATGCCGACCCGAACTATACCGCAGCCAACCCTGGTTTTGAGGTAGAAATTGTACTGGCAACTGGTTTCGGGGTTCGCCTGTATAACGTCGATGGCGTATCTTCTCCGGCAGTTGGCTCGCAGTTGGTGAACTTGCCTTATGACCAATATGCCCAGAAAGCGATTGCCTATACTACCAACGGCGGTAGTGCAGATTACTTTTACGATTTCTATATCCCCTTTTCAGAAATTACCAGCCGTATACCGTCTTTTACAGCCAGCACACCGGTGCGTATGGTGGCAAACACCGTGATGAGTGCGCAACACAGCGCCTTGGCCGGTCCTATCTCGGATGTGGGAGGCATAGACGACAGATTATACGCCGGCAACTATGCGGCTGCTTTCACCAACATTATCCAGAATGTGGTGGCCTCGCCATTAAACACTTCTTCTTCTAGCGATTTCCCGGCTATTCGGGCTAATGCTCCTGTCATCACCGGAACTTACACGAGCGGCACGTCCACTTCCTCCAATCCGTTGAGAGTAAACGGTACATCTTCGGAGCCAGCAGGAACAACTATTACAGTTTACCGAAATGGTGTGATGCTGGGTACTACAACTGTCGGCTCCAACGGCACCTGGACCTATACCTTGCCAACTGGCAGCGAACTAGTTGCCGGTGATAAACTGACAGCCACAGCCACCGTTTCAGGCAAATCGGTTTCCAACTTATCGAACGAAGCCGTTGTATATGCTCCTTCGTTTACTTGTAACCGAAGTGCAACTCCCACCATTACCGATAGTTCTGACAAAGGCTTTATCGGCACCGTACCGGCAGGTGTGGCAGCCGGAAGCATTATCCGTATTTATAAAGTGGGAGAACCGGAAGCACCTGCTGCAGGTGTACCGGACATACCTGTAAGTGCCAATGGAACCTGGGGCTGGAATTGCACCGATGGAGTAGGCGCAACAAACCCGAACTCTGGCAAGGGCTGTATCGCTGGTAGCGGAGATTTAGGCGCAGGTTCTTACTATGCCGTGCTCTTCGAAAACAATAAATGTGCCTCTGCGAGATCAAACGATATTTGTATCAAAACAAAAACTAATACCGCTGCGCCTACCCTGGCACAAAGCACAATCACGGCAAGCACATCAAGCCTTAATGGCACGGCACCTGCTGGTGCTACGGTTTCAGTCCTCATCAACAGCACGTATGCCAACCGAACTGTCGCGTCGAGCACTGGCACTTGGACGGTTTCGAACCTGGTTTTTAAAGCTGGCGATATCGTAAACGTGCTTGCTGTTTCTGCAGGCGAATGTGCCTCTGCACGCTCTGCCGTTCAGCGTACTGTTGTGAGCGAGATCACTGCAGCACCAATTGTAAATGGCCCCATACGAGCAGGAGCAACTTCCATATCAGGCACTTCCACAGAACCTGCCGGCACTGTGATCACGGTTATGCGTAATGGTACATCCATTTGCGGTACCTCTTGCCCGGTTGTGGATTCGTTTGGCAACTGGACCCTAAGTGGTATTTCATCATCGACTTTAGCCACCGGCAATACAGTTACAGCTACAGCAACAGCTGCGGGCAAGGGTGTCAGTTCTGCATCCAACTCAGTGACCGTGAGCGCGGTAACTGCAGCACCGGCTATACCTGTTATCACCGGAAATTATACAGAAGGAGCCACTTCAGTTTCAGGCACCGGGCCTGCCAATACGGATATCAATCTGTACATAGACGGCTTCTATTTAGGCAAAGTAAGATCCACATCAACAAACTGGACCATTGAGGGGCTTAGCGGAAGCGACATCGAGAAACTGCTTTATGCAGGTGGTATCCTGACAGCCACTTCTGGTACTATTGGCACCAACGAAAGTGCCGCCTCCAACAGTGTGATGGTGCAATGCTCGACCACAATACCTGACAGAACGAAATCAGTGACAGCTGCCGCGTCGGCTATCTGCCAAAACAGTAGCGCCATCATCCGAATCGGCAACTCAGAGCCTGGCATCAGCTACGTGTTGCGCAACGACGCCAACACGGCTGACCTGAGCTCAGCAGTGATGGGCACGGGCACTGACATTTCCCTGACCTCCTACCCGCTTACAGCCAGCCAGAAGATTCGGGTGTCAGCAATGCGCGGAGAAAGCCCTATATGCGGATCCGTTCTGCTTAACAACTCGGTTGATATCACAGTTAACCCGAACCCTTCTGCCTTTACAGTCGCGGCGCAGAGCAACCAGGTATGCACCGGGTCCAAAGCCTTTGTCAACGTAAGCAACTCGCAAAGCAACGTAAGCTACCAGCTTCGCAACAAGTCCGACAACAGCGCAGTAGGCACTGCTGTGGCGGGCACAGGCGGCCAGATTACGCTGGAGACGCCGGTTCTGACCACAGCGGGCAACTTCACCTATTATGTGCAGGCTACCTCAGGTATAGCACCTACGTTCTGTGGTACCCAAATGAGCAACGAGGTGACCATTACAGTAAACAAAGCACCTGCCAATGACCTAGCAGTTACAGCAGCCGCATCAACGATCTGCCAAAACAGTAGCGCCATTATCCGCATCAGCAACTCAGAGCCAGGCATCAGTTACGTACTGCGCAACGACGCCAACACCGCTGACCTGAGCGCCGCAGTAACAGGAACGGGCAATCAAATCTCCCTGACCTCTTATGCGCTCTCTGCCAGCCAGAAAATACGCGTGTTGGCCAGGAACACCGGAAGTTCTATCTGCAACTCAGCGCTGCTTAACAACTCGGTCGACATCACGGTAAACCCTAATCCAGTGGCCTTCACGGCCGCGGCGCAGAGCAACCAAGTGTGCGCCGGTTCAAAGGTCTTTGTTAACGTAAGCAACTCGCAAAGCAACGTAAGCTACCAGCTCCGCAACAAATCTGACAACAGCGCGGTAGGCACTGCCGTGACAGGCACAGGCGGCCAGATCACGCTGGAGACGCCTGCCCTGACTACAGCAGGCAGCTATACCTACTACGTGCAGGCCACAGGCGTTGCCCCAACCAACTGCGGCAGCCAGGTGAGCGGTGACATTGCCATCACGGTGAACCCGAACCCAGTGGCCTTCACGGCCGCAGCGCAGAGCAACCAGGTGTGCACCGGGTCCAAAGCGTTCATCAACGTGAGCAGTTCGCAGACGAAAGTTAGCTATCAGCTCCGCAACAAATCTGACAACAGCGCGGTGGGTACTGCCGTGACGGGCACAGGCGGCCAGATCACGCTGGAGACGCCGGCCCTGACTACAGCAGGCAGCTATACCTACTACGTGCAGGCCACAGGCGTTGCCCCTACCAATTGCGGCAGCCAGGTGAGCAGCGACATTACCATCACGGTGAACAGAACGCCTAACAGTACATTGGCAGTGTCGGCAGCCGCATCGGCGATCTGTCAGAACAGCAGTGCCATTATCCGAGTAAGCAACTCAGAGCTCGGCATCAGCTATGTACTGCGCAACGACGCCAACACGGCTAATCTGAGCGACGCGGTGGCAGGCACGGGCGGTGAGATCTCCTTGACCTCCTACTCGCTCACGACTAGCCAGAGGATCCGGGTGAATGCCATTAGCTCTTCTTGCGGTACTATAGCATTGACAAACACCGCCGACATCACGGTGAACCCTAACCCTACGGCCTATGCTGTAACAGCGCAAAACAGCCAGGTATGCGTTGGCTCGAAGGCATTCATCAACGTGAGCAGCTCACAGACCAATGTAAGTTACCAGCTCCGCAACAAATCTGACAACAGCGCGGTGGGCACTGCCGTGACGGGCACAGGCGGCCAGATCACGCTGGAGACGCCGGCTCTGAACACAGCGGGAAGTTATACCTACTATGTGCAGGCCACCTCAGGTACAGCGCCTACCAACTGCAGCAGTCAGATGAGCAATGATGTGACTATTACCGTAAATAGATTTCCTGCTAAGGATCTAGAGATCGTAGAGACATCGAGCCAAAACACGGACGGTACGCAGAACCTGGTTGTCGTTAAATCCGAAGTGAATGTTCTTTACCAACTAATGATAGAAGACAGAAACATTGGTTCTCCTGTAATGGGAAATGGCGGTGATATCGTGCTCGTATCTGAAAAGGTAACTTCAGAAAGTGTGACTTACACCGTGCGTGCTCAAAACGCTACTTCAGGCTGCAGCGTTATGTTGACGAACTCTATCACATTGCAGCGAATCACTCCACTTCCTGTAGAGCTGACACTATTCAAAGCCACTTTACAGAACGGCCAAGTGCTGCTGCAGTGGCAAACAGCATCGGAGCTCAATAACGAACGCTTCGATGTTGAACGCAGCACGAATGGCCGCAACTTCACTAAAATTGGCGTAGTGACGGGCAAAGGCACCAGCAGCGTAGTCAACAAGTATAGCTTCACGGATAAAAACCCAATGGCAGGCGTCAGCTACTACCGCTTAAGACAGGTAGACTACGATGGTACTTTTGAATTCAGCAAGGTTGTAGCAATTTCAGCCCAGGGCATTACAAACGAACTAGCCCTGAAAGCTTATCCAAACCCGGCATCTGACATTCTGAAAGCTACCATTTCAGTTCCGGCAGCCCAGTCAGCAGAACTGGCATTGTACGATGTGAGTGGAAGGAGAGTGCTTCAGCAGCAGATCAATCTAGAACCAGGCATCAACACCTTCGAAGTTAGTGTGAATCACCTGCAGTCGGGTGTTTACATCCTAAGTATTCAAGGCAAGGATATGAAGCACAGTACTCGCATTGTTAAAAATTAATTTTCACTTCACCTGTTTGCAACAAAAAACGCAACCCATATGGGTTGCGTTTTTTGTTATAAATGAAGCTTAACTATATGATAACTCAATAAGCCGTTTCAACTCTGACCTATTTTTTCAAACAAAACTCTTTCGAATAAATTTAGAATATAAACGACTTATTACAAAAACCCCACCAAATTTAAGTTCAATTTCAATGATCATTCCTGAGTGTTTTTCGCACAATAATTAACCAACAAAAACCCAACTCAAGCAGTACATAAGTATTAAATACATACATTTGCACGTATTTAACATAATAGACATCCGTATATATACTAAGATTTAAAAATTAATTAATACATATATAGTACAATATATCCTCTACTTGCCCATGTACTTTAATGCAATTCAGGCATATATTGATTTAACAAAAGTCCACATGAAAGTAAAATTTTACCAGTACCTCACCTCACTTTTAGTTTTCCTTTTCTTTAGTGTCAGTTTTTTTGAAGTAGCGGCTCAAACACCTGGTCTTATTTACAACCCTGCAGTAGGTAACGGCAAAGCTGTGTTAGATCCTAATCTGGACGGCTATGTTTCAGTACCGCGCACTCCCCCTGGCTTTGCAACTGTACGGGACGAAGGAGCAAACTTCAGCGAAATCCCATATCGCCCATTCCCGGCTTTGGTTAATGAGCCTACCGGCGACTTGTCTACCGGCTCTACTGGTGGTCATACCGACCTGGTATCAGCAGCTGACATTGGCTCCACAGGTTCTCCTATTGCAGCATATTTCAACGGCACCTATCTTATGTTCCGAATAAGGTTGGGCGGAGCCTCCACAGCCTCGAAAGGTTATAGCATATTAATTGATACCAATAATAAATTTGGAGATTTGGTGGCGGGCGGCAACCCAGCCACGACACCTAACCCTGGATTTGAGTTTGAGGTAGTGCTGGCTTCTAATTTTGAAGTAAGCATATATGACCACAGAGGAAACCCTTCAGGTGGCGCTAAATTTTGGTCTGGGTCGGCTGATCAGTTTTCTCAGAGAGCTGTAGCAGCATCAACTTTCAGCAATAACCCGGACTATTTTTACGATTTTTTTGTACCTCTTTCGGCTTTCCCAACAACGGGTCCGGATTTATTGACTGCAAGCACGCCACTTCGCATGTCAGGTATAACTATCACGAGTGCACAAAGTGGCATTACAGGTTCGGTGTCAGATGTAGGTGGGGTGAATTTTGCTTCCTATGATTTCAGTAAACAACGCGCCTGGAATGCCTTGATCAATACTTTTCCGGCAACAAATTTAACGCAGCTTCAATCTGGCGAATTCCCCAAAATAGCAGCAACACCTCCGGTTGTCAATTCACTGATCCAGGCTAGCAGTAATTCTATTTCAGGCACTTCTGTTGAAGCTGCAAACTCCGATATCACAGTTTTCAGAAATGGCTCCAGCATAGGTACCGCTAAAGTCACTTCTACGGGCACCTGGACATTACCAGGCCTGTCAAGCACTTTGCTGGTTGCTGGCGATATTATTACAGCCAGGGTTACGCCTTCTAACAAAACCACCTCAGCGTTGTCAGCTCCTGTTACGGTTAGTACGGGTTTGTGTACCTCTACCCCTGCTCCGACAATAACAGGATTAGGAGGCAGTGGAAACATGAATAGAAGTTTCACCGGGACTACCCCACTAGTTGGGAGTCAGCGGATCAGGATATATGCAACCAGTTCCCCTTCTACCGCTTTAACTTCTGTAGATATAAACCCAGCAGCAGCCGGTGCCACTTGGACAACACCTGTGATCAATATACCTGAGAACAGTTTTTTTGCCACGACCACCCCTTTGAGCAGTGGCGCTATATCGGGCTGTGAATCTTTAAGGTCAAACCAAATCTGTTTTAGAAACGGGCAACCTAACGTAAATACACAAACCGTACAAATAACAAGCGTAGTATATAATGGTGTTACACAGAATAGCGCTTCAAATGCCACTTGGAATGAAATCCCGATAAACACTACTAGAATTGCTGGTACATTATCGATAGGCACCACATCTATTGCAGGTGATATAGTAGTATTCCGAAATGGAAGCCCAACAACAGTTACTGTTCCATTCAATACCAGCACCACAACCTGGGCTATTGACCTGCCAGCCTCATTAACATCTACCCTGACATCAGGAGATATCCTTAATGTAAGGACAAGCGTTACACTAAGTGGAGGCGCGCAAACAACTTGTCCCAACTCATACTCCAGCGCATCCAATCTACTAACAGTTCAGGCCACAACCACAGCCCCCACGATCAACACTCCTGCTTGTGGCCGCATCACGACGCTTTCAGGAACCTCTTCAGAGGCTTCAGGTACGGTATTGCAATTTTACACCGGAGGCACGCAAGGCGAGAGAAATGGAACCGTGGTTACACAAAGCGGCAATTCCACCCCGATCACCGCGACTGTTACTACACAAGGCACCTGGGTAGCAAGCTTTTCAAGTGTTGCAGGTGGCGGTATAGCAGCAGGCACCGTGGTTACAGCCCGTGCCAAAGCAGCTGGAAAAGTGCGAAGCGTAAATTCTAATCCTGTGACTAGCCCATTACCACTTGCCATACCTACAGGAGCAACGTTTACCATCAATACCGTAACGGCACCTCCTTCTACTGCAGATCTAGTGGATATTTCAGGGACTGGCCCGGCAAGCACAGGCACCATAGTCTACCAGGTATCGCTAAATGTAGATGGCACTGAATACCCACCAGTTAACACTACCTCATCAGGAACCTGGCAGCTTAAAGGTTTAAGTGGACGCGAAATATTTCCAGGAGCTGTGTTGACAGCCACGTTCAGCACAGCAACCTCTAACTGCCCAAGTGCTCCGATCACCACCACAGTACAGTGCCGTGCTTTAACCTCTTCTTATACTACCACAGTAAGCCCGAGTCCAGCCTCGATTTGCTATAATGGCACTGTAAGCGTTACGCTGGGCGGTTCAGAACCGGGTGTATCGTATGCGATCACTAACAATGGTGTACCGACTGGTGCTTCTGTTTTGGGTACGGGTGGCCCGATAACCCTGACATCTGGCCCATTGACTGCTACTACCACCACATTATCAGTGAGAGCATTGGTGCCTGGCAGCACCTGTTCCCCAACAACAGGTATAGGAGGCAACAAAACAGTGACAGTGGCATCCGCACCGACCCAACCAACTTCTCTCTCACTTTCCAGTTCTACGGGCTGCTCTTCGGTCACTACCAATGTAACGCTTAATGGCCCTTCTGTCGGCTTCAGGTACCAGCTCATTAACCTGGACACGCGCGCTACGATTGGTTCAGCTGTTACAGCATCATCTACAGCTAACATCACCTTGGTATCCAACCAGGTATTTTATGCGACGACAAATCTAGGTGTATTGATTACTCCTTCGGGTACCCCTTCATGCACTTCTCAAAGCGACAGAACAGCCACCGTTACTGTTAACCAAGGTCCACGGCTCCAGCAGTCAGTCTCAATCGACAAACCTTCGCCCTGCACTGGTGAGCAAGTTACTATTCGTGTTGCGACCGAATTTAATAGTGCCTATACCTATACTGTGCGTGATAATACCGGTACAGCCATCGGGACGAGCTTTACAGGCACAGGAGATGTGGTTTCCAGAACAACCACGTACAATGGCGGCATTACCAGTTTCAGAAATTTCTATGTGGAGGTAACAGGAGGGTGTGCCACCACTCCTGTCAAACTCTTAACAGAGGTGTCAGCTACGCCTTCTTCTACACCTGTTCAGGCCAATGCGGGCACAAATCGAATTGCCTGCGGCACTGTGACGCTCGCCGCCAATAATGCCTCGCCTGGCATAGGTACCTGGACGAAAACGGGAGGCCCGGCAGGAGGAACAATTACGGAGCCCAATAACCCACGCACCACAGTAACCGACCTGCCCTCGGGTGTACATACTTTTACCTGGACGATCAGAACTGTTTGCGGACAAACAGATCCGGTTATAACAGCCAGTTCGGTCAACATTACCATCAACTGTCCTGCGGAGTACATTGTTACTCCGCCAAAATATGCAGACGAGTACAGGGGCGGAGATATATTAGCGACTGGAACCGACAGTGATGGAGGTATAACGAATGTCGTCTCTATAGGGAATACACTTCCTGCATGGGCGCTTTTACAGCCGAACGGAAACATAGTCGTAAGGCAGAACCAACAGCCTATTCAGGGAACTTATGATTTTGTCATCAGAACGACCGACGCCCAGGGATTTACGACCGACAGCCCGATAAATTTAAGGATAAATGGACAATCTCCAACTATCGTCCCGCTTCCAGTCGAGCTGGTTTATTTCACTGCTGTTGTGCGTAACAATCAAGTAGAGTTGGAGTGGCTTACGGCTTCAGAGCAGAACAATGACCGTTTTGAAATAGAGCGTAGCCTGGATGCGAAAAAATTTGAGAAAGTCGGGTCGGTTAGCGGCAAGGGCACTACAAGCCTTAAATCCAAATACCAGTTTACTGATCGCACTCAGGTACAGGGCACGATTTATTACCGCCTCAAGCAAATTGACTCCGATGGGGAATTTGCATACAGCAAAGTATTGGCGGTATCAGCTAAGTCTTTAGCGAATGAAACAAGTATAAGTGTTTATCCTAATCCAGTATCAGACCAACTTAATGTCACAATCTCAGTACCGATCACCCAAGATGTGGAAATCAGCCTATATGATATCAATGGTCGTAAAGTAATCCGCAAATCACATGAATTGAAAACTGGTATCAATAACCTTAAAATTCCAATTCAACACCTTCAGTCAGGACTTTATATCCTTAAAATAACGAGTATTGATTCAGAATCTGCTATCAGAATTTTAAAGAACTAATAATCAATAACTTGTTTCAATTTGACAGAGGCAGCTTTTCCAAGCTGCCTCTGTCATTTTACAAGCTGTTTAAATGCTCTCCCCCTCTATCATATTGAAGGCGCTCTGACTATAATATTAAGTCAGCTTTTTTAAATGATTAGCCTTTTACACAAAGGCATTAAACCAAGTTAAATCAAAATGCATTTATTCTATATATCAATCATGCAAACACATTTCTATATTATTGAACTTTATTAATACTCAATAAACACAAGTACATCCTATATTACATATTTATAATATAATCATTTCCTCATCACATAAGAGTACCCGAAATATAGCTGAGTAATCAAACTTCAAGACTCCAACTACAGTTATCGAGTATTTGATTCTCAAAAGGCCTTATATATTAAAATAACCTATATTCTATATAGCATAAATTCTTATGGTGCTATAAGTCACCTTATTACTAAAGCCAAATTTAATTTAAAAATTGTACACTATAGTTTTTCATACAGCTGTCGTATAAGTAAATATTCGCCACTTAGAATAAGTTAATAATTGAACTTAACTCATTCTAATCCGGAACATAAATTAGCTTACAATATTAACTTATTTATATATAGAACACTTTTACTTCATCGTATGAAAGGATATACAAAAGGAAGGATACTACACCGCCTCATCGGGATGGTGTTTTTGTCTTTGCTCACAATCCAGGCCGCATTCGCACAGACTCCCGGCCTTATTACACAACAAGCCAGAAGTGGCGGGCAGCTTATTTTAGACCCCAATCAAGATAATTATATATCTGCGACAGCTTCTGGTTTCTCTGGTACAAATGACATAGGAGATGGCATAAGCGAGATACCATTTCGTACTTTGCCTATGTTAGGCACAGAACCAGTAGGTGATGTAAAAAACGGGGCATCTGACGGTCATACAGATTTTGTAAGTCCTTCTCCTTTACAAGCCTATTACAACGGGCAGCATTTGATGTTTCGGATGCGAGTGGGAGGCGCTTCTACTTCCCAGCGTGGCTATAGTGTCCTGATTGATGCCAACAACACTTTCGCAGGTACGGGGCCTAACCCTGGCTTTGAATATGAGCTAGTACTGGCCTCAGGCTTTAATTTCAGATTAATTCAACACACAGGCACAACGCGCCAAACAATTTTAGAAGGCGCAGCTACCCAGTTTTCGCAAAGAGCAGTAGCAGCCAGTACCGCTGGAGGAACGCCAGATTACTTCATTGATTTTTATGTGCCTCAATCCGCATTTGGTGGGCAAATTACAACTACAACACCGCTGCGCATGGTAGGCAGCACTGTAAACCGTGGGCAGAGCGCATTAATTGAACTCACGCAGGTGGCCGATGTGGCAGGCGTCAACTTCCTCAGTTATAACCAGGATGCCTTGGCTGCCTGGCGAGACATTATTACCACATTCCCTCCAACTACACTCAATGACCTTGTAGCAGATGAAGTAGGCGAAATAAGAACCTTCCCCCCAATCATCAGTTCACCTATTACAGCAGGCGCCACAACCATCGGAGGCACATCCCGTGAAGCGGCCGGCACTATCATTCAGGTGCTTCGCAATGGCACAACACTCGGTACGACTTCCGTCACGTCGGCAGGTACCTGGATCTTTACTGTGCCCTCAGGCACGACTCTAGCAGCAGGAAATCAAATCACAGCTACTGCCACTGCAACAGGACGTCCTGTTTCTGCAACCTCAAATACAGTAATTGTCACAGCTGCAGTCTGCACTACTCCTCCTCCAGCCATCACAGGCTTAAATTCTCCCCGACGAGAAATCAACGGCACAGCTGCGCCTGGAGCCGTAGTTCGCGTATACCGCAATGGTGTATTGGTTACGACCTCTACAGGTGCACAGTCTACTGTAGCCAATGCTCAAGGCCTATGGGTTTTGATTGTTTGCCCTCCTGGGGGCGGTTCAGGCAACAATAACTGTGTCGGGAACGGTATATTTACCGCAACCCAGCAAATCGGAACAGGCTGTGAGTCTAACCCTTCTACCCCTTTCAATAATGGTTTAGCAGACAACACTAGCACCCCGCCAACGATCGGCACATCGCCATTATGTGTTACAACCTCCTCTATTTCTGGCACGACAGCACCAAGTGCCTTTGTAACGTTGTTTCTAAATAATCGACCTGTTAACCTTGTGACAACCTCTAACAATGCCTACACCGTTCAGTCTGATGCTGCGGGTGCTTGGACCATTACAGGTAACTTAGGGTTTAAGCAAGGTGATGTTATCTTTGTAAGATCCAGAACTGCTTCTGCTTATTATGGGCAATCCTCTTCTGCGACTGTAGTCACTTGCCAGTCTACCCCTCCCGTTATTACGGGTGAATACTGCGGCGTAACGACCTCTGTGTCTGGAACGTCCACTGAGCCAGAGGGCACTTCAATTCAGATTTATGCAGACGGAATAGCCGTAGGCACTCCTGCCATGGTTAATCAGGCGGGCTTCTGGACTGTGAGCGGACTTGAGATTCCGCAAGGAATAGCCTTTACAGCCAGAGCTACAGCACCTAATAGCAGCCAAAGTGTGGACTCCGCGCCCGTTACAGCAACACCACAAACCTCTGCAGAAGGACTTGCCGTTAATGGTCCGATCACCGAAGGTTCTACAACTATAACGGGTACAGGTACAGCCGGTGCGCAGCTCACAGTATACATAGATGGCACCCCCTATACCCCAATTACAATCCCTCCTTCCGGAAGCTGGAGCTTAACTGGTTTTTCAACAACAGAATTGTTTCCTGGCGCCGAGGTAACGGCCACTCAAACTATAACCGGCCAGTGTGCGAGCGAACCAGCAGAAAGTGTGTTTGTTGACTGCAATCCGCTCACTACATCTTTTTCAGTAACATCCAGCTCGGCCTCAACAATTTGTGGCGGCAGCACACCTGTTACGATCAACGTGGCGTCCTCACAAACGGGCGTGGCATATACCATTATCTTACCGGACGGCAGCACTAGCGGAAGTTCAGTCTTAGGTACAGGAGAAGCTATTACTTTGATATCAGGACCGATAGCAAATAACTCTGGCACCAACCAAAATATTGAGCTAAGAATTAGAGCCAGGAGAATAACGGGCAGTCAGGGACCTAACCTTCCGGAGAGTTGTGAGGCTATTCTTAACGAAAGCATTACGCGCACCATATTACCTCAGCCTCCTATCAATTATACCTTAACCCCATCTTCTAGCAATGTATGCGCAGGCTCGACTGTAAACGTGCAGCTTATGCCTTCTGCTACTGGCTATACCTATCAATTGGTAAACGAAGCAACCGGCGCTCTGGTGGGTACAGCCGTGAGTGGTACCGGTGGTGCGATTACACTCTCTACAGGTGCGATCAACTCTGGCAATTCGTATGGTGTCGTGATAATCAACTCGGCAAACAGCTGTACTTTCACCGATCCAGGGCGCTACACTGCTACCATCTCCGGACCAGCTATCGACAGGCCTTTCTTTACTCCTACAACCTCTGTCTGTGTGGGTGGGGCAGCCAATCTTTTCTTATCAACCCAGGCAAATTCAACTTATCGTTACAGTGTGTATAGAGTGGCGCCTGGCGGTGTCACTACCCAAATCGCGAATAATCTAGTTGGCAACGGGGAAGTCAGGGTCGTTTCTACAGGAGTGCTCAACACACCTGGAACCTACTCTTTCTATGCAGAAGTAACCGGCGGAAGCTGCCTGCAACCGATCAGAATATTAGAGGATGCCACGATAGTAGTAACTAACGACGCTGGGGTGGCTAATGCAGGCGAAGACCGTACCGTGTGTGGCAGCGATGTTATTATTTCGGCTGCTGTGTCACCAGACCCGGGAACAGGGATTTGGGAATTTGTAGGGGACCCAAGAGGTGCCACCATCATTAATCCTAATAGTCAGACGACTACTGTAAGAGGGTTGCAAACCGGTACCTATACCTTACGCTGGACTGTTACCACTGCCTGCAGCGGCTCACCATCAGCCACTTCAGTCGACGAGATGACAATTACCGTAAATTGCCCTTCGACTTATGTAATTATGCCGCCTAAATACCGTGATGAGTACATTCCAAACGATATGCTAGCCGTGGCAAGTGATTCTGATGGCGGTATAGCTTCGGCCATTCTTCTGGCTGGTTCGCTACCTCCAGGTGTAAGCCTCAATGCCACCAACGGCGATATTTTCGTTGTGAATCCGGATGCACTGGTCACAGGTCTCTATACATTCACCGTAAGACTGGCAGACGTCACAGGCGCTACCACAGATATCACACTGACTTTGGAAATTCTCGAGAATTCACCTGTCATCATCCCGCTCCCAGTCGAACTGGTGTACTTTACGGCTACCGTCCGTAACAACCAGGCAACGTTGCAGTGGCTGACAGCCTCTGAGCAGGACAACGACCGCTTTGAGATTGAGCGCAGTGCGGATGCGAAGTCCTTCGAAAAGATTGGCACCGTAAAAGGCAAGGGTACCTCCAGCGTAGAGAATAAGTATGAATACGCAGACAGGACACCGGTACAGGGCACTGTGTACTACCGACTCAAGCAGGTAGACCTTGACGGTGAATTTGCCTACAGCAAGGTGATCGCCGTGAATGCGAAAGGGCTTGCAAGCGAATTGTCCACGCAGGTATACCCGAACCCATTCCCAGGCATGGTAAAACTAACCCTGACCGCACCACAGAAACAGGCGGCAGAGATGGTCATCTATGACATGAATGGCAGACAGGTGCTTCGCAAGACCCTTGAACTGGAAGCCGGTGTAAACAGCATGGAGTTGCAGTTGCAGCAGCTGCAGTCCGGAATGTATTTCCTGAAAATTGTGAGTGATGGCATGGAGTCCACAACCAAGCTCATCAGAAACTAATCAGAGCCAGAATCATGAAAAAAAGTCGGCAGCCGGAAATGGCTGCCGACTTTTTTATTTATTTGACATGCTTCCGAGGAATAACTGCCCTGAAAATCTTTGCTTTTTGTTAAATTTGCAACTTAGCGCAAATTTCTGCCCTGCCGTCTGTTTACAAAAGCTACGATGGAACATGCGCTAGTATAACCTATTCATTTCAAACTGCTTAGATGAAAGTTTTAAAATTCGGGGGCACCTCTGTCGGGTCAGCCGGAAGAATGAAAGCTGTGGCCGACCTGATTTATAACGAAGAGACAAAGATCGTTGTGCTCTCTGCTATGTCAGGCACCACCAACCAGTTGGTACAAATCGCCGAGAAGCTGTACCAGAACGCCAACCAGGAAGCGAATGCGCTTATTGATGCGCTACACGATAACTATAAACGGGTGGTAGAGGAGCTTTATACCTCAACTGAAAAGAAAAAACAGGCTCTCGAACTGATTGCCACACATTTTGATCACATCCGGTCTTTTACACTCGACTTATTCACAGTGTATGAGGAGCGTGCCGTGCTAGCACAGGGCGAGCTATTATCCACCGCTTTGTTTCAGTTTTTCCTGGAAGAGCAAGGTATAACCTCCGTATTGCTACCTGCCCTCAACTTCATGAAAATCGATGAGAATGAGGAGCCGGACAATGCCTATATCGAGAAAAACCTGAAACTGGAGTTGGAGAAATACCCGGGCATCAACCTATTCATAACGCAAGGTTATATCTGCCGCAATGCCTACGGTGAAGTGGACAACCTGAAACGTGGCGGCTCCGATTACTCTGCCTCGTTGATAGGCGCTGCAGCCAATGCGTCGGAGATCCAGATTTGGACAGATATTGATGGGATGCACAACAACGATCCACGGGTGGTAAAAAATACATTCCCGATTGCGGAGCTTTCGTTTGACGAAGCGGCAGAGCTGGCTTATTTCGGTGCCAAGATCCTGCACCCATCCAGCGTGTTGCCTGCCAAACAAAAGAATATACCTGTGCGTCTGCTCAACACGATGCAGCCTGAAGCCCCCGGCACTACCATTTCGGCCCAAAGCGGTGGCGGCAGTATCAAGGCGGTGGCAGCCAAAGATGGCATTACCGCAATCAAGATCAAGTCCGGGCGCATGCTCCTGGCTTATGGTTTCCTACGCAGCGTCTTTGAGGTGTTCGAAAGGTATAAGACCCCGATCGACATGATCACGACCTCCGAAGTAGCTGTTTCGCTGACCATAGACAACCCTAAATTCCTGAGCGAGATAACCCGTGAACTACAGGAGTACGGACAGGTAGAGGTTGACAAAGACCAGTCCATCATCTGCGTGGTAGGCGACTTCATTGCCGAGCGCAGCGGTTCCGGGCTGAAGATTTTTGAGTCACTGAAGGATATTCCGCTTCGCATGATTTCCTATGGCGGAAGCAAGAACAACATCAGCTTATTGATCAACACAGCCGATAAAGAAAGATCCCTGATCTTGCTCAACGATGGCATTTTTGAAAGGAACAACCACAATGCTTAACCATCCACTACAGGAGTTGCAGCAGCACGCCACTCCTTTTTATGTATACGACCTTAACCTGCTGCGCCAAACCCTGCAGCAGGCCAAGCAGGAAGCTGATAGGTATAACTTTCAGGTACACTATGCCTTGAAGGCTAACACCAACCGCCCTGTTCTGGACGAAATGCGCCAGGTTGGCTTTGGTGCTGACTGCGTGAGCGGCAACGAAGTAAAACGTGCCATAGAGAACGGTTTCCCGGCACACCACGTGGTATTTGCCGGAGTAGGTAAATCCGACGCAGAGATCAACTATGCCCTGGACCAGAATATTTTCTGCTTCAACTGCGAATCGAGCCACGAGTTGATGGTGCTGAACGAACTGGCAGCAGCTAAAGGAAAAACAGCCCAAATTGCGTTGCGCATAAACCCTAACGTAAACGCCAACACGCACAAGTACATCACAACTGGCCTGGAGGAGAATAAGTTTGGCATAAACGCCTGGGAACTGCCAGATGTGCTGGCTTTGCTCAAAACCTTGCCCAACCTGTCGCTGATAGGGTTGCATTTCCATATCGGCTCCCAGATCACGGACCTGTCAGCTTTCCGCAACCTGTGCACTCGGGTCAATGAGTTTCAGGATTGGTTTGAGTCGCACCAGATTCAGTTGGAGCACATCAACGTGGGTGGCGGACTTGGCGTGGATTACTATACTCCGGATGAGCAACCTATACCTGATTTTGCAGCTTACTTTTCGCTGTTTAACCAGTTTCTGGAATTGCGTCCTGGTCAGCAGGTTCACTTTGAACTGGGCAGGGCATTGGTGGCACAGAGCGGTACGCTGATTTCGCGTGTGCTGTACATCAAAAAAGGCGTTTCAACTAATTTCGCCATTCTAGATGCCGGCATGACCGAGCTGATCCGTCCCGCTTTATACCAGTCCTTCCATAAGATAGAGAACCTCAGTAGCACTTTACCCGAGGAGCGCTATGATGTGGTTGGCCCTATCTGCGAATCGTCTGACTGCTTTGGCAAGGCGGTCATGCTACCCGAGACTAACCGCGGCGATCTGATTGCTATCCGAACAGCAGGTGCCTATGGCGAGGTAATGGCTTCGGCCTACAACCTGCGCGACAAGGCAGCTGCTGTATACCTTGGTTAGTGCTTTAATACACTCAAAAAAAGGCCCTGTTCTGTTTCCAGAGCAGGGCCTTCGTTTTTCAACCACAAAATCTATAGCCAAGGATTATTACATTTCAAGGGATACCACAAAGTCAGGTTCGGCATGTTTAATAAGCGGTTGCTCATGGAAAAAGTTTGCCATTTCCAGCGCATTGCCTTTTGAGTTTTTGTCAGCCCGCAGTATATAGGTTTCATCACTGAGAGAGGTGACTATAGCGGTTCTGGTGGCATTAGCCAGACGTTCCAATACCTTACCTGCTTGCTTATGATCCTTCACCGTCACAATAAACTCATTGGAGATCCCCAGCAACTGCACACCAGCGCCACTATCCATTAAAAAATATGGAGCGGCATAAGCTATACCTGGATCTTGCTCCAGCACCCTGATAGCCTGCTCCACCTGTTTGCAGCTCAGACCATCGACCAACTGCACCGGGTATAACCGTGCAGAATTGGTGCGCACCTCCTGCCCAACGCTTTCTATAAACCCATGCTTACCAGCAGCAAACACTGCCTGCTCATAGGTATAGCTATCGTCAAAAGCAACCAGAGCCATCCGGCTGTGAACGTTACCCAAGGCTTTTGACTGACCATCATAGTAGTAATTGTAAAACGCACAGGGCGCACCGCCACCCGCATGGGCAGGATTTAGCAAACCCGGATCGAAACGCACATTGCGAATAGGTGTAGGGTTGTCGTTCCTGCAGGAGGAGAATATAACTATTAAAAGTAATGTGCTGAATAAGGGTATATAGATTTTCATTGCCTTAGGTGTTATGTACCGTCCATAAATATTTTATTGTACGATAGCAGAACAAGAAAGAGACATAAATATCAATCTTATTTATAGACCCGCTTTATAGCCCAACATGAGCAACTGAAAAACAGCTATTTAACCCTTAACAACAACAAGCAAACACAATTTAAAATACAAAATATTTTATTTTTTCAAATTGAATTATTTCCATAGTTTACACTTTGATTGGCACAAATGAAGCAGGCTGACAAAACAGTGACAATCAACTTTTGCCATCAAAGTGTTGCGTTACACCAGCAGGGCTGTGACTGCTGTAAATTTTTCCAATACAGGTGCCAATGGCATGGACTCAGGTAGATGCGCCACAAAAACACCCTGCTCTTTAAGTAGCTCCTGGTGTTCTAACAGTTTTTCCTGCTGAACCTTTACGATCACTTGATTTGAAACCTCCGTTTTGTGCACCGCAATAGGTTGCAGCGATCCGAGCAACGCGGTGAGCGATTGGGGTGCGTGCAGCAACACCGTGATGGGCTCCTCAGGCTGCACCACACTTGCATTAGTCACACACAGCTTGGGGTAAGTATAGCGATAGCCACGCACGGCTGCCGAAATGTCCGCCCACACTGCCGAGCCTGTCGGGTGGCTGCCCGCACCGCGCCCTTTCAGAAACTGCTGCCCGGCAAACTGTGCGTTCACCTCCACGCCGTTAAATTCTGCCTCAACATCATAAAGCGCATCCTCTGCAACGACCAGCGTTGGGATCACCTGCAGCGACACATTCCCGGCATTATCTGACCTGATGGTGCCGACCAGTTTTATCCTTGCCCCAACTGCGTCGGCCAGGTCAATTGCTTCTGCCGTTATATGGCTGATGCCAAAATGCAACACCTGGCTCGGGTGCACCAGCAGGCCATAGGCATGCGCTGCAACAATGCAGAGCTTGTGGAGCGCGTCTATACCTTCCACGTCCAGGGCAGGGTCGGCCTCAGCAAAGCCGAGCGCCTGTGCTTGCTCAAGTGCTGCTGCATAGCCAACCTTCTCCTGGTGCAACTTACTCAGGATATAATTAGAAGAGCCATTCAGTACACCCCGTACCTCTAACAGCGGCTCCGAGCCATAATAAGCTTCCAGCGTGCGCAAGATCGGAATGCTGCCACAGACAGATGCCTCATAAAGCAATACCCCGCCATACCGCTGCTGCAAGCTGATGAATTCCGGCAGGTTCTCGGCTATTACTTTTTTATTGGCCGACACAATGGTTTTACCTTGCTGCAATGCTGCTCTTATAATCTTAAGAGCTTCATCTGGCTCGCTAATCAGTTCTGCCAGAATGTCCAGCGAAGTATCCTGCAACACCTCCTGCACATCGAAGGTGAAAGCGGCCGCCGGCAGGGTGCGCGGTTTGTCTTTATCCTTCACGCAGATCCGGCCGATCTCCAGACCCAGATGCGGGTTGGCCGCGACGATGTCGTACAGCCCCTGCCCTACGCATCCAAACCCAATCAGTCCAATGCGCTTTTTAAACTTCTGTATTTTCATAGTGTCGTTCTTTTAATGTCTCTGCTTGATAAAATGACTGAATTGCATGGGTGAGTTGCGCTTCTTCTACCAGAAACCCGTCGTGCCCATAAGAGGAATGGATCAGGGCGAAGCTGGAGCCGGGTACCTGCTGGTGTAGCGCTAACTGCTCCTCCACCGGAAACAGCAGATCAGTCTCTACGCCTACAAAAAGGCTTCTGGCCCTAAGTCTCTTCAGTGCTTTCTCAACCCCTCCCCGGCCACGGCCAATATTGTGAGAGTCCATGGCTTTGGAAAGCAGCCAGTAGGTATAAGCATTGAAGCGTTGCGCCAGTTTATCGCCCTGGTATACCTGGTAAGATGATGCCCTGAAATTGTCGGTCGTACTGTGGCCAGGCTCCTGCTGCGCCGCTTCATAACAGGTATAGTGCCGGTAAGAAAGCATGGCAATGGCGCGGGCTGTTTTCAAACCTTCCAAACCGGATTCCCTGGAATTGCCGCTCCAGCTCGGGTCTTGCCGGATAGCCATACGCTGGCTCTCATTAAAGGCGATGCCCCATGCCGAGTGCCGGGCATTGGATGCCACCTGTATCAGGTTCTGAAATATATTAGGCTCCTGCAAGGCCCATTCCAAAGCCTGCTGTCCGCCCAGCGATCCACCCAGCAAGGTATGGATTTGCCCCAGTCCCAACTCCTGCCGCAACAGATCAAAAGCTTTAACAATGTCCCGGTTTGTCAACTGCGGGAAGCTGTGATAAAACGGCTGCAAAGTTCTAGGATCAACAGACAATGGACCGGTAGAGCCATAGCAGCCACCCAGCGTGTTGGCACACACGATGAACCAATCAGCAGGATCATACAGCTTGCCTTTGCCGAAAAGCCCGCCCCACCAGTCGGTGAAGTCCGAGCTGCCGGTCAGGGCATGGCAAATCCACAGCACGTTGCTGCGTTCCTTGTTAAGACGACCGTAGGTGGTGTAAGCAAGCTGGAAGCCGGGAAGCGAGGCCCCCGACTCCAGTGCAAACTCCTTTTGGTAATGGAAAATTAAATGCTCAGGCATCAGATTAGTTTAAAACGGCTTCGGCCTCGCCTTGCTTTATCTTGGCAAAAGCCTGTTCCAGGTCAGTTTTTATATCATCGATGTGCTCTATACCTGCTGAGAGGCGAAGCAAAGTCGGCTCCACGCCCGCGCCTACCTGCTCCTGCTCCGAGAGTTGCTGGTGCGTAGTAGAGGCAGGGTGTATGATCAGTGTTTTAGCGTCCCCCACATTAGCCAGATGACTCACCAGTTGCAGGCTGTTCACAAAAGTCTCCGCCTGTTTTTTGTCACCTTTCAGCTTGAAGGAAAGCACGCCCCCAAAGCCACGTTTCAGGTATTTCTTCGCCAGGCCATGGTATTTGCTTGAAGACAAACCAGGGTAGTTCACGCTTTCCACCTGCTCATGTTGCTCCAGCCACTCAGCCAATATCTGGGCGTTCTGCACGGTTCTGTCCACACGCAGCGAGAGCGTTTCCAATCCCTGCAGCAGCAGGAAAGAGTTGAACGGGCTCAGCGCCGGACCAAAATCCCGTAGCCCTTCGACCCTCGCCCTGATCGAGAAGGCAATGTTGCCAAAGGGACCATCTGCGCCGAACACCTCCCAGAAATTAAGCCCGTGGTAGCCTTCGGATGGCTCTGAGAATTGCGGAAACTTGCCATTGCCCCAGTTGAAATTTCCGCCATCTACAATCACGCCGCCAATACTGGTACCATGCCCGCCAATCCATTTGGTAGCAGACTCCACTACCACGTTGGCCCCATGCGCTAGCGGCCGAAACAGGTAGCCGCCCGCCCCAAAGGTATTGTCTACCACCAGTGGAATAGCATGGGCTCGTGCTACTGCAGCAATTGCCTCAAAGTCCGGAATGTTAAAACGAGGGTTGCCAATAGTCTCGACATAAATCGCCTTCGTGTTTTCGTCGATGAGCTTTTCATAACTCTCCACTTCGTCGTTCTCCGCGAAGCGCACCTCTATACCCAGGCGCTTGAAGGATACTTTAAACTGGTTGAATGTACCGCCATACAGGAAACTGGTGGACACAAAATTGTCGCCGGCCTGTAGAATGTTGTTGAGGGCGATGAACTGCGCCGCTTGCCCTGATGCCACTGCCACAGCCGCCACACCGCCCTCGAGGGCCGCAACGCGCTTTTCAAACACATCGGTGGTTGGGTTCATGATGCGGGTATAGATATTGCCAAACTCCTTAAGCGCAAACAGGTTGGCACCGTGCTCGGCATCCTTGAAAACATAGGACGAAGTCTGGTAGATGGGAACAGCACGCGAACGGGTTGTTGGATCAATTTCCTGGCCAGCGTGCAGCTGCAATGTTTCGAAATGAAGTTGAGTAGACATACTGAGTTATTTTGAGATGAAAAATATATAGATCAGATTAGCTTGTCCGGAGACAAGAAATGGAAGAGATGCAGCAAAACCCACAGCAACAGACAGCGCCTGTGGCTTAAAGGCAATATGCAGCAGTAATGATGGGGATTAGGTCAGTGCGCTAACAACAGCAGCAGCACATGCGCATGGGGTTGCACATGACAACAGCATGCGCAAAAGCATGCGGGTATAGCGGCAGGTAGGCTGCCGAAAAAGAAATAAAATACGCTGTTGGCTTAATTCCCTTGTTCATAACGTTATCAATTTATATTCTTCCGAAAATCCGGAATCAGGAATTAGCACCTTGCCAAGTGGCTGGTTGCTAGCGCTTCACAGAGCCTGTCTCTCCACGCTTCTTTATAAATCAATACCCCAAAGGGATATCTGACTTGATGGGAACAAAGCTAGAGGACGTTTTTTTTAAATCCAAATTTATACCTGAAAATAATTTTGAAATATCTCAAAGCCCCAGCAATATCACCCTGACTACCAACAATTTACACCAAGACGTTTTTATTCTGAACACAAAACCTTAAAGCATCATCTACCATAAGTATAATTGCAGGCAGAGAACATAAGTTTAGTGTGGCTGTTGTGAGATTAAAATGAATCGAAATATACTGACATGAGGATACTGCTGACAGGTGCAAATGGGTATATCGGCAAACGGCTGCTGCCGGTGCTGGTAGAGCAGCAACATGAGGTTGTGTGCCTGGTACGGGATCCCCGTCGTTTCAGCATAGCAGAAAGCCTGCGCGACAAGGTGCAGGTGGCAAAAGGCGATCTGCTTAAGCCGGAGTCGCTGCAGGACCTGCCCCGCGACATGGACGCTGCCTACTACCTTGTGCACTCCATGGGCACGGGAAAAGCCGATTTTACACAAGCAGAGCAGGAATCGGCCGCTAACTTTGTGGCTTATCTCAACCAAACCACCGCCAGACAACTGGTATACCTGAGCGGCATATCCAACGACGCGCATCTATCCAAACACCTATCCTCGCGCAGGCAGGTGGAGGACGTACTCGATCAGGCAAAGGCGTCGCTGACCGTGCTTCGCGCCGCAATCATCATTGGTTCTGGCAGTGCCTCGTTCGAGATCATCCGCGATCTGGTGGAGAAGCTTCCTGTGATGATCACGCCCAAATGGCTTAACTCCAAGTGTCAGCCTATCGCCATACGGGACGTCGTGTTTTACCTCACCGCTGTACTGGGTCGGGCTGATTGCTACGAAAGACGCTTTGAGATCGGCGGACCGGATGTCCTCACTTATAAACAGATGCTCCTGCAGCTGGCTGAGCAGCGGCACCTGAAACGACGCATCTATACCTTGCCGATACTTACGCCCAAACTATCGTCCTACTGGCTCTATTTTGTGACCAGCACCAGTTACTCGCTGGCACGCAGCCTGGTGGAAAGTCTTCGAAACGACGCCGTGGTGAAAGACCCATCCATCCAGCAGCTTATTCCGCACAAATGCCTGAACTACGAGAGTGCCATTAATCTGGCTTTTACCAAGATCGAACAAAACCTGGTGGTTTCCAGTTGGAAGGACGCACTGGTAAGCGGCACACTCCCACTCAACTTTATGGATTTTGTACAAATACCAGAAAACGGCGTATTGGCCGACAAGCAGAAAGTACGTTTCGACAGAGACCCGAATGAGGTGATGGACAATGTGTTGAGCATTGGCGGCGAGCGCGGCTGGTACAAAACAGACTTCCTGTGGGAGATCAGAGGGCTGCTTGACAAATTGGTGGGAGGTGTAGGGTTACAACGGGGTCGGCGGCACCCTGTGGATGTGCAGGCAGGCGATACGATTGATTTTTGGCGCGTTCTGGCAGTTGACAAAAAAGGACGCCGCTTGTTGCTATACGCTGAAATGAAGCTACCAGGCGAGGCTTGGCTCCAGTTCAGGGTATGCGAGGAACCCGATGGAAATTACCTGGAACAACTCGCCGCTTTCCGCCCTGACGGATTGGCCGGCAGGCTGTACTGGTACACCATGCTTCCCTTCCATTATATAATTTTTAAAGGAATGATCCTGAACATTATCAACTATAGAAATGACAAACAGAGGTTGCCTCAATTCGAAGACAAACATTCTAAATAATATGCAAACTATAAATATCAAAATATAAAACTTTCACTATACTGAAGAGTATAAGGCAGTATAGCAGACAAACTATATTTACAAGGATTCGATGCAAGCTTCTATTGGCCTATTATTTATTTCTCACCCAATAAAATATAGTTAACTTTGCCGCTCTCTAACCCAATAAACCTAATGGAGGCCATAAAAGAAACCAACTTCTCCTTCGCCGGGCAGACCGGTTTTTACAGAGGCAAGGTTCGCGACGTTTATTATTTTGAGGATCGTCTGGCTATAGTTGCCACTGACAGAATATCAGCTTTTGACGTGGTATTGCCGCGTGCTATACCTTACAAAGGGCAGGTACTGAATCAAATTGCGAGCCTGAACCTAAAGGCTACCTCAGACCTGGTACCCAACTGGGTTATCGCAACGCCGGACCCGAACGTAACGATCGGATACCGCTGTGAACCCTACAAGGTAGAAATGGTCATCAGAGGCTATCTGGCTGGCCATGCCTGGCGCGAATACAAAGCCGGCAAGCGCATGGTGTGCGGAGTAGCTTTACCGGAAGGCCTGCGCGAGAACGACAGACTGCCGGAGCCCATCATTACACCAACGACCAAGGCTGACAAAGGGCACGATGAGGACATTACCCGCGAAGAAATTCTGGCAAAAGGCATTGTATCTGAGCAGGAATATATTAAATTAGAGTCTTATACGCGGGCGCTCTTTGCAAGAGGCACGGAGTTAGCCAGACAGCGGGGGCTCATTCTGGTCGACACCAAGTATGAGTTCGGTAATTACAACGGGGAGATATACCTGATCGATGAGATCCATACCCCTGACTCGTCCCGCTATTTTTATAGTGATGGCTACGAGGAACGTCAGCGAAATGGTGATTCACAGAAGCAGCTCTCGAAAGAGTTTGTGCGCCAGTGGCTCATCGAGAACGGTTTCCAGGGCCAGGAAGGGCAGGTAGTACCGGAGATGACCGACGAAGTGGTGAACAGCATTTCGGACCGGTATATTGAATTATACGAGGTTTTTACCGGTCAGCCTTTTCACAAGGAAAGTTATGATGATGTGCTCTCACGCATTGAGAATCACATAGAAGAAAACATTTTTAACGCAAAAAATTAGAATAATTAACGTGGATTTTGGTACATTCGCGTTTAAATCCTTTACTGGTAGATCTATGAAGTACACGATTGATAAGAAAGAAAACTACACCATTATCACGATAGATGAGAAAAAGCTGGACACTTCAATCGCTCCGGATCTGAAATCTGAATTCGTGAAGTTGAATGCCGAAGGGATCACCAACTTGATTCTTGACCTCAGCAACGTAAAATATACCGATTCATCTGGATTGAGCTCTATCCTGATCGCAAACAGATTGTGCAACTCTTCCAATGGCCTGCTGATCCTGACCAGCCTGCAGGACCATGTGATGAAATTGATCACTATCTCCAAACTGGAGTCTGTACTCAACATTCTTCCAACGGTAGAGGAAGCGATTGACCGTGTGTTCCTGCATGAGATCGAGCAGGACCTGACAAATAAGGAAGACTAAGTCATTTATACTTTGTGGATTTCGAACTCAGAATACTCGGCAGTTCGTCGGCCACACCCTCGGCAAACAGACACCATACAGCCCAGCTGTTAACGATCGACAATCAGTACCACCTGATTGATTGCGGAGAAGGAACACAAATGCAGCTGATGCTTTACAAAATAAAGCATCAGCGCATTTCCAATATCTATATCAGCCACCTGCATGGTGACCACTACTTTGGTCTGGCTGGCCTGCTCTCCACCATGCACCTGCAGGGACGCCAAATGCCCCTGCACCTCTTCGGCCCTCCCGGCCTCTCCGAAATCCTAAGCTTACAGCTCAAGTACTCTGGCACTAACCTGTGCTACAAGCTTATTTTCCATGAGTTGGATACCACCTGTTACCGCAAAATCTACGAGGACAAGAAAATCACGGTGCACACCATCCCGATGGAGCATCGCATACCTTGCTGCGGTTTCCTGTTCCGCGAAAAGCAAAAACCACGATCGCTCATCAAAGAGAACCTGCCTGGTTTCCTGACGCCGCCGCAACTGGTACGCCTCAAGTGGGGAGAAGACATAATGGACGAGCAGGGCAATATACTGGTGCGCAATGCGCTGGTAACACTGGAGCCCAAGCGCAGCCGCAGCTACGCCTACTGCGCCGACAGCAGGTATAAGCCTGAGTTGATTACGTACCTTCGTGGCGTGGATTTACTTTACCACGAGGCCACCTTTACCGATGATCTGCGCGACCGGGCACACTATACCTTCCACAGCACTGCCCGCCAGGCTGCTGAACTAGCCGCGGCCGCCCAGGTGCGTCACCTGCTGCTTGGGCACTTCTCCGTGCGCTACAAAGACCTTACCCCGCTCCTGAACGAAGCCCTGGAAGTTTTTCCTAAAGCAGACTTGGCTGTGGAAGGAAGTATCTTCTGCGTGCGGGAGTAGGATCCCATACCTTTCCTGGCCAACTATGCGGTCATTTTCGGAAAGCTTTATCCATTTATTCAATCCTTTCCTTTCATGTTACTTGCGTCGCTTTTCAAGCAGCTGGCCGCTGAATTATGCGCAACGCCTGCCTTGGGAGTACATTTATCCGGCATATACCTGCCAGGTTTTGGTTTAGCGGTTGGCATCCCTTAAACTTGCCGTGTCAAGTAAGTCTACCCGGATGGCCGCAAGCTCTACTCTCGAAAAAAAGCGCACGAATCTATTCCTGATCCTCAGTGGTGTTTTCCTGTCCAACGCCCTGCTGGCAGAGCTCATCGGTGTGAAAATATTTTCGGGGGAGGCATTGTTTGGGATGCCCGGCGCTCAGATTGGGATCATGGGCGAGAAGTTTGATTTCAACCTGACAGCAGGCGTCATCATCTGGCCGGTGGTGTTTGTAACAACAGACATCATCAACGAGTACTTCGGCAAAGAAGGCGTGAAAAAGGTCAGTGTGCTGACAGTGATCCTTATCCTCTATGCTTTTCTGGTCATCACGGTGGTGACGGGGCTTCCGCCAGCTGCATTCTGGCTAGAGCTCAACAACCAGGATGCGGACGGCAACCCATTCAACATTGACTTTGCCTTCAACTCCATTTATCGGCAAGGGCTTGGTATTATCATCGGGTCGGTGGCGGCTTTTCTAGTGTCGCAGTTTCTGGACGCCACGGTGTTTCATTGGCTGCGCGGTTTTACCGGCAGCAGCAAGATCTGGCTCCGGGCCACGGGCTCAACCCTGGTTTCGCAGCTGGTCGATAGCCTGGTGGTGCTGTTTATTGCCTTCTATGTGTTCGGCAACTGGCCACTGTCCCTGGTGCTTTCGGTAGCGGCCATCAACTACATCTACAAGTTCTTCATAGCCATCGTCTTAACGCCACTGCTATACCTGGCGCACTACCTCATCGACGGCTACCTGGGTCACCGTGTCGCTGAGAATATGATTGAAAAAGCCGCCACAAAGAGTCAGGAATAGCCTTTGTCATGAAATAAATTTGCATTTGAGAGAATCATTGATTTATCTTTGCGGCCTTGCAAAATAAAATGGCTGCACACTTAGCACATACACAAATCTTCATTACGGGGTACGTCCTACACGACCTCTAACAGTCCCTGCTTCCGCATTTGGGCCTGACCGGCCTGCCCTATACCTTATTTTTTACTGCTAATCACAAAAGGGACATCTATGTTCAGAGGCATCCTTTTGGTATTTCTCGGAGCGTGCAGCTTCGGCATACTATCAACGTTCGTAAAACTTGCCTATAAAGAAGGCTATACCTTGGGTGACGTTACCGGCACACAGGTCTTCTTTGGCTTTATCATCTTGTGGGGCATCGTGCTGCTGCGCCGGTTGCTCAGGCACCCAACCCCCGACACGACTGTCAAAGACAAGCTAAAGCTCATCGCCATGGGCACAAGCACGGGCCTGGTCAGTATTTTCTATTACAAGTGCGTACAGACTGTTCCGGCCTCCATCGCGATTCTGCTGCTGATGCAATTCACCTGGATGAGCCTTTTGCTGGAAGCAGTGCTGAAAAGCAAACTGCCAAAGCTATCGCAAGTAGTCATGGTGCTGTTGGTGCTGCTGGGGACTGCGCTGGCTGGCCGGCTTTTCTCTGACACAACACCTGATTTTGACTGGTCTGGAATTGGCTACGGACTGATGGCCGCTGCCTGTTACTCTGTGTTCCTGATGATAAACGGAGCCGCCGGCAATAACCTACACCCAACCACCAAAAGTGCCCTGCTGCTGACTGGTGCCACGATCCTGGTGTTTAGCATATTCCCACCGGTGTTCCTCACAAACGGCGCCCTGGGTGACGGGCTTATGAAATGGGGATTGCTGCTTGCCGTTTTTGGTACGGTTATACCTCCCTTGTTTTTTGCATATGGTATACCTCGCGCGGGCTTGGGGTTGAGCGCTATCCTTAGTTCGGCAGAACTGCCAGTGGCTGTGCTCATGTCTTATTTGGTGCTGCGGGAGGACGTGTGGCTGGAGCAATGGCTGGGCGTAGCGCTTATTTTGACCGCCATTGCCTGGAGTAACCTGGGCACTTTGTACCGAAAACGATATCCGAAGAAACTGGCAACAGCCTAATGATACTGTAATTTTTTTTCACCTATAACCAAGAGACAGGCCTATGATGTAATTACTTTTTGAACAATAAGATTTGATTTTTTTTGAATGGCTAGGTGTTTGCTTTTGAGTTTAGCGCCTGGTCATTGTTTTTTATACCCACTCCTTCCTCCATTCATCCCTCTCCACCACAAGTATAGCACAATTTTACATTCCTATCAGTGCAATTTGAAGAAGCCGTCGGATATAACTAACCCAGTTGAGTATACCACGTATCTCCCAATCTAACTGGCAATCTTGCAGCTTACACAAGGTATAGCCAGCCAAGTTTTACACAATAAATTCTACCCATTTTAGTTAACCAGGAAATGGGAAGCGCTTATCCAGTTTGGCTATAGCCGAAAAACTGGTCTGCTTTCTGATAGGTTCATTCTGACAACAAAGCCCTCTACATGAAAACAATACTTGCATTTTTTATCCTATTTCCGGTGACGCTCTGCCTGTCTGATGTGCAGGCTCAGTCCGGCAGAAGCTACGAGGAGTGGCTTCAGGAATCGGCAAATGGGCAAAAATCCGTTGCCAAAACATCCAGCCCGAACAAGGCAAAAGCACCTGCAGCCAAGTCAGACGATACATCTCCTACAGCTTCGCCGGTTATGGCTGCGCCGACAGGATTTTTCAAAGGGACCCTGCCCTATGCCGATTGTCAAGGTATACAGACGGAGCTAACCCTAAATGAGGGCGCTGGCCGCACTTATTCCATGAAACAGATTTACCTGGGCAAACCAGCCGATAAAGGTGTGGTTACCAGCGGTGGAAAGTGGTTCCTGGCCAAAGGCAACAAGCAGGACCCGGACGCGGTAGTGCTGCAACTTATTCCGACGGCGGGCAATATAGACCCCATGTATTTCCTGCAGGTAAGCGATAGTGAAGTGAAGCTGCTGGATCGGCAGCAGGCTGAAATAAAGAGCCACCTCAATTACTCCCTGAAGAAACAGTAGCGCACAGGTATAGAATTGTGCTCGCTTGGGTAGGCGTGTTTCCAGCATTTTACGTTATTTTGCAGCTGTAAACATTATCCCAACTATGGCACGATATCTTACGGGCATTCAAAGTACAGGCCGTCCGCACCTGGGCAACCTGCTGGGTGCCATTATACCTGCAATCGAACTATCTAAATCATCGGAGGAGCAAGCCCTCTTTTTTATAGCTGACCTGCACTCGCTCACCACTATTCGCGACCCGCAGCTGCTGCGCCACAACACCTACTCGGTGGCGGCTGCCTGGCTCGCTTTTGGCTTCGACACCGACAAGCACGTCCTATACCGCCAGTCTGATGTACCCATGGTGACTGAACTGAGCTGGTACCTCAACTGCTTCGCTCCTTTCCCGATGTTGGCCAACGCACACTCGTTCAAGGACAAGTCGAGCCGCCGTGGATTGGCAGACGTAAATGCCGGCCTGTTCACTTACCCGGTGCTGATGGCAGCCGATATCCTGATGTATGACGCCAACATCGTACCGGTGGGCAAAGACCAGATCCAGCACTTGGAGATCACCCGCGATATTGCCAGTTCTTTTAACCACATCTATGGTGACACCTTTGTGCTGCCAGACGCTAAAACCGACGAAACCGTGATGACGGTGCCCGGTACAAATGGGGAGAAGATGAGTAAATCCTACGGCAACATCATCGATATATTTGAGGCTGATAAACCCCTCCGCAAAACGATCATGAGCATTGTGACGGACAGCACGCCATTGGAAGAGCCGAAAGATCCGGACGATGACACCACTTTCAAAATATACAGCCTGCTGGCCTCCCCGGAGGAGATACTGGCGATGCGCAATAATTACCTGAATGGTGGTTACGGTTACGGCCATGCCAAACAGGCGCTTTATGAGCTCATCCTACGGAAGTATGCCAAAGAGCGGGAGCTGTTCAATCACTACATGGAAAACCTGAAAGAGGTAGACAGAAAGCTGCTGGCAGGTGCCGAAAAAGCAAAAGCAATAGCAGCTCCGGTGTTGGCACGGGTTCGCCAGAAGCTAGGTTACTAACTTCAAAAGCCCATCCGGGCAACACACAGGACGGACAATTAATGGTAGCCGTCCTGTGTGTTATAATGCGCGGCTCAGGTGTAAGCCCCAATGGGTGAGCAGTCTTAAAATGAATCTTTGATGAAAATTAAATTGATTGCCATTGGCAAAACAGACGAAGCCTACCTGGAAGAAGGGATAGACAAATACCTGAAGCGTTTAAAGCATTACCATCCGGTAGAAGTGATCGTTATACCTAACATAAAACAGGGCGGAAAATATATGGCTGATAACCTGAAAGAGGCCGAGGGTAAGTTAATTCTTCAGAAGGTGCAGGACGGTGACCACCTCGTTTTGCTGGATGAAAAAGGCAAGACTTTCACTTCGACTGAGTATGCCAACTTCCTGCAAAAGAAACTCAACAGCGTGAACTCGAATCTGATCTTTGTGATTGGTGGTGCTTTTGGCTTCTCCCCTGCTGTGTATGCACGTGCCAATGAGCAGATCTCCCTTTCCAAAATGACCTTCTCGCACCAGATGATCAGGCTGTTTTTTGTAGAGCAGCTATACCGTGGGTTTACGATTCTGAGGGGTGAGAAGTATCATCATGATTAAGCGTGTGCCCTAGCCTATTGTAAATTCATAGAGCATCAATTCTTCTTTGTCGTTGGGTATCTGCACCATTTTACTGAAAGTCAGGCCCAATTTTTCCAGAAGTTTTTGTGAAGCTGTGTTCCCTCGGCTTGTAATCGCACTGATCCGGGTTATACCGAATACTTCCAGCGCAGCACGTTTTATTTCGCTGGCAGCCTCAAAGGCATAGCCTTTCTGTTCGTATTCGGGCATAAAAGCAAAACCGATATCTATACCTTCCAGTCCTTCTCTGTCATACAAACCACAGACACCCATCTTCTCCCTATCCGACTTTCTGATCACAGTATAATTCGAATAGCCAAGGCGCTGTAGTTGAGGTATCATCCTTGTTTGGATGTAGGACCGGGCATCCGCTTCGGACCTTACGTTTCTGTCGCCAATATACTGTAGCCATTTCGGAGAGTTCAGCAAAGCCAGTATAAGGGGGGCGTCTTCTTCTGTTGTGGGTTTAAGCAGTAGGCGCTCTGTTTCAAAAGATTTGTACGTGCTCAATTCAGATGCTTTAAGGGATGTAGTGTGTATTAATGGAACTATACCTGGTTCAGTGGTCTACTTTAGATGAATCAAATCTTATTCACACACATAAACTACTCTACTCTAAAAGATAGACGATGTAATCATACCCCGTCTGAGAGGACATGGGAGCATAATATTTAATTTGGGCCTTAGATTCTTCTGCTAAGGTGTATTTAAAGCTATCTATGATCAGCTCTTTGTTAGTTTCATTGTAAGTATAGGAAACAGTTGTAGTAGCAGGTTCATTATTCACACATTTGTTTGCGCCCTGGTTGATTGTTAACGCTTTGTTCGC
Organism: Pontibacter aquaedesilientis; assembly: GCF_014773225.1. Taxonomy (GTDB): domain Bacteria; phylum Bacteroidota; class Bacteroidia; order Cytophagales; family Hymenobacteraceae; genus Pontibacter; species Pontibacter aquaedesilientis. The sequence goes on along the minus strand of NZ_JACXAJ010000002.1, from coordinate 763,137 downwards.
ACCGAATCTGAAAGTATCGTCCTTTTGGCAATTTTGCACAGCATAGTACAGAATGCGTCCAGCAGGATTTGTAGCAGGATTTTTGTCAACCATTCCTCTTTTCCATTCCTTGGACAATAAAATGCTGGCGGGCCCATTTTCATCTTCCTTTGCACAGGAACTAAAAATTAATATAAATAACAACACACTTAACAGTGTTAACTTTTGTTTCTTCATGGTTTAATTGTTTATCTACTCTCGGCTAAATTCAGGAATCTAAATTTACAGCAAAACCCTTGTTTTACTCATAGATTTCGGTTTGTACATAGTGCGTTTATGCACGATAGCTGGTGTTGTGCTTTCGTACTTTTTCCTTGTTCTCCAGTACTTCCATTAATCGCTGGTTTAGGTAGAGTTTTTCTTTTCCTACCTTGGTTGCCCTTAAAAAACCTTCATGCTCAAGCGCTATTAGGTAATTCCCCACAGTCTTTGGTGTTCCCATGTTCGCGTTGATCAGAAACTGGCGTTTAGTATAGGGCAGTCTGAACAAGATTTCTATCAGCTCTTTAGAGTAAACTTTGGGCAGTTTCTCCTTAATTTCTTCCGAGGTGGCCTCCATAACGGCCATGATCTCCTCTAGTTTTTTAAGTCCGCTGGTAGCTGTTTTTTCGATCATGTCCAGCATGTAGAGTATCCAGCCCTCCCAGTCTCCGGCTTCCGTAACGGCTCTCAGCTTCTGGTAGTAAGCCGCCTTATGATGAATGATATACTCACTTAAGTATAGCGCGGGCACATCCAACAGTTTTTCCATTTTCAGGTAGAGTAAAAGCAGGATTCTCCCTGTACGTCCGTTGCCATCTATGAACGGGTGTATCGCCTCGAATTGGTAGTGCATGATGGCCATTTTGATGAGCGGGTCCAAGGTGCTTTCCTCGTTAATGAAGCGCTCTAGGTTGGCCAGTTTCTCGCGAATTACTGCTTCCCCCGCCGGTGGCGTGTAGATTACTTCACCCTGCGTGTTGGATAAGGTGGTGCCCGGTGTGGCTCTGATTCCCGAGGTGTTCTGCTTGATGCATTGCATGAACTCTACACAGAGGTTTGTTGTGATGAAGGGCCGCTCTTCGAGCTTTTCCAGGCCGTACCACAAAGCCTCTTTGTAGCTTATCACCTCTTTTGCTGCTGTAGATTCATACTTCTTTTCGGCAACGACCGCTTTATAGAGATCATCGTTGGTGGTGATAATGTTCTCTATTTCAGAGCTTGCCTTGGCCTCCTGCAAATGGATGGTGTCCAGGAAAAGGCTTGGGTTGGGTAGGTTGATGATTGCGCCGTTCAACTGCGCTAAGGCCCTGCTTGCCTTAATGGTCTTTCGCATAACCTCCTTTGTTTCCAAGTCTATCTCCGGAGGAAGCAGAGGCAAATCATTATAAGGTTTTTCTCTGTGAAATGGAGCCATAACGAGGGTAAACTTTACGCTTGTTTTAAAAACAAAGGTAAAAATAGTAATTTATTACACTTGTTGTCTATTCAGAGGTATATATTACTACTGTGTGTTCATTTCATATATTGCATGAAGTACAACGGATTTGCTAAACGTTGGCCGAGGCTAATGTTCAGGTTTTGTTAGCGTATCTGTGTTTTTCTACTTCTTTTTCAAATTCAGTTTTAAATTTCTTTTCGACACTTCTGTCCGCAAACCAATGAAAAGGTGATATTAAGTCATAGCGTAAAAAAGTGGTAGAGTTGATTAATACCTCTTTTGAATCGTAAATAACAGTAACTTCTCTGCCATAATGTGTTGAATACCGACTCCATTTCGGGAAAAAGACATTTAATATTCGACTCCTTCGGCTATTTATCCAATCAAGCTTTTTGCTAACTTTCTCCGATAAGAGATGATTTTGCTCGGCTGTCAAACCGTGAATTAAGTAGAGTTTATTGGATGTCAGTATGCTGTATAACATACCACAACTTAGTATTACCGAAAGGAAGAAAAGAACTTCAACGATCGGATCCGCCCGAAAAGCATTGAAGTACATCGAACCAAGAATTGTTGGAAATGCCAAAACCCAAGTTGTCAATAAGAAATATTGCGATAACAATTCGACCATTGAAATTTTCCTTTTCAGTCTTCTTGTCGCTTTTGATCTTTGAATGTCAATCTGGTATTTCATTTTTTTCAATATACTACAACGGATTGGTGTAGACGATGTGCAAGGCTTTCAGCCGAAGCATGAAGTATACGCAGGGTTGTACCACGTTTCTTCTACTCCTTTATAAAGCCATCTTCTATCATCAATTTGTTTGCCTTATTTAAATCCTGTTTACTTTGAGGGAGGTCAATGTAGTATGGCAATTTTCTGCTCTCTGTACTCAATTCAATAAGTTTATCGTTAATTAAGCTGTTAATCATTTGTATAATTGTAGAATCTAACTCTTCTGGTATAGGCTGTTTCTTGCCATATTTTGAAGCCATATCGTAGACAAACTCACTTACAGTTTTTTGTCCGTCTGCTTCTAAATATATTAGTTGAGGCCAAGGATCCATAGTTATCATTCTTGGAGCATTATTATCTACAACATGTATCATGTCTTGATTTAGCCAATCCCATCTTGCCAGCCTAACAAAATACACATCTTTAATTCCTGAGTTTTTTAACTCGTTGAAAGGCGGTAATTCGCGTTCTTTTTTCTTAAATAAACCAAACATGTTCTATGATTAAAATGTGGCACAACTACCTCGAAAGCGTGAACATACTGTTATTGGCACAATGTGCGGAGTAGTGAGTACCCGTTTTACCAAGCTCTTTCCACAGTGTGCAATATGTGGTATGCTCCCCTAGCATATTATAAAGCTAATATAGAGAATTCCTATAAATTATCAAGCGGAGTAACTATGCTATCTGCCGAATGGCTGTTAATTGGGTATAGGACCTTAATTCTTGCTTTAATCCTTCATGATAATAAGCTTTTGCTGAAGGTGTCGGTTTTCAAATTTTCGAGATACAGGATCTAGTTGTATATTATTAGTTTCATGAAACGTTTATAAACGGAACTATACGTTTCAAAAAAAGGAGGCCAAATTTAACTCTAGGTAAAACAAAAAAGCCGCACCCACTCTTCTACATAAGAGCAAGTGCGGCTTTTAAATCAGCAGGGAAAAACCTACCAACGTTTACTGTTTATTGTTAACTGTTCACTGTAAAAGCTTATTCCGCTTTCCAGAGTTCGCGTTCCTGGTCGCCGATCAGCACCACGAAGCGGGCAGGGTTGGCAGTTAGTACCAGGCGCATTTCTACTCCCGGAAACTCGTCTGACTCTACCCATACACCTTCGCGCTCCCCATCCGGCGTCACATGGTCACCATTCAAGGAGTTAGGCACATAGGCAGTTGGCAGCAGGATGTCGGCGTCGGAGCGAAGCTTGCCGTGCACCTGTTCCAAGGCGTCTTCCAGGTAGTCACCGTACTCCTCGTTAAAATCGTCCTCCAGGTCGTGGAGTTCTTCTTCCATATCGTCGTAGCGCTCGTCGTTATAGTCAAGCGCATTCAGCTCTTCTTTCTTCTGGATGATAGCCACCAGCGAACTGTTCAGTGCATTTGCGTTCATAGCGTCGTTGTGTTTTTTACAAAGTTGGAAACATGCCGTAGCAATTGCAAATATTACATCTGATAATTTATACCTATACCCTGAAGGTTTTGATAAACGTTTAAAAGCTGTATTTTTACACTAAACATTTCTTAAACCATACCTATACCTATGGCAACAGATATTCTGCCGCTAAACGGCACCGACCATATTGAGTTTTATGTGGGCAACGCCAAGCAGGCCGCTCACTTCTACCAGACAGCTTTCGGCTTCAAACTCGTAGCTTACGCAGGTCCTGAAACAGGTGTGCGTGACCGCGCGTCTTATGTTGTGCAACAGGAGAAGGTGCGCTTCGTACTGACCACTTCCCTTGATCCCGAGTCTGATATATCGAAGCATGTGCAGCTGCATGGCGATGGCGTAAAAGTGTTGGCCCTGTGGGTAGACGATGCCGAGGAAGCTTTCCGGGGTACAGTAGCGCGGGGCGCTCGTCCGGCAATGGAGCCCAAGACCCTCACCGACGAGCACGGCGAAGTGAGAATGGCTTCGATCCATACCTATGGCGATACCATCCATACCTTTGTGGAGCGTAAAAACTACAACGGTGTGTTCATGCCTGGCTTCGTGCCGCGCCAGAGCCAGCTCGAAGTAGAGCCTGTTGGCCTGAAATATGTAGACCACTGCGTAGGCAATGTGGAGCTGGGTAAGATGAACGAGTGGGTAAAGTTTTATGAAGATGTAATGGGCTTCAAGCTGCTGCTCACCTTCGACGACAAAGACATCAGCACCGAGTATACCGCCCTGATGTCGAAGGTAGTTTCGAATGGCAACGGATACATCAAATTCCCGATAAACGAACCGGCCGAGGGCAAGAAAAAGTCACAGATAGACGAGTACCTGCAGTTCTACCGGGGTGCCGGCGTACAGCACATTGCCGTAGCCACCAACGACATCCTGCATACGGTGTCGGAGTTGCGCCGTCGCGGAGTAGAGTTCCTGTATGTGCCGGAAACTTACTACGAAGACCTGATCGAGCGTATCGGCCACATCGACGAAGACATGGCTGACCTGCGCAAACTCAACATTCTGGTAGACCGCGACGACGAGGGATACCTGCTGCAGATTTTCACGAAACCAGTAGAGGACAGACCGACTGTATTCTACGAAATCATCCAGCGCAAAGGAGCCAAGTCATTCGGCAAAGGAAACTTCAAAGCCCTGTTCGAAGCCATTGAGCGTGAGCAGGAGCTGCGTGGTAACCTTTAATCCACAATGGCAGTATAGCCCGGTGTAATACGGAGCTAAATCTATCTATTTTGATATTCCTATATCACACCAGTTCTCAAAGCCGCCATGCGGCAAACAAAGGGCTGGTGTGATTTTTTGTGGGTTCGGAGGGGCAAAGATTTAGTGAATGAGTGGTTTAGTGGTTAAGTGAATTGTGGTAATTTGTCAGAATCAGGATTTTGAGGATTTAAAAGGATACACAGGATTTTCACAGACGACTATACACACCCCTGCCCCTCTCAAGAGGGGAATCTGGCCATTACTAATTTGTAAGTATGAGCTTTGCCGTTTCTGCAATATAGACCACATATACCACTGGCACGCATTGCCAGGTAACTCGCACGGAAGCCACGAAGGCATAGCACTAGCCATGTGCACCAAATGACACTCCACTGTTTGAGCGTTCAGCGAGTTTGGAGGGTCTTGACTTTTTTGCTTACTTTTTGTGTCAAGACAAAAAGTGAGTGCCCGCCGCACAGGCGAAGCAATGAAACAAATCAGGTCACTATACCTGCAATAGCTAAAACTGGGCCAGAGGCCCCACTATACTAGTCACGAGTGAGGACGCTCGCGCCATAAATACTATAAGACATTACTATCAACATTAAAATACATTACCCTAAAAGACTATGATCGAACCAGCAATACAGCAGAAAATAAACGCCTGGCTTGGCGGAAACTACGACGAGGCGACCAAATCTGAGATAAACGGCTTACTGGAGCGCGACGAGCATGAAGCACTGGCTGACGCTTTTTACAAGGACCTGGAGTTTGGCACCGGTGGCCTGCGTGGCATCATGGGTGCGGGCAGCAACCGCATGAACCGCTATACCTTGGGAATGGCAACACAGGGCCTTTGCAACTACCTCAAACAAAACTTCCCGGGTGAGCGCGTTAAAGTGGCCATCGCCCACGACTGCCGCAACAATTCGGATGTATTTGCCCGCATCGCCGCCGATATCTTCTCTGCCAACGACATGGAGGTATACCTGTTTGAAGCACTTCGCCCAACGCCAGAGTTATCATTTGCCATCCGTCACTTAGGCTGCCACAGTGGCGTTGTGGTGACTGCCTCGCATAATCCAAAGGAATACAACGGCTACAAGGTATACTGGAACGACGGTGCCCAGGTAACTGCACCACACGACAAAAACATCATTGCTGAGGTTAACAAAATCACCTCGATTGATGAAGTAAAGTTTGAGCCGAAGCCCGGCAATGTGCACCTGCTCGGGTCCGAAATGGATGAGGCTTATATGGCTAAAGTACAGAGCCTTTCTATTTCGCAAAAGGCTATTCGCAACCAGCATGACTTGAAGATCGTGTTCTCTTCCATACACGGTACAGGTATAACACTGGTGCCGGAAGTGCTCAAGCGCTTTGGCTTCACCAATGTGCATGTGGTAGAAGAGCAGGCTACCCCGGATGGCAATTTCCCGACGGTGGTATACCCGAACCCGGAAGAAAAGGAGGCCATGACATTGGCCCTGAACAAAGCCAGGGAAATTGATGCCGACCTGGTGATGGCCACCGACCCGGACTCAGACCGTGTAGGTATAGCCGTAAAAAACCTGGAAGGCCAGTTTGAGCTGCTCAACGGTAACCAGACAGGTGCTTTGCTGATGAACTATCTGCTGCTGGCCTGGCAAAAAGCCGGCAAGCTGACGGGCAAGGAGTTCATTGTCAAGACCATCGTCACCACCGACCTGATCAAGGATATTGCAGACAGCTATAACGTAACCATGTACGAAACCCTGACCGGCTTTAAGTACATCGCGGAGAAAATCCGTGAACTGGAAGGCCAGGAAACCTACATCGGAGGTGGTGAGGAAAGCTATGGTTACATGATTGGTGACTTTGTGCGCGACAAAGATGCCATCTCGGCCTGTGCCCTGATCGCTGAAATGGCCGCCGTGGCGAAAGACAGAGGACAGAGCCTGTTCGAAATGCTGGTGGAGATCTATACCCAACATGGTTTCTACAAAGAGGAACTGGTGTCCTTTACCAAGAAAGGCCAGCGCGGTGCCGAAGAGATTCAGCAAATGATGGCCGATATGCGCGCCAACCCTCCGCAGCTGATCGCTGGTTCTAAAGTGGTAGAGGTAAGCGACTTTAAGCACAGCACACGCAAAAATCTGGTAACGGGCGAAGAGACTAAACTGGACCTGGAGAGCTCTAACGTGCTCCAGTACATGACCGAAGACGGCAGCAAGATTTCAGCACGACCATCCGGCACTGAACCCAAGATCAAGTTCTACATCAGCGTAAACGAGCCATTGGCTTCTAAAGAGGACTTTGATGACGTTGATCAAAAGCTGAATCAGAAAATCGAACAGATTTTAGTGGACTTAAAACTAAAGTAAGGGTTACTGTTTATTGATTACTGATTATTGTAAAATGGCTGAATCGTTGGTGGGTATACCTGCTGGCGGTTTAGCCATTTTTTATAAATAGAAAAGCCGCTGGCGTCGAAGCACAGCGGCTAATCATCCTTTGGCTTAGGATCTTTATAACACAAAATATCCCTAGATCTTGCGTCTAATGTCTATTATCTAAAATCTTAGAACGGCGGCTCTTCGTCGAAATTAGAAGAAGGGAAACCACCCCCACCGTTGCTGCCATCGTTCATACGGCTACCTAATCTAATCGCGCCTGGCGTCTCAGTATCGAAGGTGCTGTTTGGCAAAGCATTGAAGCCACCCATGCTGTCCCCTCCGAAATCTGAGTCCAAGTTAGTGAATTTGGTATACTTTCCAATAAACTTCAATTGAACATTTTCAAGAGAACCGTTACGGTGCTTGGCAATAATCACCTCTCCTACCCCAGCAGTCGGGTTGCCCATTTCGTCTTCGGTTATACCGTAGTACTCCGGACGATACAGGAAAAGCACCATGTCAGCGTCCTGCTCAATGGAGCCGGATTCACGAAGGTCAGACAGCTGAGGACGCTTGTCACCGCCACGGGTCTCCACGGCACGGCTCAGCTGGGACAGTGCAATTACTGGTACGTTCAGTTCTTTGGCCAGCATCTTCATCGCCCGCGAAATGGATGCAATTTCCTGTTCACGGTTACCGCCACCCTTGCCTTCGGCGTTGCCGCTCATCAGCTGCAGGTAGTCAATGATCACCATCTGGATGTCGTACTGTGCCTTCAGTCGGCGACACTTGGTACGGAGCTCACGGATGGAAAGACCCGGCGTATCGTCGATGAAGATCGGTGCTTCGGTTAGTTTTGAGATCTTATGGTTGAGCTGTGCCCACTCATAATCCTCCAGACTACCTTTCTTGATTTTCTCAGAGTCCAGTTCAGCCTCCGATGAAATCAAACGATTCACCAGCTGCAGCGAGGACATCTCGAGTGAGAAGATCGCTACGCCTTTCTTGAAATCCACGGCCGCGTTGCGCAGGCAGGAAAGCACGAAGGCCGTCTTACCCATCGCGGGACGTGCCGCCAGGATGATCAAATCCGATTTCTGCCAGCCGGAAGTCACGCGGTCCAGCGCCGTCATGCCGCTTGGCACTCCGGTCAGGCCATCGGTTTGCTTGCGTTTCTCCTCCAGTTCCTTGATGGCGGCATGCATCAAAGAGCGCATATCATCAAAGTTCTTGCGGATGTTGGATTCCGATACTTCGTATAGTTTAGCCTCCGTTCTATCGAGCAGCTCAAACACATCGGTGGTATCTTCAAAAGCACTGGAAAGCACTTCAGAGGAAATTGAGATCAGGTCGCGTTTGATTGAGTTTTCCGTGATGATACGGGCATGGTACTCAATGTTGGCCGCTGAGTTTACGCGGGTAGTCAGTTGTGTCACATAGTAAGCGCCTCCCGCCAACTCCAGCTCACCATTTTCACGCAACTCGTGTGTTACAGTCAATATATCGATCGGCTCCGACTTATCGAACAAACCGATAATCGCTTTAAATATGCGTTGGTGCGCCTCTTTGTAAAAAGAGCTTGGGCGCAGAATGTCGATCACTGTGGTAAGCGCATCCTTCTCCAACATCAGAGCGCCTAGCACGGCCTCCTCCAAATCTAGTGCCTGCGGCGGTTTTTTACCCAACTCTGCCACAGCAGGGGCTTTCTTGCTCCAGTTGCTACGGTTGCCAGTTGGCCGCACGTTCATTTTCATCTCCTCCATACCACAAATTTAAAAAGTAAGCCGCCCAAGTAATCCACAAATTACGGAAGATATCCACATATTAGCGTATAGCTATTTACATTTAATGAAGGAATGATAAATTTGTCGGTTCGCTAAATGGATAGCACGGAATATGGAGAGAACGGAATTCAAACGTATCCACCTGATTGCATTGGGTGGCAGCATCATGCACAACCTGGCCCTGGCCTTGCATGACCAGGGTATAAAAGTGACTGGTTCGGACGATGAAATCTATGAGCCGGCCAAAAGCCGATTAGCAGCTGCAGGTATACTGCCAGCTGAGGAGGGTTGGTTTCCTGAAAAACTGGACGACAGACCTGATGCGGTGATACTGGGCATGCACGCCCGACCGGATAACCCCGAGTTGCAGCGTGCGCACGAACTGGCTATACCTGTTTACTCGTTTCCAGAGTTCATTTACGAACTCAGCAAAAACAAGCAGCGCATCGTGATTGGGGGTAGCCATGGCAAAACCTCTATCACATCCATCATCATGCACGTACTGCAGCATGGTGGCCGTCTGTTCGACTACGCCGTTGGGGCACAGCTCGAAGGCTTTGACCGCATGGTTAAACTTACAGAGGAGGCGCCAATCATTATCATCGAAGGAGACGAATACCTCTCCGACCCTATCAAACGCATTCCGAAATTCCACCTTTATCACCACCACATCGGGGTGATCAGCGGTATCAGCTGGGACCACATCAACGTATTCCCGACACCGGAGCTATACCGTGAGCAGTTCCGCATATTTGCTGAATTGACGCCCAAAGCTGGCGCACTCATTTTCAACCAGGATGATGAACAGGTGCAGTTGGTCGCCGTACCACGCAATCCGGCTGACATCAACTACATCGGCTATACCGTGCATCCGCATAGTATCCGAAACGGCAAGACCATCCTGCACACCAAAAAAGAGGGCGATGTGGAGATACAGCTGTTCGGGGAACACAACCTGCGCAACATCAGCGCTGCCAAAGAGGTGTGTAAAAAGCTGGGTGTCAAGGCGCATGATTTCTATGAGGCACTCAAAACTTTTAAAGGAGCAGCCAAGCGATTGGAGCGACTCGGTGAAAGCGACAGTACCGTTATTTTCCGCGACTTTGCCCATGCGCCATCAAAAGTAAAGGCCACTACAGAGGCAGTAAAAGCCCAATACCCGCAACGCAAGCTGGTAGCCTGTGTGGAGCTCCATACCTTTAGCAGCCTCAATAAAAGCTTCCTGCCACAATATGCCGGTGCGCTGGACAGTGCCGACCTGCCTATTGTGTTCTTCAGCCCGAAAACCATTGCCAACAAACGCATGGAAATGCTGACGGCCGAGGATTTGAAAGCAGCTTTTCAAAACCCGCACCTGCAGGTCTTTACCGACTCTGCCGCCTTACAGCAGCACCTGGTAGACATGAACTGGCAAAATGCAAACCTGCTGCTGATGAGCTCAGGCACTTACGAAAACATTGACCTGGAGACGCTGAAGAAGGCGGTTCTGTAAACCATACCTATATGAAATTGAATCTGAAGCGCCCCATCGTTTTCTTTGACCTCGAAACAACCGGTACTGATATCTGCAAAGATCGCATTGTGGAGATCAGCGTGTTGAAGGTAAAGCCTGACGGGGAGGAAATCCTAAAAACGCGCCGAATCAACCCGACCATCCCAATCCCGCTGGAGTCGAGCCTGATCCATAAAATTTATGATGAGGACGTAAAGGATAGCCCTACTTTTAACCAAATAGCTCGCAACCTGCACCAGTTCATGGAAGGCTGTGACCTGGGTGGTTATAACCTGGTGCGTTTCGACATCCCTTTGCTGGCCGAGGAGTTTCTACGGGTAGGGATAGATTTCGACATTGATAACCGCAACATAGTGGACGCCTGCCGCATATTCCATATGATGGAGAAGCGCACACTCTCTGCTGCCTACAAATACTACTGTGACAAATCGCTCGAGAATGCCCACAGCGCCGAGGCCGACACAGTGGCGACTTACCACATCCTGAAGGCGCAACTTGAGCGCTACGAAAACACCGTGGTAGAAGTAGCGGAAGGTATAGAGGAGACACCAATACAGAACGATATGGCCCAGCTGCACAAATTCACATTTGAGAAGTCAGCTGACCTGGCAGGACGCATTGTGTACAACAACGCCGGCCAAGAGGTGTTTAATTTCGGTAAATACAAGAATGTACCCGTAGAAGATGTCCTCACCAAAGAACCAAGCTACTATGACTGGATGATGAAGGGTGACTTCCCACTGTATACTAAGAAAATCCTGACTCGCATCCGTCTTCGTAACATGCAGAGCAGTGTGTCCTAAATCAGGGTTCAACATCAGCTAAGTTCTTATACCTAAGCTAAAAAGAGAGGGCTGCCAAAATTGGCAGCCCTCTCTTTTTAGCTTAGGCTGTGTGTCCTTGTGCTTAGAAATCCTGTCTGTTCCTGTTCAGCCTCACTCCCTGTAACAGTGTATTGCTTTGCTGCACTTTATGTGTGCAGTTATACCCTGCAGCACGGACTGAGCACTGGCAACCTACAATCTTGTTATCGGCAAAAGTGAAATAACAGAAGTCGCAGCCAGCGTTGGCCTCGCACATGTGCTTCATCGATTGACTGCTCAGGTATAGGCTGTTGTCAGACGCCACATCCAGTTCAAGGGCCATCGACCGGAACGATCCGTTGCGTATACCTAACCCTACCAAATAGTAGGAGGCCGGAAGCTCCTTGTTATCCTGCACTTTGCGGATCATGACTCTATCTACCACCGTGCCATTGCCAAACTCCCTGATAAAAGGCTGCATCAGTTCCTGCTTCGGCACGATGTAGTCCACGCTATCAAATACCACTTGCGCTACCAACTGTCCATCGTATTTTGGGCCTGCGTCTGCATCCAGTGGCTCTTCCTCACTTTCCTCGGGGAAGGCCTCGCGGCGGGTACAGCCGGCAGCAACGAGCAAGATCAATGTCAGGGCCAGCGACAGTCGCAGGCAGGCCAGCACTATGTGTCGGCTGATAGCAAAGGGGGATGTAGTCATGTAGGATTCAGGTTTGTTGGATTATTTCTTGTAATACTGAAGCGCTTCCGGCATGTATCTCTGCAGGTTAGCTCGACGTGTGCCGGCGCTTGGGTGCGTACTCAGGAACTCAGGTGGGGACTGGCCCCCAGCTTTGGCCTCCATGCGTTCCCAAAATGCGATTGAAGCCTGAGGATCATAACCTGCCATGGCCATAAAGATAAGCCCTAGGCGGTCAGCTTCGCTTTCCTGGTCACGGCCATACTTTAAAACCCCAAGTCCGGAGCTCACACCATAGGCTGTCATCAGCAACTGCTGCGCTACGCCGGGCTGCGTACCCGCTAAGGCTGACAGCGTCTGCCCTCCAAACTGTTGTGCCAGCTGGAGACTCATGCGTTCGTTACCGTGCTTGGCAATGGCGTGGGCAATCTCATGCCCCATCACGACGGCGAGGCCTGTCTCGTTCTGGGCAATGGGCAGTATACCTGTGTAGGTAACCGTTTTACCTCCGGCCATTGCCCAGGCGTTCACCTGGGCATCTTCAATCAGGTTGTGCTCCCACTGGAAACCCTGCAACTGATCCGACATGTTGTTAGCTGCCATGTACTGCTCCACAGCGCGCTGAATACGCTGTCCAGTGCGTTTCACCATGGCCGTGGCCTGTGCGTCCCGCGAAATCTTATTCTCTTTCAGGAATTGGTTGTAGGCGTCATAACTCATTTGCTGCATTTGCGCGTCTGACACAAGGTTTAGCTGTCTGCGGCCAGTAATGGGCACTGTCGTACAGGCTACCATCATGACTACCGCTATCGAAAAGGCGATTAACTTCTTGTACATAGTTTTTAAATTTTAGTGACTCTCAAAAAGGTGGTTTCAAATTTTGAACCAATTTTTAAAAGCCAGGTATGCATGGATCGTTTGATATTATAAAATTACTATACTTTGAATGATAATCAAAGCCCTTGCGCGGCACGATGCCAGCACCTCGATTATCCGCATAGGTATACGAACACTATAATATAAAATGTTGTATGGCCTACAGGCACAATAAAGCGGGCCTTCTCTTGTTAAAATATAAATGCCTGCTTAGTTGCTACGTTGCCAAGCGGGTAGTTCAAAAAATTGAACTGATAATCTCTCTTTTTTACAAATTTTTTCTGCGCAAGAGTAACAGAAAGCCTATTTTTGAGGATCGATCATGAAAACACCCTTAACCTTTTATGAAAATAGTAGCCATCGGCCGCAATTACGCCGACCATATAGCCGAACTGAATAATGAAGTGCCGGACGAGCCGGTGATATTTTTCAAGCCTGACACGGCCATCCTGAAAAACAACGAGCCTTTTTACTACCCGGAATACAGCCAGGACATCCACCACGAGGTGGAACTGATTTTGCGTGTCAGCCGCGAAGGAAAGAACATCGACAAAAAGTTCGCTCACAAGTACTACGACGCCATCGGCCTGGGCATCGACTTCACGGCCCGCGACCTGCAGGCTAAGGCCAAGGCAAAAGGACTGCCGTGGACACTGGCCAAAGGATTTAACGGTTCTGCGCCGGTGTCGGAGTTTCTGCCCCTTGACCAGTTTGAGGACTTGCACAACATTAACTTTAAGCTGGACGTGAATGGCGAGACCCGACAGCAAGGCAACTCTAAGATGATGCTGAACACTTTTGACGACATCATTGCGTATATCTCCCGTTTTATCACCCTAAAGAAAGGCGATATCATCTTTACAGGTACGCCTGAGGGAGTAGGCACGGTGCAGATCGGTGATAGGTTGGAAGGCTATGTTGAAAATAAAAAACTACTTGATTTTGAAATTAAATAAGCGCCTGGCGCTACTTTTCGCTTACGTTTTCACTACCCTCGGACTGGCTGCCCAACCGGCGCCGGAACAGGGCTATTTCATGTTTCCCATCAAGCCGGGGCAGCGCAATTTCCTATCCGGCTCCATGGGTGAGATCCGCTCTACTCACTTTCATGGCGGACTCGACATCAAGACCGACCAGCGCGTGGGTTTGTCGGTTTACGCTGCGGCAGACGGGTATATCTCGCGTGTGAAGATGTCGACCTACGGGTATGGCAACATCATTTATGTAACGCACCCGAACGGCCTCACCACCACTTACTCGCACTTGCTGGCCTTCTACGACCCCTTGGCCGACTACGTGCTGAAAAAACAATACGAGAAGGAAACCTTCGAGCTGGAGCTGTTCCCGGAGAAAAACCTATTCCCGGTTAAGAAAGGGCAAATCATCGCATTGTCCGGCAACACAGGAGGCTCTGGAGGTCCGCATTTGCACTTCGAGATACGTGATTCAGAAGACCGCCTGTACAACCCGCTTCGCTGGGGCTTTAAGGAGATTATAGACACCACCCCGCCAGACTTGCTGGGTCTCGGTATACAGCCGCTGAACATCCATGCCCGCATCAACGGGGAATTTGCACGCAGGGAGTTTACGCCCAAGAAAACAAACGGCATCCATACCTTGCCTGACACGGTGTTTGCCCACGGCCTGATCGGGTTTGAGTTGCAGACCATCGACCGTTACGACGATACCCAAAATCGCAACGGAACGCAGGAAGTCACCGTGTTTGTCAACAACAGGCAGGTATACAACCATCACATCGACCGCGTTCCGTTCGAACTTTCGAAACAAGTATCGCAACATGTGAACTATAGTGTGTACCGTCAGACAGGCCGCACATTCCAGAAAGCGTATGTGGATTACGGCAACGACCTGCCGCTCTACACAGCACCACAGAACCGGGGCAGGCTAAACGTGCAGACTGACTCTGTTTACCAGGTGCGGCTGGTGGCGAAAGACACCTACAATAATGCCTCTACCCTCCAATTTGTGATAAAGGGGCAAAAACCAGTTTTCACGAACAACCAGAATGGAAAGGCTGCCAAACCTCAGTTGAGTTACGAGATTATAGGAAACGTACTGAAAGTAAGCGCTTCCGACACATCGGCCACGCCCCGCAACGTGGAGATGGTGGTGAACAACCAAAGACTCATGCTGGTGCCTAGCTATACCAAAGGGACGGCATCGGTGAGCTTGTACGACCTGCGCGGTGGTTTGCCGGCGTCGCTGGAGTATTGTGGTGCCTCTACTCCCCTTAACCTGCAGGCCAGTATACCTTCGGGCCAGGAGTACAGCTTCACGAACCGCGACCTGGCCATACGCTTCGACAAAGAGAGTCTGTACGACACGCTATACCTGCAGACCCGTAAAGAGGGAGATGTGTATACGATAGGCGATTACTACACGCCCCTGCATAAAGCCATCAAGGTAACGATTACGCCAAACACGCCGGTGACCGACAAGAGCAAAGCCGCTGTGTACTATTTGGGCCTGGGCAAAGGCCGTGGCATGCTGGGCGGCGTATGGGATGGCAATAGCATAACTTTCTCCACCCGCGGTATGGGCAAGTTCAAAGTACTGGAGGATGTGAAAGCCCCGACTATTAAGCTGCTAAGCAAAAGCCCTACTCAGATTAAGTTTAGAATCGGCGATGACCTCTCCGGTGTCAATTCTTTTCGCTGCGAGGTAAACGGCAAATGGCTTCTGATGAAATATGAGCATAAAACTGCGACCATATACTCCGAAAAACTAGATAAAAGCCTACCTTTGTCGGGCAAAGTAGTCCTGAAGGTAAAAGACAACGCCGGAAACGAAGCGGAGTTTACTACGACAATTTAATTCGTACCACGACACACGCAACCAAATACATGGAACTGAAAATCGGAGATAAGGCCCCGGAGTTTGAGGCCAGAGACCAAAACGGCAAAACGGTAAAACTGAGTGACTACCGCGGCAAGAAAGTGATCTTGTATTTCTACCCGAAAGACGACACTTCCGGCTGCACCGCCCAGAGCTGCAACCTGCGCGACAATTACAGCCACTTGCAACAGGAAGGCTTCGAAGTGATTGGCGTGAGCATCGACGGCGAGGAGTCACATCAGAAATTCATCAGCAAGTACGAACTGCCCTTTACGCTGCTTGCCGACGACGATAAAAAACTGGTAGAACAATACGGCGTGTGGCAAGAGAAATCGATGTACGGCCGCAAGTATATGGGCACCATGCGCTATACCTTCGTCATAGACGAGAACGGCATACTGGAGGACATCATCACGAAAGTGAAAACTGCCGACCACGCCGCCCAGATCCTGAAAAAGTAAAAGCGAACGCAGCTGTCCACACGGGCCGCTGCGTTTTTTGTATATTTGAGTTTAAAAAAGGACACAGGACTTTTTTAGAAGATAGATTTTAGACGATAGATATTAGACTTCAGATGATAGACTTTCTGGGGATAGAATTATTAACCTTATCCCTTCTAAGCACTATCAGGTATAAATAAGCTAGTGCCAGGCAAATTGATGGTTAAATTATTGCCTCAGATCAACAATTTAACCATCCACAATTCAGCAATCAAAGAATTAACAATCAACAACTTAACCATTCTTAATAACGTGAATCCACACAACAAAAGCATCGAGGAGCTTAAGGAGATTGCGGCCCAGGTGCGCCGCGACATCGTGCGCATGGTGCATGCGGTAAACTCCGGCCACCCGGGCGGCTCGCTTGGCTGCACAGATTATTTCGTGTCGCTGTACTTCCGCGTGATGAACTATAAGCCATCACCTTTCAACATGGACGGCGAAGGCGAAGACCTTTTCTTCCTTTCCAATGGACACATTTCTCCGGTATGGTACAGTGTGTTGGCTCGCGCTGGCTTCTTTGAGGTAAAAGAACTGGCGACATTCCGTAAGATCAACTCCAGGCTGCAAGGCCACCCGGCCACCGAAGAAGGCCTTGAAGGCATTCGTGTGGCTTCCGGCTCGCTGGGCCAGGGCCTGTCTGTGGCCGTAGGCGCTGCGCAGACCAAGAAGCTGAACAAGGACAACAACCTGGTTTACGTGCTGATGGGCGACGGCGAACTGGGCGAAGGTCAGGTATGGGAGGCGGCCATGTACGCTGCCCACAACAAAGTGGACAACCTGATCGCGACCGTGGACCGCAACTACCAGCAGATTGACGGCGGCACCGAAGAAGTGCTTTCGCTGGGTGATCTGCGTGCCAAGTTCGAAGCATTTGGCTGGCACGTACTGGAGGCCGATGGCAACAACTTTGAGCTGCTGCTGCCTGCTTTGGAAGACGCAAAGAGGGCAACCGGCAACGGCAAGCCTGTGATGATCCTGATGGACACCGAGATGGGTTTTGGCGTGGATTTCATGATGGGTTCGCACAAGTGGCACGGCGTAGCGCCAAACGATGAGCAGCTGGAGATCGCACTTCAGCAACTAGCAGTACAGCAAGCTTCTGATTACTAAGCATTAACACACAGCAATGAAAGAGTTTAAATATACAGAAAAAAAAGACACCCGTTCTGGCTTTGGCGCTGGTCTGCTTGAGCTTGGCCGCACCAACGAGAACGTAGTAGCCCTTTGTGCTGACCTGACCGGTTCACTTAAGATGGACGCTTTCGAGAAAGAGTTTCCGGAGCGTTTCTTTCAGGTAGGTATAGCCGAGGCCAATATGATGGGCCTGGCAGCCGGTATGACCATTGGGGGTAAGATTCCCTTTACAGGTACCTTCGCCAATTTCTCAACGGGCCGCGTATACGACCAGATCCGCCAGTCGATCGCCTACTCGGGCAAGAACGTGAAAATATGCGCATCGCATGCCGGTTTGACTTTGGGTGAGGACGGTGCCACGCACCAGATTCTGGAAGATGTGGGGATGATGAAAATGTTGCCACACATGACCGTGATCAACCCATGCGACTTCAACCAGACCAAAGCCGCCACCATCGCAATCGCCGAGCACGAAGGCCCGGTATACCTGCGTTTCGGTCGTCCGGCTGTTCCTAACTTCACCCCTGCCGATCAGAAGTTCGAGATCGGCAAAGCCGTTATGCTGAACGAAGGCACCGATGTAACCATTCTGGCCACCGGTCACTTAGTATGGAAGGCCATTGAAGCGGGTCACAAACTAGCCGAGAAAGGCATCAACGCCGAGATCATCAACATCCACACCATCAAGCCACTTGACGACGAGGCTATTCTGGCTTCTGTTGGCAAAACCAAGTGCGTGGTAACCGCCGAAGAGCACCAGTTGAACGGTGGCTTAGGTGATTCAGTAGCACAGCTGTTGGGTCGCAATCTGCCTACTCCGCTTGAGATGATAGGCGTGAACGACTCATTCGGTGAGTCTGGCACACCGGACCAGCTGATGGAAAAATATGGCTTGAGCACCGACAATATTGTGGCTGCTGCTGAGCGTGTTATAAGCAGAAAATAATACGAAGGTTAAACTTCAGTTTTTCAGAAAATAAAAGAGGCTGTGCTGTTAAAGTGCAGCCTCTTTTATTTTTATGGGCTATATTGCAGATTCAGACAGGCCCAAGCGCCCCATACCTGAACTGTGGAAGACAAAGAGCTCTTAGAGAAATTCGCAAACCCTGACAGTCGCAACCTGGCCTTTAACCAGCTCATCCGGAAGTACCAGCAAAAGATTTACTGGCATATCCGGAAGATGGTGATCGACCACGACGATGCCGATGACCTCACGCAGGAGGTATTTATCAAGGTATGGAAAAACCTGGAAAATTTCAGGCAGGATGCGCAGCTTTATACCTGGATCTACCGTATCGCCACCAACGAGTGCCTAACCTTTCTGTCGAGTAAGCGCAAGAAATTCTTTTTGCCCCTAAACGATGTTGCCGCAGAACTCACCGAGAAGATCGATTCCTCGCCCGATATCGGTGGTGATGAAATTCAGCTTAAGTTGCAGAAAGCACTCCTGCGCCTGCCTGACAAGCAAAGGCTCGTCTTCAACATGAAGTATTATGACGAGCTGAAGTACGAGGAAATATCCGCCATTTTGGGCACTTCGGTAGGCGCACTCAAGGCTTCGTATCACCTGGCCGTGAAAAAAATCGAAGAATTTATTAAGCAGGATTAAACTATAGTCCCGAATCCCTATCTAACTCATAGTATGACTAAAATAAACAAGGACATAAAGCTCAGTGATATACCCAGGCACAACGTTTACCAGGTACCCGAAAAGTACTTCGACCGTTTGCCTATGCAGATCATGGAGCGCACCGCCGGCGCGGGTTATACCCCGGCCCCCTGGTACGTCGCAGCCTTAAAACCATTGCGCCTGGCGCTGGCCCCGTTGGTGCTTTTGCTGGTGGTGGGGGTAGTGTACTTCACTCAACTTAAAGATCAACCGGAGCAGCAGGTGGTCAACCTGGCTACTGTCACTGACACCGATATAGTGGATTACCTGAGCACCTACGCCGTACTCGAAAGCACTGACCTGGCTGAGCTCACCTCCCTGTCAGATCAGGAGATGACAGCAGAGTTTCTGAACGTAAGCTCGAAGGCTGCCGAAGAGGAACTAGAATACTACCAACTGAATACGATTGACTATTAAACCACCCATGACACGACACACCCTTATTTTTATCTTCCTTTGCGCTTTAACCCTGAGCGGCACCCAAACCCTGGCCCAGAGCGGCCGCTCCCAGGACAGAAGGGAAAACGTAGAAGCTGCCAAAGTAGCCTTCCTGACTGACAAAATGGGATTGACCACGGAGCAATCGCAAAAGTTCTGGCCCATTTACAACGAGTATGAGAACAAGCGCCGCGAGCTGGTTAAATCTTACAGAAGCGGTTACCGGGAGGATGTAGACCAGTTAAGCGAGCAGGAGGCCAAGGCCCGTCTAGACGGCATGTTCAATACCCGCGAAAGAGAACTTGAGTTGGAGAAGGAATATGTGTCCCGCTACCAGCGAGTCATTACATCCAACCAAATCATCAAGCTATACCGCAGCGAACGCGAGTTCACCAAACTGCTGCTGAAAAAGCTTGACGCCAATAAAGCACAATAGTTTTGTGAATAAATAATTATAGTGAGAACAGAAAAAAGGCACTGCATTTTGTGGTGCTTTTTTCTGTAACAAGGCCCCTCCTACCCAAGTAAGAGGGGCCTTGTTGTTTAGTAGGCTTCCATCAGGAAGTTGATATCATCGCCGGGCTTAAACTCCATAGGCTTCTGCCCTTGCAGGAACACTCTGGCAGAGAGGTGTCCTAGGAGGGTCATCTTCTCCCCTTTCACGCGCAGCATACTGCCTTCTCGCAAACCTACCACCGGCTGGCTGTTATGCACATGAAATTCCTGAATGCGCGTCTCGCGGGTTTCCCCCATGTGTGTGGAGTTCGGATCTGGGTCCAGGTAGTGCGGGTTCAGGTTGAAAGGCACCAGCTGCAGCGCATCAAACGACTTTGGGAAAACGATCGGCATGTCGTTGGTCGTGCCAATGGTCTTGCCAGCTATGTTGGTGCCAGCGCTTGTTCCGATGTAAGGCATTCCTTTCTCTACCTTTTTCTGCAGAGGTTCTAGTAGTTTCTTGGCGTAAAGCTGCCGCAACAGGAGAAAAGTATTGCCACCACCCGTAAACACAGCCTCGGCCTGCTCCACGGCTTCTACAGGGTTGTCTGCTTCGTGTATACCTGTCAGTGTGATGCCCATACGCTCAAACGCCTCCTTTGCCTTGGCGGTATAGTCGGTATGCGATATGCCTCCCGGTCTGGCATAAGGTATAAATAAGACCGATTTGCGATCCTGGAGCAGCGCTTTGATCTCATCTTCGCAATGTTCCAGGTAGCCTGTTCCATGCGTAGTGGAGGTACTGATCAGCAGTAGCTCTTTCTTCGGTTGTTCTTTCTTCATGCTATATTCTGATGGTGAATGGCCCTTGATTTTTACTTCCGCAAAGGTATAAACTAATGCCCAACTGCAATATGGTCATGTCATATAGTTCAGATCTCAACTGGGATAAAAACCTGACATTAATCAGACTTTCGCAAAGGTTTCTCAGGTATGCACTTTCAGTTTAATAGTGGCGAGGTAGGGATCGAGCGAAGCTTTGTTGGTGAGCACACGCACCAGGCCGATGGTTTTGAGGTCGTACAGAAACCAGATCTCCACATAGAAGTTCTGAAACCAATACAGGTCGATCTTACACCAACCTCTGACAATATGATGCAGGTAACGCCCCTGCTCCAGTACTAGCCCGGCCTGCTGGCGGGGCGAGAGGTTGTTAAACTCAGCTAAAGTAAACATGATAGGCTAATCGTAAATCCTTTGGCAAAAATGGCTAAGAAAAAAGGCTGCCGGGGCAGCCTTTTGATTTAACGAAAATATCACGCGATTTGATATTAGTTCAGATGTAACGTATACAATTCGAACCTGGTGGAGGCAAAGCTCCAGTGCGAAGAAGATGGATGAATCTCTACTCCGTCTTCATCAATGATCGTGACAGCAAAACCGTCACCTTGGTTAAGGGGCTCAGTGAAATGCTTGACGGAGTATACTTTACCTTCCTCTATCCACTCTTCCGGTTCGAAAGCAGGCATCGACGCATCCACGCATTTCGCGTAGACTGCCATATAGCTGGGGGGAACAAATAGATTTACCATGAGTCTGTAACAATTTCAGAAAGATAATTAATTCCTGACAATCAGGAAACACCTGCTTTATTAATTTTTCAAGTGGTGCTACATTTCAAAACACAAATAACGTGCCTTTGTTTTGCTAAATCAGCATTCTTCATTTCCATCTAACCGCAATACAATTTTTCCTTTTTGACTGCATATTTGGCAGCCACAAAGGACCTATGCCCGTACTAAGGTATTCTGCCTTATTCCTTTATTGAGAAACGAAAATTTGCGACGTGCCTATGAATTCTCCTCTCCCAACTTCCCACCATGAGAACAAACAGGTCTTTCCGGTTGCACCGGGCGTATGGGGCCTAAAAACTATGCTTGTCAACCTTTATTTTGTCAGCGCACCCGATGGCTCCTGGGTTCTGGTGGACACCGGCCTTTATGGCAGCACCGACAAGATCCGGAAAGTTGCCCAAAGTTTGTTCGGGCACACCAGGCCGCGTGCCATCCTGCTCACCCACGGCCACTTCGACCATGTTGGAAGCGTAAAAGAACTCGCGGAGGAATGGGACGTGCCAGTATACGCGCACCCGCTTGAACTCCCCTACCTGACGGGCATGTCCTCCTACCCGCCACCCGACCCCAGCGTGGGCGGTGGTGCCATGGCCTACATGTCTTTCCTATACCCGAAAAAACCGATCAATATCCCAAACTACATCGAATTGCTGCCCACAGATGGCACTGTTCCCGGGCTACCCGATTGGCACTGGGTACACACGCCCGGGCATTCAGCGGGGCACGTGTCTTTCTTCCGGGAGAGCGACCGTGTACTGCTGGCCGGGGATGCTTTCGTAACCAGGCACGGCGAGTCGCTGTTAGCGGTGATGAGCCAAAAACGGGAAGTGCATGGCCCACCCAAGTATTACACATCGGATTGGGGCGCTGCCCGTCACTCAGTAGAAAAGCTGCTGGAACTAAACCCAAATGTGGCTGCCACCGGGCATGGGCTGCCCATGAAAGGGCAAGAGCTTCTGCAGCAGCTCGAAAACCTGGTTAGGGACTTCTGGACAGTGGCAGTGCCTAGCCATGGACGGTACGCGCACCAACCTGCTATTGCGGATGAGCAAGGCGTCGTTTCAGTACCCCCGGCAACAGACAATACCATACCGAAGGTATTGGCGGCAGCGGGAGTAGTGGCCCTGGCTGGTGTTGCTCTGGCAGCGTACGCCAAACACAACAATGAACATAAGAAGAACAGAGCAAGAGGTCTCAACCGACCTTTTTCTCATAACAGGCCCTTGCCAGGTATACCCCCTACCGTACCTGCCACTCTGGAAGAGGACGACCCACACGCGCACACGAATAACTACCCGTAAAAGGCAGAGGCCGGAAACAGCTGTTCCGGCCTCTGCCCCATACCTGGTGTGATTACAGGGTTAGTTATTTCCCTCTTCCAGAGCCGCTTTTTTTGCCGCCTCCGTCTTGTTTATTTACAGTAGCCCACGCACGCTTTTCAGCCTCGTCGTGGCTGACGCCTTTCTTTTCATAGCTTTTTTCGATGTGCTCAGCCTGGCGCTTCTGCTTATCGGTGTATGATGATTTATCTCCTTGTGGCATAATGTCCTCCTTCTTTTAAGTTAAACATGACTGGCCAGCCTGATGACTGGCTTCTCTCTTTTTACGGAGCAGACGAAACGAGGAACAAAAAAAACGGCACTGAAAAAGGGGGCGCCGCTGAAGGAATGGCAAGGAACGACATCAGCAGGATAAGGCATTGGCTTGTCCACGGCGCCGCTATTGTTAGAGGCAGGTAGCATGAGCGCTATGATGCGATAGCCCTAAAATTACCTAACTTTGCGGCATGGTATCATTGAGGCAACTTTTCCTGCAGCACCAGGCACAGACATCAGACTTTCCGCTCATGATAGAAGTGGAAAAGGCAGAAGGCATTTACATGTACGGCAGCGACGGCCACCGCTACATCGACCTGATTTCAGGTATAGGCGTGAGCAACGTGGGCCATCGGCACCCCAAGGTGCTGCGTGCCATACACGACCAACTGGACCGCTACATGCACCTGATGGTGTACGGTGAGTTTGTGCAGGGTCCGCAGGTACAGTTGGCGCAGGCGCTTTGCAGCACGCTGCCTCCCCGGCTCAACAACGTATACCTGCTCAACTCCGGCACCGAGGCAGTGGAGGGCGCCATGAAACTGGCCAAACGCTATACCGGGCGCACCGAGTTCGTGTCCTGCCGCAATGCGTACCACGGCTCCACACAAGGGGCCCTTTCCGTGAATGGAAGCGAGAACTTCAAAAACGCTTTCCGTCCGTTGTTGCCGGATGTCCGCATCATCAGCCATGGCGCTATACCTGACCTGGAACAAATTACAAGCCGCACGGCCGCTATCATCATCGAAACAGTGCAAGGCGAGGCGGGTGTTCGTGTACCGGAGATAAGCTATATGCAACAGCTCCGTGCCCGCTGTACCGAAGTAGGTGCTCTGCTCATTCTCGATGAGATACAGACTGGCTTCGGGCGCACGGGCTCCTTCTGGGCGTTTGAGCAATTTGGCATCGAACCCGATATTCTGCTATGCGCCAAAGGTATGGGCGGGGGTATGCCTATTGGTGCATTCGTTGCGCCTCAGGAGATCATGGCGGTGTTCAAGAACGATCCGATTCTGGGTCACCTGACCACCTTCGGCGGACACCCGGTTTCCTGTGCCGCTTCCCTGGCCACCTTGCAAACCATTTACGAAGAGAACCTATTGGAGAGTGTAGTTCAGAAAGCCGCATTGTTCCGGGAACTGCTTGTGCACCCACGCATCAAAGGTATACGCAACCAAGGCCTCATGATGGCGGCGGAGTTTGAGTCGTTTGAGGTGCTGAAGGCCGTCATTGACCAGGCGATTCGCAATGGGGTGCTGACCGACTGGTTCCTGTTCTGCGACAACTCCATGCGCATCGCCCCGCCGCTTACCATCACCGAGGAGCAGATAAGGGAGGCCTGCCGCATCATCCTGACCTCCATTGACGAGGCGCTGGCCTAGGTTTTTGCTGCGCCATCCCTGTCGCGGTGGCAAGCCGCAGCAGAGAGGCTTAGGCTAACCGCCACTATTGAGCCCCGCAACAGAACAAATATTTTTCAAAAGCACCATCATGGGCGGCTTTGGCACGTAAAAGCCGAAGTTCCTCTATTGCTATAATATTATTTATGCTATTATTATAGGAGTAAAGCAGGGGACATTTATAAGCTGAGCTTTTATGGAAATAGCCATTGTGCTGACGTTGCTGGTGACAGCGGTGGTGCTTTTTGCCACCGAGAAGATCTCTATTGAGCTGGTAACACTGCTTATGCTCATTATTTTGGCGAGCCTTCGCATTATCTCTCCCGAAGAAGCTTTCGCCGGCTTCAGCAGTGACTTCATCATCATCATTGCCTCTATCTTTATCCTCAGTGCTGCCTTGGAGGAGACGGGCATCCTCGACTTCGCAGTCGTGCGCCTCGTGCGGCTGGCACAACGGAGCAATAACCTGATGCTCCTGATCATCATGCTGGTGACAGGGATAGTATCGGCTTTCATGAACAACACGACTGTAACCGCCATGTTCCTGACTCCGCTCGTTGGCCTGTCCAAACGCATCAGTGTGAGTGCTTCCAAGCTATTGATGCCGCTGGCCTACGCTGCCATCCTTGGGGGTACCTGCACCCTGATCGGTACTTCCACCAACGTGGCCGTAAGTGGTTACATTGCCAAGTCAGGACTGACCCCAATCGGGCTGTTCGAGATTTCAGGTATAGGCTTTATCATCTTTCTGGTGGGTATCGTCTACATGATGACCATTGGTCAGCGCATGTTGCCAAACTACGATGACCAAGAACTTGCCGAAGAGTATAAGCTGCAAAAATACCTATCGGAAGTGGTGGTGATGCCTGACTCGCCGCTCATCGGGCAATTGGTGTTTTCCTCCGACCTGACCAAGCTAAACCTCCGGATGCTGAACGTGATTCGCGGCCAGGATAATTTTTTACCCGATTTCCGGACACGCATCCGCGAGCAAGACGTTTTGCTGGTGGAAGGCGATGTGGACACCTTGATGAAAGTGAAAGAAACGGAGGGGCTGAAGATCATGGCCGATGTGTTGGCATCTCAAGACCTCGAAACGGAGAATATCAGGCTGGCAGAGGTGATGGTTACCAGGCAATCGAACCTGATCAACCGCACCATCAAGGAGTCGGAGTTTCTGAGGCGTTTCGGACTGGTGGTACTGGCCGCGTCCCGCCATGGCGATACGCTTCGGGATAAGATCGGGAGTATACGCCTTAAAATGGGAGACGTGCTGCTGGTACAGGGCTCCCCGCAGCGCTTCGATCAGATCAGAAGCTCCAACCACATTACCGTGCTGGATGAATTTGAGCCGGTGCTCTATAAGAAAAGAAAAGGGCTGATCGTAATCGGGTGTTTCCTGTTGGCGATACTGGCTGGCACTCTTAAATTGCTTCCGCTGTCAATCGCGTTTCTATCGGCTGCCGTCATCAGTATATTGCTGCGCTGCATCAGCACCGAGAAAGCCTATAGCGCTATTGACTGGCGTCTGCTAATCCTGATCGGGGGTATGACGGCCTTTGGCACCGCCATGGAAAACTCAGGCGCTGCAGATTTTATGGCGCACGGCATCGTGGATGTGATGGCACCACTGGGAGGCAAGATCGGGATACTCGCTGGATTTGTGGTGCTGACCGTCCTGCTTACCCAACCCATGTCTAACGCGGCGGCGGCGCTTGTCATTATACCTGTGGCGTTGCGGGCTGCCGTAGAGGTGGGCGCCGACCCGAGAGCCTTTGCCATTGCCATTATGCTGGCTGCTTCGGTTTCGCTCGTTACGCCTTTCGAGCCGGCTTGCATCTTGGTCTATAGCCCGGGCAAATACCGTTTTTGGGATTTCATAAAAATTGGATCCCCGCTAACCTTGTTGCTTATTATAGTCATTCTGCTGTTGGTTCCGGTCTTCTGGCCGATGTAGCATCAGCTTAACGGAAGGTGCTCAGGAGAACCAAAACCGTTAGCACGGTGGCTGCTCCCGTAAGCCCCAGCCCGAGAATCAGTTTACCGGCACGCACCGCCACCAGTTTGTCGGCCCGGGGTAGCCAGAGGTAATTGAGGCTTATGTTGGAGAGGTATACCAGGATCGTGAGCAGAAAACTGACGAACCAGAAGGCGGAAAAGCGCACGATAAAATCCACAGACAGGTATGGTTTCCGGTAGGGGGCTGTCTCTATTTCAGGCGAAAAGAACACAAAGGCCAGCAGGACCAGCAGGAAGGCATACCCTACCAGGACCGCACTGTTCCATAAGCGCAGATTTTTCGTGCCGCTTCTCGTGCTATTCAAACTAATAGTTCAGAAATGCCTGGGTTTCCTTTTTGATGTCTTCCCGGGAGAGGCCGTCTTTCACCCCTACCGAAATTTTTCGGACCAGTACGCCAACAATGGCTTTCTTGAAGCCCAGGCGGGCCGCCATGCTGATACAGAACTCCATTTCGCTTTCGTCCACGATTCCGTCCGCCAGCATCATTTCCACAAGGTCGTAAATCTGGTCAAACCGCTCTGAGTCGTTTGTAGGAAGCTGCGGTTTCACATCCTCCACATGGGACAGCAGGTTGCGAACCTCGCTCGGTTTCATACCGTGCCGCTCGCCTATGGCAATGATAAAGTCCATTTCGGAGGGGTCCACATGTCCGTCGGCTTTGGCCAGGGCCCCGAGATTTGTGATGTGGCTCTTTAACTTTTTTACTTCCTCGCTTTCAAAAAAACCAAACATACAGCTCCCAGATTTTATAAAGGGTTTTGATTTATTAACAATTAAATAACGGATATTCTGAGCAGATTCAGGCAATCGACCTTACTTTTACAGAAAGGAAAAGAGGACTTTTTTGCATAGAATAAATACCCAGGCGTCATTGCTGCTTTTACATACGGTTTTTGCTATCTTAGCAGTCAAAGTTTTGTATATTTTTTTTATTTCCTCTTAAATTAGCATTTGCATACCTTGCAGGTTAAAATCCTTCAGGTATTACCTGTCTAACTGAATTGAGAGAGCTGCTTACAGACAGCCAACGATATTTATTTAATTTTTTCTCCTATGAAAAAGATTGGTGTTTTCACATCAGGGGGCGATTCTCCGGGAATGAACGCGTGCATACGGGCAATCGTGCGGACGGCCGTGTACAATGGTCTGGAAGTTTACGGAATCAGAAGAGGCTATAACGGCATGATCAAAGGCGATATCTTCAAAATGGAGTCTTTGACGGTGAGTAACATCATTCAGAAAGGAGGCACTATCCTCAAGTCTGCCCGCAGCATGGAGTTCATGACAAAGGAAGGACGCCAGGCGGCCTATGATCAGTTGCAGCAACATGGTATAGAAGGCCTGGTGGCCATTGGCGGCGACGGTACCTTTACGGGTGCCAACATCTTTCACGAAGAGTTCGGTATCCCTACCGTGGGTGCGCCCGGCACCATTGACAACGACCTTTACGGCACAGATTACACGATTGGCTACGACACCGCCGTGAACACCGCCCTTGATGCCATCGACAAGATACGCGATACAGCGGACAGCCATGAGCGTGTGTTTTTTGTGGAGGTTATGGGACGTGACTCCGGATACATTGCCATACCTTGCGCCATCGGCGGCGGAGCCGAAATCGTGATGATCCCCGAAACGGACACGTCAATTGACTATGTGATCGACACCCTAAAAGCGGGTTGGAGCCGGTCCAAGACATCTTTTATAGTGATTGTGGCCGAGGGCGATGAGGAGGGCAGTGCTACTGAGATTGCCGCCAAGGTATCCAAGATCATCCCGAACATGGATGCCCGAGTAACCATTCTGGGCCACGTGCAGCGCGGCGGGGCACCTACTGCAGCCGACCGTATGCTGGCCAGTCAGCTAGGTATAGCCTGTGTGGAAGGCCTGCTGGCAGGACGCACCAACGAAATGGCCGGTATCATCAACAAAGAACTGGTTTACACACCGTTTATCGAAACCATAACCAAACAGAAGCTCATCAACCCGAACTTCACCAAAATGGTGGATATCCTGTCGGTATAGCACATTTTGTTTACTTACCAAAAAAAGCCGGTAGCAGCAATGTGCCGGCTTTTCTGTTGTTTTTAGGCGGAACGATAGCCGCTATACCTGCGACGCACTTATTTGCTTGTCAATAAATGCCACTATCTCCTCCCACTGGTCGGGGTGAAACCAGGTATAGTCGGGAAACTTATGAAACCAGGTAAGCTGTCGTTTGGCATAGCGCCTGCTGTTACGTTTGAGCAATCGCACTGCCTCTTCCCAGTCATACTTGCCTTCCAGAAAATCGAATATCTCTTTGTACCCCACTGTCTGCAGAGCATTGTGATGCCGATAAGGGTATAAGGCCTCCGCCTCCTGCAAAAGTCCCTGCGCCAGCATTTGGTCCATGCGCTGGTCAATGCGGTCGTAGAGTTCCTGCCGGTCCCGGTTGAGGCCGATTTTGATTATCTGAAAAGGCCGCTCCTGCTGCTCCTTCTTGCGAAACGAAGAGTAAGGCTGCCCACTCGACAGGCATACCTCCAATGCCCGGATAACCCGTTGCGGATTCGCTTTGTCTACTCGCTCATAGTAAAATGGATCTAACTGCTGCAGTTGTGTGAGCAAAGGCTCCATCCCTTGCTGCTGGTATAGGGCGGTCAGTTGCTCCCGGATGGCCGGGTCTGTCTCGGGCATTTCGTCCATGCCCTCGCATACGGCCCGCACATACAGGCCGGAGCCTCCCGTCAGGATAACTGTCTGCTTCTTTTGGTAGAGTGCTTGGAGGAGCGCCAGCACATCCTGCTCATAGGCACCGGCATTGTACTCCGCTGTAATCTGGTGTGAATCTATGAAATGGTGCTTTATACCTTGCTGCTCTTCTGCTGAGGGCTTTGCCGTCCCGATCGACATTTCTTTGTAAAACTGCCGGGAATCGGCCGAAATGATTTCGGTGTGGTAATGGCGGGCCAGTTGCACGCACAGGTCTGTTTTACCCACAGCCGTCGGGCCCACCACCACGATCAGGAAATTAGTTTTGTCGGAGAAAGTCATGCAGTGTATCAAAAGAAATAGAGGCAAAGCTGCCAAACCAATCACGTTCGGCCTAGCGGCTTGCCAATGCACTAAAAGTAAGCAGTGCAAAATATCTGTGCAAAGGAGCACAAATTAAAAGGCTTTATTGTTAACCGAGTAGCAAAACATGCTATCCAATCGTTTTTTTTTGTTAATTTATCGGTTTGATTCCCAAATTGTATCCTGAATTTCGGGTTTCTTAAACCGGTTATTCAGCCATATAGCAAGACAATTAGATGCCCCTTATACCTAGTCGAAATACCACACAAAACCTTACGAACCAGGCCAGTAGCCTGTTGCAGGTGCTCACGCAGTTACACCCTGATGGGAGTGCGCTGCTAGTTGCTTCCCACAGCGGGGAGATATTGGCCGCCAGCCCACAGGCAGAGGCCTTGTTTCAGCTAACAGTCGGCGATAACATCCGGCAGGGATTGGAGCTGGAAACCGAGGGAGATTTTGCTGCTCTTATTGCAAAACTAGAACAGAGCAAGAGACAAGAAGGCACCTTACTGGCCAAAGGTCAGCGGGTTGCCTGCCAACTGCAGTCGTTGCAGTTTCAGGGGCATTCGTTCCTGTGCCTGGAGTTTTCCGGCAATGAAGGCGCACCCCAGGAGGCCCTCGCCGAGGTCGGCCACGGCTATCACAATGTGTTCGACGAAACCATGGAGCCCCTTTTCATTCTGGACCAGGAAGGTGACTTTATCGACATCAACCAAAGCGCACTGGAGCTCATTAACCAGGAAAAGGCAGACCTGCTCGGCAAATCAATATTCAAGAACTTTGACCTGAACCTGTTTGAGCGGGTGGCCCTACGCAACCAGTTGCAGAGCACACTGCAGGGTGAGCCCCAGCGGTTTGAGTGGTGGCTACGCGACAAGGAACAGGAACTGACGCCGATAGAGGTATCGCTGCGGCGCGGTACTTTCGATGGCAAAACCGTCATCTTCGGCTCTGCCAAAAACCTGTATGAAGCGGTGGGCGCCGAGCGCAATGTCAGGTTCCGTAACCACCAGCTTGAGTTCGTCAACCACCTGATTACCAACCTGTCCGGCTCCGACAGTCGGGAGGATGTGTTACGCTCCACCTTGGAAGAACTGCTTGACAAGAGCGACGTGATCGGGGGAGCCGTATATGCCTACGACGCTGCGGCAGAGAAAGTCCATCTGGCTTATTCTCAGGGCGTAATGCCAGCCAATGGCTTGCCCGCCGATCTTGTACTGCCGCTCGACCAGGCAACAAAGCTTTTCCATGCCGAGAAGCGCAAGGTGCTCCCCGACATCATCCGGATGTTGGAGAAGCAGCTGGCACAGCACCTGACGGTGATGCCTGTTACAACTGACTCCGGCCTGATCGCCTTGCTGCTTGTATGGCCAGGCCACGAGTCGAAAATCACACAGTCATTTGTGGCGCTGCTCGACTTCATCGGCACGGCCATCGGCAACTACATCGCCACGCACGACCTGCAGCAGCAGCTTTCGAGCACCGAGGATAAGTACAAGAAGGTGTTTGAGTCTACCTACGATGCCATTCTGCTTTTCCGTGATGGTGTAGTGGTTGAATGCAATGAGAAAGCGCTGCAGTTTTTCCGCTGCAAAAAGGAGGACCTTCTAGGCAAAGCACCGAAGGATTACTCTCCGGAATATCAACCGGACGGCATGCTGTCCACCGTAAAAACGGCACAGCTCATTGAGCAGATCATGTCAACCGGCGAACCCATCACCTTCGAATGGAAGAACATCCGCAAAGACGGCACCCCGTTTGACGCCGAAATTACCCTGAACCGGATCCTGATTGACGGACACTACCATATCCTGGCGTTTAAGCGCGACATCACGCAGCGAAAGCAAATGCAGCATGCGAAACGGCGCGAGGAAGTTGCCCGTGAATCCATGGCGCATTTCCGCGATTTCCTGGAGAAGGTAAACCTGATCTACTACAGCTTGGACACGAACGGGAACATCGCCTATGCCAACGACTATTTCCTCAAATATGTAGAGTACAGCCGGGAGGAGGTAATCGGTCAGAACTTCTATGAAATGCTAGTACCTGACTCTGACCGCGAAACGCGATTTGGAGAGTTCAAAAAATCACTGGAGACAAAGCAGCTCAACACCTACTACGAACGTGATGTGATCACCAAGTCGGGTCAGGTGAAGACCATGCGCTGGAACTGCATGTTCGAGTACGGTCCTGAGGGCCAGCTGATAGGGCTTACCAGCGTGGGCAAGGACATGACCGACAAACGGATTGCCATGGAGGCCCTGAAGGACAACAAGATCCGCCTGCAGGACCTTTTTGACAATGCGCATGACCTGATACAGAACATCTCGGTAGACAACAAGTTCATCTTCGTGAACAAGGCCTGGAAAGAGCGCCTGGGCTATACCGACCACGACATTGAGTCGCTCACGCTCAACGATATCGTGCACCCCTACTACAAGGCCAAGCTGATCTACCAGTTGCGCAACCTGTACAAGGGGGAGAATGTGAACAAAATGGAAACCGTGTTCCTCACCAAGGCAGGCAAACCGGTCCACCTCATCGGTTCCATCACCTGCAGCTGGCAGGACGGCCGCCCGGTGGCCACCCGGGCGATCCTGCACGACATTACAGACCGCATCAAGGCTGAGCGCCTGCAGAAGGTATACTACAGTATAGCCAACCTGGCCATCAGCAGCAAGGACCTCAACTCGCTTTACAGTGCCATACACCGGGAGTTGAGCAAGATCATTGAGACCCGCAACATCTTCATCGCCCTTTGCGACAACGATCACCGGCACCTGCATTTCGTCTACCTGATCGACCAGTTTGTGGACAAGTCCACGAAGTCGCAAATGCGCCGGCCGTTCTCGATCGGACTATCAGAGTATATCATCGAATCGGGTAAACCGCTCTATATGCAGAAGGCAGAGTTGCTGGAGCTGGCCAAAGAGCAAAACCTAACCTTGCACGGCGCTATACCGGAGGTGATTTTGTGCTCCCCCTTAGCTATTGGCGACCGCATTATCGGGGTAATCACGTTACAGGACTACCATGACCCGAACGCCTATGTGCATACCGACATCGAGATTCTGCACTTTATATCGAACCAGGTGGCGCTTGCCATTGAGCGCAAGCGCAACGAGGAGCAGATAAACAACCAGAACGCACGCCTCAACGCCATCTTCGAGAGCGGCTCGCATCACATGTGGTCTCTCAACCGCGACTTTGAGCTGACGTCTTTCAACAAAAACTTCGCGGCCGCCTTCTTCAACCGCAGCGGCCAGGAGCTGGAGTTGTACACGCGCCTCAACGACAACAACGTTGCTAACTTCCATGAGCACTCCTTTGAGTTCTGGCAGGCAAAGTATACCGAGGCTTTCAAGGGGCACACACAGCATTTTGAGGTGCATCTGCACAATCCCGAAAGCTGGCGTGAGGTATACCTGAACCCGATCTACCTGGAGGACGGCACCTTTGAGGAAATTTCAGGTATAGCCCTAGACATCACAGACAAGAAGCGTTCGCAGCTTGCCCTGGCGCAGAGCGAGGTCAAGTTCCGAAGCATTTTCGAGTCCTTCCAGGATGTGTACTACCGCACTACGCTAAATGGCATTGTGGAACTGGTCAGCCCATCCATCCAACACCTGCTCGGGTATCGTGAGGAAGAGATTCTGAATCACGCATCGGAACAGCTCTACGCCAATGTTGCCGACAGGGAATTGGTGAAACAGCGGGTACTGGAGCAGAAAACCATCCGGGATTTTGAAATCGACATGGTATGCAAGGACGGCTCTGTTAAAACCGTGCTACTCGACGCCCGGCTGACCTACGACCAGCAGGGCGCTCCGACTGGTTTGGAGGGTGTGGTGCGCGATGTGTCAGAACTGAAGCGCACACAGGTCGCCCTGCTCAAAGCGAAGGAAGAGGCCGAGAACCTGCTCAAGGTAAAGACACAGTTCCTGGCCAATATGAGCCACGAGCTGCGCACGCCTATGAACGGCATCATCGGCATGATCGACCTGCTGAGCCAGATCATCACCGACCACGAGCAGCGCGAATACATCGACACCCTGCGCAAATCGTCGGACGCCCTGCTGGCGATCCTGAACGACATCCTGGACCTTTCCAAGATGCAGGCAGGCAAACTGGTGCTGCATGAAAACGGCATGGACCTGCACGACACGCTCAACAAGATACACTCGCTGTTTGCGAATCGTGCGCAGCAGAAAGACCTGCACTTTATCTACAACATTACGCCAGAAACACCGCGTTACATCCTGACCGATGAAACCCGATTCCTGCAGGTGCTTTCCAACCTGACTTCCAACGCCATTAAGTTTACCAACGAGGGCGAAGTGAACATCAGCGTGGATGCCCAACCGCTCAAGAAAAAAGGAGAGTATGTACTGAGTGTGCGCGTGAAGGACTCAGGTATAGGTATAACAGAAAAAGACCAGAAACTGCTTTTCACTGACTTTACGCAGCTCGACAACTCCTCAACGAAGACATTTGGGGGAACCGGGCTTGGGCTGGCCATATCTAAACAACTCACACACCTGCTGGGTGGCAGCATCGGGGTCGAATCCACTCCGGGACAGGGCAGCACGTTCTGGTTTACCATTAAAGTGAAAGAAGCCAACAGCGATGAGGTGGAGGCGCAGATCCAACGCCTGCAGCTGCAGAACGCCGAAGTAGAGTCGCTTGATTTTGCGCCCTATGTGCTACTGGTGGACGATAACCAAATAAACCAGAAAGTGGCCTTCAAGCTGTTGGAGCGTCTGGGCTGTAACACCGATGTGGCCTCCAATGGCTACGAAGCCATCGACAGGGCCCTGAACAACGGCTACCACATGATCTTTATGGACATCCAGATGCCGGAGATGGACGGCATTACGGCCACTTCCATCATCAAGGAGAAGCTGGGATCAGCCTGCCCGCCAGTGGTAGCCATGACGGCTTACTCTATGCGGGAAGATGCTGAGAAGTTTATGAGCCAGGGTATGGACGATTACATCTCCAAACCTGTCAAGAGCTCCGATCTGCATAAAGTCATCATGAAGTGGCATGAGCAGAACTGGAAGCGCGAAGGTGCTGTCGCCCTCGAACTGGTTGACTCAAAAGAGGCGAGTACCGATACAGAACCAGTCATCGACATGGAGATAGTAGAACAACTGAGAGAGATCGGCGGCAATGATTTTACCCGCCAACTCTACTCCGAATTTGAGCAAGAAGCGGCCGAATTGCTCGACGAAGCCAAAAAAGAACTCGATGCACAACAATACAAAAGTATTTTAAGTACATTGCATCAACTTAAAGGAACCGGCTTTACGCTGGGTATAAACCAGGTGGCTGAACTTGCCAAAATATTGGAGCACGACATAAAGCATGATAAGTTTGAGGATGTACCCGAAAACTTCCTTAAGCTTCAGCAACAGTACGATATTTACCGCAAAGCTTACAAAGAAATAATTATATAGCTTATATTATTATGGCAGAAAACAAAACCATACTGATCGCAGAAGATAGCTCTGTGATCCTGAACCTGACGAAGAAGATCCTTGAGCTTCAGAACTACAAGATCCTGACCGCAAAGAACGGCGGCGAGGTGATCAAGCAGGTAGAAAACAACAAGATCGACGCCATCCTGATGGACCTTAACATTCCGATCAAGAACGGCATGGAGTGCTCCAAGGAGATTCGCGCCCACAAAGACAAGCAAATTGCCAATATTCCCATCATCGCGGTAACCGGCAACGCCAACAACTATACCATGGAAGACTTCAAGGAGGTAGGCATCAACGAGTACCTGCCTAAGCCACTTGATTTCGACATGCTGGTACAAACCGTAAAGAAGCACACAGGCGAACTGTAAATGGAGCTGAAGTACACACGGCCATTTTTAAATAAGCTGGAGGATGTTTTTGCGGAGTCAGATTTTGTGCTGCGCTACGAGAAGGGAAATTTTAAGGCGGGCTACTGTGTATTGAAGGACATGAAAGTAGCCGTTGTGAACAAGTATTTCAGTCTCGAGGGTAAGATCAACTGCCTTTGCGACATCCTGAGAACCATATCGGTGGATGAAACCCTGCTGAGCGAGAAGAACCGCCAGCTTTATCTGGACATCCGTAACCAGGAAAGAATCAATTGAAAATAACGCTGTTAGGCACGGGCACTTCGCAGGGCGTACCGGTAATCGGTTGTTCCTGCGAAGTGTGCCGTTCTGTTGACTATCGGGACAAGCGGCTCAGGGTATCGGTGCACCTGCAGGTAGACGGCAAAAGCATCATCATTGACTCCGGCCCTGACTTTCGCCAGCAAGTGCTGCGCGAACGGATCCGCACACTCGACGCCCTGGTGTTCACCCATGAGCACAAAGATCACACCGCCGGCCTCGACGACATCCGCGCTTACAATTTCTCTCAGCACAAAGACATGCCGCTTTACGGTGAGGAGCGGGTGCTTGAGCAACTGAAGCGGGAGTTCTCCTATATTTTTTCAGGTATACAGTATCCCGGTATCCCTCGCGTGGAGCTGCACCCGATCACAGAAGAACCATTTGATGTGGAAGGTATACGCTTCACACCTATCCGGGTAAAACATTACAAACTGCCTGTGCTGGGCTACCGTGTAGGCGACTTTACCTACATCACCGACGCCAATTATATCTCGGAAGAGGAGAAGGAAAAAGTGCGCGGCTCTAAGGTAGTCGTGCTGAACGCCCTGCGCCAGGAACCGCATATCTCCCACTTTTCCCTGCAAGAGGCTGTAGACCTACTGGAAGACCTGCAACCTGAACGGGCCTACCTCACCCACATCAGCCATTTGCTGGGCCAGCACCGCGAGGTGGAGCTTACCCTCCCCGACTTTATTCGATTGGGCTACGATGGCCTGCAGTTTGAGGTATAGATGCACCAAAACTATTATTTCCTAAGGCAACTAACAGCACAGCTACAGCCCCTTTTGGCAGGGCTGGAGGTTATTTCCTGTTTCAGCCAAAACAAAGACGAGCTGGTTATCGGACTGGCTGCGGCAGAGAAAGAACTTTACATCCGGGCGATTCTGACCTCCCAGTTTTCATCCCTTTCCTTCCCTGCTGATTTCAAGCGGGCACGCGCCAACAGTGTCAGTTTATTTAAAGAAATACAGGGTGCTGTTGTACAAGAGGTAGTACAACACCTTAACGAGCGCAGTTTTTACCTTCGGCTCAGCAACGACTTTACCCTGCTTTTTAAGTTGTTCGGGAATCGCTCTAACGTAGTGCTGTTCCAGGGAGAAGAACCGCTCAAGGTTTTTCACAAGAAATTTAGTCCCGACCTGGAGCTTGACCCACTCAAAATGGATCGGCCCATCCGGCAGAACTTCGAAGCCTTCGCGGCAGCAGCGGGGAATGTGCGCCAGGTATACCCTACCTTCGGTGATATACCTGCGCTATACCTGGAGAACAAGGGATACGCGAATGCCTCACTAGAGGGTAAATGGGAGCTGGTGCAGGATATGCTCGACGAGCTGGAAAACCCGACTGCCTACTACCTGGTAAAGCTAGCCGGGAAAACGCGTCTGTCGTTGCTGGAAGTTGGGGAAGTGAGACAGGTATACCAAGACCCTATTGAGGTGCTTAATGCGTATACCCGCCTATACCTGACAGAAACAGGTTTTGAGCAGCAGTATGCGCAGCTACAGCAACAACTCCTGAAAAAGCAGCATATGACCCAGGCGGTGCTGGAGCAAACCGAAGCGCGGCTTCTGGACATGCGCCACAACCGCTCCTACTCCCAGACTGCGGATATCCTGATGGCGAACCTGACCAACATACCGCCTCGGGCTACGGAGGTGGAGCTTTACGACTTCTATACCGACCAGACACGCACCTTTAAGCTAAAGAGCAACGAGTCGCCTCAGAAGCAGGCAGAGCGCCTCTACCGCAAGGCGAAGAACCAGCACGTAGAAGTAAGGCAGCTGGAGGAGAAAATGGAGCGAAAACTAGAGGAGGCCATTGTGCTGGAGGATGCGTTACAGGCACTTGCTGAAGTGAAGACTTACAAGGAACTAAAGCAATACCTGAAAACATATCCCCACCTAACAGGCTCCAAACAACAGGCACAGCAGGAAATCCCTTTTCGCCTGTTCGAGACGGAAGGTTTCAAAATACTGGTGGGCAAAAGTTCGCAGAGCAACGACCAGCTCACCCAACGCCATACCTACAAAGAGGACATCTGGCTGCACGCCAAGGATGTGTCGGGCTCGCATGTGGTCATCAAACACCAGGCCGGCAAAACCATACCTGCCACCGTGCTCGAAAAAGCCGCGCAACTGGCTGCCTACTACAGCAAACGCAAAAGTGATTCGCTATGCCCTGTTATCTATACTCCCAAAAAATGGGTGC
The DNA here is from genome assembly GCF_014773225.1 of Pontibacter aquaedesilientis. GTDB lineage: Bacteria > Bacteroidota > Bacteroidia > Cytophagales > Hymenobacteraceae > Pontibacter > Pontibacter aquaedesilientis. The sequence continues at coordinate 725,131 of NZ_JACXAJ010000002.1, read as the reverse complement.
GCAAACCCAAGGGCGCCCCAGCCGGAGCTGTGGTTGTGGAACGGGAAAAGGTCTTGCTGGTAAAGCCGGAGAATCCGTTTGAGCGGAAGGTATAGTCTGAATCAGGATTTTCAGGATCAGAAAGGATACACAAGATTTTCTCAAAGATGTCGGGTCACCTTCTCCCACCCCTCCTAAAAACAGGCTAGGAGCTGGCGGCCATTTCCAATTTACAGGTATAAGCCTGATCGTACTAACCAAAGGTAGGTATAGCCACCCCGTCCAGAAGAAAATCCTGAAAAAAAAAGCCCCATTCAGTTAAGAACAGAGCTTTTGATGTGCGCGCGGGGAGATTCGAACTCCCACACCCGAAGGCACCACCCCCTCAAGATGGCGTGTCTACCAGTTTCACCACGTGCGCAGGTAAATAGGTTTGCAAAAGTATAGAGCAGTTTCGAGAATTGCAACAAGCAGTACCCGCCAAAGCCGATTTTTGGCAGATACTTTTCCTGAAATTTTTCATCGCCATATCAATCACACCTGCACCGATCACATTTACAATTACTTAGCCTGCTGTGGCAAGGTATACCGCAGCCCGACAAAAAATCGACGGCCTTGTAGTGGGGCGTAATTATATTCAGTGTCGAAGCTATAGCCGTCGGGGTTGTCTACTTCTATCTGCTTGTCAAACGGATCGAAGGGGCGCATGAGTGGGTGCTTCGGCATGAAGTTGAGCAGGTTTTTCACGCCGCCGTATACCTCCAAGCCCTCCCCCATGGCTTTTGTGGCCTGTAAATTCTGCAAACTGAACCAAGGCGACATCTCCGGTCTGAAGTCATTCTTCTGCACAGGCAGGTGCATTGGCCCTTTCACACTGCCGGTGTAGTCGAGGGTAAGGCCTAGGTTGCGAAACTGATAGGAAGCCGTGAAGGTACCCGAGAAGCGGGGTGCCTGGAGCTGCGGTATCCGCTCCTCGTTTCCTTCTGCCGATTGCTCTACCTGGTAAACATCCATCAGCGTAGCACCTGCATGCAAACGTAGCGGAAATGTAAAGGCCAGTTCTGTGTTGAGGGCTATACCTTTTGAGATGGCGTGGCCGCTTAGGTTGTCGTAGATGATCAGGTTATTGTCAGTCAGGAAGTCGGCGACGATCTTGTTGGTGAAATAGGTATAGAATGCCGAGCCCTCCAGATTCAAAAAGCCACCGGCAAAGTTAACATAGCGCTGGTAATTGAGGCTGGCATTATAGGACTGCTCTGGTTTCAGCTCATTCCGAATTACAATCTCCCTGGCTCCGGTGAGCGCGGCATGGTCCTCGGTGAACAGGTTGACGACACGATAGCCATTGCCCAGGCTCAGCCGGAAGGTATTGTCCTCATTGGGAGACCAGCGGGCATTAAAGCGTGGAGACAGAATGCTGCCGTGCTCAGAGTTATAGTCGTAACGCAGACCGGTAAGCAGCGTGGTTTTGTCCGAGGCCTTATATTCATGCTGCGCGAATGCCCCTGGCAGCAAGGTCTGCGCAGGTTTGTTTACCTGTGTTTCTCCTTCGCCTTGCTGCGTGGCGGGTGTATTGTCATCGTACCAGGTATAGCGAAAGGCAGCGCCCAGCAGTAGTTTATGCCGCAAGGCCAGGTCTTTGTCCCAAACTAGTTGCCCGAAAGCCACCCGCTGATGGCCTTTGTACAACGTGTTACCGTAGGCCGCGTTTTGCAGGTGGTCATTGTAGGAATAACTCAGTACCACATTCTCCTGAATCGGCAACTGGTAAGCTCCCAGCATTTCGTAGCGCCTTGTGTAGACAGATTCCCCATAGATGCTGTCCCCTGCCCGAAAGGCCGGTGTCCATTGCAACTCCCCACCAAAACGGTCTTCGTAATAATAGCGGGCTGCCAGATGAGCCACCCGGTTCTGGTTTCGGCTCAGGTTCCACTTGTTGAAGATCGAGATGCGGTGCTGCAATGGCACATCCGTAAAGTTGTCGTGGTTGACATCGCGTCTGTCGTTGAAACGGAAATAATTGGCGCTTAGCAGAGTGGAGGCTTTCTGCCACTGCTTGCTATACCCTACGTCTGTATTCAACTCGCGGTGCGAGGTATAGAACACATCGGCGGAAAGGCGCGGCGCGGTGGCCGGGCTTTTGGTGATGATGTTGATGAGGCCTGCCACTGCCTCAGAGCCATACAGCGTAGAAGCTGGGCCTTTCACTATTTCCACCCGCTCGATCAGGCTATTGGGTATTCCGCTCAGGCCATATACCGTAGACAGGGCGCTTACGATCGGCATGCCGTCTATCAGCACCATGGTATAGGCGCCTTCCATGCCATTGATGTGGATATCGCCAGTGCCGCACACATTGCAGTTAATCTGGGGCTGCACGCCGTTCACAATCTCCAGTGCCTCAAATATGGCAGGGGTTGGGTTTTTCTGGAAGTACTTCGGGGTATAGATCTCCACGGCAACCGGCGACTCCAGCAAATAGGTCTCCCGCATGGTACCCGTCACGACAACTTCCCTCAGCCGGGCATCCTGCGCTTGCAGTGTGATACTAACAGTGGTTACCTCGCCAGCTTTGACACTGACAGTTTTTTCTTGGGGCCTATACCCTACTGCCGACACGTTCAGCTGATGAGTGCCTGCCGGGATCTGCTCCAGCACAAACCGACCGTTTTCGTCGGCGGTAGCACCAATGGTGGTTCCGGCTATACCTATGCTGGCAAAAGCCACAGGCGATTCCCCGGTTCTTACTACGCCGCTTATACTTCCCTGCTGCGCCAGTGCAATAACGGGTATGATGGAAATAATCATCAAAAGATACAGTTGTTTCATAAGTTATGTCAGGTATGCCATTTAATACGAGACAAACTTAAATAAAAGTTTAGATTAATTTAAAAATTATTTTTAGATGGTTCTAAATTTTTATTTTCTGTAATAGAATGATGGATTTGTTCTACAACAACCGAATGGCTGTTAGCAGATAGCAGGCGATAATTGAAAAAATTAACGAACAATTCGTTCTTTCCGAAACCTTCTGCATAGCCACACATGTTGCTAATAGCAAGATGAGATACATAAGTTTTTCCGGAGAAGCAGGGCTATTTGCTTGACACATCGGGCCTTTGTTTGGACTATTCCGGGTGTATACTCAACTTTATACCTGATTAACAATTAGTTACAGGTTGACAAACTTAGCCAGATCATCATATATGAGCATCGAGATAAAGGGATTATCGAAAGCGTATGGCAGAAAACACGTTTTGCAGTCGCTTGATATCACAATAGAGCAAGGGCAGTGCTACTGCCTGTTAGGAAAAAACGGAGTTGGCAAGAGCACGCTTCTCAATAGCATTCTCGATCTCATAAAACCGGATGAAGGTACCATCACCCTTTTCGGCAAAGACTATCTAACCAGTAACCTGGAAGTTAAACAGGATTTGGGAGCCCTTTGCGAAGACAACCCACTCATCGAAGAATTCACCGGGTTAGAGTACCTCAACTTTGTGGCTAAACTCTACAAACTGCCGGAGTCAGAAGCCCAGCAGCGCATCAGCAGCCTGACCAACTATTTTTTCACGGATAAGGAGTCGCTGCACAAGAACATTGCGGGCTACTCCACAGGCATGAAAAAGAAAGTGGGAATTGTGGCGGCTATCCTGCACAAACCGCGGGTGCTGATCCTGGATGAGCCCTTTACAGGCCTGGATCCGATTGCCGCCCAGCTGCTCGTGCAGCTTATACGAAACTACAGCACGCCAAACCGGGTGGTGCTAATCTCATCGCATGACCTAAACTATGTGGAGCGTGTAGCCACGCACATCGGCGTGCTTAACGACGGTCAGCTGATGTACAACGGATCGGTGCAGGAGTTTACCATGAACGGCGAAAGCCTGATTGACCAGGCCCTGTTCCAGTTGCTGCTTCCGCACCACACCTCCGCAGCCGACACCAACATGGATTGGATGTTGAATTAGTTAGAGAGTTAAAAAGTTTGGAAGTTAGAAAGTTACCGATAAAGCATTCTGATTTCTAAACTTCACATCTTTCTAACTTTTAAACTTTCTAACTTATCACATGGACCTGATCTTATACTCGTGCAAGGCGAGACTCCATAGCTATTTCAGACAGAAAAAGATACAGCGCGTTTTGCTGCTGGCGTTGGGCATTGTACTTTCGGGTTTCTATGCCTGGTTGTTTTCCTACTTGTTGCAACAGGCGCAGGAAGGCAGCCTGAACATGAGTGTGGACCAAATGCTGGGGTATACCAACTTGCTGCTGCTGGCCTTCACTATCCTGCGCGGATTTTTCCCGGCTTACATTCCCAAGGCTGATTTTATTAACCGCATCTACCCTGTCAAGCCACTCATGCGCTTCTGGACCGAGCTGGTGGTGGAGTTGGTGTCGCCGTTTTACTTCGTGCTGCTCAACTTTCTGCTGCTGCTTTCCATCATATCGCCTGACTATACCTTCCTGCACCTGGTTCAGAGCTTTTTGGTCTTCCTGACGGCTCATATCACGCGCCGCTCTTTCCAAATTTTTGTTGAGCGCAGAATCAACTGGCGCAGCAGCGTATTTTGGGCGGCTGTGGTGATGGCCGGTGCCTTTATAGCACTGGAGGCACGCGCTCCTATGTTCGAGCCTATCAGTACGGTCATCATGCTGGTGGTGCATCTGGCTTCGCTGGGCTTCTTCCTGACGTCAAACTATTTCCTGGAGCAGGCCGCTTTCGAACCAAAACGCCGCACTGTGAACTACAGCAGCAATGCCCGCCGCAGCCTGGGATGGCGCCTGTTCAAAAACCACAAGATGGCCAAACAACTCCTGCTCTTCGGGCTAGGCTTTAAAGTACTTATGCTGGGCATCGACGCCACCGTGTATAGCATCAAGGGTATCCACATGCTCGACAAGAACGCATCGCTGTGGTTGTTTGTGGGGCCGCTCGTCATCTATACCTATGTGTTTAACAACGTGTGGGGCTTCTATAAGAACCTTTGGCTGACAACCGAACGGGCCACCGGCAACTACAAAGAGTTCCTGAAAGCCAGCCTGCTGCCATTGCGCATGCCTTTACTGATCGACGCAGCGATTGTGGTGCTGTATGTGGCACTGTTCAACCACGAGCAGGCGACCTTCATTCTGCTCATGTACAGCGCAGCGGTGCTGGTGCTCACCCCGATAGGCATTATCGCGTCGTTCACAAGTCCGAAAATGGTGAAGGGGGGTATTCTGAGTTTCAGTGCCAAGACCTCTTACCTATATAGTTTCATCTCGATTCTGCTGTTGGGGCTGCTGTTTTTGCCACTGCTTCACCCCTTGCTATACCTGGCATACCCTGTGGTAATCGCCCTGACGCTTTTTGCCATGGTAGCCGTGCTGCGGGAGTACAAGCAGTATAAGTACAAACTCTTCGAGACGCTTTATAAAACTGAGTAAAGGAATCAGCATAAAAAAGAAAAGCCACTCAGACTAATCTAAGTGGCTTTTCTTTTGTGATCCCGCTGGGATTCGAACCCAGGACCCATACATTAAAAGTGTATTGCTCTACCAGCTGAGCTACAGAATCAGTACTGTATTCCCTGTGTTGGGATTGCAAAAGTAGCAGTTTTTCTCTAAACCGCAAAATCCTGCTTTACTTTAGAACTGCTAATTGGTATCTGTTTAAAACGCTTCGACACATTTTTGGTTTGACACGCCTTATTTTCAAGCCTTTAACAGAGGTATAAAAAATTATCATTTTCAGAAAAAACTGAATCCGTCCGAATAAGCCGATTCACTATACTGGCATTAGCTCGCCTAAGTCAAAAACGTCTACCTCTACTTTTGCCTGCACTTCCAGGTTCAGGAACATTCGGTTGGGCTTAGGTAAGATGTCCTGCACACGCACCTCCTCTACTACTCCCGTAAGCTTCAGCCCTTTCAGTTCCAATCCTTTTTCCAGCGAACCGTTGGCCTTTTTCAGTTCCGCTTCTATAATATCCTGCAGGTTGACCCTGGTTTTCTGTATAATCTGATTGTAGGCCACCTTGTTGACCAGCACCTCTAGTGAGGAATTGTAAAAACGACTGGATGTCTGGGACTCCATTCTAAACTGCCGGACATATACTTCCTGAGACGTATTATCATAGCCCAGTGCCGCCTGCACATAAAGGTCGACCTGGTCCCGTTTCAGAATCGTGCGCAGAATGCGAATCCGTACTTTCAGGAAGATGTTGCCTACTCCTGAGCTGCTGCCTGTCAGCCCGATATCCAGGATCTGGGCGTAGGGCGATTCCTCCACCCCCTCTTTTGGTTTAGGTATGAATTCTCCTACCAATTGTTTCTTCAGCAGACTTTCCAAAACGGGATAGGCAATGGATACGGGTACCTGGATCTTGACGAGGTTTTCCATAGATAAGCTTTAGGTGAGCTATGGCAATATAAACCTTAAACTGCCTATTGGGTTACGGTTTCGAAAAACAATGACATAAAAAAAGCCTCAAACACAGGTTTGAGGCTTTTTAGAAGTGATCCCGCTGGGATTCGAACCCAGGACCCATACATTAAAAGTGTATTGCTCTACCAGCTGAGCTACAGAATCGGCAATTAAGTTAGTTGGTAAAAAAACCTCCTTACCTAAATAAGGAGGTTCTAAGAGTGATCCCGCTGGGATTCGAACCCAGGACCCATACATTAAAAGTGTATTGCTCTACCAGCTGAGCTACAGAATCTTTTTACTAACTTGCATTCCTAAGGGCGTTACCCTTAATTGCGTTGCAAAAGTAATAGCTATCTGATTAAATGCAAAATCTTTGGTTCAAAATATCTGGTTTTTTGCTCCTTTTTTTGGTACTGCACACCGAACCAGTTTATAGTCAGACAGATACTAAAACACTTGTTGAAGCAGATTCGCTGTTCAATAATCAGCAATATGTGGAGGCCTTCACCAAATACGACTCGCTGTTACAAAACCAGCAGCTCTATTCCCCTCAAATGCTGCTGAAAATGGCCTACATCAAGGAAAGTCTGCGCGACTATACCGGGGCTATGTATTATCTGCACCTTTTCTACAAGAAGCAGCCCAGCCGCTCGGTGCTCAAAAAGATGGAGGAATTGGGCCAGGCCCACCGTTTGAACGGCTATGAGTACAATGACCTGCAGTTTTTCAAAACCCAGCTTAGCAAACATTACATGCGCATACTCGAACTGATGTTGCTCGCGGCTGTGGTCACGGTCACGGTTATGTTTGTGAGTTGGCGTAAAGGCCACCGCTTTTCGCGTACCTTCAAAGTGGGCTTTACCCTATACCTGCTCTTTATCCTCTACTACATCAACTTCCTCAACCTGGGCGATGAGGGTATCATCAAAAAAGACCAGGTGGCCATTATGTCGGCCCCATCGGCTGGTGCCACCTGGCTGGCCACTGCCTCGCAAGGCCATAAAGTGCCCATCACCGGCGAGCAGGACATTTGGTATAAGATCAGATGGAAAGGCCAGACAGCTTATATACGCAAGCATAACCTGCTCGAATTGCCCTAAGGCCTCCTTTCTATAACTGAGGGCGCTACATGTTTTTGAGAAGGAACAGAATAATTATTCCTATAAAATCAGTTTATATTTAATTTTTTATATATTTAACTGCTTTTTAATTCTTTCTTTTCAAATTCTCCTATACATGAAAACATTCTTAAGCCTCGTGCTTGCCCTCCTCTTGGTAAACGTATGCCTTGCCCAATCCCCAACCACTAAAGTTGACAACCTCCGGGTATTTCTAGACTGTCAGGCCTACTGCGACACAGACTATATCAAGCGGGAGATCACCTTTGTGGATTATGTGAACGACCGTTTTCAGGCCAATGTCTATCTGCTGATCACCTCTCAGTCCACAGGAAGCGGCGGGCGCGAGTACAAGCTTCAGTTTGAGGGGCAGGAGAAATTTGCCGGGATGATGGAGACCAAGTCATACCTGAGACAGGCCGTCGCCACCGATGATGAGGACCGCAAAGAGGCGGTTGCAAAGATAAAACTAGGCCTGATGCCTTATTTACTCAAAACGGAGAAGGCAAAGGACATGATCATTTCCTTTAAAGATGACAACAGCAATACCTCCGAAATTGCCACCACGTCGGCTGAGGACCCTTGGAATTTCTGGGTGTTCAACCTCAATTTGCGTGGTCACTTTAGCGGAGACAGAAATTACTCCAGCAACAGCCTGAACGGAGGCATAAGCGCCAACAGAGTGACGGACAAACTAAAGACCAGCATCTCCATAAACGCAAACGAGAACAACAACCGGTTCGGGGAAGGCGATGAAATGTTCACCTATACCAACAGACGCTATAGCTTTAGCAACACCACCGTTTGGTCTATCACTGATCATTTGTCGGCTGGAGGCTTCGTCAGCGCCCAAAAGTCCGATTACAGCAATTACGACCTGGACCTAGCTGTTACTCCTGCTATTGAGTACAATTTCTTCCCCTATTCAGAGTCTAACAACCGCTATGTGGGTTTGATGTATAAGGTTGGTCCACGCTACCTTAACTACATAGAAGAAACCATTTTCTCTCAGATGAAAGAGTTCAGATTTCAGGAGAGCCTCTCGCTGGACGTGAGCTTTAACCAGAAATGGGGACAGATCAGCGGCTCCACTTCTTTCAGCCATTACTTCCACGACTTCTCCAAGAAGCGGCTTTCCTTTTCCGGCTACGGGGATATCCGATTGTTCAAGGGCTTCTCTTTTAACATTGGCGGCTACTATGCCATCCAACGGGATCAGCTGAACATTATAAAAGGGACGGTTACTGACCAAGACCTGCTGACAAGAAGACGCCAGTTGAACTCCAACTATGACTTCTTCTTCAATTTTGGTATTCGGTATCGTTTCGGTTCTCTTTTCAACAACGTCGTCAATCCTAGGTTTGATGGCGGAGGTGGCATGATGTATTACTACTAGCGTATACCTCTTCTAACACTCACCACATACAAAAAGAGCGGTCCGCCTCAAGGAGACGGACCGCTCTTTTTGCTACTGTTTAGCTACTATTATTTCTTTAAGGGCGAGTCCTTCTCTTTCGCCATCACATTGTACACCAGCTTATCGGCCAGGCTCGGAAAGAGTTTGTTGATCCAGACGGCCATTTTACCCTGTGCGGTCATCACCAGGTCGCGTTTGCGCTTGATCGTGGCCTGCAGAATGCGATCGGCTACTTCTTCGGCGCTCATCATCTTTTGTTCGTCGCGCGGGGTTTCGCCCTGTTGCTGCCCATCGGCGGCAAGAGCTGTGTTGCGGATGTTGGAGGCCGTAAAACCCGGGCAGGCGATCAGCACATGCACACCCGAATGCAGCAGCTCGGTGCGCAGGGTTTCTAAAAATCCGTGCATGGCAAACTTGGATGCCGAGTAGCCCGTGCGGGCCGGAAGACCACGGTAACCGGCTATGGAAGAAATACCGATAATCGAGCCTTTGGCAGCCTGAATATACGGCAGGGCATACTTGGTGCTATAGACCGTTCCCCAGAAATTGATGTCCATCACCTGGCGCAGCACATCCAGGTCCAGGTCCTGAAAGAGCGCCCGCATGGAGATGCCAGCGTTGTTGATGAGGATATCCAGTTTCCCGAATTTTGCCACGGTCTCAGCCACCATGCGCTCACAATCTGCCTCCACGCTCACATCAGCGTTTATGGCCAGGTTGTCTATACCTGCCGTCGTCAGTTCCTGAGCTGTCTGGTGAAGGTTTTGCGGGTTACGGCCTGAGTAAGCTACCCTAGCTCCTGCCCTGCCAAACGCAAAGGCCAGCGCCTTGCCTATACCTGAGGTGCCGCCCGTAATCAGGACTACTTTATCTTTCATGTTCTTGCTTCTGAATCTTACACTATCCCCTGGTCCGGGGAAACATTTACAAAGCTACTACTTCTGCGCTAAATTACATTTATGAAAGCAGGACGCTGCACACTACCCCCATACCTGATAAATTGCGTACCTTTGCAGGTATAAAGCAGAAAGAACATGAGTGACTATACCCCCTTGAGCGAACTGGGCGAGTTTGGCCTGATCAAACGCTTGAATGAAAAAATCGAGCTTAGCCAGCCTTCTACCATCAAAGGCATTGGCGACGATGCAGCTGTTATTGAGCCGGGCGAAAAGCAAATTGTCATCACCAGCGACATGCTGCTGGAGGGCGTGCACTTTGACCTCACCTTTTGCCCCCTGAAGCACCTGGGCTACAAGGCGGTGGCCGTGAACGTGTCGGATATTGCCGCCATGTTTGCCAAACCCACCCAAATAACTGTGAACATCGCACTGGGCGCCAAGTACACCGTGGAGGCGGTAGAAGAACTCTACGAAGGCATGCGCCTGGCCTGCGAAAACTACAACGTAGACCTGGTTGGAGGAGACACCACCTCTTCCCGAACCGGACTGATTATCAGCATTACGGCGATCGGCGAAGTGGCAAAAGGCGAAGCTGTGCTGCGAAGCGGTGCCAAAGAGAACGACCTGATCTGCGTGACCGGCGATTTGGGCGCTGCCTACCTGGGCCTGCAGATTCTGGAGCGCGAGAAGCAAGCCTTTATGGCGGATCCGGAAATGCAGCCACAACTAGAGAACAAGCAGTACATCGTGGGCCGTCAGTTGCGTCCAGAGGCGCGCATGGATGTGATCCATGACATGAAGGAGCGTGACATCAAGCCAACATCCATGATCGACATTTCAGACGGACTGGCTTCGGAACTGTTCCATATCTGTGCCCAGTCAGGCGTGGGTGCCACGATTTACAAGGATAACCTGCCAGTTGATGAGCAGACGCTGGAAGCGGCCATGGAATTCAACCTCGACCCGATCACCTGCATTCTGAACGGCGGCGAAGATTACGAGCTTCTGTTCACTGTACCTATTGCTGACTACGACAAGGTTAAAAACCACCCTGACATCAGCATTATCGGCAAGATAACTGACAAAAGCGAAGGTATAAACCTGGCCAACAAACACGGGCAATCCTTCCCGTTGCAGGCACAGGGCTGGCAGCATTTTTAGATGCTAGATACTAGATGTTAGAAATTAGACTTTAGACATTTTCTTATTTTAAGAATCAAAAAAGGGAGCATTGGCTCCCTTTTTTGATTCTTAAAATACTTTGTAAATCTAACGTCTAACATCTAGTATCTAACCTCTAATATTAATCCTCCGGAAAAGGAATGAATACGAAATTGGTGAAGTTCTCGCCATCGACTACAAACAGGCAGCAGAATTCATCCGGGTCTTTGTAAGCAGCAGCGAAGTCCTCTACCTTTTCTTCATCCACTAATTTATGCTTGATGAAATCCTCCAGGTAGGAAGCATAGATGTTCCATTCCAGCGCCAGTTCTTCCTTGGCCAGAAAAAGGGAGCCAATCGGTACCTCGGTACGGGAGAAAACAAAGATCGGGTATTTGGAAATTTGGCGCTTGCGTACCTGGTAAGATGCTTCGCGCAGCGTTTCGGCCACCACTACAAAATCTCTGGAAATGGTGCCGAGGTATTTACCGTTCAGTTCAGGATCGTTTTGCATATTTTTTGGAGACATTAGATTATAGATATTAGACGTCAGACTGCTCCATCTACTTTACTGTTAGGTCGAGCTATTCTCAAGTCTAAAATCTAAATACTAACATCTAATACCTATTTAGCTGTTAACAGAACTATGTTTTCTACGTGGTGCGTCTGCGGGAACATGTCCACAGGCTGCACGCGGTTTACGTCGTATTTTTCGGAAAGAAGCTCCAGGTCGCGTGCCTGCGTGGCCGGGTTGCAGCTTACATACACTATGCGGTTCGGGTGCACCTGCAACAGTTTCGCCACCACCTTCTCATCCATACCTGCACGAGGCGGGTCGGTGATCACTACATCCGGTCTCCCGTGCCGTTCGATCAGCTCATCCGACAGAATGTCCTTCATGTCACCGGCATAAAAGGTGGTATTGGTAATCTCATTGATCTGCGAGTTGATCTTGGCGTCTTCGATGGCGCTGGGCACATACTCTATCCCGATGACTTCGCGGCACTGTCGGGCGACGAAGTTGGCGATAGTACCGGCCCCTGTGTAAAGATCGTATACCAGTTCGTTTCCAGTCAGGCCGGCAAACTCGCGGGTTAGGCGGTACAGCTCGTAAGCTTGGTCGCCGTTGGTCTGGTAGAACGATTTCGGCCCAACCCGAAAACGTATACCTTCCATCTCTTCGTGTATGTAAGGCAAGCCTTTGTAGCACACCACCTCCAGGTCATGGAAAGTCTCGTTGCCTTTGCCATTCACAACATACTGCAACGAAGATATCTCAGGGAAAGTAACCGCCAGATGCTCCAGCAAACCTGTCAGGGCCTCTTCGTCCTCGTGGTATACCTGCACGATCACCATCACCTCGCCGGTATTGGCTGTCCGGATAATGAGGTTGCGCAGCCAGCCTGTCATGCCGAGCTTGTCGAAAAACACCAGGTTGTTCGCTCGCGCATAGTCGCGCACGGCCAGTCGGATGCTGTTGGAAGGTTCCGGCTGCAGGTAGCAGTTCTGGATATCGAGAATCTTGTCGAAACGGCCCGGCATATGGAAGCCCAGCGCCCGGCGCTCATGCTCCTCCCCCGACTTGATCTGCTCGTTGGTCAGCCAGCCGTAGTTGGAAAACGTGAACTCCAGTTTGTTGCGGTAGAATTTGTCTTTGGCTGAGCCCAGAATCGGGTCGAAAGCCGGAAGCGGCACCTTGCCGATGCGCTCCAGGTTGTCCTGTACCTGTTTTTGCTTGTAATACAGCTGCGTATCGTAGCCAATGTGCTGCCACTTGCAACCGCCGCACGTACCGAAGTGCTCACAGAAAGGCTGCACGCGCACATCCGAGTAGGCATGAAAATTCACCGCCTCAGCCTCCATAAAACTCTTCTTTTTGCGGGTAATGCGCAGGTCTACCACATCGCCGGGGGCTACGCCACCCACAAAAATAACTATGTTATCGTGACGGGCGAGGCACTTGCCCTCGGCCACCATCTCTTCTATTCGTATGTTTTCGAGTATCTCGAAATTGATTTTCTTCTTTTGCTTTCTCACAGTGCTGCAAAATTAGCTAAAATTCAGGAGATGTGGGAAGTCGGATCACATTATCAAAATCGTGGTATTTTGCTTCTGGCTATTGCCTTAGCACCTGCCTGCATGGGTTTCGGCCAATACATGCTAGAAGGCTCCCTGTTTACGTATAGGTTCAATTGACACCATATATGGAAGATCCGGATGAAAATTACTTCAATTGAATTACAGACCAGTCAGCCAGGGAAGCTCAAAGATTTCTATACCCAAACACTTGGCCTTTCGCTTGTTGCTGAAGACACAAAGCAGTTCAGCATACAGGCAGGCTCCAGCACCATCACGTTCCGCACGGTGCCCGAAAGAGCAAATGAACCTTACCATTTCGCTTTTAATATACCTAGCAACCAGATAACGGCTGCTTCCCAGTGGCTTCAGGAAAAGGTCGCCTTTCTATACGCCCCGGGAGCTACTTCGCCAGTGGTGGAACACGAAAGCTGGGAGGCGCAGGCACTTTACTTCTATGACCCCGACTTCAATATTGTCGAATTGATCGCCCACAAAAGATCACCCGAGAGCCTTGCCGCCTTTGGCCCGCAGCAGTTGATGGGTCTGGCCGATATAGGCATTGCGGTGACCGATGTGACCGGCTTCTGTGAGGAAGTGCGTGAAAAACTGCAGCTCCCGCGCTGGAAGTCAGCCACGGCCTTGTTTGAGGCGGTGGGCGATGAGAAAGGTATGTTCATTGTGGTGCAGGAAAAAAGGCCCTGGTTCCCGACCCAGAATCCGGCCCTAACGCTGCCAACCCGGGTAGAAGTTCTGACAGCAGGTATAGCCACCATTCGGCGGGGTCCTATCAGGATTGATTCTACCACGGGCAACGGTCAGGTATAGGAGCCTAAATATCAGACAAATTAAACACTGCCGACCAATGCCCGTTTATAAAGCATGTTTGAATTATCAACCTAAAAAGAACCACACTATGAGATACAACGAGCGAGATCACGAAAGTGACCATAGAAACCAAGGGCGTAACGCAGGTAACAGGAACAACCTCTCCGACTACCTGAGCCGCTACGAGGACAGCGGCAGTTACCGTGGCCGCCACGACATGACCAACGAAAGCCGCCAGGACCGTAACCGCGACTACCAGCACGAACGCCACATGCAGGGCAGCATGCACCAGAACGAGTGGGGCGGCAGCGGCTGGCACCGGGACCATGACCGGCCAAATTACGATACCCGCAATCAGTCAGAGGAGGACCACTGGCGGTACGGCGACCCCAACCCACAATCAGACTATAAGCAGCAGGGAGGCTATACGCGCAGCCGGGGCACGGGCTGGCACAACGAAGGCTCGGACTACGGCAAGCCCCGCTATGCCCGCCAGGACAACAGCTACCAGTCTACCGGCCATGGCCGACGCATTGACCAATACGGCCGTGATGAGCACTACAACTTTGCCCACGGACGCCAGGACGGACGGCGCAGCCTGGAGAATCCGGAAAACCTGGACGACCGCTATTATGACCGCAGGGAGCAAAGCGACAGCAGCCGGAACGACTACGGTCGCCAGTATGGCGCCAACTACGACCACCGCAGCCGCAGTTCCCATCAAGGCAATGACAGCCACGATTTTGACCATACCAGTGACGACTACCCGAGCCGCAGCCCCAAAGGGTATGGCTACCGTTCAGGCCCTGACTATTCAGCCAGTTCGCCAATCACCAACTATGGCCCCGGGGTACGTGGTTACCAGAAATAGATGCTGACCTGAGCAGTCTGCCCTCCAGGAGGCAGACTGCTTTTTTAATATGGCCGAAGGCTTACCAAAATCAGGACGGCATCGTAAGAAGATAAGCATTGAGGCAACGGCACAGGCCGCGACTCAGAAAGAACCAAATCAAGTTCCTGTATGAAACAAACTATACACCTTACCTACTTCCTTATCCTATCGATCCTACTGGGTTCCTGCACCATGAGTCAGAAGAACCGGCAATATGCTGAAGGCGTATCCGAACTGCAGGGCTCCTACTGGATGCTGCTGTCGCTGCAAGGGCAGGAGCTGCAGGATAATCCGGAAAGCAACACCGCCTACCTGCGTTTTGAGGAAGGCAGCGACGAGCTCAAAGGTTTTACTGGCTGCAATAGGCTGATGGGCAGGTATAGCCTGAGCAACGACAATCTCCAGCTAACCAACCTTGGAAGCACGCGTGCCATGTGCCCGATCATCGAGCAGGAAAACTATTTGATGGCCATCCTTCAGAAAGTGGACGCTTTCAAAATTTCTGGCGATGTGCTCACGCTTTTCCACAAAAACACGGCCGTAGCGACTTTCAGGGCAGGGGCTCCCCCCATGTCACCGGATGGGCTATAGACAACTTATAAGCAGGATAAAACTCTATCGCTGTCACTTCAGTATGGTATACACTGGATGTAGCGTTAGCCGCTGTGAGCAGACAAAGCCTGGTTTCAGCGTAGACGGGAAAATCAACCGAGCGCCACACTTCAGTAGCAACAACTTCTCCGTTCGTCAACCTATGGTGGCCTGTACAGGTTGACGCTTCTGCCGGGTTAAAAACCAACCGCCGGCTCCCCTGACGCATGTAACGCACTGATTTTAAAATTTATCAAAATCAGATACCCCTCTAAGTTTTGGACCGATTGCATTAACTCCTCCTACTATTATGCAAAACAAAAGCGCCAGAAAAGCAATCAAGGACACACTAAAGGTGGAGCTGGGAGAAAAGGAAGCAAAGGAGCTATACCTGAATATCTGTAGCTACCTGCTGAACAACGACGACAAATGCTACATCAGCGTGATCAGGTATAAGTATCTGCTATTGTGTGGTGAAATGAGTACTCCGGTCAGCGATTACCTCGTAATGGAGCAGCTATTGGAGAAGATGCAGGAAAAGCATCCGCTCATTCTTTCGGCTATAATCTATATAGCCAGATACAAATCTTAAAAGCAGGTATAGCCGGCTGCGAATCGCAACCGGCTATACCTGCTTCTTAAGGCCTTTCTTACTTCAGAAGTTTGTGGTAGTCCGGATTCTTGTGGATGAATTTCTTGACCACCGGACAAGTGGCAATGACTTTCTTGCCGTTCTCCTCTGCATAGCACAGCCCTTCTTCTATCAGTTTATTGGCCACGCCTTTGCCTCTTGCAGACTCAGGCACATAGGTATGCGTGAAGTCCAGCACTTCATCTGAAGGGGTGGCATAAGCCAGTTCCGCATCCTCTTGTCCAAGTTTGGCGGTAAACTGCTGGTATTCTTTATCGTGTGTGATCGTCACTTCCATGTTCAAAGCTTTTATTCTATAACTTATACCTACTCACAAGGTTTAGCCCTCTACCAGTTGCGCCACCGGATGATGCAACAGCACTACCGAGCGTCCTGCTATTGTCACACGCTCGCCGGCCCCAATCGTATCGGTATCTTCGTCTACCTGGTTTTGGCAGGTATCCAGTATTCTGGTCCACTGGGTGCCGTACTTTGCCTCCGGCATGGTGTAGTCCAGCGGTTCGTGGTGGGCATTGAAGATCACGTAGAAACTATCGTCGATGATCTGCTCCCCTTTGGGGCCAACCGAGTGCAAACCACGCCCGTTCAGAAATACACCTAAGGATTTGACATGGTCATGCCGCCAATGCTCTTCGTTCATTTCGGAACCGTCGGGCAAAAACCAGTTGATATCCTCTACCCCAATGCCTTTGATGGGCTGCCCTTGAAACCAGCGACGGCGGCAGAACACCGGATGGTTGCGGCGAAGACTGATCAGTTTGCGGGTAAACTCCAGCAGCTCTTTATCGGCGTTCAGCCAGTTGATCCACGATATTTCATTGTCCTGGCAATAGGCATTGTTGTTCCCTTGCTGCGTACGGCTGATCTCATCACCGGCAACGAGCATAGGCACGCCCTGCGACAGGAAAAGCGTGGTGAGGAAGTTGCGCTTCTGCTGTTGTCGCAGCTGGTTTATCTCCTTGTCATTCGTCGGACCTTCGGCCCCGCAATTCCAGGAGCGATTATGGCTTTCCCCGTCGTTATTATCCTCGCCGTTGGCCTCGTTGTGCTTGTGGTTGTAGGACACCAGGTCGTGTAGGGTAAAGCCATCGTGTGCCGTAATGAAGTTGATACTGGCGGTTGGTCGTCGGTAATCATCACGGTACAGGTCCGAGCTACCCGTAAACCGCTCGGCAAACTCACCCAGCACACTGTCGGCCCCGCGCCAGTAGTCGCGTATGCAATCGCGGTACTTGCCGTTCCACTCGGCCCAGCCCGGCGGGAACTTGCCCACCAGGTAACCGCCCTCGCCAATGTCCCAGGGCTCAGCAATGAGCTTGACCTGCGAGATAACCGGATCCTGGTGGATGATGTCGAAGAAGGAACCCAGGCGGTCCACCTCGTGCAGTTCGCGTGCCAGCGTGGCTGCCAGGTCGAAACGGAACCCATCAACGTGCATTTCCAGAATCCAGTAGCGGAGGCTGTCCATGATCAGGCGCAGCACAGGCGGCATCATGGCGTTGAGTGTGTTACCGGTACCCGTGTAGTCCATGTAAAACCGTTTGTCCTCTTCCACCAAACGGTAGTAGGAGGTATTGTCGACACCCCGGAACGAGAGCGTGGGGCCCATGTGGTTGCCTTCGCCGGTATGGTTGTACACCACATCCAGTATCACCTCTATACCTGCCCTGTGCAGTTCTTTGACCATATTCTTGAACTCCACCACCTGCTGGCCCAAGGTGCCACTGCTGGTATAGCGTACATCTGGCGCGAAATAGCCGATGGAGTTATAGCCCCAGTAATTGGTCAGCCCCTTTTCTTCCAGGTGCCGATCGGTTATGAAATGGTGCACCGGCATGAGCTCGATTGCGGTAATGCCCAAGTCTTTGAGATACCCGATGGTAACAGGGTGGGCGATGGCGGCATAGGTTCCGCGGATTTCCTCCGGTATATCCGGGTGCATTTTGGTGAACCCTTTGACATGCGCCTCATAGATTATGGATTTGTGGTAGGGTATCTTTGGAAGCTTATCTCCTTCCCAATCATAATTCGGGTCGATCACCACGCTGCAAGGTATAAACGGTGCGCTGTCGAGCGTGCTCATTTTAAGGTCTTCGTCCGGATGGCCCACCTCATAGCCAAACATAGAGTCGTGCCAGTTGATGGTGCCGGAAATGGCCTTGGCGTAAGGATCGATCAGCAGTTTGTTCGGGTTGAACCGGAACCCGTTTTGCGGATCGTAAGGCCCGTGCACCCGGTAGCCATACAACTGACCGGGCTTGATCTCGGGCAGGTAGACGTGCCATACCTGGTGAGTTCGCTCGGTCATTTTTACCTTCACGGATTCAGTTTCGTCCTCTGTCGAGTTGAAGAGGCACAGCTCTACGCCTGTTGCGCAGTCGGCATACAATGCAAAGTTCACTCCTTCACCATCCCAGGTGGCACCGAGCGGGTAAGGATTGCCGGGGTATACGGTAATGTTCATATCAATTCAGTCTAAAGCGTCTGGTTAATTCCCTGATGGGCTTCTCCGTCTACGCAGAAAACCGGTGAAGAGTCATGCGACGGTCCGGATAGCCGCAAACGCTTTAGAAGGCTTTGATTTACAAGCTTTAATCTTTACTTTAGACTTGGACGAAACGCCTTATACCTGAGATGTCATGCATGCACTCGACCTGCTCCTTGTTCTGATCGTGCTTTTAAGTGCCTTTATGGGTTGGCGGCGCGGCTTTGCCTTCAGCCTGCTCGACCTGATCCGCTGGGTAGGCACCCTGGTGCTGAGCTTCCGGCTATACCCTTCGCTGGCCGACTGGCTGAGCCGCGCCACCGACTGGAACGTGTACTGGATTCCGCCGGTCTCCTTTTTTATCATCGCCATCCTGTCCAGCATGCTCATCCAGTTTGTGGGGTCACTCCTACTCGACCATTTTCCGGAGGAAATGCACACACACCGGGCAAACAAGATCTTAGGAACGCTTCCGGGCTTTTTGAGCGGCTTAATGACCATTGCCATTCTTTCTATTTTGCTGTTGGCCTTCCCTTTTCCGGAGCGGTTTCAGCAATATGTTGAGGGAAGCCGTGTGGCCAGCAAGTTTGGCGAATACACCCATTTGGCCGAGGACGAACTGGCGCCTGTTTTCGACAAGGCCGTCAAACGAACCCTCAACAGGCTGGCCATTGCACCGGAATCGGGGCAGTACATCGAGTTGCCTTTTACAGCCGATGAATATGCACCCAGGCCGGAACTGGAGGCCCGCATGCTGGAGCTGCTCAACAAAGAGCGCCTGGCCCAGGGCCTGCAACCCCTCGAAGCCGATACAGCCCTGACCACCGTGGCACGGCAGCATTCGGCCGATATGTTTGAGCGGGGTTACTTTTCGCATGTATCGCCCGAAGGCGACAGTGCGCCCGACAGAATAAGAGCAGCCGGCATACCTTACCGCACGGCTGGCGAGAACCTGGCCATGGCACCCACACTCGGCATTGCCCACAAAGGGTTGATGGAGTCGCCGGGACATCGGGCCAACATCCTGCACGACCGCTTTGGGCGGGTAGGGATAGGGGTGCTGCACAGCCGCCGGCATGGGCTCATGATCACGCAGAAATTCCGGAATTGACGTATACCTAAAGCTGAGTGGGATACAGACCGATGGGCAAGGCAAGCACAAACTTCACAAGCATCAAGATTGGCAGCGACGAGAGCCGCTCTGTCTTTGTGCTGGATGTGAATAAGCTCTGCTTCGCCACCTACAAACCCGAAACGCCACGGCAAACCGCCAAACTCGTGCTGGACTTCGGCGCCTCCCAGAAAATTTTTGA
This sequence comes from Pontibacter aquaedesilientis, assembly GCF_014773225.1. Classification (GTDB taxonomy): domain Bacteria; phylum Bacteroidota; class Bacteroidia; order Cytophagales; family Hymenobacteraceae; genus Pontibacter; species Pontibacter aquaedesilientis. Next base: position 705,308 of record NZ_JACXAJ010000002.1, on the reverse strand, counting down.
AAAGCAGGAGGCGGAACAGGTATACCAAGCCCTGTCAGGCCATCCTGCTTTTCAGCAATAAATGTATGGCTAGGCGGTTTGCACCTGTGCCGCTACTCCCTTCTTCTTTTTGGGTTTCTTTCGCAGCTTGTTGATCCAGATAATAGTGCCGGTTACCGGCAGACTAGTCGCAAACAAGCAAGCGAAAAAATAAAGAATTTTAGAGAACAGGCCGTATACCTCCCCCAAGTGAAGCGGTTTGATCAGCGCTACCACCTGCTCATTTAAAGGCTTGTCGGCGAAAAGCTCGACCTGGAGCGGTGTGCCGGTGTACTGGTCGAGCTGTACCTTGTCGGAAGCGGCCAGCGCCATAAAGCCACCCTTGCTTTTGGTAACCACCACCGAACTGGCAGAGTCGGCGGCAAAGGTAAGGCGGGTGTCACCGGCGTAGGCCAGCACGGTGTTCGCCTGCTGCAAATACGCTGCAGCCGACAAGGCCACAGCACCCTGGGCAGGTATAGCCGATGGCAGCGGCTTCTCTTTCCGGCCCTTGAACACCTCCGCCCCCATCACCTGACTGAGCCCCTCTTTGTACCACTCAAAAGACCAGCACAGCCCCGTGAGCGCCATGATCAGCAAAAGAATGGACGAATAGAACCCGAGGGTGTTGTGTAGGTCGTGGTTGAGGCGCTTCCAGTTGCCGTTTGTTTTGACTTTGAACCCCTGCTTCCAGTTTTTGCGCTTCACCGGAAACCAGAGCACCAGCCCTGAGAGCACCAGGAATGCAAAAATGATCGTGGCTGAACCCACAATAATACGCCCGGTGCCATCTTCCATCAATAACCAACGGTGTATTTTCATGACTGTGCCAAAAAACTCCGAAGCCGGGCCTTTTTGCCCGCCCGTCACTTTTCCTGTATAGGGATTCACGTACAGGTTCTCACCACGCTCCTCTCCCGCCTTTTTCACCGACATCACATAGGCGCGGGCTCTGTCTTCAGGTATAGAAATGGCCGTCACCTTGCCGCCGCTCTCCTGCTCCATCCGCTGCACCAACTCGTCCGGCGACATGGCTTTGTTGCCAATGGCAACGGTATACTTGTCAGGCTCCAGCATTTCTTCCACTTCCGTGCGAAAGGTATAAATGGTGCCACTCAGGCAGACAATAAATAGCACGAGTCCGCTGGCTATACCTAGCCATAAGTGGATGTCGTTGAAAAATTTACGGAGTGAATAAGGCTTTTTCATGTGCAAATTTAAGTAAGACTATGTATAATTGAAACACACGCAGCCAAGTCCCGGGACCCCGGCTGCGTGTGCCCTGCTTTCCTTTTTACCTGAATCGGTAGGTCAGCACCGCGCTCATGTTGCGGGGGTCGATGGGGTTGATGAAAGATACGCGGTAGGCATTGTAACCCACTTCATCGAGTAGGTTGTTGAAGAGCAGGCGCACTCCCAGGTGCTCAGTCGCCTGGTAGCTGGCCTGCAGGTTCACGGTGGTGTAGGCTTTCATGTACCAGGGCTCCTGACCCGGCGCTATTTCATGGTAGTCCACGCCGGCGTTGGTCCAGTCGTTGTTCGGGCGACTGCCCACATAGTAAGCGCCACCGCCTAAAGCCAGGCCTTTCAGAGCACCGTAGCGAAAGGTATAGTTGGCCCAGAAGTTGGCCGTCTGGTCAGGCGTGTTGAGCGGCGAGGAGTTGCGCACGAAGGTGGTATGCTCCTTATACCTGGCGTCAATCAGGGCATAGCCCGCAATCAGCTCCAGATTGTCGAGCACACGGCCGGTCAGCTCCACCTCTATCCCTTTGCGTTCGTCGTTGCCGCCTTTCGTGTAGTAAGGCATCTGGATCAGTACCCCGTTGGCGTCGGGCTCCACGGCCTGCAGGTTCATGTTGCGGTTGTTGATTTGGTAGAGCGTCAGGTTGAAACGCAGGCGGTTATCCAGCCAATCGGACTTTATACCTGCCTCCACCTGGTCGATGCGCTCGGTCCCCAGCTCGTTTCCGTCTTTGTCGAGGCGTGTGGCCGTGCGGGGGTTGGTGCTGTTGGTGTAGGATGCAAACAAGTTGAGTCCTCTGAATGGCGAGACGATCAGGCCTGCCATCGGGTTGATGGCCTGCCCGCGTGTCACCACTGCCGTAGCAGAACTGCGACTCTCGGTGGTGCTATAGCGCACTCCGCCAATGGCTTTGGCCCAGTCCGTGATCGTGAGCACATCCTGCAGCATGAAACCCAGACTCGCCTCGTTGCTTGTGGTGGTGGCCGTGATCTTCGAAGCCGGCGTGACAGGCAAGGTGTTGGGAATGGGGTGGAACACATCTATTGTGTCGATGAAGGTAGAGGCATAGGTCGGCAGCTCCAGGTTGACGGTGCGGAAATCGGTGCCTACCTGAAAGGTATGCTTCAGGAAGCCGGTCTGCACGTCCTGCCCAATCAGGTCGAACTGCACAACGGAGTTTTTGTCGGAGCGGTTGGACTGCGTGATGGAGCGCAGCCTTTGATGGGCCGGCAGCATGAAGTTGCCATCGGCGTCGCGCTTGCCCTGCGAGAGGCTGGTGGCCACCTCCGGCACTTCCAGGTTCGAGCGAAAATAGGCGGCCCTGACCGAAAAGTTGTCATTCAGCTTACGATTGAAGCGGGCGGCAAAAGTCGCGTTCTTGGTGGTGGTGCGGTCTGTCTCAAATCCCAGAAACTGTTCGTGCGGCAGATCGAAAATATTGTACTGCTCGTCAGACAAGGTAATTGTGCCGAGGTCGGGGGTACGGCTGTCGTTCAGGTAATCCATTTCCAGGGTTAAGGTGGTTTTGCCATCCGGGCGCCACTCCAAAGACGGATTGAGGTAGAATTTCTCGAAAGAAACATGGGCTCTGTAGCTCTCGGCACGCTCCAGGGCACCATTCACCCGGAAGGCGACTGTTTTCGACTCGTTCAGCGGACCGTACACATCAAAACTAGGACGTACCTGCCCGAAACTGCCCACCCGCAGCGCAGCATAGCCGCCCCGCTCAAACTTGGGCGTTTTGGTCACGATGTTGATGATCCCGCCCGGTCCCCCGATGTCGCCGGCCATGCCTTGCGTGATAGAGCTGGCGCCTTTCATCACCTGAATGCTCTCCACCCCTTCCATGTCAGTCAGTACGCCCGTACCCCTGAAATCGGAGTTGATGCGTACCCCGTTTTTCACGACAGGTATACCCCGGAAACCGCGGGAGGACATACTCTCGCGCCTGTTGCCGTAAGTGGCGAAGTTGTATACCCCCGGTACGTTGCGGGTCACGTCGGTGATGGTCAAAGCTCCCTGTTCCTGAATCAGGCGGTCGGAAATAACGGAAATGCTCTGGATCTGCTCGCTGGGCTTGAGGGGCAGCCGGGTGATTACTTCCAGTTTCTCGGGCTGTTTGTCCCGCACCCCGAACACCTCCACTTCGGCAACCTGATTGGCTTTAGGCGTTAGCTGAAAAACCAGCGTTGCGGTTTCGCCTCTGCGGAGCTCAACCTGCTGCACGGCACTTTCATAGCCCAATAGGAGCACACGCACTTCGTGGGTGCCGTGTGGTAGGTGTTGCATTTCAAAAGTGCCGTCTTCCTGGCTGTTCGTCCCTGCACGAAGGTGCTCGATCACGATGCTGGCTCCGGCCAGGGCTTGCCCACTGGTGTTGGTGACCCGCCCTTTCAGGCCGCTCCCGCCGTAGTGGCGTTGAGCCCAGACTAGTTGCGATAAGATCAAACAGAGGCAGGTAAGTAGAAATTTTTTATACATTGTTTTTATTTAGACTAATTACAAATAATTAACTTTGGCAAAAGTAAACACCCCCCAGGCGGGGTGGGTATCGGAAAAAGGAGAAAGATTAACGGTAAAAGGATTTTATGCGGCTTAGGTCCCTGATAGATGGTGTGGAATTGCCTGTGTGTGATGTCTCGTTTGGGGAAGGCTATACCTCCGGCAGTGAGCTGATCGAGCAGGAGGTATCGTTGCAGCATGCCTCTATCCAGTACCTGCATAGCAAACAGCTCTATACCGAAGGTCTCTGCATTATTGACACCAACATGAACTTTGCCGATGCCGTGCGCGACCTCATCTCGGTGACGGGCGAGTGTGTGATGATGGGCTTCTTTTTTAAAGGCAAGGCCCTGGCCACGATCAATCGTTTGGAGTGCCAGCGGGAGTACAATAGCAACCTGCATTACCTGCGCTATACCCCCACTTTTGAGGGCGTATTCGAAATGCCGCCTTTCGTCGACTTCCAGTACTATGTGATCCTGCTTTCCAAGGCCTTCTATTTCCGCCTGCTCGATCCTGCCAACCAGCTGCACCGCGACTTTGCCGAGCAGGTGCGCCAGGGTATTCCGACCAACCTCACTAACGAAAATCTGGCAATCAGCCCGGCCATGAAACAGGTAATTCACGAGATACGGAGTACCTGCCGCACCGGTCTGATCAAACGGCTATACCTGGAGGCGAAAATCATGGAACTGCTCATGCTACAGTTGGAGCAATTGCAGCCTCTGGCACAGGCCGGGAAGAGCGTGCTGCGCGGCGATGACGAAAGCCGCATTCTGCAAGCCCGCTCCATCATCGAAAAGGACTACGGCAACCCGCCCGGCCTCACCCAGCTTGCCCGCCTGGTGGGACTCAACGAGTTTAAATTAAAGCAGGGCTTTAAGGAGTGCGTGGGTGCTACCGTGCACGGTTACGCTGTGCAACTGCGCATGGAAAAAGCCAGACAGCTTCTGCTGCAGCATCGGGAGTTGCCTGTGGGTGACATTGCCTTACAGGTAGGGTACAAAAGCCCGGCTTATTTCACGGCCGCCTTTAAGAAACATTTTGGTGTGCTGCCGAGCGAACTGCGCCAATAGACTGAAATCGTCCCGGTTTTCCATCATTTCTCCCAAAGGCAATGCTTGGTGTAGCAGATTGTATGAGGTATAGACTCGCTTTGTGATCTCAACTCAGCCAGCTACAAGGTATAGCTTACTCCCAAATTCACATGCACGGTTTGCATGGACTGTTTGTAACGGAACCGCTGCCCTTGCGCATCGCTCACCTCAAAAGTCGGTCGGCTTGCCAGGGTGCCAATCTCCATCGAAAAATTAACCTGTTTGGCTTGCACGCCTATACCTCCCGCTAAACCATAAGCGATGGAAACTGCGCTGTCAGGAGTCCGGGCGATCGGACCATAGCTGGTGTTCACCTGCAGGTCGGGTGACTGGCTGTAGGCCCCACCCACTGAACCCTTTACATAGCCGAAGAAACGCTGCACCTTGCTCTGCAGGTATAGGTCAGCCAGCACAAACCCTGATTGCCAGGCAGAAGCTCGTCTGCTCATCACCAACTCGTCGTCTTCCTGTGCGAATCTGTCCAGATCGAACCTGTTCCAGCGCCAGCCTGCGGTGACTCCCCAGGCTATACCTGGCTTCAGGTCACGGGCGTAGCTGCCCTGCACCATGGTGCCTTTGCTGGCCATGGGAGGAAACTCATCCTCAAAGCGGTCTTTGCTGAAGTCCCCGATCGGCACCGCACTGCCCAACTGCAGCCCAATGCGCTGACCGAGCGGATAAATATCCTGCGCAGTGGCAGAAGCGGCTAAAGCCAGCACCAGCAAAATAACTGAAAAGGTTCGTCTCATATACAGTTTAGTGAAGTACAGGTAGGGCGGCATCAAAAATCATGATGAACTTGTGGACAGCTACCGACAATTAAGGCAACTGGAAATCATAGGTATAGGTCGTGTCCCGCTTTAGTTCGTCGTGATACAAGGTATAGGAAGGGCAGTCGGATGTGGGGCATTCCCCGTTGAGTGGACTGATCACGAGGACGCCGTCCTGGAGTTCCTCGTCGCGAAGCAAAAAGCGGAGGGTATAGTTGCCTTGCTGGTCCGTGCTGACAATGGCCTTCTTGCGGATGGTACCACCGCCTCCGGCCTTGAAGTGCCGCAGGTTTTTCCAGCTGGCCAGTACCTGCATGCCTGCCACGGGTTGGAGGCTACCACTTTTTATGATGCGGCCACTTACCACTGTGCAGGCGCCGGGGCAGTACTTGCTGATGTAGTCCTCTTCTTCTTTGGTGCAGGCTGTGATTAGCCAGAAAGCCAAAAACGAAAGAATAAGGTGGCTGAGGTGAGGCGTTGCTTTCATGTAAGGCAATATATAAAAGCAAGATAGCAAAATTATGTTATCTCATTGTTACTATACCTGCTTTACCATTTTGATGTGGTCGATACCGTCCTCATCGTATACCTCGCTGGACTGCTCAAAGCCGAAACGCTCGTAAAACTTTTTGGCATAAAGCTGCGCCCCGATCCGGATATTTGTCTGGCCGAAGAGGCGATAACACTCCTGAATGGCCATTTCGACCAGCTCTTTGCCCACGCCGGTTCCGCGCACCAACTGACTCGTCACGATTCGTCCAATCGACATCATATCCGGATAAGAAACGCCTGTCGGCACAAGCCTGGCAGTCGCTACCAGTACTTGCTCCTCGTTGTAAAGCAGGATGTGGTGGCACAGTTGATCTTTGTCATCCATGTCAGGGAAAACGCAGTTTTGTTCTACCACAAACACCTCGCTCCTCAGCCGGAGCATATCATACATTTCGTGGGGTGTCATTTCGCCGAAGGCTTTGCAGATCTTGGTAAGGGCCATGCGTGAAGGTATTCTAGGATTCAGAGTATTCGATATCAGCAAATATACGCCAGCCTGGCCTTTTATACCTATCTTTGCGCCATACCTTTTACCCTTATCCTTCCCCTTAGAAAGAGAAATGTTACAGTTCCTTTTCAATATCATTCCGCTGGCCTTGTTCCTATACCTGTCCCTTAGCCTGATGGGCCTAATCAAACTCAACGAACATACTGCCTTCCTGGCCAAAGCCACGTTCTTCACCAAATTCGCCGTATATGGCGGCACCATCGCCTTCGCCATCATGACAGTGGTGGATCTGATGAAGTAGTCTCCTTAATCGCCGTTCACTTTCTCATACCGCTCGGCAATTTCCGAGGGTTTTACTTCCCGACCGTGCTCATTGGCGTAGGCCTTTGTCACTTCGGCGCCCAGCATCAGAATCACCGACGAATAGAACACCCACAGCAACACGATCACAAAAGAGCCCGCAGCAGCGTAAATCCCCACCACCTTGATATTGCTCAGGATATAATCTATGAGCTCCTTGCCAATCAGGAACAGGATGGAGGTAATGATGCCACCGGCCAGGGCGTCACGCCAGTTGATGGAGGCGTCTGGCAGAATCTTGTGGATGGCCGTGAAGAAGAGCAGCACCACCAGCAACGAGAGAGCAGCCTTTATCAACCTGATGGCCGACGATAGATGCTCTTCCAGCAAATCATAGAGCTGGTCGCTGAAAACCAGCAGGGCCGCATCCAGTAGCAGACTCGACAGCAGCAGAAACCCCAGACCTGCCACTATGGCCAGGGTCACCAGGCGGTACTTCAGAAATTTAAGGTAATTCACATTGTGCTTCACCCTGATCTTCCAAACCGAGTTCAGGGCCTTCTGCATGATAAAAAATATGATTGTGGCACTTTTGGCTGTAATGGCAAACCCAATGAGCACGCTCCAAAAGCTCATTGGCATCTCCGTTACATTGCGCAGGATGTCGTCCACCTGCCCGCCCACTTGCTCACTCATCAGTTCTTCCATCTGTCCCACAATCTCTCTCCGCACGGTTTCTTCGGCAAAGAAAACAGAGCCTGCCAATGTGAGCACGATCAGGATAGCGGGCAGCGAGAAAATAGTAAAAAAGGCGATCGCAGCACTGTACACAATCGGCTCGTTCTGCTGGAAATTGCGCACGGATTCCTTCAGGATTGCGATGGTTTTTTCAAAGAAATTTCTGTTTTGCCTCATCTGGTACTTCCTCACCGACGCGCATAAAGTGTCGCCCGCATAACGATAACGGCCGCTCCGTGCTTTAGTTAAAAAATAAAGCGGCAGGAATTGCGCAGTAACCTGATCCCCTAAAACGCAAAAAAGCCTGCCCCTTTGCAAGGGCAGGCTTTCAGTATGATTTCTGACAGTGCTTAGTAAGCCCGTACCGCCTTGTTCTCCACAAAGTTCATGAAGGCACGGTTTACCACGCGGGTACCGCCCGGGGTCGGGTAGTTGCCGGTAAAGTACCAGTCGCCCTTGTGGTTCGGGCAGGCCAGGTGCAGGTCTTCTATACGCTGGTAAATCACCTGTACTTCGGCGTTTACATCCGGTGCCTTCACAATCTCCGATACCTTGGCGGAGAGCTCATCGTGCGTGAACAGGTCAAACAGTTCTTTCACGAAGTTGGTCTCCATGAAGGCTGGTGTATGCTGTGCCTCTACGCACTTGTCGTATACCTCGTCGATCTTATGGTACAGGCCGCGGTCCTTCAATAGCCCCAACATGGCACGGAAGGCCACAAACTCCTTCACGCGGGACATATCGATGCCGTAGCAATCCGGGTAGCGTATCTGAGGGGCGCAAGACACGATAATGATCTTTTTCGGCTCCAGCTTGTCAAGCATTTTGATGATGCTCTTCTCGAGTGTGGTACCGCGCACGATCGAATCGTCCAGCACCACCAGTGTATCAATGCCTTTCTTCACCACCTCGTAGGTGGTGTCGTACACGTGCGTTACCAGGTCGTCGCGGCTGTCGTTGTCGGTGATGAAGGTGCGCAGCTTCACGTCTTTTATCACCAGTTTCTCGGCGCGGGGCTTGTATTGCAAAATCTGGTCGAGTTCTTCCTCGGTGAGATCCTGGTTCAGGATGGCCTTGCGGCGATAGGCACGCAAATGGTCCTCAATCCCTTTCATCATGCCCAGCCAGGATGTCTCGGCTGTGTTCGGGATATAAGAAAATACCGTGTTTTTCAGGTCAAAGTCGATGGCCTCCAGAATCTGCGGACAAAGGCGACGGCCCATATTCTTGCGCTCTTCATAGATTTCGGGGTCGTTGCCGCGCGAGAAGTAGATGCGCTCAAAGCTGCAGGAAGTTTTCTCCAGCTGTGGCAGGATTTCCTTCAGTTCTGCATTGCCCGCTTTGTCTACGATCAGGGCATGGCCCGGCGTAATCTCCTGGATGGCGCTGTACTCTATGTCGAAGGCCGTCTTGATGGCTGGCTTCTCAGAGGCAATCACCACGACTTCATCGTCCATGTAATAGTAAGCCGGGCGGATGCCGTGCGGATCGCGCACCACAAAAGATGCCCCATAACCTGTGAGACCCGCCATGGCATAGCCACCGTCAAAGTCCTTGCAGGCCCGACGCAACACGCGCTGCAGGCTCAGGTTGTCTTCGATCAGGTGGGTGATCTCCTTGTTTGTGAATTCGTCTTTGTAAGACTCGAACAGCATCTGGTTTTCTTCGTCCAGGAAGTGGCCGATCTTTTCAAGTACGGTAATGGTGTCGGATTTTTGTTTTGGGTGCTGGCCAAGTTCGATCAGTTTCTCAAACTGCTCATCCACATTGGTCATGTTGAAGTTACCGGCCACGGCCAAACTGCGGCTGCGCCAGTTGTTGTCGCGCACCATCGGGTGGCAGTTGTCCACGGTGTTGACGCCGTGCGTGCCGTAGCGCAGGTGGCCCAGGTATACATCGCCCAGAAAAGGCAGGTTCTGCCACACCCAGTTAGTGTCGCGTGCGAGTTCGGGCTGGTCTTCTTTCAGCTTCTTGAACTCCTTGCCGATCTTACCGAAAATGCTGTCAATGGCGCGGGTTTTCACAGAGCGGAACCGGCTGATGTACTCCATACCTGGTCCGGCGTTTATTTTGATGCTGGCAACTCCAGCCCCGTCCTGACCGCGGTTGTGCTGCTTTTGCATGAGCAGGTACAGCTTGTTGACGCCGTACATGGGGGTGCCATACTTCTCAACGTAATACTCGATTGGTTTTCGGAGCCTGATCAGGGCTATTCCGCATTCGTGCTTGATAGAGTCGCTCATAGGGCAAGTAAAGTATCTAGGCCAGTAGTTTCTCGATCCAGTGCAGCAGCAGGTCAGGTTTAAAGAACAGAACCAGCAGCGGCAGACCAAAGAAAACCAACAGCAGCTTATTTGACAGTGAAATAACTAAATTTTCTTCAGTTTGATTCCTTTTCAGGAAAAGGTAATAGGGTATTTTGATATAATAGAACAGCGCCACGCCCGTCAGCAGTATACCTCCCACCAGCAAAACCAGCAACAGCGGCTGCCCTGACAAGGTATAGGCTTCCCAGACGCTACTGAAAACAAGGAGCTTGCCCATGAAACCTGCCAGGGGCGGAAGTCCCGTGAGCGAAAGCAGGTAGAGCAGCGCCATAATACCGGCAAAAGGTGCCTGTTTGCCCAGACCCTGAAAATCTTCCAGTTTCTTCACCTGCCATTCCTCTTCCGCCATTTGCAAGAAAAGGAACAGGCCAAAATTCATGAAGAGCAGCACGGTCATGTAGAACAGGATACTGGAAGTGTAGTTTGTGCCGAAAGCCATCAGCCCCATCAGCAGAAAACCGGCATGCGATACCGAGGAGAAGGCCATCAGCCGGCGCGGTGTCCGCTGCCACAGGGCGGTCAGGTTGCCGACCGCCAGCGTAGCAAGTGCCGCCACCCCCAGGAAAAGCTGTATGTCCCCGAACGAGGCAGCAATGGAAGGATCGCCGAAGGCAGCCACAAAGCGCAGGATCACGATGATACCGGCCATTTTGGGACCTGTCGAAAACAAGGCGACCACCGGCATCGGTGCGCCCTGGTACACATCCGGTGCCCAGAAATGAAAAGGTGCCGCCGATATCTTAAAGAAAAATCCGGCAAAGACCAGAATGGCCGCTAACGTCACCATCAGTGTGTTGGCATCGAGCAACGACTGCCAGAACGAAACCAGGGTATAGTCGAGGGAGCCGGTCAGCCCATAGAAAAAGGACATCCCGTACAGCATGACGCCAGCCGACAGGGTCCCGTAAAGTACATATTTAAGACCGGCCTCCACCGCCCGCTTTTCTTCCTTTAGCGTGAGGGTAAGTATGTAGGACGCGATGGACACGACTTCAATGGCCAGGAAAACCATGAGCAGGTTCACTGATTTGGCCATCAGGTTAAGTCCCAGCACCAGCATCAAAAGCAAAGCATAGTACTCTCCACGTCCCTCGCCCTGTCTTCTCTTTTCGATCTTACGGTTCTGCAACGAAAGCAGAATGGTGCTTATACCTGCCACACTGAATAAAATGCTTGCATAGCGGGCCAGTCCGTCGGAGCGCAGCAAATTAAGAAACTGCACGCCTTCTGACGCTGGAGGTCCGATAACCTGTAATATAAGTGCAGAGAAAAGTCCGGTCAGAGCCAGCCAGGGCAACAGCCTTTTGATGGTCTTTGATTTGAAAAGGTCCAGCGTGACCAGCAGCAGGAAGAAGCCAGCCAGCAGAAACTCTGGCAGCAGCGTGCCTGCACCGGAGATGATGCTGTCAATGGCTTGGGTGAGTTGTGCCGCTTGTTCCTCCACGGGTTAAGGAATGATCGTAGATAAAACCATGTTCAACTGCTCCTGCCCATTGAGAAGCACTAATTCTGTGAAACCTGATACGGCTATACTTACCTTGTCGAGCAGCAGGTGCGGGAAGATTCCGAAGAGCAGCGCCAGGATTGCCAGCGGCACCAGCATCAGGTACTCACGGCGGTCCAGGTCAGAAATACTGGCTTTCTCGCGCAGCTCCGGGAAGATCCAGTACTTGCCAAAGAACATGCGCTGCAAGGCCCACAGGTAATAGGCAGCCGCCAGCAGAATGCCAAACACCGCCACAATCGCCAGCCAGCGCGGCAGCATACCAGTGGCCTCGGGAGCACCGAAGCTACCCAATAGCACCAGCAACTCCGCAATAAAGCCTGAAAAGCCCGGCAAGCCCAGCGAAGCAAAGAAAGCAATCACCACAAAGGCGGTATAGGCCGGCATGCGTTTGGCCAGTCCTCTGAAGTTCAGGATCATGCGGTCGTGTGCCCTGTCGTAGATCACGCCCACCACCAGGAAAAGCATCGCCGAAATGATGCCGTGGCTGAACATCATGTAAATGGCGCCGTTCACCCCCTCCGCTGTGAGCGAGGCAAGCCCCAGCAGCACGAAGCCCATGTGTGACACCGACGAGTAGGCGATCAGTTTTTTGAGGTCGTTCATGGCCAGGGCACAGAGCGCACCATAAATGATGGAAAGCACGCCCAAACCGCCCACCAGCGTAGCGAAATAAGCCCCCGCATCCGGAAAGACAGGGTATACAATGCGAATCAAACCATAGCCGCCCACTTTCAGAAGCACTGCGGCCAGCAGCACCGAAATCGGAGTCGGCGCTTCCACGTGCGCATCCGGTAGCCAGGTATGCACCGGCACCGAAGGCACCTTGATCAGGAAACCGGCGAACACCAGTAGGAATGCCACAAAACGGATTGGCAGATCGAACAGGCTAACGCCCGACAGCACATGCAGCAGACTACCCGGTATAAAGTTGGCCGGCTCCATCATGGCCGGTATGCTGAACGTACGGACGATATCGGCATTACTGATCACGCCTTGTTGCAGCATCTGCTGCACCTGGCGGATCACGTTGGCATCGGCAGGTATGCCTTGCCCGATCAGGTTCATCTGCCAGGCTGTCGCCTGCGGATCAATAACGGAGGTATAGAGCCCAATCATCACGATCAGGATGAGGAGCGACCCGACCAGGGTATAGATGAAAAACTTGATAGCGGCATATTCGCGCTTCGGTCCACCCCAGATGCCGATCAGGAAATACATGGGCAGGAGCATGAACTCGAAGAAAAGGTAGAACAGGAAGAAGTCCAGCGCCAGGAAACAGCCCATCACGCTGGTCACCAATAAGAGGTATAGCAGGAAATAGCCCTTTACGTTTTTATTGATGGTCCAGGAGGAGATTACGCCGATGACGCCAACTATACCTGTCAGCAGCACCATGCTGATACTCACCCCGTCCACGCCCACAAAATACTCGATCTGGAAGCGCCCCAGGCTGCCCAGCGAAAAGCTGATCCAGTCCAGCTTCTCCACAAACTGGTAGCCGGTGTGTCCGTTGGCGGGTGCTGATCCATCAAAGCGAAGGTATAGCAACACCGACAGGGCCATCTGCACCAGCGTACCCAACAGTGCTGTCACCTTCATCGGTTTTTGCAGACGGGTAGGCATCAGCAACACGACAAGCGCTGCCAGCAAGGGGGTAAAAATAAGGCCAGAGAGTATAAGGTTCATCAAGCTAAACGCTGATTTAGTTAAGAGTTATGAGTTGAGGGTTTACAAACCCTTGACTCTTGCTTTTGCCTTTTGGGCTAGTTGCTGTTCTATCTCACATATTTCAGGTTTTTATACCTGCATGTTGCGGACCTGGAACTGCTGTATCAATCAAAAAATCCCGATCCGACACTCTACATTGGAGAAGCTTGCACACCTCTCCCATTTTCAAATCTTCAAATCTGCAAATTCCCAAATTTTAAACCTGCTCGCGAAATTAACATCAATTCAGCATGATGTATAGTATTATCAGAATAAATCCGAAAAGGGAGTAAGCATAGTAGGACTGCACCTTTCCATTTTGCAGGTTGCGCCCAATGCTTCCCAGCACTTTCGAAAGTGCCCCGATCAGCCACACGCTACCATCCACCACCCAATGGTCGAACCACTTCACGATCTTGGCAAACACCACCAGCCACTTGCTCGCATACTCCAGGGTATAGTCGATCACGCGCTTGTCCAGGCGGTAAAGCATGCGGGCCAGCCAGATTGTCGGCTGCACCAGCGTCCGGTTATACACGGCGTCCAGGTAAAAGTGATGATAGGAAAGACGGGCCAAGGCTCCCTGCGGCATTTCCTGCAACAACAATGCGCCACCCCGGTTTCTGTACCTGCCAACGGCCAGGGCTATACCTGCCACGCCCAACAAGGCGGACAAAATTCCGATGACCAGGTGAGCTGTATCATTGGCGGCATCCTGTGCTGCCACGGCCTGTACCAGACGGTCGGCCAGCAAAGTACTTTTTGGGGTGAGTACCTCTATCCCTATACCCCGCATCACCCAGCTACCGGAAAAGGCCAGCGGATTCAGTGAGAAAAATATGCCTAACGAAAGTATCGCCAGCAGCACAACCGGCAACAGCATCACCCGCTCCACCTCCTGCCGAACCGAAAACCGGAGCGACTGCACGTCAAACGGCAACCTGAAACTCCCAAAGAATATAAACCACAGATGCCTGCCCATGTAATAGGCTGTGAGCAGCACTACGACAAACCCGATGACCGGCACAATGTAATACAGACTATTTCCGTTAGCAGCGCTCATCGTCTGCGCCCAGGCCCAGCTCCCGGAAAGGATGGCGTCTTTTGACAGGAAACCGGAAAATAGCGGCAACCCGACAAGGGCGGCGGCGGCCAGCAGGTAGGTATAGAAAGTAAGCGGCATGGCCCTGCGCAGTCCGCCCATGTTGCGAATATCCTGCGGGTCGGCATCACCCGGAAGGTGTGCGTGGTGCAGGCCGCGGTGCATGGCGTGTATGATAATACCAGCGTTGAGGAAAAGGGCCGCCTTGAAAAAAGCGTGCGTCGTCAGGTGGAAAAGCGAGGCATCATGCGCTCCCGTGCCCATCCCCATCACCATGTACCCCAGTTGGGAGATCGTGGAGAAGGCCAGCACCGCCTTGATGTCGTATTGTGTGAGTGCAGCAATGGCACCCAACAGGGCTGTGATGGCCCCGATGACTGCGATAACCGTGAGGGCATCCACCGTGAAGAATGGGTAACAACGGGCCAGTAGGTAAACACCGGCCGCCACCATCGTCGCGGCGTGTATAAGCGAGGAAACAGGCGTTGGCCCCTGCATGGCGTCCGGCAACCAAACTTGCAGCGGAAATTGCGCCGACTTGCCCACACAGCCCATAAACAACCCAAGCCCCGCCAGGGTCAGAAACACCGGACTCAGCTCCACCAACCAAGGTTGCCCGTTCAAGGTATAGCTGAGCGAAAAAATCCCATTAGACCATTCCCCCGCCCCAACCAGGGTGCGCAGGGCTTCCAAATCGAAGGTCCGGAAATAGGTATAGAAAGCGAATAAGCCAAGCAACAGTCCGATATCTCCTACCCTGTTCACCAGAAAAGCCTTCTTGCTGGCGGCCACGGCTGCCGGTCGTTGGTACCAGAAGCCTATCAGCAGGTAGGATGACAGGCCCACCAGTTCCCAGAACATAAACAGCAGCAGCAGGTTATCGACGAGTACAATGCCAAGCATGCTGAAGGTGAAAAGACTCAGGTATGCGAAGTAGCGGCTATACCCTGCGTCGCCTTTCATGTAACCCACCGAGAAAACCTGGACAAGCAGCGAGACAAAGGTCACGATGAGCAGCATCAGCACCGTCAGGTTATCGAGCCGGACGCCGGCCGTAAAATCAGCCACGTAGTTCGACGGAAAGCTGAACCAGATGATCCGGCTATGGAAAGTCGCTGTGTCCCAGGTCTGGGAAAACAGGTATAGGGAGAGCGCAAAAATCACCCCTGTGCTTCCTATACCTAGCCAATCGCCTTTGCGCGCCAGGTGCTTGCCCCAGCCGTAAAGCAAAGCGAAAGCCAGCAGGGGCAACAATAGCACCACCAGTGCAAGGGTGGTTTGTGTCGTACCGGCCAATGGTTTCAGAAGTGCCGAAAGCTCCAAGGTGTAGGCTATGTTTGGGTGTAACAGTAAAAGCGTGGGCACGCCAGTTTTGGCAAACCTCATTCAAGCCGGCAATTTACATATATTGTGCTAATAATATACGGTATACCTGCAGGGTTTATACCAATTTGCACCAGCGCCCACTGCCCACAACCGTTTACCGCCTCCGCTTCTATGCGATGGACCCGTATCAATAAATTTCAATTTTTGTAAACAATCAGGGGCCTGATTCGTTTTGTATGGTATTGTACCATCAAACAAATAAAAAAACTATGGACACACAAGATTTGAAAAAAGAAGCACAAGACCTCAAAAACAAAGCAGACCGTTTCAACCCGCAGCACAAAGAGGGACCAGTGGCAACTGCTATCGAGGAATATACCGCAAAATTACCCTCTGACACGTTCCTTTGGGCTGCATTAGGCTCAATGGCTGTATCGGCCACCCTGAAAATCATGAAAAAGGACGAGGAGGCTTTGTTTGTAGGCCAGTGGGCGCCCTCTTTCCTGTTGCTGGGCGTTTACAACAAACTGGTGAAGCAATTAGGACACGACTAATGCGCGGTTCCTAACCGATATAAATAAAAAGAGGGAGCACAGGCTCCCTCTTTTTATTTATATCGGTTAGAGAAATTGTTTTTTTGATCAAAAATCGCCTCAGCCAACGGCAAAACACAAGCCTAAAACAAGAATAAGTATTACTTATTTCTTAAACTTCAGAAATTTTACTTTTTTAATATAAAAGTTAGTAAAAAGACTTTTAAGTTTTCATATATTTGCAGCGGCTAAAAGTTGAAGGTTGCCTTGTGCAACTTTTCTGAGGCGAGGCTCCCTTACGGGGGCCTTTGCTTTTTTAGCGCTACCCGGTACAGTTACACGAGACTTGGCTCAACAGTTCCAAAACTGTCATTCCCCTCCAGTGCATCACAATATTTTTTCCGAAGGTTTTGGATGCCATTCCAGTCGATCACATCCTCTTCGCTGCAAAGTGAACTAAGGCTTTCTTTAACGGAATTTTCAGAAATAAACATTCTGTCCTGATAAAGACCATTGGCATAGAAACGGCAATAAGTCCGGCTCTCGTCTGCTTCGGTCAATACAATTAAGTCGCAAGTCTGGAGCTTACTTGAAAAAAGTGAGTATTCGTCCATAAGGGCAATCAATATAAGGCAATTTATTTGTAGAAGGGCGCTAACACAGAACGCTGGTCTTTAGCTCCCCTTTTGTCATTAACTCAAGCTATACGGCAGCCTGTTTTAAAAAGTTGTAAACAGTCGCGTATTTTTTCGGATAACACAAGACCACCGCATGACAACGGAGCTACCGCTAAAAGGGTAAGCCGCAAAGATCAATACGGAAAGGCACAGTTTGAACCCCAGGATACCACAAACAAAAAATCCCTGCAAACCATCGTCTGCAGGGATTTTTATAGAAGCGTCGTAACGCAGATTTTAATTTATTTCTTAGACTGCTTGCCTGGCACCGGGAACCCACGGTCACGCATCAGCGCATCGATCTTGGCATCCCGGCCACGGAACTGACGGTAGGCGTCTGCCGGGTCCATGGAGTTGCGTGGCGCAAACAGGTATTTTACTAGTTTAGCTGCCACTTCGGCGTCGTAGAACCCGCCTGGCGCCTCTGCAAAGGCCTCAGCAGCGTCAGAGGTCAGCACGTCGGCCCACAGGTAGCCATAGTAGCCTGTAGCATAGCCCTCACCCGAGAACACGTGACCGAAGTGCGGTGAACGGTGACGCATCACAATCTCCTTCGGCATACCCAGTTTGTTGAGTGTTTCCTTCTCAAACTTATCCGGATCCAGGTTGTTCGGGTCAGCCAGGTGGAAGTGCATGTCCATCAGGGCAGAAGCCAGGAATTCAGTTGTGGCGAAGCCCTGGTTGAAAGTAGATGCCTTCTCTATTTTGGCGATCAGCTCCTTCGGCATCGGCTCTCCCGTTTTGTAATGCTTCAGGAACTGGTTGATCACCTTGTCGGTAGACAGCCAGCGCTCCAGCAACTGCGACTGGAACTCAGTGTAGTCACGCACGCCACTGTTGAGCGTCGGGTA
The DNA here is from genome assembly GCF_014773225.1 of Pontibacter aquaedesilientis. Classification (GTDB taxonomy): domain Bacteria; phylum Bacteroidota; class Bacteroidia; order Cytophagales; family Hymenobacteraceae; genus Pontibacter; species Pontibacter aquaedesilientis. Next base: position 687,610 of record NZ_JACXAJ010000002.1, on the reverse strand, counting down.
CTTCACGTTAGAAGCCAGGAAGTGCAACGCATGGCCGAACTCATGGAAAAAGGTCTCGGCATCGTCCCAGGACACCAGTACCGGCTCACCGGGAGCAGGCTTCACGAAGTTGGAGTTGTTGGAAGAAAGCACAGTCTTCTTGCCGTCAAAAGTCGTGTGGGCGCGGTAAGTCGTAGCCCAGGCACCGGAGCGCTTGCCCTGACGAGCGAACGGGTCGAGGTACCACAGGCCAATGTGCTCGCCTGTCGTCTTGTCGGTCACTTCCCATACCTTCACGTCTTCATGAAATACTGGTACGGAGCCTTCGGCCACCGGCGTGAAATTAAAATTAAACAGCTCACCAGCCGTGAAGAAGATGGCTTGTGTCAGGTTGCCCAGTTCCAGGTACTGCTTCACCTCGTCGGAGTTCAGGTCGTACTTCTGCTGACGCACTTTCTCGGCGTAATAGCGGTAGTCCCAAGGCTCGATCTTAATCTTCGTCTTGCTGGTTTTGTTCGCCAGCTGCTGCATATCGGCCACCTCTTCTTTAGCACGCGCAATAGCCGATGGCCATACCGCCATCATCAGATCCATTGCCGCTTCCGGCGTCTTAGCCATACGGTCCTGCAGTCTCCACTGGGCATAATTATCGTAGCCCATGAGCTGCACGCGCTCACGGCGCAGTTTCAGGATGTCGACGATGTTTTGCTTGTTGTCGTTCTCGTCGTTGTTGTCGGCACGCGAGTAATAGTTCTTCCATACCTTCTCACGTAGCGCACGCTCATCCGAATAGGTCAGGAACTGATCCATGGAAGAGCGCGTGTTGGTCACCGCGTACTGGCCTTCCTTGCCACGGTCAGCGGCAGCTTTGGCAGCAGCCTTCACAAAAGACTCCGGCAACCCGCTAAGCTGGGCTTTGGTGAAGTACACCACATACTTTTCCTCGTCAGCCAGAATGTTGTTAGAGAACTTCGTGTAAAGGGTAGAGAGGTCCTTGTTGATATCAGCGTAACGCTTCTTCTTCTCAGGGCTCAGGTTGGCACCCTCCATCTCGAAGCCTTTGTATACCAGTTCCACCACACGCTGCTGATCGGCGGAAAGTGGGTTTTTCTGGGCATTGTCATACACAGTTTTGATACGCTGGAAGAGCTTCTCGTTCTGTGAGATCTTCGAATTGAATTCAGAGATCTTTGGAGCCATCTCCTGCTGTAGGGTACGGAACTCAGGCGTAGACAAATTGCTGCTCCAAATACCGTAATACGTAAACACCCTGTTCAGCTCATTGCCGGCCCTTTCCATCTCTTCGATGGTGTTCTCGAAAGTGGCGGGCTGCGGATTGTTGGCGATGCCCTCTATTTCGGCCAGGTTCAGCGCCATGGCTTTCTCCATGGCAGGCTTCAGGTCAGCCAGGTTCATTTGGTCAAATGCCGGCACGCCACCGTAGGGGCCTGTCCATTCTTTCAGCAGCGGGTTGGTTTCTACCTGCTTTTGCTCTGTGGCAGCCTGGGTGTCCTGTGTCTGCGGGGTCTGCACCGAGGTACAGCTCGCCAGCGCCAGCAAAACCAGTATACCTGACTTTTTTCCGGTTAGTATGAATTGGTCTTTCATAGAATTTTAGTGGTGAATGAGAAAATTTCAGCCCAAGATACAAAAAAACGGGCAGACTCCGTTATACGCCACTTACCCGGCACGACGCTAAAATAGATAGGTGCTTGGCCGCTTCCTCAAAACAGAATGCACGTATAAGAAACCAATAAGAATACAGCACACATGCAAGACCGCCCTTTACGAGACAAAAAAGCCTTACAGCAGCTTTACAACACAGTATTGCCAGAACTGGCCAAGCATATCCACCAGCACCTGGCGGATGTCATCGCCCTATTTCATGATTTCAGGCTGGAGCGGCTCCTCGATACCTGGACCCGCGAACCGGGCACTGACGCAAAAGCGGAGATCAGCATAGAGCAAGGCAATATACAGCAAATGGGGCTTCGGCTGCGGCTGGAAGGCTTTGAGCGGGTGGGTGCCGATAACTTTGACCTGACCAAGGACCTGCTCTTCAAGCTGGAGCGAAATTTCTATACCGTAGGACCGGACAAGGAAAACAATTGGCTTGAAATGGATTACCTGCAACACTGGGACAATGCCGCATACGAGATGGTGGCTGAAAAATGGGTGGAGCAACTCATCGATGACCTGACACAGAAACTGGAAAACCTGGCCACTTGATATGAAAAGAATTCCTGCCTGCCTTTCGGCCACCTGGCTGTTTGCCCTCTTCCTTGCCTTGCCACTGGGCGCCTGCCAGGCACAGGAAACCAATACCCAATCCACCGCCAGCGGGTATAGCACCAAATCGGCCGCCCCCGGTGGCACCGGCAAGGTATACATGGGGCGCGAGATTGCCGCCATCATGACCACGACCGGCGGCAGCTGGCTGGACCGGGACACACGGCAGGAAGAAGAAAATTCAGCTTTGACAATTAAAAACATGGGCCTGCAACCCAATAGCGTGGTCGCCGACATCGGGGCTGGCACTGGCTTCTATACCTTTCAGATCGCGCCAAAGGTGCCCGAGGGCAAGGTATACGCCGTGGAGGTACAGGATCGGTTTATCTCCTCCCTGAAAGAAAGGCAAAAAAAACTAGGTGCTGCCAATGTGGAAGTAGTGAAAGGCGGCAGCCAGTCCATCAACTTGCCGGACAACTCCGTGGACATCGCCCTGATGGTGGATGTGTACCATGAGTTGGAGCACCCCCGCGAAATGCTGCAGGCAATCCGAAAAGCCCTGAAACCGGACGGCAAGCTGCTGCTGCTTGAGTACCGGGCCGAAGACCCGGATGTGCGGATCAGAGCACTGCATAAAATGAGCGCGGCCCAGGTCCAAAAGGAGTTGGAGGCGAATGGCTTTCAGCTACAGCGCCGGGAGGACTTCCTGCCGATCCAGCATTTCCTGCTGTTCGAAAAGAAATGAGCTCCGAGGTATAGGACGGCAGATTTTCAGGAAGGTACTATACCCATCCGTAACAACTTACGTAGTAGAAGGTATACCTGTAAAAGTTGTAATTTATGCATACAACCACTTTCAAATTCGAAGCGGGCAGTCCCTATGTCAACAGCCGTCGTCCCGTTGGTCAGGAGATTTATGAACGGCTGATGTGCCAGGCCAGGCGGCTGCACAAAGAAGATATGAGCAAACCCGGCTGGGAACTGATCGTGTACACGCCTATACCTGCCTACCTGAACCAGCCCACGACACTCGAGGTATACTGGGACTACGACAACCCGGACGACCCTGACAGCTAAGACAGGTATATCCCTACACCATTGCTTCCTTTTCACCCGCTTACGCCTAGCATGCCATGAATCTCACCTTTTTCAATACCCACACACTGGCCGGAAGGCTCGAGATTATACTGGCGAAAGGCACCTATCTGGCCGAACGCGGCCGACGGGGCTACCACATTGAGCTTTATGACATGGGCGATTTCTTTGCTGAGGTATGGACTAACCCTGAAACCAATTTCATCGGCCTGATCAGGGGTCTGGCCAGCAAACGTGCCCTTGAGCCCTATGCCCACAATATTAACCTGCTCGATATGATGTGCTGGTAGCTGCCTGCCCCATTTTACGCTTACATTAAATAACAATCCCTTATTTTTAAGCCGTGAACTTTGTCAGGCTCAATCACCGGTACCGCCTCTACGCCTTCTCCGATTACCGGAGCATGAAATCCGCGCTGCCTTATATGCGGCAAGTCACATTGGCTAAAAACCTGCAAGAGGTGGAAGAACCGGAAGCACGGCGCTATGTGGGGCGTGTGGACGGAAAAGGCTTTCAGAACTACCTGCAACCACTCGGTGGCCAGCAAACCAAAACCTCCGGTAAAGCATCCCTTATCACAGCGCTGCAGGTTCTCTACAAAAGCAATGGGTTCTCGGCCAGGTATATTGTGGTGGAAAGAGGGTAAGATTTCAATAAACCATTTGCTCTTTTCGATCGTTAATCGTAATATTGCAATCAAACGATTAGAAAGATGGGACTGACCAAAACCGAGTTTTTTACTGAGAGGCAGAACAAGACGGCCATGCTGCTCAAAGCCTTGGGCCATCCGGCGCGGGTGGCCATTATCGAGCACCTGCTCAAAGTGAAGAGCTGTGTCTGCGGCGATATTGTGAGCGAACTGCCACTGGCCCAGCCCACCGTTTCGCAGCACCTCAAAGAGCTCAAAAGCGCAGGCATCATCAAAGGCAGCGTGGAGGGCACGTCGGTTTGCTACTGCCTCGACGAAAAGGCCTTTGAAAGCCTGAGCGCTTATTTCTCCCATGCGCTGACCGATCTTCAAAATAAGAATTCAACCTGTTGTTAACACCTTAACTTATACTATTATGAAACTTTCAGAGATCAAAAATATCCTGCAGACTGCCGAGGCGGTTAATTTCGAACTGGAGAACGGTGCACTGGTACCCGAGCACTTCCATGTGACGGAGGTGGGCGTGATCACGAAGCACTTTATTGACTGCGGCGGTACGGTGCGCCACGAGAAAGTGGCCAACTTCCAACTGTGGGACGCCAACGACTTCGATCACCGCCTGAAACCCCAGAAACTGCTCAACATTATCGCCCTGTCCGAAAAAACCCTGGGCATGGAAGACCTGGAAGTGGAAGTGGAGTACCAGAGTGATACGATCGGCAAGTATGACCTGGGCTTTAACGGCCAAAACTTCGTGCTCCTGCGCAAAACGACCAACTGCCTGGCCACCGATAAATGCGGTATACCTGCCGAGCAAACTCAAAAGCCTAAAATCAACCTGAACAACCTGATTGTTGGCGGAAATGCCTGCACGCCGGGTGGTGGCTGTTGCTAAAACCATATTCAGAACCAACCTAAAACGACACGATGAGTAAGATAGCGCTCTTCAGCGACATCCATGCCAACCTGCCTGCCCTGGAGGCCTTTTTTGCAGATGTGGACGCCCGCAAACCCGATTTCATCTACTGCCTCGGCGACCTGGTCGGGTATAATATCTGGCCAAACGAGGTGATCGACGAGATCCGGAAACGCCATATCCCGACCATTGCCGGTAACTACGATTTTGGCATCGGCCGCGCCACGGACGACTGTGGCTGCGCTTACAAAACGGAGGAGGAAAAGGCCAATGGCGCGGTGTCCATCTCGTTCACAAACGACATCATCAAGCCGGCGCAGCGCAGCTATTTGCGCTCGTTGCCGGCACATATCAAAGTAGAGTTTCAGCTCAATAACGACAAACTCAATCTGCTGCTCGTGCACGGCAGCCCGCGCAAGATAAACGAGTACCTGTTTGAGGACCGCGACGAGAAAAGCCTGCTGCGTATCATGAAAGATGCCGATGCCGACATTATGTGCTTTGGCCATACCCACAAACCTTATCACCGCATACTGGACTCAGGCGAAGCGGGCCAGGCGCATTTCCGCCATGCCATCAACATCGGGTCGGTAGGCAAACCCAAGGACGGCGACAACCGGGGTGGCTATGTGATGCTGTCCATCGACGAGAACAGCTCGGTGCTGGACAGGAACAGTGTGGAGGTGGAGTTTATCCGCTTTGCCTACGATTTTGAGAAAGCCGCCCGTGCCGTGGAGGAGTCCATTTTGCCAAACGCCTACGCCGACAACCTGCGCAAAGGCTGTTAATTAACGTGTATGTCTGCTAACAACTGTACCCCCACTTACCAACGGAAAAAACTCCGCTTCTTCGACCGCTACCTCACGCTGTGGATCTTTTTGGCCATGTTTCTGGGTGTGGGCATCGGCTACTTTATACCTGAATCCTCCGGGTATATCAACTCCCTGTCGAGCGGCACGACCAACATCCCGCTGGCCATCGGCCTGATTCTGATGATGTACCCGCCCCTGGCCAAGGTCAGGTATGAGCAGATGGGCGAAGTGTTCAGAAACGTGAAGATCCTGAGCATGTCGCTGTTGCTGAACTGGGTGATCGGGCCTTTCCTAATGTTCTTTCTGGCCATCCTCTTTTTCCATGACCAGCCCGAGTACATGATCGGTCTGATCCTGATAGGTATAGCCCGTTGCATTGCGATGGTAATGGTATGGAACGAGCTGGCCGAAGGAAACCGGGAGTATGCAGCCGGACTGGTGGCGCTCAACAGCATTTTCCAGATTTTCTTTTACAGCCTGTATGCCTACCTGTTCATATCAGTGCTGCCTCCCATGTTCGGCATCAAAAGTGCCGAGATCAACATCACCATCGGGCAGATAGCGGAGAGTGTGCTCATCTACCTTGGCATCCCTTTCTTTGCCGGCATCATCAGCCGCTATACCTTAATTCACCTGAAAGGACTGGACTGGTTCAACAGCAAATACATCCCGTTCATCTCCCCTATCACGCTCATCGCGCTGCTGTTCACCATCGTGCTCATGTTCAGTTTGAAGGGGGAGCTGATGGTCGAGATTCCGTTTGACGTGCTGCAACTGGCCGTGCCACTGGTGCTTTACTTCGCCCTGATGTTTGTGATCAGTTTTTTACTGGGAAAGTTGCTGGGTGCCGACTACGCGCAAAATGCCGCTATCTCTTTTACGGCCACTGGCAACAACTTCGAACTGGCCATTGCGGTGGCCATCGGTATTTACGGCATCAACAGTGGGCAGGCATTTGCCGGAGTAATCGGTCCGCTGGTAGAGGTGCCGGCGCTGATCCTGCTCGTGAACGTGGCATTCTGGATGAAGCGAAAGTGGTATCGCCGGGAGCAGGGCCTTGCAAAATTGTAGAGGAACAGCTTTTGCCAAACAAAACACGGCGAGTTACCCTGGAAAGAGCAGCTCGCCGTGTTTTGTTTTATTTCTGCCGGGTGGGTTGGCTTACCTCGCGTTCGTTTCCAAAATATTCGACAGCACATCTTCCTCCAGCGGCTTTACCAGAAAACCAACTACATTGCCATAAGTCGAAGACCGTTTTTTATCCAACTCACTCGTGGATGAGCTAAGGATGTATACGTTGTAGGCCATCTGGCTTTCCTGCATTCTATCCAGAAAACCCCAACCGTCCAGTTCCGGCATATTCAGATCGAGCAGGATGACATCGGGGTCGATGGTGGTCACTTCGCCGAATGCTTTTACAGGGTCCGTGAAATTATAGACATTATGAGCCGGATTGATGTTCCGGATAAAAGATTCAGTGATGAAATTGGTGATCTCCATGTCGTCGACCAAAAGTATTTTCTTCATAAAATAAAAGTTAATCTGCCCCTAGCTCGATCAGTTCGCCAGTAGCATTGTCTATTACCTCACGCAAAACAGTGTCCAGGTCAGTCGCTGATTTGCTAAGTCGCGGCAGCACCTGCTCCTGTATGGTTTCCATTGATTGCGCTTGCCCCATAATTTGCACCAGGCCCAGCACCCGGCTAAGGGGCTCGCGCATCTGGTGTGCGCTGGCGATGGAAATCTCCAGCAGGCGTTCGTTCTTTTTCGTGATTTCGGATGTCCGCTGTTTAATTACCTCCTGCTGTTGGGCGTTTATATAGGAGATCTCCTCGTTTCGCTTGTCCAGCTCCTGAAAAAGGAACAGCTCCAACAGTTTTGACTCCAGGCTTTCGGCCATCAGCCTGACAAAGGTAACATCGCGCTTTGTAAAAGGTTTGCTCTGCCCGGCCAACAGCGACACGAGCAAGCAGCGCTCCTGGTTCTCAAACACCCAACCCCAAAGCTCTGTCTGCTCTTCTGTTGGCACCTGATAAGCCAGTGGCAGCATCGCTACCTGCTGGTTGTTCCAGCAGAGGGGCCTCTTCTGGGATAGCAATTGCTTCTCGTGCGGCATGTAATTGCCCTCGCCAAGCACCTCTACCTGCGCATCCTGCATGCTGATGGTGAAATGGGCGAAATGCTCCTCCCACTGAAAACTGATGCGAACGCAGTGGTAATTGAAGAGAAATTTGAGGTTTACACGCAGCACGTTGGCTACCTCCTCAAACGAGCGGCAACGGCTCAGGCTGTTCGAAAACTTTGAAAAAGCTTCGTAAGTTACCCGGTATATCTGATTCTCTTCCACAAAAACAACCTTTGGCGCTAAGACGCAGCAGCTTAAAACTCTGGCTCCAGCAGCTCGTTGTCCAGCTTGATGCCCGAGATGGTCGCTATGGTGTTAAGCATGTTCACCAGATCAGCCTGTGCCATCAACTCCTGAACTTCTTCATCAGAAAAGCCCTCCTGCGCCAGCTCTTCGAAGTCTGCTTGCGCTACGGAAGCTGTGTGAAGCGCGGCTTTGGTGGCAATGCGCACAGCCGTTCTGTAGCTCTTCGGCAGAACCGGGGACTCCAGATCAGCAGTGGGTTTAAAGTTTTCATCGTCTGTGATCATTTTGCCCATGCTGTCGGCAAAAATACCGTGTGCCTGCGCGCAGTAATCACATTTCCTTTCCTTAGAAACGTTGTAGATGATAAGCTGCTTCAGGATGTTAGGCACCTGCCCTTCGAGCAAAGTAGATCTGAGTTTTTCCCAATTGCCGCGCAGCAAAGTAGCGTTGTTGCCCTGGCACTTAAACCAGTTCAATACAAATGGAAGCTGCAGGGCTTGCATGGTTTCGTCGTAAATGGCTTTTACCTCAGGTGTTGCCTCCTCATATGGCACCATTTTAAACCGGGAGGTAGCAGAAGAAATAGAAGTATTCATATTGGAAAAGAGCTTAATATAAACATATACCTATACAAATATAATGATTCTAAAGCTTATCTCAATCACAACCCGATCAGAATTATCCATTAAATATTTGGCGGCAAGCGGGATACCGCTGCTTAACTAAGCAGGTAAAATAGTGCAATTAGCTGGACAGGATCGGAGCCTGTATTGTGGAGCGATAAATTTATTGCTGCGAGGCACAGCATCGTTGAATTGCTTGCAAGGGAAACTTTCTCCGGTTAATCGAGCGGGGGAAATGGAGCTGAGCATCTGTCCCCCTCTTTTAACCGGACCAGTATCTGTGCAAAGCCATACCCTGGGGAGACCGCAGGGGTGTTCCTGAACTGGCAAGTATAACTACCTGAAGCAGAAGGCCTGCCGATACCGACAGGCCTTCTGCTTGCAGGGTTGAGGGAAGTACTAATCAATTCGCCACCTTCTGTGCAGAACCTTTGAACAACCTGCTGCCCATCGAGACCACCTGGGCAATAACAGCCCCTAAGAGTATGCCGCCCAAAGCCAGCACCACGACCTTCACCAGCCAGCCAAGAAAAGGCACATCCGGAAAGAGATTGCCCAACACCTCCATGGGGTGATGCATGAATGGCAGACCATGCGCAATAATTTCGGCCCCTACCCACAGCATGGCCGCCGTACCCACATACCCGAGAATCACCAGGAAAGATGGCATGGCTTTCACGATGCCGCGCCCGATCTTCTGGGTGGTCGGGTGAAATTTGCCCTGCGCCATGTGCACCCCAATGTCGTCGGCTTTCACGATGAGCCCCACAAAGCCGTACACCGCAACGGTAATGAAAATAGCCACCGCCAACAGCACCACGATCTGGTTCATCAGGGGGCTGTCGGCCACCGTGGAATAGGCAATGGCCATGATCTCTGCGGATAGTATAAAGTCAGTGCGCACAGCACCATTTACCCGTTGTTTCTCCAACTCTTCCGGTGTGATCACCTCCATCTCCTCTGTTGGCTCATCTGTGGGCTCGTGTGTTTTGCTGAACATGGAGTGGACTTTCTCATAGCCCTCGAAGCACAGGTAGGCACCGCCCAGCATGAGGATGTAAGGTATAACCGCTGGCGCAAAGTAGCCCAGCACCAGCGCCGCCGGCCCCAGAAAGATCGCTTTGTTGATGACTGACTTTTTGGCGATCTGCCAGATGATGGAGAGCTCGCGCTTCGGGTCGAGGCCCACCACATATTTAGGCGTTACAGCCGTATCGTCGATCACGATGCCGGAAACTTTGCCCGTTGTTTTCGCCACCTGTGTCGGTACGTCATCCAGGCTGGCCGCGCTGACTTTCACCAGTGCCGCCACATCATCTAAAAGCGCAAGTAATCCTGTCGCCATGTTGTATTCTTTAGTTTAAGGTATAATTTTTTTGTGCTGCCTACTCTGTACGGATTAACCTGGCAAGCAGTCTTTTTTAATCTTCTAATTTAATCGAGCCTTATGCCTTGCTGATAGGGCGATTGCTCGGCTTCAAACTTAAGCCTGCGTTAGCATTAGTCTACAAGTTGCCTGGCGGCGGCTTCTTTGATAACCGCGTCTAGTTGCAGGCTATTCTCAATGAGCATCTTACAGATATTTCTTACATTCTGATCCAAAGGCATGTTTTCCAATACCTTGGCCAAACCCATGATATTGGCCAGCGGCCTCCTCACCACATGCGACTGGTAAAAGGAAATCTCCTGCAAAAGGGATTTTGCATCCTGGAGTTGTTCGTGGTAAGCCGTATAATCTGTGATGTCGTAGCCCAGACAGAACATGCCGGCAGGGTTTCCGTCTTCGTCCAGTATAGCCTTGTATTCCCATTGCGTGATCAAATATCCGCCTTTGCCGTCGTGTTTGCGGATAGTAGCCGGGAAAGTACAGGCTGGATTGGTGAAGCACTGCAGGGCCACCTCTTCGCACACCTTACAGTCGTCTGAGTGCATAGTCACTTCATAGGGCTGCCCCACTATACACCCATGAATGTCCCGGAAGGCTTCGTTATAGCAGTTGTTTACATAGGTATACCGTCCCTCCATGTTGGTGGTGATGATATAGTAGAAGGTGGAGTTCTCCAGCAGCTGTTTGGTCTCTTCAAAACTCGTCATGGTACAGAAATAAGAAACCAATATATATAGTATCTACTCTGTAACCAATTTTTAGTGGGATGATTTTCTAAGAGAGGTTATGCGGTTTATCAGGTTGGGGAAATGAATCGATGTTTGACCGTTCGATTTTTTGGGAAGGAATGTGAAGGGTGGATAAAGATGAGATTTGGGAAGTGCTGACTAAGTACGACACACTTGATCTTTAGAACTATAAATAATAGAATGTTAGTTCAGCTTTTTGAATTGGATGATTGTAAAAAATGTGAATTAATAAATGAATTTTCATTTAAGGTACTTCCGGATGACGTCGCTGTTCCGTATTTACAATCTGCTTTAATTTCATTAGCAACTGCCTATGAGAAGGCGGATTTCAAATCCGCGACCCTGATCTTTCGGATTGCAAATCCGAAAGATCAGGGTTTGCTATCGCTCCAGTAGTTAACTCAATTATTAAAATTAAACACATCTAAACTATTTGAAAATCGTTTTTAAGGCATAAATTAGCATATGGATTGCATAATTGATCCTTAAAAAGCCGATCTAATGATTTTAGAGTTTAACATGAAAAACATTGGGCCTGTAAAAGATGAGCAATTGCTTAGTTTTGAGGCCTCAAAGGATACTGAATTAGATGATTTCTATTGTATAGAAGTAAAACCTGGACTGAAGATTTTAAAGATGGGTGTAATTTATGGCCCTAATGCTTCAGGGAAAACAACTATATTAGAAGGAATTGAGCTCTTACGTCAATTAGTTTTGTTCCCTTTAGATCAAAAAGATGATACTCTCGGTTTTGAGCCATTTCTTTTTGATAATGTATCTAGCAAATCATCGAGTATACTTGGTATAAAGTTCTTCATTGATAAAGTTAAATATGATTATGAAATAGAGTTTGATAAACATAAAATAATTAATGAATCATTATTCTACTACCCGAATGGTAAAAGAGCAAAATTATATGTAAGGTTTACAGAAATTATTAAAAAAAGCTATCATTCATTTATTGATTTCGGGAGTAAAATTGGAACAGGTTATAAAGACAAAATAATATTAGAAGGAAATACATTATCCAATAATACAGTTTTAGGAGCTGTATCAAAATCTAATGCCCAATTTCCCGAACTTGAAATTGTATATAATTGGTTTAGCACGTATTTACAAAGTTTTATTTCTCCTCATCATGACCTATTTGCCTCTACAAGTGAATTGGCTGAAGAATCTATAGAAATCAAAAATATTTTAATCAAGCTCATACAGAACGCTGATTTTCACATTACTGATTTTGAAGTTCAAGAGAGTGAGGAGGAAGTTGGCTTGCATATGATTAGTGATCTATACCAAGCTTTGCCTCCTGAAGATTTGGTTAAGGTGTTGAAAGAAAAGAGAATGCTGATGAAGGATATTATTTTTCATCACAAAGTTAAAGATGAACATAATGATTATACTTCATATAAACTGAAATCAAGTCATGAGTCTAGAGGCACACTTAGATATTATGGATTGAGTGGTGTTCTTGCATCTGCAATTATCAAACCCACATTTGTGAGTATAGACGAAATAGAAACTTCATTACATCCTGATTTGATGAAGCAGTTTATTTTAACTTTTCTAGCTACTACAACTGATTCTCAGTTACTTTTTACAACTCATAACGTGCTATTTCTTTCTAATAATGATATTCTGAGAAATGATGTTGTTTGGTTTACTGAAAAACAAGAAAATGGAGCTACAGATTTATACTCTTTAAATGATTTTGATTCTAAAACATTTAGGAGGAAATATAACTCAGTTTTCAATGCTTATAATGTTGGAAAATTAGGTGCTAAACCTAAAATAGGGAACATCTTTTTAAATTTTGAAAATTAGTGTTTAGCACCTAATGGCACGAGAAAAGAATAAAAGAAAACCAAGAGTTAAAATTGCAATAGTCGGTGATGGACAGACAGAGAAAATTTATTTTGAACAGCTTAAAGAAGAGGAGTCAATTCCTGATATTGATATAAAGCCTGATATTCCGGATAAGTATGGTGGATATTTATCAGCTATAGAAAAAGCAAAATTTTTGGTTGAATCTGGTTACGATTTTGTCTTTTGCTTAATAGATTTAGATAAAGTGATCAGTGATGGTAAACTTAAATGGTTAGAAACTGAAACCAAAAAACTAGAAAGAAGTGGTGCATGTAAAGTTTTACTATGTAACCCTTGCTTCGAAATATGGTTTTTATTACACCATATTCCTACAACTAAATTATTTCGTAGTTATTCAGAATTAGAAAAAGAGTTGCATAAACACATGGCTTCTTATACCAAGGAAATTAAGTATTTAAAGTCAAAAAATATTTATAAGCTATTGAAGGACAAACTTCCTACAGAGGCTATACCTAATTCAGTAAGATTAGAGAAAAATCAAAGCGATGTAAGTGCTCATCATCCTAGATGTCAAGTGCATGTTATTTTTCAGCGTCTTTTCCCAAAAGATGAAAGATTTAACCGCACCGTTTAAAATTTAGATTTTATTATCTGATTAATAAAAAAGCCCTGTAAGCAATTTACTTACAGGGCTTTTCATTTGTACTTGTACCTTGGGCCGGAGTCGAACCGGCACGAGTGTAACCTCACAGGTGTTTGAGACCAGCGCGTCTACCAATTCCGCCACCAAGGCATTACTAAATTCCTAATCGACTATCAGGAACGTGATGCAAACTTAGATAATGTTTCTTGAATACGCAAAAGATATTTTTTCTTCAGATAGTAAGTTTTTACCTCCTGCAGGGCCTCTTCTTTGGTAACACCGTGAAGCTCAGGGTATCGCTGCAAAACTGGTAGCACATCATTTTCTAAGGTAGCCATGATACCGGTGCTCTTCTCCCCTATTTCGTGCAGCTTGGCGGGGTCAAAGTCAAACTCCAGCTCCATCAGCTCCTCGTTCAGCTCCATCATCTCCATCAGGAAGTTACCCGGCAGTTCGTTTTTGCCTTCTTCCAGCAAACCGTGCTCCTTCAAAATGTACTGCATGCGCAGGTCGGCATCGCTTAGGGTGCGGTAGGCATTGGTGTTGAGCGTGGAGAGCTCCAGTATTTTGTTTTGCGTGCTCAGGTCTTCGTTAGCATAAAAGTCCGGGTGGTACTCGCGGCTCAGTTCGTAGTAGCGTCGTTTGATCGCCTTCTCGTCCGGCAGAAAACTCTCAGGTATATGGTAAAACTCGAAGTAATTCATTTTTTACAGGGATCAGTTAGCAGTAAACAGTAAACACCATCAGGTATACGTTGCAAAAGTACAGGAAAAGCAATGGGATTGTTTAAACTCTTATAAACATCCTGTCCATACCTGCGGATTGTTAACTGTTAAATGATAACTGTTAAATGTTTACTGATTTATTGGACCAGGCCTGGGGCTTCTCGGCAAAGAGCGCTTTGGTGGCTTTCCATACCTGCCCGAACAGTTCGGAGTCGCGGTAGTTGTTGAGGTGCTCTTCAGAGTCCCAGAGGCTGTAAGTGCTGTAGATATTGGGGTGGTTCAGGTCCTGCAAAAGCTCTACATGGTTGCAGCCCTCAAAAGCACGAATCTTATCCTTTGAGTTGCGGAATATCTCTAGAAAATCCTCCGTCTTCTCTGGCTGAAAGGTCATGCGGACAATGCGGATGAGCATAGTTTTTTGATTTGAAGATGTGTAGATTTGAAAATGTAAAATGTTCTGAAAGTCGAAATTATAAATACAATTTAGAACAGCAACTACTTCATGCTAAAAACACATGAAGCTATTCACACCTCTCATTTCCAAATCTTCAAATTTTCAAATCTACACATCTATTAACTTCCTGGATAAAAGCGCACGTCTACCTGCGAATCGAAACCAAGCCCCAACAGTTCGGCGGCATTGCCTTTGTTGATGCCGATGCAGAGCTGGCCAAGGTGGTTGTAGAGGCAGCAGCAGTCCCCGTCTTCTACCTGGGTATAGTTCTGGTGGATGCGGCCCACCGTTTCGCGGCCAAAGTGCACGGTATAGGTACGCCCGTGGGCAATGGTGTCGACGCTGTCTTGCGTAATGTTGGTGATGAGGTTGCCGTATCGGTCCACATGGATAACATGCCCTGTTATGGAGTGGTCGTTAAGTCGCAACTGGCGGTTCATCAGTTGCTTATAGCTGGTGGTGCGCTCGCCTAAAATATCAATGTCACCGCCCTTTGCCAGGAACAGCGCAGCAGGTGCCAGCAGGTCCTTGGCCGGGAAGGGCAACAGGCTATCGTCGGTCTGTATTTCCACCACGACTTCGGGCTCGCCGTTTGTCAGGAGGGAGAGCAGGCCATTGTCGGCCATCAGGAAATAGTGCCCTTTGTATTTTGCAGCATGATATTTGCCCTGTTTGCAACCGTGGGTGTCCACGGCGATCAGGTGCACCGTGCCTTCCGGAAATTCCTGGAACACAGCCCCGATCACGTACTCCGCCTGCGGAATATTAAAGGGTTCGATGCCATGGGAAATGTCTACAATGTTAGCCTGGGGGTTCAGGGACAGCATGGCGGCCTTCACGGCGGCCACATAATGATCGGTGTATCCGAAGTCTGAGGTAAACGTAATTACAGCCATAGAGCGAACTATAATTTAAGTAGATTTGTCATCATTGTGTAACAATTTTAGCTAATTTACAGAATATATTACCAACGTACTATATATAAACATAAACATTTGGTAGAGAAAGTAATAACATTAGAGAATATCTCTCTTATAGATTTTCTGGGGACAGAGAATCAGAATATAAAGCAACTGGCTGCCGCTTTTCCAAGCAGCAAGATCATTTCCAGGGGTAACGAGATAAAGATTCAGGGACAAACGCCTGAGATCACTAAAATTCATGAGATCCTTTCTTCGCTGATCGATCACTATCATAAGTTCGGGAAGATTACGCATAACAGCGTAAATAGATACCTTTCAGCCGATTCTTTTACGGATGAGGAGGTGATCATCACTTCGCCGGATGTGATCGTGTATGGCAGCAAGGGAGGCATTATCAAAGCCAAGACGCCTAACCAAAAGAAACTGGTGGAGTTGGTGGAGAACAATGACCTGGTGTTTGCGCTGGGGCCTGCCGGTACGGGTAAGACCTACATCTCGGTGGCCATGGCCGTGCGCGCCCTCAAGAACAAGGAGGTAAAGAAGATCATCATCTCCCGCCCTGTGGTGGAGGCCGGCGAAAATCTGGGTTTCCTGCCGGGTGACATGAAGGAGAAGGTAGATCCTTACCTGCGCCCGATCTATGACGCCCTGGAGGACATGATCCCGATGGAGAAGCTCAAATATTATCAGGAAAGCAAGATCATTGAGATCGCGCCACTGGCTTACATGCGTGGCCGTACCCTGAGCAATGCCTTTGTGCTGCTCGATGAGGCACAGAACACGACGCCAGCCCAGATCAAGATGTTCCTGACCCGCATGGGCCCGACCTCGAAGGTGATGATCAACGGTGACCGCTCACAGATTGATTTGCCGCACAGACAGAAGTCCGGCCTGATAGACGCGCTGCATACCTTGCGCAACGTGAAAGGCATTGGCTTTATCGAGATGCAGCCGGAAGACGTAATGCGACACCGTTTGGTACGCGATATCGTGGATGCCTATACGCAGGCCGACGAAGCCCGACAGACTGCCAAACTGGAAGCCGAAGCCGCTGAGTCAGGCACCCCGGTCAAGGTAAACGGACGCAAAAAGAAGGTTGAATAGCTGATTGCATAACACAGGATGATACAGGTTTTTCGTGCTGAAAGTGAGCAGGATGTCAACACAGCCTTTGGCATACGTGTGCAGGTGTTTGTGCTGGAGCAGCAGGTTCCCCGAGACGCTGAAAACGACGCCTTCGAGCAAACGGCGAGCCATTATGTGGCAACCTGCGAGGGGGTGCCCTGCGGTGCTGCCCGCTGGCGTGTGACGGACCAGGGTATAAAACTGGAGCGCTTCGCTGTGCTGCAGAACTACCGCAACCGACAGGTTGGCGCTGCTCTGCTGCAGGCCGTTTTGGAAGACGTGCAGGCCGACCATGCAGACAGCAAGGTATACCTGAACGCACAGCTACCGGCCGTCAATTTTTACAAGCGCCATGGCTTCGTAACTGAAGGCGATATGTTTACGGAGTGCGACATACAGCACTATAAGATGGTGTATAAGGGCTGATGAAACGGTGGGCTCCCTACCCTTTCGTCCGCATTTCCCTTAGCTTTATTGCAGGTATACTTGTGTACCTGTACACAGGCAGGGAGTTCGGGTATAGCCTCGAACTCCTTGCCTTTTTTATTGCCCTCTACCTGGTGCTATACCTGTTTTCCCGCAGGGCCAAGACCGTGGGGGCCAACACCCTGACAGGTATAGCCGGGTTGCTGTGCTTTATGGCCGGCGGCATGTGGGCTACCGATATGCGTACGGCTGCCCACCAGCCTTTGCATTTGGGCAACTTGTCAGGTGTGCCAGCCTATTATGTGGGTGTGGTAAACGACTATGTAGTGCAAAAGCCCGGCTACCAGAGTACCGTGTTGCAAGTGGCGCAGGTGCAGATAAACGGCCAGTGGCAGGCTGCCGAAGGCAAGGTGCAGCTATCGGTGCCACACGACTCGGAGCGGGAATACGAACTGAGCTACGGAGACAGATTACTGGTCAAAGGGGCTCCTATACCTGTTGCTCCACCCGCCAATCCCAATCAGTTTGACTACCGTGCATTTCTAGCCAACAAGCAGGTCCATCACCGGAACTTCCTGCAAGCGCACCAGTTCCAAAAACTCGGCTCCGATCCGGCAAACCCGGTACTTTACTTCAGTATCTACCTGCGCCGCCAGCTCGACGCCCTGCTGAAAGAATCCATCAACGAGCGTCGGGAATACGGTATTTCTTCTGCCCTGATTCTGGGTGTGAAAGATGAGCTCGACAACTCCATACGGGACGCTTATGCCCAAACCGGCACCATGCACGTGCTGGCCGTCTCGGGTCTGCATGTGGGCTTGATCTATGGCTTCTTTGCGTTTATATTGGCAGGTCTCAAGCGAACTGCCCGGCAGCGTGTTGTTTACACCGTTATCATCTTGAGTATACTCTGGCTCTATGCTTTTGTCACGGGTCTATCGCCATCTATTTTACGGGCAGCTTTTATGTTCAGCCTCATGACGATGGCCATGGCCTCGAGGCGGCAATACAATATTTACAACACGTTGGCAGCGGCGGCCTTTACACTGCTGCTCTACAACCCTTATTATCTGCTGGAAGTCGGTTTTCAGCTCTCCTTTCTGGCCTTGCTGGGTATTGTATACCTGCAACCTCGTTTTTATAACCTGCTTGTATTTGATAATTGGTTACTCGACAAAGGCTGGGCGCTGTTCACGGCTTCGCTGGCGGCACAGTTAGCTACTTTCCCGTTGGGGCTTTACTATTTTCACCAGTTCCCGGTTTACTTCTGGCTTGCCAATTTAGTGGTGGTGCCCGCTGCTACATTTGTTTTGGGTTCTGGGGGCATCGCCCTGTTTTTTTCGTGGGTGCCGCTTTTGGGTTCCCTGCTTTTCAAGGTACATTTCGGACTAACCTGGGCCATGAACGAGTTTAACCTCTTCATCAACCAACTGCCACAGGCCGTGATCAACGGCATCGACATCAGCGTGTCCCAGGCCTGGCTGCTCTATACTTTGCTGCTCTTATTTATCTTATTCTTCGCCTTCAAACAGCTTCGTTATTTTGCGCTGGCAACCGGAGTAGTCGCTCTTTTGATGGTGCAGGAAATGGCGGAGATTTCGGTTCAGCAAAACCAGCGGAGCCTGGTGGTCTACAGCCTACGCAACGCCACGGCTCTCAGCTTCCTGCAGGGCCAGCAGGCTACAGTCGTGAGCAACACGGCGCTGACACCAGAGAACTATACCTTCAACATCCAGCCCTACCTGTGGCATAAAGGCGTACAGCAAGCCGCGCAACTCACCTTGAACGGTGCCCCGCATTCAGGTATAAGCCATGCAATACTGCCCGACAGCAACAGTGTGCTGGTATGGCAGGGCAAGCGAGTCTTGGTAGTTTCGAAACCACTCAAGGTACAGCCATTACCAAACTTTGAAGTGGATTATGTCCTGCTCACGCAGAACGTGCGGGTGAAAACGGAGGAACTAAAGCCTTTCCGGTTTAAAAAGCTGATCCTGGACGCTTCCAACGCCCCGTGGTACCTGCAGCGGCTAAGGCCACAATTGACAGAGGCAGGTATAGCGTATTATGATGTAACGGAAAAAGGGGCGCTTGTGGTGGAGCTGTAAAACAAAGAGCGCCGCCTCAGACGGGCAGCGCTCTTTCGTTTAAGGTGAGTAAGTAAAAAATCTTAGTTCTGGGCTTTCGGGCCCTCTGCTTGTTTCGGCTTTTCTGCCTCGTATTTTCCGTTGAACTTCTCGTACAGGTACTTCTGCTTATCGTTCAGGTCGATCTTGCGGCCAGCAATAAAGGCGTGCGTCACATTATTAGTGCGCATGTCCAGCAAGTCGCCGGCAGACACCACGATGGTCGCGTCTTTGCCCACCTCAACAGAACCAACCTGCTGGTCTATACCTAGGATCTTCGCCGTGTTCAACGTGATCGCAGCCAGTGCCTGCTCTTTGTCCAGACCGTGCGCAACAGCCGTGCCCGCTATAAACGGCAGGTTACGGATACCGTGCGTGCTCAGGTCGTAGTCCAGTGCGAAAGGGATACCGGCCTGCTGCAACAGGTATGGCGTCTTGTAAGGCATATCCACGTCTTCATCCGAGCGGGAAGGCAACGCATGTACGCCCGAATAGATCACAGCCAGGTTGTTCGCTTTCAGGAAATCAGCCACAGCAACCGCGTCACCGGCACCTACAATCACGATATCTTTCACACCGTGCTGCTTCACGAAGTTCACACTCTCGATGATCTCCTTACCGTAATTGGCATGGATAAAGAGTTTGCGTGAGCCATCGAACAGACCAGTCAGCGAAGACAGCCTCAGGTTTTCTTTCTCATTTTTAGCTTGCTTGTAAACCGCGGCGTCGCGCAGCAGCTGGCCCAGGTCGGCAATGGCCTGCTCGCGCTGCTGGCCCATGCTGGCCATGCGTGGGTTTGCCTCGCCACCTGTATTGATGAGCATGTTTGGCCAGTTCAGGTGTATCCCTCCGTCAGCTTTCACAATGGCGTCTTCCCAGTTCCAGGCATCCAGCTGTACCACCGACGAAGAACCAGAAATAGTACCGCCTACGGGCGTTACCTGCGTCATCAAAACGCCGTTGGCCCGGATGGTTGGCACAATGTCAGAGTCGGTGTTATAGGCCACGACGGCGCGCACGTTCGGGTTGAATTGCCCTACTTCACGCATGTCCAGGGTAGCCCGCACACTCTCAATCTCGTTTAGACCCAACTGTGAGTTAGGCTGTATCAGGCCCGGATAAATGTGCTGCCCGGCCACGTCGATCACTTCATGTCCGTTACGGTTTGCGCCGCTCAACGGACCGGCATAGGTGATCTTGCCCTTGTCGAATCCAACAGCGGCATTTTCCACTACTTTGCCGTTGCCCACGTGCAGGGTTGCGCCTGTCAGCAATATGGGCTTGCTCTGCTTTGCAGCCGGCACCGGCACCTGCGCAAAAGCAGGTACACTGAGCATAAGCGCCACGAAAGCCGAAATATATCTTTTGTGAATTTTCATCTATTTAATTGTTGCATTGCTGCATTGTTGAATTGTTGGTTCGCAACGCGATTTTCACAATCCCAAAACAGCAATTTAGTCATATAACAATTTAACAATTTAATACGCCAGGTAATCCTCTTCCTCGTGATGCGCCACGTCTTCGCAATGCACCACTGCAGCGCGGCCTCTTGGAGGAGCCTGTGTTCTGGCACCGGAAGTTTTGGCCTGCAGCATTTTCTGGATCAGGCGCATGCGCTCTTTCTCCAGGTCAGCACGCAGCTGGGTGTCGCGCTCCAGGTCGTAGTAAGCGATACCGTCCACGTAAGTCTTCTCGGCACGGGCGTAGATGGAAAGCGGATGGTTGTTCCAAAGCACTACATCGGCGTCTTTACCCACTTTAATGCTACCCAGTCGGTTGTCCAGGTGCAAAAGCTTGGCTGGGTTCAGTGTCACCATTTTCAGGGCTTCCTCTTCGCTCACACCTGCGTACTTCACGCTTTTGGCAGCCTCCTGGTTCAGACGGCGGGCCATTTCGGCATCATCCGAGTTGATGGCTGTTGTGACGCCCAGCTTATTCATAATACCGGCGTTCTGTGGGATAGCGTCTTTTACCTCCATTTTGTAAGCCCACCAGTCGGCGAAAGTAGAGCCACCGGCCCCATGGTCACGCATTTTGTCGGCTACTTTATAGCCCTCCAGAATGTGCGTGAACGTGTTCACTTTGAAACCCATCTGATCGGCTACCTTAATCATCATGTTGATCTCGGACTGCACGTAAGAGTGGCAGGTGATATGGCGCTTGCCGTTTAATATTTCCACTAAAGCATCCAGTTCGATGTCGCGGCGCGGTGCGCCAGCGGCGGCCTGCTGCTTCTTCGATAGCTTGTTGTAGCTCTTCCAGGTCTGCTCATATTCTTTGGCACGCTGAAAAGCGTCTACGTATACCTGCTCTACCCCCATTCGGGTCTGCGGAAAGCGCACACTGTGAGCTGGCGGACGGTTGGAGTGCTTCACGTTCTCACCCAAAGCAAACTTGATAAAGCCATCGGCATTCTCCACGAACAGTTCATCCGGGCTCTTGCCCCAACGCAGCTTGATAAGGGCAGACTGACCACCGATCGGGTTGGCAGAGCCGTGCAATAACTGCGAAGTGGTAACGCCACCAGCCAGCTGGCGGTAAATGTTCGGGTCTTCGTGGTTCACTACGTCCATCATACGCACTTCGGCGGTTACGGCCTGCGTCCCTTCGTTCACCCCCTGCAGGGCAATGTGCGAGTGCTCGTCAATGATACCGGCCGTTACGTGCTTGCCCGTGCCGTCGATCACGCGGGCGCCCGACTCGTTCAGGTTCTTACCGACTTTCGCGATCTTGCCGTTTTTCATCAACACATCAGCGTTCTGCAATATACCTTCCTTCTCGTTGGTCCACACAGTGGCGTTCTTGATCAGTACCGTTTCCTGCTTTGGCAACTCTGCCTGACCAAACGCCTGGAAAGGATAGATCATGTTGCCCATTTCTATTGCCTGCTTCTCTTTAGCCGCGTCCTTCTTCGCCTTTTCGGTCATGGCTTCGGAGAACTTTGCGTTCCACTTCACCGGCGTAGCGTCCGGCAACTGTCCTTCGCCCTGCAGGTTTTTATCAGCATACCAGCCGCTCAACCGAATGGCTTCTTTGCTTTTCTTATCTTTGTTGAATGAGAGCGTTACCAGGTTGCCGTTGAAGGTAATCTTACCCGTCACGGTGTCCTGTCCGATCACTTTCAGCTCCGGCTTCTCAGGCATTCCAGCGATCTGCAGTCTGCGCTCCGGCTGCTGTCCGATCTTCAAGGTATAGACGCCTCTGTAATCGGCTGGCACTTCGGTCACCTTGTATTGGTTGCCCTGCACCCAGTTCTCCAGGATCACATTGTCTTCGGCAAACAGGTTGCCGCTCGTGATGATGAAGTTGGCCAGCTTGCCTTTGTCGAGGCTACCTATTTGCTTGTCGGCTTTCAACAGCTGGGCCGGGGTCGCCGTCAGGGCTTTCAGGGCTTCCTCCTCTGACAGGCCGTACTCAATGGCTTTGCGCAGGTTTGGCAGGAAGTCTTTTTTGTCTTTGAGGTCGGCTGTGGTGAAGGCGAACGGTATACCTGCTTTCTGCAGCATGGCCGGGTTGGCCGGGGCCATTTCCCAATGCTTCATGGCGTCGAGTGGCACGCGGCGGGCATCGTAGGTGTCCTCCACATTATAGGCCTCCGGGAAGTTCAACGGCACGATGATCGGGGCATTGGTCGCCTTGATCTCCTTGATCATCTGGTACTCGTCGCCACCGCCTTTGATGATGTACTGCTTCTTGAACTCATCGCCCACCTTATCGGCGCGCAGCACGTTGAGTTTGCTGTTGGCTTCGAATATCTGCGGATAGCTGTTGGCACTGTTAAAAGCGGCCAGTGAGATGTTCTGCTCACGACCCGGGTTCATGTTGTTCCATTGGGCGTCGAAATAGGTTTGGCGCAATAGGGCAACAGAACCCATTAGGGAGTTCGGATAATCCTGTGGCGAGGAGCCTTTCTCAAACGAAAGCGCACTAGCGGCCTTATCGAGCAGAATCACTTCGTTTTCACGCTTGTCAGCCAGTGTTACCAGCGTGGCCGTGCCGCGGGCAATCCCGTCGCGATGAACGGCCAGCACCGTGCCGAAGCCCAGCTTGCGCATTTCCTCGGCCTGTTTCTTGTCTACCTTAAACAGTTCCACAGCGTTTGTTTCCGGACGAATCGCCTGGTTCCAGTTATAGGCGCCCTGCTTGGTGGACTCCTCCTGCGGTGGCGACATCCAGTTGCGACGATCTGCCTTCACTTCCGGCAAACCATAACTCGTAAACATGTCCACCAGCCCCGGATAGATGTGCTTGCCCTTGGCATCGACCACCACGGCCCCGGCAGGGACCTGCACCTTGGTGCCCACGGCCTCCACTTTTCCGTTTCGGATCAGGAGGGTGGCGTTTTCGATCTTGGTTTTGTAATCGGTGTGGATGGTGGCGTTGGTGAGGGCCACCAGTCCGGTGCGCTCGTCATACACGCCATTGCGCGGAAAGGTCTCCTGCGCCATCGCACTGCCTGCTGCTCCCAAAGCGAGACAGGCTGCAATGGTTAAGATTTTTCTCATGTGTCAGATTAAGGTGATAGACTGGTTTGAGTTAAGGTTTAAACACACAAGATAGCCATCTTCCTGCTAAAAATCTAAGCGCAAAGTGCTTAAAATATTAGGTTTCATTGTAAATAGGTATTTTTGAATGTATAAACACCGATAAAACAAGTGAAGCGCCAACCAGTTTAGACCCGAAAGGGTACTTTACGTATGTACTCCTGATCAATTTGACTACTCAAGAAACACCTGCTCGCATGCGCTTATACCTTTACATCACTTTCCTGCTGCTTTCCGTCATGGTTCTGAATGCCACGCCCCTACTGGCGCAAGAACAGACCACCGAAGAGGAAACAAGCAACCCACCCCAAGCGGAGATGCGAAGCGTGAAAGGCCTTATACCTGCACCCGTAATTTATTACACCCCCGACACCCGGCTTGGATTTGGCGCATCACTGCTCGGCTATTTTCGCCTCCGCAGTTATACCGACACCACCTATACCCGCCTCTCGCTCGCCCGTTTGGTGGTGGACTATACCCTGAACAAGCAGACGGACCAATGGCTCTACTGGAACATTTTCACCAGGGAGGAGCGCCTTTTGCTGCGTGGCGAGTTGCGCCACCGCATCTACACCGACCGGTTTTACGGCATTGGCAACAACACCCCCAAGGGAGACCGCGAACTATACGACTATGATATGGTGAGCGCCAAAATAGCCGTGCTCAAGAATGTGGGCTTCCGCAGCTTTCTTGGCCCGGACCTGCAGCTAACCGAGTACTACGACGTGGAGCTGGAGGAAGGAAGCCAGCTGCTTTCGAAACAGATACCCGGCTACAAGACCGGTCGCAACATGGGCCTGGGAGCCATCTTCCTGATTGACCACCGGGACAACACAGCCTACCCCAGCAAAGGCTTTTACCTGGAACTATCTGGCTACCACTTTGGCAAGGCTTTCGGCAGCGATTTCAGGTATAACAACTTCAACTTTGAATTCAACCGCTACTTTGGGCTGGGCAATAACCGCGTGCTGGCCACCAATACCATGCTCAAGCTAAATGATGGGGATGTGCCGGTGCAGCGCCTGGCCACTGCCGGCGGCGACAAGATTCTGCGTGGCTACGCCCGCAACCGCTTTCAGGACGACAACTTTGTGGGCTCACAGGTCGAGTACCGTTTTCCGCTTTTCTGGCGACTCGGCATGGCCACTTTTGCAGGTATAGGCGATGTGTTCGGCAAGCCCTCTGACATTAGTCTCTCCACGGTCAAATACTCTGTGGGCACTGGCCTGCGGTACGCCATCAGACCGGAACAAAAACTAAACTCAAGATTGGATGTAGGTTATGGCCGCGAAGGCTTTAACGTGTATTTGATGATTGGCGAAGCGTTTTAGGATCAGGAGTTCCCTGCAAGAACGGCGAACCCCTCCGAATCAACCAGATATTTTAGACCATGCTGGCGGATTCTCGACCTGACTGACATACAGGTATAAACTCTGTATTTTCGGCACATTAACTGAACACCGGCCAAACCAACTTATTTAAAAAGTTTCTATGCCCATCATAACCGATGCCGCTCCATCGGACCGCCCGTGAATACATTTGCGAAAAAACATCTCCTGGTAAGCACCAACTAACCCTTCTTTTCCCTAATTTTCTACAGGCAAAATCCCGCTTTATACCTGTTACAACACAGATTTACCGCTATACCTTATTCCAGATTGGCTATATGAATCGAAATCTACTCACCATTTGTGTATTGGTACTTTGTCTCGCGTTAGGCACCACCAGCCATGTATTGGCGCAGAACCAACCAGCCGACACAACAGCCACGAAAGTTGAGAAAACCAGGGGAGTCATCCCGATTCCCGTGCTTTACTATACCCCCGACACAAAGCTTGGCTTCGGTGCGGCACTACTCGGCTTCTTCAAACTGAAGAACAGCGAGGACGAGGGATATACCCGCCTTTCGCAAGTGCGCCTCATCGCCGACTATACCTTGCGGAAGCAAACGGACCAACTCCTTGACTGGGCCGTTTTCACCCGCGACGAGAAGTTTCTGCTGCGCGGCGAGTTGCGCCACCGAGTGTACATCGACCGCTTTTATGGCATTGGCAACGACACCCCCGAGTCGGATGAGGAAATCTACGAGTATGATTATGT
Organism: Pontibacter aquaedesilientis; assembly: GCF_014773225.1. Classification (GTDB taxonomy): domain Bacteria; phylum Bacteroidota; class Bacteroidia; order Cytophagales; family Hymenobacteraceae; genus Pontibacter; species Pontibacter aquaedesilientis. The sequence continues at coordinate 661,910 of NZ_JACXAJ010000002.1, read as the reverse complement.
GAGCGCCAGATTGGCCGCCTTGAAAAAAGTAGGCGCCAAAACTTTCTTCGGTCCCGATTTCCAGATTGCCAACTATTATAACACGAAGCTCAACCCCATCAATGCAGACAGGGAAAGTCAACTCCTTACCCAACAGATTCCGGGCTATCAGGGGGGAGTCAACAGCGGTTTGGGACTGGTGTTTCTCCTTGACAGCCGCGACAACGTGGCCTTTGCCAGCAGCGGTACTTACCTCGAGATGTCCGGTTACCGTTTTGGCAGCACCTTTGGCGGTGACTTCGGCTATAACAACTTTAATCTCGACTTCCGAAAGTATTTCCAGCTGAAACCCAACCATGTGCTGGCGCACAACACCAGTTTCAACCTCAACAACGGCGCTATACCTGTTATGCGCATGGCTATGGCCGGAGGCGACCGGATTCTGAGAGGTTATGCCAAAAACCGATTTCTGGAAGACAACTTTGCCGGTACGCAAATGGAATATCGCTTTCCGCTGTTCTGGCGCTTTGGCATGGCGGCATTTGCAGGTATAGGCGATGTGTTCGACAAACCGAATGACGTGCGTTTCTCTACCCTGAAATACTCCATCGGTTCGGGTTTGCGATATGCCTTGAATCCGGAGCAAAAACTCAACATAAGGGTAGACATCGGGTACGGGCGTGAAGGGGCGAACTTTTATGTGATGATAGGGGAGGCGTTTTAAGCTGGCTATACCTACTGCAAGCCTATACCTGTTCATTATTTACCTGTATGCGACAAAAGTCACACAAGGAATGCTGAAAGAAGCGTAGATTTGTCTGCCATAAGCTAATTCGCCCCAAAGCATGCGCCAACTGTTTCCGCTCCCTTCTCCCCTGCTTCAGAAAACGATTTTCATTGCCTTTGTTGCCCTGATTTTATTCACCCCTTTGCTCAATTCGGCTTTGGCCTTGGGGGCTGGCCTGGTGGTGGGGTTGTTGCTGGGCAATCCATTTAAGGCGCATACCGGCAAAATCTCAAAATACCTGTTACAGGTGGCCGTGGTAGGCCTGGGCTTTGGCATCGATCTATACCAAGTGGCCGAAACTGGCCTGATGGGGATAGCCTATACCCTGGTGTCGCTGGCCGCGACCATGCTGCTTGGTCTACTGCTTGGCAGACTTTTCTATACCCCGCCCCGTCTCACACACCTCGTTTCGTCGGGCACGGCCATTTGCGGAGGCAGCGCCATTGCGGCGGTTGCACCGGCCATCAAAGCCAACGACCAGGAAATTTCCGTGGCACTGGGCATTGTCTTTGTGCTGAATGCAGTGGCCCTTTTTGTTTTCCCGCCGATTGGTAACCTACTTGGCTTGTCGCAGGAGCAGTTCGGCATTTGGGCAGCCATTGCCATACACGACACCAGTTCGGTGGTAGGCGCCGCCACCCGCTACGGCGACGAAGCCCTGCGAATCGCCACGACCCTTAAACTCACACGGGCGCTTTGGATCGTACCCTTGGTGTTGGTCTCCAGCCTAATGTTTAAAGACGGAAACAAGAAACTCAGCATTCCGACTTTTATTCTCCTCTTTGTGCTGGCCTCGGTGCTCAGTACGTTTATACCTGCCGTAGCAACCGTCTCTCCTACCATTGTGATGCTGGCCAAAAAGGGCTTGCTGCTCAGCCTCTTTCTGATCGGTGCCAACATCAGCTTACAGGCTTTGAAAGCCATTAGTCCGAAACCATTTTGGCAAGGGGTTATTCTTTGGCTCTTTATATCGGTAGCCTCGCTGGCGGTCATCTACGGATTAGGTTAAACGAAGTATCTTATAAACAAAAACTATAATTCCATAAATTTAATTGATTTGAACTATATAACTAGAGGCAATACTTTTGAGGCACCTAATCAAAGTAACTTTAAGACCTTTAGATATGAACAGCGAGAATCAACCTGCCAAGCTGACCACTGCCTCAGGTAAACCTTATTATGAGCACGAAAACAGCCTGACAGCCGGTCCACGTGGCCCGGTGCTGCTGGAAGACTTCATTTTGCATGAGAAACTGGCGCATTTCAACCGCGAGCGTACCCCGGAGCGTGTGGTGCACGCCAAAGGGTCAGGGGCCTACGGCACTTTTACTGTTACCCACGATATTACCAAATACACCAAGGCTAGGCTGTTCAACGAGATTGGCAAAGAGACCCGCGTGTTCCTGCGCTTCTCCACGGTAGGTGGCGAAAAAGGCAGTGCTGACTCCGAGCGCGATCCGCGAGGCTTCGCCGTAAAGTTCTATACCGAAGACGGCAACTGGGACCTCGTGGGCAACAACACGCCGGTGTTCTTTATCAAAGACCCCAAAAAATTTCCGGATTTCATCCATACTCAGAAGCGTGATCCGCGCACCAATACCAAGAGTGCTACCATGATGTGGGATTTCTGGTCGCTTAACCCTGAAAGTCTGCACCAGGTGGTGATACTGATGAGCGATCGCGGCACGCCAGCCTCTTACCGTCACATGCACGGTTTTGGCAGCCATACCTTCTCTTTCATCAACCAGGACAACGAGCGCTTCTTTGTGAAATTCCACTTTAAGACGCTGCAGGGCATCCAGAATTTTACTGACTCCGAAGCCACCGTGATGAGAGGCATGGACCCGGACCAGGCGCAGCGTGACCTCATAGCGGCCATCGAACGGGGTGATTTTCCGCGTTGGGCCCTAAAAGTGCAGATTATGCCGGAGGCTGAAGCCGCTACTTACAAATGGAATCCGTTTGACCTTACCAAGGTATGGTCGCAGAAAGATTACCCTTTGATCGATGTGGGTGTGCTCGAACTGAATGAGATACCGGACAATTACTTTGCGCATGTAGAGCAGGCCGCTTTCGCACCGGCTCACCTCGTGAACGGCATCGGCTTTTCGCCGGACCGTATGTTGCAAGGCCGTATCCTGTCCTACCCGGATGCGCACCGCTACCGCATTGGCGCTAACTACGAACAAATTCCTGTGAACCGCTGTCCGTTTACCGTGAACAATTACCAGCGGGATGGCGCCATGCGTGTGGATGCCAACGGAGGCAGCGCCCCGAATTACTTCCCAAATAGCTTTGACAACATTAAGGCAGATGCCAGCTATAAGGAGCCAGCCCAGAACCTGGGTAGCAATGTGATGGCTGACTGGTTCGACCGCAATGCCGAGGGCGAGAACGATCACTATACCCAGCCGGGCGATCTCTTTAGATTGATGACGCCAGAGGGAAAGAAAAACACCATCAGCAACATCGTGGGTGCCATGCAAGGTATAGACGGACCGAAGCGGGCAGAGATCATAAACCGTCAGTTATGCCACTTCTTCCGGGCCGACATCGGTCTGGGGCTAGGTATAGCACAGGGTTTGCGTGTGGATGTAAGTTCCTTTGCGGGCGGTACCCTGCACGCCAACTAGCACATACGCTACATTATTTCTGAAAAGCCGGCCTTGCGCCGGCTTTTTCTGTTTTATAACCGGAACCTTAACCCGCTTAGGATTGTATTAAAATCAAACACATGAATACATGTTCATGTATTAGGAATACCTATTATTTACAACTGCATGACGGACCTGAAAGTACGGGTAGACAAGAAAAAGCTGGAGCGGACGGCCTATGTATTGAAATGCGTGGCACACCCGGTGCGCATCAGCATCATCGACCTGCTCGAGCAGGAGGCCCAACTTACGGTGAGCCAGTTGCAGGAGGTGCTGCAGATTGAACAGTCCCTGCTCTCCCACCACCTCACCAACATGCGGGACAAAGGGATTGTAGAGACCCGGCGACAGGGCAAGAACGTATTTTATTTTCTGACGGACACTACCATTTCCGATATCATCGCGTGCATCAAAGGCTGCAAGCCTGTGCGGCAGTAATACCTGATACAATCAAATTCTTTTCTTATACTTACATTCAATTTCGGGCTTAGGCCAAAGCACCAAAGCCAGGTGAATATCGTTTAAATCAAGACCAGACAAACTATAACTTTATGAAACTCTTCCTGATGACCCTATTGGCAGCCGGCCTGATGAACTGCACCACCCCGCAGCAGGGCGACGGTAAGCTCAAAACAATTTCTGCCACCGAATACAAAGAGCACCATGAAAAAATCGACAACCAAAAAGTTATGCTGGTTGATGTGCGCACTTCTGCTGAGTTTGAAGCAGGACACCTCCAAAAAACCCAGCACGCCGACTTCCTGAGCGGCCAGTTCGAAAAGGAGATGCAGACCTGGGACAAGGATAAAACCTATTACCTGTACTGCGCCAGCGGCAACCGCAGCGGCAAGGCCGCCAAACTGATGGAGGAAGCTGGCTTTAAGCATGTGTATAACATCGGCGGCTACTCGGACCTGAAGTCAGCCGGGCTTCCGATAGAGGAGTAACCGTCTGTAAATGGCGAAGCAGCATAATCATTAGACAGCTTTTATGCGTATCTTTACGTGATCTGTCTTTTGTTATGCTGCCAAAACCACTTTTCCCCCAAACAAACTATTCCACGGATTTCTATAAAATAGAAATTGATCCGGCGACAGGCCTGCTACTCACGGAGTGGCAGCGGCCCGTCAACAAAGAGGAGCTTATCGCGGGTGGCACTAATCTCTACGAGGCTCTTCGTGAGACGGGCATCACGCGCGTGGTGGCCAATGCCGAACGCATGTCCATTCTCGACGCATCTGCGAAGGAATGGCTGTCCACCACTTTTTACGAGCTGCTTTCGCAAACCTCCCTCCAAAAACTCGCCCGGGTTCTGCCAAGCAGCCTTTTTGCCAAACTGGCTCTGGAGGCGGTCGCCACCCGGGCGGAGGCGCAGAGCATCAATAAATTTCAGTTCAAGAACTTCTCGAGTCAGCGAGAGGCTTTGCTTTGGGTTCAGGAATAAGCCAGTCCCGTTGTGCCCTTACGTGTTTTTCACCTGTCATTCTTAGCGTTTTCAGATTGATTACCGGCTCAGAATCACTACGCCAGACATATTCTTTTCCCCAACTGACGAACTTCAGCACAAATTGTCAAGACCTGCTTAATATAGTAAAGTTGCTATACCTTATCCGGAAAAAATTATATAACAAATTTGCAGTATAGGGGTACCTTCCTGTAACTTGTGGTGCAAAGGAGAAAGGAAAAGGGATATGCGCGTACTACACACTTCAGACTGGCACCTCGGCCAGCGGCTTGTCAACCTCGAACGGACAGAAGAACACCAGCATTTCCTGGACTGGCTCCTGCAAACCATTGAACAAGAAGAAATTGATGTGCTCCTGATGGCAGGCGATGTGTTCGATACGGGCTCCCCTTCCAACACAGCACTCAAGCAGTACTATACCTTTCTGACCAAGGTATGCGCCACTTGCTGCCGGCACATTATCATCACGGGCGGCAACCATGACTCGGTGTCCACACTCAACGCGCCGAAAGAACTCCTCGATTGCTTTAACATAAAAGTGATAGGCGGCGCCAGTGCCGATCCGCTTGACGAGCTGATCGAATTGCGGGATCAAGATGGTAAGCTGGAGTTAGTTGTTTGCGCCGTGCCTTTCCTGCGTGACCGCGATGTGCGCCTTTCTGTTGCCGGCGAAAGCTATGAGGAACGTGAACAGCGCATCAAGCAAGGTATAGCGGCCCATTACGCCGCCTTTGTGCCGCATGTGCAACCCTACAAAACACAGGCTATACCTGTCGTTGCGATGGGCCATTTGTTTGCCGCTGGTGGCTCCGCCTCCGAGAGCGAAAAGGAAATCCATGTGGGCAACCTCGGCCAGATTGGGGCGGATCAGTTCCCGAAGGAGTTTGACTATGTGGCGCTCGGCCACCTGCACCGTCCGCAACAGGTTAACAAGGCGCACCACATCCGCTACTCCGGCTCCCCTATCCCACTCAGTTTCAGCGAAGTGACCGACAAGAAGGTGGTGTATGTATTAGACTTTGATGGCGGCAAACTCACTGACCTGAAAGAGATTGCTATACCTGTCTGCCGCAAGCTGGTGCGTTTCAAAGGCGAACTGGAGGAGGTTAAACTGAAAATGGCGGCCTACGATAACAGCAGCTATACCTTGCCGGCCTGGGCTGAACTACAACTAGATTTGGAGACGCCTATACCTGACCTCAATCAACAAGTAGACGAAATCCTTCACCTCAAAAAAGACGAGTTGCAGTTGCTCATTCATCGTCCGCCGATTATACGAACCGCCCGTCAATCTTTAGAGCAGCAGGTGCGCGAAGAAGTGGACTTGCATACCCTGAGCGAGAAAGACGTATTCCTGAAGCGTTGCGACAGCGCCTTCCCGGAGAGCGACCACACTGAGTTAGTAGCTACTTTTTCGGAACTACTGGAGTTGATGCGGCAGGAAGTGGAGTCCTGAGTTTACGCATAACAATAGGTACCGCGAGCGTCTAAAACGGCAGCTACTATACCTGCTCTACATTTCCCATACGATCACAGGCTTGATGGCACCATAAGGTCAATCCAATTAAGAAGTATTATCACTTGAGCTAGCCAAAAACACTACAGTTACCCATGAAAATCCTCGCCGTCCGCTTCCTGAACCTAAACTCGCTGAAGGGTGAGCATGAGATCCGTTTTGACCAGAGCCCGTTGGCCGATGCGGGGCTGTTTGCCATCACCGGTCCGACCGGGGCGGGCAAGACCACCGTTCTGGATGCGATCACGGTAGGCCTTTACGGACTGGCGCACCGACACAGCAACGACAAGCCTTTGGAACTGATGACCCGTCATACCGCCGAGTGCTATTCGGAAGTGGAGTTTGAGGCCAATGGCAAGGTATACCGATCCAAGTGGCACCTGCGCCGCAGCCGGGGCAAAGTGGAGGGCAAGATCCAGGCAGTGCACATGGAGCTGTACGACTTCGACAAAGACGAACTCTTTGACCTCAAGCCAAGCCAGGTGCCAGACAAGGTGGCCGAAATCTGCGGATTGGACTACAGCCAGTTTTTGCGCTCGGTCATGCTCTCGCAGGGCGATTTTGCACGCTTCCTGAAGGCAAACCCCAACGAGCGCAGCAGCCTGCTGGAGAAAATAACTGATACGGGGATTTACTCCGACATCTCCCGCTTCGCCTATGAGAAAGCCCGCACGGAGCGTCAGAAAAGAGAGGAACTGGAGCGCTCCCTGCAGGACAGCAAACTTCTGCCTGAGGAGCAGCGCCAGGGCTATGAGCAAGGTATAGCCGAGTTCACAGCGCAGGAAAAAACGCTCACAGAGGAGGTAAACCAAGTTCAGGAAAAGCGACAGTGGCTGCAGCAAATCCAGCAACTGCAGCAGCGGGCCGCTCTGTATAAAGAAAACCTGCAGGCACAGGAGGAAAAACTGACGGCCATGAAGCCGCAGTTCATGCGACTGGAGCAACATGAGCAGGCTAACCATTTTGTGGGCGAACTCACCCAGATCAGGGTTGCGAGCGGCCACCTGACCGAGGTGCAACAACAACTGGCTACCCTCGAAAAACAATTGCCCGTGCTGGAGGCGGAACTGGAGCAGGCTGGCCAAATAGCCCAAGAAACCACCAAATCGCAGCAGCAGCAGGAAGAGGCACTGCAACAACTGGAGCCCCTGCTAACGCAGGTACAGCAACTCGATCATCAGCTGCAAACTGTGCGTGAGCTTTTCAGGACCGCCAAGGACGAGTATACCCAACTGGATATGGCTGCAAAAAATGAGCAGTCCATCCTCAACCAAAAAGAAGTTGAGCTAAATACACTCACTCAAAAGGCTTCGGCACACAAAAAGTGGCTGCAGGAGCATGCACGGTTAAAAGACCTACGGGAGCACTTGCATGTTTTCCGGCAGGCCGTGAAAGATCTCGGTGACACAGAGCGGAATATCAGCAGTTTGCAGCGTGAGCAAGAAGCCATCAACAGGCAACTGCAAGCAGAGGCCCGGCAATTGTCTGCCATCGTGGCGGCCCAACAAGAGCAGCAAGCACAACAAACCGCACTTGAGGGTCAGAAACAGGAAAAACTAAGCCAGCTTCAGTCCGTACTTGCCGACAAAAGCCTGGAGGACCTGGAGAAACTAAACCGGGAGCAACCTGTGTTGCAGAGCCGCTATGAGCGCCTGCTTGAATTCTCAAAAGCCTATACCTTGCAACAGCAGAAAGCAGCGCAACTAAACGGGCAGTCTGAGCAACTGAAGCAGCAAATCACATTGCTTAGCACCAAAATCGGCAGCTCCCAGGAGCAACATGCTTTGGCCCATGAACGCCTCACTGATCTTCAGCGGCTGGTGACACTGCAGCAGCGCATTCAGGAGTTGGAGCACTACCGTACCACGCTGCAGCCGGAGCAGCCTTGTCCGTTATGTGGTTCGGAGCATCACCCCTATGCAGCAGGCCATTATACCAGCACGCTGTCGGAGGAGGAGCAGCGCCGTGATGCCCAGTTGGCTCTGGTGAAGGAGTTGGAAACAGGTATAAACTCCCTGCAATTGCAGTTAAACACCTTTCAGACCCAGCAGGAAAACACCCTCAGTGCCAAAGTAGAATCCGACTCGGAACTGGCGCGGCTGTACCAAAGCTATACCTTACTGGCACAAGAAATTGCCATCGCTATTACCGAAACTGACAAATTAACCCAGCTGCTGCAGGCCCAGCGCGAAACGCAAAACAGCCTTGATCAAAAACTGGAAACGGCCCGCAAAACCAGCCGCCAAGCAGAACTTATAACCCAGGAGTTACAGAAACTGCGTGAAGCCCAGTTGCAGGCGCAGGCACAGCTGAGCAAGCTGCAACAATCCGACGAGATGCTGCAACAGCAGCTGCAGCGCTATACTTTGCAGCTGCAGGACCTGCAGGAGCAGCAGCAGGCTTTCCTGGAAACGGCCCAGTCTTTTGCGGCCAGCTATACCCTAAACTTTGTCCCGGAAAAACGTCAGGAACTGTTGCAGCAATTAGAGGGGCAAGCCAATGCTTACCAACAGCAGCACGAAGCCTACGAAGCCTTGCGCGACCCATTCCTGCAATTGCAGGAACAGGTAAAGAACCTGAAGGAGAAACTGGCAGAGCGAGAGCAGCACCTCAAAGACAGGAAAGAAGCCCTGGCTCAGCTACACCTGCAACTCACCGCCCTCAAAGAGAAACGCACCCAGCTGTTCGGCGATAAAGACCCGCAGCAGGAGCGCCAGGCTGCCCAACACAATTTGCGCAGGCAGGCGCAGCAGGCAGAGGCGGCACGGGCTACACTGCAGAAAAAACAGCAGGAACTACAGGAACAGCGCCAGCGCCAGCAAGAGTGCAACGCCAGCCATACCCACAAAAAATCAGAATTGGATAATTTGCGAGACGGATTGCTGCGTGTGCTCCGCCAGCAAGGTATAGAAACCATAGAGGCCCTCAGCCAGATGTTGCTGCACCGCGACGAAGCCGATCGGCTGGCCAACCAAAAAGCCCATACCGAGAAACAGCTTACCGAACTCCGCAAATCGCTGAGCGACGTGCTGCAGGACCTGGCTCAGGCCGAGGCCCGCCAACTGACTTCCGAAAGCATGGAGGCCTTGCAGCAGCAGCTCACAGCCAAAACCGAAGCCATGCGCGGACTGATCTCCTCGCGCGCCAGGATGGAACAGCTGCTGGAGCAGGACCGACAGCAACGGGACAAGAACCTGGCATTGGCTGAAAAACTGCGTGTACAGCAGCAGGAGTGCAACCGCTGGGACCAACTGGCTACCCTGATCGGATCTGCCGATGGCAACAAGTTCAGCCGCTTTGCCCAGGGGCTTACCCTGGCCCGACTGGTGGAACTGGCCAACCGTCACCTGCTCAAACTCAACGACCGTTACCGCATCCTTAAGTCAACAGAGGAAGACCTGGAGCTGCTCATCGTGGATACTTACCAGGCCGAAACCATTCGACCGATGAACACATTATCCGGTGGTGAGAGCTTCCTGGTGAGCCTGGCCCTGGCATTGGGCTTGTCTGACCTGGCGGGTCGCCGTACCCAGATCAACTCGCTGTTCATCGACGAGGGCTTCGGTACCCTCGACGCCGACACACTCGACGCCGCCGTATCTACGCTCGAAAACCTGCATGCCGCCGGCAAGATGATCGGCATCATTTCCCATGTGGAGGCACTCAAAGAGCGCATCAGCACCCAGATTGTGATCACGAAGCAGGCCGGAGGAGTAAGCACGGTCAAGGTAACGGCTTAACGCAGCCGATTGGCTTGACCTGGCAGGTTGTTTTTGGAATTTAAGACCAAATAGGTAGAATGGCATGGTTCTTATACAATTGTGTTTTATCTACATTCGTCTGAATATGAGCGTGCAGATTAGTATTTTTCAACATAAAAACATTATATTGCTCTTTCATACTCAATTACTTGCAGGTTTCCACTAACATTCAGCGGTCTCTATGTCTTTAATTCTTTTGATCAGGTGCTTTCTATTGCTTGCTGTACTAAAACCCCAGCACGAAATCGTGATCAAGGACCTTCGGGCTGAACTCGGGCAGACCAAGGAGATTTCACGCCAGATCGAACTTTACTGTGAGCTCAGCCATGCCCACAAAAGCGTCAACCCCAGGATCACTATTTCTTATGGCAACAAAGCCATTGCACTAGCCCTTAAGGCCAAAAACGACACGTTACTGGCCCATGCCTACAACGTTACCGGATCGGGCCACTACTTGCTTGGCGATATAGAAAAGGCGGTGGACTTTTATTACCGGGCCCTCCGGATACGTGAAAAACTCGGCGACCTTTCTGACCTGAGCACCAGTTACAACAACATCGCCAACGTATACCTGGACCAGGGCAACCCCAAAGAAGCGCTGCCTATTTACAAGAAAGCCCTTTCGCTGGCCACCTCTGCACAAGACACCGCCAGGATGAGTGGGACCCTGATCAACATCGGCAATGTTTACCAACAGCAAGGCAAACACGACCTGGCCCTGATATATTACCGGGAGGCACTTCCAATTAAGGAAAAGCTCAAGGACAGACAAGGTATACTGATCTCACTGACCAATATCGGCAGTGCCTACAATAGTAAAAACGATTACCGGACTGCTCTCTCCTACCTGGACAGGGCGCAGGTGCTGGCAGAAGAGTTGGGCGCCCCGCACGACATGGTTTATGTGCTGAGATACAAGGCCGCGTCCTACCTGCTAGCCAAGCAGTACGAGAAGGCGCTCGACAATGCGCTCTCAAGCATGGAGTTGTCGAAGATATATGAGGGCAAGTATGAAATAAAGGAAGATGCCGCCATACTGGACCAGATATACGAAGCCATGGGCAACTATGAAATGGCCCACTTTTACCTGAACCTAAGCAAAAAATACAGTGACAGCCTCCATAACGAGCGGTCTGCCAACACGCTGGCGCAGGAGCGCGTTAAGTACGAAACAGCCCAGAAAGACCAGGAAAACCTCTTGCTCCGGGCCGAGCAGGAGCTTAACCTGGAGAAGCTCGAGCAAAGAAGCATTACCCAGTATTTCACCATCGCCCTGCTGGTGCTGGTTTGCGTGGTCGCCTATGTGTTCTTCAGGGGCCGTCAGCACCAAAGCCGCATCAACAGCATCCTGACGCAGAAAAACGAATTGATCACCCACAAAAATGAAGCCCTAAACCAGCACCAGAAAGTGTTGACCGAGCAGGCCGAGCAGCTCAATATCCAGAAAGAAAAACTGTCGCAGCTGAATACCATCAAAGACAAGCTTTTCTCCGTCATCGCACACGACCTCCGGGGACCACTGGTGGCACTCAAAGGCTTGCTGCACGTGATGGCCATGGGCAAAGTGCCCGCCGACAAACAAGAGAGCCTGTTCAACAGCCTGGTAAAAGGCCAGCAAAACGTGCTTTGGATGCTCGACAACCTGTTTGACTGGGCCAAGGCACAAATGGAAGGGTTTGAAGCGGACCCGAAACCACTGCGTATGCGGGAGCTTGTCGACGAGAACCTGCGCCTCCTGATGCCTTTAGCCAGCAGCAAAGGCATTATACTGGAAAATAAGATCACCTCTGACATATCCGGTTTTGCCGACAAGGAGATGGTTCGCCTGGTGTTGCGCAACCTGATATCGAATGGCATCAAGTTCTGCAGAGAAGGCGACGAGGTAACCCTATCGGCCTATTTCTGCCAAAACATGCTGGTTGTCTCTGTAAAGGACACCGGGGTTGGCATGACACCGGAAATACAGCAAAAACTGTTTGGGCGCGGCAGCTACTCCAGCCGCGGTACGGCCAATGAGAAAGGCAGCGGCTTGGGCCTGTCTCTGTGTAAGGATTTCGTGGAGCAGAACCATGGTACTATCTGGGTGGAAAGCACTCCCGGCAAGGGCAGCAATTTTATGTTCACGCTACCCTGCGTTCCAGAGGAGCCAGACGAAGAGGAAAGGACAGCAAACCAGGAACCCGTCGAACAACCGCAGGACACTTCGCTGCAACTGGTCTAGCAACGCTTTGTTTCAGGTGCGCTGCAAACAATCACGGCACAACGGTATTTTCAGCTTTTGACGATTTGTTGGCTATCCGTAAGGTATAGCTTATTTGATTGCAGCAAGGCCCTTCCTCCCGGCAAGGGCCTTGTTGTTTTTGGGCCGAGAGCGCGTTACCAAAGGTATAGCACGGCAACTGGACGTGGTTCATCAGGTACGGGATACAAGGTTAGGCATAATTAAAAGCAAAATAATTTTCATAACAAGGGGTGCATACTTATAGATATCCTATAAATTAGGCTGATCATTTAACTTAAAACCTTTTTAATGAAAACAAGCTTTACCAAGACTGTTTGCCTGCTAGGTTTGGCAGGCCTGATGAGCGGCTGTGCTTCCAGCTACAAACCGATTGTTCCTCAAAACATCAACTACACCGCCAAGACAGAGAGCAACGACGTCCTACTTGAGTATAAGTACGACGTGCTGCTGGAGCGTGGCAATAAGAAGTACGCCAAGCGGGAGAAAAAGAAGTTTGTACAGGTAGCAGCAGTGAAGATCACGAACAACTCCTACGAGACCATTACATTGGGCGAGGACTCTAAATTCCTGGCTGGCAACAACAGCTTTACACCACTTGACCCAACCGTATCGCATAGCCAACTAAAACAAGGTGTTCCGATATACCTGCTATACCTGCTCTTCAGCAACGGCAAACTGATAACGGAAGAAACGTATGTGAACGGCATGAAAACCGGAGAAAAGTCTTTCCCGATCGGCCTGATTGTAGGTCCGGGCCTAACGCTATACAACATGCTCAAGGCGGGTAATGCCAACAAACAGTTCCTGGCCGAGATGCAGCAGTACCATATTTCGAACAAGCAGGTGCGCCCGGGCGAAACGGTTTATGGCTTGGTTGCCGTACCCAACAGCAGCTATAACCCGCTATACCTGAAAACAGGCCCTGACGCCCAGGTTCAGCGCTAGTGCCTGCTGTTACTGTAGACTAAACCACCTCTGCTGCGCTCATACCCACGAGCCAGCACAGGTGGTTTTTCTTTTGGAAACTATCCGGTCAAAACAATTCACAGTATTAGGGGTAAAAGGAGAATAGCAGCACCTTTGCGCCATGAACAGAACCCTTCTCTTATACCTGCTTTCCTTCCTGACACTCACGGTGCCTGCCTGCAAGCAGGACAATAAGCAGGCACGCGAAGAGTTTCGCCAGCGCCAAGGCGTGCTGCAACAGCAGCCGGAGCAGCCAGCACCAACCGAAACAGCCACCCTGCCCGAAGCGCCTCCCGACAATACCCGCACGACTCCTGAAGCAGCTGACGCTCCCGCTATACCTGGCGACAAGGTAGTAGGCGTGAAAGACGGCGATACCTTTGAGGTGTTGCGCAACGGGCAGACCATCACCGTACGACTTTTGGGGATAGACACACCCGAGAAAAAACAGGCATACGGCCAGCGTGCCAAGCAATTCGCCTCTGACCTGGCTTTCGGCAAACAGGTTCGCCTGATTGAGCACAACAAAGACCGCTATGGGCGCACGGTAGGCACCATCATTTTACCGGACGGGCGCAGCCTGAACGAGGAACTGGTGCGCGAAGGCTATGCCTGGCACTACAAAGCCTACTCCAAAGACAAAAAGCTGGAGAACCTCGAAGCCGACGCCCGCCGTTTCAAACGCGGTCTCTGGCAAGATCCCAATCCGGTTGCCCCCTGGGATTTCCGGAAGCAAAAACCGAAGCCTGTGGATAACAGCAAGGCCGCTATACCTACCGGAGCCACCACCCGCCGGGTATACCTCTGCGACAGTTCAGGCTCTGCCGTATACCATTTCACGCAAACCTGCTCGGTGCTAAAGCGCTGCAAAGCGCAGGTGCTCACCGTGACAGAGGCCGAAGCTATACGAAAGCACAACCGCCGGGCCGACAAAACTTGCAGTCCCAACTAAAAGCCATTATTTTTGGCTGCTACTTAAAACCTCCACCCCATGGTAAAACACCTTTATGCCGGACTGTTTGTCCTGTTGCTGTCTTTGGCAGGCTGCCAGACACCTGACCAAGATACCACCGCGACCGAACAAACCATTGCAAGCGAAACCACCGCTGAAGCCCGACCGACAAGACCCAAGCCAGAGTTCTTCTTTATTCCTCCGGACCTTGAAAAAAAACGCGTCTATATCTGTATCGACGACTCAGACGACACCTTTCACCAGCAGCATGACTGCCCCGTACTGGTAGCTTGCAAAGGCACTTTCCGAAACCTGACATTGCCAAGAGCCATTGAAGGATTCGACCGCTACAACTGCGAAACCTGCAGTGCTGACCTGGCTTATATTTTCGATGAGAATGCCGTCCGGATGGAGACGGGCTTTGGCGAAAAGCGATAAAACAAAAGCGGCGGCCCTTGTTAGGACCGCCGCTTTTGTTTTGTTAGCTATACCTTATTTTTTGCCTTTCAGCACCAGCAGGGGCACTTCGGCCTGGTAGGTCATTTTCTCGGCCAGGCTTTGAGAGAACAGTTCCCGCAAGAAGCCCTTTTCACGCCGCAGAATCGCGACCATATCGGCTCCTGATTCCTCATAGTATTGTTTCAGTCCCTCGGAACGGTGCTTGCTCACCACCTCCTGGAAATGCAAAGGAGCTCCAGGGAATGTTGCCTTTATTTCCTGCAGAAAGTGATCAGCTTTCGTTCTGTCCACGCTGCTCCCCTCTTTGGAAACGTGCACCACCTCCACACTGGCACCAAACATACTGGCAAAGTCCAGCACGTCGCGCAAGGTCACAATGTCTTCCTGGGCATAATCTGAGGCGTAGATGATTTTGTTGATGCGGGGATGGTCGGCTGTGGAGGGCACGGAAAGCACCGGGCACTTCACCTGCTCCATCACCGCCTCGGCGTTGCTTCCGATCAGCAGTTCTTCCAGCGCATTGCCGCCGCCGGTTGTGCCCATCACAATCAGGTCGTAGCCGCTGGTTTTGGTCAGGTGCTCGGTAATATCGGTCAGCAATGCCTCCTTTAAGATGTAATCGCAAGCAAAACCGCCCTCCCTGTTCGCTCCATGCAGTTGCTCCATCCGCTGGCAAAGCTCCTTCAGCCGGATGTCAGCATCCTTCATCTGCTCCCCGAGCAGTTCGCTGGCCACAAGTGCCGTTTCGGATGTATCTACGATCGGCAGATGTACCACGTGCAGCAGCGTCAGCTGGCCACCAGCCTGTCTGGCAATCAGGGCCGCATACTCCAAGGCCTTCTCGGCCGTTTTGGAAAAATCTGTTGGGCAAAGGATTTTTTTCATGTTGTCGATTGGGTTGGGGTTGCGCTCAGGGCGTTCTATATCATAGATTTACTATGTATACGGGATAAAGCAGGCATATGGACTAGAATCGCATCAAAAATGATTTTAATCCTGTTTACAGGGTCTGCCTTCCTCCTTTCACACGTGAGTACGCCCTACCCTCTACTTGGACCTCCGATTCAGCTCTTTTACTTCCTCCCAGCTCCAGTAGCGTTTAGGTGCTATACCTTCGTAAGCTACCTTAAAGTAATTCACTACAATCTGCTTGAGGTCCTCGACAGGTATGGAAGACGACAAAATCTCGCGAGCCGTTGGGTTGTCATAGGTCTCCATGCGAGACAGCTGACCACCATCCAGGCGCAGCAGCGGCCCGGTTTCGGTGATGCCGTCCCAGGTCCAGGTATAGCCTGACTGCTCTAACTCGTTGAGTTGCGCGGCGAGTGGTTGCAGGGTGATGCGGGGCAAGGTAGATCGGGAGTCAATGTCGACCCAGGTGGTATACTTATACTCCAGCTCATACCGGTTATCGTCGTAGCAGCTCAGCACGATATCGAAGCCTTTGGTGCGGCTGAACAGCGCATAGTAATGCATGGGCCGATGTGTCTGGATGATGACCAGACCAATGTCGGGGTGACGCTCCAGCCTGGTGTCGGGTTTGTACATATCGCGGTAGCCCAGCAGCACGTCCGCCACTTCTTCTTCCCATACCCCTTTCTCCCAGTCAGGATCTTGCAGCACGCGCCCGAACTCTCGCAGAAAGTAGTTGAATTTGCTCACGCACTGTTTGGCCTCCTTTTCTTCCATATCATCGGCTGCGAAGGGGGCATAGAACATGTCTCGCTCCCGTGCATTGATCCAGCAAACCAGCTTCAGGGCCTCGCCTGCCAGCGGATGGTTCAGGTCCAGCTCACGGAAGTCGCCGATGAGGGCCATCTGGCGCAACAGCTCCTCGTTCTCAAGTGCTTTCTCCGGGTTCAACAGTGCCCAGACCCCCACAAAACCGTCGATATCGAAGTGGTTGGCGGTGACATAGGGCAGGTCCAGGCCGGGAAGGTGGAGGCGCAAGGCGTTGAGCACAATGGCTGCGCTGGTGTCGTCGCGCACCTCAGCCGGGCTTGGCGCTCCCCGCCAGTGCGAGAGCACGAGGCCATTCGGATGCATGCTGTCCACGATGATGGCCTTATGCTGCCTAACTTCAGAAAAAGGTATAAACTGTCGCTTTATCATGCCTTAAAGATAGGGAAATCTGCCTTCATACCTTACCTTCGGGCCACTGGCTTGATGTGGACTGGCGCATCACATCCAAAAATGCAGACAAACGTTTTATCAGCAAATCACGCAGACCATGAACCTCAAAAAAATATACAGCACCTCCCTCTCCCTGCTCACCGACCTCTACCAGATCACGATGGCCTACGGCTACTGGAAACAAGGCATGGCTGAGCAGGAGGCCGTTTTCCACCTTTATTTTCGCAAAAACCCGTTTCAGGGTGGCTACACCGTAGCAGCCGGGCTGGAGTATGCCGTGGACTACCTGCAGCAGCTGCAGTTTACGGAAGAAGACCTGGCCTACCTGGCTGGGTTAAAAGACGGCCGTAACGCGCCCTTGTTTGAACAAGGCTTCCTGGATTACCTGCGCGAGCTCCGCTTTACCTGCGACGTGGATGCCATACCCGAAGGCACGGTCGTTTTCCCGAACGAACCACTGATTCGGGTACGGGGGCCCTTGCTGCAGGCGCAGCTTGTGGAAACGCCCCTGCTCACCATTGTCAATTTTCAGACCCTTATCGCCACCAAAGCGTCCCGGATTGCAGAGTCGGCGAAAGGTGACCAGGTGATCGAGTTTGGCATGCGGCGGGCGCAGGGGATAGACGGTGCCCTGGCAGCCACGCGGGCGGCGTATGTGGGCGGGGTAGATGCCACCTCCAATGTGTTGGCTGGCCAGTTATTCGATATACCTGTGCGCGGCACGCACGCGCACAGCTGGGTACAGGCTTTTGAAAGCGAGAAAGCCGCCTTCCAGGCCTACGGCGACGCTTTTCCCCACGACTCTGTTTTTCTGGTGGATACTTACAACACGCTGGACGGCGTGCGCCATGCCATAGAAGTTGCCCGTTCACTACAGCCTTCCGGGTTCAAACTGAATGGTATACGCCTCGACTCCGGTGACCTGACCTACCTGAGCATAGAGGCCCGGAAACTGCTGGACGAGGCTGGCTTAATGGAGACCAACATTGTAGCCAGCAACGACCTGAACGAGCACATCATCAGCAGCCTGAAACAGGAAGGTGCCCGGATCAATGTGTGGGGCATCGGCACGCAACTGGTCACTGCTTACGACCAACCGGCTTTGGGAGGCGTGTACAAACTGGCCGCCCTGCAACACACAGACGGGCATTGGCGCTACAACATCAAGCTATCCGAACAACTCGAGAAAACCTCCAACCCAGGTATACAGCAGGTGCGCCGCTTTTATGATGCGCAGGGTTATATCGCCGATATGATCTTTAATGAGTTGGAGCCACTGCCGGAACAGACCCTGGTCATGCACCCGCTCGACAGCACGCACCGCAAAGCTATACCTGCCGGCACTGCTTATACCGACCTGCTGGTGCCGGTACTGCGAAAAGGAGCCTTGGTTTACGAGCTGCCAGACCTGCAAGCCATCCGAAAACATCGCACGACAGAACTCAGCAAGCTGCACGAGAGCATCCGGCGACTGCTCAACCCGCACCGCTACCCGGCCGGGCTCGAGGCAAGTTTCCACCAACTTAAGACAAATCTGGTGCTGGAAATCAGGGAGAAGGGCGAAGCCGCTGTGCAGGGCAGGTAGATCAGGTATACTTCACGGCTATACCTGACAAAAAAGCTACTG
Source organism: Pontibacter aquaedesilientis (assembly GCF_014773225.1). Taxonomy (GTDB): domain Bacteria; phylum Bacteroidota; class Bacteroidia; order Cytophagales; family Hymenobacteraceae; genus Pontibacter; species Pontibacter aquaedesilientis. The sequence goes on along the minus strand of NZ_JACXAJ010000002.1, from coordinate 643,369 downwards.
GCGCAAATTTCCAAGCATGTGACTGCATATGATATTGAGTTTAGCCGAAAGCTTTCACGGAGACCCGACTCTATAACTGAACACGGAAAAAATCCCCGCGCCAATGTGCTTCTACCTGCGTCTTCCACGGCGGTTCGAGATCCGCTCGATGCGCTTGTTGCGGACCCATTTCAGATACTTTTGCAGGGCTTCGGCTTCTTGCAGGGCAGGTATGGAGTTGTAGCGGGTGGCCAGTTCGCGGTTGTCGAAGGTGAGATGCAGGGTGCTGTGGCAGGGCTGGCAGAGCTCGGCGGTGGCACCGTAGCGGCCTCCCTCCTCGCGGGGTACCAGGTGATGGCGCGTCAGGTAGAGCACCTCGCGCCCGCATAGCTCACAAATCAGTTCTTGCCCCTTTTTGGCCATAGCTCTTTTACTTGGTGTTTGCAGTGCTGGTTTCATCCAAACAATTCAGGTATAGCTTCGGTTTAAATACTTCGTCTGACAAAACCATAATCACCCGACAGGCCGCATTATAGCAAGGTTATTATTTGTAAATTGCCAGCTTGCGCCCCGCTTCGTTGTTTAAACCATGAATCGATTTCGAGACAATCATATAGTAACAGCAGCCTCTACGGAGCAAGCGGCCCTGGTGCCCAAAACGGTGATCCGGGAAGGACTGTTGATCTTTCTGCTAGCAGCCATCCAGTTCACGCACATGATGGACTTTGTGATCATGATGCCGCTGGGTCCGCAGCTGATGCGGGTGTTCAGCATTTCGCCGCGGGAGTTTGGGCTGCTGGTGTCGGCCTATACCTTCAGTGCGGCCGTTGCCGGTTTTGTCAGTGCCCTTTTCATCGACCGCTTCGACCGCAAGCATGCCTTGCTGGCGCTATACCTGGGTTTTACCATCGGCACATTGGGATGCGCCCTTGCCCCAACCTATACCCTGCTGCTGACCGCCCGTGTGGTGGCCGGTGGCTTTGGCGGTGTGCTGGGCGCGTTGGTGCTGGCCATTATCGGCGATGCTATACCGGAGCAGCGTCGGGGCACGGCAACCGGACGTGTGATGGCGGCTTTTTCGGTGGCCTCTATTGCGGGTATACCCATCGGACTATACCTGGCGAGCGAAATGAGCTGGCATGCTCCTTTTTACCTGTTAGTAGGATTGAGCCTGGTTATTCTGTTGGTGGCCATGCGCTTCCTGCCGCCTATGCGCGGGCACCTCACCAATGTGGTGCCTGGCAAACCCTTCCAGGTGCTCAGAGCCATTCTGGTGAAACCTAACCTACAGTGGTCCATGGCCCTGATGGTAACGCTCACGATGGCGGGATTTCTTGTGGTGCCTTTTGTCAGCCCCTATATGGTGGCCAACGTTGGGTTCTCAGAGCGCGACCTGAGCTACATCTACCTGTTCGGCGGACTGGCCACGGTGTTCACCTCCCAGTGGGCCGGAAGGCTGGCCGACAAACATGGCAAGCACCGGGTGTTCACTATTGCGGCGGTGCTGTCGCTTATACCTATTCTGCTCATTACCAACCTGCCGCCTGTCAGTCATGTGGTCGCGCTTTCGATCACGACGATGTTCTTTATCTTTTTCGGGGCGCGGTTTGTGCCCGCCATGTCGCTGATGACCTCGAGTGTGGAGCCGGAACTGCGGGGCAGCTTTATGAGCATCAACTCGTCGATGCAGCAGTTGGGGGCAGGTATAGCGGCATTCGTGAGCGGACTGATTGTGCAGGAAACGGCGAATGGCACCCTTACGCATTATAACTGGGTGGGCATCATGGCCTGCATCGTCACGCTGGTCGCCGTGTGGGTGGTGCGCCACATCAAGACAGTAGGGTAACCCGGAAACAGAAAAGCCGCAACGTGTGCGGCTCTTTTTATCTCGTTAGGAGAAGAAATGGTTGCTGATGACCGGGTAGTGTGTTTTCCCGCTTTTGAGTAACTGCAGCACTTCGCGCAATTCATCGGGTTCGGCGCTCTTGAGCAGATAGCCGTGCACCCCTTCGTCCAGCAACTTCTTTACGAGCTCCTCTTCTCCGTACATCGACACGACCAGTATCTTCACATACGGGTACTTACTGAGCACATAACGGGCCACTGCGATGCCGTCCATATCGGGCATCTCCAGGTCAAGCATAATGATTTCGGGCAGGTTGTTTTCTATTTTTTCCAGCAGCTCAGCACCGTTTCCTGCATCGCAAAGGACCGTGATTTCCTCGAAATTCTTGAGAATCTCGATAACCCCTTTACGGAAAAGGGTATGATCATCAGCAATAGCGAGTGTGAGCGGCTGCAGTTCCATAGAACAATTCTTCGAATATATCAGTCCAAATTTAAGGAAAATTACGACAATTTAATGAGTAGGGATAATAATATCCGCTTTTATTCCGGCACCGACCTTAGAGAAAAGGTAAAGTGATCCGTCCAGCAGGTCAACCCGGCTTTGCAGGTTCTTTAACCCCAGTCCGCCTGCCGAGCTGGCTTGGTGTGAGGCATCGTAATCGAAGCCTTTGCCATTGTCGGTATAGCTGAGTTTAAGCTGGCCATCTGCCCTGTGCAGGTCAACTGTGATAAGCGAAGCCTCGGCATACTTGAGCGAGTTGCTTAGCAACTCCTGCAAAATACGGAACAGCAGCAACTCCCGCCTGACATCCAACCGGTCCTTATCGAGGTTATGGGCAAACCGCACTTCCAGGCCGCTTTCCGGCGGAACAGAATGTGCCAGGCTATTGATGGCCTGCACCAGCCCCATCTTGTCGAGCACAACGGGCAGCAGGTCATGCGAGATGCGGCGCACGCTGTGGATGGCCTCGTCGAGCAACTGTTTGGATCGGTTGGCTGTTTCGATAGCCGCATTGTTGCCATTTGCTTTGAGCGCCACCTGCCCGATGTTGAGGCGCACCAGGGCCAGCATGCCGCCCACCTCGTCGTGCAGGTCGCGGGCCACGCGGCGACGCTCCGCTTCCTGGGCTTCGAGGGCAGCATCCAATAGCTGCCGCTGGCGTGCTTCCTGCAACTGCCGCAGGTGCTCCTGGTGCTGCAACATGCGCCGCTGGTAGGCAAACACAAACAGGATGATGCCCATGGCCAATACCAGCAGCACGGGCGTAATAATAAACAAAGGCTCTAAAGTTTCCCTCATGCTGCCATCTTCCTTAATATAAATGCCTGCCAGGAATTGAACAAAACATTAAGCACAAAAACGATGGACAGGCAAATACGAGCCGCATCATAGGAAACTTCCAGCGCATCGTTAAACAGTGCCCAGGACATGCTGGTGCCAGCAATATAGATAAGCAAGCTGGCACTCAGTAGAAATATAGGATCCTGATCCAGGTATAAGGTTTTAGGCTTATTGGCTACTTTATAAAAGTAAGCTAGTGTCATGGCAATCAGTAGGGTATTGGAGAAAATTTTAGATACTGAGTTCATTTGCTCAATACCATCCAGCATAAAAGCCTCGTTTAGTGTGACGATAACTACAAAAGCTATTGCTAGCACAATCAACCTTTTCGACAAACGGCTTTCAAACGTATAATAGAACACGAGTGCAATCGCCGAAAACTGAAGCGGGTTAAACACATGAATCGACCATAGATTGTTATTCGTTCCAAGAAGAACGGTGATTTCTCCGGTTGCTTCACTTACCAGCCAAATAGATACAAAAAGAAACAAATACCGGAACTGGGGGCTTTTCAGCTTCTTAAAGAAGATTAACCCTGTAACAAATGGCACCAGTACACTATATAGAGAGACTTCACTCAACCAAGGATAAACCTGTTTTAAAAAAAATTCCATTAACCGTCCAACTCACCTGCACTGCCACAGTCCGGAGGGCATACCTTTGAATGGTCTAGTATTGAACCTCCTGTTTGAGTATTGCCTTCGGCATCTACACCCACTAAAAGCAGTTGCTGTTGCCCCTGATCGTCGTGCGCATAGTAGATGCTGATGCCCACGCAGCCTTCCTGCTGCAGCAGTAGCTCGATGGTTTCTTTTCCAAAAATATGGCAATTGACGCTGCCTTTACCGGAACTTCTGTAGTTCGCAGTCCACTGTTTAGCGGTTGCCAGGTCTATTGGCCCGCCTTCCTTTCCTGTGATACTCATGTGTGTATGTTGTGTTTAGGTGTTCGAATACATTTCGAATTTAAATATAGTAAATATAATATCTAATTTTTAACATTAAATTTAACTTTTGATAATTGTAAATCAGTGATATCACGCAACTACATACCTCGATGGAACAGCATTATTTCGAAGAGAACCGACATGCCTGGAACCTGCGCACCACGGTGCACAAAGACTCAGAATTTTATGACGTGAAAGGCTTTAAGGCAGGAAAATCATCCCTGAACCAAATAGAGCTGGAAGAACTGGGAGCAGTGGCCGGCAAAAGCCTGCTGCACCTGCAATGCCATTTCGGACTGGACACGCTCTCCTGGGCACGGCTGGGGGCTGATGCCACAGGGATAGACCTTTCGGATGAGGCCATCAAGGAGGCACAGGCGCTGAACGAGGAGCTTGGCCTGAATGCCCGCTTTGTACGCTCCAACGTGTACGATCTGAAAGAAAACCTGCAGGGGAAGTTTGATATCGTGTTTACCTCCTACGGCGTGATTGGCTGGCTCCCCGACCTGAACCGCTGGGCCGAGGTGATCGCTCATTTCCTGAAGCCGGGTGGCACTTTCTACCTGGCCGAGTTTCACCCGGTGGTCTGGATGTTCGACAACGATTTCCGGGAGGTGAAATATGCTTACCACAACACCCACAAACCGATCGTAGACGAAAGCACCGGCACCTATACCGACCGCAACGCCCCGATCAGGTATAGGGAGTATTCCTGGAACCATGGTCTGAGCGAAGTCATAACTGCACTGCTCGACCAAGGATTGAAGCTGGAGCATCTGCATGAGTTTCCCTACTCCCCTTATAACTGCTTCGACCACACGGTGCAGGGCCCGGACGGTTACTGGCGCATCGAACACCTGCAGAACCTGATCCCAATGCTGTATACCCTCAAATGCACCAAGGTATAGGCAAACGGCCTCAGGTATACCTGAACCGGACAGCTGTCTATACCTGAGGCCGTTTAGTTTTTTTCAAAGGATTGCATCCACGGAATCAGGTCTGTGAGCATCGGGATGAGGCTACTGCTGTGTGTTCCCCCCTGGATGGGCACCAAGGCAAGGTCCGGGGCTCCGCCTGCCTGCATGCGGTTGTAGGTATGCTCGGAGTTGGCGTAAGGCACGATCACGTCGGCTGTGCCGTGGTATAGCCGGGTCGGGCTCTGCGGCACCCAGTTGTTGAAGCTGTTTGCCTGCAAGGCCTGCTTGAGCACCTGCTCGCCCTCTCCCCGCAAACCAGCCAGAAACTGTTCCGAGAGAAGTTCGTGCGGCATAGTGCTGAGCTCCCGGTTAATGGCGCCGCCGCTGTGCTGCCCATTAAAAAGACCAGCCAGTCGGGTAGCATATGGCTCTTTGTAAAAGTCAGTGAGCGGCCTGTTCCAGCCATAGGTTTTGTTGTAGCTCATCAGCACATAAGCCAGGTAAGCCGGATAGCTGTAGGGTTTTCCGGCTGTCACACCGGCCAGCATCTCGGTCAGGTCGTAGCCGCCGGCTCCCGCTCCCGAGGCAGTTACACGCAGTCCATGGGCCGGATTTGACTCAATCTCCTTTTGTGCAGCCAATGTTACGAAGCCGCCTTCAGAGTAGCCCGCCAGAAAAAGCTGTTCGCTCACCGCTATACCTTCCCGCGCATAGAGCGCCTTGGCCGCTTTGATCATGTCGACCACGGCCAGGCCCGAATACTGCTGGTGATAATAAGGATGCAACAAATGGCGGGAGGCCCCGAAACCCAGGTAGTCAGGTATAAGCGTGACGTAGCCGCCGGCTGCAAACACTTCAAACCCCGTTGGTCCGCCTACCATGGCTGAGGGAGCCTCGTCGTGCTGAAAGATGGTGCCGTGCTGCACGCTCAGCACCGGAGCCGCAGATTTTCTGTTGACGGGCAATGCCACCAGGCCGGAGGCTTCTGTTTCCCGGTTCTGGTAAGTGGTGCGGTAGCGCATCCTGTAAATAGCCACGTCATATTTTATCTGGTCTTTGAAGCTGCCTGCATAGGCGCCAGCCAGCTGTCGCAGCGAGGAAGCCGGCAGGGTGGTTACTTTCTCGGCCGATACCAACAGTTCCCGCTCCTCTACGGGTGCTGCCGCATCACTCTTGCTACAGGCCGTAAACGCTATACCTGTGGGCAGCAGCATGGCCGTCACCAGCACGGCCTGGGCCCATTGCCGCAGGCTATTTCTTTTCTTCTTCATATTTTGCTATGGCTGTGTACCCATCAATATTTCTGCAGCGCCTATAGTTCCACATCTTTGTAACTTAGCCTTCCGTCTGGTGCAGAAACTTTACCCGGATACGGGCTCCAATACAAATAGCGAAGGCTAATCCTTTCGTTTTACACACCGTAAAAACAGGACAAAAGACGATGGAGCACCGACTGACGCAATTTCAACCAGTTAGGCTCCCCAACAGATCAAAACAAAACGATGGCAAAGAAATCATTCGCAGAACTCATCAAAAGCCCGGGCATGCCGGTGCTCGTGGACTTTTATGCCGACTGGTGCGGCCCGTGCAAAACCATGAACCCCGTGGTGGAGAAACTGGCTCAGGACTTTTCGGGCAAACTCAAGGTCATCAAAATAAATGTGGACAAGAACCAGGCGGCAGCGCAGCAGTACCGGGTGCAGGGCGTTCCTACCTTCATGCTTTTCCGAAACGGACAGGTGGTCTGGAAGCAGGCCGGTGCCGTGCCGGGGCATCAGCTGACGCAGATCATACAGCAGCACATCACCTAAGGCCGAACAGTTCGCCTACCTACGCAGGCGCAGACGGCAGTGGGCAGGCTATACCTTACCAAATCGGCTGGCTCTTAACATCACACAAATCAGCAAAGGCTTTCTGAAGACCTCAGAAAGCCTTTGCCATGCTGGAGCCTCAGGAAAATAAAAAATATCAAGGGGGAAGCAACCTTTTGGCTATGGGAAGCATCTTTACAAAAGACACCCCTGAAAAGCTAAAACTATGAACAGTGCCATTGCCATTTTCTTCGCTTCCCTGGTTTCAGGCGTCATGAGTCTGACCGAGCTTCGCCCCACATTTTCTGATGTCGTGCAAATCCTGACTGGCGTGGAATTGGAACCACAGGAAGAAAAGGGCAAGGACCAAGAGCAGCAGGTATACAAGGTGCCTGCCTCACAGCACGCCCGAGAGAACTGCCGCACCGCCCTCTATAGTCAGGCGAGCGGAACCTGCGGGCTGCCACAGGCCAACCCGAACCGCTTTCGCCGTGGCTGAAGCCGCCACAAATCTAAAATCATGCCTCCGCCGTTAACTATTTGTTAACCCACTCCTGTTGCATGAAAATTGTAAAGACACTCCTTTTGCTGGCTATGGGCCTGCACCTAAGCTGCACTTCCGTTGCTACCCAATCGCCTGTGGAACCGCGATATGCCGTCCACATCGACCTGACGCAGGTAAAGGACGACAAGATACCCGTAACGCTGCAGGCACCAGCCATCAAACAGGGCGAGATCATCTACAACATGCCCAAGATCGTGCCCGGCACTTATTCCGTTTCCGACTTTGGCAAATACGTCTCCGATTTCCAAGCACTCGACAAGCAGGGCAACCCGCTGCCCGTCGCCCGCCTCGACACCAACCGCTGGCGTATATCACAATCCCAGAACCTGGACAGGATTACCTATTGGGTAGACGACACGTTTGACGCAGCCAAGCGGGAAGACGTTCTCTTCGAGCCGGGTGGCACCAACATCGAGGAAGGCAAGAATTTCCTGATCAACACGTTCGGCTTCGTGGGCTACTTCGACGGTCTGAAGCAGGTGCCTTACGAACTGACCATCACCAAACCCAACGGCTTCTACGGTTCTACCCCGCTGCAGGCCGTCTCGACTACCGCCACTGCTGACACCTACCTGGTGCCAAGCTACGTAGAACTGGCCGACTCACCGCTGATGTATAACCAGCCCGACACCACGGTACTGCACCTCGGCGATACAAAAGTTCTCGTTTCAGTTTACTCTCCTACCGGCAGGGTCACTTCCAAGCCTATTGCCGATAACATCAAAGACATTCTGGAAGCTCAGCGCAGCTACCTCGGGGGCAATCTGCCTGTTGACAAATACGCCTTCTTGATCTACGTGCCGCAGCGGCCTGGTAAATCCGGCTCTTACGGTGCGCTGGAGCATGCCAACTCCTCGGTATACTATCTGCCCGAAATGCCGGAGGAACGCTTTAACAGCACCATGCGCGACGTGGCGGCCCATGAGTTCTTCCACATCGTCACGCCGCTTTCCATCCAGTCAGAGGAGATCCACGACTTCGACTTCATCAATCCCCGCATGTCGAAACACCTGTGGCTCTATGAGGGCGTAACGGAGTACTTTGCATCGCATGTGCAGGTATACGAGGGCCTGATACCCATCGAAGAGTTCATGACCAAGCTGCGTGAGTACATTTACACCTCCCGCGACTACTACAACGACACACTGGCCTTTACCGAGATGAGCGCGAAGGTGCTGGAGGAGCATGAGAAGGAGTATGGCAATGTGTACCAAAAGGGTGCCCTGATCGGGATGGCGCTTGACATACAGCTGCGCGACCTTTCGGGCGGCCAGTCTGGCCTACGCGACCTCATGCAGGACCTGGCCAAAACCTATGGCAAAGGCCGTCCCTTTAAGGATGATGAACTGTTTGACAAGATCACCGAGCTGACTTACCCCGAGATCCGCACATTCTTCGCACGGCACGTGGAGGGCAGCCAGCCACTCCCTTTAAAAGAACTGTTTTCGAAAGTAGGTATAAGGTATGAGCCCGTATCGGTGCAGCTGGTGAATTCCTATGGCGGTTTCGTGCCCGGCTACGACCGTGAAGCCGATAAGATAACTGTGGCGGAGGCAGATGAAATGGATGATTTTGGCAAGCAGATGGGCTTCCGGGAAGGCGACCAGCTGCTGGCTTTCAATGGCAAGGAAATCACGCCGCTCAACATCCGGGAGATTATTGGGGAGGAGCTGCAGCAGGCCCGGCCCGGCAGCAAAATCGAGATCACGGTGGGCCGAAAAGACAGCAAAGGCGTGGTGAAACCCAAAAAACTGACGGGCAAGGTGACGCAACTGAAGCGGGAAGTGCTGCACATGCTGGAGCCCATGGAGCAGCCCTCCGAACAGCAGCTAAAACTCAGGGCTGCCTGGCTGAACGAGAGCATGCCGTAGCGCATTGACTGCTTGCCCTACCGGAAATGAAACTCCTAAAACCAGGCTACCCTGGTTTTTTTATTTGCCCCGAGAACTTATTATACCCTCTTGTGTTAATAAGCAGGTTGGCAGGATTTGCTACCTTTGCGATTATTCACCTGATTTGCACCTTGTTAGTACTATCTTTTGCCCCATGCGATTACCTTTTCTCCCCGTGTGCCTCTTCCTGCTGCTGTTTCTTTTATCCCCGGATGCAAGGGCGCAGGGCAGCTTTACGGTCAGTGGGTATGTGCGGGTCAGCGGGAGCAACGAGGCACTGATCGGGGCAACTGTGTCGGTTCCAGAGTTGCGTATAGGGGCTACTTCCGACGAACGTGGCTTTTATACCTTGCAACTGCCTGATGGCAGCCACACCCTGCAGGTGACCTATATCGGTTACGAACCCACCACCCGACCGATTCTGGTGGATGGCCAAAACCACACCGTAAATCTGCTCGTGGCACCAGCCAGCAGCAAGCTGCGTGAAGTGATAGTGGAGGCAAATTCGCTGCGCCAGAAGCTCAATAATAACCTGATGAGCGTGGAAACCCTGACCACACAGGAAGCCAAGCTGCTCCCGGCGATATTCGGAGAAGTGGACCTGATCAAAACCCTGCAACTCAAGCCTGGTGTGCAGTCCGGCGGTGAGGGCTCTTCGGGCCTGTATGTGCGTGGCGGCGGACCGGACCAAAACCTGGTGCTGCTCGACGATGCGGTGGTATACAACGCTTCGCACCTTTTCGGCTTCTTCTCGGTGTTCAACCCGGATGCCGTGGAAAGCGTGGAGCTTTACAAAGGAGGCTTTCCGGCGCAGTTCGGCGGCAGGCTCTCGTCTGTGGTAGATGTCAAGCTGAACAACGGCAACAACGAGCGCATCCGGGCCTCAGGTGGCCTGGGCCTGATCGCCTCCCGCCTGACCGTGGATGGCCCTCTCATCAAAGACAAAGCTTCCTTCATCGTTTCCGGCCGACGTACCTATTTCGATATTTTCACGCGCCAGATCAACCGGATACAGGAGGGCAAAGAGGATTTCAGTCCTATACCTGACTATTACTTCTATGACTTGAATGGGAAGGTGAATTATAAGCTGGGCGAAAAGGATGAGTTGTTCCTGAGCGGTTATTTTGGGCGGGATTTCTTCGGTTTCAACGACGAAGATTTTCAATTCAGGTTCGACTGGGGCAACAAGGTGGGGGCTCTGCGCTGGCAGCACCGCTTCAATCCCCGTTTTCAGGTTAACACGACCTTCACGGGTAGCAGTTACCAGTATAACATTAACAACAAGATCGATGTTTTCAGCTTCAACCTCAGCTCCGACATACGCGACTTGGGACTGAAAACCGATTTCAACCTGGTGCTGGATAAGGGCCATACCCTGGCTTTTGGCGCCATGGCTACCCGGCATGCTTTCACCATTGGCCGCCTCAACTTCGATTCTGACGACAATCGCCTTGCTTTCAAGGCTGGTAGCGACTACGATGCCACCGAGGCTGCCGTTTACGTATCCGACGACTTCCAGATAAATAGCCGGTTTTCGCTCAACTACGGCTTGCGCCTGTCGGCCTTCGGCAGCGGTGGCAAAACCTATACCGCTTTGGAGCCGCGTGCCTCCGGCAAGTATAACCTCACGGTAAATACCGCCCTTAAGGGCAGCTACGCCAGCATGATGCAGTACATTCACCTGGTAGCTAACTCCGGCGCATCCCTGCCAACCGACATCTGGTATCCGTCCAACGACTACGTGAAGCCGCAACGCTCGCAGCAGGTGGCGGCAGGTATCAGCCATTTGTTCGCCGATGGCCGCTACATGGTCACCAACGAATTGTACTACAAGTGGATGCACCGCCAGATCGATTTCCGGGACGGGGCCAACCTGTTCGTGAACGACAAGCTGGAGGAGGAGTTTTTGTTCGGCAAAGGCGAGAGCTATGGCAATGAGGTATACCTGGAGAAAATTAAAGGGCGCACCACCGGCTGGATCGGCTATACCTTGTCGTGGACCTACCGCCAGTTTGACGGCATAAACGAAGGCCGCCGCTTCCCGACCCGCTATGACCGCCGCCATGATCTGAGCGTGGTGCTGCTGCACAAACTGAGCAAGCGCATCCACCTGACAGGTGCCTTTGTATACAGCAGCGGCAATGCCTATTCGCTACCGGTCGCTCGGTTTGCCTTTCAGGATGTGGAGGGGAAAAACGCGACTGTGGTGCCTGTCTACAACGACCGCAACAGCTTTCGGCTGGACGCTTTTCACCGCCTTGACCTGGGTCTGGTGCTCAAGCTAAACTCCAAATTTGGCGAGTCTGACCTGATGTTTAATGCCTACAACACCTATAACCGCCGCAACCCTTACTTTGTGTACTTTGAGCAGGTGAAGGACAAGGAAAGTGACGAAACGCTGGGTTTCCGGGCCAAGCAGGTATCGCTTTTCCCGGTTATACCTTCTGTGACCTATAATTTCAAATTCTGATGAAGATCAAGCATACGCTCTATACCTTAATCCCCCTGTTACTGCTGTTGCTAGCGTGCGACATGGAGCAGGAAGTAGAAATAAACCTGCCACCGCACCAATCGCAACTGGTGGTGGAGTGCTACCTGGAGCCTGGCAAGCCGCTTCGGGCCGTCGTGCTGGAAAGCGTGAGTTATTTCTCCAACCCGCAGCTTCCGATCGTGCCCGACGCCGAGGTATTTCTCACGCACAAGGGCCGCACTGTCAAGCTGGCTTTCAGCCCCTTTCAGGACAGGGTGAGCGGCAAGTACTTTACGCACCGCAACAACAAACCGCTTGATCTGAAAGCAGGGGATGTCGTTACCATCGAGGTGAAAGACAAAAAAGACCGCCGCGTCACGGGCTCCACCACCATCCTGAAACGTGTACCGATAGAGGCTGTGGAGTGGAAATTCAATGAGAAGGGAAAAGCTTACCTGCTGACCTCGTTCCAGGATGACCCCGACGCGGAAAACTACTACCGCTACATGACACACCGCGATAGCCTGAGCCGTGGCACGTCCCGCGACTTCGTTTCCAGTGACCAGCTTACCAACGGGAAGCGCATTTCCTATGGCTCCGCATACGATTTCGAGAAAGGCGACACACTGATTGTGTCACTCTATCATATTGAAAAAGACTACTACAACTTCCTCAACTCGATTTCCGACGCCAAAAATGCCAACGGAAATCCCTTTGCACAGCCATCGCGCATTGTTTCGTCTGTGCAGGGAGGGATCGGCATCTTCACCAACCTGGCCTACGAGCGAAAGACAGTCATTATTCAGTAAACGAAAAAGGGCAGCTGTAGAGCTGCCCTTTTTCGTTGTTCCCAAGTGCTACTGCTGCCGGATCAACTCACGGATGAGCATGGTCATACGTGGCTCTGCGACGGCGGCTGCCTCCAATATATCCGATAGGATGACCTTCTTGATGCGGTCCGGCGTGCACATGTCGGTGATCACGGAGATGCCGAATACCTTCATCCCCATATGGCGCGCGGCGATGGCTTCCGGCACGGTGGACATGCCCACGGCATCAGCACCAATGCGGGCAAGGTAGTTGTACTCGGCTTTGGTTTCCAGCATAGGGCCAGGCACGCTGGCATACACGCCTTCCCGCAAATCGAACCCGGCATCCTCGGCAATCACCATTGCCTGGCGCACCATTTTCTCATCGTACACGTCGCTCATGTCCGGGAAGCGCGGCCCTAACTCATCCAGGTTCGGACCGATGAGCGGGTTGGACGGCTGCAGGTTGATGTGGTCGGTGATCACCATCAGGTCAGAGGTGTTGAAGGCTGGGTTAAGACCGCCGCAGGCGTTGGAGATAAAGAGTTTAGGCACGCCCAGCAGCTTCATGACGCGCACCGGGTGCACCACCTGGTTCATGTCATAGCCCTCGTAGAAGTGGAAACGCCCCTGCATCACAACCACTCGTCTGCCGGACAATTGCCCCAGGATCAGGCGCCCGGAGTGGCTCTCCACCGTGGATACCGGAAAATGAGGGATATCGGCGTAGTTAAGGCTGTGCTCTATCTCGATCTCTTTGACCAAGGCGCCCAGGCCCGTGCCCAAAATGATCCCGAACTCGGGCTCGAAGTTGCCCGTCTGGGCCTGTATGTACGAAGCGGATTCTCGTAGTTGCTGCATCATATCGTTACACTGTAATTTAGTTTTGAGTCTTTCATGTATTGTTTCAGGCTCGCGAAATAGCATGCTTCTTTCGACAGAGCAATAATTTAGGTATAGCTTTTTTTATCAGACAAATGACTGCCTGCCGGGTTGCAGACTTACCCTATACCTTGGCACAGGAACACTGTTCGAGCCCGCGCATGACTACCTATACCTTGAAACGGACGCAATTTGCAAAAAATGGAGCGGACCTGAAACAAAAAGCCCGCCGGTGTTATACCAGCGGGCTTTCAAATGTTATGCTCTTAGACGGGTGGCTATACCTGCCACTTTGTTTACTGAATCGTGAGTTCGTATGGCAGGCGGGCCTGTATACCTTGCATGTTCTCTACCTTTTTGTACATCTGGTAGAACGGATACAATTGACCCAGCTCGGCTTTTACGGCACTTTCCTTCACCTGCGAACCGGCTTCACCGAACATCTCCTCGAAGAAGGTCTTGCGGCGTGGCAGTTCTTTCAGGCGGTAATCACCGGTTATACCTACGCGGGCAGCGGCAATTTCAATGGCTTTCTCAAGACCACCGTGCACATCTACCAGGTTGCGTTCTTTGGCCTCTATACCTGACCACACACGGCCCGAAGCGTGCTTCTTGAGCTCATCCTGCGTCATGCCTCTGCCATCGGCTGCTTTTTGGGTAAATACTTCATAAATCTTGTTGATCTCGCGCTGTACGATCTCTTTTTCAAACGGCGTCATGGCCCGGGTAACGGTAGGCATATCGGAGTGCTTTCCTGTACCTACACGGTCCACGGTGATGCCCAGCTTGTTTTTCATGAAGCCTTCGAAATTCGGAACAATGCCGAACACGCCAATGCTACCGGTGATGGTATTTGGGTGCGCCACGATGGTATCGCAGCCCATGGCCATGTAGTAGCCACCGGACGCCGCCACATCAGACATAGAGGCTATAACTGGCTTCACCTTGCGGGTTTCCTGGATCTCGCGCCACATCACGTCCGATGCCAGCGCACTGCCACCCGGTGAGTTGATGCGCAACACCACGGCCTTCACGTTCTTGTCCTGACGGGCATTGCGGATCGCCTCGGCGTAGCGCATGCTGCCGATCTCGTCGTCGTCGCCTTCGCCATCCACTATATCTCCTTCAGCGTAAATCACGGCAATTCGGTTTTTAGAAGAACCTTCCTGATCGTTGTCCTTTGCCTTTTTGTACTTGCCCAGCGACACTAGCTGCAGTTTTTTGTCTTTTTCTACACCCACCTTCTTTTTCATGTAGTCGATGGCCTCGTCGTAGTAACCCACGTCCGTCACCAGACCATATTTCTTTGCGTCTTCGGCATCCCGCACCAGCAATTCGTCCGACACATTTTTCAGCTCGTCGTAAGTCTTGCCACGGGCTTCCGCTATTTTACGCAGCTGGTAATCGTTCATCGAGTTCAGGAAAGAGTTCATCTGCTCGCGGTTGGCCTCGCTCATTTTATCCAGGAAGAAAGGTTCCACTGCACTCTTGAATTCACCTACTTTGAAGATGGCTGGCTCGATGTCCAGTTTTTCAAGGGTACCTTTAAAGAAAAGAATTTCTGAACTGATGCCGTTGAACTCCAGCGCACCCATCGGGTTCAGATAGATCTTGTCCGCCACAGAAGACAGGTAATAGGCCTTCTCGTTGGTCATATCGCCATAAGAAACGATGAACTTGCCAGACTTTTTGAAGTCGATCAGCTCGTTACGTATCTCTTCGAGTTTGCCCATTCCAGCGTCCACAAAACGCATGTTCAGGAAAATACCTTTTACATTGTCGTCGGTTTTAGCTCTGCGGATGGATGCCTTGATCTTATCTAGTCCGTCGCCGCTGTCGAAGGAGTAGAAACCGAAAGACAAGTCGCCGAAGGGACTCTCCTTTTCACGCTCTGAGATTGATTTGTCAAGCTTGAGCTCCAACACGGAGTTTTCGGCTACGGTGATATCGCCTTTAGAAGCGGTGGCGGCAACAATGCCAACCATGATCAGCAGGCCCAGGAAGAAAAATACGAACAGGCCCACAATGGTAGCCAGCACATATCTCAGGAAATTCAACATAGGTTCTATTTAGGGTTAAAGGTTCTTTTTAAATTGATCAGGATTATAGGTCCCTGCATACAATAAACAAAAATAGGTCTTAAAGTTCAATCCATTGGCCCTATGAACAGCAATCTCGACCAATCAGACTATTTCATAGACGAAGGAAATTGGAAGTTTAGAAGTTAGAAAGTTTGGAAGTTAGAAAGTTTAGGAGTTGAGGAGTTTGGGAATGGGGCTGCAAGGTTAAATGATGCCTGCGCACGATTCGGAAAAACCGTGCCCTTTCCGAATGAAGAAAACTGCACCTTTTTAACTTCCAAACTTTCTAACTTCCCAACTCTCAAACTCCCCAACTCCTAATATCTGTACTTTTTTCCCCATTGCGCTTGTAGCTGTTTGCGCATTTCGACTTCGCGGCCGTTGTTGCCGGGTTGGTACAGGGCGGTATTGCTGAGTTCCTGCGGCATAAACTCCTGCTCCACAAAATTGCCGTCGTAGTCGTGGGCGTATTTGTAGTTGTTGCCATAGCCGATCTCCTTCATCAGTTTGGTGGGGGCGTTGCGGATGTGCAGCGGCACGGGCAGGTTGCCGGTCTGCTGCACCAACTGTCGTGCCTGCTTAATGGCCTTGTAGGAGGCATTGCTTTTAGGCGAGGTGGCCAGGTATACGGTGCATTGCGAGAGAATGATTTCCGCCTCCGGGTAGCCGATCATCTGCACCGCCTGAAAACAGTTGGTGGCCATAAGCAAGGCGTTCGCATTAGCCAAGCCAATGTCTTCAGAAGAAGCGATGAGCAGACGGCGGGCAATGAACTTCGGGTCCTCGCCCCCCTCGATCATGCGCGCCAGCCAATATACGGCCGCATTAGGGTCGGAGCCGCGGATGGATTTGATGAAAGCCGATACCAGGTCGTAGTGCATCTCGCCGGATTTGTCATACATCACGATGTTCTGCTGCGCTACCTGCTTCACCAGTTCGTTGGTCACCACCACCTCGTCTGCTTTCACGCCTTCGGCCACGATCTCGAGCAGGTTGAGCAGCTTGCGGGCATCCCCTCCCGAGATGGTCAGCAGCGCCTCGTACTCCTCTACCCGCACCTTGCGGTGGCGCATCCATTCGTCGTGTGCCAGTGCTTTGTCCACCAGTTCGATCAGTTCGTCTTTGGTGAGATGCTGGAGGATGTATACCTGGCAACGCGACAACAAAGCCGATATCACCTCAAAAGAGGGATTTTCGGTAGTAGCGCCCACCAGCGTTACCGTGCCTTTTTCCACCGCACCCAAAAGCGCATCCTGCTGCGACTTGTTGAAGCGGTGAATCTCGTCGATGAACAGCACAGTGCCTTGTCGCTTCTTGGCCTGCTCAATTACTTCCCGGATGTCCTTTACGCCGGAGTTAATGGCACTCAGAGCCACGAAGGGCACTTTCATCTGATTGGCGATGATGTTGGCCAGTGTGGTTTTGCCTACCCCGGGAGGCCCCCACAGGATCATGCTGGGAATCACGCCGCCCTCGATGTAACGGCGGAGTATGCCGGTAGGGCCTACCAGGTGTTTCTGGCCATAATACTGGTCCAGGTTATGGGGTCGCATGCGCTCGGCAAGCGGTATGTTCGGGTGAATCATCTGCTCTTTTTTTCTCCGGAATCGATCAAAAACAAAGTTACGAATTTGAGGGCAAAGCGGCAGGGAATGAACGCTTGCGCCAACTACCGTCCCGCCAGCCTTGCTACGAACTAATTGTTACGGACAAGGATTGAATCTTCTACCCATTGGTCGAAGAAACCAGCGGGTCATAAGTCAAACCCATCTTATTGTTTCATTAGCTTGATAAGCTATACCTGAAAAGGCACTTGCCAGACGGGTAAACCATTTTAACCTTGCTCCTTCTCAGGTCTGTCGCCTTTCTTCCCTTCGAAGGGCGGCTCTATTTCATTTTCCTGCTCCAACTTTTGCCGGACAGCCTTGGTGTCCCAGCGGAGCACCGGGACTCCCATAGGACTGAGGGTAGGGCGCTCATCGCCGAACAGCACGCCCCACTGCTTGAACTGCTCACTCCTGTCGAACACCACTTTGAGCATGGCAATAACAGGCAGGGAAAGGAACATGCCGGCTATACCTGCTATCTCGCCCCCCACGATCACACCCACGATGGTAGCCAGGGCATTGATCTTGACTTTGGAACCCACGATACGGGGCATCAGGATGTTATTGTCCACAAACTGCACTGCCGCAATGGTTCCCAGCACCGCAACGATCGGCCAAAGCTCCGATGACGAAGCCAGTGTAAGCAGCACCCCGATGATATTGCCAAGCAAGGCCCCCACATACGGAATCAGGTTGAGGAAGGCGAAAATGATCCCGATGAGCAGGGCATGCTTAATGCCAATGAGCATCAGGATACCACCCAGCAAAATGGTCATGTAAGTGATCTGGATGAGCAAGCCGAACAAATAGCTTTTGATGATGACCTGCATTTCACCCAATGTCTCTTCTACCTTCTCGTGGCTCTCGCGGGGGAACCATAGGAAGACAAAGCGCAGCAGCAGGTTCTTGTAGAAGAGCAGCAGAAATATGTAAATCGGCAGGAGACCAATGAAGATGACCGTACCCGTTACGCCGCCCGCCACACCGCCCAGCAGCCCCCCGGCATAGGTGAGCATGTTGTTGCTCTGCTCGCTTATAAAGTTAATCTGCTCCTGCGACGAAAAAGGGGTATGGCTGCCGATCCAGCTGCTCAGGGAGTTCAGGTGCTGCATCACGTTCTTCTGGATCGCCGGGAAATCCCGGATCAGGATGCTGATCTGGGACGAGAAAAACCAGATGATCAGGCCCAGCGCCACGATCAGAGCCAGCAGGCTGACGCCGATGGCGACGGCCTCCGGAAACTTCCGGTTCCTGAAAAACCGGTAAACGGGCAGCAGCATGATACTGATAAAAAAGGCCATCAGCAGGGGGGCCAGCAGTCCCCTACCTAGCACGATAATCCAACCCAGAAAAAACAGTCCTGTAATTTCGATGGCCCTTCTAACGGTAATGGGCATTTCCTTCATGTAGCAGTTGATTTTAGCGTAAAATTTCTATCGGTTTTCCTTATACGGTACTGACCAAATAACAACGTACCTTTGTGGCATGAGTAAACAGGTGCAGGTGCATGTGGCGCTTTTTCTGGTGGCGCTTATCTACGGGAGCAATTACAGCATTGCCAAGGAGGTGATGCCTGAGTATGTCGGTCCTTTTGGCCTGATTCTGATTCGGGTGGTTTCGGCAGCGATCTTTTTCGGCATACTGTCGCGGCTGTTGGTGAAGGAGAAGATCGTGGGGCGCGCCGATAACCTGCGGGCCATTGCCTGCGGCGTGACAGGTATAGCCGTGAACCAACTCTGCTTTTTTGCGGGCCTCAACCTGACGGCCCCCATCAACGCGGCGCTGCTCATGGTGATCATCCCGGTGGTAGTGTTGCTGTTTTCGGCGCTGCTGCTGAAGGAGCGTGTGGGCTGGCGCAAAGTGACAGGTATAGTGGCGGCCTGCTTTGGTGCCTTGCTGCTCATCAGTCACTCACGCGGCGAGGGCACGACCGGCAACATGTACGGTGACCTGCTCATTATACTCAACGCCGTCTCATTTGGCATGTACCTGGTGCTGGTAAAACCGCTTATGCAGAAGTATAAAGCGATTACGGTGGTGGCCCGTGTGTTTACGGTGGGTGCCGTTATCGTGATCCCGTTTGGCTTTCAGCAGGTGCTGGAACCGGACTACAGTGCGCTGCCGACTTCTATCTGGCTGGCCCTCGTGTTCATGGTGGTGGCGGTGACTATCCTGACCTATCTGCTGAACACCTGGTCGCTACGCTATGCCAATCCCTCGCTGGTGGGCGCCTACATTTATTTGCAGCCGGTGCTGGCCATTATCATCGCCATTGCATTGGGTAAAGATGTGTTTACACTGCAGAAAGCCCTGTATGCGTTGCTGATCTTCGCAGGAGTATACATGGTGAGCCACTCCAAACAGAATGTGCTCCAGAAAACAGCCTAGGGCAGGCAACATAGTAGGGTTTGAGCTGCTAACAGGATTTTATTCGGCGGAATACATGGCCGGCAAGCGCTGCTTCAGTTTATACTCAAAGCCAAGGCTGTCGTGCTGTATGCGGTAAGCATGCATAACCGCAATGCTGTCGCCCTCCTGCAGGGTATAGTAAAAATGACCGCTGCCGGCCCACCAGCCCCCACAAGCCGAAAGGGCATTCCGCGGAATGTCGTAGGTGCGGTACATCTCCGGAGCAATGACGGAGCAGGTATAGACTGTGTCGATCAGGTAGCTTGTTTCCAGCTGGTTGAGGTACACCACTGCCTGTGGGTCGTCCTCGTCGGCGTTGCGCAGTTCCTCACACTCCAGGTCGGCTTTTACCCAGGTGCTCATGTCATAGGCGGGCTGTTCAAGTCTGCTGGAAGTGTGCTCGGGCTCGCTCCTGTTGCAGCCAAATATGAGGGCACAGAGTGTCAGCAGCGGAAAAGCGTATTTCATAAAAGGAGGTTTTGCTTCCTTCCAAAGGTATACATAGAAACGCTTCGGTGCATCATCAGACTTCCCTTTTCATGACGATCATACCCCGGTACATCTCCTTCATTTGCTCAAAGTCGAGTTCGTGGGTACCGCATTTCGTAAAGCCGTTGTGTTCGTAAAACTCTACTGACCGGCTGCTGTCCATCGCCTTGAGCCACACGATGCTTTTGCCTTGCTCGAGGGCATATTGCATGGTAAAATCAATGGCCCACTTGCCTATACCTATACCTGAAGCACGCTCCAGCAGGTATAGCCGCTCCAACTCCAGGCACTCCGCGTCGGTGTAGCCCTCCAGCGCCTTGTCCTTGTTTAGCTTCAGGAAACCGACCGGCTCATCCTGCTGATAGATCAGGAAAAAGGCTGTATTGGGGTCGGTCAACTCAGCGCTTAAGGCTTCTTCTGTAAAATAATGTGCTTTGTACCACGCTCCACCATCCTGCCACAGATAGGTGTAGTGATCGTCGTAGGCGGCAAGGGCAATTCGCTGGAGCAAGGCCAGGTCATTTGTGCTGCAGGGCAGTATGGCAATATCTGTCATAAGGGGTAGGTCAATCCGGGTTGGTTTATACCGAAAACAGCCTTTATACTGCGAAGCTTACTATTTTGTGACGCCCAGTCGCCACTTCTTATCCAAATAATAGAAAAAACCGGTGACTTGGGGTATCCCTCATTCTGATATTCTGGAACCATACAGCGCAGAACCCTATCTGCCAATACGTTTACAACACAACTCACGACTGCTTAAAATCGTATTTAACTCACAGAAAATCAACAAAATATGAAAAACTTAAGGATAGTATGTTTTACAATTTTGTCGGTGTTTCTACTAGGTAGTTGCGCTGGCACAGACGGATGGAGCAGTAAGAAGAAGGGCGCCGTAATAGGAGGTGCAGCAGGTGCCGCAACGGGCGCTGCCGTGGGGGGCACGAAAGGTGCCGTAATTGGAGGCACAGCCGGTGCGGTTGGTGGCGGTGCCATAGGCCGCAAAAAGGACAAGAAGAAAAAGGAACGTCAACGCGAACGGGAAAACCGCGAAAACCAAAATGAACTATAGGCTATACCTGTCAACATAAACTAAAAAAAGCTGCCCGGGATTCTGGCAGCTTTTTTTGTTTTTACACACCCAGCCTGCCGCGCAGCATCTGGTAAGTAGCCTTACTCACAAGGCTCAGCACACGTTCATCGGTCAGCTCGCTATACTTTAGCGGGTTGTTCTTTATTATATAATCTGTGTAATATTTCACCAGCTTGTCTTTAATAATTTTCTGGTAAAGCTCTTCCGGGTTCTTATCGGCGTTGTTGCGGATGTCAGCGGCCAGTTCTTCGTTCAAGGCCATACTATTGGCATAACCTTCTATAACCTCTGCACCTTCCGGTGAAACCTTCTCCTGAAAGCGCAGATTGATGATCTCTACCACTTCCGCTACAGTAGCCATTTTAGAAACCGACGTTACATTACCGCCATTATTACCACTTCCTTCTCCTCCTTCACCATCGTCTTCATCTTCCTCCGCTGTGGTAACATCAACTTTGGAAATGTCATAGTTTTTTAACTTCACATGGCGCATTTCTGCCTCTAGTTCAGCAGCTGTCATGGTCGTATCCAGGTACTTATAAAGCAGGCTGGAGAACAGGTACAACTCGTGCAGTTCGCCTTGCGGAATATGGAACAAAGTGCGGATGTAACTGAAAAAGTTCACATACCGGCTCAACAGAGTGCGAAATACTCTTCTCTCTTCAACATCAAGTTTAGCTTCTACAGCTTTTTTGATGAAGACTAAGTATGCGTAAAGTGCTGCCGCATCTTCGCCCTTTTCGCTATGGTACAAAGCCAAGCACTCTTCCACATCTACAGCCGTAAACACACCTTTCTTTAACAGCTCGTTCTTCAGTTCGTACAGGTCTTCTGGTCTGGCATCTTTATGGCTGGTTACCTGCTTCTGGTATTTTTTGAAAGCGGCAATAATGTTGTCGTAAGAGTTGGTAAAATCTACCGTGAGTGTGTCATCTTTGCCTGGTGCGGTGCGGTTCAGGCGGCTTAGGGTCTGCACAATGTTTTTCGGGTCCGACATAGATTTATCCAGGAACATGGTGTGCAGCAGCGGTTCATCAAAGCCTGTCTGATATTTATTGGCAACTATTAGGAAACGGATGGTACCATCTTTCTCAAAGGCTTCTTCCAGCTTACGCTCCTGCAGCACGGCTGCGTTCATGCCAGCTTCGGTGAAGTTTTGCCCGTTGTGATGTATAGTACCGCTAAAGGCAACCAGCGTTTTATACTTCAGCCCTCTCTTCTGCAGCACCTCATCCATAAAAAGTTTATACTTTACGGCAGCCAATCGGCTGCTGGTGACTACCATGGCTTTGGCAAGGCCATTAATTTTATTCGCCGTCTGCTTCTTAAATGTGGTGGCAATTATACCGCACTTCTCTTTGATCACCTCGTCATCTTCAAAAGCCTTTTTCTTTAAAGCGCTGTAGATCTGCAGGGGCGGGTATTCCTTTTCGCTATCGTATTTGTAGTTGAGTTCGTAGAGCGTTTCGTATGCAATTACATTCTTTACCACATCTAGAATGTAGCCTTCTGCTATGGCTTCATCCATAGAGTAAACATCAAATGGCTCCCATTCCCCCTTTTCGTTTTTGCGGCCAAAACGCTCCAGTGTTAAATCGCTTGGGGTGGCGGTAAGGCCGATAAAGCAGAGGTTGGGATATACTTTTTTTGTTATATCGCCAGCCAGTTTTTCCAGTTCGTCTCCGGTGCCTGCATCAAAGGTATCGGTCATTTTTTCGTGCAGGTTGCCTTCCTGACTGCGGTGTCCTTCGTCAATGATCACGCATATCTTTTTGCCAGTCTGGTTTTCAAGATCCTTCAGGTGCGAGAACTTGTGAATAGTAGATACTACTACTTTATAGTTTTTCTGCAGGGCATCTTTTAGCGTGATGTTGCTTCCCGATGTTTTATCGGTGTAAGCCACAACACCGGTGCTGTCGATGGCGCCTTTAAAGTTGTCGGATATCTGGCCATCTAAGTTTACGCGGTCGGTTAGTACCACCACGCTATCAAAAAGGCGGGTATTGTTTACATGCAGGTTGCGCAGGTTTTGTACGAGCCACACAATGGTATTACTCTTACCAGAACCAGTAGAGTGCTGCACCAGGTAGCGTAAGTTAAGTGTGCCGGTACGCTCTACTTGCCCGGCAATATCGGAACAGATGCGGCGTACGCTGCGCTGTTGGTGATAACGCGGAAATATCCAGTTGCTGTGCTTGCCCGAGTAAAGGTAGGTTTCGATGTAGTTAAGCAGCGACTCCGGCAACAGCACTTCGTGGTACAGGTAATGCACCGGATACTCCTTTTTATCTTGCCAGGCATTTTCAGGGGTGCGCAGTATCACTTTGTTAAACGGCCTGAAATCTTCGGCAGATGGCGGACGGCCAAAAGAGGCTGCCATCATGGCTGTTTCGTTATCGCAGACGATATGCAGAAACGGTAGCGTGAACACAGGCAGGCTTAAGTCGCGTTGCAGGTATTGCTTGATGGCCTCGCTATAGCTACCGCTAGTGCCAATGTTTTTGAGCTCGATAGACACGATGGCGAAACCATTCAGGAACAACACAATGTCTACAGATTTTTTATGATCGGTGGTGCCGTGCTGGTTACCGCTCTCGAAATGGTACTGCCTAATATAGCTGAAGCGGTTTTTTAAGTGTAGTGCCTTTTGCCTTGTATCGCTAGCTTTTGCAGGTGCAAAGTAGACCAGGTTCAGGTGTATCTGAGAGTTTATTTCAAGACCGTCTTTTAGGATCTGGAACAGGCGCTTGCTTTGGAGCGCCTTGTTTAGCTTGTCGGCTATTTCGCTGCGCCACGTCTGGCCATATTCTGTTTTAAGCTGCTGTAATTTCTCCGGCTGCGTTGCCTTCAGAAACTCTACCAGTTCATCAGTGTGCAGGCAAAGGTTTTGGGCGATATCTTTGTGGTGACGCTTGTCAAAACCAGCTACCTCCAGCTGATGGCAAAAATGGTTCTCAAAGGCGGTTTCATTTGGCTTTGGCATGCGCTGTGAAATGGTTGGCTTGTTTTTAGAGTATAAATATCGAAATAAATAGTGTAATTCCTATTAAACAGGTTTTATGGCAACGATTAACCTTTGTAGGGACAGGTCGCGACATGTTCGAATTATGCACTGGCAAATTATCAGAATCAGAATTTTCAGGATTCAGGGATTTACAGGATTTCGCAAAAGAGCAATTCTTCTAAATCCCTGAATTCTGCCAATCCTAAAATCCTGTAAATCCTGGGGGTTGGGGCCCTCGATGATTCAGACAACTACTCCTGCCTCCTGCTGCTCGAAATAACGGGCCGGCACTTTTACCTTTCCCGTTACGGCACTAAATATCTCTATCTTCCGCACTTCCTGTAGCTGGCTGATCTGGGCTTCTAGGTTGGTAATGGTCTGGTCAATAGCTGAAGTATACTTGTCCAAGTATAAAGCAACGGCTTTTTGCTCTTCAGAGTTTGGTACAGAAAATGACAGGTTAGCAATAAAATCCCAGCTTACCCTTGGCATTTTTGCGCCATACGTTGAGTTAGAAGCTATATCCGTGAAAGCCTGATTCAGCAAAGTATAGAAAGCATAGCCTGGGTATATTTTGTACTTGCACCTAAAGACATAGAAGTCTCCGACAGCTGCCCCTGATTCTTCTGCTTTATGTACCTTTGCTAAGTATGGTCTTAATTTGCCGTAAAGTATATCGTCTTTTTCAAAAGCTATACCTTCGCCTTCAAATACTGAATCAGATTCGACAAGTTTACCTAACCCACTTATTATATTTTCTAAAGCGATTTTGTTTCTGTCACCTGTAGCTCTTTCGCTTACGAGCCCAAGAATGTTCTTACCACGCTTCACCTCCCAATGTTCCGGAATCTTGCCGAGCCATTCTACGCCGCTATCTTTTAGGAGCACATCGGGGTTAAGGCCTTTGGTAACGGCTTTGTTTATTTCGATCTGACGCAGCTCTTTCAGTCGCGCTATCTGCTTCTTCTTATTTTTAATCAGCTTGTCGAGCTTCTGCGTGTGGTCGTCTAAGTATAGAACAATGGCTTTTTGTTCGGAGTGATTAGGTATAGCAATTTTAAGTCTCCGTATTACATCCTGACTTATGTTAGGTTGGCCCCCACCGTAGGCTCTCCTAATAATTTCATCTCTAAAACCAAGCAACCAGTAGAAAGTGTACTTTATACTTAAAGTATGGCTGTTGTTGATAGCGCAACACGCTTGGTTAGTACAGGCATAAAAGTTAAGTATACAAAGTTTACCTATAGTTGCTCCGTACATTGCCATCACTAAAGTTCCTTTTGGGTACACCTTGAGCACAGAATGATCTTGCATAGCAAGTTCAGTTACGCTTTTCTGACATGAGTTTAAAATGTCATCATTCAAGTCTCCTGTATTTAACCAAGGAGTTGTGCCATTTTCGTAGTATCTCGGGCTGCCAGCTTCTGGTGTTGTTCCACTACCAATGTCAGAAAATTGGCTACCCAATTTTCTGACCTCCCAATGTTCCGGAATTTCCCCGATCCACTCAACACCGCTATCTTTATAGAAATCGTATTCCTCCATTACAGGGTAAGTCCTAAGTCGTTCAACAATGCTTTGTTCTCCTGTTCCAGCGCCACAAACTCGCCCAGTACCTCCTGCAGCTCGCGCAGCGGCTGGTACACGTAAAACTCTTTGTTGAACGGTACTTCGTAGCCTTTCTCTTGTTTGGTTATTGTCCAGCACTTTTCTACCTCGCGGTTCAGAAATGCCTCCACATCCTCTTTCCAGGGTATAATCTCGGTGTCTTTCACTATTTTAGGCACGCGCACCGTTGCCATAAAACTCAGGCGGTTGCCGTTTACGCGCTTGTTTATAGTCAGCTGCCGGTCTGGGGTGTTATACTTGTCGGTAAATTCGGTATCGGGCTTTAGCTTTAGTGTATAGTTCTTCACCTCTTCCTCCTGCTCTTTGCTCAGCATTTCCTTCAGGGTTTTGGCATCGGCCTCGAAGTATAGTTTCAGTTTGCCCTGCGGTATACTGGCCACTAAAGTTTCGTAGGCAGGCAGTCCGTCTTCGTCCAGCTCTTCCAGGTCCAGGTATACTTTGCGGTAAGCAAAATCGTGTTGGTCGTATATTTTGGAGAATTCGCCCTCGGTAAAGTCTTTGTGCAGCTGCACGATGTCTTCTATCTGGCGCTCTGTAATATCTTTGCGTTTGTTGCCCAGGCTGCGCTGGCGTTTTTTCCAGAAGCTGGTACCGTTTATCAGCTGAAACTTGCCATCGCGCTCCGTGCCCTGCTTGTTGTTTCGCAGTATCCAAATGTAGGTGGCAATGCCGGTATTGTAAAACAGGTCGGTTGGCAGCGCCACAATGGTCTCCAGCCAGTCGTTCTCGATGATGAACTTGCGTATCTCACTCTCGCCAGAGCCTGCATCGCCCGAGAAAAGTGGCGAGCCGTTGTGCACGATGGCAATTTTGGAGCCACCCATTTCGGCAGGTTTCATTTTAGAGATCATGTGCAGCGTAAACAGCAACTGCCCGTCCGAAGAGCGCGGCAGCATGGTATCGTGGAAGCGGCCATTGCTGTTGGCTATCACTTTGCTTTTGATGTTTTTCCAGCTTTTGCCATAAGGCGGGTTCGAGAGCATGTAATCAAACTGCTCGCCAACAAAGCCGTCGTCGGTTAGGGTATCACCTTTCTTTATTTCGGCTATCTCGCCTTTCAGTATAAGGTCGGCTTCGGCAATGGCCCAGGTTTTGTCGTTTACCTCCTGTCCGTAAATGCGTACGTTGGCTTTCGGGTTGATATGCTTTTCGATGTACTCTTTGGCTGCCGTAAGCATACCGCCTGTACCGCAGGCCGGGTCGTAGATGGTCTTCAGTTCGCCATCTTTTATACCGTCCTCGTCCATACCCAGCAGCTGTATCATCAAGTCAATCACCTCGCGTGGTGTATAGTGCTCCCCGGCTTCCTCGTTGTTCTGCTCCGAGAACTTGCGCACCAGCTCCTCAAAAATGTACCCCATTTTTATGTTGGATACATCTGCTGGGTTCAGGTCTATCTCCGAAAAATTCTTGATCAGGCTGTAAAGTATCTTCTCGGAGTGCAGCTTGGTCAGGTGCGCCTTTATCCCAGATTTTTCGATAATCTCTCGGATGTTGTCGGTATAGCCGTTCAGGTAAGAAATAAATTCGTTTTTCAGGCTGGTCTCGCTCTTGCCTTCCAGGCTCTTCAGGGTTTCACCGCTGGTATTATCGAACTTGAGCTCCTGCAACAGTTTGTCGCTTACAATCTTTTGCTGTACCTCTTGCGGAAGCGCCTTCAGGCTGTCCCTAAGTTCTTCGATAATTTCCTGCTTTTTCTGTTCCCACACGTTCTCAATCCTACGGATGAGCACCATCGGGTAAATAATATCGGGGTATTCGTTGCGCTTAAAAATATCGCGCAGCACGTCGTTGGCGGTGTTCCAGATCAGGCCAACTTCTTTGCTTATATCGGTGTCTCGGTTTATCATGGGGTTAGTATATGGCTGTGGCAAGTTATTTCTCTGCCAATGCTTTTTGGAGTTCGTAAATTTTGTACCAGTAAAAGAATGCCTCCGGATTCGACTTCTTCAGCTTGTTCAGTTTGGTGTCGAAAGGTTGCTCAATTACCCAGTCAGCCATCTGCTTAGTGTCTGTGTACTTCTCTATTGTCTTGCCGCCTGCTTTTACAATAATTGCCAGATAAGCTGCCTTTGAGGCACACACAATGGCTCTATCTGGGTGGTAGTTCTCTGAAAATATAAAGTTCTTTATCTGCGTTATACCTCTACTTAGTGCCGCATAATTACCTTTACCACTTTGGCCTTTGGTGCAAATTGTGAGCGCTGTATCATAGATATCATCCAGCACATCGGCTGGCAGCAGTTCTAGATTCCTGTAACCAAGTTCAGTTGTTGCAAATGCATTGAAAGTTGCACATACTACTTCGCCATCTTCAGCGTGTGCACAAATGCAGCCGATGTCGTACATCTGCTTGATGATTTCCATGGCCCGACTATGCCCATTCTTCTCGTAAGGTATACCTGTTGTGTTAGGGGCAAAGGCTGTCAGCTTATCCCCTAGAATATCCTCAAACGAAGGCACCTGTACCATGAGCGGCTCGCCTTCCTGCTGCACAAAAGCAGAGTCCACAGGTATAGAAATAATATTCTGATAAGCCGGCTTCTCGAAAAGTATATCCAATAATATATACTCTTCTACCTGGTTGGTTTTGTGCGCAGGTGTATAGTAGAATTTGTAATGTGCCTTTTCAATGTCAGAGTTCTGGTTTCTCTCATGCAGTTCGAAACGGTTAAAGCCCTTGGCTGAAAGTATATCTTCAAATGCGGCCTCCATCTCTTCCGTCTTCTCCGGCATAATGACATCGATATCGATGGATAGTCTTTTCGTGCTCCCCAACATCAGCATCAAAGCCGTTCCGCCCTTAAACACAAAAGGCAGCTTTGCTTCCACTAATCCTTCCAGCAAAAGCAAAGCCCTTATTACCTTTTCAACTAGAATTTTATCAGCTTTCCTGTTCTTTTTAGACACTTCAGAAAGCCAGTCTATATCTAAAGACTTTTGAGAAATCATATTTCAAATTTTCGGCAGTAAACTTAAATTACTGCCAAATTATAGTTTTTTAAAAAAGTGGTCAACTCTTCTTTTTTCTGCTTCCTAGCGGCGTATCGCAGCATTTTACTCTGGTTAATGGTGTACTTTTCAAAAGCATTCCTAAAGATGTGCGTCATCTCAAAACCTCTCAGGAATTCGAATTCATCGTCAAACATTACATCAACCAGGAGTTTCTCAAGTGTAACTGTTGTTACCTTGCCAGTTTCCTGCACAGGGGCTTCTGTTACCAACGGCCGGACAAGTATGGCATTTTGCACCCCATGTACATATGCATTTCGCAAGTCCTTGGAAGACTTATAGAAGACATATTTATACTTTTCTTCCAGCAGATAATAAACAGACTCTACAGAGTGCCGCTCTACTTCTACAATAGTAAACTTGACATTAGGAATATGCTGCACAAATTCTTTAATAGCATCCAAGTTCCAAATGCAGCAATCGAGAAAAGGTAAGTCCCTTTTAAGATGATTATAAATAGTAACTTCTCGCCTACCTATTTCAGGCTCAAAGCTTATTTCCTTGCCAATTTTATATAAACCGTGACCAATGCGCTGAATTACCCCTTTATCCACTAAATGATGTACTCTCCAATAAATTGTGCTCATTGGTGCATTATCACCAATGCTTTCATAAAAGGAGGAGATATCAGAAGTAGAAAAGGCTTCTGCTTCTTTAAATTCCTTTTTAAGTTCAGATATGTGGAGTTTTTTATCGATTATCAATCATATTTTTATGTACTCAAATGAATCAAATAATCGGCAGTAAATCAAATTTACTGCCGATTATTTGATTCATTACATTTGCTTCGCAGCTAATAAGACACTCAAAGGTCTAGAAGACAAGGCAGCTTTTTGGGTTTTATCTCCTCCCCCGTTTCCCTTTTCCGCCTCTTCCTGCCCCCTTGCGCTTCTCGCTTTTAGCGGATGAAGACGAAGCCGCTTCCATAAAGTCCTGGGCTGTGAGTGGGTATGGATGCTGATCGACCACAGGTATAGCCTTGCCCGTGAGGTTTTGGATGGCGATGAGCAGCGGCGTTTCGCTGGCCCCGCAAAATGAGATGGCTATACCTGCAGCCCCTGCCCTGCCGGTGCGGCCGATGCGGTGCACATAGGTTTCGGGCTCAAAGGGCAGTTCGTAATTGATGACATAGGGCAACTCCTCTACATCTATGCCTCTGGCTGCCACGTCGGTCGCGACCAGCACCTGGGTTTCGTTCTGCTTGAAGCTCTCCAGTACCCGCTCCCGGTCGCGTTGCGCTCTGTCGGCGTGTATGGCTTCGGCTGCTATACCTGCCGCGTTCAGTTCTTTGGCCAGTTTGTCGGCTCCCTCTTTGGTGCGCATAAAAACCAGCGTTCGCGCTCTACTTGCCTGCTGCAACAAATACAGGAGCAAGGGTGTTTTGTTGGCCTTCTTCACATAATACAGCTCCTGCCGGATAGTGCCCGCCGGTGAAGACGCCGGACTCACTTCCACGTTTACAGGTGCTGTGAGTATCTTTTTTGCCAGCTTTGCGACTTCAGGCGCCATGGTCGCCGTAAAGAACAGGGTCTGGCGCTTCTCAGGTATAACCTGCAGCACCCGTTGTATGTCCTGCACAAAGCCCATGTCCAGCATACGATCCGCCTCATCGAGCACCAGCAATTGCACCTGCTTCAAGTCCACAAAGCCCTGATCCAGTAAATCCAGCAGACGGCCTGGGGTGGCCACCAGGATATCTATACCTGCCTGCAGCGCCTCGGTCTGTACTTTGTAGGGCACACCACCATACACCGCCAAATGCTTCAGCCCGGTATACCTGCCATAAGCCGCGAAACTTTCCGCCACCTGACTCGCCAGCTCTCGGGTCGGCGTGAGAATCAGCGCCCGGATTGTAGGCGGGGCAGTCGTGGTTTGCTGATGCAGCAACTGGAGAATTGGGAGCGCGAAGGCCGCTGTCTTGCCCGTGCCCGTTTGGGCAGAAGCCAGCAGGTCGCGCCCCTGCAGCACCTCTGGTATGGCCTGGACCTGGATAGGTGTGGGCTGGGAATAGCCTTCTTCTTCCAGGGCCTGTAGAATCGGGGAAATCAAGTGTAATGCTTTAAAATTCATGGGGGCGTGCGGTATAAAGGCAGGCCAAGCAGGCCGGCAATTTGGTTTACAAAGGTATGGGGATGCGACACATGGCGCTATACCTGGGCACAACAAAAAACGGCGGGAATATTTTTCCCGCCGTTTCTCGTTCAAATCTTATGCGATTAGGCCATCACCTCATTCAGGTTGGGCAGGCGCAATCTTCCAAAACGGTGCAGGGTGCTCAGGTGCGAACGCACCGCCTCTACAAAGGTCTTGCTTTCCAGGTAAGTGAGGTTAAACTCGGCTGCCGTCTCTTTCACGATTTCGGCGATGGCCGGATAGTGCACATGGCTGATACGCGGGAACAAATGATGCTCGATCTGGAAGTTCAGGCCGCCCACATACCAGGAAAGCAGCTTGCTCTTGCGCGAGAAATTTGCCGTCGTGTTGAGTTGGTGAATGGCCCAATCGTTCTCGATCACGCCGGTTTCTGATGGTAGCGGATGGCTGGTACCCTCCACTGTATGCGCCAACTGGAACACAGTAGAAAGGATGATGCCGGCCACAAAATGCATCAGCACGAAGCCAAGCAGCACTTCCAGGAAGGGTATACCGAAGATTAGCGTTGGAGCCACCAGGATCGAGAAGAAATACAGCACCTTAAATGCTACGATTTTCAGGAAGGCACTCGTGTTCTGCGCTTTGGAGTTGGCGTTTACACCGCTTCTGATAAACCGGAAGAACTGCAGAAAATCCTTCAGAATCACCCAGTACAGCGTCAGCAAACCATAAAAGAAGAAGGCATAAACCCACTGTACCTTATGGAAAAAACGCACGTTGGTATGCGGCGAGAAGCGCATGAAAACCATATCATCGATGTCCTCGTCCATCTCCACTACATTGGTATAGGTATGGTGCAGGATGTTGTGCTGCAGCTTCCAGTTAAAAGCGGAGGCACCCAACAGGTTCACAGAGTGCGCCATCAGGTAGTTCAGTGTTTTGCTCTTAGAGAAAGCCCCGTGGTTGGCGTCGTGCATCACGCTCATGGCCACTCCGGCCACACCAATGCCCATCACAAACCATAGGACCAGGCTAAAGACCAGACCCGGTGTAAGGGCAAGCAATAGTACGAAGGGCACCACATAGAGCAGTAACAGCACGATGCTCTTGATGAGGATATGGGAATTGCCTGATTTAGGCAGGTTATTTTCTGTAAAGTAGGCGTCCACACGTTTGCGGAGCGTCGGAAAAAAGAGGCTTTTGTCTTTGTTTACGAATTTTACTTTGCCTTTAAGCTTCATTTAATAATCTTGATAGTATGTAATACGGGCCGCACAATCAGCACTAGGTTTTACGAAGGTGACGAACGGTATGTTAATCGTTTATACCTTACCTAATTCTGGTTAATCCTGCTGTCGGCACCTTAAAGTCTGAGAAAAAAGACTCCTTCGAATGCCAGTACAAGCGGATGGATGCGCAAAGCGGACGCAAATATAAAAGGGAAATGCGATCTGATAAGCGTCCGGTGTCATATTTGATTTTTAGCCAATAGCCTCATTCATGTCCGGCAACCTGCCGAAACGGTGTAGCGTGGCGATATGCGACCGGACGGCCTGCCCAAACGTCTCGTTTTCGAGGTAAGGGATGTCGAATTCGGCTGCCGTCTCTTTCACTATTTCGGCGATGGCCGGATAGTGCACGTGGCAAACACGCGGGAACAGGTGATGCTCGATCTGGAAATTAAGTCCCCCCACATACCACGACAATAACTTGCTGTGGCGCGAAAAGTTCACAGTTGTGTTCATTTGGTGTATGGCCCAGTCGTTTTCGATGCGGCCATGCTCATCGGGGCGTGGGTGACTGGTCCCCTCCACCGTATGCGCCAGCTGGAACACCACCGTGAGCACAATACCGGCCACAAAATGCATCAGCAGAAAGCCAATCAGCACCTGCACAAACGGAATTCCAAAAAACAAGGTAGGCACGCCCAACACAATGAAAAAGTACAGCGCCTTCATCGCCACCAGCTTCAGAAGCCAGTTTCTGTTCTCAGCGGCGGTATTGGTGTTCACACCGTTTTTGATGAAAAGGCCATATTGCACGAAATCTTTGGCTACCACCCAATAGAGCGTTAGGAGGCCGTAAAAAACGAAGGCGTATACCCACTGCAGCTGGTGGAAGAACTTAACCTTGCTATGGGGGTTGAAACGCAGCACCAGTCTGTCCTGTATATCCTCGTCCATTTCCACGACATTGGTATAGGTATGGTGCAGGATGTTGTGCTGCAGCTTCCAGTTAAATGCCGAGCCGCCCACCAGGTTTAAGGTATGCCCCATCAGGTCGTTGATTCGCTTGCTTTTGGAGAAGGCACCGTGGTTGGCGTCGTGCATCACACTCATGCCTATACCTGCCACGCCCAGTCCCATCACAAACCAAAGCAGCAGGCTAAGCGGCCACGCAGGCTGAAAAGCCAAAACCATCACAAAGGGCAATATATAGCAAAGCAGCAGCACGATACTCTTGATGATCATCGTCGTGTTAGCAGTTCTGGATATGTTATTCTCCTGGAAGTAGTGATCTACTCGTTTGCGAAGTGTCGGAAAAAACAGGTTTTTGTCTTTATTAACAAATTTTACTTTGCTTTTGAGCTTCATATAAAGGGCGATACGTGATAGAATTATAACTCACACGTAGGGGCAGAAAGGCTCAAAGAGTGAATTGCAGCTATTGTAATAAAGGTAATCGGCAAACTATAAGTTCAGATAGCCACAACGCAAATACGTATTTATACCTACTGACCTACCAATACTTTAAATCTGATCAATAAATAGCAGAAAGGTTCTATTCAAAATCAGCTAAGTATGCAAGATAGCATTTAATACTTAAGTTTACACCCTTGGTGCTCATCCACTAGACTCAATGAGTGCATTTTTGCTATATGTCAGATCGTAGTGACATTTAAAACAGGACTACTGCTTTGCTTTTGAAGATCAAAACCTCAAACCCGCTCAAACAAAGAGGCCTGACTGGAAATCCGGTCAGGCCTCATTTTTCGTTTTGCCTTATGAGGGCTTACAAGTGAATCACTTCGTCGTAAGCGGCTGCGGCAGCTTCCATGATGGCTTCGCTCATGGTTGGGTGCGGGTGCACAGACTTGATGATCTCGTGGCCCGTCGTCTCCAGTTTGCGGGCTACCACCACCTCGGCAATCATCTCTGTCACGTTCGCACCGATCATGTGCGCGCCCAGGAACTCACCATACTTAGCGTCGAAGATCACTTTCACGAAGCCGTCTTTGGCTCCGGCGGCGCTGGCCTTGCCGGAAGCCGAGAATGGGAATTTACCCACTTTAATCTCAAGACCTTGCTCACGTGCGGCTTTCTCGGTCAGGCCAACAGAAGCGATCTCAGGAGAGCAATAGGTACAGCCCGGTATGTTGCCATAGTTCAAAGGCTCCGGATCGTGACCCGTGATAGCCTCCACGCAGATGATACCCTCAGCTGAAGCTACGTGTGCCAGCGCAGGGCCCGGCACGATGTCACCGATGGCATAGATGCCGTCCACGTTGGTCTTGTAGTACTCGTCCACCACCACACGACCGCGGTCTACGTTAATGCCCAGCTCCTCAAGGCCAATGTTCTCGAGGTTGGTCTGTATACCTACCGCCGAAAGCACCACCTCTGCTTCCAGGGTTTCTTCGCCTTTCGCAGTCTTCACTTTTACTTTGCAGATATCACCGCTAGTATCGACAGACTCTACCGAAGATTCAGTCATGATGTTGATGCCTGCCTTTTTGAAAGACTTGGCCAACTGACGCGAAACTTCCTCGTCCTCTACCGGCACAATGTTCGGCATGTATTCCACAACCGTCACTTTTGTGCCCATGGCATTGTAGAAATAGGCGAACTCTACGCCGATAGCGCCAGAGCCTACCACGACCATGCTCTCCGGCATTTTATCCAGGGCCATGGCCTGACGGTAACCGATGATCTTTTTGCCGTCGATCGGCAGGTTAGGCAACTCGCGTGAGCGTGCTCCCGTCGCCAGGATAATGTGATCTGCTTCTACGGTGTCTTTTTTGCCTTCCGCGTCCGTTACTTCGATCTTTCCTTTGGCTACCAGTTTACCAGTACCCATAATCGCGTCGATCTTGTTTTTGCGGAACAGGAACTGAATGCCCTTGCTCATGCCATCGGCCACGCCGCGGCTACGCTTGATCACCGCATTGAAGTCTACAGAGGCCTCTCCGATCGTAATGCCGTAGTCAGCTGCATGGTTGATGTATTCGAACACGTTTGCGCTTTTAAGCAAGGCTTTGGTCGGGATACAGCCCCAGTTCAAACAGATGCCGCCCAGCGACTCACGCTCAATCACACCTACTTTCATACCCAGCTGTGAAGCGCGGATAGCCGCCACATAACCACCCGGTCCACTACCAAGCACTAACAAATCGTATTTTGATGCCATAGTTTCTTATTTTTAAATGATGAGCAAAATTAAACGATAATCCCAACTTCACAAAACCACTTCTAAAGCATTCCTGCCTCACAACAAATATAACTTTGTAAAGAAATACTCTTTATTATATAAAGAAATTGCCACACAATCGGCCTGCCGGGCACTCTATTCCTCTCAACTGTTGTAATTTGCACGCCCTATACCTTCGTTTCGGCTTATCACATGAAAAAATTTTTACTGCTGTTTATATCTGTACTGCTCTCATTTTCAGCTTTGGCGCAGAAGTCTCCGCTGGAGCTTTTCCTGTCAGGCAACAAGAAGTTTAAGGCAGGCAAGTATGCCGATGCCATCAAAGATTACAACGAGGTATTGAAACTGGACCCGGACCATGTGGTTACGCTCACAAACCGGGGCATTGCCAAAGACCGCCTGCTCGACTACCGGGGTGCCATTGAGGACTTTACGGCGGCCCTTGCGCTGGATCCGACGCATCTGGAGGCCTGGACAAGCCGCGGCCTTTCCAGGTATAACCTTCAGGATTTCCAAGGGGCCTTAATCGACTACAACAATGCCGTGAAGCTAGACCAGAAGCAGGCCAAGACCTACCACAGCCGCGGCATGGTGCGCTATGCCCTCAAAGATTACCGCAGCTCCCTCATCGACTATAACCGGGCAGTCACACTCCAACCCGACTATGCCGAGGCCATCTATAACAGAGGAGCCACGAAGTATTTTCTGGAAGACAAACCCGGTGCCTGCGCCGACTGGACCAAAGCCAGCCAACTTGGGGTGAAGGAGGCAGAGAGGTATCTGAAAAATTACTGCAAATAATTTTCCTTGCTTTCACAAAAAAGGGCGCTTTGCAGCGCCCTTTTTTCATTATAGTAAAAACAAATGTTATGCCCCTTCTTCACCTGACGCTTTTCCAGGCTTGTCTGCCGCCAGTAGCTCTTTAGGCTGAATATTTTTTAGCTCAATGGCCAGCATCTTGCCTTCTATCTCGGCTTTCAGTTGCTCAAAGGCAGCCATGTGCTTTTTATCGATCGGATGTGCAGATGGCAGTTTTACTTTGAGGGCATCTACCTGCCTGCCGTTCTTCCAGAAGCGGTAGCATAGGTGCGGTCCTGTTGCCAGGCCTGTGCTGCCCACATAGCCAATGGTCTGGCCCTGCACCACATGCCGGCCCTTTCTAATGCCTTTGGCAAATTTGGACATGTGCAGGTACTGGGTGGTATAAGTCTTATTATGCTTGATCTTTACATAATAGCCGTTGCCTCTGGTGTAGGCTGCTTCGACCACTACGCCCTCGCCCACTGTCCGGATAGGAGTCCCTCGCGGTGCGGCAAAGTCGGTACCCAGGTGCGGCTTGTAGCGTTTTTGCACCGGGTGGAAACGGTTCATGGTAAAACGTGAGCTGATGCGGCTGTACTCCAGCGGCTCACGCAGGAACGCTTTCTTCAGGCTTTTTCCGTCCTGGTCGTAGTAGGCATTTTTCTTACCCCCCTGATCAAAAGCAATGGCATAAAGCGGCTTGCCCTCGTGCTCAAAGTAGGCAGCTTTTATCTTGC
Organism: Pontibacter aquaedesilientis; assembly: GCF_014773225.1. Lineage (GTDB taxonomy): Bacteria > Bacteroidota > Bacteroidia > Cytophagales > Hymenobacteraceae > Pontibacter > Pontibacter aquaedesilientis. The sequence goes on along the minus strand of NZ_JACXAJ010000002.1, from coordinate 606,524 downwards.
CGAACCCAATGGTATTGCCATTCACCATCTTTTCGTCATAGATCAGCTTAAAGCTGTCGCCGGGCTGCAGGCGGCTCAGGTTAAGGCGCCAGGCGTAAATATCGGCGAAGTGATTCACCAATTGCGGGGAGCCCCCTGCCGCGAGAATCGACTCAAATAAAGAACTCTGTATGAAACCGGCAATGGCACGCTCCACTACTTCTATTTCCCGCTTCTCCAGGCGCACGTCCAGTTCTCCGTTCAGGTCATAGATCACATACTCCACTTCGTTGGGTTCATAGATAAAATAACGGGCAGTTTGGGCAGAGTCCCGGGCATGCAGAATAAAGTAATTTCGTTTGGCATTGATGCGCCTTACATTGTAGATGTCTTTTGATTTGCGGGCCAGTAAGTCGATGGTGGTTGGTGAGATGTTGAAATCAGCTAAGATCTGCGAGAGGTTCTCGCCCCTTTCTACTGTACCTCCTACTATTTCGAGCGTGTCGGTCGGGATGCCGAAAATGACAGGGGCTGGCTGTTCTTTTACTGCTTCAGGAGCTGAATCCGGCTCTTTTTCTAAGTTGTTGATGCTTTCAGTTTTAAAGCTGATGGTTTGCGCTGCGGTAAGAAACACAAAAAGCGAAACTGCGATCAGGATGGCTAGTCCGACACTTCGTTTGAACATTACAGGGTACTTTTGATTGGAAGAATGGTACAAAAATATGGTTTATCCCATAGAAATAAAAATCACCTCAATTACAATATTCAGATTATAAACATGTTGCCATTCAATTTTTGAAACATGATATAGCAACAAGCCCCCTGAAAACTCCTGATCACATTTGCACTATATTTTAGCTGAAAGAGGGATAACCCGCTTATTTTCAGAAAAATGGCGACAATTAATTCTGTAGCCTGCTGTTACTATTCTGAATAAAAAAATCTTTTATAACTTTGGCGCCTATGAAAGCATTAGAAGGAAAAGTAGCCCTGGTAACAGGTGCATCAAAAGGTATAGGCCGCGCCATCGCCGAGAAGCTGGTGGAAATGGGCGCTGAGGTAGCATTCACCTACCTGTCAAGTGTAGAAAAAGGACAAGCGCTGGAGCAGGAACTGACTGCCAATGGCGGCAAAGCCAAAGGTTTCCGTTCCGACGCCTCTGACACGGCCCAGGCAGAGAAACTGATCGAGGATGTGGTGGCTGAATTCGGCAAGATCGACATCCTGGTGAACAACGCCGGCATTACGCGCGACGGCCTGCTGATGCGCATGACCGAGGACCAGTGGGACGCAGTAATCAACACCAACCTGAAATCTGTTTTCAACCTGACCAAAGGTGCCACCAAGCACATGATGCGCGCCAAGAGCGGTTCTATCATTAACATCACGTCGGTGGTAGGTATAAAAGGCAACGCCGGACAGGCCAACTACTCTGCTTCCAAGGCAGGCATCATCGGTTTCACCAAGTCAGTGGCGTTGGAGCTTGGCTCACGCAATATCCGTTGCAATGCGGTGGCCCCAGGCTTCATCGAGACAGAGATGACCGGCGAACTGGACCAAAAGGTAGTGGACGAGTGGAGAAAGGCTATCCCGTTGAAGCGCGGTGGTACGCCGGAGGACGTGGCCAACTGTGTGGCTTTCCTTGCCTCTGACCAGTCTTCGTACATCTCCGGCCAGGTGCTGCAGGTAGATGGCGGGATGCTGACATAAGTTTAGGAGTTAGAAAGTTTGGAAGTTAGAAAGTCAAAATGTCTTAAACTCCAAGACTGCTACATATTTTAGACCAATGCCGTAACGTTTACGTTAGTGGCATTGGTCTTTTTCTTTTATCTTTATGTAAACTTCTTAACTTTCTAACTTCCAAACTTTCTAACTAACTTGGATTCCTTCCGCCTTATAACAACCTATTCTCCCTGGCTGATCCTGGCTTGCCTCGCTGTCGGTGCACTCTATGCCTGGCTGCTCTACAGCAAGCGCACGCCCTGGTCGAAAGGTATAAACTATGCCCTGGCGGCGGTGCGGTTTGTGGTGGTGAGCTTTCTTTGTTTCCTGTTGCTCGGGCCGCTGGTTCGCTATGTCAGCACCAGCACGCAAAAGCCAACCATCGTTTTCGCCGTGGACAACTCACAATCGGTGGCCCTGTTCTCTGACTCGGTGCAGTTAAAACAGGCGCAGCAAGGTTTGCAGGAGCTCCGAAACCGGTTAGAGGACAAGAGAATCCAAACCAAGGTAAGGACATTGGGTAACTTGAAGCCCTCGCAGGATCTGGCCCAACTTCAATTCAAAACCGAATCGACCAACCTGAGCCAATTGCTCCAAAATATCCACAGCGACTTCGAGCAGCAGAACCTCACGGGCGTTGTGCTTTTATCGGATGGCATCGTGAACCAGGGCACCTCTCCTACCTATGCCAACTATCCCTACACCATCTACCCGATAGCTGTTGGCGACACGATTCCCAAGAAGGACATTATTCTCTCGTCGTTGCGCTACAACAAGGTAAACTACAGTGGCAACCGTTTTCCGCTGGAGGCAGAATTGCTGCACCAAGGCTTTGGGGGCACCACCGTGACGGTACAGCTGAAAGAAAACGGCAAGGTGCTCGATCGCAAAACTGTCAGCCTGAAACCAAACGAGACCATGCAGCAGGTGCCGTTTCGGGTGCTGGCCAGCGGACTGGGCAAACGCCACTATCAGGTTGAGGTTTTGCCAGAGCAAGGCGAGTTCACCACGCTCAACAACACCAAAAACGCTTACATCGATGTGGTAAAGGGAAAGATAAAGATACTCGTGGCCGCCGCCGCCCCGCATCCCGACATCAAAGCCTTGCGCGCCGCCATCGAGTCGAACGAAAACTACGAGACCGAGCTGTTTATACCTGGCCTCACCACACTCAGGCAACAGGATTATGATGTGGCCGTGCTGCACCAATTGCCGGGCCGTACGCCGGGTGGCGAGGCTGCCCTGAACCTGGTGCGGCAGAAAAACCTGCCGGCCCTATACATCATTGGGCCGCAAAGCGACATCAGTGGTTTCAATCGCCTCAACGTAGGTATACGCATCAACACACCGGGACAGCTTGATGAGGTGACCAGCGTCATCAACCCGGGTTTCAGCACGTTCAAAGTAGCCGAAGAAGCTACTGAGCGCCTGCGGCAATACCCTCCGGCCACAGTGCCTTATGGCGATTACCAGCTTACACCAAACACCGAAACCGTGCTATACCAACAGGTAGGCAGGGTGCGGACTAACAAACCTTTGCTCACCGTGCAGACGGTTGGCGACAAACGCAATGCCGCCCTGCTGGCTTCCGGCACCTGGCAGTGGCGCCTCACCGAGACAGCCAACCACGAAAATGCCGCCGTGTACGATAAGCTGATTACGAACCTGGTGCAACTACTCACGGCGCCGCGCAACAAGAAGCGGCTGAACGTATACCCGGTGCAGAATGAGTACGCCAACTCCGATGAGATACGGTTTGAGGCCGAAGCCTACAACGAAGCCCTGGAACAGATCTATGGCCAGAACATCACGCTCAAAATAACGGGTGACAAAGGGGAATCCAAGTCCTTTAACTTTGCCAATGGCGAGAACCAATCCGGCGTTAACATTGGCTCGTTGCCGGGCGGCCGCTATACCTACACTGCCTCGGCCCGCATCAACGGTTCGCTGCAACAGGACAAAGGCGAATTTGTGGTGGAAGAACTCCAATTGGAAGCGCTGCATGCCGTGGCCGACCATAATCTGCTTTACCAGTTGGGCAGCAACACGGGTTCCCGCCTGTACTACCCTGCGCAGTTGCAGCAGTTAGAGAAAGACCTCCTGAATGCAGAAAACAGAGACCTGATTTACTCATCCGAGTCGCTCAACGACCTGATTGATATGAAGTGGCTGTTTTTCGTGCTCCTCGCCCTGGTATGCGCGGAGTGGTTTGTACGCAAATACAATGGGAGTTATTGATCATGAAAAAGCCAACAGCGCCCCTACCTGTCGTCCTGGAAACAGAGCGCCTATACCTGAGCGAGCTGACGCCTGCGATTTATGACCACCTTTTCACCGCGTGCAGCGACGAGGAGATCATGGCATACTTGGGTCTGAAGCAGGCGGAGAAGTTGACTGAGGAAAAAGACAAGTTTAGCGAAGGCCTGACTACTTATTTTCACTCGTTCAAGAACTTCCGGATACTGGAAAAAGGCACCGGTACGGTGATAGGTCGCTGCGGTTTCCATACCTGGATCGTGAGTCACCGCCGTGCCGAAATTGGTTATCACCTGCTTGACGATTCCTACAAGAAGAAAGGCTACATGACTGAGGCGCTCGGCCCCATTCTGGCCTACGGTTTCGAGGAGATGGGACTACGCCGCATCGAAGCGCTGGCCGCCGACTACAACACGACTTCCATCAGACTATTGCAGCGTTTCGGTCTTCAAATGGAGGGGGTCGTGCGGGAACACTATGTGGTGGATGGCGTGAACGAAGACTCGGTACTCTACTCCATCATTCGCCCCGACTACGACCGCCTGAAAACTTTCTGGAACCTTAGGTATAACATCCAGGAAGCGAAGGTATAGCCATACCTTTCTAACTTTTTAACTTTCTAACTTCCAAACTTGAAATACATTATCCTCAACAAGCCTTACGAAGTCCTGACGCAGTTCACCGACGAAACGGGCCGTGCTACGCTCAAAGATTTCGTTCCTATACCTGACATCTACCCTGTCGGTCGCCTGGACTACGACAGCGAGGGCTTAGTGCTACTGACAGATGACAAGGTACTGCAGCACCGCCTGTCCGATCCCAAGTTTAAAATCGAGAAAACCTACTGGGTGCAGGTAGACGGTATACCCACCGAAGAGGCACTGGAAGAACTGCAACGCGGCGTAATGATCAAGAATGTGAAAACGGCTCCTGCCAAAGCTAATCGGTTGGAGGAAACCCCGCAGGTATGGGAACGATCCAAGCCTGTTCGTTTTCGCAAAGAAATACCGACCTCGTGGGTAGAGATTAAAATATCGCAGGGCATGAACCGGCAGGTGCGCCGCATGACAGCCGCTGTCGGTTTTCCAACGCTCCGGCTGATACGTCCGGCCATCGGCCCGCTTAGTTTAGGTGAGCTGCAGCCAGGCGAGTATCGCGAACTGACCACCGAGGAAGTCGCCAAACTCAAGAGCCTGACCGCCGGAAGCAGCTTTGGAACTGCCAGCAGGCCGAAAAAGACTGGCGGCACTGCAAAAACCAACGGAGGACGGCACTACGACAGTCGGAACAACTCCAGTCGGAAGAAGCGATTCTAAACAGCCTTAGTTTGCCAGCGTTTGCTTGATGTGCCGGATAATCTTGACGGCATGTTCACGTGAGTTTTCGATAAACCAGACATGCGTCTCCATACCTCCGCACACCACGCCAGCTAGGTATAGCCTGGGCAAATTGGTCTCCATGGTTTCCGGATTGTGAAACGGATGGCGGTACAAGTCATCCGATAACTTAACGCCAATTCTTTCCAGGAAAGCAAAATTGGGTTGGTAACCCGTCATGGCCATCACATAGTCGTTGGCGATGGTGACTATACCTTGCGGCGTTTGAATATCCACTTCATTTTCCCGGACCTCGATCAGGCGGGAGTTGAAATAGGCTTTGATACAGCCCTCGGCAATTCTGTTCTCCAGATCCGGCTTGGTCCAGTACTTGATACGGCCCAACTCGGCTTCCCGCACCACCATTGTCACGTCCGCCCCTTTTCGCCAGGTTTCGAGGGCTACATCCGCTGAAGAGTTGTTGGCTCCGACTACCAAAACTTTCTGCTTGTAATAATAGTGTGGGTCATAGTAGTAATGCCGTACCTTGGGCAGGTCCTCACCGGGTATGTTCAGCATGTTCGGGATGTCATAAAAACCGGTCGCAATGATAACATGCTTTGCCCGATACATTCCCTTGCTTGTCTGAACGAGGTATCCTTCCTCTCCGGATTCTATACCTGACACTTCCTCAAAAAGCCGGATGTTCAATCCACCGGCATCCGCTACCCGGCGGTAATATTCCAGGGCCTCACTCCGATTGGGTTTGGCACGAATGGACGGAAAGGGATAACCTCCGATCTCCAGCCGGTCGGCCGTGGAGAAGAACGTCATGTTAAGCGGGTAATTGAAAAGCGAGTTCGTGATGGTGCCTTTCTCCACGATCAGGTAAGTTAGGCCAGCATTCTGGGCTTCCAGTCCGCAGGCTAACCCGATGGGGCCGCCGCCCACTACCAGTACATCAATGGTCTCTTTCAATTTATGCTTTTTGAATGTGCAACAATGATCGGCCTCTTCTGTTCGTCTGCAGTTATTCAGGAGAATTCTTCAAAACCACGCTGTTTAAGTCATCGCCGGGGCTCCTGTTTATCCGTTAGCGCAAATTAACCTAAATAGCCATCACTTCAGAAATTTCTGAACCTCTGGCAGGGCAAGCAGTGCCCACTCACGGTGCATCTTGCCGGAGTAATGGAGCCGATCGGAGGCCAGGTAGCTCTGGTCAGAAACCAATGTACGTGTGAGTGGGGTAATGTTGATAAACTGAATACCGGCCATTTCAGACTCCTCTTTCGCCACCGCATTAAAAGCGTCTATGTCCCGTGCAATCTGTTCGCGGTCTTGCCCTTGTGCCGCCGGCGTGGCTCCCCAATCGGGTATCGATAAGACGATGACGTGTTTCGGATTATTCCGGCCCAAGGTAACCGAAGTTTGGAGCAACTGCCTGAACTCGGTTCTGTAGGTCTGAATGCTTTGGCCCCGGTACTGGTTATTCACCCCAATCAGCAGCGACACCAGGTCAAATTCAGGCTTCGGCTTGGCATCTGCCACTGCCTTGATCAGATCGCTTGTGGTCCAGCCCGTGAGGGCAATCGTAACGGGTGGCGCTACAGCGATGCCATTCTGGCGAAGCAGATCGGCCAGTTGCACGCCCCACTGGTCTTGCTCAGCCACTCCCTGTCCAATAGTATAGGAGTCGCCCAGCGCCAGATAGGTATATTTGTAGTTTTTTGAGGTATCCATTGGGTTGGCAGTCTCCTCTTTTTTGCAGGCAGCCCCGGTCAGCAACATAAACAGGAGTGTAAAGATGATTGTATTTCGTAGCATATGGTTTGTTTTGCTCTATATACTCTTGTCATGTCCCTTTAGATTGCCGCCATCGCCGCTTGGCTGGAAGTATTTCCGATTTCCGGTGCAATTCCTTAGCTTTAGACACGCATTCTAAACCACCCTTACCAAATTCTACCTCATGCAAAAACATATACTTTCGGCAGCGCTGCTGGTAGCCCTGAGCGGGGCGACTGTGCAGGCCCAGAAGAAAGCACCCAAACAACCCGCCAACACCCCGGCCAAAGAAAGGCTGCAGGGCTTCGAAAAACGACAGCAACTGGAACAGAACTCCCTTGTAGGCAATGTACCCCTGCGGAATGTGGGCCCCACTGTACAAAGCGGCCGCATTACCGACCTCGATGTGAACCCGAAAGACCCGAGCAACTTTTACGCAGCCTATGCCTCGGGCGGCCTGTGGAGGACTCGCAACAACGGCATTTCCTTTGAGCCCATCTTCGACAACGAGGCCGTGATGACCATCGGCGACATTGCCGTGGACTGGAAAAACAACGAAACTATCTGGATCGGAACTGGCGAGAGCAACTCCAGCCGCTCCTCTTACGCGGGTGTGGGGGTATACAAGAGCACCGACGGTGGCAAAACCTGGCAGCACATGGGCCTGGATGACACGCACCACATCGGCCGCATCGTGCTTCACCCTACCGACCCGAATACGGTATGGGTAGCAGCAGTCGGTCACCTGTACTCGCCCAACAAAGACCGTGGCATCTACAAAACAACTGATGGCGGCAAGACCTGGAAACAGACACTCTACCTGGACGCAAACACAGGCGCCATCGACCTGGTGATCGACCCCAAGAACCCAAACAACGTGTATGCAGCCATGTGGCACCGCGAGCGCCGCGCCTGGGACTTTGTGGAAGGCGGCAAGACATCCGGCATCCATAAATCTACTGATGGCGGCAACACCTGGACCCGCGTAACGACAGAAGGAAGCGGCTTTCCGGCCTCTGCTGGCGTAGGCCGCATCGGTCTCGATATCTTCCCGGATAACCCCAACATCCTCTATGCTTTCCTGGACAACCAGGAGCTGCGCCAAAAAGAGCAGAAGGAACCAAAGGCGGGTGAGCTGCAGAAAGACCAGTTTAAAGGCATGACCGCCGAGGCTTTCATGGCCCTGAATGACAAGAGCCTGAATGAATTTCTGGACAACAACCGCTTCCCGGCCAAGTATACCGCCAAGTCGGTGAAGGCGGATGTGCAGAGCGGCAAGATAAAACCGGCTGCTTTGGCTGTATACCTGGAAGACCCGCTGGCCGTGACCACTGAGGCACCGGTGAAAGGCGCAGAGGTATACCGCTCTGACGACGCGGGCAAGACCTGGAAGAAAACACACGACAAGCCGATCGACGACATGTACTCGAGCTATGGCTACTACTTTGGTGTGCTGCGTGTGGCTCCTTACAATCCGGATAAGATTTACATGCTGGGTGTGCCTATCCTGACGTCGGATGACGGCGGCAAGACCTTCCGTAACATCGAGGGCGACAACGTGCACTCCGACCACCAGGCCCTGTGGGTGAGCCCTGACAAACCCGGCTATCTCATCAATGGCAACGACGGTGGCCTGAACATCACGATGGATGACGGGAAAACGTGGGCCATAGCCAATACTCCTTCGGTGGGCCAGTTCTATGCCGTGGCCGTGGATATGGAAAAACCTTACAACATTTATGGCGGTTTGCAGGACAACGGTACCTGGTACGGACCGAGCAACTACAAGGCCAGCACCTCCTGGACCCAAAGCGGCCGCTACCCATACCAGCGTATAGGCGGAGGAGACGGCATGATGGTGCAGGTTGATTTCCGTGACAACAACACGGTATACCTTGGTTCGCAATACGGCAACTATGCCCGTGTGAATAAACGCACTGGTGAGCGTGTATCCGTGAAGCCTACGCATGAGCTGGGTGAAACACCATTGCGTTTCAACTGGGAAAGCCCGATTCACCTGAGCCGCCACAACCAAGACATCCTATACTTCGGCTCCAACAAATTCCACCGCTCCATGAAACAGGGCGAGGACATGCAAACCCTCTCGGGCGACCTGACCAACGGCGGTCTGAAAGGTGATGTAGGCTACGGCACCTTGACCTCGATTGATGAATCCCCGCTGAGGTTTGGCCTGCTCTACACAGGCTCTGACGATGGCGCCATCCATGTCTCCAAAGACGGTGGGTATAACTGGGAAAACATCTCAAAGAAGCTCCCGCAGAACATGTGGGTATCTACTGTAGTAGCTTCCAACCACAGCGAGAACCGCGTGTATACCTCGCTCAACGGCTACCGTTGGGATGACTTCACGCCATACCTGTACGTGTCGGAAGACAATGGCAAGAAGTGGGAACGCCTGGGCGCTAACCTGCCTGCCGAGGCCATCAACGTCATCAAAGAAGATCCTAAAAATGCGAATCTCTTGTATGTCGGAACCGACCACGGCCTCTACACCTCAATTGACAGGGGCAAGACCTTTATGCAGATGCGCAACGGCATGCCGGCTGTGTCGGTGCATGATGTGGTGGTGCACCCGCGCGACAACGATTTGATCGTCGGCACGCACGGCCGCTCCATCTATATTGCCAATGTGGAGCATTTGCAACAACTTACGCCCGAAATTCAGAATCAAAAATTGCACTTGTTCGCATTCAAGCCGGTAAATTACAACCCGCGTTGGGGGCAGTCGTGGGGAGCATGGGGCGAGCCAATGGAGTCTTCACTGGAGATCCCGTTCTATACCGCGCAAGCCGGCACCACCACCATCCGCATCAAAACCGACAAAGGGCAGTTGCTGAAAGAGTTGAAGGACGAGAACGAGCGCGGCCTGAACTATGTGCGCTATAACTTCTCGGTAGACGAAGCCAATGCAAAAGCGTACGAAACTTCCCTGAACAGCAGCAAGAAAGACGCCGAGGAGGCAGTGGAAGTAGAAGCCGCCGACAATAAGGTGATCTACCTGAAGCCAGGCAAGTATACCGTGGAAGTAGAGACAGCCGATGGCGGCAAAGCCACCTCGGAGTTTACGCTAAAAGCACCGGAGCGTAAAGTAAGAAGCTAGTAGCAGCCATTGCTATACCTGATATGAAGGCAGTCCCGAATGGGGCTGCCTTTTTTGTTTCTACACAGCAGTATAGTTTCTATCAAGTAATAAGTTACTGACCATCAACATCCCCGAATAGTCTATATTACATCTTTTTTTAGTGATATATCGTTTGAGGAATACTTTGTATCTCACTTTATTAAAACATAGCCTATGAAAATTTCTACTCGGACAGAACGATGGCTCAAGCAAATGCTGCCCTTTTTCTTTTTACTGTTATCTATCACCTGTCTCGCTCAGACTAGCTCCGTCAGAGGCAGAGTATCTAACGAAGCGGGAGAGGCGCTAACGGGAGTATCCATTTCGGTGAGAGGCACTACCACAGGTACCACCTCCGACAGCAATGGCAATTACCAGTTGTCGAATTTGCCTGCTGACGCTGTGCTCGTGTTCAGTTACATTGGCTACTCTGCACAGGAAATCCGTCTGGATGGACGTAGCCAACTGAATGTAGTCATGCGCGAGGCAGCCAGAAGCCTGCAGGATGTTGTAGTGGTAGGATCCAGAAGCCATAACCGCTCTGTAACAGAAACGCCGGTGGCAATTGATATCATTCCCATCAGGGAAATAGCCCTCACATCTGGTCAGCTTGATGTCAACCAGTTGCTGCAATTGGTAGCCCCTTCATTCAACGCCAACAGGCAATCGGGCTCTGACGGCAGCGACCACGTAGATCCGGCCACTATCAGAGGACTGGGGCCAGACCAGACGCTGGTGCTAGTGAATGGCAAAAGACGCCACCAATCGGCTCTTATCAATATTTTTGGTACACGCGGTCGTGGAAACACCGGGACAGACCTTAACACTATACCTGCCGCTGCCATCGAACGGATCGAAATATTACGAGACGGTGCCGCTGCGCAGTACGGCTCAGATGCTATTGCGGGTGTTATCAACATCGTGCTCAAATCGAGTGTGGAAGAATTTACGAGCAGTGTCAATACGGGTATCACTAAAGAGGGCGATGGCGAACAGTACCAGGTCAATGGAAACTATGGCTTCCGGATAGCCGAAAAAGGCTTTGCTAACCTGACACTCGACTATCTGAAACGAGAGAAGACAAACCGACCGGCCGACCCGGCTGTTTATGATATTTACCGCCGACAGTTTGGTGATGCTTCATCCGATAACTTCACAGGTATTTACAATGCGGAGATACCCGTAAACGAACAGGCTAGCTTCTATACATTCGGCACTTTCAACTTCCGCGACACAGACGCTTTTGCCTGGACGCGTGATGCCGACTCTGAACGGAACATTCCTGCCATTTACCCCAATGGTTTCGATCCGCACATACAGTCCCGCATTCTGGACCGTTCCTTCTCCACTGGCTTCAAAAGCAAATTACGGGAGTGGGATCTGGACCTGAACAATACATTCGGCGCTAACCGCTTTCACTACTTCGTGGACGGCACGCTGAATGCGTCACTCCTTGAGCAGTCGCCCACTCGTTTTGACGCAGGAGGATTCGAGTTGATACAGAATACTACCGGCTTGCACCTCACAAGGTACTTTAAGGACATACTGGCCGGTTCGAACTTTGCCTTCGGTACTGAGTACAGGATCGAAAACTATGAGATATTCGCCGGTGAAGAAGGCTCCTATCGCAATTATGGCATTATCGACACGGTGATCAATGGCCGGGTGCGGCAGGTGGACGTATTGGGGAGAGCCGCCGGTTCACAGGGATTCCCTGGTTTCAGGCCCGAGAATGAGCTATCGGAATACAGAACCAACATCGGTGCTTATGCAGACGCAGAGTTTGATATTACCAGCGCATTTATGGTCGCCGCCGCTGCCCGTTTCGAGAACTACAGCGACTTTGGCGGCACGCTCAACGGCAAACTCGCCTCCAGACTGGAGCTTACAGATAACTTCGCTATCCGGGGGTCGGTCAGCACTGGTTTCCGGGCTCCCTCTTTGGCCCAGATCTATTTCAACACCACCTTCACCGACTTCGTGTCGGGCCAGCCGGTAGATAAGGTCATTTCCCGGAACAACAGCCCCCTTACCCGCAGGCTCGGTATACCTGCCTTGAAGCATGAAAGATCAGTAAACGGCAGCTTGGGCTTTACGGGTAGTTTCCGAAGCTTTACGGCTACTGTCGATGGCTATTATGTTCGGATCAGAGACCGAATCGTGCTGACAGGCGCCTTTGAGGACACTGACCCTGATATTGGGGAAGACCTGCAGGCATTGGGCGTTGGCGCAGGCCAGTTTTTCACTAACGCCGTAGATACCCGCACGCTTGGTGTGGATGTGATTTTGAACTATGCTACTACTTTTGGCGCTGACAATATATTGAATGTAAGCTTTGCCGGCAATTTCAATGACTTGGAGATCCAAAACATTGCCACTACTCCGAGGCTGGCCGGCAAAGAGGATACTTACTTCGGGTTGAGAGAGCAGCGGTTCCTGTTGGCAAGCGCACCGCCTAGCCGCATGAACCTGATCTTCGACTACAGACTGCGCGACTGGAACCTGAACCTCAAGTTCAACCGCTTTGGCGAAATCGTACTGATTGACTGGCTTGGTGAAGAAGATGTGTACAAGCCAAAAGTGACGACCGATTTAGCCATCGCCAAAAAGCTCTCCGAGAACTTTGGCATCACGCTGGGTGCTGTCAATCTTTTCGACGTGTACCCTACTAAGCAAGACACCGAAACCGAGTCAGGCGGCTTATGGGATCCAGTGCAAATGGGAATCGGCGGTGCCTTCTATTATGCCCGTCTTCGCTTTAATTTTTAAATGATTTTTTCAGCTTTCGGAGTTGCTCTAATGGCAGCTCCGAAAGTGCTTTATTAAATAGTAGCCTTCAACGCTAAAACGAAGTTCCTGCCAGCCGCCGCTATACCAGAGGAGTAGGGTCTGTAACGCTGGTCGGTGATGTTCTCTATACCGGCGCTTGCGGCTACATGCTGGCTTAGTTGGTAGCGGACTTTCAAATTGAGCGTGGCCCAGGCCGGACTGTACGGATTCCCGTTGCTGTCTGCGGCGTATAAATACGCTTTGGCCTGTTCTTCCGGGGCGAGGTTGGCATGTGTTATTTCCCCATTGTACATGGCGTACAACTCAGTTTTCAATCGGTTCCGGGTATAGGTCAGCCGGGTGACGCCAAAGGAAGGGGCGGCATGGCGAAGCATCGCCTCCGTGCCGTCCTCCAGTTCCTCCCGCCCTCGCTGCAGGTTATACCTGGAGGAGAGTCCGAACCCCGCCGGGAGCTTCACTTCTATACCTGCCTGCACGCCCCATACCGTGGCGTAGGCTGCATTCTGTAAGGCCTGTACCTGGCTCATCTTTCCTTCATATTCAATACTGCTTTGCCCGTTCAGGGTATAGTCGCGGCGTACCAGTGCGTCTTGCAGATAGGTATAGAAAGCGGTTGCATCCAGCTTGAGCACATCCCGAAAAGTCTTGGCAAATCCTATGTCTGCATTATAGGCATACTCCGGCTTAAGGTCAGGGTTGGGCACAACCACAAGACCAGGCGCCGAATCGAAGATCTTCCCGATATCATCCACATTCGGTGATCGGAAACCTGTTGACAAGTTAGAACTCAGCTGCCAGTCGGTTTGTGGGCTGTACACCACGCCCGCACTACCGGTCAACGCACCGGCATCAAGCTCAGCTTTACGAAAAGGGAAATTGAAGAAGCTGTTGTCGAAACTGGCGTTCAGCAAGGTATAGTTATACCTTGCCCCAGTCAGTACGGTGAATTTCTCACTCGCTTTAAATCGGTAAGTCAGGAATGCGGCATAAGAACTCCAATCCGCTCCGTCCGGATAGCGCGATGGGCCAGCCTTAGCAGTACCGGCACTGATGTTTTCATCGATGCCAGAAGAGAGCACTTTGTTGTAGACTGCTTCCAGGCCATAAAACAGGTGATGCCGCTGATCCAGTGCCTTCTCAAAGTCGAGATTGGCGGAATAGGCATGCACTTTCTCATAGCGGTTATACCTGATCGATTTAGCCAAGTCCCGGTTATGGCGGCTCTCTTCGAAGAGCTGCTGTGCCAGGCTGAAGTTCGATCGGTCGAAGGCTTTGCTTTGAGCCTGGTAGGATAGCTGCAGGTTGTTCATTAGCCATACCTGCGGACCATAATACCACTCTGCAGAACGCAGCTTGCCGTTGCGGTAGTTAATCAGGCGGTCGTAACGGGGCACGTCGGAGGTGGTTGAATAGTGAAAGCCATACTGCAGTTCCCATTTATCGCTGGGTCTATACCTAACCTTTTGCATCAGGTTAAGCTGATCGTAGCCCGTGTATACCTGCCGCTCCGGATTAGAATTCAACACGACCTCATCCTGCCCTGCAATAGTCTGTACATACTCGCGCCGCAGGTAGTCGTCTGGTCCGCGCGAGCCCATCCTTAGATCGTCGTAGTCGCTGAAGGTGGCACTGGTCAGGAACGCCCATTTTTTTAGGCCGATCCCTACGTCCACATGCCCGGTTTTCTCCTGGTTGGCAGAAGACCAGCGTCCGGTTGCACTGCCGCTCACGTGCGGGCCATCCTCGCTAGCAAATTTTGGAGATGAGGTGTACAAGCTCATCACGCCGCCAATGGCATCGCTGCCATACATCACGGAGCCAGGGCCAAACAGTATTTCTGTTTTCTCGGTGGCGAAGGGATCAAGGGAAATCACGTTCTGAATGTTACCGCTCCGGAAGATGGCCGTGTTCATGCGCACCCCATCCACTGCGATCAGCACCCGGTTGGTGGCAAAGCCTCGGATCATGGGGCTGCCGCCGCCGCCCTGACTTTTCTGGATAAACACTTCCCCGGACTGCCCCAGCATGTCGGCGGCGGTTTGTGGGTTTTGCAACTGCACATCTTTGGGGCGGATGGTGCTTACTTTTTGCGGTACCTCTTTGACATCTTGCTGCCAGCGCGTGGCCGACACCACGACAGCCTGCAGGGCGACGGTGCTCTCTTTCAGGTATAGCCGAAACTGCCCCTTGCGGAGCTGCTCATAACTCAGCATTTCTGGCTGATATCCTACCAGGCGCACATATATACTGTCTTTACCCTGCAGGCCAGCTATATCAATCTGCCCTTTGGCATCAGTCAGAAGCGCCTGCGGCAGATCAGCCGTGAACAGTTGCACCATCTCCAACGGTCGCTGCGTCACCTGATCTCTCACGGTCAGTACCTGTCCAAACGATGCCGTACTCAGCATCCACAGCAAGCATAGCAATTGCAAAATTTTCGGCATAAATTTTATCTGCTTTTGATCTTCCTGATCTTCTTTGGGTAGAACCATAAGAAGAAGCCTGTACAAGAAATAAACACCAGTCCAAAGCCAAGCACATTCATCGAGACCAGTTTGAACAGATCACTGATGATAGAGCCATCGTGTACCTTTTCAATCCAGTCGGAGTGGCGACGAGCAACGGAGAGCACCTTGCCGTTGCTGGCATCGAGCTGCACCTCCCAACTCCCATCCCTGAAAATGGTCTTAACGATGCCTTTGTCCGGGCGGGCCTCGATGCGCTCGATGGGGTTCTCGTAAATAGCCTCTGCAGAATCCAGGCCAGCCAGGGAGCGGGCAGCCAGTTCTGAGAGCGGCAACCACTGCTGCAGGTCGGTACTGGCCCCCTTCTGCGTGGGGGGCTGCAGCAAATCCACATCCTTTTTCCAACCCAATAAAATGCCGGTAACGCTGCTTATCAGAATGAAAACGCCTAAAGACAAACCAAGGTAACGATGGTATACCCTAAAATTTCGCAGCCGGTCAGCTAAGCTTCGTACTTTTTGTTTGGTGCGGGTGGAGGTGCTGGAACTCAAAGTAAAGGAGAAATAGGTATAGCAGCACAATATCCTATAAAAGACGCAGATAAACAATGTGCAACCATCGGAATTAATGGCGGTAGCTCATTTCAGTGAAGGATGCACGCTATACTGCTGGTCAAGCCCTCTCAAAGCAGTTCATCTGGCTCAAACTATGATCAGCTTTCTCTATTACTGTTTGCATACACAAAAATAGCCCTTCACGGAGTCAATCAAGAGACTTCATCAAAGAAAATAGCCTACCTGTCATACTGGTGCGTGCACCTGCTTTGCTAACGATTATCTTGTTAAGAAGCCTGGAAAAAACAGCCACCAGCATGCGTTCAGTGCCTCGTTCTTCTGCCAGTTGTGCGGAAGACTCGCCTCAACTATCCGAATCAAAGCTGCTAAGCAACCATACTTGCCAGGCATGCTATGGGAAAGACCTTTTGAATATAATGCGCCCAATCGGTGCTTTCTGACTATAAAATTCCTATATTGACATACACAATTATTTATACGCCAACATATTAGCGCAGCAATCGCCCAGATTATTCTCATAATTACCATATAGAACCATTTTAATGACCGTTGCTTATGAAAAGAATAATTACGCTCATTTTTCTCGCTGGCCTGATTTGGCAACCGCTGCCTGCAGAGGCACAAAAAAAGAAAAAAGGTACAGCCAGTCCACAGGCAAGTAATACCGACCCTGATTTTTACAAGGCATTGGAGTGGCGCAATATTGGTCCCTACAGAGGAGGCCGTTCTGTTGCCATTGCCGGTGTGCCAACAAAGCCCAATACTTTCTACGTGGGGTATACAGGTGGCGGACTTTGGAAAACAAGCGACTCCGGAAACTCCTTCCAAAACATATCGGACGGTTATTTCAAATCGAGCTCCATTGGCGCCATAGCCGTGTCAGACAGCGACCCTAACGTGGTGTATGTAGGCACCGGCGAGGCGGCTGTGCGGGGTGTCATGACGATACATGGCGATGGGGTTTACAAATCGACGGATGCAGGCAAAACCTGGAAGCACCTTGGCCTGGAAAACACACGCCAAATATCCAGGGTGCGGGTCGATCCCAAAAACCCGGACATACTCTATGTGGCCGCACAGGGCAGCCCCTATGGCGCGAACAAAGAGCGCGGAATTTACCGTTCGAAAGACGGAGGCAAAAACTGGGAGCTGGTATTGCACGTGAACGAAAACACGGGTGCCAGCGACCTGAGCATGGATGCAACAAATGCAAACGTTTTGTATGCTGCTTTCTGGGAGCACCGCAGATACCCTTGGAAAGTGGAGAGCGGCGGAGCAGGCAGTGCCATCTACAAATCCACGGACGGTGGCGACACCTGGAAGAAATTGGAGAAAGGCCTGCCAAAGGTGATGGGCAAAATCGGGGTGGCCGTATCTCCTGTTAACCCTGAACGGGTATGGGCCATTGTAGAAGCAGAAGACGGCGGTCTGTTCCGATCAGAAGACGGTGGCAGCACCTGGACTAACATCAACAAAGAACGCGTGCTGAGAGCCAGGGCCTGGTACTACATGCACATCTTCGCCGACCCAGTGGATGAGAACAAGGTATACGTACTGAACGCTCCGTTTATGCAATCCATCGACGGTGGCAAAAGCTTCACTCCACTGCCAACTCCGCACGGCGACAACCACGACCTTTGGATAAACCCACTCCAACCGCACATTTGGGCGAACGCAAACGATGGCGGCGGCAATATTTCCCATAACAAAGGAGCCAACTGGTCGACACAGGAGAATCAGCCAACAGCCCAGATTTACCGGGTAAACGCTGACAACATGTTTCCTTACACAGTCTACGGAGGGCAGCAGGACAACTCTACCATCGCTATACCTAACGCGCATCAGGGACAGGGCATTCCCTGGTCTGCTTTCTACCCTGTAGGGGGCTGCGAATCGGCTTTTGTGGCCTTCAACCCTGATGCACCCGATTACATATATGCTGGCTGTTACCAAGGTATAATCAGCGAATGGAATGCCACAACCAAGAACACACAGGACGTAATGGCCTACCCATACCTGGGTTTGGGCTCCAAGCCAATTGACCAAAAATACCGCTTCAACTGGAACGCACCGATTGTGATGTCCAAGTTTGACCCTTCGGTCATTTACCATGCAGGCAATGTGGTGCTCCGCTCAAAAGACAGGGGCCTGTCGTGGGAAGAAGTAAGCCCGGACCTCACCAGAAACAAGCCTGAATTCCTGGATTATGGCGGCGGTCCTATCACAAAAGAAGGAGCAGGCGGTGAGGTGTACCAAACCATCTTCTACCTTGTGGAGTCCCCGCACGACCCGCAGGTACTCTGGGCAGGCTCCGATGACGGACTGGTGCATGTGACCAGGGATGGCGGTAAAAACTGGCAGCAGGTTACTCCAAAAGGCCTTACTTCCACTACCCTTATCAATGCCATAGAAGTCTCTCCGCACGATGCCAACACTGTATACCTGGCCGTGAACGATTATAAAGTGAACGACTTTACACCACATGTCTTTAAAACCACCGACGGGGGCAAGAGCTGGAAAAGAATGGTAAACGGTATTCAGAAAGAGCATTTCACCCGGGTAGTGAGAGAAGATCCGAAACGAAAAGACCTGCTATACTTAGGTACAGAATCAGGCCTGTATGTATCGTTTAATGGAGGCGAACAGTGGATGTCATTCCAATCCAACCTACCCATCACCCCGATCATGGATCTTAAAGTACACCATAATGATCTGATTGCTGCTACCGGAGGCCGTGCTTTCTGGATACTGGACGACTTGTCGCCCCTGCATCAGCAAATGAGTCAACCTGGCTCTGCAGGTATATCCCTTCTAAAGCCAGCAGATGCGATCAGCTCCGATTACATTCAGAACAAAAATGCAGCAAAGCAGTTCATGGGGCAAAACCCTCCGCATGGCGCTTTAATCCATTTTGCAATGAACAAGGCCTTTGATGATACTGAGCTGAAAATCGAAATTTATAATGAAGCTGATAAACTGGTCAGAACGCTTTCCTCAAAAGCTGAAAAAGAAGCAGATAAAATTACGGTTAGTAAGGGCCTGAACCGGGTACACTGGGATTTGAACCATCACGCACCTAAGCGACCGGATGGCTTATTGGCAGGTTTTGGAGAAGGTGCCTATCGCGCCGTGCCGGGCAGTTACAAAGTAAAGCTCACCTATGGCGGCACTGTGCTCGAGGAAGCCTTTGCCGTAAAGAGCGACCCAAGGTATAATGTACCCATGGCAGCTTTCGAGGAGCAGAGAAAAATCCAGGAGGGTGTAAACGCGAGTCTCGATGAGATTTACCAATCGGTAAACAAGCTTAGGCTCGTAAGACGTCAGATAAGCCTTATGAAAGAAATGCTTAAGGACTCGCAGGAGCATGAAGACTTACGCAAGCAATCAGACCTCATTTCGAAGCGATCGGAGGAGCTGGAGAACCTGCTCGTGCAGCCACAGCAAAAAACGTTTCAGGATGTCATCAACTTTGAGAACAAACTGGACAACCACTTCATTCACCTGAGCGGGATTGTCAACAGTGCCATCCCGCCAGTCACAAACGGACAGCGACAAAGGTATAACGACTTGCAGCAACAGTGGCAAGCACTGAAGCAGGACATTGACACCTTCATGAAAAACGATGTCAAAAGGTATAACGATAAGCTCAGAAGCCAGGAGGTTACACTAATTGGATTCATGCAGTAACGGATCGCTAAACAAAAAAGGCAGCCTGTAACGGGCTGCTTTTTTGTTCTTATTCAATATTGTTAGGGAGCTTAATAGTTGGCTCACTGTGGGACTATAAAAAATATGCCCTTCCCGGCTAAGAAGCTAGGAAGGGCATATTTTCATAATACAGTTATTGTGTTTTACTTGATAGAGCCAGTTACAGGAGGCGCTGTTTTCTTTACAGCAATCGCGTCAACACCTTTCTCTTTCACCAGCCTGTTGAGCGCCGGCACATCCTGCGCCTGCACCTGTTTGTACAGATTTAGCTGCTCATCAATTTGCGACGTGATCTCTTTTTTATAGGCATAGGCCTGATCAGTCGGACGGAAATCACCAGTGCTGACCTGACGTACCAGGTTTGCAAGCTTATTGTTGAGTCGGATTGGGAAGTTTAGCGGGTCCTGCCCACTGCGGTTCTTTGTTTGATAGAGTTCCTCCTCAATCGCCGTGATTTTCTTGTCTATTGCGTTGGCAGATTCTATAATGCCCTTATAGTTCTCCTGTCCTTTCAGGTTATTCGTCAAGGTCTTAAGCTGGGAGCGCATCGTTCTGATGTCTTTAATGGCGTCATGCGTTTCTGTCAGCTTGTCGCGCACCTCCAGCAGGAAGTCAAACTGCGCCTGCAGGTCTTCAGGTGATGCCTTGGTGCGAGGATCCTGTAGAATCGCAAAGTCGGTTTCCTGGCTCTCTCCATTCACGGTCAGCTTCGCTTTATAAGTACCTGCTATTGCCTTAGGGCCCTGGGTGCCTCCCCCCCACAGAATCATGCCATCGAAACGGCTGGATTCCGGGTAACTCATATCCCAGACAAAGCGGTTCAGGCCTTCCTTCACTTCCAGCTTGTCTTTCTTGTCCTTTGCATTGCTGGCATAACTACGAATCAGTTTCCCGTTCCGGTCCATAATATCCAGCTTCACGGTCGTGGTGGTATCAGGCTTTTGCTGCATAAAGTAATGCACCATCACCCCACCCGGATGGTTCTCTCCTGCCGTTTTAGAAAGTCCCCTGTTGCCTCCGTCCATTTTATAGGTATCCATAGGCTTATACAGGTGAAACTTGCTTCCTGCTACGCTGGCATTTAACTGGTGCAGTGGCGTAAGGTCGTCGATAACCCAGAAACTTCTGCCCTGTGTGGCGGCAATCAGGTTGTCATTCTTAACGGCAAGATCAGTGATGGGCACGATTGGCAGGTTTAACTGGAATGGCTGCCAGTCGGCACCATCGTTAAAGGACACATACATGCCATACTCAGTGCCGGCATACAGTAGGCCGTCTCTTTTAGGATCGGCACGGACTACACGGGTAAAATGGTGACCAGGTATACCAGAGGTGATCTTAGTCCAGCTTTTTCCATAATCAGTGGTTTTGTAAAGGTATGGACTGAAGTCACCCGACTTATACATGGTAGCAGCCACATAAGCTGCGCCCTTCTGCGTTGGGTGCGCCTCTATGCTGTTGATCATAATCCACTCCGGCATTCCTTTTGGCTGTACCTTTGTCCAGTTCTTGCCAGCATCACGTGTTACGTGCAGCAAACCATCATCAGAACCAACCCAGATTACGCCGGGCTCTACCGGAGACTCGTTGATCGCGAAGATGGTACCGTAATACTCCACACTGGTGTTGTCTTTTGTGATAGGTCCGCCAGAAGGGCCAAGCTTGGAAGGATCGTTGCGTGTCAGGTCCGGAGATATCGTTTCCCATGACTGTCCTTCGTTATAGGTGACATGCACATGGTTGGAGGTGGTATACAGCTTGTTCGGATCGTTTGGCGAGAACATGATCGGGAAGTTCCACTGAAAGCGGTACTTCATACCTTCAGCGCCATGCCCCATCGGGTTATCCGGCCATACATTAATCACACGCTCCTGCCCGTTGTCGTGGTCTACCCTTGACAGGAAGCCACCGTAGTTGCCGCCATACACCACATCAGGGTTTTTTGGGTTAACGGCCAGGTGCGCACTCTCCGATCCGGCTGTCTCTTCCCAGTCTTTTTCGGTGATGTTGTAACCCGATGATCGATGGCTGATACGCACCGTGGAGTTATCCTGCTGCGCCCCGTAAATGCGGTAAGGGAAGTGGTTGTCTGTTGTCACGCGGTAGAACTGTGCTGTTGGCTGGTTCATGTACGTGCTCCAGTTCATGCCACCGTCAGCGCTTATCTGAGCCCCACCGTCATCAGCTATTGCCATACGCTGCGGGTTCTCAGGAGCGATCCACAGGTCGTGGTGGTCTCCGTGTGGCGCATTGGCAGAGGTGAATGTCTTACCGCCGTCCTTGCTTCTGTGATAAGACACATTGAGCACATACACCACATCCTCATCTTTCGGGTCGGCAAATACACGGGTATAGTACCAGGCCCGCTGGCGCAGGCTACGGTCATCGTTCATCTTTTTCCAGGTCAGGCCACTGTCGTCAGATCGGAACAAACCCCCATCTTCGGCCTCTACCATGGCGTATACACGCTCTGAATTAACAGGCGACACAGCTACACCGATGATACCGAGCGTACCCTTGGGCAATCCTTCATTTCTGGAAATCTCTTTCCAGTTGTCTCCCCCATCGGTACTTTTCCAGATGCCGGAACCCGGCCCTCCCGAGGACAGACTATAAGGTGTGCGACGCACATTCCAGGTGGTGGCGTAGAGGTTGCGCGGATTAGACGGATCAAAGGTCAGGTCTACGGCACCCGCATCGGCATTAGCAAACAGCACCCGCTTCCAGGTTTTGCCGCCATCTGTGCTTTTGTACACGCCGCGCTCTTCGTTGGACTTATAAAGGTCACCCATGGCAGCCACATACACGACATCCGGATTATCAGGGTGGATCCGGATCCTGCCAATGTGCTTGGAGTTTTTCAAGCCCGTGTGTTGCCAGGTTTTACCGGCATCTACCGATTTCCAGACACCATGCCCAGACGAAACGTTACCGCGGACGGTCTTCTCACCCTCCCCCACATAGATTACATTGGGATCTGCCTCACTTACGGCCACAGCACCGATAGAACCGCCAAAGAATCCGTCTGAGATATTCTCCCAGGTAGAGCCTCCATCGGTTGTCCGCCAGATGCCCCCACCGGCGGCCCCCATATAATAGAGGTTTGGCTTGCCGGGCACGCCAGTTACAGTAGCCGAACGCCCTCCCCTGAATGGGCCAATAGAGCGCCATGTAAGGCCGTTGTATAATTTCGAGTCAAACTGGGCTACTGCCTCCTTCTTTTGGGTTCTGCTGGCTTTTTGCTTTTGGGCGAGAGCTCCCTCGGGCGAGGCAAGCGCCAAAACCAAAAGCATGCAGCCCGCGCTACCTGATTTGCGCAAAGCAGTGCGTAATGCTTTTTTCATATACAATGTGGGTTTAGGTGAATGAAACTGGAATATTATTGCGTTTAAGGCTGAAATCTATCACAGGGGTGGATTGCATTCCACCGAAGGCTAGGCGATGAATTGATCCGCTAAGATTTTAAAGATTGAAAAGCCAGCATAGGTAACCCATAACTCGTTTCCCCAACATTCTCTACTATCAGGTTAATGCTATCTCCTTCAATGTCATAACAATATATAGCTTTTAAATATTTTATCAAACTATGTCAATAGAAATCAATGAAATATAAAAAATCATAGCTTCAGGCGAAGTCAATCATGGTATAACCGTAAGGATGTAAAATGAAAATTGGCATGCCATAATTTGCCTTTAGGAGACTACCCAGCCCTAATCACAAGAAATAGACAGCAAAAAAATTCAAAAAGCGACACCCTCACCAATTCAGATCAGCAGACTCCCCCTAACATCTGAATTTTTAAAGCCACCTTGCCCTCATTTTACAAAATGATAATTATCAAGACTATACAGAAAGTAATTTTAACAAAAATAACTTGATTGTATATAGATTAAGCTGTATAATTACCAAATCAATGTTTCATGCTTTGGCTATAACATATCAAGCCCTTATTTCTTCGTTAGATACAATCATGAATAAGGTGTGCTACTTGGTGTGAAATCACACATTACGATGGCGCCCTGCAGCAAGTCTTAAACCTAAACGCATTCAGCGCAGAATATGCGAACTGGATTTAAGCACTTTTTCTTTGTGAGAACAGATTTACCTAGCTATTGAGTGGCCCTTTAACTCAACAGCACGCAGTATCCGCAGATATTACATAGTACAGTACAAAATATAGTATACTAAGTGTTATCGATTACCCCTTGCTTGCAGTGTTACACAACACTGCCTGGAAGCGTTTTGCCCAGAACTAGCCATTAGCGAACTAAATCAGTCTCAATTTAAACAAGAAAAGGAATGAAGCACATTTTACTTTCTATGCTTTTCTGTTGTGCGCTGGCACTACATGCTGCTGCGCAAAACAGAACCATAACAGGCAAAGTCATATCCCAGGAAGATGGATCAGGCCTTATTGGAGTCAGTGTTATTCTCAAGGGAACGACCACAGGCGTTTCAAGTGGGCCAAATGGCGCATTTCAATTGAATGCCCCTCCACAAGGCGGCACCTTGGTGTTTAGGTACATTGGATTTCAAACATTGGAGCTCGAGATCGGAAACAAAACTGTTATCGAGGCGACCCTAGCCCCCGATCAAAAGCAACTAAAGGAAATCGTGATTACCGGCTATGGGGAGCAGGACCGCAAAACCTTAACCAGTGCTCAAACTTCTGTCAGCTCAAAAGATATAGAGAATATACCCACGGCCAGCAGTGAGCAGCTATTGCAGGGCAGGGCAGCCGGTGTGCAGGTGAATGCCAACTCGGGCACACCTGGGGGCGGCATCTTTGTGCGCGTTAGGGGTACGTCTTCTATCAACGGTTCCAGCGACCCTCTCTATGTGGTGGATGGCATCCCGATCCAATCCAATGACATTTCAGGTATAGGAGTTGGCGGCGGCACCACAAGCCCGATTGCCGATATTAATCCTGCCGATATTGAGTCCATGGAGATATTGAAAGATGCCTCTGCCACAGCAATATATGGAGCCAGAGCTGCCAATGGGGTGGTGCTGATTACAACCAAACGTGGTGGCAACAGAAAGGCAAAGATCAGCTTCGGTTCTTATGTAGGTTTACAGAATGCTCCCATTACACCAAACGACCTTGTGGTGGACGGCCCTACCTATGAAAGGCTGATGAATGAAGCCCGTGCCAACAACGGGCAGCAGCCGAAGTTCGCCAACCCTGATGGCGCCTTGAATACAAATTGGTCTGACCCTATTTTTAGAACCGGCATTGTCCAGAATTATGATCTTTCTGTGAGCGGTGGCAATGAAAAGGTGCATTATATGGTTTCCGCCAACCATTTTGACCAGGAAGGTATATTGAAGACCTCGAACTTTCTAAGAAACAACGGCCGCGTTAACCTCGATTTCTATCCGGTAGATAAGCTAAAGGTTGGTACCAGCGTTTTATTTTCGCGCAATACCCGCCAGCGCCTCCGCAACGATGACAACATCTCAGGTGTGGTTCCGGGCGCCTTTGCGATACCGACCAATCTCCCTTTCTACCAGCCAGATGGCAGCTACACCAAATTCAGCATTTTCGAAAATCCGCTTGCAGCTGTAAATGAAACAGATATCAGCATGGAAACCAGCCGTTTTCTCGGCAGCATCTATGGCGAGTACGAAATCTTGCAAGGCTTACGCCTCAGGTCGAGCTTCAGTCTGGACTACAGTGGCGTGCAGGAAGATTTGTATGACAACACCCTACTGAACAACGGGGCCGGTCGCAATGGCTTTGGACAATCCGTTGTAACGAAGGATGATAACTGGATACAGGAAAATGTGTTGAGCTACCAGTTTGGCCAGCAAGACCACGCTTTCAATGTGCTCGTCGGAACAACCCTGCAAGAGTCGATTTTTGACCGAACCATCGCGACTGGTGAGCAGTTTCCTAGCAATGAATTCAGAAAAATAATTTCGGCAGCGGTGCAAAGAGCCAGTTCCGAGTCAACCAGTTGGGGAATAGCCTCCTTGTTCTCTCGTGTCAATTACGATTACAAAAACAAATACATCGCTACCGTGAACGTTCGCCGTGATGCCTCTTCCAGGTTTGGCAGGGACAACCGCTGGGGCACGTTCCCTTCTGTAGCCTTGGGCTGGGTGCTAACCGAAGAAGCGTTCTTTAAAGATGCTGCCCCATTTGTGAGCAACTTCAAAATCAGAGGTAGCTATGGTATCACAGGAAATCAAAGCGGCATTACAAACTTCCAGTCGCTCGGTTTATGGCAGGGTGCTGCCTATGCTGACCTACCAGGTATAAGCCCGGTTCAGCTGGCTAACCCTAACTTGAAATGGGAAACCACTGCACAAACCAACCTGGGGATTGACATGGGCTTCCTGCAAGGCAAGCTGAATGTTACTGCGGATTATTACATCAAGAAGACAAGCGACCTGCTACTGGCAGTGCCTTTGCCACGCACCACGGGCTTCAATACGATTGTGCAAAACTACGGCGCTTTGGAGAACAAAGGGTTTGAGCTTGCCATTGATGCCCAGGTGCTGAATAAGGGAGACTTCAGCTGGAACACTAACTTCAATATCGCCAGAAATGTAAACAAGATAACAAAGCTGGCAGCACCATTCAACGTCTACAATCGCGATATATTCAGGTATCAGGAAGGTTTTCCACTATACTCTTTCTATTTCCATGAGCAGATTGGCGTAAATAAAGAAACAGGAAATATCATGTTTGCCGACGTAAACGGGGATGGCGTATTCGACCCCAACGTAGACAGAAAAATTGTGGGAGACGCCAACCCTGATTTCTTTGGTGGCTTTACCAACACGGCCAAGTACAAGGCATTCGACCTGATGTTCTTCTTCCAGTATTCTTATGGAAATGATCAATTGAACTGGAATCGCTTTTTCGGTGAGCACGGTGGCACAAGAGACTTTAACTTCATGAACAGCCAGCTCGACAGGTGGCAGAATCCTGGCGACGACACCATGGTTCCCCGCATGACGGCCGCCAACTATGCCGGTAACCTGAGACCATCCCGTTTCCTTGAAGATGGCTCATACCTCCGACTGAAGAATATTTCGTTAGGCTATACCTTGCCCTCCGAGGCAATCAGTAAAATAGGATTGTCATCGGCCAGAATTTATGTATCAGGCCAAAATGTGCTGACCTTCACAAATTACACAGGGGCTGACCCCGAGTTGACTGGCACCGCTTCCAACAGGCTAACGCAAGGTATAGAGTTCTACAGTTTGCCGCAGCCTAAGGTATTTATGGGCGGTTTCAACATCAGTTTCTAATTTAAACAAGACTTGATCATGCAAACATATATCAACCGCGCCCTAGCTGGCAAATCGTTGTCCGGCTCAAAGCGCACCTTCACTAGCAGAACTAACCACTTAAGTAAATACATGGTTTACCTTGGTCTTGCGGGCCTGCTTATTTCAGGCAGCGCGTGTGACGTGCTGGAGCACGAGCCGCAGGCAGAGGTTTCCGAAGATATGGCTATCTCTAACCTTAAAGGGGCACAGGCAGCGCTTGCCGGTATGTACGACCAGCTACAAAGTGGCGAATATTACGGCAGAAACTTCCAGATCATGTCCGATGTGTCGTCAGACCAGGCTCAAAGCATAGGCTCCTGGGACTTCTATCGCGAGATGGATACGTACCTTTTGGACAAAGGCAATATCGAAAACGGTAACCTATGGACAAGAGCTTACCGTGCCGTTAACATCGCCAATAACATTCTGGATCAGGTGCCAAAGCTCACCGAAGTAACGGAAGATCAGAAGAACTCGATTCTAGGCCAGGCCTACTTTGTCCGGGCCCTTGCTTACTTTGACCTTACCAGGATGTATGGGGGAGTGCCGGGTGTGGTGGGTACCTTGGGCGTTCCTATTGTCACCACGCCATCCAGAAAAGTAGATGCATCCATTTTTCCGTCCCGGGCAACTCTACAGGCTTCTTATGACCATGTCGAAAGCGACCTGCTAAAGTCACTGGAGCTTCTACCGGAAGCACACGCCTCTGATGTACTCACCCGATCGCAGGCAGTTAAGAGCACTTCAAGGGCACTCCTTTCCAGGTTTTACCTGTATGTAAATAAGCCGGAACGTGTAATTGAGTTTGCAAACCAGGTTATTGCGAATCCGAGGTATATGCTAGTTAGCAACTTCCCAAATATTTATGCCAGTAAGTTTACCTCTGAATCTGTGTTTGAGCTTAATTTCAACAACGCGGACCCGAGCGGGATCAGAACATGGTATTTCCCATCCACACTTGGCGGACGCGGGGATATTGCCGCCCATACAGGTTTTTATGAGAAAGCAACTGCCGACCCTAAAGACATCAGGGGCACCATGTTTGGTTATAATCCGGGACCAAAAGTGTATTACCCTACCAAATACCAAAAGGCTGGCAACATCGACAACATTCACATTATCAGAATAGCAGAGGTCTACTTAAACCGAGCAGAGGCCAGAGCGAAAACTGGCGATATACCTGGTGCACTCAGTGACCTCAACATGGTTAGAAGTCGTGCGGGCGCAACGCCTATCACGAACCTGAGCGGGTCACAGGCCGTGTTAGAGGCCATTTGGAATGAAAGAAACCTGGAACTTGCCTTTGAAGGGCATAGCTTTTTTGATCTGGTAAGAACAGGGCAGGCATTAAAAAGCCTGGTGGCTGTGTCGCGCACAAACGGCCCGCCTGTAACGCTACAAGACCGCAACAGACAGGTATTCCCTATTCCGACTTTTGATATAGACGCCAATCCGAACCTGGTGCAGAATGAAGCTTATAAATAAGCCTCTTGCTTAAAGGCTGCTATAACTGGGCGCCTCACCTGTTACAGGTGAGGCGCTTTTTTTGGGCTCACTTATTATAGGCTACCTAATGAGTTCTGTTGTAACCGTTCCCAACAGGTATCTAATTATCCGGATGGACACACCTAGAATTGGGAATCGGAACACTTATAGGTAATTATGTCGCAATTAGAAATTACCATGATTAATGAAAACGCCAAAAGTTGAACTCAGAATCAACAATGTGACATATTGACATAAAAAACGCCCCTATGATGCCTTGGCACATCCCTTGATAGGATGCTACCAACAGTAGAAAAGAAATTGTAATTGAATCATAATAAAACTATAGAATGGGAAAGATAATTGGTATTGACTTAGGTACAACCAACTCCTGCGTTGCCGTAATGGAAGGTAACGAGCCAGTGGTTATTCCTAACAGCGAAGGCCGCAGAACTACTCCGTCTATTGTCGCTTTCCTGGACGGCGGCAAAGGCGAGCGCAAGGTAGGTGACCCTGCCAAGCGTCAGGCAATCACAAACCCGCAGAACACAATCGCTTCGATCAAGCGCTTCATGGGCCACAGCTACAATGAGGTGAGCGAAGAAGCAAAGCAGGTATCTTACAAAGTAGTGCAGGGTGGTAACAACACCGTGCGTGTGGAGATTGGCGACCGCCAGTACACACCGCAGGAGATCTCGGCCATGGTACTTCAGAAAATGAAGGCCACTGCAGAAGATTACCTGGGCACAACTGTAACGGAGGCCGTTATTACGGTACCAGCGTACTTCAACGATGCGCAGCGTCAGGCTACCAAAGAGGCTGGTCAGATTGCAGGTCTTGAAGTAAAGCGTATTATCAACGAGCCGACAGCGGCAGCGCTGGCTTACGGTCTCGACAAGAAACACAAAGATCAGAAGATCGCGGTATTCGACTTAGGTGGCGGTACCTTCGATATCTCTATCCTGGAGTTGGGCGACGGCGTGTTTGAAGTACTTTCTACCAATGGTGATACACACCTGGGTGGTGACGACTTTGATGCGAAAATCATTAACTGGTTGGCGGATGAGTTTAAAAACGATGAAGGCCTCGACCTGCGCAAAGACCCAATGGCTTTGCAGCGTTTGAAAGAAGCAGCTGAAAAAGCGAAGATCGAGCTATCTTCTTCTAACGAAACTGAAATCAACCTGCCCTACATCATGCCGGTTGACGGTGTGCCGAAGCACTTGGTACGCAAACTGACACGCTCCAAGTTCGAGCAGTTGACAGATGACCTGATCCGTCGCTCCATGGAACCTTGCAAGAAGGCTCTTCAGGACGCTGGCCTTTCAACTTCTGACATTGACGAAGTGATCTTGGTAGGTGGTTCTACCCGTATCCCGAGAGTGCAGGAAGAAGTTGAGAAGTTCTTTGGCAAGAAGCCTTCTAAAGGCGTGAACCCGGATGAGGTGGTAGCCATTGGTGCTGCGATTCAGGGTGGCGTTCTGACAGGCGAAGTAAAAGATGTATTGCTACTGGACGTAACCCCGCTTTCACTGGGTATCGAAACCATGGGTGGTGTAATGACGAAATTGATCGAGTCGAACACGACTATACCTACGAAGAAGTCTGAGACTTTCTCAACCGCTTCGGATAACCAGCCTTCAGTAGAAATCCACGTACTGCAGGGTGAACGCCCAATGGCGAAGGATAACCGTACTATCGGTCGATTCCACCTGGATGGCATTCCACCAGCACCACGCGGCGTTCCGCAAATCGAAGTTATCTTCGACATCGACGCCAACGGTATCCTGCACGTAACGGCCAAGGACAAAGCGACTGGCAAAGAGCAGAAGATACGCATCGAGGCTTCTTCTGGTCTGAGCGAGCAGGAGATCGAGAAAATGCGTCAGGAAGCTGAAGCCAACGCGGAAGCCGATAAGAAGGCGAAGGAAGAGATTGAAAAGCTGAACGCTGCCGACTCGATGATCTTCCAGACTGAGAAGCAGCTGAAAGAGTATGGCGAAAAGCTGTCTGAAGGCAACAAGTCTAACATCGAAACTGCGCTGGGTGAGCTCAGAACAGCACACGGTGCCAAGGACATTGCAGGTATAGACAAGGCCATCGAAGGTCTGAACAACGCCTGGCAAGCGGCATCTCAGGAGATGTACGCAGCCGGTGCCGGACAAGAAGGCACTACGGCTGGCGGTGACGGTCAGCAGGCTGGCGGCCCGCAGGGCGCAGGCACTGACGACGGCGGCGTGACTGATGTGGACTACGAAGAAGTAGACGGCAAGAAATAAGAATTAACTCAAACTATATTGGAATCCCCTGTCGAGTTTCGGCAGGGGATTTTTTTTGTTTATAGCCAGAATATAAAGTATATAGCACCGTTTTAATTTAATCAATCTATGAAACGACTTTTACTTTTGACAGGCTTTACGCTAACACTTTTGCAGGCCTCTGCACAGCTGCAACCCAAATCATATTTTGCAACTCTAAACGGTGGTATTGATAGCCGAATAGATGGCAGGGACAATAAGTTTAACTTTTACCAGTTCAGCACCTCGTTAAGCCAAATGGCTTCAGACAAATGGGCTATCGGTATTTTTGCAGAGCATGGCAGAGGCATTTCTGAAACAGAGACAACAAGTGAAATCAGTTCTCAGAATATGAGTTATTACAAATACTATAAGCAAAAGAGAAGTGATTGGCAAACTGGTTTGCTATCGCGTTTTTACTATCCTATAAAGCAGCAGCTATATGTATTTGGCGAAGGGAGGGCTGGAGTTATGTATGAGGCCTCAGAAAGCGAGTATCTTAACTCGAGCTATGTAATAAGCAACCCCGAAAATACAACTGCAAAATCAGGTGGTTCTGAAAAAAGCAGCGCGCTTTCTGTTAATGCTGTGATTGCACCGGGCATAACCTATTTCCCCAACACTACCATTGGCTTGGAACTGAAACTCAACCTGTTGCACTATAACCATGACCTCGACAATAGCGCCTCACCAAAAGGCACAGAACACCCACATAACTTCAGTGCCGACTTCGGATTATCCAGCGTAAGGGCTGGGGCAAGCTTCTATTTCTAAACAGAATATCATGAAAAAGGCCACTATTTTGTAGTGGCCTTTCTATTAGACTTAGTCCAGATCCCGATCCCCTCTTCTCAGCTCCTCCACAGAGCGCATCACCTTGTCCTTCAGGCTTACCTTGTACTTCTCCAACTTATCAGCTACAGCGGCATTGGAAGTTCCGATGATCTGAGCAGCCAGTATACCTGCGTTTAAGGCGCCATCCAAAGCTACTGTTGCGACAGGCACACCGCCCGGCATTTGCAGAATAGAGAGCACGGAGTCCCAGCCGTCGATGGAATTGCTCGACTTCACCGGCACACCAATTACGGGCAGTGTGGTAATGGAAGCGACCATACCCGGCAAATGGGCTGCGCCACCGGCTCCGGCAATGATTACTTTCAGGCCACGTTTGCGGGCCTGCTCGGCGTACTCAAACATGCGGTGCGGGGTACGGTGCGCCGACACGATCGTAATTTCAAAAGGTACGTTCAGGGTTTCCAGTATCTCAGCAGCTGCGTCCATCACTTTCATGTCGGACTGGCTGCCCATGATGATGCCTACCAGCGGTTGTGTGGTTGGGGTTTCGTTGGCCATATTATGCGATTACTTTGATGATGTTTTTGATTGATTCGGCCCGTTCCTGTGCTTCCTTTATATCGGTGCCTAGCACCGTGATGTGTCCCATTTTGCGAGCGGCACGGGTATATTTTTTGCCATACAGGTGAATGTACACGCCCGGCACAGCCAAGGCTTGCTGCAGGCCTTCGTACTTAGCTTCGCCGTCGTAGCCGGGCTCACCAAGCAAGTTTAGCATGACAGCGGCACTTTGGATGTCGGTGCTGCCGAGTGGCAGGTTCAGGATGGCACGCAGGTGCTGTTCGTATTGTGAGGTATAGTTCGCCTTGATGGTATGGTGCCCACTGTTGTGCGGACGCGGTGCTACTTCGTTCACCAGTATCTGCCCGTCCTTGGTCAAGAACATCTCCACCGCCAGTATACCTACCATGTCGAATGACTCGATCACCCGGGTTGCAATCTCGATAGCCAATCGCTGCAGTTTGTAAGGTACGTTGGCAGGAGCAAAAAGGGAGTCCACCAGGTTATGTTCCGGATGAAAACTCAGCTCCACTACCGGGAAGGCAGTTACCTGGCCGCTGGCATTGCGGGCCACAATCACGGAAATCTCCTTTTCAAAATCGATCAGTTTCTCCAGCAGCGAAGGCTCTGTAAAGCCCTTGCCCAGATCTGCTTCGCTTTGCAAACGGGTTACGCCACGGCCGTCGTAGCCTTCGCGGCGCAGCTTCTGGAAAGCAGGCAGGAAATCTGTATGGGCTTTGAGCTCATCAGCGTCTTTAAGAATTCTGAAATCGGCGGTAGGTATAGCGTGCTTGCTGTAGAACTCTTTCTGAAGGCCTTTGTCCTGTATCGTGCGAACAGTTTTGGCATCCGGGTATACCTTCACGCCTTCCTGCTCCAGTTTCTCCAAGGCATCGGCATTCACGTGCTCAATCTCGATCGTGACAATGTCGCATTGTTTGCCAAACTCGTACACCGTGTCGAAATCGCGGAAGCTGCCCACGAAAAACTCGTTGCACACGTCCTTACAAGGTGCGTTTTCGTCCGGGTCGAGCACCAAGGTATAGAGGTTAAAATCGAGTCCGGCCTGAATGAGCATGCGGCCCAACTGTCCGCCGCCCAGTATCCCGAGCTTTACTTCTCCTTTCATAGTATCGTTGCTTAGGGTGTTTACTACCCAAAATTAAGGATAAAGTGTGGAGACGAAAGACAAATATCAAAAGATGTCAACCAGATTACATTAAAAACTTGAATTCTGCCAAGGTATTCAATCGTGTAGCACAACAACAGGCATTCCTGATGGCTTATCTGGACAAAAGATAAGTAAAGCTTTGCTCTTATATCGATTAAAAACTATATTGGAGCTTGTACGTTTAACCCACCCATGGAAATTATTCTTGCCACGCTTTCTGCCCTTTTCTCCGTTGTAAACCCGTTTGGGGCCATGCCGGTCTTCCTGACGCTTACCCAGAACGATACGCCTGCCCAACGTAACCAACAGGCGCTCAAAGCCTGTCTGTATATGGTAGGTATACTGGCTGTGTTCTTTCTGGCAGGGCAGTATGTGCTCAACTTCTTCGGCATCCGCATACACGACCTGCGCATAGCCGGTGGACTTATGATCATGCGGGCAGGTTTTGAATTGCTCACACCGGGTGGCAGTAACAAAAAGGTATCGCCGGATGTGGTGGAAGAAGCCCAGCACAAAGAGGATATATCCTTCACACCGTTGGCCATGCCGATGCTATCCGGACCGGGGGCTATTGCGGTGAGTATCGGCCTCTTTACAACCTCTCTCTCCTTTATTGACATGATGCTGATTCTGATAGGCATTATTCTGCTGGCTGTCATTTCTTATGTCATCCTGCGCTTTTCTACCCAGCTCACCCGCTTTATGGGCAAAGCGGGTTTGTCAGCCTTGTCGCGCATTATGGGCTTCATCGTGCTGTCTATCGGCGTGAATTTTATCGTGTCGGCTATTGATGCGCTGTTTTTGTCTTAATCTTCCGTTTCTAAATATTACTAAGCTGACTTTAGTTTTATAGTCAACCACTTCGCCTTCTCCATAGTACACCTTGTTAAAAATACTTCTGCCCTGTCTTCCTGATGATCACAATCATCTTCCGACAGTCAGCATTTTTAACGTATCTTTGCGCCATGGAATTGAAGAATGACCTGCTTATAAGAGCCGCCAAAGGAGAAACCGTAGAACGTACTCCAGTGTGGCTGATGCGCCAGGCGGGGCGCATCCTACCCGAATACAGAGCTGTACGTGAGAGCCTGAGCGGATTTAAGGAACTCGTGGAAACACCTGATCTGGCTGCCGAAGTGACCATTCAGCCGGTTGATATACTGGATGTGGACGCCGCCATCATTTTCTCTGACATTCTGGTGGTACCCGAAGCGATGGGCTGCACCTATGAGATGGTCGAGAAGCGAGGCCCCTGGTTTCCAAAGACCATCCGCACGGAAGCCGATCTGGCAAGACTCCGTGTAGCCGACCCGCATGAGCATTTGGGTTATGTGCTGGAGGCCATTAAAGTGACGAAAAAAGCCCTAAACGGCCGTGTGCCGCTTATCGGTTTTGCCGGTGCCCCCTGGACTATCCTGGCCTACATGGTGGAGGGCAGTGGTTCCAAGACATTCTCGCATGCGCGCGGTTTGCTGTATACCAACCCGAAGCTGGCACACCACATGCTGCGCATGATCACCGATACCACCATCGCCTACCTGAAAGCACAGGTGGAGGCAGGAGCGAACCTCATTCAGGTATTCGACTCATGGGCAGGTATATTGCCTCCGGCGCATTACCGCGAGTACTCCCTGCCTTACATCCAGGAGATCTGCGACGCCATTAACGAGGTGCCGGTAACGGTATTTGCCAAAGGTGCTTTCTTCGCCTTGGAAGACTTCAGCAAATTAAACTGCGAAACCATTGGCCTTGACTGGAACATGGATGTCAAAACTTCCAGAGCACAGGTGGGTCCGAACAAGACCCTGCAAGGCAACATGGACCCATGCCTGCTTTACAGTTCTTTCGAAACCATTCAGCACGAAACCATTAAAATGCTGAAGGAATTCGGACCGCAGCGCCACATCGCCAACCTCGGCCACGGTGTATACCCTGACACCGACCCAGAGAAGGTAAAGTGCTTTATCCAGACAGTGAAAGAGTATAGCGGCAGCGCTAAGTATTAGTAAATCAGAGCAATCAAGCAGTAGAGTTCTTACTTTTTGCGACGAACAGCTTGAGTAAATTATAAAAAAGAAGGTCTGCCAGATTTGGCAGGCCTTCTTTTTTATCATCACATTTTTATCGACTACAACGCCACTCCCCAACTTCCTTTAACCAACCGGTACGTGTGTCTCCGGAAACTTATAGGCTGTGGTCATGGCGCGGGTGCTCAGGGCAAGTGCCAGCGTGAGCGTACCTACCCTGCCGATGAACATAGACAGGATGATCACTCCTTTGCCTGTGTCGGATAGCCCGGCTGTTATACCTGTGCTGAGCCCCACCGTAGCGAAAGCTGACACCTGCTCGAAGGCCAGCCGGAAGATATCGAACTGCGAGTCGGTGATGGTGAGGATGAACAGGAAGAAAATATTGATAATCGCTGCAAACGTGAAAATAGAGAAGGCTTTGTAGGACACAGAGTGCGGTATAGTTCTGTTCCCCATCTCAACATTTCGCTTGCCCCGGATGGTCGTCCACACCGACAGCAGGATGATCGTGAAGGTTGTCGTCTTGATTCCCCCTCCTGTCGAGCCCGGTGAGGCGCCGATGAACATCAGGAAGATGAACATCAACAAAGTGGGCACCGTCAGCGCCGAAATATCCACCGTGTTGAAACCGGCCGTTCGCGTGGTCACAGCCTGAAAGAAAGCGGTAATCATCGCCTCCACAAAATTCAAATGCGCCAGCGTGTTGAAGTACTCCAGCAGGAAAAATCCTATGGTGCCCAAGGCAATAAGAGAGGCAGAGGTATAGATCGTGATACGGGACAACAGTTTCCAGTTTTTCCAGGGAGCATTCATTCGCATCCGCATTGCCTTGGGCGACAGCACATCCAGGATGGTCGGAAAACCTATGCCGCCAAATATGATCAGGCAAGCCACAGTCAGTTGCATTACATAGGCAAAGCGCACCGGCTCCGTGTACAGCCCTTCCGGGTACAAGGACAAACCTGCGTTACAAAAGGCCGAAACTGCATGAAACACCGAGAAGAAAATTTTGCTTCCTAAACTGTCAAACTCCGCAGATGGGCCCCATGTAAAAAAGATGATAAAAGCCCCGATCGCCTCGATAGAGAAAGTCATCACCACCAGTTTGCGCAGCAGGTTCTTGGTAGAGAAAAGCGAGTCGCTCTCCATGATCTCGTACATGGCCACGTGCTGTTTTATACCTATACCCTGCTTCATCAGCGAGACGAAGAAAGTCGCAAAGGTCAGGATGCCCAGACCGCCCAGCTGCACCAGCATCAGGAGCACGACCTGCCCCGAGAAGGTGAAATACGTACCCGGATCGACCACGGCCAGGCCCGTCACGCAGGAAGCACTGGTTGCCATAAAGAGGGCGTCGATAAAACGCATACTGCCCGGCGTGGTGATCATCTTCGGCATCATGAGCAGGGCAGCCCCGATTATGATCAGAAAAAGAAAGCTGAAAAGGAAAGTGATCGTTGGTTTGAACTGCAGCGTTTTCAGGTGTACCCTGGTTTCGAGCAGCTCAATGACCAGTAGCACGAGCATGAACATGGACACCACTACCCGGTATAGCTCTACTGAAAGCGGAATATCGATGCTCTCGAAGAAATTATAGACAACCGGTACATGCAGTCCGTAGGTACTTATCTGGTTTATCAGAATTATGCCCATCAGCATTCCCTCAAACCAGGTCCGCCTCAGAAACTTCTTCCGCTCGAAGGTATAAAGAATGCGCAGCAGGTAAATGATCACGAAAACCGACAGAATAGCGTCGATCGCATAAAAAAGCTTTTGGATCGTCTCGGGTTTCTGGACTATGCCGTGGGCATAGATCAGTAGTCCGATCGAAAGCAGGGTCAGAAGATAAGTGGTGCGCCGCATAATGGCATATGCTGTTAACTTACTCCCGTAAAGCGCCCTGTTTAACCCTTCTGTACTCATCTTGAATTTTGTTGAAGCTTCAAAGCTAACATAACCTTAACCAATAGCCAAATGCGTGTCTGGATACCTGTAGGCTGTGGAGACAGCCCGTGTACTGATAGCCAGCGCCAGCGTGAGCGTACCTACCCTGCCGATGTACATGGACAGGATGATCACGGTCTTGCCTACATCCGACAGGCCAGCCGTTATACCGGTGCTGAGACCCACCGTGGCAAAAGCTGATACCTGCTCGAAGGCCAGGCGCACAATGTCGAACTGTGCGTCTGAGATCGACAGGATGATCAGGAAAAAAACGTTGAAAACGACCGCAAACGTGAAAACCGCAAATGCCTTATAAGAGACAGAATGTGGGATGGTGTGCTTGCCAATCTCAATGTTTCGCTTTTGGGCAATGGTCGCCCACACCGACAGGATAATCACTGTAAAGGTGGTTGTTTTGATGCCGCCCCCCATTGAACCCGGCGAGGCTCCAATGAACATCAGAATCATCATGATAAGCAGCATGGGGACTGATACCTCTGAGATATCCACCGTACTGAAACCGGAGGAGCGAGTTGTCATGGACTGAAAGAAAGAAGCAATCAGCGCCTCTATGAAGCTCAGGTGCGAGAGGGTGTTGAAGTACTCCAGCATGAAAAACATTACCGTTCCAAAGGCCAACAGAGCAGTTGTTGCGTAAACAGTCACCCTTGTCATCAGTTTCCAGTTGCGCCAGGGGGCATTCATGCGGGCACGCATCGCCTTGGGTGAGAATACATCAATGATAGTAGGAAAACCTATGCCGCCAAAAATAACGAGCGCGGCAATGGTCAGGTGTAAGGTATAGGCACTGCGGAGCGGGTTACTATAGAGGCCCTCCGGGTATAGCGAGAAACCGGCGTTGCAAAATCCGGACACAGCATGGAACACCGAGAAGAAAATCTTGCTGCCCAGGCTCACAAACTCCGTCTCCTGCCCCCATGTATTGAATATAATGACTGCCCCGATCGCTTCGATGGAGAGGGTCATGATGATCAGTTTACGCAGCAGGCCTTTAGTGAACGATATCGACTCGCTCTCCATAATCTCATACATGGCCACGTGCTGCTTTATACCTAGCCCTTCCCGCATGAGCATGGCGAAAAAGGTCGCAAAGGTCATGACCCCTAAGCCCCCCAACTGCACCAAGACCAGCAGTACCACCAGCCCCGACAAGGTGAAGTAGGTTCCCGGATCGACAACTGTCAGCCCCGTGATGCACGATGCGCTTGTAGCCATGAACAGGGCATCGACAAAGCGCATCCCGTCCGGATCGTTGGTCATTTTCGGAAGCATGAACATGGCTGTACCCAGCGTGATGAGCGTGATAAAACTCATCAGGAAGGTAATGGCAGGCTTTATCTGGAGGGTTTTCAGGTGCACCTTCGTCTCCAGCAACTCAATTACGAGTAGCAGGAGCATGTAGAGAGAAACCAGGAGACGGTACAGCTCCACTGAGAGCGGCACACCTATCCCTTCGAAAATGTTGTAAATGATAGGGAACCCGAATACATAGGTCCCGATGTGGTTGATGAGAATGATGGCCATCAGCGAACCCTCGAACCAGGTACGCTTCAGAAACTTGACTCGCTCAAACCCATACAGAATCCGCAACAGGTAGATCAGCACAAACACCCCCAGGATGGCGTCAATAGCGTAGAAAATGATCTGAATCGTATCGTGGTCTACCACCACGCCATGTGCATACAGCAACAAACCTATCGCCACAATGGTGAGCGTGTAGGTAGTGCGGCGCATCATTTTATATGCCCGCAGCTTGCTGCCGTAGAGTAGCCTGTTAAGCTGTTCGGTGTTCATGGGTTTCGTACAGCCTGTTCTCTTTTGCTTCCTGGAACAAGCGTTTTCTGTCGACAGGCACTACGCCTACCTGTTCGCACACCAGTCCGCCGCCCAGGTTGCTCAGGCCAGCCATGAACGGCAGGGAGGTTTTAAGTGCCATACACAGCGCCGCTATACTGATCACGGTATCGCCGGCCCCCGATACGTCCGAAATGGAACGGCGGTGCGCAGGTATATAGGTTTTCTCTTCGCCGTTGGCCACAAACACGCCGCGCTCCGAAAGCGTTACCAGCACTTGCCTGGTCGCCAGTCGCTCTTGCAGTTGCGCTACCGCTTCCTCAAAAGCGTGCAGGTTCTCGTCGGCGAAGTCTACTTTAAGGCCTTCTTTGAGTTCTTTCAGATTTGGCTTGAACAGCGTGCAGCCTTTATAGCTCAGGAAGTTTTTCTTTTTCGGATCGACCACACTCGGTATACCCCGCTCGTTGGCCAGCTGGATAAACCGGGCAATGTTCTGCTCAGAAAAAACGCCCTTATCGTAGTCTTCAAACACAACCACATCGGCCTTGTCGAGTAGTTTCAGATAGTGCTCTTCCAGATGGCGCTCTTCGTAGTCCACCAGGTTGTGCTCGATCTCCGCATCCACGCGCAGCAATTGCTGACCGCCGGCTATGATGCGGTGTTTGATGGTCGTTACCCGCTCCGGGCTCTGAACGATGCCTTCTGTGGACAAATTACGTTCTTCCATCAAGCGCAGGAAATCGCCGCCGTCCGGGTCATCGCCAATCACAGAGCAAAGCAGTGGCGTTGCGCCCATGGCCTGTACGTTCAGGGCCACGTTGGCAGCCCCGCCCAAACGCTTCTCGCGTTTCACCACGTTCACGATCGGCACTGGTGCTTCCGGCGATATGCGTGTCGACTTACCCCAGAGATAAGAATCGATCATCACATCGCCCACGATGAGCACGGTCAGCCTATCGAAGGCACTGAAAATATCTTCTAAATTGGTATGCTGATTCATTACTGCAATTTGGCGAGGCTCTCCTTGATGCGGCGGAGCGCCTCAATTAGTTTATCGTCGGATGTGGCATAGGAAAAACGGATACACTGCGGCGCCCCAAAGGCCTCGCCACTTACCAAGGCTACATGCGCGTCGGTGAGCAGGTATAGGCTCAAGTCGAGTGCGCTACTAATGATGTTACCATTACAGCTTTTGCCGAAATAATAACTCACATCCGGGAAAATATAGAATGCGCCGGTCGGCACGTTGGTTTTAAAGCCCGGTATACCTTGCATGATGTCCAGCACCAGGTCACGGCGGCGGCGGTAAGCGTCGCGCATCTCCAAGGCTGATTCGTTTCCACCCAACAGCGCCGCATGGGCCGCTTTCTGGGCGATAGAGCAGGTGCCGGACGTGATCTGGCTTTGCATTTTCTCGCAGGCAGTAGCTATGTCTTTGTGTGCGGCAATGTAGCCCACGCGCCAGCCTGTCATGGCATAGCCTTTCGAGAAGCCATTCACAGTGATCACACGGTCTTTGATGAAGTCGAAGCTGGCCATGCTGGCATGCTTGCCCCCAAAATTGATGTACTCGTAGATCTCGTCGGCGATGATGTATACCTGCGGATGCTTCTCCAGCACTTTGGCAATCGCCAGCAACTCTTCCTCGTCGAACACCGAACCGGTCGGGTTGCAAGGCGAAGAGTACATGACCACTTTGGTGTTCGAGGTAATGGCCTTTTCAAGCTGCTCCGGCGTTACTTTAAAGTCGTTTTCCAGACGGCCTTGCAACGGCACCGGTATACCTTCGGCCAGTTTCACGATCTCTTCGTACGACACCCAGTAAGGTGAGAATATGATCACCTCATCTCCCGGATTTACCAGGCACATCACCGCATTAGCAATGGATTGCTTGGCTCCAGTTGATACCACGATATTCTCTGGACTGTAGTCCAGGTTGTTGTCGCGCTTAAACTTATCGGCTATGGCCTGACGCAGCGCCGGAAAACCTGGCACCGGGGTATAGAAGGTAAAGCCGTCATCTATCGCATCTTTCGCGGCGTCTTTAATGTACTGTGGCGTCTGGAAATCCGGCTCCCCGAAGCTTAGGTTGATGATGTCAAACCCTTGTGCGGCCAGTTCACGGCCTTTTTTGGCCATGGCAATGGTCTGAGACTCCGAAAGTGCTGTGATTTTGTCTGAAAGTATAT
The DNA here is from genome assembly GCF_014773225.1 of Pontibacter aquaedesilientis. Taxonomy (GTDB): domain Bacteria; phylum Bacteroidota; class Bacteroidia; order Cytophagales; family Hymenobacteraceae; genus Pontibacter; species Pontibacter aquaedesilientis. Next base: position 565,217 of record NZ_JACXAJ010000002.1, on the reverse strand, counting down.
TCAATGCTGTGTGCTGCATGTCCGTTCTGAATTAAGTCCCAAAGTTAATATAATGCAAGAGAAATCCATTGAAATGGGGGTTGTTTTACCTCCCCCCGGCCCCCTCCTAAAAACAGGAGGGGAGTTAGTTCGTTGAGGTTGGTCATCCCTTAGTCTGTTCTTTGCCGAGCACTTCTATCCCAAGAGGAACATTTTTGTCACTACCGTTCAACAGGTTTAAGTATAATAGCTGTAGCATTTTTGATCTACCGGATCCAACCACCCCTGCCCCTCCTTATCCAAGGAGGGGAGCTTACTTCACTGCCATTTGTCAGGTATAAGTACTGTGGTTGCTGTTACAAACCACTGCAGGTATATCAATAAAAACTTGCCCACCAGATATGAAATAGATAGCCTCAGCCATGTGCACTTTGCGGCGCTCCACTGTTTGAGCGTCCCCGAAACCAGTTTGGGATGTACCACTTGACTTTTTTGCCCCGAAAGCTTTTGGGGTGCCCGCCGCACAGGCGAAGCTATGAAACAGTTCAAGTTACTATACCTGTAATAGCAATCGCTACACCGCACCAAAAACAAAAGGACATGCTATCGCATGTCCTTCCCCAGCTATTATAAGCCGCGAGTTTTAATTCTTGCCGTAAGATGTACGCTCTACAATGCTGCGCCCGAGGGTAATTTCATCGGTATACTCTAACTCCCCTCCCACCGGCACACCACGGGCAATGGTGGTAATGCGCACGTTATGGTCACGGAGTTTGCGGGTCAGGTAAAAGGCGGTGGTATCGCCTTCCATGGTCGGGCTGATCGCCAACAGGATTTCTTTTATCTCAGAATTGGGCAGACGCTCCAGCAGGGAGTCGATGTGCAGGTCCGATGGTCCTACGCCTTCGATTGGCGAGATCACCCCACCCAGCACATGGTATAGGCCTTTGAACTGCGACGTGTTCTCAATTGCAATCACATCCCGGATGTCGCTTACCACGCAGAGCAGGCTGCGGTCGCGCAGCGGGTTGAGGCAGATACCGCAAACCTCTGTATCCGAAATGTTGTGACATTCCTTGCAGTGCTTTACTTCGGTGCGCATTTTCACGAGCGCCTCTGCCAGCAGAAAAGTCTCTTCAGACTCTTCTTTGAGTAGGTGCAGTGCCAACCGCAGGGCAGTCTTGCGCCCTACGCCTGGGAGCTTCGCCAACTCCTCGACGGCGTTTTCAATCAGTTTAGACGGAAATTCCATTCAACCTCCCGCTACTCTATGTTGGCCGAAAGGGCTTTGTCGTGCAGGGAGGTGCACATACCTGCCAGCTCTTCATAAGACCCCACCTTCACGGTGCATTTGCCTTTGTAGTGGATCAGCAGCGTGCATTGCTCCGCCTGTTCCGCCGAGTGGCCGCATACCTTGATCAGCGTTGCGATCACGTGGTCAAATGTATTCACGTCGTCATTATACACAATCAGGTTGTGCAGATCAGTGCTTTCTTCGAGCAAGGCCACATCATCCTGATGTAAAATTTCAGTCTCAATATTCATAGTGCAAAATTACGAATTTTTACGGAGCTTCGGAAGTAGAAAGTGCTATAAAACAAGCCCTCCCGACAAGCCCCTATCATTCAAAAAAAGGTATAGGTTAAAACAATCCGGAGCTGGGGTTAATTCCGGTGGTGTTGATTATTTCAGGGGATAGCGGTAGAAATTTGAGGCATGGAATTCTACCCTTGAAGCTATAGTCGTTGCATTCTCGAAGACTATCCCCTCGAGGGGTTTATAGGGGTGTAAATCCCGAATTGAGATATAGACAATTAACCAATTTATAATTTCCTGGCAAATGAAAACACCCCTCTGCGCTCCCCTCGAGGGGAGAGTTCCCTTCATTGCCGCACCATTTGTCCACTCAACGGGGACAGTTTTACAAAGCACTTAGCAGACACAACATCTTGAACCGCACGCCAATATTCCCTAGCTTTACAGGTATAGCCAGCCAATACGCAACTAACATTTTATCCAGCCGTTTTGCCGGATTATACTTAGCTACTATACCTTATGCCAACCGTTTCCACAGGTTTTAAAAGAGCTGTCAAGCAGCTGAGCGATAAAGAAAAGGAAGCCATCATTCTCAAAGCCGCTCGCCGAGACGGGGAGCTGTATGACTTGCTGGCAATCGAATTAGGCGAACTCACGCCGGAAGAGGCTTATGAACAAACCGCCGAGAAAATACATGAGCTGATGATTGGCACAACAGGCCGCTACCTGGGACGTGCGCTCACCAAATCGCTGCGCAAGTCGGCTAAGGAGATCGCCCGTTTCAAGCGCATTACCAAAGACGTGAAACTGGAAACAGACCTGCACCTATACCTGCTGCGCCTGATCTTCGGCAACTTCACAGGCCAGTTCGACAGTTACTACAAAGCCTTCTATACCGCCACGGCTCGCCTCCTGCAGCGCACCATCCAGCTGATTCGCAAGAACCTGCACGAAGACTACCACCTTGAGTACAAAGACGAACTCGACAGTTTCCTTGAGCAGATCCACAGCCGCAACAAGCCGCTGAGTTTTGATTTGCCCAAGGAGTTTGTGGTGGAGTAAGGTATAGTGAGCCTGTTTATCCGTAGGAACATTTGTCATTCCGACAGAATGGAGGAATCTGAAGTTTTGCCAATAAAAGAATCCAGCTCTCTCTATTCTGTCGAGAGGACAACCTTGCTTTTTAGGATGTCAATATCCGAAAACTATCTGCAGGGTATATCCTTATACCCCCTGCCTGCAAGGCACAACTTATACCTTTAAGGTATAGCAGTAAATAAGGGTCTATTGAATTCTAACTGTGAGGAAGAAGGTGTGATGCCACGTAGCTTGGTGTTTCCAACATGCCACCAAGATTCTTCCAGAATGACAGGTATAGCGGCTGACAAGGTATAGTCATAGCACAGCCTTGCCACGGACAAGTCGCGGTCTATCCCTAAAGAGCCATCGCTTATGACAAACACTTCCGAAATTCTCAATCCTACCCATCCTTTTAAATCCTAAAATCCTGATTCATTTCTCCCCTCAAATCCTTAAATTTGAGAATCTAAACTAACTGAAATCACCCTGTAATGAAGAAACATACCTATTGGAGTATGTTCCTGGCGGCGGCGCTTGCCTTACCTTTGGGCACAGCCTCGGCGCAGGACAAAAAAGACAATAAATGGAACGTGGAGGAAGCCCGCGGACCGCAAAAAGAAATTACCGTAACAACCGACGAAGGCACCTGGATGAGCGTGGACGTAAGTCCCGACGGCAAGGAGATCGTGTTCGACATGCTCGGTGACATCTATAGCATGCCGATCACCGGTGGCAAGGCCAAGTTGCTTCGCAGCGGCCGCGCCTACGAAGTGCAGCCGCGTTTCAGCCCAGACGGCAAGTTCATCTCCTTCACCTCCGACGCGGGTGGTGGCGACAACATTTGGGTGATGAAACGCGACGGCACCGACGCCAAGCAGATCACCAAAGAGAACTTCCGTTTGCTGAATAACGCTGTTTGGACGCCCGACGGGGATTACCTGATCGCTCGTAAGCACTTCACGGCCTCCCGTTCACTGGGTGCCGGTGAGATGTGGATGTACCACCGCTCAGGCGGCAGCGGCGTACAGCTGACCAAGCGCAAAAACGACCAGCAGGACGCCGGCGAGCCGGTTGTATCGCCGGACGGCAAGTATGTGTACTTCTCCGAAGACATGAGCGGCGGCACTACCTTCGAGTACAACAAAGACGCCAACGGCCAGATTTACGTGATTCGTCGCGTGGACCGTAACACAGGAGAGATTGAGAACGTGGTGACTGGTAATGGTGGCTCGGTGCGTCCGGTGATCTCCCGCGATGGCAAGCAGTTGGCTTTCGTACGCAGAGTGCGCACCAAGTCTGTCCTTTTCATCCACGACCTGAAAACAGGTGAACAGTGGCCTATCTACGATCAACTGAGCAACGACCAGCAGGAAGCCTGGGCCATCTTCGGGGTATACCCGAACTTCGCCTGGACGCCCGACAACAAGAGCCTTGTGTTCTGGGCTGGCGGCAAAATCAACAAAATCGACGTAGCCAGCCAGAAAGTAAGCAACATACCGTTCGAAGCGACCGCTACGCACCACATTGCCGAGGCCGTTCGCCACGATTTCAGCAAGGCAGGTGTATCGCCAGCGCAGTTCACCGCCAAGGCTATCCGCCATGCCGTGACTTCGCCAGATGGTAAGTTGCTCGTGTTCAATGCGGCTGGCCATATCTACAAAAAAGAACTGCCGAACGGTAAGCCGGAGCGTGTGACCAATGGCAAGGACTTCGAGTTCTACCCAACTTTTTCACCCGACGGCAAGACCCTCGTCTTCTCTACTTGGGACGATGACAATCTTGGTGCGCTGGTGAAAGTGGACATCCGCAAGAAAAACGCGAAGCCAACCAAATTGACTTCCGAGAAAGGCTTTTACACCAACGCTTCTTTCTCGCCAAACGGCAAACTAATCGTGTACAGCAAAGACGGCGGCAACAACCACATGGGCTATGCGCACGGTAACGAACGCGGCCTTTACTACATCACAGCCGAGGGCAAGAATCCGACGCTGGTGCAGAAAAGTGGCTTCAACCCGTTGTTCAACGCTTCTTCTGACCGAATTTTCTTCACTTCAGGCGGTGGCGGTAAGTATACCTTCAAGAGCGTGGACCTGAACGGCAAGGAAGAGCGCACGCACTATACCTCTACCTACACCGACCAGTTCTACCCAAGCCCGGACAACAAATGGCTGGCTTTTGTAGAGCTGTTCAATGGCTACGTGGTGCCGTTCTCGGCTAACGGTGCCGGCATGGACCTGAGCGCTGAGACGAAGGCTGTTCCGGTGGCCCGCTTCACCAAAGACGCTGGCACGAGCGTGCACTGGTCAGGCGACAGCAAGAAAGTGAACTGGGTGCTGGGCGATGAGTATTTCTCCAACGACTTGAAAGACCGTTTTGCCTTTTTAGAAGGTGCACCTGAAAAACTGCCTGCTATCGACACGACAGGTATAAAGATCGGACTGGAGTTTAAGACAGACGCCCCGCAAGGTAAAGTGGCCTTCACCAATGCCCGCATTATCACGATGAAAGGCGATGAAGTAATTGAAGGCGGTACGATCGTAGTCGACGGCAACCGCATTGTGTCGGTAGGCAAAGGTATAGCCGTACCGAAAGACGCCAAAGTGATCGACGCCAGCGGCAAAACGATCATGCCGGGTCTGGTGGACGTACATGCGCACCTGGGCACCTTCCGCAACGGCATGAGCCCGAAACAGCAATGGTCCTACCTGGCTAACCTGGCTTACGGCGTAACCACAACGCACGACCCGTCTTCTACCACGGAGATGGTGTTCAGCCAGTCCGAAGCCGTGAAAGCAGGCCACATGGTGGGTCCGCGTATCTACTCGACCGGTACGATTCTGTATGGAGCTGACGGTAACTTCAAAGCCGTGATCAACAGCTTGGATGATGCCCGTTCGCACTTGCGCCGCATTCAGGCTGCCGGTGGTTTCTCGGTGAAGAGCTACAACCAGCCACGCCGTGAGCAGCGCCAGCAGGTAATTCAGGCGGCCCGCGAACTGGATATGACCGTGGTGCCGGAAGGCGGCTCGACGTTCTTCCATAACATGAGCATGATCCTCGACGGCCACTCCGGCATTGAGCACAACATCCCGATCGCCCCGCTTTACAAAGACGTGGTAGAAGTATGGAAAGCTTCTAAAACCGGCTATACCCCTACCCTGATCGTGAACTACGGCGCGACCAGCGGCGAGTACTACTGGTACCAGAACACCAAGGTATGGGAGAAGGAAAGACTCCTGAAGTTCACCCCACGCTCCATCATCGACGGTCGCTCACGCTTTGTAATGCAGGTGCCGGACGAAGAATACAAGAACGGTTACTTTAAAACTTCTGAAGCCTGCAAGGCTCTGACCGACGCTGGCGTGAAAGTGAACCTTGGCGCACACGGACAGCTGCAAGGCCTCGGCGCACATTGGGAACTTTGGATGCTGCAGCAAGGTGGCATGACTAACCTCGAAGCCCTGCGCGCCGCTACGATGAACGGTGCAGAATATTTGGGTATGAGCAAAGAGATCGGTTCGCTGGAAACCGGTAAACTGGCCGACCTGATCGTGCTGGACCAGAACCCACTTGAGAACATCCAAAACTCCGAGCACGTGCGCTACACCATGATAAACGGTCGCCTGTATGATGCCGCGACCATGAACGAGATTGGCAACTACGACCGCAAGCCGGGCAAATTCTGGTGGGAAAACAACAAGTATGCTTCGGCCTTCGACTGGCACGAAGGCACGGACACCCGCTTTGAAGGTATAGCCGGTGAGCATTGTACCTGCCGTCACTAAGATTAAAGGTATAACCTAATAATGAACGAGCCGACTCAAAAGAGTCGGCTCGTTTTGTTTTTACAGGTATAAGTTTATACTAAAAGCATTAAAGAATTGTAATATTCAATTTTATCCACTATTATTACTTTAGCATACTTTCCCGCATTCATCATCATGAAAACAAATTATTTGATACAGGCATGCTTTGCATTTATTTTGGCAGGATTTGGGGTAAGCAGTTGTGATAGGAAGCCTACGGTTAACCCAAAAGAGTTAGAAGAGCCAATCAGAACCAGAGCTGACTTCACTATTTACGAAAATGTAAGTGACAGTCTTTTTGTTGCTGATACAGTGCTCATGTATAATGGCATTGTCTTTAAAGCTGCCAAAAACAAGAAGTACAAAAGCTATCAGTGGAAGGTAGGGAATGATGAACGTACTTTCGATAAGCCTTCCTTCGCGCTGCGTTTCATGCACCCGGAAGGCAACGTGGATGTACAGTTAATTGTAACCTACGAGCCCGACCTGATCAATTTCCCAGATGACCCGGGTATTGACACGCTCACCAAAACATTCCATGTGATGGACTGGGGTTACTCATTCGCGATCGGCAAATACGTAGGCTACAACGTGAGTAGCCCGAACGATGTGTTTGAGTTTGAGATCAGCAGAGAGTTTGATGTGGATGGCTTTCCAAAATATTATATTAGAAACATAAACAAGGGATGTATGCCCAGTGGGCTAACCTGGACAGGAGGCAGAGGGGCGCGGGTGCACAGATTCTATAACCATGCCTGGTATGGCGATGGCTGCAAAGGGGTGGATGCCTGGGCTGTTTTAACCTCGCCTGACTCGATTGAGGTAAACTATACCTATGGGGATGATACAAAGCCTTTCACACAAAAAGGATACCCTCGGGTAAAAGAACGCTTTATTGGCAAAAGAAAGTAAGGTATGAAGAGCATGAGTCCTATACTTGTAATCCTGCTGGGGAAGTATCTGATCCAGTCAAAACTCGTTCTATCAATCCTATAGTCGTATACTAATAGTGAGCAACAAGTATAAATTGCTTGCGAATGATCACCTCAGATTGAAACCTATCACCTGTAAGATGCCGCTATACCTGTACAGTCTTCTCTTCGTCATGCTCACTGCCTGCGGCTCCAAAGCCGAAAAGGCGGCTGTAGATGCTCCGGACATTATGGCTGAAACCGCAGTGCTGGTCGATCCTACAGGGAAGACAATAGTAGAAAGGTTTCTACCGCCCAGAGGCTACAAAAGAAAAGTACAGCCAGATAACAGCTTTGGCGCTTACCTCCAGCATTTCAAACTAAAGCCACATGGCGTAAAGGTGCATTATTACAATGGAGCGGTTAAACCAAATGACGGTATTTATGACGCCGTGCTCGACATAGATGTTGGCAACCGGGATTTGCAACAATGCGCCGATGCTGTGATGCGTTTGCGGGCAGAGTATTTGTATGGGCAGGAAAGGTATGATGCCATTCACTTCAACTTCACGAGCGGTTTCCGGGCCGACTACAGCAAGTGGCGGCAAGGCTACCGCGTACAGGTAAAGGGGAACGATTGCTCTTGGGTCAAGAAAGCCGCCCCGTCAACAGCCTCTGCTTCTTTCAAGGATTACCTCCACGTGGTCTTCACCTATGCCGGCACTTTGTCGCTAGAGAAAGAGATGAAAGCTGTTTCGATTAATGACATTCAGATTGGCGACGTGTTCATCAAGGGCGGAAGTCCCGGCCATGCCGTGATTGTGATGGATATGGCTGTGCATGACCAGACCGGGGAAAAGCTGTTTTTGCTGGCTCAAAGCTACATGCCGGCTCAGGAAATTCAGATTCTCAAGAATCCCATGAATCCAAGTATAAGCCCTTGGTACAGCGCCAATTTCAGCGGACCTCTCCTTACCCCGGAATGGACTTTCCAGCGGAACCACTTGAAGCGGTTTTAGGCAGTTATTTTTGCGATGGTTTACTGCCAGATACACCTGTGGCGCAGCCCCAAAAATAATTTGTAAACCTAACGTTTAGCCCCCTATCGGCTAAGAGCTGAAAAAAAGTACTGCAATCCTTAAAATTGGACGTGTATCGGCCAAGCATTCTGTAATTGTCAGCATTACCTTGAAACAGTCTACCAATAACGGGTATCACGCGCTTTAGGTAAAACATATAAAATGGACGAAGCATATTTTGGGGTACTGAAATTTCTATGAATGAGAATACACCGCCAGGCTTCAAGATGCGTACGACCTCATCGGCCAGTAAACTTTGCTGCGCTTCGTTAAAAGTCTTCAGACCGAAAGTAGAAATAACAAAATCCGCGGAATGATCAGGTATGGTGTTCGACAGCACGTCTGCCTGCAACAACGAAATTTGATAGGTATACCTGGATACATTTGCCCCTGCGCGGGCTAACATCATGGGCGAAATATCAAGTGCAGTGATATCAGCTTTTGCAAATCTTCTGTCTAGCGAAGCCCAAACCTCCCCCATCCCGGTCATGAGGTCATAGCCCTTCATAAAATGCGCCTGTTTGGGCAACTGTTCTATACAGCAATGCCGCCAACGCTCTGTAAAGCCAAAAGAAGAGATGTAATTTGTTAGTCCATAGGTAGCGGACATACTGTCAAAAAGTCCCGACACAAAATCCTCGGAATAGATATCAACCTTTTCTGCCTGTGTTTTCACTTCCTTGTTGCCCATGTACACTACTCTTTCACTGCCGCCAGCACCCTTTTAATCAACTCATCCTGTTTGCCATCATGCCAGCGCCACACAATCACGATATCATGTTCCGGATCAACCCAAATGGTGTTCTGCCCGGCGCCTAAAGCGGCGTAGCTGGTAGTAGGCGCATTTGGCCAGGCTTTACCCTCGGTGTTGAGCCACCACAGGTAGCCGTAGTCTGGCCCCACTGGCCCACGGGCAGTAGTCGCTTCCTTCACCCACGCTTCCGATACAATCTGCTTGTCCTTCCAGCGGCCATTGCGCAAAAACAGGTACCCGAATCGGGCTTCGTCGCGGGCGCTGATCCAGAGACCGCCACCCCAGCGGGTCCCCCCGCTCACTGATGCCATGCGCTTGCCGTCAATCTCAATAGTAGAATTGCGATAAGGCACATACTGCCAGGTATTGGAAGCATCGATCGGGTCCATGACTTCGTCTTTGAAAACCTCAGGTAGAGGCTTCTTCCAAAGGCGCAGCAAAGACAGGGCAAAGCGGTTGATGCGCACGTCGTTGTACTCGTAGAAAGTGCCTGGCTCCTGCAGTTCTCGGGGTTTGCGCTCGCCTCTGCCATACTCTTCTTTTCCTACAAAGTCATGCTTTTTGCCCCACAATTCCCCTTCCCACTCAGTGGTCTGCCGAACGTGGTGCTCCCAGGTTACTTTGCGGTTCTGCTCCGAGTCGTAACCGCCGTCCTGCACATAGCTCGCCACCGGGTCTTTGATGTCTTTGATCATGCCGCGGTCGATGGTGATGCCCAGTATGGTGGAGAGCACGCTTTTGGCCACGCTATAGGTTGGGTCTACCCGCTCTGTTTCGCCCCACTCGGCCACGATGTAGCCGTTCTTCAGGATGATGCCGTTGGTGCTGGCCCGGTCGTTAGGTATAGGGCCGAGCATTTTACCGAAGATCTCTTCCTGGGTGGAGAAGTCCTTGGGCATTTGGGTAGTTTCCTGCTGTTTGGCCCACTCCACTGCTTCTTGCAGTAGGGCTGCGTCCATACCTAGTTGCTCAGGCCGCTTCTTCTCCCAGTTATCGCCCTTGCCCGGGAAGTATAGCTTGGCTGCAGCAGATTGTGTTTGGGTGGTTACTGAGGGCTGCTGCGGCTGTTGCTGGCAGGCAGAAAAGCTAAGGCTCAGCGCCAGTGCCAGGTATAGGAGTTTACTTTTTGTCATAGTGCCTGAATGTTTGGGAAATACTTCTTAAAGCTACGAAATATATCATATCTGATTTGGTCTGACTATCACAAAAAAAGCTGGAGACATTTACGCCTCCAGCTCTACTCCTCAGTTTATACCTTGTAAAGGGTGATGTACATTCCCGGCTATACCTACCAACTGGTACCACTGCCCCGCTTGCCGCCGCCCAGCAAACCTCCCAGCAAGCCACCCAGTCCGCCAGATCCCATGCTGCCATAACGGTTGCGTCCGTTCAGGCCGCCCAGTACCGAGGCCATCGAGCCCAGGCCACTTGTGGAGCGTCGGCCACCGCCCATCAGCCCGCCACGGCCTGTCATCAGGCCACCGAGCAATCCACCTAAAAGGCCACCGCCCATGCCTCCCGTCATACCGCCACTACGCCGTCTGCCGCCACTCATCAGGCGGGCCAGCACAATAGGCGCGGCTATGCCCAGTATCCCCTGCACCATTTGTGACGAAATACCGACATTCTTGAACATGTCGCTAAAGCCGTTCTTGCTCATGAAGGACTGCGAAGTCGGGTCTTCCCCGTGTTGCTGCGCATCGTCGGCTTTGCTCACGAACTGCTCTAGCAGGCTGTACTGCTTCTGGTCCACCCCCAGGTAGTCGGCTATCTCCTGTATGCGCTGCTGCTCTTGTGAGGTATACTGGCCATCGGCTTTGGCAAAACTGATGATGTCGGTGATAAAGGAGAAACGCAGCTGACTCTTCTTGAGCACATCAAGCACGCGCTGCAGGCTGATTTGAGAGGGATTCTTGGCTATCTCCAATACCTCTTGCTCTACATTTTCCGGCATTTCGGCCGCTTCGCCCAGGAGTTTCAAAAACTCAAGTTCCTCTTCTGATGCATGTCCATCGACAGAGGCTATGGTGGCCAGGGCAGCCAGGTAGGCCCCCCTTTCCTCGATGGTATAATCTTTTAATAATGCAGTCTGTTCCTGTTCCATAGCTGTTCGTTAAGATTGGTTCAGGTATAACGTGCCGGGGAGACGGCAGGTTAGCCACCAGCCGCCCTATGTTCTTCCCGGAGCGCGTCGAGCGTATCGCTTAGCCTGCCAGCTTCTGCCCTCGATACACCTTTGAAAGTATCCTCTTCCATCTGCTCAATCATGGGGTCGAGTTTGTCGAGGAGTTGTAGCCCTTTTTCGGTGATCGCGATCTCTACTTTTCGGCGGTTTGCTTCGCACTGCTCCCGCGTTACCAAGCCTTTGAGTCGCAGCTTTTCCACTAGCCGCGTTGCGTTGGACATGCGGTTGAGCATACGCTCCTGTATGGCGTACAGGTTGAGGGGCTTGCCCTGCTGCCCTCTCAGAATCCGCAGCACATTGTATTGCTGCGACGAAATATCGTAAGGTTTCAGCAGGCTGTCTACCCGCGCCATCAGCCACTCCCCTGTAAACATCAGGTTCAGGGAGGCTTTCTGAAAGACGCTCCTGAACTTATTCATCCTTAGTTCTTCTTCTAAACGCATAATATAAGCTTTTGCAACTATTGTATATACAACCTATAGGCAGTTTTAGTTTCTGCCAGTCAACCGTTTACAAACTGACTATCTAAAACAAAAAAAAATCATTGAATAATGTTTGTCCCCAGTGTATAGTTATTTCCGTATTCTTCTCTCTTTAATTGTTATCTTGCTCCAAGATTTTCTTTAAAATCATCCAACCTGCTACCTAATTTGAGCCTCATGGGGAACACCAGACCCGCTTACTGCGCCGCTTCAAACGAAAACCTCTTTGGCACTTCCCCTAAAGTGATGGAAGCCTTGCAGCAGGCCCTTTTTCAAATCAACAGCTATCCGCATCCGGATGCCGCCCCCTTGCGGACCGTCCTTGCGTCCAAGTTAGGTATACGCCCTTCCGAAATCCTTGTCGGCAGCGGGTCTGCTGAACTGATCTCCTTGTTGGTGCGCCGGTTTTGCAGTCCTTCACGGGTAGAAAGTGTGCTTTCGCTTAGCCCCTCTTATCCGCTGTACAGGCAAGAGGCGCAAGCCTTACACGTCCCATTTCGGATAGCCCCGCTTACCAGTGCCTACGAGGTGGATGTTCACTCCCTGCTAAGCAAAGTCGATGACTCCACCCGGCTGTGCTTTCTGTGCAACCCCAACAACCCGACAGGCACTTACCTGCCCATGTCGGAACTGGAGTATTTGCTGCGTAAGCTGCCCCCGCATGTGATACTAGTCGTGGATGAGGCCTATATCGAATATGTGACAGCCCCCGACTATGGCGACGCACTTGCCTTGCTTCCGCAATTTCCAAACCTGGTTATTCTGCGCACCTTCTCCAAAGCCTATGGCCTTGCCTCGCTCCGGATAGGGTATATGATCGCACAGGAAGGAGTGATCGAAAAGGTACTGCAAGTGAAGCAGCCCTATAATGTGAACCAACTGGCGCAGGTGGCTGCTTTGGCTGCGCTGGCAGACGGGCACTTCTTAAACCAGACACTGGCCGCAACCCGATGCGGGAAGTTCAAACTGGAGCAGGCACTGCAGCGCCTGGGTGTGCAGTACTGGCCATCGCAGAGCAACTTCCTGCTGCTGGACGCGGGCATCAAAGCCGAGGTAATTGACAGGCACCTGCTGGAACACCAGATACAGTCGCGCCGCACTGAAGACAGCTTTAGCCTGCGCATCACCGTCGGACCAGATGAAAACCAACTATACCTTATCGCTATGCTAGAAAACATACTTCACCCCACCGCCCTATACCCGCAGCAGCCCTTGCTGGCCCAGGTGCTGGCGACGGGAAACAGCCTGCAGCACGACACAGCCGATGCCTCTGAAAAAATAAACGAGCTGATAACGGCGGCTTCGGGACTGCACAATGCTGCGGATAGGGTGGCCTTGGCCTTTGCCAGGGCATTAGCGGCCAGAAACCAGCAAACCACTCTTCACGCCGGCAACCTCTACAACTCCACTTACGGGGTGATGGACATGATCTCGGCCTTCAATGTGCTGGTGAACGCCACGCCGCTGGTCTCGTTCGGACATCGGTTTGCCAACCAGATCATTTTGTCAGCCATAGCCGGAGCAAACAAGGTATACCTGCTGGATTTAGGTATAGGAAGCGGACTGCAGTGGTTTCACCTCCTGGAGCAGCTGGCCAAGTTGCCCGGCGGCAGCCCCTCCCTGCACCTGACAGGTATAGACATTCCGGACAGCGCCGAGGAGCCGGCACGCCGACTGCAGGAGACAGGTATACGGCTGGAGGAGCATGCCCGCAGGCTCGGTATCCCGTTCAGCTACGAGGGTATCGCATCGCGGCTCGAGGACTTTGACCTCAGCACGCTCCGCATAGCCCCGGAGCAGGCCCTGGTGATTAACTCCGCCCTGACGCTGCACCACATACCTGACCAACTGGTGGCGCAGCCTGATGAGCGTGACAAGGTACTGCGCCAGATCAGGGCTTTGAAGCCACTGGTGTTTACCCTGACTGAGCCGGACTCAGAACACAACAAGCTGGACTACCTGCCGCGCCTGCGCGAGTCGCTCCGCCATTACCATACCGTGTTTGATGTGCTGGACACGCTGTTGCCGCAGGACATGCCGGAGCGGCAGATCATCGAGCAGGAATTTTTTGGACGTGAGATCATCAATGTGGTCGCCAGCGAGGGCGCGGACCGGGTAGAGCGGCACGAGCGCAGCGATGCCTGGCAACGCCGTTTGGTTCGCAACGGCTTTGGCCCAATTGCACATCCGGATCTGGCACAGGACCTCACCGATGAGCTGCGGTTACATCCTGATTTTAGCCTGGTGCAAAATGGAGCGGGCTATACTTTGCACTGGAAAGGCACCAGCATCATTGCCAGCACAGCCTGGCGAGCCGAGGCCTAACATACGCTACTTTGCTAGTTTCCGGAGGGCCAGCAGGCAAAGCGCCACTGAACCGGCCACGTTGATCTGGCCGTTTAGAATCATCTGTTCTACTTCATGCAGCGGCACTTTCAGGACCTCGATGTTCTCACTTTCATCCAGGTCCTGCGCAGCCACTTCGCGCACGTTGCGGGCCAGGAAGTAATAGACGCGGTTGGTGTCCTTTGTCGGGTTATCGATCACCTGCAGCAGCGGCTCCACATCGTCAGAGGTATAGCCTGTTTCCTCTAGCAGCTCCCGCTTGGCAGCGGCCAGGGGCTCAGTTTCATGGGCATCGATCACGCCGCCCGGCAACTCTATGAAGATGTCGCCGGCTGCATGCTTGTACTGCCGCACAAACAGCACCTGGCCGTCTTCTGTAACCGGAAAGGTCAGCACCACATCCGGCCGCACGCTCACAAAGTAGTCATCCATCTCCTGCCCGTTTGGAAGCTCTACATGGTCGCGCCGCAGGGTATACCACTTGTGCTCGAATACAATCTCGGACTTCAGCGTTTTCCAGCGCTCTATACTTTTGGTTTCCATAATTAGCTCTTGATTGAGGCGGCACATTGTCACCGCCCTGAGTACATAAAAGAGCCATACCTGCCGCTATCCAAAGAAACGGCAGGTATGGCAGATTTTGAAAAGTTTATCTTATTGATCCTGATTAAATGACTTTTGGGCTATAGCGCCAGTTGTTTCTCCCCACGGGTGTCAAGCGTCATGAGTTCGGCCACAAATCCCTCCAGTTCCTGCGCCCGATGATCGGCTGTGTGTAATGACAACACCTTCCGGCGTGCTCTCGACCCGATCGTCTTCCGCTCGGTGTTGCAGATTTCCCGCAGATAGCGCAGGGTGTCCTTTGCACCTGCCGAGATCAGGATTTCGGTCTCTGGCTCAAATAGGGTTTCTATACCTTCCCAGTGGTCAGAAATGATCGGGACACAGCAGGCTGCGGCTTCGAACAGGCGCATGCTGGGCGTATAGCCGATCCGGCTCATTTCGGCACGGGCGATGCTGAGCGTGAAGCGTTGGCTGTTGAAGAAGTCGCGGTGCTCTGCCGGACTAAGGTGTTGCAGCATGGTGACATTGGATGTCCAGCCCATGTCGCTGGGGTAGCGTGCGCCGGCTACGGCAAAACGGCCATTGGGCCACTGGTCGGCAGCGTCCAGCATCAATTTGGTCAGTCCCGGCATCCGGTCTTCGGAGTACGTGCCCAGGTAGCCCAGGTCCCATTTTATCTCGCGGTACTCGTGGAAGTATAGCTCCGGGTCGAAGGAGAAATAAAGTGGCCGTGCCATTGGGGAGCCGTACTTCTGCTCCAGCAGTTGCAAGGTTGGGCCGCCTGAGCACGACAGGTATAGATCAAAGCGCGGCACCATCTTGGCATTCAGGTAGGGCAGGTTTCCCTGTTCCAGTCCGGCAATCGTAGTGGGGGCGTCCAAATCATAAAAGGCTTTGATGCCACCTGCTGTCTTAAACACCCACTCTCCTATCGCTTTTCCATCCTGCAGTCCGGACCCCACGATCACCATTTCGGCTTCGCGAACCTGCTCCTCAAACCTTTTGCCTAGCTCGCTGACCGAGGTATAATGGGCGACCTGGCAATAGTCGGGCTGCGGGAGGTCCTGCCGGCCTGCCTGTTTAACGGCTTCACGCTCCAGGAACAACACTTGGTGCCCCCTGTTTTGCAGTGCCTTCACCAGACTGCGGTATGTGGTGGCATGGCCGTTGCCCCAGGAAGAAGTGATCGATAGGCCAAGTAATACGATATTCATGGCATTGCCTTGTTTGGTGCGCAAAAGTAAGAACAAATCATTAGTAAACCGTAGCCGGTGCTTTTATTAACTGACCGTACAGATGACTGTAGTCCTGCGCCATCTGGTCGGCGGTAAAGCCATGGGAACGCTTCACGGCACGGCATGCCATGATGTTGCGCCCAAATTCGTCGTCAATCAGCTTGCTGATGGTGTCGCGCAATTCGTCGGCGCTGCGAGGGTCCACGTAGCGGGCCGCATTGCCCCATACCTCTGCCTGGCTTTCGGTTTTGCCCACCACCAGGGCGCAGCCCGACATGGCAGCCTCCAGCACGGTCAGGCCGAAGGGCTCGTACTTGGCCGGCAAGGCGTAAATCGACGCCCGCGACAGCCAGTCGGAAACCTCCTCGTTGGTCAACTGCCCCAGGAAATGCACGTTTTCCAGTTCCACGATCTCGCCTGTAGCCGGGTGGCGCCCTTCTCCGGCAATGTAGACAGGCCATCGCAGGTCCGATGCGATGTGCGCCAGCATAGAAATGTTTTTGGCCTCGTCCCACACGCGCCCCAGGCTGAACACAAAGGGCTCTTTGCGACCGAATTGGAAATGGTGCTGTCCGCGTCCGTTATACACCACGGCGCTCTGGTTGAAGGGTCCGTAGAGTTCTTCGGCCTGATGCATCATGGCCTGTGTAGGCGCCACCACCACATCGGCGGCCTGCAAGCCTTGGCGCACCATGTCACTGTATCGTTTCCAGGCTTTTGGGGCTTCCTCGTTTTTCACGGCCCTCCACCACGACAGCACGCAGGAGTGCACGACCATCAGGACAGGCTTGCCCCAGTCCAGGCTGCCATGGGCCAATCCGTTAAGGTGGATCAGGTCGGGCTGTACCTCGTCGCGCAGTTTCAAGAGCCACTCCCCGGCTTGCTCCACATCCTCCCAGGGGTTGTCCATCCACTCCAGTTTATATTCACTTTCGTATACTGTCAGGTTGCCGATTTGTGCAGCCTCTTCCCGTTGCTCTTCGTTCATGGGGGCTCCCATGGTGGCCAGCGCCACCTCGGTGCCGTGTTGGGCCATGGCACGCGTCAGTTCCAGTGCGTAGGTCCAGACACTGCCAACCGTATCTGCCGTCATCAGGATTTTGGATGGGTAATGCGGTGCTTTCATCATAATATCTGCTGTAAAATGTTGTATCATCTGCTATTTGGTCTGAATGCTCTAATGCCTGTAGCCAAACCCACTTGCGGGATGGGTTGCCAGCTGTCGTGCCCCCGCACGATGCTGCTGCAGGAAGCTGTGAAGGACAGGAAGCGCTTTCGCTAAAAAACAAGTTATAGTATGGGTATAGATCAGGTATAAATTTGCCTTCACCGGGGCCCTTATGGCCTGAGATACCCTGAAATTTTCTTTGTAGAGTGCGTCGGAGCGCTGTATAGAGGGGCTGGCGATGGTCCAGGCTTAAAAACCTTGCCAGATGCAGGCCACCCCCTGTCAGTGCCTTCTAATACGCACTTGCCCCCGAATACGTTAGTATGTTTCTTTATTTTTCTGTTAATTTCTCAGCGAATACCAAGGCGCCCTTTCTGCTGGTCGCTGCAGGTATGGTAGCTATCTGCAAAATCCTTTATCCAATGAAATTCGACCACGACCTCGTACTTGAAAACGAACTGGTGCTGCTCA
The DNA here is from genome assembly GCF_014773225.1 of Pontibacter aquaedesilientis. Lineage (GTDB taxonomy): Bacteria > Bacteroidota > Bacteroidia > Cytophagales > Hymenobacteraceae > Pontibacter > Pontibacter aquaedesilientis. The sequence goes on along the minus strand of NZ_JACXAJ010000002.1, from coordinate 547,621 downwards.
GGCCAGTCTCAGAGCATGATCTGCCCCAGTTGGAGGCCATCGCCCTGGATGAGGACATCTGGCGCTACATGCCGACCCGCATTGGCAACAAACAAGAATTGACGGATTGGATGAACGCGGCACTGCAGGACAGGAAAAGCAGGCAGCGCTACGTCTTTGTGATCATCGACAAGGCTACCGGGAGGCTGGCAGGCTCCACTGCATTCGGCAACATTTCGGACCGGGACAAGCGGCTGGAGATCGGCTGGACTTGGCTGGGGAGGGATTTCCGGGGTACTGGCATGAACAAGCAGGTAAAGTTCCTGCTCTTCTCCTATGCGTTTGAGGTACTGCAGTATGAGCGTGTAGAGCAGAAAACGGACGTGCTCAACCTAAGGTCACGGAGCGCTATGCTCAAAACCGGGGCCACGGAAGAAGGCATACTGCGCAGCCATACCCTGATGCAGGACGGCCGGCGGCGCGACACGATCTATTATAGCATCCTGCGGCCCGAGTGGCAGCGCATTCGACAGGAACGATTTGGGGATCTACTTACCCCCGAAAATCTACAGCGCCGCAGCACCGTATAAACAGTGCCATACCATCAGCAACCCTATACCTTGAGCAGCACCACAACAGAGCACAAACGACCGAGCAAAATCTTTTTGATCCGCCATGCCCGCCCCCTGGTTTCCAAAAAGGGCTTTTTTAGCGCATCCGATGCCCGCGCGTTTATCAGCGACTACGATGCGGCAGCGGTGGAGGAGTTTGTGATGCGGCATGAGGCTATACCTTATCAAGAGATTAAGCAGGTATACTGCAGCACCCTGTTGCGCTCCCAACTGACAGCCCAGGCTATTTTCGGGGAGGATGTTGAGCTGATCGTCCGCCACGAGTTCCGGGAGTTTGAGCGCAAGATCTTCTCCCTCCCCTTACTCAAGCTGCCCATACGCTTCTGGCTGCTGAGTGCCCGTGCCCTGTGGATGTTGGGATTCAACAGCAAAGGCATCGAAACGTTCCACCAGGCCAAGGCACGCGCCCGGGAGTGTGCGGCCTTGCTGGCCCAGGAAGCCGGCACCCAACAAACGGTTATTCTGGTGGCCCACGGTCTGCTCAATAATTTCATCCGATGGTATTTGCAGGACATGGGCTGGAAATCGAGTCTGCACGAGGGAAGCGGCTTTTTGGGCGTCACGGTGCTGGAGAAACAGACAGCCTAAGACAAATTTTAGTGTCTGACTGACAGGCACCTGCATTTTTCAACTGGCCCGACACCGGCATTCCGCAACTTCATCTTAATTAAACAGTATACTGAATAACCCAAACCGGGCCAAAGGACTCAAATCCAGCTACCATATCTTGAAAACAACAGCATTGCGCACCATCAAGCTTTTTGAACCAGCGTTGTTTGGAGGCAATAAAATCCTTTACCGCTAAAACCTATTCACAGGCAATGTGTTATTCCTCTGTTTGTCCATCTATTACAAAACTCAGATATTTAATAAACCGTGTTTCATTTTTTCTTAGATTTGCCAAAGTGAGTGATGGGCTTTAGCGGCTCTCTTTGAGAACCTGACAGTTAAATTCCCTTTTATTTTAAACAATTTTTTTAATCAAATTCAAACTACTATGAGGAAGAGTGTACTCTTGAGCTTCTTTTTAGTCCTGGCGCTGGTTAGCAGTGTGTGGGCGCAGACTCAAACTGTATCCGGTAGAGTGACAGCAGCCTCCGACGGCTCTGCCCTGCCAGGCGTTACCGTACTGGAGCGCGGCACTACCAACGGTGCAACAACAGGCATCAATGGTGAATATACCATTTCTGTGAAACCGAATGCGACGCTCGTGTTCTCTTTCATTGGTATGACAAGACAGGAAATCGCGGTTGGCGGACGTACGAGCATCAACGTGCAGCTGGCTACCGACGAGAAACAATTAAGTGAGGTAGTGGTAGTGGGTTACGGTACGCAGGAGCGTCGCGAGGTAACGGGCGCAACAGCCAAAGTAACTTCCGAAACCATCAAAAACCTACCAGTAGTTGGCGTTGACCAGGCCCTGCAGGGTCGTGCGGCCGGTGTGCAGATTTCACAGAACTCTGGTACGCCAGGTGGTGGTATCAGCGTGCGTGTACGTGGTTCTTCGTCTATCTCTGCCAGCAACCAGCCACTTTATGTAGTAGACGGCGTGCCGCTTACTTCTGGTGACTACTCGCAGCTGGGCTACGGTGGCCAGTCCGTGAACGCGGTGTCTGACCTGAACCCGAACGACATCGAGTCAATCGACGTTCTGAAAGACGCCTCGGCTGCGGCTATCTACGGTTCGCGTGCTGCCAACGGTGTGGTACTCATCACAACCAAGCGTGGCTCTGCCAAGAAAACGCAGATCAATTTCAACGCCTACACAGGTACACAGAGCATGTGGAAAAAGCCTGACTTCCTGAGAGCTGATGAGTATAAGGAAATCATGCTGGAAGCCTATGTAAACGATGGTTACTTTGCTCCGGACGCAACATTCGAAGATTTTACAGACTGGTACTACGGTGGTCTTGATTTCGAGCCGACTGATACGGACTGGATTGACGCTGTTACCAGAAACGCGGGTATCTCTAACTACGAGATCTCACTTAGCGGTGGCGATGCCAAGACAAGATACTACCTGTCAGGTAGCTATTTTGACCAGAAAGGTATCGTAATCGGTAGCCGTTACGAGCGCTTCTCTACTCGTCTGAACCTGGACCACCAGGTGAACGACAAGATGACAATCGGCACAAGCGTACAGCTGAGCCGCTCTGACAACAACCGTATCGTGAGTGACAACACCCTGTACGGTCCGTTTGCCAACTCACTGGCTGCTTCTCCGATCTGGCCTATTTATTTTGACGAGGCTACAAAGCAATACACGCGTCCTAACTACTTCTACACCAACCCGGTGGCGGAAGGAACTGAGAACGACGACCTGACGCAGAACCTGCGTGCGATCGGTAACGCATTTGCCCGTTACACGATCCTGCCAGGCCTTGATGTGCAAGTAAAAGGTGGTATTGACGCCCTGAACGTGGATGAGCGCCGCTATACGCCAACCAACTACCCTGGCTCTTTTGCCACAGCAGTTGGTGGTTCAGGCACAAACGCCACGGCTACCGTTACCAAGCTTTTGCTTGAGTCTACTGCCAGCTACAACAAGACCTTCAACGACGTGCACAGCATCTCCAGTGTGTTCGGTGTAAGTACAGAACAGGACAAGCGCCGTTCGGCCTTCGTAACAGGTGTGGGTTTCCCTGGTGAGCGCTTCCGTTACATTGCCAGTGCAGCCCGCGTGAACGAAGGTTCTAACACGTTGATCGAAAGCGCTCTGCTTTCTTACTTCGGTCGTGTAAACTACAACTTCAAAGACAGATACCTGTTGGGCCTTAACTTCCGTGCGGATGGTTCTACCCGTTTCGGTGACGAAAACCGCTTTGGTTACTTCCCATCCATTTCAGCTGGCTGGAGAGTGATCGAAGAAGACTTTATGTCTGGCCTTGACTTTATGAGCGAACTGAAGCTGCGTGCTTCATACGGTATCACGGGTAACCAATCATTTGGTGACTTCGCCTACCTGGCGCTTTACTCAGGATCTAACTACCTGGATCAGCCAGGCATCGGCCTTACTCAAATCCCTAACCCGGACTTGAAGTGGGAAGAGACGCAGCAGTTCAACGTTGGTGCTGACTTCGGTTTCATCAACAACCGCGTGAACCTGGCCGTTGACTACTACATCAAGAAGACAAACGACCTGTTGTTTGCCCGCCCTATCCCGACTCAGAACGGTTTTGGCAGCTACCAGTCTAACATCGGTTCTATCGAGAACAAAGGTCTTGAACTTGCCCTGAACACGGTGAACATCGACAACAGAGACAATGGCTTTAACTGGACGTCTGATTTCAACATCTCTTTCAACAGAAACAAGGTGCTGGAGCTTTATGAAGGACAGGACATTTTCTACGGTTTCGGTGGTAACTCACTTGTATTGCGTGAAGGACAGCCTATCGGTACGTTCTACGGTTTCAAGACAAATGGCGTATACAGCACAACGGATGAGATTCCATCTACTATCCAGGCACAAGGCACACAGGCTGGTGACGTGAAGTTTGTGGATGTAAACGGTGACGGCGTGATCACAGATGACGACCTGACCATTATCGGTAGCGCTCAGCCTAAGTTCGTGGGTGGTTTCACCAACAACTTCCGCTTCAAAGGATTCGATCTGAACGTTTTCATGCAGTTCTCTCAGGGCAACGATATCGCCAACCCTGCTTCCCAGTATCAGCAGCACCTCGGCAACGACTTCCTGGATGACAACATGCTGGGCCTTGTTAGAGACCGCTGGCAGCAAGAAGGTGACGTGACGAACGTACCTAGAGCGACTGTAGACGATTTGAACAACAACAACCGTAGCAACTCTGACAGATTTATTTACGACGGCTCTTACCTGCGTTTCAAGAACGTGATCCTTGGCTATACCTTGCCAACATCATTGACTGAGCGCATGAAGATGAGAAGTCTGCGTGTGTACGCACAAGCCCAGAACCTGTTTACATTCACAGACTACCCTGGCTTTGACCCTGAAGTTAACTTCGCCGGTACTTCCAATACAACCCTTGGCGTTGACTTCTACACATTCCCGCAGGCACGCACAATCACTTTTGGTGTTAACGTAGGTTTCTAACGAGCAAAAGGAAAAGCAATCATGAAAAAATATTCGATTATACTATTAGCAGCACTCGGCCTGGGAACCTTTACCAGCTGTAACGATGTGCTAGACGTTGAACCAACTACAGCAATTGAGGCAGAAGGCGCTGTAATTGACTTTACCACCCTTAACCGTTCTGCCCTGGGTGCCTATAGCATCATCCAGTCCTCGAACTACTATGGCATGCGTTACCTGCTTTATCAGGATGTGTATGCTGATAACCTGTTCCATTCAGGTACCTTCACAACTGACCGTGAAGTGTCTGGTCGCCGTATCAACGCGTCCAACCTGCAGATTTCAAGCACTTGGGCAACCATGTATAGCGCCATTAACCGCGCGAACATTGTGCTGCGCGATGCGGACCGTCTGACCAACATCACAGATGCACAGCGCAACCAGATCAAAGGCGAGATGATGTTCCTTCGGGCACTGGTTCACTTCGACCTTGTGAAAGTTTTCGGTGCTGTACCGGTGGTGCTGGCTCCTACTACTACAATTGCTGAGATTCAGTCTTTGGGCAGAACTCCGGTAGCTGAGGTATACAATGCGGTGCTTTCTGACTTGCAGAAGGCTGAAACTATGCTGAGCGCTGCCGGCGGATCGAACCCGAGACGAGCTACAGCCGAAGCTGCTATCGCACTTCAGGCTCGTGTACAGTTGCAGCGTGGTAACAATGAGCAGGCATTCGCAAAAGCCAACCAGGTGATTGTGAATGGCGAGTCTTCGTTGCTGCCTAACTTCGCTGAGCTTTTCACGACAGAGGGTAACGCAGAGTCCATTTTTGAAGTGGACTTCACCCTAAACGATGCCAATGGCTTGGGTACGGCATCTGACCCGACATCTGCCGGGCAGAAATTCTACCTGCGATCCGGTGCCTACAACGCACTGTCGGCTTCGGGACAAAAGGGTGACAAGAGGTTTGAAGCAACTACCCGTATCCAGAACAACCGCATGCGTTTGCTCAAATATGAGGACATCGCCAACAACGCCGATAACGTAATGGTTATCCGTCTGGCTGAAATGTACCTGATCAGAGCAGAGGCCGCAGTAAGGATGACAGCGAGCGGAGGAAATAATGTCCTTCCGGTTGCCCCACAGGTGCTGGCTGATATCAACATGATCAGAACAAGAGCCGGACTTGCTCCACTTTTGGCGCTGACAAACGCACAGGCACTGACAGAGATCCTGGAGCAGCGTCGTTTGGAGTTCGTAGGTGAAGGCCTTCGTTTCATGGACCTGAAGCGTTACAACCTGACTTGTACGCTACTTGGCTTCTGCCCTGATACAGGCACTGACTTCCGTAACCTGTGGCCTATTCCGCTGCAGCAGATAGAGGTTAACCCAAGCTTGACTCAGAACCCTGGTTACTAAGCCAGAACTGACCTATATATGAAAAGGCTCCCCGATCGGGGAGCCTTTTTTTATTGTCCATCAATTTATTTCAGAATAAACTAAGTATTTAGTTTATAAACTAAGTATTTAGTTATATATTTATTCTATCAAACTGATACACCGCCTATGAAAGAGCTCACCAAAGCCGAAGAAGAGATCATGCAGATTCTCTGGAAGCTGGAAAAAGGTTTCGTGAAAGATATTATCGAACAGATGCCTGAACCCAAGCCAGCCTATAACACGGTTTCAACCATCGTCCGGATTCTAGAGAAGAAGGGCTTTGTGGGCTACACCGCTTTCGGCAAGTCACATGAGTACTTCCCCCTAGTGGCTGAGGACAAGTACAAGAGTTTCTTTTTGAAAAACTTTATGAGCGGCTACTTTGGAGGCTCTTTCGAGAAACTGGTTTCCTTTTTTGCCAAAGACAACAACCTGGATGTAAAGGAGCTCGATCAGCTGCTACGCCATGTAAAAGATGACTTAAAAGAAGAGGACCAGCCCGATGGAAACGACCGTTAATTATTTGCTACAGTCAGGCCTCGGTCTGCTGATGCTATACCTGTTTTATGTGCTGCTGCTGCGTAAGCAGCCTAGCCTGCGCTACAACCGCTTGTTCCTGCTGCTGGCACCGGCTGTGGCTTTGGCTGCTCCCCTGATCCGTTTGCCTTTGCCCTTGGCTGATGCGCTGCCGGTGGCAGCAGCTATACCTACTTTTCAGCTGCCGGAAGTCGCCGTAATAGGGCATAGCGAATCGGGACCTGGGGCGACGGACTCGCTGCCACTTGCGGTTGTGCTGATTGGACTCTATACCTTGGTGAGCCTGATAATGTGGGGCAGGCTGGCTTGGCAGCTGCTGCAAATACAAAGGCTGGCAGCCGTATCAGTACCGTTGGAGGATAATGGAACAGAAGCATCAGTTTTGCAGACAGAAGGCCACTCTCCTACATTTGCCTTCCTCCACTATGTTTTCCTGAGCCGACAGCCACACCTAACCGAAAAAGAGCAGCACCAGATACTGGCCCATGAACTGGCCCATGTGCGCCTGCGCCATACCTACGACATTCTGTATTACGAAGTCCTGACGGCCCTACTCTGGTTCAACCCGTTGGTTTGGTTGCTGAAGGAAGAGCTGCGTGACGTACATGAGTATCAGGCAGACGCCGAGGTACTGTCCGATTTTCAGGCCAATGAATACAGCTCTCTTTTAGCTAAAGAAGTACTCTACACAACAGGTATACCGGTAGGCAGTTATTTCCAGAAGCCGCAGGTGTTCCGACGCCTGCACATGCTGCAGCAGCACGGTCGCCAAGGCAGCATGATGCGCTCACTGCTGGTACTTCCATTGTTGTTAGTGTTACTGGTTGCATTCTCCAATAATAGGGTTCGCGCCGATATCGCTACTACCTTAGCTAAACCTGCCTCATTGAACGAAGCTATGGAAAATGTACCGGCTCATAAAGCGGCTGCTATACCTTCCATAGATTCAGAAAGCAAGAGTACAGCAGGTACAAGGACAGCACCGTCCATACCTGAAAAGTCAACACCAGTTTCCAATCCTGAAAGAGAAATAGAAAATTCCGAGTCGGGAGAAGCAGTCGTTTCTCCCAATGAAAAAGCAAGGCCTTATACCTATGTAGAACAAATGCCCGAGTTCAAAGGAGGAGAAGTAGAAATGCTGAAGTTTCTGGGCACTAACATCAAGTACCCTAAAACTGCACAGGAAGCTGGAATGGAAGGGCTTGTTGTGGTGAGTTTCGTTGTGGATACGGATGGCAGCCTGTACGATATCGCTGTGCTAAAGAAATTGCATGATGACCTCGACCGTGAGGCCGTTCGGGTAGTTGAAACAATGAACGGCCAGTGGATTGCCGGAAAGCAAAACGGCAAAGCTGTACCGGTCCGTTACACCTTGCCCATCCGGTTTGCCATAAAATAACAACACCCTATACTTTCTTTTCCCTGATTAATCCAGCCGAATAAGCTGGAACAGAACCGTATTGCCTTTTCAAACCATAAAACTCACCTCTCATGAAAAACAAAAACATCAAAAAAAGCATGCTGGCCGCTCCGATGTTGGCATTGGCCTTGGCTCTAGGTTCACAAACCCCGTCATTCGCACAAAAATTATCAACTGCCACAGAACAAAACAAGCCCTATACCTATGTTGAGCAGATGCCTCAATTCGAAGGCGGGGAAGGGGAAATGTTGAAATTTCTCGGAACGAACATAAAATACCCTAAAGCAGCCATTGAGAATGGCATAGAAGGTTTGGTAGTGGTGAGCTTTGTGGTGGAGAAAGACGGCACTATACAGGAAATCCAAACCGTTAAATCGCTTGGCCATGGCACCGATGAAGAAGCCATGCGGGTCGTGAAAATGATGAGCGGCCAATGGACAGCTGGTCGCCAGAGCGGCAAAGCCGTGCGGGTGCGCTATACCTTGCCACTTCGGTTTGCCATGACAGAGGCGGATAGAAAAGCCGCCATCGAAAAAGCTAACCGCATGCCGCAATTCAAAGGAGGTCAGGAAGCCATGCAACAAACCATGATGGAGCACCTCACACTGCCGGCCGAGGCCAGACAAGAAAACCTGAATGCCCGCGTTATAGTGAAGTTTACTGTGGAGCCGGACGGCAGCGTATCAAAGCTGAAACTGGAAAACACCAAGCTTAAAAAAGCGGTTGGTCCTGGCTCTGAATTGGATTATATGGATGCCTCCACCTTCCAGTTGCAGAACAAGGCTATTCTGGCCAAACTGTCGGAAGCCGCCATGGCTGCCGTAAAGGCTACTTCCGGCCAGTGGGAACCGGCTTTAAAAAACGGACAGCCAGTAGCAACGGAGTTAACCTTACCGGTTCAGTTCCTCAGCACTGGAACCGGACAATCCAAATAACCACCCGATACCTGATAGGGTTTGACTGACCTGACAAGGTACAAAGACAAAGCGCAGCTCCGAATCTGTTAAGGAGCTGCGCTTTGTCTTTGTACTTACTTGCTGCTATACCTTAAATATCCCATTCATTGAGCCGGGCCATGGCATGGTAAGCGGTCATATCATACTGGCAGGGCACTACCGACACGTAATTGTTCAAAAGCGCACACTCGTCTGTGTCCTCGCCTTTGTCGAAGTTCACGAAGCTGCCCGTCATCCAGAAGTAGCGGCGGTTGCGTGGGTCGAGGCGCTCGTCAAACTCCTCCTGCCACTTGGCATGCGCCTGCCGGCACACTTTTATGCCTTTGATCGGCTCACTGCTCTTTTTGGGCAGGTTCACATTCAGGGCCGTGTTCTCGGGTATGCCGTGCTGTAAAGCCTGCCGGATGATCACTTCCACAAATTCCTCGGTATGCGAAAAGTCCGCCTCGTGCCCGTAGTCGCAGAGTGAGAAGCCAATGGCCGGAAGTCCCTCGATAGCCGCCTCGATGGCAGCCGACATGGTGCCCGAATACAACACACTGATGCTGGAATTGGAACCGTGGTTAATGCCGCTCACCACCAGATCGGGGCGGCGTTCTTTCAGCACATGGTGCTTGGCCAGTTTCACGCAGTCGGCCGGTGTGCCGGAGCATTCATAGGCCTCTATACCCAAATCATCGAACGCTATGGACTTGTCCAGTCGGAGTGTGTTGCCAATGGTAATGGCATGCCCCATACCTGACTGTGGTCCGTCGGGCGCCACTACGATCACCTCCCCTATCGATTTTGCCACTTTTACCAGCGTCCGGATGCCCGGTGCCGTGATACCGTCGTCATTAGAAACCAGGATTAGCGGTTTAGCCATTTTATTATTCTTAGTTGATGTATAACAAATTAAACGAATTGCGTTTCCGTGCTAATATACGACAACCCCTGCCGCCACGAAAAGGTTAATAAAGAATATCATGATTCCTTAATACCACCTTATGCTTAAGAACCTACTATATGCCATCCTGCTGGGAGTGGGCATGGCAGCTTGCCTTGCCGACCGCGACGATGCAGCGTCCGGCATTACCTCAGAAGAAGCCATTGCCACAGAAGTCACCTCAGAAGATGCTATACCTGTTCCGAACCCAGCCGAGTTCCTCATTGCCAAAGGGCGTGTAGGCAGTATACGGATTGGCATGCCCATCGATGAAATGCGCCAGCTTAAACTTCCGGGTTTACAGTTAAAAGACACGACCCTGCGCCTGGAAGGGCAAAACTATACCGCTCACGTACTAAGTAGTGACATCAGCCCTAGCGGATTGGTAATAGAGCAACAATGTGAACCAACCTGCCAGGTATGGCGCCTGAGCATCCGCGACGATGATTACAAGACCGCCCAAGGCATAGGCATTGGCTCCAAGTTTAGCGAGGTGCAGCAGCATTACCCCATCGACTATACCGCCCAGGGCGAGGCAGGTTTTGTGGCTGTTAGCAAGGCCGCCGGTTTCTCCTTCGTTCTCGACAAAGACCAACTCAACAAAATACAACGCAACAACCTGAAGCCCGAGGATATTCTGGCTAACACACTGGTAAAAGGCATACTAGTATATTAGATTTTTGTAATATAATATAGAAATACGTATTATTGCTCTCATGGCAATATTCCGAACCCGCTATCACTATCGAAACACAGGACTGCTGCTGCTCCGCATCGGCATTGGTATTATGTTTATCCTGCATGGCTGGCCCAAGATGATGGGCGGTCCGGAGCTTTGGGCTAAGATAGGAGCCAACATGCAATTGCTGGGAATCGGGTTTGCGCCGGAGTTCTGGGGTTTTATGGCTGCTTTTGCCGAAACGGCAGGTGGCCTGCTGCTTGCTCTTGGCCTGCTATTCCGTCCCGTCCTGATTTTGCTGTTTGTTACCATGCTGGTTGCGGCCCTGCGCCATATGAGCGCCGGGGATGGCTTCGGCGGTTACTCCCATGCGCTGGAGGCTGCTATTCTGTTTTTCTCTCTCTTCTTCATCGGCCCCGGCAAGTACAGCCTCGATAAGTTTTTCTTCCCGACCAACAAAAACAGGGCGACGTTTCAGGTATAGCGCAGGATTTTTGTCCGGAAATGGCTAACATTGCCTTACAACACCAATTGTAGACACATTCATGTTAACCACCCTACTCCTGGCCGCGCTGCTGGCTACCGGAACACCTGATAAAACAGACCTCAAGACCCCTTACGAAAAAGGAAACGGCAACCAAACCGCCACCTACGACGAGGCCATCGACTGGTATAGCAAACTGGACGCCGCCTACGACGAAGTGAAAATGGTGCCCTACGGCAGCACGGATTCCGGTCATCCGTTGCACCTGGTCATCATCTCCACCGACAAAGATTTCGACCCGGCTTCGATCAGGCAAAAGAACAAGCGCGTACTCCTGATCCAGAACGGTATTCACCCGGGTGAGCCCGAAGGTATAGACGCCACCATGCTGCTGGCCCGCGATTACCTGCAGGACAGGAAAAAGCGCAGGCAGCTCGACAATGTGGTGCTGGTCATTATACCTGTCTATAACATCGGCGGGACACTGAATCGCAACAGCCATACCCGCACCAACCAAAACGGGCCGGAAAGCTACGGCTTTCGGGGCAATGCCCGCAACCTCGACCTGAACCGTGATTACCTCAAAACCGATTCCAGAAACGCACAAACCTTTCACCAGATCTTCCGCGACTGGGATCCGGATGTGTTCATGGACAACCATACCTCCAACGGGGCCGACTACCAGCACGTGATGACGCTCATCGCCACGCAGCACAACAAACTCAACCCAACACTGGCTGGTTACCTGCAGGGCAAAATGCTGCCATCGCTTTATGAAGGCATGAAAAAGGACAAGTTCCCGATGGTGCCCTACATGAATACTATTGACGAGACGCCGGACAAAGGTATAGTAGGTTTCATGGAATCGCCCCGCTATGCCACCGGGTACACGACCCTCTACAACACCATCGGCTTTGTACCCGAAACACATATGCTCAAGCCTTTCGACCAGCGGGTAAAGTCCACCTACAAGCTGATGGAGCACATGATCAACACCGTGAGCCGCGATGCCAAAGAGATAGGAGAGCTGCGAGCTAATGCCAAGCAGCAAACACTGACGCAGAAAACCTTTGCGCTGGACTGGAAGCTGGATACAACTAAAGTCGATCAAATTCCTTTCTTGGGCTATGCTGCCAAATACAAACCCAGTGAGGTAAGCGGACTCGAGCGACTTTACTACGACCGCAAAGCGCCTTATTCCAAAATCATCAATTACTACAATACCTTTGCCCCTGCATTAACAGTGGAGAAGCCAGTGGCCTATATCATCCCACAGGCCTGGCGCGAAGTAATTGACCGCCTCAAGCTGAACAAAGTGGAAATGCGCCAACTTACCCGCGACACTACCCTCACGCTCGACACGTACTACATCACCGACTATAAAACAGGGCAGCGTCCTTATGAGGGCCATTATCTGCACTACAGCACCCAAGTGGAGACGCGCACCCTACCACGCCAATTCCGGAAAGGCGACTACGTGGTATACCTGAACCAGGAAGCAAACCGCTTTTTGGTAGAGGCTTTGGAGCCGCAGGCCGTGGACTCCTACTTCAACTGGAATTTCTTCGACAGCATCCTTATGCAGAAAGAGTACTTCTCCAGTTATGTTTTTGAAGACCTGGCTGCTGATATTCTGAAGCAAAACCCGGATTTGAGGAAGCGCCTGGAAGAGCGTAAGAAGCAGGACCCGGAATTCGCCAAGAACGCCCGCGCCCAGCTGGACTTCGTTTACAGAAACTCTCCGCACTATGAGCCAACCCACCAAATGTACCCGGTAGGGAGACTGATGCAGGATATGAAATTGCCGTTGTAGTAACTGAACTACCTCAAAAAGTGAAAGCCACCTGATGAAGGTGGCTTTTCTAATTGCTAAATTTCTATTTCCCCTACTAAGTAAGTTACTGCTTTTCCGGTTATTTTAACTCTATCACCAAGAAATTCGCATTTCAAACTGCCGCGCCTCTTAGATAACTGTTGCGCGCTAAGAACTTTCTTGCCTAGCTTTTCGCTCCACACAGGCGTTAGCGTTGTATGAGCCGATCCGGTTACAGGATCTTCGTCTATACCTGCCTGTGGGGCAAAAAAACGGGATACGAAATCGACTTCTATACCTGGAGCGGATACGATCACGCCTCTTCCACCAACGGTTGCCACCAGCCCCAAATCAGGTTGCATCGCCTCAATGTCTTGTTGAGCCGTGTAAAGTAACAGATAATCAGTTTTTCCTTTGAAAGCCTTTTCAGGTCTCTTTCCGAATGCCCTCACAAGCACTTCTGGCGTATCAACTTCTTCAAAAGTATCCGTCGGGAAGTCTAACGTGAGGCCATCGCTCCCTTTTGTAACCCTCAGCAAGCCACTACGGGTCGAGTAGAAATTGATAAGATTTGTGGGATAATTATAGTAGTGGAAAAGTACATGCGCAGCAGCCAGCGTAGCATGTCCACATAAATCAACCTCAACGGTCGGCGTAAACCACCTGATCTCAAAATTCTCAGCTGACTTTACCACAAATGCTGTTTCTGCCAGGTTATTTTCACCTGCGATCTGCTGCATCAGTGTATCACTTAGCCACTCGTCCAGTATACAAACAGCGGCAGGGTTGCCACCAAATACCTGTTCCGTGAAGGCATCTATCTGATACAGTTTTATTTTCATCAAGTCTTTATCTTTTCGTGTTGTCGGTTTGCCCAGTATCTTGTATGCTGGCCCTTTATAGCTTGAAAGTTAAGCAAAAAGGCGGAAGTTGTCCAAAGCAGATGCGCCACTGATAAAGCATTAAACAAGGTAAGTCAGCACACTATACCTGTTTAATTACATAATTGGATATTCCTGTAAGGCGAAACCGGCATAGAAGCCTATATTTGTATACACAAGCTTACTATTCACGTACAGTCCAGCGACTGAAACATACAACCATGCGAAATACCTCATACTTACTTTCACTGTTGGGATTAGCCCTGATCAGCTTCGAAAGCTGCACAGGCTCCAGTTCCAGCACCAGCACGACCGATGCCAATACCGTAGCCGAAGTTTCTGTCAAGGAAACAGCTTTAACAGACGCACAGCTAGCAAAAGCCCGCACCAATTACGCCAGCTATTGTTCTGGCTGCCACGGCGAGCAGATGGAAGCCTTCACCGACCGCAAATGGAAACACGGCAACTCCGCCGAAAACCTTTTTGCCGCCATCAAGCACGGTTACTCCGACGAAGGTATGCCAGGCTTTGACCAGACCTTCACCGATGACGAGATCACGGGCCTGGTTGCCTACATACAGGAAGGTATACAGAATGTGAAGCAGTACGATTTCAGTGAAGAGTCAAAGCGTACCGAAGTCTATACCTCCGAAACCCTCCGTTACCGCCTCGACACGGTGGCAACCGGCCTGCAGGTGCCTTGGGGAATGGCTTTCCTGCCCAACGGCGACATGCTGATCACCGACCGAAACGGCTCTTTCTATCGTCTACCCAAGGACACGAAGCAATTGCAGAAGATTGCCGGTACACCGGAAGTACTGGCTCAAGGCCAGGGCGGACTGCTGGACGTGGAGCTGCACCCGGACTTTGCCAAAAACAACACCATTTACCTCTCTTACTCTGCTTTCAAGCAGGAGGATAACCAGACACTCTCGACTACGGCCGTTATGCGTGCCAGGCTGGAAGGCAACAAACTAACAGATAAGAAAGTGATCTTTGAAGCCCAACCCTGGGCCAGAACCCGCCACCATTACGGGTCTCGCCTAGAGTTTGGCCGTGACGGCATGCTGTACATATCGGTAGGCGACCGTGGCCAGCACCACGAGAATGCCCAAACCATAGAACGCGCGCCAGGCAAGGTACACCGCATCCAAGACGACGGCGCTATACCTGCCGACAACCCGTTTGCCAATGAGAAGGGCGCAGTAGCCACAATCTATACCATCGGTAACCGCAACATCCAAGGTATGACCATACACCCAAAAACCGGCGCTATCTGGACCAACGAACACGGCCCACGAGGCGGTGACGAAGTGAACATTGCCGAGAAGGGTAAAAACTACGGTTGGCCGGTTATCTCCTACGGCATTAACTACAATGGCACCGTGCTCACGGAGCTGACCAAGAAAGAAGGGATGGAGCAACCGCTTTGGTACTGGGTGCCTTCCATCGCCCCATCCGGCATGGCCTTCGTGACGGGCAACCGCTACAAAGCCTGGGAAGGCGACCTGTTGGTGGGTTCCCTCCGCTTCCAGTTCCTGAGCAAACTCAAAATGGATGGCAACAAGATCGTGAGCGAAGAGAAGCTCCTCAAAAACATTGGTCGTGTGCGCGACGTGCGCATGGCACCGGATGGGTATATCTATGTAGCGGTGGAGAATCCCGGTATAATTTACAGGGTGGTGCCTGTGGAGTAATGATTGCTTTCACAGTATGATTGTCCCACCCCTACTTAAACAAAAAAAGGTCAGAGCCCACGTTGGAGCCTGACCTTTTTTCATTCATACCTATACCTTCCTACGATCCTACATTGGCACGGAACACGCGCATAAAATTCTCACCCAAAATCTTCTTCACATCTTCTTCGCTATACCCACGTGCGAGCAGCTCTTTGGTAATCAAGGGCATATCGGCTACGCTGTCGAGTTGCTGCGGGGTGGAGGTGATGCCGTCAAAATCTGACCCTAAGCCAACATAATCCGCTCCTACTAATTTCACGATATGGTCCAGGTGGTCGAGCAGCAATGAGAGTGGTGGACGCAACTCAGATGCCTCTTCCGGATAATTTTCCATAGCCCAGTCGTAAATCTGGATTGAGTTGTTGCCTGCTTTGCGCAATGCGTCTACTTCAGTCTTGTGTTTTTCCCGAAAGGCGTTCATCCGCTTGTCATAACCCGGATCCAGGAAACCTGAGAAGAAGTTCAGATGAATCACGCCACCGTTCTTGGCGATGGCCTTGATCTGATCGTCCTTCAGGTTGCGGAAGTGCGGGTTAAAATGATGTACGCAGCTGTGCGAGACTATCACCGGTTTGGTGGTGGTGGCCATGGCATCCCAGAAAGTGCGCTCTCCTACGTGGCTCAGGTCCACCATCATACCCAGTTCATTCATTTTGCGCACCACCTGCTTGCCAAACTTGTTCAGTCCCCGTTTCGACTTCCGCATTTTACCACCTGACTCATCCATGGCAGAACTGGCCCAGGAAGTAGAGTTGTTCCAGGTAAGCGTCATGTAGCTGGTACCGCGCTGGTGCAGTTCCTCCAGGTAGTTCAGGTTATCCTCGATCATGTGACCGCCTTCAAGCCCGATCATGGTGGCCAGTTTATTTTGCTGCACCGCCTTCATAATGTCGGCTGGCGTTTTGGCGATCATCATCTTGTCCGGGTTGCGCTCCACGATGGCGTAAAGCGAGTCAATCTGCAGATTGGCAAATTTAAAGCCTTTGCCTTTGCCATAGGTCTCGTCGCTCCACACCGAAAAAATCTGCACATCCACGCCACCTTCTTTGAAACGGGCCAGGTCGGAGTGCGTTTTGCCACGCAAATCATCTTCTAGCCGCAAGCCCTCCAATACCGAGATGAGCACATCGTTGTGTGTGTCTACCACGATGGCTTTCTGGTGCAGCTCCTTGTAATCCTGCGCCACTGCCGGCAAACTACCGATGGCAAGAGCCGTCGCGAGCAGGCTGCCGTATACCTTTTTGTAGTTCATAGAATAGATTTTAAATAAATATAGCCATTTGCGGCCACAATACCTACCTGACCAAAGCGCTGCCGCTAGGGTGCAACGGGTATAAGCACAAAGTAACCGATCTTGTCCGGATGATCCTGTATGAGGTCGGTGCTGTGTTGGTGGCGGAGCATCCAGAGGATGAGCAAATCGCCGGCAGCAGCCATCGAGAAGAACAAACCGAACAGGAAAAGCAGAAAATGCCCGGTCGCTATACCTGCCAGCGCCGGAAGAAAGCCCATCACCAGGCCCGGCATCATCCCGCCTATCGCATAGTGCTTGAGTGGCAGTACCTCTTTGCAATGGCAATAAGGTGTCAGCACTTTCCAGTAAACCCCGTATTGTATCGACTTGAGTCCGTTTTCGCAAAAAGCAGCCCAGGTGAGCCCATGCAGCAACTCATGCACCACAGCCCCCAGCACAAACACCCCCATCATGACAAGCGGCGAAAACATTAGCAGGGTGCGGTGGGTTTGTATCAGCTCCCTGAGATTTTCCGCTGAAAACTGCTCGGACCAGATAAACGCATAAGTAGTCACGTAAATGAGTACGATGGGCAGCATGAAAACGAGGGCCCGCACGTTGGCCTCAGCCGCTGTCATGCTGCGTTCTATCTTCCTGAATTTTTCGTTTCCTGGTAACATAGGTTTTTAAGTCGGATCAATTATAGCCCCCTTTTTCAATTCAACAGAAAAGATAACGTTATTTCTTACCTAAAGAAAAAAGACCGGAATCAAGTTGAAAAGCAATCTTTTGAAGTCGAACTTTACCCCCATGAATACAAAGCACATACTTTGCAAACTGGCAGTAGGCTTGAGCCTGGCGCTACTGACACAAACCATACAGGCACAGAGTAGCCGCATCAAGGATTTCAACAACAATGGCTGGTACATGTATTTTGGCGACCATAAGCTTCACAGCAAATGGGGACTGCACACCGAATTGCAGTGGCGCCGGCATAACCTCATCAAAGATCCGCAGCAACTGCTTATCCGGACAGGCATCAACTATGATCTCACCCCTGCTGCAATGTTCACGCTGGGTTACGGCTTCATCGAAACCCATCCTTACGGAGACTTTCCGGCGGCGGGCACCTTTCCGGAACATCGTATCTATGAACAGTTGCAACTTAAAAGCAACCTGGACCGGGTGGGGCTCATGCACCGCTACCGCCTCGAGCAGCGCTGGATAAAGCCTGCAGATGCAGACAGCTATACCTACCTCAACCGTGCCCGTTACATGATCAAAGCGACGCTCCCGCTTGTAGGTCCCACACTTGAGGCCAAAGAGCCATTTTTGGCTGTTTATGATGAGGTCTTTGTAGGTTTCGGAAACAATATTCAGCGTAACATCTTCGACCAGAACCGAGCCTATGCCGCATTGGGCTACAAGTTTAGCAATGCAGCCACGCTGGAACTCGGTTACCTCAACCAGATCGTGCAGAAAGCCAACGGGGTGGTTTTTGAGCACAACCATACCTTGCAGGTGAGTTTGTTCTACCACCTGAACTTCACAGAATAAAGCGAGTTTTATTGTTTGTATACCTAGGCAGCCCCGGCAAGCGACACGCTTTGCCGGGGCTGCTTTGTTTTGTCTTTTCTATATCAGAAAAAAGGTATATTTGTTAAAACTAACGCAGCTATGGCAACAGTCTTATACCTTGATGAGCTTTCCAAAAAGTACGGCAGCCTGCAGGCGCTGGACCGGCTGACCCTACAGGTAGAAGCCGGCAGCATTTACGGTTTGCTCGGCCCGAATGGAAGCGGCAAAACCACCACGCTCGGCATGGTACTGGACGTGATCCGGCCAAGCGGCGGGAGCTTTTTGTGGTTTGGAAAATCTATCAGCAAAGAGACCAAGCAGCGGGTCGGGGCCTTGCTCGAAACGCCGAACTTCTACCCTTACCTGACTGCCAAACGCAACCTGCAGGTGATCGCCGACGTCAAGCAGGCGGACCCAAAGAACATCAACAAAATGCTGGACCTGGTTGGCCTGGGCACACGGAGCCATACCACTTTCAAAGGTTTTTCGCTGGGGATGAAGCAGCGCCTGGCGCTGGCAGCCGCTATGCTCAACGACCCGGAAGTACTTGTGTTGGATGAACCCACCAACGGGCTTGATCCGCAAGGTATAGCCGAGGTACGCGACCTTATTCTGCGCATTGCCGGGCAGGGCAAAACCATTGTGCTGGCAAGTCACCTGCTGGATGAGGTAGAGAAGGTATGTACCCATGTGGCGGTGCTGCAATCCGGCAGGCTGAAGGCCAACGGGCCGGTTGGCAACATCCTCTCAGCTCAGGATCAGCTTCTGATCAGCGCCGAGAACCTGGCCCCTGTGCTGCAGCTGCTGGAGCGACTCCCCTACGTGGCGCAGTTTGGGCAGGAAAAAGAGGACATTACCCTCACTCTGACCGAAGGCTATACCAGCACCGACCTCAACCGCGATATGTTTGCGCAGGGCATTGTGCTGTCGCAGCTGCTGGTGCGCCGCAAAAGCCTGGAGGCGCAGTTCCTGGAAATCACTAAAGAAGAAGCTTAAGATGAACCTGCTACAAATCGAATTTCGGAAGATATTCCTATACCGCACTTTCTGGGTGATCCTGGGCATTTATGCGCTGCTGCTCCTGCTTTCGATCTATGTAAGCAAAAGCGTTTTGATCAGTGGTCAGACTGTCGGGGCCTCTATGTTTGAATTTCCCGGCCTGTGGGCACGGTTTTCCTTTATCGCCTACTTTTTCAATCTGCTGCTGGGTATACTTATTATCGTGCTCATCACCGACGAGTACAGCTTCCGGACCTTCCGCCAACAAGTCATCGACGGGCTTTCGCGGAAAGAACTGGTGCTTGCAAAATTTTGTGTGGCACTCGGCCTGGCTGTGTTCAGCACGGTTTTTCTGTTGGCGCTTGGGTTGATCTTCGGTCTCCTCTTCAGCAAAGACAAAAGCTTTAGTGCCGTCTTGGGGCAAATTGACCATTTGTCTTACTTCTTTGTGCAGTCAGTGGGCTACATGACGCTGGCCATGTTCTTTGCCTTTCTGGTCCGCAAAAGTGGTTTGGCGATCATAGCCTACCTTGCCTGGGCCAAACTAGTGGAGCCGATCATACACTATCAATTGGATGATAGCCTGGATAAGTACATGCCGATAAAGGTATTTGGCAGCCTGACACCTACGCCCGGCCAGGAAATCATCGACCAACTGACATCTCCTACGCAAGCGCTCTCGCCTGCCTGGGCCGTGCTGCCTGCTTTGGGGTATATCGGCCTGCTGTTGCTTGGCTCCTACCTGTTGCTCCGCTTCAGGGATTTGTAGGCCCTTCTAAAGCGAGTTGAAATAATTAACAATGGTAACCAGCTGATTGGGGTTGTTGTAGTCCAGTTTGTTGGACTTCGCAAACTGCTTTACCTGGTCCGACTTCTCCCCGAAAAGCTGGAGCAGGTCTCGCTTCTTTTTGCGCAGTGGCACGATTTCACCATTGGGTAACAGTGCGTAATAGGCTTCCTGTATACTTTCCGATGTGCCCCGCGTGTGGGGGTAAAGGGCTTCCTGATAAGGATCCCTGATCTGATTATCGGTGGGTTTGGCTACAACGCCGGTCTGTCTTTTGATCAGGACCAGCCTGCCGTCGTTCAGTTGTTCAAAGAAAACAGGCTTTTTAAAATCGGTGTCCTGCTTTCCCAGGTTCCAGAATATCGAGCGAAACAACTGTGGTTTGCCTGTGTAAATGTCGTTAACGACAAAATAACTCACATTGACTGGCGAGAACGAACTGATAGCCCCGTCATCTGACGAAACTTGCACCACTTCTTTGGCCGGATGATATACTACCTGCCCGCTCAGGCTCACACCGGTCGCCAGCACAACCTTTCCAAAATGCCACTCCTGTGTCTCGAAACTATCCCGGAATTGTCCATAAGTTAACAATGGCCAGCCAAGCAGAACCACAAGCACCAGTAAAAAACGACTATTAGTATCCAACTTCTTCATGGGCATAAAACTAAAAACATCACAACTACCTCATCTCACACACCCCCACTCAACTTACTGTTGCACAAATGTTTACATATAAATGATAACGCATTAGAATCACTTGGGTGTATGCGTTGTATGTTAAATTTTTAGAATTAATTTAAATAAAAGGGCACAAAAAAAACCCGTACCTCTTAGGCACGGGCTTATTCCTGTATCAGGATCAGGTATATGCAGGTATAAATCTATCGGACGGATGTGTTCTTCAGGATCTCATGACCCAGCTTGTCCCGCTTGGTTGTCAGGTAGCTTTGGTTATGCGGATTCGGCGCTATTTCGATGGCCACGTTTTCCACCACTTCCAAACCATAGCCAATCAGACCGCCGCGTTTCTTCGGGTTATTGGTGATCAGCCTCATCTTTTTCACACCGAGGTCGCGCAGAATTTGAGCCCCTACACCGTAGTCGCGGTCATCCATCCCGAAGCCGAGCTCCAGGTTCGCCTCCACAGTGTCGCGGCCCTGCTCTTGCAGCTTGTAGGCTTTCAGTTTATTGATCAGACCGATACCGCGTCCTTCCTGGTTCATGTAGACGATCACACCTTTTCCCTCACGCTCGATCATGCGCATGGCTTCGTGCAGTTGTGGACCGCAGTCGCAACGGCAGGAGCCGAAGATATCGCCGGTCACGCAGGAAGAGTGAACGCGCACCAATACGGGCTCCTCTTCGGCCCAGGTGCCTTTTACCAGGGCCAGATGCTTGGCATCGTTGCTGCGCTGCGTAAAGGCGTACAGGTCAAAGTCGCCAAAGTCAGTTGGAAGCTCCACGGCAATCTCCCGGTCAATCAGGCTTTCTTTTTTCAGGCGGTATTCCACCAGATCCTTGATCGAAATAAGCTTGAGGTTGAAGCGCTCAGCCACCTTGACCAGGTCAGGAAGGCGCGCCATGGTACCGTCTTCGTTCATGATCTCGATCAGAACGCCAGCCGGAGCCAGGCCTGCCAGGCGAGCCAGGTCAACGGATGCCTCGGTATGTCCCGGACGACGCAGTACGCCTTCTTTCTTGGCCTTCAACGGAAAAATGTGCCCCGGCTTGCCAAGAGAGTGCGGGTCTGTGTTAGGGTCTACCAGAGCCTGAATGGTCTTGGCGCGGTCAGAAGCGGATATACCAGTGGTACAGCCATGCCCGATCAGATCAACTGATACGGTGAACGGAGTGGCATGCAGCGCCGTGTTACGGCCTACCATCAGTTCCAGCCCCAGTTCATCGCAACGTTCCTCTGTCAGCGGGCAGCAAACAAGACCGCGACCATGCGTGGCCATGAAGTTGATGATCTCCGGCGTCACCATTTCGGCGGCGCAAATGAAATCGCCCTCATTCTCCCGGTCGTCGTCGTCTACCACAATAATGATCTTACCCTGGCGGATGTCTTCGATCGCGTCTTCTATTGAATCGAGCTTGATTGGCTCTAGTGAATTAGTTTCCATGTGTTACTTCCTATACCTGCCCTACCTAAGGTATAGCAGGCTGATTGTCTATACTATGAAATGCGCTGCAAAGGTAAAAAGTTTAATCTTACTTATTCACCACAATCCCCAATAAGTCACCGATCTGTTTTTCGAAGGATTTGAGGCTGAAGATGACCTGGAGTACACGGTCCTGCTCGGCGGGGTCTGTCACGAGACGTAGTTTCTCCATCTCGGCTTTCATAAGCAGCTGCACATTGCGCCACTTCAGGCGCAGCACGGCCCGTTCGGCTCCGTAAGGCAGTAGGTCAGACTCGTGGGGTACGTAAATCTGGTGTGTTTCCCAGTTTTGGCTCAGTTCATAGGGATCTGAAAGCAGGTTGGTGGCCTCCGTGCGTATTTCCTGGTCCGGGTAATTGATGAAATCCTCTGCCGTAGGTATAACTCCTTGGCTTAGCTTCTCTTTTACCACTTCCACCAGACGGGCATAGAGTGGCGTCCGGAATTCCACATCTTCCAGCTGCTCCAGCATATACTGGCAGGTATTCTGTCCGTCTACCAGCACGCGGTCTGGGTAATTGAGCAACATGCGCACAATCTCCCGCTCATACCGCTTCAGCCCATCAGCTTCGGTGGCTGGCCGGGCAGCTGCTTCTTCCTGCTCGTAGTACTCGGCTTCTGCAAAGTCTGCCGCACTGCCTGATCGTTGCTGCTGTTGCTGCTGGCGCTCCTGCAGGTGCATCTTGTTATACTCCGAAATGAGCAGTTGCTCATCGATGTCGAAGATCAGGCTACAACTCTGGAAGAATACCGTCCGCTTGATCGGGTCCGGAATTTTGGAAATAGACGTAACGATTTCCCGTATAGCTTCGGCCTTCTTCACTGGATTGCCCTTTGACTCTTCGGCGTACAGGCTGGTTTTGAAAGAGATAAAGTCTTGGGAATGCTCTTTTACATAGGCTTTGAATTTCTCATCGCCCACTTTATGGATGTATGAATCCGGATCTTCCCCCGTCGGGAAAGTCACCACATTCACATTGAGCCCGTTCTCCAGGATCAGGTCTATACCTCTGAGGGATGCTTTTATACCTGCCGCATCGCCATCGTACAGCACTGTAATGTTCTGGGTATAGCGAGCGATCAGCTTGATCTGCCCTTCGGTGAGCGAGGTGCCGGACGAGGACACCACATTCTCGATACCGCCCTGGTGCAGCGACAACACATCCAAGTAGCCCTCCACCATGTAGCACATATCCTGCATGCGAACGGCCTGCCGGGCCTGGTACATGCCGTAGAGCACATTGCTCTTGTGGTAGATTTCCGACTCCGGGGAATTGAGGTACTTGGGGCTCTTCTTGTCGTTGGATTTGAGCGTACGGGCACCAAAGCCAATTACGCGGCCCGAAATGTTATGGATCGGGAACATCACACGCCCCCGGAAACGGTCATACTTCTTACCGTCTTCCTTGACAATGGTCAGGCCTGTTGCCTCCAAGTACTGCTGCTTAAACCCTGCTTTGAGGGCGGCGTCCGTCAGGTCAGACCAAGCATCTAGGCTATACCCCAGCTCAAACTTACGGATGGTGTTATTTGTCAGGCCACGCTCTTTCAGATAGGATTGTCCTATACTCCCCTGCTCATGGGTCTGCAGTATTTGCTGGTAATGCTTATTGGCAAAATCCGAGACGATGTACAGACTGTCGCGCTCGCTCTGCTCCCGGGCATATTCTGGGTTAGGCTGCTCCTCAGGCACCTCAATGCCGTATTTCTTGGCCAGGTACTTAAGCGCCTCCGGAAAGCTGGTGCCTTCCACATCCATGATAAACTGAACTGAGTTACCTGCCTTACCGCAACCGAAGCACTTATAAATGCCCTTGGCCGGCGAAACCGAAAAGGACGGCGACTTTTCATGGTGGAAGGGGCAGTTTGCCCACATGTTCTGCCCCTTCTTCTTAAGCGACACAAAATCCCCCACTACCTCCGTGATATCGGCCTGGGCTAAAATCTGGTCAACTATTTCTTTTGGGATCAGGGACATGGGTATGCTGCTTGAGGGGATACAAAGATAAATTTAAATTGTTGAATGGCTATACTGTAGGCGGCGATTTCTGCGTCCCAATGCTCACACTCACGGGACGCGAGCGAGAGCAGTACTAAAATGTAATGAACCCCGAATTCATATCTACCACTTCCTAAATCATGTTTAAAGTTTTTTTGTTTGTATCTTTGTAAGGCTTCACAAAAGCAGATTATACTATGGCAATTTCAAAAGAAGATATACTCAAAGCCCTCAGTTATGTGGAGGAACCAGACCTGGGCAAGGACCTGGTGACGCTCAACATGATCGAGGACGTTCAGGTAGATGGTAAGAACATTAGCTTTACCGTTATCCTGACCACACCCGCCTGCCCCCTCAAAGACCTGATCCGTAACGCCTGTATCCGTGCCATCCATACTATGGTGGACAAAGACGCAGAAGTAACGGTAAACATGACATCCCGCGTGACTTCTGGACGCGCCGGCAACAACGAGGTACTGACTGGGGTGAAAAACATCATCGCCATCGCTTCGGGCAAAGGCGGCGTAGGCAAGTCTACCGTGACTAGTAACCTGGCCATCGCGCTGGCACAGTCCGGCGCTAAGGTTGGCCTGATCGATGCGGATATTTTCGGTCCGTCTATACCTACCATGTTCGGTGTGGAAGCTGAGCGACCGCATATGGTGCAGGGCGATCATGGCAAGAATTACATTATACCGGTTGAGAAGTATGGCGTCAAACTGATGTCGATTGGCTTCCTGACTCCTCCGGACCATGCCGTGATCTGGCGTGGCCCAATGGCCAGTTCGGCCCTGAAGCAGTTTATTTCGGATGTGGAGTGGGGTGAGTTGGACTACCTGCTGCTTGACCTCCCTCCGGGAACCTCTGACATTCACCTGACCATGGTGCAGGTGCTGCCAGTAACCGGTGCTGTGATTGTGACGACCCCACAGAAAGTAGCTATTGCGGACGCACAGAAGGGATTACAGATGTTCCGTCAGCCTCAGATCAATGTTCCTGTATTAGGCGTGGTTGAGAACATGGCTTATTTTACGCCAGCCGAGCTGCCTGAGAACAAATATTATATCTTCGGACAGGAAGGCGGCCAAAACCTCGCTAAGAAGTTTGATGTGCCGGTACTCGGCCAGGTACCGTTGGTGCAAGGTATACGCGAGTGCGGTGACGAGGGAACTCCTGTTGCGTTGCAGAACGATTCTCCTGCCTCCGGTGTTTTTAGAGAGTTGGCCCAAGCTGTTGCCCAGCAGGTATCTGTTCGTAACGCGACGTTGGCCAAAACACAACCTGTAGAAATTAAAAGCTAAGACAAATGGCAACCATAAACGTTGATAACGATTTTTTACTTCGCATAGAAGACGCCCTCGACCAAATCAGGCCATACCTGGAAGCTGACGGCGGCAACGTGAAAGTGCTGGAGGTAACGGATGAGATGGTGCTCAAGCTTGAGCTGCTCGGGGCCTGTGGTTCCTGCCCGATGTCTACCATGACGCTCAAGGCGGGCGTGGAGCAATCGGTACTCAAAGCCGTGCCTGAGATTAAATCCGTGGAAGCCGTAAATGTGACACCTATACCTTAGGCGGTATACCTTATTATATTTAGAAAAAGCAGGTGCTGATGTTCAGTACCTGCTTTTTTGTTTCCCATCCGCTTCAAAATCTATATCTTTGTTTATCAATCCTGATTCATTTGCACTATGATAAAAGCGAACGACCCCTTCCTGCATTCCTGGATAGAGATAGCGCCTGAGAGCGATTTCCCGATACAAAACCTACCCTTCGGCATTTTCACATCAGACACCAAAGACCCTCGTGTGGGTGTTGCTATTGGCGACTATGTACTCGACCTGTATGCCGTAGCGCAGTATAACCTGTTTGAACTGCTTGATATTGACCCAACTGTATTTCACCGCCCATACCTGAACGACTTTATTGCCCTAGGCAAACCAACCTGGCGGGCAGTGCGCAACCGGGTGTCGGAATTGCTCCGCAATGACAACGAGGAGATAAGCGGAAACAGCAAACTTATGCATGAATGCCTGGCGAAGCGCAATGAAGTAAGCATGCTGATGCCGGTGAAGGTGGGGAACTACACAGATTTTTACTCCAGCATTGAACATGCTACAAACGTGGGCACCATGTTCCGTGACCCGAAGAACGCCCTGTTACCGAACTGGAAACATATCCCGATCGGCTATCACGGACGTGCTTCTTCCATCTTGGTGTCTGGCACTGATGTTCGACGACCCAATGGCCAAACCAAAGCGCCGGATGCCGAAGCACCTACTTTTGGCCCATCCCGCCTGCTCGATTTTGAGTTGGAGGTAGCGTTTATTACAGGTCGCGAAACGAAGCTGGGTGACATGATCACTCCTAATGAAGCGGATGATTACATCTTTGGCCTGGTGCTGTTTAACGATTGGTCGGCACGCGACATGCAGACCTGGGAGTACGTACCCCTTGGGCCGTTCCTGGCAAAGAGCTTTGCTTCCTCCATCTCACCTTGGGTGGTAACCTTAGACGCCCTGGAGCCATTCCGTGTGAAAGGTCCGGTACAAGATCCCAAGCCACTTCCCTACCTGCAGTTCAGCGGCGAACATAACTACGATATTAATCTGGAAGTACTCATTCAGCCAGAAGATGGTGAGGAGAACAGTATCTGTCACTCCAACTTCAAGTACATGTACTGGAACATGAATCAGCAGTTGGCCCATCAAAGCAGCAACGGCTGTAATATCCAGGTTGGCGACATGTATGCCTCCGGCACGATCAGCGGCCCCGACAAGACCTCCTATGGCTCTATGCTCGAACTAACCTGGCGTGGCACACAGCCTATCAAGCTATCCGACGGTACCGAGCGCAAGTTCATCAACGACTACGACACCGTCATCATGCGCGGCTATGCAGAGAGACAAGGTATACGTATTGGGTTTGGTGAAGTAAAGGCGAAGGTTTTGCCGGCGTTGTAGGCGGTTTTCACTTCAAGTCCAACCACCCCTAACCCCTCCTTGTCTAAGGCGGGGAATTTTTGGGGCTCCACTGTTGTATGGTTACAGCCAACGATATAGATGATGCAACTGCACAACAGAGGATACTTGAAAGGAAAAAGGAAGGATTTGAGAAATCACTCAACTCCAGCGGAAGACGAGCTATGGAAATACTTAAGAGGAGGCCAGTTAAGTGGCCGCAAGTTTAGGCGTCAACACAGCGTTGGCAACTTCATTCTTGACTTCTACTGTTCTTCAGAAAAACTGGCTATTGAATTAGATGGGCAAGTACACCATAGTGCAATTGTCCACAACATGGACCATGAGCGTGATCAGGTTTTACAAGAGTTTGGCATTAAAGTACTTCGCTTCGAAAACAAAGATGTGTTCCAGAATATAGAAGCCTTGCTACAGGAAATCAGCAGTAGCTTCAGTAAGTAAAATCCCCCGCCTTAGACAAGGAGGGGTTAGGGGTGGTTGGACCCCGCTTGAACAAAAAAGGCCCCGATTACTCGGAGCCTTTTTTTGATTATCGCACAAGCCGCATTACTGCACCATCGAATCCAGTTCTTCGAAACGAGAGTTCTTGCTTTTGAACTCAGGTACGATGTGCTTCATCTTCTTTACAACATCAGTCTCATCGCCGTCTTTGTTGAGCGTGAGCAGTTCGTTGATATTGGAAACTACTTTGTTGTAGGTATACTCGCGCACTTTTGAGATCTTGATCTTGTCGTGATGGGTAGGAATCGTTAGCTCCTCCTGGTTCAGGAGTTCCTCGTAGAGCTTCTCGCCTGGACGAAGACCGGAGAATACGATCTCGATGTCATTTGATGTCAGGCCGGCGAGCTTGATCATTTTTTTGGCCAGATCCACGATCCTGACAGGCTGCCCCATATCAAAGATGAAGATTTCGCCTCCCATACCCATTGTGCCAGCCTCAAGCACCAACTGCACCGCTTCCGGTATCGTCATGAAATATCGGGTAATATCCGGGTGCGTCACTGTGATCGGGCCACCACGCTCGATCTGGGAGCGGAAACGTGGGATGACAGAGCCATTGGACCCCAGCACGTTGCCAAAACGCGTTGTGATAAACCTTGTTTGCTGCAACGCAGTGCCTTTCACATTATCACGTAGCTTTGTTTGGTCATTTAGGTTGTTCAGCGACTGGATGTAAATCTCCGCTATGCGCTTGGATGCCCCCATAATATTGGTTGGGTTCACAGCCTTGTCTGTTGAGATCATCACAAACTTTTCCACATCAAAGGTCATGGAAAGATCTGCCAGATTTTTGGTGCCCATCACGTTCGTCAGAATGGCTTCCGATGGATTGTTCTCCATCATCGGCACATGCTTGTAGGCGGCTGCGTGGTAAACCATCTGCGGGTTATACTCTTTGAATAGAGCATACATGCGATTGAAGTTCTGGATATCGGCAATGCACAACTTCAGGTTTGCCTCCGGGAACTGCTCCTCCATTTCCAGTTGCAACTCATGCAACGGCGATTCGGCCTGGTCACAGATAATGACAAGTTCTGGCTTATAAGACAGTACCTGACGCACAATTTCTGACCCAATAGACCCAGCACCACCTGTAATCAGGATACGCTTGCCTGCCAGGTCAGCCGATATTTTGTCATTTTCGATTACAATTGGCGGGCGCTGCAACAGGTCTTCAATGCGTAAGTCCTGAATCTGGCTCATACGTAGATGCCCTGACATCCACTGCTCGGTGGGCGGCACGGTCACTACTTTAATGCCGAGCTCCACACACTTCTCAATGGCGTTCTTACGCGCCTCGGATTTTAAGTCCTCGCTCAAAATCACGAGCTTATCAATGTGTAGTTTACTCTGTAATTTTTCGATGTCGTTGATGTGGTAGACCCGCTTTTGCTGGATGTTCTTATCGATCTTGTTCGGGTTATCATCCACAAAACCAGCAATTGTAAAGCGGCCTGCCGTACTAACCTCCAGCGCCTGCTTCACCAGAATGGCAAAGCTGTTGGCCCCATAAATCAATACCGTCTCTTTATCGCCTGTGGTACCACGCTTGATGAAATAAAACAGGGCTTTGGCCCCGATGCGCATCATCACCAGCACAGAGGAGCAGATGAAAAAATTGACCAGCAGGACAACGTAAATGTTAACAGAGTGAATCCGGAACTCAGGCTCTACCCAAAATCCCACGATAGCGGCATAGGCCAGACTAGAGATAAGCACGGCGGTAAAGATCCGGTAAATGTCATCGGTGCTGGAGTACCTGATCAATCCGGTATGGATGCGCATCAGGTAAAATACTGTTACCGAGACAAGAAAGTAGACCCCGACATAAACAAAGAAGTGCCCGCGCAGGATATTTTCGAAATCGAACTGCCTTATAATGAAAAAGGATAAAGCAAAAGACCAGGTCGTAATCACCTGATCTATAATCAGGATGATCCATTTTGGCAATGCCTTATTCTGTAGAAATGTTTTCATATAACTGTTTTGGGTCAGGTTTGTAAGCGGGCAGGTAAAGACGCTTGTTGATAGCCTAGGCCCTAATTACGGCCTCTTCCAGGCATTCGTTTTAGTTTAATTTAATATGTTATTTATCCATCCAAAGGATTTTAAAACTGTTTACCGTGTTTCTTTTTTACGAAAGCCCTACACTAAATTTTAAATAACATTAACAACCCCCAAAAATCAGTTCGCTTTGATTTAGAGTCAATTGCTAGCCCAAAATTAATTATAAAAATCCTAAAATACAGCATTTTATATTTAATATAGAAGAATTATCAATTGAAGCATAGCCTTTTAGCTCAGATCAGAAATTTTGCACTGATTCCAATCAGTTAACTTCTCTCGCTTCTATGAAGTGCTTGCCACTCCAAAGTAATTCAATGCCAATAATTGGAACTAGCCTAGACCGTTACTTCCTTAAAACAAGCTTTTATCTTAGTTGCTACCCGCGCACGTTCCTCGTCCGTCATGTTGGATCCGGATGGCAGGCAGAGGCCCTTCTCGAAGAGCCGCTCGCTAGTTCCATCGCCATAAAAAGGAGCGTTGGCGAACACTGGCTGCAGGTGCATAGGCTTCCAAAGCGGACGCGACTCAATGTTCTCTTCTTTCAGCGCCAGGCGGATGTCCTCCCGGCTCACACCTTTTGTATCATCAACTAACACAGTGCTCAACCAGCGATTAGAATAATATTCTAGACTTGGCTCATCCGGAAACTGTATGGCAGGCAATTTGGCAAAGGCTTCTTTGTAGAAAGTATAGTTGGCACGGCGCTGCTGCACACGATCCGGCAACACATCCATTTGTCCGCGGCCAATGGCGGCGCAGATATTACTCATGCGGTAATTATAGCCAATGTGCGAGTGCTGGTAGTGAGGCGCCGCATCGCGGGCCTGTGTGGCCAGAAAACGGGCCTGTTTAATATATGCCTCGTTATTCGACACCAATGCACCGCCACCCGAAGTGGTGATAATCTTGTTGCCGTTAAAAGACAAAATACTCATCGCCCCAAAGGTACCCAGCCTGCGACCTTTGTAAGAAGAGCCCAGCGCCTCCGCTGCATCTTCTACTACCGGTATATCAAAGCGGTTCGCAATCTCCATGATGCGATCCATTTCAGCTGGCATACCATAGAGGTGCACCACGATGATGGCTTTGGGCTTTTTGCCTTTGCGCAACCTATCCTGTATAGCCGTCTCCAGCAGATCGGGCGACATATTCCAGGTGCGATTCTCACTATCCACAAAAACAGGTATAGCTCCCTGGTAGGCAATAGGGTTGGCTGAAGCCGAGAAGGTCATGCTCTGGCAAATCACCTCATCCCCGGCCTGCACGCCCAGCATAATTAGGGCCAGGTGCAGAGCGGCTGTACCCGAGCTTAGGGCAGCGACATGCACGCCTTCCCCCAGGAAGTCGGCCAGGTCTTTTTCAAAGCCATCCACGTGCGGACCAAGCGGTGCGATCCAGTTCGTATCGAAGGCTTCCTTGATGTTATTGAACTCATTTGTCCCCATATGTGGGGAAGAGAGCCAGATCTTTGTTTTCATATTCTGCTTTTATTCAAATAGTAGTCAAGGCAAACTTGAGGGTAATTTTCACTCTTCATTTTATCAATAACAGGATTTATATCATACACTAATGACTCCAGCTTAACCTCCGAAGAAACTGTATCATAAATAATGTAATTGATCAAATTAATGAATTTTCTATTTTGACCGACGCTTCCTGTGTTTATTATTTGTTTGCCTGAATTAGTTACACCGGAAAACTGGTGATGAGAGTGACCTATAATATAATTACCCTCAATATTAAGCTCTTCTAAGTCTGTATCTGGAAAGACGTACTGATTATTTACTGTGTGCTGAACTTCGAAGTCACCTACTTTTATATTGTCCCTATAAGTCAAAATAAGTTTTTGTTGGTTAAATGAGGCATAGCAGTGGTTAAAAAAAGCCTGTGCTATTTTATTTTCACCTGGATAACTCCCTTCTATGAAATAAGATTCATGATTACCAAGTAAGCACATGCATTGAATACTTTGTAAAAGCTCTACACACTCATTACTCCAAGGGCCATAGTTTACAACATCCCCATGGCTCACCATCAAGTCTACCTCTGGACTGACATGCTGCAGCATTTTCTCGAGCGCAACAAGATTTCCATGTACATCACCAAATATCAGTACCCGCATACGTTCGTAGCCCCATTACAGCATACTTTTTACTTTCTCGGCGAAAGATTTAGTACTTATGCCTGAACCCTCTAAATATTTTTCCAAAAGGCTAGTATCGACTTTTGCTCTAGAAGAAACATTCTCATTATCGATATTAGTGATTAGGTCACTGGAGTTTCCAGTGAATTGGTAAATTTTTTCGGCCAATTCCAGAAGCGAAACTTCTTCACCTGAAGCTAAATTTAATATCCGATCTGGCCAAGCCTCCATTTTAGAAACGTGATATAGAGCTTTAACTGCGTCATAAACATGTAAAAAATCAAAACTGACATTATTGCCATTTGTCAACTGTAGGGCTTCATGAGACCTTGCTTGCTGGATTAGTTTCTGGAGAATTCCTCCCTCTTTCATACCTGGACCATAAAGGGCTGATATGCGCATGTGCAATAACTCCAAGCTATGTGCTTCTGCAATCGAACTCATAATTAACTCCTGCGACAACTTTGATGCACTGTACCCTACATGGCTTCCTTTCGGATAGGTCTTTTCTACCTCTGTTAATGGAACAGGCCAAGGTTTATTTACAACAACCAGTGTGGAGCAATTAATAATTCTTCGAATCCCTTTAGATGCAGCCCAGTTCATAATGTTTGCCCCCCCTATCGTGTTGGTTTCAAACAAAGTTCTAAGATAATTAGGGTCATCAAAACGTTTGGAGACATCTGGCAAGGCTGATGCACAGTTTATAATAATGTCAGGTAATACAACTATGCTATCGAATTGCTCCGGCTTTGTAATGTCAACAGGTATAAACCCTTTGTCAGCATTACGTGCCACCTCATACACTACTTCTCCAGACTCTTTTAGAAACTGAACCATGGTACTGCCAAGAAAGCCACCGGCTCCGAATATCAAATACTTCATTAAGGCTTAGCTTTAAATGGATAATACTGGCTTTTATAATCTTCCAGTACTCCTTTTTCTTTTAACTCGTCTAGCTGAGATGGTTCCACAAAGATATCAGACCAAGTTCTGAATACAGCTCCATTCCTAAGATTAGGCTGCTTCATCTCTTCTACTTTAAACAAATGATTCAGGAGAGCCTCAACCTCATTAAACCCAAACATGTAACGCAGAGGCGTGGTACCGCTGAACCTACCATTTATTTCAAATACTATAGGTTGTCCGTCCTTTATCCTGTACTGGAAATTGGCAGGTCCATCCACCCCTAAGCGTTCGGCTATGCTAGCGATAACTGCGTCATAAGTATTTTTACCATCTCTGTAGGCTCTATAAGTGTTCCCGTCACGCAAGTCTCTCTTAAGCGACACTATAGCTAGACACTTACCATCTACTACCATACAGCCCGTGGTAAACTCACCTTCTTGTTCTCCAATCATTTCTTGAACTACAAGATTGTTAGGATAAGAACAGACCTCCTGCAGGTCATCGTCATTTTCGATAATTTTGATGCCTTTGGAGCGAGCACCATCAACGGGCTTAGCTATGAAGGGGAAAGGACGACTTTCACGCAGTTCTTTTATAGCCTCTTTATCTGTAGTAAGAGCTGATAAAGGGTAAGGAAAGCCATTCACTTTAAGAAACTGAGCCGTTAACCATTTGTTATTGGCAATGTTAATTACATCGAGGCTAGAAACAATAACTTTTACTCCATGCTGCTGCTCTAGTTGCTCTTTATATTTGGCAAAGATTGGCAATTCTACATCTGTACCAATTAGTACGACATCTATTTGCCCATCCTTTATTAACCCTTCAATAAAGTTTAAAAACTTAGGATCACTTGCCATCGGAATAGTATAGGCTTTATTTCCTAGACTGTGACCTTGGGCTCTGTAGTCAGGGTCAGCTGTTACTATATAGTATTCGTTTGATGAAACGTTGAGGCAGCGTAATATTCCCTGGCCAAGTAATGCGCCAGCACCTGTTACAAGTATTCTTTTCATTTAAATATTGTTTTTCCTTTGCCGAACATATTCTGTAAAAGTAGGCATAGTGACATGTCCCTCTGCAGTTATACCTTCCGACTTTAACACTTTAATAATTGTTAAGCCAATAATCTTAATGTCCAAAGCAAAGGACATATTGTCTACGTACCAAACGTCGTACTTAAATTTTTCATCCCAGCTAATGGCATTGCGTCCATTTACCTGCGCCCAACCAGTAATACCCGGCCTGACTTCATGACGCCTTTGCTGCTCTTTGCTGTAATGTGGCAGGTACTCAACTAGCAAGGGGCGTGGGCCTATCAATGACATTTCTCCTTTTAATACATTCAGTAATTGTGGAACTTCATCCAGAGAGGTCTTACGAACAAACTTACCAACGGGAGTCAGACGCACATCATCCGGTAGTAACTTGCCATGGGCATCCTTCAGGTCATTCATGGTTTTATATTTGATTACCCTAAAGATTTTGCCATTTTTGCCCGGACGGGGTTGAAGAAAAAAAGGCTTCCCTTGATTAGCAATGTAAAGCAGTGCCGTCACTACTACGAAAACCGGTAGCAGTATAACAAAAGCAACTAAGCTTACTATAAAATCAATGATGCGTTTAAGATAATTTCGATATAGCGAATTCATGCTCCTTCAGATGTTCCTGATATTCTTGATACAACAACTCCCAAAAATGGCCTTGATCATAACGCTCCACAATCATGCGACGAGCATTCGACTTTAAATGCTCATACAGTGTTTCTTCTCTGAGGAACCTTTCCATGGCCTCCTGTAACTTCCGAGCATTTTTAGGAGGTATAATTAATCCATTCTCACCTTCTACAATAATCTCGTTACAGCCATTTATGTTTGTTACTATACATGGCAGTTCAAAGCAGCCTGCTTGCATAGGAACATTGGGAAATCCTTCTCGGTAAGATGGAAAGGCTAATGCATGACTTAATGCAAGGTATGGGCGCACTTCATTTTGGTAACCTACCGATAGTATTGCAGGGTTATGTTCTATTTCTTGAATAATTTCTGCACTTAATGGATCCAGATGCTGCTCTAGAGAGCCTACTAGTAAAAGTTTTAAATGCTTGTACTTGCCACATAAGGATTTAAAAGCAGTGACTAATTCCTGAATTCCTTTATCTTTAACAAGCCGGCCAATAAAGACAAATACAAAATCTTCAGGTTTAATAGCAAGCTCCTGCTTCAGCTGATGCAATTTAGAAACATCAAGAGCATCCAAACTGAAAAAATGTGTGTTTATACCATTGCTGCTACCATTACCAATAACCTTCACTTTCTCCTGTCCGCAAAAACTGCTGTTCAGAATATATTCTTTTAATATTGTAGAGTTTGGGTAGATCTTAGTAGCACAGGCATATGTGATTTTCTCGACGACATTCAATATATGGCGCTTTAATCCTGCTTCTTCCATCAAGGGTAGCCCTGCCACTGTATGCAATCGTATAGGTACTCCAGCAAGAGCTCCACCCAACATACCTATTACACCAGCCTTGGGAGTATGGGAATGGACAATGGTCGGTTTATATTTCTTGCATACCTTATAGAATTGCCATAATGCTTTCAGGTCCTGCACTGGGGTAATTTTCCGAGTAAGGTTGATTTCAATTAGAGGAGACTCCTGCTCAATTTTAACAGTCTCGGATTCGGGCCCAGCTGCAGAAACCATCACCGGCTCAAACCCCCTAGACCGCATATAAGGCAGCTGTCCTCTAATTAAATTTTTAAGGGAAATCGGCACTGTAGCGATTCTAACTAAAACTTTGCCCATCCCTAAATTATCCTTTAACCAAAAAATCAATAAAACTTACGCTTGAGTAACCCTTCATCTCTTGAATTAAATTATTCATCTATATTCATTTCAGCATTAAGTAAGGGGATTATTATTAGGCGATACTTTTGCCTTAAGCCGATTATACTTAATTATGAGTTCCTCTTTTCTGACACTAAGAACCCAAAACATAAAAATAATCAATCCGGGGACTAACATGTTTTTCTGCCTCATCATAATACCCAGATTTCCTAAGGTAGTAGAGAAGGCAACACTACCTATAAAGAAAAAGAAAAATAGACCTTTGAGTTGATATGGAGCTTGTTTAAGCAGTTTAAGTGTTTTCATGTTTATTATCTTACCAAAAAGAATCAATAGTATCAAATTTTCTATAGAGGCGAAAACACCCATTATGTTGTGTACATCAAAGAATAATGGCCTAAATAAGAAAGTAAAAACTTTTAATGGAAGTGGATAAGAGGAAATATCTACGCTAGACCCAGTATGTCCTCTACTTAAGTTAGAAACCCTCGTGCTTGTAGATTGTTCTATACCATCAATTGAGAGCTCCTCTAACTTTACAAAGTTCATTACCTGATCAAAGATCAGCACAGCACCCACTGCCATACAGAAAGAAAGAAATAATTTCTGTACTGGCTTTAATCTATTATCAAAAAGGAATCCTACCCCAAATGAAACTAATATAAAAATTGTAATGTGAGGTCGTATATTATATGACAAAATCAAAGCAATTGCAATTCCCAATTTGCGGCCCATTGGCTTCATTACACTGAAGAGAAACAATCCTACGCAGAAAAATACCAATGTGTCTTTACCTACGCCGACAGACCAGAAATGAAGATTAGGCAGAAAAAAGATATAAGGGAAAATACTATAGCCATAAACTTTAACATTAGTCTTGACTAAGTTAACAGTAGATAGATAAAAAAACATTACTCCCAGGAACCCAATAAAGGTATAAATCATGGATCCTGTAAAAAAAGAGATGTCCATTACATTTACAAATACATAATTAAATGCATGCATAAATGCTGTACCTTGGCCTTGATTTAAGTATTGGTTAAGAGTCAAATAAGATTTTCGCCAGTATCCTAGAGCATCTCCACCAAAAATATTAACGTAAACAATATAAATTAATCCAAAAGCTACATGATAGTACCATAAGTAGTACAACCATTTTGTACTCTTAACACCAGCTTTACTTGAAAAATATGGTATCGCTACTTTAACTAAGTAGGGAATTAGCAACAATATAATAACATCGAATATCCCCATCATATATAATTAGATTCAATGTATATTATTATGATTTTTGCAAATGCAAAAGATTTTCAAGCCAAATAGACTTGGCTTTTCTAGAAGAGTACTTTTCTTCTACCATCATACGGCCATGCTCTCCCAGGCTCCTTCTAAGATCTCGATTGGTTAAGAGGATTTCTAAGGCTTTCTTCCATTCTGACAGGTTAGAGGCCTTGAAACCATTAACACCATCTACTATTATTTCATCATTAACGCCTACAGGGCTACCAACCACAGGTACACCACAACCCATATATTGGATAAGTTTATAACCACACTTCCCTTTTTCCCAAGCATCGTCGTTTAGTGGCATAATACCTATGTCAATTTCTCTAATTAAATTTACTTCCGAAGTTTCAGTCCATTCTATGACCTCTTCATAACCTTCAAAACCAATCCCATCTTTTCCTCCAATAATATGTAACCTAATAGGATATTTGCTGCTAAGTTCCTGCAATACTGGAAGAATGTTTTTGACATACTTCAAGGTAGAAGGAGAGCCAATCCACCCTATAATCACTTTGGGAGACTGCTCTTGGCCCTTAATTATATACAAATCTGTATCAATTACTGTCGGAATTACAATTATTTGGTTTGCTCCCGCCTTATTTGCATAAGACTGCAAGTACGTATTGCCTGCTACAACCAATGAGGCGCCCTTCATCACCTGTGCAATTTTGTTTTTTAATAAAAAGCGAACCCATTTATTTGGATGAAGGTCATAGTTATGGAAAATAGCATCGTCATAATCTACAATATACTTGACCCTTAGTAAGGCAAGTACCTGTTCTGCAAACGCAGGAAAATAAGGAAAGAGTTCTTTTTCTATGATTATTAAATCATATCTTGAGACGGTAAAAAGCTTTATTAACCTATAAAAATAGGCTATAATAATGTTTAGCTTATTAATGGTTTTCTTTTGATATAAACAAAGCAAGTATTGATCATCAAAGAGGGGACTATATTCACAGGCAATTCCCTGTTCCTCAAAATAAGGAATATACTGATAAGTGCGCAGCCTGCTGCTAGCTCCTAAGCGGGTATACTTCGGGAAAAATAAAATTTTCAAGTCTAATCTGTAATGGTGTTAAGGTGTAAAGGTAATACATTTACACTTTAACTAACCTAAGGATTGTATGGCAAGCATGTATTGGCTGACAGTCTTTTCTAAATCAAAGTATCTTTCGCCAATCCGCCTTGCTTCATCCCGAACAGTCCTTCTGTCCTGGCTTAGCGTTTGGTAAACCCATTGAACAGAAGCGTCTAAATGACTTGTTTCTAAATCAGTCAGCATGTGAGCACATGTTACACCTTGGATATATAGTTCTGTGTCACCAATACCTTTCGTCGCTAATACTGGCACACCGCACAACAGGTACTCTCCAAGTTTAATAGGTGCAACTGCTTTCATTGAAAAAGTTGGTCTACGTAACGCAAAGGCTATATCTGCTATAGACAAATAGATGGGCACTTCTTCGGCAGCGACTTTCTTAACCAGACAATTCGCTCTTAAAGTATTATAAGCTTCCAGATTCTTTTCAACTATTTCAGGTTGACCTGTTAGAATCAAGAACTTAGTAAGTGAATTAAGTTGATGTACTTTACTAAATATATACATCATTTCATCGAAACAATACTGCGGCCCTATCGACCCCGCATATACCAGCACAGGGAAGTCTTCTGTAGAAGAATTGAAAATTTCTTTTTTTAAGGCTTCATCAAATTTAGGAGCAAATAAATTTTTATCTCTTCCATTGTTAATTACTGTTATAATGTTTTCATTGAAGAGAGCTCCTGCCCTACTCGCTAATATCAACTTAGCCTGATTAGAACGTACAAGCACACCATCAGATCTTCTTAGGGCTTTGAATTCTATATCCCGGTAAATCCGATATTGAAGGCCGGAAGGTTCCCACCCACTAAAATCAACACGTTCATCCTGTTGTAGCCCATCTGCATCAAAAAGCAGTCTTACTTTATGCAAACCATCTATAGCTTTAAGTACTATTGCAGCAGCAACAGTTGCCCTCGGCATCACAATATCAATTCCGTGTTTCTGTATATACTTCTTTACCTTTTTACTATCTATCAAATTAGCTTTTAGCAATGCAGCAGGTACAAAACGACGGTTTACTTTTATCACTTCATAGTAGCAGCTCTTATCCTTGCAGGCAAGTTCTACTCTAGAAACATAATCTTCATTACCCCATGTAAATTGTAAAATATGACATTCAACAGCATATTGTTTACTCAATCTCTCAAATATGGGAAGGAACAATCCTTCAATATAAGTTACATCAGGCCCATTCCAGGTTACAAATAATAATTTCATATTATTCGTTTTCGAATTAGTAGTTCATCATACAAGCTTTCTACATCCTTCACGTATCGTTCTGCACTATATTTAGCATAGGCATTTGTAAAACCTGTTTCGCCCATTTCCTTCATTTTAAGCGGGTCTGACATAAGTTCTATTAATGCTTCTGCAATTTGTTCAGGACTATTTACATCTACTAAAATACCAGTCTTACCATCCTCTACAATATCTTTCAAGCCTCCTATTTTTGAGGCAATAACCGGCAACTTGTGATACATTGCCTCAACAACGACTAGACCAAAGGATTCTGTGGATGAAACGATTCCGAAAACATCCATTATTTTAAAGTAAGGATGAGGATCATACTGAAACCCTACCAATATTATATGTGACTCCAGACCTAATTCACTTATGTAAGTTTCTAAATAATGCTTATCTGGACCATCCCCTACAATTACAAGTTTAATATTCTCAAATCTATCCCTTAGCAATGCTATAGCATCCACTAAATCAGTAAATAATTTTACTTTATTAAACAGTCTACCAACACTTCCTATTACAAAATCGCCTTGAGAAATATTTAAAGACATCCTAAGATTAGAAATTAGCTCTTGGTTAACTTGTTGAGGGGGAAAAACACCATTTACAATTAGTCTTAATTTATTTGGACTAACCCTAGCTCGTGATAACAAATAATCATACGCAGCAGGTGAAACCCCAACAAAGGCGTCTGCTAAAAGAGACAACCCTTTAAGTAACTTATCTGCTTTTTTTGATCTGGTTTTTGGATCGGAAGTTTCTTCTGCGATAACTATAGGGACCTTGCCAAGTCTACCAGCAATTGTGGCAAGTAATACTCCCTCAAATACGGCCCCATGTATGATATGGGGTTTATAACTTTTTATAACTTTTAATACGGCTTTATACTTACTTAAATTCCAAATTTTTCCTAATAGCCCGATTTCTATAATTTCTACTCCTTCTTTAGAAATATCACTGGCTAAAGGTCCAATAACTTGTGTGCAAATTATTTTAATCTCAAATATTTCTTTTGGTAATAGCTTTGCTAAAGAATGTCGTCTGCGTTCTACACCTCCACTACTTATAGTCTCTTGAACATATAATACTCGTATCTTCATTAAGATTGATTAATGATAATTTAACTCACTCTTATTAGAGAGTATAAAAATTTCTTATGCGTTAAATGTAAAGAAAGTGTTCATGTTAATTGGTACAGTTCCTGAAGCTGGCTCAAATACTTTGCAGGAGAAAACATTTGCTTAACTTTGACTTGTGCAGAATTTATCATTCTAGCCTTTTCAGTTTCGGGCAACAATATCGCTTTCTCCAACTTTTCTAATAATGCTTCCTTTGAAGTAGGATTGAAAAGAAATCCATGCTCTCCATCACTTACAAATTCTGGAATACCTCCCGAATCAGTACATATAACAATATTTTCTGTCTGTATGGCCTCAATGCAAGCTAGCCCAAAACCTTCAAATAAGGATGGTAGCACAAAAAAAGTACTTTTAAGCAGTTCAGGGTAAGGATCCACAAGATAGCCTTTAAAAGAAATATTCTCATCCATATGAAGCCGCTCAGCCTGTTTCTGTAACACGTTTCTTAAACTCCCATTACCAATAATACTTAACTTGGCTTTAGGAAATCTTTTAATCAATTCAGCAAACGCTTCAATAAGTAAATCAATATTTTTAACAGGCTCAAGTCTTGCTACTATAGTAATCAAAAACTCCTCCTTTTTAACTTCCTCTACTTTTACAAATTCATTAACAGGATTATATATAAGTACAACCTTATTTGCGGGTGATTCCTTAGATTCAACTAAATAGGTCTCAACGGCTTTAGAAATTGCTATTACTTTATCTGAGAAACTATATATTAAACGAAAAAAAAGTTTCGCTTTTATAGAATGACTAGGTATACCTATCTCTTCACAAATAATCTTTTTAACACCTGATATTTTCGCTGCTAGAGTTGCATGAAAGTTAGCTTCAGCTCCAGCAGCATGGACAACATCAGGGTTTTCTTCTTTGATGACTTTCGTTAAAGCACTTATGAGTTTTAGAGATGGGATAGTAACTTTTATAGCATTCAACACTATTACTTTGTAACCTAATTTTTGTAACAGCACTTCGGTATTACCTCCATTTCCTAAAGCAACAAAAACCAAGTCATAGGATTTATCATGATATTTGGCGTGCAACTCAAATACTTTTTCTATTCCTCCATAATTAAGCTCTGTTGTAACACGGAGTATTTTCATTAATTTATGCTTTGGGCTAGTTAATTTATACTTATGTTTGGAGTATTAGGAACACTATTCTTAACTGACTCTTGAATTCTAGATTTTAACAATTCTTTTTTTTGGTCAGTGGCGAAAGGGCAGGCATCTACCAATAAATTTAAATTAATATGATTAGACTCATAATCTAAGTTGTCAAAAAGTTCTTCTAACTGAGTGCTTTCTGCAATATTGAAAGGAGTAGTAATCTGCTTTCCAACAGATAAGTAGTAATCCCTGAATTTGAAATTGCCTCCAGTTATTTTATCAGAAAAACTCACCCAGATTGAAGGTATGTTATAGGCATTAGCTATTATTATAGCGTGTAGAGAACTAGTAATTACAACTTTACACTTCAGTACCTGATTCAAAAATTGTTCCCAATTATAACCAGTCTCTATATCAATCACTACAACATTATGCTTATTCTTTTGCTTAAAAAGCCATGAACTTTTCTTATCTATGTAATGAGGTATGATTCCTATTTTGCATCTTTCAATAGATTGAGGATTATAGATAAATGGAAGCAGCAAAGCAGGGTCCCCGAAAACTGCCGGGCAATCAATCTTATTTTTAAGATAAATTTCCCTAGTCAGAGGTCCTCTGACAGCATAAACTTTCTTAGGCCTTTTAATTACCGAATTAGTATTTGATATAAAGCCACTACCCCAAACCAAGGAGCCTTCTTTGGCTGATTGCAATATACTCCCTATTACGGTATAATGGTCTAGTTGCTTAAGCCTTTTATTACTTAATAAAAGATACTTATACGGCAATGCTTTCTTCTCACTTAAATATTCTACTAGAGGGATATTAAGAGCATCACCAAAATTCGTAGACTTGGCAAAGCCATTAATAATAATTTTATTAGGATGAGAAAAGTACCTGAAAGTTTCAGTCAGAAAAAATCTCTTCTTGACCACTAAGCCTATAATAAAATCAATATGCTCCTTTGTTATTCGCTTCATTAGATTTTGATACGCTAGTCTATTTTGTAATTGTTAACACAGCACTTTTAGTTGTATGATAAGAAAACACAAGTATCTGCTTTGTTAACTCTATAATAATGCTTGAAGAAACAGCTTTAGATTTAAGATGACTTAGTAATAAGGATGTTCTTGCTTTCGCAGAATTATAATAATACCCACTACTTCTGCTAGAACTCATCCTTACATTACCCCTTCTTATAAGATATATATCTTCGGATAATATAACATAATTATTGGTCTTCAGTTTAATGACTTGCTCGCCATGCATTAACCACTCTTGGGAATTCTTCAGTTTTTCATTAAAGGGTGAACTTTCAAAAAAACTCATTTCCCATAATGGTCCTCCTACTGGCCATCTTATAATATTTCGAATATAATCCCAAAGCAGATTCTCAGAAGTGTATTTTCGTGCCCAGCCTTCTTCTAATTCCGAGGTTTCATCATTGAAAAAGCGACCATAAGCAAAGCAAACCTTATATTCTGGGTCAATTGATATTAATTGAATTTGTTTAAATAATGCCTCAGGAATCAAAATATCATCTGAGTCAACCCACTTGATAAATTTTCCTTTAGCGTGCTCATATCCATAATTTCGGCAACTGTTGGCCCCTTTCTTCCTATTGTTCGGCCTTGCGTAATATTTAATTCTAATATCTACAGCAGCAAAAGATTTAACTATATCTTCAGTGTCATCCGTAGACCCATCATCTACTATCAGTAATTCCCAGCAGATATAAGTTTGTTTGATTATACTTTCGATAGTAGTACTTATTATATCACCTCTGTTATAAGTTGGTACAACTATTGACACTAAAGGCATTGCACCATCTTTTTTAGCAAACGATTCTATCATTTTAAAAGGGCAAGGATATTTAAGAAGCTTATCGGAGCTCGTTTTACAGTTATATA
Source organism: Pontibacter aquaedesilientis (assembly GCF_014773225.1). Classification (GTDB taxonomy): domain Bacteria; phylum Bacteroidota; class Bacteroidia; order Cytophagales; family Hymenobacteraceae; genus Pontibacter; species Pontibacter aquaedesilientis. The sequence continues at coordinate 504,081 of NZ_JACXAJ010000002.1, read as the reverse complement.
TTATATCAATCCCTTACAATATGTATCCCAATACTTTATCAAAAGTTTATTCCCGAAAAAAGTGAATCCCTTTCCTTGAAATGGAGTAGGGGTGATTTCACCAAAAACAGCTCCATTGTGCGTTGCATAAAAATCAATCCTTGCAAAGATTTGATATTCTTTACTAATCCTCTTAGCATATTCCAACATCTCTGGTAAACATTTCGGCGGGTCTTGTCGCTCACCATTTTCATATGAAAACTGAACTCTCTTTAAATTGCCCCAATTTTCGTCATAAAACTGAACTCTGCCTTTAGAAGGGCTCTGTCGGTTAATCACTTGTATACATGCCACTTTTCCATTAAACATGTATAACTTATAGTCATCAGGAATTTTAAACTCTCCCTTTTCATTTGTAACAAACTCCTCTATAAGAAATTCTAAATCAGGCTTCTTAGCAGCAGCTACAGACAAAACATCTATTATTTGCTGAGGTGCATAAGTATGGCCATCAAATAAATTTAGCCCCTTTTGCATTACAAATACCATCTTACCGCCCGCACCAGTAGTTGGCCGAATAACATAATTATCTGGCAAGGTGTCAAAAGGTATACTATTAAAATTTCTGCCCTGCCAGTATAAATAAGGTACTCTACAACCAAACTTAATAGCAAATTCCCTGGAGTTGTGTTTGTTGCTTAGCTTACGTTGCCAATTTTCAACATCCTTCCATTCCTCAACAGAGTCTGTAGCGTACTGAACTCTATGTGATATATTGTCCTTATCATTACCGTTCAACCAGAAAGTAGTATGCCTATATTTGATTCTCTTGAAAAACTCATTATTAGAATTCAGTTTTCTATTTAATTTATTTACAAGTTTTAGTAAAGGCATATTGTTATGCTTGTAGGTAATTGAAGATATTCTTTTAACTTGATGATATATTCTGACATTATATTACTCCGGTTCTATCGGGCTACAGCATCAAATAATATTTAATCTGTTTACTCTCAGGTATAATTTATACATACTGAATAGTAAAGGATTAAATTTAAATTTGCTTCTTTCCTCTCGTTTTAAATAGTTCACATTTCTTCCTATAAAGCCGTCTAAGAAAAGCTTTTTGTCTATAGTCAATAAGTTATTCTTTTTTAAATAATCTCTAATTTCTATTCTAAGCTTAAGTCGGTTTATTGTATTTTCTTGGATTCTATTTTTCGATCTTGAAATAGAGTTCTGTGCTGCATGGATTTTAGTTAAAAAAGCATCATCATATATTACCAAAGGATTATTTTGCATAAGCCTAAAAATTAAATCATACTCCTGACTACTAGTTAATGCTGTTTCCCATCCTCCAACTCTTCTAATTGCATCTGTTTTCCACAAATTAGCACTAGTGATCCCTAGATTACTATCAATTAGCCCTAGCCAAGGTGACAGATTTGACTTAATTTTTAGCTGTGATTTTGCTTTAATATAGACATAATTCCCAATTACCAGATTACTTGAAGGATTATTTTTTACTAACTTTATCTGATGATCTATTTTGTTGTTTAATAGCTCATCATCAGCGTCTAAAAACTGAATCCATTCGCCTGACGCTTCATACAAGCCTAAATTTCTACTTACATTTGCCCCTTTATTTATACCATCTTCATGGGTTAGTAATTTTAATAAAGGATATGTCTCTATCAATTCCTTACATTTCTCTAAAGATTCATCTGAAGAACCGTCTTCAATTAAAATAACTTCTTTAACACTATTATTATTTAAGGCAGATTCTACTGCTCTCCTAATAGTTTTAGCAGAGTTATATATTGGAATAATTACTGAAACAGAAGGCATTTATGGTAAAATTTAAAAGAGCTATGATATACAACTTATTTCATCTGCCTCTTAGCATTGAATATGCGCTGTATATCGCAACATTGATAATATTTTTATCAAAGAAGAAGTATTTAAAGGAAGAAAAATAGGTTTTTAATTTTTTAATCTTAGTATTTTGGAATTTTACAGTTTTTATTTTTTTAATGAATAGATGTTTTTTTACAATACTTTTATACTTAATATCAATAACATTTAATAGCATCTCATATGTATGTAGTGTTTCATTATGCCTAAATTCTAGGTTGCTTTGACTCCATACACCAGTATTATGCATTGTATAACCGCTCGGCACTATATCAGCATGATAATAGGCGTTACCATGTTGTGCTAACAGTGCAAATGTAAAGGTGTCACCATTCAATACACTATAAAATTCGTCTGGAAAAGATCTGAATAATCTATTTCTAAAGAGAGCAGTATTTGCCGGTATTAATGCCCCATTAATTACTTCTTCACCGGTTAAGTTCCTTTGCCTCTGTACCCCGAGCTTTGACTTTTTCAATAGATTTCCTTCTCCATCAACAACTACACTATCATGAAACGAGATAACATATTCAGGATTTTGCTCTAAAAAACTTACCTGCTTTTGTAATTTACTAGGATCATCCCAATAATCATCACCATCTAATAAGGCAATATACTTACCAGTTGCCGCATATATTGTTGATATATAATTTAATTTTCCTGGTATGCCATTATTCCGTTGAGAATGCAAAATAGGCTTTATAATAGCTGGAAATTTTTGTTGATATTCTAATAGGATTTCTCTCGTTCCATCAGATGAAAAATCATCACCAACAATTATTTCGTATTCAAAATTTATCTTTTGAGCAAGAATACTTTCTATTGCTCTACGAATATATCTTACTTGATTATATGTGATTAGTGAAACACTAACCATCGGTTTTATATCCATAGTTTATTTAACTTGATAACTGGTCATGCCATTCTGCCCAACCAATACCAGTTTTCCCGAATCCATTACCGTTATAAAACATATACTTACGGCCCTTCCAATCAATGACTGAAGGATAAGTTTGCATAAGACTATCCCATCCAGTTTTTGAAAGTACAATACCAGCCTCTTCATCTTTTCTGTTCCAGGTAACCCCGTCAAAAGATTCTGCATAACCTATTTTATAACTACCTGTACCATCTCTATAGTCATAACTGTCTCTATAGCAAAACCACATTTTATAAAGAGAATTTTCTTTTATAACAGTGGGCCTAGCATTAGCTTCGAATTCACTTTTGGGTTCGATACAAATTTTATTATTTCTTTCCCAGTTAATACCATCAATAGATGACGCGTATTTGATAACGTATAAAGGCTCAGGCTTACCCTGTACCATCACAAACCCTGTAGATGAAGCATACCACAGGTGCCAACAGTCTTTGTCCTTATATGCAAACGGAGATGCAGTAAAGTAAGGCTCATATCTATTACGATCAACCACAGGACCATCAAATAATTTATTGAAGCTTTTTCCTCCGTCTTTACTGATAGCTAACCCAATTGCATTCCTATAAGGAACAGACACACTGGGATTCCAGCCCACATAGTATATGTATATCTTGCCTTCAGTTTCAACTACAGAACATGGCATGATACCACCGTCATCGAATGTACCAATTTTACCTAATGGCAAAATTGGTTTGTCGTGTACATAAAGCACTTCAGATGGGTTCTCTCCAGAGACCTCAATATATGTAGGTATACTTTGCCCCTTGTTATTTCTAGGAGCGAAGTATATCCTAATTCTGTTGTCTGGTAACACCAAAGCAGTAGGAACGCATGCATGGCTTACCATCCATTCGTAATTGTTATCAGTATTAAATAATACTCCTTTTTTTTCCCACATAATTAGCCATTAGTTTTGTGAGATATACTATCTATCTGATTACTTTTAGATTCTCTTTGAGTACTTTTTGCACCAATCCAGATACTACCTTCTGGTGTGTCTTTCGTAATTATAGCACCCATACCCACTAATGTTTCCTTGCCTATTATTGTTTCATCACGGACAGTAGAATTCACCCCAAAAAATGAATTCTCTTCTACTACACAGCAACCAGATATAACTACATGTGATGTCAAGAAGACATGATCTTTAATTTCTGTATGATGCCCAATATGGTTACCACTCCATAAGACACAGTTATTACCTATCTTCACATATGGTTGGATTGTATTATCCTCGAAGATAAAGCAATTTTCACCAATATTTAGATCTGGCCAAGTTGTCGCTTTAGAGCTAACATAGCTTACGCACTTGTACCCTTTAGCCTTTGCTGCTTCATATTTTTCACGCCTTAAATGGCTCATTTGTTTGAAACTGATAGGCAAGAACATATAATATTCTTCCGTTGAATACAGTTTCTCTATATCTTCAAATGGAACTACAGGCAACCCTTCAAAAGTATCAGCTTGTATATAATCCTTATCAACAGTGAAGGCTACTACTGCATGAGGGCTATCATATTTGAAGTAGAAATGAGCAAGACTTGCCAGTTGACTCACACCAAATATTATAATTTTTTTCTGTTCCATTTTTATTATACTTTTAAGATTATTTAAAGTAGATTATAATTATTTACCATTTGTTTTACCCTTTCTCTAGGGTTAAACATCAAAACATCTATAATGGATAATCCCTTTGAAAAAGGTAGATTAAACTGCTTGTACTCATCTAAACCAACTTTAATAAATTTTAATTGAAGACCATGTTCTTCAAAAACCATGTGATCATATAGGCTTTGGCCACCCTCTGGATTTATATATTTTAAAGCTGCCTCTTTAATACATATGTCTATCACTCTACTTTGTGCAGACAAATTTTGATTATCATAAATTGTAGATGTTAACTTTATTTCAGTTTTTAATTCTAAATAATTGCAAACTTCTACTATACTTGCTACGGCTAAATCAGCAATATTAGTTTGACCTTCTATCCTTTTGAATACCTTTTGCATGAGCTCAAAACAATCTCCAAAGTTGGATGCCTTTTTATAAGACTGTTCAAGGGATTTCAAGAACTTCACTTCCCAAGTTCTATAAGACTTGTAATTTAGTTCTGTTTCTCTAATAAGTTTGAATGAACTTGCTCCTTCTAATGGTACTGTAAAAAGGTGCTCTTTCCCATGTAGTAAAATTCTGTTCCTATTTATCCACCCTTGCTTAATAAAATTAACATCATCATAAATGACAAATTTATCTACAGCATTTATAAGCTGAAAATAGCCAATATAGGGGAATATGTAAGGCTGCATTATAGCTAGTGTCATACTAATTATTTTGTGCTCTTAAAAGTAATCTAGCTATAAAATCCACTTCTTCAATATTTAGGGTATGGTATAAAGGAAGGCAGAGTATCCTTTTAGACACACTTTCAGCAATTGGCATTTCTTGACTTTTAAGGAATGGCAAGGTATTTAAAGATGGGTAAAAGTACCTTCTTGGGTAAACCTTATTATCATTCAATAATTTTAATGCTTTTAGCAAAGCTTCCTCAGTTTCAAAGATTATAGGAAAATACGAGTGATTCCAAGAGCATTCAGATTGTATTTTAATTCTTTTAGCGTTTAATGTACTAAGCATTAAATTATAACGCTCACAAATAACTTTTCTTACATTCAAAATTTGATCAATCCGCTCTAGTACGCATAATCCCATTGCGGCATGAAACTCAGAGTTTTTAGCATTAGTCCCAACTCCTGCAAATTCTTCAGGGCTAATGTTTCCAAAGCTTCTCAAATAAGACATTTTGTATGTTAATTCAGGTGAGTTAGTCACTAATGCTCCACCTTCAATTGTATGAAAGAGCTTTGTTGCATGAAAGCTCGTTGTACTTATATCTCCAAAATTGAAAATAGATTGCCCTTTATATTTGACTCCAAAGCAATGAGCTGCATCATAAATAACCTTTAGATTATATTTCTTTGCGATAGAATCAATGCTATTAATATCACAGGCATTACCATATACATGTGTTGCTAAAATAGCAGTCGTTTTAGGTGTTATTGCTGCCTCTATGCTTGTAGGGTCAATATTCAGTGTGTCTGCATCTATATCAACAAATACAGGCTCACACCCCTCCCACACTATACTACCAGTAGTAGCAGAAAAAGAGAAAGGAGTAGTAATTATTTCTCCTTTTAGATCCAAGGCTTTAATTGCTATCTGTAATGCCAATGTTCCATTAGATACATATAAAAGGTGCTTAACTTTTAAATAATCTTTTAACCTCAACTCTAACTCATTTACGAGTGGTCCATTATTGGTAAGCCATTGGCGCTCCCATATTGCACTCAAATATTTATTATATTCTTCCTGGGAAGGCAAAAAAGGCTTTGTTACAGGTATCATTTCTTAAGAATTAATTGTGTAAAATCAGCTAGGGATTTTATTTTTATTATATAACTTAACCCAAGGTAAAACAGAAAATAAAGTATCGGGAAAAACATTATTCTCCAGATATCTGATAATAAAATCGCACTACTAAAAAAGTAATCAAAAGAGTAAATAATAGCTCCGACTACTATTGATAAACTAAAAATTGGAACAATATCTATTAACTGCTCATTCAGAGGGTAATTAATCAATTTACCACTATACCATGCATTTATGATTAATCCAACTATTGATGATATAACTTGCCACCAAAGCAGCCCTATTATGCCAAAAGGAATCGCACAAGCTATACCTATGGTTGTATATATCTTCTTTATTATTTCTAGCTTTAAAAATAAGTCGCTCCTGCCTTTAACTTTCAAAATGTTCAGATTATATGAGTGCAGAGGATGAAGAACTCCTACAAAACACAAAATCTGAAAGTAAGGCACTGCCGGCAGCCATTTTTCCCCAAACAGTATCTGAAAAATAGGCAAAGCAAAAATAAATAAGATTGCCATGGTCGGAGCTAGCCAAAATATTACTTGCCGCATTATCTTACTATAAACAGCCCGCAGCTTTAAATTATCATTTTGTATAGAAGCGAAAAGAGGGTATGTAACCTTGTTTAGCGCCCTAGAGATATTATTAACAGGAAGTTGTTTTAAAGATTGAGCCCTTGTATAGTAACCTAGTTGTGCAGCAGAAAAATATTTACCAATTATTAGATTATAAGCATTATTATAAATTGTATCTAGAAGACCTGATAAGGTTAATTTATAACCAAATTTAAAATGATGTTTTAGTTTTTCTTTATCCAAAATTAAGCTAGGTCTCCAACCGCTGCGCAGCCACAGTTGTAGTGTTGATAAAAATGACTGAGACAAGTTCATATAAACCAAGCTCCATACTCCATAGCCTTGAACTGCCAGAACAACTCCTATAATACCACTAACAATAATTGATGGTATCTGAATAGTCATCTGTAGCTTAAAGTTCATTTCCTTTGTAAGCCTAGCACTTTGTACACCTGCGAATGCATTGATAATAAAGGAGAAGGTAAATACTCTTACTATACTCTCAAGTATAGGTTGATCATAAAAATTAGCAATTAATGGAGCTGCCAGAAAAAGAATAAAATATATGACCACACTTCCAGCTAAGTTGATGAAAAATACAGTTGAATAATCCCTTTGATCAGGATTAATGGTCCGTATCAATGAAGAGGTTAGTCCACTATCAATCAAACTAGAACCAATAGCTATAAAAATTGAAATCATTCCTATCAAACCAAATTCTGAAGGCATCAATAGTCTAGCTAGTGCAATAGACACTAAGAAATTAATGAGTTGCACCCCAAACTGCTGGCTAAATGTCCAGATTAGTCCTGATATAGTTTTCTGTCGTAAACTCACAAAATATAATTAAACCTTATCGCTTAACAGCTCTAGCAGGTACTCTCCGTAGCCGCTCTTGCGTAATTGCTCTGCCACTTCCCTTAGCTCTTCATCATTAATGAAGCCCATGCGCCAGGCCACCTCCTCAATGCAGCCGATCTTGAGGCCCTGCCGCTCCTCGATCACCTGCACGAAGGTGGCCGCCTGCATCAGAGACTGAATAGTGCCCGTGTCAAGCCATGCCGTGCCCCTATCTAGGATACCAACCTTTAGCTTCCCCCTACGCAGGTACTCGCGGTTTACATCGGTGATTTCATACTCGCCCCTTACGCTTGGCTCTAGTCTCTTGGCGATCTCCACCACCTCGTTGTCGTAGAAGTAGAGCCCTGGCACTGCGTAGCTTGATTTTGGCTTCTTTGGCTTTTCTTCGATGGAGATAGCTTTGCCGCTCTCATCAAATTCTACCACTCCGTAACGTTCTGGGTCCTGTACATGATAAGCATATACCACTCCACCGTCTGGTTTATTGTTTGCTTGTAATAGTTTGCTCATTCCAGATCCGTAGAAAATGTTATCGCCCAACACTAAGGCAACTTTATCATTGCCAATAAACTCTTCCCCAATTACGAATGCTTGAGCTAGTCCATTGGGTACCTCCTGTATGGCATAACTAAACTTACACCCAATCTGGCTTCCGTTCCCCAGTAGGCGCTCAAACATGGGCAAGTCGTGTGGCGTGGAGATAATAAGGATCTCCCTGATGCCAGCCAGCAAGAGAGTAGAGAGCGGATAGTATATCATTGGCTTGTCATAAACAGGCATAAGTTGCTTGCTTACAGCTAATGTTAAAGGGTGAAGGCGGGTGCCAGATCCTCCAGCTAGGATTATACCTTTCATTTGTCCTTAATTGATGTATATGATTAATGCCTTTTTCAAGCCATTTTGCAAAGCTATTAAATCTTATGGCAGGCCGTGATATCTAAAGCACAGACTAGTGCAGCTTCTTTATTAGCATTATTGAATAGCCCTTTTAAATGCTGAGAAGGAACCGCTCTCTTTATCCTTTTCTGAGACTATCATCTTAGAGGCATCTATATACCAATCGATATCTAACTCAGTATCATTATATAAAATACTGCCTTCAGATTCTTTGTTATAATAGTTGTCGCACTTGTAGAAGAACTCGGCTTCCGCGCTGAGCACCACAAAGCCGTGGGCGAATCCTCGAGGAATGAACAACTGCAATTTATTTTCCGCACTAAGTACTATAGAAAAATGCTCTCCGAACGTTGGTGACCCAGAACGTATGTCCACAGCCACGTCCAGCACCTCCCCTTTTAGTACCCGCACCAATTTGGCTTGAGCATGCACTCCATGCTGGAAATGGAGTCCTCTTAGCACGCCATAGGTAGAAAAAGACTGGTTGTCCTGTACAAAATGAATATTCTGTCCAGTTAACTGATTGAATTTTTCTTCATTGAAGCTTTCATAAAAGTATCCTCTTTCATCCTTGAAGATAGTAGGCTCTATTACGATACACTCAAGAAGGGTAGTATGTTTTACTGTCATTTATCTTGCTGAATACTGTTCTGCATAATATTTCTGGTAATGGCCCGAGGTGACCTCCTCCAGCCACTGCTCGTTTGCCAGGTACCAGTCCACCGTCTTCCGCAAACCTTCCTCGAAGGTGACGGAGGGTTTCCAGCCCAGCTCGTCCATGAGTTTGGAGGAGTCGATGGCGTAGCGGGCGTCGTGGCCGGCCCTGTCTTTGACGAAGGTGATCAGCTTCCTGGACTCGCCCGCCTCTCTGCCCAACTTCTCGTCCATCACATCGCAGAGCAGCTCGATGAGGTCGATGTTGCGCCACTCGTTTACCCCGCCCACGTTGTAGGTCTCGCCCACCTTGCCGCTATGGAAGATGGCGTCGATGGCCCTCGCGTGGTCTTTCACGTAGAGCCAGTCGCGCACGTTCTCGCCCTTGCCGTACACGGGCACGGGCCTGCCGGACTTGATGTTGTGGATGGCCAGCGGGATGAGCTTCTCGGGGAAGTGGTTGGGGCCGTAGTTGTTGGAGCAGTTGGAGAGCTTGACGGGCAGCCCGTAGGTGTGGTGCCAGGCCCGCACGAAGTGGTCCGAGGCCGCCTTGGAGGCCGAGTAGGGCGAGCGCGGGTCGTAGGTCGTCTGCTCTGTAAACAGACCGTCCTCGCCCAGCGAGCCGTACACCTCGTCGGTGGAGACGTGGTAGAAGAGCTTGCCCGCGTACTGGCCCGTCCAGGCGCGGCGGCAGGCCTCCAGCAGGTTGACCGTGCCCAGCACGTTGGTCTGCACGAAAGCCATGGGCCCGGATATCGAGCGGTCCACGTGCGACTCGGCCGCCAGGTGGATCACCGCCTCGAATTTGTGCTCCCTAAAAATCTGCTCCAGATAAGCAGCGTCGGTGATGTCGCCCTTCAAAAAGGTATAGTTCTCCCGCTCCTCCACATCCCGCAGGTTCTGCAGGTTGCCCGCGTAGGTGAGCTTGTCGAGGTTGAAGATGTTGTACTCAGGATAGGTCTCCACAAACAGTCGCAACACGTGCGAGCCGATGAATCCGGCACCGCCGGTAATTAGTAGGTTCATTGTTACTTTAAATTTGTTTCTTAGGAGGTAATTAAACCACCCTTTGCCCTTCCTAAGGGCGGGGGCCTAGTTAGAGTCTAATGAGGGAGATTTTCTTTTTGTAATATGCTCTTCATACCAGCTATAAGCTATTCCTAAACCTTCCAATACCGAGAATTCAGGTTTATAGCCAATCAATTCGTTGGCTTTGCTTATATCCGCCAGACTGTGACGTACATCTCCTTTGCGTTCCTCTCTGTATTCAGGGGAAAGGGTGATTCCAGCAATATTAATAATCCTATTCCATAATTGGTTCAGCGTAGTACGTTCACCAAAGGCAATATTTATCACCTCATGTTTATTAATGCCAGTAGTAAGCAATGCCTTCACATTAGCTTGCACTGCATTCTCTACAAATGTGAAATCACGGCTCGTCTCACCATCTCCATTGATATAGGAGGCTTTACTTTCGATGGCCGCTTCTATGAAAAGAGGAATTACGGCTGCATAAGGACCATTCGGATTTTGCTTTGGCCCAAACACATTAAAATAGCGTAGACCTATAGTATGAAAATCATAAGTTTTCGAGAATACACTCGCATATAACTCGTTTACATATTTAGTCACCGCATAAGGAGACAATGGGTTGCCAATCTTATCTTCTACTTTCGGTAAACCCGGATGGTCTCCATAAGTGCTGGAACTGGCGGCGTATACTAATCGTTTGACACCCGTATCCCGCGCTGCAACCAACATGTTCAAAAAACCACTAATGTTGACATCATTGCTGGTAATGGGATCATTTATAGAGCGAGGAACAGAACCCAAAGCTGCCTGATGAGAAACATAGTCTGCGCCTTCCAATGCTCGCTTACAGGTCTCCAGATCTCGAATATCCCCTACTAAAAGTTCAAAGGCAGGGTTCGATTTGAACTCCTCTATGTTATTGTGCGAGCCTGTTGCAAAATTATCAAGCACCCTTACTTTCTTTGCGCCATACTTCAATAAGTATTCAACAATGTTCGAGCCAATGAAACCTGCGCCGCCAGTAACCAGGAAGGTATACTGGCTTATGTCTGTAGTATGGTAGGGGGTGCTATACATATAATTACTGTCTGAATAGTTTAATTCAATAGGGTTAAACCACTCCTCCCCTCCTTTTCCAAGGAGGGGAGTTCTCAATGTTAATTTATAAACGGGCGTCGGAAAGCTCTTTAGGGAGTACACCTTTTACGTCATAGATTACAGCTTTCTCTTTGCAGAGTTTGCCTAGGTCTAGTGACTTGAATTCGTTGTGAGATACTGCGAGAATGATGGCGTCACAATCAGCCGTGCCATTCAACTCTTTTACCGAGTCCCACCCGTACTCATGTTTTACTTCTGCAGGTTCAGCCCACGGGTCATAGATGGTAATGTTGGTATCATAATCTTTCAACGTACGCAGTATGTCAACTACTTTAGTGTTGCGTACATCAGGGCAGTTCTCTTTGAAGGTAATCCCTAGCACCAAGATATTTGCGCCTTTTACCGGGATATCTTTTTTCACCATCAGTTTGATTACTTCATGGGCTACATATTCGCCCATGCCATCATTTAGGCGACGGCCAGCCAAAATAATTTCCGGATGATAACCCGCTTCCTGAGCTTTCTGAGCCAGATAGTAAGGGTCTACACCAATACAATGCCCACCAACTAGACCAGGCTTAAACTTTAGAAAATTCCATTTGGTGCCTGCCGCTTCTAGTACTTCATCTGTATCAATCCCCAAACGGTTGAATATTTTAGCCAATTCGTTTACAAAAGCAATATTGATATCTCGTTGAGCATTTTCAATCACTTTTGCGGCCTCTGCAACTTTGATAGATGCTGCTTTATGTGTACCCGCTGTGATCACTGCATTATAAAGTTGATCTACTTTTTCGGCTGCTTCAGGTGTAGAACCAGATGTGATTTTTAGAATTTTGGCTACTGTATGTTCTTTATCACCCGGATTAATTCGTTCAGGTGAGTAACCAGCAAAGAAATCTTTATTAAATTTTAATCCTGACACACGTTCCAGAACTGGTACGCATTCCTCTTCTGTTACTCCTGGATAAACTGTAGATTCGTATACCACTATATCGCCATGCTTTAAGACTTTTCCTACAGTCTCACTTGCTCTATATAGCGGTGTCAAATCAGGACGGTTGTGCTTATCTACTGGTGTAGGTACTGTGATGATATAGTAATTGCTGCTTTGTATATCCTCTAACTTATTGGAGCAATAAAGGCCATTACCTTGACCATTTGGCTTGTCAACCAACACAGCTTTCAGTTTATCATCTTCTACCTCCAAGGTACGGTCAAAACCTGAATTTAGCTCCTTTACACGAGACTCGTTGATATCAAAGCCAAGGGTTTTATACTTTTTGGCAAATTCAACCGCTAGAGGTAGTCCTACATATCCTAAACCGATTACGGCAATGCGTGCTTCTTCTTTTCCTGCACTAGCTATTAATGACATGCTTTGTTATTTTTTCTAAGTAAACGTTTTATGTTATGTACTTCTCTATAAAGAAAGCCTACTTTATCAAAATAATTCTTATCCTCATTGACCCTTTAAGAGATTTTATTGCTTATCGTTCTAAGAGATAAGTTAATTGCTTTCTGGTTTATAACTAGACTTACCCTTTGACCATTTTTTTAATTTTGCTTCTTAAACCATTAGACTCCTCTTCATAGTAGTTGCCATAGCCATATCCATACCCATATGAATAACCATAACCAGTGGACTTTTTCGCGTCATTAAGTACAATCATAGGGTGTTTTAGCTTCCGGCTTTTGTATAAATCATCGATAATCTGCAACTGCTTCTTATGAGTATAGTTGTATCGTACAATATACAGGCTTGAATCGATATAAGGCGCTAATGCCAGTGTGTCGGCTACCTGGCCGACAGGTGATGAATCTAATAAGATGTAATCAAAATCTGCTTTTAATTCCTCAATTAAAGTACCGATTTTAGGAAGCAATATCAGTTCTGCCGGATTCGGAGGAATAGGACCAGAACCAATAATAATTAGTTCAGGCATCTCCGGTACTTCTTGCAGCATGTCCTCAATCTGCACTGTATCAGAGATCAAGTAATTGGTTATACCTATATTATTGGGCAGGTTGACACTTTGTGTTAGTTTTGGTTTGCGAAGGTCAAGACCGAGTACCACAACGCGTTTACCAGTCATAACCAACGTGGCAGCCAGATTTAGGCTAAAGAACGTTTTCCCTTCACCACTCATACTAGAGGTAACTAAAATCACTTTGTTCTCCTTGCCACCAGCTGCAAACTGCATATTTGCACGCAGCAGTCGGAATAGCTCTGCACTGGAAGTTCTGCTTGACTTTGATATGACCAGCATATTTCCGGTTTCGTTATGGGCAATTTCGCCTAGAATAGGTGTAGCAGTGCCCTTTTCGACATCGCGAAGCTCTTGAACTGTGTCATTCAGCACATCCTTGAGGAAGATTCCTGCAAAAGGCAACACCAAACCAGCAAGTAATGCTATTAGATAAATCTTAGTAGTTTCAGGTTCAATAGGACTCCCGCCAGCTTTTGCTGGATCAATGATTCGGGAATTGGATGGAGTAACTGCTAAAGATAAGGCTGCTTCCTCACGTTTTTGCAAGAGATATTTGTAAAGTCCTTCTTTTATACCTTGTTGCCGACTTATATCTTGTAATTCACGCTGCATAGATGGAACCTGACGTACTTGGGATTCAAATTGCGCTGCGCTGGCCTGTAGGTTTTGTCGTGTAATTAAAAGTGCATCACGTATGTTCTTCAAATTTTCCAGTATGTTAAGCCGCAAATTTTCCTGCTGCTCATTCATGTTCTGAACAAGTGGGCTATTAGGTGTTACAGTACGCAAGAGTCGACGACGCTGAGTCTGCAACCCATTAAAGCTGCTTATCAACCCACCCAAAATAGGATCTGTAATATTCAGACCTGTAGGCACCAATTCATCTTTATTCTCTTCTTTACTAAGGTAGGCTTCAACAGAATTAAGTATATCCAAACGAACCTCATTGTCTGTAATTTGCTGATTATAACTATGAGCAGTGTTCAAATAAATTCCTGCATTAGCCCCTATATCTGTCAGCTTATTTTGCTGTTTGTACTGTTCAACTTCTTTTTCAACATCTGTCAACTCCCTAGAGAGAAATATCAGGCGATCATCTATAAATTGTATGGTATTTCTTACAACCGTATTTTTATCATTGATAGCTTCTTCATTGTAAAGCTCTATCAATTTGTTCACAATATCTTCCCCTTTTTCAGGAACAGGGTCTGTTATACCTAATTCCATCATGGTACCATATTCATTAATACCCTTAATGGTTAGTTTATTACTGTAACTATTAGCAAGTTTACCTAAATCATTAAATCGAATAATGATACGTTTTTCTCTATACAAAGCGATATCTGAATCTGCTATTACTGTAAAAGAGCCATATTTTTTTGTTATTTCTTCTCCAAATTTATGTGTTGAGATTTTATCATCACTTTCCTCAAGATCAAAATTATTGTTGTCTTTAATTCTTACGACAAACCTTTTACCAAGACCAGCAGAGTCCAATCTGGCAACGATAACTTTAACAGGGCTTCTATCCCCGTACAGCTCCGTCACTTTGACGCGGCCATCCGCAAAATAGGATGTTTGCATAGAGAGTTTTTGTAATACTCGCTGCATTAACCCCTTAGATTTCATTATTAAAGTCACATTGGAGAGCGTCTTATTAGACTGGAACATAGCTAGATCGCTAAATACGGCGCTATTCGATAAATCTGCCCCACTTTCATCTTTTATAAGAATAGTTGCTTTTACACTGTAAACAGGCGTAGTATAACGTAAGTATAGATGTGCAGCAGTCAGACTTAATGCTGCACCAAGCAGAAAGATATACCAATACTTAAGATACTTCTTAAGTATTGCTTTTATATCAATTGATTCTGCACTATCATCTGAAAATTCTAATTCGGACATTTTACAAAAAGGCTGTTATTAAAGTAATCTGTAGAGAACAAAAGCCGATGATACTAAGCCAGCCACAAAGCCCCAGTTTCTCCGGATAAAACTTGTACCCGTCACCTTAGCCTTATCAGCTTCCACATAAATAATATCATTCTGCTGCAAATAAAAGAAAGGAGAGTACAGGGTTTCTTTTTTATTCAAATTGATACGCGCCATTGTCCGAACACCATCCTGCTCCCGAATAACTAATACATTGTCCATCTTACCGTATGTGGAAATCCCTCCCGCCATAGCTATACCCTCCAGTAAGTTAACTTCTTCATTGTTAGAGGGCACCGCAATAACGGTTGACCCCACTTCACCTATCATTGTAAACCTGAAATTTTGAAGCCTAACTTTTACGATGGGATCTTGCACATAGTCTCTTACTTTGGCAACAATTGTGTCCCGTACCTGTTCTGTAGTCAATCCACTGACATGCATATTCCCAAGTACTGGAAAATCAATTGTTCCCCGGGTATCTACTAAATAACCTTCATTCTCATCACCCATTTGTCGCATCTGACCGCCCCCGGCACTGGCTCCTTCTTCCATAATGATACCCCTGCTAAACATCATATTTGTTTCTATATTGGGGGTCAGTACGGATATTGCAAGTAAGTCGCCAGGCTTAATGCTCAATCTCTTAGGTGTAACTTCTTCCGTTATGAGAGACTGCCGCTCTAAATCACTAAAATAGATTATATTTCGTGTCCGAAGAGAACTGCAGGAAGTGAATAATATAAGACTTAAATAGAGGATTAATCTTGTTTTCATATTGAATGTAATCAATCTACTTTCAGATATTTAACCGAAAGAAAAATCAGGAATAAATTGATAACCATGTGTAGTTACCAGTTTACAAAAATAACTAAAATGTTTTCAAAAACATTTATTTAATTAACGAACATCCAAAATACAATTATTAGTTTTCCACTATACTTAATCTGCTTAAACGTTAGAAAACTTTGATTATTGTTACAAGTGGGCTTTTATGTGAGGCTACTTACAGAGTTGCCTTCTGCGCATGCTTTACTTGTTGACATTACACCGAGATAGCTAGGCATACTTTCTCTGCCTTGTTCGAATGGCAGTTAGACCGTTACGGCATGGGGTAGTTTAAGATAGAATGTGCCTTGGACGGGCTGATTCCTTTCATTGCGGAGGAGTGCCATCGAGCAGGTGCTCTGCACCTTGGAAACACTACCGATGAGATAGTGACTAACGAGAATGCCTCAGCTAAAGGAAGCATCCTGAGAAGCCTTTGCTGCTGGCACAGAAAGGCCATTTGATCACACCAGATCACCTGCTGGGAAGAGCACACCTCTTGAGTCTACTGCCATGTGCCGAATAGCTCGTAAGTGGACATAACAGCTGCCATCGAGCGTCAGGTGGAGCGGTTTACACCTGGTTCTAAGGATTTTATAGTAGGTAGGCATACAATGCCAAACTACAGCGGTGGGTATATAGACGGAGGATATTGGATATAGGACAACTCTTTACCATGCCAGTCCTTAGATTTTAGATTTTTTCTATGTAGTACTTCCTCCAAAGGCATTTACGTATGCTCTTCTTCGGTTCCTTCAGGTGGGGGGAGCATGACAAGTCTGGTTATCATGCAGCAATAGAGTATCAAAATTTCATTTCAAATTGATCCCACACCCTTTATCAAAAATTGATGTTGTTTAAAAATCCATTTTTAAAAATGTTTAATCTACACGCACTGTGATACAAATGCCTAACACAGGATTACTCCTTCCTGTGTTTAATCTTTCACTTCATATTAGGAGATACAGGGCATTTAATAACTGCAATACTGTCGTCAATTATATTATTCTGCCAAGGCAGCGCTGCATGCTATATTGCTTAATGCGTAGTGTCGCGGCCCATTTCTTTGTCACTGATCAATATGGAGTAAGATTGGATGCTTAAGCGATCTTATGAAGTTGGAGCTGAAGCCAGAGCCTTAGCAACTAGTGAAGTCTCCCCGGGAGAAAAAAGTGCCTGTGGTCAAAGAATACTTTTCCAGTGATTCTATATAATCTCGCTTAGTTAGTATTGCCTTTATTTTGATTAAGTTTTATAAAGTCTTTGATAAGGATTTCGTTAAATTTTTCAACTCCAGTTTGGCTTAGATGATTTTTATCCAAGAAGTCTCTTTCTGTGGATAAGTCTAAATCTAGATTAGAGTTATAATTAAACAAAATCAAATTGTTTTTACTAGCAAATTGCTTTATAAAGGATTCGTACTCGTCATAATTTTTAACGCTATATCTAAATTCTTCGGTAACAGGAGTAACTGTTAATATCAGTTCAACATTATGGTCTTTACATAATTGAACTATCTTGCCAAGATATTCTAACTGAATGGGAGCAGGTGTAAAGTTATGTTTTCTAAAACTGCTTAATTCATCAGTTGTAAGCGTGTTGTAGATTTGTTTTGTTCCAGAAAATCCACCCTCGGTGTAAAAGCGTTTGTCATAAGTTTTCTGTTTAGCTTTATTTAATGGTGTGATAATTTGAGTAATCCAGCTTACGAATAGAGTATTCATTACCAAAGCATCTTTCTCGTACCATACCATCTCTAATATTTCGCTATTTATTTCAGAATTTGAAACCAAATCAATACTAGACTCAGTGCTTTTTATCTTAGATAACATAGGCCAGTATAAATCTAGAAGTACAAATTTAGGTTTCACAGAAGGTAAATACATCTTAAGCAAAAAATAAGAAGCATAGGGTGACTGTGAAGACGAACCCAAATTTAATAATCGAATACCTTCCATTGCAAAAACACGTGGATCATATCCTCTAGAAACAATCGAAGACCCTACACATATTAAATCAATGCCTTTCGCTTCTTTGGCTTCTCGTAATCTTAGTAAAGTGTCTCCTACTCCACCTCGAACAAATTTTATATTAGGCAGCCAATTTACCTTCCCAATACCATAAAATACCAAAACAATTCCAGAATAGATTAAAAATCCAGTTATTATTACGGCAAGTATTTTTATAAATAACTTTTTCATAAATCAGAATTGGAAATAGATAAACTCTGTTTCATCAAACCTGCCAAACAGAAATATGAAGGCTATAATAGTGCCGTAAGCAACAATCCTCATTGGTGAAGGCAACAAGTTAAGCGACACATTTACGTTGCTATCCTTCAACCAATCAAGCACTAACAAAACCAAAATCACTGTGACTGCGATCATGAAAATAACGGGTGTTTGCCCTAATATTAGCCACGACTTCCTCAACCCATCCACATTATAGACAATCGTATTCACTGACTCACCAAGCCCTGAGAACATGTGGGTGGTGATATACCAGGCGTCCCCGATGGAGTTGGCGCGGAAGAAAACCCACGCCAGGCAAACCAAAGAGAAGGTGGTTGCCATTTGCAAGTCGTTGTATACCCTAGCTGACTTCGTAAGACCAAGCGATTGAGCCAGCCCGTTTCGCTGGTGCTTGGTCACCTCCCCGAACACCTGGTAGAAGCCGTGCAGGGCGCCCCACACCAGGAAGGTCCAGTTGGCCCCGTGCCAGAAGCCGCTCACCAGGAACACGACGAAGATGTTGTAGTACCAGCGCCACTTCAGCACCCGGTTGCCCCCCAGCGGGATGTAGAGGTAATCCCGGAACCAGGTGGAGAGGGAGATGTGCCAGCGGCCCCAGAACTCCTTGATGGACTTTGAGAAGTAGGGCCTTCGGAAGTTCTCCATCAGGTTGAAGCCCATCACCTGCGCCGCCCCGATGGCCATGTCCGAGTAGCCCGAGAAGTCGCAGTAGATCTGGAAGGCGAAGAAGACGGTGGCGATGATGAGTGGTATGCCCTCGTAGTCGGTGGGGTTGTTGTAGACGGTGTTCACCATCACGGCCAGGCGGTCGGCCACCACGACCTTCTTGAACAGGCCCCAGGCCATGAGCTTGAGGCCGCCTGTCACCCGGTCGTAATCGAAGTCGTTCTTTTGCTTGAGCTGCCCCAGCAGGTTGCCCGCCCTTTCGATAGGGCCCGCCACCAGCTGCGGGAAGAAGGTCACGAACAGGGCGAATATGCCCAGGTGCTTCTCGGCCTTGATCCGGCCGTAGTAGACGTCGATCGAGTAGCTCATCGTCTGGAAGGTGTAGAAGGAAATGCCCATGGGCAGCAGCAGCTCGAAGGCCGGGGCCGCGTAGCCCACCCCCAGCAGGCCAGCCAGGTCCGAGGCCGCCCCGTTGAAGAAGTTGTAGTACTTGAAGGTGAAGAGGATGCCCAGGTTGGAGAGCAGGCTCAGCCACAGCCAAGGCTTGCGTTTGTGTCGATCCTCTTCGCTATACCTGTCCATCATCCGCCCGCACAGATAATCTACCAGCGTGGAGATGACCAGGATGATGGCGTAGTCCACGCGCCAGAACATGTAGAAGGCGTAGCTGGCAATAAGCAGCAGCAGCCAGCGGAGGCGGTGCGGCAGCAGGAAGTACAGCCCCACCACGGTCGGGAAGAAGAGCAGGAACTCGAAGGAGTTGAAAAGCATACTTGTGTTGGGTGACCTTTGTGTTCAATCTGCAAATTTGCTGAATTCTAACCACATCCCGAAAAAATCAGCGGAGAATTTGGCTAAGCCCCGGACCAAGCGCCTGGCGGATGAGTCTTTAAATTTTGTAAATTGCCTTCATAATAACCAAACAGGCTTGAAATACCATGAAAACCATCAACCCGAAGGAAACGAAAACAGCAGAAGTTCACGCTTTACTACTCGGCGCCATCGCGCCGCGCCCCATCGCTTTTGCCAGCACCATGGACGGGGAAGGGAATGTGAACCTAAGCCCATTCAGTTTCTTCAACGTTTTCAGCGCCAAGCCGCCGATTGTGGTCTTCTCCCCTGCCCGACGCGTGCGCGACAACACCAGCAAGCATACCTTGGAGAATGTGATCAACACCAAAGAGGTGGTCATCAACATCTGCAATTACGACATTGTGGAGCAGATGTCGCTGGCCAGCACCGAGTATGACAAGGGCATCAACGAGTTCATCAAGTCCGGGCTAACGCCGGAGCCTTCGGTGATGGTGAAGCCCCCGCGCGTGAAGGAGGCGCCAGTAACCATGGAGTGCCGGGTAAACGAGGTGATCAGCCTCGGGCCGGAGGGCGGTGCAGGCAACCTGGTGATCTGCGAGGTGCTGCTCCTGCATGTGAGCGAGGATGTACTGGATGAGGAAGGCCGCATCAGTCCCTACAAATTAGATGCAGTCGCTCGTATGGGCGGAGACTACTACCTGCGGGCCAACGGTGACTGTATTTTTGAGCTACCCAAGCCAGTCCGCAACAAAGGCGTCGGCGTGGATCAGATCCCGGCCTTCATCCGCAACAGCAACATCTTGACAGGAAACAACCTGGCACGACTCGGAAACACAGAGGTCATTCCTACGGCAGAAGAAGTTGAAGCTTTCAAGTGTGATCCGCTGGTGCGCTATACCTTACAGAAGTACAAGGATAATAAAGCCCAGTTAAATCAGGAGTTAGAGTTGTTGGGCAAGAAGTTACTGGAAGGCAACCAGGTGCAGGAAGCGTGGAAGGTTTTGTTAATGGTTGAATTATTAAATGGTTAAATGGTTGTTGGGTGTATGATTATCGCAAGATTATCATACACCTGCCCCCTTCAAAGGGGGACACTCACAATGCGTATATAATTATTGAATCACGTTACGAGAAAATGTCCCCCTTTGAAGGGAGCAGGGGGATGTCCAGTATGACCAAGAATTATTGCAAGACCTGTCCCTACAAACCTTAACTTTCTAACTCTCTAACTTCTAAACTTTCTAACTTTATATCCGACACCTTCTCAAGCTTGCCTGCTTCGAAGGCGCGGTCGTAGCCTTCCAACGGAAGATCCTGCTCTTTTAAGGTATAGTTTACATAATCCTGAAAGAGAATACCACCGACAGTGCGTGGATTAATGGCTTCCCGGAAGCGTGTGCCGCCGTCGTTTTCCTGGAATGAGTACGCGAGGTAATCCATGGTATGGTTTTGTTTGTGAAACCAATAAATGTATACATCCTGGTAGCCTTCACCACCGCCTTCCTGTGCAAAAGTCACTTTCACTTTATGGTATGGCTCACCTTTTATAGCGGTTTCGCCCAGGTACTCTTTCCGAACTGCATCGTCGTTGAGGGCATAGGGCAGCAGCGCAAAATAGATCACGGAATTTACGGAAGCAGTATAAGCTTTCTGCTTCTCTTCAGGTAATTCTACCTCTGTGCCGTTAACAGTCCGGCTGAAACCACTATTGCGAAACTCATCGCGCACTTCTTGTCCGGTAGAGTCCGTAAAGGTGCGGCTATATACGAAAACCCCGCCATCGCGCAAAGCACGGTATTGCCGGTCGCGTAAGGTAAAGCTTACCGCACTCTTCTCATAGCGCTCCCCGCCATGCGCCGCAATCGCCTCATCCACGATCTTCTGCGCGTCAGGCTGTTTTTCCTGCTGGCAAGAGGTTGTTAACAATAGAAAGATTGTCAGGTATAGAAGAATAGAGGATTTGAGAAGGTTCATGGTGTTGCTGTTTATTTGCGAGGCAAGTTACGAAATGTATCCAACCACCCCTAACCCCTCCTTGTCTAAGGCGGGGAATCTGCCATTGCAGAAGACTATCATTAAATTTCATAGTTACTATTCATCGATTATTAGGCCACTAACGAATTAGATTTACTAAAAGCAAAGACGGTATGGATAGTATGTAAAATTCCCCTCCTTAGATAAGGAGGGGCTAGGAGTGGTTGGCCCCAGTACGAAAACAAAAAAACCCCCTCCTGTTTTTAGGAGGGGGCTAGGGGGAGGTAATTACTTCTTCGCTGTAATATCAAGCGAGACAGTGAAGTTATCGTCGATCACTTTGTCGCCCAGGTTATCGAAGAAGCTCTTGGAACCGTAGCGCACATCATACTTGGCACGATCTACGATAACTTCGCCTTTGGCGGAGGCTATTCCGTTCTCTACGGTCACCGTAGCCGGAAAGCTTACAGGGTGAGTTTTACCTTTCACTGTCAGATCGCCTTCTACGTTATAATTAGGCTGCCCGGCTGCGGCGTCAGCGATCGGGCTGATGCGGTTGATCTTGAATGTGGCGGTTGGGTGCTGCTCCACGCCAAAAAAGTCGTCAGACTTCAGGTGGCCTACCAGGTCGCTGTTATACTTGGCGTCTGTTAGGTCGGTGTTTGTAATAGAGTTCATGTCGATGGTGAACTCACCGCCTACTACCTCGTTGTCTGCTACGAGCAGCTGACCATTCTGGAGGTTAATGTTACCAGTGTGCTCACCGCCTACTTTCTTACCATTCCACGTCAGTTCACTTTCAGCGGGAATAACGGCATAAGCCTCCCCTTCAGCAGCATCTACTGTCTCAGTAGAGATGGCGTTGGTTTCAGTAGTGGTTGACGTGTTGTCACTGCAAGCAGTGAAGAATAGTGCTGCGGCCATCGAAGCCAGAATTGCGGTCTTTTTCATGTGATTATCAATTATTTGTTAAGTTCTTTTTCACTGGATTAGCTTGAGCTGGCCTAAAGTCCTTACCAAACTATTCCAGTTAATTTTCTGCAAATCTAATGTATATACATTTATTGTACAAACATGGTTCAAAATAAATTTGGTTCCAGGGAAGTATGAATTATTCTTAGCATTGTGTCCAACCACCCCTAGCCCCTCCTTGCCTAAGGCGGGGAATTTTACTCACTACTCTCCTATTACTTTTGAATATAGTTCATCTTACTCTTCATTAACCCGACAACCGTTTAGAGTTACTATCAAACTTAATAATAGCAAGTAGCAATAGCAGATTCCCCGCCTTAGATAAGGAGGGGCTAGGGGTGGTTGGACCCGGTATAAACAAAAAGCCCTCCCCTGTTTTCAGGGAAGGGCTTGGGTAAAGTGATTCAGGCAATTACATCTTCGCCTTCACATTCAGGCTGACCGTAAACTCATCATAAATAGCCTTGTCGCCCAGGTTTTCGAAGAAATTTGTAGAACGGTAGCGGATGTCGTATTTGGTGCGGTCAACGGTGACATCAGCTTTGGCAGTGGCTACGCCATCTTTCACGGTGATAGTTGCCGGGAACGTCACCGGGTTGGTGATGCCCTTGATTGTCAGGTTGCCTTTCACGTTGTAGTTTGGCTGTCCGGCTGCTGCTTTGGCGATTGGCGATAATCCCGTGATGGTGAAGGTAGCGGTCGGGTGCTTCTCCACGCTAAAGAAGTCATCCGACTTGAGGTGACCAACCAATTTTCCGTTAGAACCCTCGTCCTTGATATCTGTAACCGTGAGTGAAGTCATATCGATTACGAAGTTACCTCCGGTTACTTTGTTCTTGTCTACGCTCAACTGACCGCTTTTCAGGGTGATGTCGCCCATGTGTTCGCCAGTCACTTTTTTGGCATGCCACTTTATTTCGCTGGCAGCTGTCTCTACTTTGTAAACCCGGCCTTTAGCAGGTGCTGCTACTTCGGTCGGGGCAGGCATTTGATTCTGGTTGCCCGTAAAGGCAGTTAGCGTTAGCGCCGCAGCGCATGTAGCCAGGATAGCGGTCTTTTTCATAATGAGTTTATTGTTAAATGGTTGATTGCTAATTGTTAATTGTTGGATGGTTAAATTGCTAAATGGTTTAAACTGTCTGAATCAGGATTTACAGGATTAAAGGATTTACCAGATTTTTAAAATTAATTATCTAGGAGATCAATTGTGTCAATCTTAAAATCCTGATCCACACAAATTACGATCTCACTTTATCGAGCAGGCGGCTTAGTTCAAGGGCTTCTTCTTCTGAGAGCCGGGTGATGCCGGTACCTTTGCCTCCTTCCAACTCATCCATTTCCTTTAGCAGTGCCAATCCCTTTTCGGTGATCAGCACATCTACGGTCCTTCTATCGTTGGGGCATTGGTGGCGTGTAACCAACTCCTTGGCAACCAGCTTGTCCACGATGCGGGATGCGTTGGAGGTTTTGTCGAGCATACGCTCTATCAACAGGCTAACGGTGGCCGGCTTGGGGTATTGTCCGCGCAGAATGCGCAGGATGTTATATTGGGGCAAAGTAACGCCGTACTGTTTAAACTGGGCGCTTTGCTCCTGCTGCACACGTCCGGCAGTATACACCAAGTTAATATAAGCCTTCTGATAAGGGCTCTTAAAGACCGGCTGCTTTATCTCTTCTTCTATTTTCATATTTGGTAGCCTAAGCGGCTGACTATACCTCTTCTGGAAAAACATGGGGCTTACGCCATTTGCAAATATATGTACATACATTTAATACACTCACATGATTCCATTATATTTTTTATTTTCTGAGAAAGATAGACATGACCATCTTGCTTTGCATGCTCTAATCGAAGGCGAAATACATCCGATAGCAATATCAAAGGCTACAATGTTACAGGATCTTCCTAACTGATAAACCTATACCAGTAGGTCAGCTGGCTTGAGGCATAATGCCCTCAACTGTTTGCCAGTGGGTTGCCGCTCCTACTGACCAAGTTTGACTGGCAGTTTACCGGACACTAGCTTTTGAAGTCGCTATACCTTATCTTTCGGTATGGCCATAACCACACATACCACCGCTTTGGAAACCCCACTTGGCTGGCTCCGCATCAGCGGCACCGATCAAGGTATAACCGAAGTAAAATTCTGTGAAGAGTCTGAGGAGCGAGTAGCTGCAACACATATACCTGACTGCTTACGTGCATGTGTGCAACAACTGGAGGAGTATTTTGCGGGAAGCCGAAAAGACTTTGACCTTATGCTTTGTCCGGTAGGTACTGCGTTTCAAAACCAGGTATGGCAACAGTTGCAGCGTATACCTTATGGCAAAACAGAAAGCTACCTGTCAGTGGCCAGGGCGGTGTCGGGGGAGAAAGCTATACGCGCTGTTGGGGCTGCCAATGGCCGCAACCCGATCTGCATTATTGTGCCGTGCCACCGGGTAATCGGCAGCGATGGAAGCCTGACGGGCTATGCCGGTGGGCTGTGGCGAAAAGAGTGGTTGCTGCGGTATGAAGGGGTTTTAAAACCTGTCTCCCAGTTTTCCCTCTTTTAAAAGTACCAATTACCACTAAAATACTGCAACCTACCCAACTTTCTGTAGTATAGAAGAGTAGCAGCTTTTGTTAATTGCTGCCCTTTTATGATGCAGATTTCAATACACAAGGCAAAAAACAAAGAACAAGTGGCCAACTTAGGCGCACGTGCCGTCGCTTTTTGCCTTGACGCACTACTGCTTATGCTCACGATCGGCATCATCGAATATTTTACGGTCAGCAGCGATGAGCAGGCATGGCTTTTCAAAGGTGAGCGGCTGTTGCA
The DNA here is from genome assembly GCF_014773225.1 of Pontibacter aquaedesilientis. Taxonomy (GTDB): domain Bacteria; phylum Bacteroidota; class Bacteroidia; order Cytophagales; family Hymenobacteraceae; genus Pontibacter; species Pontibacter aquaedesilientis. The sequence continues at coordinate 478,455 of NZ_JACXAJ010000002.1, read as the reverse complement.
CCTCTTGTTGGGGTGGCTTTACTTCGCCGGTCTGGAAAGCTCATCCTGGCAAGCCACCATAGGCAAGCAATTGCTGGAATTGCGGGTGACCAGCGAGACCAAAGACCGTATCTCCTTTGCATGTGCATCGTTACGGTATGCACTGAGGCCAATCGGTATCTTTATATACCTGTTGCGATATATCACCAATTCCCTTTCCCCCTATACCCAGCTGTTTCATGATAAAGTAGCCGGGACCCAGGTATTAAAAACCCCAACTGACTAAGGCCAGATGGGGTTATGGTAACATTGACTTACTGAAGATCAGCCTCCAAACTGGTTAAGCTCTACAGTCGTTTTGTTTTCCGGATCTATGGTCAGTTTGAAAACGTAGTTGTATTCGCTGTCGGCGATATCGCTTACTGGTCGTTTGGCTCCCAAGGCCTCGATCATCGGCAACAGCGTGTTCGAATGACCGGCAATGACAACAGTTTGCCCTCTGTGCTCCTGCAGCAACTTTTCTCTGATGCCGTTGAAATCGTGCCCGCCATACTGCCGGATCTCCAGCGCCCGGTCTTCGGCCAGCGGCTTCAGTGTATTGATGGTCCGGATGTATTTAGTCGCGTAAAGCGCATGCACCTGCTCGCCATCCAACAGACTTCGGAGGGCCTCCGCCCGTGCCTTGCCAGCCAGGGTCAGGTCAGGGTTCTCGTCAGATGGGTTGGAGATATCTTTCTCGGCATGACGGACAAGGTATACCGTGGTTGGTACTGCTACTTTCTGCTCGGCTGCCGCCGTCACATCACTGTCAGCGGTATTCGGGCGACAGGCAAATAACGACCCCACCAAAAGCAATAGCAATAAAGGAAAGCGTAAATAATGTTTCATGTAAAGAGTTAGTTAGGTTTTAGTTAAAGCGCAGAGTAAATATATAAAATATTTTAACACGGGCTGTACAGTATCTGATCTTCCGTAGTACTAGTTGTGATGCTAAAACGATAACATTCAATAGCGATTCTGTCATTTCGAATGCAATGAGAAATCTGAATATTGTTAAAATTTTGCCCCTTAAATTTTAAACTTCCCCGTTCATTTTCTGGTTTGTTGATCTAACCAGAGTATGAGTATCCATGATATCCCGAAATTACTACGTTTATATTACTACTAACCCTAAAAGAAGCACTTTATATACTGGTATGTCTAATGATTTACCGCGCAGAATGAGTGAACATGTTTTGAATGCTGGTAATCCAAGAACTTTTGCTGGCAGATATTACTGTTATAATCTGGTTTACTTTGAACGCTTCACTTATGTTGAACATGCTATTGCACGAGAGAAACAGTTAAAAAAATGGAGCAGAAGTAAAAAAGAAGAATTAATTATCAGCTTTAATCCAAATTGGATACCACTTAATGATGATGTTGAGGATTACTAGAACTAGTCAGTTACAAATCCTTAATTTACCCAGATTTCTCATTGCATTCGAAATGACAATCAACTTGAAATCATATTTCAAACTTTATATCCGGTAAGCCAGGTCTATGCCTTCTGCTATCAGCTTTTCGGTGGTGCTTGTTTTCCCCTTCTTTATCAGTAGCTGGGCCAGGCTTTGGCGGGCTTCGTACAGGTATGGGTTTGCACGCAGGGCTGCTTCGTAGGCTTTGCGAGCACGTTTCAGCTCGTTTTGGGATTCCCATACCTTAGCCGATGCGTACAGGAAATCGGCTGACTGGGCCGGGGTATCCTGCACGGGCTGTTTTCGGAGCTCTTCCATGGCCTTTTCTGTTTCACCTAATCGGGCGTATACCCTGGCTAGCAAGTAGGCCTCTCCCCTTGCTTTGGCTTTTCCGGTGAGCAAAGGCGCCAGCACGGAGCGAGCCGCCTCGGGATTACCCAGATGTAAATGCCAGTTTGCCAGGCGCACCATATAGCCGGGACGCGGTGTACCGGCGGCAGTCAGAATGCGCTGCGCTTCTTCCAGGGTGGCTATGGCTTCTTTGTATTTGCCCTGCGTCGCCAGTACCTCGGCATGTTGTTGGCGCAGGTCATAGTGCTGCGGTTTGCGGGCCACCTGTGCGGCCAACGTACGCTCTGCCTCTGGCGAAGGGCCGGCAGTGCCGCGCAGCCAGCTGGCATAGGCCTGCGCCTCGTCCCGTCTGTCACGCAGGTAGGTCGATACCGATGGCGCTTCCCGTACATAGTCCGCTGCCACTCTCACGGCTTCGGGCAACATCCCGTAGCTGGCATAAAACTCCCTGAACGCCTCCTGGATGCGGGCTCGGGTGAGCAGGTCATTTTCAAGCAACAGGGCCTTGTCATAGAGCAGCCCCTGTTCCAACACAGCACGACGACGCGTCATTTTTCCGGCACGCCGTCGGGCTTCCAACAGTTCGGCCTCTGCCACATAAATCGGTGCGTAACTTTTGTTCACTGCTTTCGCTTTGCTGAGCCAGTCTCTTGCACCTGCAAAGTCCAGTTGCCGCTGGCGCAGGGCAGCGTATGCCAGCATGGCCGGTTGCTAAGCCGCATCCCAGGTGAGGGCGGAGTCTAGGTTGGCGGCAGCCTTCACATAATCCTGACCACGGATTTCCCGCTCTGCCAGGTTGAGGTATACCTGTGCCCAGTTGCTGGCCATGGCTTGCTTATCGCCAACCAAATAGGCCTTTTGCCGTTGCACCAATTGGTCCAGGAAGGTATAGAGCTCGGGGTCTTTTGCCTTCAGATCGGCGGTAGTGTTAATGGATTTATGGTTGAGCGGGTGCACTTTCACCGGTTCGAAATAGGCCGGATAGGTCTGGGCCAGGTACTCGTGCTCGTTGTTGGCAGAATAATAGTCGAGGGTACGGCCCCCTTTCATAGCCTTGTTATACAGCCGGCGCACTTCCCGGTTCTCGGCGTCGGTGAATACACGGCCATGGAACAAGTGCACGTACTCATGCAACACGACATTGCGCTCCAGGTAGGCACCTCGAATCACGTACTCTATGGCAGCAGCACCGCTTCCCACCCCCCGAATGTCCATCCACTGGCGGTTATCGAAGGTGGTAGCCTGCCGAAAAAAGGGTGAGTTCATGGCAATGGCCAGATCCTGGTGCAACGGCGGAATCACGAACTTTTCTCCCTGTCTGGATAGAAACGGGAAATATACTGTGCTGGCGTATAGCTGCGACCAGACCATTTTCTTGACTGTCTCGCCCGGATAGTAGGTCACATCCGGGAACACACGGGCAAAGTTGGTCGGGTCTGTGATCTTCGTATTTTGGATCACCTGTGTAAGCGAATCGTAAGCGGCCAGGTATACCAATTGCTTTTGCTTGATCACGGCAGCCAATGCGTTGTGTGCCGGGCCGTAGTGCTTCTTCTTTTGGAGGATGCGCTGAAAAATAACCTGCGCTGAGTCCAGCCGGGGATGACGGGGTAGGTCGAAAGCCATGTAATAGGCAAAACCGCGCAGCATATCCGGCAACACCGAAGTTGGGTATTGCTGCTGTACTTTCCGGATCTCAGCCAATGCCTGCTGCAATTTGCTCTGGGAAATCAATTGGTCGGCAGGTTTTAGCGCGGCCCTTACTTGCTCATCTTCGAACTGGGCATAGTCGGCATAGGTGAGGTTGGTATGGCCGTTGCCCCAATGCCAATGCGTGACGTAATGCAAGGGGTTCAACTCTAGCGCCAGTTCCCATTGCGCGGCCATAGCATTGAGCTGCGTGGCGTCTACACGCCGCCAGATGGCATAACCGTAGTTGAAACGGGCATCGGCATGGAAAGGAGCTAACGTCAGGCTGGTCACCAGCGGCTTTACTGCCTCCTCAGGCTTCTGGTCCCAGAAAAGCACATCCGACTCCAGTAAGTAAGCCTCGGCATTATTCGGGTTCCAGCGCTGCACTTTTATCGCCTGGGCCAGTGCCTCGTTGTATTTCTTTTGAAGCATCAGAATGCGCCCCGCCGCCAGTGTCGCGGCTTCATCCTGTGGGTTCTTCTGCAATAGCCTGTTAACGGTAGCCAGTGCCTCGGGCAGTTGCCAGGCCTGAACCTGCAGCTTGCTTTTCAAAAGGAGCGCCTCCCGCTCATCTGGCAGTTGCTTCAGGACATTCTGCACCAGTGCCTCGGCTGCCTGGTATTCGTTCTGATGTATAGCCAGACGTGCTTTGGCCAGTTTCACCTGTGGGTTCTGCGGCCCCTTGCCTATAAGGGTTTCCGCTTCTTCCCACATCCCTAGCTCCAACATGCGGTTCGCTCTTTCATGCACCGATAGATCTTTCGATTCACGTACCTGTTTACGTTCCTGCTCCAATCTGCTTCGGATCTCCGCTATCTGATCAGGATGCTGCGCCAGTGCAGGTATAGCCAGTAAAATCAAGGTATAGCAAATGGAAAGCAGTCGGGTCATGGTGCTGGAGCGTCAGGCTGTTGATTACCCGAAAATACCGCAATACCCTTTGAATTCAAAATTGCCGCAGACTCGAGGAAAGATCATGGGAGATGGAATGCTAATTGTCTGAATCTATACATAGGGCCCCTGCCCCAAGGATTTACAGGATTTAAAGATTTTCAGGATTGAAAATCCTAAATAATAAATTTAAAAAATCTGGTAAATCCCTTAATCCTGTTAATCCTGATTCAGACAATTTCGTCAGTGCTCGATTCGGACAGGTTATGACCTGTACTTACCAGCCCTTTCAACTTTCTAACTTCCAAACTTTCTAACTTTTTAACTTTATCTGCTTCGCCATGTAAAGCTTTTCCAGCTTTTTCATCAGGAAGATAGCCAGGAGCAGCCAGAGGATGCCCATGGCATAACCGGCCAGCACATCGGTGGCATAGTGCACGTTGAGGTAGATGCGGCTATACCCGATGAGCAGAATCAGCAGTGTCAGCAGACTGATCCACAGCCAACGCCAGAAGGGTGTTTTTACCTCCCTCCAGATAATGTAGATCAGCAGACCATAAAAGGAGCCGCCGATCATGGCGTGGCCGCTCGGGAAACTAAGTCCCGACTGCTCCAGCATGGCTGTTTCGGGCCGAGGTCTTTCAAAAAGCCGTTTCAGCAACTGGTTGAGCATACTACTGGTAAAGGCGATCAGCAGTACTTTGAGTCCGTACCACCGCAGCTTGTGAAACCAGGCCAATACCAGGACCAGCAATGGGGGTGCCACCAGCAGGTACTCAGCCGAGGCAAAAAAGGAAACGCCACGCATAAAACTGGTCATACCATCCGATTGATGCGTCGCCGCATAGCGAAACAGGGCATTGTCGAAAGTACTGTCGCGTAGAATGAACACCTCCCGGGCCATGTAGCTGAATAAGAACAGGCAAAAAACAAAGGCCAGCCCGATGATAATTACCTCTGCCGACAATAAGGCCAGTAACTCCAGAAAGCGTTTGGTCAGGCGTTTCATATGGTAACTTCAGGTATGACGGATTGCTTTACGGACAATGCATGGCTGCCGTTGAAATCACAAACTTCCGGGTCAGCATTACGTTGGAGTTATGAGCACTATTCATATATTTAATTAAATCATTTAATGAATACCATCAGAAAAATGATCAGGCATAACCACTTTTCCTTAACCGGCAGATTTGTATGAGAGTAGGAAAGGAGACTTGCGCATGTCAGACAATGGCCTAAACGTGAAAAAGCATGGATAAAAAGCAGGTATGGGATGTGCTGAAAACACCCCTCAAACTAGTGGTGACAGGCAGCTTGCTTTACTTCGTTTCTCAGAAAATAGAGCTGGAGGAAGTGAAGGGTGTGTACCGGCAAAGCGAGCCGCTCTACCTGTTGCTGGCTGTTTTCACCTTTTTCTGTTCCCAAATAGTTTCCTCGTTCCGGCTGCTGGGCTTCTTTCGGGCCAAAGGGATTGACCTCACTTTTAAGTATAACCTGAAACTTTATCTGCTCGGCATGTTCTACAACCTGTTTTTGCCGGGAGGAATTGGCGGGGATGGCTATAAAATATACCTGCTGAGCAGCAAATTCAACTTCTCTACCAGAACATTGCTTGCGGCCATTTTCCTGGACCGCCTGAGCGGCCTTTGGGCGCTATCCTGCCTTGCGGCGCTGTTCCTGATCTTTATACCTGAGATTGCACGCTCTCCTATTTTAATCCTGACGACTTTAGGGACAGGTACCCTCATGTATTTATTTGTGTCAATCAGATTATCAGGTATAGCGTTGTCGACCGCCCTGGCAGCGCACCTAAAAGCACTGCTCGTGCAGGCGCTGCAGGTGGCCACGGTGATGCTGATCCTGATGGCGCTAAACTTTGAAGGGAATTACCTGCCCTACCTGCTTACCTTCCTGGTTTCGTCGCTGGTCGCCATTTTCCCCCTCTCCGTCGGCGGGCTCGGGGCGCGGGAGTATGTCTTCGTGCTAGCCGCCAGCCTATTGCAGATGGATAAAAACCTAGCTGTTACCTTGAGTCTGACTTTCTACCTGGTGTCGGCTGTGGTGGCTTTGGGAGGGGTATACTTTGTTTTCAGCTCGAAGGAGTTCAGCCTTATACCTGGAAAAAAGAAACCGGAGACAGAAAAAGAAGAGCTTGCGCCTGTGCGGAACACCTGAAAACCGGTAGCTTGAAAACAAAAAAGGCCAGCTTTGCAGCTGGCCTTTTTTACATTTTGGATAAGTGCGCACGGGGAGACTCGAACTCCCACACCCGAAGGCACAGGCTTCTGAGACCTGCACGTCTACCAATTTCGCCACGTGCGCAGCTGGTATTAATTCAAAATGTGTTTCCCAAAACCCTTTAACCCTTGTAGATTGGGATTGCAAAGGTAGGACAGAATTTTTTATCTGCAAGAGCCTGCCCCAAAAAAAATTTCATTCAATACCAATTAATCTTCCTCTACTACCGGAGCCACCTCTTTTCGGGTATAGCGTTCGAGGCGGCGCAAGGCCCCAATCCCGACGATAACCCACAGAATGCCAGCGGCAAATCCAGCCACCACATCTGTTGCAAAATGCACCCGCAGGTAGATCCTGCTGAATCCGATGAGCAAAATAAAAATAACCAGCAGCGCGACCAGAAAGTGGCGCAGCGGCTTGGATTGCACATGGTGCCAGACCAGGTATATGAGCAGACTGTAGAAGGAAGCCGCAACCATGGAGTGTCCGCTCGGGAAGCTGAGGCCCGAGGCATCGACCAGCGGCATGTCCGGGCGCTGCCGATCGAAAAAGAACTTGAGCACCAGGTTGAGCGAGATGCTGCCGAGCGCCACCACTGGCACTTTGAGCGAATACCATTTGTGCCGGCGCACGAAAAGGAAATACGCAATGAGCATCAGGCCTGCCGCGGTCATAAAGTGCCGGGACGCAAAAAAGGTGATAAACTCGATGAACTGCGTGAAGCCGGTGCTTTGGACGTCTGCGGCCAGGGCAAAAGCGGATTCATCAAATTTCAAGGGGCCTGCAGCCGTGGCTACTTCTGCACTCACGTAGAGGAAAACCAGCACACAAGCCAGGAATATCGCCATAACGAAGATTAGCTCCAGTGTAAAGAGTGCGAAGCCTGCCGCCAGTTTTCTGTAATAGTGTCGTATCATGTATCTGTTTGCTGCTAAGTTCTACTCTCAGGCTGAATTATACGCCTGTGTAGCAATTACGTATTCGGAGGCATACAGGTATAAACAGATGATCAGATGGGGAACATGACCAGACTATTTATAGCGGCACCGCTACCAGAAGAATTGAAAGACTACCTGACCACGCAGTCGAGCCACTACAAGGACGAATCCATTCGCCAGGTTCCGGAAGAAAACCTCCATCTCACGCTCTATTTTATTGGCAACGTCCCTGCCGAAAGGTTAGACGCTATCCGGGAGGTGACGGCACACATCGCCCGGCAGTTTGCCCCGTTTGAGTTGCAGCTTACCGCAATAGAGCCAGGGCCCAAACCCAGGTCCCCGCGCCTGATTTGGGCCCGGTTTGAAAGCAGCGAACCCTTTGCTCAACTAAGTAAGAGCCTGACGCTGGCGCTATCCTCAGCACCGCCGTTGAACCGGGAGGCTATCCCGCATATCACCCTGTCACGTTTCCGCAAGGACCGCCCAGCTCCCCGCAACCTGGAGGCTATTCTTCCGGACGGTCCTGTAACGCTGCAAGTAAACGAAATCGCCGTGTGGCATTCAGAACTGGGATCGCCCCATCCGCACTACAGCATTTTGCACAGTTACCCACTCAGCGGCAACCAGCCCGAAGCGAAAACAGTATGATAAGCACTTATTTTTCTCACCACAGCTAGAACGATGAACCAAACTGAGCTCACGGAGCTAACCATGCTATTGAAAGACAAAGGCCTGACGGTTGCCTTTGCAGAAAGCTGCACGGCGGGCATGCTGGCCTCCGAAATGGTAAAAGCCAAAGGAAGTAGTGACGTCCTCATTGGCAGTCTGGTGGTATACCAACCGGAAGCGAAGAAAAAGTTGCTGGGTGTAAAGCAGGCCACGCTGGACCTGTATACCGCCGAGTCGCAGCAGGTGACAAACGAGATGGTGATGGGCCTGAAAAAAGCACTTGATGCCGACATCAGCGTTGCCACCACCGGGCTGGCTGGCGAAGGCGGCTCCGAAAACGCCGAAAAGCCCGTAGGTACCATGTTCGTTTCCATTCTCTACGACGGCAAAGCCGAAGAATTTCGGGAAGTGTTCGAGGGCAACAGCCTCAGCATACGCAAACAGCTCACCGATTACGTTTTTGAGAAACTGAAGGGAATCGTGGAGGAGCATTATGACCGGTAGGGTGTTAATTTTGCAGGGTGAATGACACCAATTTCGACCCCATTGCTCCCCTCTACGACAGCCTTGCACGGCTGGTGTTCGGCAACGAACTGCGTCGGGCCCAACTGGCACACCTGGACGCTATACCTGCGCAGGCACGTGTCCTGCTGATTGGCGGAGGTTCCGGCTGGCTTCTGGAACAATTGCTGCAGCTCCGGCCAGGTATAGCTGTTACCTACCTGGAGAACGCTCCGAAAATGCTGCAAATGGCGAAGCAGCGTATAGGCCGCAACCCGGCTTTAAGCAAGTCCGCTGTTACATTCCGGCTGGGAAACGAAGACAGCCTGACAGCCGACGAGAAATTCGACGTGATCCTGACGCCTTTCCTGCTTGACCTTTTTCCGGAACAGCGGTTGCAGCACCTCATGGACCGTCTCTATACCTGCCTGACTCCAAATGGACTCTGGCTATTTTCTGATTTCTGGCCTGTACAAACCCCTGCTCTCATCTGGCAGCGCCTTCTTCTGAAGAGCATGTATACCTTCTTCGGATTGTTGAGCGAAGTAAAAGCGACCCGGCTTCCTGATTTTCGAAAGCATTTCGAAAGACTACAGTTACAGGAGTTGCAATCGGCTCCGTTTTACAAAGGCATGGTGCAGGCCAAGGTATACCAGAAGGCATAGCCACGTTGCACAGGAAGCAGAATTTCTATACTTTTAATAGCCGAACCACTTTCAAAGCATATGTCCAAAAGACTTTTGGGTGCCCTAATCGCCACCTTTTCCCTCTCATACTCACCCCTCCTGGCTCAGCAACAGGTCAGCTATCACCTCTCTTTCCCGAATGCCGTCCATCACGAAGCGCAGGTCAAAGTCAAATTCTCAGGTATAGCCACGGACACGCTGCAGGTACTGATGCCCCGCAGTTCGCCGGGCCGCTACGCCCTGCATGAATTTGCCAAGAATGTGTACAGCGTGAAGGCTACCGACAGCAAGGGAAACCAACTGCCGATCAACCGCTCTACTCCGCATCAGTGGGAGGTAACGGGCCATCAGGGTGGTGAAGTCACGGTCAGCTATACCTTGTTCGGCGACCACGCCGACGGCACTTATACCGGGATAGACGAAACACACGCCCACCTCAACATGCCGGCCACGCTGCTCTATGCCAAAGGGTTCGAGAAGGCACCGGCCAACGTCACCTTCCGTATTCCAAAAGGAAGCAACTGGAAAATCGCCACACAACTTAAGCCAACTTCTGACTCCACATTCACGGCCCCTGACTTCCAGTACCTGATGGACAGCCCAACCGAACTCAGCAATTTCGATTTCGCGGAATGGGTAGTGAAGGACAAAGGAAAGGACAAGACCATACAGGTAACCTTGCATCACAAGGGCACCAAAGCCCAGTTTGAGGAGTATGTCGCCAAGACAAAGCAGATCGTGGCTGAGCAACAGGCCGTTTTCGGCGAACTGCCGGACTTCGACTTTGGCCGCTATACCTTCATTGGCTGCTACATGCCGCAGGCGGCAGGCGATGGCATGGAGCACCGCAACTCGACCATTGTCACCAGTTCACGTTCGCTGGCCACGTCCATGCCTGCCCTCCTCAACACGGTGTCGCATGAGTTTTTCCATGCCTGGAACGTCGAGCGCCTGCGCCCGAAAAGCCTGGAGCCGTTTGACTTTCAGCAGGCCAACATGTCGGAGGCACTGTGGCTGGCCGAGGGTTTTACCTCCTACTACGGCGACCTGACCATGCACCGCAGCGGGATTTTCGACGCAAAAAAATACGCCGGCGACCTGGCAGGCGACCTGAATTATGTGCTGCTGTCGCCCGGAAGGCACTACCACAGCCTGGTGGAGATGAGCAAGCAGGCCCCGTTTGTGGATGCGGCCCGCTCCGTAGACCCGCATAACCGGCACAATACCTTCATCTCCTACTATACCTATGGCAGCGTGCTCGGGCTGGGGCTCGACCTGACGCTACGCCGCGACTTCAACACCACCCTGGATAACTACATGCAGGCGCTCTGGCAGAAATTCGGCAAACCAGAGAAGCCCTATACCATGGCGGACCTGGAGCAGACTCTAGCCGAAGTCACCAAAGACAGTACCTGGGCCGCCGACTTCTTCCGGCGCTATGTTTTCGGGAGCGAATTGCCAGACTATGCCAAACTGCTGACAGAGGCCGGCTTGCAGTTGCGCAAAGCCAGTCCGGGTAAACCGAGCATGGGGCCCGTGAACCTGGAATACAGCAAGGAAGGCGCAAAACTTCTGAGCGGCACCTGGGTCACGTCACCACTGTACAAAGCGGGCATCAACCGGGGCGACACGATCCTGACGCTGAATGGCAAAAAAGTGACCAGCGCCAAAGACCTGGACAAAATCATGCGCCGACTGCAGCCTGCGCACAGTGTGCCCATCACATTCAGCCGCCAAGGCGAAACCAGAGCAGCCACCATCATACTGGAGGAATTGCCAGAACTGGAGGTGGTGCTTTTTGAAACGGCTGACAGAGAATTGACACCCGCCATGCAGCAGTTTCGTCAGGCCTGGCTCGGGAGCAAGGCAAAATAGGGATGGAGCACTTCAATTGGAAAGTCATTCTGCTTCAACTGCTGGTGCTGCTGCTGGCTTCTTATGCCTTTGTAGCGCTGGGCTACATTTATGATTTGCCGCTGGCCGGGCTATACCTGGAAACAGAGGATACGGCCGCTTTCACGGAAAGTGCGCTCCAATTTGGAGTAGACACGAAACGGTTGCGTAACTTTAACCTGGTGCTGTGGGCGGCTCCTTTTGCAGGGGCTCTTTTTGGGGTGGCTCTATCCTTTATAGCCAACCGACGGAAAAAGTACAGCCACCTGAACACACTGGCCGTGGCAGGTATGGCCTTATTGTTAGGACTGACGGGGCTTTTGAACCACCTGCTGCTAAAGGGGCTGCTCTTTGCACCCGGCAGGCTTGTCTCCGATTCGGCGGCAACCGCCTATACCTTGAATTACCTGCTTTTGCTAGGACTGAGTTTCTGGCTGGCCTTTTCCAAAAGGGTGCTACCTGCGGCTAATCCAAAGCACAAGGTATAGCGGCTGACAACAAAAGCCTTGGCCCACCGTTTGGAAAGGTATACCCGGCTTGCTATTGAAGCAATTGAGCACTACCTTAGTACGACCAACACTAGACGTTTTTTTCTCGTGAAAATATTTATAACCACCTTATTAGGCTGCAGCCTGCTTTTTGCCGGCACCGCTATAGCACAGACCTCGGAAGGCCAGCAGAAAGCCAGCCTGGAGGCTGCGCCAACGCCTGCGCTGCAGGAGCAGCCGGCACCGCAAGCGGAGTCGAAGCCGTCGATGCTGGTCATGCCTTCAAACCGGATCAGTTACAGCCTTTCGGCTGGCGCAAGCTTCGGCAATGGGTTCGGGGCGACTTATCTCGAGCCAACCGTGCGTTACCAGGTGAGCCCTCGCCTACGGGTTTTCAGTAGCATGACTTATCTATCGGTGATGTCGCAGCAGTATACCGATGTCACTCCAGAGGGCGGCACCATCATGCGCCGCACCAGCCCGAGCAGTCATTTCATCATGCACGCCGGGGCCGATTACCTGGTGAACAACCGCCTAATCCTGAGTGGAAGCGTTTGGAAGGACTTTTCGAACATTCCGGCACAAAACCCGGCCTATTCCAACTTCATGACGCCAGGCCGACAAGGCATGGATTTCCGGGCCACTTATAAGATAACAGACCATTTCTCCGTGACCGGTGGCATGCGCTACTCCGATGGCGCTTCACCTTTTTATGGGCCTTTCTCCCAACCGGCTTCTTTTGGCAGAAGCGGCGCGTTCTGGTACTAATACACATCGGATTAGATCCTACATAGATCATTAAAAAGCGCCTTTCCAGAAATGGAGAGGCGCTTTTTATTTCCCCTAATCGGATTTTTCTCAAATTTCAGCACACGCTTCAACTTAAAGCTGCGTTAATGTGTTTATATTTCCTGAAAACAACCTTCATCAGATTTTGAGGCAGAAGAACAAGACGGTACGACATCTGAAAAACGAGAAGCTGGAAGTGGTGAAACCTGACTTCCGTGGCAACAAAACAGTGGATGGTCAGTTCATGAACGGCACCGAGCTGTATACACCGGAATTGAGCAACGTGCTCCGTTGGAAGTTTTCCCGCAACCCGCAGCGGGAGGAGAAAAAAGCCGATCGCTTTGTGCCACGCGTTACCTATGGCTGTGACTTCGTTTCCTCCCCGGAGGATATGGTGGTCTGGCTGGGGCACTCCAGTTTTTTCATCCGGGTGAACGGCGTCACTTTCCTGACGGATCCGGTGCTTTTCGACCTGCCCATGCTCAAGCGCCGGGTGGGTTTGCCCTGTCGCCCTGATAAACTGACAGGCATAGACTACCTGCTACTCTCGCACGGGCACCGCGACCATCTCGACGACAGATCCATCAAAACGATCTTCCAGCACAACCCCGACCTAAAAGCCCTTGCACCACTGCAAGCTGGTGATTTACTACGCAGCGCCGAGCCGCATCTTCCTTACCAGGAAGCCGGCTGGTACCAGAAATACGACCTTACCCCGGAAGGTATAGCGATTTACTTCCTGCCGGCATCACACTGGCACCGACGTGGCGCTTTCGATATGAACAAAGTATTGTGGGGAAGCTTCCTCATCAAGACACCCACCATGCAGCTCTACTTTGCCGGCGACACGGGCTACAACGGGCACTTTGAGGAGATCGAATCCCTTTTCGGCCCCATGGATGTCTGCCTGATGCCGGTAGGCGCTTACCGCCCGAGTTTTCTGATGCAAAAGAGCCATTTGAATCCGCATGAGGCGGTGCGGGCCTACAATGTGCTGCGCGGCGGCGCGTTTATACCGATGCACTACGGCACCTACGACCTGTCCGACGAGCCAGCCGGCGAACCCGTGCGACTTTTGGAGCAGATAGCGGCGGCAGGTATGGTACAGGGCCTGCGTATACCTGCTATTGGGGAGCAGGTGTTGTTGCGCGATTTGGTATAGTCCGAAAACCGGCACACTGTGTTATCTTTGCGGCCATACGACCGCAACCCACATGTCTGCAACGCTTATTCTTAGCCTGATCATCGGCTACTTTGCTATCCTCATCCTCATCTCTTTACTCACCGGCAAGAGCACCGACTCCGATACCTTTTTCCTGGCCAACCGGAAATCGCCCTGGTATGTGGTGGCATTCGGGATGATCGGCGCTACTTTGTCGGGCGTTACTTTTGTTTCGGTGCCGGGTATGGTGCGCGACCTGCAGTTTTCCTACATGCAATTGGTGCTGGGCTACCTGGCCGGTTACATGGTGATCGCTACGGTGCTGCTGCCACTTTATTATCGCCTCAACCTGGTTTCGATCTATACCTACCTGGAGCAGCGTTTTGGTTTCTGGTCCTACAAAACGGGGGCAGCCTTTTTCCTGCTTTCCCGCACGTTGGGCTCTGCCATCCGCCTGTTTTTGGTGGCCAGCGTGCTGCAACTGGCCGTGTTCGATGCCATGGGCATTCCATTTTCGGTAACAGTGGGCATTACCATCCTGCTCATCTGGGCTTATACCTTCCGGGGCGGCATGAAAACCATCATCTGGACCGATACCTTCCAGACCACGGCCATGCTGCTGGCGGTGGGCATCAGCATTTGGGTGGTTTCAGATGAATTGACCTTAAGCTTTCAAGGGATGGTCGAGACGATATCTGCCAGCGATTATGCCGGTGTTTTCAACTGGGATTTTAAAGACAACAAGTATTTTCTGAAGCAATTCTTCGCAGGCGCTTTTATCACCATCGTGATGACCGGACTGGATCAGGATATGATGCAGAAGAACCTGAGCTGCCGCAACATTGGCGAGGCACAGAAAAACATGTTCTGGTTCAGTGTGATCTTGGTAGTGGTCAATGTCATGTTTTTGTCGCTGGGGGCGTTGCTATACCTGTACGCCTCCTCCAAAGGCATCGCCCTGCCGGAGCGCGGCGATGATGTGTTTCCTTTCCTGGCCTTGAACCACTTTCCGGCTATAGTCGGCATTGCTTTCATCCTGGGCATTATCGCCATCGCCTATGCCTCCGCCGACTCCGCCCTGACCTCGCTTACGACCTCCTTCTGCGTAGACTTTCTCAACTTTAAGGAAAGAAGCGAGCACGAGCGGGTGCGCTTGCGGTACATCGTGCACATTGGCTTCTCGGTCCTGATGGCACTTGTCATCCTGGCTGTGGATGCCCTCAACAGCCAAAGCCTGATCGCGACCGTGTTGCAGGTGGCCGGCTATACCTACGGGCCGCTGCTGGGGCTCTATACCTTCGGCCTGTATACCCGCCGTGTCGTGCGCGATAGGTATGTACCGGCCATTTGTATCGTGGCCCCGCTCCTCACCTACCTCATCAGCGCCAACTCCGCTGCCTGGTTCTACGGTTACCAATTCGGTTTTGAGGTATTGATTTTGAACGGACTTCTGACTTTTGTGGGGCTTTATGCTATATCGGCCAAAAAGACAGCGTTGGAATTAGAAGAGCGCAGCAAGTAGGTATAGGCCGTGCCTATACAGACCCTGCCCAGAACAAGCAGCAATTTAGCTATTCAACAAGTAACCTATCCACCTCAACTGATCCTGACAAAGAAACAGCACCCTTTACGGCTAAATCCATTACTTTACTTACCTTTGTAAGATTTTTCGGGGCGATGGCATCATTCGGCAGCTTTGGCTGTTGTACCTCCAGAAACCCCATTGCCGCTACAGGCTTTGCCAAGCCAGGCGGCTAAACGTATTCTACTAAGTATTTTTTCATTAATGGCAAAACGCGGATTCGGGCAAGACGACAGCACGCAGGAGCAAGAAGGCAGGAAGAAGATCAGCAAAGAGAGCTTTCGACGCGGCATCAGGATTTTCAGCTACGTACTACCCTACAAATTCAAGTTCCTGATAGGCCTCGGTTTTCTGGTGCTCTCCAGCCTTACCTTCATGATCTTCCCATACCTGGTGGGCAAGCTTTTCAATGAGGCCGAAAACGAGATGATCAACATGTATGCCCTGGGCTTGCTGGCAGTGATCTTGTTTCAGGGTATCTTCTCCTTTTTCAGGGTTTACTTTTTTGCCCAGGTCAGCGAGAACGCGGTAGCCAACATTCGTCGCGACCTTTACAGCAAATTTGTGCAGTTGCCAATCTCCTTCTACGAAAAAAGACGCGTAGGCGAAATTACAAGCCGCATTACCACGGATGTAGCACAGGTGCAGGATGCCATGTCCATCACACTGGCCGAGCTATTCCGACAGGTAACAACCCTTATCGTCGGCGTAGCCCTTATCATGTGGATCTCCATCAAGCTGTCGCTCTTTATGCTGGCTACCTTCCCGGTGCTCGTAATACTGGCGATGATTTTCGGCCGCCGCATCAAGAAGCTCTCCAAGAAAACGCAGGACGAACTGGCGAACACGAACGTGATCGTGGAAGAAACGCTCCAGGCCATTAATACCGTGAAGGCCTTCACCAACGAGATGTTTGAGGTAGCCCGCTACCGCACCACATTGGCAAAGGCCGTACGCACTGCCATTGCCACGGCCAACTACCGGGGTGCCTTCATCACGTTCATCATCGTGGGTTTATTTGGTGGCATCATCCTGGTGATCTGGTATGGCGCGACCCTGGTGGCTAACGGCGAGATCGAGCGCGACAGCTTCGTTTCCTTTGTGCTGTATACCGTGTTTATCGGGGCTTCCGTAGGAGGCTTGGGAGACCTGTACGGCAAAATTCAGTCAGCCCTCGGGGCGACAGAACGCATTCAGGAAATACTGGCCGAGTCGGAGGAACCAACCGACAAGAGCCAGCGACCGCTGAGCGAAATCAAGCGCGTGCACGGCGACATCAGCTACAACCAGGTGGCTTTCTCCTACCCTACCCGCCCCGATATCCAGGTACTGCGCGATATCAACTTTACCATCCGTTCCGGCGAGAAGATAGCGCTTGTTGGGCCGAGTGGTGCCGGCAAGTCTACAATCGTGCAGCTGCTGCTTCGCTTCTACGATGTAAGCAACGGCAGCATTACGGTAGACGGGCAGGACATCCGGGATATGAACCTGACTGAGCTTCGCGCCAATGTGGGTATCGTGCCACAGGAAGTGCTGCTGTTCGGGGGTTCTATTCGCGAGAACATCGCGTATGGTCGACCGGAAGCAACCGAAGACGAGATCATTATGGCGGCCCGCAAAGCCAATGCCTACGACTTTATCAGTACCTTCCCCGAAGGACTGGACACGTTAGTGGGCGAGCGCGGCATTAAGCTCTCCGGTGGTCAGCGCCAGCGGGTAGCCATCGCCAGAGCCATTCTGAAGAACCCGGCTATTCTGGTGCTCGACGAAGCGACCAGCTCCCTGGACTCCGAGTCGGAGCACTTGGTGCAGCAGGCAATGGATGAGCTGATGAAGAACAGAACCACCATTGTGATCGCGCACCGCCTGGCTACGATCCGGAAGGTTGACAAAATCCTGGTGATAGATGGCGGTGAAATTATAGAGGAAGGTTCACATGAGCTGCTGTCGATGAACGAAGACGGAATTTACGCGAACCTGCTCCGGTTGCAGTTTGAGATGAGTTAACCCACGTTACTGGAAACTAAGGTATAGGCCCTGTCAGTATTGCTGGCAGGGCTTTGTTTATATTGGCTTTCTGGTAGTGGCTATACCTATAAGACCTTCGGAGTTGGTAATACCTATCACAATCGACAACCGTATATGCTGATTTATTAGTAATTTGCATAGCAGAAACCGGAAACCCCTGCCACACACGCCCTGACGCCTTTTATGCACCCAACCTGCGCTTTCGCCCGAGCTGTTTTCCTTTGTGTATCGCTTCTACTCACGAGATTTGCGTCCTTTGCCCAAAACTATCGTGACTCTTTTACAGCCAAAAATGCCTTTTATGCAGAGCTCGGCGGCAACGGAGATGTTTACTCTCTGAACTATGATCGTGTGGTGTATCAGAAAGTGATGTTTAAGGCTGGATTTCGAGTAGGCGTTAGCAGCAATCTGTTTTTTTTGGAAAACGAAACAGGCGTATACCCGGTTATACCGATAGAGGCATTGGGCATGATCGGGCGCTATCAGAAACACTTTGAGTTCGGCTTGGGCTATACCCGCCGCTTCACAAATGAGCCCGATCTGTTACAAAACATGTACTTTAGCCGTATAGGTTTCCGGTACCAAGATCCAAGCGGTGGACTTGTGGTCAGAGTGGGCTTCACGCCTTTCCTGTCCACGGAAATAAACCAAAAAACGCCCGGTCCGGCGATTATACCCCGTTTTGGGTTGAGTGTGGGTCATAGCTTTTAGTCTGTCGAAATTAGCCGGCCGCACTAATCATCAAACAAGCTAACTGTATATTTTTCAGTAATTTTATAGCATCATCTATCAATCATATTAAATATAAAACCATGAGAAAATCATTATTCAGCCTTATGCTTTCGGCCGCCCTGCTTTGCGGAACAGCGGTAACAGTGCAGGCACAGCAACAAGGCATTGCCATGCCGGCTGCCAGCCCGATTTCGACCGTCACCCAGAAAGTAGGCCTCGGCGAAGTGACCGTAACGTACTCCCGCCCTTCTGTAAAGGGTCGTTCTGTGTTCGGCGGTGATATCGTGCCTCACGGCAAGCTTTGGCGCACCGGCGCTAATGCCTCTACCAAAATCAAATTCAGCGAGGACGTAACCATACAAGGCAACAAGATCCCTGCCGGCGAATATGCGCTCTATACCATCCCGAACCAGAACGAATGGACGATCGTGATTCACAAAAACACCAAGCATTGGGGTGATGGCGGACAGGCGTACAAGCAGGAAGAAGATCAGGCCCGCTTCACAGTAAAGCCACAGACCAACCCAAGAGCGGTAGAGAGCTTCACCATCAACTTCGCCAACCTGAAGCCAAACGCTGCGGACCTGGAGATCATGTGGGACAAGACCATTGCCAGCTTCACTATCGAGTCGGATGTGGACAGCAAAGTAATGGCCCAGATTCAGGAGCGTGTCGTAAATGGCAAGGACGTGCCGGCCGGTTTGTACGCTTCGGCTGCAACCTACTACTACGACAACGACAAGGACATGAAGCAGGCATTGGAGTGGATCAAAAAAGCCAACGCCAACGAACCTAAGTTCTGGTACCTGCACACCCAAGCCAAGATCCAGGCCAAGATGAAAGACTACAAAGGCGCCGTGAAAACCGCCGAGCAGTCAATGGCCATGGCCAAAAAGGAAAACAATGACGACTATGTGCGTATGAACGAAAAGGCCATAGCGGAATGGAAGAAAATGAAGTAGGCTATACCTGCTCATTTTAATACAGAAAGCCTCTGCTCTGCCAGGGGCTTTCTTTTTCATTCGTATTCAAACAAATTTCATTGAACCTGTACCTTGGCTCTTGAATTTTGCAAAAGCTTACCAAGCCGGGAGCCTAAGTTCCAAAGTCTTGTGTATAAAGTCTGAATACCTATGTCCTTTTACTTAACCGATAAACCTATACCTGTTGGAAGAATACGAAGATAAACGGCACTCAGAAGACCACCTGGGCCCGGCCCGCGAGTACTGGTGGAACGATGACTACCTGGAGTTGCTGGCGCAGCGCCTTAACCTGGAATATTGCCAGTCGCTGGTTGATATTGGCTGCGGCAAAGGCATGATGGGTTTTAAGTTCTCCAAATACCTGCCAGCCGGCGCCAAAGTGTACGGCGTCGATTTCGAGTCCGAATACATTGATGAAGCCAAGCAGAAGGCGCAGAGCATCTATTTGCACAACCCGATCGACTACGATTTCAGGGTGGGCAACGCTTCGGATATACCTTTGCCCGACAACTTGGCTGACATCACGCTTTGCCAGACCCTGCTGATACACGTAAAAGACCCGCAGCGTGTGATTCAGGAAATGATCCGGATCACGAAACCCGGCGGCTGGGTGGTGGCACTGGAGCCGAATAACCTGGTGCCGAACCTCATGTTCGACCGGTATGGCGAGACCGATTTCGATGTAGAAAGCACGCTGGAGGTGTTGGAAGTGAAGCTGCGCATCGAGAAAGGCAAGAAGCGCCTGGGCGAGGGCTTTAACTCGCTGGGCGATGTGGTACCCGACCTGTTTGTGAAGGCCGGTCTGCGCGATACCAAGGTATGGATCTCCGACAAGGCCCTCTCCATTATTCCGCCATACGACTCCGACGAAACGCTGCTGCGCGTGGAGCAGATGATCAACTGGATCGAGTCGGAGGCCATGGGTTACCAGTACCAGGACAACCTGAACTACTTTATGGCAGGCGGCGGCGACAAAGATAAATTCGACGCCTATTGGCAGAAGCTACTCTACAACAAGTTCAACCTGAAGCAGCGCCTGCTCAATGGCGAGTACATCTCCGCTGGCGGCAGCCTCATCTACATTGTGGCCGGTCGCAAACCAAGACCTTCGGAGCTGGGGTAGGCAAGTGCTTACCTAAGCCGCTTGCTTCCCTTTATCCATTTGGTTGAGCGCAAATTGAATGAGCAGACCAAAGACGATCACCGCCACACAGCCGATCACGTTGAACCACAGGAAGGCAATATCGGTGTAGAAGTGGCAGTACAGCACGATCGCCTCGGCTATAAGCGCCGCAAAGAAAACGGCATTGCCCTTGATATACTTGAAATAGAAAGCCACCAGGAAAATGCCTAAAATAGTGCCGTAGAAGATGGAGCCGATGATGTTTACAGCCTGGATCAGGTTATCGAGCAGGGAGGCATAGGTGGCAAAGATGATGGCTATACCTCCCCAGATCGCCGTGAACGTTTTGGAGGCTTTCACATAATGCATATTCGAAGCATCCGGTTTCACAGACCTTCGATAAATATCGATCACCGAAGTGGATGCCAGGGCATTGAGTTCAGAAGCCGTAGAGGACATGGCCGCCGAAAAGATAACCGCCAGCAGCAAGCCCACTAACCCGGCGGGCAGGTACTTCATCACGAAAGAGATAAACACGTAGTCTGTGTCTTTGGTCTCGGCGTCAGGGGTAGCCTTGGCGATGAGGGATTTCACCTCTGTTCTCAGCTCTTTGGACGCATCGGTTATACCTTGCACCTTCGACTGTGCCGCCGAAATAGCCGCTTCATCTTCCGTTCGTAAAGCTGACACCAACCCCTGCACTGCTTCCTGTTTCTGATTGAAAAGCGCCGTGTGCTGCGACTCCAGCGCCTCCATTTCGGGGGCAAACTCAGTGGCGTATACCTTGGTTTTGGCGGCCTCATTAAAGAAGAGCGGTGGCTGGTTGAACTGGTAGAACACAAATACCATCACCCCAATGAAGAGGATGAGAAACTGCATCGGAATCTTGAGCAGGCCGTTGAAAAGCAGCCCCAGGCGGCTCTCGCCTACCGAACGCCCACCCAGGTAACGGGCTACCTGGCTTTGATCGGTACCGAAGTAGGAAAGTGCCAGAAACAAACCACCCGTCATACCCGACCAGAAATTATACCGGTCGTTCCAGTCGAAGGAAAAGTCCACCACGTTCATTTTACCCATCTTACCAGCCACTGCCACGGCATCACCAAAAGACACGTTATCGGGCAGGTAGCGCACTACCATAAAACCCGCCACCAGCATACCACCCATCATCACGGCCATCTGCTGCTTCTGCGTTACGCTCACCGCCTTGGTCCCCCCCGATACGGTATAGATGATTACCAGTACCCCGATGAACAGGTTAGTTGCCGTCAGATTCCAGCCCAGGATGGTAGACAGGATAATGGCCGGGGCATAGATGGTGATGCCTGCCGCCAGTCCGCGCTGCACCAAAAAGAGAAAAGCAGCCAGGGAACGGGTTTTAAGGTCGAAGCGGCTTTCGAGGTATTCATAGGCCGTGTATACCTTGAGTCGGTAGAAGATCGGGATGACCGTGACCGAAATGATGACCATGGCGATCGGAAGGCCGAAGTAGAACTGCACAAAACGCATACCGTCCTCATAGGCCTGCCCCGGCGTGGACAAAAAGGTAATGGCGCTGGCTTGCGTCGCCATAATGGATAGGCCGATGGTCCACCATTTCATACTATTGTCGCCTCTTAGGTAGCCCTCAATGTCTTTGCTGCCGCGGGTTTTCCAGACGCCATAGCTCACAATGAAGCCCAATGTGCCCAGCAACACAACCCAGTCTAATAGTCTCATGCGTAAATTTTGGTGATGATGTAAAAGAGTGTGATCAGGAAAGCCAGGTTGCCCAGCACCAGCCAATACATCCCTTTCCAGGACTTAAAGAAAGGCGGCTTGTCAATTCCTGCGGGTTTGTTTGCGTCGGTTTCTTTCATGTTTTAGCTTTTGACGAAGGACTTACTTATTAACTTTTTTTGCCCTCTGTCACGAGTTGTTTTGTCATGCACGTGTGTGACTGTATGCTATGCGATAACCTACTTCACAGCACTTTCATCGCTATTGCCCTGTGCCCCTGTTTTGCTACCCAGCGAGATCATATTCGTAAAAATGCGGTAGGCACCCGGCACGCCTGCCGGCAGCTGCCTGAACCAAGAGTAGCCAGTATACACAAAGTGCCCTTTGCCATACCTGGCAATCAGCAAACCACCGTCACGGGCCGGCTCATTGGGATCATTGCTGGAAAGGATCGCCTCAAACTCGTTGCCCCATTCATTCGGGAAGTAAAGCCCGCGCTCCTGTACCCAGCCTTCAAAGTCTTTTTTGGTGATCTTGTTTGGCGCATTTAACACCTGATGGTTCGGCTTTAGAAAACGCACTTCGGCATCCTCTACCGTCACACGCTGGCTCGATATCTTCAATGGATAAGGAGCAATGTTGGGGATCTGCAGGCTGTGCCCCGTATTGTATTGCACGATCAGGGTACCACCGTTTTGCACATAGTCCATCAGGTGAGGCTGATAAAAGCGCATACGCTCCACTGTGTTGTAAGCCCTTACTCCCAGAATAATCGCGTCGAAACGCTGTAGGTTCTGCGCTGTGATGTCCTCATCTTTCAGCAGCGTGACCTGGTAACCGATCTGCTGCAGACTAGAGGGTATGTCGTCTCCGGCGCCCATCAGGTAAGCGACTTTCTCACCATTGCGCTTCAGGTCGAGGCGCACGGCTTTGGCCACCGCCTCCGGGAAAGTGGTCTGTGTCGGGATGTGGCTGTACTGGATCACGTTAAGTCCGCGGGTATAGGCCTGGCCATCTACCGTAGCCACCGCTTTTAGCTCCACCTCCTGCTGTCCGCGTGGTGGGTGCACCAGGAAGCGCAGCAGTTGCTCCTCTCCGTTTTGATTCAGGTCAAATGATGCCTGTGCCGGCTCCGTGCGCCAGCCTTTGGGCAGTTCGAGGCTAACCTTTCCTTTCATGTTGGCTTTGCCGGATTTCACCAGCACATGCACCGGTTTTGGCTCCTGTGAGGCAAACATGAGGACTTTTTCGGCGATGTTCACAAAAACCGGCGGGGTGATGGCCAATGGCCTGTACTGTTCTCCTTCTACCGGATCGGTGCGCTTATAAACCACGGGCATGGTATAGCTAAACGGCTCGCCGCTGATCAGCAAATCGAATTGCACACTGGCAGCCGGCTCATTCTCGGGCAAACCGATTTCCAGCGGATCAGCCACTTGGAACAGGCCCAGTGTGCCTTCCTTTCGCAGCCAGTACGGTTGCGAGATCGGCGCTATGGCCGGCACCTGTAGTTTGGCAGGTATACGGTGCGGCTGGTTTTCGGCGAGTGTCAGGCTAAGGGTGCTGTCTTTTTTGGCGAAGCTGTGGCGAATGCGCTGCAATTGCACAGGTATAGCCGAGCGGTTGATCGCCTCTAGCTGCAGGGTAAGTTGCTCCCCTGGTGTCACGGCAAAATCTGAGGCAACCGCTTCCAGGTATAGCCCGAGGCTATGCTTCACGACTTTTTCGATTTCCTCTGTCTTTATTTTCTTCCAATGGCTATCGGGTAGCTTGGCCAGTTCGCGGCGGGCGGCCAGCAATGTGGGCACAATGGCCGCCGGGTTCTGTGGTTTGAATTCCGCCACCGCCTGCTGCAGCAAGCCAGCTACTTTTTCGCTGCCTTTCACGCGGCTCCAAGTCGTATTTATACCTTCGAATAATTCCTTTTTGGCCCGTTCGCCTTTGGTGTGTTCCAGGTACTCAATGGCTGTGCCACGTGAACCACTGGCGCCGAAGCCCTGGCTTTTGTGCATACTACGGCTCAGGGCAGCAATCTCCGGGTAAGATTTACCTAGCAGGGGGTTATACCCGCCCACATCTACCTTCAGCAATTGAGCGCCATGGTCTTCAAACTCTTTCTGGCTGCGGAAAGACCATATACCCGTATTCCACAGCACCCTTTTTGCCTGCCATACCTCCACATACTTGAGTTGCTCCGGGAAACGCTTCGGATCGGCGGCCGCCTCAAAAGCCTCGTTAGCCAGCATGGCGGAGGCCGTGTGGTGACCGTGTGTTTCGGAAGGTTTTGGTGAGAACCGGGTGATAATGACATCGGGACGAAACTTGCGGATGGCCCATACCACGTCGCGCAAGACCTGCTCCTTGCCCCAGGTGGCGAAGGTCTCTTCCGGATTTTTGGAAAAGCCGAAGTCGTTGGCACGGGTAAAAAACTGCTTGCCGCCATCCATTCGGCGCGCCTGCAGTAGCTCCTGCGTCCGTATAATCCCCAGTCCCTCGCGAATCTCCGGACCGATCAGGTTTTGGCCGCCATCGCCCCGCGTCACCGACAGGTAGCCCGTATTGTAAAGCTTCTCGTTGGCCAGGTAGGCAATAAAGCGCGTGTTTTCATCATCGGGATGGGCGGCCACGTAGAGTGCCGTGCCCAGCACCTGCAGTTTTTTCAGGTCCTGCAGCAGCTCTGCGGCACCTGGCTTGGCAGGAGCCTGCGCCAAAAGGGAGCACTGCCCAATCCAAAAAATAAACAGAAACGTTAGTATCAGCGAGCGGTTGTTCTTCATGTCGTAAGGTATCGGATATTAAATGCCCCAAGGTATGGCGCTCCATTTTGTAAAGCTATGAAATTTGGATGAGTGATAACAGCCGTCCAGCACAGGCTCGGACAGAAAGTTATCTAATATCGACAAACAGCTATATTTTTTCGCCAGTTGCACTTAACCATGGCCAAACTGACATGCTATACCTTATACCTATTTATCAGTTGTAATCTGAGAAGCAAGCTCTTGCCCAATTCAATATTGATATAAACACAAAGGATAAAAAAATAATCAAATTACTTAGGATAATATTTCCTAACTAATATATTTGTAAACGATTTAGAAATTTTTGAAATATACCCGACCTTGGTCAGATAAGTGATTACTATTCGGCCATCAACTATGATTACAGAAACACTGACCTGTTTTAGATTTATAGTACTACGTGCCACCAAAAACACTTACACACATGCCAGGCCAAGGGGAAAACACGATGGATGATCATGCGTTTGATTATCTTGGTTCATATTACGCCAAGCGCAAGAAAAATTCAGGTCTGTTGATCAATAGGCTCGAGCAAACCCGCAAAGGAGCATGGGTAGATGGTCTTTTTGCCTACAGAAGCGAAGACAACACCTTTTTTGCCGCCTCGCTCAGCACCAGGCAATCCGGCAAACTGGCCGCCCTCCTTAGTCATTACAAAAGAAAAGGCCTTGGCCACTCCCGCTTCGTGACCTCCGTGCTGCTGCTGGCCGCTACGGCAGGCATAGGCTATTACCTCAACCTTTGGCTGATACTTTGGGTGATGCCGCTTTTTGTGGCTGTTGCAGGTTTTGTGGTGCATTCCGCACTGGAGAAACGGCGCTTGCAGCGGCAGATGCTGAAGTCGGTGGATGAGTTGAAGGACTTTCCGGCTGACGAGCAATGGCTCTGCATTGAGGTGAGCAGCCTGAGCTGGCGCCATAACTCCCTGGCAGAGAAATTATCCGCGCTTTGCGAACGCCGTGGCATTGGCCTGATCACCATCGGCAAAAGGGCCCGCATTACTTTGCACCAGGAGCCTCGTGCCGTAAAGTGCCGTCGGGACGATTTCCTATCATACTATGTCGCTGAGGCAGCTATTCGCAAAACGCTGACAGACCAGTTCATGCGGGTAGCTTAACACCATAGCCCAGCCTGCGTAAAAGATCGTGTCTAACCGCCTGCACCAACCAGGTTTTCTTACACGAACCAACACCATGAAAAGATATTTTAGCCTACTGCCAATTTTAGCCCTTCTATTGTCTGCCTGCCAGGCGCAGGATACACACCAGATCCCGAATACACTGCCTGACGTGCACGGCTACATCACCAGCCTCAAAAAAACCAACTCCAAGAAAAAAGCCGGCGTAGCGGAGGTGCTGGTCGAATCGATAGAAGGCGTAGAGACCAACCACGCCAGAGCCAGCCTGCGCATTGACGGCTCAACCTACATCGAAAGCCTGGACGGCAGTATCATCCCACTGGATCAGCTCCGGGAAGGGCAGATGGTGGAAGCCTGGTTTGACACCCCGGTGATGGAAACTTTTCCGGTGCAGGCGCACGCCTCGGCTATCAGGGTAAGCAACTAGGGGGTATGGCAGCGGATCAGGGAGAAAGCTATACCTGGCATAAGGTGTTTGAGAGCGCCGCCGCCGCCAAAGAACAGGTGCCCCCACGCAAACTGAAGCTGTTGGTCCTGGAGGGCCGCAGCATCTGCTTCGCCCACACGGCTGCCGGATTCTTTGCCCTCGACGACGCCTGCCCTCATCTCGGCTATTCGCTTAGCAAAGGCACTACCAATTTCTTGAATGAGGTGATTTGCCCCTGGCACAGTTACCGGTTCAGCCTGACCGATGGCCGGGAGTGCGAGTTCCGCACCCGGAAGGCGGTGCTTCACAAGGTGGAAATCAGGGAGGATGGGGTTTATGTGGGCGTCCTGCAGCCAGCGGCTTAATCCGAAGCGTTGGCCATTCTTCACCCTTGAAAACTGGTTGCTGGCTAAAATAAGGCCTTTGGCTTGTTAAAAAGTGGGCAAATTGCTTACATTGCCTTTTGCAACCAACCGTGTTCAGGCAGTATGGCATCCAAAACCATCCATATCGAGAAACCAATTCAGCTTCGGCACATGATGGGCGATGTATACGTCACGATACAGCAAAAGGAGGATTACATCGAAGCCCTCTGGTCGGGCCATATTACGGCCGACGACGTGGTGAGCGCTGCACTAGCCTATTTGGAATTGGTTCGTCGAACTGGCTGCCCCAAACTACTCAACGACAAGTCGGCTATCACCGGCGATTGGGACGAAGCCAACGACTGGCTCCAGTTTGAGTGGCTACCCAAGGTTATGGCGGCCGGCCTTCGCTACATGGCCCACGTTTATTCACAGAACATGTTCAGCAGGCTTGCCGCACGGGAGCTGCAGGAGCGTATATCCCCTAAGTTTTGCATGAGCAACTTTCAGGAGCGTCAAGCAGCCGAGCGCTGGTTAGCCAGTCAAGACCATACCGGCGCTGCCGGCATGCAGGCTGCCAGGGCTTAGCGCTATTTGGCTGCAACTGCATGGGGGGCAACGGCAGTGATCACGACGGTGTCGAGCAGCACATGCATTACGGGCTCTTCTACCTCACTCAAGACTACGGGATTGGAGGCGGGAACCTCTGAAACCGGGGCTTTTGTGTCGTTTTTAAGAGCAAGACCAAAACAAGATACGGTGGCGGCGATTACGAATAATACTTTCATGGCTTTAAGAATTAGTTGTTTTACAATTGATTACTGTGACAAAGTTATTATATAGTACTTTGTATTGCAAGGTACTGTTTCGACTACTACTATCCTATTATACCAACTACCGTCTTTTGTCCGTGAACTGCCCCATATACCGGATGAATGGCCCTCCTTATTTTCCGAAAAAAACCTATATAAACCAGGTATAGTTATGTATGCATACCACTATGAATGATTAGCCTGCTTATTGGTATCACATTGCCTTTAAAGCAGAAAATAGATTTAACTTTGCCCTCCGCTGCCGGTTGGGTTGGTTAAAACAGTGCCATCGTTTTTTGAAACCAAGCCAGCGGTCAGTGCCAGTACTCATTTAGTTGAACAATATGCAGGAAATAGAAGAAGTGCGGGAGGTGAACGAGCCGCAGACTGACTCCGGATTCAAGCGAGAGATCACGCTTTTTGACGCCATCATGATTGTAACGGGCGGCATGATCGGCTCAGGTATATTCATTGTGACCGCCGATATCTCGCGGGCTGTGGTTTCGCCGGGCAACATGTTGCTGGTGTGGGTGCTCTCGGGCTTCCTGACTATGGTAGGGGCCATCAGTTACGGAGAGCTGTCCTCTATGTTCCCGAAGGTGGGCGGGCAGTATGTATACCTGAAAGAGGCCTACAACAAAATGGTGGCCTTCCTGTATGGCTGGACGCTCTTCCTGGTTATCCAAACCGGTGTGATTGCGGCCGTGGCCGTAGCTTTTGCCCGATTCACAGGGGTGCTTATACCTTGGTTCGGGGAGGATAACGTCCTGCTTTCCATCTTTAGCTTCCGGTTCACCTCGGTGCAGCTGCTGGCTATTCTGAGCATTGTGTTCCTGACCTACATCAACTCACGGGGCGTGAAGAGCGGCAAGCTGATCCAGAATATCTTTGGCAGCACCAAACTCATCGCCCTGTTCGGCCTGATTATCTTCGGCCTGCTTTTCGGCATCAACGATACCGCCGTGCAGGCCAACTTCTCTGATTTTTGGGGTTCCTCAGCCGCCGCCGCTGGTGGCAGCGAAGCCCCTCCCGTAGGCATGGCCTTGATCACCGCCATCGGCATTGCCATGGTGGGCGCCCTGTTCTCGGCTGACTCCTGGAACAACATCGGCTTCTCTGGCGATGAGATCGTGAACCCCAAGCGAACCATTGTACTTAGTATGGTGATCGGCAGCGCGATCGTGATGGGCCTATACCTTGTCATCAACCTGGTATACCTGCTGGTACTGCCCCTCCACGGCGACCCAAATGCCACCGATGTGATGGCACAAGGCATAAAGTACGCCTCCAACGACCGTGTGGCGACCGCAGTGGCCGAGGTAATTGGCGGCTATCCGGCTACAATAGGCATCGCCATCCTGATCATGATCTCAACTTTCGGGTGCAACAACGGAGCTATTCTTTCGGGGGCCAGGGTATATTATGCCATTGCCAAGGACGGCCTGTTTTTCCGAAGGATGGGGAGCCTGAATAAAAACGGTGTACCGGCCGCAGCCCTTTGGCTGCAGTGCGCCTGGGCCTGCCTGCTCTGTCTCTCGGGCACTTACAACGACCTGCTGGACTACGTGATCTTTGCCGTCATGCTCTTTTATATCCTCACGATCATCGGGGTGTTTGTGCTGCGCGTGAAACGTCCCGACCTGAAACGTCCTTATAAAGCCTTTGGCTATCCCATATTGCCAGCGCTTTATGTCATATTGGCTTCCGGAATTTGCATCATCCTGCTCCTGTACAAACCAGCCTATACCTGGCCAGGTCTTATCATCGTGGCGCTGGGTATACCGGTTTTCTATTTCTTTGGCAGCAAGTTCCGGGAAGAGTCGGGTATGTAAAGCCATCGGAAGTTTAACTCCTATATGAGCACAGTTTATTTTATCAGCGGTTTGGGCGCAGATGAGCGCATGTTTCAGTTTCTGCACATCAATTGCCGAAACAAGGTATACGTGCGCTGGATTCAGCCCAGGGACGAGGAGCCTTTGCACGAATATGCGCTGCGGTTGGCCGAGCAGATCACGGAGCCAAATCCGGTGCTGGTAGGGATGTCGTTTGGCGGTGTGGTAGCCATTGAGTTGGCCAGATTGCTGCACCCACGCAAGACCATCCTGATCTCGAGCATCGCCAGCAGCAAGATCCTGCCCTGGTATTACCGGCTGATGGGTTTTCTTCGACTGCACCGCATTATACCTGTGCCATTGCTCAAGCGGTTTCATTTTGTAGGTCCGCTGCTTTTTGGCGCAAAAACCAAAGCAGAGAAAGCCCTGCTCAAGCAGGTGATTCTCGAAACCGACCCGCATTTCCTCCGCTGGGCCGTGGGGCAGTTGCTTAACTGGCATCAACCTGACCATTACGAGCATGCCGTCATGATTCATGGCACCGCTGACCGCATACTGCCCATGGGCACCTACCCGGGTATCATCAAAATAAAAAGAGCGGGGCACCTCATGGTATTGAGCCACGCTTCGGAGATAAGTGCTATCTTGAATCAGATTTTAGAAGATTGCGACACATGACAGATAAAAAGAAATTCATCATCACGACCCCAGACGGCAGAACGGCTGACCTGACGCACGCCACCACCCTGAAGAGCAACAACCTCTACCCTTTCGGAAGGCATAACTATTCTATCTACGAATCGCCGGAGGGTGTTTTTGTGCGCGGCTACAACAGCGGCGAACGGGAGATCATGCTGACCGGTTTTGAGATCATCGACGAGGCCACGGCCCGCGGTTACCAGCACGTTTATTCCCGCGAGGACGACTAGCGATGGAGCTCAGCTTCTGGGAAAAGGAAACCTGGTTCAGCGATGTGGATGTGCTCATTGTGGGCAGCGGCATTGTGGGCCTGAATGCGGCCCTGCACCTGAAGACCAGGCAGCCAAGCCTGAAAGTCATGGTGGCGGAACGAGGCCTGTTGCCTACGGGCGCCAGCACCCGCAATGCCGGGTTCGCCTGCTTCGGGAGCCCTTCTGAGCTTCTTGACGACCTGAGCCATCACAGCGAGTCCGATGTGTTTGCCTTGGTAGAGCGCCGCTGGAAAGGCTTGCAGCGCCTGCGCCAGAATCTGGGTGACGAAGCCATCGACTTCCACCGCTGGGGAGGCTATGAGTTGTTTGAGGAACGCCATTCTGAGCTCTATGCACAGTGCCTGGAACAGTTGCCATACCTGAATCGCCAGCTGCAACAGGTAACCGGGGAGCAGAGCGTGTTCCGGTTGGCTGACCATAAAATAAGTAACTTTGGTTTCCGGCATGTGCCCCATCTCATCGAAAGCACCGCCGAAGGCCAGATCGACACAGGCAAGATGATTCTGGCTTTGACACAAAAAGTGCAGGCGATGGGTGTGCTGTTGCTCCACGGCCTCGAAGTAGAAAGCCTGCAGGAGGAAAACCAAGGTATAACCGCCCTCACCAACCAAGGTATAGCCATACCCGCCCGCGCCGCTTTGGTAGCCACTAACGGCTTTGCCCGGCAACTGCTCCCGCAACTGCAGATAATGCCGGCAAGGGCACAAGTGCTTATCACCAAACCTATACCTGGTCTTCGCATCAAAGGCACTTTCCACTACGATCAGGGCTATTACTATTTCCGAAACATCGGCGACAGGGTACTGTTCGGAGGTGGCCGCAACCTGGATTTCAAAACAGAGGAAACGACCGAGTTAGGTCTAACGGAACTGGTGCAGCACAGGCTGGATGAACTCCTGAAGGAAGTCATTTTACCGGACACCCCTTATGAAGTAGCGCAGCGTTGGAGCGGTATCATGGGTGTAGGACCTGAGAAAACCACGCTAGTACAAGCCGTATCGGAGCATGTGTGCTGCGCCGTGCGCATGGGCGGCATGGGTGTGGCTATCGGTTCGCTGGTAGGTGAAGAAGGGGCTGATTTGGTGCTTCAGAAATTATAATGCCCTGTCAGGTATAAATGCGGGCATAAATTTTAAAGTTTTAATCGATCCAGTTGATCAACAAAAAAGGTAAACCTTATATGGGTTTACCTTTTTCATTTGCTGTTCTTCCTACGAACTACACGCCTATCCATTGTTTCGTAGAGTTATTTTTAGTCATGATCAAGGGGTTGAAGGCTTCTTTCTCGGCCTTAAAAAATGCCTGGTACTCTTCTTCGCTCATTTCCTCGCGAAGGGCAATGTGGAACTTAGCCAGTTCGGGGTACAGTTGATTGCGCTCCTGGCGTTCCTGGGGACTGTCTCGGTTAAAATCGTAAAAGGATTTTACAAGATTTTTCATAAGTAATTATTTGATTTAAAGTGAGTTGGAAAACTATCTTACTCCCAGGCCTGCCAATAAGTTGTCTATATTTAAATGCAATTTTCCACAATCGCCCCTCTTTGTCCTAAATCAAAGAATTTCGGCTACAAGATTTAAAATAAAAAAAGGCTCAGCCAAACAGCTGAGCCTTTCAAGTTAATTATCAACCGGTTACCGGATCATCTGCAAAAAAATGGGCATAAAAACGGCTATCAGAACCGCTGTCTGGCTGTCGGCTAGCGTCTTGAAGTAAAGTCCGGTGGCTACCAACAGCAGTTTGGTTAGCTCCGGCACTTCGCTATGGAGGGCAATCGTGCCCTTTGTTCCACTGAAACTACCCTGATCGAACCTCACGACCGGATTGCCCTGCTCATCCACTAAGGTCCTGCTGCTGGAAAAGGTCTTGCATTCCAGCTTATACCTTTCGCCCGACACCAGGTTAATGTAAGTTTTGCCGAAAGCGGACGTTTCCGCGTTTCCGACCTCTTCCCCATTGAACCGAATCGTGACTTCCTGCTGAAACCAGCCTTTGTTCCGGAAAGTAAGGTTTATGCGCTCGGAGCTGAAATCGGCATCGTAGCTCGACCAGCCTTTAAAATCCAGCTTGCCAATCGGCCCGTTAGGGGCGCTGATCGAGTATTTGCGGCCGGTCCACCCGTTCTGTTTCCAGTTTAGTGTCTCCATGCTGCTTATTTCAGACCAAGTACGTTTACTCCCTGCTCAAATACCACATCCACTGGTATGTTCTTCTGGCTCAGGCGGTCCAGGTCAGCCTGCAGTTCGGCGCTGATCTGCCCCTGCTCGTTCAGCAACTTGCCTACACCGGCATAGTCGCCGTTGCCCTGTAGCGTAAGGATTAGCTCCGACAGCTTGTCCATCGCCTGGCCCATTTTTACATAGTTTACGCGGTACTTGCCCGTTTGAGGATCACGCTCGAAGGCGCCGTTCTCTTTAAAGAAATTGAAGCGCACCATATTGGCCTTGCCGTGCGCACTGGCCGCGCCGAAACGCACCGATCGGAAAATACCCGCCATGAAGGTAGTGTAGTAGTCCTCCAGGCTGCCGCTTACTTCGCCCTTTTTGTGCAGCTGCGTGATCATGTACAGTCCCAGGATATCGGCTTTGCCTTCTTCGAGGGCGGAGCCATGTTCTTTCAGGGCTTCCCGTACCGTGCCTTTGCCATTGATGGTGTTTTTTATACCCAAACCGTGCGCTACTTCGTGGAACATGGTGTTGGCGAAGAAGGCGTCGAAAGTGATGTGTTTTTTCTGATCGTCTGCAATCAGTTCATCCGCAATCGGCAGCATGATCTTGTCGAACTTGGCCCGCATGGCGTTTTTGAGCTGCAGTCGGCGCGTTCCTTTCTTCAGTTGCACTTCCTCGTCGTTTGGAAGGTTGATGGCGATGGTCTTGCTGCCTGCGTTGCAGTCACCCGCGTAGTATACCACGTCGTAGGCGTTGAGGTCAGAGTCCGTGCCCGGGGTTTCTTTCTTGTAGTTAGCCGCCACCGGAAGGCCGCGCTGCAGCTCCGGCAGGAAGGCCGCATACTTCTCCAGGCGCTTGCTCCAGTCCATGTCCTTGATGAGCACATAGGCTTCGTGGGCCGCTTTGTAGCCAAACAGTTTGTCCTC
This sequence comes from Pontibacter aquaedesilientis, assembly GCF_014773225.1. Taxonomy (GTDB): domain Bacteria; phylum Bacteroidota; class Bacteroidia; order Cytophagales; family Hymenobacteraceae; genus Pontibacter; species Pontibacter aquaedesilientis. The sequence continues at coordinate 445,119 of NZ_JACXAJ010000002.1, read as the reverse complement.
GTAGGTTTCGATCGGACCGATCACCACATCGATGCGGTTGTTCTTCATGTCCATCCAGGCCAGGTCGCTTGGCTGGTAGTTGTCTGTAAGCAGCGCATCGGCACGCAGGGTCAGGTATTTCTTCAGGCCCGGCTCTTCGGCCAGAGCAGCTGCTTGGCGCAGCAGGTCTGAAGCACGCTTCACTTCATCTTTGAACTGCACATGGTAAGGCACCGTGATCAACTGGCCATTGGCATCGCGACGCAGGAAGGTATACTGGCTGGCTTTGTCTTTCAGAGATGATTTCTCAAACTCCTCCTTGGTCATGTCATGCGGATAGAAGTTAGCCGCGTCCGGCTTCGGGCCAACGCCCGGTATAAATGGCTCATTGTTGTTCAGGCGGTCCCAGGGGCCATAGTTGATTTTCACGAACTGCTTGGCGGCATCGTCTGTCAGGGCGTTCAGCAGTGAGTCTCTTTTACCGTAGGCCTCGTACCAGAACAACTTGTCCATAATGTCACCCGCCTCGATCAGCAACGGGATCATCTGGCGCTCTTTTTCGCTCAGGCCGCTCATGTCAGCCGTCAGGCGGACAGAAGTATACATCCCCAGCTTTTGCTGCAGGTCGATAGCCGTAGCGTCAGTTTGCACAGTCTCGGCGTTTTGCGCTTCGTTGGTGGTGCTACCGGTGCAGGCAGCTGTCATGGCGGCCACGGAAGCGGCCAGTATCAGGTGGCGTGATTTCATATTGGTAAGGGTTTAGTTTTATTTTTTCAGAATGGAAGATAAGAAATTTTGCCAAGATCTTAGCTAAGCTGCTCCTTTGCCATTGCCTTGGCTATACCTTCCAGCACCTGTTGCGCCAGGTATAGCTTCTCCTCCTGCGTCAATTGCTGCAGTTGCTCCGGCCGTCCTGTCGCCTTTAGCTGCACACCGCCCAAGTAGGCTTCGGAAGCGATAAACTCGGAAACTGAGCGCAGGGATGGCAGTTTTTTTTGCAGCGAGTCAAACTGATAGAAAGGCAGTCTGCTCATCGCCTTCCGGATCACGTGCTGCCCTAGCTCCGGCAGCAGGTAAAGCCTGGATTCCGCTTTTGCAATCGGTACCGCTGACGTGCCAAAAACTGGGCTGGACTGGGTATAGCCGGTATGAAAACGCACTTCATATACATGTTCCAATATAGTCCTCGGCAGCCCGGTCAGATCCTCTCGCCTATGCCGTTGCACTTTGCTTACTGTGCCTCTGGCTCCCGAAACGTTACGCTTTTCTCCCTCCTCTGGCGTCATCCCGATCTCTTCCAAAGCCACATGCAGCTCCTGCACATAGCGCGGGTTGTAGGCGCTGTGGTAGTAAAGCTCCTCACATACCCGGAGTTCATGCGTGGGCTTTTCGTCAAACTTGCGCTTGTCCAGCGGCTGACTCGCTTCCAAGCGGAACGGACAGTAGCGGGCCCCGCGGCCGATCAGTTGCGCCTCCGACATGGTGGTTTTCCCCGGCTTGCCATTTTTAGCATCGCGGGTGTCGTAAAGGCGCACTATATCGAAAAGGTTGAGCACGTCCCAGCCTTCATTGAGTTTATCCACCGCGAAGACGGCCCGGTAGGCGTTCTGTTCGTCTTCCAGCGAATTGATGGCCAGTTGCTTCTGCTCACTCTCCTCTTTACTATTCACTGAGATTAATTTATCCTCAGAAAAATCGTCCTGCAGCTCTGCCAGCAGGTTTTCCAGCAGGATTCCTTCCTGCTCGAAGTACCGGAAAGCCTGATACAGGGTATGGCTGCCGTCATCTCCGAACAGCAGTTGCTGATCGCCTGCCTGCTGGGCCGCATTTCGTTTTAACTGCTCCAACCGTCCCTTCTTCAGCGACTTTATACCTTGCACAAACTCACCGAAGAAGGCATGGCTGTCCTTGATGGTCTTGGATTTGAAGAGCAGCACCGGCTTGATGGGCTTCCTATACCTCTCGAACAGCTTGCGCCGGTACTGGCTCAGCACCACGGCTTGCAAAGCCCTTTCGAAGGCAGGCAGGTCAGCCTGCAGCACTTTTACTTCTTTGGAGTAGCCGTCTTTTCGGAATTGCCGGAGTGGATAGTCAAAAAGCAGTTTCTGGCTGTACTTGCGGGCAATCTCGGGGTGCGCCAGATCGGCCGTTGCCGTAAACTCCAGCAGCAGGTTGTCGGGGTGTGCCTGGAAAATACGATTGACCGTGCCTTCCCAGGAAATCGCCTCCTCTTTTTCCTCCGCATTCAGTTCGCTGCCTTTCTTAGTCTCAGCGTTGATGTGGTGCGCTTCGTCGGACAGCAGTACCAGCTTTTGTTCCTCAAAGTCATCGAAGGTCAGGCTGTTCTCGCGTGGGGTGTTCAACCGGCTGTGCAGTCCCTGTATGGTCGAAAAAACGATGTTGATGTCCTCTGGGCTGGCTTCCTGAAAGTTCTCTACCTCCCTGATTCGCACCCTTTTTCCTGCCAGGGAAATACTGTCGGCAAAAAGGTATTTAGACGAAGCCCGGTTCAGGAAATTCTCGCGGGTTTTTTCGATGATGTTGGAGCTGTTCACAAAGAACAGGAAGTTGCGGTAGCCCCGCTCGTACAGGTATAGCAGCAGCCCGGCCATCACCAGCGTTTTGCCGCTGCCCGTTGCCATGTGAAACAGTAGCTGCATAGGCTGTGACTTCTCCGGAAATTCATGCAGAATCCAGGCAAACCGCCCTAGTGCTTCTTGTTGGTAAGGCCGTGCGCTGTATCGCAGGTTTTGGTATAAAGTGGCTGGTACCTGGTCTTTGTAAAAACCGGCGTTCTGCCTTGCTCCTATCTCGTCTAATTGCTGGTGTAAGGGTTGTTTCATTGACAACACTCTCTGTTAATTTTGCGGAACCACCAGGCGAAAGCCCCCCGGCTGGTTTCCCAAACTGTTTCTTTGGCTATACCTTTCGAGGACAACTCATCCACCCGGATCACCTTGATCTTATCCTCGTTCGGCGTACCGGGCTTGCTGTAGTTCACCAGGTATAGCGTGGCTTTCAGGTCTTTGGCAACGCGGTACAGACTGATGAACTTCTGGCGGTTTTTGTGCCAGTACTTGCTGGGGTGTGAGGTATGGGGCGTTACTTTGGCTTGTTTCTGGTCGCAGAGCAGAAACTCAAAAATGATGTAGCCTTTTTCGGGGTGCAACTGCAACCTGTCGAAGTTGATGGCGCAGGTAGGCTCTCCCTGCAGCAACTCTTTCACAAAGGCAAATCCACTTTCATCGTCGTGCCCCAGGGGTTTGCTGTTCGGCATAGGCAGCTGTTTTTTGTTGATAGAACGTTTCGTTCAGCTGCCTGTCTTCCTCTTTCACCCCAAAGTCTGCGTCATTCATTTCAGTGAGATTGATATACAGCTGGTTGCTATCCAGCAGCGAGTACAGCACCTGCCGCTTCACTTGCGGCTGCAATTGGCTAAACTCTTCTGCATGAGACGTTAACAATTCTGCATCTACTGAATAATGCAGAAAAGGGTTCCTTCTCAGCTCTTCCAGCAAACTATCCAGTGCTGTATCCCGCGCTGCTTCAATCCGCTCCACCCACTGCTGGTTGAGTTTGGCCAGTTCGGCATACACAAAACTGCCGCCTCCTTTCCAGCCCACTTCCGGCGATATCCCTTTTTTATCGCCTTTGATCACGTCCTGCAGGCGGTTGGTGGCGTCCAGTTGCCCGTAGTGCATTTGCTCGATACCGATGTACTGTCGCTTTAGTTTGTGCGCCACCGCTGCCGTAGAGCCGCTTCCCAGGAAAAAATCCAGTACCAGATCGCCCTCTGCTGTCAGCCATTCAATTGCCCGGCGCAGGATCTCCTCGTTCTTCTCGTGCTCAAACTTGGTGATGCGCCCTGCCACACTCAGGTCCATCCAGTTCTCGGAGAGCAGTACCTGCAGGCGTGGCGGAATGTAATGCTCTGGCTTGCCTGTCTTGCTGAGCCGGATAAGTTCAAAATCGCCGGTATCGTTAATGTCGTGTTCGCTCAGGTATAGCGGGTAGTAAGTATCGATGAGGTCGTCGGTAATATCAGTTTTTTCCCCTTCGAGCAGGCGGATGTAGTCGCTTAACTTCTGAAAGTTCGCTACAGCCCGCTCAGAACGGTTGCGTTCCCAGCGCCACTGGCCTGTTTCGGGTGCTATACCTAGCAACTCGTAGCGCATGGTGGGCCGGTCGGTGCCGCGCCAATGGTTGTTCCAGGCACTGGCCGTCGCCCCTTTCAGCTCCTTGAACAGGTTGGGCAGTTTCACCTCTGCCCGTTTGGAGTAAAGCAGGATGGTATCGAAGCCGGCGTTGAGTTTCTGAATCTGGTCGAACTGCAGTTGCAGGCTCTTGGTGCCTTTTTTGACAATGATGGAATTGCGGTAGTTCTCCCGCCCGAACACCTCGTCGCACAGCACTTTCAGGTAACTCTCCTCGTTGTTGTCGATCTGCAGCAGGATACAACCATCCGGTCGCAGTAGCTCTTTAGCCACCTCCAGCCGGTTTTTCATGAAAGTGAGCCAGGTGGAGTGGTTGAAGGTGTCGTTATATTTAAAGCTGTCGTTTCCGGTATTGTAGGGGGGGTCGATGTAAATAAGCTTGACCTTGCCGGCATAAACTGGCCGCAAACTATGCAGCGCCAGCAGGTTGTTACCCCTGATGATCAGGTTATCCGGTGAAGCTAGCTCACCGACAGGCTTTTTTCCCTTAGCGGTATACCGGGTAAAATTGGTCAGCACTTTTGGGGCCAGTAACCGGTCTATTTCGTCCGGCGCCACGGTAGCATTCCAGAACACTTCTTTCTGGCTGCGGTTCTCCTTGGTCTGGTTGCCTTCCAGCACGCAGTCTTTATAGGGCCAGGCCAGCACCACCTCCTGCGAGGATGCCAGGTTTTCCCCATTTGCGTGAAGTCCCAGTTTATTTTTAAAGGAGGTATAGCTGTCCGGCAGGAAAGAGCGGCTATTCACAAACTGCTGAAACTTAATCTTATCGAATACCAGCAGGCCGTCCACTTCCTGAAAAAACTGCCGCCGTATACCTGCGTGCGATAAAAGCAGGCGCAACAGCGAAGCGTCTAGCTGCAACGCCAGTTCCACTACTTTGTTCTTCAGCAGTCTGCCCGCTGCCACCAAACGCTCGTCCTGCTGCAAGACATCTGTCAGCTCCTGCAACAGATTCTGGGTTTTGGTTTGCTTCTGCGTTGTCTCACTCATGTTATCCTGATCTATATCTATACCTGCTGAACTATTCCACTATCTCATCTTTCTAGCACAGAGCGTGGACGCCTTATCCTGTCCCATAATTTTAGGGAGTAGGCCTTAATTTGTTGAAACTGTCCTCTTGAGGGGACCACAGGGGTGTCTATACCTGCTGAGTTGTGCTGCCAAAATTTTACACCCCTATAATCCCCTCAAGGAAATAATCATACTACGATTCGACCTTAAAGAGCCGAAACTGAAAACGATATGGGACAAGGCGCGAGCGTAGACGCTCGCGCCATATACTGACTACTCGCCACGTTCCTAAATTATACCTAATCACCTAAAATAAAAAGCCGCTGCCACTGCTTCTGCAGACGGCAACGGCTTTTTATTTTAGGTATAGCGTGTCTTAGAACAAGCCGAACAATTCGCTGTTAATGCGCTCTATAATGCTTCCCAAATCCTCCGGGTTAGCCACAAAGTCCATGTTGTTCACATCGATCACGAGCAGTTTGCCCTGGTCGTAGGTGCTCATCCAGCTGTTGTAGTGCTCGTTGAGGTTACGCAGGTAGTTGATGCTGATGTTATTTTCGTAGTCGCGGTTGCGCTTTTCGATCTGGCCGATCAGTTTCGGCAGGTCGGCCTTCAGGTAGATCATCAGATCCGGTGCTTTCACCATGCTGATCATCGACTGGAACAGGGCGAAATAGTTTTCATAATCGCGGGTCGTCATCAGCCCGGACTGGTGCAGGTTCTTAGCGAAGATGAAGGCATCCTCGTAGATTGTGCGATCCTGAATCACATGCCCGTCTTTAGACTGAATCTGCTGTACCTGCCCAAAACGGCTGTTCAGGAAGAACACCTGCAGGTGAAAGGCCCAGCGCTCCATGTCCTCGTAAAAATCCTTGAGGTAGGGATTGTTCTCTACTGCCTCCAGGTATAGCTCCCACTTAAAATGTTGCGACAGTTTGGTGGCCAGGGTGGTTTTGCCGGCGCCAATGTTGCCGACGATTGCAATGTGCATGGTAATGGTATAATGAATGAAAAACCGGCTGCAAATTAAGGCATTTTTTTCGTGCCCGCCGACCGTGCGGTATGTAAACTTACCCACGAGGTTATACACAATCTACCACAATCCCTCTAATACAAATACATATACCTACAAGTCAAATACTTACCTATCAACACCAGCTCACAATTCAAACAAAAACCGAGAGCAATTAAAATGTTCATGTCCTTTAAGTCCGGTGGCAGAATATCTTCTATCTTGGGGTGATTAATTTAGAAGCACCATGAAGGTTTTGTACATTTTGGCACTACTCCTAAGCCCGATTCTGATAGCCTGCAACGGTCAACAAGACACCGACAGCACTGCTACGCCAGAAGCAACAGAAAGCCAATTGATAACTGCCGATTTGGCAAAGGCCGATACTACGCAGCAAGCCGCCAAAAATTCGACCCGACCCGCACTATCTGGCCAGGACACCAATCCTGCCCTTACCGTGGCAGGCACTTGGAGGTCGGAAGAAGACAACAACTGGAAACTGATTTTCACAGCCGAAGGCATCTGCTATCAGTATTACCAGGATGACTTATTAGAAACGGATACCTATACCTTATCCAACACATCGCCGCAGTGTGACCAAGATGTAACTGTCGATGCTCACACAAGTTATCTCCAGCTAGAGAACATGGAGACCAAAGACAGAACTTGCTATGAGGTAAATGGCCTGACGGCGAACACACTGTCCTTAAGGCCGCTAACAATGGGCGGTGCCATGGTTTTCAGAAAGCAGTAGGAGTTAAAAAGCCACGGCGGTACCTGTGCACATAAGCTACAGATACCGCCCTGGTTTGCACAGGTATAGATTAACGCTGCTCCCGCATACTGTTATACAAGTCTTTGGCGTCGCGGCTTTTGCGCAACGTATTAAACTCAACCTGTAAGGCGGCTACTTTCATTTTGTCGCTGTTGCTCATTTGGTCCAGCACCTGTTGCTTGCGGTCGTTGAGCAGCAGGTATACATGTTCGGCATAGTCCCAGTCCCGCAAACTCCAATCATGGCGCAGCCCACGCACGTTCTCCATAAACCGGGTATAGGTTTCTCGTATTTGGCTGGACTTCAGCTTATCAATGTTTCGGGTGCCCGCCAGTTTGCGCTCCCAGTCCGAGGCTGTTTCCCGGTTCAGCGGCTGGCCGTAGCGCTCTTCATTGTCGGTTTCCCACTGGCGGTAACGGGTTTTGAGCTCGCTATACTCCTGCTTCGACTGCTCAGTCATTTTGCCGGTGCCCTGCTCCAGACTTTGCGTGCGTGCCCTGAACTCCTGCTTGATCGTTGGCCATTCAGCCCGTGTTATGCTGTCGCCCTGGCTGGCTTTTCGGCTCATCCAGGTGCGCAGGTCCTGCAAGTCCTGCTCCAGCTTCGATTGGGATTGCGCCTGCGCCCCAAAAGCCAGTACAAGCAGTAGTAGTGCAAACGCGTTCTTGATTATTTTCTTCATGGTTGGTTTGTAAGTGTTGTGGCGGAATAACATTCTAACATAGCCTTTCTATAAATATTATGCCACTATATTATTCTGTCACTATATTTTTTCGATAACCGCACTAAAGGGCCTATACCGTGCCTATCCTTTTGCTGCGGCTTACGTTTATAAGCTTTAAGGTGATCTAAGTTTACCTGAACCACACCTGGGATATGTGCCACACACGTTTTTCCCACATCCAAACCAAAACAATATATGCGCAAAAACAGAGGCAACTTCCACGAAACCGTTGTTTCTATACCTAACCGGGACGAAATTATACTGAGCACCGAACAGTTTCCGTTCAAGGCGACGCTGAGCCTGTCGCCGCTTATCTCTTACTGGGAAAATAAGATCCAGAACGATCCGAACTGCAACGTCAGCCGCGTAAACGAGCTGGCCGGTCTGTTGCGGAAAAACCCTGAGCTGCTGGAACCCATTGAGGATGTTTCTATTATAGAAAAGTACATCGATACGGTGGACATACTCATGGAGGACATCTTTCCGAGTGCCCTCTGGGAAAACGATTTGCGTGCCACGGTACTGCCTTTTCACTTCGAGAGTTTTTATGCGACGCCGCGCCTCGAGGAGCTCAACCTGCTTGGAGGTGGCAACTATACCGAAAAGCTCGACCTGAACCTCGACATGCTGCTTTTCCGGCTTACACTCTCTGCTTATACACTGATCCTGGAAAAGTTCTACAACGCCAACTTCGTGGTGGACGAGCCCTTTATCTTCACCATCAAGGATAAATTCACCAACCTGGACCGGCACTATAAACTCAGCATCGACCTGAAGTTTATGAAGGTAAAGACCAAAGGTGAACTCAAAAAACTGACGACGCAGGAAATCAACTTCCTGATAAACCGCTACAACAACCTGGACCTCTGGATGCAGAAGCTGCCACCCGAGGACTTTGAATTCAGCGGCTTTGCCATCTACGATTTCACAGATGTGACCAATGAGGAGACGATCTCTTCGTTGCGTTACGACCTGCTCGACCAGCACTCTGTTACTTCGCAGGAAGGATTTGAGAGCCTGCAGCAGAAGCTCCGGGTGTTATTTGGCTTGCCGGGATTGCGGTTGGGGCTGGCTTCCTGCCCAGCCCTACAGGAGTTCGACACCAATTATGCCCGCAAAACCTGGAACGGCCTGGTGCTTACCGATACCTGCGACATTAAGCTGGACGACTTCAACGAATCCATCTATGGGCCTGTTATGTCGCGTGGGAACACTATCGTAGTTGATGACCTGGAACTTTTAGAGGAACCGACCCGAATTGAGAAGCAACTGATAGAGGCTGGCGTGCGCAACCTGATCATCGCACCGCTGTATTACGAGGGGCAGACCATTGGCATGCTTGAGCTGGCCTCGCCTATACCTGGTGAGCTTAATGCACTCTCCACCATCAAGCTCAAGGAGATATTGCCGCTGTTCGCACTGGCCCTCAACCGCATGCTGGAGGAGTTGCGAAGCAGCATCCAAAACATTATTAAGGAGAAGTACACGGCCATACACCCCATTGTGGAGTGGCGCTTCACACAGGCGGCCATCAACCTGCTCGACAAAATGGAGCGCAATGTCAGTTCCGAGATCGAGCCAATTGTGTTCCGTGACATTTACCCGCTCTATGGGGTGTCGGACATCAGGAGTTCGGCTGCCGAGCGCAACAAGGCCATTCAAGGCGACCTGCTCGACCAACTGGTGTATGCAAAGGAGGTCATCCTGGCGGCCAAGGACAATCTTCCGCTTTCTATTCTGGACGAACTGGTTTACAAGATCGACAAGTACTCGCAGAGCATTGTGCACGAGCTGGCATCCGGCGACGAAGTCTCTATATTGGAGTTTCTACGCACCGAGATAGAGCCACTCTTCAACCACTTCGAGCTCAAGTATCCTTCCACCAAAACGGCTATAGAGGCTTACCGCAAGGCGATCAACAACCCGAACAGGGTGGTGTATAACAAGCGTCGGGCTTATGAGGAGAGCCTCTACCTGATCAACGACACCATCTCAAACTTTCTGGACCGGGAGGAGGAGAAGGCGCAACAGATATTCCCGCACTATTTTGAGAAGTATAAGACCGATGGGCTGGAATACAACATTTACATTGGGGCTTCCTTGCTGAACAACGGGCATTTTGAGCAGATTTACCTCAAGAACATGCGCCTATGGCAGCTCATGCTCACCTGCGAGATCGCCCGCCGCATCCAGAAGCTGCGCGCCAATCTTAAACTGCCGCTAGAAATCACCCAGCTCATTTTGGTGCACAGCAGCCCGATCTCCATCCGATTCAGACTGGACGAGAAGAAATTTGACGTGGAGGGTGCCGATAACATCCGCTATGAGATCATTAAAAAGCGTATAGACAAGGCCGTGCTGCGTGGCTCCGATGAGCGGTTAACCCAGCCGGGTAAAATTGCCATTGTGTATACACAGCCGCGTGAGGCACAGGAGTATATGCGCTACATCGATTTTCTGCAAGCTGAAGGGTACGTCGAGAGAGAAGTGGAAGACCTGGAACTGGAAGAAATGCAGGGGGTACAGGGGCTGCGGGCACTCCGGATCACCATCAATTTCCAGGAGCAGCTGCGGCACGACATCGACGCGGGAGACGAGCTACTCAACATTGCCCGGACGGCCGCACTTAACTAAAATTGCACTTTACAAAAATTTGCAACTTTTTTATCAGGCCTTTTCATTCATAAAAACACTGAAAAACAACAACTTACAAACAACAGACTATTGCAAAATTCCCTGTGACACAACAAATTAATTGATTTTATTTACGGCAGTGCAATTATTATTTGAAAAGGTGCGTTCTAACTGAGACTGCCGGAGAAATGCTCTGGTCAGTTTTATTTTTAACTTTTTCAACTTTTAGCCAAATGAAATTGAAAAGCAGATTTTTACCCGCCATGCTCGTTTTTGGCGTGGTAGCACTTTCTTCCTGCGAAAGAAGCGAAAAGGAAGCCGCCCAGCCATCTTTTGATCAGGGTACGCTTTCGCATGTGCTGATGGACTCAGCAGAGGTAACTTCCTTTAACTTTGCGGGCAAGCAACTCATCCAGATTAACCATTATAACAAGGAAACCGGCGAGATCGAGAGCTTTGAAAAGTACGAGCGCGACAACAAAGGCCGTCTTGTAAAAGCAAGCACCTTTGCCGGCAACAGCAAGCAGGTACTGTCGGAAGAGGCGCATACCTACAACGACCGGGGCGAGTTGAGCAAATCAATTTCCACTTACTTTTTAGGAGGAAAGCCAGAGTATCAGTCGTACACCACTTACGACTACGACGCGGCAAAGAAGCTGAGCAAAAAATCAGCTTACGAAGGTACGGAGCAAAAGGGCGCCCTAAAGTCATTCACAACCTATGAGGCATTGCCGAATGGCAACTATGGCCAGGAAAAGCAGTTTGTAGTAGACAGAACCGGAGCGGCCAAGCTTTACTCCACGACCACACACTCCTACGATTCCAACCCGAATCCATTCCATGTGTTTGCAGAGCCTGGCATTGCCAGCAGCCCGAATAACCTGGTGCGTTCTTCCACTGTGATCCACAACGGTAACAAGACCCTGACAAAGTCCTATACCTACAAGTACGACGAAAGCGGCTACCCTATCAGCCAGACGATGACACTGCCAAACGGCAAGACACAGACTTTCACTTATATGTACAGCAAGTAAGCAGGTATAGCAAGCATAGAACAGCCTCCGGACATTTGTTTGTCCGGAGGCTGTTTTGGTTTCAGGGATGTTTTTTCTGCTTTAAAGACCGAGAAAATATGCCACAAAAAGAGTATATTTGATTTTAAACTAAACAGATAACCGTGTCAAAGACTAAATTAACAGTAAACAGCAACGGGTCGCTAAGAGTAGAGGGCGACTTTGAAATAGTAGACAAAGAAGGAAACGTGTACGGCCTGGGCGGGCGCGAGCTTGTATCTATTTGCCGATGCGGACTTTCCAAAAACAAGCCTTTCTGTGATGGTGCTCACAAAGGTCACTTTGAGCATGACGCACAGGCATTCGACCTGCCTCCTAAAAAACAGTAGCCTGACAGCCCTAGCAAAACGAACACAGCCATGTCAGAGCGCTTAGTAACTGTTGCCACCTTCAGCCAACCCACTGAAGCATATATTCTCAAGGGCCGACTGGAAGCCGAGGGCATCCCTTGTTTTCTGGGAGACGAGCATATAATAGCGGCGCAACCCCTCTACTCGGTGGCGGTGGGCGGCGTAAAGCTGCAAGTAACCGAAGGCGATGAACAAGAAGCACGCGAAATGATCGGCCGTATCATGCGCGGTACCAGTGAGTATATTCTGGACGACGGCATGAAACTCGATCAATCTGCCCAGGATTATGATCCGGAAATCATCTGCCCTATCTGCGATTCTGCCAGCATTACAGAAAAAGGGTTTTTCGGTGGCATATTAGGGATCACAGTACCCTTTGTCAGCCGCAAGTTTCATTGCCATGGCTGCGGCTATACCTGGAAGCAAAACTAAAAAAGAGCCCGAAAGGCTCTTTTTTAGTTTGATCCGTTTTTAAGGTATAGGTATCAGCTTTCCGCAAAAGGTATCGGGAAACTCACCCAAACATCATCCCCTGCTCGGTCGATTGGCAATTCACTTAGCCTGTTGTAGCGGCGCATATCTACCCAGCGATGCCCCTCGAAGTAAAGGGAGTAGCGGCGTTGTCGCAGCATTTCAGTAATCAACGCTTGCTGGGTTTGTGGCCCTGTGTAAACCCCAATATTATTGGCCGTCCGTATTCTGTTCAGGGCTGTTACCGCATCCCCGAGCTGGTTTGTCTGAATCTTGGCTTCCGCATAGATCAAGATCAACTCTTCGTTCCGGATGATCGGCACAGGGTCAAGCAAGGAGGAGTAGACTGCCACATCGTATTGCCCTGTCAGAAAATTCTGGGTGGCCGATGCTGTTCTCAGAGAAACCTTGGAAAGCCGGGCATCGCCTGGAGTGGCATCCGCTACAAAGCTCGGATGCGCTATACGCACCTCCCCCGTCGCATTTGGGGCAAAGAAGAGCGGGTTCAGCTGGTCGCCTGGCGCTGTGCTGAAGGTATAGTAAACACCACGGTCAAAATTGCCGGTCAGGTCCAGAAAGGAGGCCTCCAGCAAAGTAAGCGCTTCACTATAACGACCTCTGTAAACGGCGATACGGGCAGCCAAACCTCTGTTAAACTCCAGAAAAGTAGCGGGTGTATCAAATCCGGCAAACCCTGCTGAAAGCGGGAAAGCAAATGTAGTACCGGCACTACCCAAATGGGTAGCGGCTTCGTTAAGCAGGTTTGCCAATGCGGCATAGGCATCGTCTCCCTTCACAATAGGACCCGGATTGTCCACATCCTCTACCTCTATCCTGATGCCGTTTTCGTTGGTCATCGTCAGGTTCATCAAAAGCTGGTGCGCCTTGATGGTTTTGGCAAAACCTATGTAGCCCTGCCTTTGCTCCTCTGTGATGAGTGTCGAGTTTTCGGCCCTTTCGATGAGGATGTTTGCGTTTTTCACGACCCTGTAGCGGGCACCCCATGGATTCGTGGTGTAGAACGTGTTGTCATCGAGCACGGAAGTGCTGAAGCCCAGCAAGTCGGTGGTGAAGCGCGGATCTGCGCCGGAGAAACGGTAATGCTCCCGCCCAATCACGCCTACGTTGTCGTAATAGGTACCCAGAAAGTTGCGCATGCCCGACTCTGTACCTACCACCAAATAGTTCAGCTCTGTAACGCTGGCATTCGGCTCTATGATAGGATTGTTAGGGTCCGGGAAATCATCTATTTCACAGGAAGTGAGGGTAATTGTCAGCAACATCAGGCTTGCTGCTTTTAAAATGCGAGGTATGCTTATATAGCTGTTCATGAGCTTGCTTATTTAATGGTTAAAACCCGATTGCAAAATGGAAGAAAATTCTCCTGGAGTTAGGGAATGGCATTACCTCTACCCCTGTTGACAGGCCATTGCCTCCGAAATTCGACACTTCCGGATCGTAGCTTTTGTAATCGGTAATTATAAACAGATTGTTGGCGGATGCGCCAACTTTAAGGGTACGCACGAAACCTCCGAAGGCACCATCCAGCAGTGTGTTTGGCAAGGTATAGTACAGGCCTATTTCGCGCAGGCGCAGGTAAGATGCATCCTGCACAAAAGGCTCGGCGCTCACTCCCAGTGCCCTAACCCGTTCCTCTGCATTGGGAACACCGTCCCCGTTATCATCGTCATCATAGTCAGGGGAGGTACCACCCAAATCGGTCAGAAGTTCTGTCAGGTTAATGTTATCACCGCCATTCTTCCAATGGAACAGGAAGGAGAAAGTGAAATTCTGTTTGATGGTGAAAAAATTGTGGAAATTCATCTGGAAGTCAGGCTGCGAGTCGCCTAAAACCTGCACACCTTCATTGCCTTTTATACCTGTTATTTGGGTAGCGGACTTTCCTTCCTCGATAAAGAAGGTACCCAGGGTGTTACCAAAACCACCGATGGTAAAGGGAGGGATGGTCAGTTCCGTTATTTTGGAACGGTTGAGCCAAAAACTGGTGCGGGAATCCCATTTGAGGCCGGCTGTTTCAAAGGGCGTCGCGCTTAGCGCCAGTTCTATACCTCTGTTGCGCAGTTCTCCTGCGTTCACATACCCTCTTGTAAAACCTGTGGATGGTTTCAGGTTCTGGTTAATGATCAGGTCAGAGACCGTTTTGTTGTAGACGGTTGCTTCCAGGATCACTTTGTCTCCCAGCAAGCCTATGTCCACGCCAGCTTCCAGTTCTTTCTGTCGCTCCTGCTTAATGTTTTCGTTACCGCGCTGCACCGCCACGAGCAGACCAGGCAAACCACCTGTGTTGGAGGCCACAAAGGAGGTATACTTAGAGCCGAATGGCGGAAAACCGCCTGACTCACCATAGGCTACCCGCAGCTTCAGCATGGCTACCCGCTCCATCGTCCAGAAGTCGAAATTAGCCACGTTGAGGGCCAGCGATGCCTTAGGGAATGCCTGAAACTTGTTTACGTCCGCATTGTTGGAAGATTTGTCCAGGCGTAGGCCGGCAGTGGCAATGATGCGGTCTCTGAAGTTGACCTCCTCCTGAAAGAAAAGCCCTTTATTTCGAACCTTCAGCTGGTCCTGCGAAACTTGCACAGCGCCAGACTGGTCCAGGTTAGTCTGTGTTTTGATAAGTTGCGTTGCTACGTTGAGGATATTGTCCTGATTGAAATTCTCGCGTGTGGCTCCCAGTGTGGTCGTGAAACTGAACACATCCTCGCCCAAGTTGGTATTGTTTACCAGGAAAGCAGCATAGTTTGTGTTCAGGTTATTGGTGTTGCCCTGGATAGAAGCACCGTTTGTACCCCGACCATCTGACTGAAACTGCAGTTGGCGCGGGAATATAGCCGTTGTCTTGAGGTTGTAGAAATCAAGCCCTGATCGAATCACCAGCTTGGTGGAGCTTCTGAGCGTTTCGTAAAGCATGGTGTTTAGCGTAAAGCCACCTAGAAAACGGTTCGTTTCCTCATTGTTTGTCATCAAATCGCGGGTCTGCAGGAAATTAGAGGCAGCAAAAGGGTTTTCGGGATAGTTCCCTTCTGCATCAGGAAAGAGATTTACAAAGCTTGGCGTTGAAGATAGCGCTACACCGAATGAAACGCCCGCATTATCATTGTTCGTTAGGCCCCGGTCCGCAGAGGAATTGATGTAGTTGGTGCTCAGGCTGAAGTCAAATCGCTTGGAAAGCACATGGTCCAGGTTGAAACGGATCGACTTTTTCTCATAGCCCGTCGTTTTGACGATCCCCTCCTCATCCTGTATCAATCCGCCCACAAAAAATCTGGTCTTCTCCGTACCTCCGCTCACATTTAGTTTGGAACTAAGCAGCAGGCCTTTGTTGCCATACAACTCTTCCTCATAGTCGATCAAACGTCCGGCGTTGCGGGCCTCCAGGAATAAAGGCACTGCCTCGTCTCCCCATGAATCACGTACGCGTTCTTCATTCAACTCCCGCATACCCAACAATTTTGTTACTTCGGTCCAGCCTATATCCTGCGAAAAGTCCACCAGCGTTTTGCCCATTGCTCCTCTTTTGGTTGTGATGATCACAACACCTGCAGAGGCCAGCGAACCATAGATTGCCGCTGCCGAGGCCCCTTTCAGCACTTCTATGCTTTCAATGTCATCGGGGTTAAGGTCCGCAATACGGTTAGAGGGGTTGTCCTGGTTAGAGGAAGAGCCGCCAGAGGCAGCTGCCGTCACGGCGTTGAGGCCGGCTGAAATAGAGGAGTTGTCTATAATCACGCCATCCACCACATACAGGGGCTGCGCGTTGCCAAACACAGAAGTGATACCCCGCAGCTTTATCGCTATACCTCCGCCCGGTGCACCAGAATTAGAAACAATGTTGGCACCAACCAACTTACCACTAATAGCGGCATCCATGGTTTGCGGAGACGTGATTCCGGTAATTTCTTTGGTACTGATCGTGGAGACGGCATTGGCCAGATTGGTTCTTTTTACCGTTGTTGCCAAACCGGTCACCACCACTTCCTGCAGACTGGTCGTTTTCTCCTGCAGCTGCACATTCAGCGTCTCCGTGGAGGCATTTACATTAAAAGTCTGCGCCACGTAGCCCAGAAAGGAGAACTGCACTTTGCCTGATGTGGTGGGTAACTGAAGCTTATAGCTACCGCTTGCATCGGTTGTGGTGCCAACCGTAGTCCCGACAACTACCACGCTTACACCAGGTAGTGCAATGCCAGATCCGAAGTCAGTCACAGTCCCGCTGATAGTTGTTTGCCCAAACAAGGCGAAAGGCAGCATCCATAGAAACAGGATGATTACCTTCATAGTGTAAAGTTTTTTCATACAAATAACTTAATGGTTTAATGATAAGGATGTTACCCCACCATATGGTGCTATACATTAAGACATCTATACGAAATATTATACACAAAGTATAATATTAACTTATTTTACTGCAAAAACAAGAATGTTATAACTTTCAGTCAGGTATAAGAAAAAGGGTCCTTTATCATGTGACGTAATTTCATGATACAGGACCCAACAAAAGCTATTTAAGCCAATTGAATATATTTCCCTAATTGGCCAGCTTGTTTACTAATTGCACATATTCTTCCCTTGCCTCTTCCTGGGGCTTCCCTTCCTGCTTTTTCCAGGCGTCCCATTTGGCAATGGCTTTAAAATCGAAGCCACCAGGGCGGTCTGTGTTCACGTCGCCTTCCGAGCCCTGCTTGTAAAGACCGTACAGCTGCAGCAGCACATCGTTAGACGGGCGCTCAGTCAATGTTTTGGATCGCGCTACTGCACTTTCAAATTCTTCTTGTGTTGCCATAGTTTTTTGAGGTGATGGTTTGGTAATGTAAACAAGGTATAAAAAATATACGCTGCATGCATCACTTTATTTAAGTTTATTTTAGCTTTTTTTTGCTTATTTTTAGACATTCGCCACATGGCCTACACCTGTTGGGATAAATGTATCAAGCAAAAAGAACTATGACGAAACTAAACTCCACTGCCCCTGCCTTGCTGCTAACGGCCTGCCTGGTTGCGGGCACCGGGTGCAGCAGCAGCAAAACCATCGACTCCACCACCACAGCCACGGTGGAGCAAACAGCACCGGCTACTACCACGCAACCACAGCCCCCTGCGGCTCCGAAGGTACCAAAGGAACTGGTGGCGCACGGCCATACCCGCACCGACAACTACTATTGGCTGAACGAGCGCGAAAACCCTGACGTGATTGCCTATCTCAATGCTGAGAATGCGTACACCAAACAGGTCATGGCCGACACAGAAGAACTGCAGGAAAAACTCTTCAACGAGATCGTGGGTCGCATCAAGCAAACCGATGAATCAGTGCCCTATAAAAAGAATGGCTATTTCTACTACACCCGCTTCGAGGCGGGTAAGGAGTACCCTATTTTTGCCCGCAAGAAAGGAAGTCTGGAGGCAAAAGAGGAGGTTATGGTAAACGCCAACCAGCGTGCCGAAGGCCTGAGCTATTACAATGCGGCGGGCATGAACGTGAGCCCCAACAACCAGTTGCTGGCCTTTGGCGAGGACACCGTGAGCCGCCGCCAGTACACCATCCGCTTCAAAAACCTGCAGACAGGCGAAATACTGCCCGACCGTATACCTAACACGACCGGTGGTGCCGTTTGGGCCAACGACAACAAGACGGTATTCTATACCATGAAAGACCCGTCCCTGCGCTCTTTCAAGATCTTCCGCCATACCTTGGGCACCCCTACCTCGCAGGACAAAGAGGTATACCACGAGGCGGACGAAACCTTCAGCACCTTTGTTTACAAAACCAAGTCAGATAAGTACATCATCATCGGCTCCAGCAGCACCGTTTCGCAGGAGTACCGCTTTATTGACGCCACCAACCCAACTGCCGCCCTCAAGGTGATTCAACCCCGTGAGCGTGGCCTGGAGTATGGCGTAGACCACTTCGGCGACAGCTTTTATATCCGCACCAACAAGGACGGGGCTACTAACTTTAAACTGATGAAGACCCCGGTAGGCAAAACCACAAAGGAAAACTGGAAAGAGGTGATCCCGCACCGGGCTGACACTTTCCTGGAGGGCACTGAGATTTTCAAGGATTACCTGGTGTTGCAGGAGCGCAAAAATGGTCTGACACAGCTGCGCATCAAAAATTGGAACGATCCGAAAACCGATTACTACGTGGATTTCGGCGAAGAGGCCTATACCGCCGGCATCAGCGTCAACCCGGACTTCGACAGCAAGGTACTGCGCTATGTATACAGTTCCCTGACCACCCCAAGCTCCACCTTCGATTACAACATGGCGACGAAGCAGAAGACCCTGCTGAAGGAACAGGAAGTGGTAGGAGATTTCGACAAGAACAACTACGAGGCAAAGCGCATCTACGCAACGGCTAAGGACGGCACCAAAATACCGGTTTCGCTGGTGTACCGCAAGGGCCTGAAGCTTGATGGCAACAACCCTACCCTGCAATATGCCTACGGTTCTTATGGCATCAGCATGAACCCAGGCTTTAGCTCCGTTCGCCTCAGCCTGCTTGATCGTGGCTTCGTATACGCCATCGCCCACATACGCGGTGGCCAGGAGATGGGGCGCCAATGGTATGAGGACGGCAAGATGATGAAGAAGAAAAACACCTTCACCGACTTTGTGGACGTATCGGAGTACCTGATTGAGCAGAAGTATACCAATCCGGAAAAGCTATTTGCCCAGGGCGGTAGCGCAGGAGGCCTACTGATGGGAGCCGTGGTGAACATGCGCCCGGACCTGTACAAAGGTGTGCATGCGGCCGTACCGTTTGTGGATGTGGTTACCACCATGCTCGACACCAGCATACCGCTAACAACCGGCGAGTTTGACGAATGGGGCAACCCTGCCGAAAAGGCCGCTTACGACTATATGCTCTCCTACTCGCCCTACGACAACGTGGAAGCGAAAGAGTATCCGAACATGCTCGTCACCACGGGTCTGCACGACTCGCAGGTACAGTACTTTGAGCCCGCCAAGTGGGTGGCCAAGCTGCGCGAGATGAAAACGGATGACAACCTGCTCTTGCTGGATACCAACATGGAGGCAGGCCATGGAGGCGCTTCCGGCCGTTTCAAGCCATACCGGGAAACTGCGCTGCAATATGCCTTCTTCCTGAAGCTGGCGGGCATAAAGGAGTAATGTAAATCTAAGTCCCTGAAATCAAAATCTAAAAACCCCGCTACCATTTAAGAGTAGCGGGGTTTTTGGCTTTCTGTGCATTTCACTAGAGCCATTTTACTTTAGAGCCTATGGCGCAACCTTCAATCTTTTCTTCTCTAAGACCGAGTCTGCGGTGAGAATATTCAGGACGAAAGGTATAGGCTATTGGCTTACTTTCACTACAATCTTGCCGAACTGCTTGCCGGCTTCCATGTAGCGCATGGCTTGCTCGATTTCTGCCAGCGGGAACACAATATCTACGACCGGCTTTACCTGAGTCTTTTCCACAAAGGCCATCATATCGGCAAAATCCTGATTGGTCCCCATGGTACTGCCATGTATCGCCAGTTGTTTCCAGAATAGCTCTGCAGGGTTGATCTGCCCGATCATGCCTGTTGTGCCACCATAAATACCGATGCGCCCACCTGGCTTGGCCAGTTTCACCAGCTGCACAAAGCCTTCGCCTGCGGCACCGTCAATGCTGACATCAAAACCGCCCACTAGTGCTTTCAGCGTTTTGCCCCAGTTCTCCTGCTTGTAATTTATGCCTCCGGTAGCTCCCAAGGCTTTCGCCTTTTCGATTTTATCGTCAGAGCCGGATGTTACCCATACCTCAGCCCCGGCGGCCACGGCAAACTGAACCGCAAACAACGCCACGCCGCCGCCTGCACCCGTGATGAGCACCCGCTCTCCGGCTTTCAAACCACACTTTGTAAACATAGTCCGATAGGCTGTCACGCCGGCAAGTGGCAATGCGGCGGCTTCCTCAAAACTAAGGTGCGCGGGCTTGCGGTGCAGGTTGGAGGCCAACACTTTCACGTATTCTGCGAAAGTGCCATCCTGTGGCATCCCCAGCACTTTATATGCATTGCTGTGCGCATGCGGGTTGTCACCCCAGTCCGTAGATGGGTCGATTACCACTTCCTGCTCCAGCCAGCTCTGATCAACACCCTCACCTACCTCCGTTACGACACCAGCCCCATCCGAACCCAGAATAGCCGGGTAATCCTTGGTAAAATAGCGGCCATACTGTATCCAGACATCCCGGTGATTGAGCGCGGCCGCTTTCACCTGCACGATGGCCTCGCCGGGTCCTGCTGTTGGTTTGTCTTTCTCAATCAGCACAAAGGGGCTGTTGACTGCTTCAAGGTAAATGGCTTTCATTCTGTTTTCGGTTTAAGGTATAAGGCTATACCTGCAAAGGTATAATTTCTGCGGAAAGTCAAAAGCTGCGGCTGCTATACATTGGCTTTTTATGCGGCAGCGACTATCTTCGTAACCACCGTAATCCGTAGGCAGCATGCGCAACATAACCATCCGAGAAGCGACCACAGCAGACATACCCACCATCAACCGACTGGCAACAGCTATTTGGGGTCCTACTTACCGTCCAATTCTTTCTGAAGAGCAGATCGACTACATGTTCGAGATGATCTATACCTTGCCGGCTCTGCAACAGCAAATGCAGGAGGGACAGACGTTTCTGCTCCTGCTGGATGACAATGAATACGTGGGTTTTGCTTCTTATTCTTTAAAGGATGAGCTGGAGAAGGTATACAAACTCAATAAAATATACCTGCTGCCAACCCGACAGGGAACGGGATTGGGCAAACTGCTGCTGGAGGCGGTTGAAGCAAAAGTGAGCAAGCTGGGGGCCGGCTTCCTGGACCTGAACGTAAACCGGTTTAACAAAGCGAAAACGTTTTACGAGCGCTGCGGCTATCAGGTGCATTTGCAGGAGGATATTCCCATTGGCCCTTATTGGATGAATGACTACGTGATGCGAAAGCAATTGGCATAAAAAAAGCGGGCAGCCTCACAGCCACCCGCTTCTTATTCACCTTAATTAATACTATAAGTGTGCAATCGGATCTGCGTTGCCATCTGGGTCGTTCTTCACGAAACCATCAGTTTTGATAGTGCCGTGCAGCAACAGACCAGCAACGTGTGGAGATGCCATTGACGTACCGCTGATTGTGTTGTAGCCACCACCTTTCCAGGTAGACTTGATGCTCACGCCTGGTGCACAGTAGTCTACCGGCGGGTTGCCATAGTTAGAGAAGCTAGCCCATGAGTCAGAAGAGTTCATGGCAGACACAGTATAGATGTTTGCATGGTTGGCGCGACCTGGCGACGAGCTGTTGGCATGCGCTGACTCATTGCCTGCAGCAAGTGCAAACTTGATACCACTGCTTGCAGCAGCTACAACCGCATCATCCAGCGCCTGTGAAGTAGGACCGCCAAGGCTCATGTTGGCCACATCACCCGCTTTACCGGCAGTAGCCACGTAGTCCACACCGGCGATTACACCGGAGTAAGAACCGCTGCCACGCGCATCGAGTACTTTTACAGCAACCACCGCTGCGTCGTAGGCTACACCTATCACACCAACTGAGTTATTTTTAGCGGCAATTGTACCGGCTACGTGCGTTCCGTGGCCGTTATTATCATTGGCATCACTTGCATCTCTGCCGCTTGTAAAGAACGTTCTGCTTCTGGCTACGTCCACGTTCAGGTCTTCGTGCGTCAGGTCGATACCAGAGTCGATTACCCAGGCAGTTTTACCGGAGCCACTGGCATACCCTACACGGGCGATGCCGTAAGGAACTTCCTGTGCAGCACTACCGCCGCCGCCGCTGCCTGGCTTGGCCAGCATCACTACTCTGTCAGGCTCGATGTAAGCCACGCGGTTATCACGACGAAGGGTTTCCACTTGCTCATCAGTCAGCTTAGCAGCCATACCTACGATCGCTTTGCCATAGGCTTGCTCGATAGTAGCATTTTGGATGCCGTTAGCTGCCAGCAACTCCTGACCCATTTCACGTACCATACCTACACGCTCAGCATAAGTGGCAGTACCATCAAGACGCTGGTTACCATCTTTCTTAAATACAATTATATACTGTCCTTTGATAATTGCACCATTTTGATCCGAAGCCTGCAGCGTTTCAGTTGGATTCGAAGCTTCAACCGATTCGCTGTCGCAAGAAGTAAAACCAAATGTGACTGTAGACATAGCTACTCCAAACAGTACAGAACGAAGGACGTTGTTTAAGCGTAATGTGTTTTTCATACTCGGTGAGATGTTAGGTTAGTTTAAGATTTAAGGTAATTATTAAGGTTAATCAAATCCAAGCTACTGATTCCATTTTATATATGCAAATAAAAATATAATTTAATTTCAAAGTTTTAAGCAAATGTGCATTTACTTAAAGGACATACGCACTATGTTACAACATGTAAAATTCAAAGATTACAACCAGTGTTCAAACACCATCTACCCTTCTTTTTTCAATTGTAACCTAATTGTCTAAATAGCACTAAAGGTATGGGGTGTTTTATACGGGAGCATATAAAATAAGTATTCCATATTTTATGTTATATAAAAATATTACAATTACAATCAATCACTTCCTATTATAACCTCTTCTGATACTAGCATATTAAACAGCACTTTCATATATTAAACTGCAAGAACCTTTCACACACTTATGAAAAACATGATGTCCGCATTTTCTTCGAATCTTTTTATCCATCTGATCATCTGTTTGTTGTTTATGGCCTCATGCCAGCCAAAGACAGAGGAACAAGCCACCGCTGAAAAGAATGGGGAGGCAAACAAGTCAACGCTGGAGCCGCTTACTTCGGAGACGGTCGTAGAGGTGCTCACCACTTTTGAGAAAGAAAACCCAGACAGTCTCATACTCATCAGCACCCGTCACGGCGACATCAAACTGCGCCTTTACAAGGAAACGCCTTTGCACCGCGCCAACTTCGTACGTCTGACGAAGGCAGGCTTTTACGATCAGGGGGAGTTTTACCGAGTGGTCAAGGGTTTTGCCGTGCAGGGTGGTGACTCCGACAACCGCACCATGAAGCAGGGGCCATATAAAATACCGCAGGAGTTCAACCCAAAGTATATTCACAAACGAGGAGCCCTGGCCATGGCCCGCTACGGCGATGAGCGCAATCCAGACAAAGAATCTTCTTCGCACAACTTTTATATCGTGCAGGGAGAGCCACGCACGCTACAGGAACTGAGAGCCTATGAAGCCAAACACAATATGCAGTACACTCCCGCCCAAATCGAACTCTATACCACTATCGGCGGTGAGCCTGCCCTGGACCAGGAATACACTGTGTTCGGTGAAGTCATAGAAGGGATGGATGTAGTAGATAAAATTTCTGATGAGCCAGTGGACGGGCAGAAATGGCCAATCACGATCGTTCCCCACAAAATCAAAACATTAAACAATTAACAGTTTTTACAGTTAACAGTGAGCAGTTAACAGTAAACAATTAATACTATATTAAAACAGAGCGCCCCGTCCAATCTTGGACGGGGCGCTCTGTGTATAAGGCAGCAGTTTGGTTAAAGGTTATACCTGATTTCCTGCTACCTGCTTACTGATAACTGTTACCTGCTTACTGTTTACTGCTCGCTGTTTCGCGTTTTTTCACATAGGTTTCCAGCCAGTTATCCATTTCCCAGAGCATGTGTAGGATTGACTCGCGGGCAGCGTAGCCATGGCTTTCGTGTGGCAGGAATACCAAACGAGTGGTGGCACCGTGCCCCTTCAGGGCGTTGTAGAATCGCTCACTTTGAATCGGGAAGGTTCCGGAGTTGTTATCGGCCTCACCATGGATGAGCAGGATCGGCGTTTTCACTTTGTGAGCGGCAGAGAACGGGGACATACGGTTGTATACCTCAGGCGCCTCCCAGTAGGTACGCTCCTCCTGCTGGAAACCAAATGGGGTAAGTGTGCGGTTGTAGGCACCGCTTCGGGCTATACCTGCAGCAAACAGGTTAGAGTGCGCCAGCAGATTGCCGGTCATGAACGCACCATAGGAGTGTCCGCCTACCGCAATTCGGTTGCGGTCAGCCACGCCCATCTCCACCACTTTGTTAATAGCGGCCTCTGCGCTGGCTACCAGTTGCTCTACGTAAGTATCGTTCGGCTGCGCCTCGCCTTCCCCTACAATCGGGAAGTCGGTGCGATCAAGCACGGCATAGCCCCGCGTGACCCAGAACAGCGGCGAGCCAGAGCTGATGCGTGTAAACTCATAAGGTGAGCTCTTCACCTGTCCGGCTGCGGCAGCGTTCTTGAACTCACGCGGATAAGCCCACATCAGCATTGGAAGCACCGCATCGCCTTTCTTGTAGTCCTTCGGCAGGTATAGCACAGCCGTCAACTTCACACCGTCGTTGCGCTCATACTGCAGCAACTCCTTCTGCACACCTTCTAATTGCGGGTACGGGTGCGGGAAACTTGTTACCTGCGTTATTTTCTTTTTGCCAAGGTCGCGCACAAAATAGTTCGGTACATCCTTTTCAGATTCTCTCCTGGTAATAATGCGTTTGTTGCTGAGGTCGATGATATCTACGGGACGCTCATAGTAAGGCGCTTCGGAGCGGAACAGGATTTTTGCCTTCTTCGACTTCAGGTTGAACTCGCTCAGGAAAGGACGGTTGCCCTCCGGTGAGCCGCCCTCGCTGATCATGTAGATGTTGTCACCTTTTTTGTCGGTCATCAGCACGCTGCGGCCATACTGGTTTTTGGTATACACGGGGCTGCCCGGGTCGTTGTAGCCATCTTCGTAAGAGCGCTCGATCAGCACGGTGCCAGTCTGCGCAGGCTTGTCAGGATGCACCAGCACGACACGCTCGGTTCGGGTTTTCCAGAGTCGCTCGTTCACCAGAGCCAGGTTATTGTTACCCCATTGCACCCCACGGTAGCGGTATTTGGTGCCGGCAAGTTTGGCTGGTTTTCCGGAGAATGGCGCTTCGAGCATAAACACGACATCGCGCTCCTTCACCTCTTTGCTGGCATCGCCGCCGTCCTGCGCCTCTGCCCAGTATAAAGTGGCAGGTTTGTCAGGGCGCCAGTCGTAACTGCGTGGCCCCTTCGCTACGTTGTCAAAACCGATCGGAATATCCTCGGCCAGCGGCAGTTGCGCCAGTTGCTTTACCACTTTGCCATCGCGGCTCCACACCTCTACGTGATAAGGGAAGTAGTAATGCGGCACCAGGTATGAGTAGGGCTTCTGAATGGTCTCGACCAACAGGTACTGCCCGTCCGGCGATACATCCGCGCTCTTGATGATACCGGCCTGCCCGATATTCTGCTGTTTCCCGTCCAGTGAAACCAATTTCAACTGTGTCTGCATGAAGTAGTCGAACAGCTGCACATCGTTCTGGTTTTTGAGCAGATCCTGGTAAGTGCGCGACGGGTTGGCTTTGCCGATGTTCTGCTGGATGTTCGGCCCGGCAGGCACCAGGCTCGCCTTTGGCATATCCCCACGCTTCTCATCCACAAACTTCACCATTAAAGCTTTACTATCTGGCATCCAGGAAAACGGACGGCCACTGTAGGCATCGTTTAGGGTGGCTGTAGTCAGTTTCTTCGCTTGTCTGTCGGCTATACCTGCCGCCCACAGTTCTATACCTTGGGCATTGGTCACGGTAAAGGCAATCTGCTTCTCATCCGGCGACCAGGTCACATACGAGATCTGGGCATTCTGGGGAAGGCCGCTGATCGGGAATTCCTGACCGCCGTTCACCTGCTTCACTTTTATATTATTGATGAAGGAGGCGCGGCTTTGCCCGTTTGTAGCAGGGTTTATGCGGAGGCCAGCCAGGCGGCTTTCCGGTTGCGCCAGCTCCTCTATGCTGGGGTAGCCTGCTCGCTCGAGCAGCAGCATCCAGTCGCCTTTGGAGTTGATGCTCACGCCCGGTGTGGAAGGCGCATCGATAATGGAAGCCATGGTTTCAGGTGGCCGCTGATAGCCGTTTGAGGCCTCTTTATTAGCCTGGGCAATTGCTACGGGAGCCGGCGAACCGACCAAGAGCAACAGTCCCAGCAGCGAAGCGGTCAGCCGCTTCGAAGAGTAGACAGATTTCAAGTGCATTTCTTTTAAGGTTTAGATTGGGTTAGTTGTGGGATTAGACCGTAGACAATATACAAGGTTTAAGCGGCCATACCCCAAAGCCTAAGTTAAATTATGCTTAAATTAGCGCACAAATACCACCTTTAAAAGGTGGGCCAATAACCAATTTAGTAGTCAGCAGTTTTATTTGAATTAAATAACTTAATATTTCCTAGTGAAACTACGGGAACTCAAATCCGCAACTGGTAAAATATTCCTCACCACCCATGTTGATGAGCGTAACAATTGGGTTTATAACAACTGGTTAGGCTATGTTACGCCAGAGAATGTGGTTCAGGGCAGCCTGGCAGTGCTGGAGATGATTGAAAAGTATCAGGTTTCCTATGGCCTGAACGACAATCGCCTCCTGGTGGGCCGGTGGGATCACTCCGTGGATTGGATAGAGCAGGTATGGACACCCCGCGCCGCCGCTGCTGGGCTTCGCTATTATGCCCATGTGGTAAACGAAGACTCATTTGCGGCAGCTTCCTCAGCAGACATGCTAAGCAGAGTCCAGGGAAGATTTCACATGCATATTTTCCAGGATATAGAAAGTGCTCAACAATGGCTACTGGAATGCCAGGCAAAAAACAAATAATAAGGCACTATACCGGCTCTTCTCTGAAACTATTTCACTACTTTTCTACTTTAAGGAGGAGCACCTTTATAAGATTACATGAGCAAAGGATTCAACGTGCCGGACAAGGTTATTTATGTCTGCACCGGCAGTAAATGCAAGAAAAAAGGCAGCAAGGACATCGGCAAAACTATCCGCAACATGATCAAGGAAATGGGATTGAAAGGAAAAGTGGAAGTGGTAAAAACCGAGTGTACCGACCGCTGCGACTTCGCCCCGGTCATGAGTTTTCAACCTAACAATGTATGGCTGCACCACACCACCGAGCAGCAGGCCCAAAAAACCTTTCAGGAACACATTATACAGTCTGACAAACAGGTATAAAAAAAGCCTTTGGAGCAATTCCACAGGCTTTCTCTTTATTACAGGGTTTATTAATCTTCGTACGTATCCTCGTACTTGATCTTGGGTACACGCTTGTCGATCTCGTACTGGCCGGTACCTTCTTCCCCGATTATCTCGAAAAGCTCGAGCGCACGGCGGGCCACATATTCTTCCTCGATCTGCTCTTTCAGGAACCACTGCAGGAACGTAAACGTCACAAAATCTTTGGCCTTCATGCACTTGTCGGCCATGCGGTTGAAAGACTGCGTGACGGCAATCTCCTGTTGAAGCGCCTGTTCGAACACGCTTTTAAACGTTTCGAACTCGATCTGTATACCTGAAATGTCCGGTGAAACCGCCCGGCCACCCATATCAGACACGAACTTGAAAAGGCGCAGCATGTGTTCCCGCTCCTCGTCTGACTGCTTTTTGAAGTAGCCGGCGCTGAAATCGAAGCCGTTGCGGTCGCACCACGACGACATGGCCAGGTACATAGCCGACGCCTCGGCCTCCATTTTAATCTGGTCGTTCAGTACTTTCTCTATTTCTTCGGTAAGTGAGGTTCTTAGTCTTAGTAGATCCTTCATGTGTATGGGTATTATTTTCGTTCAAACTGATGAGGTGCTATTGCAGGAAGCACGTCTTTTATTCTTACCATCAAGATAGGTATAATGTTCTGAAAAAGGACAGGCCGCCAGAAATATGGAAGAAGTCTAAATAAAAAAGCACAGCTGGTGGGCTGTGCTGACAGGTATAGCGGTTGTTACAGAACTAGGCTTCCAGGGGAGTCAGGCACTCGTGCAGCATGCGGTTGAGCTCCATCATGAACTTGGCTCCGGCCAGCAGGTCACGCAAGGTATAGAGTTCCGTCAGGCTCAGGATAAAACAACGGTCACAGCCACACACCGAAACAATTTCGTAATCGGACGAGCGGGAAGGATTAGCGGCCATCTGCTCCAGGTCGATGCTGTCGACGGCTTGCTTCAGTCGTAAAAAAGCGTCTACTTTGAGTACAGAGAGCGTACCGGTAAAGTTTACCAGCAGGCGGCGCTTGCGGTCGCACTGGTACACAACCCCTGCCTGGTTAGCATATATTTCGACCAATTCTGCGATTGCTGGCGTGTTATCTCCTGGCTTTGCTGTAACTGCTATCATGCTGCTGGCTATGGGTTTGTAATTCTGACAGCACAAAGGTAAGCTCTATTTAGAATCAGTCCAAATAAATTTAACTGATATTTGTAACTCCTTAAAACTACACCTTATGGCACCCAACATAGAAAAAGTAAACCTGGCGGAGAAGTTCGCCCAGATACCTGACCACTGGAACCCGCGCATAGTGGGCGAGCTAAACGGACAGCAGGTGAAGCTGGCCAAGTTCAGCGGACCTTTCGAGTGGCACCACCATGACCACGAGGACGAGCTTTTCCTGGTCGTGAAGGGCAAATTCGACATGGAGTTCCGGGATAAGACAGTAACAGTGCACCCAGGGGAGTTTTTGATCGTGCCGCGTGGCGTAGAGCACCGGCCAGTAGCAAACGAAGAGGCGGAAGTACTACTGTTTGAGCCAGCCACCACGGTAAATACCGGCAACCTGACCGACAGCGACCGCACCCGCCGGCACCTGGAGCGATTATAAACGCAGGTATAGGCGCTACTTGATCTTCGCTTTTTTCATGATCGTTTTGAGGTTCAGGCGCACGAGGTCACCCATCCCTTTGCATTTCAGGAAATCGTCTGACTGATGGTGTTTGGCCAGCTCCTGCTTCAGCCGTTCTATTTTTTCGGGCGAGGAGATGGTATCGTTGCGCATGCAGTCGATCAGGTCTTTGAGGCGGTAGCGGGCCGTGCGCAGGCGCCGGAAGATCAGGGTGCGCTCCTCGTTCTGGTACTGCTTCACGGTTTCGGGCTTTAGCAGCTTGAGCACCAGTTCCACAATCACATTATTATCTTTGAAATACTGCGGCAGGTACATCGACTTCCGGCCCTCATAGGACTGCTGGTCGAAGTCGATGGGGCGCACCCGGTACTGCTCGTCCTCAAAATCCGGGGTGATATCCACCACATAGTTATAGGAGCGCATGTCGCCGAGCAGACGCACAAAGCAGCGCTCATTAAATTTCACAAATTCTTTGGCTATACGCACCTTGTTGGTGCCGGGCCGTTCGAGATAGTCTTTGATGAAAATATCGCCCGGAATACCGGCAATGTGCTCCTCGATAAGCGTGTCACCATCGACGAGGTAGTTAATGCGGTTGGGCGACAGCACATACTCCAGTTCTAGTCCATAAATGCGCGAGGCATCGGCACGCTTCACATAAAAGTAGTCGTAGTTGTCGTTGAGCTGGTTCATGATCTGCACCCGGAAGGGGTTGGAGTTTCCAAAAGTGCAGTAGTCTACCCGCGACACGTACAGGTGCTCCATCACCGACATATCCCCATCTGTTTTGAGCAAGGCGTAAATCTGCGTCAGGCCTTTGTTCAGCTCCTCCTGTGCCTGCTGGTCAAACATCACTGTTTCCCAGAGCGTATCGTGCCCTTTTTTGTCGTAGTAAGGGAAGGCATCGGTATAGTGGATCAGGTCCTCATAGAGCACCGGCAGCTTGGTTTCGCGGTCGTACCCATGCAGGTAGGCCCGCAGGCAATCAGCAATCGGGTAAAACTGCTTCTTTTTGGAGATAGTGTTCAAGGAGTTTGGGAAGTTGGGAAGTTAGAAAGTTTAGAAGTTATGAAATTATCCCTGCATACGGAAATTTTGAAATACTGCTGCACTTCACGGCACAACCAGTCTCAACCCTCACAGGTATAGTCGCCCCCTAAACTTTCTAACTTTCTAACTTCCCAACTTTCTAACTTTTTCAACTCTCCAACAGATTGTTCTGGCCGAGCACTTGCAGCACGTCGTTTTTGTAGAAGCGGCCGATCGGGATTTCGGTTTTGCCGATGTCGACGGCGGTGGCGGAAAAAGCCTGGATCTTGTCGAGGGCGATGATGAAAGAGCGGTGTATGCGCAGGAACTTGTCGGTTGGCAGCTTCTCTTCCAGGAAACTGATCTTTTGATAGGAGATGATCTCCTTCGTTTCTGTCTTCACCCGGATGTAGTCTTTCAGGCTTTCGATGTAGAGGATATCGGAGAGCATCACCTTCACCATTTTCTTGTCGGCTTTGAGGTAGATGAAAGCCTCTTTGTAATCTGGCTCAGCCTGTACCGGTGCCGCAGGTATAGCCGCCATCCCTTTGGGCTCCGCCGGCGTTACCTTGGCTACTGCTTTCAGGAAACGGTCGAAAGCGATGGGCTTGAGCAGATAATCCACGGCGTTGAGTTCGTAACTATCCAGGGCATAGTCGCGGTAGGCGGTGGTGAAGATGACCTTGGGCGGATTTGATAAGGATTTGAGAAAGTCTATACCTGTCAGCTTGGGCATCTGGATATCCAGAAAGATCAGGTCGACATGCTCGGCCTGTAGGCAGTTGTAGGCTTCTACCGCATTGCTGCAGCGGCACACCAACTCGAGGTTGTCGAGGCGCTCCACAAAGGTCTCCAGCACATCCAGCGCCAGGGGCTCATCATCCACAATTATACAGCGTAGCTTCATGTTCTCTTAAGGTATGGCATCAGGTATAAACGGCACTTGGTATTTTACTCCTCCCCTAGTTCCAGTTCAAGGCGCACGGCGTAGCTTTCCGTTTCGTCTTCCACATCCAGGCTATACCTATTTTCGTAAAGCAGCTCCAGGCGGCGGCGCACATTCTTAAGGCCTATACCGGAGGCAAAATCACGGTGACTGCTGCTGGCTGCTTCGCAGCATTT
Source organism: Pontibacter aquaedesilientis (assembly GCF_014773225.1). Lineage (GTDB taxonomy): Bacteria > Bacteroidota > Bacteroidia > Cytophagales > Hymenobacteraceae > Pontibacter > Pontibacter aquaedesilientis. The sequence goes on along the minus strand of NZ_JACXAJ010000002.1, from coordinate 414,004 downwards.
GCAGTTCTCTACCAGCACCACCAGTTTGTCGTCCTGCACCTTCACATCCACCCTGATCCAGGCATTTTGGGTTTCGGTGCTCACCCCGTGCTTAAAGGCATTCTCCACAAAAGGCAACATCATCATGGGGGCGATCTGCTTGCCGGCTATACCTCCAGACTCGGTATAGCTGATATCCACCCGGTTGCCGTAGCGAATGCGCTCCAGGGCGATGTAGTTCTGGATGTAGTTCAGTTCCTTTTCGAGCGGCACTTTGGCAGCAGCGGCGTCGTAGAGCATGTAGTCCATCAGACCCGAAAGCTTGAGCACCACTTCCGGCGCATTCTCCGATTTCCGGAGCGTGAGCGAATACAGGCTGTTGAGCGTGTTGAAAAGAAAATGTGGGTGGATCTGCCCTTTCAGGAACTTGAGCTCCGCCTCCAGCTTGTCCTGCGCCAGCGTTTGGGCCGACTGCTGATGCCGGTACCAGTTTTTGAGCAGGTATATAGCCGCCGAGATCGACACCAGGTAACCTAGGTTGACCACGTTTTTCACGAAGCGGTAGAGCGTCAGGTTGTCTTCGGTGCAGGTAGTGGGGCAAATGAGCGGGTGGATGAGCAGCGGCATGAGCACAAACTGCATGAGCGTGCCGATGGCCATCATCATCAGAAGCAGGTATACAGCAAACTCCAGGTAGCGCTTCTGCAATAGGTACTGCGGCATCAGGAAATGCATGTTGAAATACACCAGCGTCATCTTGAAAGGCAGCTCAATGAGCTCGATCATGAAGGCGTTGTAGTAATCGTCGATGTAACTTCCGTAGAGCAGCCCGAAAAAGCAGACATAGCCCGCCCAGAAGAGCAGGTGCAGCAGCAATCGGTTCTGGGTTATATTCCGGATGTCGGGCAGGCTCCAAGCTTTTACCTCCAATGCCTGCTCCGCATTCAATTTCACTTCCATTTTACAAAGGTACTGTTTCTGGGTTTTAAGTCCCTAGCCAGCAGCCGCTTTTAGACGATCGGCTATACCTGCCACCCTAACGGCAAAGCCAGTCCTACTTATAGCCTGCGGGGTGCTATACCTGCTGTTGAGGTATAAGAAACTGCCGCCTGTCTAATATCCGCATTCCCAAAATTTCAGTGTCTTATACTTGCATCACTATCGGGGAAACAGAGCCCTGTTAGTGCTGCATATTATGTATTCTGTAAGCTATGAGAATAGCTGCTGTTGGTGGGCCGACCTCCGGGTCGGCCGCCGATGGTTTGTTTGAAAGGGAAGCGTTGCCGGTCAGGGCAGCGCTTTTTTTATTGGCTATACCTTAATTTACAAATTTTTCTATATATTGGTATAGCGATGTAGCTGGTGAATGGTAAACTGTAAAGACTTTTCGATCAATATATAGTGCAGATAGTGGGAGTAGGAATTCCTGCTACCAGGTAGTTAGCACCAACAAATATTATAAATGAACGGGACAGTAAAAATTCTAATTGGTTCAGCCTTGCTCCTGATTGGTGTTGTTGTATTATATAAAGCAATTACAGATTTACAATCTAAAGGGGCTGGGTTTGGAGGTAACATTAAAATCCTTTCAAGCTCCATAATTTTCATTTTGGCGGGTATATACCTTATCATAGAAAGTTTGTAGCAACGTAGAAGTAGTGCTTTCCCTTAACCACTAAGCAATGGATTATAAAGAGCTGATAAAAGATTGGGAGTCTGAAAAGCTATTTAAATTTAGTATACATGACCTATCTGGCAAAGGGTTGAATGAAGAAACAGCAGACTTTCTATCAAGTGTCGGACTACCAACATCTGCTGCACCATTCTTATCATTTGCTGGTGACTCAGAAAAGGAATTAAGTAGCATCTTTGACACCTTTGAGACGGGAGAAGATAGTCATAAATACTATCTAAGTATAGGCTCTGACGGTGTTGGTGACCCTGTTTGCATAGACCTTCAGAATGAATGCCAAGTCGTGACTTTGAACCATGAAGAAGACTTCGAGCCAACATTCATGAACTCTTCAGTTAAAGAGTTATTTCAGTTTCTAACTCTATACAAAAGATTTGTTGAAGAAGTCATTAGAGTAAATGGCGAAGACGCCTTTCTTGACGCAGACTTCACAGATAGCCAGTACGAAGAATTGAACAAGGCTATGGAAGCAGCAGACAATAAAGCGCTTAGAACTAATACCTTTTGGGTGCAGGAGCTTGCTCAATTATTAGGGAATAGGGAATACTACCAGAATCAAAAATAAGAATTACAGGTGCTAACAAGGCACAGGCTCTATACTCGGCTTCGCCTCGTTCACAGTCTGTACAAGCCGTTAATAAAATTGTAAAAGCCGCAACAATACACGAATTAAAAACAAACTTAACACACAATGAAAACACCTTTACTATTACTTTTTACCCTCATTTCTACATCATTCTTCCAGGCATATTCTCAGGCAGACTCACCTAAAACTTACGTTACCGAAGCACTGGATATTATGAAGGCTCGCTCCGTTAACAAAAGCAAAGTTGACTGGGAAAGCTTGTATGCCAGTGCTTTGACAAAGACAGACACTGCAAGTAATATCAGAAGCACGTACCCTATCATCGCTGACGCATTAGAACAGCTTAAAGACCATCACTCTGGCTTTTATCTGCCGGAAATGATAGAAGCCTATAAGCAGGGTTACAGGGCACTAGGCATGAAATTTCCCACCCCCGATTTCAGAATGTTGGATAACAAATATGCTTACATTCAGATCCCTCCTTTTGCGGTAATTAACCTCGATGAGCAATGGGAATATGCCGCATCCATTCAGGCAGCCATCAGACAACTGGACCGCCAAAAGCCGAAGGGCTGGATTATTGACCTGCGCCAGAACGACGGCGGGATGTCCATACCTATGTCGGCTGGAATCGGCCCTTTTGTAGAAAGCGAAAAGTGTGTCGGATGGCGAGATGCCGACGGGAACGATACATACTGGATCTATAAAAAAGGACAGGTTTTTCAAAATGATCAACTCGTCTTTAATATGAATGCAACACCATACAAAATTAAAAGCAACAGGAAACCGGTAGCGGTCCTCATCGCCAATGAGACTGCCAGTTCTGGGGAGATTGTAGCCACCACTTTTGTCGGCAGACGCAACACCGTGCTGATTGGCACTAATACAAATGGTCTAACATCTTCCAACAGTGAGCACGAGCTATCAGACGGGGCTTACTTGGTTTTAACCGAAGGCAACTACATCGACAGAAACAGCAAAGTCTATGACAAGCCAGGTGAAGGGATTGCGCCAGACATCAGGCTGGAAAATCTACCGAAGGACAAGTCTGAAAAGGATAAGGTTTATATGGAAAAAGCTAAAGCGTATATAGAAAAGGGTAAGTAAAACGTGCTGTGGTAGCATCGCTAAATTTATCTTCACCTCATATGAAATAACTAAACTATCTGCTGCTTTTGCTGCTACTTCCCTTCCTGTACGCCTGCAATAACAATTGCGAAGGTATAGACTGTCTGTCAGTAGAGTCTGTTGCATTTACCATCACTTCAAGTGAAACCAGGGAAGACCTGCTGTTTGGCGATAATGCATCGCTAGGTGCGGAAGACATAGAGGTATACTACATGCAAAACGGAACAAAGCAACCTGCTTTTGTTCGGTTCGAGGCTGACTATGCATTGGTGGCTGTGGACCCGGAAATCACTGCGTACTATGTTACGGCACTAGACCAGACCGATTCCATCAAGCTGGCCATCTCCCGCACCAGCTCATCGGAGTGCTGCCTGAGCACCTCTGCATTAGAACAGATTTCGGTAAACAACCAGATCTTACCTGCAGACATCCGGGTGATAAATTTGAGAAGGTAAGGTATAGGTATAGCTGCGTAATCAAAGCAATTAACAAACCGCCAACACGGACAGGTCGCGACCTGTCCCTACGAAATCCTAACTCCCAAACTCTCTAACTCCCAAACTCCTAAACTCACAAACTCACAAAAGCTCCTTCGCCGGGTCCCAGAACAGTTTCTCGAACTCCACTACCTGGTCATGCGCTACCTTCACTCCTTCCTGCTCCAGGCGCTCCTGCATGGCGTTGGACGCTTCGAAGTGCTGCTTGCCGGTGAGCATACCTATCCGGTTGACCACCCGGTGCGCCGGTATGGCGGCAAAGGGTTGCGAGGCAATCAGAGCCCATCCCACCATGCGGGCCGAGCCTTTGGAACCCAGGTAGCTGGCAATGGCCCCATAGGAGGTTACCCGCCCCTCCGGGATTAGTTTCACCACTTCATATACATCTTCAAAGAAGTTCTTTTTGCTGTCGCTCATTGCTTTACTAATTAAATTCTGTTCGCTTTTAAACCTATAAAGCTGTCGTTTGTCATACAGAAGTGCCTGTTGGTAGAGTACAGGACCCATGCTTTTCCTTTTGCCGGTTCAAGCATGTAAATTTATACGCCTTTAACGTTGTTGTATAGACGACAGAGACAATATTAGCATTTCGCGCCCTAAAGACCCGATTACATCTATTGAAGTTTAAGCATAAATGAACAAAACTGTTAAAACAATCCTCCTCCTGGTGGTTGCCGCTGCTGTCGGCTACCTGTTGTACAATAAAATCTTCACGGGAGAAGCCGAGACCAAAGCGGCAGGTCCTTCAGGCGGGCCAATGGCCCAGAAAGTGGCGGTAGACGTCTTTGTTGTGTCTCCTACTGCTTTCCAGAACAAGATTACGTCAACAGGCTCTGTTATACCAAACGAGGACGTGGAGCTGCGCAGTGAGATCTCGGGCCGGGTAACGGCGCTTAATTTCAAGGAGGGCAGCCAGGTGAAAAAAGGACAGTTGCTGCTGACAGTGAACGATGCCGACCTGCGGGCCCAACTCGCCAAACTCCAGTCCAACCAAAAGCTATACCGCGACATGGAAGCGCGCCAGCGCACATTGCTTGAAAAAGAGTACATCAGCCGCCAGGAGTACGACCAGGTGAGTAACCAACTGGCCACGGCCACGGCAGACATTCAGGCGCTCCGGGCGACCTTAGACAAGGCCTATGTGCGCGCGCCTTTTAATGGCATTATCGGTTTGCGCCAGGTAAGTGTCGGCAGCTATGTAACCCCCACTACCCTTGTTGCCCGCATTGTAGACATTTCCCCTGTCAAGATCGACTTCACCATACCGGGCCGATACAGCCAGTCTGTGAAGGTAGGAGACAAGATCACATTCACCTCAGAAGGCACCGCAGAAAGGTATGAGGCAGCCATCTACGCCATTCAACCGAATATAGACCCCGCAACCCGTACGCTTCAACTTCGAGCCCTCTTCCCGAACAAGAACCAGGAGATAAAACCAGGTGCTTTCGTAAAAGTAGAGCTCAGCCTGGAGAATTCGGATGAGGCCATCCTGATCCCAACGGAGTCCATTATTCCGGAGGCTACAGGCCATAAGATCTTCCTGGCGAAGAGCGGCAAGGCACAACCCAAAATGGTGAAGATCGGACAACGCTCCGAAACCATGATTCAGATTATTGAAGGAGTAGAACCTGGCGATACCATTATCAGCTCAGGCATTTTGCAGGCACGCCCCGGCTCTGATTTAAGTATCAGAAGAGTGACAACATCTGGAGGAAAGGTACAGTAGCGCCAAACATGTAGAGAGGAAGTATCATCAATCCTTCCTTCTATCGGCGTCTTTAGTAGAAGATTATTATGGCTAGTTTATCAAACATCAGTATAAAACGCCCGGTGCTTGCCATCGTGATGAGCATCACGATCATCGTATTCGGGATTATAGGCATTACATACCTGGGTGTGCGCGAATACCCGAGCGTGGACCCGCCGATAGTAAACGTGTCCACGAGTTATTCCGGGGCCAATGCCGAAACGATCGAATCTGAGATCACCGAGCCGCTCGAGGAGTCCATCAACGGCATAGCAGGTATACGCACGCTCACCTCATCGAGCAGCGAAGGCAACAGTAACATCACCGTGGAGTTTAACCTGGGCGTTGACCTTGAAGCTGCCGCCAACGACGTGCGCGACCGCGTGGCCCGTGCCCAGCGCAGGCTCCCGGAAGACGCCGAACCGCCAACCGTATCGAAAGCGGACGCGGACGCAAACCCCATCATTTTCCTGGGTATACGCAGCGAAACCCGCTCCCTGCTGGACCTTTCTGATATCGGGGCCAATGTATTCAAGGAGCAGCTGCAGACGATACCTGGTGTCAGCTCAATCCAGATCTGGGGAGACAAACGTTACTCCATGCGCCTCTGGATGGACCCGGACAGGCTGTCTGCCCTGCGGGTTACTCCCCTGGAAGTGCGTGATGCGCTGGCCAGACAAAACGTGGAGCTTCCTTCGGGCAGCATTGAGGGTGCTACGACAGAGCTTTCTGTAAGAACCATGGGTCGTATTTCCACTCCCGAAGAGTTCAATAACCTGGTGGTAAGGGAAGACGCCAACAGGTTGATCCGCTTCCGCGATATCGGTTATGCGCAGCTGGCACCCGAGAACGAAAAAACGGTGCTTCGCTACAATGGTATCCCGATGGTGGGGGTAGTGATTATCCCGCAGCCGGGCACCAACCAGGTGGAGATCGCCGATGAGTTTTACGCCCGCCTGGAGCACATCAAAAAAGACATTCCGGAGGACCTGCAACTCACTATCGGTTTTGACAACTCCCAGTACGTTCGTGCCTCCATCGCCGAAGTGAAGGAAACCATTTTTGTGGCCTTTGGCCTGGTGGTCGTTATCATCTTCCTATTCCTGCGCGACTGGCGTTCCACTATTATTCCGGTGGTTGCTATACCTGTTTCGCTCATAGGAGCCTTCTTTATCATGTACCTGATGGATTTCTCGATCAACGTACTGACCCTGCTTGGTATCGTGCTCGCAATTGGCCTGGTGGTGGATGATGCCATTGTAATGCTGGAGAATATTTACGCCCGCATAGAAGATGGCCAGGAGCCAATGAAAGCTGCCAAGAAAGGAGCTTCCGAAATCTATTTTGCCATTATTTCCACGACTATCGCCCTGGCAGCGGTATTCATGCCGGTTGCTTTCCTGGAAGACACCACCGGTCGGCTTTTCCGTGAATTCGGTATCGTGGTGGCTGGCGCTGTGATCATTTCATCCTTCGTGTCGCTGACGCTTACCCCGATGATGGCCTCGCGCATGCTCAAGCACCGGGACAGGCCAAACTGGTTTTACCGGAAAACAGAGCCATTCTTCACCTCGCTTACAAAAGGGTATAGGAGCAGTTTGGAAAGCTTTATGGCTTTCCGTTGGGTGGCGTTCATTCTCGTGATCTTTTCTGCCGGTGTTATCTGGTGGCAATTCTCCACGTTGCAGTCTGAGTTGACCCCGGATGAAGACAGAGGCGGTCTCCGTATCCAAACATCAGGCCCGGAAGGTGCGTCCTTTGAGTTTATGGACCGCTACATGAGCGAGCTTTCCGCCGTGATCAACGATTCGGTTAGTGGCATCAACAGCATGACCACCATGACCCGAAACTCCAACTCCGGTTTTATTCGCCTTCGCCTGGTCGAGAAAGACAAACGCGACAAGTCGCAGCAGGAGATCGTGGATGAGATGCCGCGTCTGCTGAACCAGATACCTGGCGCCAGGGCGTTTGCATCAGGTGACAAGGGCCTGGGTGGCGGTCGTGGTGCCGGACAGCCGGTGCAGTATGTAGTGCAGGCACAAAGCATGGCCAAACTGCGTGAAATTATCCCTCCGTTTCTGGAGGCAGCCCGTCAGGACCCTACTTTCAATTTCGTGGACGTCAACCTGAAGTTCAACAAACCGGAGCTGCGCGTTGAGATTGATCGTGAAAAAGCCATTTCGATGGGTGTGAGCGTGCGTGACGTGGCCCAGACCATGCAGTTGGGGTTGAGCGGGCAGCGCTTCGGCTATTTTGTGCGAGGTGGCAAGCAGTATCAGATACTGGGCCAGGTGGCACGTGAAAACCGTAGCGAGCCTTTGGATTTGCGAAGTCTTTATGTTAAAAACAACAGCGGCGAACTGATACAGCTCGACAACCTGATTGAACTGAAAGAAGAAAGCTCATCGCCTCAAATCTACCGCTTCAACCGATTTGCCGCCGCTACCTTCAGTGCCACCCTTACCAAAGGCAACACCATCGGAGACGGTATAGAAGCCATGGATGCCATTGCCAAGGATGTACTCGATGAGACATTCCAGACTTCCCTGACCGGCCAGTCCCGAGATTTCCAGGAAAGCTCCGGTAGCTTGATGTTTGCTTTCCTGCTGGCCCTCGGACTCATATACCTGGCCCTGGCAGCTCAGTTCGAAAGTTTCCGCGACCCGATCATCATCATGTTCACGGTGCCGCTTGCGCTGGCAGGCGCTCTTTTAAGTTTGTGGTATTTCGATCAGACGCTTAACATTTTTAGCCAGATCGGTATGATCATGCTGGTGGGTCTCGTAACCAAGAACGGTATCCTGCTGGTAGAATTTGCCAACCAGAAAAAAGAACAGGGGCTAAGCAAACTGGAGGCTGCCAAAGAAGCCGCGGTGTCTCGCTTCCGCCCTATCCTGATGACAAGTTTGTCTACCATACTCGGTACGCTGCCCATTGCTTTGGCCCTGGGAGCCGGATCGGAGAGCCGTACCTCTATGGGTATAGCCGTGGTGGGCGGTCTTATATTTGCCACAGGCCTTACCCTGTACATTATACCTGCTGTCTATTCCTTCTTCTCCTCGGCAGAGGCCAACGTGGCTCTGATGCCAGATAAGGACGAGGAGCACGAAGCAGCACATAAACAGGAAAGAGAGCCAGCTTTCATTAAGTAACAGTTAAAATTCAATTCTTGAAGCTAAGATTTAAACCTTTGCATTATAAAGTAATGTCCCCATTTAAAGCCATGGCGCTGCTCTTCCTGGGAGCGGTGTTGCTATTGCCCGGCAGACTCTCGGCGCAAGAGCGACTAACTCTAGAGCAAGCCATCAAGATAGGTCTGGAAAACAATTATGATATCCGGATAGCTTCCACAGAGCAGGAAATTGCGAAAAACAACCTGGGCTATCGCAACCTGGCCCTATTGCCTACGATTGATGGTCGCGTCGCCAAGGATTTTTCTAGGAATGACATCCGAAACCAATTCGAGAACAACGAGCCAAGGGTGGTTGATAACTCCACCAATAACATAACCAACGCTAGCGTGCTCCTAAATTGGACCCTTTTCGATGGCGGGCGCATGTTCATCAACTACAATCGCCTCAAGTCGCTCGACCGCTCGGGCCAGTTATTGACCAAAGCCACTATAGAGAACTCCCTGGCGGACATTTTGGACGCTTACTTTGAAGTGGTGCGGCAGTCCCGTAAGATCAGCTCAATCGAAGATGCGATTGCTATCTCACAGCAGCGCGTGGATATTACACAGGAACAGTATGAGGTGGGCGTGAGCGCTAAGGTAGAAATACTAAGAGCACGGGTGGATTTCAACGCGGACCGCTCCGAGTTGCTGCGCCAGCAGGAGTTGCTTCAGAATGCCAAAATCAGCCTGAACCAACTGCTCGGCCGCGACCCAAACATAGATTTCGTTACAACAGATACCATCATGGTCAACACAGGACTTGAGCCTGGGAATGTGGGCAGCAACATGATGGCCGGCAACCCTAACCTGCAGCGCATACAGGTAAACCGTGACCTGGCCCTTTATAACCTGCGCAGTGCCCGATCGCTGCGTCTGCCTTCTATTGGCCTAACCGGTAGCTACGGTTATAATCGTGCTTTGCAAGACCCGGTAATATTCGGCAATACGGTGGGTACCAACGAAAGCCAGCGTATAGGCTTTAACTATGGTGTGGCCCTGACCTTACCGATCTTCAATGGCATGGACATCAACCGCCAGATACAGAACTCCCGCATTGCCCTGGAATCGACTACGCTGGCCTATAGCCAGGAGCAGAACAGGTTGCAGTCGGAACTGGCGCGCACCTATGCCCGCTATGTCAACCGCATACAACTGCTGGAACTGGAAGAATCGAATGTTTTGCTGGCTAAACAGAACGCAGACATTGCGATGGAGCGCTACCGCCTGGGCTTGCTGACAGCCATCGAATTGCGTGAGGCACAGCGCAACCAGCTGGTGGCCGAAAACCGCCTGATCGACATACAATACGAGGCAAAGGCCGCAGAAACGGAACTCAAGCGACTAAGCAGCACCCTGCTGCAGGAAAACGCTGAATAGAACGCTTTGGCTTGATCCAGACTTGTATTGCTTTATAAAAGTATAGCCATGGCTATACTTTTATCGTTTAGGGCAATATCTTAGCACACAAACAAGGATGCTCCAAACACCTTTATGGAACACGACCTCTTCCAGACACTTGCCATTTCACTGGGCCTTGGCCTATTGGTTGGTCTTCAGCGTCAGCACCAGAACACCCGGATCGCAGGTATACGTACTTTCCCGCTCATCACCCTTTTCGGCTCTTTATCGGCATTGCTGGCTCAGGGTTTTGGCGGTTGGATTGTGGGGGCGGGTATGCTGGCCACCGCCGGAATTGTCGTGGTCGCTAACTTACTCAAGCGTCAGGAAAAACAGCCGGATGTAGGCCAGACCACAGAAGTGGCAGCCTTGGTCATGTATGCTGTAGGTGCCTACTTGATAATGGGCGATACAACGGTCGGGGTGGCGCTCGGGGCCACGGTAGCCGTGCTGCTGCACCTCAAAGAAACGCTTCACCGCTTTGTCGCCCGCATCGGCCAAACAGATCTGACGGCCATCATGCAGTTTGTGGTTATCTCGCTGGTCATCCTGCCTATCCTGCCGAATCGGGAGTACGGCCCTTACCAGGTACTGAACCCGCACAACATCTGGCTTATGGTTGTGCTGATCGTTGGCATTGGTTTGCTCGGCTATTTCATTTACAAGATTTTCGGCAATAAGGCGGGCACTTTTTTGGGCGGCGTACTGGGCGGACTTATCTCGAGCACCGCGACCACTGTGAGTTACGCCCGTCGCACCAGCCAGTCGAAAGGCAGCAGCCAGTTGGCCGCAATCGTGATATTTATCGCCTCGACAGTGGCCCTCTTCCGTATCCTCACCGAGATTGCGATCGTGGCGCCTTCCAGTCTGCCCGAAGTGGCACCTCCCCTCCTGGCCGTTGTCGTGCTGATGTGCGCCACAGGCTTGGTCGCCTACTTTATGAATAAAGAGGCAGGAGACCATATGCCCGAGCAGGAAAACCCCGCTCATCTTAAAACAGCATTGGTATTCGGGGCTATTTATGCCCTCGTCATCCTGGGCACGGCAGCGGCCAAGGACCACTTCGGAGATAGTGGCCTGTATATTGTGGCTGTGATCTCGGGCCTGACTGACGTTGACGCCATTACCCTGTCTACTTCCCGCCTGATGAACGTAGGCAACATAGCGCCTGACACCGGATGGCGCATCATACTGGTAGCCGCCCTTTCCAACATTGCTTTTAAGGCTGCGCTGGTTGGTTTCATGGGGAACAAAAGCCTGCTTGCGAAGGTAGCCTTGCTTTTTGGCATCGTGTTATTGGGTGGCGTACTGGTTTTGTGGTGGTGGCCCGAAGGCCTGCTGTCCTCTATTTTTGAGTAATTACCCTCGCAGAGCAGGTAGGCTTTGGTAATTTCTGAAAATAAATCAAACAAATTGGCTGGCTTGATGAATACCCCCTCCTAAGCCTTTAGAGCCACTTTCATGTATCCCGATGGACACGTTTTACCATTATTTATACCTGCCAAAACAGGAAATCTCTACGCAATAGGGAGCTTCTGTTCGCATTTGTAAATATTTTATCGTAAATTGTAAAAAAATAAATGAACCTATATGCTGCTGCGGTTGTAGTTAGTATATATTTAAAAATCACAGAATGAATAACGGAACAGTAAAATTCTTTAATGACCTGAAAGGGTTCGGGTTTATCAAAGAAGACAATTCAGATCAGGAGTACTTTGTACACGTGTCTGGCCTGGTGCATGAAATCCAGGAAAACGACAAAGTAACTTTTGACCTGCAGGAAGGAAGAAAGGGACTAAACGCGGTAAATGTAAAACGTGCTTAGTTTTCACATATAAGCCATCTCAAAAAGCCTTACTGCATGTAAGGCTTTTTTTTCATTCACTTTTGTGTGAGAAGGCGCTACTCCCCCGTTACAAGACAAAGCCGGCTCTTTTAGCCAGCATTTTTTCACCTAAATCCACCTCAAGATGAATAGAAAATACCTCGTAGACACCACTACTCGCGAGTACCTTTGCGTAGCCCTGCAAAAAGGACAAGAATGGACCCCCAACAACCAGGACTCACTTCCTGAATTTATGGATTCCCGCTCAAATAAAAACCAACCTGACTTCGAATTGGTGGAAGGCGAGTACAACGACAACACTTTTTTCGAAAAGTGGATACGCAACGGCACTAACTTCCTGTTCAGATACTAGGCCGTCCGCCCTGGTTCAGGGCCGTAGCATATTGAATACCAAATAACAAAAGAACATTTAAGAACATATATGGGTAGATCACAAGAGACCTTCAGTAAAAAAGAAAAAGAAAAAAAGAAGCTTAAGAAAAGACAAGACAAGGAGCAGAAGAAAGAAGAGCGTAAGGCCAACTCCGACAAGGGGAAAGGTATAGATGAAATGCTGGCTTACGTGGACGAAGATGGAAACATTACCTCTACTCCTCCAGATCCCACCAAGAAGAAAAAGGTTATCAAGCAGGAAGATATCCAGATTGGCGTTGCCAAGCAGGAGGATATTGATCCGGCTGACCTGATCAGAAAAGGCACCGTGGCTTTCTTCAACGACTCCAAAGGTTATGGTTTTATACAAGACCATGTGAGCCAGGAGCGTGTGTTTGTGCACCAGAACGGCCTAGTAGATAAGATAAAAGAAAACGATAAAGTGACTTTCGAAGTAGAGCGCGGACCAAAAGGACTGAACGCTTATAACGTAAAGCTTGCTTAGATTACATAAGAATTAGCAGAGCCATTCTGCTAATTCACTTCATTCCCTTTGCAGTATAGGTATAGTGGGCTAGTTTAATTTAGCTGGCAATTTGGCTTGTTTTTTATCATGATTTAAATCATAGCTAAACCTATACCTACACTGTATGATGGGACTCCAAACGCTTTGGCTCCTTCCTCTTCTGGCCTTTCTGGCTACCTGCTCCGAAGCGACTTTCAACAGAAAATTAACACGTAATATTTTTTGAAAAGTGGGTATTGGCCACTCTACTTCGAGCAGATCAGGTATACCGCACGGCTACCCGTCCTGATTTTGATGAGGAGATTACTCATCGCTATTTTGCCGACGCCAGCACAAAGCAATTCTTGACAAGTTACACTCTATCGGTATACAGCCCTGTAAAGTGCTTCGGACAGGTATAGCATTCCGAGGCGCTTTATAATTTGCTATTAATTTATACTCAGTAGTCCAATTAAAAACCACTCCTCTTAAAAGCTACAGCTCAGGCGCTTAAAATATTTCGAAAATATATATTCACTTGGCTTGACTTTACGTAAAGCATTATTAACTTTGAAACACAAAGTACTTTATCATGAATCAACAGCAAGAACAACTCGCCACTTTGCATGAGATCCGCAACATCATGGATCGCTCCTCCCGCTTTATCTCCCTGAGCGGTTTGTCGGGGGTGTTTGCCGGGTTGTTTGCACTGGCTGGCGTGGCTCTTGTGACATGGTACCTGAACCAATATGACTTGCTTTACCGGGATATTTACAGCAATAGCCTGGACTGGAATACCACCGTCTTCCTGCTCACTGTGGCAGGGCTGGTTCTTTTGCTGGCCCTGGGGTCTGCCATTTACTTTACCTACCGAAAGGCGCAGAAAAACAATCACCGCATATGGGACAGCAAATCGCAGCGACTGTTGGTTAACCTGGCAATTCCATTGGCTGTGGGTGGTTTCTTCTGTGCCATACTGCTCTACCATGGCTTAGTATACCTGGTGGCTCCCGCCATGCTTGTTTTTTACGGATTGGCTTTGGTTAATGGCAGCAAGTATACCTTGCGCGATATCTATTATCTCGGGCTTTCGGAAATCGTGCTGGGTCTATTTGCTGCGGTATTTATAGGGTATGGGCTGCTGGCATGGGCTGTCGGTTTTGGGCTGCTGCACATTGTGTACGGCACGCTCATGTATTATAAGTACGAAAGGTAGGCCCCATGAAAGCATATCTGGAAAATATTAACAGGGCTTTTGAGAGCAGAGCCCGGCTCGGGATTATGTCGGTGCTGATGGTGGAGGAAAAGGTGGATTTCAGCACATTGAAGGAAACCCTGCAGTTGACCGACGGAAACCTGGCCAGCCACCTGCGTGCGTTAGAGGAAGCAGAGTATCTTGGGGTTGAGAAGCAGTTTGTAGGACGCAAGCCTAACACGACCTACCATGCCACCAAGGCCGGTCGCAAAGCTTTTACGGACCACCTGGATGCCTTGGAGCAGCTCATTTTAAGTAACCGCCAGAGCGACTAATTTTTTTAAACATATACTTTGCAATTCAAAGTACTTTAACAAAAAATATACCTGCCAAAAATACTGCTGAGGTTCTTTATCAGCTGGGCGTCACTGGGGGTGGGTAAATTGTTTGATCAGATTAATCTCATGAGCAACGCTTTACAAACACTTAATAATCAATTATATAAATATTCAATAACTCTAAAAACAAAAATTATGGTTACGCAAAACAAAAGACTTATCGGTATCGTGTCCGCGGCAGTGTTTATTCTTTCTATTCCGCTTATAGCGATGCAGTTCACAAATGAGGTAGACTGGGGTTTATTCGACTTTGTGATTATGGGCATACTGCTGCTGGGTACTGGCTTTTTATGTGAGCTGGTTATCAGGAAGGTGAAAAACGTGGATTACCGGATTGGTTTTATCGCTGTCATCCTGCTGGTCCTGTTTCTTATCTGGGCAGAACTCGCAGTCGGCATCTTCGGGACGCCCTTAGCAGGGAGCTAAGCACTGAAAGCAAAAAGGGATTCTAACCGGCCTTACTTGATTAGCCATGAAAAATGAAATACTAACTTATCTGGATGACCCGAGGGAGCTGGAAAAACTCTATCGAGGCAATAAGACCCCATTCAAACAGGCGTTCAGTGCCCTATACCCAGAGTTAAAAGGCAATGCACTTGCTGATTTCTGGAACGAAAGACTTCACTATGATACCGATGACATTAGCTGGGGCACCGGCAGGGAATTGTTAATGGTTCTCATTGCCGCGCTGGTAGCCAGCTTCATTGCCAAGATACCGGCCATGTTCCAGATCGATGAGGAGTTCTTCTATCCCAGAAACATTGTCTTCATTTTTCTGCCTCTTCTGACGATCTATTTTGCCTGGAAAAACAAACTCCAGGCAAAATGGATCAGTGTGATTTTTGGTATCATGACGGTTTCCCTTATCTACATCAACGCCCTTCCTGCGTCTGCCACAAGCGACACACTCCTACTAGCCTGCATTCATTTGCCATTGCTGCTGTGGGTGCTGCTGGGCCCAGCCTTTGTAGGCAACAACCTCTCCGACTACAGCAAATGGCTTGCTTACTTAAAGTATAACGGCGACCTGATTATCATGACCACCCTCATCTTGATTGCCGGGGCCATCATGTCAGGGGTCACGGTCGGGCTGTTTGCTTTGATTGGATTTCGGATTGAGCAGTTTTACGTGGCATACATTGTTGTTTCCGGCCTGTCAGCCGCGCCAATCGTGGGCACGCACCTGACGCAAACCAATCCACAGTTGGTTAGTAAAGTCTCGCCGGTAATCGCCAGAATATTCAGCCCCTTGGTTCTAATCATGCTGGTCCTATACCTGTTTGCCATTCTTTACTCGGGTAAGGATCCCTATAATGACCGGGAGTTCCTCCTTATTTTCAACCTGCTGCTGATTGGAGTGATGGCCATCATTTTCTTTTCAACGGCAGAAATGTCCAGGGCAAGCACTACCGCCACCGGCATGCTCTTCCTCCTCTCCACCGTAACCATCCTCGTCAACGGCATTGCACTCTCAGCCATAGTATTCAGAATAGCCGAATGGGGCATTACACCTAACAGGCTGGCGGTGCTGGGCGGCAATTTACTCATGTTGCTTAACCTGCTTTTCATCACCATTCGCCTTTTCCGATCATTTACAAAGAAGTCAGGTATAGCTGCAGTTGGGCGGTCTATCGCTATATTTTTACCGATTTACTGTCTTTGGGCAGCGGTGGTGATTTTTCTATTCCCGGTTCTGTTTTCCTTCAGGTAAATCATCAGTCCGTCCGTGCACACTAAAATAGAAAGCCCCTCAGGCGACTAGCTGCTATATTTTATTACTTAGAGAATCGGGCTGAATCTCTCAGTTTCATAAACAATTTTTCTCCTCTATACCTGAGCTTCATTTGTCGGATGGCAGACAAAACGGGATTCCATAAAACTATAAGTCAGCAGGTATAGTAAGGAGTTACTATACCTGCTTTTGCAATCATTTACAGGCAAGCCCTGCGTACATAGTACCCCTGCCTGTTC
The DNA here is from genome assembly GCF_014773225.1 of Pontibacter aquaedesilientis. Taxonomy (GTDB): domain Bacteria; phylum Bacteroidota; class Bacteroidia; order Cytophagales; family Hymenobacteraceae; genus Pontibacter; species Pontibacter aquaedesilientis. Next base: position 397,514 of record NZ_JACXAJ010000002.1, on the reverse strand, counting down.
AATAGACAATCCTGCTATGACAAACCAAAGTAAAGAATGCACCACCAGCCAATGGGATTTCAGCAACCTGAAGGCTTTGTTTTTAAACTGCACCCTGAAAAGATCTCCTGAAACGTCACATACCAGTGCGCTGATTGATGTTGCGGTGGCTGTTATGGAAAAAAATGGAGTAAGCACAGAAGTAATCCGACCGGTAGACTATAAAATTCCGCCTGGCGTGTACCCAGATATGCGGGACCACGGTTGGGACGAGGACCAATGGCCTGAATTATGGAAAAAGGTACAGGCAGCCGATATACTGGTAATGGCCTCTCCTATATGGCTGGGGGACAAATCTTCTGAGTGCACAAAAGTTATTGAGCGTCTCTACGGCCAATCAGGACAGCTGAACGAGCACGGCCAGTACATTTACTATGGAAAGGTAGCAGGCTGCATCATAACCGGCAATGAAGACGGCATAAAGCATTGCGCCATGAATATCCTGTACTCGATGCAGCATCTGGGCTGCGTCATTCCACCTCAGGCGGATGCAGGTTGGGTAGGCGAAGCAGGCCCTGGCCCCTCTTACGGGGATGATGGAACCGGCCTGGACAACGATTTCACCCAGCGAAACACTACCTTTATGGCCTGGAACCTCATGCATATGGCCCGCCTGTTGAAAGAAAACAAGGGCATACCGGTGCATGGGAACCAACGTGCCCTATGGGATGCAGGCTGCCGCTTCGACCACCCGAACCCAGAGTATCGCTAATTAAAGCAATCCGCCACCGCTAAGATGCCTTGACGCCAAAAAAAGACGCCACATACCTAGCAGCACCCGCCACCGTCGTAGAAAAAGGTAGAATCCGTAATATAAATGTCGTCTCGGAGCAACTCACTTAAGACGCGGGCAGTTTTATCGCAGACGGCAAGTGGCTGGTTTTGCAGCAGCGTGTGTCCTTGGCCATCGTCAAAAAATTCTTTCGTACCATGGTAGATGGCGTGTTTGCCTGTAAATACGCAGGGGCCATCAGCCGGCATGGGATCTTTTATCGCACATATTTCCACACTCTCGATAAACACCAGTTTATCAGTTTTGTACTGCCCCGGGGCAAGCACTCGGTAAGGTCTTCTGGCCCGCACTTCCACAGTGCCAAAGCCCACTTTGGTGATCATGTCAATATACTGCTGTAACGGCAAAGCTCCGCTCAAACACAAAGCACGTAGACGATTATCGTTTCGCAGACTTTCGCTCATGTCATCTTCACTAGTGGGGTCCGAAAGCACCAGCCTGCCATGCGGCTTCAGTACCCGGTACATTTCTGCCAACGCCAATTCCAGTTCTTCTTCCTTAAAAATATTGAATAGGCAGTTCTGCGCGGCAACGTCTATGCTCTCGTCCGATACAGGAAGCGCAAGGGCATCTCCATTCCGTAACTCAACAAATTCATTTTTGAACCACGTGTTTTGGTTTTCAGCTTCCCGTAGGTTTTCTGCGCATACATCCAGCATTCTATCTACCGGGTCAACACCGATAACAGCTCCGGGTCTGCGGCAGAAATAAGCGAACTGAAGCAATTCCATACCACCGCCAACGCCCACATAGAGCACAGTGGGGTTGTTACCAAGGTCCCGGGGGTTGACAGTGGAGCCGCAGCCATAGTTCATCTCCAGCATCTTGGACGGCACAGTAAGCTCAGGCAATTGCCAAATCGGCGTGGTGGTACAGCAAAGCCCTTTCTGGGGATTGTTTGCCGCCTCTTCGTATACTTGTTTTGCTGCTTCTAAATAGTTACTCATCTAACAGGATGTGTTTAGTGATTAAAACTTATTGTTTTGCCGAACTGGACTTTCATAAGCGTCTGCAACGCTTACAAACCCCAAAAGGCCCCGGCGGTGCACCCGAAACCATACTGGTTAAGCCACTGCTATACGCCATGTCCGACCTGACAGGTATAGCCATCGGGCACATGATCAGCCTTTAACAGCTGTTCCCATTGAGGTATAGGTATGGCAAGCGCTCAATCAAGCTTCCTGAATACAAACCTATATCCGCCAAACTTTACTAAAGGTAAGTGGCCAACAAATTAGTTATTGTCGTTTGGCTGACAAATAAGAAATAGAAAATGTTTTGACGCCATCTTCAGCAGCAATCATTTAGCCCCTATCTTTCTCCCTTACCCAACATGGTAAGGCTAACTTGAGTCCTGTTTAGGCCATTGCAGTACATCGGGGTGGCTTCTGCGTAATAAAGATTATACCTTTAAGATCAAGAAATAACTGGTCTCTTCAATAGCAGCAATATGACCCACACCAAACTCTGGCATTTGGAAAACTTTAGCATGCTCCATATCCTTTCTAAAAGCGAGATAGAGGAAATGGACAGGATGGCGGTGATGCGTAACATGCCCCGTAACCAGGTGATTTATTTCCCCGAGGACAGCTCTGACACAGTATTCCTGCTAAAAAAAGGGAAGGTGAAGCTTTCGCGCATATCAGAATCAGGCAAAGAGATGATCTTAGCTATTTTGGGTCCGGGCGAGATTTTTGGGGAGCTTTCTATTACAGGGCAGACAAAGCGTGAAGAGATAGCTGCGGCCACAGAAGATGCCGTTATCTGCTCTGTGGGTATTTCTGATTTCCAAAGAATGATGGAGATGAACCCCAAATTCAACCTGCAGGTAACTAAGTTTATAGGCTTCAGATTAAAAAAGATACAGTCCCGACTGGAGGGTCTCATCTTCAAAACCGCGGAACAGCGCGTGCGCTACCTACTGAAAGAACTGGCCGAGGAGCACGGGCGCCAGATCATCCATAACCCCGAAGAGCGGGTCGTTAAAATGAAACTCACCCATGAAGACATTGCCAAGCTATCAGCCACCAGTCGCCAAACCGTGACCTCTGTGCTGAACGATTTGGAGAAGCAGGGCCTCATCAGCTACGACCGCAGCCGAATTTTCATCAGAAAGCACAGTGAACTGTAGGAAATGGCACGGTTAAAGAACTGGCCTTGCTGGTGCGCCTGACAGATCAATAGGCGATTAGCCGATAGCAAAACCCCTAACTTAGCATATTGATAGACTCGTTTCCGGTTAAGATAGGTATATCATTGATGCGGCCCTGTTGCGGCCCGTTCTCCAACTTAAGTACCCCACGTGGGCAAACCGAAGCGCAAACGCCACAGCCCACGCAGGAAGCACGCACAATGTTTTGCCCTCGCTGCGCATACCAGCGCACATCAATGCCCATTTCACAGTACGTAGAGCAGTTACCACACGAAATACATTGCCCCCCGTTGGTGGTGATCCGGAACCTGGACTTAAACCGCTGCACTATACCTAGGTAAGCGGCCAAAGGACAACCAAACCGGCACCAAACGCGGTTGCCCATCAACGGGTAAAAACCTACTCCCACCACACCCGCAAAGGCTGCCCCAATCAAAAAGCCATACCACTTATGCAGCGTGTCTGTCCACTGCCCCAACAGCCCGAAACCCGAAAAGTAGTTGGCAATCGTGACGCCGGTCATCACTACGGCAAAAACAAGTACACTATGCACCATCCAACGCTCAATTTTCCAGGCGCTTAAGGATTTATCTGAAAGGTGACGATAGGGGTCACCGGCTGTTTCGGCCAGTCCACCACAGCCACATACCCAACTGCAGTACCAGCGTTTCCCATAGAAGTATGTCAGCAAAGGCACTCCGAGTATGATCAGCAGGATCCCCGATATGAACATAAAAAGTCCTATGCTGCCACTGCTCAGCATTCCTTCCACGCGGTAGTTGTAGAAGAAGGTATAATCCAAAGGCCAGATGTTCTTAAAGTCGTGCCAGGGTTTATTCATCAACACCAGTATTTCAGGTATCAGGAAGGCGAAACTCAATTGGAAGAACATGACCGAAGAGGTGCGCAGCAACTGGTACTTATTGCCCCGATACTTGCGGAACATCCGCACCCCCATCACCAGAATGGCTAAGGTATAGATGGTACCGTACAGGAACCACTGACTTGCCGGTTGCCCGGACAGCATATGACTCAAGGGGTCTACCAGCAGCGCCCAGTTTACGATATACTCCGGAAACCAGTACAGTAACACGTATAGGCCAATCAGGTATACCCCGAGCGTAATGCCAATGATGCCACGCGATTTGTTGGAGGAGAACATCACCCCGTTGTGCTTGATGCCAGCAGGTTCGCCCCTATACTTAGGCAGCAAATTGAGCAATGCGCCAATTGCACCCAGCCCTATCGTCAGCAGTAGGAGCAACAGTTTGTTTTGTGCTACGAGGCCTTCGCTGGCTACTTTGGTGGCGGCAAAGGTATAGTCATCCCAGATGACACGGTTCCACTGCTCGTTCTCCTGCTGTTTCAGGTTGTAGTCGCTGACATAACGATCAAAGGCACTGACGAAGGCGAAGCTGCTGCCGTAGGTTTTGTTCAATACGGGGGCTAGCTCATGCCTCAATATTTCGTAGTGTGGCTCACTGGTCACCTGCTGCAGTTTCTCATCCGTTAGCCTGAACTCGCCCATAAAGAGCAAGGCATTGAAGAGAAGCAGCGCCCCCCAAAACAACCCTAACCCAACTTTCTGAATTATCTTCATCTTCCTTTTTTACAAACCTAGCAAAGCCCACAGGCTCTTTCGCTTTTTTTCTTTCTGTAGCTGCAGGCTAGTCCCAAACTGTTGGTTGAATCGCTGCAGGATTTCGGCATAGTGCCTGTCGTAGAACTCTGGGTCGAAATTGGCCTCCTGAAGCTTTCCTATCACCTCCTCCACCGTGACATTACGGCGAAGGGCCTTGTCAAAAAACGCATGGCGCAGGCGCATACCGAAGACATTTACCCCTTGTAGCTGTCGTCTATTTTTGTCAAAAAGCAGCCGTAGGCACTTCTTCCCATCGGGATGCTCCCAATAGAACGACACTACCGGCTCTTCCCACTTGTTAGGCACCAATCCATAGGTCTGGTATTCGATGTCGAGAAACTTGGCGGAATTGAACCAGGGTCCTGGCTGGTAGGGCACCGGACCCTGCGTCAGGTTATGGGCCAGCGTCTCGCCGTGCATGCGGCCCGTATACCATACCTGCTCCACCGGGCGGCGCAGCGGCGGCGGCGTGCGGTACTCCGCACAATCGCCTATAGCGAATACGTTGGGGATGTTAGTGGCAAAATGCTCGTCTACCAGTATCCCTTTATTTATTCCCAGTTGCGTATCTCGAACCAAACCAATATTCGGGCTGACTCCTACCGTCAGTCCCACAAACTGACAGGCAATTTCTTCCCCGTCCTTGGTAACAACGGCTTTCACTTGGCCCGTTCCGTCATCGATGATCTTGTCCAATTCAGCTCCCAGCCGCAGGTCGAAGTGGTGCTCACGGATGTGCCGGCCTACCAGTTCTGCTTCTTGCGGTGGCAGCACATTATCCCAGAACGCTTGCTCGCGCACCAGAAAAGTAACCGGTATGTTCCGGCTGCGCAGCATTTCAGCCATTTCTATCCCGATCAGGCCACCGCCCACCACAACAGCCTTTTGGCAGGTCTTGGTGCTGGCCTCCATGTTTTCCAAATCCTGGTAGCTATAGAGACCTTGCACACCCTTTAAATCCTGTCCTGGCCAGCCAAACATGTTCGATTGGGAGCCCAGGGCTAATACCAGGATGTCATACGCCAACGGGTCCTGCGTTTTCAGCTGCAATTCTTTTTTATCGAAATCTATGTGCGTTACCCAATCATGCACCAGGCTAAGGCGATTCTTCTCCCAAAACCAGTCTTCGTAGGGTTTGGTGTGCTCAAACTTCATATGGCCCATGTAGATATACATCAGCGCCGTGCGGGAGAAAAAGTGTTCGGTTTCGCCGGAAATGATAGTGATGCGGGACGTGCTGTCGCGTTTGCGTAAATGGCGGGCGCAGGTAACGCCCGCGATGCCATTGCCAATTATCACCACGTGGCGTGCCTTTGAATGAACACAGAACGCTTCTATGGGTTTTCCCTCTTTCATTCTTATAGATTAATTTCTCCTTAGCAAGCTATTATATTGCTCTCTGATAACTTGTGGTGGCACCTTCTTTTTGTAGAGTTGAAAAGCCAGGTAATTTGCCTTATTTACTCTGAAGTAACTGTTCTCGCTGTATTTTCTGGCCGATGCCTGGATATCCTTGGGTAGAATATGGTAACCATACAGTGGCATCAAACGGTGCACCAGCTCAAAGTCTTCCATCACGCAAAATGTCTCGTTGTAGCCGCCTATTTCTTCAAAAACGCTTTTGGGCAGGTATAGGGACTGGTCGCCACCACCGCTAAACATGGTTCTGAATCGCGATAAGAAAGAGTTGATGTTCAGCAAAAGGTTTCCCGGCATAAGCTTTAGTCTAAAGCAGCCCACCATATAGCCTGCGTCCATGGCGCGGTTGATATCTTTCACGAATGTCAGGGGGGGCAGGCAATCCGCATGCAGGAAGTAGAGAATCTCCCCAGTGCCTACTTCCGCTCCGGCATTCAGCTGTACTGCCCGGCAAGCCCTGTCTGTTCGCAACAGCTTGACAGGAGCAGGAATAATGGCATCCACTCCATCGGTACTGCCGCCATCCACCACCACAAGCTCCATTAACTGCCTGTCAAGCGCATTGCCCAGGTGCTCCAGTAGCTTCTGCAGCGGTGCTTTGTCGTTGTAAACCGGTATGACCACACTGACCTTTCGCATGGCTACTCGTTCAGGCTCCAATCGTATTTCATGTAATCCACCGTCGCATTTGGTTTGATCCTGGTACTGCTATACCTGTTAAGGTAATCGATCAGACTGCCTTTTTTTGTAAAGTCACCTTTAAACCAGTTGAATATTTGCGATACCTCTACCCTGTCGGGCGCCAGCTTGTTCTGTCTCGGGTCATTAATGAAAGCTCGTGCCTGCTCGTCCAACTGCTTTTCCAGTTTAGCCGCTACGAAAGCCTCGTTGCGCAAAGGCGGGCAGGAAAAGGACGCGCAGTTAATGGCAAAGTGTATACGGGGTTCGTCAAACTGCTTGCGCAGAATTTTGTGCTCAATTTCGTCCAGACTGGCCTCCTTACCCCCTATTTTGAAGAATTTCTTGTGCCACACCGTATTCACACCCGGCACTTTCAAAGTCGGGTGCAGGTCCTGTATGCTTTTGAGCGGATAGTTATCGATGATGAGCTTTACGGTGAAAGCGTTGTAGGCATTGATCCAATAAGCGAGCTGCTCAGTCTCCGACCATGTCTTCTTATCCGGTGGATTGTTACTGATACTGTTGAGGTAGCGCTGCAAATTAGCTTTATCCGCTATGAATCCCTTGTAATCTACTTCGCCAGTCTTGCTCACATGCCGTTGCAGCAACTCATCCCATACCTGGTGCGAGGGAGGCGTGGTGCCTTCAGCCCCAAGGGTAGAGCCACCCTGGCAACTACTGGCGATTAAGAGCATAAAAGCTATCAGTACTCGTCTCATGTTTCTGGTTTTGTTCAAAGATGCATATAAAAAGGAAAATACGCTGTCGTATAGCTGACACTTGGCATATTATACTACAGTATGCCCTAGATGAACGGGTTTATCAGGACACCTATACCGTATTTACGTAAAGTAAAGTTTAATCTATCCTAACTCATGAAACACAATCTGATTTTCTTCGCCCTCGGGGCAGTTACCCTCCAATTTTGCCAGCCGGCAGAAAATAAAAATGCAGAAGCCCTGGAAGTCAAAACGGATACCGCCGCCGAACAGCTGACTTACCCGGCCTACTTTAGCGAGGTGCTCGAAGCCCATGGCGGACTAGCCCAATGGAAACAACTGGGCACTATGCAGTACCAACTCACCAACAATGGCACTACCGAAACGCACCTTATAGATCTGAAAAGCCGCAAAGACCTGGTGAAAGCAGATAACTACACCATCGGACATGACGGAGAACAGGTATGGGTAAGCCCTAGCAAGGAGGCTTATCCCGGTAAATCAGCGAAATTTTACCACAATCTATATTTCTACTTTTATGCCATCCCTTTTGTGCTTGCAGACCCAGGCGTGAACTACCAGCAACTGGAGCCATTGGAGTTGGAAGGGAAGCGGTATAATGTGATCGGAGTCTCTTTTGGTGAAGGTATAGGCGACACGCCGGAGGATGAATACCGCTTACTGATCGACCCTGAGACAAACCGCCTGGATTGGTTGCTTTATACCGTCACCTTTTTTGATGGCCAGCCCAGCGAAAAGTTCAATGCGTTGAAATATGAGGATTACCAAGAGCAACGGGGCCTGCTTTTTCCCGCTAAACTGACCGGCTACAAATATGAGAACGGCAAAATAGGTGATGTGCGCTATAGCGTGTCCATTGATAGCCTGCAGCTCAAGGAAGAGCAACCAGCTCAGGATCAATTTAACAAACCAGCACAAGCCGAGACAGAGAGCTAATAAATAGGTAAAGGAATCTCTCTGCATTTGCCAACAGATCATTGTAGATCTCCGAATTTTTCAAGTTGAGAACCCAGGTGCTTTCCCTGTTATGTAAGCTGCCTGACATTTCTATGAATAAATGTACCATTTTATGTCTGTAGCCGCTCATTTATACGTCTAACTATAAGATATACTGGTGATTACACATTTTCATCATACTGTTTTATCATCCAGAATCCATTTTGATGTTTAACCTAAAAATATACTGTTATGGGAACTATCAATTGGAAAGCAGCGATCTGGGCCGGTATCATTGCCGCGCTAATTTTCCTGATGTTAGAAATGATCATGGTGCCCCTCTTCCTGGGTGGCAGTCCCTGGGCTCCGCCTCGTATGATTGCGGCCATCATTTTGGGAGAGGGCGTGTTACCGCCACCTGCTACATTTGATTTTGGGGTGCTGATGGCAGCACTCGTACTTCACCTGGTGCTATCCATTAGCTATACCTTGGCGATAGCCTTTCTCATCAATAACATGGCCCTGGGAAAAGCGCTGGCAGTAGGTGCCGTCATCGGCCTGATCATCTATTTTGTGAACTTCTACATCATGACCAGTCTTTTCCCTTGGTTTGCCATGGCCAGGAACTGGGTATCTGCTGTTGCTCATGTCAGTTTTGGGATTGCCGCCGCCTGGGCGTACCTCGGTCTGCTGCGGCACTCGGCCTATAACGGTCATTCTACGGCAAAATCAATTTAATCATGCTCTAAGAAGGAGGCAATGTGACACCTAAAGGCAAGATTGTCGCCATTGGCGGAAATGAGGACAAAGGAAGTTTCCCTCCCCATACTGATGCTGACAAGGAGCAGCAGATCTTGTTTTTCGAGCAGGGCATTTTAAAGCGTATACACGATGAGCTGTACGGTATAGGCACCCGGATTGAAGTTGTTACGACAGCTACTAGCATCCCGGACGAACTGTACCAGGTATACCTGCACGGGTTTATGCTTTTGGGCTGTGACAATGTAGGTCACCTGAAAATCCAGTCCCGTGAACAGGCAGACAGCAATAACACACTGCAGCGCCTGCAAAAGGCCGACGCCGTCATCTTCACGGGTGGGGACCAACTTAGAATTGCTGCTGCATTCAACGACACCGAAGCGCTAAAGCTCATCAGGAACCGTTACCTGAGTGAGGTAAAGTTTCTGGTTGCCGGGACTAGTGCGGGAGCCATGGCGCTCTGCAAAACCATGATCGAGGGCTCTACCGAGATTAAACCGCTTGTAAAAGGTATCGTCTTCATGGGCCACGGTCTTGGCTTGCTTCACAATGTCATCATCGATACCCATTTTGTGAACCGTCGTCGCATACCTCGCATGATCGAGGCGATTGCCATGCAGCCTCAGCTGGTTGGTGTCGGGCTGGGAGAAGACACGGGCGTTCTGATTTCCAAAGGAAACGAAATTGAGACGATCGGCTCTGGCCTAGTGGTTATTCTGGATGGGAGAAAACTGCAAGAGAACAATTTCAACCAACTGCAGGCGGGAGAACCCCTTTGCCTCGAACACCTGATTATGCATGTCCTCCCGAGAGGCAGAAGGTACCTGATCGATCAGGGAGCAATACACAGTTAAAGACTTGTGTTGTCTTGCTACCCTATGGATCAAGCCTCTTATTCCGTTTTGTCGCATACCTGACAAATTAGTTTTCCCCTTACTTATACCTTTGTGCCGAAGCTATCAAAGCTAGTGTTTACAACCTTATGCCCTCATCAGGTATAGTTGACTAATTCAGGGATGAAAAACTTTATTTAAGAAAAACGCAGCCATAGCTTCACATACATTTTTCCACATAATTCTAAACGATGACAATCAACACAGAAAATAAAAGATTTAAAACCACTTTAGAACCAGTAACCACCGCCACTGCAAATGAGGCACAAAAGCCTCATCTGGAAACATCTCAGAAGCAAATGGGGATGATTCCGAATATGTATGCTAACATGGTGAACTCACCAGGCTTAATGGAAACGTACGCCGTAGGGTATGAGCATTTCCGGAAGAACAGCGGCTTCTCTCCGGTGGAGCAGGAAGTGGTTTTCGTTACGATCAGTATTGCTAATGGCTGCGAATATTGCGCTGCAGCGCACAGTTTTCTAGCCGACAATGTGTCGAAGGTGCCAGTTGAGGTAACAAATGCCATTCGGGCAGAACAGGAGATACCAGATGCTAAATTAAATGCCCTATCGGTATTTACACGTGCAATGTTTGAGAAGCGTGGCAACCCTTCGCATGAGGATGTAGAAGCATTTTTAGAGGCAGGTTATCAGGAGAAACATATCCTCGAAATAATCCTTGCGCTAGCCGTAAAAACACTGAGTAACTACTCCAACCATATTTTCCACACGGAGGTAGATGACATGTTCAGTGGCAGAGCCTGGAGCAGGAATTAAACATAATACAACCAGTAGCTGATTTCTATGAGCGCTTCTGATGCTACTATGAGGCAAACCTGAAGAATTGATCTTAGCTCTTGAAACGAAAAAGCCCGTAAATCGCTGATTTACGGGCTTTTTGCTGGTTTGGTATCGCTACCAGCAGAGAGTTCATAGGAAACAAAATAGTCAAGGTTAAACTGGAATTTTCATGAGCGTAGCATCAGCTAATCAGTTTCAATAAATACCACTTAGGGAGACAAGTCTTATTATATAAAATCAAATTTAAATTAAAATTATTATAATAACCAAAACATTATTGAAATATAAAAGTAATATATTATACTATTACAACAAGACTATGCGAAAGATCCTGATTGTCCAGCTGGTACTGCTTTTAAAGTTCTCCCCTGCAAGCGAGGCACAGGACGCCTTCTCCTCTTTCTCCGACCTGCACATTCACCCTACCTATAAGCACTACAACAGACCAAAGACCGCAGAGGACATGAAGCTGATCCTGGCCGGCTCTGACACTACGGGTGGAAAGCTGCGCTTCACCCCGGAACTGCTGGCGCACTTCCAGTCGGCTACACCGCAGCAGAAGGCCATGAGCGCTGACAATTGGGAAAGCTATCTCCTCTCCCGCAAACCCCGGCAAAGAAAGGCGCTGCAAAGAGGATTGACGTCAGATTTGCGCAATTATGACCAAGCCAGTTACGCAGAATTGAAATACACCCCCGGTTCCATCCTTTGCAACAGTTTCTACCCTTTTGAGAAACAGTATGCCCTGAGCTTCATCAAGAGATTGATTAACGGTAAACTGGTATCCAAAATGGGCATGCGACGGCTTCGGTATTACAGCACACCTGCCCATGCTCCGCTGCACGACTTCTTGGCTGAGTACTACTTCTCGCAGCTGCAGGACTCCGTACGCCCGGTACACGTCACCTTTCCCACAGCGCTATACCAGAAAGACGGTGAAACCGTTGGTCATGGGGAGCCGCAGCAATACTATAGCCAGGTAAAGCTGGTCAGGGACAACGGGGAATTACGCGCGGCTTTGGCGCATAATGCACAGCTCGACAGCAGCGACCCCGACAGGGTCATCATCAGTCCGATGCTGATGACCATAGAGGGTGCACAGGTGCTGTACGGCCCCTTGTCCGGTAGAAAAGGCTACATCGGCAAGCCCCAAAACGATAATGAGCACGGACAGGAAAAGGAGATCAGAGAAGAGCTGTTGTCCAACGTTTCATTGCTCAAAAACTTACCCCATCGGCTGTTCTTCATTACCCTAGGGCACTTTGCGCAAAACCATGTCGTGGGCTTTGCCAAAACCATTGACCGGGACCCCGAGAGCTACCAGCACCGGCTGCCTGCCCTGCTTTCCAAAATCCCGACTGTCAGAAACAGCATCGTCAACAAGGAGTATGATGGCTTCAATGACCTGCACTGCCAGAAGCTGGGCCTTGATGTCGTAAAAGCTTTCGTTGATCCTACCACGACAAAATACGGGAAGCCGACCTATATTGATGTGAAGCACATGGATGTGAAGGCCCGCATCCAGTATTACTACCAGAGAAGGCGGCTGGAAAAGGAACTGGGTATTCCAATACCCATTGTAGCCTCGCATTTTGCCGTCAGCGGTGAAAAGCAGGCCATGGCCGCTGCCACCGGCCTGCGGCCCAATTTTGACCGGTACCAGGAATCGGAGGACCCGAGGGCTTTTTACAAGAAATCGATTTTGAAAGGGGAAGATCCGGTAGCCCGGGCAAAGTACTGGCGCGAGGGCGTTATGGAGGGGCGCGGATACTCCAGGGACCTGAACTCATTTGAAAGAGCCATGTATCAGCCATTAAATTTCCGGGACCCCACCCTTTTGACCAGCGACGCCACCTATGACCCTTTCAGCGGGTATGACTTGGCGGCAGACAAGACCGCCGGATGGTTTTACCCTTGGTCCCTGAACCTGTTTGATGAGGAGATTATCGAAATAAATAAATCAGACGGCATCATAGGCCTGCTGCTGGACCCTCGCCAGTTGGGGGCCTTTGCCCCCAACTACACTGAGGACTACGAAAAGGAGATGGCGCGTCGCTTCCAGGAAATCAGCGATTCGCTTCCTCCTGAAAAGCTGCAGGAATTACAATTAACGCCCGATAACCTCAAAGTCATAGAATACCTGAAGGTTGAGCCACTGCTGCGGAACATCTTTTATATTGTTCGGCTTACCTCCTACCAGCAAGCAGCTGAAAGACTGCCTGATACAGAGAGGAACGCGCTGAACAACTATTTTTTCCAATATACGCCTGATGATGTGACGCTGCGAAAAGCCCCCTGGGATATTGTTGCCCTGGGCAGTGACTATGACGGCCTGATTGACCCGATTGATTTTGCCCCCACGGCCTCCTATCTCCCGCTGTTACATCGGAGGATGGTCGTGTACGCCTACATTTTTGCCCAGCTGCACGCGGAAGATTTTCATGAGCCACACCGAACGGGGCAACCCCTTATCACCAGCCTGGAGGATAGCAGGGTCAAAATGCAAAAGTTGTTTTACGAGAATGGAAAGAAATTTATACTTGACTATTTCTGATATGGCGATGCGCTTCTATTTCTTTTTCGGTGGACTGCTGCTGCTTGCTGCCAAGGGCTTTTCCCAGCCCCACGTGAAGGGGGGAACTCCGGAATCCCTGCTGCCGCTGGAAGAGGCCACCACCTCAAAACACGACTATGTGAACTTTGATGTCCTGCAGCTGTCGGTGGGACACGGTTACAGCACCAGCCGGATTGGACCCCAAGCCCTTGCACCCTCGTGGAGCTTTCAAGTGGTGTACCCGTACGCCTTTTTCAGGGAAAAACATATCCGCATCGGGAAAGAGCCCCTTTACATGACTGCCGGATTGCGGGCCGGACGCAACCGGCTGGTTTGGAAAGATACGGCATGGAGCCCCAACAGTGACGGTGTCCTGGAGCCGGCACGAAACAACCGCATGGGCAAAAGCGCACTTCGGGCCAGCTATATCGGTGTCCTTGTATTGCCTTTTATGCAGTTGGGCCGGTTTGACCAGTGGACCCTGATGGCAGGCCCTGCGCTGGATTATAACATCGAGGGAGTGCTGATCAACCGCACTGAAAACCAAGGGCGCCGCCAGCTCTCATCCAGCAGGCAAGTCAGCCGATTCTCTGTTCCGCTGCATTTCCAGGTGAGCAGGGTCATGAACAGAACCAAAACAATGTCTGCCGGCGCATTCGGCAGCTATTATGGGCAGCGGTTCCGGCACGGGTCCCTCTCGCATATCGACCAGCTTGTTTTTGGATTAAACGGTGCCATTATCCTGTAATGAAGAGACAAATGTTCCATATTCCCAGTATTTACCCGGCTAAAGCCGCCGCTCAGACAAAGAGGTGCCTGTTACTGCTTGCATTTTTGGCCGCACTTACTCCACTGGCGGCGCAAACACCTGTTGACACCAGGGCTAACCCCTATGCTTTCCAATACGGGTTTTCCCTGAAGGCCAGTATTGAACTGGGGATCTCGAAGCATGCACCGGCACCGGTTTACCGCCTGGTCGCTTCCACGGGGGTGGCCTCCAACTTTTTGAAATCAAGTTTACACCCCTCTCTCAACACGGAGCTGCAGCTTTACAATGGCGGGCTGGGCAGCAGGAACCAGCGGTTCACGTTCAAACCTACATTCGACTTTATCACTTCTGTCATGCTAACGGCCGGGGATAAGAACTTTTTATACAGCCGGAACCAGCCGTTCGTGGAAACACGCATGGTCCCCTTGTACTATTTCGGTGATTTTGTTATTCCTCCCCTGCAGAATCCTTTCCGAAACTCCGTCAGCGTGGGGACCAATTTTATTTTCACATCTGATAAATCCAAGAAAAACCAGCGGGTCGGGTTTGTCAACGTGCACCTGAACCGCTTTCAGATATCCTACTATAATGACGGCGGCATAGGGATATCACACACCCGCATCGGGGACAGAAAAGACAGGTACTATACAGGGGGGGCTGTAGTAAGCTATCACGGACAGCCTCATACGGTAGCCAGCTTGGTAGAGGTGAGCTACCACAAGCATACCGGATATACGCTGAACGCCTTCGAGCTGTCGAACAAGATGTACCTGGCCTATATGAACTACCGCGATCCGGTGCAGGAGGACTATAATAAAAGTGTATGGAGCCTGACAGTGACCAATGTGGCGCAGCATTACGGAGCCAGTATCAAAGGGTATAACTATGTGCGGGTTGATGCCCAGCATTGGATTCACTGGACCTTGTTTGACAGTTTTCACCTGGTCCCATACCAGCCGCATCTTTCCTTAAGCGGACACTTTAATAGGGGAAACACAACATTAGGTCTAAGATAATGCGCACGATTCCCTATTTACTGACTGTTGCCCTGCTCCTGACTGGATGCGGCAAGCACCTCACCTATAGCTCCTACAGCGAGGAGAGCCTGCCAACAAACAGGCAGCAGGTAGGTCGCATCACCCTGGACGGTAGTTACCAACTCTATGTGCGCAGACTGTATGAGGAAAACGACGGGGAGCGAAAACGTTTGGTCACACGCCGGTATCAGGAGGCGGCCCCCGGGGGTATCCTTGTTGAAATAGAGTACCTGCTGCTATCGGAGACAAAGCAAAACGTAATTTATATTTCTACCATCTCTAATCACTACAGGAACCGTTACGCTGAGCGGGATATACCGCCGAATCAGCTCAACGCCTATGATTTCAAAGTTATCCTGTTTGGTAAGCTAAACGACTCCGGTGAGATTGCTTTTGATGCCAAGCGCGGCGAGGCGGTAGATGTATGGAGCCTAAAGTATGGTGCAAATCGTAATTTTTTGGAAATCAGTGGAATCACTGAGCTTATAAAAAACGAATTTCAACTGTATATCCCGGCTGACAAGGCACTGAGGGAACCGGTGCACTTTGAGGGGTTTAAGCAATACGCGCTCATATACCAGAGTACCTTCGACAATACGACCCAGCCACCGCTCTCCTTTTCCGAACGAAAAGACACAGGTGATGTCGCTTCCTTCACAGGTACTATTTATTTTGTCCGAAAGTCCAGGAAGCCCCGCAACGGCCATTTTGAAAACATGCGCATGTACTTCCCTTTCGATAGCCCCCTGTCGAGGAAAAACCAAAGGCTTCTGAGCATTTACTTTAAACGTGACAGGATCGGCTCGAACCCCTATCTACTGTTCGACAAATAGCTTTTAATCACTTTATGCAGCCATATTACCTAAAAATTCCATTGTCTGTTTCACATTGGGGCTGTTCAACAGTAATACGCCCTTTTAGACGAGCAGAGGCTCATGCTGTCATTTTACCCACTGCCATTTCCCAGCAAGGCTGATACCTACAGGTGGCTTACTTATGAAAGCAAAATCTGCTCCGACAGTCTTTTTGCCGGTTGTTTGACCAATCGAATAAATTTATGCATGGGGAAATTCTGGAAACAAACCAAGTGTATTCCCCTGACTCCTCAAAGAGGTAACGGCTTCTATACTTCGCAAACCATCCAGCCAGTCCAGGCAAACAAAAGTCAAGGTCTGTAGTCCTGGTACTCAAAGGCAAAAAAGTGTTTGTCGTGGAAAAACGGGGGTTTGTGTAAAATTTAATATAGCCTTCAGCCGACCACATACCTTCGCAAAGGATATACTTTTAGGATACGTAATGCCTGCAAAGTTATACCTGTTTGACTTCGTCTATGCGGTTGAAGAACCTATGGGCCGTCCTATAAAAATCAGCGTTTCATGTCAGGCTGTCCCTTACCCCTACCTGCAAGCAATGGAATACAACCACTCGGTAAGGTTCACCGCTATAGGCTGTCATGTGCACTACCCGGGCCCGTTTTTAGGACCATAAGCAGGCTGAGCTAGACACCCCTGGTAGCTCACTGACCTCATTGCTATATCCCGCATAAATATATTAACTATTTGTTTTTAAATACCTTATGAAATTTTTCAATAAATTATAACTATTATTACAATAATTTAAATTTAAACCATGATACGCATGAAGAATATACGCTCTACTGCACTGGCTGTTACAATACTCCTACTTGGGTGCTTTTCTTTCATGGGTTGTGCCTCTCTATCTAAAAAAGGTGGTAATCCCCTCCCCGTTCAAGCTAGTCTGAATAACGGCCAAAAGAATATAGAAACAGCCGTTTTTACCCTTGACTTAAGTAAACCCAATCCAAAATTACTTCAATCAGACAATGCTCGCAGAAGGCTAGTTGCCCAAACCGATGAACTAATTGTTTTCGAGCTCATCAATGCCAATCCTTTTAAATACAGGTATGTCCTTAATCACCGCTCCGTCAATTTTTTCGAGCAGCAAGATGCAACCCCGATGGACAGGGTTTTGGCATCCTGGAAAGCCAATAATGATGTTGTAGAGAAAGGAAAAAAAATGAAAGACTCAATCAATCATGTAAATAAAAATACCGCTCACGCCCAATACCTTATAGCGACTAATTCGTCCGAGAAAAACCAGCTGCAGATTGCTCCTGCTACAACCCCTCCTACAGATGCAAAAGGGCACAAAGAGCTTATCTTGAGTGCGGCCCGCATCTTAGCGCTCAAGGGGAAAAACCTGCTTTCTAGAGCAAACAGCTATACTGCGACTATTTCTGCAGCTGATTACTTAAATAGAAGCACTTTTGAAAGTCAAAGAGACGCTTTAACAGAGGAATTGGTAGTATTACTCTATGATCACGACATCCTAAATGGGGAGGCAGCTGCCTACCAGGATGACGATTTCCAAAATAAATATAAGACCCAGATTCAGGAACTTACTGCTAGCACAGATAGCATCAAAAAGAGCTTGGATAAGCTATACAGCCTGCGCTTCGACAATTATACGCTTCCCCTGGATGTTAACGGCAAAAATATCGACGCTGTGGAAATCACTTTGGAGCGTTTCGATAACACTGCGGCAGTCAGCAGCCTCATTGACAAATATTCTTATAACATCTGGTTGAAAGGCGGTATCAAAATCGATGTCAGTGGAGGGATATTTCTCACCTCACTCGTGAACAAGGAGTACTTTACCACGGACACACTTGTCACAGTGAACGATACCCAGCAAACGCAGAAGCTGGTACACTCACGCAACAAGGGGAATTATCAGGTTGGATTTGGGTCTACCATCAATGCCTCCCTGCGAGGCGGTTCCTGGGTGAGACCTGCGTTGAGCGTGGGTGCCCTCTTCAGCCCGGACGAGAAGTTTCAGCTTTTGTCAGGCCTGGGACTCATCCTTGGAAAGCAGGAGCGCTTGGTTTTTCATTATGGCCTTTCCATGGGTTCAGTGCAAACTATCTCCGACAACATCAAAGCGGACACCAAAAGGCCCTATGACTTAGGCACTGAAGGGCAAATTCCCACTTACGAGAAATTCTCTTTCGGCCATTTCTTCGGTCTGACCTATAATTTTACAAAGCCACGGATAGCCACGTCCACCGCCCCTTAGCTTTGGAACTCCTGGGCTGCGTACGCATTGCATGATTCCCTGAAAAAGAAAGTACCATTCTATCATCCTGCAAAATGAAAAACTTTAGCATAGCCTTTACTTTATGCCTGTCACTTAGCGTGCTGGGGGCATGCTCCCCGGCTGCGCAAACAGAAGCCCCCACCTCTACCCCTAAGGCAGTAAGCCTGAGCCAGGATTGTGAGGATGGCATCAACACCTTTAACCAACAGCTGACACAGCGCTACATCAGGGACATTGCCCGCGTCAGCTCAAGCAATGCCAGTACTCGGGAAGAACTCAGGACCTACTACCCAGAAGCGAGGGAAGCCTGGAACAGTGTAAGCTTCCCCGTATTTTAGGCCATTGTAAAGTGTCTCGTCCTGAAATAAGTTGACGGTTTTGAGACGAAATTACTTTTTATTTTGAGACCTCCAATGCGTTTGTGTTGGAGGTTTTCTTTTTCCACTGTTTTACCTCCAATTCCTGCTGGAGGTGCATCTGCTCCGGTGTCAGGTAATGGCACTAGAGGTGGGGCCTGAGGCTGTTGTAGATGCCCACTGACTCGGCGATCACCCGCACTGCCTCCAGGTGGTGGGCAAAGCCCCGCTCCAGGCCAAACTCACCCTTCAGAATGCCGTTCACGCGCTCGGCCACCGCGTTCTGGTAAGGGTCGTATTTCTCGGTCATGCTCGGTTTTATCTGGGCCTCTTCCAGCAGCTGCTGGTACTCCTCGGAGCAGTACTGCAGCCCCCGGTCCGAGTGGTGGATCAGCCCGTGGCCGTACCTCTTTCCCCCAACGGCCATCCTCAGCGCCTTGACGGGCCCCTCCGCGCGCAGGTCCTCTGAAAGCTGGTAGCCCACGATCTTCTTGGAGTAGGCGTCAGTCACCAGCGAGAGGTAGCTGTGGCCCTCCCTGGTGGGGATATAGGTGATGTCCGCCACCCATACCTGCTCAGGGCGCGCTATCTTGACACCCTCCACCAGGTTCCTGTGCTTTTTCATCCAGTGCTTTGAGTCAGTGGTTTTACGGTGGCTTTTCTTTGGCCTGACCAGCAGCCCCCTGTCGCGGAGGATGGAGAAGAACTTGTCCCTTCCCACCTTCAGGCCCCGGAGCTGCCCTGGAGCAGGTGGTGGAGCTTGCGGGTGCCCAGGCGCGGCATCCGCAGGCGGATCTGCCGCACCAGCCCCACGACCTGCTCGGCCGTCTGCTTTTGATCCAGCGCTCTTGCCTGGCGCCGGTAATAGGCTTGCCTGGAATACCCAAACAGTTGGCAGGCCTCTGACAAACTCATCGCTTTCCCTTCTCTGAGTTTGTCGGCTGTTTGGGTAAAGACTTTTTTCGGATCTGAATCCCCAGCTGGCCCTCGGCCACATCGATAATGGTGTCTAAGAGTTTGGCTTTGAGCTCGGCCTCTTTGGCTCTTTTCTCGGAAGCGGCCAGCTGGGCCTCCAGCTCTTTGATGCGTTGGTTGGGTGTCTGTGACATGGTGCCTTGGTTGAAGTCCCAAGTTAAGCGTCCGTGCTTTCGGAGCCAAACCAGAACGGTGCTTCGCCCCTGGATGCCGTACTTTTTCTGAGCCTGTTTGTAGGTGAGATCTCCTTGCTCCACCTCGGCCACCACGGCCAGTTTAAAGCCCAGGGTATAATCGCGCTGGCTGCGCTTGCTTTTTTTCTGCGCTGCTTTTTCCATAATAGGTTGATGTTGGTGTCAACCTATTTCAGGACGGTACATCAGAAACGAAAAAGCCCGTAAATCGCTGATTTACGGGCTTTTTGCTCTTTGGTATTGCTACCAGCAGAGAGTGAGGGATTCGAACCCCCGGACCTGTTACAGTCAACGGTTTTCAAGACCGCCGCGTTCGACCACTCCGCCAACTCTCTGTAATTGAATCGAGCACAAAAGTATAGTACCGAGTTGAATTATCAAAACTATACGGCAATATTTTTAGCCGGATTTAGCATTTCGAGCATAAGCCTCTGATTTTGAAGCTTAAAAATTTACTCTGATTTCAACTTATACCTCTCCTACTTTGGCTATACCTGGCCTAAGGTTGCTTATGCTGCTGCAGAAGCGGCTTGCGCTGCATTTTGTGCCGTCTTGCGAGTCAGTCGCTTGGTCACGGAATCAATGCTCACGTTAATCTCAAAGCCCAGGATCAAAATCATGGACACGAAATCGAGCCAGATCATCAGACCGATGAGGGCCCCAATCGACCCGTAAAATTTGTTATAAGTATCGAAGGCGCTGATGTAGAGCGAGAAGATCATCGACACCAGAAAGATCAGGATAGTTGCGACTACCGCGCCAGCCGAGAAAAAAGGCCATTTGTCCTGTATGGCAGGCACGTAATAATAGATAAGCGAGGTAGCCAGCAGGAACAGCAGCACAATGGCCACATATTTCAGCATCACGATCAAGGTATAGGTATAGCTTTCTGTTACAACCTCATAAAAGACCAGCACATCCAATATCCATTGCCCAAAAAAGATCGTCGCGACAGCCAGAAACAGAATAGAGGAAAGCGCAATAGTAAGCACCGTGGCAATTACCCGTTTTTTCAGGTATGGCCGCTTGTAAAAGGTGTGGTACTTTTTGTCAAAGGCGTCCATCAGAGACATAATGCCGTTGGTAGACAGAATGAGGGCGAAGAGGAAGCCGAAGGAAAGCAGTCCTCCTCGAGGTTTGTTCACAATGTCGTCAATCGTTCCATACGCCACGGTATACATCTCCTCGGGCAGGAAGTCAGACAAGAAGTTGAGAATGCTCTCGCCCAAGTCCAGCGACAAAATGCTGGGCACATAAGGTATGAGCGTAAAGAGAAAGATGATAGTCGGGAAAATGGCCAGCGTAAAGTTAAACGCCATGTAGGATGCCCGCTTGGTAATCGAGTCCAGTCTGAGCTCACCCAGCAACACATCTGCTACCTCGTATACCGAAGACTGGCCGTTATTAAAGCGCCACCTCTTCAGAAAGACGATGAACTTGCGGTACGCTCTGCGGCGTTTCAGATATTGCTGGTTCAGCCTCATTCGCTATAGTATCCGTCCAACTTCTGGTGTATAAGCGCAGGTATAGCTGTCGGGCGTCCTGATTTCATATCCACAAACACCATCGTCGTTTCGCCCACGTTCAGCAAGGTTTGCTCCTCGTTATACACCTCGTACTCAAACTTTATACGCGAGCCATGGGGCTTGTGCTTCAGAAAGAGCTTGATCGTGAGCAGATCGTCGTACTTGGCCGGGCGGATATACTTGCACTTGAGCTCGAGCACGGGCATCATGGTGCCTGTCGCCTCCATCTCTTTGTAGTGTATACCCAAGCGACGAAACACCTCCGTACGGGCCACTTCGTAGTAGGCCGCGTAGTTGCCATAATAGACATAGCCCATCTGGTCGGTTTCGGCGTAGCGCACGCGTATCTGTACTTCTGATTCGAACATTGATTAAATGGTTGAATGGTTAAATTGTTAAATGGTTAACCTACTAAAGGAGTTTATAAAAACTGCGAATCAACAATTTAACAATGCAGCAATTAAACAATTTACTTTAAAATATTCCGCTGCGTCAGTGCTCTTTGGTAGCGGCGGGCGTTGGCGATGTGCTCGGCGTGCGTCACAGCGAAGCTGTGGTAGCCTGAGAAGTCTTCTTTCGCGCAGAAATAAATGTACTTGTGCTCTTCCGGATTCAGTACGGCGTCGATACTGGAGATATCTGGAACGTTGATCGGGCCCGGAGGCAAGCCTGCATAGCGGTACGTGTTGTAAGGGGAGTCCTGCTGCAGGTGCACGTTGAGAACGCGGCGAATCGTAAAGTCCCGCACGGCATACACCACCGTTGGGTCAGCCTCGAGCTTCATGCCTTTCTGCAGTCGGTTCAGGTATACGCCGGCCACACGCGGTTTCTCGTCATTTTTGATGGTTTCGGCCTGCACAATGGAGGCTAGCGTGGATACCTCTTTGGGAGTCAGGCCCATTTTCTCGGCCTTAGCTTTGCGCTCAGCTGTCCAGAAGCGGTCGTGCTCAGATTTCATGCGCTGCATAAGCTCTGGTGCTGTGATGGTCCAGTATACCTCGTACGTGTTCGGTATAAACATGCTCACCACTGTGGTGGTGTCGAATCCGAGCGATTGCAGGTAAACCTGGTCGTTGAGCAGGCTGTCGATTTCCTCTACCGATGGCTCTACAGCAGCAGCCAGTTTCTCAGCCAGTTGGCTGCGCAGGCGGATGTTGTTGAAGGTAAGCTTAAGTGGCGACTGCTCCCCGAGTCGCAGCACTCCGATTAACTGGCGGTTGCCCCAGCCGTTCTCGATCTTATACCTGCCCGGCTTCACCAGTTCGTCGTAGTCCATGAGCTTGGCCATGAAGCGCAGCGACAGGCGGTCGATGATCACACCGGTAGCCTCTACTGAGTCGAGCGCCTGCTTGTAGTCGGCGCCGGTTGGGATGTATACATAGGTGTCCTGACCTTTGGTGTCTACGTTGGCGGTATACACAATTTGGTAGGCATAATAGGAAAAGCTCACAAACAGGAACAGCAACAGCACGACAATGCCTGGTATCCACATGCTTTTCTCTTTCTTGACGCGTCTGCGTGGGGTGACTTCGTTAGCCATAATGAAAATAAAAAGTCCGGAAAAATATTTAGGTTCCGGCCCTGTATAGTTTAGGCTACAAAAATAACACTAATCTTGCTTATCTGACTAATTTTGAGCGAGCTTCTGTGTGAATGCTGCGTTAACCCCGGCAGCAGGCCATACCTGCAACGCGGTTGGCATTTCTACAGTATGCCTTAGGTAACGCACTAAAATCAAGATAAAACTATGCCCAACGCTGTTTTCCTCCAGATACATCCGGATAACCCACAGCCCAAAAAGATACAGGAAGCCGTCGAGATTCTTCGCAACGGTGGTATCGTCATCTACCCAACCGACACGATCTACGGCCTCGGCTGCGACATCCACAACACAAGGGCGGTAGAGCGCGTGTGTCAGATCAAAGGCGTGAAACCCGATAAGGTAAACCTTTCCTTTATCTGCTCTGACCTGACACATATCTCCGATTATGCCAAGATAGACACGCCTACTTACAAAGTGATGAAAAAGGCACTGCCCGGCCCCTTCACTTTCGTTCTCGACGCCAGCAGTCGCGTGCCCCGCTACGCAGGCAGCAAAAAGAAAACCGTGGGTATACGCGTGCCCGACAACAAAATTGCCCTGGCACTGGTGCAGGAGCTCGGTAACCCCATCCTCTCCACGTCCATCCACGACGAAGACGAAGTGATCGAGTACAGCACCGACCCAGAACTGATCTATGATAAATACCGCAACCTAGTGGACGCCGTAATCGATGGCGGCCCCGGCAACAATGTGGCCTCTACTGTAGTCGATGCCGCCAATAATTTTGAGGTGCTCAGAGAAGGCGCAGGTGATGTAGAGGAGTATCTTTAGGAGTTCTGAGTCTCGAGTTATGAGTTATGAGTTTGTGCAAATAACCTGGAAAATCAACTCGGGACTCAGAACTCATTACTCAGAACTTGCGGCCTGCGGCCGCTGGTGTTTCCATCGCTTGTGCGTCCAGAGGTAGTTGGCGGGGTTGCGGCGGATCGAGGACTCCAGTTTTTGAGCAAAGGCTTCCGTGATGGGGAATGCGCCTTCTTCGGGTTTAGAGTTTCCGTCGGACAGCACTTCGAAAGTAAGTCGGTAATGACCGCGTTTTTCCCGTTCCACATCCAGAAACAGCACCGGGCAGCCAAAGGCATTGGCTAACTTCTCGGCCCCGACAAAGAAAGGGGTATCCTGATTTAGAAATGTTGTCCAGAACTGTATCTCTCCGTAAGGGGGCGTTTGGTCCGACAGCATGGCAACCACCCGCGCTGTTTTGCGGTTCCGCACAAAGTCGCGCATGGTGTCCTTCATCTTGATGAGGCGGGCACCAAGCCGACCTCGCAGGTATAGCATAAACTCCTCAAAGAACTTGCTCTTGAGGGGGCGGTAGATCCCTTCGGCCGGGAAACCAAACTGCACCGCTCCGGCTGGCAACACCCATTCCCAGTTTCCGGAATGAGACCCCATCGTGATGACGGTCTTGCCTTGCCGCACAAAATTATCCAGCAGCTCCTGGTTGGAGAACACAATGCGACGTCTCATTTCGGCTGCGTCCATCGAGGCTAGTTTCAAAATCTCCATGATCAGGTCGGGGAACTGTCGGTAGAAGGCTTTGGCTATACCTTGTATTTCCTTCTCTGGCTTTTCAGGAAAGGAATTGCGCAAATTTTGAAACACGACTTTTTTGCGGTAGCCGATAATATAATATACCAGCACAAACAAAAAGTCGGCTAGCAGGTATAGCACTGACAACGGCAACAAAGACAGGCCTTTGAGCAACCACCAGAGCGGGAAATACAGGGCAGGTATGTTCGGAGTTTCTTTCACGGGTATAATCGCCTGCAAAGGTACGACCTATACTTGCATTATGAAATTAAAGAAATCATGCTTATTTAGCAGGGAAAGGACATAGGTTGTAAGACACAGGTCGCAGGACTGCAGGTATAAAGAGGGCTGTAAAACTGCTCTTTCGGACTTGCAATCCGGAAGTTCATGGCCAGCGGATTTGTAATCCGCTTAGCAAATGCAGTTGCTATCGGCAGGCAAGCGGATTGAAAATCCGCAAAACAGACGATTCCGGATTACAAATCCGAAATAGCAGACAATTTGCACTTCAGCTTGAGACTCAGAATTTGCAGCTCTAAACTTTCTAACTCCCAAACTCTCTAACTTTTTAACTTCCATACTCCCTTGCTTCTTCTTACCGAAATCATGTACCACCCTCCCATCCAGTACTTCACGCAGGCACTAAAGTCGGATGGTTTACTGCTGGAGAAAAACGAAAACTACGTAAAACAAAGCTACCGTAGTCGTTGCCATGTGCTCACGGCACAGGGCATGGTGCAGCTTAGCGTGCCGGTGCTGCGTGGCAGCAGCAAAGACAAGACCCCTATTACGGAAATAGAGATTGACTATAGCCAGAAATGGTACAACGTGCACTGGCGCACCATACAGGCCGCCTATGGCCGGGCGCCTTATTTCGAGTTTTACAGCGACTATATCCGGGAGGTATATGAGCGGCAGCCGAAATATTTGTTTGACCTGAACGTTGATTTATTGCGGCTTTATCTTAAATTTCTGAAACTGGATCGGGCAATAGGCTTCACAGACAACTTTCAATCAGAGCATCCAGCGGGGGTGCTCGACCTCAGAAATAGGATTCATCCTAAAATCATTCCTGACAACTTGTACGTACAACCCTATACGCAAGTATTTGGCAAACAATTTGTACAAGACCTTAGTATAATTGACTTGTTGTTTACACAGGGTCCGAAGTCGCTCTCCTACTTACAATAATGCCACTGCAAAACTAAACCTTTGTACTGCAGGACTTGTTAAAAACAGAGGCTTATCCTGTTAACCTCAACCAGTTACAACATTTTTAGACCTTTACATTTTTTTATAAAGTATACATGGAAGCTAAATTCTCAAACAGAGTGAAAGAGGTTATCTCACTCAGCCGTGAGGAAGCTATCCGACTTGGGCATGACTACATTGGCACCGAGCATTTGGTGCTGGGCATGATCCGGGAAGGAGAAGGTACTGCCATTGCCTTGCTGAAGAAGCTGGGCGTTTCGATAGATGAACTGAAGTACGCTTTGGAGCAGGCTACCCGAAACACCGCTTCTCAGAACAGCAGCATCACCGGCAGCATCCCGCTTACCAAACAAACAGAGAAGGTGCTTAAGATTACTTACCTGGAGGCCAAAATCTTCAAGAGTGATATAATAGGTACTGAACACCTCTTATTATCCATCCTTCGGGATGAGGACAATATTTCTTCACAAATCTTAGCGAAATTCAACGTGAACTACGAAGCGATAAGAGACTCTTTGGATTATCATAGCAATAATCCACTGGCGTCGTCTGACACAGACGATAGTGATGATTCTGACAAATTATTTGGCTCTTCTTCCCGGGCTGGCAGCAGCTCGAGCAAGAAACCCGGCGAAAAATCACGCACCCCGGTGCTCGATAACTTTGGCCGCGACCTGACCAAATTGGCAGAAGATGACAAACTCGACCCGATTGTGGGCCGTGAGAAAGAAATTGAACGCGTGGCACAGGTACTGAGCCGCCGCAAAAAGAATAACCCGATCCTGATTGGTGAGCCTGGCGTTGGTAAAACTGCTATCGCTGAGGGACTTGCCTTGCGCATTGTGCAGAAAAAGGTAAGCCGTGTGCTCTTCAACAAGCGCGTGGTAACCCTTGATTTGGCCTCGCTGGTGGCTGGCACGAAGTACCGTGGTCAGTTCGAGGAACGTATGAAAGCCGTGATGAACGAGCTGGAGAAGTCTCCGGACGTGATCCTGTTCATCGATGAGTTACACACGATTGTGGGTGCTGGTGGTGCCTCTGGCTCGCTGGATGCATCCAATATGTTTAAGCCGGCACTTGCCCGTGGCGAGATCCAATGCATTGGTGCAACTACGCTCGATGAGTACCGCCAGTACATCGAGAAAGACGGTGCGCTTGCCCGTCGTTTCCAGATTGTGATGGTAGACCCTACCACGCCGGAAGAAACGGTTGAGATCCTGAATAACATCAAGGACAAATACCAGGATCACCACCACGTGAACTACACTGACAAGGCGATTGAGGCCTGCGTGAAGTTCAGTGATCGTTACATGAGTGACCGCTTTTTGCCAGACAAGGCCATCGACGTACTCGATGAAGCCGGTGCACGTGTGCACATCAACAACATTGTGGTGCCTGAAGATATCCTGAAACTTGAAGAGCAGATCGAGAACATCAAAGGCGAGAAAAACCGTGTGGTGAAGAGCCAGAAATACGAAGAGGCTGCCCAGCTGCGTGACAAAGAGAAAAAACTGATAGACCAGCTCGAGTCAGCTAAAAAGAACTGGGAAGAGGAGACCAAGAAGAAGCGCTATACGGTAAAAGAGGAAAATGTGGCAGAGGTTATTGCCATGATGACAGGTATACCCGTAAAGCGTATCGCCCAAAACGAAGGCCAGAAGCTATTGAATATGGCCGACGAACTGAGCGGAAAAGTAATCGGTCAGGAGAAAGCTATCAAGCAACTGGTGAAAGCCATCCAGCGTACCCGCGTTGGCCTGAAAGATCCGAAAAAGCCGATCGGCTCGTTCGTATTCCTGGGTCCGACTGGTGTAGGTAAAACGGAGCTTGCCAAAGTACTGGCTACTTACCTGTTTGACAAAGACGACGCGCTGGTGCGTATCGACATGAGTGAGTACATGGAAAAGTTCAGTGTATCTCGCTTAGTGGGAGCACCTCCGGGCTACGTTGGCTACGAAGAAGGTGGTCAACTGACGGAGAAGATCCGCCGCAAGCCATACTCTGTGGTACTCCTTGACGAGATTGAGAAAGCGCACCCGGATGTATACAACCTGTTGTTGCAAGTGTTGGATGATGGTATCCTGACAGATGGCTTGGGCCGCAAGGTTGACTTCCGTAACACGATCATCATCATGACTTCTAATATAGGTGCCCGCGATCTGCAGGACTTTGGTGCCGGTATCGGTTTCATGTCGAAGAGCAAGCAGGAGAATGTGGATGACATCATGAAAGGCACAATTGCCAGTGCGCTGAAGAAAACCTTCTCGCCTGAGTTCCTGAACCGTCTGGATGATGTGATTGTGTTCAACTCACTTGGTCGTGAGGACATGCACAAGATCATCGAACTGTCGCTCGGCAAGCTGTTCAAGCGTATTGATGCGCTTGGCTACAAGATCGAACTCACCGATAAAGCCAAGGATTTTGTGGCTGAAAAAGGCTATGATCCGAAGTATGGTGCCCGTCCGCTAAACCGCGCTATTCAGAAGTATATCGAAGATCCGATTGCGGAGGAAATACTTAAAGCCGAGATCGCACAAGGCGACACCATGATGGTAGATTACAAGGAAGGTGAAGAGAAACTGATTTTCACATCGAAGAAGAGCAATGGTAAAAAGAACAAAAGCGCTTTGAACGATGGAGAAGAAGAGACTGAACCAACTAAGTCGTCTGGCGACGGTGAAAAATCCACCGAATAAGGTATAAGACTTCTATTTTAAGGGCTGCTCCTCACAGGGCAGCCCTTATTTTTTTCCCTATTGACAAGATCTGCACAGGTATAGATTCAAATTCTGCCATGATTGTAGCTGATTTCGGCTGATAGTTTTTAAATTTGACAATTAATCAATCGATTTTCAATCAAACAGCTATACCCCATTTCATGGCAGGAGATATCAGACAGAGCCAGATCGAAACGCTGGACCGCAAAAACGCCGAGGCCTTGCTAGGCGGCGGACAGGACAGAATAGAAGCACAGCACAAGAAGGGCAAACTGACGGCCCGCGAGCGCATTCACCTCTTGATGGACGAAAACTCTTTCGAAGAAATCGGCAAGTTTGTGATGCACCGCTCCAAAGACTTCGGTCTGGACAAGCAATACTACCTCGGCGACGGTGTGGTAACCGGCTACGGCACCATCAACGGTCGCCTGGTATACGTTTTCTCGCAGGACTTCACAGTTTTGGGCGGTTCGCTTTCTGAAACCCATGCCGAGAAGATCGTGAAGATTATGGAACTGGCCATGAAAAACGGTGCGCCTGTGATTGGTCTCAACGACTCCGGCGGTGCCCGTATTCAGGAAGGTGTGGTTTCGCTGGGTGGCTATGCCGACATCTTCTACCGCAACACACTGGCCTCTGGGGTTATCCCTCAGATTTCAGCCATCATGGGACCATGTGCGGGTGGCGCAGTGTACTCCCCTGCCATTACCGATTTTATCATGATGGTGGAAGACACGTCTTACATGTTCGTGACCGGCCCTAACGTGGTGAAAACGGTAACGCATGAGAACGTGACTTCCGAAGAACTGGGCGGCGCCAGCACGCATAGCACCAAGAGCGGCGTCACACATTTCTCCTGCGCCAACGAAGTGGAGTGTATCAATTACATCAAAACACTGTTGAGCTACGTGCCGCAGAACTGCGAAGAACTGCCACCGTCTGTACCTTATGAGGAACAAGCCGACGAAACGCGTGCTGTGCTCGACACGATTATACCTGAAAACCCAAACCAGCCGTACGACATGCGGGAGGTGATCGAGGGCATTATCGATGCGGACTCTTTCTTTGAAGTACACAAAAACTTCGGTGAGAACATTGTGGTGGGTTTTGCCCGTCTGGGTGGCCGCAGCATCGGTATTGTGGGCAACCAGCCATCCGTGCTTGCCGGGGTACTCGACATTAACGCCAGCACCAAGGCAGCTCGCTTTGTTCGCTTCTGCGACAGCTTCAATGTGCCATTGCTGGTACTCGAAGACGTGCCGGGCTTCCTGCCAGGCACCGATCAGGAGTGGCGTGGCATCATTACCAATGGCGCAAAATTATTGTATGCCTTCTGCGAGGCCACAGTGCCGCGTATTACGGTGATTACCCGCAAGGCTTATGGTGGTGCTTACGACGTAATGAACTCCAAACACATCGGAGCCGATATGAACTACGCATGGCCAACTGCCGAAATTGCAGTGATGGGTGCGCAGGGTGCCGCTGAGATCATCTTCAAACGTGAGATCGCTGAAGCCGAAGATCCAGCTGCGAAACTGGCGGAGAAGGTGCAGGAGTATAAAGATAAGTTCGCAACGCCATACCGTGCCGCCCACCGTGGCTTCATCGACGAGGTGATCATGCCA
Source organism: Pontibacter aquaedesilientis (assembly GCF_014773225.1). GTDB lineage: Bacteria > Bacteroidota > Bacteroidia > Cytophagales > Hymenobacteraceae > Pontibacter > Pontibacter aquaedesilientis. Next base: position 367,439 of record NZ_JACXAJ010000002.1, on the reverse strand, counting down.
AGCGAGACACGCGCCAAACTGATCAAGGCTTTCAGAATGCTGGAAAACAAAGCGGTAAGCCTGCCACGCAAAAAGCACGGAAATATTCCGCTTTAACAGTAAACAGATTTACAGTAAGCAGTAAGCATTAAACAGTGAGCAAGGCGCTGTTAAACAAACCTTGCTTTAACCCGTTATCTTCTGATAACTGATTATTGATAATTGTTAACTGACCCTGATGAGAAAAGAATCATTTGAGTTTCTAGAGAAATACCTGAACAACTCCTCCCCTACCGGCTTTGAGTCTGAAGGCCAGAAATTGTGGCTGGAGTATGTAAAGCCCTATATTGAGGATTACTTCGTAGACACCTACGGCACTGTGGTGGGTGTGATCAACCCGGAGGCTGAGTATAAAGTGGTGATCGAGGCACACGCCGATGAAATCTCTTGGTTTGTGAACTACATTACACCGGAGGGCTACATTTACCTGAAACGCAACGGTGGTTCTGACGCCCTCATCGCCCCTTCCAAAAGAGTAAACATCTATACCTCCAAAGGTATTGTGAAAGCTGTTTTCGGCTGGCCGGCCATCCACGTGCGCAAGGTCGAGAACGATAAAGCTCCTACCATCGAGACCGTGTTTCTAGACTGCGGTGCCAGCAACCGGGAGGAAGTAGAGAAAATGGGCATACACGTAGGATGCGTGGCGACGTTCGAAGACGAGTTTACGGTGATGAACGACAAGTTCTACGTAGGTCGTGCGCTGGACAACCGCGTAGGTGGTTTTATGATTGCCGAAGTGGCCCGCATGATACACGAGCGCAAGCACAAACTGCCGTTTGGTCTGTACATCGTCAATGCGGTGCAGGAAGAGATCGGGCTCCGTGGTGCTGAAATGATCGCGCACCGCATTAAACCGGATGTGGCCATCATTACCGACGTGACGCACGATACCCAGTCACCGATGTATGACAAGAAGAACAGCGGCGACATCCATTGCGGCAAAGGCCCTGTGATTGCTTATGGTCCGGCAGTGCAGAACAACCTGCGCGACCTGATCATCAATACCGCTCAGGAGAAAGAGATTCCGTTCCAGCGCTCAGCCGTTTCACGTGCAACCGGCACCGACACCGACGCATTTGCCTACTCCAATGCCGGCGTGGCTTCGGCCTTGATCTCGCTTCCCTTGAAGTATATGCACACCACAGTGGAGACCGTGCACAAAGACGACGTAGAGAACGTAACGAAACTGATTTACGAAACACTGCTAAAAATCGAGGACAATCAGGACTTCCGATACCTGAAATAGAAATCACTTTTAGCCCGAGAGAAACCACACAGCGCCAGCGTGCATTGTGTGGTTTTTTTATGTTGAAATTTGTGTATATTCACCTATCATTAATCTGATAGCTATGAACCGTTACCTCTTTTGGGCTTTGATGTCGCTGCCTTGGCTCGCATTCTTTTTCAGCATGTATGTTTGGAAAGACGTATCGTCTCCAATTGTCTTTATCGTGAATATTGCCGTGCTACAGGCTTTGGTAATTAATAGCCGTCGGAAGCAAGTAGGTATGCGCCTTACAGAAACGCTCAAAGCTGTCATACCTGGAATAGGCTACCACGAGTGGCGCCGGCTATATTTTGCTAAACCCTAACAAACATACCTATCCCTATATGAACCGTTACCTCTATTGGCTTGCAACTGTCATGCCTTTCGCCCTACTCACCCTTTACATCAACAAGGCAGACAGCGCGAGTCTGACTGTTCCGTTCCTACTACTGCTGGTATACCTACCCTTGATTTTTAACCTTCGAAGAAAGTACCTAGGCATGGCCTGGTCAGATGTTTTGAAGTCTTTTGTACCTTTCTATGGTGCAAAGGAGCGCTACAAGATCCTCTTCGCATAACTTCCTGATTTGACCTTCACCGACCAGATGGGCCACCAGATCACGCTGCCGCAATTGCCGCAGCGCATTGTCTCGCTGGTGCCCTCGCAAACAGAACTACTTTTTGATCTGGGGCTGGAAGACCGTATTGTTGGCCTGACCAAATTCTGCATTCACCCAAGCGATAAAGTGAAGAAGAAAACCATTGTAGGCGGCACCAAGAACTTTAAGCTGGAGGTGATCGATGAACTGCAGCCCGATTTGATTATCGGAAACAAGGAAGAAAACTACGAAGCAGGTATAGCCCAATTGCAGGAGAAATACCCGGTGTGGATGAGCGATATCTATACCTTGGAAGATACCCTGGCGATGATCAGTCAGGTAGGACAGTTGACGGGTACGGAAGCTAAAGCACAGGAACTTTCGCAAGGTATAGCTGCAGGCTTCTGCAAGCTGCAACCTATAGAGCCTGCTATACCTGCCGCTTACTTCATCTGGCGCAAGCCTTACATGGCGGTGGGCAGCGACAACTTTATCGACCACATGCTACAACGCTGCGGTTTTCGAAACGTCTTCGCCGATCAGCCCCGCTACCCGGAAATATCAGCTAAGCAACTGCAGGCTGCGAACCCACAGCTGATTCTTCTGTCATCCGAGCCATACCCTTTTCAGGAAAAACACTTCGCTGAGTTTCAGGCCATCTGCCCGCAAGCGAAGGTGAAGATTGTAGATGGGGAGATGTTCAGCTGGTACGGCAGCAGGCTACTGCAAGCGCCCGAGTATTTACAGAAAATTATAAAGGCCCTGCATAGCTAATTACCGCTGCAGCCTGCTGAGCAGGTTTTTCGCTTTTTCAGCAATCGAACTGAAATAAAGCGCATCCTCCTCGATCTGCTCATTGCTTTTCTCCAGCAACTCACGCCTGTTAGTCGGGTCATCCAGGCTAGATAGTTTGATAACTTTGATAAGGCGTTCTGTATTCACTTCCCGCCCCAGCATAAGTTGCTCCAGCCTTTTAATCAGCGTATGCCGGAAATTTTTCTGCTCTATCGCCTCCTCGTCCAGCAACCTGAGTAAAGCCGCCACAGCCTCATCTTCGTAATCTGTCGAAATTGCGATATCTATCAGTTCTTCGGTGCCCGGAGCCGGCAACCTGATCAGGGTGAGATAGCCCCCTCCCTGCGTGGCAGCGGTTGCATAGTATTTCAACCAAAAAGATCGGGCAGATGGCTCCTTGTAGACAGCCGCGAAGCCTCCAGCAGCTGTCTCAATCAATTCGAAACTGGACAACATCTCTTCGATCAGATCTGCATCACCGTATAGGTATCTCTGTTTCATATTTTGTCTTTCTATGCCTTTGTTTATTGCTCGCTATACCTTAATTCAAAACCCATTTTCTCCAGATCCTCCCAAAAACGCGGGTAGGATTTGCGCACCACTTCCGGCTCCTGAATCTGGATTGGCTGTAACAAGGCGATCGGTGCGAAGGCCATGGCCATGCGGTGGTCCTGGTAAGTCCTGAAATTCAATTCCCGATCGATCATCAAAGAAGGGTTCATCTGAAACACCCCAGGCGTTCGTTCTTCCAGGGAGGCCCCTATACCTAACACTTCGATCTGCAAAGCCTGGATACGGTCTGTCTCTTTGATGCGCAGGCTTTCCAACCCGGTCATTTCGACTGCTGTACCAGAGGCGGCGCAAAGCGCCACAATGGTCTGTGCCAGATCCGGACAGTTGCTGAAGTCAAACGCCACTCGCTTCTCCGCGCGTTTTTTTGTGAGGCGTGTCCCATCCGGCATAAATTCGGTATAGACGCCCAATCTGCGCATGATTTCCACAATGGCTTTGTCGCCCTGGTGGGAAGCCTCACGCAAACCCAGCAAAGTGACATCCGCCTCTTTGGCCAATGCCACCATGCTGTACCAATAACTGGCCGCCGACCAGTCCGACTCCACGGCGAAAGTGGCTGGCTGATAAGGCTGGTGCGGCACCGTGATCGTATTTCCCTCAAAGCTGGCATCTACCCCGAATTGCTTCATCAACGCCAGGGTCATCTCAATATAAGGTTTTGAGCTGATTTTACCTTCCAACTCCAGCTCCAAGCCTTCGGGCAGCAAAGGCGCCACCATCAGCAAGGCCGATACGTATTGACTACTGATATCGCTGCGCACTTTCAGCCGCTTCTTGTCGCTGCCGGTAAAACTTTTTATTTTCAAGGGTGGGTAACCTTCCTCGCCAAGGTACTCTATACCTGCGCCCAGTTCCTGAAGGGCTTCTACCAGCACTTTAATCGGTCGCTGGCACATCCGCTCCGTTCCGGTAAGCGTTTTTGTCTGACCTGTTACAGCATAATAGGCCGTCAGGAAACGCATGACGGTACCGGCATCCTCGGCATCTATGGTATCCGAATCGCTGCTGAGCAGTCTTTGCAGGAGCTGTGTATCATTAGCTTCGGAGAGGTTTTGCAGTTCGGATTCTCCACCTGCCAGCGCCGCGATGATCAGCGCACGGTTGGCTTCGCTTTTGGATGCAGGCAGTTGCACCTGGCCTTTCAGAATTCCCGATGGGTGAGAAACAGTAACGGTTTTAGTCATAGTAATTGGTAATAGCGCAAAGATTCCTGTATTTCGGCTAAGGTAACAGGCTGGTCCCAAACAGCCTTGCCTATACCTTGCAGCAGGGTGCAATTAATAGTAGAACGGGTATTCTTCTTGTCCTGCAAAGCCAGTTGGCTCAGTGCCTGAATGTCTTCTTCGGTAATTTTCACCTTCTCATAAATCGATACCATAAAAGTCTCGATCTGATCCAGCTCCCGCCTGTTGAGCAAGTCCTTTTTCACAGAAAGGAAAGCCTCGCATAGCATACCTACAGCAATGGCCTCCCCATGCAGCAGTTCGCGGCCGGGTTGTTCCAGCAGGTAACTTTCTATGGCATGCCCCACGGTATGGCCGAAATTGAGCACTTTGCGGTAGCCCGCTTCCAATGGGTCTTCTTCCACCACAGCCGACTTTATACCTACTGAGTGACGAATCAAAGCCTCCCAGTTCTCAGTGAAAAGACCGATATGGCGCTGCTCTTCAAAGGCAGTCGCATCGGCAATTAGCCAGTGCTTGATGATTTCGGCGTAGCCTGACTTGAGCTGCCGCTGTGGCAGCGTGTTCAGAAATGTGGGATCGATGATGACGGCATGTGGTTCTTTGTAAACTCCTATGTGGTTTTTGAGTCCATGGAAGTCTATACCTGTTTTGCCGCCCACGCTGGCGTCTACCTGCGCTAGCAACGTGGTGGGTACCTGCACAAAATACATTCCCCGCTTAAAGGTGGCCGCGCAGAAACCACCCATGTCCCCGATCACACCGCCGCCCAGGTTCACAAGCACCGACCAGCGGTCCAGATTAAGCTCCGTCATGCGTTGCCAGATATACTCGCAGGTCTGGAGCGTTTTATGTTCTTCGCCGCTATTTATCTGGATGATATCATGCTCTGGCAAGTGAGACTTCACAAGCGGGTAACAGTGGTGCAGGGTGTTTTCGTCTACCAGCACGGCTACTTTCGAAAAGGCGAGGTTTTGCAGCACCTGTTGTAGCTGCGGCAGTATGGTTCGCCCGATGTATATGCTTTCGGTCACGCGGAATTTGTTTTTGACAGGTATAAGTTAAGGAAAAAACGCCGGCTTTTGACCGACGTTCAGGTATATACTTACGGAATCTGTCCCGACTTGGTGTTAGGCTTGGCTTCTGGACTGCCGGCTTGCATAATTATGGTTTGCTTGCGGATAGACTCCACATGGATCAGTTTGTATAGCTCTTCCACGAAAGCCGGGTTTATACCTGCCTCGGAGGCCCAGTCTGCACGGGTCTTGAAAATCTCTTTCCAGCGCTCGAGTTGCAGCACCTGCACGTTGTTCAGTTTCTTATACTCGCCTATCTGCTCCACCAAAGCCATGCGTTGAGCCAGCACCCCGATCAGGTCATGGTCGGCCGCGTCAATTTTCAGGCGCAGTTCCTCTGCCCGGTTCACCAGTTCGGCGTCGTCATAGTTGGTTTTACGCACTTGCAGCTTATTCAGAATATCGGCTAAGGCAGCTGGCGTTACCTGCTGCTCCGGGTCGCTCAGGGCCTGGGACGGGTTCGGGTGCGTCTCGATCATCACGCCGTCGTATCCCAAATCGAGTGCCCGCTGCGAAACCGGGTGTATCAGTTCACGGGTGCCGCCGATATGGCTGGGGTCCACAATCACAGGCAAGTTCTGGAAGCGGGCCTTCAACTCAATCGGGATTTGCCAAAGCGGAGCGTTGCGGTACTTCGAAGGCTGGTACGATGAGAAACCACGGTGAATGGCCGCCAAATCGGTTATACCCGCCTGGTACATGCGTTCAATCGCTCCGATCCAAAGGGCCAGGTCAGGGTTGACAGGATTTTTGACCATCACAGGCACGTTTACGCCGCTCAGGGCATCGGCTATTTCCTGCACCGCAAATGGATTTACGCTGGTACGGGCACCTATCCAAAGCACGTCTATACCTTGCTTCAGGGCTTCTTCTACGTGGCGACCGGTGGCTACTTCGGTGGTCACACGCATACCCAGTTCCTGCTTCACGCGACCCAGCCAGGCAAGTCCTTGCAAACCTATCCCTTCAAAGGTATTCGGTCTGGAACGCGGTTTCCATATACCTGCCCGGAACAGGTGGACAGGCAGTTTTTTCAGCGCCTCGGCGGTCTGCATCACTTGCTGTTCGCTCTCGGCACTACAAGGCCCTGCGATCACCAACGGCCTGCCCTGTTCTGCCAACAAGTCTGCAAAAAAAGAGTCTTTATTCTTGAAAATCATCACGGTCAATTGTGCCTACAAAGGTACGACAATTAAAACAGTTATGCGTGTATCTGGTTTAAAGGAGTATTTACCACAAAAAAACAGTGCAAAAATATCACATAAGTGCAAGGCTTTCATAGTGTATAACTATCTCGCATGCCTTATCTTTGCTCCGATTAACACACTATTACATGAACCCAGTTACGAACGTTTCTTTCGACGATACAGCTGTCGCTTTTTCATCCAAATCAGACGCTGAGCTTTATAAAATGTATCTGTTGTTCAAATCTATGAACAACAATAAGTTTGTGAAACTGGGAGGCAACTTACTTAACACTGCCATTAAGCTGCACTTGCCAGTTAAGTTTATCATCAAACCGACCATTTTCAACCATTTTTGCGGCGGCGAAACCATAGAGGAATCGGAGCGTGCTATCCGTGAATTGGCCAGGTATAATATCGGCACTATACTCGATTACTCCGTGGAGGGCGAAGGTGTGGACAGAAGCTTTGACGAGACGCGCGATGAGATTTTGCGAACGGTTGAGAAAGCGAGAGGCAACAAAAACATACCTTTCTCGGTGTTCAAAGTAACCGGCTTGATGAGTACGGACATTTTGGAGAAAGTGCAGGCCGGCGAAAAACTGACGACCGAAGCGCAGGGTGCCCTTGCGCGTGGCCGCCAGCGGGTGAATGATATCTGTCAACGCTGCCACGAAGCCGACGTGCGCGTGTTTGTGGATGCCGAGGAAAGCTGGTTTCAGGAAACGATTGACAACATGGCCTACGAGATGATGGAGCTTTACAACAAAGAGAAGGCCATCGTTTACAACACCTACCAGCTCTACCGCCACGACCGCCTCGACGCCCTCATGCGCGATTACGAGAACGCCGTAGCCAAAGACTACATACTGGGAGCAAAACCCGTGCGGGGTGCCTACATGGAAAAAGAACGTAAACGCGCCGAGGAGATGGGTTACCCCAGCCCGATCAATCCGACCAAAGAGGCCTCTGACCAGCTTTACAACGACGGGCTCCGCTTCTGCATCGATCACATCGACCGCATTTCGCTTTGCGCCGGCACGCACAACGAGGACAGTTGCTACCTGTTGATGGAACTGATGGATGAGAAAGGTATAGTCCCGGATGACAAGCGCGTGTTTTTTGCCCAGCTATTCGGCATGAGCGACAACCTCTCCTACAATTTGGCTAATGCTGGCTATAATGTGGTTAAGTATGTGCCTTACGGGCCGGTGGAGTCGGTGATGCCCTACCTGCTGCGCCGCGCCAATGAGAACACCGCCATTGCCGGCCAGAGCAGCCGCGAGTTTGGCCTGATCAGCAAAGAAATGGAGCGCCGCAAAAAACTGAAGCGTTAACTAAAAGAGTATGGCTTCACAGAAGCCTTCGACTATACTTAAATCTGCGTTGAACCTGACCAGTACAAAAAATAAAAAGGCCCTGCATTGCTGCAGGGCCTTTTTATGTGTTTAGAACTATAAGGTATAATCCGTAGTTCTGCTATTGATTACTGTACAGTTACAGTAGAGTCAACTTCAACAGTAGTGTCAACTTCAACTTCTTCTGTAACAACTTCTTCTTCAGTAGTTACTTCAGTCTCAACAGCTTCAGTTTCAGTAGTTGATTCTTCAGTGTTGCAAGCTGTGAAAGCTACCAGGGCGAAAGCTACGAAAGCGAATTTGAATAAATTTTTCATTTTGTGTTTGTGATTAAGTGTTTTGGTTTCGAATTTGAACTTCATACCAGAAAGCCGGATAGGTAACCCGGTATTTTTTATTTTTTTAAAATATTTTTTTGTTGGGTTACAAAAAGCGGCCTGGCGTATTAAAAAAGGAACGGAATGAGGAAGAGTTTGTATGAGACAGATGAGGCGATTTTGGAAGGAATCCGGAATGACGATGACAGGGCACTCGCACATCTGTACAAGCTGCATTTCCCTATGATATCTCACTTCATCATCAACAACAGTGGAACCGATGATGAGGCCAAAGACATTTATCAGGAAGGCGTCATCGTCTTCTATGAGAAAATAAAAGCCGATAGCCTGGAGCTTAGTTGCCAGATTAAGACCTATCTGTACTCTGTTTGCCGCAGGCTATGGCTTAAGCGACTGGCCGAAAAGGGACGCTTTGCCAGCCGGATTGAAGACACCGATAATTATCTGTCGCTGGAGGAAGACGTGCCGCAGCACGATGAGAACGAGCGGCAGTTTGGCGTAATGGCCGAAGCGCTGGGCCAATTAGGGGAGCCTTGCCGTACCCTGCTGGAGGACTTCTACATCCGCGCACAGGGCATGCAGGAGATTACCGAGAAGTTTGGCTATACCAACTCCGACACGGCCAAAAACCAGAAGTACAAGTGTCTGCAGCGACTCAAGAAGCTATTCTTTACTTCTTACAAGCCAGAGTTGTAGGCTACACAAAATAGAATTTTAGCACCTTGAAATATAGGTATAGTTTATAGAGAAATGTTTGACTACCGCATTTACGAGCAAATAGAGCGCTACCTGGCCGGCTCCATGCCGGCCGAGGAGAAGGCTGCCTTCGAGGCGCTGTTGCTCTCCGACCTGCGGCTCGCCGACCAGGTACAGGAGCACAGGCAAGTCCTGCAGGCGATGCAGCACTATGGCCAGCGCCAAAGCCTGCGCCAAAAGCTAAACACCATCCATAGCGATATGGAAGCCCAGTCGCAGCATGTAACTGCCACTGGCGAACTGCAAGCCTGGAAGGTTTTCTTCAGAAAGCACGCCCAGACCATGGCCGTAGCGGCCAGCGTCTCGCTGCTCTCTGTGTTTGGAACACTTTGGAGCGTGCAACAGCTCAAAGCCCCCGTACAGCAGCAAACCGCCCGTTATGTGGAGCTCCGCCGCGAAGTCGAGAAAATCAAGAAAGAACAACGTGCTCTTATCAACGGCATCACCGGTGCCGACAGCCCTGTTCCTACCCCACGCTCAGCCCGATTCAGCGGTACAGGATTTGTAATTAGCCCTGATGGGTATGTCGTGACCAGTTCGCACGTTATACAGGGTGCTGACTCTATCCTGATTGAGAATAAAGCCGGCCTTCGGTACAAAGTGACGGAGGTATACCGCAATACCGACTATGACCTGTCTATTTTGAAGGTAGAGGATAATGCCTTTGCTGGTTTCAGTAAGTTGCCCTATACCTTTAGAACTTCCGAATCTGATTTGGGGGAACGTGTCTATACCTTAGGTTTCCCGCGTGAGGATATTGTTTTTGGAGAAGGCTCCCTGAGCTCGGCTTCAGGCTTTGAGGGTGACACTACCTCCTACCAGATTTCCATACCGCTTAACCCAGGTAACAGTGGTGGACCTTTGCTGGATGATAAAGGCAATGTCATTGGTGTTATCAATGGCAAACAAGCCGGACAGGAAGGCGCTGCCTTTGCTGTGAAATCCTCTTACCTGCTCCAGATGGTGCGTGAAATGCAAGAGAAAAACGTGGCAACTATGGTTTCTATGCCACAGCAGAATACGCTGAATGGCACTGCCAGAACACAGCAACTCAAAAAACTACAGGATTATATCTTTGTCGTAAAAGTCTATAATTAAGCCACACCTTATTGTTTTATTACAATAATAAAAGGGATTTTCTGCCTTAATACTGCAGAAAATCCCTTTTTTTGCTAACATTTTCTAGGGGTTTAAGTTAAATAAACAATGCATTATTCTTTGTTGAATATTGCACAAAATTAATTTATCAATATAACCCAACAGACTATGAAAATGAAAATGTTAAAACCAGCAGCCGCCGTATTAGCCGCAGGCTTTTTATTCAGTTGTGCCAGTAGCAACGACTCAATGGACTCTACAGCCATGGAGGAGACAACCACAATGAGCGAAACCCAAACGATGGCTGGTGACGACGTGACTGTGGAGACCGAAGTAAGCACTGATATGGATATGGAGGCTGATATGGAAACCAGTTCCATGACTATTCTGGATGCTGCAGGTACAAGGAGCGATATATCCACTTTTATGAGCCTTTTGCAAACTGCCAACATTACGGCTGCTTTAGAAGGTGAAGGCGAGTTCACCATGTTTGCTCCCACCAACAAAGCATTCGAGGCATTGCCTGCCGGCCAATTAGAATACCTTAAAAAACCAGAAAACAGAAATGAACTGATTAAAGTGTTGCAGGCACATGTTATCGCTAACAAGGTAACCACTGCGCAATTGCAGTCGAATCAGCGAATACAGATCAGTGACACTGACTATATTGAAGTGGGAGCGGCAGCGGGTGCAAACCCTAACACCTTCACGATTGGAGGCGCTAACATTGTGGAGCCAAACATCGAAGCTTCTAATGGTGTGATCCACGTGGTAGACAGAGTGCTGGTAACAGCAGATCAGGTAATGGATAAGAAATAACTTACCACATACTGAAAAACCTTGAAAAGCCTTCCTTCCCATAGGAAGGCTTTTTGTTTGTCCCTGAACCTGAAAAATCATGGCATACCTTAATTGATTCACCAGTAATCATATACCTCTAAAATTCATTGTCCTGCACTTTTCTTCCCGCAACTATACCTTCCTTGTTCCGTTAGTATAAACTGGTCATTTTAAAAGGCCAGCGATAGATTATAAAATCTTAAACAACTTAAAAAAGCTATGAACAAAATTGATAACTCGAACATGATGACAGCCATGTTCAAAGACCGTGATAGTGCGGAGCGCGCATATGAAGAACTTCGTGCCAGAGGGTATGACAAGGATGATATCAACGTTGTGATGTCTGACGAAGGACGTAAGCGTCATTTTTCTGATGACGTGGACAAAGACGGAGACACTGAACTGGGCAACAAATCGCTTGAAGGTGCCGGAGCGGGTTCTGCCATCGGCGGCACGTTGGGTGCCATTGTAGGTGCAGTAGCAGCTATAGGTACTTCCGTAGCTATCCCAGGACTTGGTCTGGTAATAGCTGGCCCATTGGCAGCAGGTCTGGCCGGTGCAGGTGCAGGTGGCCTGACAGGTGGCCTGATTGGCGCATTGGTTGGAGCAGGTATTCCGGAGGAACGCGCCAAGTTATATGAAGAAGGCGTGAAAGAAGGCAATATCGTGTTGGGTTTCAATCCACGCACTCCTGAAGATGCACGCTACTTCGAAACCCATTTTCAGAAACACCGCGGAGAGCATATCTATTACTAAGCTTTAATTAGCTTATTGTAATTGCAAAGGCTTGGCTTGTCCATTTGGAGGAGTCGAGCCTTTGGCATTTCCGGGTTTTCCGTATAAGCTACCGGTGCTTTATCAAGATCAACTATTCATCTCTGGCCTGCGGCCGTGTGCATGCTAAACCTCTAATTTGATGCCCTAGGATTTGCTCTCGCAAACCACCTGTATGAACACATAGCACACAAACTGACATTGTTGCGTATGCTTTAGGAATTAAATCAATACACTAAACCATAAAACTATGAGAAATCTATGGATGGCTGCAGGCCTTTTGCTTGGCACTGTCGCCTTTACGTCCTGTGACTCCGGCACAAAGGAGACGGATTCCAACACTACGGTTGATACAGCGGCTAGCGATACCCCAGTTGCCGACGTTTCCCTGACGGACGAGAAACGCGAATTCATGGCCTATGCTTACAACATAAGTAACCAACAGGTTGAGCTTGGCAAACTGGCTGTCGAGAAAGGTCTGTCTCCCCAGGTAAAGGAGTACGGGCAGCGCATGATAGACCTGTATGGCAAAAAACTGGAGGAACTCGGGGAAATGTCCGGGCAGTATCAGGTCACACTTCCCGAGACAATGACTGAAGACCAGGCCGGAAGAGTACAGGAACTGCGCGAGACCGAGACCGGGAAGTTCGACCGCGCCTATTGGGACAATGTAATCGATGCGCACAAAGACGCCGCAGATGAGTTCGACGACAATGTAAAAGATGTGGCTGAGACTGATAACACCGCATTTAATTTCTGGGCACGCAACACGGCAAAAGAGATTAGAGCGCACATGGAGCAGGCCATGCGTTTCAGACTGGATCTAAAAAATTAACAAGCTCATTAAGTGTACACTCACGCAAGGCGGAACCCAAAGTTCCGCCTTGCGCATTTATAGCTCCTTTTTCAAGAGGTCTTCCAACACAGCCCAGGTATGGCGAGCGAGGAGTTTTTGTCCCTCTGCATTAGGATGCACCCCATCAGGCAGGTTTAGGTGGCGCATACCTGCTACGCCCTCCAGCAAAAAAGGCACGAAGGACACGTTGTTCCGAATCGCCAGCTCCCGGAACAAGGCCCTGAACTCAGCCGCGTAGCGCCCCGGCACGATATCCGGAATTTCCATGCCTGACAAGATGATTTGTGCCTCAGGATGTTTATGCTTCACCTTATCGATGATCTGCTGAAGGTTTTGCGAGGTTTCGCGGGCGGGTATACCTCTCAGGCCATCATTGGCACCCAGCGCCAGCACAAATATATCCACTGGGCCCGAAAGCCACTTATCCAACCGATAGAGGCCACTGGCTGTTGTGTCGCCACTTATACCTGCGTTGATCACGGTGTAATCATGCCCTTCGTCCTGCAGTTTTTGCTGAATGAGCGAAGGATATGCCTGCGCAGTAGGTAGACCGTAGCCTGCCGTAAGGCTGTCCCCAAAAAATAGAATTGTCTTCATTATATCCCGTCTGTTGCTACTATACCTCCCCTAAAAGGCAACTGTTACGGCCAAACAGGTGTGTTAAATGGTTTTCAGCCTTGCAGTTTTTAGTATGCTCGGGAAACGAAAAAAATCATACGACAGTTATAATAAACAGCAAGCTGACTCGTAAACAAGATGCTGCGCGAGTTTGTATCAAGTTACAGGCTGCTGCCTTTTGTGATAAAATATATTTATACTACATTAGGACTCGGCGCGAAAGAAACCATAGGCTCACCATCTGCGGCACTACTTTTGCGTATAGTTTTTGTGGTCCAACTAACTAAATTAGATGCTATCCTTGACAACCAGATTTAAAATATTCCTTTCTGTATTGGCTGTGATACTGCTGACAGGTTCTTTTATCCTGTACAGCAAGAACAGCTCGCCTGAGGGGAAAAACGAAATACTGATCAAAGCCCTGATGCAGGGACTCAGTTCTGCCCATTACAGCCCCGAAAAGGTTGATGATAACTTCTCTAAGAAAGCTTTTAAGCTATACCTGGAGCGGTTGGATTTCAATAAAAAGTTCTTGCTTGAGTCGGATGTGGCGATGTTGCGCAAATACGAGACGCAGCTTGATGACCAGTTGCGTGCCGGCTCCTTTGAGTTTTTTGACATGTCGGCTGACCTGATCGAAAAGCGCACCAAGGAATCGGAAGCGTATTATAAAGATATTCTGTCCAAGCCATTTGATTTCAGCAAAGATGAAAACATTGAGCTGGATGGCAAGAAACTGAAGTATGCCAAAGATAAGGCGGAGTTGAAAGAGGCTTGGAGAAAGCAGTTGAAGTACCAGACTTTGGTGCGCTTGTCTGATATGCAGACGCAGCAGGAAAAAGCGACCGCCAATACCGAGAAAAAAGAGAAAAAAACATTTGACCAGCTGGAGGCCGAAGCCCGTGAAAAGGTACTGACGGCCTATAACGAACTTTACAAGCGCCTTGCTCAGGTAACGCGTGATGATCGTCGTGCCACTTACATCAACGCTGTGGCAAACGTCTATGACCCGCATACCGGTTACCTTCCTCCTAAAGCCAAGTCTGATTTCGACATCGAGTTTACGGGTCGTCTGGAAGGTATAGGTGCTTCCTTGCAGGAGAAGGATGGTCAGATTAAAGTAATGGAAATCGTGCCGGGTAGTCCATCGTATCTGCAGGGCGACCTGAAGCCTGGCGATGCCATCCAGAAAGTGGCTCAGGGCAGCGGTGACGCCGTCCTGATAGAAGGTATGCGCATTGATGATGCTATCCAGTTGATTAGAGGCAAAAAGGGAACGGAAGTGCGCCTGACTGTGCGCAAGCCAGACGGCAGCACTCGCATTATACCGATTGTCCGCGATGTGATCGTGTTCGAAGAAACCTATGCCCAGTCTGCCATGATCGACGACAACAAGAAGATCGGGTACATCAAACTGCCTGGTTTTTATGCTGACTTTGAGCGAAACGGTGGCCGCAACAGCGGTGCCGATGTAAAGGCAGAGGTAGCTAAATTGAAAGCTGCAGGTATGCAAGGCCTCATTCTGGACCTTCGTAACAACGGCGGTGGCTCGTTGGCTGATGCTGTCGAAATGGCAGGCTTGTTCATCGAGCAAGGCCCTATCGTGCAAGTGAAAACTGCATCTGGCAAAACAGTTGTACTGGATGACCGCGACTCACAGGTGCAGTATGGCGGTCCACTGGTGATTATGGTAAATTCTAACAGCGCTTCGGCTTCTGAGATTCTGGCTGCGGCTATGCAGGACTATAAGCGAGCGGTAATTGTGGGCACTCCTACTTTTGGCAAAGGCACGGTGCAGCAGTTTTTTGAACTCGACGAGGCACTGCCTTCTCAGTTCGATCCTTACAAACCGTTTGGTGCGTTGAAACTGACCATCCAGAAATTCTATCGCATCAACGGGGGTACCACGCAGTTGCGCGGCGTTATGCCAGATGTGATACTGCCTGATGCCTACAGCTTCTTGGAGTTTGGTGAGAAAGAGCAGGATTACCCGCTTCCGTTTGATGAGATCACTCCGGCCCGTTACAAGCCTTGGGCACAGAACAAGCTGAATATGCCGGCGATACAGGCGAGCAGTAAGAGTCGTGTTTCTGGAAACGAAAGCTTCCAGATTATCAAAGAAAGTGGTGAGCGTTTGAAAAAGCAGTCTGACAACACAACTCGTTCACTTAGCTTCAAAAAGTACATGGAAGAAGAGAAAAAAAGTGAGGCAGCCAACAAGCAACTGGAAGAAGCCCAGAAGAAAGTACCTGTGCTGAACGTTTCCAGAATGAAGAATGACTTGCAGGCCATTGCCGGCGATACAGCCAAACTGGCCCGCAACAAAGATTTTATGAAGTCACTCCAGAAAGATATTTACGTGGAAGAGGCGGTGGCCATCATTAAAAATGATATCAAATAAGCTCTTATAAGACAATTGAAAAGCCGGTTATGCAGATAGCCGGCTTTTTTTTATTTTGCACTTCACCCATTTCCTATCTCCTCTTTATGATGCTGCCTATACCTGACCATAGAATCAAATCCAGACGCTATACCTTCACCTGTTTTGCTGCCGTGCTCCTGACCCTTTCGAGTTGCGCAACAGGCTCCAAAACCCAAACCCAGGCAGCCAGGCGGGGCGTTGTGGCCGACAAGGCCATGGTCGTATCAGCCCACCCCGACGCATCCAACATCGGCCTGGAGATACTTCGCAAAGGGGGTAACGCCTATGATGCAGCCATTGCCACACAGTTTGCCCTGGCTGTTTGCTATCCTGTGGCCGGCAATATCGGTGGTGGAGGTTTCCTGGTATACCGCCAGCATACCGGCGAAACCGGCGCCCTCGACTTCAGAGAAAAAGCCCCGTCTGCTGCCTCGCGCGACATGTACCTCGACTCATTGGGCAATGTTATTCCTGACCTGAGCTTGCTGGGCCATCTGGCGGCCGGTGTGCCGGGATCTGTGGACGGCATGGTCAAAATACACGAGAAACTAGGCTCCCTCCCTTTCGCAGAGTTAGTGCAGCCAGCCATCGACCTGGCCCGGCGCGGCGTTGTGCTGACAGAGCGGGAAACCCGCATGCTTAACAATGCAAAGGCGCAAATGCTAGCTCATAACAAGCATACTCCTTATCTGGTAAACCGACAAGCTGATTGGCAGCCCGGCGATAAGCTCTATCACCTCGACCTGGCCCGTACCCTCGAACGCATCCGTGACAAAGGCCGAGACGGCTTTTATACCGGCGAAACTGCTGACCAGATTGTGAAAGAAATGCAGCGTGGCGGCGGACTCATTTCGCACAAAGACCTGCTTGCCTACAATGCCGTCTGGCGTGAGCCCATCAAGGGGCAGTACAAAGACCTGCGTATCATCTCGATGTCACCGCCATCGAGCGGAGGTATAGCGCTGCTGCAACTCCTCACTATGGTAGAGCCCTATGACCTGAAAGCTTATGGTTGGCAGCAAGCCCCTACCATACAGCTCATGACGGAGGCCAAGCGCCGCGTATACGCAGACCGTGCCACTTACCTCGGAGACCCTGATTTCTACAAAGTGCCTGTGAGCGGACTGCTGGACCAAAACTACCTGAAAACGCGCATGAGCAACGTAAGCCTCGACCAAGCCACAGCTTCTTCTGAGATCAAAGCTGGAGAAGTGCCAATATACGAGTCTGACCAGACTACGCATTTCAGTATTGTAGACCAGTTCGGCAATGCCGCATCCATTACAACGACTATCAACGGGGGCTATGGCTCGATGGTCGTGGTGGAGGGTGCTGGTTTCCTGCTGAACAATGAGATGGATGATTTCAGTGCCAAGCCGGGCATACCCAATATGTTTGGCCTAATAGGGGGCGAGGCAAATGCCGTGCAACCTAGCAAGCGAATGCTCAGCGCCATGACACCAACCATCATCGAAAAAGCCGCCAAACTATACATGGTGGTCGGCACACCGGGCGGCTCTACCATCATTACCTCCGTTTTCCAGACGATCCTGAATGTGGTGGAGCACGGTATGACCATGCAGGAAGCCGTGGCTGCTCCCCGCTTCCACCACCAATGGCTGCCCGATGAGATCCAGCATGAGCCGGATGCCATTTCTCCTGAGGTAAGGGCAATACTGGAAAGCAAAGGGTATAAACTGAAGCAAAGAAACAGGTATGGCGCTGTGGAAGGTATACTGGTGCTACCCAATGGTAAACTCGAAGGTGGCGCCGACCCGCGGGGCGATGATAAGGCAGTAGGCTATTAGTTTCGGGCTCTACCTGTTCGTCTTTTTAGTACAACTCAGTCCTACTCACAGCCATAAAAAAAGCGGCCTTCTACATAGTGGAAGGCCGCTTTTAAATTGATTATGGGGTAGAGATTAATTTCTCACAAGTTTGGTCTGGTATACCTTGCCACGTACCTGCACCTGCACATAATACATGCCGTTGCGCAGATCAGCTACCTTCGCGTTCAGTTGCTGCTGCACGCTGTTCAGGTTGCCGTTCAACTCGTGCAACAGGGTACCGTTCGCTGAACGCAGCACCAGGGTCATTTCATCCATCACCGTTACTTCCTCTGGCAACGAGATGTTCACAAACGCACCTTGTGTCGGGTTCGGGTACAGACGGAAAGCCAGATCCTGGCCGTTGGCCTTACCTTCCGGGAAATCGTTGTCGCGGATAGCCAAGGTGAAGCTACGGGCAGCGGTAGCCATACCCAGATCGGTAGTCACGCTGTTGATGTAGAATGTTACCTGTTCAGTTGGCTCTGTCAGCTTATCGTCTACAATGCTCATGTTAAAGGTAGCAGTAGAGGTATAAGCAGGTACCGTAACGGCTATGACATTGTTAGCAGCGGCAGGAGCTATGGTATAGTCTACAGCTGTTGCAGTGGCACCGTCTTTCACGGTCAGGTATACCGTGTGCGCCTTAGGTTGCGCAACCGAAACGGACAGGTTCACATCGAATGGTGCATTACCCTCTGTCTTTGTAACCGTTGCTTCGCTGAACGATACAGCTGGCGTTGTATTGAAACTGAAACGGGCTGATACCGGCACGTGGTCAGAGGTCGAGGTTCTAAAGCTCGGAATGCTGCTCAGGAACTGGTTCTCAATCGCGATAGACTCCTCCACATATTCATCTGTCATGGATTTAGAAACGATGATATGATCCAGGAAACTCTGGAAAGAACCGCCGGCATAGGTAAAGGCACCTGTTGTGCTCAGGTCGTAGGTCAGTGTCTTGTAGTTATTGTCCAGCACGAACGCATTCAGCGAAGATGGCAGATTATTCACCACCGATACGTCCACATCCTCGTTCATGTCGCCCAGCATCACCAGGTTGATGTTCGGATAGTAGGCAGTCAGTGAATCCTTCAACACTTCCACGTCATACTTACGCATGTTGTAGCGGCTCACATCAGTGCCTGAGTTGGCGCGGGTATGCAGGTTGAGCAGGTATAGCTGCTGTGCCACACCGTTCATGGTCGCCTCTACCTCCACCAGGTATGGCAGACGTCCGCTGGCCCAGAAACTCTCGCTCGATCCTGGGTAGTTGGCCAGTACTCTACCGCTCAAAATTTCTTTATACAGGCCATCCAGCAATACTTTCTGGCTCTTGATCTTCACTGTCTCGTTTTTGTAAACGATGTAAAGCTTCTGTGGGTCAAGTGTAGCACCTGAGCTTGGTCTCTGGGAGTAAGAGTATGCCTCTGACTTCACGAAGCTATACCCTGGCAGTTCGCTCATCAGTCGCTCCATTTGGGCATCGTTTGAGATTTCCTGGAAAGCAATGATATCAGCGTCCAGTGTCTGCACTACTTTTTTGGCGTTGCTGTACTGTAACTCCAGGTTGCTTGGGCCGCCGCTTGTAGAGCCAAACCAGGCCAGGTTCCAGGACACAATATCCAAAGTGCTCGATTTAGGAAGCGAAGAACCCGTTAGGAAACCTTTCACTGCCTTGAAATCGCCGCTCGTGTATGTAATGGTGCTGTTAGAACGTAGTTTGGTAGTGCCTGGCTTGTAACGCACATAAACTGTGTTAGAAGCACTTGCCTCACCAGCCGTGTAGGATAGCGCAGCTGCATAGGTCTGTCCATTTTTAGAAAGCTCAAAATCAGCGCCTACCGACAGCGTCATACCTTGTGGGAAACCGACCGCCGAGAAGCTGAAAGTCTGTGGAGCAGAAGCGTTAGGAACTTCCACCAGGCCAAAATCAAACATTGATTCGCTGGCAACCAGCAACTGATCTACGTTTTCTACCGCAAAGTCATCAAAAGTCCAGCGGGCAGCTCCATTGAACTCAGCCACGGAAGTATACACAAAGGCTACGTGCACCGAGGCGGCTTTGTAGGCAGAGATATTGATGACAGACTGCTTCCAAACGTCAGAAGCCTCAGCTGGGAAGTCGCCGTTCAGCTCGGTCCAGGTGGCAGTGGCTGGTGCGCTGGTGCCATCGTAATTTGTCGAGATCATCAGTTTCATGCCCGGGCCCTTGAAAGCCGTTCTGGTCCAGAAAGAAAGGGCGGCGATATTGAAATCCGCCAGGTTAAGAGAAGGTGAGATCAGCCAGTCTTCGTTTTCGCGGGCGCTGCCGCTGTAGCCGTTAATCTGCACGCCGTTGTTGCGCGGGCTCTCGGCAGTCTCTCTACCGAAAGTGGAGCAAGACCATACCTGGTCGCCAGTCACGCTATACGCTTTCCAGCCACCTGGCAGCGTAGTGCCGCAGTTGTTAAAGTCCTGCACAAAGGGGCTGGTGGCATAAGCCGACAGTTCTGTTACAGCCGTTTTTAATCCTTCGCTTGTGTGGGTGATCGTACCTGACAGAGCACCTATAGCAGTTGGCGTCACACGCACGAAAACAGTTGGGGTAGCAGCTATTTCCTCGGCGGAGAAAGTAAGGCTGGCAGCAAAACCGGATGTAGCCTGCTTAGATACAGTGAAACCACCTGTCGCGGTGAGTTGCACGTTGCCGGCAATATTGGCGCTAGTTAAGGTATAGGATTGCGTGTTCGCCTGGTTCATGGCCACATCACCGAAAGCCAAGGCAGCCGGTGCGATGAGCATTGGTGTCTTGCTATCGCTTAGACTGGTCACCTCAATGTTGTCAACGGCAAAACCCGGCCGGGAACCGCCACCGGTCACATCCCGATTGGCCCAACGTAGCTGCACCACTTCCTGGTTTTCGGCAGCCTCTGGCAAGGTAACCACTATACGCTTTACATTCTGAGGCTCTGTGTTACCACTTGCGGTCTGCGCTTCGGTGTTATTCTGGTACTCGGTGCCCTCGATATTAGTAAAGGCACCGCTTGTTCCCACGCGGTATTGCAGAATGGTTTCGTTGATTCTGGTGTTAGCGCCGCCATTGTAGGGGTTGCG
This sequence comes from Pontibacter aquaedesilientis, assembly GCF_014773225.1. Lineage (GTDB taxonomy): Bacteria > Bacteroidota > Bacteroidia > Cytophagales > Hymenobacteraceae > Pontibacter > Pontibacter aquaedesilientis. Next base: position 346,740 of record NZ_JACXAJ010000002.1, on the reverse strand, counting down.
CACGGTCATCATATCGAACGCTACTTTAATAGCGGTTTTCTGCGAGGTATTAATGGCAAAGGCTATACTTGGGTCAACGGAACCACTCATGAGTATACCTAACTTGCCATTGTAGTTGAGTACACCACCCGTTGTTGAACTGGCGGTAACGTTGGCCACCAGCGCTCTGTCACCTGTAGGTGCGACAGTACGGAAGCTTGCTGTCACGGAGCTGCCCAATGCCCATCCCTGCCATCCTACAGGGTATGCAGTGGCGTTGTGTGGCAGATCGTTAAAGTCCTGCGAGTAAGGCAGCGACTGAGGCTGTGGGTTTGCCTGTGCGAGCGCTTCACTGCCGGCCAAAAGGCCACAGCAAACCAGCACATAGGCAGACACCTTGTGTAATTGTTTAAACATACGTATGAGATTGATTTGATTTTTCTGGACAAGATAAGCGCAACATGCTGACGCACATTTGCTTGAGGCTACTATTAAGTGGGGATATAACCATCGCAACAAAGTTAAGCAGATGGTTTTAATGTAGTGTTATCGAATCATTAAAATAATTTAATTATAGTATATACACATATTATACAAACCATATATTTTAATTTATATCATCCTCAGTGCCTGTTCGATATCTTGTATAAGGTAGTCTGCTTCCTCCAATCCAATGTAAAAGCGCACCAGGTTAACAGCAAGCTTACTCTTGTATTTGCCGTCTGGGGTATGGTACGCCGCAGCCGGGTATATCAGCGACTCATGCCCACCCCAGGAAGCAGCCATCAGGAAATGTTGCAGGCTGTCACAGAAGCGGTCTATTTTCCTGATATCGTCTGTTTTCAGTGCTATGGTAAACTGCCCGGTATTATTGCGCATTTGCCGCCTGGCCAATTCATACTGCGGGTGCGAGGGGGAGAACGGGTAAAAGATCTTTGCTATTTTGTCTTGCTTCTCGAGCCAGGCCACCACTTTGCGTGTGGTCTCAGCCACGTGCTCCATACGCACCGGCAATGTACGCAGTCCGCGCAGCAGCAGCCAGGCGTCGTGCGGCGACAACACTGCCCCCAATGTCATGTATTCCCGCTCAAATATTTTGTTTATCCTTTCCCGACTGCCGCAAACAATGCCGCCCATTGTGTCGGAGTGGCCGCCAATGTATTTGGTGCAGGAGTGCACAACCAGGTCCACACCGAATTGTATCGGATTCTGAAAAAGAGGCGAAGCGAAGCTGTTGTCGATGATGGTGCTGCAGCCCTGCTCCTTCGCCAATGCGGCAATGGCGGCAATGTCCTGTAGTTCGAAAGTGAAGGAGTTCGGGCTTTCCATGTAAAGCAGCTTGGTGTTGGGCCTGATGGCTTGGCGGTAGTTTTCGGGATCAGTCCCGTCGACCATGGTTACCTCAACCCCGAATCGCGGCAAGAAACGGTTCATTAGGGTATTCGTCCAGCCATAGGGTTTGTCCACGCACACAATGTGGTCGCCTGCATTTACCTGCGAGAGCACCGCCGCCGACACAGCCGCTATACCGCTCCCGAAAGCTATGGCATGCTCCGCTCCTTCCAGCGCGGCCAGCTTCTTTTCGAGCATGGTCACGGTCGGGTTGTTGCCACGGGTATAGAGGTATGCCTCGGCCTCGTTGCGCAGCATTTCCCGCATCTCGTCTACCGTACGGCAGGCAAAGTTACTTGTCTGCAGAATGGGGGGTGCCACGGCACAGTAGTACAGTTCCCGGTCCTCCCCCAGTTCGTTCAGGATATAAGATAAGTCCATATTCGTTCGGTTTTGCAAAGCCTTCTTTCGTCTCACTTTCTGATACGAATTATTGCCTCGGGCAGTCTGCTATCCCTACCAGCGGGCATTATCATTTCATGGCAAAAACCGCTCTGTAAGTGGCTCTGTCACAAGCATATTCAAGCACTGTTGAAAAAATTCAAACTTAAATATAAAGAACTGTTAATCAATAACTTACAATAGTAAATTATTTGAAATTATACCGCTATAATGCAACTGATGGCACGCTTGAAATGTTGTAATTATATGAAAGAGAAAGAAGAAGAAAACATTATTTCCATGTATCCGGAAGAGCAGAAACAGCTTGACAAGGAATGGTATAAATCTATACCGGCACAGGTGTTTCTGAATTACTTTTTTGCGATAAATTACCACCTGAACCACTACGAAGGGATGGGTCTGCAACAACTGGCCTACTTTAGGGAAGTGCCTGCCGAACTGACCGAGCAGGAAGTGGAAGAAGTGAAACGCTTGCTGCTCAACAGCTGGAACACAGAGTATGCGCTGCGCACCACCGCTGAATTGGGCGACGAGAGCTATATCCGCAACGCTTTGCACTGGACTTTCCCGCAAGCTTATTATGCCGTGTTTGCCAGTTTACAGGCTTTCTTGCATACCCGCCAGATAAAAACGAGCAACGAGACGCTGGTAATGCGCGAAGCGGGCCGATTAGTGGTGAAGAACGCCTACCCGCAGGCGATGGGCTTTTACGCTTCGGGACATTTTGACGACTTCCGGATCAACCGGTTGCCTTTGGCACACTACAAACCCGGTCTCCAGATAGCCAATAAAGAACTCGAGGCGCAGGCGCAGATCGGACAGTTTTTGCGCACGACACGCCGTTTGAGAGCGAAAGCTGTGCGGCAGCAGGTGCAATCCAATGCTTCCACGGCCATACGCAGCAGCCGCACGGGCGATGTGCTGCAAAAATTTGGTCCGCAGCATTGGCAGCAATTGACGTGGCGCATGGGCTATACCACGTTGTTCGATTTGCTGGCTAGGTTGCGCATCTCCAACTCTCACCGTGAGATCGAGCGCTTTGTGCAGGCCGACATTGACTTCAAGCTTTTCCACGAATCGCTCATGGAGATTGTGAGCTACCTTAACGGCATACACGAGTGCTATGTCGCACAGGCGATGGGACTGCAGCAGTATGAGGATTTCGTGCAGGAGTTGCCTGTTTATTTACAAGACTCCTTCGTAGCGGCCAGACTGCAGGACAAAGTTAAGCCGCTGTTGCACGACGACAACCAGCGACTGCGTACCGCCGCTTAGTCCATTCAATACTACTACATATATGGGTGCCCTTGCAGACTCTGGTTTGCAAGGGCCTTTTATGTTTGCGATGATTTCTAACAATTTAACCATCAACAATCACTAATTAACCCTTTAAAAGCTGCCGATAATTTAGCAATTTTGCAGCTTGATTTTAAAATATCACTTTTAGTACAGAATCGCATGCAACTAAGCGAACAGGAACTACGCAGACGCCACGAGCGCGAAGAGTTGGAAAAGATGGGTATCAACCCATATCCCTCTGAAACATTTGAAGTTACGGCCACGGCCAAGGAGATAAAGGAGAATTTCGATAAGGAGAAGAACAACTACCAGGAAGTAACCCTGGCAGGCCGTTTGATGAGCCGCCGCGTAATGGGCAAAGCCTCGTTCGCCGAGCTGATGGACAGCAGTGGTCGCATTCAGATCTATGTTTCCCGCGACGACATCGCTCCGGGCGAGAACAAGGACATGTATAACACTGTGTTCAAGAAGATGCTCGACATCGGTGATTTTATCGGCATCAAAGGTTACGCCTTTGTAACGCAGGTAGGTGAAATATCGGTGCACGTGACTGAACTGAAGGTTTTAACCAAATCGCTTCGCCCGCTGCCGATCGTGAAACGTGAGATTGATGAGCAAGGCAACGAAATCGTGCACGACGGTTTTACTGACCCTGAGCTGCGTTACCGTCAGCGCTACGTCGACCTGATCGTGAACCCGCATGTGCGTGAGACATTCCGCAAGCGTACGCAACTAGTGAATTCTATGCGCCAGTACCTGACCAACCAGGGTTATCTGGAAGTAGAAACGCCAATCCTGCAACCATTGTACGGCGGCGCTGCGGCACGTCCGTTCAAGACGCACCACAACACGCTGGACATGACGCTATACCTGCGCATTGCCAACGAGCTATACCTGAAGCGCCTCATCGTGGGTGGTTTCGATGGCGTGTTTGAGTTTGCCAAGGACTTCCGTAACGAAGGCATGAGCCGTTTCCACAACCCGGAGTTCACGCAGGTGGAGCTGTATGTAGCCTACAAAGACTACAACTGGATGATGGACCTGGTAGAGGAAATGGTGGAGAAAGTAGCCATGGACCTGCACGGGACCACCGAAGTGAAAGTTGGCGAGAACATCATCAACTTCCAGCGCCCTTGGAAGCGTTTCACTATGTTTGAGGCCATCGAGCACTTCACAAAGATCGATATCTCGGAGATGGAGGAGCCTGAGCTACGCCAGACTGCTGAAAAACTAGGTATAAAAGTGGATCCGAAACTGGGCAAAGGCAAGATTATCGACGAGATTTTCGGTGAGACATGCGAGCCATACCTGATCCAACCTACCTTTATAACGGACTATCCTGTGGAGATGAGCCCACTGGCCAAGAAGCACCGCGACAAGCCGGGTCTGGTAGAGCGTTTCGAAGCGATCTGCAACGGCAAGGAGATTTGTAACGCCTTCTCGGAACTCAACGACCCAATCGATCAGCGTGCCCGCTTTGAAGAGCAGCTGGAGCTTGGCAAACGTGGTGACACCGAGGCCATGGTTTTAGACGAAGACTTCCTGCGTGCGCTGGAGTACGGTATGCCACCAACAGCCGGATTGGGTATAGGAATCGACCGTTTGAGCATGATCATGACGAACTCACACTCTATCCAGGATGTGCTGTTCTTCCCGCAGATGAAACCGGAAAGAAGAGAGGAGTAATTATTTCATTCCATATAGCAAAAGAGCCCGCTAATGTTTAGCGGGCTCTTTTGCTATATGGAATGTCTTTGCGAAAGGACTTGTTATACCTCCCTGTTATTCCCATACATCATATTTCTGGCATTATCAGTAGCTCGGTTATGGGTCTCTTCAGTTTTGTTGATCCATGAACTCCCTCTGCGTTTGTTGCCAAAAGATTCCGTAATGCCACGGCCCACCCATGCTGCGGAGTCTGATAAACGGCGGCGGGTAATACGACCGCTGTCTGGTGCCATCAGAATGCCAGCCAGCACCCCTACACTTGCTCCAGCAAGCAAGCCCATGGCTACTCCCAAAGCACCACTGTTCTCAGAGGAAGAAGAACCCGAGAAACGACGCGGTGAAGTACCTGTTTGCATAGACTGCTGTTGCTCACGTACAGAGGAATGTGTCATATGGCCGCTCGTTTCGCCACCAACCTGGCCGTATGTTGATCTGGGAGTGTTACTGTATGTGCTTTTTGTCTCGCCTAGACTGCTGTAATCCATTTTCGTTCTCATAGTATCGTATGCTTATTGGTATGTAAAGATTTCAAAGCCTACTTATTGGCCTTAAAATAATAACGGCAGTGATAGCTGAAGGTTAGCCCGAAAAGATCTGTCTGAGGCAAAAATAAAGGCCTGCCCCCATAGGGACAGGCCTTTCGTCTGAACATAGTTTGTTTCCGCCTCAGCAGGTATACATACCCCGGAAGCAAACCATATTTCGATTATACCTGATAATAGGGCTAAGCCCTATTACGTAGACTAAACGTTAGTTACTGTAGATCCGCCAGTCGACGTGCCAGTGTTAGAGCCGGTTGATGATCCTGTTGAGCCAGTGGAAGAACTTTTACCAGCTGCACCAGCGGTAGCTTTCTTCGCGTCATCCATCATGCCGCCCATTTTGTTCATAGCATCGCTGCTCATGTTCTTGATCTCGTCCAGGCCAGTCTGCAGGTTTTTCTCAAGATCTTTGCTCAACTTGTTAGCCCATTTCTTAATACCAGTTCTGGTCTGCTCACCTGTATCTGGAGCCATCAGTAATCCTGCAATTACGCCAGCGCTAGCGCCTGCTAACAATGCAAGCATGATCTTTCCGCTATTATCTTTCATAGTAGTGTTTATTATAAATTGTTAGATTCGTTTTTCTTAATATTCGTTTTGACCTAATAACGATTAAGATCAGCATTAAGTTATAGCTATACAATAGTTTTACACTATATAGCGTCTAATTAACGAAAAAAAGCTCAACAAAGTGTTTTGTTGAGCTTTTCAGTGTTGTAAGGATGGCTTACAAATCTTTGATCAGCTTCATGATCTCGTGCTTTGTCTTACCAAGCTTCTGCTGCAAACGGCCGAACAATTCATCTTCCTGCCCTTCCATATAGGTCAGGTCATCTTCGGTAAGTTCAGCATAGTTCTTCTTAAGCTGACCTTTCACATCATCCCAAGAGCCACGCATGATCAGGCTGCTGCCATCGTCCGTCACATTGCGGTTCTCGAGTTTATCCATAAAGCCCTTCACAGTGCGCTCCAGATCGTCGCCCACTTTGGTCAGAGTTCTTTTCAGGCTATCGCGGGTATCGAGGCCATTGTTAGGAGCCAGCAGCATACCAGCTGCCACACCGGCACCAATACCAGCCAGAGTTGCTAATAAAATTTTTCCTTTTTCGTCGTTCATGTTATTTAACATTTTTATCTAATGGTTGTGGCAAGCGTGCAGCGTTCTGAAATGTCAGCCTTTGCATACACTATACCTTGTTTTAGCTATTTTTACGTTACAACTTACATACGACTGGCAGATGAGTAAGTTGACGAAGCTTTGCTTTTGCCTGCATTGCAAGGCTACTATTAAACAACTAGGCGCATGAGATTAGCCTGCTACGTATAAAACCTATACCTTAAATAAACCTCTATGAACAAAATCGTGCTGGCCTCCGCCCTCCTGGCCTTAAGCGGACTATACTCCTGCAAAAACAGCGATGTGCCCTGCATCGACCAGTCAAAGATCAACCCAGACCAGATGTGCACCTTGCAATACGACCCTGTTTGTGGCTGCAATGGCAAGACGTACGGCAATGTTTGCGAAGCGGACCGCGCTGGCGTAACTGCCTATGCCAAAGGCGAGTGCCCCGACAAAAAATAATAGAGCCATACCTAACATGAAGCCATACCTAATAATATGATGAGCGAGAAAAAATATCTGAAGCAGACCAAACCATTCCGGGTACCTACCACTGACGGGAAGCTAATTGAAGAGCATTTCGGAAAGGCCTCCACCCATACCGATACATTTAGCGTGGCGCACATGGTGGCACCGCCACTTTGGGGCGAGCCGCACCAAACACCCGATTTCGACGAAATCACGATTGTGGTGCGTGGCCGTAAACTGATCGAGATTGACGGGGAAGAGGTGGTGGTAGAAGCAGGTGAATCGATCCTGATCAAAGCCGGAGCCCGCATCCGCTACTCCAACCCGTACGACGAAGAAACAGAGTACTGGTCGGTTTGCATACCTGCCTTCGACATCAACTCGGTGCACCGGGAGGAAGGTTGATTTTAAGATTTGAAAATTTGGAAATTTGAAGATTGAGGGATTGGCAAATGAAGGGATTTTGGGTTTGCGATGGCCCCAAACTTTATTGACTAAACAAGTTACTTATACCTTCTTTTATATTCTTCCAAATAAAGAAAGAAAAAGCCCTTGGCTCAATCAGTGCCAAGGGCTTTGCTATTTCAGGTTACAGGAAGATCATTTACAAATCTTCACATCTCCAAATCTTCAAATTAATTAAGACTGCTTACTAATCATCTCTACCACATCTTCGGAAACACCCATTGTAGAGAAACCGCCGTCGTGCATCAGGTTCTGCATAGTCACCATTTTGGTCAGGTCAGAGAACAGGGTAATGCAGTAGTCTGCGCAAGTCTCGGCTGATGCGTTGCCAAGCGGCGACATCTTGTCGGCATAGTCGTAGAAGGCATCGAAACCGCCAACGCCTGTACCTGCAGTTGTTTTGGTAGGAGACTGTGAAATAGTGTTTACACGCACTTTCTTCAGCTTACCGAAACGGTAGCCGTAATTACGGGCAATCGACTCCAGTACGGCCTTCGCCTGCGACATGTCGGTATAATCAGGGAATACACGCTGCGCCGCTATGTAAGAAAGCGCCAGGATAGAACCCCACTCATTCATGGCATCCTGCTTCTCGGCTACGTGCATTACTTTGTGGAAAGAAAGCGCAGAAATGTCCAGCGTCTTTTGGAACCAATCGTAGTTCAGGTCGCCGTAGGTCTTACCTTTACGGATGTTCGGGCTCATACCTATAGAATGCAGCACAAAATCGATCTTACCGCCCAGTATTTCCTGTGCTTTGGAGAAAAGGTTTTCCAGATCTTCTACCGAAGTCGCATCGGCAGGTATAACCTGCGCGTTGCAGGCCTCAGCCAGCTTGTTGATCTCGCCCATACGCATCGCCAGCGGTGCATTGGTCAACACAAACTCAGCGCCCTCTTCCTTGGCACGCATGGCAACTTTCCAAGCGATAGACTTCTCGTCCAATGCTCCGAAAATGATTCCTTTCTTTCCTTTAAGCAGATTGTAAGACATGTATTTGTCAGGTTAATGTTTCACATTTTTATGTTTCCTGCCAGACAGGTATAGCCTGCAGAAATTACGCGGCAATATAGTAATAACTGGGTATAACTCAAGTCCAGCACGCTATTCAATCGCTTACCTTCGCTATCTCATTATTCAATTAGCGCCCTCTCCTGTTATTAGGATAGGGCTGGGGTGAGGTTTTTTACAGCGAAAGCAGCTCCTTGGCACTCTTATAGGCACTCGCACTCGGGTTAGCGCCAGCGATCATATGCGCTATCTCGTCGATGCGCTCTTTCTCACTCAGCTTTTTGACACGGCTGATCGTGCGGTCTTCGGTGTCATGTTTATACACAAAGTAATGCGAATTGCCCTGTGCTGCTATCTGAGGCAAATGCGAAATGGCGATAATCTGGTGTTTCTGCGCCATCTGCTGCATCATTTTTCCCACTTTCACAGCCACCTCACCCGATATACCGGTGTCAATCTCGTCAAATACGATAGTTGGCAGAGCGGTTTTGTCAGCCAGCATGTACTTTATGCTGAGCATCAACCGGGAGAATTCACCTCCAGAAGCCGCTTTAACCAAAGATTGCGGCTGCGCTCCTTTGTTGGCACTGAACAAAATGCTGATCTCATCGGTACCTGTTGCGGTTGGCGCAGCGGCTTTGTGCTGAATCACAATGCGGGCGTTTGGCATACCAAGCTCGGCCAGCAAGACGTAAAGCTCCTGCTCAAATTTTCCGAACGAAGCCTTGCGGCGCTCCGACAGCACGGCAGCTTTCTCCAGCATGTTGGCTTCAGCGGCCTTCATCGCTTTTTCGGTGTTGGCAAGTGCATTATCCAGATTCAGAACGCTGCCTACCTTACTTTCCAGTTCGCGCTGTATCTCCAGTAACTCGGCAATGGTCTGTACTTGGTGCTTGCGCTGCAAGGTATAGATTGTGTTGAGTCGCTCCTGTACTTCGGTTGTGCGAGCCGGATTAGCCTCGGTTCTTCGTTCGGCGTCCTCCAGTTCGCCGGCCACGTCGTTCAACTCGATCATGCAGCTTTCGGTGCGGGTGCGTAACTCCTCATATTTTGGGGAGAAAGCCGCCAGCTGGCTAATCAGTTGTACCGTGTCCTTCAGGGCAGAAGTGATGTTGAACTCCGATTCTGTGAGCGACTGCACGGCTTGGGTCAGCTTTAGCTTAATATCTTCGGCATTCTCCAGTTCCTTTAGTTCTGTCTCCAGCTGCTCCTGTTCGTCTTCCTGCAGGTTAATTTCTTCCAGCTCGTTCAGCAGGAAAGTATTGTAGTCAAGCTCTTTCTGCGCCTGCGCCAGTTGGTCCGTCAGTTTTTTGTAGTCGCTTTCGAGCTTCTTATACCCGCGGTAGGTCTCGTTGTAGTCTTTCAGGTAGGACAGGTTGCCGGCATAAATATCGAGCGAAGTGTTACCGGCATAGATATCGAGGATGTTAAGCTGAAAACTGGTGTCGCCCAACTGCAGCGTGTCGTGCTGCGAGTGGATGTCCATCAGGTTCTCCCCTACCTTGCGCAACACGTCCAGCGTTACCGGCATGTCATTCACGAAGGCACGCGACTTTCCGCTCGGGCTAATCTCGCGGCGCAAAATGCATTGCTCATCAAAGTCGAGATCTTCGGCTGTGAAAACCTCCTTCAGATTATACTGTGAGATATCAAACACGCCTTCGATCACGCACTTCTGCTCCTGATTGAAAAGTAGTTTCGAGTCAGCCCGGTTACCCAGCAGCAGCCCGATGGCTCCCAGCATAATGGACTTACCAGCACCTGTTTCGCCCGTTATGATATTAAGCACCGGCGATGGATTCATTTCCAACTGTTCTATCAGTGCGTAGTTTTTTATTTTAAGGTCAATCAGCATATGTGATGTTGCAAGACATTTGTCTCATGGTATAAGACTTAATGCCTGGGCTTAGTTCGATAATTCTGTTGTAAATTTTAGTAAGGCGCTTCTACGTCGTAAATCACTTCTTCCACATCCCGCACAGGTATAGCGTGCTGGTTCCGGCGGCCATCCAGGATCTCAAAATTATCCGCTGTGGCTGTCTTGAGTTTCCCTTGCACGACCACGCGGTTGCGCAAAATCACCTGCACCGAATCCTGCAGTAGCAACTCAGGCAAGTGCTGCGGTATATCTTTTCTGAAAATCCGGATCTGGCGTTTGCCCATAGGTATAGCGAGCAGGTATAGCCCTACGCACCGTGAAGATACGCGCTTTCTGTGAAAATTGGAAAAGGCTTAGCGTTGAAGTAGAACTTCGTATTTGGTGTTGTTGGTTGGGTCCACCTGTGTGAGCAAGGTATAAGCGGCCTGCTTGTCAGCCGGGGCAGCTGTCTTGAAGATATTGACCAATTCATCTGACTTGGCCTCGAAAAAAGAACGGATAATGGCCGCGCCGGGCTTCTGCTGCGAAATTTTCTGAATGTTTCTCAATACCTCTAGCGTGGCCTTACGGGCTTTTTCCGGATCCTGCACCATAAGGTCTATACCTTGGCGGTGCATGGTATAAATACCCTCCCGAAAAGGCACGAATACCGGGTCCTGCAAGTTATCGATCATCCAGTAGCGATTGCGGTTCCCCTCAAACGGGCGCCAACCCGGAAAGATAGAGTTTTGCGAAGCCGCCAGGTTCAGGATACCGCGGGCCTGGTCGAATGCCGGAGAGCCTCCCAGCTTGCCAAAGCTGTCATTGTCCATGCCGATGATCATGTAGGCGTAATAAGCCAGCATGGCCGACAGGTTGGAGGTAAAATTATTGGCAGCAAAATCGAGTGGCTGGGCCTCATTGAACTGGAACAGCCAGTCACGGTCGATAAAAGAAAAAAGCGCAGATTCATAGCCGGTTCCATAAGCTGGCCTCACCGACACCACCTGCACGTTGGCACGGAAGGTACCTACTTCCGGCATTTCGGTCAGGTTGATCAGGATACGGCACTTGATGCGCTCCTCCACGCGGTAAGACTGGTTTGTCCAGCGGCGGTTGTTCATAAACTCGAAGATGCGGCTTTGCATTTCGGTGAACAACTGCCGGTCGGCAAAGGCAACCTGTTCGCTGTTGACCACGACATCGCACTGCAGTTCCTGGGCACGGGCTCCCAAGGCTACGCTCATCACAAACAGCAAAACAAACAGTCTTTTAAGCATAGAGTCTTTCCCAAATAAGGTTGACGATATCCTGTGCCACTTCGCTTTTTTGCTTCAATTCGAAAGCTGTGGTGGTATCGTGTTCAATTATAGTGATTTTATTTGTATCGTGCTTAAAACCAGCGCCCGGATCGTTGAGCGAGTTGAGCACAATCATGTTGAGGTTCTTCTTTATCAGTTTCTCGCGGGCGTTGCTATCCTCATTGTCAGTCTCCAGAGCAAAACCCACCGCAAACTGATCTTCCCGCTTCTCCTTGCCAAGGGCCGCTGCAATGTCAACGTTCTTCACAAGCTCGATCGTGAACTCGGCACCGGCTTTTTTTATTTTACGGTCAGCCACCACCTTTGGCTTGTAATCAGCCACGGCAGCGGCAAATACCCAGATATCGGCCGTTGGTGCCAGTCGCTTTACTGCGGTAAACATTTCGTCGGCTGTGGTGACAGGTATAACCGTTATACCTCCGTGATGCGCCTTCATGTTAGTAGGACCGGCCACGAGTTGCACCTTAGCGCCACGCGCAGCGAAACACTCCGCTATGGCAAAACCCATTTTGCCGGTCGAGTGGTTCCCGATAAAACGCACTGGATCGATGGGCTCATAGGTAGGACCGGCGGTGAGCAGGACTGTCTTGCCGTTAAACGATTTTTCCAATGCCTGTAAAATGGTTTTCTAGTACGCGAATAATTTCCTCCGGCTCTGCCATGCGCCCCTGCCCCACCAGTCCGCTGGCCAACTCGCCATATCCGGCCTCAATAATGAAATTGCCATAGCCGCGCAGTTTCGTGAAATTGGCCTGCACAGCCGGGTGCTGGTACATGTCCAGGTCCATGGCCGGGGCCACAAACACCGGGCAGCGCGCCGATAGGTAGGTAGCCGACAAAAGGTTGTCGCAAAAGCCGTTTGCGAATTTGGCGACGGTATTGGCGCTGGCAGGTGCCACCACAACGGCGTCGGCCCACAGGCCCAGCTCCACGTGGTTGTTCCAAACGCCCTGCTCATTCAGCACAAACTCGGTGAGCACCGGCCGCTTGGAGAGGGTGGCCAAGGTGAGCGGGGTTATAAAAGCAGAAGCAGAAGTGGTCAGGATTACCTGTACTTCTGCTTCTGTCTTTACGAGTAAGCGGACCAGCAAGGCTGCTTTATACGCAGCTATACTTCCGCAAACTCCTAATACTATTTTCCGGTTTCGGAGCATGCGCCTTACAGCGACAGTTCTTCGCCTTCTTCGTCTGGTGTGCGCACATATACGTTACCTTCCAGAAACTCCTCGATAGCCAGGTTGGTAGGTTTTGGCAAGCGCTCGTAGTATTTAGATATCTCGATCTGCTCACGGTTTTCGAACACCTCCTCCAGGTTGTCCACAGTCGTGGCAAACTCAGCCAGTTTAGAGTTCAACTCCTCTTTCAGCTTCACAGAAATCTGGTTGGCTCTTTTAGAGATAGCCGAAACAGACATGTACACATTACCGGTTTGCTTCGCAAAGTCGGCCATGTTACGGGTAACGATTGATGATGGAACTGATGCCATATATACTTGCTTTATGAATTGCTTGGGTTGTTTTTCTTTAATTTCTCGAGCTCCGACTGCGTGCTGCTGTATACCTGCTCGGCACTACGCAGAAAACGGCTGTCCGGATACTGGTCGATGAAGCTTTGGTAGAAGTCTACGGCCTCCATGAAACGCTCTTGCTGCTTATCGGGCACACTCTCCAGTGCGAAACGATACTGGGCGTCAATGCGCAGATAGGATGCTTGCTCGCTGTAAGGGGAAGACGGATTTTCGCGCAGGAAGTTCGTGAACGCCACCACAGCTGATTTGTAATAGTGCAGCTTATAGTACAGTCTCGCGCTTTCAAAGGCTTTTTGGTCGAGTTTGGCACTCAGCGTTTCGAACATGGTATTTGCCTCCGCTGCATACTCGCTGTTTGGGTAGCGCACCAGGAACTCCTGGATAGACTCCATGGCTGTAATCGTGCTGGTCTGGTCCTGCTCGAAATCAGGAGAATCGTTATAAAGCGACTTGGCCTGCAGGAACATAGCCTCTTCCGCCTTTTCGCTTCGTGGGTATGTTTCGTAGAACGTGCGGAACTGGAAAGCACTCAACATGTACTCGCGTTGCTGGTAGTGTGTGTTGGCATAATAGAAACGGGCCTGCTCGGCCTCTTCCCTACCCGTCATCAGAGGCATGACCTGCTCCAGCAGCTGGTTCGCGCGGTAGTAGTCGCCTTTTTCGTAATATTCGAGTGCAGCCTTGTATTTTTTGTCAACATCGTTGCTTTTCAAAAGCTTTTGGAAGTTGCTGCAGCTGGTCGCAAAAACCAACAGGCACAACAATACGACGGTATGGAAGATTCCTCTGTTCATGAACGGGCAAAATTATACAATATCCCTGTGATTTACAAGCGTGAAATTACGGTGTTTACTGCCGGGCCGGCGTTTGCTGTACTGGCTTTGCCGTGGCTTTTTTGCTTGGCGCCGGGCTTGCCTTCTTCTTTGCCGGTGAAGCCTTACCCTTTGCAGGTATAGCTGGAGCCTTTACCGGTTGCCTCGGGGCCAACACAGCTTTTTTATCTGGCCGTAACTCATTTAGCCAGGCAAAACCCTCCAAACGACGGTCACTGGCCTGCAACTCATGCGGCGGAATAAAACTGGCGTCTGGATTTACGAGAAACGAAATAGATTTCAATTTATTTTCTGCGAAGTTCAAAACCATGTCACTGCATACAGCTTTATTCATACCCGTAAGGGTAGTATCGCCCTCCAACGCAAAGTAAATGCTCTCACCATTGCCATTCACATTAACCCGGCGCATGCGACCCTCCTTAAAATAAGCCACCATGTCACGCCCTTTTACTTGGTTATAATTTTTGAGTGAATCCTCTGAGGCGATAAAGGAGTTGCTGAAAACATACATTCTGTCAAGCATCTTGTTGCGCAGGTGCATCCGAATCGTGTCGCCCACAATCTGGCTCTGCTCGCTCCACAGCGTTGGGTTTTTGTGCATATACATCAGCGAGTCGGTGCGGTTGTAGCTGAGTGAGTCGCAGGTGCCTTGCAGGTCTGACTTGTAGATCTTCACATTGTTGAACGCATACACCATGCTGGCCTGCCCCTTCACCTTGGCTTCGCGGGAAATGAGGGAATCAGCAGACATATACAGCGTGTCGCCATCTAGGATGGTTTCCAGAACAGGACTGCCCGATACCTTAGCCACCCCCTGATCACGCCAGTAGCGGCCCAGTTGCCCTTTGATGGTCACATCATCTTTGAGGGAGCGCATGGTCATGTTGATTTTGGCTTCGCCGTAACCCCGACCCTCATCATAATAAAGGTCGTCGCCACCTAAACGGTACTCCGGCGTCAAGATATAGGCATTGCGACCGAAGCGGGAGATCTTGGTAATGGTATTATAAGTACCCTGTTCGGCATAAAGGTCACCACTCTGCCCTTTGATGTAGGTAGGCCCCTGAAAGTACACCACTTTGCTCTCCGTATTGTAACGCATGTTCTGCGCCGTGATCTCGTAGTCAGTCGAGAACACTTTTACATTCTGCTGAAAGGTAAAGACTTTGGTGTTGGTATCGTATGTGCCTCGTTGGCTCTGCAGACGGTTTTCGGGGTCTACAATAGTGCCGCCTTCAGCATAAACCGCCGTACGGTTTTCCAGATTGTAGTCAAGAGTCGGAGTCGTCAATGTCATGCGCGGATCTTTCATGGTCACGCCACCGCTCATTTTGGCCGTGCGCTTGGCACCATCATAGGTAGCACGTGTGCCTGTCATGGTTACGGTGTCGGCCTGGTTGATGCGCACATTGCCGAAGGCCTCCAGTATTTCACTGTCGGTATACTTGTAAACCGAATCTGCATAAAGGAAAGTCTCCTTCTGCTTGAATACCACATTGCCCAAAAGCTTGTTGATGCGGCGCCCGTTGAAGGTGCCGCCCTCTAGCGAGTCCGCGCTCTGCAACTCTACCCGGTCCTGTGACTGAGGCTGTTGTTGCGGACGCTGCTGCTGGTTTTGTGATTGCTGCTGCACAGGCCGGGGCACTGGCGGCCGCTGCTGCGCTAAAACTGTCAGCGACAATAGCGTAAAGAGGATAGAATAAACTAATTTTGTGCTGTTCATTTGCTATTTAGATGCTAGATAGTAGATTATAGATATTAGACATTAGATATTAGCTTTAATTCAGCATAGTCTGCACATGATGATTGTCAATCAATTGAAAAACCATAAAGGCTTACAAAAACAAACGCCATAAAGAGTCTAACATCTAACTTCTAAACACTATATACTTCCAAAATCAAAATTATAAAAAATATACCAGCCGCTGCCTTATGCTACAGAAAGTTTCCGGTTTCATCCAATCACACAATCTTTGCGAGCCCGACAGCAAAATACTGGCGGCCGTCAGCGGGGGCATAGACTCGGCGGTGCTGTGCGAAGTGCTGCACCAGCTTAAGTATACGTTTGCGATCGCGCACTGCAACTTCGGACTGCGTGCCGAGGACGCAGAGGCCGACCAACTGTTCGCCAAGAAGCTGGCCAAAAAGTACGAGGTGCCCTTCTACACCGAAAATTTCGACACTCGCGCCTTTGCCACACAAGAGAAACTCTCTACTCAGATGGCTGCCCGCACACTGCGCTATACCTGGTTTGAACAGGTGCGCCAGCAGGAAGGTTACGATTACATCGCCACAGCCCACCATAGCAACGACCTGACAGAAACCATATTGCTTCACCTAACCAAAGGTACTGGTATAGCCGGCCTGCATGGTATACCTGCTAAAAACGGTCATATCATACGCCCGATGCTCCCGGTCACCAAGGACGACATTTTCGACTTTGTAACCGAGAAACGTTTGATCTGGCGCGAGGACAGCTCCAACGAGACGACCAAGTACCAGCGCAACAAAATCAGGCACGAGGTAATTCCGGTGCTCAAGGAGATAAACCCCAACCTGGAAGAGACCATGCAACACACGGCTGAGCGGGTGAGTCAGGCCGAGGCCATCGTGCATGCCTACATCGACAACCTACGCCAGCAAAGCATGAAGGAGGCCGAAGACGCCGTCTACCTGTCGCTGGTGCCGCTGCAAAATGCGACAGGCCTACCGGTGGTGCTGCACGAACTATTGCGCCCGTTCAACTTCAGCTATACCGTGGTGCTGGAACTGGTGGAGGCGCTGGATGGCCTTTCGGGCAAACAGTTTGACTCACCGAGCCATACCTTAGTAAAAGACCGCGACCAGCTCGTGATCACTCCACGCAACCTGAACCGTTTCGGAAGCGTGACCATACAGGAAGGCCAGACGGAAGTAAACGAGGAGCATGTACAGTTGACCCTGCGCTACGTGCCGGCCAGCGAATACAAGCTTAACACCAAACCGCATGTGGCTGCCCTGGATGCAGGTCTTCTAAAATTCCCGCTTCGCCTCCGCCCTTGGCAGGAGGGTGACTGGTTTGTGCCGCTGGGTATGAACGGGAAGAAAAAGATCAGTGATTTTTTGATCGACAAGAAGGTTCCAGCCAACCTTAAAGCCAAAACGCTGGTATTGATATCGGACCAGTCCATTGCCTGGATTGCTGGCCAACGGCTGGACAACCGCTTTAAAGTAACGGAGAAGACAGAGCAGGTGCTGGAGATTTCTTTGAGACGTTAGATTTTAGACGTCAGACACTAGATTTTAAATGCTTCTGACAAAGTTTACGGTCTAATATCTAACATCTAGTGTCTAATGTCTGTCTTTAACAATAGATTTTTCTAATTTTACGGAAGTAAACCGAATCTCAAACCATAATTAAAGTATATCCTACAATGAAAGTAACCGTAGTTGGAGCTGGAAACGTTGGGGCGACATGCGCCGATGTATTGGCTTACCGCGAAATCGCGAACGAAGTAGTTTTAGTGGATATTAAAGAAGGTTTTGCTGAGGGCAAAGCGCTTGATATCTGGCAGAAAGCCCCCATCAACCTATACGACACGCGCACTGTTGGCGTAACCAACGACTACAGCAAAACTGCTGGTTCTGACGTGGTAGTAATCACATCTGGCCTCCCTCGCAAGCCGGGTATGACGCGCGATGACCTGATCTCTACCAATGCCGGTATCGTGCAGTCGGTAACTGAGAACATTGTGAAGCACTCGCCTGACGCGATCATCATCGTGGTTTCTAACCCACTTGACGTGATGACCTACGCAGCGCATATCACTTCCAAGCTGCCACGCACCCGCGTAATGGGTATGGCTGGTATCCTGGACACAGCTCGTTACAGAGCGTTTTTGGCTGAGGCACTGAACGTATCTCCAAAAGACATTCAGGCAGTATTAATGGGTGGCCACGGCGACACCATGGTTCCGCTTCCACGTTACACAACGGTTGGTGGTATCCCGGTAACAGAATTGATCGACGAAGAAACACTGAATGCTATTGTTGACCGCACCAAGAACGGTGGTGGTGAGCTGGTGAAACTGATGGGTACTTCTGCCTGGTATGCACCGGGTTCAGCGGCTGCTCAGATGGTAGAGGCGATCGTGCGCGACCAGCGTCGTGTGTTCCCTGTTTGCGTGAAGCTGGAAGGCGAGTACGGCATCGATGGCGTATACCTGGGTGTTCCGGTAATCCTGGGCAAGAACGGTATCGAGAAGATCATCGAACTGCAACTGAACGAAGACGAGAAGCAACTGCTGGAGACGTCACGCGGTCACGTGAAAGAAGTAATGGAAGCACTTGACAACATCAACGCCGCCAAAGCTTAATCGCTATACCTTACTTATTGATACGAAAAGCGCCACTTCTGCAAAGGAGTGGCGCTTTTTTGATTAATGGAACAATTACTCTTCGCGTGCTGAGTATCTGAATTCATGCCACGCATTGTACTCTTTTATAACCTGCTCTATCTGCTTTTTGGTAAGTTCGTCCTCCCTTCTGTTAGACTCGGTTTTCATGGCTACCAATTGCTTATAAAGGTTTTGCGACTCATCCTCAACTGCCTCCCGCTTCATGGCAAGGACTCTGCTATGCAAATCTTTGTGGTCTTTCACAATGTTCGCGAGTTCTGAAGCAGTAATTACCTGAATATAAATCGGATTGTTTTTTATATCTATTACGTGAATATCCACCCGATCTGCGCCTGGTCCAAAAGCCGAATTGCTATGCACTTTCTCTATTGTATGGTAGTAATTGATTTGGCCTGTTACCACAATATCTAACTTTGTCACCTTCTTAAACTTTACGCTATCATCCCCTTCTCTGAATGAAGGCATAAATATGTGGCGATCGTGCCGCGCCCAAAATTTGGGGATATAGAATAAGCCATCTTGAAAATAACCTTTGATTTGCGTGACATTGTACTCTTTAGCCTTTTTGGCACCATCAGCCTTGAAAAAAATTTTGTTTCCTTCTGAGGGCGCATACGTTACCTTGCCGTGCTCCACCTCATTTGCTAACGACACAATGTAATCTTGAGCCAAGCTGGCTTGCATAGTACACAATATAAGTATTGAAACCAGGTATAGATATCGCATAAGATAGAATTAAAAAATGCAGCGCAATTTAGTAGATTCTACCAGACTGCGCTGCATTAAATGTTTAAATACTAAGGATGGGATAAGATAGTCTTAATCTTTCTGACTTGCCTGAAACAGCTTTTGTTTCTCCTCTTTCGAAAGACTCTCGTAACCCGAGACCGAGATCTTATCTAAGATCAGGTCGATCTCCATTTGGCTGGGCTTGCCGGCGTACCCGGTGTGGTAACCGGAATTATTACGAGCTCCATTCCCGACCGTGGCTTTCTGCCGGTGCGTTACTTTCAGTTTTGGGCGGCGCTTAAACAGATTGGTAAAGAAGTCCATGGTGCTGTGCAAAGGTCGTCCCATGTCGCGGCCTCGCTGCAGTTGCTTTACAAAAAGCCACCCGAATAAAGCACCGCCTAAGTGCGCTATGTTACCGCCGGCATTATCGCCCACGGCTCCTGAAATTGAAAGAATCACCAGAAAAGCGGCGATGTACTTGATGCGAACCGGACCAATGATGATCAGGTTGAACGTAAAGTTCGGAATCAGTGTGGCGGCCGCTACCACCACTGCCAGTACACTGGCCGAAGCACCGATCATCACGGCATAAGCGGCGCGGTCGGCAAAGTAGGGAATCAGGTTGTAGCTCAGCATGTAGAGCAAACCACCGGCTATACCTCCTAATATGTAGAGGCTCAGGAGTTTTTTTTCACCCAGGTATTCCCTGATCAGTTGCCCGAACCAGTAGAGGTTAAGCATGTTGAAGATGATGTGCAGGAATCCTTCGTGAGTGAAGAAGTAGGAAACAATCGTCCAGGGACGTGTGATGAAAACGAGCGGATCAGAGGGGAGTGCGATAAAACGCATCAGCCCGGTGTAGGCCCAGCTGCTACTGGTCAGGTACAGCACCGTGCGGAGCGTGATCAGAGCCACAAAAACGATCACGTTGATGAGGATGAGTTGCTTCAGGGTGTTGTTTGGCTGCCGGAAAGAGTCTTTTATGTCTTGGAGAATGCTCATTATACCTGTTAGCTGAAAAAGGACAGAACAAAGGCTTCAGGAATTGGCTTTAGCGAAATGCGATGCTATCCGGGAAGGCTTTTGCGCCTTGCTATCTTATTACAAATTGTCTTTACTATTACGTATCCTGATAATCGTTGCGTTGCCACATTTTTATGAGAATATACGCAAACAGCATACCACCGAGGTGCGCGAAGTGCGCCACGTTGTCGCCCGGCACCCTGTTGAAGCCCGAATACAGTTCATACCCTCCGTACAGGAGCACAAAATATTTGGCCTTGATGGGGACGGGCAGGAATAACAGGAAGAGCTCGAGATTCGGAAAGAGCATACCAAAAGCCATCAAAATACCAAATACCGCCCCCGAAGCACCCAGCATCGGCATGTTATAGGCCTGATTGAAAATGGCTGTAACGGCTTTCTTGCTTTCTGCGATGTACTCTTCGCTATCTGGGTTGCGCTGGTATTCTATGGCAAAGCGTTTCTCATAGCCGCCCGCATAGTGCGATTCCATAAAGTTGTAGAAACCAATAGGAGTCGGATTCTCCATATACTGCACTGCCTCATTTTCAATCGTATTCAATTCGTAGGCCCGCACACCAGAGTAGAGCATACTGGCGCCCAAACCCGTAATCAGATAGAATGCCAGAAAGCGCTGCGAACCCCAGAACCGCTCCAATAAAGGACCGAAGATAAACAAGCTGAACATGTTGCTGAAAAGGTGCGCCCAGCCGCCATGCAGAAACATGTGGGTGAATAGCTGAATCGGCTGAAAGTAGTCGGAGCCGAAATGGTGCAAGGCAAATTGCCGGTAATCAAACACATTACCCTGCAAAATAAATACGACCACGTTGATGATCAGGAGGTTCCTGACCATGGGGGTTATGTTGAACATCTTATCTTCTTTTTCTCGAGTCGGTTGCTATACCTGTTGCAAATACCTATACCTGAGCTTGTCAAAAGCTCAAATTAATACAACAATTTAACAATCAACCATTTAACAATTAAAATCACCCCTTCAGGAAAAGCTCATGTAGCTGATTGAGCTCCATGATGACCAGCGTCTTCTGTCCGCCGGGGGTATAGTTGGGCACTTCGCATCCAAACAGCTTGTCTACGAGGGAGTTCATCTCCAGGTCTGACATGCGTGGCTGTAGCTTGGAGGCCAGTCGCTTAGCCATGGCCCGCGCAAGGTTCTCCCGCTTATCCAACTTGAGCGTGGCCAGATTGTTTTTATACTGTTCAATCAGCTCTTCAAGCAGCTCTTTTTCGTTGGCAGCCTGCACATCGGCAGGTATAGCGTTCAGGATAATAGTGTTGCCGCCGAAGTCCTCAAACTGGAAGCCCAGTTCCTGAAACTCAGCTCGCAGCTCTTTCACCAAAGCCGAATCGGCCGGCGAAAGCTCGATGGTCTGCGGGAAAAGAAGCGCCTGCGAAGTCACCATCTTCTTCTGCAGCGAGGCCATGTACTTTTCATACAGAATCCGCTCCTGCGCGGCCTGTTGGTCGATAATCATGACCCCTGATTTTACCTGTACCAGCAAGTACTTCTGATGCACTTGCAACGTTTTGCTGGACGTGGTCATCGGGGTGGCAAACGTATCGTCGAGCAGCCCCATACCTGATGGCGATGTGATCCGCTCTTCCTGTTGCATTGGCTTTGCGTCGCGTAGCGGCTCGTAAAGCTGTTCCCAACCGTTGGCACTGGCCTTCTTAGGTGAGCTCGGCACTTTAAAACCCGGAAAGGTGCCTTCTTTCTCAAACCCCTCCCCCCCATGCGACATGCGGATGGGTTGCAGTGGTGCAAAATTCACATCACTCTGAAAATCGAGTGAAGGCGCGATGTTGTGCGTGCCCAGCGATTTCTTCACGGCGGCATGCACAATGGCGTATACCGTTTTCTCGTCCTCGAACTTGATCTCGGTCTTGGTTGGGTGCACGTTAATGTCGATCCGCTCCGGCTCGATGTCGATGAAAAGCACATAGAACGGATGACTGTCTTTTGGCAAGAGTCCTTCATAAGCCGTCATGACGGCGTGGTTAAGATAGCCGCTCTTGATGAAACGGTTGTTCACGAAGAAGAATTGCTCGCCTCGGGTCTTCTTGGCAAACTCAGGCTTGCCGATGTAACCGCGCACACTCATAAAGGGTGTTTCTTCTTCGCAGCCGGCCATCTGCTCTTTGTAGTTGTTGCCAAACACGCCCACTATGCGCTGGCTCAGCTTTCCGGCGGGCAAAGTGAAAATCTCCACCTCATTGTGGTGCAGCGTAAAAGCCACTTCGGGGTAAGCCAGCGCTACCCGCTGAAACTCGTCCAAGATATGACGCATTTCCACCGCATTCGTTTTCAGGAAGTTGCGACGGGCAGGTACGTTATAAAAAAGGTTCTTGACAGCAATAGAGGTACCGGCAGGCACAACGGCCGGCTCTTGCGAAACCACAGTAGAGCCTTCGATCAGCAAACGGGTACCGGTTTCGGCTCCATGCGGCTTGGTTTTGAGTTCTACCTGCGCCACCGCCCCGATCGAGGCCATAGCTTCGCCCCGGAAACCCATGGTCCGGATCCGAAACAGATCTTCTGTGGATTTGATTTTGGAAGTGGCGTGCCGTTCGAAACACATGCGGGCGTCGGTCTCCGACATACCGATCCCGTTGTCCACTACCTGCACCAGCTGCTTTCCGGCCTCCTTCACAATCAGTTGCACACTCGTGGCACGGGCATCAATGGCATTCTCCAGCAGTTCCTTCACCACCGACGAAGGCCGCTGCACCACTTCGCCGGCGGCAATCTGGTTGGCAAGGTAATCGGGCAATAAGTGTATGATATCGGACATCCGCTATTTTTAATTCAATTTGGTGGTATCTTCTCTCCTCAACCCACCCTATATATTAAAACGGCTAGGTTTTTGAATATACTATTTTGTCAAAACAGAACTTATTCAGAACGAAATTTATTACTAATTTACAGACCGGTTGCGAAATGGGTCGAAAATTAGAGTGTGTCTGGATTCTGATTTTAACAAGAGACAACTATATAGCTCCAGGCTCTTGCGGCGTTAGCACCTACAGAGCCGTCTGCTATACCGCCTAGAGTGGCAAAAAGACCAGAAATAATTTTTCCTGTTTTTTGGACCGCCTTCTGCAAAAATAGGCTTAATTTCGACTTGTTCCAATATAATAATACCAGTACAGGATGTTGAAGAGTTTTAGCTTAGGGTTACTTATTCTTATCTTTCTCGGAATGGGACCACTGATGTCGCTGACCCCGTCAGACAGCATCATTGTGGCCTCAAAAGAGCAAAGCTGGGTAGATAGTGTCTTCACATCCATGACACCTAACCAGCGTATTGGTCAGCTGTTTATGGTGGCCGCCTACTCCAACAAGGACGAAAAGCATTTCCGCCAGATCGACACTTTGGTGGCTCGTTATGGCATTGGCGGCGTGATGTTCATGCAGGGCGGCCCGGTGCGGCAGGCACAGTTGACCAACCGTTTCCAGAGCAAAGCGCGTGTACCGATGCTGGTGGCACTGGACGCCGAATGGGGCCTGAACATGCGCCTGGACAGCAGCATGCACTTCGCCAAGCAAATGACGCTGGGTGCTTTGGATGATGACAAGTATATCTACCTGATGGGCCGCGAAATAGCGCTTAAAATGAAGCGTATGGGTGTGCATGTGAGTTTTTCGCCTGTTCTGGACGTGAATGTGAACCCAGCCAACCCGGTAATTGGCAACCGCTCCTTTGGTGAAACCAAAGAAGAAGTGGCCCGTCGCGGTGTAGCTTATATCAAAGGCCTGCAGGACCACGGTGTAATTGCCGTTGCTAAGCACTTCCCTGGCCATGGCGACACCGATACCGACTCGCACCTGACCCTGCCGGTGGTAAACCATGACATGAAGCGCCTCTCCGAGGTGGAGCTATACCCTTTCCATAAGTCATTTGAGGCCGGTGTGATGGGCGTAATGGTCGCGCACCTGCATATGCCCAAAATCGACTCGACAAGAAATCAGGCGGCAACACTCTCCAAGCCCATAGTGACGGGCATCCTCAAAGAGAAAATGAAGTACAAGGGACTTGTATTCACCGACGCCCTGAACATGAAAGGTGTTAGCAGCTTCTACAAGCCCGGTGAGGTGGACCTGAAAGCTCTGATAGCCGGTAACGACGTGCTGCTGTTTCCGGAAGACGTGCCAACCGCTGTGCGCAAGATCAACGAAGCCATCGCTGCCAAGCAACTCAAGCAGGAAGACATAGACCAGCGTGTGCGCAAAATCCTGCATGCCAAGTACTGGGCCGGGCTTAACCACTACAAGCCGGTATCGCTGGTTAACCTGCAGCAGGAGGTGGATCGTCCGCTGAGTAGTGTGGTACAGGAGCAACTCTACGAGCATGCCGTAACGGTAGCCCGCAACAAGGGCAACCTGATCCCCTTCCGCAACCTGGACACACTCAGTATTGTATCGATAGCCATTGGCACAGGGCCTAACAGTGTTTTTCAGCAAACGATGGGCCAATACGCCCCTGTCACCAAGTTCACCATTAAAGACCGCTTCGCTCCAGACTCTGCCTTCACCAAGCTTATACCTAAACTACAGGATCATGATGTGGTGGTGGTGAGTGTGCATGGCATGAATAGCACACCATTCAAAGATTTTGGTATTGGCATAGGCACACGTGCCTTCATCCAGTTTCTGCGGGAGCGCACCAATAAGAAAGTGGTAGTAGCTGTTTTTGGCAATGCTTACAGCCTCAAGTTCTTCGACAAGAGTGATTGGCTGGTGGCGGGCTATGAAGATAATCCGACTTCGCAATCGCTGGTGCCTCAGGTACTGTTTGGTGCCCGTGCGGCTAAAGGCAAGCTGCCAGTTACGGCATCGGCTACGCTGAAGGCAGGCACAGGTATAGCCACTCCCGCCATTGGTCGCCTGAAGTACGGTTCACCGGAAAGCGTGGGTATGGACTCAAAGACCTTGGCTCAGATCGACAACATTGCGACTGAGGCCATCGCCTATGCCGCCACGCCGGGTGCACAGGTACTGGTGGTAAAGAACGGCACTGTGATTTTCAACAAATCGTACGGCCACTATACCTACGACAAGAAAAAGCCGGTGACCAACAACACAGTATACGATATCGCGTCCATCACTAAAGTGGCGGCTACGTTGCAGGCCGTGATGTTCCTGAAAGACCAGGGCAAGATCAACTTGGACGAGAAGGTTTCGACCTACCTCCCTGAGTTGAAAGGCACCAACAAGGCCAACCTGGTAATCCGCGATGTGCTGGCACACCAGTCGGGTTTGCGGGCAGGTATACCGCATTGGCAGAAAACATTGGATAAGCTGCAACTGAACCAGACCTTCTACGCCAGTGCCCAGACTGATGTATTCCCGAATGAAGTGGTGCCGGGCATCTACTCCATCAAATCGATGGAAGACTCCCTGTGGGCCTGGACTGTGCGCTCACCGCTATTGGTAAAACCGAAGACTGCCAAAACTTACGATTACCAATACAGTGACCTGGGCTTCTACATCCTCAAGCGTATGTCGGAACGTCTGCTTAACCAGCCGCTGAACGAGTTCATGGATCAGAATTTCTACGGTCCGCTTGGTTTGAGCACAATGACCTACAACCCACTTCTGAAGCACAAGCGCGAAGTGATTGTACCGACCGAGGACGATAATTACTTCCGTAAGAACCTGATCTGGGGCACGGTGCATGACCAAGGTGCTGCCATGATGGGTGGCGTGGGTGGCCATGCGGGTCTGTTTTCTAATGCCAACGACCTGGCGGTGCTGATGCAAATGAACCTGCAGAATGGCAGCTACGGCGGGCACAAGTATTTCAACACCCCGGTGGTGCCAGAGTTTTCGAAGCGCCAGTCCAGCAACAGCCGTCGCGGTCTGGGCTGGGACAAACCTGACCCGGACGGTAACGGACCGACTTCCAACCTGGCGTCTCAGTCAACTTTTGGTCACACGGGCTTTACAGGTACAGGCGCCTGGGTAGATCCCGAAAACCAGCTTATTTACATCTTCCTGTCCAACAGGGTATACCCGGATGCCAGCAACTCCAAACTGGTGAAGTATAACATCCGTACCCGTATACACGATGTGATCTATAAATCGATTGTTCCAAAAACTTAACATAAACTGGATTGTTACAGGTGCAGCTCCGCATAGGGCTGCACTTGTTGTTTCCTATCCCAAAGAACCATGAAAATCGGAATAGTTTGTTACCCTACCTTCGGGGGAAGCGGTGTGGTCGCCACAGAGCTTGGCAAGGAATTGGCACTCAAAGGCCACCAGGTGCATTTTATCACCTACAGCCAGCCGGCCCGCCTCGATTTTTTCAACGAGAACCTGTTTTACCACGAAGTATATATCCCGTCATACCCGCTTTTTCAATATCCGCCTTACGAACTGGCGCTGGCCAGCAAGATGGTAGACATTGCCCGCTTCGAGAAGCTGGATGTGCTGCATGTGCATTATGCCATTCCGCACGCTTCGGCAGCCTACATGGCCAAACAGATCCTGCGCACCAAGGGCATCTATATACCTGTCATCACAACGCTCCACGGCACGGATATTACATTGGTAGGCAAAGACGCATCGTTCGAGCCGGTAGTGACATTTAGCATTAACCAATCGGATGGTGTAACCGCCGTATCGGAAAGCCTGCGCACAGAGACCTACGAGTTTTTCCAGATAGAGAAAGAGATTGAGGTGATTCCGAACTTTATTGACCTGAACAAGTTCAAGCGCCAGAAGAAAGAGCACTTCAGAGCCGCCATCAGCCCCAACAATGAAAAGCTGCTGGTGCATACCTCCAATTTCCGGGGCGTGAAGCGCGTCGAGGACGTGATTCGGATCTTTGCCAAGGTGCGCGAGAAAATATCTTCCAAGCTCCTGCTGGTGGGCGATGGCCCGGAACGCCCTAAGATGGAAAAGCTGTGCCGCGAGATGAAGATCTGCAACGACGTGCGCTTTTTAGGAAAGCTGGAAGCGGTGGAGGAAGTGCTCTCCATCGCCGACCTGTTCCTGATGCCGTCGGAAAAAGAAAGCTTTGGTCTGGCCGCCCTTGAGGCAATGGCCTGTGAAGTGCCGGTTATCTCGACCAATGCCGGCGGTATACCTGAGTTGAACACGCATGGCGTGACTGGCTTCGTGAGTGAGGTTGGCGATGTGGATGATATGGTAAAGAACGCGCTGTACATCCTCGACGATGCCAACCTCCCAACTTTTAAGGCAAACGCTCTGGCCCGCGCCCACGTTTTCGATATTAACAAGATTGTGCCTCTGTACGTGCAGTTCTACCAGCGCATCATAGACACACAGCTGGCAGAAACCGGCAACTCACTGTAGTTCAGAAACAAATAATTGAAAAATCCGGCCGCTATACCTGTTGCCGGATTTTTTTATGCCTTATATTTACTTTGGTGTGTTATTCCATCACCCCACTACTGCTATCTCGACGTAAGGAGATATCTGGAGATTTTTAGCATAACCTTCTTAAGAGGGAATCTTCATCCAGCGTAATACAGTGCTCTCGCTTGCCTCTGGCGAGTGTGAGTGATGTGCGGACTCTGGCCGCTTCAGTTAATGCCTTTCGTCAAAAGTGGCAGGACGCCACTAGATAGCCCATACTCGCCAGAGGCGAGCGAGGGCAAATTTTAACAGAACTCAACCCATTACCCTACCCACTATGACTAAAGACAAGTACTACATCATTGACTTTGACAGCACTTTTACACAGGTAGAGGCACTTGACGAACTGGGCGAGATATCACTCGAAGGAGAAGAGAACAAAGCAGCTATATTGCAGCAGATCCGGGATTTGACGAACGGCGCCATGGAAGGTAAAAGTTCGTTTACAGAAGGTTTGTCCAAACGTTTGGCGCTCCTTAAAGCGAACCGACGCCACCTGAAGCCGCTGATTCAGCTTTTGCAGAACAGGGTCTCGGATTCCATTAAACGTAACAAGGAGTTCTTTCAAGCCTATGCTGACAATATTCTGATCGTGTCCAGCGGTTTCAAAGAGTTCATCACCCCCATCGTAACCGAGTACGGCATTAAGGAAGAAAACATTTATGCCAACACGTTTAAGTTCGATGAACAAGGCAACATCATCGGCTTTGATAAAGAGAATTTGCTTTGCCTGGACCGGGGCAAGATAAAGCTGCTCGAAGAACTCGCGTTGGAAGGCGATGTGTATGTGTTGGGTGATGGGTATACCGACTACGAAATAAAAGAAGCAGGACTGGCCAATAAGTTCTATGCCTTTACCGAAAACATCGTGCGCGACAGTGTGGTAGCCAAAGCCGACGATGTGGCCCCGAGCCTGGATGAGTTTCTGTACCAGCACAAACTGCCCATGGCCATTTCTTACCCCAAAAACCGCATTCGGGTGCTGCTGCTGGAGAATGTGCACCCCAAAGCCATTGAGTTATTCAAGCGGGAAGGCTACCAGATCGAGACGGTGTCGGGTGCTTTAAGTGAGGACGAGCTTTGTGAACGGATTAAAAATGTGTCGGTTCTAGGTATACGCTCCAAAACCCAAGTAACCAAGCGGGTGCTCGAGCATGCCAACAAACTGATGTGTATCGGCGCTTTCTGCATTGGCACCAACCAGATCGACCTGAATAGCTGCCTCGACGCGGGTGTGGCCGTTTTTAATGCGCCTTACAGCAATACCCGCAGCGTGGTGGAACTGGCCATCGGCGAGATTATCATGCTTTGCCGCAATGTGGTGGACAAGAGCACTAAAATGCACCAGGGCATTTGGGATAAGTCAGCTACTGGCAGCGTGGAGGTTCGCGATAAGAAATTAGGTATAATTGGTTACGGTAGCATTGGGGCCCAGCTGTCGGTACTGGCCGAGGCGCTGGGTATGGATGTGTACTATTATGATGTGATAGAACGCCTGCAGCTTGGCAATGCCCGTAAATGCGAAACACTGAAACAGCTACTCGAAATATCGGACATTGTGAGTCTGCACGTGGACGGACGCACCAGCAATAAAAGTATGTTCGGAGCGGAAGAATTCGCCGCCATGAAGGACGGGGTTATATTTTTGAACTTAAGCCGTGGCCATATCGTGGATTTACCTGCCTTGGTAGAAGCCATTAAGTCGGGCAAGGTACGGGGCGCCGCGGTGGATGTTTATCCTTATGAGCCTGCATCGAATAATGAGGAGTTTGTGAGTGAACTGCGTGGTTTGCCCAATGTCATCCTGACCCCGCACATAGGAGGCAGCACAGAGGAGGCGCAGGAAAACATCGGCACGTTTGTTCCGAGCCGCATCATGGAGTACATCAACTCGGGCAACAGCTACCAAAGCGTTAACTTCCCGAACATCCAGCTGCCGGAGCTCAAAAATGCGCACCGCCTGATCCACATTCACCAGAACGTGCCGGGCGTGCTTGCCAACATCAACAGCGTGCTGGCCAGCAACCAAGTGAACATCCTGGGTCAGTACCTCAAAACCAACGAACAGATCGGCTACGTGATCACGGATATCGATAAGCTTTATGACAAGAAAGTAATCGAAGACATGAGGCAGGTACCGGCTACGATCAAATTCAGGATTTTGTACTAGGATTAGCTGTGCAGGTATAACCAATAGGGTGCGATATCAACGAATCAGCCAGGTATAACAGAATTGTTAAGAACAGGCATACCTCACTGTATGGTCAGGTTTTTATTTCCGTTAATCGTTATTCGCATACGGTTCGGACAGGTCGCGACCCAATGCTCTGTACCTCCCAAATTCCTAAACTCACTAACGCCTAAACTCTCTGACTCACCAACTCTCTAACTTCTCAACCCATGACGAATAAAGTCTTCTTCACACCCGGTCCTTCCGAGCTATACCCTACGGTGCTAGCGCACATGCAGTCGGCGATGGAGAACAAGATTGGCAGCATTTCGCACCGCAGCCAGCAGTTTAAAGATATTTACGCCCATGCGGTAGCAGGTCTGCGGCGGCTGCTACAATTACCTGACAATTATGAGGTGCTCTTTCTATCCTCGGCCAATGAGATTTGGGAACGCGCAATTCAGAATCTGGTGCAGGAGGAGAGTTTCCATTTGGTAAATGGCTCTTTCTCAAAACGCTTTTATGAGATTTCGGCTGAATTAGGCAAAAAGACAAACAAGTTTGAGGTGCCATTTGGAGAGGGTTTCCGGCCAGAGGAGGTGGCCATACCTGACACGGCGGAATTGGTGGCCCTCATACACAACGAAACCAGCTCGGGGGTGAGTATACCTGTGGCGGATATCGCGCAGTACCGACAGTCGGCACCAAAAGAGTCTTTGCTGTTTGTAGACGCTGTCTCTTCGCTTCCTCACCCTGAATTTGACTACAATCAAATGGACTCGGTGTACTTCTCCGTACAGAAATGCTTCGGCCTACCAGCTGGCTTAGGGGTTTGGCTGTTGAATGAGCGCTGCCTGGCCAAAGCACATGCGCTCCAAAAATCAGGTATAAGCCTGGGCTCTTACCACACCATACCTGTCTTAGTCGAAAAAGGCCGTGCGCACCAAACGCCCGAAACGCCTAATGTGCTCAACCTATACCTGCTAGGCAAAGTGGTGGATGATATGAACAAGAAAGGTATAGCCACTATCCGGCAGGAAACAGAAACCAAGGCCAGACTCATTTACGATTTTCTGGAAAAGAGCAAGAATTTTGAGCCAGCCGTTCAGAACACGGCTTTCCGTTCTCTCACTACCATTGTGGCCAACACCCGCATCCCAGCCGCTGAGCTAAACAAACTGCTTGCCCCCTACGACATGGCCATCGGGAGCGGGTACGGTAGTTACAAAGACACACAGATCCGGATCGCTAATTTCCCGGCCCACACTGTGAGCCAAGTGGAAGCACTCCTATATGAGTTAGAGAGTTTGGGAGTTTAGGAGTTAGAGAATTGCTGGTATTCTGCTTTAGACACTTTCTAACTTCTAAACTTAAAAGATTTGCCCGATCTCAAGTTTGAGGTAACTGATGGCTTTGGCAGTAGGGTCGATCTCGTTGCTGAGCACGTTTTCCAGAATCCGTTTGGCCAGCTCAGTGCCTTTGGCCTTTTCGTCAAGGCTTTGATAGGATTTATTGATCAGGTTCACGACTTCCTCGCGGGCATGCCTTACCTGCTGCCAGGCCGGCTCGGTCATGTATACCTGCTGCGACATGTTGTGGTTGAACTCGTTACGAATCTCGGTTAGCAGCACACGGTGATATTCGGCGGCTGAGTGCCCTCCCCCACTCACGCGCAACAACAGATTACTCGGCGTAATACGCTCCAGCAACAGCACAATGCGCTCGTAGGCCTGCAGACGGATGGGTGTCACGATTTCAGCGTTTTTCTGACGCAGCTCCAATAGGCGCAGTTTGTAATCACGCTCTAAATGCTTTTTCACCAACGAGTAAGCCACTGCTGCCACCAATATGGCAGGTATAGAGATTTTAAGAATATCGAGTATAATGATGGTGCCTTCTTCCATTTGCGTTTGTTTTGAACCTTAAATATCGGAAAAAATTACTTGAGCGTCGCATGAATCATTTCCGGAGTATAGCTGTTTAGCTATTACAACCGGGAGCCGCAGTATATTTGCGAGTAATTGCGTAAATTGCGACTCCATTTCAAAATTGAACAGACTATGGCAACTGAGACAAAAACTGCACCGATAGCGCTTACCGAAAAAGCACTGGCTGAAGTTAAGAATATAATGCAAGAGAAAAATGTACCAGCTGAATACGGCCTGCGCATTGGTGTGCAAGGCGGTGGCTGCTCTGGTATGTCGTACCTACTGGGCTTTGACAAGGCAAAAGACTCTGATGAGATTTATAGCCTGGAAGGCTTGAAGCTGATCATGGATAAGAAGCACGCGATGTATGTGCTTGGCATGGAGGTTGACTTCCAGGACGGCCTGAACGCTCGCGGTTTCGTTTTCAACAACCCACAGGCCAAGAGCACCTGCGGTTGCGGAAGCTCTTTCTCTGCATAAGCATACCTTTCTTTCTCTTTAGTAGAAAGGCAAAGCCCGGCCAATTGGTCGGGCTTTGTTGTTTTATTTAGCACATCTGCTCTTTACTCAAATTCCTTAACAATTCGCTCAATCACCTTCTTCTCCTTACCCACACTTAACTTTAAAAAGAGAATCATTATCAGTGTCAGCGCTATACCAATTATATACACTTCTATATCAAGCCACCTTTTCTCTGCAAGAGAGGTAACAAGTATAATAATCCATGCCAACGTTAGAAACATCGAACTTAAGGCAATAAAGACAGCCTTTGATTGCGGTGTTATATGAATTGATGAATTTACCTCTCCTGCTGTTTTTTGCTCTTTTACTCTAAATTGTAGGTAAAACGGATTAAGCGAAATGCTTTTATGCTTGCCGGGTATAAGTCCC
The DNA here is from genome assembly GCF_014773225.1 of Pontibacter aquaedesilientis. Lineage (GTDB taxonomy): Bacteria > Bacteroidota > Bacteroidia > Cytophagales > Hymenobacteraceae > Pontibacter > Pontibacter aquaedesilientis. The sequence goes on along the minus strand of NZ_JACXAJ010000002.1, from coordinate 314,247 downwards.
ATTTGGTGTATAGGTGCAGGAGATAGATAATATTCTCCGTGCAACATGCTAAGTTCTATGCTGAAATCATTCCCTTCTCTAAAGAGATGCCTCAATCTCTTGATCGTTTCTTCTTTAGAAAACCGGGAAGGCACAATAATATCATCCATGCACTCTATTCGTTAAGCCTTAACGTTATGTAATTAATAAGTCCTTGTCATACTCGCTGGCACAACCAGTATGAAATCAGCTTTCAGCTTATTCTCCTCTGTCAGCTTATCCAGATCTTCTTGTAGCACAGTCGTGATAGTGAGGGTTTTGAGTTGCGGATTTCCCTGCTTCAGATACCAACCTATCCCTTCATAATTATCGGAGTGATAAGCGCCGTTGAGGTGCAGCATTTTTTTGCCGCTGTTTACCTGCTGCAGGATGAAGTGTGCCATGGTCGCGTCTTTCAGAGCCTGCGCCTGCACAATATGCTGGCTTTTGGTATTGCCATGGGTGCTGTTGCCGAACATCGCCAGCATATTCTTATACCCGGGTAAGTCCATGTCTACTTGCAACGGCAATGGAGCAATGTAGCGTCTTGCGTCTTCTGACACATGCTCCAACGCCTTCAGGCCGCCACCCGATACCATGGAAGCATAGCGGCGCGGCACGTTGGTCGCGATGAAAGGTATAGACACCTCCTTGGCAAAGCGCACCACTGGTCGGTAGTCGGTTTTATAATTGTTCCACGGCCTTGACTCCTGCTCAAAGTTGTTCTCTGCTACCTGCCCCGAGAGGAATTCGTTGAGCACCAGTTGCACATCAGCCTCAAACATTTCGGCACCTATGGCAAAGTGCTGCTGATGGGCCTTGTGCAGGTCTTTGGCTACTTCCAGTTGTAACCAGTGCGCGATCGGATCATTGTGCTGCTCACCAAACAGCACCACATCGGCCTTCTGTAACTCTACTAGCATTTTTCCATACTTTACCTGCTTGCCTTTATTGTTGAAGAGTTGGTAGGCAGGTTTGTCATTCTTTTGAGCCATAGTGACTATGCCCATTAAAAGAATTAAGTAAGCTATCAAGAAAACCTTAATCATGCTTCAAATCCGAATTGTTGTTTTACATAGATATTCAGAATTGACTTCAACATATCAAATCCGACAGTAGGCAGCTTATCTCCTATTCGTGACTTCGCCTTATTCCAAACAGTGTTGTCTCTCGCTGCGTCCAAAAATTCATGACCACTCCATGTTAAGCTAATTGGATTCCATTCTTCAAATTCTCTACATGAGATATGTTCGGCTTCAAGATAACCTGCTTGGAATAAAATTTTCACATGGTAGCTTGTTTCATTAGTATTATAACCTTCAATAGATAGCTCAAAGCTCCTACTCAAAGACCCCAACTCTTCAGTTTGAAGCAATATTTGCCGAATTAAGTCAATATCTCTTTTCATAATATTCAATTTCCCCTATCAAGTTACAAAAAAATAGCTGGCTCCGAAGAACCAGCTATTTTAAATTTACACCTATACTTCAGCAGGCTATACCCTATAAAACAACCACTTCGACAGTTCTTTGTAGTTGATTTTCTTGCCATACATGAGTATACCTACGCGGTAAATTCTGGAGGCAATCCAGGTGGTGAAGATAAAGCCCAGTACAAGAAGGCCCATCGATAGTAGCAGTTCGCTGGCAGGAACCCCGAAAGGTATGCGCACCATCATCACGATCGGCGACGTGAACGGTATGATCGACATCCAAAAAGCTACTGGCCCGTCCGGGTTCTGTATCACAACGGTATATGACATGATGAAGGAGATGATGAGCGGAATCGTGATGGGGAACATGAACTGCTGCGTATCCGTTTCGTTGTCCACGGCGGCACCGATGGCTCCAAAGAGCGAACCATACAGCAAATACCCGCCCAGGAAGTAAAACAGGAAACTGCCCAGCAACAGCGGGAAATTAAGGTTGGAAATAGCTTCGCTCACTTCCGAAAGCGTGTCCGTTTGGCTAGTTTCCTCGGTCTGCTCCGGTTCCTCTTCGCCAGTTGCCATGGCTCGTCCCGATTGCATTTGCTCGATTGGCGTAGGTGCCGGCTGAATGCCAAATGCCGCCTGCACACCGCTGACCACAATAGCCGACAGCACCACCCACAGCAAAAACTGCGTCAGTCCCACGCCTGCTATACCTATGATCTTGCCCATCATCAGCTGAAAAGGTTTCACCGACGAGATCATTACTTCCACAATCCGGCTTGTTTTCTCCTCAATCACACCGCGCATAATCTGCACGCCATACATGAAAATGAAAAAGTAAATGATTACCGCTCCCACTATACCTGCCCCGGAAGTTACCCACACGTTGCTGTCCTGCTCACCGCTTTCGCTCAGGTTCACGGTGGTCATGGTGATATTGGCTTTCATTTTGTTGAGCATTTCACGGTCTATACCCGAGGCCATAAAACGCTGACTCTCAATTTCCTTCTCCAGCATACTCTCCAACCTGAACTTCACCTGGAAACTGATGTTCTTTTTGGAGTATAGCCGGAAACCCTCGGGGTTTGCCAGGTCGAGTTTCGGGATGTGGAGCAAAGCGGTGTAATCGGTTTCCTGGTAAGCCGTTTTGGCCTGCTCCAGCGAACCGGCGGCAACCGGTATGATTTTCAGGTCTGGCTTGCTTTCCAGCTTCTCAGCAAAAATACCAGACTCATCAAATACCATCACGGCATCTTCACTGTCGGAGATGGTAGCGAGCCAGGCAGGAACCAGCATGAAGGCCGCCAGCAACAGCGGCGTCAGGAAAGTCATGATAATGAAGCTTTTCTTGCGCACGCGTGTCAGGTATTCGCGCTTTATGATGAGCCAGATCTTATGCATGGTAGGTTTCTTTTACTTTTCGGATGAATATGTCATTGATACTCGGCACGAGTTCCACGAAGGAATGTACCTCCACACGCTGGATCAGGTAGCGCAGCAAGTCATTGGGCGAGGCACCGTCGAGCAAACGGATAGATGCCCGGAACACCCCGTGGTTGTCGTGTTGTTCCAGCACCTCAAAGTCTGGCGAGGTGATGAGCAGTTGCCCGTTGCCGATAACCTGGAAAGTATCTGTCTTGTAGGTGTCTTTGATTTCGCGCACCGGGCCGTCGAGCACTTTGCGGGAACGGTTAATCAGCGCAATGTTATCGCAAAGCTCCTCCACCGATTCCATGCGATGCGTCGAGAAAATGATCGTGGCTCCGTTGTCGCGCAGGCGCAGGATCTCGTCTTTGATCAGGTTGGCGTTGATCGGGTCGAAACCGGAAAAAGGCTCGTCGAGAATGATCAACGAGGGCTCATGCATGACGGTGGCCATAAACTGCACCTTCTGCTGCATCCCTTTGGAAAGATCCTCTATATGCTTGTTCATCCACTCCTTAATCTCAAAGCGGGCCACCCACTCTTTGATACGGGCGATGGCTTCGTCTTTGGTCAGGCCTTTGAGTTGGGCAAGGTATAGCAACTGCTCGCCTACCTTCATTTTTTTATACAGGCCGCGCTCCTCGGGCAGGTAACCCATGTCCTTGATGTGCGATGGCCGCAGCTTCTCGCCTTTAAAGTATATCTTGCCCGAGTCGGCACCGGTTATTTGGGTGATGATGCGAATGAGAGACGTTTTGCCTGCTCCGTTTGGTCCCAGTAAGCCAAAAATGCAGCCAGCCGGGATGTCGAAACTGACGTTGTCGAGGGCAGTGTGGTTGGCGTATCGCTTGGTTACGCCATCAATTTTAAGAATGCTCAATGCTGTTAACCTTTTGGTATATTCAAAAATAGCTTTTTTGGGACTGAGTGACAAGCAATATCAATAAAGCACTATACTTATTCGACGAACGCAGGTATAGGCTATACCAAATACGGACAAAGACTTTTTAAAGACGCAAGATATCAGACGTTAGACTCTTTTCAGGTATGGAAAGATAGACAAGGGAACTATTCGTCAAAGGCCTGTCACACGCAACTTGCTATACCTTAATATATTTACAAAACTTATTTCAGCGGTACTGAAGCGTAAAAAAGCCTCCCTCTTCTACTGAAAAGGCAGGCTTTTGTTAATTTAATTTTGGACAGGCTTACTGAAAGTAGTCTTTCACTTTCTCGAAGAAGCCCTTGTCGCTCTTACCCGGGTGCGGGGCAAAGTTATTGGAGTCACGCAGGCGCTCCAAGGCGTCACGCTCCTCGCTGCTCAGCGACTTCGGTGTCCATACGTTGATGTGGATCAGCTGATCGCCTTTGCCGTAACCGTTAATGTCTTTCACGCCTTTGCCACGCAGCCTGAATATTTCGCCACTCTGCGTACCCGGCTTAATCGTGATCTTCACGCGGCCACCGATAGTCGGCACTTCTATATCGGCACCTAAGGCAGCGTCAATGAAACTGATATACTGGTCGAAAATCACATTGTTGCCGTCGCGCTTCAGGCTTGGGTGCTCCTCTTCTTCAATCTGAATGAGTAGGTCACCCGGCACTCCGCCTCGCTCCGGTACATTACCTTTGCCGCTCATGGACAGCTGCATGCCATCCATTACGCCAGCCGGTACATTAATCGTGATCACTTCTTCCTGCAGTTCGCGTCCACTTCCGTGGCAGGCTTCACAGTTCTTGGTCACAATGCGACCTTCGCCATTACAGGTAGGACAGGTTGCTGTGCTCACCATCTGGCCCAACATGGTGTTGACCACCTTGCGTACCTGACCCGAGCCCTGACAAGAGCCGCACGTCTGCATTTCGGTACCGTTCTTGGCGCCGTTACCACCGCAAGTGCCACACGCCACATAGCGTTTTACTTTGATCTTCTTCTCAACGCCGTTAGCGATTTCTTCCAGATTGAGTTTCAGCTTGATGCGCAGGTTGCTGCCTTTGCGGGTTCGTCGGCCACCCTGACGGCCAGTGCCACCAAAGAAGCTCTCGAAGCCGCCGCCACCGCCGCCAAAAATATCGCCGAACTGTGAGAAAATATCCTCCATGTTCATGCCGCCACCGCCGCCGAAGCCGCCATTCATGCCCTGATGACCGAACTGGTCATAGCGCTGGCGTTTCTGCTGGTCGCTCAATATTTCGTAGGCCTCAGCCGCCTCCTTGAAATTCTCTTCCGCTGCGTGGTCGCCGGGGTTCTTGTCGGGGTGAAACTTAATGGCGAGCTTACGGTAAGCCTTCTTTATCTCCTCCTGACTCGCTCCTTTGCTTACTCCTAAAACCTCGTAATAATCTCTCTTAGCCATTGCTTAAGCTCCTATGATAACTTTCGCGAAGCGGATCACCTTTTCATTCAAGGTATAGCCCTTCTCGATTACGTCTACTATTTTGCCTTTCAGTTCCTCTGATGGTGCTGGTATCTGCGTGATCGCTTCATGCAATTCACTGTCAAAGTCATCACCAGCCTGAATGCTGATTGGTTTCAAACCTTTGAGTTGTGTCACGTGCTTGAGTTTGTGGAATACCAGTTCCAAGCCCTGCAACATCGCATCCACGTCTTTAGTTGCCTCCATCGACTGACGGGCGCGCTCCATATCGTCCAACACAGGCAGCAGTTCACTCATCAGGTCTTCGTTAGCTGTCTTCAGCAAGTCCATGCGCTCTTTGGCTGTCCTGCGTCTGAAGTTCTCAAACTCGGCCATCAGGCGAATGTACTTGTCCTTCATCTCAGCCAGTTCGGCCTCGGATTTGTTTTCAGAGCCAATTTCTTCCGCTGTCTCCTCAGCCTGCTCCTGTGTGTTATTTTCTTCTGTGTTGGCAGTGTTATCCTGTAGTTCTGCGTTTTCCTGCTCTTTCTTAATATCTTTCTCTGACATAATGCCTTAAGAATTATAGGTTGATCGGTCTATTTTGTCTTTTCAATTGTCTTGCCAATTCTAGCTTTGTGTCAGATTGGCATTTATTAATTGCTGATTGTTGAATTGTTAAATTGTTGAGTGCTTCGTTTTGGCGTTATGCCTGAAATCTGTCTGAATCAGTACATAGGGCCCCTACCCCAAGGATTTACAGGATTCTAGGATTTGCAGGATTTTCGCACATACCGATTCCAACCACCCCTAACCCCTCCTTGTCTAAGGCGGGGAATTTACGGCCGCTGCAGCTCTACAAGGTATAGATGGTGTAGTTGCTATATACCTCTGGAAGATTATCCTCCCCCTCCCCCCTCCAAAGGGGGCTTTTCTGGCAATACCAGTTGATAGGTATAAGTTCTATAACAAACTACCACGGGCACGCATTGAAAGGGTAACTCGCACGCTAGCAATAAAACAGATCGCCTTAGCCCGGTGCACAAGCGACGATTTTGTGTTTGAGCGGTCAGCGAGTTTAAAATCGTCTTGATTTTTTTGCCCCGAAAGCTTTCGGGGTGCCCGCCGCACAGGCGTAGCAATAAAACAACTCGTTTTGCTTTACCTGCAACAGCCGTAGCTACAACAGCAAATCAACATTTTAACAATCAGTACCCGGCTGGTGCCTCAAAAAAAATCGGTAGCAAGCCCTGCAGCCGCTACCGATATGTACTCAAAAACTGGCTGCCGAAACTACGAGTTTAGCGCTGACCAGATCATATCTTTCAATTGCGTAATATTCTTCTGCGTCATGCTGGAGATGAATACTGTTGGGATATCCTTCGGCAAGGTTTCCCGCATTTCGGCTTCCAATTCGTCGTCAATCATATCTGATTTCGTGATGGCCAGTATGCGCTTCTTGTCCAGTAACTCCGGGTTATACGTTTCAAGCTCATTCACCAGAATCTTATATTCCTCTGCAATATCCGGGCTGTCGCACGAGATCATGAACAAAAGCATGGAGTTACGCTCGATGTGGCGCAGGAAACGCAAACCAAGGCCTTTTCCTTCTGAGGCACCTTCGATGATCCCTGGTATATCGGCCATAACAAAGGACCTGTAGTCGCGGTAGGCTACTACTCCCAGGTTAGGCTCCAGCGTGGTAAAGGCATAGTTGGCGATCTTAGGCTTAGCCGCCGACACCACCGACAGCAAGGTAGACTTGCCCGCATTCGGGAAACCAACCAGGCCAACGTCGGCGAGTAGCTTCAGTTCCAGAATAACCCACTCTTCTCTTCCATCCTCACCCGGCTGTGCATAGCGCGGCGTTTGGTTGGTTGGCGACTTAAAGTGCGCATTGCCCAGTCCGCCACGGCCACCCGGCGTCAGAATGATTTCCTGACCGTCTTCGGTGATCTCGCACATGAACTCGCCGGTTTCGGCATTACGGGCGATTGTTCCAAGTGGAACCTCCAGCACATCGTCTTTGCCCTGTGCACCGGTAGAGTGACTTGGGCCACCATTCTGGCCGTTTTCGGCAATCACGTGCTTGCGGTACTGCAGGTGCAGCAAAGTCCATAGCTGTGAATTGCCACGCAGGATTATATGGCCTCCTCTACCCCCGTCGCCACCGTCTGGACCACCCATAGCGGTGCGTTTGTCACGGTGCAGGTGTGCTGAACCAGCGCCACCGTGGCCGGAGCGTGAACAGATTTTTACGTAATCAATAAAGTTAGATTGGGCCAATGTTGGTAATGCTAATAGGTATAAATTATAAGGTATAAGCAAACCCGGAGCGTTTGAGTTCCGGCTTGCTTATACCTTCTGTGTTCATTCTAAATAAAGCTGAAAAGAAGATTACTTCTGCTGCTTCTCTTTCAGGGAGTCAATCTGCTTGCACAGGTTTCCGAAGATTTCTTCGATATCGCCAATACCCTCCACTGCGCAGAATTTGTTCTGGCCGGAGTAGTAATCAGCCACCGGGGCGGTTTTGGTATTGTACTCCTGTATGCGTTTGCGGATCAGCTCTTCGTTCTGATCATCCGGCCGGCCGGAAGTCTCACCACGCAGCAAAAGGCGCTTGGTCAGTTCCTCGTCGTCTACCTTCAGGGCGATCATGCAGGAAATCTCCGTGCCATGGTCCATCAGGAGCTTATCCAGTCCCTGCGCCTGTGGCACGGTGCGTGGGAATCCGTCAAAGATAAAGCCGCCAGCGTGGCTGTGCTCTTTCACTTTGTTCTCAATCATGCCGATCACGACCTCGTCTGGCACTAAAATACCGTTATCCATTAGTGACTTAGCTTTCATACCCAGTTCAGTACCAGCGGCAATTTCTGAGCGAAGCAAATCACCTGTCGAAAGGTGTATCAGGTTATACTTGTCTATCAGCTTTTGGCTTTGCGTACCTTTACCAGCACCGGGAGGGCCAAACAAAACGATGTTGAGCATATCTTTGAGTTATGATAAAAAACAAATTTAGGGATAAAATCGATGTACTATTGAATATTTTTTAACCTACGCTAAGATACGATCTTGTAGATATCCCGCAGGTTGCGCCCCAGCCCGTTGTAATCGAGTCCGTAGCCTACCACAAAATCGTTGGGTATAGACTTGGCCACATACTTCACGTCCAGCTGGTGCTGCAGGCACTCTGGCTTCATGAGCAGGGTGATGATCTCGATCGAAGCCGGCTGCTTCTCGTTGAGCTGCTGCAACAGAGCATTTACGGTATGGCCGGTGTCCACGATGTCCTCAATCACCACCACATCACGCCCTTCTATGTTCTCGGTCAGTCCCAGCACTTCTCTCACGTTGCCAGTGCTCTGCATGTCCTGGTAAGACGACATCCGAATAAAGGAGATCTCGCAAGGCATGTTAATGCGCTTCATCAGGTCGGCCGTGAACATGAACGAACCGTTGAGCACAGCCAGAAAAAGTGGGTTTTTACCGGCGTAATCCTGCTCAAGCTGCTCGGCCAGCATGTGTATCCGGGCGATGATTTCCTCTTCGTACATGTATGTACTGAACTGGCAGTCGTGAAGCGTAATAGTACGGGGCTCCATAAGGTGTAGTGGTGTTGTTGATAAACAAAGGTACGGATAATAAAAAATAAGCCCAACGCTATGGCTGGGCTTATTCAAAACTAAAGCAAACTAAACCTATTTTTTTGAGGCAACTGCTACGAAGTCAGCTGTCTTTTCCCTATCCACGCTGGCGGTCTCCGGCATTACCGGCACTACTTCCATGTTGATCTCAACAGGAGCTTCCGGCAACGGTGGCTCCTGCTCCAGCGCAATGTGCGGCGCAATTACCAGCGACACAATCGACATCAGTTTGATCAGAATATTCATGGATGGGCCAGATGTGTCTTTGAACGGGTCACCTACGGTATCGCCGGTTACAGACGCTTTGTGCGGCTCAGAGCCTTTGTATTCCATCTTGCCGTTGATCTCCACGCCTTTCTCAAACGATTTCTTGGCATTGTCCCAGGCGCCACCGGCATTAGACTGAAACATGGCCATCAGCACTCCCGACACGGTCACACCGGCCAACAGACCACCCAAAATCTCAGGCGAGGAAGTATCCGGGAACACGCCTCTAAAGCCGAAACCCACGATAACAGGAACGATCAAAGCAATCGCACCTGGCAACATCATCTCGCGGATGGCCGCTTTGGTAGAGATGGCTACACATTTTTCATACTCCGGCTGACCGGTTCCTTCCATAATGCCCGGAATCTCGCGGAACTGGCGGCGCACTTCGTGCACCATCGCCATGGCCGCACGGCCAACCGCCGCTATACACAACGCTGAGAAGACAAACGGAATCATGGCACCGATGAACAAACCGGCCAGTACTGGCGCCTTGTAAAGGTCAATAGAATCAATACCGGCTATACCTACGAATGCCGCAAAAAGGGCCAGGGAGGTCAAAGCTGCAGAAGCGATCGCAAAGCCTTTTCCAGTGGCAGCCGTTGTGTTACCCACAGCGTCTAGAATGTCAGTACGTCCGCGCACTTCTTTTGGCAGTTCACTCATTTCGGCTATACCGCCCGCATTGTCGGCAATCGGGCCGAAGGCGTCAATCGCCAATTGCATGGCCGTCGTTGCCATCATACCTGCCGCCGCAATGGCCACGCCATACAAACCTGCCGACGCGTAAGAGAGTACGATACCGGCCGCCAGCACGATCATTGGCATTACCGTGGACTGCATACCTACCGCCAAACCAGCGATAATATTGGTCGCATGGCCCGTAGAGGACTGCTGCACGATAGAATTAACAGGGCCTTTGCCCATGGCTGTGTAGTACTCGGTGATGATACTCATGAGTGTACCTACCACAAGGCCAATGATCACGGCATAGAAAACACCATCGTTCGTGAACTCAAAGTTACGCAGCACCAAGTTATCCGGCATGAGCCAGTGAATAGCGAAATAAGCGCCAACAGCCGTCAGGGCAACGGAGATCCAGTTACCCAAATTCAGGGCCGCCTGCACGTTGCCGCCTTCCTTCACTCGTATGAAAAGCATACCGATCAGGGAGAAGACGATACCCAGACCAGCTATCAGCATAGGAAGTATAACAGGGGCCATACCACCGAAATTATCCTGAGAAACCACTTCGCGACCGAGTACCATGGTAGCCAGAATAGTGGCGACATACGAACCGAAAAGGTCGGCGCCCATACCTGCCACGTCGCCCACGTTATCGCCCACGTTGTCGGCAATAGTGGCTGGGTTACGTGGATCGTCCTCCGGTATACCTGCTTCTACCTTGCCTACCAGGTCAGCGCCCACGTCGGCGGCTTTGGTATAGATACCACCGCCTACTCGTGCAAACAAGGCTATACTTTCAGCACCCAGCGAGAAACCCGTGAGCACTTCCAAAGCTACTTCCATTTCATGGCCGTTCACATCGCCATTCACGCTATACACAAAGAAGTAGTAGAGCACAATAAAGAGCGAGCCCAGTCCCAACACGGCCAGACCAGCTACGCCCATCCCCATGACAGAGCCACCTGCAAACGAAACGCTCAAGGCACGCGAAAGGCTGGTGCGGGCAGCCTCTGCCGTGCGCACGTTGGCCTTTGTGGCAATGCGCATCCCGATAAACCCGGCGATAGCCGAGAAAAGGGCACCCATTATAAAGGCCAATACGATGGTCCAGTGCGAGTTCTCTCCGGTATAACCCAGATAGAACAGGAATATACTGGCGATCACGACAAAATAGAAGAGCACTTTGTACTCCGCTTTCAAAAATGCCATTGCACCATCGGCAATATGACGGGCGATCTCCGTCATGCGTTCATTTCCTGCTGCTTGCTTCGTTACCCAGGCCGACCTGATAAAGGTATACAGGAGGGCCGCCAGACCAAATCCAGGAATTACGTAGAGAATAGTTTCCATTCAATAAGAGTTAGTTTTGTTAATAAGGGTTGAGATTCTGAAATTGCTATATAGAGCTATTAAAGAAAGCCTATTCGTTTGACTTTTCCAAATATTCACTGTCAAAGCTTCCAATATTCACCATCGCTTATACCCCTAAAAACTAGACTTTTGCGGCGATTCGGAGCCTGAAGGCAGCATGGCGCCCCCAAAACCTCTTCCTATACCTGCAGAGCGCACAAAAAAGGCCGTTCTGCATAGAACGGCCTCCTTAATTATCGCAATCAAATACATTTAAAGCTTTTCCATCAATTCCCGGTACAGGGCCACCATGCTCTCGATATCTTTCTTGTTCACGATCTCATTTGGTGTATGCACGTTGTCCTCGGGTGCGCCCACAAAGCACCAGTCCCAAGGGTACGGCCCGTGTTGCAACTCTTTGGCATCGCTCCCTCCCGAACCTTCTACTTCCAGCTGGAAAGGAATACCGGAGGCCTTGGCTATACCTATGATCCTCTCTACATAAGACCTGCGCGGAATCAGGCTGTCACGCATCGAGATTACCACTCCCTGGCCCGGCTGCACGCCTTCTGTTACCCACGTGATATCGGATATGAGTGCCTGATGCACCCCATACCTTTCGGAAATGTACTTTGCCAGGTATGCTACCGACCCACCACCGTGCTCTTCCCAGCTACTGAAAGCGATGATGCCATCCTCTAAGGTCTCGGCCACTTTCAGGGCGCTCCACACCCCCAGCCTGTTGTCCAGGTAGCAAGACTGCACTGTTTCTTCTGTTTCCCGGAAGTCGCATTTGAAGACCAGTTCCGTGCCTCGCTCGATCTCCCGTTCATATTTGTAGCTTATTTCATGCTCCTCTTCGTCAAACTCCAGTGTGCATTCAATTTCCCCCTGCGAGTCCTCACCAACCAGGGTATAGCCGGTTTCCAGATCCGGGCCTCCGATCTTCACCAGTTGTTTGCCGTAGCGTACCGTGAAACCGATAGAATCGATATGCGCGAATATAGCGGTTCGGGGCCTACCAAATATCAATAAAATACAATCTTGAAAACCTTCTCCATAAACTACAGTCGGTTGCTGTTTCCACTGAACTTTCTGTTCCTCAATGTAGTTAAGCAAAAAATTGGATAGTTTTTTTTCGTTGCCGGATGGCGCGTGTATGCGACAGAGTTGTTTCAGGAGTTTCATGCAATATTTCTTTTGTATCAATTCAAATTTAGTATAATTGTTGTACTTTTAGTACTCGCTTGCAGCAATTCAGGCGAAACAGCTCGACACTACGAATATATTTTCACCTATGAACAGTAAGATTGTACTTGTAATCCTCAGCATATTTCTGTCAACCCATGCTTCTGCACAGGGCTCAAAGGCACAGCCTGACACGACAATGCGCGAGATCACAATGCAGTCTGTCGAAGTTATTCCCAGTGCCGGCAACGTAAAGGGCATGTTGCTGATGGACATGGACATACAGTACGAACTGGAGGGCGCCGTGGACAACATGTACAACTTTAAGTATGAGCTGGCTGAGAAACAGTTCAAGTCCCTTCGCCGCCGTTATCCCCATCACCCGCTGCCCTATTTCCTGATGGGTCTGAGCCAATGGTGGAAAATCGTCCCGACCAACATTCAGACGCTTAAATACGACGACCTTTTCTTTGCGTACATGGACACGACGATCCAGAAAGCGGAGAAACTATACGACAGAAATAACAAAGACTACGAGGCAGCCTTTTTTCTATCCGCCGCCAACGGATTCACGGCCCGCCTGCACTCTGAGCGCAGCAACTGGCGAAAAGCCACTGTAGCCAGCAAGCGCTCCTTAGAGTACTTGGAAAAAGCCAAAGCCGGCAATGGTCTCAGCCCTGAGTTTTTGTTTGGGGAGGCTCTCTTCAACTATTATTCTATCTGGATTCACGAAAACTACAAAATGCTGCGCCCCGTGCTTGCCTTCTTCCCGAGTGGTGACAAGCGTTTAGGCATTAAACAGTTGCGATACGTGGCCAACAATGGTTTTTATACCGGCACCGAGGCCAAGTTCTTCTTGATGAAGATCTATGCCAACGAAGAAGGGAATATGGAGGCTGCGCTGGATATTTCCCGCGGACTGGCTCAAAAGTATCCTAACAACGCCTATTTTCAGCGTTTCTATGCTCGTGCTCTTTTTGTGCAAGGGCACTTTACGTTGGCCGAGCGGGTTTGCCTGGACATTATGAATAAACTGGACCAGCGTATGCCCGGGTATGAAGCGGTGAGCGGACGTTACGCCTCTTATATACTAGCCTACATCAATCAGAACAAGTACAGGGATTTCCAAAAGGCGAAGGCTTATTACCAGAACTCCATTATGTTTGCCGAAATGAGCAATGAGCGAGACTCTGGTTATTTTGTTAACTCCTACCTCAACCTGGCCCGGATTGCCAAACAGGAGCGTGAACTCAAAGCAGCTAAGCAGTATTACTCCATTGTATTAGAGGCAACGGATAAGAAAAACGCTGCAAACAAAGAGGCAATGAACTTTATAAAGGCACATAAGAAAATTTAGAAACAGCCTTGCAAAGCTGCATACCTGAAAGCTTTCTAAAAATAAAAAGACAAAGGCCCTGATGCAATCAGGGCCTTTGTCTTTTCAGGAGTATACGCAAGTTAAGCTATACGCTCAGCCGGAATCTCCACTTTCTCTTTGAAGTACTCGAGCGTTCTTCTCAGGCCTTCGGCACGGTCCACTTTCGGCTCCCAGCCCAGCACTTCTCTTGCCTTCGCAATGTCTGGCTGGCGCTTCTGCGGGTCGTCGGTTGGCAACGGCTGGTACTCCACCTTCAGCTCCACGCCTGTCAGCTTGCAGATTTCCTCGGCAAACTCCTTTATCGTGATTTCCGATGGGTTGCCGATGTTCACTGGCAAGTGGTAGTCGCTCAGGAGCAGACGGTAGATTCCCTCCACCAGGTCGTCCACGTAGCAGAAAGAGCGTGTCTGGCTGCCGTCGCCGAAAATACTCAGCGGCTCGCCACGCAGCGCCTGGCTTAGGAAGGCAGGCAGCACACGGCCGTCATCCAGTCGCATGCGCGGACCGTAGGTGTTGAAGATGCGGACAATGCGCGTCTCCAGACCGTGGTGCATGTGATAAGCCATCGTCATGGCCTCCTGGAAACGCTTGGCCTCATCGTAGCAGCCTCTCGGCCCTACCGGGTTCACGTTACCCCAGTAATTTTCATTCTGTGGATGCACCAGCGGGTCGCCGTATACCTCAGAGGTAGATGCGATCAGCATGCGGGCACCCTTTGCCATGGCAAGGCCCAGCAGGTTATGCGTTCCCAGCGAACCTACTTTCAGCGTCTGGATCGGGATCTTCAAATAGTCGATCGGGCTGGCCGGCGAGGCGAAGTGCAGGATATAGTCCAGCTTGCCCGGCACGTGCACGAACTTGGACACGTCGTGGTGGTAAAACTCAAACTGCTCGAGCTTGAACAGGTGCTCTATGTTCTCCAGGCTGCCCGTGATCAGGTTATCCATCGCGATCACGTGGTACCCTTCCTTTATCAGCCTGTCGCACAGGTGGGAGCCGAGGAACCCGGCGCCGCCCGTCACTAATACTCTTTTTCTGGCCATCTCTATACGGTTGCTTTAGTTTGCTGCGGCACTGTCGCCTGCTTGATACCGATACCGAAGTAAGTATAGCCCTTGGCCTCCATCTCCTTGGCGTCGTAAATGTTGCGGCCATCAAAGACCACCTTCTCCTTGAGAAGCTTGCTTACCACGGCGAAATTAGGCGAACGGAACTCTGGCCACTCCGTCACCACCAGCAGCGCGTCGGCGTCGATCAGGGTCTCGTACTCGTCCTTGCCGTACTCGATGGAGTCACCGAGCGTATGGCTCGCCTCTTTCATGGCCACCGGGTCGTAGGCCTTTACCTTGGCGCCCTGCTCCAGCAGCTTCTGAATGATTACCAGCGATGGTGCCTCGCGCATGTCGTCCGTTTTCGGTTTGAAGGACAGTCCCCACACGGCAAAGGTCTTGCCGGACAGTTCACCATTGTAATAGTTGCTGATCTTGTTATACAGCACTGATTTCTGCTTCTCGTTAACCGTCTCCACGGACTTGAGCACCTCCATCTGGTAGCCGTTCTCGTCGGCCGTTTTGATAAGCGCCTTCACGTCCTTAGGGAAGCAGCTTCCACCGTAGCCGATGCCCGGGTAAATAAACTTGTTGCCGATGCGGGCGTCGGAGCCAATGCCGCGGCGCACCATGTTCACGTCCGCGCCCATGATCTCGCACAGGTTAGCAATGTCGTTCATGAACGATATCTTGGTGGCCAGCATGGCGTTAGCCGCGTACTTGGTCATTTCGGCAGACGGGATGTCCATGAAGATAAGCGGGTGGCCGTTCATCAGGAAAGGCTTGTAGAGTTTGCTCATCATCTCCTCGGCGCGCTGAGAGTCCACTCCCACCACGATGCGGTCTGGCTTGAGGAAGTCATCGATGGCGGCACCCTCCTTCAGGAACTCCGGGTTGGAGGCCACATCGAACGGAATGTCAGCGCCACGCGCCTCCAGCTCCTCTTTAATGGCGTTGCGCACTTTGGCCGCCGTACCTACCGGCACAGTGCTCTTGGTCACCACCACGGTGTAGTCTGTCATGCTCTGGCCGATGGCGCGGGCTACGGCCAAAACGTATTTCAAGTCGGCAGAGCCGTCCTCGCCCGGAGGCGTGCCCACGGCGATGAAGGCCACATCGCAGCCCTGCACGCTGGTCGCCAGGTCGGTGCTGAACGAGAGACGCTCTTTCTGGGAGTTTCTGAGCACCATCTCCTCCAGACCCGGCTCGTAGATGGGCAGTACGCCCTGCTTCAGGTTATCTATCTTTTTCTGGTCAATGTCGATGCAGGTCACGTCGATGCCCACTTCGGCAAAGCAGGTGCCCGTCACCAGACCCACATATCCAGTACCAACTACAGCAATTCTCATAGGTAAATCTTATAAATGAAAGTACAAATTTAAGGTTTTTATAATGTTATCATCACTAATACATCACTTTATCAAGTCAGAGACAAGATGGGTAACCTTGTCCATACGTCGTTAAGATCCGGCTCTATATCTGCCCGTCATGAGCACCCGGCTATACCTGTCAGCCATACCTTGTCTAGTTCTGGCTCAAAAACCATTCACTGCTGCATAACCCAACTGGTTAGGTTCTTCCTGACGGAAGTAAGGATTCCTTTTTTGACAATCCGGGTAACGAGATCACAAAGTCCTTTTCAGGTCTGTGCAGAATCCTTTTGACAGCAAGCCTTTAAAGTAACCAGAATTTTCCAGCGCCTAGCCAATATTTCTGTCGGAGCCCGTCGGGCGCAAAAATAACTATTTTATGGTCAAGAATAGGGTTTCCTGTTTCGAATACATGCATCGCTGCCTCTCTCTACGAAACCATACCATTGGCTTACACGAGGACGATCCGGCAGAAAGTACATTGTTCATGTTGTGTTTATTTACTTCCAGTTAAGTCAGGAGACCGTGCTTTTGGGCCAGATACGGCCCCTGTTGGGCACCATTTGCCTGTTTCGGTACCGGCATTGCGAACGCCTATGACTCGGTGGCATGATTTGCCCCTAAACAGTATCTGACTCGGCAGGGCATAGCTGCACCTTCCGCAAAACGGCGCAGTTGTCTTACTTTGTTCGTAGCAAAAGAGTTACGCAAGAAACAAAAAAACCTGTATCAGCCAGATTTTTCTTTTTCTTAACAACCTGTGCCTCTGTCTCAAGTATAGATGAATAGCAAACACCCTAAGGCTCCTATGAAACCAGACTGGCTGGACACCAAAGAATATCCCTTCAAATCCAGGTTCCTGGAACTAGAGGCTGGCAAGATGCACTACATCGACGAGGGAGAAGGCCATCCGATTGTCATGATACACGGCACGCCTTCCTGGTCTTTCGTGTATCGCAACCTGATCAAACTCCTGAGTAAAAAGCATCGGTGCATCGCCTTGGACCTAATCGGTTTTGGACTGTCGGACAAGCCAAAGGACTGGAGCTATAAACCCAGGGCTCATGCTGCCAACTTTGAGCAGCTTATGGAGCACCTCCAACTCAAAGACATCACCTTGATCGTGCATGACTTCGGTGCCCCGATCGGATTGGCTTATGCCATCAATCATCCTGAGAACGTCAAGAATATTGTCATGCTCAATACCTGGACTTGGTCACTTTCAAATCATCAGGTGTTCTCGAAGGCTAGCAAGTACCTGGTCGGTCCATTGGGCAAATTCCTGCATTCCAAGCTAAATGTCACTACCGGAAAACTGGTGCAGGAGTTGTTTGGCAAAGAAAGTAAGATACCTGAAAAACTGCAGGAGCAGTACACCAGGGCACTCGGCGACCCGGATGAATGTGTCAGCTCACTGGCCTGCGCCCGCGAACTGGTGGGGGTAAGTAAGTGGTATGACGAACTTTGGAAGGAGCGCAAAAAGATTCAGGACATCCCGACTCTCATCCTTTGGGGGGAACAGGACAAACTGGTGAAGATTGATGCCCTACAGCGCTGGAAAAATTTCTTCCACGAGTGCTATGTCCTGCATTTTGAGGACAGCGGGCACTTTCTGATGGAAGAACATGCGGACGATGTGGCAGGGTATGTGAGCAACTTTATTAAGGAGGAAGACAAGAAAAAGGACAAAGCTGAACACCATCATTAACCCTAACAAAACAAACGATACCATGGAACCCGATAAATCACTGAAAGAAGCGCTGCTACGCAGTCATCAGGCGACAGAAAAGGCAAATCAGGAACAGCATATGCTTTATAACATGGGTACTGGTGCAGATAACCCAAACCCTGATCAGGCCAATGCGCATCAGCCCAAGCTGCACGAGACGCCACGCAACCTGATACAGTCCTGGGACACCCTTCGGCAGCTGGACGAGGAACTAGCTAACAAAAAAGCAGCGAACAAGACGAATAACAACAGAGGAAAGGTATAACGACATACTCCAAATGATAAAACAGCAAGCGGCAGCCAATCAATGGCTGCCGCTTGCTGTTTCAAAATATCTTTCCCGGATTAAGAATTCCATGCGGATCGAAGAGTTGCTTGATCCCCTGCATCAGCCGCAACTGCACTTCATTCAAGGCGATACCAATGTAGGGCCTTTGGACTAACCCGATACCATGCTCACCGGAGATCGTACCTCCCAGCGATACGCACAGTCGAAAGATCTCCTTTATACCTTCGGGCAGTTTGTTGTTCCAGTCATCGTCCGACATGTCGCCCTTCACGATGTTGATATGCAAATTCCCGTCTCCGGCATGGCCGTAGCAAACTGATTTGAAGCTATACCTCTCCCCGATTTCCTTTACCCCCCTCAGAAGCACCGGCAGCTCTGCACGAGGCACTACAGTGTCTTCTTCTTTATAGATAGAGTTACTCTTGACAGCATGTCCCACACTCCGGCGCATGCGCCAAAGGTCTTCTTTCTGCTTTTCAGTGTCGGCTACCAGAATATCGCCTACGTCAAACTTTTCCAGCACTCCGTATACCTGTTCTGCATCTTTGTAGAGCAGGTCCATATCGTTTCCATCCAGCTCAATCAACAGGTGCGCCCGTTCGTCTTCGGCCATCGTCATGCCAAGCCCCAGGTAACGGCTTGCCCATACAATTGCCTCACGCTCCATAAACTCAAGCGCGGAGGGCACTATACCTGCTATAAAGATATTAGACACGGCTGCGGCTGCCTCCTCTTCTTTACGGAAAGGCACCAGCATCACCAGATTTTGGGTAGGGTAAGGTATAAGCTTGAACACAATCTTGGTGATGATGCCGAGCGTGCCCTCGCTCCCGACCATAAGCTGCGTCAGGTTATAGCCAGTGGCGTTTTTCAGCACATTGGCGCCGGTCCAGGTTATTTCCCCGGTTGGCAGCACCACTTCAACGTTCAGCACATAATCTTTCGTGACGCCATACTTCACCGCTCTGGGTCCGCCCGAGGACTCGCTTAAGTTGCCCCCCAGCTGGCAACTGCCACGGCTCGAGGGATCCGGGGGGTAGAAGAGGCCGCGGGCCATCACCGCTTCCTGAAATACCTGCGTAATTACACCTGGCTCGACCGTGGCCTGCAGGTTGCGTTCGTCTATGTCAATAATTGCGTTGAGCCGCTCCATTGACAGCACCACTCCGCCATGCACGGCCAAAGCACCACCGCTCAACCCGGTACCGGCACCACGCGGTGTCACCGGAATAAAGTTTTCGTGGCATAAGCACACAATACGGCTGATTTCATCGGCGTTCTTAGGTTTGAGCACTACTTCCGGCAGATAGCGCAGGTCTTCGGTCTCATCGTGGGTGTAGCGTGCCATACCTTCCTGGTCAACCGGCAGCACCATGTACTCCCGGCCGACTATGGATGCCATGGCTTCGGCCAGTTCTGGAGTGATCTTGTTAAATTTCATTTTATATTAGATAGCTAATGCTTAATTTAGCCAATACGTCACCAAATTGTGTCATTCATTACCAAGTTACGCTTTGAGAACATTATTTACCAATTCCCTTCTGTTTATCTTTTTTATTGCCTTTTTGGCTTCCTGCCAGTCCTCGCAGCCTACCTTCAGCAAGCGCGGCGAAACCTACAAATCGGCCCGGGAGATAGCCGAGGAGAAACGCCAAGCACGCAGAGCCGGTAAAGGCACCAAACAAAACAAGTCCAAATCGAGCACAGTAGCCTCGAAAGACCGGACCAGCCGCACGCGGGTTCCCAATGCACACCGGTTAGATGAGAATGTAGCCACCGTAATCGAGACAGCCCGTTCCTACACAGGCACCCCTTACCGCTGGGGTGGCACCTCACGCGTGGGCATGGATTGCTCCGGACTGTTATGCACTTCCTTCCAAAGTATAAATGTAACGCTACCCCGCACCTCGGATGAGCAGAGCCGCTTTGGCAAAGAAGTAAGGGTAAAAGAACTGAAGGAAGGTGATTTGGTATTTTTTGGCGCCAATAAAAACAGCCGCGAAATTACCCACGTGGGCATGGTAACCGAGGTGATCAGTGACAATGAAGTGAAATTCATACATGCCTCCACCAGTTTGGGTGTGATCGAGAACAATCTGTTTTCAGATCATTACCAGAAAATATTCATCAAAGCTGTACGGCCTTTTTCGAATTAGACCAAATTAGTCCTAAATACCGTTTCTGATTCGATACAAATTTTTACATCAAAATAACACATAAAAGTCTCACAACTACGTACTTATAAGCAATTAGATTTTTTCAATCAAACTTATAAGTATTATGAGGACTTTTTACAAAAGAATACTACTGATCCTGCTACTGCTGCTTACCAGCCAGTTTGCAGGGGCACAGGGTACAACTACTGCTGCCATGAACGGTGTGGTACAAGATCAAAGTGGCGTTCCTCTGCCTGGCGCAACGGTGATAGCTGTACACACACCCACCAACACGCAATATGTAGCTGGCACCAACGCAGAGGGCCGATATAACATACAGAACATGCGGGTTGGCGGCCCCTACACGGTTCGCACCTCGTATGTAGGCTACCAGGAGCAGCGATTCGACAATATCAATTTGGCTCTGGGTCAAAACTTCAGGCTGGACCTGACCCTCTCAGAAAGCACGACAACCCTCGGCGAAGTAATGGTAACGGCCGCCCAGGACAAGATCATCAACTCAGACAGAACAGGCGCTGCCACCAACGTTTCGACTGAGCAACTGGAATCGTTGCCAACCATTGCCCGAAGCCTGAACGACTTTACCCGCATCACGCCGCAGGCTTCTACATCAGGTTCAGGCATCTCGTTTGCAGGCCAGAATAACCGCTTCAACAACTTTTCTATAGATGGCACTGTCAACAACGATGTGTTCGGCCTATCGCCCAGTGGTACCAACGGCGGGCAAACTGGCGTACAGCCCATCTCACTAGACGCTATTGAGGCAATCCAGGTAGTTATTGCGCCTTTTGACGTTCGCCAGAGCGGGTTTACAGGAGGTGGCATTAATGCCATTACCCGAAGCGGCTCCAACAAGTTTACAGGCTCTGCCTATTATTTTGGCAACAACGAAGGGCTGGTAGGCAAAAGTCCGGATGATGCCAGAACCAGGCTGCCGGACTTCACCGACTATCAGACGGGCCTCCGGATTGGCGGCCCGATCATCAAAGACAAGTTGTTCTTTTTTGTGAATGGTGAAAAAACCAAACGGGTAGCGCCACTCCTATTCGAGCCGGGGTCAGCCAGCTCCAACATTACGGTAGATGAAGCCACCCGCGTACTGAACACCGCCAACCGATTGGGCTATGACCCGGGCAGTTTCAGGTCCATTGAAGATGAAACCCTGAGTGACAAAATCTTCGCCCGACTTGATTGGAACATTACCGACAACCACCAGCTAACCCTCCGCCATAGCTACGTGTATGGCGAAAACCGTGATAATTCAAGAACACCAAATGCTCTTCGTTTCTCGAACAACGCGGAATACTTTCCCAGCACCACCAATTCCAGTGTACTCCAACTGCGCAGCCAGTTCGGCGGTCAGTATGCCAACGAGGCCCTTATTGGCTTCACGGCCGTGCGAGACGACCGCGACATCACCGGCGCCCCCTTCCCCAATGTGTTGATCAGGCTCTCGGGCGGCAGAACGATTGCGCTGGGCAGTGAGCCTTTTTCCGTTCAAAACCAGCTGGATCAGGATGTGCTGACCATCACCAATAACTTCAACGCCTTCATGGGCAAACATACCATCACACTGGGTACCCATAACGAATTCTATAAAACCTTTAACCTGTTCATCAGGCAGGAGTTCGGGGCTTATGAATACAACTCGCTAGAGGCCTTTGAAGCCATCGGCACGCCGGCCGAGGCAGCACCCGGGGCTTTCTTCAGAAACTATTCACGCACAAATATACGGGAACAGGGGGCCGAATTCTCCGCCTTCCAACTAGGGTTCTATGCACAGGATGAATACGCGCTGATGAACAACCTGAAAGTGACGGCAGGTATACGCCTGGATATTCCTACCTTCAATGACAAGCCGGCCGTTAATCAGGAATTCAACGAGGCCTTTGCCGCCAGAGGCCTGGCAACTGATAAAACGCCCGGGGCCCAATACATGCTTTCACCAAGGGTAGGTGTAAACTGGGATGTGTTTGACGATGGCAACACGCAGGTGCGTGGCGGGGCAGGCGTATTTACGGGCAGAGCTCCATTCGTGTGGATATCGAACCAGTATACCAACACCGGTCAGCAACTGGGCAGCCTAGCCCTGACTTCCGGGCCCTTACTGGGGCAAATTCGCTTTAACCCTAACCCAAACACGCAGCCAACCGCTAGCAGTGTGGGCTTATCAGACAGAACGGCAGAGATCAACATCACAGACCCCGACTTTAAATTCCCACAGCTTTTCAGAGTGAATGCGGCTGTCGACCATCGGTTGCCCTTTGACCTGGTAGCAACTTTGGAGGGTATATACTCTAAAAACCTGAATAACATCTACTATCAAAACCTGAATCTGGAGCAAACCGGCACTTTGACCGGGGCTGATAACCGCCCGGTTTTCAGCAGAATTTCGGGCAATAATTTCCAGGACATCATCTACCTGACTAATACCAGCCGTGGTTTTGGCTACAGCCTGACCGGTCAGTTGCAGAAGACTTTTGTAGAAAACGGGGTATCCGGGTCGCTGGCCTATACCTACTCGCGGGCCAAAGACGTGAACCCCGGCAACTCCAGCCAGGCGCGCTCCAACTGGATAAACGTGAACCAAGTGCAAGGTCTCAACAATGTAGGAGAAGCTTTCGCCGACAACGACATACGTTCCAGGGTAGTCGCCAGTCTCTCCTATAACCTGAATTACCTGGGTTTTGCTGGTACCACAATCTCGGCTTTCTACAACGGGCAGACAGGTGTGCCGCTATCTTACATATACAACGGGGATGTGAACAGGGATGCGGGAAGAACCAACGACCTGATCTACATCCCAAGGACCCAGTCGGAGATCAACTTGGTACCTTTCACAGACCGCGACGGCAACATTATACCTGGGTCGGCCACCCCAGCGGAGCAGTGGGCGGCTTTGGATGCCTTCATAAGCAACAATGATTACCTCAGTTCCAGAAGAGGCCAGTATGCAGAGCGAAATGGAGACCGGCTGCCATGGCAGAACCAGGTAGATTTGCGTATTATGCAGGATTTCAAGGTAGGTCAGGGCGACAACGACCACAGGCTACAGTTTACCTTTGATATCTTCAACTTCACCAACTTGATCAACAAAGACTGGGGCAGACAGTACAGCGCCACGTTCAACGCTTTCCAGGCAATCGACTTTACTGGCTACGAAACGGGTACTACCACGCCCCGCTTTAACTACACCGGCAGAGGGCTCACCGACGGAAACCCTTATTTCGTAAACGACTTCCAATCCAGGTGGAGGGCGCAGTTTGGGGTTCGCTACATTTTTAACTAACAGCACATACTCCAAAAGCAAAAAGAAAGGCGGGGCTTCGAAGCCCCGCCTTTCTTTTTGCACTTAGTGTTTAAACTAATACTGCAATCGCAATTTACGACTTTTTTTTAAGGCTTGGCAATAAATAACATAAGACCAATTATTAATAATAATTTAATCTCTAAGTAGTTGCATTTCCATTATTAGCGCCTAATTTTGCGGGCAAAAATCAATCAATCTTTTTATGAAAAAGTTATTACTATCAACACTTCTCATGTTGCTGTGCGTGGTTACCATGCATGCGCAGGTGACCACGAGTAGTATTAATGGATCTGTTAAGGATTCAAAGGGTGAAGCTTTAATCGGGGCAACCGTAAGAGCAACACACCAACCTTCTGGCACTACTTATGGTGCTACCACAAACACTGAAGGGCGCTTCAGCATTGCAAACGCACGTATTGGTGGACCATACCAGATTGTTGTAAGCTACCTGGGCTTCGCCAACAAAACTTACAATGGCATTGACCTGAAACTGGGCCAGCCATACCTGTTGAATGCCGATATGTCTGAGTCAGGTACTGAGCTCTCAGAAGTAGTGGTTAGCGCTGACAGAACATCAGTTTTCAACTCCAGCAAAACTGGTGCGGCTACAAACATCAGCAGCCGTCAGATTGAAACGCTTCCTACTATCTCAAGAAGTATTCAGGACTTTACCCGTACTACACCACAGGCTAACGGAAACAGCTTTGGTGGTCGTGATGCTCGTTTCAACAGCATCCAGGTAGACGGAGCTAACCTTAACAACAACTTTGGCCTTAACACCAGCCCAATGCCTGGCGGTGGTGCACAGCCAATTTCCCTTGACGCTTATGACGAAATCTCTGTAAACATAGCGCCTTACGATGTAAGACAGTCTGGCTTTACAGGTGCTGGTATCAATGCTGTTACAAAAAGCGGTACCAACACTTTCAAAGGAACTGCCTACACCTTCTACAGAGACCAGAACTTTATTGGTTCTAAGGTTGGTGACAACGACATCAGCGAAACAATTCAGGAGTCTCAGAGCAACACATACGGTTTTAGCCTTGGTGGCCCAATCCTTAAAAACAAACTGTTCTTCTTCGTGAACGGTGAGATCGAGAAAGAATCCAGACCAGGTATCGCTTTCTCTCCTACAGGCGGTTCAGGCTTAGGCACAGTTTCTACAACGCCAGTTGCTGACCTGCAGGCTGTTTCGGATTACCTGAGAACCAAATTTGGTTATAACACAGGTGGTTACGACAACTTCCCGAACTTCGCGAATGATAACCGTAAGCTCCTTGCTAAAATCGACTGGAACATTAACCAGATCCACAAGCTGACAATAAAGTACACTGATTTCACGAACACAAACGACCAGATTGTAAACTCAACCAGTATTCCTAATGGTGGTGGTTTCTCGGTAGCGGGTCGTACAGGTACTTTGAGCCGTTTGCCATTCTCCCGTTTCGGCAACAATGCCATGGGTTACGAAAACTCTAAGTATATCTTCAGAGACGTAGTGAAGACTGGTACTGCTGAATTGAACAGTAACTTCGGTGGCAGAATGTCTAACCAGTTCCTGGCTACAGTAAGTAAGATCCAGACAACACGCGACTACCCTGGTGGCTTGTTCCCAACTATCGATATCTTCGATGGCAAAGGCAACAACTACATCCACGCTGGTATGGACCCATTCACATACAATAACGATGTGATTAACGATGTGTACAGCATTACCAACAACTTCTCTTACTACGCTGGCAAGCATACATTCACAGCTGGTGTTAACTATGAGTACCAGAAGGTAGGTAACATGTTCATGGCAGCTTCTAACGGCTACTATGCATTCAACTCCCTTGATGACTTCCTCAATGACAGAGCTCCTGCTTACTATGCCTATACCTACTCACTGGTACCAGGTCAGGACGCAGTATACTCTGCAGAACTGAAAGTTGGCCAGCTTGGCCTATACGTTCAGGACGAAATTCAGGTAAACAATGGTCTTACGATCACTGCAGGCCTTCGTGCTGACAAGTCTATCTATCATGAAGACCCAATCGCAAACCCTGCTGTAGAGAAGCTACAGTTCTTCGACGAAGACGGCAACCTGACAAATTACACTACTGGTTCTTGGGCAAAGAGCAAGATCTTGCTTTCTCCAAGAGTAGGCTTCCGTTGGGATGTAAGCAACGACAACTCACTGATCGTTCGTGGTGGTACTGGCCTGTTTACTGGTCGTTTCCCATTTGTTTGGTTGACTAACATGCCTACAAACTCTGGTATGTACCAGTTCGGTGCCGGTGTAACAGACCCTGCCGTTTTGGCCAACATCAGATTGAATGCCGACCCAAGCACTTATGCTTCATTGTTCCCTAGAACAGCAGGTACTTCAGTTCCACCAAACTTGGTGTTCATGAATGAAGACTTCCAGTTCCCACAGGTATTCAGATCAAATCTTGCTGCTGATAAAGATCTTGGTAACGGCTTCACTTTAACTGTTGAAGGTATGTATACTAAAGAGCTTAACGGCATTAAAATGCGTAACGCTAACCTCTTTGAGCCAAACGGTACTTTCACTGAAGGTGGTAACATCAGAGATCGTTATGTTGACAGAAACAATGACAAGAAGTTGAATAACGATGACAGAAGACTTAACCCAGGTGTAAACACAGCTATTGTGTTAGAAAACACGAACAAAGGTTATTCTACTGCTTTAACTGCCCAGTTGAGCAAGTCTTTTGCTAACGGTTTCTATGGCTCTGTTGCTTATAACTATACTCAGGCGAAAGGTATCACGGCAAACCCAGGCTCACAGGCTGGTTCTGTATGGTCACAAAACCCTAATGTTGGTACTGCCAATGATCAGGAACTAGGTTACCAGTCTTTTGCTATACCTCACCGTGTAGTAGCTAACCTATCTTACAAGAAGTCATACCTGAACTACTTCGCTTCTACTCTTTCAGTATTCTTCGAAGGTGCGAACCAAGGCAATTACAGCTTCATCATCAACGGTGACCTGAACGCTGACGGTAATAGCTCTTCTGACCTGATGTACATCCCAAGCGATCGTTCTGAGATGAGATTTGACGCTTACACTGTTAAGATCAACGGCCAGGATAAAACTTTCTCTTCAGATGAGCAGAAAGAAGCTTTCGAGCAGTTCATCAACAACTCTCCATACCTGAGCAAAAACAGAGGCCAGTATGCAGAGCGTAGTGGTGCCCTGCTTCCATGGTACAACAGAATGGATGCTCGTTTCCTGCAGGACTTCTACATCACTACTGGCAAGAACAACACGAAGCACACACTACAGTTCAGTGCTGACGTTCTGAACCTGCCAAACATGATCAACAAGGATTGGGGTATCGAGAAGCGTTTTGTAACTGCAAACCCATTAACATTCAAGAGATTTGATGGTGAGAACACTCCAGTTTACAACTTCCAGAACCGTAACGGCGAACTGGTAACTGAACCTTTCGAGGATGTAATCACTACAAGCAGCACATGGAGACTTCAGCTTGGTCTTCGCTACAGCTTCTAGTAGACTTTATTTCTCATTACAAAAAAAGGCGGGACAAATGTCCCGCCTTTTTTATTTGCAAATTATAGCGTCTCAGTTTTTGCATATTCAAAATTTGTTCTAATTTTGTGACACTCAAACGGGGGATTAACTCAGCTGGCTATAGCGTCCCGAAGGCTTTCGGGAAGGTCAGCAATTTTACTCCGTTCGTTCAAACATTTTGGGGGATTAGCTCAGCTGGCTAGAGCGCTTGCATGGCATGCAAGAGGTCATCGGTTCGACTCCGATATTCTCCACTGATAATCAGGCACTTATGAAATAAAATTCGTAAGTGCCTTTTTTTGTGCACACAATTTGCACACAAGTAAAGTATTACACGCCCTTACACTTTCTTGCTTAACTCTTTATTTATTACATCTATATTTATTACATCTATGCTAATAGAATAGATAGAAATTCATCCATTGCTATTGTTGTACTTACAATTAATCATATGTCAAAAACAAAGGACTATTTAGAAGAAACACTGCAGCAGGAAGAACTCGCTTCTAAAATTCAAATAAAATTACAAGCGTTAGGAAAGATTAGGACTACATCTAATAAAATAAAAAACGCTGGGCACACTGCTTCTTTCCTTAGAAAGCAAGAAGTTAGAGACCAGTTTAATACTATTCATACATTAGCTGATTCTATAAATGAACAAGCGCTCATTTTACAACCTCGAAAGGTTTTAGAGAACTTAAACTTAAAACTTAACCAAGTATATGCATCCTTCTATGAAATAAGACATTTTATAGAACAAGATTCAGGAACTCAATTAGATGATAATATCAGACAACTGCTTTCTATTTTAGAGAGCCCTCCGGTTAATGACGCTTATCAGCAATTATCCACTGATGGAGTTATTTTGAGCAACAATGACAATACTCGTCATATACTCAAATTGCTTGAAGCAATAGAGTCAGAGCTAAAGAGCATAGTGATTGTAACTCTCTCCAGCTTAGCTAATGCACCTGATTTTAAGAAGCAGATATCAGAGCTTAAAGCTCTTTTAGAGGGGCTTCACAAAAATGCTAATGCTGAGGCCGAAGGTATTAAAAGAATCTTTGAGCAGGATAGAAAGACTTTTCAAGCAGAAATGAAAGAAGAAGTCACTAAGGCTAAACAAGCTACAGATGCAGCAAGAAGAACAGCACTGGAGGCAGGTGTGGCTAAGCATTATGACATATTCGAAAGAGAAGCTAAACACCATAATAAACAATCATGGATTTGGTTTGGAGCTTTACTACTAATAATTATAGCTGCAGTTGGGTATATAATTTACTTAATGGAGTTTGCTGTTAAACCTGACTATAACCTGCTACTAAAAGAGGTCATATCTAATGAAAACTCAATTAATGTTGAAGCTGCAAAATCAGAAGCTTTCAAATATGAATTAGCTCAATATATCTTTAATAAGATATTGATAATTAGCACTCTATTTTACTTACTATCTATTTGTGCAAGAAACTATAAAGCACATCGGCATAATCATGTAGTTAATAAACATAGACATAATGCTTTAGCTACTTTCCAATCATTTACGAATGCTGCCACAGACCAACAAACAAAGAATGCTATTTTGTTAGAAGCAACCCATTCAATTTTCTCAAGCCAGCACACAGGTTATATGGGAGCTGATGCAGAAGCAGAATCCCCTAATAAAATCATTGAGATTATAAAGAGTACTAACGGCAAATAATCCATCACAAACCATCTCAATACTTTTTCAGTAACAGAGTCAGTTTTTAAATAGCCACATGTAATAATGAAAACACACTGTTACATGTGGCTTTAACATTATTATTCGCCCCCTTAACACCTACGCTAACAACACCTCCAGCCGCATCTTCCACTTCTCCCAGCCGGGCATTTCTTTTTCCTGCAGGTCAAAGAATTTCTGCGTATGGTCATGGTGCACTAAGTGGCAAAGCTCGTGCACTATCACATACTCAATACAGCCTTTGGGCGCCTTGATAAGCTCGGGATTCAAAATAATTTTACCTTTAGGTGTGCAGCTGCCCCAACGGGTGGGCATCTCCCTTAAAACTATACTGGAGGGCTCTACATTATAAAGCTTGAAACGCTCAATCCATGGAGCGGCATATTGCTTAAACCGTACACGGGCATGCTCCAGGTACCACTTCTTCAGAAGCTCTTCTGCCCTACCCTTTTCTGTGCAGGTTACCTCAATAAAGCGGCCTTTCAGCTTTACCACATTTAAGGTCCCCTCTATCACTTTCAATCTGTATTGCCTGCCTAAGTATAGGTGTGTTTCACCGCTCATATACTTCTTAGGTGCCGTCTTTGGGTGAAAGGTTAGGAAGAAGCTTTGCTGCTTTAAAATCCAAGGTGCCTTGTCCCGTAGCTTTTGCTTTATCTTATCGATTGGGGCATCTGCGGGGGCTTTTACAAGCACTTCCATGTTTGGGGTAACGGATATACCTAAACTTTTACGGGCACTGTAAACAAGCTTAAAATCAATAGTTTTAGAGCCAAACTGTATGCTATCTTGAATCATTTATACCTAATCTTTGCTACCTCAATACACTTCTCTGCAATGGCGTCCATCTCACCAAATGAAAGGGGCACCTTATGTTTATCCCGTACCTCGTCAATCAGGTAATCCCCAATATCAATATTGAGTTTGCCTAACAAGTCTTTGTTCTTGTGCCAGTCAATTTTGGGGTGCCCCTGGTCCAGGATGGTTTCATTCATGATGGCATCAATGGCAAGGGCGGTGGCAACAGAAACTTCCTGCCGCTTCGCCTGCTCTTCTATCTTTTCAGACAAAGACTCCTGACAGAGGCCAAAATAGGCTCTTGCAATTTCTTTGTGCTGGAGCGGTGCAGGTATTTCATTATCAGTATGGGACAGCACTGCGTCCATCATCTCTTTGGCCCGCTTCAGGTATTCGGCTTCTGAAATACGCTTCTCTTCGTACTCCTTTATCGTCTCTTTCAGCATCTCCGAGAATTTCTTGTAGAAAGCGGGGTCTTCTTCCATCTTCTCGGCAATGTGCTTGGCTGTACGTGAAGCAATGCGGTCTGCTTTGGCGGCATCTCCGATGGCCTTTTCTACTTCCAGTTCAAATTTATCTTTGTCAAAGATGTTGACCAGTTCTACTACTGTCTCAACCCTATCTGTTTGAATATGCTTATCGATAAGCTTCTGAATTTGCCCCTCGTATTGCTTGAAATCGATTGTATCAGAATAGCGCTGGGTTACGGAGGCTCGAAGCTTTAGGAAGAAAGCGGCGTCTTCTTTGTATCGGTCAACTTCTTTCGGGTCTGTTTTGGTTACAAACTCCAGCGATGAAAGCGCTATTTTTAAGGTACGGGCGTAAATGGAAAGCTTATCGTAAAAAGTAGAGCGTAGGGCTTCATCTCGCAGCAACTCTTCATAGGCTTCAGCATCTCGCTTATTCGGCACTTCCTTAAAGATATCCCATAGCTCGGAGTGGCGCTGTGGCAACTTCTTTACCTCCTCAATGATGTTGGTAAGGGTGCCTGCCAGTTCATCTTCATCAAAGCCTTCTAAGCCTGAATAGGTGTTGAGCGCTTCGTCTAATTGACCCAATATGCCATAGTAGTCTATTACATAGCCGAAATCTTTACCTGGGTATAGACGGTTTACCCTTGCAATAGCCTGCAGTAACTTATGCTCTTTCAGGTTTCGTGTGATGTAGAGCACCGTATTTTTAGGCGCGTCAAAGCCTGTCAGGAGCTTATCGACTACTATGATAATCTCGGGCTCTTCCTGGTGCTTGTAGCGGCTGATGATGTTTTGCTCGTACTTTTCCTTGGTGCCGTGCTCGTTCATCATCTTGGCCCAAAACTGCTTTACCTTGTCCTCTGACTTGCCAAAAGCGCTGTCTTCACCCTCTCTTTCGTCGGGTCCTGATATAACCAGTTCACAGCTTACCAAGCCTATTTCATCCAGGTATTCTTTGTATTTGATGGCAGCGACTTTATTAGGGCAAACCATCTGTGCTTTGAATTGCCCCTTTTCGCCTTTACTCTGCCAGTTGTCGCGGTAATGGCGGCTGATGTCCCAGGCAATGGCGTACATTTTCTGCTCAGCCTGGTTCAGCTGGTCGGCACGGCTGAATTTCTTCTTTAGGTCAGCCTTTTGGTAATCGGTAAGGGACTCCGATACCATTTGGAAGTAATTGTCGATTGCGTTGGCGCTTACCTGCTGAAAAGCATGACGGCCTTCATACAGAATAGGCACTACAGCACCATCTTCTACTGCCTTGGTTACCGGGTACTCGTCTATGATACCGCCAAATTTGGAAGCGGTGCTCTTTTCCTTTTTCATCAAAGGCGTACCGGTAAAGGCAATGAAACAGGCGTTTGGTAGGGCCTGCGTCATTTTCACGTTAAAGGTGCCGTACTGGGTGCGGTGGCCTTCATCGATCAGCACAAAGATGTTAGGTGAAGTGAGCGGCTGCTTTATGTTGTTGACTGCCTTTTCAAACTTGTTGATGATGGTCGTAACTACAGCATCACTCTTACTCTGTAGCTTCTCTGCCAGGTCCTTTCCTGTCTTGGCCCGCTCTACCAGCATATCACACTTCTTAAAAGTGGTGCTGATTTGGTCATCAAGGTCAGTACGGTCTGTTACAAGTACAATCTTAGGGTTGGTAATGCTCTTGTCCATGGCGATGGCTTGCGCCAACATCACCATGGTAAGGGATTTGCCGCTACCCTGTGTGTGCCAAATAACACCCCCTTGGCGCTTACCGCCTTGAATGTGGTGCACACGCTTGCTGATTTTATTAATGGCAAAGTACTGCTGATATCGGGCAACTTTCTTGATACCCCCATCAAACACGATAAAGCTATAAATTAAGTCTAACAGCCGCTGCGGACTGCACAACCCATATAACAATTCATCCTGTTTGGTAAATCGTACCTCATCTTTCTCCAACGCTTCGAAATGATGTCTTACATAGGCATAGCGCCCGCTAAACAAGTGTTTGTGCTGTTCAGGCTGCAGCGGCTGATTCTTCAAAACTTGCAGCTCTTGCTTGTATGCTAACAGAGAGGTTTCTTTCTCCTGTTTGGTTCTACCCGCTGGCTTCTCTTCCCACTGTGCCCAAAACTTGGGCGGTGTGGCATTGGTGGCATAGGCCGCTTGGTTGGTAGCAATACTAAGGCAGAGCTGTGCATACACATAAAGAGAGCGTATGCCGTCTTCCTGCTGATTGCGCAGGTGCTGAGAAATAGCCTGCTCCAGCGGGTCTTTCATATCGGAGCGCTTGCACTCGATAACACAAAGCGGTATACCATTTACAAACAATACAACATCAGGACGGTAATGGTCCTGACTGGCAGCCCGCATGACGCTGTACTCTTCTGTAACGTGAAACACGTTTTTACTCCAGTCCTGCCAATTGATGTACTGCAGAGTATAGCTCTTTTTGTTTCCCTCGATACTTTGCTCCAAGGCCTTTCCCAGCGTAAGCAGGTTATACACATGCTCACAGGCTGCCATATACCCATCCTGCATTGGCACATCTTTAAGGGCCTGTATACCTGCCTTGAGGTTGCTGTCTACAAAATCATAGCTCTCACCTTTGTAGGTAATGCTGTTGATGCGCTCCAAATGCTCACGTAGCACGCACTCCAGTAATACCGCCGTGGTTTTGCCACCTCGCAGTTGCAACGCTTCTTCCTGTGTCAGGTAGGTATAGCCTACTTTCTGCAGAAACTGTAGCGCAGGTATTTGACTGATGTGGTCTTCGAGAAAAGAGGGAGTTTCCATTGGATAATAAACTTTTGGCAAACAATTTGCGTTAATCAAATACAAGTAGTACTTTTGTACTGGCCTTTACCTTGAGTATGGGAATTGCAAAGGTTTCGAACGCTGTACCAGTAAACAGCGTTCTTTTTTATTTATAACCAATCATTGTGGCCTGCCCAGTCTGGCCCATCTTTAAACTTACCAAGGTTGTCATCTACATCAATTTCGTAAGCTGTAACAAACCTTGCAATCCTTCTTTTCACGAACATAATAATAACAACATAGTTGCCTTTTACTAAGGCGACTCTTCGGTTATTACTATAGCTTTTCGTCTTCTTGTCCCAACCTTGCTTTAAAGCTGCCGTTGCATCCTCTAATGCTTCTTTTATCCACAGCATTTTTTCACACCTATTTAGCGACAAAATGCTTTTGTCCTTCTCTTTCCATTTATCGCTTTCATAAAATGCGTGGTCGAACATATCTTCGTAGAATTTTACTTGCACACCATCTAAGGTATGAATAGGCAGTGAGGCGCAGCAATAAGTCTGTTTCCATAATTGTCGAAGCTGTGCCTCCGACATCTTATGGGCTTTGATCTTTTTGTATGCCATCACCACTCCCCTCTTAAGTTTATCTTGAAGATGTTGAACTTTTCTTCGGTATAAGAAGTGTGGTTTATCTCTTTTCTCAAATACTCTTTTTCAACATACTTGATAAGCTTGAACTTAGCTGATTCACTTACCTCATTGTTCATCTTTGAAGTCACAAGCCCTGTAAAAAAGTCTGCCAATTGGATTCCTGCTGATTGCTCCGACGGCAAGCCCTGCAC
Source organism: Pontibacter aquaedesilientis (assembly GCF_014773225.1). Classification (GTDB taxonomy): domain Bacteria; phylum Bacteroidota; class Bacteroidia; order Cytophagales; family Hymenobacteraceae; genus Pontibacter; species Pontibacter aquaedesilientis. The sequence goes on along the minus strand of NZ_JACXAJ010000002.1, from coordinate 280,462 downwards.
CTGCTTTATTTTGGAAAAAAGGTTGGCATTACTTAACACTCTATGAAGTTCATTAAGCCTGCCCTTGTTCCGATTTACTTTGAGGTCTAAAAAAATGTCGTACTGGTTATAGTCGAATATCCAGTGGTGCAGGAGCTGATAATAAAACTTGTAAAAGCTTAGCTCATTATCAGAGTCATTATAGGAGCAATTATCGACCTTCTGAGCTTCAATTAAGATGACTCTGAATCTCAGAAAATCTAATGCAAAAAAGTAATCAATAAGGTTTATGTAAAAATCTATGTACTTTGGAGATACCTTCTTCCATTTGATTTCACTATGAATGTTATGTGCAGCTTTAATTCTATTTAGCTGTTCCTTGAAAGTTGCACGTTTATCCGCAGGAATCCATATACCGCCTATGCCAACATATTTATGTGCAGTCTTATTAGCCAAAGCCTCTAATCCACTTTCATCACAGTACACCTCTATATTCATACTTCTATAATTTCCTTTTTACCCGCACTTGGCCCGTCAAGAGCTTTTGCATCAAACCTTTCTTCTGTTGCTTCAGGGCGCTAAGCTTTTGCTGCAGAGTTTCTATTTCTTTATCGGAAGCATTTAGAACGTTTACAATCTTCCTTTGCTCTTCAGTAGACGGCAAATGGGTTGATAGCTTTAAGAATGTCTTAAAGTCAAAAGTCATCTTCTCTATGTGCACACCACAACTCGCTATATAAGTCTGATGATAGAAGTATGGCAACTTGGACAGCCAGCTAAAGAACTCCATATCAAGTTGTTCAGGGTTTTTCGCAACAACAGAGATATATGAACCCGATATTTTCATTCCATCAAATTCTTCTGTTGTGAGTCCTGAAGCACCATGAAGAATCTGCATTTTGGAGATAAGAAAATCTCCTGCTTTAGCAGTAAAAAGGCTTTTCGTTAAAATTTGGTACCCATATAGACTTTCGCGATGGAATAACCCTCCTGACCTTCTTCTTACACTAATAAGGTTAAATAACTCTTCGTCATCCCAAATCACAGGACGTGAAACTTTCTTCAGTATATCTCCATACTTTACTTCCTGCCATTCACTTGTGAACTCCTTAAACCGCTTTTTACCAGTAAGAAGCTGTTGCATGAGGGATTTCTTGCGCTTTTGCTTGGCAGTTATCAACTGCTGCAGTTTCTCAATGCCTTTGTCCCAAGTAGAAAGTATAGCGGCTATGGCGCGTTGCTCTTGGAGGAATTTAGGAGAAGATATAACCACTTTCTTCAATCCATTTATAGGAATCTCTTTAAGGGAAGTACCATTGACCTGTAGCGCTATTTTACTTTTTACACTAGGTGATTGAAGCTGGTAATAAAGATAATTTGAATCAATTTCTGACTTAGCACTTATCCGAGCAACGCCTCTAGTAATATTTATACCTGCAAGGTTTTCATCTATAAGTATTACTTTACCAATTTCACCTCTAAGCGCAAATACGATATCGCCGACTTCTAGAATACAGTCTCTGTATTGTTGGCTTATTTTAACCGAAGTTTTAATTAGTTTAGATTTATCTATAATACCATATTCCAAATCAATTACTCTTAGACATGGAACACCCTCTTCTAAGTTTTCACCAGTCTGCACAATTCCATATCTAATCTTTTTCTTAACAGCTTTACCTAACTCCTCTTCACACCAGTCACTTGGAGAATTAAGCTTCATAACTTGATTATGCCCTTGAACTTTATTTAACTCTAAACTTGTCTGCATAGCTTATAGGCTTAATTCTTCCAAATAGCTTTTCATTTCTTGCTGTACCGCTGCCAGCTCGTCTTCCAGCGTATCAATCTCCTGCTGCACGGCTTGTATGTCTATGGCATCCTCCTCTTCAAAGGTGTCCACGTAGCGTGGGATGTTCAAGTTATATTCATTCTCTTTCACCTCGTCAAAGGTGGCTACATAGGCAAACTTCTCCTCTACTACACCGGCCTCTAATTCTCCACCGTTAAAGCGACGGTAAGTATCCACAATATCGTTGATGTCCTGCTCACGCAGTTTGTTCTGGTTTTTGCCTGCCTCGTAGCGCTGGCTAGCATCTATAAACAACACATTTTTGTTAGCACCCTTACCACGGTTAAAGATGAGTATGGCAGCCGGTATGCCCGTACCGAAGAAGAGATTAGCAGGCAGTCCAATCACCACTTCCAGTAAATTCTCTTCAATGGCCTTTTGGCGTATCTTCCCCTCAGAGGAGCCACGGAAAAGCACGCCATGCGGCACTACAACACCAACCTTGCCCTTGCCCTCGTAAGTGGTTTCGATCATGTGTGAGATAAAAGCCCAGTCGCCTTTACTTATCGGAGGCACCCCACGCCAAAAGCGGTTATGCGGGTCAGCAGCGGCTTCATCAGCACCCCACTTATCCAGCGAGAAAGGTGGGTTACCTACTACTGTATCAAACTTCATCAAGGCATCACCCTCCTTCAGTTTTGGGTTTCGGATAGAATCGCCCCAACGTACCGTAGCATTATCAAAACCGTGCAAGAACATGTTCATCACAGCTAAAGCCCAAGTGCTGCCGTTGGCCTCCTGCCCATAAAGCGAGAAGTTATCAGAGCCTACCTCACGGCCTGCCTTTATCAGCAGCGAGCCGGAGCCACAGGTAATATCAGCAATACGTGCCCCCGGTGCCGATTTGGTTAGCTTGGCAAGTAGCGTAGAAACCTCGCTTGGTGTGTAAAACTCTCCAGCTTTCTTGCCAGCATCAGAGGCAAAATGTGAGATAAGGAACTCGTATGCATCTCCGATAATATCGTTACCGGCAAGGTGCGAAGGGCGCAGGTCTAACTTCGAATTGCTGAAGTCGGTTAGCAGGTTTTTAAGGCGTGTTTTTTTATCTTTGGCATCACCCAGGTTGCTGGAGTTAAAGTCGATATTTCGGAATATGCCCGAACCATCCTCACCACCCAGCTTCTCACGGTTGGCTTCTTCCAAGTCATTTAGGGCAATGTTTATCAGCTCACCAATGTTGCTCTCATTACGATTCTCATACAAGTGGTCGAAGGTGCAATGCTCCGGTACCACAAAGCGCTCGTGGCGCATAGCACGCTCGGCACGCTCTTTATCCCCATCATATTTCTCTAAATACTTGCTAAACTTGTCTTTATGCACATCGCTCACATACTTCAGAAAAAGCATGGTTAGGATGTAATCTTTGTACTGGCTTGGGTCAATCACGCCCCTAAAGGTGTCGCATGCCTTCCAAACAATGTTATTTATCTCTTGCTGTGTAATTTTCTTTCCCATTATATAAATTAATATTATTGTTGCACCGCTAATAATAGTTGACTTTGTATTTGTTGCTCTCGCAGCACTTCCAGCCGCTGTATAATCTGCTTTTCCTTATTCCTTAATTGCTGAATCCTAAGCACCTGCTGCTGCCGCTCTAAGCTTGGCAAGGGAATCTCCAGCTCTTCCAGCGTCTTCTTAGAAATAGATGGTATTGAAGAACCCCTTGCTTGGTGCTTCAATTGAGTTTGGGTAATTGGGTGGTTCAGGTACCAAGCCAGGTAGGCTGGCAATACTTGTTGAACGCTTTTCTTCATAGGCTTCAAGATTAAAAATATGGATGATGCGATAGCCTGCCCCATGACAGCATCGTACTCTACAGCAAAATTATTGGCACCCTTAGCTACAAATAGCACATCACTTTCTGATAACAGGTGCCTGCTTAGACCACCCTCAATCACTACATTAGGCACTATACCCACCTGCAGTTTCCCAAAGGCGTCGAACATACTGGCTTGCAGGTAAGTAGCGTTACCACTTGGTGCTGTCTTAGCATATACCCCAGTTTGTATAGCGACAAGTTCTTTCAGTAGCACTTTCATATTATTTTATTCAGTAATCACTCTACAAACATATAGCATTAATCTATATCTGCCAAATTTTATTTTTCAGTAATCAGTCTACTATTTTTACATTTGTACAGTAATATCTTAAAAACCAATAAATTGATGTTTGAAAAAAATTTAGAAAAAAAATATAAAAGGCTGTTTGCCTTGGACTGTATATGTAATGGGGGGGGGGGGGTGGGAAAACGATTTTCAAGGGGGTACGGGTACCCCTATTTATTGCAGTAGGCGGTGTTGGCAACGTACTTATAGTAACTCTTCACCTTTAATGATGCGTTATATCCATTTACACCAAACTCTACAGAAACATGAACAGCAGGAATACCTACAGAGACAGGATCAATAGTTACATCGGTTCCAAAGACTATATGGAGAAGTATAGCGGGAAGTGGGTTTTACAGACGATTGTTGATGGCAACCCGTTTTATTTGCATGGTGCCTATGCACATCATATTTCAAAAACTTACACCCCGAATACCAACAAGGTAAAACATGCTTTAAAGTTTGAAAGCAAGGAAGCTGCAGAGAAGTTTAAACAGGAAAAGGGTATAATGATCTTTAACTCTCACATTTTATAGGATACTTAAAAGGGTTTATTACAGTATCATTAGTATCCTTTTTTATTCGATGAAAAAACGGCTAAAAAGTTATTACAATACCACATGGAAAATTCCGACTTCTTAGCAATAACGGAATGGAAAACGTAATTCTCTAAACACCTCACTTGTATAACAGAGTTACTTCCAGTAATTAACTTACAAAACCAATTTACCAGTTTAAACAAGTTTATTAAATCGGTTACTCAACCAGTTTACCAGTTTATGTGCCTATATATAGTAGGCACTAAACTGGTTATTAAACTGGTGACTTAACCAACTTGTAAAATGATGCTCTGCTTCCGCTCTTACCTTCTTTAACTACACTCCCTTTTTCTTGATAGTAAGCTACAAAGTCTTTTGCGGTATTATCCCCAATATTTATCTTTTGATTTCTTAAAGCGCTTTTTATTGCCTTGAAAAGGGAAGTATAGTTATAAGTGTCCTGTTCAGCAAAAACTTCAGACAACACCTTATCATGAACATCTGAAGGCACCTCTGCTGGTGAGGTAATCCTACTACTTCTACTCTCCTGCTTCTGCTTCCAGTTATTAACAAGTTTTGGTAACCCAGCATCATCAATTTCGAAAGCAAAAGGCGTAAACTCTTTGTCACGGCAAAATTCAGGAGCAACTATGGATACATCTCTATTGTTAGAATCCTTAGTAACAGAAATTACACTTTCCGCTTTATTTTGAAGCTCGGTACCAAGGTGCCCCCTTGCATTATTGTCGCCTTTATTCTGATGCAGCACACATACTATATGTATGTTTAGCTCCTCTGTCCATTTAAGCAGTTTACTTGCCAGCATTGTGGCTTCTTCTTCATCATTAATAGAAGTGACCAAGTCACGGATTCCATCTATGACTACAAACCCTACGTTAGGTGTATTGCGAATAGCATGCTCAATCATCTCTAACCGCTCCCTGGGAGTATATTTCCGTAGACAATAGGGACGCAGATTAGCTGCACTCTTCACTCCTATCAGGCTCAATACTCGCTTAGCAGCTTGTTGCACATGGTGCGCTCCCTGTTCTGTATCGAAGTGCAGTACTACTCTTTTATCAGGCGGCAAGTGGTTCGTCAGCTTAAATTCTGCCAGTTGCTTACCTAAGGCTGCCGCCAAAACCACTCCTACTAAAAAGGACTTCCTGCTTTTAGCTTTGCCAATGATTAACGAGAAATTACCGAGCGTCCCTAGTGTAAAGGACTCGCCATCATCCTCTACCATCTCAAGGCATTTCTTCGGATATGGCAGGTCTTCATGCAAGTTTATTATTGCTTCATCCAGCATTCGCAAAAGAAGCACCTTTGATTTTACAGACTTCTCATGTCGGTCGATTTCCTCCTGGCTGACATTAAACGCTTTCATCATTCTAACTATTTCGGAATTAGCCATTGCGACCTCCTTTCTTTCTATTGGCACTCTTGGATAACTGGAGGGTTGCTTCACGGCAGGTATTCTTCTGCACAGTTTGGAGCTCTACCCACTTCAGTAGTTCCGCATGGGAAAAAACCAACCGATTGCCAAAGCGCTTGTGCGGAATGCTCTCGGAAGCTGTGAGCTTATAGAATTTGGATTTGCTGATGATGTAACCTCTTTCATTCAAATATTGGAGCGCTTGAATAAAGTTACAAGTATCGGGTAATTCCGAGTTGGAGGGTGGTAATAATGAATTGGTTTTCTCCTTAAGTGTATTAAGGCAATTCTCAATTCTACTTAATCTAACAGCGATTTCTTGAAATGGATTATGCGTGTACATGGCAGAATTAGTTTTGGTTTCTGCCTACAATAATATAGCATTTTTTTGCGCTTTTCCTACCTGAAATACCCATCAGTAACAATAGGTAATTCAGGTAGATTAGAGATTAGCAGGTAAATCCTTAAATGGTTTTAGATATTTTGCTTCAGTAGGTGAAGCCGCGACTTGCTGAAGCGGCTTATGGTTGAATCTTACATTAAAGGTGTTGCTTAGTATGCTTGCTAACTGCGGAGCTGAGTATTGGTCAAGTATCCACTTCTTCTTGATACAAATATGAACAAGAGCTGCAATGTATTGTATCCATCCTTTTTGAGGGTTTTTATTCCAATGCAGTTGGCCCCTTTGCTCAGTGATGAATGGCCCCTCAATATCTAAGTTTTCTTCCTTCAAATATTCAATCAGAGCATCATATTCATCCTTATTCCCCGAGCTGTTAGGACGCCATATATCTTTAAGGGTCAGATTTACGGTTGGCTTCGCTTTAGGCGGTACCTTGTCAACATTCCCACCTATATACTCACCCGAAATGTTAAAATCTTTGAGTTCTACTTGGGTAAATAATTTGAGAGGGGCTATAGCGTGCTTTTGATTCAAAGAAAAGATGTGACCTGCTAAGAAAGATAGGTTATCAATATAAGCGGTTCGAATGACAATAAATGTTTCATTCTTAAGGGCCTTATCCCAATCTTCATTAAGTGATGCCAGCATTCTTGCCTCCAGCATTTGAAATCGCAACAAAAGACGGCATACACCCTCATAGTACACTTTAGCCATATATGACTTAATTGAGGCACCATGCTCCAAATTATTAATGATTACCTCCTCAAATTCTTCCAAGAACCTTTCATAGCTGTTCGAACGATAAGCATAAATTTTACGGGAATCACTTACGAAGCCATTCAATTGACTGCTTATCTCTATTAAAGCTTCTTCATACTCCTGAATAAATACATTGTAATTCCTGTAAGTAATGGAGGCTGCCATATCAAGATGCTTTTTTGAAATTTGTCAGTAGTGCAGCATTCTTCAAACGTTCTTCTTTCTCGAACCTTGCCATATAGTTTTCAGTGGTTTTCAAGTCACTATGCCCCAGTGTTTCAGAAATATAGGCCATATTGGCACCCGAGCGCTTTAGTACGGTAGCATAACTGTGCCGAGCTGTGTAAGTGCTAATACTACCTATCCCTAACTCCTTACCAATGTCTTTCATCTTCTTATTCATCAGGCTCGTTATGTTTTTTATGATGCGCCTTTCATCTTCAGGAGTTTCATCACCAAGTAGAAAAGAGAAAATATAGTTATTAGGCTCAGAGTTGCTGTTTCCCCACTTCTCAATTATAGCCTGCATCTCGGGTGTGATTACAGCATGTATTTGTTTTTTCTTCTTTGCTTTGGCTATTGTCTTCTGTCTGTAAAAGGAAATCTCCCCATTGTCGATGTTTGAAAATTTGAGCTTACATATATCTGTAATGTTGGCACCGTTGCAGAGGTAAGAGAAAAACCACAAATCACGGCACCTTTCTTCTGTTTCCGTCTTACACTGGTAGTCCACTATTTTAGCAATCTCTCCAATAGTCAAGGCAATATTTCGCCCCTCGTGTTGTGGTATTTCATACTTTCCCTTACCAAACGGATGCTGGGAGGGTTTGATTACACCTGCAGACTTTGCTTCATTTATGATTACTTGCAGAGCACGCATGTACATTGATATAGTAGTGTAGCTCTTGTTTTCTTTAAGTAAACTCTTTTCATACCGCTGGAGCCAATCAATAGTAACCTGCGAGTATTTAACTTGCTTACCAGCAAATAGCTTAATACTACGGAGCGTATACTTATACCAGTCTGCAGTACTTACTTTGCCTTGTGCTCTCAGGCTTTCAATTTTAGCTGTAAAAGCTGTATTCAGCGTATCCCCCGTTGCATTTCCCAGTCGCTTATTCAATGCTTCAAATGAAAACGTATCACTTTTAATAAGCTCCTTAATAGCGTCTCGTACCTTTTCAGCTGTAACCTGTATAGAGCTTCTTATCTCGTTCAGCTCCCTGCTTCTACTGTTAAGCAACTTTTCCCAGTCATCTTCAGCCAAGCACTTTCCTGTTGAATAATATTGGCGTTGCCGTTGGTAAGTGACACGTATTTTGGCAGGAAATAACCCTAATTTGTTAGCTCTCCTGGTATCCAACATTGCGGATACTGTGATTCCGTTATCTGAGTAATCAAACATAAGCTTTCAGTAAAATTTGCACACACAATTTGCACACAGAGTTAGAAAATAAATGAAAACAGATGATATTAGAAGAAACAGATATAGGCTCTTAAGCGTTCCACTTAAGGGTTTTGTAACAGAATGAAATTAGATGAAAGTAGCAGAAAAGGTACTTTTCCTGCATGGCATGCAAGAGGTCATCGGTTCGACTCCGATATTCTCCACAAAGGCAACCTATACGGGTTGCCTTTTTTGTTTGATGGCCTGCTATACCTATATACTTTACTCTGAGAAAACCGACCGCTACTATGTGGGCAGCTGCCAGGACATGGAGATCAGGCTGGCACAGCACAACGCAGGCAGAAACACATCCACCAAAGCAGGGGCTCCATGGGTATTAAGGTATAGTGAAACTTACCCAACAAGCCAGTTGGCGAGAGCAAGGGAAACAGAAATTAAAAGAAAAAAAAGCCGCAGGTATATCGAGTATCTGATCAGCTCAGCTGGCTAGAGCGTCCCGAAGGCTTTCGGGAAGGTCATCGGTTCGACTCCGATATTCTCCACAAAGGCAACCTATACGGGTTGCCTTTTTTGTTTGATGGCCTACTATACCTATATACTTTACTCTAAGAAAACCGACCACTACTATGTGGGCAGCTGCCAGGACATGGAGATCAGGCTGGCACAGTATAACGCCGGGAGAAACACCTAACTAAAACCCACAACACTTAATCACTCAAAGCAGTCTCAAGACAATTCTTCCTAACTACCTTAAAATCAAAGCGTATAAAATCAAAAACCAAGGGTTTTTTACACAATTTGTTCATAAAACCACAAATTGCATACTTTATATCCACTTTTTAATTATTAAATATTCGTAAAGTGTTTTATAACCATATAGCTATAAAGCCCTATGAAACACTTTCTACCCTTTTTGATTTTCCTGGTTTCTTTCTCTTCTTTTGCTCAAAATTCGACCCCGATTGATAAGAAGTCCGGACACATTATTTATACCGGCCTGATCGACGCCAAAGGTGTGTCGCAAGCAGAACTATACCTGCGCATGAAGGCTTTTTACAATACCTATGGCGCTGGGGAAAATGCCATGCAGCTTGTAACGGATGATACAGGCAGACTGAGTGGCAAAGCCTTTACCGATATCATTGTAGATGATGGCACTACGACCGAAAAGCAACGCCTTGGGTATACCCTGACCCTTGAGCTGGAAGATGGAAAACTCAGGTACGAAATGACTGATTTCAGAATGCAGCGTTACTGTATACCGGCAAGACCAGTAGCCTGCGAATTGCAAACGAAGCTTGTGGCTGCCGAGGCCATCTTAAAATCAACTAAAAAGGGCAAAAAGAAAGTTAGCACAAACTCCTACGCTCCTGAAAATGCTTTGGAGAAAACTACTTCCTCCATGGTAACGGCAATGAAAGAAAGTGCATTGGCAGAGCACCGAATTGCTAACACCAGAAACCAATAAATAGAATCTCAAACCTCCTTTTGCAATGAGTCGGCCTATACCAAACTATGGGCCAGCTCGTTGCCAGGGTTTGATAAGCACAATGCCCTGCCAAGTCCAGCCTTGGTTTTAGACCATGCCCCGCTTTCGGACGTACCTTATAGGATGCAACCATCATAAGAAGGAGGGAACTATGCCATTTAACTTTGAAGACAACATCAAGAATGCAACGGTACTGCTGCAAGAGGTGGCAGCGGAACTAGATACCGACGATATGAACAAGGCAGGGCGGATTTTCAGGGCTGTGCTCCATGCCATGCGCGACAGGTTACCTGTACCCGAGGCTGTTCACTTTGCCTCCCAGCTCCCCGTCTTTTGGAAAGGTATATACTTCGACCAGTATGACCTCAATAAAGTACCTGTCAGAATACGGGACGCGCACGAGTGGGTCAATTACATCCGGAGCAAAAATGCCTTCGCCGCCAACAACGACTTTCAGCAGGACGAAGAGATAACGGCAGCCTTCAGGTCGGTATTCCAGGTGCTGGAAAGAAACATGAACGATGGCCAGCTACAAAAGGCAAAGGAGTCTCTGCAACAAGACATACAGGAGCTTCTGGCTGCCTAGTCTGCACGCACGCAGCCTGCCGCCTACTAGGTATAGACAGCAGGCTGCATGCGACTAAACTGCGATCAGACGAATAAGCCCTCCACCGACAAATAGCGTTCCCCGGTATCGTAGCAAAAGGTAAGCACCCGGGCCCCTTCTTTTATTTCCTCATCGAGTTTTTTCTGCACCGCCGCCAATGAGGCTCCCGACGAAACTCCGATAAAGATTCCTTCTTCCATGGCTGCCCTTCGGGCATAATCGAAGGCATCGTCGGCTGCTATCGGCACGACACCGTCCAACAGGCTGGTGTCCATAATGCCAGGCACAAAACCAGCCCCTATACCTTGGATGGGGTGTGGCCCAGGCTGGCCGCCGCTGAGCACGGGGGAGGCAGCCGGTTCCACAGCGTATACCTTCAGGTTTGGAAAATGGTGTTTGAGCACTTTCGCAACCCCAGTGATGTGCCCGCCCGTGCCGACCCCGGTGATCAGGTAATCGAAGCCTTCCGGGAAATCAGCCAGAATCTCTTGTGCTGTGGTTTCGATATGCACTTGGGTATTGGCCTCGTTGTCGAACTGCATGGGCATCCAGGAGTTTTCATGTTCGTCCAGCATTTCGCGTGCCCGCTCAATAGCACCCTTCATACCTTTCTCACGGGGTGTCAGCTCCAACTTGGCCCCGTAGGCCGCCATCAGCCGCCGCCTTTCTATCGACATCGATTCGGGCATAACCAGTATCAGGTGGTACCCTTTAACAGCTGCCACCATCGCCAACCCGACCCCCGTGTTGCCAGAGGTAGGCTCTATGATCACGCTGTTCTTTTTCAATAGGCCTTTGGTCTCAGCATCGTCAATCATGGCCAGCGCTATGCGGTCTTTTATACTCCCACTGGGATTGGCTCGTTCCAGCTTCATCCATACCTCAGCCTTGTCTCCAAACAGCCTGTTTATGCGGACGTGGGGTGTTTTCCCTATCGTCTCCAGAATATCTTTCGCTTTCATTTGTGTTCTATGTCTTTAAATTGAGTAATTCAGAATTTCGGCCGGGTCGTTGTAATAACTTACTTTTATCTGAGGCCGGTGGTACACCCGGGCATAGGGGGGCACGCTCTCGGTCAGCCACACGTTTCCCCCAATGATGCTGTTTCTTCCGACCACCGTGTTGCCTCCCAGTATGGTTGCCCCGGCGTAAATCACCACCTGGTCCTCAATGGTGGGATGGCGCTTGATATTGGCCATCGACTTTTCCACGCTTAGAGCTCCTAAAGTTACGCCCTGGTATACCTTCACATCATCACCAATCAAGGTCGTCTCGCCAATTACAACGCCAGTACCATGATCTATGCAGAAACGAGCGCCGATGTGGGCTTTGGGGTGAATGTCTATACCTGTTTTGGTGTGGGCATACGCGGATAACACGCGTGGCAGCAAAGGCACACCCATGCTGCAGAACTCATGCGCCAACCGGTATACGGCCACGGCAAAGAAACCAGGGTACGTCCGGATAACCTCATCCACATTCACAGCAGCGGGGTCTCCTGCCTCAATTGCAGCGGCGTCGTCGTTGAGTTGCTGCTGCAGGTGTGGCAAGGCCTCGAAATAAGCAGCGGCAATCTCATTCGGCTTGTCCGGCAGCCGCTCCTCTATCCTGAAAAGTATTTGCTCCAGGTCAGCGCGTAGCAACATCAGGTAGGCCTCTACTTCTGAGCGCGATCCGAAAGACCGTTCGGACAGGGAGGGGAAAAGCAGCTGAAGCACTCCGTCCAGGAAAGCACAGCTCATGGAGTGAGGCACTACATGGCGCGACTGCTGGTGCACTTTCGTAAGATGCTCGACAAAGGCTTGGTTGATTGCTGTCATAAGATTAAATGAACAAATGGTGCTGGCTGAAGTTTGCGCCAAAAACAGGCTGCTGAAGCCATGCTTCACACCAGGGTTTATACAACAGTAATCTATACGGTATGCTGACAGGGCGTGTATAGGTATAGCATGAATTTATAGCGATGCCTTAGTTGTTTGAGGTGCATGCCTTAGAAAATTCCTCGAGGCCTGAGGCGCTTTCAGTTCGACAGGCATACGCACGCGTCTGGTGACGGAGAACTGTGTTGTTAAACCCTAGTTGGAAGGGTTTAAACGTTTAACCTGCCTGTTCGGGACTTGGTGTTGTTATACCTCTGTGCAATGTAATACCCACTGTTGGGGCCCATTCCGAAGTAGCCTACCTGAATGTTATACCTTATTTTTAACAATGAAAATCAGGTACAAAAACGCCAGTAGCGCACATGCTCCGCCTGTCCAGAAAACAACCGGGAACATACTGGTGTCGTTGGCATAGAGCCAGCCCGAGGCCAGGGCGCCTATGCCTATACCTGCTTCCAGGGCTATATACATTGTAGCCATGGCCCTGCCGCGGTGGGAAGGATGGCTCAGATCGATGGTCCAGGCGAAAACAGTCGGAGAATTCATGCCAACGGCCACCCCGAAAACCGCAGCGGCCAGCAACAACCCGGTTGCAGTGGTGGACCAGCCAATCAGTCCCATTGCCACCACCAACAGGAAGGTGCTTACTTTAAGTACCTGAATACGGCCGTACTTATCGGAAGCCCGGCCAGCCAGAAAACGGATCGCCAGCGAAGAAAGCGTGAAACTGGTAAAGAAAAGTCCTTTGTTCTGTATGCCCAAGTGCTCGCTAAAATCGGGGATGATGGTCAGGATAACGCCATAGGAAACAACCGTGAGCAGCATCACGATGGAGGGATCCAGCACGCGGGGCTCGAATATCTCGCTGCGCGAAATCTTCAGCAGGCCCATCCGGAAACGGTTGGGGTTATCCAATGTCTCGTGCATACGGGCCACCACTGCCACTGACAGGAACGCCGCAGCTGAGGAGGCATAGAACATGGCATCGAGCGAATAGCTATTGGCAATGGCGGCACCCATGGCCGGGCCAGCTGCCATACCCAAGCTTCCGGAAAGTCCCAGCAGTCCGGTGGCCTCGCCCCGCCGCTCCATCGGGATGATATCGGCAACATAAGCGGCAGTGCCCGTAGGCGTAAAGCCGGTGGAGAAGCCATGCACCAGGCGCAGAAGCAGAAAAGCGGCCACCGTCCCTGTGATGGGGTACAGAAATCCACAAAAAATACAAACTGCCCCACCAACCAGCATAACAGGCACACGGCCCACTTTGTCGGCCAGCTGTCCGCTAAAAGGGCGCGAAAGACCTGCAGTCAGCGTGAAAAGCGAAATGATGAGTCCTTTGTATTCGCCACCGCCCAACTTCGTGATGTAGTTCGGCAGCTCCGGAATGATCATGTTGAAACTTGCAAAAAAGAGAAAGGAGCTTAAGCACAGCAATCCAAATTGAAGTCCATACACACGTGTTTTCTGCTCAGCCATAAAATCAATCAAGCTGCAAATTTCAGAAAACAAATGTTGTGATACTAGAACTGTACCTAAAAGCAACCGGTATGTTCGCACAAAAAGGGCAAGTGACAAGCCTGCCTTTCAGATTTGACGCTGGCCACGACAGGCGTTAGGGTTTGAAGCAAAGGTGAAAATAAAGATGCCGACGGCATGAGAAGAGGCTTGCGTTATAACATTTAAGTCAGAATCCGGCGCTGGTGGTAGTGTGGGCATTGAATCGCACCCCGTTCAGCGTTACCCGATGCTCGAGCGCCGCCACCTGTACGCCTGCTGCCACTTGGCTGGCGACATTGTTGCTGTGGATAGCCTTGAGCCTCAGGAGCACCTGCCTGCCACCGTGGAGGTCGAATAACACGTACCTTTCCGACACCTGTATACCTGCTATTTGCCGCCAGCAGATCATCTGATGCTGACTGAAGTGGTGTAACCTGTAACTGATGCTGGCCGGAGTTATGGAAAAATATGCTTCTTTGAGATGAAGGCGGTTAGTACCTAGAGCCACCAGCAGCACACCAGTGAGCAATACTATGAATGCCGCTCCAGCCCAGTACCAGCGAGTTTCATCCCTTATGGCTATGTCATGAAGAAGTGCCGCCAAACCACCGCTCAGCATAAAAAGACCCAGCCAAAGCATTGACTCTTTGATCTCCTTTATTTGCTTGGCCGAATACAGACTAATATACATATCAAGCTCGGTAATGATTCTCCACTTAAATTCATACCTCAGAACTTAAGCTGTCCAATTTAAATACAAATCAGGTATAGCATTGTTGCCTAACCTTACGGCATGCATAACAATGAGTTTAATATAAAAATAAATTAATTAAGTGCAAATTGTTTTTTGTTGTGAATCCAACTAAAGTGATGGTAAAATAGCCGAGACGACTGGTTAACCATACACCGATTTGCAAAGAAAACGCAAGTTTGTACTTAACACGGTTTTGGTGCGGAAGTGAATATCAACTAGGTTTGATTCACTGAGAGACACCTCTTACGGAACGGCCTCCAAGTGTAATCAGTTCACCTGTTGCGCTTTAGGCTTAACCTGGTTCACCTCCACCTGCTGCTGAACGGCGGCCAGCTGTATACTGACACTGACATGGTTAGCGGTTTGGTTACACTGGATATTTCCGAGGCGCATCACTACCTGTTTGCTGTCTTTGAGTTCGAAAACCAAGGTGTGGATGGAAGCCTGTATACTATCGATACTGCTCCAGTAGATCACACGCTCCGGACTATAGAGGTTCAGGCGGTAGCTGATTCGTTCTGGCGTCATGGAGAAATAGGCGTCTTTGAGGTGCAGCTTTCCGGCGCCAACAGCCATAGCCCATGCGGCAGAGGCGATTAACAGGCAGGTGGCCATGACCCAAGCCCAGCGGGGTTGCTCCTGCCATACCATTTCGCTCAGCAAGGCGACCACGCCTCCTAACAGCATAAAGGCACCGCCCCACAGCAGTACCCGTTTAGTCCTTTTAAGCGCCTGGTTCGGATAGAGGTTTACATACATGGCTATGGAATTTCTATTAAATCAACCTATACTCAATGTCTTTGTCGGCTGCTATACCTTCCAGTCTCGACTTTACCTTCTGCCACATCGCTTCTTTATCCACTGACGCCAGTTTTACCTCGTGCCGCTCCCCGTTCTTCAGTTCAAACACAACCACAGCATTATTCAGCTCGATCAGTTCGATCTCTTCCCAGTCAAACTCCTGCTCCCGCTGCATAAACCCCAGCCGATAGCGCACTCCGGTAGCAAGCAGTGTCAGGTGTCGCTGGTATCCGGGGTTGCGGTCGAGCCAGACCGAGCCCAAAAAAAGGGAGAATGGCAGCAGGCTAAACAGGTATAGGAACGTCATGGCAGAGTGCAAGTCCCGGACGGCTATCAGCTGGAAGAGCAGCCAGCCGTGCAGCGCGACCGATAACAAAGCCAGTAAAAGCAAAGCACGCTCGACTCTCGACCTCACGCTATAGAATCTGGAAAACAAGCGTATGCGAACTTCCTGCATAGACTTTTTCTAGTTAAGCATTCAATATAATAAATAATATATACTTATGAAAGCAAGCATTGCTCGAATCTTAAAAATCACGCTGCGCTGCGAGCCATATCCGGGGGTTTTAGTATATTGAAACTTCAATATAGATATACATGAGAAAAAGCTATACCTGCTTGTTAGCCTTAGCCGCTCTGGCCAGCTGCCAACAGCCACCACACCAGAGCCCTCAACCCGCACCACAAGGGCTCAACAAATTTGCTGAAACCACACTGCAGCAACTGTATACCTTGCAGGACGAGCGTAAAACGGCGGAACTGCTTCCCTTCCTGAATCATCCGAAACCGCAGTACAGGCAGGAAGCTGCCATCGCTTTCGCTTCGGTGCAGGACACGCTCGCCATTCCGCAGCTGCTCACTTCGCTTTCGGACACAACAACCAGCATTCGGGTGGCTGTTGCTTACGCCCTGGGTCAGACGGGGCACAAAAAAGCACAGAGCGCCATCATACGGCACCTAAACCAGGAACGGCAACCCCAAGTGCAGGCCGAACTGCTGGAGGCTTTGGGGAAAATAGGCGATGCGACTGCCGTGGCTTTTCTGGCCAATTACAAGGCGCCTCATGAGACCGCCCTAGCGGGCCAGGCCTGGGGACTGTACCGGGCCGGCCTGCGCCAGGTATACAATGCGCAGGGCATCGAAAAGGCAGTGGAATGGCTGACTGCTGGCAATGCCCCTTATGAGGCACGCCTGGCGGCGGCGCACATGTTGGCCCGCACCCCTAAACTGGACCTATCGCCTTACCTGCAGCAGATGACCACAGCCGCCACATCGGATGAATCGGCGGAGGTGCGTATGGCGGTGGCACAGGCTTTCGCCAAAGTGAAGGCTCGCGACAAAGCCCCTGTGCTTTCAGGTATAGCCTTGAGCGACCCCGACTACCGCGTGCGCCTAAGCGCCATACGCGCGATGGCCGGGTTGGAGTTTGAGGAGGTCCAGGAAGCGATCGTGGCTGGGCTGACGGACAAGAACATTAACACGGCTGTAGCTACCGCAGAGTTTCTGCAGGCAAATCCCAGTGGCGTGAATACCTCAACCCTCCAGAAAGCCCTGGAAAAGGTGGAGGACGGACGCGTAAGAGCCGGATTGATCTGGGTGATACTGCGCAACAGTCAGCAAAAAGCCCCACTGAGCAAGCAGTACCAGGAGCTCTACCGGAATAACCAAAATCCTTATGACAAGGCCCACCTTTTAAGAGCCCTTTCTGCCGATTACAACAATTACAAATTTATAGCCGAACAGACTTTTGCCGCCCCTGCGCCGGTTATCGCGACCTATGGAATGGAGGCCCTAACCTCCATGCGTCAGCAGCCGGACTTCCCGAAGGCAATGGAACAAGACTTTGCGGCTATCATTAAACAAGGTATAGCTTCCGGCGATGTGGCTCTGGTAGGACTGGCGGCGGGCGTCATCCGCGATCCCAAGCTCAACTATCGTGACTTGTTTCAGGACTATGCCTTCCTGACCCAGGCGCAGCAGAAACTGGTGCTGCCCCGCGACATGGAAACCAACATCGAACTCCAGAAAACGATTGATTACCTGAGCGGCAAGGAGCAGTCCGCTGCGCCCAAAAACCCGTTTACGCACCCCATCGACTGGAAACTGGTTCAGTCTATCGCACCAGACCAGCAAGTGCTCATCCAGACAGAGAAAGGCGGCATTACGCTACAGCTTTTTGTGGAAGATGCTCCGGGCTCGGTAGCGAACTTTGTGGAACTAACCAGCGGGCAATTCTTCGATGGCCTGTACTTTCACCGGGTTGTGCCCAACTTTGTGGCTCAAGGCGGTGATAAACGCGGCGATGGCTGGGGCAGTTCCGACTATTCTATCCGATCGGAGTTTGCGCCCTTGCACTATCGCGAAGGGTATGTAGGGATGGCCTCCGCCGGAAAGGACACCGAAAGCAACCAGTGGTTTATCACCCATTCCCCTACCCCTCACCTGGACGGGCGCTATACCATCTTCGCCAAAGTGGTGCAAGGTATGGACGTGGTGCACCAGTTGGAGGTAGGCGATAAGATTGTTTCCGTGACAGTACTAAAGAAGTGATGGTGGAAAAATAGCCCGAAGAACTGCCGATGGCTGGCGACTGGTTTGGATGCCTACTACAGGTATAAACGAAAAGAGGCGACCCTCGGGTCGCCTCTTCCATTATCTATATATCTTATAACCGTTCCATCGGTTGTTCTTCCGGGCTTTGGAGTCGGGCCCAGCTGCGTATCAGTTGTTTGAACTCTTGTAGCAGTGTTTTGCTGCGGTCTTTGCCGTACCAACCGTGCAGTTGCTCCACAAACTCTTTATAAGGCACATCCTTTGCTTTCATGTCCAAGAACAGTTGCTGCGCAGGCTCCGGTCGTGGCCCCCAGGTACCGATTTCCTCCAGCGTATCTGCGTCCAGCACGATCAGCTTAGGGATAGAACGGCCCCCGTTGGTGAGGTAAGCATCCATTAATGCCGGGTTCTCGTCACGGAGCAGCAATTTCACATCAATCAATGGAGAGGCTTCGGCTATCTTCACCAGGGCAGGAACACTCTGGGCGGCGTCGCCACACCAGGCTTCCGTCAGAATCACCCAGGTCATTTTATTCTGCACGCTCAGCATCAGGTCTACCAGCTCATTGTCCAGCACGGTGGTTTTCTCTACGCGGCGCATACGCTGTGCATTCATGCGGGTATACTCCACCATCGCCTCCGAGTGGTTAGAACCCGTGGTTTTATTATTGGCCAGCAATGTGTCGATCAGTTCTCTGTATTGGGTATAAGTCATGGCTTTCGCCAGGTGATCTCTCGTGATAATTGAATTAGACATTGTCTCTGTAATCATATGTTTTTTCTCGTTTTAATATTTCCAGAACTATATATAAACAGGTATATGTTTCGAATAGTTCCAACACTTTTTTTTGGTCTCCGCAAAACAACAGCAACTTATTTTACACGGTTATCCAGGTATAGGTTCGCGTTGACTGTCACACTCTTTGCGGATGTTGTCAACGTTCCCTATACATTTCCGCCCGGTCACTTTGCTGTAATTTACAACTGTATACGCGCCAGTGAACTGTGGCAAATTACCGCTAATGGATGTGACGGGCAGCATAAGCCATCCCTACGCGAAGGGGCCAAACGGGCAGTAACACCACGCCCCTGATCCGCATAGCATAAGGAAGCTGGTCAGCTATCAAACAAGTCTAGATCAATACTCTCCGTAAGACTTCTCGCCTGCTTCAATGCTAAGGGACAGGAAGTTCTGCCGCGGGGGCAGTGGACAGGTTGCGTAGGAAACGAAGTCGCAGGGCGGGTTGGTGGCTTTATTGAAATCCAGCACCGTGATGCCATCCGGGCCGGGTTTGTCGGTGTAGAGGTAGCGCCCGGCTCCGTAGGTTTCCACGCCATTGGTTTTGTCTGCAAAGATGATGAACAGCTGGTCCCCATCCAGCAAAGCGTCCAGCCGGTGCTGCTTCCCGTCTTGCGTGAACACCAGTGTGCCCGGCGAGTCCTGCATAGACGTTTGCCCGACAATGTTCGTGATGGCGATTTTACGGGGGGTGGCGTGCTGCTCGAACTTCGCCTCAATTCGCCACTTGGCGTCAACAGGGTAGCGTTTTATACCTTTGAAGTGGATCAGGGCATCGTTTTGCAGGTCGCGAAGGCGTATACCGTACTTATCGCCACGCCTGATGACAAACCAGGTGAGCGGACCATGGGCAAGCTCGGGCACGGTGTCCAGGTCAGGCGCGTACATGAGGACCTGCTGCACCCGTTTTCCATTAACGTGGATGTCTACTCCGGCCGCGAATTTGGCTTTTACTTTATCTCCTCTGAGTGTGATAACCCCTGCCCTTTCAGGAATTTTGCCTGACGGAAACTCCAGGTCGTTGCCTTTTCCGCTCCCAAACGTGTTGTCACCTTCGTCGAGCCAGTAGAGCCCGGCCAGGGTAAGCCAGCCGTTAGCCGATTTTAGCTCAGCCTCCCGCTCCCGGTGCCATTGGTCTATACTTTCCTCATAAGCCAGTTCCTGGCTTTCGGAGGTAACGGCATCTTGTCGCTGTTGGCTGCAGCTTGTTATTAAGATAAGCAATAATGCCGGGAGGAAAACTAAACTTGAAAGTGAGTGAAATCTGAACACGCTTGTACCTTTAATAATATTCGGGAGTACTAATATAATAAAAATTATCCATAAATATGGATATAAACTTTACTTTTTTGCATAATACAGAGCGTTAACACATTAGATCACATCCCTGGTCAAAGGTAGGCATTTCGTGAAACAGCCGTCATCAACCTAAACTAAAGATTTGTTAACCCGTTTGGTTGCATTTCAGTATAATATTTAGACATTTGTCTAAATACCTAACAAAACAGTGAACAAAGTTTTCAAAGCCCTCAACGACCCTACCCGCAGAGAAATTCTTCATCTGCTGAAGGAGAAGGACCTGACCGCCGGTGACATTGCAGAGGCTTTTCATATAACCAAGCCTAGCATCTCGCACCACCTCGACATCCTGAGCCAGGCCGAGCTGGTGACGTCTGAAAAAAAGGGGCAGTTTGTGATTTACTCCCTCAACACCACCGTGCTGGATGACATCATGAAATGGATTATCAATTTAAGAGCTGACTAAGATGAAACCAACTAATCGAACAAAAGAACTCATCCTCTGGGGGATTGTGCTGGTGCCATTGGTATACCTGGCCTTTGTGTGGAGCGACCTGCCAGAGCGCGTTCCGGTGCATTTTAACCTAAAAGGCGAGGCAGACGGTTGGGCCGACAAACCAATGCTGATTTTCATTGTTATAGGCACTACGGCATTGCTCAATATCATCCTGCTGGTGGTGCCGCACATCGACCCGAAGCGCAAACTGGAGTACATGGGCAGTAAATACCACCAACTACGATTCATCCTGGTCTTTTTCATGGCGGCGATCTCCAGCTTCATCATCTACAATGCCCTGCACCCGGAGGCCTTTACGCCCAATATCCTGTTCCTCCTGATTGGGGGCTTGATCATTGCGTTGGGTAATTACTTTCAGGCCGTCAAGCCCAATTACTTTATCGGCATCCGTACTCCCTGGACGCTGGAGAGCGAGCAGGTATGGCGCAAAACCCACCGACTCGGCGGCATTCTCTGGATCATAGGCGGCATTCTACTCATGCTGCTGGCTGTGCTTCCATTATCCGAGGTGCAGCACATCATCTTTGTGGCCATTATGGCGCTCGTCGTGCTCATCCCGGTTGCCTATTCTTTTGTGGCGTACCGCAAAGAGCAACGATTAGGATAAATCTTGCTTCTTCGGCTGTAAGTAACTCAACAGGTATAACCCTAACTCAAAATCAATTCTCACCATGAACAGACTTCTTCTCCTCCTTCTGCTTCTTAGTGCTCCTTTAGTAGCCCTGGCCCAACAACCTGTCCAGCCTGAGCAAGTGACCGGCACCTGGAACGGAGCTCTCAGCGTCAGCGGCATGAGACTCCCGCTGGTTTTACATATCAGCATGAGTGAAAACGGCTCCCTCGTTGCCACTATGGACAGCCCGCAACAGGGCGCCAAAGGCATTCCGGTGCAGGAGGTAAAACTATCGCAAGACAGCCTATACCTGAACATTCGTGCCATAGGTGGAATATACGCCGGCAAACTGGTTGGCCCGGAAACTATAAATGGTTACTGGAAACAGAATGGACAGACTTTTCCGATGCAAATCAAGAAAGGAGCTGTAGAGATTGTTCGTAAGCCGCAGGAGCCTGTGAGGCCATATCCTTACCAGGAGCAGGAAGTGACCGTGGCGAATAAAGCGGCAGGTATAACACTTGCCGGCACCCTGACGCTGCCACAGGGCAAAGGCCCGCACCCCGCCGTGATCCTTTTCACCGGCTCCGGGCAGCAAGATCGTGACATGAGCGTACTGGGGCATAAACCTTTTCTGGTATTGGCCGACCACCTCACCCGCCAGGGTTTTGCCGTGCTCCGCTTAGATGACCGTGGAGTGGGCAAATCAGGAGGCAATGCTGTCACGGCAACTACACAGGATTTTGCATTGGACGCACAGGTAGCCTATACCTTCCTGAAAGACAGAAAAGAAATCAACCCGAAAAAGATCGGACTCCTGGGCCTGAGCGAAGGTGCGCTGATAGCCTCTAAAGTAGCTGCCGCTAATAAAGAGGTGGCCTTCGTTGTGCTGATGGCTGGGAACGGCGTGCGCGGGGCCGAGCTATTGGTGTCGCAAAACGAGGCCCTTTACAAAGCCTCTGGCATACCTGATGCACCTTTGCAGCAACTACTCAAGCTG
Source organism: Pontibacter aquaedesilientis (assembly GCF_014773225.1). Classification (GTDB taxonomy): domain Bacteria; phylum Bacteroidota; class Bacteroidia; order Cytophagales; family Hymenobacteraceae; genus Pontibacter; species Pontibacter aquaedesilientis. The sequence goes on along the minus strand of NZ_JACXAJ010000002.1, from coordinate 258,176 downwards.
CGCCGTGCCCAGTTTGAGGTTGCCGCTACCGAGGCAGATATAGCCGAGGCCGCTAAGAAAATCATGACCTTGGAGCAGGATGCAAAAATTAACATGACTGAAGAGGTAAAGCAGCTTTTGGGACTGACAGCAGAAAGCGAGAAAGCATTGGTGACCCAGCTCAGCATGCCGTGGATGCGCTACTTCCTGGCCTACGATCCGGCCCCTACCCTACGTCAACTGCGTATGCCCGTGCTCGCCCTCAACGGCAGCAAAGACCTGCAAGTGCCTGCCGCAACCAACCTGGCCGCTACCGAGAAAGCCCTGAAAACAGGCGGCAACAAACGCTATACCGTAAAAGAACTGCAGGGCCTCAACCACCTCTTCCAGACTGCCGTCACCGGCCTCCATACCGAGTATGGCTCTATTGAGGAGACGATGGCACCGGTGGCAATGGAGACGATCAGTGCATGGATGAAAGAGGTGGTGAAGTGACAGGTATAGCGATTAGAAACTAACCAACTCTAATCCAGCAATTGGAGTAGATAGATTATGAAAGCAATCATACTCCTCGGTACACTCAAAAAAGAAGGCTTGTCCAACACGGAGGTTCTCTCCGAATTTCTGGCGGGCTATTTCAAAAAACAGAACATCGACTCCATCATCATCAAACTGGTGGAGCATAACATCCTGGCAGGCACTTATAGCGATATGGGCACGGGTGATGACTGGCCCGGCATTCTCAAACAGATCCTCAGTTCCGATATCATTATCTTCGCTACGCCCATTTGGTGGAACAACCAGTCATCGGAAATTCAGCGGGTGATCGAGCGCCTTGACGAATTGCATGACGAGATTCTAGAAGGCAAGAGATCCAGGTTAGAGGGCAAGGTGGGTGGCATCGTGATCACGGGTGACTCGGACGGTGCACAGCATATTATTGCCAATGTCAGCAACTTTTACAACGCCGTGGGCATGGTGCTGCCGCCATATGCCTCGCTTTCGGTGCTTTGGGAAAAGCAGGCCAAAGATCAGAAACCTACCCGCGAGGAACTCCTCAAAAAATACCAGGACGACTATGCCAGCACCGCAGAAAACATGGTAAAGCAGCTGATGAAATATGTGCAGCAAACCTAAGGTATAACCTGAAGCCCTTTTCCTATACAGGCATATCTTTTTTATTTACACTGAATATGCGACCAAAAGAACTGACACAGCAATGGGTAGCACTTTTTAATCAAGGTAATGCCGAAGCGCTGGCCGAGCTATACCATGATGACGCCATAAATCATCAGGTGGCTAATGAGCCAGTGGTGGGCAAGGCAGCGATAAAGGAGATGTTTGCCCAGGAATTTGCGACTGCCGACATGACCTGTATCGTGGAGCACTTGTTTGAGGATGGTGACTGGGCGATACTGGAGTGGAAAGACCCGTTGGGGCTGAGAGGTTGTGGCTTCTTCCATGTGCTGGATGATAAAATAAAGCTGCAACGCGGGTATTGGGATAAGTTGTCTTTCCTGCGCATGCACGGCCTTCCACTTCCTATCGCATAGTGCAGATACTCCTACTCTAGCAACCCAACCCTGTATGCATTGGCCTCCCGGATCAGGTATAAAAATTGAAATTATGGTAGATTAACTAAACTCAGGTATAGAAAGCATCTTTTAAGCACCCTCACAAACTACCTCAACTGGGCCTCATTGCCTGCCTTGGCAGTGAGGCATTCACTTATTCAGGTATAGGAATTCAGGTGCATATAGCTCTTTGCTTTTTTACCCTTCAGGAATCAGACCTCCTTAAAAACACACAAATTATTAAAAATCAAGGTATTATAAATAAATCAATTTACTTATTTAAAATTATTCTAAATAATACTTGCCACGTTAAGCCCGCTCTATTAGTTTTGCAGCATATTTATAATCAGTCTAAATAAACATACTTGATATTATGCTTCACAATCTAAGCTCAAAGACACTTGCGATAGCTGGTTTAGCGGCTTGCTCCCTTTTCTCATCCTGTTCTAAGGACAAAGATGATTCCCCATCTTACACTGTTCCACAGACATACAACTTTGAAAACGTAAATTACTCTGGTCAGACAGATCGCATGAGCATGCTGTCAGAGCTTGACGCCTACGTGAAGACGGGCAACACCGGGGCACTGCTTCAAGCCGATAAGATGAAAAACATGTATGCCAACGTGAACGCCCCCTTCTCAGAGGCAAGGTTGAACACTTCGGGCAAGCAGCTAAAAGATAAGACGATTGTTTCCGCCCAGTCTTTGTTTGAGAGCTACTTCGATGCAGCCGCCAACGCCAGCCTATCTGCCGGAACTCCCGCCCTGAAGGGCAAAGCCGGTCTGTTGACCACTGCTGAGGGCACCAAATACCTGGTGGACGCCAACGGGGTAGAGCCAGCACAGATCATCCAGAAAGGCCTGATGGGCGCGGTGTTCTATTTCCAGGCGGTAGAGTCTTACCTGACTGAAGCCAAAATAGGCGCTGCTGTAGATAACTCTACTGTAACTACCGGTGAAGGCACCAAAATGGAGCATCACTTTGATGAAGCTTTCGGTTACTTTGGCGCTCCCGTGGACTTCCCTACTAACCTGACCAATCTTAAATTCTGGGCCAACTACAGCAACAAAGTCAACCCAAGCCTGGGCAGTAACAAAGCCCTGATGGACGCTTTCCTAAAAGGACGTGCCGCCATTTCTGCGAAGGATATGAAAGGCAAGGATGAGGCCGTGGCCACTATCCGTGCCGAGTGGGAAAAACTGGTTGCTGCTTCTGCTATTCTAGAGTTGAACCTAGCCAAAACCCATATAGCCGACCAGGCCAAAAAAAGCCATTACCTGTCAGAGGCCATGGGCTTTATTGTGAGCCTGAAGTTTAAATCTGACCGTAAGATCACTGACGCCAAGCACCAGGAGGCTATCGCCAAGCTCGGCAACAACTTCTACGACACCACAGCCGCTGATATAAACGCTGCGATCGACATCATTAGCGCAGCCTACGGTATGGACAGCATCAAGTCTCAGTTATAATACATGGACTGCCGCAACGCATATAACCATTAAATCTGACAGCAGCCACGGCATTTTTTATGTCTTGGCTGCTGTTTTTCAGCTTAATTACGATGACAGCACTAAAAAACTATACCTACGCCGCCGCCCTGGCTTGTCTGGGAGCACTAGCTGGCTGTGGCTCAAGCGAAGGAGAATCCGGCCCTAAAACGGAGTATGATCGCCAGGCCATGCTTACAAACTATGCCGATAACCTGATCATTCCAGGATATCAGAAATTTAAGACAGAGGCTGGCGAGATGGCTTCCGCCGTTACAGCGTTCACGGCCAGCCCAAGCACCACGACACTCACCAATGCCCGCAAAGAGTACCAGGAAGCATACCTGGCCTGGCAGGATGTGAGCGCCTATGGATTCGGACCGGCCGATGAGCAGTTGTTGCGCAGTAACCTGAACATCTACCCAACTACCACCAGCCAGGTGGAGAACAACATCAGCAGCGGCAACTACAACCTGCAGACCACCGCCAACCTGTCTGCCAAGGGGTTTCCGGCACTGGACTACCTGCTGTATGGTCAGGCAAGCGATGCCGCCACGGTAGACCGATTTACCACTGCTGCCAACGCCGCCAACCGCAGAAAGTACCTGCAGGACATCACCAACCTGATCAAGGACGCGGCAGAGGCCACGCATACCGCCTGGACAACAGGAAACACCGCCAAAAACTTCAAAGAAACTGGAGGAACGGCCGTGGGCAGCTCCATCGGTAACTTAGTGAACCAGTTTAACTTTGAGGTAGACCTGACAAAACGTGCGAAGGTGGGCATTCCATCGGGTAGGTTCTCGGCCAACACGCCGGTGCCGGACAGAGTGGAGGCTTACTACAGCCAAAACTCACTTGCTCTGCTGGAGCGCAACCTCAAAGCGCTGAAAGCAACTTTTATGGGGCAGTCAGCCGCAGGTGCCAATGGCCCGGGACTGGATGACTACCTGGACCATGTAGACGCCAAGTATGGCGACAAAAATCTGTCAACGGCCATTATCCAGCAGTTTGATGCCGCCCTTGCGGCAGTAGCTGCTGTTCCGGTCCCGCTCTCACAGGCTGTCACCAGCAGCCCGCAGGCCGTTACTAAGGTATATGACGAACTGCAAAAGCTGATCGTGCTGGTTAAAACCGATATGCCTGCCGCCTTGGGCGTGACCATTACATACACAGACAACGACGGAGACTAGTTAACAACCTGGTATGCTTCAAAACCTGAAAGCACAGCTTACAGCCCCGGTTTCTGCCGCTCCGTTGGCAGTTTTCCGCATTATCTTTGGAGGGATGATGCTGGGCAGCATTGTACGCTTTGTGGCGAAAGGGTGGGTGCACGAACTTTATGTAGCGCCTAAAGTATACTTTCCTTTTTATGGATTTGAATGGGTAAAGCCATTGGGCGAAACAGGCATGTATGTGCTGTTTGGCCTGATGGCTTTTTCAGCCTTGGGTATTCTGCTGGGGCTCTTTTACCGCTGGTCAGCTGTCATTTTCTTTCTCAGCTTTACCTATGTCGAGCTCATCGACAAAACCAATTACCTGAACCACTACTACTTCGTGAGCGTGGTGGCGCTACTGATGGTACTCGTGCCGGCGCACCGCCATTTTTCCCTCGATGTGCTGCGCAGGCCACAACTATGGGTGAGCCAGGTGCCACGCTGGACCGTGCTGATCTTTCAGATGCAGCTGGGACTCGTTTACTTTTATGCCGGCGTGGCCAAGCTGAACCCTGACTGGCTGTTTGAGGCGATGCCACTGCGCCACTGGTTACCTGCCCATGCGCATCTTCCCCTGATCGGCCCTCTGTTCGACGAGGTATGGGTGGCGTTCCTGTTTTGCTGGTTCGGTGCCTTTTACGATCTCACCATTCCTTTCTTCTTGAGTTGGCGCAAAAGCCGTCTGCTGGCTTACTTCACGGTGGTGGTGTTTCACGTGCTCACCGCGGTGCTTTTCCAGATCGGCATGTTCCCTTACATCATGATGCTAAGCACGCTAATCTTCTTCTCCGCTGGCTTCCACGAGAAGATACTCAAAATACTTCGGGGCATAGCTAAGGTAAAGCCGTCGGAAACCACGATATTTGCACCCGTTTCCAGACCGGCACAAGGTATACTGCTCGGCCTGCTTGCGCTGCACTTTCTTGTGCAGGTGGTGGTGCCGTGGCGCTTTTTGCTATACCCCGACAAGTTGTTCTGGACGGAGCAGGGTTACCGCTTTTCGTGGCGTGTGATGCTGATGGAGAAAGCCGGGACAGCTTTTTTCTATGTGCGCGACCCGGAAACTGGTCAGGAGACAGAGATTCATAATCTGGATTACCTGACCGTGAACCAGGAGAAGATGATGGCTACGCAGCCCGACATGCTGCTGCAATTTGCCCACATTCTCCGCGATGATTTCAAGGCCAAAGGTATAGCGGACCCCGAGGTACGCGCCGAGGCTTATGTTACCATGAACGGCCGTGGCAGCCGCCTGCTGATTGATCCGAATTTCAATCTGGCAGCGGCAACGGATAATTTCCGCCACAAGCACTGGATTTTACCTTTTGAACAAAACGCACTGCAGCCAAAAACTGTGGGGCAGCTGAAATAAAATGCGCATTAAGCTCTCTATATTATTCCTCTTAGGCAGCCTGCAACTCACGTTTGCACAGACCTTTACTATTTCCGGCTCAGTAACCAATGCTGGCACCAAAGAAGCAGCCCCTGCGGCTGAAGTGCTGCTGGTAAACAATGGCAGCATTACGAAAGCCGATGCCAAAGGTATATTCTTCATTAAAAACCTTTCGCCCGGCACCTATACCCTTACCGCCTACAGCATTGGGTTGGGCAGCCAGACGCAGCAAGTCACTGTCAGCGACGCTCACGTTTCTGTCCGCTTTGAGCTAAAGCCGTTGGAAGGCAGCCTGCGGGAAGTTAACGTGAAGGGGGAACGCGAGAAGACCTTCGGCATTACCCGCCTGAACTCAGTGGAGGGAACAGCTATCTATGAGGGTAAAAAGAGCGAAGTGGTGGTATTGGACGACATCACCGCCAACAAAGCCACCAACAACAGCCGCCAGGTGTTTGCCAAAGTGGCTGGCCTCAACATCTGGGAGAGCGACGGCGCCGGCCTGCAACTAGGTATAGGCGGGCGTGGCCTGAGCCCGAACCGCACTTCCAACTTCAACACCCGCCAGAACGGCTATGATATCTCAGCTGACGCTCTGGGCTATCCCGAAAGTTATTATACCCCACCAACCGAGGCATTGGACCGCATCGAAGTGGTGCGCGGCGCGGCATCGCTGCAGTACGGTACCCAGTTTGGCGGGATGATCAACTTTGTGATGAAAGAAGGGCCCGAAGACAAACCTTTTGAATTGACAAGCCGCCAGACGGTAGGCTCCTGGGGTTTCCTGAACACCTATAACAGCATTGGCGGGGCCAAGGGCAAAGTGCATTACTATGGTTTCTACCAGTACAAGCGCGGCGACGGCTGGCGCGAGAACTCGGGCTTTGACGCCCATACCGCCTTCGGCTCTGTACATTACAAGCCTAACAACAGACTGGAACTGGGGTTCAACTATACCTACATGGACTACCTGGCACAGCAGCCGGGCGGCCTGACAGACGCGGCCTTCAACCAGAATGCGCGCCAGTCGGTACGAGACCGCAACTGGTTTAAGGTTAACTGGAACCTGCTGGCCCTGACCATGGACTACCGCATAAGTGAGCGCACCAAGATCAACGTGCGCAACTTTGGACTACTGGCCCAGCGCGATGCCTTAGGCTATATGGGTAAGATCAATCGACTGGACGACACAACACAGCCACGTCTTCTGCTGCAGGATCAGTTTAACAACTTCGGCAACGAAACGCGGCTGATTCACCGCTATGACCTGGGCAAGACCTTCTCAACCTTGTTGGTTGGTGCCCGCTACTACCGTGGCTTTACCGACCAGCAGCAGGGTGATGGCTCCGCTGGTTCAGACGCTGACTTCCGATTTTATTCGGAGACAGGAGCTCCCAACGCCTCCAACTACGATTACCTGAGCCGCAATGCTGCCCTGTTTGCAGAGAACATTTTCAACATCACCCCGAAATTCAGCATAACGCCAGGTATACGTTACGAGTGGATCAACACCAATGCCGAAGGAAGCTATCGCGATGTAAAAACGGACCAGGCGGGCAATATTATCTATGACAATGTAGTGCCGGAAGACCGCAGTAATACGCGCAACGTGTTTCTGATGGGTCTCGGACTAAGCTACAAACCTTCTGAGCAAATGGAGGTATATGGAAATTTGTCCCAAAACTACCGGGCTATCAACTTCAACGACATGCGGGTGATCAATCCGAACCAGCTCGTAGACCAGGAATTGCAGGACGAAACTGGTTTCAACGTCGACTTAGGGTTTAGGGGCAACATCAGCGGCCTTTTGAATTATGACGCGAGTCTCTTTTACCTTGCTTATGATAACCGGATTGGTATCAGAAACAAAGTGATCAACAATCAAATTTATCTCCTACGCACCAACAAAGACTTCTCCAGAAATGTTGGTCTGGAAACCTTCATCGAAGCAGACCTGCTGAAGCTATACCTAGGCAAAGAGCATCCTTCCAGCCTCTCGGCTTTCTCAAACATTACGTTGGTGAACACCAAGTATGTAAGCGATGATAAAGCCATTGATGGGAATCAAGTAGAGTTGGCTCCAGCACTTATTGCCAAAACCGGTCTTTCGTTTAAGCGCAACAATTTCAAGTTGTCCTACCAGTATGCCTATACCTCGAGCCAATACACTGACGCGGATAACACAGGCGAGAAGCAGGGCCAAATGGATGTAACAGCTGTAGTCGGCAAAATACCTGCCTATTGGGTGATGGACCTCTCGGGCAGCTATACCTATAAGCGTTTCACGCTGGAGTCTGGTGTTAACAACCTGACAGACAACCGCTACTTCACGCGCCGCGCCACAGGTTACCCAGGGCCGGGCATTATCCCTTCGGATGCACGCAACTACTACGTCACCCTGCAATTTCAGCTATAAATGTAGGTATAGACAGCCGGGCTTTTATATTTTCGACTATATTTGATTAACCTTAAAACAGAAAAAATTATGAACATCAAAAAAATGATCCTGCCCGCACTCGTGGCGGTTGCGCCTTTCTTCTATGGTTGCGAAGAGAAAACGGATGTAGTAGAATCTGGCACTTACCAGGGCGTAGTACACGAAGTAGAAGCGGACAAAACTGAGATCTACGTGAAGACGGATGACGACAAAATGCTGGAGCTGTACTTCACAGAAAACACGACCCTGACGCATGGTGGGGAAACAGCGCCATTCGAGCACCTGAAAGAAGGTAGCCGGGTTGAAGTGCAGGTAGAGAAAGTAGGCAATAGACTAGACCCTATTGCTGTTAAAATACTGGAATAGCCTTTAGCATGGAACCAACCTTCTGGCGAACGGAAATCTGGCACCCGCTCACCCTGCACTTCCCGATAGCGCTGTTGCTTTTTGCCACGGTAGCCAAAGTGGTCGCAGCCGTGATAAAAGGTGAGCAGCAGCTTTTCTGGCAGAAGGTTGGTTCTTTATTACTTTTTGTGGGGGGCGTCACTGTCTGGATCGCCGTCTATACTGGCGATATGGCCGAGGGTATCGTGGCCCGCAAAATCTGCGACCCAACCCTGCTTAAACGCCATGAATCGGCTTCCCTTAACCTGGCTTGGCTCTTTACGGCGGCTGTGGCCTTGCAACTGCTCCTCTCCCTCCACATCGTCAGGGTATACCTACGGGCACTCCGCCTGCTCACCCTCCTGCTCATGCTGCTCGGCTCCGCTTACCTGATTTACGCCAGCCACCTGGGTGCGCAGGTTGTTTACGAACAGGCCGGCGGTGTAAACGTGCCAGCCTCCGATTGCGCCGGATACTAACCTCCCTGCCTCATTAAGCTTACGGTACCGGATCATACCCACTTCCGCCCCAAGGGTGGCAGCGGCCAATGCGTTTGAGCGCCATCCAACCTCCCTTAAAAGGACCATGCTTATTCACGGCTCCCAAGGCATAAGCCGAACAGGTTGGGCTGTAGCGGCAAGTGGCTGGCTTTAGGGGGGAGATCATATGGCGGTACACCCAGATGAGTGCGAGCAAAAGTTTCTTGAAAAGCCAGGTCATGAGATGAATTTGGAGCGTTTTATTTGCCGAACAACTGTTAGGTAACGCAATTTTTAGATAAATTTGTCACAGTTTAACTAATCTAAACAAAAATTCATGTTAAAAAGAATCCTTTCACTCCTTCTTTTAGTTTCGCTTTGCGTTCCCTTCGCCAAAGCAGACGAAGGTATGTGGCTGCCGATGCTGATCAAGCGCCTGAACCACGCTGACATGCAGAAAAAAGGCTTGCAGCTAACTGCCGAAGAAATCTACAACGTGAACAACTCCAGCCTTAAGGACGCTATTGTGCAGTTCGGTGGCTTCTGTACGGGCGAGTTCATCTCCGCCGAAGGGTTGTTGCTAACCAACCACCACTGCGGTTACGGCCAGATCCAGTCACACTCCACGCCTGAGAACGATTACCTGACCAACGGCTTCTGGGCTATGGATCGCAAGCAGGAACTTCCAAACGAAGGCTTATTCGTGGACATCCTGGTGCGCATGGACGACGTGACCGGTAAAGTGCTGGAAGGCATTGATAACAACACGCCTGAGGAAGAGCGCATGAAGCTTGCTTCGCAGCGTGCCCAGGCGATTGCCAAAGAGGCCAGCGACAACGGTCAGTATGTGACCTATGTGCGCGACTTCTTCAACGGCAATGAGTACTACCTGTTTGTGTACGAGCGCTTCAACGACGTGCGCCTGGTAGGTACGCCTCCATCTGCCGTTGGTAAGTTTGGTGGCGACACCGACAACTGGATGTGGCCACGTCACACCGGCGACTTCTCTATGTTCCGTGTGTACATGTCACCTGACGGCAAGCCAGCCGCCTACTCAGAGAAAAACGTGCCTTACAAGCCGAAGCACCATTTGCCTATCAACATTGGTGGTGTGGAGCAAGACGACTTCGCGATGGTGTTCGGTTTCCCGGGCCGCACGAAGCGTTTCATGACTTCGGAAGGTCTGATCCTGGACGTGAACCAGCTGAACAAATCGCGCATTAAGTTGCGTGACAAGAAGCTAGGTCTGTGGAAAGAAGACATGGACAAGAGCGACGCGACACGCATTCAATACGCGTCTAAGTATGCTTCTACTGCCAACTACTACAAATACTCTATCGGTCAGAACGAAGGCATCAAGCGCATGAAGACTGTGGAAGGCAAGCAGGCTGATGAGAAGAAATTCCAGGCCTGGGCTGATGCAAACCCAGAGCGCAAAGCGATGTATGGCAGCGCCCTGAACGACATGAACGAGGCCTACAAGGAAATCGAAAAGTATAACCTCGGCAACGTATACCTGAACGAAGCCGTGCTGGGCACAGAGTCTCTCCTATTTGCTTACCGCATGTCCGCTTTGAACAATGCCCTGAAGTCTGGCAACGCCGAGGCAGCCAAGAAAGCAGCTGAAGACCTGAAGCCAAGAGCCGACGCCTTCTTCAAAGACTACAACATGGCCACCGACAAAAAGGTATTTGCCGCCATGATGAAGTACTACTCTGAAGACATCCCGAAAGACCAGCAAGCAGATGCTTTCAAGCAGATGGTGGCCAAGTATAAGGGTGATTTCAACAAAATGGCCGACTATATCTACAGCAACTCTTTTGTAGTGAACAAGCAGAAGGTAGACCAGTTCCTGGCTAACCCAACGCAGAAGCAGCTGGCAAACGACCCGGCCTTCCAGTTGGTAAGCGCTATCATGGAGAACTACCAGCAGAACATTGCGCCTAAACTGTCCGCTAGTAGCGCCAAGCTGGCCAAAGCCAACCGTTTGTACGTAGCGGGTCTTCGCCAGATGAACCCGGACAAGGTATACTACCCGGATGCCAACTCAACTATTCGTCTGAGCTATGGATCTGTGAAGAACTACCAGCCTTACGACGGCGTGACGTATGAGACTTTCACAACCCTGGAGGGTGTGATGCAGAAAGAAGATCCTAACAACGAGGAGTTCATCGTGCCTGCCAAACTGAAGCAACTGTACGAAGCCAAAGATTATGGCCGCTATGCCAACAAGGATGGCGAACTGATCGTGAACTTCATCACCGACAACGACATCACGGGCGGTAACTCCGGTTCTCCGGTGATCAACGGCAAAGGTGAGCTGATCGGTCTGGCCTTCGACGGCAACTGGGAAGCAATGACCGGCGACCTGGTATACGACCCAGATTACAAGCGTTGCATCAACGTGAGCGCCAACTATGTTCTCTTCATGGTGGATAAGTACGCTGGCGCATCTAACCTGATCAACGAGATGACCATTGTCAATACAGACAGCCCAGGCCCTGCCGACGCTGGTGTGGCTGCAAGCGCTTCTGACAATGGCTCCATCGAACTGCTGAACGCTGCCGTGAAAGAAGCGAAAGCCGATCTGGCTGCTGGTAAAAAATCAGTGAAGATCAAGAAAAAAGACGGTAAGAAAAGAGCTAAAGTTGAAGTGAAAAACTAAGCTGAGCTACTCTTAACCGAGTAAAGCAAAGGCGCTGGGGATATTCCTCAGCGCCTTTTTCTTTGCCTGAATCAGGATTAAAGGATTTAGGGATTTTCAGGATTGATAATGTCGGAGGGAAACGTAAGGACCTCACAGCGTCTTCAGACCTGTGAGTCGAAGATCCCGAACTTGATTCGGGGTGTCTTGCGGGCTATTAAGTAAGATAGTTAAAGACAGGTATAGCTAAGGTACAGTGTGCGGATAGGTATGGATATAATTACTGTGATAATCACCACAGTTGGTGAAGACACTCACAGGTCTGGGAGACGCTGTGAGGTCTATACGGTCCCCTCCGACATTATCAATTCTAAAATCCTTTAAAATCCGGATCCTAGCAACCCACCCCCTATCCCCTCGTACATAGCACTTTAGCTATAAAACTACACCGCATGAGATAATGCGACGTCTACAAAACAAACTTAACTTCCTGTTGCTTCTTTTGCTGCCTTGCCTTGCGCAGGCCCAGGCCGATGTGCCTGCCGGGGCGCGTGCCGCCGCATTGGGCAATGCCTCTGTCACGCTGCCTGACCTCTGGGCGCTCAACAACAATGTGGCAGGTATAGGCAATCTGGAACAGGTGCAGGTAGGAGCTTATATGGAGAACCGCTTTGGCGTCAGGGCTTTTTCGACGGTGGCTCTGCAGGCGGTATACCCCACTGCCAGGTATGGCAATTACGGGTTGAGCCTGAGCCGTTTTGGCGATGAGCTCTTTAGCCAGCAACATGTGGGCATAGGTATAGGCCATAAGCTGGGACAATTCAGTTTAGGCGCAAAGGCCGACCTGTGGCAGGTGGCCGCCGAAGGCTATGGCAGTCGCAAAGCCGTGGCACTGTCGGTGGGTGGACAGGCTGAGGTGGTGCCGGGCTTGTATTTCGGAGCGTATGCCTACAACATCAACCAGGCCAGGCTGGCTGCTTTTGACGATGAGCGGTTGCCCACCATCATGAAAGCGGGATTAGGCTATCGGCCATACCAGAAAATCCTCTTACTCGCCGAAACCGAAAAGCACATTGACTTCCCCGCCAACTTCAAGGCAGGTATAGAGTATCAGTTACTGCAAGAGAAAGTGGCCTTGCGCTCTGGTTTCAGCACACTGACCAACCGCGCCACTTTCGGGCTTGGGTTTCGGGCATGGCACCTGCTTGCCGACTATGCCTTCGGCACGACCACGCTTTTAGGAATCAGCCATCATCTCTCGGTAGCATATCAGCTTAGCCGCAGCCAGAAAATCTAAGCCTTTACTTCACGGGATAGCCGCTTGATGAAGGGCTCTATGGTCAGTCCCTGTATCGTGAGCGACAACAACACCACCGCATACGTGATGGCAACAATAAGCTCACGGTGCATGACAGGGGTAAGCGCCAGGGCCAGCGCAATGGAAATACCGCCCCGCAGTCCGCCCCAGGTCATGATGGGGAGAGTGTAAGGCGAGAACGCCCTGTTAAAGCGGAGGGTATACGAGGGAATCGCCAAAGCAATATACCGCACCACCAGCACCACCACCGTCGTAATGATACCGATCAGGACGTATTCGGTGTGGAAAGGAATCAGCATCAGTTCCAGCCCTATCAGCACAAACAGTACGGCATTCAGCACTTCATCCACCATTTCCCAGAACTTGGTAAGGTAATCGGCCGTGATCTTGCTCATGGCAAACTGAGTGCCTTGGTTGCCGATCAACAAACCCGCCGCCACCATGGCCAGCGGACCCGAAAAGTGAAACTGCTGTGCCAGGCTGTAACCACCCATCACGACTGCCAGGGAGATCAGCACCTCGGTTTGGTAATGGTCTATGCGCTTCATGAAATGGTAGGCGATGTAACCGATCAGCAAGCCCAGGCCGATGCCGCCACCTACTTCTTTCACAAAGAGTTCGACCACAAAAGAGCTTTCTATATTTGTGATGCCCTGCTGCGCTATCTGAAAAATGGTGAGGAACACCACAACGCCCACCCCATCGTTAAAGAGCGACTCGCCGGTTATGCTCACCTCCAGCGACTTAGGGATTTTGGCTTTTTTAAGGATGCCCAGCACGGCAATAGGATCTGTGGGAGAGATAAGCGCCCCAAACAGCAGGCAGTAAATGTACTCGATGGGCTGGCCAAACAACTGCAGCAGGTAGTAAAAGGCGGTACCCGTCATGAAAGTGGAGATCATTACCCCGATGGTTGCGAAAACAAGTATAGGCCACTTGGCTGCGGCCAGCTTTTCGAGGTCGGTGTGCAGCGCTCCGGCAAACAGCAGGAAACTCAGCATAAACTCCAGCAGCACCTCCGAAAAGTCTATCTCGCGCAGGCGACCCTCCACAAGCGCCTCGAACCCCGGCGAAACCTCGCCCAAAACCTGCACCAGCACCGAAAGCAGCAGGCCGGCCATCAAGAGGCCAATGGCCCCGGGCAGCTTGATGAATTTTTGGTTGATGTAAGCAAATATGGCCGATATAACCAGAATGGCAGAGAAAATATGAAAGAGCTCCATGCAGTTTTTTTTAGGTGAGCACAACTTTAATGACAAGGCTAAAGTAGCCCTAAAGTACTGATTTAATTGTTCTGGGTAAGCTGATGCCTATGGTACGATGTATACTGCTTTGCTGGTTGATTTTATTTCTGACAGGGCCGCTGCAGGCACAGGACTATCCGCGTCAAACCTTTGACTTTGACCTGTTTGTGCAAGAGCTTTTTGCGCAGCAGGAAGACGACAATGTGCCTTACGAAGACTTTTATGAAACGCTTTTCCAATATTTCCAGCGCCCCATCGACTTGAACCGCACCACGCCCGAAGAACTCGCCTCGCTCTACATACTGTCCCGTCCGCAAATCACGTCCTTCTTCCGCCACATCCAGGAAAACGGACCTCTGCTTAGCATTTATGAACTGCAGGCTATACCTGACTTCGACCTGATCACGATTTACAAACTGGTCTATTTTGTAAGGGTGGCTGATACTGGCCTCTATGCAGACCAGCGCCCGCTGTTGCAGCGCATTGTGGGCGAAGATAACAACGCGCTGATTATCCGCTACGAGCGCACCCTTCAGGAGCGACGAGGTTATACCTTGGTGGATACCAGCAGCCGCTCAACAACCCGATACCTCGGCTCGCCTGACAAAGTATTGATGCGCTACCGCGTGAGCCATACCCGCGACTACAGCCTGGGCTTTACCGCTGAGAAAGACGCAGGTGAGCAATTTACCTGGAACCCTGACACTCGCCGATACGGTTTTGATTTTTACTCAGCACATTTGCAGCTCTACAATAAGGGGAAGTTCAAGTCGATCGCACTCGGCGATTACCAGTTGCAGTTTGGGCAGGGCTTGCTGTTTTCGTCGGGCTATACCGTGGGCAAGGGCAGCGAGACCATCACCACAGTCAGCCGTCCGAATATAGGTATACGGCCTTACAGTTCGGTGCTGGAGCATGCCTTTTACCGTGGGGCGGCTGTCACCTATACCCTGGGCCGGATTGACGTAACGGGCTTTGTGTCGAGAAAGCCGGTAGATGCCAACCTGCGGGCGCAACTCGACACGCTGGACAATTCCGGCGATTTCTTTACAGGTATACAGACCTCGGGCTTTCACCGAACCCCCACCGAACTGGCCAACAAAGGGCGGGTGCGGGAACAAATTGTTGGCGGCAATGCGACTTACCAAAGCAGCAACCGCACTTTGCTGGCCGGAATAACGGCGGTGGCGACCCATTACAGTTCTCCTATTCAGAAGGCCGGTCTGCCTTACCAGCGCTTCGAGTTTAGTGGCAAGAGCAACTACAACGTCGGCACCAACTACGCCTATACCTGGCAGAACTTATACCTGTTCGGTGAGACGGCTATTTCCGGGAGCGGTGGTCTGGGCACCGTAAACGGACTGACGGCCAACCTCTCCAACAAAGTGGAACTGGCCATGCTCTACCGCTATTATGCCCGCGATTTCCATACCTTGTATGGCGGTGCTTTTGGGGAAAGTACCCGCAACATCAACGAGCAGGGCTTCTACACAGGTATCAAAATCAAACCCTTTGCAAAGTGGGAGCTCACTGCCTATTATGACCGCTTTCGCTTCCCATGGCTGCGTTACCGGGTAGACGCTCCTTCGCATGGCGACGAGTACCTGCTGCGCCTCCTTTTCCGCCCTAACCGCCAAAGTTCGCTCTACGCCCAGTTTAGAGCCGAGAGCAAAGGCCGCAACGTCTCCGACAATATCACCAGCATGGATTATGTGGGGCAGGCCAATCGCAAGAACTACCTGCTATATTATGAGTTTTCGCCTACACCAGTGATCAACCTCCGCTCCAGGGTGCAGTTCAGCAGCTTCGAGCTGGAGTCACCGCAGACAGAGGGGTACTTTATTTCCCAGGACCTTAACTTCAACTTCAACAAGGTTCGGCTGAGCACCCGTTATGCCATCTTCGACACCGACGATTACGAGACCCGCCAGTATGCTTTTGAACGGGATGTGCTCTATGCTTTCTCTATACCTGCTATTAGTGGCAGAGGCACCCGCCTGTATGCCCTGCTGCAGTTCAGGCCGATGCGTAAAATGGATGTTTGGGTAAAGTACGGGCTGACGCACTACCGAAATCAAAAAACAGTCGGTTCCGGCTTGGAGACGATTGAAGGACCCAGGAGATCGGACATTAAAGTACAGACAAGGTATAGATTCTAATTTCTACTCCCCTTTAACTGTGTTTGCAAAGGCTTGCAGCTCTCCTTTGCCGTGGCGCTGATCAGCGCACCGTTCCTGTCAAGCTCCAGATGGCAGCACTCCACAAAAAGCTCCTTCAGTTTCTGACGACCGCGCTGCACCCGGGACTTAGCCCCCGAATAGGACATCCCCAACCGTTCGGCGATCTCTTTCTGGCTGATACCTTCGATTTCACTCAGACGCAATGGCTCGGCATATTCTGCAGGGAGCATAGTGAGCAAAGGTAAGATCAGGTTTTCCGTCTCTTCCCTCTCTGGCTCTTGGCGCAACGCTTCCTCTAACTTGCTTTCGTCCTCCATCGGCAGGAGACGGCCCTGCCCGCGGTAGTAATCGTACACGGCGTTCCGGGCGATCTGGTGAAGCCAGGCGTTCAGGTTGCGCACACCCGGCAGCTGTTCGCAGTGTTTGTAGAGCTTCACATAAAGCTGTTGCAGGATGTCGTTGGTTTCGTCTTTGTCGTGCACGCGTTTTATCACGAAGCTCCGGAGTTTTGCCTCGTATTCCAGGTATACAGGCGCTACAGCGGCGCAGGTGTCTATTGGTTTGGCAACCTGGTTATCCGAACAGGTAGAGCAGCTTTTATTTTCCATAGCAAGAAGAATTGAATGGCTGTAAACAGGCGAATCTACTCAATTTACGAATAAAAACAGGAATCCGCAGACCTTCCGTTCTGCCCTTTGGGGGAACAAAACAGGCCGTGCTGGGTATGGTACAGGTATACCAACCGCGGCACGGCCTTGTAGTTTTATTTTGTACTAAACGGCAGTTCCTGGTTTGTGGCAGCGGAACGAGCGTTGATACCCTCGCCGTATACAGTAGACTCTCCATAGGTATAGAAGGCCTCCCAGTCCACACCCTGTGGGTCTGTGATCCAGGATTTCTCTGACTTGGCGTAGCAGCAGGTGCACTTACCTTCTTCCCGGATGGCGCTTTTCGCATTTTTCAGGCGACCGTATACCTCTGCCAGCTCCTCTTCGCTTTCGGCCTGTATACCCAAGTGCTCTATACCTGCGTTTTCCGGGTGAAGCGAAATGGCGAAGTTGATGCGCGGGTCTTCCAACATCCATTTGGCATAGTCTTCTTTAACTACAGTTGGTTCAGCTCCGAAGAGGGCCGTGTAAAACCCCACTGATTCCGGCAGGCTTTTAACGCGAACATTTACGTGAAATCTTTTCATGGCTTTGTCTTTTTTAAGGTGATTCTGATCTTGTCTTACCTTGAGGACGGTGGGAGCCCAGAAAAGACGCAGCCCCATGAAAAAAATTTCACGGGGCTGCGTCAAGAGATTTGGTTAACTGGTTTACTGCACGTTTTTCACAAAAACCAGCTGCTGCATATCGGCTTTGTACACGTTGTTCATAAACTCTACCATAGTGGGGTATACCTCCGGATCGAACCGGCCTTTGTGCATTTGGAGCGTGCGCACATACCTTACCTCCCGGCCCTTCACCTGCACACTCGCCTTGTAACTCCCGAACGCCGTGGTATAAGAAGTATCGTTGGGCTTGAATTCCAGGGTATAGCCTGCTGGCATTTCATAGACCACTGTGTCCACGTCGGTATAGGCGGTGGTGCGCACCACTTCCCACTGGCGCTTGCCGGTATTCTGTGGCAGTGTGCTCCAGCGGTTCATCAGGTTCGGGGTCAGGAACATGCGTTTGCCGCTCATCGTCACGCATTGGCGCAGACTCAGCTCCAACTTTTCGCTTACCTCTGGCATACGCCCTTTTTTCAGATCGAAGGCAAAGCTCTTCAGGTCGAAGGCGGGTATCTCGATGTTGCGGTAGAGCCATTTGCGTTGCTCTTCGGGGGACATGTGATGCAGAATGTCACGGTGATCTTCGTGTTGCACCCCGGTATAGCGGGTCTGCACCTGGGCCACACCGTTTCCGGTTTCGTCCAGTTTCACGGTGGCAACGCGGCTCTGCAGGTTGTCCTGGGCGGTATAGGTCTGTGTTTTCACCAGTTTGCCGCCTTCCGGGGTGATAAGCAGGGCATGCCGGTCGCCGGTGAAGCTGCCCGAGAAACCTGCCGACTCGAACTGGCTGGTGCATTCCAGCCAAAGCGTGTCCTGCTTCATGGGCACACAGAGGATCACGTGGTTAAACTGGCTGCTCGGGAAGTCGGTCAGGACAGCCCGCTCATTGGAGCCACCGTTCACCAGCGCATAAATGGAAGGAATACCCACTGCCTGCAGCATGGATTGCGTGTAGTTGGTCAGCGCCTTACAGTCGCCATAGCCTTTGGTATCCACAAAGCTGGCCTCGAAAGGCTGCCAACCACCCAATCCCAACTGTATGGATACGTATCGGGTGTTGGACTGCAGGTAGTTGTATACCTTGCCTATCTTCTCCATCGGGTCGTCTATACCTGCCACCATGGTCTGCAGCTTCTTTTTGGTTGCCTCCGGAAGGACGTCGCGGCCCTCGTTCAGTTTGCTCACCCATTTGCCATAAGACTCCCAGGTTTCCATGTTGCCTTTGTAGCCCTGCACCTCAAAATCAGAAGGCGCCGTGCGCACCATCGGGAGGATCTCCAACATGTTGGGGCCATACGGTTCGCTCTCTATGGGTGCCAGGTTGCTGATCTCCCAGTTATACACATCGTGTGTGGCCGTGGCCTCCTGCTTCACTTTTTGCGGCAGGTTGCTTTCGCGGTAGCGCAGCTTCACACCTTTGGGCATCAGTACCTGGAAGGTAGCTTTTGCCACTGAGGTTTTACTACTCCCCAGCGGCACCCAGGCCGGGTAGAAAAGCATGTTGCTGGAAGTGGTCTGGTACTCAAACTCTACTTTGTACGGGTATATCGAATGGGTAAGGTCGGCGTACATGATGCGGTTATGCAGCACCTCATTGTCCGCGCTACTAGCACTTACATCCTTTATATCACTGTTCTTCAGACTCTTGATCTTCTTTCCATTGCGATCATAGCTCGTCCCTTTCAAAAAGTCCACCTTGTTTAGCTTGTCATGCGGAACGTAGAGCTTGGCATGCTCTTTTCCACCCTCATTCAGGATCGTGATGACGGTTTTGACGCGGGTGGTGCCTTTGCTAAGGGAGTTAACAGTAAAGACGGTTTCCTCCAGCTCCACAATGGCGTTGGCCCCTTTCAGAAGATCGGGGTTGTCAGGCCTGGCCTGTGCCTGGGAGGCAAAAAGCAGGCAAACCGCCAGTAACAAGGTGTAAAAGTTCAGTTTCATATTAGGTCTTGTAATTTTTGCCTTGCATTGGCTGTATTCTTATTTCCGTTTAAGCACGAGCTGCTCGGCGTGCTTGGCCACAATCTGAGCGTAGAACTCCTTCAGGTATGGGTACTCCGGGGCGTAGTATACCGGCTTCAGGATGTTGATCTTACTCATGACCTGCACCATGTTGCCCTCACGCTGGATCATGTACATGAACTTGCCCCCATCTTCCGGGAGCGTGATCACAGTGCTTTTCGGGGCCTCGTCCAGGTCGTATCCGGCTGGCAGATTAAAACGGCAGATGTAGGTATAGTCGATTGGAACGGCCAGGTCGACCGGGTATACCCTGTCCTCCAGCTTGAACGGATTATCCGTCTCCCCTTGGCCCAGCATCGGATTCAGGTAGATCACATCCACGGGCTGGCCGTTACCGCTGGCCGAAAGACGGTAGTCAATGTTAAGCACCTTGCCCAGCTCCAACACATTGCTGAACACCGGCTTCTCCACCTTGTAGTTCCCTACTTCTTTGCTTAGCTTTTCGGCATACTTCTCCTCTCCTTCGTCCAAAATGGACTTACGGAGGCTCAGGGCGTTGTAACCAGCACTCGATTCGGTTACCTTTCCGGTCATGCCACCGTTCGGGTTGACGGTCAGGTCGCCATTGAAGAACTTGGTGTTGTTGCCTGCAGGAGTGAGCGCTACCCAGCGTTGGTCCTCCTTCTTGATCAAGCGCCCCTGTCCGTTGAGGCATCGCACAGGCAGCATGCCGGCAGGCAACAGCGGGTCGGTGGCATCGAGCAGGTAGTCTTTGCCCTCTAGGTTGACGTGGGCTACCACATAATTGAACTTGCTGAGCATTGGAGAGCCTTGCGGCACGCGTCCGTGCTCTCTTGTGCTGAGAAGCACCGGGGCAGCATCCAGCCCGGCATCCTGCAGCATAGCGGTCAGCATCAGGTTGATGTCGGCGGCGCTTCCCGTGCGGCTCTCAAACGCCTTGCGGATTGGCCCGGTGGTATAGTAGCTGTTTTTGCCGTTCCATTTCACGGTGCTTTTCACCAAGCTGTGGATGGCAGCCATTTGTTGCTCTGGTTTACTGTGCTGGGCCGTGATGGCGGCCACCTCCGCCTTAAAGAATCCCTTTCGGTTGAGTTGGCTGCCGAAACGCTCCGCATTCAACAAATCGCTTGTCACCTGGTTCCAGTTGCCGGTCATTACCTCTGGCAGTTTGCCTGGGTACTTCACTGTTTGCAGTTCAAAATCGATTCTGGACTTATAGTCGTTGAGCGTGGTGATGTACCTCTCAGGACGTAACGCCGGCGCATCCTTTATCACCCAGCGGAATGTCTCGTTGTTTGCCTCCACCTGGCTTGATCCACCGGAGGTGCGGCCGCCCCCCATACCTGGCGTAATCTCCGACGACCAGGTGACGGTGAAGCGGTCTCTGCCTCGCTCAACGGTCGACACGTCGAACCGCAGGTAGCCTTGCTGCTCCTGCTTGTAGTAGAAGTATTCGGGTATGCGCACATTGTACTCGCTGTACGCTACAGGTATGGTGCTCTGGAACTCCCACTCGCGCAGGTTGTACAGGAAATCTGACGAGATGGTATAGGAATACTCGATCACAGAACCCTCTTTCACATTGGGCATGGCAAACTTCTTGGCAAACCAGTTTTCACTGGTCTGCTCGTCAAACACGGCCTTCGACTCCAGTTTATCCTTTGTTACCTTGTCTCCTTCCTGGTTATAGGTATAGCCTTTGATGTTGTAGACGTTTTCCTTGTTGGAGTTGCGCTGGTAGTAAGGCACAGACACGTTGGCTGCATCGTAGCCGGACTTCTTCAGTACCTTGATACGGGTATGGCGCTCAAATATGACTTTGAAACCCTTGTTATAGGTGAAATACGAAAAGCCGTAGTCAGAAAGCACGACGGCGGCCGCGCTGGTGTCCTTGTCATAGGTACGCATGTGGAGCTCGGCGTCATCGAGCTTGCCAAACTTGGCTGGCTGACTTTGACCCAACACCTGTGTGAATCCCACACAAAAGAGCATAGCAAGAGCTACAAAAAGAGTAGAGGTTTGTGATTTCATAGGCTAATGAAGGTATAGAATTACGTTGGCAATTTATAGTTTTCGGAGTGCTGTAAATCTTCAGCATAAGCAAGCCTTTACCGAGGGAGCCATGCAACAAACCGATATATAAAAGAAACAATATTCTTCTATATAGTCAAACACAGAACTGAAGTTTGTACAGTTTTTCCAAAATTTTTTTCACTTCTGCCTTTACTTATTGGCTTTATTCACGTTTGCTTCAATATAACAATACCAATAAAATTAATAATTAAACATATTGAATAATATAATATCGATGTTCCCGGGTCTTGTTAGCTTTTGGCCTACAAGAGTAAAGAAAACCATACTACTGGCAGTAACCCTGTTGGCGGGAGGTTTTCTGTATGCTCAACCTTCGGGCAGAGAGAAGGCCCGATCTGAATCCATCCGGGAAGAGATGTTAAAGGCACATGGAGGGGAAAGAAGCCTGAGCAGATTGGGTACTTTGGAGTACAGTGTATTGGAGACGGATTACACGAACGTGCCACCCGCCACTACCCGAACAAATTATTACCTGGATATTAAGAACAGGCAGCTCACGGCTACAACTTCTTCCGAAGGCATCTCAATTGTCAAAACCCTGAGCGGTTCCGGTGCCTGGCAGGTAATCGACGGCGTACGGACACCACTGCCTGAAGATGAAAAAGAACAGCTGGAGCGTAACTACTTTCTTAATTTTTTAATGCTGTTGCAAAACGGAAATTCTATGTTTGAGTTTAAACGCAATTGCCAATACAAAAACAGCACGGCAAACGAATTGCTTGTGTCCAACCCTTTTAATCCAACACAGAAAGCCCGTTTGTTTCTGTCTGAACAAACGGGTAGAGTACTTGCCTTAGCTTGGCACGAGGCGCATGAGCCAAACCCCATGCTGCAATACACTGACTTTAAGGAGTACAACCCCATAGGAAAGGGCCTGATTTTACCTATGGAATATCAGGTATACACCAACGGCGAGGTGTCGGCCGAGGGCAGAATAGTAGATGTAAAAGTAAGAGGGAAGTAAAGAAGCAGGCCCAGGGAATGCGGGCGGACCTGCCTCTTTACACAGTATTAAAGGTAGGATGAGAAGTTTTTACTGTCCTGCCAGAACTCGCGGCAGGTTTGCCGTTGTCCTTCCAGGAACTCGTGGTCTTTTTTCAAGCTTTTCCAGTCGCCATATCCCAGGCGCTCACAAAGTTTAAAGAAGCTGTCGCCTTGGTTCTGGCGCCCTTTCACTCGTACCAGCGCACTCAAAAGGGGCCTCCCGGCGGCATGCTCTGATTCCGATATCTCGTCGATAACTTCGTTAAGCTGTGATTTTTCGTAGGAGTTCTCCAGATTTAGACCTAGCTCGGCCTCCTGGATCAGGTTTTGAAATGACATCAGGTGAGCACGTCCACGGGCTACTTGAATGAGTTTTTTTCGTACGCGTGTATTCATCGTTCTTCCAAAAAGTGAATGGCAGCAAGTAATTCATACCAACTGTCAGATAGTGGGGAAACTGCCGCTCATTTTATCAATAAAAATATCTATATATTGGTTTATACTCCAAATTGGCCTTGCAGGTTGTCTTGTGTTGCGAATTTTTGGGCCTTGATAGAACTTAATGCATCCCCTGTTATGAATACGCCTTGAGCCACAGCCCCTTACCGTCCGTCAGAATTTAATGTAAACGCGGTTGCTTTTCCGAAAGGTACTTCCAGTAGCGTTTAGGGATATGGCGCAAATGCAGTTTGGGATTCTTGCGCTCCGGTATGTTCACGTTATCAAAGTACACCTGCCACAGCAACTGGTACTTTGTCTCGTTCTCGTCGTACTCACTGGCTTTCAGAACGCCTTGTTGCTTCGGGGTGAGGCCAGGGTTCTCTAATTGCACAAAGTCTGTCTTCTTCAAATCATAATATACTCCGTACCGGCGGATGGTATCATAAATGGCCCAGCGCTGGTCAGCATAGCGTTTCTCGAAGTGGCGCACAATAAGCGGGAGCACGTTGAAGTCTGGGGAGACGGAGGCATAAAAGAGTCCATCAGCCGTTTTCTGGAACCGCACGAATGCTTCCATGCGATGTTTCTCACGGTGCACTTGCTTGTAAATCTGCTGGACCTGCAAGATGAATGGGGCTGTGTAATTTCCCTCTACGCTCTCTGCAGAGTCGAACACGAGCCGTGCATAGTCAAAAATCAAACGCTCGAAGCCTGCCTGCTCCCACAGGTAGGTATAGTACAGCGACTCCAGTGCCGCCGCTGACAGTTTACGCTGCAACCCTTGCCACACGCGGCTTGCCTTCTGCTCATCGGTCACCACCCGGATGTTCTCCCCAAACATGGAAGGCTGCGCCAAGTGCTCCTGCTCGATGGCAGTAGGCCAGGCCTTCCGTTCGTAGGCCTCAAACACAACCGTGAGCAATCCCTCAAAGGATCCGTCGTAGGTATAGAAATACACAGGCAGACAGTTTCAGTTATTGTTGGGCAATGTAGTTCCCGCGGCTTTTCTCACGCTTGCTGTCGGCCTGCATTCTGGAAGCGAGGCTCTGGAGGTGCGGCACCAGCATATTGAGTTTGCAGCAGCAGGAAACACGGGCAACTTTGTTTGAATTTCTCATCGTTTTTTGAATAGGTTGAAAAGGTGTATGCTTCGGTTGATTACACAAGTCACTTAACTTACTCTCCTTCGCCTCTGCCATCATCAATAGTTTATTATTAGCCTACCTGCCGGAACAGATCCAGTTGCTGGGTGAGCAGGGCGCTGCGAACCGAGCCATCGCCAAAAAGGATTTTGCGGCGAAGCTGCTCTGAGTCAAAGTCCTGCCGTTGCAGGCTGCGGGTCTGGCAGGTAATGAAATACTTTGCACGCTTCAGCACCACCCCCATTTGGCGCAGGTGGTCAAACTGCAA
This sequence comes from Pontibacter aquaedesilientis, assembly GCF_014773225.1. Lineage (GTDB taxonomy): Bacteria > Bacteroidota > Bacteroidia > Cytophagales > Hymenobacteraceae > Pontibacter > Pontibacter aquaedesilientis. The sequence continues at coordinate 233,653 of NZ_JACXAJ010000002.1, read as the reverse complement.
AGGGGCAAACCGGCGGGCCGACACAATTTTCTTGGCGGACTTCACGCCTATACCTGGCACCCGCAGTATCATTTCGTAATCGGCTGTGTTGATCTCTACCGGGAAGGCGTGTCGATTGCGCAGTGCCCACGACAACTTCGGGTCAATGTCAAGGTCCAGGTTAGGGTGCTGCTCATCCACGATCTCCTTCACGTCGAAACCATAGAAGCGCATGAGCCAATCGGCCTGATAGATGCGGTTCTCCCGAATGATGGGCGGCTCCGTGATAATTGACAGCCTGCTGTCGGTGCTTATCGGCACATAGCCCGAGTAGTATACCCGCTTCAGGCTATACCCTTTGTAGAGCTGGTCCGAGAGCTGCAGTATCTGCTGGTCGCTTTCGGCGGTGGCGCCCACAATCAGTTGCGTGCTTTGGCCAGCCGGCGCAAACTTAGGCGTCGATTTAAACAGTTTGCTCTCTTCCTTTGCCTGCACCAGTTGGTCTTTGATGGAACCCATCGGAACCAGTATCTCGCCGTAGTTCTTCTCCGGTGCCAGGCTTTGCAGGCTCTTTTCCGACGGCAACTCAATGTTCACGCTCAGGCGGTCAGCATACAGGCCGGCTTCTTTGATGAGCTCGTCACTGGCACCAGGTATGGTCTTCAGGTGGATATACCCATTAAACTTGTGCTCCTGGCGCAGCTTTTTGGCCACCCGCACCAAGCGCTCCATGGTATAATCTGCGTTCTTGAAAATGCCAGAGCTCAGGAATAGCCCTTCGATGTAATTGCGTCGGTAAAAGTTAATGGTCAGGTCCACCACTTCCTGCACCGTGAAGGCGGCGCGTTGCACATCGTTGCTTTTGCGGGTCACGCAATAAGCGCAATCAAAAATACAGAAGTTGGTCAGCAGGATCTTAAGCAGCGAGACGCAGCGCCCATCCTCTGTGTAACTGTGACAGATACCCATACCCTCTGCATTGCCCAGGCCTTTGTTATCATTCTTACGTTTGCCACCACTGGAAGAGCAGGAAACATCATACTTTGCCGCGTCTGCTAATATTTTTAGTTTATCGCTTATTTTGCTATCCATATACTGGTTTCTAGTCTCTTAACGGTTTTAAAATTACGACTATATTCTTAAAAAACCCAATATTTTTAGCATTTATATTTATCAACAAACTATCCACATCGCTATTAACTAAAATAATTAGCACAACTTAGCAATTGATATTTTCGGACTTACCCTACCGATGACAGCAGAAAACGTTATCTTAGTAGGTTCTTCCGTACAATAGCTGATTATACCTGAGTTTGCGCCCTGATATTCCATGGCTTTTCCACATCTGACCTTTTTTCGCCATGTACCCATATGCCTTCTGGGCATGCTATTGCTATCGGGTATGGCCTTTGCGCAAGAGGTGCCGACTCGGCAGGACACACTAGCGACCCCAATCGACTCCACGAAACAGAAGTTTGATGAAAGGGTAATGAGCAACCTGCGTGAGATCTCTCATCGCAAGACCATCATGGGCAAGCTCCTGAAGGCCATCCTTGTCTTTGACCGTCGGGAGGAAGAACTGATCGGGCTGGACGCCGAGCTGATCCAGCGGGAATATGAGCGGCATAACTACAAGATTGTCCGGAATGTCAACATTATGACACTGGATGCGCTTGGCTATTCTATCAACGACACCACACGGATTCCGCAGAGCTTTCTGGAGAAAGCCGGCAACTCGCTGCACATCAAAACACGTCGCCACCTGGTGCGTAATAAGCTCCTTTTCCGCAGTATGCAGCCACTCGAGCCACTTGCCCTCGTCGAATCAGAACGATTGCTGCGCCAGACCGACTACCTGCTCGACGCCCGCATTATCGTGGACGAACGGACCACCACCCAGGACAGTGTGGATGTGCTGGTCATTACCAAAGACATCTTCAGCCTGGGCGGTTCGGGGTCTTACACCCCCTCGTCGGGGGCGGGGCGCATTGCCTTGCGGGAGCTTAATTTTCTGGGGCTGGGCCATCAAGTGCGTGGCTCTTATCGTTTCAACATGAACGCTCCCAGGCCCTGGGAAGCGACAGGGGGCTATACTGTCGAAAACATTGGCAACACCTACGTCAGGGCAGACCTCACCTACATCAACGAGAACTTTTACAAGGAGAAAAGCGCCTTTGTGCGCCGCGACTTCTTTGCCACCAATACCCGATACGCCGGGGCCGCCGGGGCCAGTCAGATAGACGAGCTGCTGCTGCTACCGCCTGTACCAGAGGACACCGTGCAGCGCTTTGCGGACCTGGGTTACCACCGTCAGGACTTCTGGCTGGGCCGCTCTTTTAAGTTCAAAAGCTACAATCTGGGATTCGAGCCCCGCGGCAGGCTCATTACGGCGTTGCGCTTCATCAACACAAACTACTACACCAAACCTACCGAGAACTTCCAGGACAACATGCTGGTAATGGGCAGCGTGGGTTACAGTGTGCGCCGCTATTACAAAGACCGTTACCTGTATGGCTTTGGCCGAACGGAGGATATTCCGGCCGGCACCCTGATCTCTGCTGCGTACGGCTATGAGCGGGGCGACCTTTTTGATCGTCGATACTTTGGACTTGATGTTTCCTTTGCCAGGTATAACAAGGACTTTGGCTACTTCTATAGCCGAGCCGGTTATGGTTCGTTTATCAGGGGCAGCAGTTGGGAACAGGGCATGCTGGAGTTAGAGTCACTTTATTTTACGCGACTGTACGAAAACGGCAACTGGAAGCTCCGTCACTTCATTCTTGGGCGAAGCACGATCGGAATCAACCGCAACCCGGAGGAGCTGCTTTCCATCAACAATGAAGAGGGGCTCCGGGGCTTTCGGTCGGGGCTTTTGAGGGGCAACCGCCGGGTGGTGCTCAACTACGAGGCCAACCTCTATACCCCTTTCTCGCTGTTCGGCTTCCGACTGGCGACGGTGGCTTTCGCAGATGTGGCCTGGCTGTCGTACGGCAACAAGAGCTCGCCCTTCAGGAACACGCCGTATCGCGGGTTCGGGGCAGGTATACGCTTCCGCAACGAGTACCTCTCGTTCAGCACGATACAGATCTTGGTGGGCTACTACCCTAAAATTCCGCAAAACGAAGACTTCAGCAATTTCCGCATCTATGAGTCTTCGCGCCCCTACTACGACTTCGCTGATTTTCGCTTCACGCAGCCAGGTATAGCCGAGTTCAGGTAAATTTCTGTATCCTTTTGAGCTAATTCCTGTACAAACACAGACAAATTCACAAACCCTGAACATGGAAAAGCTAAGAGAAAAATCAGAATATGAAGGCAACCCGGTGGGGCTGTCTAAGATCACGGCAACGGCTATGGCCAAAGAGCTGGACCGTCATTTGTCGTCATTCATCACCCTGTACAACCAATACCACAAGCACCACTGGATGGTGGAAGGCCCACAGTTCCGTGACCTTCATTTGTTTTTTGAAGACCACTATACCCAGATACATGAGCAATACGATGCAATTGCCGAACGCCTGACGGTGATGGGCTACTGCCCTACTTGCCACCCGGCTAAGCAGATGGAACTGTCCTACATTGCGCATGAGGAAGAAGGCGTGTTCCGTATCCGGGAAATGCTCAAGAAAGACATGGAGGATGAGAAGACCATCGCAGTGGAACTGCGCAAGTCCATCAAACTGGCTTTTCAACACGAGGATTTCGCCACCAAGGCGCTCCTAGAGGGCATACTGATCAAGACCGAGGATCGCTGCCACCACATTGAGCACTTCCTGGGGGAAGACGGCCTGTCCATCGGCTTGATCGCCACGCCGGATGACATCATGGAGGAGGAAGACAAGCAGGCCAAAGGGCAGAACGGAAAGGCCAAAACCACTAAGAAGGCAAAAGCCTAAGTTTCATTTATCTTACTGGCAACAGAACAGGCAGCCCGCGCGGGCTGCCTGTTCTGTTCTAATTTGAAGGAGCCTCACACAGGAGACTGATCACTCGCCTGACACAGTGTATCCTTTTGCCCCTGCCTACAGGTATAAGAGGTACAACTGAATCCGAAAGGCTATACCTGAAATGGTTTCACTATATTTGCAGCATTCTATACTTATCAAAGCAATACCATGGTAGATCTTGGCAATTACAACGAACTGGAGATAGCGCGTGAAGTGGACTTCGGCGTATACCTGACCTCTGAAGACGGCGACATCCTACTGCCCCGCAAGTACATTCCGGAGGGTGCCCAAGTAGGCGACAAGGTAAGAGTATTTGTCTACCGCGACTCCGAAGACCGTGTGATTGCCACCAATCTTATACCAAACGCCACCGTGCGCGAGTTCGCCTGCCTTACCTGCAAAGACAGCACCGACTTCGGTGCCTTCCTGGACTGGGGCCTGGAAAAAGACCTCCTCGTACCGCTGCACAACCAGAAGGACAAAATGCGCCCCGGACGCAGATACTGCGTGTATGTATACCTCGACGAAACCTCCGACCGCATAGTAGGCACTACCAAACTCGGCAAATACCTGCACAACGACGAGGCCGCCACCGAACTGACCGAGAACCAGGAAGTGGAGCTGCTGGTAGCCGGCTTTACCGAGATCGGCATCAAGGTGATCATCGATAACCGCTATATGGGTATGCTCTACAAAAACGAGGTGTTCAAAGAGCTACACATGGGCGACAAGATCCGAGGCTATATCAAGACCATCCGCCCTGACAACAAGATTGACGTCACCCTGCGCAAGCCCGGCACCACCGGCCTGAGCGAGTCCAGCGAGGCGGCCGACAAGATCATGGAGGTGCTTGAGAAGGCCAAAGGCTACCTGCCCGTGTCGGACAGCAGCAGCCCCGACGAGATTTACCGCATCATGGGCATGAGCAAGAAGACATTCAAAAAAGCGATCGGAGGGCTGTACAAAGCCGGCAAGATCGAGATCGACGAAGACAGCATTCGCCTCAAAGCTGACGAATAAATCCATCGCTATACCTTACAGGTTGAAGCCTGTAGGTCTGGCCACACGAACCCTGCGGGTTATCGGGTTATTTGCAGGAAAGTATTATATTTTTCAGCCTATATAGCAAAGAATCACGTACTTTCAGCGTAATCAATCGCACATGCACAGAACCCGAACCGCACTAATTGCCGGAGCCAGCGGCCTGGTGGGCAGCCACTTGCTACGCCTTATTCTGTTAACGGACAGGTATAGCCAGGTGATTTCTATCGGACGCCGCGAACTGCCTGTTATCCACCCCAAGCTCGACCAACAGATCGTTGACTTCGACAACCTGCAAAAGGCTAAGTCTGAACTGGTGGCAGATGATGTGTTCTGCTGCCTGGGCACTACCATCAAAAAAGCGGGCAGCAAGGAGGCTTTTTATAAAGTCGACCACGACTATGTGACAAAGCTGGCAGTAGTAACCCTCGAAAAAAAGGCCACACAATTCCTGGTGGTATCGTCTATGGGTGCCGACGCTGATTCCCGCATATTCTACAACAAGGTGAAAGGTGAGATGGAGCGCGATATCCGTCAGATGGGTTTTACCGCCGTGCACATCTTCCGGCCTTCGCTCCTGCTAGGTGAGCGGGAGGAGCACCGCACAGGCGAGGAAATCAGCGCTAAGATCATGCGGCCTCTCTCTGCCCTCATGATCGGGCCGCTGCGTAAGTACCGCCCTATCCAAGCCGAGACAGTTGCCAAAGCGATGCTGGAGGCTGCTGCCCAAAACCAGAAAGGCGATAAAGTATACCTTTCGGACGAAATAGAGCGATTGGGTAGCTAACTATACCTTTCCTCTCCTCGTAAGCTGCAAGGCACCTTATGCCTATACCTATGCCGCCGAAAAGCATACGACACGCCTTCCCGAAAGCCTCGCAGTACGACCCTGAGTGGGTGCGCAAGCACTCCATGGGCGAGAACGTACTCTTCAACCTCGAGAGCCTCACCAAGTCCCTGGACCTGAAGCCCGGTATGCGGGTGTTGGACCTGGGTTGCGGCAAAGCCATCAGTTCCATTTTCCTGGCCATGGAGTTTGGGGTTACCGTCTGGGCTGTGGACGAAGCCGTGTCAGCCAGCGACAACTACGAGCGCATACGCAGCGAGGGCTGCGAGGACAAGGTGTTTCCGCTCGAGATGGAAGCCCGTTCCCTGCCATTTCCTGAAGAGTATTTCGATGCCGTGATCGTGGTGGATTCCTATACCTATTTCGGCACCGACGAGAAGTACTTGCCTTACATTGCCCGCTTCATCAAACCCCAGGGCCATATCGCCATTGTGGATGTGTGTTTCCGAAACGAGATCGAAACCCCTGAGCAGGCCCCGGATTTCCTGCAAGAGGATTATCAGAACTATTGGTACTTTATTCACACCATAGATTGGTGGCGCAAGTTATGGGAGAAGACGGGACTTGTACACATTGAGGTGGCTCAGGAATTGAGTGAGGCACATTTGGTGCGGGAGCATTACATCAAAGACTATGAGAAATCAGATGAAGAAGACGCCTTCGCCAAAGCCTTGCAGCTTGACAAACAAGAGTTTATAACTTTCTTCAAGCTGATTGGCAAGCGCACTTCCAAGACGGCCTATCTGCAATCCTACAAGCAACCGACCTAAATTTTTGCACCTGGATATAATATTAGTTTGTAACAACGTTAGAAGTTATAATTTTGCACCCTGCCGGCAGGATGTTACTAGCTGGCGAGCAGCATATTTAACTTTTTTATAGAACAATGAAAACACTTCTTCGCGTTGGATTCACCTTGTCATTGGTGATGGCGCTGGCTTTCGGTGCTCAGGCACAGCTGTACAAAACTGGCATTGGCTTTAGAGGAGGCGTTGCTTCCGGTCTTACCATTAAGCATTTCATCAAGAGCGACGCTGCCATCGAGGGTATCCTAAGCACTAACTTCAGACATAGGGGCGGTGTTGTCACGGTGCTCTACGAAAAACACGCGCCAGCCTTTAATGCAAAAGGCCTGCAGTGGTACTATGGTTTGGGTGGCCATGTCGGCTTCCATGAGGGGCGCTATTACTATGTGCGCCATCATAAGCACTACGATGAGCATTACGATGACAATGTGGTGAGTTTTGGTGTTGATGGTGTTTTGGGCCTGGAGTACTACATCCGAGACATTCCTTTCACCATCGGGGCGGACATCAAGCCTTATTTCAACATACCGCGCGGTGGCGGCTACTGGGATTCAGCCCTGCACGTACGCTACGTATTCTAATTATTGAAATTCTAAATAAAAGAAGGGCCCGCTGCAGATGCAGCGGGCCCTTCTTTTATCTATTCCGGTTTATCGTCCTAACAATTCTCTGTTAGGACGATAAACCGGTTAAACCCGCAAACGATTACTCTATTTCTCAGAAAGCGATATGCACTAAGGCGTCACCTTGGTTCACTACTGGCATGTTGTTGAGCCCGATTATATAACCTGCCGCCGGAGCGTACAAGCGCACTTCCATCTCCCCATAAGGGTCCGTAATTGATCCTACAATCTGTCCCTTTTTCACGTATTCCCCCTCTTTTATCTGACTGCGAAACAGGCCTGCGTTTTTGGCGCGCACCCATGTATCCTTCATACAAATAATGCTCGGCTCGTTCGCCGCAGGGGCTTTGGTTGCCATACCCAGGTGTTGCATCAGGCGCAGCGTTCCTTCTATACCCATCGTTATACCCCGTTCATCAAAACGCAGGGCCTCACCGGTTTCATATACCAGAATCTGCTTGCCCAATTTGGCGGCTTCTTTTCGGAGCGAACCCTGTCGGTACGTAGCATTCATGGTAAAAGGCGCAGAAAAGGCCTCGGCCAGTTCCTGGTTTTTTGGTTCGGCCAGCACGCAGCGTATCTGCGGATAGTTGCCCCGACTTGAGCCGCCTGTATGGAAATCCACGCCGTAGTCAATATAGGGCATCACTTCTTTCATGAAGCGGTGCGCCACGCGGCTGGCCAGCGACCCTTCCTTGTTACCCGGGAAACTTCGGTTCACATCTTTGCCATCGGGCACGTCGCGCGAGAAGTTCAGGAAGCCGTATATGTTCAGGATGGGCACCGCAATGATGGTGCCTTTCAGCGGGTACAGCATTTTGCGCGTGAGCATGCGGCGTATGATCTCAGTACCGTTTACCTCATCGCCGTGCATACCGGCCATCAGTAGCAGCACCGGCCCATCGTGCACCGACCGGAACACATACACCGGAATATCAATTACGGTCCCGCTCGGCAGCTTGGAAATCACCAGTCGGGTCAATACTTTCTCACCGCGGTCAATGGAGACCCCGTTTATTTTAATGGTTTCGGGCATGCTATTCCTTTACTCTTTTGGCAGATACTTTCTTCGGTTTTTTCTTTTGGGCCAGCCCCTCTACATACTCTATTATTTTGGCGGCTATGTCTTTGTTGGTGGCCTTCTCTATACCTTGCAGACCTGGCGATGAGTTTACTTCCAGAATCAATGGTCCGCGTTTGGACTGCAGCATATCGACACCAGCCACACCCAGACCCAATGACTTTGCAGCCAGCAGGGCAGCAGCCTTTTCCTGGCGCGTGAGTTTGATCAGGCTGGCATTGCCGCCACGGTGCAGGTTAGAGCGAAACTCGCCCTCCTTGCCCTGTCGCTTCATGGCACCTACCACCTCACCATTTACCACGAAGGCACGAATGTCGGCGCCACCTGCCTCTGATATAAACTCCTGCACAATAATACGGGCCTTCAGGTTATGGAATGCCTCGATCACTGACTCGGCCGCCTTTTTGGTCTCGGCCAGCACGACGCCGAGTCCCTGAGTGCCCTCCAGCAACTTGATCACCAGCGGTGCGCCCCCTACTTCCTTCACCAGTCCCGAGGTTTCTTTGGAATAGTTGGTGAAAGCGGTCTTGGGCATACCTAAGCCTGCTCTTGAAAGGATCTGGAGGCTACGTAGTTTGTCGCGGGAGCGCACGATGCTTTGGGAATCCACGGCGCTTTGCACTTTCATCATCTCAAACTGGCGTACTACGGCTGTGCCATAAAAGGTAACAGAAGCTCCAATTCGCGGAATGATTGCGTCGATATCAGTCAAGCGTTCTCCCTTGTAGAGGATGTGCGGGTCGCCCTGTTCGATCACGAGGTCACAGCGCAAATGGTCGAGTACGACAGTTTCGTGCCCACGCTGTTGAGCTGCTTCCACTAAGCGCCGGGTAGAATACAGCTTCGGGTTGCGGGAGAGAATCGCTATTTTCATAAATACTATTTATTTCTCTTTTGTTTGTTGTTGAATTTGAGTGAGATGTTTTTACGGGAAACATCTACAATAAACCGACCCTTGAGCAATTTTCTCCCGATCAGCACGGGGTATTTCATATCGCTGCGGTCCGAGAGCGAAAACTCCGCCTCAATCAATTCATCGAAAAACTTGATCTTGGTCTTGATAACGTAGCGCTCCTGCACATCTCCGAACGAGTTTCGTATATCGCGCAGCGAGTAATCAGAAAACGTCAGTTTTTTGTGGTTGTACTGCGGGTGAGATGGGTCTAATAAGTCCAGGCAGATAACTTTAGTTCCGTCGGGGCGGTTTTCTTCATGTATATCCGAACAATGTATTGCCGAAGTATAAGCACCGGTATCTATCTTGGCCTCTATCTCGTCGATATCCAACTCGGGGAAGGCCACCATCTCGCGCCTGCCGATGATTTTTTTCTCTGGTTTGGGCTTTTTTAGGTTCTCCTCTTTCATCGAAGGCCAATTTAAGCATAATGCTTTACGTTCAACGAATCGGGATCAGGATTTTCAGGATTAGGAAGGATACATAGGATTTTACCTCCCCCCAGCCCCTCCTAAAAACAGGAGGGGAGCTGTGCACCCTGTTATATCTAAAGTATACCCCCTGTAGTGAAGTTGTTTCGAAGTGCCGGGTCCCCCCCTAGCCCCTCCTTGTCTAAGGGGGGAATCTGTTATCACCAGTTGGTAGGTATAAGCGTTGTAGTTGGCTGTATACCTGTGCATGATTTTCATCCCCCTGCCCCTCCCGAATCATGTTCGGGATCTTCGACTTCGAAGGGGGACTTTCTGTAATTGCGTATCCAACCACCCCTAGCCCCTCCTTGTCTAAGGCGGGGAATTCCTGCCATTGAAATTTTGCAAGTATTAGCCTTGTCGTAATTATCAAAAACCACTGGCACGCATTGTAAGAGTAACTTGCATGAGAACTATAGAACAAATTGCTATGCAACAGATGACATCAGCACAGTGCACAATCGACGATTTTGTGTTTGAGCGGTCAGCGAGTTTAAAATCGTCTTGATTTTTTTGCTTACTTTTTTCATCAAGGAAAAAAGTGAGTGCCGCCGCACAGGCGAAGCTATGAAACAATGCAAGTTGAACAAACAATTTATACCTACAAATCGCTATACCTTAGGTATCTGGGAATGAAGACGGACTATGCCCTGTTTTCTTCGCATGCAGCAACTCCGCCACCTCCTGCAGCAGGTGCGAGTGCCCAGTTTTAAGTACAATGAGTTCCCCTTTCTGCAGAGCTTTCACAAATATACTTACCCGCTTGGGAGAAATGATCTGATCAAACTCACCCAGGAACATGGTCACAGGCACTTGCCGTTGGTTGAGCAGGCGCACGATCTGGCGTATGTCGAAGTTGAGCTCACGGAAACCGATCCAGCTGCGGTATACCCGCAGGCGTTTTTCGGTGCTGTCCATCTGGAAGCGGGCAAAGCGCACCAGGCTTTTGTGGATCATGTTATACCTATTGAGCACGTTAAGCAGCTTGAAAAAAGGCTCCGGTTTGAGCACCGTGCGTTTGAAGAGTTGCTGCAGCCAACCGGGGTAGGTGGCAATGTTGTACCAGAAGCTGGTCTTGATGCCATCCGGCGCGATCAGAAAAAGCTCCTCAATACGCTCGGGGAAGCGCTCCACGAGGGTAAGCGCGAACTTCCCTCCCATACTGAAGCCCATCAACGAGAAGTTCTCTACCTTTTCCTTTTGAAGAAACAGGCTGATCAACTCCTGCAGAAAATCCTTGTCGAGCGGCATGTTATCCTTGTGCAGGGTGCTTTGCCCATGGAAGAACAAATCGAAGGCGTAGATGGTATAGTCGCTGCCCAGCGCCTGCTGCATGGGCAGGTAATAGCCACTGCTTTGGCCATAGCCATGGAAAGCAAGCAAAGGCTGTTTGCCGTGGCCCAGCACTCGATAGTGCAGCTTGGTTCCTTCGTGAACAATGTAAGGCATTCTAAATTGGCAAAGAGATTCTTTTAAACTTATTCGGCATGCATACCAATAAGGTTTAACAGATCAGAAGATTTATTTAGCCTGACTATAGCCTGGATACCCCGCCTGACACAATAAACTTCATCACATCGCTGCTTGGCGCGTCCAGGTATACCACGTTTCGTTTGGGCACTACAAAGAGCTCACCCGAAAAGTTGTAAGAGTGCGGAAAGTACACCGCCACTTTTTCTTCCACGTTCACGGTGCTGAGCGTCTCCTGCGTTACAAACCCAAACTTCAGGTTGTCCGAATCTTCCGACATTTTCACCATCACGGGCTTGTTGAACTTCTGGTTATCGCCCACAAAGGCGTCAAACAAATCCTTGATACTGGAATAAACAATGCCGACAAGAGGTACTTTATTGAACCAACGCCCCGTAATGACAAAAAACGGCTTCACAAAGAAGGATGAACTGATAAAGCCAATAATAGTCAGCAGTACGAACATCAGCAAGATACCCAAGCCAGGTATACCCAGGTCGAACATGCTGTTCAGCCAGTCGATAATGGCTACCACAATCCAAACGGTGATGGTAAAAGGAGCCACAATCAGGAGTCCGTTCAGAAAATAGCGTAAAATACGTTTCATGCGGGATGATTCATTAAAAAAAGGCCTTGCAGAAGCAAGGCCCAAAAGTAGTAAAAATGAAAATGGTTTTCAGTATGTGTCTACTGCTATACCTCTTGCAGCGTCATTTTTTCGATGCTATCGGCCACTTGCTGCATGAGCCACATGGGAGTGGACGTCGCCCCACATATACCTACGCTCTCCGCATTTTCGAACCATGCCTTCTCCAGTTCCTCCTCATTCTCGACGAAGTAACTGTTCGGGTTGTGCTGCTTGCACACACTGTAAAGTGCTTTGCCATTGGAGCTTTTCTTGCCGCTTACAAATATGATCACATCGTGCTCGGCTGAGAACTTAGTCAGTTGCGGTTCGCGGTTTGATACCTGACGGCAAATACTGTCGTTGGCATTAAAAGCCGTGCTGTCCTGATTGGCTTGCTTGATGCGCTCCTCGATCAGGGATTTGATATGGTAAAAGCCTTTCGTGCTTTTGGTGGTTTGGCTGAAGAGTGTGACAGGACGTGAGAAATCTATCTTGTCCAAATCTTCTTCGGTGGTGATGATGATGGCCTCGTCGCCCGTTTGCCCTGCCAGACCGATGACCTCTGCATGGCCCACCTGACCGTAGATCACGATCTGTCCACCCTTGGTTTTATCTGTGTCGAAGGCGTGCTTCACGCGGTTTTGCAACTTGAGCACGACCGGGCACGAAGCGTCGATCAGCTCGATGTTGTTTTCTAATGCAATCTTATAAGTTTCCGGCGGCTCGCCGTGCGCCCTGATAAGCACTTTGGAGTCACGTAGTTCTTTGAGTTGGTCACGGTCGATGATGCGGAGCCCTTTTTCGTAAAGCCGCTTCACTTCCATGCTGTTGTGCACGATATCGCCGAGGCAATAGAGCTCCTCGCAGTTCTCCATCTCGTCCTCCGCCATCTGGATGGCGAACTCCACGCCGAAGCAATAACCGGAATTCTTATCTATCGTTACGTTCATTTCCTTATACCTCTATTCCTGCAATGCATACTCGCCGTTAAAGATACGGGAAGTCACTTTATTGAGTACAAACTCTACCTGCTCGTCAATGGTCATGTGCGAGGTGTCCAGCAAAAAAGCGTCATCCGCACGACGCAAAGGACTCTCCTGGCGGGTTGAGTCGATCAGGTCGCGCTTCAGCAGATTTTCCTTGATCTCGTCGAGGTTTATCAGCTGCTTTTTTTCCAGCAACTCATCCTGGCGGCGCCTGGCGCGGGTATCCACATCGGCTGTCATGAAAATCTTAACCTCCGCATCCGGAAACACGGCAGTTCCGATATCGCGTCCGTCCATTACCACGCCTCTTTTCTTGCCCATCTTTTGCTGCTGGGCAACCATGGCATGGCGCACCTCCTTTACCACGCTCACCTCGCTCACCTGGTTGGAGATGTACATTTTGCGTATCTCATCTTCCACGTTCAGGCCATTCAAAAACACTTCGTTTCTTTTGACTTTTGGGTTGTAGTGAAACGTGATGTCGATCTTATCCAGGGCGTCGTTCACCTCTTTGGGGTTGGTCAGGCTCACGTGGTGCGTCAGGAAGTAAAGTGTAACCGCGCGGTACATCGCACCCGTGTCGATATAGGCATACCCGAGTTCAGCGGCTACCAGCTTCGCAGTTGTACTTTTACCACACGAAGAGTAGCCATCAATGGCGATTACGATTTTTTTCATGACAAGCTATTCGGAATTAGTTGGAATCGCAAGGGCATGGCGTGTTGCCACGTTTGCTTTTTTTCATGTATGCAGCCGTCTTTTTCTGCTGGGGTGTTTTAGCTGTACAGCCCGCCAGCGTGCCAGTGGTCAGAAATGCAGCAAGCACCAAATATGAAATTATCTTTCTCAAAACGACTGAATTTAATGCAAATATAAAGTAATTTTAGGGTTCAAACCCTATTACAAAGGCAATTTATATCACTAAGCCATTCCTGCCATGCATACTCCATTTACCGTTAGCGGACGCATCATAGACCTGCACCAGCAAGAGATTTATGAAGGCACGGTCCATGTGTCAAACGGCCATATTTCTAAAATAGTTCGTGAAGCCACAGCCTCAACTCGTTATATTTTACCGGGCTTTGTCGATGCCCATGTGCACGTGGAAAGCTCGATGCTGGTACCCTCCGAATTTGCCCGACTGGCCGTGCCACACGGCACCGTTGCCACTGTGTCGGACCCGCACGAGATTGGCAATGTGCTAGGTATAAAAGGCGTGGAATACATGGTGGAGAACGGGAAGAAAGTACCTTTCAAATTCTATTTCGGAGCCCCCTCCTGCGTACCTGCCACACCTTTCGAAACAGCTGGTGCTGAGATAACGGCTGCCGACATTGAGACATTGTTTCAGCGGGACGAAATAAAGTACCTGGCCGAGATGATGAACTGGCCCGGCGTGCTGCACCGCGACCCGGTGGTGATGAAGAAGATAGAACTGGCAAAGAAGTATGGCAAAGCCGTGGATGGCCATGCGCCCGGTCTGCGCGGCGAGCAGGCGGCTCGTTACGCATCGGCTGGCATCACGACCGACCACGAGTGCTTCACAGCCGAAGAGGCGATTGACAAGCTGGCCGTAGGCATGAAAATACTCATACGGGAAGGCAGCGCCGCCAAGAATTTCGAAGCGCTTATACCTTTGCTCGCCAGCCACCCGGACAGCATCATGTTCTGCTCCGACGACAAGCACCCCGATAACCTGGTGGAGGGTCACCTGAACCTGCTCGTGAAACGGGCGCTGGCCAAGGGCCATGACCTGTTCCAGGTGCTGCGTGCCGCCAGCCTGAACCCGGTAGCGCACTACAAACTGGAAGTCGGTCTGCTGCGTGAAAACGACCCGGCTGATTTTATCGTGGTTGACGACCTGGATAACTTCGGTATAGAGGCCACTTACATCAACGGTGAACTGGTAGCGGACAATGGGAAATCCAAGATCGCTTTCACGCCAAGCGAGGAGATCAATAACTTCAACACAGCGCCAAAGAAACCGGAGCAGTTCCGGCTTGCGGCTGACGATGCCTCGAAGATACGGGTGATCGAAGCGTTTGACGGTCAATTGATCACACACCAGGTATGGGCTGAGCCAAAGACCGTAAATGGTTTTATCGAATCGGATGTAACGCAGGATGTTCTCAAAATCACGGTGGTGAACAGGTATGAGAACGCCGAGCCTGCCGTTGCTTTTATCAAAAACGTAGGTATAAACCGTGGTGCCATTGCCTCGTCGGTGGGGCACGACTCCCACAACATCATCGCGGTGGGAGTGGATGATGAGAGCCTAGCCCGCGCTGTGAACCTGATCATTGAAGCTAAAGGCGGGGTAGTCGCTGTGGATGGAGAGAACGAGCGACTTCTACCGTTGCCGGTGGCTGGCATTATGTCGGCGGCAGATGGGTACGAAGTGGCCGAAGCTTATGCTGCCATCGACCGCATGAGCAAGGACATGTGCAGCAAACTGGCGTCGCCTTTCATGACGCTTTCCTTTATGGCATTACTGGTTATACCGTCGCTCAAACTCAGTGACAAAGGATTATTTAACGGAGATGACTTTAAATTCGTACCTGTAGCAGAATAGAATACCTGCCATCTAAGGTATAGGACCCCAGCCCTGCGGGGCTTTTGCGAATGGAAGAATTTATCATTTTTATAGTAGGCGCCCTCGTCAGCGGGTTTGGTACCATTATCGGATTCGGGGGGGGCGTCTTCATGGTCCCTATCCTGATTATCTTTTTCGGCTACAACATCGAGATCGCTATCGGTGCCACTATGTCGGCTTTGGTGCCGGCGTCTATCATCGCCTCCGTGTTCAACCTCCGCGACCGCAGTATCGACTACCTGGTGGGCTCACTCATACAATTCCCGGCTGTGATGGGCACCGTGTTGGGCGCATTTATGGTGGCCTTTTTGCCTGTATCCGAACTGCAGATCATCTTTGCGCTTTTTGTGCTGGTGGTGGGCGGGTTTATGGTGATTCCTAAAAAGAAAAAACTGGCGCGACATTCAGGTATGATGTACCGAATCCGCCGGGCACCCACTTCTTTTATCCGGAAGAACAGGGCCAAGCACCTGGCTTACCGACTCAATGGCGGGGTCGTGTCTGTGTTCGGGTTTGCCTCTGGCATCATTGCAGGGCTTTTCGGCATTGGGGGTGGCTTCCTGCAAACGCCTATGATGATCAAGCTGTTCCGGATGCCTTCACAGATTGCCACCTCGACTTCGCTCTTCATCCTGGTAATCACAAGCTTCACTGGTTTTATTAGCCACTACCTGTTAGGCAACGTGCTCTGGAGCCGTAGCCTCCCCCTGATGGCGGCCTTCGCACTAGGTGCATTAGCGGGCAACCTGATGAAGAAGCACAGACCACCGGCTCAGAATCTGGAAAAGCTAATTGGCCTTGGGCTGTTATTGGCTGGCATGGGCGTGGTCCTGAACCTACTGATCAAGTCTAACTTTGGCTTCTCCTTTTAGTCTGCGCTGAGTTTACTTGGAGTGAGTCTGTGCCAGGCACAAAAAACCGGTATATAAGGTCTGTGACAACCTTATATACCGGCCTGTTTTATACTTTTAGTAGGATTACAGTTTATTGCCGTCCGCGTCAAAATGTTTGTCCAGCAGCGCCTTTACCTTATCGGCCGTCAAAGGCTTTGTCAGGTAGTCTGCCGAGTACTTCTGAACGGCATACGTGTCCTGTGGGTGGGTAGAGGTTGTCAGTACGGCCAACACGATCTTTTCCCTGAACTCGGGGTTAAGCCGCTCATACAGGTCCAGCATCTCAAATCCGTCCATCACCGGCATGCTGATGTCCAGGAAGATCAGCTCAGGTTGAAAATAGTTTCTGTCGGTCTTCTCGTAATTGTTGTTGCTTACATTGTATAGATAGTCGAAAGCCTGCTTACCGTTCACAAACGTGCGGATATTGTCTGTCACCTGCATGCGTTCGAGTAGTCGCTGATTCAAAAAATTGGTAGTGTCATCATCATCGATCAAGAGGACACCTGTTAATTTTTTCATGTTCATGCTTAAATTTCGGCTCTTATTCCTGGACACGGGAAGCGGATTGTGTAGTCTGCGCCATACCAACCTCCGGGTTTAACTTATCTATGCCAGAATAGTTATCCAGAATACGCCTTACACTGTAGAGAACTGCACGGCTTCCCCTCATTTAATCATGCAGTCACTTAGCTTCTTTGTGGTTGTTGCAGCGCAAAGCCCAGGCCACTGTTGGCAACATACAAAACTATAGAATCTTCTTTAACTTTAGTACTAAAATTTTCAAGAGGTATGCGTTCAGGCTATTTAGATGAAAAGGTATAAGCTTACAAATTATTCGTACCGAAACGGAACACGCATTTTCGCAGTACTGCGATCACTTTTTATGCAGAAAATTACTTTAGGTAGGCAAACACAGGGCATGGCTTAATAAGCTCAGAGCGACACCTAATTATCACAGGCACTTGGCAGAAAGCCTTACCGGGCAACATCAACCTTCAGGATAGTGAGGGGGTTACTTGCTTGGGTAGGCGGGCCACAAGCAGCATGGCAACAGGACAGCACGAATGCAAAAGGGGTAGAACAGTAGGTAATAAAAGAGCCTGAAACTTGCGTTTCAGGCTCTTGGGTAATTTATAAAACCTCAGGACTAGTCCATGTAGCCTTGCGCTCTCATCCAATCGTCGTTGTAAATCTTACCCAGGTAGCGGGTACCGTGGTCAGGCAGTAGCACCACAATCACGTCGTCTTCCGTCAGGTTGTTTTCTCGGGCATATTCAATAGCGCCATGTACCGCTGTGCCGCAAGACCAGCCTACAAACAGTCCTTCCTCCTTAGCCAGCCTGCGTGTCATCAAAGCCCCGTCCTTATCGGTTACTTTCACAAACGCGTCGATCACGTCGAAATCCACATTCTTCGGCAGGATATCTTCCCCTATACCTTCTGTGGCGTAGGAGTAGATCTCCTTCTCATCAAAAACGCCAGTCTCCTTGTACTTTTTGAACACAGAGCCATAGGTATCGATGCCAACCGTCACAACTCCCGGATTCTGCTCCTTGAGGTATCGGGAAATGCCTGTCACGGTACCACCTGTACCCACACCTGTGATGAAATGGGTTACCTTGCCTTCGGTCTGCTCCCAGATTTCAGGACCAGTTGATTCATAATGTGCCGCCCAGTTAGACATGTTGTCGTATTGGTTCGGGTAGAAAGAGTTCGGGATCTCCTCGTTCAGCCGCTTGGCCACAGAGTAGTAAGAATCCGGATGATCCGGCGCCACATTGGTTGGGCACACGCGCACTTCGGCACCAACAGCACGCAGAATATCCATTTTCTCCTTGCTCTGCTTGTCGGCAAGCGTGAAAATGCACTTGTATCCTTTGGCGATGGCAGCCAGCGCCAGCCCCATACCTGTATTACCGGATGTACCCTCGATGATCGTGCCGCCCGGCTTCAGGATGCCCGCTTTCTCAGCGTCCTCGATCATTCTGATCGCCATACGGTCTTTCACGGAGTTGCCAGGGTTCATGTACTCCACCTTCGCCAAAATGGTCGGCTTCAGGCCTTTCGCCACATTGTTGAGCTTCACTAGTGGTGTGTTACCGATTGCTTCGGTAATATGATTCAGATACTTCATTGGAATGCTTTTAGGATTTGGGGGCAAAGGTAAGTAATTAAAATTATAGTTGAGAGACCAGCCAGTAGCGGCCTGAATGATCCCTACTCCATAACAGCAGGTATAGCTTCTACCGTTCCGTACACCGGCTTTGGCGGCCTATATTAGGTATAACTATTTTTTGGAAGCGCCACAAAAAAGCCTATTTTTGCACTACCTTATTTTAGACCATCATTCATCAACTTAATAAGATACACATGAGTGTTTTAGTAAATAAAGATTCGAAAGTGATCGTACAGGGCTTCACAGGCTCTGAGGGTTCTTTTCACGCCTCTCAGATGATCGAGTACGGCACCAACGTAGTGGGTGGTGTTACGCCAGGCAAGGGTGGCAACAATCACCTGGACCTACCGGTTTTCAACACAGTGGAAGAAGCTGTAAATAGAACAGGCGCCGATGTTTCTATCATTTTCGTGCCACCGGCTTTCGCTGCCGACGCGATTATGGAAGCAGCTGATGCGGGCATCAAAGTAATCGTTGCGATTACTGAAGGTATTCCTGTGAAGGACATGGTGATGGCCAAAAACTACCTGAAAGGCAAAGACGTAACCCTGATCGGCCCTAACTGCCCGGGTGTGATCACGCCAGGTGAGGCGAAGGTTGGCATTATGCCAGGTTTCGTATTCAAGCCAGGTCGTATCGGTATCGTGTCTAAATCGGGTACGTTGACCTACGAAGCCGCTGATCAGATCGTGAAGGCTGGTCTTGGTGTATCAACTGCCATTGGTATCGGTGGTGACCCGATCATCGGAACGCCTACCAAAGATGCGGTACAGTTGCTAATGGAAGACCCAGAAACAGACGCGATCGTGATGATCGGTGAGATCGGTGGTAACTACGAAGCCATGGCTGCGCAGTATATCAGCGAGACGGGCAACAAGAAGCCAGTAGTTGGTTTCATCGCTGGCCAAACTGCCCCTGCTGGCCGTCGTATGGGTCACGCCGGTGCGATTGTTGGTGGTGCTGACGACACAGCTGCCGCTAAAATGAAGATCATGCGTGAGAACGGTATCCATGTAGTAGATTCTCCGGCAGAGATCGGCGCTACCATGGTAGAGGTGCTGAAAAACGCTGGCATGATCAACGCTTAATTTGATTTGCTATACCTACATCAGGTATAAATTATAAAAACGGGCTGCCCATAAAGGCAGCCCGTTTTGCATTTGACCCTAGCAAGGCATGGATAGGGATAGGGATAGGGATAGGGATAGCATGTGCACGATTCAGACAAGTCGCGACCTCTCCTAAACTCTCAAACTCCTAAACTTTCTAACTTTCTAACTTCTAAACTCCCCTCACTTTCACAACCTGCTCTTTTTGGCGGCTTCGGATATGCTGCGGTACAGCGGCCACAATTTCCTGCTGTAGCGCATCGATCAGCTTTTTCTTTAAAAAGCTGCGGTGCACCACCAGGCTCACCTCCCGTTGCGGCTGCGGTTCCTGAAAGGTGTGCACCAGTGCCTGTTTCTCTTTGGGCATATCCAATACCGATAGTTCGGGCAACAGCGTAAGTCCATGCTGAGTCTCTACAATGCGCTTGAGTGTTTCCAGTGAACCGCTCTTGTAGTCGAAGTGGCCTGCAGAAGCCGAGGCCTTTCCTCCTCCCCGGTTGCAGATATTGAGCACCTGACTTCTGAAACAATGGCCTTCATGGAGTACCCACAACTCGTCCATGTCCAGTTGCTCGGGTGCAATGGATGTGTTCTTTGCCAAGGGATGGCCCGGGTTGATGTAGGCCACAAACGTTTCATAAAACAACGGCAGTTCCTTTATGCTTTTATCTTCCAGGGGAGTCACCAACAGTCCTACATCTAATAACTCATGCCCCAGCTTCTGCACGATCTCTTCTGTGAGCAGTTCCTGCACGACCAGCCGCACTTCCGGGTACTTCTCCATAAAGCTCGTCACGAAAAGGGGAATCAGGTAAGGGGCCAGCGTGGGGATAATGCCGATCCGGAGCTCACCAGACAGCTCCTTTCTCTGGTTCTGCACGATCTCTCCTATCTTCTTCGACTCGGCAACCACAATCCGCGCCTGCGCTATCACCTCTTTCCCTAATTCAGTGGGCCGTACCGGTACCCGACTCCTGTCGAACAGCTGCACGCCCAGCTCTTCTTCCAGCTTTTGCAATTGCATGCTCAAAGTAGGTTGCGTCACAAAACAGTGCTCTGCCGCCGTGGCAAAATGACGGTGCGTGTCGACCGCCAAAAGGTATTCCAGTTGTACCAGTGTCATGTTCTTAAACGTATAGGGGTAAGATGACAGGAGCTTATGGCAGGGATTGCATCACGATTCAATTCCAGCCCAGCTCTTAATCCGCTTACTGCTAATATATAGAAAGCTTCTATATACTCATAATTACAATTGATTTGATTGATAATATTGGAAACCTGACATTTGTAAACACTATCGAACAATAACTGACATGACTATGAATAAACTAACCAACATCGGATTAGAAAAACAGGATGCTGTGGAGATTGCCGACAAACTGAACGAACTGTTGGCAAATTATCATATCTACTACCAGAATCTGAGAGGCTTTCACTGGAACATCAAAGGGATTCACTTCTTCCAGCTGCATGCCAAGTACGAGGAGCTGTATAATAATGCCCTCACTCGCATTGACGCTTTGGCAGAGCGCATCCTCACCATTGGGCAGAAACCCTTGCATACCTTCTCGGACTACCTGCGGGTGTCCAGCATTGCGGAAAAATCGAACCTGAGCGGCGATCGTGAGACTGTGGAAGCGACCCACCAGAACCTGTCTGTCATTGTGAATTTGGAACGTGATATCCTAGCGCTGGCTGCCGAGCGCGATGACGAAGGTACGGTAGCACTCGTAAGCGAGGACATCAACGAGAATGAAAAGACGCTTTGGATGCTCAAAGCCTTCCTAAGCTAATCGGGAACAGCCCGGATTTCAACAAAAAAAGCCGCCTGCTAAGGTATAGCAGGCGGCTTTTTATTTACTCAGGTATAGCAGCTATACCTTATTTTGCGTAGCTGATAGCTCTCATCTCACGGATAACCGTGATCTTGATCTGGCCCGGGTACTGCATTTCCTTTTCGATCTTCTGTGAGATGTCGAAAGAAAGCTGTGCCGCTTTTTCGTCAGTCACGTTGTCGGCGTCTACCATGATGCGGAGCTCACGGCCGGCCTGAATGGCGTAGCACTGGTTCACCCCGTCAAATGATACGGCAGCTGCTTCCAAATCTTTCAGACGTTTGATGTACGACTCCATGATCTCGCGGCGTGCGCCCGGTCTTGAACCGGAAATGGCGTCGCAGGCCTGAATCAGCGGAGAAATCATGGCCGTCATCTCAATCTCGTCGTGGTGAGCGCCGATGGCGTTACAGATGTCTGGATGCTCCTTGTATTTCTTGGCCAGCTCCATCCCGATGATCGCGTGTGGCAATTCCGGCTCGTCCGGCGTTACTTTACCAATGTCGTGCAACAGACCGGCACGCTTCGCATGTTTCACGTTCAGACCAAGCTCAGCAGCCATGGTGGCGCACAGGTTGGCTACTTCGCGTGAGTGCTGCAGCAGGTTCTGCCCGTAAGATGAACGGAAGCGCATGCGGCCCACCATCTTGATAAGTTCCGGGTGCAGACCGTGTATACCTAGATCGATGGCAGTACGCTCACCGATCTCGACGATCTCCTCATCAATGTTTTTGCGGGTTTTGGTTACTACCTCCTCAATGCGGGCCGGGTGGATACGACCGTCAGCCACCAGACGGTGCAGCGAAAGACGTGCGATCTCGCGGCGAACCGGATCAAAACCAGAGATGATGATGGCCTCCGGGGTATCGTCCACGATGATCTCCACGCCAGTGGCGGCTTCCAAAGCACGGATGTTACGGCCTTCACGACCGATGATCTTGCCTTTGATGTCGTCGCTTTCGATGTTGAAAACAGAAACGCAGTTCTCGATGGCATGCTCGGCGGCGGTACGCTGGATGGTCTCCACCACGATCTTCTTGGCTTCTTTGGTAGCGGTGAGTTTCGCCTGGGCCACAATGTCCTTCACATAGGAAGAGGCATGGGACTGGGCTTCGTTCTTGAGGGCCTCTACCATCTGCTCACGTGCCTCAGCGGCAGTCAGACCGGCGATCTTCTCAAGTTGAGCCACCACCTCGTGGTGTTGTTGCTCCACTTCCTCCTTACGCTTTTTGAGCACTTCCAGCTGGTGGTCGAGCGCTTCTTTCTCCTTATCGAGTTCGGCTTCGCGACGCTTGGTCTGCTCCATCTGCTTGGCAACGTGCTGTTCGCGCTGCTTCACCTTGTTCTCGTTCTGGATGATGATGTTCTTCTTCTTGTTCGATTCTTCCTCAAACTCTGATTTCAGCTTCAGGAACTTCTCCTTAGCCTCCAGCATGCGGTCTTTCTTGATGCTCTCGGCGTTCAGTTCGGCTTCGCGTATGATGCCTTTTGCCTTTTGGCGTGCGGCTTCTTCCTGCTGCTTGTATACCTTTTGCAGCAGGACACGCCCTATGTACACGCCCACACCGAGCGCAATAAGGGCTGTGATTAAAATGGATAAAATATCGGGCATAACTATAAGCTTTTATGGTTGATAAAAACTATAGCAGCACCTGCAGCAGGACAGTGAAGCGGCCATTGGGGCCACACTGTAGTTAAAGAGGCCGCCTGGGAAGCCGCCTCGGAATATGTTTACTTACTTGATAAGAGATCGTCCAATACGCTCAGTTGTTCTCCCACTTTGGTCTGATGAGCGTTTTTCTCATCCTCCATTTTAAGCTTGTCCACCATGGTCTCAAAGGCGACCATCGCCAGCAGATCCTGCTTATCCTGTATGCCAAACTGGTCTTTGAAAAAGCGCAGACGCTCGTTCAAAAGTTTACCTACAACCCGAAGCCTTTCTTCTTCTTCTTCCTTCACCCGCATCGGATACTCGCGTTCTGCGATGCGAATCTTAATTGCTAATTCACCCATCCGTTGCGTTCTTATAGTTTAGGGTTACTTCCGTGTGCATGTGTTTGCTGTGGCAGCCGCCAAGTTTGCTGTCAGCCTGCTTTTTTCACAACAACCTGCTAATCACGCAAGTAAGCGATACACTTATCAATTTCCCTGATATATTCGTTTAACTTCAGCTTTAACTCTGTCGAATTTGCAGTGTTTCCTGCTATCGTGTCTACAATTTTAACAATATTCTCCTGATTTTGAAAATTTTTTATTTGCTGCTCCTTTTCCTCTAACAGCGACTCCATAAACTTAATTTCTTCCTGGGCGGCTGCAAGCTTCTCCTGCACGTCGGCATGTTTGCTCAGGAGTTTGCGCACTTTATCCTCGATGGACTGCAGCTGCTGAAGTTGTTTTTCCTTTGCCATAACTATTTGCGGATAATAGCTCCTAGTTGTTTCTCGAATTGCTGCATCAGGCGGTTCATCACTCCATCGATTACTTTATCGGTTAGTGTCTGCTGTTTGTCAAGCAGCGTAAAGCTCAGGGCATAGGCCTTTTTGCCCGCCTCTATCTTGTCACCTTCGTACACATCGAACACGTTCACGTTCTGCAGCAGCTTGCGCTCGGTGCGCAGGGCGATTTGTTTCACCTGCTCAAACGTAACGGCTTTGTCCAGCACCAGCGACAGGTCGCGGCGTACCTCCGGGAACTTCGGTAGTTCCTCGGCTACCAGTTTGTCTTTGTATTTTTTGAGCAGATAGTCCCAGTTCAACTCGGCGTACCATACCTGCTCCTTCACGTCCATGGCTTTGGTTACGGCAGCGTCCAGCATACCTACCTGCGCAATCACGGTGCCGTTCTTCACATAGGCTATGCCCTGGCGCATGTAACGGCTTTGCTCCAATGCCTGCACTTCGAAGTCGGCGGCGTTAAGTTTCTGCAGCACGTTCTGCACCAAACCGGCCAGATCATGGAATGCGATTTTCATGGCAGGCTGCTTCCAGCTTTCGGCCGTTGTGTTGCCGGCCATGAACAGGGCCAGTTTGCGGCTCTCTTTGTAACCGCCCTCCACTTGTTCGTATACCTTGCCCAGTTCATATACCTTGAGGTCACGCTGGCGGCGGTTAATGTTGTAGCGCAATACTTCCAGACCCGAGAATACCATCGTCTTGCGCAGCACATCCAGGTCCTCGCTATTGTAGTTGAGCACTTTCACGAGTCCCGCCATCTCCTCGTCTCCGCCGGCGGCGTAATATTTGGAATTGGCAATGGAGTTGGTGATGATCTCGTGGAAACCGTTGGCAGAGATATAGTCCAGAATAGTGCCGGTCATGTGCTCTGGGTCTGGTTTCGGGAAGCTGGCCATGTACGCAGTGGCCATGTGCTCACTCACCTCAATGTTGTTGAAGCCGTAGATGCGCAGAATCTCCTCCACCAAGTCAGCTTCACGGGTTACGTCCACCTTGAATGGCGGCACCGACACATGCAGTTTTTCTTCTGTTTCGCTTGTGATTTCTATACCAAGGTCCGTCAGAATGTTCTTCATGCGCTCTGCCCCGATGTGCTGGCCGATCAGGGTATGGGCACGCGCAATGTCCAACGTTAACTCCAGATGCTGGATAGGCTGCGGGTATACATCCACAATTTCGGAGCTGATCTCACCGCCCGCTACTTCCTGCACCAGCAAAGTCGCACGCTTCAGTGCCAGAATCACCATGTTCGGGTCAGTGCCGCGCTCGAAACGGAAAGACGCGTCGGTTTTGAGGCCGTGCGCCATACCTGTGCGGCGAATATAGTCTGGCGAGAAATAGGCGCTTTCGATGAAAATACTGGTCGTTTCCTCACTCACACCCGACTCTTTCCCACCAAATACCCCGCCGATCGCCATCGGCTCCTCGGCGTTGCAGATCATCAGATCGTTGCTTTTGAGTTTGCGTTCCACCCCATCCAGCGTCACAAACGTGCTGTCTGCCTCTGCCGTCTTCACGAAGATTTTATTTCCCTTGATCTTGTCCGCGTCGAAAGCGTGCAGGGGCTGTCCCAATTCATGCAGCACATAGTTGGTCACGTCCACGATGTTGTTGATCGGGGCCAGGTCGATGGCACGCAGGCGTTTCTGCAACCACTCAGGCGAAGGACCAACTTTCACACCACTCACCGTTACGCCGGCATAGCGCGGACAAGCGGCTATGTTCTCAATCTCCACCGCTACTGGGCGGGATGTGTTGTTTACTTTGAAATCTTCTACCGAAGGCAAGGTATAGGGCACACGCAACAGGGCTTTCAGGTCGCGGGCCACGCCCAGGTGCGAGGCAGCGTCGGCACGGTTAGGTGTCAGACCGATCTCAAATACTTTGTCGGAGCCCAGACCAAAGTACTCGGCGGCTGGCGTACCGTTCGGCAAATCGGTGTCGAGCACCATGATGCCGGCATGCGAGGTGCCTACGCCGATTTCGTCTTCTGCACAAATCATCCCTTCCGAAGCAGCTCCACGAATCTTGGATTTCTTGATTTTGAAAGCCTCCCCACCAGTTGGGTATAGCGTGCTGTTCACCGTCGCCACCACCACTTTCTGTCCGGCGGCCACGTTTGGTGCGCCGCACACGATCTGGCTTGGCTCACCCGTACCGATATCCACAGTTGTTACGCTCAGGCGGTCAGCATCCGGGTGACGCTCACAGGTAAGTACCTCCCCTATCACGATGCCCTCTAAGCCGCCTTTTACCTGATCGAAGTTGTGGATCGCCTCCACCTCCAGGCCTGCGCCCGTCAGTAAGGCACCCGTCTCTTCGGCGGTTTTATCTATATGAATGAGTTGTTTCAGCCAGTCGAATGAAATCAGCATGGTTATTTGTGTTGTTAAGGTATAGCCGCCTGTTGCAGGAAGCCAATTCCCCAAAATTAAGGATTATTTTGTTGTGCACACAGGGTGCAGACACAAGACATAGGACCCAAGACACAAGATTTTAATTTTTCATTTAAATTATGGATCCCGATCACCCTTCTGCCGCTCTTTCGGATTTGCAATCCGGAAGCTTTTTTACCAGCGGATTTGCAATCCGCTTAGCAAAGACAGTAGCTATTGGCAGGCAGGTGGATTGCACATCTGGAACAGCCATAGAGGTAATATGTGAATCTTGTGTCCTGTGTCCTGCCTCTTATGTCCCGCTTTACTCTATTCCCGCGTGCGGCTTTTCATATACCTTCTCCCCGGCAGGTATAGCCACCGTCAGGCGGTTGTCTTTGGGTGGCACCGGGCACACATATTCCGCGTTATAAGCGCAAAAGGGACTGTAGGCACGGTTAAAGTCGAGAGTTGCCGTTTTGGCGCCTTCCTTGAAGGGCACATCGAGGTAGCGGCCACCGCCATAGGTTTCGAAGCCATTGGTCTTGTCCGTGAAAGGCACGAAAAGCTCTTCCTTCGGTTCCCTCACTTTTTTGTAGAGTGTCAGCCGCTGTGGTTGCCCCTCGAGCTCAAAGCTGGCGATGGCATAGCGCAGGTATGGCTCGGTGCTGCCGTTGGTCATGGGCATGTGCAGGGTGTCTTTCTGCTCCAGTTCCTCCAGCTGCACCTTTACCCGGTAATCCAGATTGGGCTCATAGTATGCCAAGTTGGAAAAGCTGCGACGGTCGGCTTCCTCAAAAGGGCTGTTGCTGCGGCTTCGGAATGACAGATCTTTGTCCTCGCGCTCTTTCTGTAGCGGAATCAGGTAATTGTCATCGCTCAGGAATGACTCCCGCACGAAATAGAACAGCACCAGCGCAATGCCGGCCATGATGATAAACTTGAAAGGTCGTTGCATAGCTAGAATAGCTTATTTTGCTGCAATTTCGGAAAATTATGGGGAGGAAGTAAAGGAAAAGATTACTTCAGGTATAGCTGATGCCAAGCACTGCTAAATTCCGGCTAACGATTGTTCCCTGGCAATGTTCACTGACAAATACTGCCGGGCCAAAGCCAGAAAACCCGTTACTTGCCGCTCTTGCCATACCTTGTCATAGCCCAGTTCTGCCGCCATGACAGATGCTACCCGCGGCGCCATGGCCATGGCAGCTTCGGCATCGAGAAACAAAACACGTAGCCGCCTGGCCAGCACGTCTTCCACTGTTCGGGCCATTTCGAACCGCACCGCCCACACCACCTGCGCGACTGTGCAATCAAAGTCTTCGTGCAGTTTCTCCGTGAGGGCAGGGTCAGTCTGGGCAAGTGTTTCAAGGGTTGCGGCATCACTTCCATAACCTTCCAGGCCATTGGCATACCGGTTTGTTGTATACCCGTGCAAAGGCAAGGTATGGGTAACACAGGGTCTGGCAGGCAAGTCAACTATTTTGACAACCGCATTGACAGTATCTTCGGCCATTTGGCGGTAGGTGGTCCATTTGCCCCCTGTAACTGTGACAAGTCCGGATGGAGCTGTGAGTAATTTATGGCTGCGGGAAATCTCTTTGGTAGCACCGGTTTCATGGGTTGGTGCTGCCAGCGGACGAAAACCGGCGAACACACTCAGCACATCGTGTTGGGTCGGTTTTTTATGCAAGTACTTTCCAGCAGTCTGCAGGATAAAATTCAACTCGGCCTCTAAGGCAACCGGTTCCAGGCTGAGTGTTTGCAGGGGCGTATCGGTTGTGCCCACCATCACATGCCCCTGCCAGGGTATGGCGAACAGCACGCGGCCATCAGGCGTTTCAGGGATCATGAGCGCCGTATCGCTTTGTAGAAAAGAACTGTGCAGTACTACATGCACGCCCTGGCTTGGCAGCACGAGTGGCTTTTGGGCGGGCTCATCCAGTTGCAGGATCTCGTCGACATACACACCCGTAGCATTTACAACGGCTTTGGCTTGAAGCGTGTATACCTGCCCGCTTTCTACGTCCTGAGCTTTTACGCCAGTTACTTTTCCGTCTGCCTGCTTTATCAAACCAATGACTTTAACATAATTTAACAAGGTACCGCCTTGTTTGGCACAGGTCTGGGCGATGCTCAGGGCCAGTCTGGCGTCATCAAATTGCCCATCGTAGTACATGATCCCTCCCCTGAGCCCATTAGACTGGATAGTGGGTATTCGCCTGAGCACGCCTTTTTTGTTCAGCCAAGAGGTTCTACCCAGGCTATACCTGCCGGACAATAAATCATAAAAGGTCAGACCTAAGCCATAAAAAAGAAGCTGCCACCAGCTGTAACAAGGTATAACGAAGGGCTGCACTGTCACCAGGTGCGGCGCATTGCGCAGCAAAAGGCCGCGCTCCCGGAGGGCCTCGAACACCAGCCTGATTTTGCCCTGCGCCAGGTAGCGCACCCCACCGTGCACCAGTTTGGTGCTGCGGCTTGAGGTGCCCTTGGCAAAGTCGGACTGTTCCAGCAAAAGGGTTCTATACCCGCGTGAAGCCGCATCCAGGGCTGTTCCTAAACCGGTCGATCCACCGCCAATCACCACGACATCCCACTTGGGCACTTCGGAGAGCTGGTGCAACATGGCTGGACGGTTGAAAGGGATGGCTGCCATAGACGGGTTCAGGTATAGACGGAGGCGTTATTGAGTAGTCTGGGATTCAAATCTTAAGGTAGCGCTTTTTGCTTACAAATTCACCCTGATTTTTTCTATCCGGTTGATGTGAAGGCATCCAAATAATCGCTAACATTATACCGCTTACCAATTTTACCATGAAATACCCGTACACCCCGCTCCGCTCACCCGTTTACACCATGCTCCTGGCTTTGTTCATCGGTTTTACGTCCTGTGTGCAGGAAGACAAATCAGCAGAATCGCAGTCGCCTGTCGCCACAGCTATACCTGTTGCTTCAGAAAATAAAGACAGCACTATACCAGAACCCGACAGTCTGAATTCGCCGGCGGCTATACCTGCCGAGTCGGTCCGGCCTGCAGCTGTAATCGCCAGTTCCACCGCCGATGCCGAGACCATTATTACCCGCCAACAGGTACCTATCCTGTGCTACCACCAAGTGCGCGACTGGCGCGAAAAAGACTCCAAAGCGGCCAAGGATTACATTATACCAGAAGAGCGCTTCCGGGAGCATATCAAAATGCTGGCCGACAGCGGCTACCAGACCGTGCTGCCCGACCAACTCATGGCCTACCTGACCACTGGCGCAACCCTGCCCGCCAAACCGGTGATGCTCACATTCGACGACACCAACCTGGACCAGTACACCGTAGCAGCGCCCGAACTGGAAAAGTATGGCTTCAAGGGCGTGTTCTTTATCATGACCGTATCGCTGGGCCGCCCCAACTACATGAGCAAGGCGCAGGTGAAGGATCTGGCTGACAGAGGCCACATAATCGGTTCGCATACCTGGGACCACCACAACGTGAAGAAGTATGAAGGCAAGGACTGGATCACGCAGATCGAGAAACCATCGCGCCAACTGGCAGAGATAACAGGCAAGCCAACCGAATACTTTGCCTACCCTTTTGGTCTCTGGAACCCGGAGGCTATACCTGAACTGAAGCAGCGCGGCATAAAGGGAGCTTTTCAGCTGGCCGGCAAACGCGACCCGCAAGACCCGCTGCACTCGATCCGGCGCATCATCGCCAGCGGCTACTGGAGCTCTACCTCATTGAACAAGGCCATGAAGAACAGTTTTTAAGGTATAAGCAACCCTATACCTGTCACGCCAGTTTGATAGTATGGCCCCGATTCCCACTATGCAACCTGACGAAAAATACCTGAGAGAACTGATTGCGCAGCTTGACAAACTGCACCAGGACGCACTTGAACTGGAAACCAAATTCAGCGACGCCATCCGGCAAGTGCATCCTTCGTTCAGCAAAAGCGCCCGTAACCTGCTACACTACCTCTCGCTGCGCCAGCACGACATCCGAAAGCTGCAGGAGGGTCTGGCAAGCCTGGGCCTTTCGTCGCTGGGGCGGGCAGAAGGACATGTGCTGGCGAGTTTGCAGGCCGTGCGCGACATGCTTTGCCATTTGCTGGATTGCACGCCCATCAAAAAACAAGTAGCGGTTTCGTACACCGAGAGCAGCGAATTGCTGGACAGCCATACCAAGGAGCTGCTCGGCCCTGCCCCGGAAAAGCGTAACACCCGCATCATGGTCACCTTCTCCACTGACCTTGCCTACGACCACGAACTGGTGAAGCGCATGCTGCTGGCCGGCATGGACTGCGCCCGCATCAACTGCGCCCACGACAGCGAGAAAGTGTGGCGCAGCATGGTGCAGTCAATCCAAAAAGCCGAAAAGGAAACTGGCAGGCACTGCAAAATTCTAATGGACCTGATGGGCCCTAAGCTTCGAACCGGTCCGCTGAAGCCCGGCCCTGCCCTGTTGCCGATACGCCCCATCCAGAATGCCTTGGGCCAGCTGGTATCGCCGGCCAAGGTATGGCTGGCCCCGCCCGGAACGCCAAGCGAAGTACCCGTGGACGCTACCTTGCCCGTCGACGCGGCCTGGCTCGCGCAGCTGCAGCAAGGGGACAAGCTGAAGTTCAGCGACACGCGCGGGCGCAAGCGAACCTTCACCGTGATACAGCGGAAAGGCAGCGGCGTGGTGGCCCACCTTTTCAAGACCTCCTACATTGGCACCGGCACCAGCCTGACCATCAAAAAAAAGACTGCCCTGGAGCGGACCACCCTGGTCGGCGCTTTGCCAGCCAGCATAGCGCCCATCACGCTGCGAAAAGACGATTTGCTGGTCCTGACGAAAGAGCAGGTACCCGGAGAACCGGCCCTGTATGATGCAGCAGGCCACATTATCAAACCAGCCCACATTGCCTGCACATTGCCTGAGGTGTTCAGCCACGTGAAAAACGGCCAGCCTATCTTGTTCGACGATGGCAAGATAGAGGGTGTGATCATGGACGTGAGCGAGGATGCGTTGCTCGTGAAGATCACACAGGCCAAAGAAACGGGAAGCAAGCTGCTGTATGACAAAGGCATTAACCTGCCCGAGAGCAAGCTGCAACTGGAAGGCCTAACCCAACAGGACCGCGAAGACCTGTCGTTTGTGGTGAAGCATGCCGATGCGGTCAGCCTGTCGTTTGTCAACCAGCCGGAGATGATCGAGGACCTGCACCAAGAGCTGAAGCGGCTCAAGGCCCATAAGTTGGGCATCGTACTGAAAATTGAGACAAAAGAAGGCTTCCGAAACCTGCCGCACCTGCTGCTCACCGTCATGAAAACCCATCCGGCCGGTGTGATGATCGCCCGTGGCGACCTGGCGGTGGAGTGTGGCTGGGAGCGTCTGGCCGAGGTGCAGGAAGAGATCCTTTGGCTTTGTGAAGCGGCGCACATCCCTGTGATCTGGGCAACCCAGGTTTTGGAGTCGCTCTCCAAAAAAGGAAGACCCTCCCGCGCCGAGATAACCGATGCGGCCATGTCGCAACGCGCCGACTGCGTGATGCTCAACAAAGGAGCCTTTGTGCTGCGCGCCATCGAACTGCTCGACGACATCCTGAAGCGCATGCAGGAGCACCAACACAAGAAGACCTCCATGCTGCGACTGCTGCATGTGTCGGAATTGGAGCTGCCGACAACCAAACAAAAGAAATAGGCTATGACTTAGGACATAGTCGCCCCGTGCTATACCTTCACCCAACGCTAACCCTTCATGAAACAGGCGATCGCTTTACTGACCTTCCTCTTTTTGTTTTCACCAGCATCCTATACCTTGGCGCATACCTACTACATCAGTCCCAAAGGCAACGACACAAACCCCGGCACTTCGCCCCAAACGGCCTGGCGCAGCATAGAGCAGGTTAACCGCCACCGCTATACCTCCGGCGACACTATTCTGTTTGAGGGAGGAAACGAGTTCCGGGGAAAGCTGTACTTCCACAAAGGCAACTTGCAAAATTCAGAAGCACCGCTTGTCATCAGTTCGTTCGGGGAAGGCCGCGCCACCATCGACGCCGACACGAGCTTTGGTTTGTATGCACATAACGTGGCGGGTATGGAGGTCCGGGAACTGAACTTTAAGGGCAGCAGCTATAAAACCAACAGCAACAGCAGTATCCTTTTCTACAACGACCTCCCCGGCGACATAAAACTGCCTCAGGTGACAATCGACCAGGTAGAGATCAGCGGTTTCGGGAAGTCAGGTATAACGATAGGCGGCGGAAGCGGCAACAGCGGTTTCAGCGACGTGCGGATAACAAACGCCATCGTGCACGACATCGGCCTGGAAGGTATAAACACCTGGGGAGCGTTTGACCAGCACAAGAAAGGCTACGCACACAGCAACGTTTACGTCGGCCACTGCCATGTATACCAGGTATACGGCCTGCCCCTTCCCGAGAAGCACAGCGGCAGCGGCATTGTGCTGTCGGATGTAGAGGGCGGCACCATTGAGCACAGCGTGGTGCATAGCTCCGGTCTGGGCAATACGCACTGCGGCGGTTCGGTCGGCATTTGGGCCTGGGATGCCAACCGCATTGTCATCCAATACAACGAGGTCTATAACATGAGCGCGGGCGGCGGCTGCGACGGCGGCGGCTTCGACCTGGATGGCGGCGTGACCAACTCGGTGATGCAGTACAACTACTCGCACGACAACGACGGCGCCGGCTTTCTGATTGCACAGTTTGAGTGGGCGCGGCCCATGTTCAACAACGTCATCCGGTATAACATCTCGGAAAACGACGGACGCAAAAACGGCTACAAAGGCATCACGCTTTGGGTGGCCGACCAACACAACAACGGCGGCAACCGCGACCTGCTCATCTATAACAACACCATCTTCGCGGACAAGGGTATAGCACCCTCGGGCGGAGGGGTTCTTTTCAAAAGTGGCGAGCACCACGGTGTGCAGTTTTTCAACAACATCTTCTACAGCCGCAACGGTGCGCCTTTGGTTGAGACTATTGATACAACTGCCCTGGATGTCTCCTTTCAGCAAAACGCCTACTACAGCGAAAACGGTGCCTACACCTTCATCTGGGGCAAAAAAAGCCATACCTCACTTGAGGCTTTTCGGCAAGGCACCGGACAGGAAACAGTAAGTGGTAACCCGACAGGTATAACAGCCAACCCACACCTGACAGCACCCGGCACTCTCGGCACGATCGGCTATCCGCTTGACTGGCAGAAATTGCGTGACAGGTATAGCCTGCAGAGAAAATCGCCACTCTTGAGAAAAGGCATAGCCGTTCCTGTACCGATGCCCTTTACATCCGCCACGCACGACATTGTCGGGCATAAACTTAACCCAACTGCCTCGCCCGATATGGGGGCCGTTGCCTATACACGGCCAAGGTGGTTAAGGTGGCTGCGATAAAAGACAGGGAATTGGGGAGTTAAAAAGTTTCGGTGGGAGGGAGAATATTAAGTGGGTTCTATGTATCTTTCTTGGGGCAAAGGTTTATCCCTGACTTATACCTATACCTGTGCAAAGAATATGAAATCCTTCAATTTGATTGGAATTATAGCGGTGGTGCTGGCCGTAGCCGGTGCTGTTATCAACATCGGTCATTTCTTCGAGAGCAAATACGTCGGCTGGGCTTTTATCTGGGCTGGCTTAGCTTTGGCGGTTCTTAGCATGTGGATGAATATTCGGAAGCATAAGCGGTAATAGCTTAAAACATATCAGCATATACGGCGGATAAACGTCATAGTGACGTTTGCACAGTAGTTATATGTGATTTCAAATTATGTATTGCTATTTTAACAAAGTTTCACTTTAGGACAACTTTCTGTATCTTTGCTTCGTGAATAATAACAGAAAACATCGGAGTATAATTTTCTACAAAGACTACTTTCAAGAGTTCTTTTTAAAGCAAAGGGATAAGATGAAAGATAAAATTATCTGGACTCTTGACTTAATCGAAGAACTTGAAAGGGTGCCTGAAACCTATCTCAAGCATTTAGAAAATACTGACGGACTCTTTGAGGTCCGGCTACAACAAGGAAGTGATATCTTCCGGATTTTCTGTTTTTTCGATGAAGGCAAATTAGTGGTTCTAGCTAATGGCTTCCAGAAGAAAACCCAAAAGACGCCGAAGAAAGAAATTGAAAAGCATTAAAAATCAAAAGAGAATATGAAAGCGAAAAATAATAACATCCTGACACTCGACCAGTTCAAAGATAAGCACTACGGTAAAGTAGGAACTAAGAAGCGTGACGTATTGGAAGAAGGATACGAAAACTTCAAAATTGGCGCTTTAATTCATGAAGCCAGAATAGAGAAAGGTTTAACTCAAGAAGAGTTAGCGGCAAAAGTTGGAACTTCTAAATCCTATATCTCCAAAATTGAAAATAATATCAAAGAAGTGCGTTTATCGACCTTAAAAAAAATCATCGAGCTGGGTTTAGGCGGACATCTAGAGCTTTCAATCAAATTATAGTCTTGGAAGAAAAAAGCAAAACCGCATATAACCCAGTGCAGCCTTAACCCTTGTTCAGCTAGGGCTTCGGCTACACAATCCGTTAATTACCTTGACAAAATCGAATTACTTATAAATCCCCAAAGAGAAAATGCCTACTAAAAATATCAACGGGTTTCCATTTGTCTCCTATACAAAGACTACTTACACTAATAATGAAATGGCTAATCGAAGTCAGGAATTTTATGACTGGATGGATACCCGAAGGTCTGTTCGGGAATTTTCAGACAAGCCAATTGACAAAGAAATAATTGAAACTATTCTACTCACAGCATCCACAGCTCCATCAGGCGCGCACAAACAGCCTTGGACATTTTGTGTCGTTGAAGATCCTGAAATTAAAAAGCAAATACGTCTAGCTGCAGAAAAAGAAGAAAAAGACAGCTATGAAAGCAGAATGACAGATGAATGGCTCCGTGATTTATTGCCCTTAGGTACAGATTGGCATAAGCCTTTTCTGGAAGTTGCGCCTTATCTTATTGTCGTTTTTAAAAGAAGCTATGAATTCGAAAAGGATAATCGCAAACATCAAAATTATTACG
Source organism: Pontibacter aquaedesilientis (assembly GCF_014773225.1). Lineage (GTDB taxonomy): Bacteria > Bacteroidota > Bacteroidia > Cytophagales > Hymenobacteraceae > Pontibacter > Pontibacter aquaedesilientis. The sequence goes on along the minus strand of NZ_JACXAJ010000002.1, from coordinate 198,334 downwards.
TGACCGAGAGTTGTGGAATTGCATGTGGCTTCCTGCTTGCTGCAATTCATAACGCAGGATTGGTGGCGTTAACCCATACACCAAGTCCGATGAATTTTCTGTCAAAAATATTGAATAGGCCCGCAAATGAAAAGCCGTTCCTATTGATTCCAGTTGGTTATCCTGCAGATGAATGTTGGGTACCAGATATTGCAAGAAAAAACATTTCTGAAATATGCGTTTGGATTTAATACTTCAATAAGCGGATCTTCAAAATGCTACAACTTATCTTCTCTCTCCTATTAGTAGGCTGCAGTCTACCGTCTTTTGCGCAACAAGAATTAATTCACCCGAAGGCGCGGCAAAACCAAATGATGGTAAAGAGCCTGCAGCCTTATATCCAACTTAACGGCCAACAGATCGCACAACCGAGTGTAGCATTGATTGCGCCCGAAAACATCGAAAGTATCAAAGTGCTGAAAGACGAGCATGCCACAAACACATTCGGCGACAAAGCGAAAGACGGCGCAATACTCATCAAATCAAAGCCGACTGTAAAGCTGGATAACCTGCAAGGCATCTATACCCGGTTCCGTATACCTGCCGATCAGCAAATCCTGCGGGTTGTCATCAACAACCAACTCATAAAAGACACCAGCCTGATTTTAGCCAACCTCGACCAGGTAGAAAAAGTAGAAGTGGTAAAGCAGGACGCGACAGCCCCTGTGCGCTGGAGCCTAAACGACGAAGAGACATTCCTGCACATTATCCCTAAACCGCAACCCAAGCAATAAATACCATGGACGGCACTAAACGCAGCCATATCAAAATAGGATCGCACGTGAACATCGTGCTCAAGGAAGACCAACGTACCAGCGACCTGACCGAGGGTTATGTAGCGACTATCCTCACCAAGTCTCCTAACCACCCGCACGGCATCAAAGTGAAGCTAGAGACTGGTGAAGTCGGGCGGGTGAAGGAAATATTGGAGAGTTAGAAAGTTAGAAAGTTGGGAAGTTTGGAAGTTAAAAAGTTATTAGTTCTTCTTTTTTGAGGCTGACTTCCTGATGCTGGTAAGAATAGCAGTTAGCTCGCCAGCTTCTTGTTTTAGGTGCATTATTTTACTGCTTGCTACTATTCCTGACTCTTCGAGTAGTTCCAGCCAAAATTGGGTTTCATCGGCTTCTTCAAGCGCAATGCCTATTTTAGCTACGAACTCGGCGCCAGACCTAGCGCGACAGGCAGCCCGGTAGTTTGCAGCAACTGAAGTTGCCGAGCGAAGCACCTGTTTCCCCATTATATATGCTTCTGCACTTTTAGGTAATGCCTGAAACAAGCGGACTGTCCTTAAAGCGAAATCTTTGGAGCGCTTTTTCATAGCCTCTCCAAAAGCAAAATTAGATTCTCTTTCCATGTCACTTAACTTTCTAACTTCCAAACTTCTCAACTTTCTAACTAAAGAAGTCCTTCATCCGCAAAGCTGTAGTAGTCGTTGTCGGTAAAGATGATGTGATCAAGGATCGGCAGATCCAGGAAAGCCCCCGCTTCCTTCATTTTTTTGGTGAGGGAGATGTCGGCGGCGCTGGGTTTGGTGTTGCCGCTGGGGTGGTTGTGCACCAGAATGACTGAACTGGCCAGCTGCTCAATGGCTTTTTTGAAGATCATTTTCGGGTCGGCCACGGTACCAGCCACTCCCCCGCTGCTGATGCTTTCCTTTTTCATGACCACATTGGCCCGATTGAGCAAAATCACCCAAAACTCCTCATGCGGCAGGTCCAGCAGCTGCGGTTTGATGTAGTTGTAGATGTCGGTGGAGCAGGTGATGCGGGTCTTGGCGGCTGCGGCAGTCTCTTTGCGTCGACGGCCCAGTTCCAGCGCACTCACAATGGAAATAGCCTTGGCCTCGCCTATACCCGGATGCTTTGTCAGGTCCTTTACAGACAGCCTTGCCAGTTCATTCAGGTCGTTGCCCACGGCAGCCAGTATTATCTTGCCCACATCCACAGCCGTCAGCTTGGTGGTACCGGAGCCGATCAGGATGGCAATCAGTTCAGCATCGCTCAGGGCGGCCTTGCCTTTCAGCAGCAGTTTTTCGCGCGGACGGTCTTCTTCGGCCCAGGTCTTGATGTTGAGTGTGGCGGTGTCGTATGTCAATTGTGCAGTCGCCGGTCTTTCTTCCACTACGGTACAGAATTTGTTAGATAAAAGATGATAAGTGAATCTGTTTCATCTGAAAATAGTTCATGGAAAGCGGACCGTCCGCGCACTTTTTTTCAATTCTATCCAATTTTAAACTTACGCTGGCTTTAGCTGTTCTTAGTCGGCATCAACCATAAAACATGCAACGATTCTTAACAATAGGAGTGGTCATCTTCATACTGTTCCTGGTGGATTATTATGTATTTCAGGCTATCCGTACGGTCACCCAGGGATTGGCCGCTTCCACGCAACGTATTATCTACATCCTTTACTGGGCAGTTTTTGCCATCACGGCCGGTACTTTTGCGATGGCCTCCTTCACAAGGGGCACGCCTCCCGACGCTTTCAAGACATACCTGGCCAGTACGCTTTTCATCATATTTGCCTCCAAGCTGGTAGTGGTGCTCTTCTTGTTCGTTGACGATGTGCTGCGACTGGGCAAGATCGTGCTCAACAATGCCAACAGCGGGGAAGACACCTTTGACCCATCGCGCAGCAGGTTCCTTAACCAGATGGGCCTGATGGTGGCGGCTATACCTTTCACAGCCTTTATCTACGGCATGGTGAAGGGCGCCTACGATTACCGTGTGAAGCGGATAACGCTACGATTCCCCGATCTGCCGGAGGCCTTTGATGGCTTTAAGATGCTGCAGATATCTGACCTGCACACGGGCAGTTTCACCTCCACCGAACCGCTCAGAGAGGCTGTGCAGCTCATTAACAAGCAGGAAGCCGACTTGGTATTTTTCACCGGCGACCTGGTAAACAATGTAGCCTCCGAACTAGTACCGCACATGGATACGCTCAAAGAGATCCGTGCCAAACAGGGCGTCTTTTCCGTGCTTGGCAACCATGATTATGGCGACTATGTATCCTGGGAGAGTCGTGAGGCCAAGAGCCAGAACCTACAAACTTTGGTGGATGCGCACGGCAAAATGGGCTGGCAGATTCTGATGAACGAGCACCGCCGTATCGAGAAGGACGGCGAGCATATCGCCATATTGGGAGTCGAAAACTGGGGCAATCGTGCCGGCTTCCCGAAGTACGGCGACCTGAACAAGGCCTACAGTGGCGCTGAGAACAGTCCGTTTAAGGTACTGCTTTCGCACGACCCATCGCACTGGGACGGGGAAATCAATAAAAACTTCCCGGATATTGACCTAACCCTGTCGGGCCATACCCATGGCATGCAGTTCGGGGTGAATGTACCTGGCCTGAAGTGGAGCCCGGTGCAGTATGTGTATGAGCAGTGGGCAGGTCTGTACAAGCGTGGCAAGCAACACCTCTACGTGAACACGGGCCTTGGCTTTATCGGCTATCCGGGACGGGTAGGTTTCCTTCCTGAGATCACTGTATTCGAACTCAAAAAAGGCTAAGCTAGTTTTTCCCTGCATTCCTAAAGAGCCGGCATACCTTGCCGGCTCTTTTTTTATACCTATACCGCCATATACATTTTATTATATTACTAAACCCAGGAACAATGTAAAATAATTTTGCGATGTTCTTTGACTTAGTAATTCATTGGAAGGCTTCAAAGAGTATTTAATGTACCACACGATACTATTCTCTCATTACAGTTTTGGACAAAGTACCAACTTATTTAAACTGGAATCGTAAATGCCTAGAGTGCAAAAATTTGTTTTATACTATTTACAACTAAATCAAGCTGCACATTTTAAGTTTAACTTAAAGAATTTGAATCATGAAAAAGGTATTTTATTCTATAGCAATAGTAAGTGCAATGATGTTTGCTTCGTGTTCTGAAGACAGGGGCACGACACATGAGGTAGCAGACGCCAATCTGGATGGGGATGTAAACCCGACGCACATCAGAGGGTATGGTGATGACCTGACAGAACAGGATGCAGAAGCTATCTGGGTTAAGAACTCAGAGCGTGTGTCTGGCCGAATGGCAACTGACATGAAGCTTGATCCTGACACCAAAAACAAGGTACAGCAGGTATTGTATCAGCATGAGAAACGCCTGAACGAACTGGAAGGCAACTATAACTACAGCGAGACAAATCGCATGGGTGGCGTCGCAGAAGATGTGGACAATATGGCGACCGTTAACAAGGATCGCGCGGAAAACAACGGTGGCACCACAAACATGAGAACAAACACAGCCGATATCAACGCAGAGCGTGAGATTATCATTGCCGATACGGACCGTGAACTGAAGGCCATCCTGACACCAGAGCAGTATACGATGTATCAGCAGAACCGCGCCAACTACGACGAGATGAAGTATAAGAACGACGCCACGGACACCAAATTGAAGGTGGAAGGCGATGAAACGAAATACAAGTCCGGCGATACCAAAATCAAGCGCGACGGCGATGAGATGAAAATAAAAACCGAGACCGAGAAAATAAAGGTAGAGAAGAAAAACTAAGCATTTCTGATCTCGTAAAGCAGTATTGAAAGCCTGTAGCGCCCGTAGCTACAGGCTTTCGCTATTTATGTCCCTCCAGGGTTATCCAAAATTTAGTACCTTTAAAGCCCGGGCCAACGCTTGCAGAAATAATTTGGGCTTGGCATACTATTTAACCGTTTTCGGCGTACTGACTTTAATCTATGGCCACCGCTGGAATGGCCCCATGCAGCAACATGCTCCGACACCCACTGCTTTTCTTTTTACTGACCTGCCTGCTATTAGTATGCGCCTTGCCTACCCTGGCGCAGCGCACCGTGCGTATAAGCGGCACTATCCTACAGGCCGACAAAACCACGCCCGTGCCCGGAGCGGGCATTATCCGCTATGGCACCACGTTTGGCGTTGTGTCAGATGAAGACGGCAAATTTCTGATTGACGTTGACCAAAGCGACACGCTGCTGATAAGGGCCATAGGATTTAAGCCGCTCCTATACCTGCCCCGAAAGCTTCCTGTTTCGGAATTCCGGGTGAACATTGTACTGCAGCAGGACAGCGTGATGCTCGGGGAAGTGGAAGTGACCAGTCGCCCCTCCGAAGAGATGATACAGCGTGCCCTTCGTAACATGAAGCGCGAGGAACCGGACTATGTGAAGCGTCCCGGCTACCAGCCTGACATGGAACCCGGTCCACCTCCGCCTCCAGTGGCCCCTACCCCCTTAAACCCAATTTCGCTGCTCTACGATATGTTTTCGAAAGAAGGAAAACAGAACCAGAAACTGCAGCAGCTCCTGCTGATCGAGGAACTGAAGCGGCGCAAGCAGGAGAAGGACAACTACAATCGGTTTTTCAAGGATAATACCGGCTACGAGATTAAGTAGCAATTTTAGCTCAAACAATCCACTTCTGCGTAGGTTAGGAAAACACCTATACCCTTATAAGCTATGAAGATCGGATACCCTTGCATCAACCAGACCCTGGACTGCTCCTCGTCCCGTACTTTTCGGTTGGCCTCTTACTCCGAAGAGCGACTCATCGAGACCGTAGAACAAAACTTGGCTTGCCTGCGTCGCATCCTGGAGTTCAATGTCAACCATGGCCTACTGTTTTTCCGGCTGACCTCCGACCTGGTACCATTTGCCTCTCACCCCATCAACACGTACAAATGGCAGGAACATTTTAAGATGACGCTGCGCCGTCTGGGCAGTTACATCAAGAACAACAACATGCGCATCTCCATGCACCCGGACCAGTTTGTGGTGCTCAATTCCCCCAACCCCACCACCGTACAAAACAGTATAGCAGAGCTTGTATACCAGGGCAGTATTCTCGATCTGATGGGGCTTGACTCAACGGCCAAATTGCAGATACACGGGGGCGGTGCCTACGGCGATAAGGAATCAGCCATAAATCGATTTGCCGAGGTATACCATACCAGTCTGCCAGCGGAAGTAAAAGCCCGGCTCTGCGTCGAGAACGACGACCGCACCTACAGCCTGGCCGATTGCTTGGTGCTGCACGAGCTCACCGGCATGCCCATTATTTTCGACAACCTGCACCACGAGTGCGTGAACAACGGCGAGCCTATGCGGGAAGCGGCTATGTTAGCTGCCCAGACATGGCACCCCGAGCGGGACGGCATCCTGATGGTAGATTACAGCGCCCAGGCACCCGGAGAGCGCAGAGGCAAACATGTGCAAAGCATCGGAGAAGAGTTGTTCCATGACTTCCTGGTAGAAACTGAAGGTATAAACATGGACATCATGCTGGAGATAAAAGACAAGGAAGCCAGCGCACACAAAGCGCTAGCGGTGGCACAGGCACTCGGAAGGCTTAAAGGAAATCTCCCAAACGTTCATAAAGCAACGTGAACATCTCCCAGATTGCCCACAACAACAGCCCCAGCACAACAACGATACCGATGATCACACCAATAACAATGTGCTTCCCGCTGCCCCGGTATTTGCCTTCTTCGTAGTGGGCACGCAGCATGCGCACGTTGCGTTCATTTGCCTTAAAGGCGAGATCGAAGATATTGCCAAGTATGGGGATACTGCCAAAAAGCGCATCGACCGCAATGTTGAGCAGCATCAGCGTCACCATTTTACCGCTAGCCCCATAACGGGCCATGGTCAGGATCAGCATAGCCGACACACCAAAAGAAGCCAGATCGCCCACCACAGGGAACAAGCCCAGAATTGGGTCGAGGCCAAACCGCCAGTTGGTTCCCGGCAGGCGAAACTGGTTGTCCATGAGTTTGGTAACCCGGTCAACCCATTTCAGGTTCTCGGACTGTGGTGTGCGGGTGTAGTGTGTGTTTGCTGTTGCCATAGCTGCCTATACGCAAGCAAGCCTTATAAAGGTATAGACGCAAATTTGCTGCATATATCAGGTCGAAGCCTTGCCGTATGCAGCAAATTGACAAAAGGTATAACAGGATTTAGGTTTGTATTTCATCGCCCAGAAAAGGCTTGCGCAAATGCCTCCAACACAAGTAAAAACTGGAAACGGTTCTCCATCTAAAAAGCGTAGTTTCATGACACAGATTGTTTATACCTGTCCCGCTTTTCTGTATACAAACCCTGCTTTTTCCACGATAAACCATCATGCGCAAGGGCACAAAAAAGGCAAGCCCTTCCGGACCTGCCTTTGCCTTAAGTTACCCCATGAATTCCGGGAGCATTAATTCTTACCCTTTCCGCCTTTTTTGCCTTTGCCGTGATCATCCTTGTGATGACCGCCTTTGCCGGGTTTGCCTTTCGGCGATGCCTGCTTAACGGATGTGTTGTTGTTTACGATGATCACCGTACCGCCATCCTTACCTTTCTTGTGCTTGGTGTGGCCCGGATTAGTGGTGTGCGGGTGATGGGGATTGTTCGGGTTCTTGGTCCAGCCTTTCTTATAGCCGCCGTGGCGTGCAGACTTGCTGTCCTTGATGATAATTACCTGCCCGGTATTGCTGTTCTTTTTGCGGGACGTTGTACAGGAAGCCATCGTGGCAACAGACAATACAATCAGGAGAAAAAGTCGAAGGCTTTGCATGGTAGTTTATATTGAATTTAAGGGTGATAACGCATTTATTCCGCACAAAAGTATACAATCAGCTGAATATCCAAAGCAGTCTTGATCTATACGCAATGCAATTCTGATTAAAGCTTAAAAAAGAATTGGCACCATCCTATACCTGCCTGTTTTCGCATAAATTAATATGTCAGCCGGTGCATCCGACATAACGGTATATGCGTAATTAACCAAACGCCAGCCGACTGGCGCAACCTAAATTGCGAAGCCATGCTGAACAGAATATACGGGTTTGTGTTGCTGACCTTACTCATAGTTGCCCTCTTCTCGTCCTGTGACGACAACACATCCGCTACAGACGGCTCAGAAGTGACCAACACTGCTGCCATGCAAGACTCAACAATCTTGCCAAATACTATATAGAAAGTCTAAATTGGCGATATACCTTTCGTTACGTCCTCTTCTGGGCGTGTAAAGAGTTTTGGCTATACCTTAAATAAAAACAGGAGCCCCTTTGCAGCGGCTCCTGTTTTTATTTGTTCCGTTTAGGATTACTTCGTCCGGATTTTGTGGCCCGCAATGGCGTAGTACAGAATGAAAAGGTAGCATGGCACCATGATCCAGTAGGCCTGCTGCGCGTTGATCGAGTCAGATAGGGCACCGTAAATGAGCGGCAGAATAGCGCCACCGGCTATACCCATGATCAGGAAAGAAGATCCGATTTTGGTAAATCTGCCCAGATCCGCCAGTGCCAACGGCCAGATGGCTGGCCACATCAGGGCGTTGGCCAAGCCTAGCAGCGCAATGGATAATACCGACACGTACCCATCCGTCATGATGGCGGCAATAGAGAACAGCACCCCCAGCACCGCCGAAACCTGCAAGGCCTTTTCCTGACGTATGAACCTCGGAATGGCCACTATGCCAATCAGGTAGCCAATGATCATGGCAATCAGGGTTACAGAGGTGAAGAACTTCGCTTCTGTGAAAGGGATACCCTGTCCGTAGGCCGCGTAGCTGATGATGGTATCGCCGGCCATTACCTCGACGCCCACATATAGGAATAAGGCAAATGCACCCAGGAGCAGGTGCGGAAACTGCAGAATGCTCTTTTTATTGGTATTGGCAGCAGCCACCGTTTCGTCTTCCTGGTCCGTGTCCACTTCAGGCAGTGAAGAGAAGTAAATAAGCACGGCCAGCACGATCAACACCGCAACTATAACCAGGTATGGTGTGATCACTTTCGCAGCCAGCGCATCCAGTTCAGCGGCTTTCTCGGCAACGCTCATCGTGCCCAGGCTATCTACCAGCGCATCGGCATTGGACAGTACGATAGCACCTAGCACGATGGGCGCCAGCGAACCGGCCACTTTGTTGAAGATACCCATGATACTGATGCGCTTGGCAGCACTCTCCAGCGGGCCTAAAATAGTAACGTAAGGGTTAGACGCCGTCTGAAGCACAGCCAGACCCGTGCCCTGTACAAACAGCCCCAGCAAGAAAAGTTCGTAGATACGGCTCATGGCTGCCGGAACGAAAATAGCGGCACCTACTGCCATGATGAGCAAACCAACCGACATGCCTTTCTTAAAACCCGTCTTCTTCAGCACCCAGGCCGAAGGTATAGCCATCACCAGGTAGGAAATGTAAAAGGCGAAAGCCACCAGGTAAGACTGGAAATCATTCAGCTCGCACGCGATCTTCAGGTATGGAATCAGTACGGAGTTCAGCCAGGTGACGAAGCCGAAGATAAAGAATAGAGAACCGATGATAATGATCGAGCGCATGTATCCGCCCGACGCATTCATCTGCCCGGTCTTGTCGTTTGTGGAAGGGGCTACTTTTGTCATTCTTGTTTTAAGGTATAAATAAGGTGCAAGATCTGGTTGCGGTTTTTTAAGCCGGGATCAAGGTACAATATAAAACTAATTTCGGTTACTCCACTACAATCTCATCCACCATCAACCAGGTTTTCTGGCCGGCAGATGGGTACTTTTCCGGGCTCACTCCCACGTTTTTAGCCGTTACTTTCACATAGCGGGCTCTGGTGAGCGGTATAGTAGTGGCGACCTCATGCGTCATGATGCCCTCCGCATCCAACGGGTTCGGATTGGTGATCACATCCACGGTGGTGTAGTTCTTGCCGTCTCCCGAAACGGCATACTCTACCTGCGTTGGCAGGAAAATACGGTACCCGATGTTTTGCATAAAACTGGTGCTCAACCTGGTGATGGGCTGTACCTTCTGCAAGTCTATAATCGCTTCCATATCCGTGCCCAGGAAACCTGTCCAGTGGCCGTCGTACTGGTCAGTGGAACCGTTCAGGCCGTTCACCATCTTAGGCTTGTTATCGAAGCTTTGGTGAGGCGGTGTGACCAGTGTGACCGGTTTCACCAGAGCTTTGTGCGCTTCGTATGTCTTGGTGCTCACCTTTCCGGCCAGCTTGCCCTCCACAAAAGCACCCGCCTTGATGGTCGCCGTCTTGCTCAGTGCGAATGTGCCGTTGTATACCTGCGACCTGACCGTTGGCTCAGAGCCGTCCAGGGTATAGTGCAGTTTCACATTGGCCGCTTCGGTGGCGAAAGTCACTCTGGCAACGCCACTCGCGGTGTCTACCTGTAGTTGTTGGCGCACATTGAAGGCGCTTTTCGAGTAGTTGATACCCATCGCTTCGTAGCGTTTGTACTGCTCCTGCATGCGGCTCTGAAAACTCTTCCAGTCCTTTTGCTTCGCTGGCAACCACAGCACTTCCGACAGGGCGGCTATACGCGGAAACACCATGTACTCGACATGCTCTGTTGTGGGGATGTACTCGGTCCAGACGTTGGCCTGTGCTCCCAGAATGTACTTCTTTTCCTCAGCAGAAAGTTCAGCGGGCGTTGGTTCAAAGCCATATACCTTTTCCAATGTGCTGTAACCATGTATGGCAACTGGCTCCAGGTCGCGTTCGCCCTGGTAATGGTCGAAGTACAGGTGGGTACCGGGAGACATTACCACGTAGTGCTTTTGCTTGGCGGCGGCTATACTGCCTTTGGTGCCGCGCCACGACATGACGTAAGCATTGGGCGCCAGGCCGCCTTCCAGGATTTCATCCCAGCCGATGATGGTACGGCCATGCTTGTTCATGAATTTCTCAATCCGCTGAATGAAATAACTCTGCAGCTCGTGTTCGTCTTTCAGGCCCTGGTCGGCGATGCGCTTTTGGCATTTCGGGCATTGCTTCCAGCGGGTTTTGGGTGCCTCGTCGCCGCCAATATGGATGATTTTGCTCGGGAAGAGATCCATCACCTCGGTCAGCACATCTTCCAGAAAAGTGAAGCTCTGCTCATTGCCAGCGCAGAAAATGTCAGGAAAAATCCCCCACTTCGACTCAACTTTGTGAGGTCCTCCGCTACACGACAGCTCCGGATAAGCCGTCAGGGCCGCCAGCGCATGGCCTGGCATTTCGATCTCAGGCACCACGTTGATAAACCGGTCATGCGCATACGCCACCACTTCTTTTATTTGCTCCTGGGTATAGTAACCGCCGTGGCGCTGCTTTTTGTAGGTCTGAGGCAGATCCCAGTAATGTCCGATCAGGGTGCTGTCGCGCCAGGCACCAACCTCGGTCAGCTTCGGGTGCTTCTTTATTTCGATGCGCCAACCCTGGTCATCGGTCAGGTGCCAATGAAAGGTGTTCATCTTGTGCATGGCCAGGTAGTCGATGTACTGCTTCACAAACTCCACTGGGAAGAAATGCCGGGTCACGTCGAGGTGCATGCCGCGCCAGGTATAGCGGGGCTTGTCCACGATCTGGAGCGCAGGTATAAGCGCCGACTGTGAAGTTTTTTTGGCTGGAAGCAACTGGCGAACAGTTTGTATACCTACAAAAGTCCCGTTTGCCTTTTTGGCGGCCAGTGTGATGCGACTTGGGTTCACGCTCAAGGTATAGCCTTCGGAGCCCAGGGTATCGTTCTCTGTAGCGAGAGTCAGGTAAATCAGGTTCGTGTCCTTTTTCTTCGGCTTTTTCTGGAGCAACTCCGGCTTGTGGCCAATCGATTGCTCAATGTGCTGCGCCAGGAACTCGCCTACCCGCAACAGGTCCTCGTTCTTGGGGTCTACATAAATTTTGGTAGCCGGCTGCACCAGGAAGCTCCCTTTTTGGGTGGTGAGCTTTACGGGCTGCGGTATCAGCGCCAGCGACTCCGGTTTTACTTGCGCCTGAGCTGGCGATAGCCCGGCTATACCTGCCATGCTGGCAAATGTGAAGGCAAGGGTGAGTAGTTTTTTTCTGAAGTCCATACCTAGGCGGATTGTAGTTGATGCTTCTGTTGGTTTTTGAGTTCGAAGAGCGCCGCAGCACCCAATACGGCCGCATTGTCCAATTCGGAAACACCGATATGCAACTGACTGGCCACCGCTTTAAACGGGAAGTCAGCGAGACTTTGCTGCATCGTCTCTTTAAATAAAGGATAGCACTTGCTGATGGAGCCGCCCAGGAAAATGGCCTGCGGCGACAGCAGGTATAGCACCACTTTGATGGCGCTACCCAGGTGCTGCCCATATACTTTGTAAGCCTCCAGCGCCGGAGCGTGACCCTGTTGCGCCAGGGTATAGAGCTCGTCACCCGCCATGCCGTACTCCGCCACAAAAAACTTGCCGCTGCAATAGTCTTCTATGGTTTTGTCGAGGTATGGCACACCACCCAGTTCTCCGGCACTAGAAAGCGTTCCGGAGTAAAGTTTATGGTCGATGATGATGCCAGCGCCCAGCCCGCTGCCCAGTGTTATGCCGACCAGGTTACGAAACGCTTTGCCCTGACCGTATATTTTCTCGCCGGCGGCAAAGGAGTTCGCGTCGTTGCTCAGGTATACCGGTATGCCAAAATGCTCCTCCAGGTGCTGCTTCAGGTGTACTTCTTTCCAGGCAGGTATATTCTGCACATCGCACACCATGCCCTTCGCTTCATCCACCAGCCCCGGTACACCGATACCTATACCTGTCACCTCGGCATCTACCAGCGGGGCTATACCTTGAATCAGCTCCGCAACGATCTGCGCTTGCGATGCCTGCGCCGAGGTATGGAACTTCACTTCCTGTAAAATGCTGCCGTTCTGCACCACGCCTGCGTGCATTTTAGTGGCTCCGATGTCTATACCCAGTACTTTCGAGTTGCTCATGAAAAATGGTAAAGGCTGATTGTCATCCCCCTGCCCCCTTCAAAGGGGGACTTTTGTGTAGCTGCCAATTAAAAGGTATAAGCCCTGTAGCACAGACCACTGGCACGCATTGAAAGAGTAACTCGCACGACAGCTATGAAATAGACAACCTTAGCCAGGTGCGCTAATGACGATTTTGTGTTTGAGCGGTCAGCGAGTTTAAAATCGTCTTGATTTTTTTGCTTACTTTTTTTATCAAGAAAAAAAGTGAGTGCCCGCCGCACAGGCGAAGCTATGAAACAACACTGGTTGCTATACCTTAAAAGCCGTCACTACGCCAGTTACAAACTGGCCTCATACCCATCCACCAGTTGCGCTACCGCTAAACTGGCGGTATTAAACGAAACAGCTAAATCAGAGCGAATGCCCCAATTTAGCTGTTTCAAATCAATTTAGAACTTCCACCTTACAAAGGCCTCCATGGCCTCGTAGTTGGCAAGGCCCAGGTCGTCATAACTCTTGGCGGTTTCGCGGTTGCGCTCCTCAGCACGCACCCAGAACTCACGCTCGTCGTCGCCCGGGAACACCGGATGGTCCTTCTGCGACTGGTGCTTAAAAATGGCGTTGCGCTTGCGTTCCACTTCCTGCGGCGACAACGGCACGGCCATCTCGATCTCGTGCGTCGCAAACTCGTGCCAGGCACCGCGGTACATCCACAGCCAGCAATCTTTGGCCCACTCCTCGGTTTCACGCAGTCGCGACAGGGCAGTCAGTATAATGTTGAAGCATACAATGTGCGTGCCGTGCGGGTCAGCAAAGTCGCCGGCGGCGAACACCTGGTGCGGCTTCACTTTCTGTAGCAACTCCATAGTGAGCTCCACGTCGATATCCGTTACCGGTTTCTTCACAGTTTTACCGGTCTCGTAGAAAGGCAGCGCCATGAAATGGATGTGATCGTCTTCCAGACCAGCGTAGCGGGCGCCTGCAATAGCCTCGCTCTTCCGGATAAAGCCTTTCACATCCCGTATCTCCTGCGAATCGAGCTGATTTGGCTGCTTGTCTTCCAGGAAGGTGCGCATGTTCTCGTATATCTCTTCCAAATGAGCGGTTTCCTGCCCGATGCTGTTATTGAAGTCAATCGCGAACTCCATGTAACGCAGCACGTCATCGTCCCAAACGGCGGTATTGCCCGACGTTTGGTACGCCACGTGCACGTCATGCCCTTGGTCTACCAGGCGGATAAAAGTCCCGCCCATCGAAATCACATCATCATCCGGGTGCGGCGAGAAGATCACCACACGCTTGCGGGCCGGCTCGGCGCGTTCCGGGCGCTGCCTGTCATCGGCTCCCGGCTTGCCACCAGGCCAGCCGGTGATCGTGCGCTGCAGTTTGTTGAAAATATCTATGTTGATGTCGTAAGCCGGACCTTTTTCGGTGGCCAGCTGTGCCATCCCGTGGTTGTTGTAGTCTTCTTCGGTCAGCTTCAGGATCGGCTTTTGCACCTCCTCCGACAGCCAGATCACCGCTTTCTTGATCAGGGCTTCATCCCACACGCAGTCCTTCACCAGCCATGGCGTGTTGAAGCGGGTTAGCTCCGAAGCAGCGTCCACATCCAGCACAAACTCCACGTTGTCCGACAGCTGCAGGTAGGTAGCCGGCACATCACTCGATATCTCCCCTTCCACTGCTTTTTTGATAATCGGCGCTTTCTTGCCGCTCCAAGCCATCAGGATGATCTCACGGGCTTTGAAGATGGTGCCGATGCCCATGGTGATGGCTTTGCGCGGCACGTTCTCCTTGCCACCGAAGTCGCGGGAGGCATCGCGGCGTGTCAGGTCGTCGAGGGTAACCAGGCGCGTACCGGAGTTTGGTGCAGAACCCGGCTCGTTGAAACCGATGTGACCGGTACGGCCGATACCCAGAATCTGAAGATCCAGGCCACCAAGCGATTCTATTTTGCGCTCATACTCCAGGCAGTAGTCATGTATTCTTTCGAGCGGTAGCGTACCGTCCGGTATATGCACGTTATTTTTGTCGATGTCGATGTGATCGAACAGGTTCTCGTTCATGAACGTCACGTAGCTCTGCACCGCCGTTGGCTGCATCGGGTAGTACTCGTCCAGGTTGAACGTGATGACGTTGCGGAAGCTAAGGCCCTCTTCGCGGTGCAGGCGCACCAGCTCGGCGTATACCTTAACAGGCGTGGCACCGGTGGCAAGACCCAGCACGGCTTTCTCGTTTCGTCCCTGCTTATACCTGATCAGCTCCGCAATGCGCTGGGCGACTTTCACGGAGGCGACAAACTCATCGGGGTAAATGGTAACCGGAAGCTTCTCAAATCGGGTTTCTTCCAGAAGATTTAATCGAGCCATAGTTTCTAGTGTGCTATAATGTGATGTTGTGTTTCGTTATTTGGTTGATTCAATGCGATGCTCAAAAATGCGCTCCATCACCGTGGCCACCGGCCCCAGTATACCTGCCTCCTGCCCCAGTTGGGACAGTGCGACCTCGGTGCGCTCCCGCAGCTGCGTCATGCAGTAGGTGTTGATGGATTGCTGTATCGGGGTGGTGATGTACTGTCGCGCTTCGGCTATTTTGCCGCCAATGATGATCAGCTCCGGGTTGAAAAGCTGAATCAGCATAGCAATGCCCTTGCCCAGATTACGCCCTGTTTCGGCCAGCATGTTGATCGCGAACTGATCGCCTTCGTTGGCAGCCTGTATAATGGCCTGCGGTTCTATTTTCTCCAATTCCTGCCCCGAAAGTTCCTTCAGCAAGGTTTCCTGCCCAGCCTGCATCCCTTCGCGGGCCATACGAGCCAAAGCGCTGCCCGAAGCCACTGTTTCCAAACAGCCCCGCTTACCGCAATGGCACAACACGCCGTCGTCTATGAAAGGAATGTGACCGAACTCACCTGCAAAACCGGAGGTGCCGATGCGCAGCTTTCCGTCTGTGATAACGCCCAGGCCAATACCCCAATCCAGTGTGAGCACCAACACGTCGCGCTTGCCCTGCGCTGCGCCAAAGCGGTACTCGGCCAGTGTGGCGCTTTTCACGTCATTCTGGATATAGACCGGTTTGTTAAATTTCAGAGCCAGCAAATCCTGCAAAGGCATTTCATTTTGCCCGGTCAACAGGTAGGTATAGCTGGCCCCTTCCTTGGAAGATACAAGCCCCGGCAGACTCAAGCCAATCCCCATCAGTTTGTCGGTATCTATACCTGATGAGAGGATCAGGCTATTGGCGTGGTGGTGCAGCTCGTCCACTGCAGTCAGGTTTTTGGAAAGCCGTATCGGGAAGGTATGGGAACCTGTGATGTTGTGGTTGTTGCCATCAAAAATGGCCATGCGGGTACTGAACTTCTCCATTTCGATGCTCAGCACGAAAAGCGAGTTGTTGCGCAACCCATACAGTTCCGGCTTGCGCCCGCCCACCGATTCGCCTCTTCCCTGCTTTTCAACGAGGCCTTCGGCCAGCAGTTCGTTGAGCAAAGCCATGGAGGTTGGCGAACTGATACTAAACCGATTGCAGATCTCTGCATTGGAGCGTGCACCTTTCACATACAGGTGGCGCACGATCTTTATCTTCTGCAGATGCTTCTTCCGCTCCACGTGGTTCAGCTTCTCCAGATATCCTTCTTCCAATGCCAGGAATGCGCTCATGCCTTATTGTTCCGTGTGATAACATAAAATACGGCGATTCGACAAACAAAACCAAATACTTTTGCTATTTTTTTATAAAAGCATAATTTAATTGAAAAAATATTTTATGAATCATCTTCGAATTCTATCAAAAAATAATTAATTACGATGTTAGCTATTATAGGGATTTCTGATTTATTACTAATAACAGCTTTCTCGTTACGCACGAAATGACGCATAAAAAAAGGCAGTGACTTTCGCCACTGCCTCTCACATGCATTGATTCTATACCTTATTCGTAAAGCGGCTTTTCACGCAAATCCACTAAGGTTGCTTCCGGAGAAACACGCTTAGCACGCAGGAAGCGGCCCAGCTCATAGGCATCGTGGTTGGCTGCCGAAGGATTCATGCTGTTGATGCGCACCCGGCCGGCGGAATGGATAAACTCCTGGTCACCGCCGATCCACATACCTACGTGCACTACGCGCTCTGACTTACCGTCTTTGGCAGGCACGCCGAAAAACAGCAGATCACCCGGACGCAGGTCATCCCAGCCATTATCAGTATTTACCAGTTCGCCAATATGTATTTGCTGCGAAGCGTCTCGCGGCAGTACCAGCCCGTTCATAAAGAAAACGGTTTTGGTGAAACCACTGCAGTCCATCCCTTTCACGGACGTGCCACCCCACAGGTATGGCAAACCCAAAAGCTCCTTACTCGACGCTACCAGATTCTCCTCGCTAGGCTTGCGGCTTGCTACCCATTCTTTAAAGCCCATGGCTTCAGCAGCAGACACATAGCCTGTGCGGCCATCCGGGAACATGACCTCATAAAAATCTTTCGTCTTGTTTTTCAGCACCATCACATCGCCATACACCATATCCGAAACGGTGGTGGCCTTTCTGTCGGGCGTGGCATGGGCAAAGCCGTAGGTCTTGGTGTAGATGAGCTTTTTGCCTTGCTGCCAATTGGTGAAAGCGGCTTGGTCCATCAGTGCAATACCGCCATAATCAACCCAGGCCAGGTACTGGTCAGGTGTCTGCACCAGGTACCAGCCGTCCTGCTTTTTCCATACCTGTAGCGGCGTACCCATGGTGGCCTGTGTGGCCAGTTCGGCTGAGTGCTTTGGCTGTGAGCGCAGGTTAGCTACCGAGATCGTCACGATCGCAAAGTTTTTGCCTTCCAGTTCGCTTTCCGGCAATACCTGAATGCTGTCCACAAACGACACATTGGCTGCTTGCAGTCGCTTCAGCAGATCGGTTTTCGCTTCGGGTATGTTGGTTTCGCCGCGCAGCACACTGCCACTAGTCTCAACATCAAACAGCGCCACACGCTTATCAGGAGCAAACTGCTGGCGCACGGCATCGATATATGTTTGCGCAGGAGAGGCAGCAACTGCTGTGTTGGTCGCAACAGTAGACTCGGAAGGTGTGCTTTGCATACCGGCGCAGGAAGACAGCACCAGTAAAAGCAACAGCACAAGCGGGTTATTTTTAATCATAGTATTGGTTCTAAATAGCATCGTTCGCACAAGGCCCTTGATGAAACATTATACACTAAACACTTATCGCGTTATAAAAATTCGCTATTCGGGGGCAACCAACTGCATCAGTATACCTGATATGTAAGCGCCGTAGGTTCCCACTGCATATCCCAGGATCGAGAGTAGTACGCCCACCGGCGCCAGGGCCGGATGAAACGCCGCAGCCACAATTGGAGCCGAAGCAGCACCGCCCACATTGGCCTGACTGCCCACTGCCAAGAAGAAAAACGGCGCTTTGATGAGCTTGCCCACGATAAAGAGCAGCAGCATGTGCATAGAAATCCAGATTAATCCCACCAGGAACAGGCCAGGCTGACTAACAATGGCTGTCACGTCCATCTGCATACCGATGGTGGCCACCAGTATGTATAGAAAGGCACTTGCCACACGCGAGGCTCCGGCACCTTCCAGGTTGCGAGCCCTGGTAGTGGACAGCAGCATGCCAAAAGTTGTGGCCAGCACTACCAGCCAGAAGAAGCCGGACGTGAGGCTGAAACGGGCTAAATTCGGAGCGTTTGTTTGGATCCAGGGTGCAATCATATCAGATAATAAATGCGCTAAGCCCGTCAGGCCAAACCCAATACCCGCTATCAGCATGATGTCGGGCAGCGAAGGAACCCGCATAATGCTTTGACGGTAGCGCTCGATCTTATTTTTCAGGTTCTCTACGGCAGAGCTGTCCGCTTTGAAGAATTTATCCACCCGGTCTGATTTACCGGCTCCGTACAGCAACACTGCCATCCAGACATTGGCCACGATCACATCTACGGCGATTACGGCAGAGAACAGATTGGGGCTAGGCTTAAACACTTCAAACATCGCCAACTGGTTGGCACCGCCCCCGATCCAGCTGCCGGCTATGGTGGTTAGCCCCCGCCACACGGCATCAGGTCCTTGCCCACCCACAATATCAGGAGCAAAAGTGGAGACGATGAGTATCGCCAGCGGACCGCCTAGCATAATGCCGACCGTACCTGTAATGAACATGAGCCCTGCTTTGTGACGCAGCTTCCAGATCTCCTTTAAGTCGAGGCTGATGGTGAACAGCACCAAACTCGCCGGCAACAGATACCTTGACGCGACACCATACAGCGCAGATTTTTCGCCGGAGATAATATTGAGTGAGTTGAGTAAGCTCGGAATGAGGTAGCACAGCAACAGCGCAGGCACTACCGAGTAGAATTTCCGGAATACGGCCCTATCGCTGGAGGCAGTTTTGAAAATGATGGCGAGGATGACGACGAGGATGCCCAGCACAACGGCATCGTTGGTGATGAGGGGTGCTGGGGTAGTGGTTTCTTCCATAAAGTAGACGGTTTCCTGTAAAGGGATCTTTTGTTTAAATTAACTGTTGCTTGAGCTATAAAGTCTTTCCTTTTAGTATCAGCCTATCCAGTGCTATTACACCTATTATTTCATTTCTTATTTGATGCGCTCAAAGCCGCGGGGCATCGTCCTTTGGCATCGCGCTGTGTATCTTTCCTTTGCTACCCTGACGGTCGCAATATCGCTGCGCGATACCGGAAACCTACAAGACGCTCTTTTTCGAGGGCCCCTACCCCCACCCAAGGACTGGGTATAGATTCAATAGCATCTGTGTGGGATATAACTTGAATTAACATACCCCTACCCCTTTCTTTCTAGCGAGCCCCTACCCCAATAGGGGAATTTTCCGCTGTTACCGGTTACCAGATTTAAGCTCTATAGCATACACCACCGGTACAGTACACATTAGAAGACTAACTTGCACGCATGCTATGAAATGAACAGCTTGAGCCAGTTGCACCACCGACGATTTTGTGTTTGAGCGGTCAGCGAGTTTAAAATCGTCTTGACTTTTTTGCTTACTTTTTTTGTCAAGAAAAAAAGTAGGTGCCCGCCGCACAGGCGAAGCTATGAAACAAGGTTAGTTGACAGACAAAACTGCCATTGCTACAATTAGGTATCAGCTATACCTTTACAAACTCATTAATCAACCCCGTTATTCGCTGAATATCCCCTTCCGTATGCGCACTACTCAAAATAACCCGTGTAATCGGGTCATCCGCAGGTGTCGGATACCGAAAACTGGAAATGATGACCCCACGCTCCTGCAAGTATGCCGCTAAGCGATGCTCGTGTACCCCGAATACCGGATATCTGTCAAAGTAACTGAATTGCGCTGGGTGCTCCAAATGCTTCAGAAAATACTCAATATTCGAAAACAGCTTTTGCCGGGCTTCTTTGAAAACGGTTTCACAACGCAGAAAAGCATACAAATAGGCAGGTATAGCCGGGGAAGCGCCGCCGAAATAATGACTGTGGCGCAGCTTATCTATTAACGCTTTATCACCCAGCACCATGCCGGCAGGTATACCCAAAGCTTTGCCCATCGAGCTCGCCACCACCAACCGCACGTTCGGTTGCAGCCGAGCCTTTAGCTGTGCGAAAATGCCAGCCCCGTCTTCTCCCGTCACGCCAAAGCCATGCGAATCGTCCACAACCAGGGTAATTTGCTTGTCGGTTGGCAAAGCGCTTAGCCAGCTGAACCCATGGTTACGGGCCTTGAGCGGATCGAGGGAGTTGCAGACAAGTATGATATGCTCCTCCTTCGAACCCTGCACTTGCTCCAGCATGGGTCCAACCCAGGCATCGTAGTCGCCGATAACTTCGTCGGCGGTGCTGCGCCAAAGGGCCGGGTGCGTGTTGGGGGCATAGATAAAATATCCACTTCCCTGCAAGGTTTGCACCAGCGCCTGACCCGCCAGATAACCTGACGACATGGTGAAGGCGGCTTCAGATCCTGTATAGGTTGCCAGATAATCCTCTGCTTCCTCGAACACTCGCAGCTGCAGGTTGGAGTTGCGTGAACTGGAGTAGTTGGTGCCGTAGCGGGCCATCCCTTCCAGCACGCAATTTCTGAATTGTTCGTTGACAGGTATACCCAGGTAGGACGTCCCGCTGAAAAACAGGAACTCCTCTCCATTTACCACCAAGGTACGACCCGGCAGTTGGTCTGTGTATACCTTATTCGCCATTACCCTATCAGAGTGGCACCAGTGCCGTTTACGTTTTCACTGTAGCTCACCTTTCCTTGCTCAATGGTCACCCCCGTGGCGATGTCCTTGCTCAGCAACAGGGCACCGTCCATGTCCACGTAGTCGAGCATAGGCAGCAGCTGTGCGATGGCCGATATACCTATGCTGGATTCAGTCATGCAACCCACCATCACTTTCATACCCAAACTCTTCGCTTCAGCAATCATACGGCGGGCAGGCGTCAGGCCGCCGCACTTCACCAGTTTGATATTGACGCCGTGGAACAGACCATGGCACTTGGCTACATCGGATTCGGTGATGCAGCTTTCGTCGGCAATCAGGGGCAGTTCGGAGCGCTCGTATACCTGTTTCATGCCTTTCAGATCATCGGCTTTCATGGGCTGTTCGATAAACTGCACACCTAACTCTTTGAGTTGCTTTGAGTTCTCAATGGTTTCCTCCACACCCCATGCGCAGTTGGCGTCTACACGGAAAATCGCGTCGGTATGCTTGCGCAGCTCTTTGATGATAGCTACATCTTCTTTGGTGCCCAGCTTGATTTTGTAAAGCGGCCAGGGCATTTCCTGCAGCTTTTTCACCATGTTGTCCACCGTGTCGATGCCGATCGTATAGTTCGTGAGCGGCATGTTCTTTGCCTCGAGCCCCCAGATTTTGTAGAGCGGCTGCCCTTTCATTTTGCCGAACAGGTCGTTTGCTGCCAAATCCAGCGCACACAGGGCAAACGGATTATCAGCCAGCAAAGGCTGCATCTGTGCCCAGAACTCCTCTGGCGAAGTCAGATCGGCAGACTCGATTTGCTCACGGATGTTCTCCAGCGCTTCGGTCATACTCTCGATGGTGAAGCCATAGTACGGATTGCTGGTGGCCTCGCCATAACCCTTGTGCTCGCCATGCTGCAGCTCGACAATCAGGGTCGGCTGCACGTCGCGCGAGTCGTAGGAAATGGTAAAGGTATGCCGCAGCGGCAGGTCAAAGGAGCGTATCGTTAGTTTCACCATAGTATCTATCTGTTTGTGTGGTCAGGTATGGGTTGTAATTGTTGGTTGTTATTTCTTTGTTTACTCTGCTCACGCAAGCGAGGGCTTCCTGTTTATATTAATACTTCTCATGCACCTCCGTCATAATACGTTCCATGGCGCTTCTGATTTCAGACGAGGATGTTTTAAAGTTGTTGTTCATAAAACTGTATAGCAACAATTTCCCGCTCTTCGTGAGGATGTACCCGCTTTGGTTGTGAACGTGCGAGAGTGTGCCAGACTTACCGAAGACAAACGGCACATCGGCTTTGTAAATGTTCCGGAAAGTACCCGGTCTGCCGCCTACTGCCAGCATAGGAAGTAATTTTCCCCGTGGGCGTTCGGCATGCATTTTCTGCAAAAGGGCAATAATGCTGCGTGGCGTGAACATATTCATGGACGAGAGGCCCGAGCCGTCTATCCATACCGGTGCGTCCGGCAAATCAGACAGGTAGGTTTTCATAGCGTGTTTGATGGCCCGTTCTACCGACAGCGTGTCAGACAAAGTGCCGGAGCTCAAAACCAGCAATTGCTCGGCCATCAGGTTGTCGCTTACCTGCAGCATGCGTTTGAATACGGTATCGGCAGGCAGACCATAAAGTGTTTTGGCATTGGCAGGTATAGGCCGCTTCACCAGTTTCACGGGGCGCTTCAGCGTGTCGGCGAGTAGCTGCACCGTCAGCTCAGGGGAGGTGATAAATGGCACTTCCTGCGAGAAGGCAACAGCAGCACGCTTCGGGTTGTAAGCAATGTCGTTGGTGCGCCAAGCCCTGCGGAAGGTGTCACGGTGCGCATTTTTGGAGGTATCGGGCTTAACGTGCTTTTTGAAGAAAGACGGCGTGGTGGTATAGGTCGTGGTGCTGTCTTTTTTGAATTTCACGATGTTGCCGTGAACCGGGAAAGGGCTGCGCTCCGGTTGGTAGTAGTAATTGTAGTCATCCCAGCCCCAGTTGGTGGCGAAGGGCGTGCTGGTCATGGGTGCCTCGATGTAGTAGAGTTTCTCCTTGCGGTTTTTCAGAAAGTCGTAGGCGATGTTGTTCTGCAGGTCCATGTGCGTGAAGGTCGGGTCGCCGGTACCCCAGAAGAGCAGCGAGTCGCCTTTGGCCACGTACTTGAGCGCAGGTATAGAGTCGCCCAGCATTTTGGAAGCCGCATAAAACGTAAACAGCTTCGTGTTGGAAGCCGGCACAAAATACTTATCGGCGTTGTGCTCCACCACTGCCTTGCCCAGTTCCGGGTCATACAGCACAAAGCCCACAAAACTTTGCTGCAAAGCCGCTACCTCCATCACCTGTCGCTGAATCTCCGCCGGTCCGTAAGGCGCAGGCGCTTCCGCCACAGGTTTGGCCGCTCCACAGCCGAATAGGAAGAGCAGGCTGAGGTAAGGGATGAGTCGCAAGGTATAGCGGGTGAGTGGGGGTTTGGTCATAATCAAGGTGCGTCGGTTTAATATCCCAATTTACAAATACTTCTGATACAGGTTATACAGAATCAGTTTCTCATCCTCCGTCAGTGGCGCATTAACATCGGTCTGGATGAAGTGAATCTTGAAGGCACGCACGGCCGCCTCCGGATTACGCACATCGTAGCCGATAATGCGCAGGGCGTCGAGTGGGTTAAAGTGCTCAGGCAGCGTGTACTTCGGCACTGTCTCCATCACGAGCAAAGGAGTTGTGTCATTCTCTCCTCCAACAGGCACTTCGCGCAGCACTTGTTCCTTATCCAGCACATCTTCGTCATACCACAGCCCAAAGCCGTTGTCGGCCAGCGTCTTCCAGGGGAACAGCGGACTCGGGTCTACTTTGCGCACCGGGGCGATGTCAGCGTGGCCAACGAAGTTCTCAGTAGGTATACCGTGTTCTTTTTTAAGCTTGCCCAATACAGCGATCAGGCTGGTGATCATCTCCTCCGGAAAAGGCTCGGAGCTGTTGTTGTCGAGTTCTATACCGATGGAAGAAGAATTGAGATCGGTGTTGTTGCCCCACTTGGCTGCCCCGCCGTGCCAGGCGCGCATGTGGTCGTGTAACATCTGGTATACCTTGCCATCGCGGCCAATCACGTAGTGCGAGCTCACTTTGGTGGACGGCATGGTGAACGTCTTCAGGGTTTGCTCGGTGGAGTTTTGGGCCGTGTGGTGAATGATCACATAATTTGGTTTGCGTAGGTTGAAGTTGGTGGTTCCCACCCAATGGTCGCCTTGCGGATAGGTATACTCGCCGGTCGGGGCGGCAGGTATAGCACGCAGCGATTTGGCATAGGCTTTGGCCTGCTTCTTATACGACTTGTTGGTGGCGGCATACGGGTTAGTAGTACAGCTGGCAAAGGCGGCGCAGCACAGCAAAAGACTAAGTAACTGAACGGAAAGACGCTTCATGTATTTTTTACTTATGAAGTAAATATATAAATTCAAATCAAATTCTGATGACGCCCCTAATATTGCTTTTATTTGCAGGAATTTAAAAAAATACCGCAAATAAAAATACATTACCCCGAATTCTGTTAAATTGCAGTGTATCTGATATAAAATTAACCTAAATCACTTTGAAACCTTATCACTACTTCTCGCTGGCCTTTGTGCTGTTGCTGATTTTCAGCGCAAACACCCTACAGGGCCAGACCAACAAAGCAAACTCCGGCAAAGCCGCTGCTAAAAAAGCCAGCGCAGCCACTTTTATGCCCGGCCGCGACGCTGACTTCCTGCAACTTACCAACCAACGCTGGGTCAATTCCGTGATGAAAACCCTGACACCGGAAGAGCGCATCGCGCAGCTCATCATGATTCCGGTGTACTCCAACAAGAACCAGGCGCACATCGACTCGATCAGCAACATCATTAAAACTTATAAAGTAGGGGGTGTTATTTTCTTCCAGGGTGGCCCGGTACGCCAGGCCAAAATGACCAACCGCTACCAGCAGGAAAGCAAAGTGCCGCTGATGGTATCCATTGACGGCGAGTGGGGATTGGCCATGCGCCTCGACAGCACGGTTCGTTTCCCATACCAGATGGCGCTGGGCGGTATCGACAACGAAAGGCTGATCTATGAAATGGGGGCCGAGATTGCCCGCCAGTGCAAGCGACTGGGTGTGCACGTAAACTTCGCCCCGACCGTGGACATCAACAACAACGCCAACAACCCGGTGATCGGTTTCCGCTCTTTCGGCGAAAACAAATACAATGTGGCCAGCAAATCACTGGCCTATATGCAGGGTATGCAGGACAACCACATTATTGCGAGCGCCAAGCATTTCCCGGGCCACGGCGACACAAACGTGGACTCGCACTACGGGCTGCCGCTGATCAACTTCTCCCGCATCCGCCTCGACTCCACCGAGCTATACCCATTCCGCAAACTGATGGACAGAGGCCTGGGCAGCGTCATGGTGGCGCACATGAACATACCTGTGCTTGACAACACACCCAACCTGGCCTCTACCCTATCCAAGCCAATCGTAACGGACCTGCTTAAGAAGGAGCTGAACTACAAAGGACTCGTGTTTACCGACGCACTCAACATGCAGGGGGTGGCTAAGTTCTATCCGCCGGGCATTGTGGATGTGAAAGCTCTGTTGGCTGGTAATGATGTCCTGCTCAACACCATGGACGTAAAAACGACCATTGAAGAAGTGAAGAAAGCCATTGCCAACAAAGAGATCACGCAGGCTGAGATCGATGCCCGCGTTCGCAAAGTACTGGCCGCCAAGCAATGGGTGGGCCTCGACAAATGGGAGCCGATTGAAACCAAAAACCTGGTTGCCGACCTGAATAACCCGCATGCGCAGCACCTCAACCGCCAGCTGACAGAGGCCTCGCTCACGCTGTTGCGTAACAAAAACCACATCCTGCCGATCCAAACACTCGACACATTAAAAGTAGCGGCATTGGCAATTGGCACAAAAAAAGCAACCGCTTTCCAGCGTGATCTGGCCCGCTATACCCAGGTAGACACCTTCTTCCTGCAACCGACCAACTCCATTGAAGAGCTGTGGGCGATGAAGGAAAAACTGAAGGATTACAACCTCATCATCGCAGGTGTGCACTCGCTGCAGCTCAAGGCAGGCAGTAGCAATTTCGGTATCACTGCCGAAATGAATCTGTTCCTCAAAGAACTTATCCGCAACAAGAAAACCATCGTGAGTGTGTTTGGCAACGTGTATAGCCTTGCCGAAATGGAAAGCCTCGACAAAGCCGATGCCGTGATCGCCGCTTATCAGGAGAATGCCACCACGCAGGACCTTGTTTCGCAAATGATTTTCGGAGGTATAGGCGCGACAGGAAAACTGCCGGTTACGGTGAGTAATAACTTCAAGATTGATGATGGTCTGCTGACGCGCGGCGGCTGGCGCATGGCTTACGCTATGCCCGAAGCCGTAGGCATCAAATCACAAGACCTGGCAGGTATAGACTCGCTCGTGCACCAGGCTATTCGTGAGGAAGCCGCGCCGGGTGCGCAGGTGCTGGTAGCAAAAGACGGCAAAGTGATCTATCACAAAGCCTTCGGTCACCATACCTACGACAAAGCTCAACCGGTCCGAATCGACGACCTGTACGACCTGGCTTCTGTCACCAAGATCAGCACCTCGATGGCCGCACTCATGCGTTTGAAAGGCGAAGGGCGTTTCGACGAAAACAAGACGTTAGGTACCTATCTGCCAATGGCGGCTGGCACGAACAAAGCCGACCTGAACTACCGCGACATTCTAACGCATCAGGCCCGTCTCAAGTCCTGGATTCCGTTCTGGAAAGAGACAGTGAAGAAAAACGGCAACTTCAAGTGGCGCACTTTCAAGACGGATTCTACCAGGAGGTTCCCGATCAAAGTGGCCAACAACCTGTACATCCACCGCAAGTACGCCGATAAGATTTACAAAGAGATCATGGAGTCGCCGCTGAACGAAAAGCCGGGTTATGTGTACAGCGACCTGTCGTTTATTCTGGCCCCAAAGGTAGTAGAGAATATCACCGGTGTAGGCTTTGAGACATACCTGCAGCACTCCATCTACAAACCGCTGGGCGCGACAACGCTCACATTCAACCCCTACAAGCATTATCCAGCATCCCGTGTTGTTCCGACTGAATTTGAGCCGCACTTCCGTAAGCAATTGCTGCACGCCACGGTGCACGACGAGGGCGCTGCCATGCTGGGTGGTGTTAGCGGCCACGCGGGTTTGTTTGGCAACTCCAACGACGTAGCCAAACTCATGCACCTATACCTGAACGACGGCCTATACGCCAACAAGCGCTACATCGCCGAGAATGTGGTGAAGGAATACAGCCAGTGCCAGTTCTGTGACCAGGGCAACTACCGCGCCATCGGCTTCGACCGCCCGGCAAAGCCAGGTGAGCAGAACAGCAACGCTGCCCCAAGCGCCCCTGTGGAAAGCTTTGGACATTCCGGCTTTACGGGCACCTATACCTGGATCGACCCGGTGAACAACCTCGTGTACGTGTTCCTGAGCAACCGCGTGAACCCGACCCGCGAGAACAGCAAGCTCGGCAAACTCAACACCCGCACCAACGTGCTGCAAGTGGTGTACGACGCCCTGGATAAGAGCAAAAACAAACAGCCTGCTGAGGCATCCGTGAAGTAACGGACGAAGGTATAGCCGTCCTGCCAGCAGCGGGACAGCTATATTTTTATACCTGTAGGATATACGCTATACCTTAACCGCCTTCTACACATGACTAAACTCTCGACAGCCTCTCCCCTGACAGATGCTGGTTTACTCAGATCTCAAACGTATAAGCGCTACCTCTCACTCGACGTTCTCCGCGGCCTCACCATTGCCTTGATGGTCGTCGTGAACAATCCCGGCAGTTGGGGCAGCATTTACGCGCCCTTCAAGCATGCGGCCTGGCACGGCTTCACGGTCACCGATCTGGTGTTTCCGTCTTTCCTGTTTGTGGTGGGCAATGCCATGAGCTTTAGCATGCGCAAGTTCGAAACGCAACCCGACAGCGTGTTCCTGCGCAAAGTTTTCAAGCGCACCGCCCTTATTTTCCTGATCGGCCTATTCCTCAACCTCTTCCCCTTTATCACGCGTGATCCGGAGGGTACTATTGTGATGAAAGATTTCACTGCTGTTCGTATTATGGGCGTACTGCAGCGTATCGCGCTTTGTTATTTCATCGCATCGCTGGCGGTGCATTACCTCAAGTTGAGAGGGGCTGCCATCTTCAGCGTGGTCGTGCTATTGGGCTACTGGGCTGTCATGTATTTCTTCGGTGATTCCGCTGATCCGTATAGCCTCGCTGGTAATGCCGCCCGCAAGTTCGACGACCTGATCATACCAGAGGCAAACCTCTACAAAGGCTTCGGCCTACCGTTCGATCCGGAAGGGTTGCTGAGTACGCTCCCTGCCGCTGTGAATGTGCTGGCAGGTTACTTTGCCGGTCTGTTCATTCAGAAAAACGGCAACAACCTGAGCACGGTCTTCAAGCTTAATCTGGCTGGTGCCGCGCTGGTGGCCATTGCCTTTGTATGGGACTTCGCCTTCCCGATCAACAAGCCCATCTGGACAAGCTCCTACGTGCTGCACTCGGTTGGCCTGAGCGTGATGCTGATAGCTGCGCTGATGCTGGTTATCGAAGTGCTGGGTTTTGTGAAGTGGTCTTATTTTTTCGAAGCCTTTGGTAAAAATCCGCTCTTTATTTTCGCCTTCGCCACACTGGTCATCAAGCTACTTAACTTCATTAGAATTGATGACATGAGTTTGCAGAAGTGGCTCTATACCCACCTGTTCCTGAGTTGGTCAGAGGGGGAGACGGCCTCGCTCCTGTTCGCGCTGGCTTACATGCTAACCATGTGGGTGGTTGGCTTCTGGATGGACAGGAAAAAGATCTATGTGAAGGTATAAGGTATAACCTGCCTGATTTTAAAAGCCTGTTCCGGAAACGGGGCAGGCTTTTTTGTCTGAATCTAAATATAGGGCCCCTACCCCAAGGATTTACAGAATTTAAGGATTAACAGGATTGTGTCCTGTAGGGGCGATCCGATTTCGTGAACATAAGTGTTTTCCTGTCATTTCGACCCTGGGGAAAAACC
Source organism: Pontibacter aquaedesilientis (assembly GCF_014773225.1). GTDB lineage: Bacteria > Bacteroidota > Bacteroidia > Cytophagales > Hymenobacteraceae > Pontibacter > Pontibacter aquaedesilientis. The sequence goes on along the minus strand of NZ_JACXAJ010000002.1, from coordinate 169,342 downwards.
TGAAATTGCGCCGTTGCTCTAATTTAATCCAGATCTCTCCATTCTGTCGAGATGACAAATCGGGAATGTTATACCTTGAGCTGACAGTGTTGGGTTGCAACCTGTCGCAGCAGACCCCAATCCTGCAAATCCTTAAATCCTGTAAATCTTGATTCAGACAAACATTTTTTCAGAAAAAAATCTATATTTGACTTTTACAGATTAAATACGACCAGAATGCTTAAGGAAGAACGGCAGGCTTTTATCATCAAGCAGATCAATCTGCACAACAAGGTGCTTTCATCGGATTTGAGTTTGAAGCTCAATGTATCGGAGGATACAGTTAGAAGAGATTTGAACGAACTGGCAGAAAGCGGCCAGATTCTGAAGGTGCATGGTGGTGCTTTGTCGAAGTCCTTCCATTACCCCTTCAGCCAGTCCGAGGTATACGCCAAGGAGTCCAAAAAGGAGATTGCCCGCAAGGTCATCAACCTGCTGAAGGATGGTATGAGTATTCTCGTAGGCGGCGGCACCACCATGATCGAAGTGGCCCGCATGATACCCGACACCCTGCGTTGCACCTTCTTTACGGTGAGCCCACTGGTGGCCCTGGAGCTGGCGGAGCGCCCAAACATCAGCGTGATTTTGCTGGGCGGACAGCTCTCCAAAAATTCCCACATCATGATCGGAGCCCAGGTTGTCAACCAACTCACCGAGATCAAAGTGGACCTTTGCATACTTGGCACCAACTCACTCTCCGTAGAAGATGGCCTCACCGACTCTGACTGGGAAGTGGTGCAGGTGAAGAAAGCGATGATCCGATCCGCCAAGAAAACAGCTATCATGAGTATTGCCGAAAAACTCGGATCTGACCAGAACATGAAGGTATGCGACCTCAACTCGATCCATTACCTGGTGACCGATCTGAATCCGGAAGACGCGAGTTTAAGGGAGTATGCAACTGTGATTGAGGCAGTTTAATCATCATACGATATAAAAAAAGAGGCCCTTTCAAGTAAGGGCCTCTTTTTTTATGCTACAACGTGTGCATTCTACAAACACTCATCCAATAGATAAATAATCGACTCGTAGTTTCGACCAACGGCTTCCGTCATGGCCATTTCGCAGGTTTTGCCAGACGAATAATACCCGTCAAATTCGCGCTGTTTCACTTCCGCCGCCTCAGGAGCGGTAGCAGAGGCCGTGAGTTCCGGCACTAAGAAGCCGCGGTCGCCGGCCATACCGCAGCAACCGGCGTGCATCGGCACAGTTACTTCCTCGGCCAGTTGCCTGGCTATACCTACAAAGCGCCCTTCCAGCCCCATTTTTTGCAGCGAGCAAACCGGGTGCAGTACTACATTCGCTTTTTTGCGCAGCACAGTAGCTTTCGGCAAGATAAAGTCCGCGATGTAATCGATGCTATCGATGATCTTAAGGCTGTCGAACTTCTGCTTGTTCTCCGGCGTGAGCACAGGGCGGCAACTTTGCAGGGTTTGGGTGCAAGAGGTAATGTCGAGCACGAGCGGCAAACGGCCTTTGTCAGTCCAGAGCCACACCTTTTCAATGGTTTCGTTAGCCGTGTAGGCAAAAGCCTGGCTATACCCTTTGGACGAGAAAATCTGTCCGCAGCAGGCGCTCTTTACTTCCTGCGGAATCGTGAATCTGATGCCTGCTTTATCTGACACGCTTTTAAAAGTGTCGATGATGTTCTTCTTCCCTGACCCGGCAGTGCCCATCGTGCGGGAAATACAGGTTGGGAAGTAGACAACGGCTGCTTCGTCTGCAGCTGAGTGCGCATTGGCGATGGATTTATCTATACCTGCCGCTGGTGCTAATTGCTTCGTCCAGAGCGGAAAGCCCGGAATCATGTCTTTTACTTCCTCTGTCAGACTGGCCAGCGTGTTTGCACCCAGCAATTTGTTCACACCCGCGCCAGCCTGTAATCCAAGCTTCACTACCGAGACCACAGGCTTGAAGTTCCTGGCAACCAGCAAAGCGACATTGTTGGAGAAGCCGTTGTGGCTCTCACGGCGCAGACGCTTGATCAGATCGCCGGTGTTGATGTCAACCGGGCAGGCTGTTGCGCAGAGTCCGTCTACGGCGCAGGTATCGAGACCGTCATATTGGTATTGGTTCAGGAGCTCTTTGTGCTGTTTCTTTTCTCCTTTCCGTTTCAGGTTGAGCAATTCGCGGCGCACCACAATGCGCTGGCGCGGCGTGAGCGTGATATTGCGGCTCGGGCATTTGTGTTCGCAGAAACCGCACTCCATGCAGCGGTCTACCTCTTCCTCCACCTTCGGCAGGGCTTTCAGGTTTTGGATGTGGGCGTTCTGGTCGTGGTTGATAATGACGCCAGGGTTCAACAGATTCTCAGGATCAACTACCTGTTTGAGGGTTTTCATGATCCGGTATACCTCCGGCCCCCATTCCGTCTCCACAAAAGGGGCCATGTTCCGGCCGGTCCCGTGCTCAGCTTTCAGGGCGCCGTCATACTTCTTCACTACCAGCTTCACCACTTCTTTCAGGAAGCGATCGTAGCGGGCAACTTCTTCCGGCGTATCAAAAGCCTGGGTGACCACAAAGTGAATATTGCCGTCCTTGGCGTGACCAAAGATAATCGCGCTGCTATACCCGTGCTTGCGGAAAAGCTCCTGCAGATCGAGTATGGCATCGCCGAGCTGAGCGACCGGCACCGCAATGTCTTCGAGCAGTACCGTGGTACCGCTGGCCCGTACCGCGCCCACAGCCGGAAACATGCCTTTGCGCACTTTCCACAAAAAAGCCTGCTCCACCGGGTCAGTCGTGAAAACAGGTTGTTCCAGTAAAGCCAGCTCTGGTGCCAGCGTCATGAATTTCAGAATCTTCTCCTGCACCTCTTCATGCGTGTTCGCCTGAAATTCAACCAGCAAAGCGGCGGCTGTGTCAGGCAGCGTTTTGATAACAGCCGGCACACCTGCCATGTGCTCAATAGAGCGCAGCGAGGCCCGATCCATGAGCTCGACGGCCTCGGCACCCGCCTCTGTCAGCGGCACAATGGCTTGGCAGGCAGCGTAGATGTCGGGGAAATAAAGTAGCGCCGTCGACTTGGCTGGATAATCAGGCACGGTTTGCAGCACAGCTTCGGCGATAAAACCCAGCGTACCCTCCGCCCCGATGAGCAAATGCGCCATGATGTCGAGCGGGTGCTCATAGTCGATAAACGCGTTGACGGAGTAGCCAACTGTGTTCTTGGTCTTATACTTGTGCCGGATCAGGTAGTGCAGTTCCGGGTTGTTGCGTATCTGCTGCTTGAGTTTCTGCAACGTCAGGTATAGCTCAGGGCATTCTTCGCTGAAACGCAGGTAATCGATCTGTTTCTCAGTTGTGTAACATTGCCCGTTGGGCAGCACAAAACGAATGTACTTGGTGGTATGGTAGGAATTTTTGCTCACGCCGCAGCACATGCCACTGGCGTTGTTGGAAAGAATGCCGCCCATCATGGCCGAGTTGATACTGGCCGGGTCCGGACCGATCTTGCGCTTAAACGGGCGTAGATGCGCGTTTACGATGGCACCAATCACGCCGGGCTGTACCCGTACCTGCGCTCCCTCATTCTCCGCCTGTACTTTGTTCCAGTACTGGCTCAGGTCTACTAATATGCCGTCTGTTATGGACTGCCCCGAAAGGCTGGTACCGGCTGTGCGAAAGGTCAGGGGAGTTTTATGCTCCTGCGAAAAAGCGAAAAGCTGTTTGATCTCCTCCTCCGACACAGGCTGCACCACGGCCTTGGGCCTCAGGTAATAAAAACCCGCATCAGAAGCGTAGGACACCACATCAATCAGGCGTGCCCGAATGCGCGCTTTTGGCAAAATGCTTTCCAAAAGCATGGCTATGTTCATAGCAGGTATAGGCTTAATAAGTTGTCTGTTTTACTTTGGGGCCACGCTCGGCCTCTTCCAGGGCGTCCATCATCATGCCGCCGCCAGGCTTACTCGTTACCAGCAACAGGATAAACGTAATCGCAGCATTCACCACAATCAGCTCAAAACCCATGGCGTAACCCGTCCAATCCACTGAATTGCTATCGAAAACATACGTTAGGATAGGGGAAACAATGCAGATGTACGGTACCAGCTTGTCGGCTACGGCACGTTTGTTGGCCATTCCGAAAGCAAACAGACCCAGCAACGGGCCATAGGTATAGCCGGCCGCTTTGAAGATAGCGTTCACCACCGAGTCATCGTTGATGATCTTGAACACCAGGATTACCAGCAGCATCACCACCGAGAAGCCTACGTGCACCCAGTGGCGCGTACGGATGAGTTTGATATCGTCGTGATTAGCCTTTTTGGTGAAGTTCAGGAAGTCCACGCAGAAGGAGGTGGTAAGTGCCGTGAGGGCCGAGTCGGTAGTGGCAAAAGTAGCTGCCGTAAGACCCAGCATGAAGATAATAGCCGGAATCATGGCCATGTGGTTCAGGGCGATCTCCGGGAACAGGTGGTCTGGTGTTGCCAGCGCCGTCACGTCGATGCCGTTGGCCTCGGCGTACATATACAGCAAGGCACCCACACTCAGGAAAAAGATATTGATCGATACGAAAACGCCTGTGAACGTGAGCATATTCTTTTGCGCTTCGCCGATGTTTTTGCAGCTCAGGTTCTTCTGCATCAGGTCCTGATCAAGGCCGGTCATAGCAATCGTTACAAAAACACCGCCGATAAAGTGCTTCAGGAAGTGGCTCTTGGTGCCCAGGAAATCCTCCCAGAAGATCATCTTGGAGTAGGAACTGTTTTTCACGGCCTCAAAAGTCTGCACCACATTCAGGTCGAGGCTGTTGGCGATAAAGATGATGGAAAAAATAACAGACCCAATGATGAACACGGTCTGCAAAGTATCGGTAATGACGATGGTCTTGAGTCCGCCTTTGTGGGTATAAAGCCAGATAAGCACCAAACAGATGGCCACTGTGGCCACAAACGGCACATCCCAGGCATCAAATATAAAACGCTGCAACACGATGGCCACCAGGTATAGTCGGAACGCCGAACCGATGGTGCGCGACACCAGGAAGATCATGGCTCCGGTCTTGTAACTCCAGTAGCCGAAGCGTTTCTCCAAATAGGTATAGATGGAGATCAGGTTCATCCGGTAGTAGAGCGGCAATAGCACAAAAGCGATCAGCACAAAACCGACCGTGTTGCCGAGCACAAACTGAAAATAGCCAAAGCTGCTGTTCACCACCGCTCCCGGCACCGAGATAAACGTCACCCCGGACAGGGCGGTTCCGATCATACCGAAAGCCACAAAGTACCACTTCGAGTTGCGGTTAGCGATAAAGAAACTGGAGTTGTCGGACGATCCTCTTGAGGTAAAATAGGATATACCTATCAGCACCGCAAAATAGCCGATCAGGAAAGACAGAAGAACGATTGGAGACATAGTTTGATTAGTTGGTCATCAGCGAAAGAAGGTAAAAAGCACCTCTGCCTCTACCTTTCGCTTCCGCACATGATGGTAAGTTACTAAGTTTTGTCGAAATGTAGGCAATGTTAGCTGCTCGGAGAACTTAGTGCACAAATGTCATCTCCCTGCCCCTCCCGATTCAAGCTCGGTATCTTCGGTTTCGAAGGGGGCAGGAGGATGATTTACTCTAGGGTAACTTTGGCTTTTACTTCGAAACCAGCACACTCGCTACTGCTTTCCGCACACTCCCATGCTTCTCCAGCAAGGCAGAAGCCGTTGGCTCGTCGGCGCCGGTCTCCGCCATCACCATGCGGACACCACGGTTGTACAGCTTGTGGTTTGTCAGCTGCATGTCCACCATCTTGTTGCCGCGCACACGCCCCAACTGAATCATTACGGTGGTGCTGAGCATGTTGAGCACGAGTTTCTGCGCAGTGCCTGCCTTCATACGGGTGCTGCCTGTCACAAACTCAGGGCCCACTACTACCTCTACCGGGTATTGTGCTTCGGCGGCTACCGGGCTGCCGGTATTGCACACGATACAGCCAGTTGCCAGGCCATGCTCGTTGGCTGTGCGCAGACCGCCGATCACGTAGGGTGTCGTGCCGGAGGCGGCAAGACCTACGATCACATCGTGCTCACCCAAGCCATATTCCTTCAAGTCTTCCCAGGCTTGCTCGGCGTCGTCTTCGGCAAACTCCACCGCTTTGCGGATGGCCGTGTCGCCACCGGCGATCAAGCCTACCACCATATCAAACGGCACGCCGAATGTCGGTGGGCACTCCGAGGCATCCACTACGCCCAAACGGCCACTGGTGCCGGCCCCGATGTAAAATAATCGTCCGCCTTTTTTCATGCAGTCGGCTACCACTTCGGCTAGTTTTTCAATCTGCGGCAATGCTTTCTCAACGGCAAGGGGAACTGTTTTATCTTCCTGGTTGATGTTCTCCAGCACTTCCCTCACCGACATCTTTTCCAAGTTGTTATAGTTCGAGTCTTTCTCGGTTGTAATTTCCATTTTGTGTAATTATAATTCCTTCTAAAATGACCGAATGCCTGCGCTATACCTTACTTTGTATACTCCAGGCAGGCGATCTTCCCATCCATCGTGCTCACGACCACCCTGTTTTTGCCAAGCGACATCACCGGGTTCATGAGGCTGTTTGAACTCTTGTATTTCCAAAGCACTTCTCCACTCTGGCGGTCAGCAGCGCTTACCATACCAGCGTGTGAGGGTACCCATACGATTCCGTTGTGTTCGATGATAGCCGACGGTGCCAGCTCATAAGGCAACTGCAGCGTCGATTTCCAGTCCACCTGCAAGGCATTGGCCGAAGTGGACACCCCGTATACCTGCCCGTCCATTGTCTTCACAAAAACCAGCTTGCCGTCATTGGATATCCCCATCGACTCGCGCACGCGGCCTTCTTTGAGCTGCTCACGCCACACCACTTCACCGGTGTTGGCATCCAAAGCGGTCATAAAACGGTCGGGGGCGACGATAAAGACACGTCCATTGGCGGCCACAGGGTAACAGGCGGCCGGGGAAAACATGCGGTTGCTGGAGCCGTTGCTCCACTTCCAGGACAGCTGACCGGTTTGGGCGTCGAGGGCGTAGAATTCGTTGCCCCAGCTTCCGAAATACACCTTGCCCTGGTATAGCAGTGGCTTCGTTACGACAAAGTTATTGACCTGTTCGAAGTCCCAAATTAGCTTTCCGCTCTTTAAATTCAAAGCCCGGAAGTGACTATCCGAAGCTCCAATGTAAACTATACCCTTATCAATCAACGGTGAACCAAGCACAGGCCTGTTGGCTGCGAATTTCCAAACCAGTTTGCCCGTGGCGGCAGAGAGGCAGTAAATATTGTTATCGGAGGAGCCCACTACTACGTAACCATTGGCTACAGCCGGTGTGGAGTAAATTTTACCGTTGGTGCGGTAGGCCCATTTGCGCTTGCCGTTTTTTTGATCCAGGGCATACACTTCCCCGCTTGTGTTGGTGGCAATTACCAGGTTTTTGAACGAGGCTGTCCCTGCTCCCACGTCGCTGTCGTCTTGGAATTCCCATACCAGCTTCACATTCGGGTATAGCTTGTTCACCGCAAAAGAAGGACGGTGGTGCTTCACTGGGTCGTTGGCGAAATCGTGTTTTACCAACGGCACTTCCATCCACTTTGGCTGGGTCTCCATACCTGGCTTCCGGATCTCGAAACTGGCTTTCCCATCTGCAAAGGTTACGATATTGTACCCTCCCACCGGATTTTTGGCGCGAAGGTTAGAGCGTCCCATCACGGCAGGTATACCATCGTAGTGGTACGCACGGTTGTTGTGGCCGTGGCCGTGCAGGATCAGCTGTGTATTGCGGGTTTTCAGGCGGTCGGTCACGTCGTACCAGTTGTTCAGCGAGGAGTCCTGCGGATAGTGGTTCAGGAAGACAACCGGCATATTCGGATCGGGCATGTGAGTCAGCACGGAGTCGAGCCACACGATGTTCTCGCGCGGGATTTGCCCCGGCCCCATACGCATGTTCGGTCCAGAGCCCGTACCGGCAAACAGGTAGCCTTTATGCGTGAAGGCAAACGTTTCTGCACCGAAAACTACCCCAAAACTGTTGCTGCCGCTTTCCGACCAATTGGAGTCGTGATTACCTGGCACGATGTACCAGGGTTTGTTAAGGGTATTGAAGATTTGCCTGGCCAGCTGGAGCTCTTCATCAGAACCGAATTCTGTAATGTCACCGGTTACGACGACAAACGCAAGATTGGGATTGGCATTAATATCGGAGATGGTGCGCTCCAGGTCTTCCTGAGCAGTGGGATTGCCGATATGGGTGTCGGATACAAAGGCGAACTGAAAGGACTGGGCCTGGCATAAACTACATACCAGCATCACCGCGACGAGCGCTACATACCTTTGTATATTCATTTGGTTATGGCATTGGTAAAACAAAAGAACCCATCAGGCTATACCTGTAACGTACTCATCCTGCCCATGCGGCCTTTGCTTGGAGAACTAGCGCAGAAAACCGCACAAAGTCGCATGAGCAAAACGAATACTGTCCCTTTATTTTAGTTAAAAATACGAAATGTCTCATTAAAGTTCAAAATAATTCGCATGTTTTTTATTTAAACCTGCAAAAACACGCAATTATTAGGTTTTATACCTGCAAATCGCTCGGCAGATGATCCCGGTTAAGCCCAAATGGAATTCAGAACTCTTACTGCTGCCCGGTCAAAAGTCGCCGGAAGTGCGGCAACTCGCCATACAATCGTGCGCCGGGGCAGGCAGTGTCGGCAAAATCCTTGTGAGCGCCTAGACTGTCGGCCGTTATACCATACTTTTTGGCCAGTGCCGGCAACAACTTTTCCAGGGTTTTCATTTGGGCTGGCGTAATGTCTTCCTTTTCAAAATTGCCCTCTACCACGATCAGTAAATGCCCGGCGGGGTCATAGCTTGTGTTGGAGTCGCCGGCATAGTTCAGGTCCCGGGCCTCCCCTACTTCCCCGTGCACATCCACATACAAGTGGTAAGGTATATCAGCCCAGGCCGGTTTCATGCGCCCATCCGCCAACGGACTCTCCTGCTGCGAGAACTTCTGCAGACTTCGCAGCTTATCTGCCAAAGTCCGGTCGGGCAGCTGTGAGGTGGCCGTATGATGGATAGTTAGGCGAGTCAACTGATGAGGTCGCATCGACAGCACAGGCGCATGGGCTCCCCAAGCCTCGCGTGTGAGGTAGGTTATCCCTTCGGGTATGAGCGGTTCTGTGGCAGCAGCCGGTCGCTGGCAGCTGAAAAAAGCGCCAACTAGCACGAGCAGGATCACCAGTTTCATCACACGGCCTTTACAACAACTTCTTCCTGAACACATTAGAGGGAACGCTCTCGTTCTTCAATCTGTCGATAGAAGTCACCACATACTGGTAGGTCTTGCCACGTTCAGCCGTTTCGTCATGGAAGGTATGCAGGGAGTCATCAAAACTGATCTTGATGATGTTCTGAGCATGCTCCAGGTTAATGGGTTCATTCTCATCAAAGCGATAAATCACATAACCGTACACATCCTCTTCCTGATCCGGGTATTCCCATTTCATGATCGATTTGCGCCATCTGGGAAAGAAGAACAAAAACTTGTCTTCGCGCAGCTGCATGGGCTTCGAAGGTTTTGCCGTGCCCATCCAGGGCATCACAGGTTGCAGCGCCGGGTAGCGGTATAGGTCGTGCTGCAAAGAGTCGCGGAAGCCGGCCAGGTTGTTGGTCAGGGAGCGGGAGCTGAAGTACACACTGCCCTGCACCCTCGGGTTTTGGCGGAGATAGCGCACCTGGTTCGGCAATTGCTGACGGTCGCGCCAGCCCTCGCGGTCTTCCATGGCCCGGTAGGCGCCCTGGCCTATGTACACATGTTTGCCATTGGCGTTGGCCGCCCACCAGTCCAGCAGTTTTTCGTATGGAGCCGGAGCATAGCCAAACGGAAAGTACAGCTGGGGATTGATGTAGTCCACCCAACCCTCCTGCACCCACTTGCGGGCATCGGCATACAGGGCGCTATAACCTGACAGGCCATTGCTTTCAGATCCCTCAGGGTCCTGGGACTTGTTGCGCCAGATACCGAAGGGGCTAATGCCGAACTTCACATGTTTCTTCTCCTGCTTGATAGATTCAGAAAGATCTTTGATCAACTGGTCCACATTATGGCGGCGCCAGTCTTCTATGTTTTTAAAACCCTGCGTGTGCAACTGGTACGTGATGGAATCAGGCAGCGCCGCTTTGCCCGGGTAGGGGTAAAAGTAGTCGTCGAAATGGATGCCGTCGATGTCGTAGTTGCGCACCACGTCCATGATCACATCCACGAGGTAGTGGCGAACCTCCGGCAGTCCGGGGTTAAAGTATTTTTTGTCGCCGTAGGTAAAGAACCAGTCCGGTTGCACGCGTGAGATGTGCTCCGGGCTAACCAGCGAATCCACGAGGCTGGTGGAGGCGCGGTAAGGGTTTATCCAAGCATGCAGTTCCATGCCGCGTTTGTGGGCTTCTTGGATAGCGAACTCCAGCGGATCGTAAAACGGCTGTGGCAGAGTGCCCTGCTTGCCGGTCAGGAACATGCTCCACGGCTCACGCCCTTTGGCGTAAAAAGCATCTGCCGATGGGCGCACCTGCAGCATAATGGCATTTATACCTGTCTTTTGGTGGGAGTCGAAGATGTCGATCAACTCCTGCATTTGCTCCCGCGAGTCTACACCAGCTTTGGGTTTGGAGGGCCAGTCGATGTTTTGCACGGTGGCAATCCACACACCCCTGAACTCGCGTTTCGGGGGTTGCTTTGTCTGTTGCGCAAACAGGTTGGCAGAACCGAGCAGCAAGGCAAGCAATAGGGTAAAGTTTCTGATCATGGTGAAGGTCAGGTAAAATGGTAGCATAAAAAACAGCCCTCCGATAGGTTTAGTAAAGGAGGGCTGTCAGCATAATGAAAAAAAAACTAATGTACTACTAATCTATTCAACTTGGATTTTCCGGGTGGTTTCAAATGAAGCGCCGCATCACCCGGGTAATTGCAACTAAAAAATTGGCCGGAACCGGAGGCCCCGGCCAATCAGCATTATCTGTCTCTCCAATAGTCAATCTGACTGGTCTTAGGCGTTTCGGCATAAGCACCTCTGATCTGGGTGGTATACACACGGCCAAGTGTTCCGAGTACGATCGCGTTCTGGATATAAGGCTTCGTTGTGGCAGGATCATAGGCTGTGCCTGTTGGGTATACCTTGAAGGTATAGCTACCCGGCTTCAGCTCCACGTAAGAGCCATGCTGCTTGAAACCCAGGTTCTTACCCAGCTCAATGATTTCCATTGGCTCAGCTGGCTTGGTTTCAGTTGCGGCAATTGCGGCACGCACAGCATACACATCCACAGCAAATGGCATGTTCGCCATCGTGTTCATGAATCTCCACCAGATCTTGGTATAGTCGGCAGGAGGCAGCTTATCTTCAGCCAAAAACACTTCGTAACTCGTTGTTGTCCCTACCAGGTAAGCAGAGTAGTGCTTGTTGCTGGCAAGGCTCACAGAAGTACTAGCCAGAGTCTCGGCAGTACCTTTACCGGCCACAGTGTCCACAGCGCTCATCTTGTAATTTCCTGCAGGAAGCAGCGCATAGGCATTGCTAGGGTAAGCAGATCCATACAAATTGCCCAGCACAATACCAGATGTCGTCGGCGCTACGCCTGTCACCTTTTTGCTGTCCAGGAAGAAGTTAGTGCGCGGGGCACCGTCTACGTGGAAGAAAAATTTAACAAAAGCGCCTTCCGCTACCGGCTCTGTCACTTCAGGAATGGCATTCTTTTCGCAGGCTCCCAGCATGAAGCCTGCCGCTAAAAACACTAATGCTCTTTTAAATATCTTTTTCATCTCGATGTCTGCTTATTGTTTTTTGCTAAACCAGGTTTCATAAGTGTGGTAGTTCTCATCAAAACCTCCCATGGCGCGGAGAGCTTCCTGATTCCACATGTATTCTGAGTTGTATCTCGGACGCGCCCTGTAAGCCGGCACACCCTGGTTAGACACGTGCAACTCCTCTGGCAAGGTAAAGCCTGTGTACACTTCGCCATCCTTGTTGTAGTGGTATCTTCTCATATCAGACCAGGTATCCATAAAGCCCCAGCCCCATGTTGCGATATACTTCTGCAGCATGATCTTAGAAAGCGTCAGCCCGGCAGCCGTGGTCGGCATCATGGATTCGCTGGCCAGGTACGTCGCCTTGCGCTGGTCGTATACAGCCGGATCAGGTGCATAGGTGCGTGCAAAGTCGATATGGGCTGTTACGCCTTTTCTGTAGGCCTCCAGTGCCAGATCTTTCTTACCGGCAATCCAGGCAGCCTCTGCTTTAATAAACTGCAGCTGCGAGTAAGTCATCAGCGGGAATAGGGCTGCGTTGCCAAAGATGTAGATCTGACGAACCTGTGCTGTCGAAGTACCTACGGCACCCCACAGGTTGTTCGGAATTTCGGCAGTTGGAATACCAACTATACCTGCACCGGAACGAACCCCTCTGTATTTACCGTCTGGCGATGGTGCCAGCATGGCCGTCAAACGCGGGTCTTTCAGGTGCTGGCCTGTGAATATAGGGTCAGCCGCTGCCAGGTTCTCGTCTCTCAACGCAGGGTTGGTGCCATCCAGCAAGCCTACGATGTAGTTAGTCTGACGATAAGAAGCGATGTTGTTACGAATCGGTCCGTAGAAGTTCGTGTTAGAGCTTACGGCCCCTTCGAAACGGATCATGGCATTGTCGGCGTTGCTGGCAAGCGATTTATCCACATACTCGATCACTTTGTTCGGGTCGTAAGAAGCCTTGTTCGTCAGACGGTGGGCGTTGATCGCCAGCAAACCATTAGCGAATTTCTTCCATTTATCTCTGTTACCGGCGTAGATCAGGTCGCCTTTGCTCAGGCCAGAGTTGGCAGCATCAAGACCATCCGTTCTTTCCAGGCTTTTGATGCCTTCTTCCAGCAGACGCTTGATCTCTGGATACACCTCCTGCTGGTCGTCAAAGTTGAACACTCGCTTGTCAGAATCAAAGGCTTCTTTCATGATAACCGGACCATGATAGTCGGTCAGGTTCTGCCAGCCATAAGCACGCATGATCTGGCCCACGCCCACGAAGTCGTATTTCTTACTGCGCGCACCGCTCTCGATCATGTCGGACAGGTTGTAACCCATGCTCCAGTACACGGCTCTCCACATCTGTGCATAAGAGTCAGACAGCGGGTTGGCATGTAGGTCTAGTGCATTGTTGGCAGCTGTAGAAGCCCAGTTCTGCACATACTGACCGGCAAAACGACCGTCCCACTGCACGGCTACCGCCATTTCAGACTGTATCTGAGGGAGGAACAGCTCCGGCTGCAACAAGGCATCCGGACCGTTCGGGTTTGTGTTTACATCGAGGTAATCTTTACAGCCAGTTGCCGAAAACACGCTGGCCGCTATAAGAGAAGCAAAAACTATCTTTCTCATCTTTATCTTAATTAAAATCCTGCTCTAATTCCAAAGTTAATTCCTCTTGGCAACGGGAAGTTACCATAGTCAAGGCCAGTACCACCGGCACCACCCACTGCAGCAGAGTTGCCATTCGCTACCGGGTCAAGACCTGAGTAGTTCGTAAGCAGGAACAGGTCTGTACCTGTCACAAATACGCTCACATCGTCGATGAACTTGGCGCGCTGCATCACGCTGGCAGGCAGGCGGTAGTTCAAGGTCACGTCGCGCAGACGTACCCAGTTCACGTCTTTCTCAATGAAGCTGTGGTGCGGATAGATAGAAGCCCAGTAAGTTGAGTTTCTGTAAAGGTCGATTGGAATGTTGTTATGCGTTGGGTTGGCCGTGTTTTCCAGACCATCCTTCAGTACACCTGTTACAATGCGTGGCTCCTCTCTATTCAGCGTGCGCTTGCTCAGACCATTTACAGTCAGGAAGTGCTCTGTCGCGTTGTACACGTCGCCACCTTTGCGGATGTCGAGCAGGAAGTTAAGCGACAGGTTCTTGTAAGTGAAGGTGTTTGTCAGGCCGATGTTGAAGTCCGGGTTACGGTCACCTACTATTTTCCACTCGCTGGTATTCAGCATTGGCAAACCAGTAGATGGGTTGATCAGCACGTCGCCGTTGTCGTTGCGCTGGTAGTCATACCCGGTGAAAGTTGTCAACGGGCCATCTACACGTGAACCTACGCGCACGTTGCCATACAACCAGGTGTCAGAGTTGTAGAACTCCTGCACGTCGCCAGGCAACTTGGTTAGCTTGCTGTTGTTCTTGGTGTAGTTCATCAGCACATCCCAGGTAAAGTCGTTGTTCTGGATTGGCGTACCGTTCAGTTGAAGTTCTATACCTGAGTTTTCCATCTCACCGGCATTGAAGGTCATCAGGATAAAGCCTGTCGCATAGCTCAGACGCAGGTTTTGCACGATCTGGTCAACAGACTTCTTTTTGAAGTAAGTCGCATCGATACCCAAACGATCGTTAAAGAACTTCAACTCTGTACCGAACTCGTAAGAGGTGGTCATTTCAGGACGCAGGTTCAGGCTTGGACCCGTGAAACCGTAACGGAAGCCACCACCCGTTGTCTGTGCCGACTCGTAGAACGGACGCAGGCTGTATGGTCTGGCGTCTTTACCTACCTGAGCGATAGAGCCTCTCAGTTTACCGAAAGAAAGCACTTCTCTGATTCCCTGGAATGGCTCCAGCTCCGTGAAGACAAAGCTCATGGCGGCAGATGGGTAGAAGAAAGAGTTGTTCTGCACCGGAAGTGTAGAAGTCCAGTCGTTACGACCCGTCAACGTCAGGTATAGCATGTCGTTGTAGCTGGCATTGAAGCTACCCCAGGCACCTACCAGGCGGCGCTGCGTCAGGTTGTTGTAGGCACGCTGCGTAGTTAGCGTCGTGTTGTTGATCGAGTACAAGTCTGGCGCCATGAACTGCTCACCAGAAGCTGCTGAGCTGAAGGTATTCCAGTCGTATACTGTGCTACCCAATTTCAGGTCTGTGCGCAACTTGTCGTTGAAAAACGTTGGTGCCGTAAATTGCGCGTAGTACTGGAATGTGAGGTTACGGTTCGTGATCACGGCCTGATCGAAAATACCGCCGAATGAACGGCCTGCATTGGATTCCGGATGACGCACGATCGTGTTTTTCTCAGTATAGTAATCAATACCAGCCTGCCCTACAAGCTTCATCCAATCCGTTACATCAGCAGTCAGACTTGTGTTCAGTCTGTAGCGGTCAGTAAGCGAGTTGAAGATGTTTTTGTTCACATTGAAGAATGGGTTTTCTATGGCAATAGAATAGGCCCCGAAATCTCTTCTGTTGCCGCTTGGCGTCAGGTATACGCTGGCATCGTCATTAGAAGGCCAACGAAGTAGTTGCAACAAAGGACCACCAGCACCTCTAAAAGCCTGGTCGTTATCAGAACGGGTATAGTCGAACGTCACATCTGTGGAAAGGAACTTATTCAGCTTGGCTGTAA
The DNA here is from genome assembly GCF_014773225.1 of Pontibacter aquaedesilientis. GTDB lineage: Bacteria > Bacteroidota > Bacteroidia > Cytophagales > Hymenobacteraceae > Pontibacter > Pontibacter aquaedesilientis. The sequence continues at coordinate 153,923 of NZ_JACXAJ010000002.1, read as the reverse complement.
TAGCCGAAGAAAGCGTCAGTTTTTCCAGTCCTGTATTCGGGATAAAGCCCTCGGCATCGGTATAGGAACCGGAGATACGGTACTGAGCGGACTCGTTTCCTCCTGTAAAGGACAAGTTGTGTTTCTGAGTGAAGGCGTCCTGGAAGAAATTCTTCACGTTGTCGTAAAACTGAACTTCAGACGGGAATGGCGCTCCAAAATAGGCCAGGTTCTCGTCCCCTTCAATGGTATAGCCATTGGCACCTCTGTCGTACTTCTGCTGAATTTCAGGGTAGCGCACGATGCGGTCCATACGGAAGCTGTTGCTGTAGTTGATACGGGCTTTGCCGGCCTGACCACGCTTCGTAGTGATTACGATAGCACCGGATGCTGCCTCGATACCATAAAGTGCCGCGGCTTCAGGGCCTTTCAGAACCGTGATGCTTTCGATATCCTCTGGGTTGATGTCGGCTGCACGGTTTGTGAAGTCAACGCCTCTGTTTTCGAAAGAGCGGGAACCGCCGCCGATAGAAGAAGCAAACACCCCGGTAGAAGTTGTGTTGTTGCTGATCGGCAAACCATCTACCACGAACAGTGGCTGGTTGCTACCACTCAGGGAGCTGATGCCACGGATCACGATAGAAGAAGATGAACCAGGCAGGCCAGAAGAAGCATTCACTTCCACACCCGCCACACGACCAGCCAGGCCGTTCACGAAGTTCTCGCGTTGGGTCTGGGCAATGGTAGCACCTTTAACCTCTGTTACGGCATAGCCAAGGGCTTTCTTCTCCTGCTTGATACCAAGGGCGGTTACCACCACTTCATTCAGGTTTTTGGAGTCGGCCTTCAGCGCTATATTGATTGCAGTGTTCGTACCGACAGTTCGTTCCACTGTCTGCATGCCAATAAATCTGAAAACCAGTACATCAGTGGGTGTTGCAGAAATGGTGTAGGCTCCATCCACACCGGTGGCCGTTCCTCGGGTAGTCCCTTTTACTACAACAGAAACCCCGGGTAAGGCCGAGTTGTCGGAGGCGGCAGTTACCGTGCCGGTCACAGTCGTGCTCTGCGCATTGACTGTAAAGTGAAACAGGAGAAAACACATTCCCCATAAGTAACATTGTAATTTTTTCATCATAACAGCGTAGCTAATGGTTAAGATTATGGTGGGTAGATTGATTATAGGTTATTTGGTGAAACATAGCATTCATTCCTCGCAATCCAGCGGCCAGGCACTTATGCAAACAGCATTCGCAAAGTGCAATTCAGCCTGCCAAATTGATTCACTTGAATTTCGGAATATATTAAACTTACATTAAAGCTAGTAAAAATCCCGAACAGCACACAGGTTATTGCAATGATTTTGATTAAAAGAGATCAAATCTGCAAGTGTTCTTTATACGAACAACCGCAAAAACACGCATAATAAATTTAATTTATTTTATAAATAGTTTAAAATTTAACTTAATTGAACAGATTATAGCACCAAACATGCTTTAATGGCTTTTAAACCTGCATTTACACTACCCTGCCTAAGGTCCAATCATTTACAAAACCTGCAAAATCAGGCAAATTAATTCAAACAGTTAGAAAGCAACGCAGCGCTATCAAAATATAAGTTGTCAACCGCATCGAGTAACCGCTTAGCCCATAACATATTATGCATGCAGCCCATCTATTTCTTCAGAGCTTTGGCGGTTTCTTGCTATTTTACCATCCCGCTCAACCCTGGCCTCATGGATAGATCAGGTACTTCTCGCGTTTCTGCTTGTATTGGCTCAGACCTGGCTCCCAGCTTTGGCGAATCTCTTCCTCCGTGGCTCCGGCTATGATCTGCTCTTTCAGTTTTTTAGTACCGGCCAACTTGTCGAAGTTGCCGATCTGGTTGCTTTGCTTGAAGTCGAAGAACTTTTCCTTCTCCGGGTATGCCTTGTACAGCTCCATCAGCCAGCTCAGGTTGAGCTTCCCAGTGTTCCGGAAAACCTGCGTGTCGAATTCTCTCAGATCCAATCCGTAGCAGGCCTGGTCCTGGTGCAACGGCGTCTCGCTCATCCCATTGATGCCCTTCGGCGTGAAGTTGAATGCATATTTGTCTTTCAGGTCTGGGTTGCCTAGCACCGTGAACGGGAAGTAGGTGCCTCTGCCCTGACTGATGATGGTGCCTTCGAAGAGACAGATGGAGGGGTATAGCAGAATGGATTGTTGTGTGTTGAGGTTAGGCGAAGGCGCTACTGGCAAGGTATAAGGCATGTCGTGGGTATAGTTCATCACCTTCACGATGTTGAGCTTGCACTGTATGCCGTTGGCCAGCCAGCCCTCTCCGTTCACCATCTGGGCAAACTCGCCCACTGTCAGGCCGTGTGAAATCGGGATCGGGTTCATGCCTATACCTGACTTCAACTCCGGCTCCAGAATCGGGCCGTCCACCAAAAACCCGTTCGGGTTCGGACGGTCCAGCACCATCAGCTCAATGCCGTTTTCAGCACAGGCCTCCATCACACGATGCAGGGTGATGGTATAGGTATAGAAACGGGCACCCACATCCTGAATATCGAAGATCATCAGATCGATATCGGCCAGGTCTTCTTGGGTAGGCTTGTTGCGCTTGCCGTATAGCGACACCACCTGTATACCTGTTTTTGGGTCCACGCTGTCGTCTACCTTCACACCGGCGCTGGCATCTCCCCGGAAACCGTGCTCCGGGCCAAATACCTTGACAATGTTAACCCCTAAGGCTTGCAGGCTATCCACGCTTAGCGTTCTTCCGATAACAGAAGTCGGGTTCACCACCATGCCCACCCGCTTGCCTCTGAGGTAAGGCAGGTATGCCGCGGTCTGGTCTGCGCCGGTCACAATGGCTTGGCTGTGCGCCTCGGCTGTATGCGGCTGTTGGGCTTGCGCTTCGGCGGCGTTTACCCCTTGTTGCGGAGACTTACAGGCTGCCGCAGCGAGTAGCACCGACATAAACCCCGGGAAAAGCACTTTCAGTCGAAAGGAAGTATGCATGGTCTATCAATTACATTATAGTTCGACAACCTGGCTTCTGCTTGCCGTGCTCGATTTGCGTTCTCCATCCTCCCCTGCTTCCTACCTGACGCCTACGGCTATTTGGTGGCCGATTCAGAAACTCATAAAAGCATAAAGGCGCATTCATTTGGTTGCCATATGCCGATACTTGCGTTTCTCTACACTAAGTAACTCAATTTTAGTTCTTAAAACCAAATTTTATGCACACTATTTTATTAAATCCGCAAAAAAACGCATTTCAAAAGCCTCTAAATTATCAAACTGATAATTACCCATAAACAAAAAGGCAGGTATAGCGGATGCCATACCTGCCTTTTCAGACAGTCTGATTGATTAAGAATTTTACCAGAAGATAATGTACACAGCTCCCAAAGCCAGCACGATAGCGAAAGAGGCCACGTTGAAAATCATATCGGTCTTGAACAGGCTTTTTTCGTATTGGATCGGGTTTGCCGGGATGATGCCCCGTGCCTTGTTCTCATAGAGCGAATACACCACCATCAGGGTAGCCAGCAACAAGAACACGAGCCCCATCTGATCTAGGAACGGCATGGCCGGGAATAACTGGTCGATGATGATACTGAATGGCACCGAAGCGATAGCCGTGGCAAGGGCCGCATTGGAGGTCGCTTTTTTCCAGAACAGACCGAACACAAACAGCACCACAATACCAGGGCTCACATAGCCGGTGTATTTCTGAATGAACTGGAAGATCTGCTCCTCGCCACCCAAGAGTGGTTCTGCCACCACCACTGCAATAATGATTGCTACCAAACTAACCAATCGACCAATGATTACAAGTTGCTTCTCGTTGGCATCTGGCTTCAGGTGCGCTTTGTAAATATCCATTGTAAAGATGGTCGCTGTCGAGTTCATCATGGAGCTGAGCGAGGACAATGCCGCCGCCATCAGTGCCGCAAAGGCCAGGCCTTTCAGTCCGGTTGGCACCAGGTTGCTGAGCAACCAAGGGTACGCCTCGTCATAACGGCTGATCTCGGCGTTAAGCGCAAAGGCGGCTATACCTGGGATTACCACTACCAACGGAATAAGCAGTTTCAGGAAGGCGGCAAACACCAGGCCCCACTGTACTTCTTTCAGGCTCTTAGCAGCCAGGGCACGCTGCACAATGTACTGGTTAAAGCCCCAGTAGCTGATGTTGGCGATCCACATACCACCAAAAAGTACCGTCATACCCGGCAGGTCTTTATAGAATGGGTTCTCCTCTGACAGAATCATGTCAAACTTCTCGGGCGCTTTTTCCAGTAGCATGCCCATCCCTTTCAGGGCACCGTCACCGCCGCTTACCGCGTCAAGTGCCAGGAAAGTGGTAACAAGACCACCCATGATCAGGAACACCACTTGGATTACGTCTGTCCAGGCCACCGCCTTCAGACCACCATAAATCGAGTAGGAAACGGCCACTACGGCCAGGCCTATGATCGCCCACATGGTACTGACACCAAATACCACACTCAGGGCCAAGGCCGACAGGTATAGCACCGTAGTGAGGTTCACGAAAATGTAGAGCATGATCCAGAAAATAGCCAAGCTCGTGCGGATACGGTCATCGTAGCGCAACTTCAGGAACTGCGGCATTGTGAAAATACCCTCTTTGATGTAGATCGGCAGGAAGAACTTGGCCACGATGATAAGAGTAGCCGCCGCCATAAATTCGTAACTGGCTATACCCAAACCAATAGCGAAACCAGAGCCGGACATACCGATAAACTGCTCCGCCGAGATATTGGAGGCAATCAGGGAGGCCCCTATCGCCCACCAAGGCAGGGACTTACTTGCCAAAAAGTAGTCGGTTGAGTTTTTGATGTGTCCTTTCTTTTCGCGGGACACCCAGATACCAACCGCAATGATGAGCACACAATAGCCAATAAAAATGGCGAAATCGAGAGTAGAAAAATTCATCGCATAATGATTTAGGATAGCTAATATATAATATTAGTTTTGATTAAAGGCAAAAAGCACCTCACTTATTTCAAGAAGGCTAATTTACTGAGGCGCTGATTGGCTTACAACAGGCTTCGCAGCAGGTCAGCAGCCGCTTCGGGCGTGATGTCCCGCTGCGGATTGCCCATCATCTCGTAGCCTACCATAAACTTTTTGACAGTGGCCGAGCGCAGCAGTGGCGGGTAAAAGTGCATGTGGAAGTGCCAGCCCGGATAGTCCTGCCCGTCAGTAGGGCTTTGGTGGATGCCCGATGAGTAAGGGAAGGACACACCAAACACCCGGTCGTAGGTCGTGGTAACCGATTTTATTATGTGGCTATAAGCGTCTTTCTCGGCTTCGTCCATCTGCCCGATGTGCTGAAAGTGCCGTTTGCTGATAATTATAGTTTCGAAAGGCCAGACCGCCCAGAAAGGCACCAGCGCCACGAAGTGGTCATTCTCGCTGATAACCCGGGACTTTTCCTCCAGTTCCAGAGTCAGATAATCCTGCAAAAGGCTGCGCCGGTTCACTTCGAAGTAGGCCTCCTGTTGTTTTGTTTCCTTGGCAGGCTCTACAGGTACAGTGCTCTGTGCCCAGATCTGTCCGTGCGGGTGCGGGTTGCTGCAGCCCATGATAGCGCCTTTGTTCTCGAATATCTGCACGTAACGGATAAAGTCCAGGCTGCCCAATTCGAGGTACTGCTGCTGCCACAGGTCTACTACTTTGCGGATGTCAGCTACTTCCATGTCGGCCAGCGTGAGGTCGTGGCGCGGCGAGAAGCAGATGACGCGGCAGATGCCCCGCTCACTCTCTGCCCGAATCAGACCCCCTTTCTCAAAAGACCCAACTGGCGTAGCTTCCTGCAGTGCCCCGAAATCGTTATCAAACACATAGGTAGCGGGGTAATCCGGGTTCTGTTCGCCGTTGGCTCGGGTATTGGTAGGGCATAGGTAGCAGGTTTCGTCGTAAGCCAGGCGTTCATCGCAAACCGTTTCTTCCTGCTGGCCTTGCCAGGGTCGCTTGGACCGGTGCGGCGAGACCAGCACCCACTCGCCGGTGAGCGGGTTATACCTGCGGTGCGGGTGTTCTGCTAAATCAAAAGTAGGCATGGGTATACTGTAAATAAAGGTGATGCCCGGCAGGGCGTTGTCATGTAATCGTTAGCTCGGCTCCACCAGGCTGCTGCCATCCACAATCTCGGCTACATAGGTTTTGAGGTGGATACCAAACTGCAGTTTGTAGGCCTCTTCCATTTGCTGGGTAAAAGTATCCAGCGCATCAAGTTGCACAAGGTTGATGGTGCAGCCGCCAAAGCCTCCGCCCATCATGCGGGCACCCAGCACCGCATCCATATCTTTTGCCTGGTCCACCAGAAAATCCAGCTCTTCGCAGCTCACTTCGTAGTTGTGCTGCAGGCCCCGATGCGAGGCATACATTTTTTCGCCAAAGGTTTTCATGTCGCCTTGTTCCAATGCCCGGCAGGCTTCCTCTACCCGGATGTTCTCATGCACCACATAGGTGCATCGCTTGTAAACGGTAGACTCAAACTCCTCCTGGTGCTGCTCCAGCATGGCCACGGTTACGTCGCGCAGGCTTTTCACCTCCGGATAGTGCCGCTGCAGATGGGCTACGCCTGCCTCACACTCCTGCCGCCGGGTGTTATACTCAGAAGACGCCAGGTTATGCTTCACCTGTGTGTCGCAAAGCACAATGCGATAGTCGGCCATCTCGAGGTGGTAGTAGTCAAAATCGAGCGAGCGGCAGTCAAGCTTCACGGCGTAGTCCTGCCGACCGTACATGCTGGCGAACTGGTCCATGATGCCGCACTTCACGCCAGCGTACTCGTGCTCCGCCTGCTGCGCCATCTTCACCAGATCAAACTTAGGTATAGCAAACCCGAAGATATGATTGAGCGCATAAGCCAGGCCGCACTCTACGGCCGCCGATGAAGAAAGTCCTGCCCCGATCGGAATGTTGCCGCCATACACCAGATCGAAGCCCTTTACGTCGAAGTTGGCTTTTTGCAGCTGCGCCACAACGCCCAGTAGGTAGTTGGCCCAACTGCTGTCGGAGGGCTGTACCTGGTTCAGGTCAAACTCTGCCTCTTGCTGCAGGTCATAAGCATAGGCCCGGAAGGTGTTGGTCTGGTTGGATGCCACAGCAAAGTATATCTCCTTGTTGATAGCGGCTGGCAATACAAACCCGTCGTTGTAATCGGTGTGCTCGCCAATCAGGTTCACCCGCCCCGGCGATCGCACCACGACCGGCTCCTGACTGTACAAAGCCTTAAACTTATCTTTTATCTCTTGTAGCATCTTGAGTTGTGCAAAGTGTTCTTCTTACTTTTCTTTCGGAACCGATTTCAAGGTATAGCTTCCCGCTTTCATGCCATCGGCCTGTGCCCGTACCCGGATGGTGCCGGCGTTTTTCCCGGCTTTTAACACAATGGCCGCTATACCTGCCTCTGCCTGAACGAGCTGTTCTCCCACTATTTCCGCATCCCCTTCCACGCTGAATGTCACATTGTGCATGGCATCCGGTACAACTGTTCCGTTTCTGTCCGTGATGCTGGCGTACACAAATACAATATCGTTTTGACCGGCCTGTAATTCTTTGCCGCTCCTATCAATTTGAAGTATGAGTTTAGCAGGTTTACCGGGCGTTCTTTGCTCTGCCTGCACCACCTGGCGATTGCCGATGTAGGCTTTGGCGGTAAGTGTGCCCGGGGCATATTGTGGCACCACGAACGTGAAGGGCGGATGGGTCAGGTGTGTGGCATTCGCATCCTTATCCGGTTTCTGACGGGCAATTACCTTTCCGTTCAGCAGGAGCTCCACTTCGTCGCAGTTGCTGTATACCTTCACTGTTTTCTGTTCCGGATCGTTCCAGTAATTGGCGATAAATACCATGGGCTTATGGAAAGTAGCCTGGTCCCGGAGGTCGGGCCCAGATTGGCTCTGGTAAAAGTAATAGGCGAATTTGGGCAGACGCACAATGTCCATGATGCCGGAAGACTCGATGTCGTCGGCGTAGCCCCGCTTGTAGTCAAACATCAGCCAGTTGGCATCGCCCACGGCCGGCCCCTGCAGGTTGCTGTTGTGCGCCTCCTGGTAGTTGAGGGCTTGTTGCAACAGGCGTTTCTGACCGGCACCGCGCAACTGCCGTGAGGTACGTTCCTCTTCTTTCAGGTTGGCAAACTCTTTCTGGTTAAAACCGGCATTCTGGGCATAGTACTCCCAATCGCCATACTCCGCTATCAAAAGCGGCTTGCCCTTATCATACTTGTTCCAATAATGAGGTGCCTTGCCATGCTGGCGGGCAGGTATGAACCCATCGTATACCTCATCGAGCCAACCACAGGTATAGGTTTCGCCGAAAGGAAGTTCTTCATGCACGGCATCGTGCGCTTTCTGCATAAACTCTTTGGTCATGGCGGACTCATTCAGAGAGGCCTCCCATAAGATAATGGAGGGATGGTTGCGGTTGCGGCGCACCATGTCGCGCACATCCTGCAGACTGTTTTTCTGAAATTCCTCGTTGCCGAAGAACTGCCAGCCAGGTATCGCGTCCATCACCAGCAGCCCCAGTTCATCGCAGGCTTTCATAAAGGCGGGAGACTGCGGGTAGTGCGACAGGCGCACGAAGTTGAACCCCGCTTCTTTGATCTTCCAGGCATCACGGTAGTTGGCGTTGTCCGACAGGGCGTAGCCCAGGTAGGGGTATTCCTGGTGACGGTTGGTGCCACGCAGGTATAGCTTCTCGCCGTTCAGGTAAAAACCGTCTGCCGCAAACCGGATTGTCCGGACGCCGGTTTTAATCTGCTGTCGCTCCAACACCTGCCCATCCCGCAGCAACTCAACTGACAAGGTATAAAGGTATGGCTGGTCCGGCGACCAAAGCCGGGGATTCGTGATGTCTATCTGCTGCCGGAAAGTACCGTACTGATTGGATGCTACAGAAATCGGTTCGGAGAGCGATTCACCCACTTTTTGGCCGTCCTTGTCTGAAAGCACCAGACGCACCTGGCCTTCCCGCTGCTCGGTGTGGTCGTTTTTTATCTCCGTCTGCACCAGCAGTGTGGCGTTTTTGGAGTTTACGTTTTCATAGTGCAGCAGCACGCCACCGCCTGCCACACGGTTTGCCGCAATGGCGTTTGAGATGTGCAGTTTGTCCTCGGTTATCAGGTATACATGGCGGTATAGACCACTGTAGTAGTTGAAGTCGAGGTCGGCGATGGGTTTGCCGGGCGGCACCACAGGATTGTCCTCATTGTTTAATAAAACGAGTAGCACATTTTCCTCCCCAAAACGGGCCTGGTCCGAAATGTCGACATAAAAAGGCAGGTAGCCGCCCAGGTGCCGAAACACATGCTTGCCGTTAAGGTAGACATCGGCCACTTGCATGGCCGCCTCAAACTGTATGGCGATGTGCTTGCCTTTGTCGGTAACGGGCAGGCTGAACAGTTTGCGGTAGAGCGCCGTGCCCTGCCATTGTTGCTCTTTTTTTTGGATTGGCTCAAGACGGGCGGTATGCGGAAGTGTCACTTGTTCCCAGGAAGTCTGGCCGCTGGCGAACTCGGGCAGTCTGGACAGAAAATTACTGGTATCCAGGTTCAGCACAAAACCCCAGTCCTCGTTAAAATTCTGCACGGTTTCCGTCTGAGTGCCGCTCGTGGCTGCCTTTCCGTTGATTTTTTCGGAGCAGCCTGCCAGCAATAGCAGGCAAGTGAAGGGAACAAGGTATAGGAGATGTTTCAGCATGTTTCTTCTTTTAGCGGCCAACCTGACTGTAGTCAGAAAATATGCAAGACGCTTAGCCCCGGTGTTTGGAGAGATGATAGTACGGTTGAACCAACTACTTGGATGCCGCCCAGTACAGCCACCAGTAAATGTAACAATATATCTGTTAAACTGCAGGCGGTTCCTTGCAAAGCCTCAGACTAGTACCGCTTCCCCAAACCAGGGCTTATTCCTAAAGCGCAAGGCGATTGCCAACAGGCGTTACCCTCATTCAAGCCCACTAAAAATAGCCCTCTTAACCCTACACTTACACTATACCAATGGCTAAACATCGGCTAGCCACATTACGTAAGCGGTTTTTTGCTGTTTTGCAATTTAACCACTTTGTTTAACGCTCAATACTTTACTAATTTAGGGGCTTCTATTCACCCGAATTGTGCATCCCGTTTCTTTATGAGAAAGAGTCTCCTTCTTTTTTCTGTTTTTCTACTGCTCATCACCCAGGTAACTGCCCAGGATGCCTCTTCCAGGAAAAAGGCCAAAGGCCCTGCCCTGAAGCTTTCGTTCCCTGAAACGCCGGGCTGGAACATCTTGAAGGAAGGGCAAAAGCTGGAGTTTACGCTGAAGGCAACGGGCGGCACCGACAGCCTGTATACCTATGCCATTACGCAAGGCATGGTGGAGGGCATTTCGTTCGATTCGCTGGGCCACTTTTCGTGGATCCCCAATTACGACTTTGTAGACCGCCTGAGCAAGGAGCGCAATTTGCAGATCATTTTCAAGGCCAGCCATGCCAGCGGAGAAAGCGCCAGCCAGGTGATAGACTTTAAGGTAGCCCACGTGAATCGCCCGCCTGTTGTGGGGGAGCTCAAGCCACTTTACGTTCGCTATAATGCTCAAAACACCTACACCATCGAGTCGTCGGCAGTGCTAGATGAGGACGATGACCCGATTGTGTTCGTGGCTATACCTGATGGCATGCCGGAAGGCGCCAAGCTGTCGGCTCAGGGCGAATTTACCTGGAAGCCTTCGCTCACGCAATTCAACCGGCTGCGCAACAACCCACTCAAAGTAGAATTTTACGTAGAAGACCAGCCTGCCAAGGCCCGCACCAAAGGCTCTTTTAAAGTGGAAGTGACGCAGCAGGACCTGCCCCCTAGCTTGCAGATGATTCCGTCCCAGAAGCGCTTTGTCTACAAGGAGGACGCTACCGTCAATTTGAAATTTCAGATCTACGACCCGAACGGTGAGGCTGACATTGCTTCGTTCAGCTTCATTTCGACCAACCCCACCGTTCCGGTAGGCGCCTTGGTGAAGAACACGCCCTCGCAATATGAGTTTATCTGGAAGCCGGGTTATGACTTTGTGCGCGACCCCCTGGACTCGCTGGCGTTTGACATCACGTTCTTTGTGCTGGACAAGTCCAACAAACGCGATGAACGCACCGTGTCTTTTACCATCCTTAATGCCGTGAATGAAGGCGAGAAGGACCAGAAGCTTTACAATGAATACCGCGCTTCGCTGGTACGTGCCTGGGACCTGATGGAGCAACTCAAGGAAACCGAAAAGGACCTCAAAAAGAAGTACAACCGTGCCCGCAAAGGCAAGAAAGGGCGCTCGCTGGCCAATGCCTCGATGGGTGCCATTACCGGTATCGCGCCCGTGATTGTGGAGACGCCGGCCACCAGCAAGAAAATCACGACCATTGGCGGCACTACCGTTATGACCATCGGCACGCTGGAAGCGACAGAGGTAATCGGCCGCTCCACCAAAGACCTGGTAGAACGTCTGAACTACATCATCGAGAAACGGAACGAACTGCAGACCAAGGGCGATGTGTTTGCCCGGAAGTACGCCCTCAAATCGTCGCGCCGCAAACCGGAGTTCTTAAAGGACGCTGACGACTTCGTGGCGCTTATGAATTTGAAAGGCTTGGTGGCCCTGGAACTCGACGCCAACTGGAAAAACAAGAACAAGGCCTCCGACGAGAACATCTCCAAAACCTTCAAGGATTTTGGGTATGAGAGTCAGAATTAAGGCTATACCTGGCCAATAAGGGCCAGGCAACTTTTCACAGCAGCTTCCTGTCCGTACCTGTCAATCATTAAAACAAAAAAGCTGAAAGCGATCCACAGCGGTGCTTTCAGCTTTTTTGTTTCCAATCAGATCATACCTCAGCTAGTCAGTACCTTCCGGGCCAGCGCCAGTTCTTCCTCCAAAATGGTATGCGGTCTGCCCGGGTATACCTGGCGGGTTACGGTGGCTCCCCTCCCTTCCATCTGCTGCACGGTTTCGTCTACACGGCTTACCGGCACGTGCGGGTCCGGGTCACCGGTTGTGATCAATACCGGGGTTCCTTCAAAATCTCCGGAATAGTGGCCCGTGTCCAGTTGCTGACCGATCAGGCCACCCGTCAAGATGAGCAGACCGCCATAGCGCCTGGCATTTCGGGTGGCATACTCAGCCGTGAGGCAGGCACCCTGCGAGAAGCCCAGCAGGTAGATATCCTTGCTGGCTATACCTTGGGCCTCTATGCTTTTCACCGTTTCGTCGATTAACGCCAGCGCCGAGTCCAGCGCGGGTTGGTTTTGTGCCACGGGTACCATGAAGCTATAGGGATACCAGGTGTTGTTGGTAGCCTGCGGTGCGTACAATGTGAAGTCATCCGCACCCAGTTCATGCGCCAATGGCAGTATGCTGGCGGCAGTCGCTCCTCTCCCATGGATCAGGATGATTGCTTTGCCTGACTGTTCCAGTGGCTTGCCCTGCGTCAGGACTTTCTTTTCGTGTGTATACATGCGCGCTTGGTTTAGTTAGTAGGTATAGCCGCCTAGTCCAAACGCGGCAGCACCGCCTCTATCTGGGCGCGTTGCGGCTCGTACTGCGGCGGCAGCAACAGCTTTTTGCCCAATTCGGCTACCGACTCGTCTATGGCGAAGCCCGGGTTGTCCGTCGCGATCTCGAACAGCACGCCGCCCGGCTCCCGGAAATAAAGAGAATAAAAGTAGTTGCGGTCGATCTTCTCGGTGATGTTATACCCTCTGCTGGCTACCTTCTCCCGGAATTTCATCAGCACCTCCTCGTTCTTCACCCGGAAGGCAATGTGGTGGTTGGTACCCGCACCGCCTACAGCACGGTCGATACTCGGATTTTCCACGATATCGATGATGTTGGCTCCCTCTACCGCGTCGGTGCTATACCTGTAGCTGCTGCCGGTCTGGTCCTGCAAGGTATAACCGAAGATATCGGTCAGGATCGCCGCTGTCTTATCCGCCTTTTGCAAGGTCAGGGTTACGCTGTGGAAGCCCTTCGTTGCCACGTCGGCTTTCACCTCGTCGGTTTCCCAAGGTTTGCGGTTATCTGCGTTTTTAGGGATAACCAATTCCAGGAACAAGCCATCCGGATCGCGGAACGGCAAATACTGCTCCCCGAACTTTTCCGACGGACGACCGAAGTCAACGTTATTCTCCTCGAATCGCTTCATCCAAAAGTCGAAGCTACCCTCGGGCACGGCGTAACCGATGTGCGTGGCCATCCCTGTGCCGGCCTTGCCACGGCGGGCTGTTTCGTAAGGGAAAAACGTCAGGATCGTACCCGGGCTGCCCTCCTCATCGCCGTAGTAAAGGTGGTAGGTGCCGGGGTCGTCGAAATTGACCGTTTTCTTAAGCAGGCGCAGACCCAACACGTTGGTATAAAAGTCCAGGTTCTTTTTGGCCGAACCAGCGATTGCCGTGATATGGTGAATTCCTAAGATTCTGTCTTCCATGATGATAAAGATTTAGCGAATGATAAGGTATACGGGAAGCTGAAAATTATATGCCATGCCGAACGCTGGCGATAAACCTGGAAATTATTGATTATCCAGATTTCTCATGGCCTTCGAAATGACAATGTGGAACCTTAACCCTGCTTCACCAACTGCACTTCGGCCTGTAGCTTGATCTCATCGCTCACGACCACGCTTCCGGCCTCGGTCACGGCGTTCCAGGTCAGGCCAAACTCTTTGCGGCTGATCTTTCCTGTTACAGTAAATCCGGCCTTGTGCTGACCGTAGGGATCTACCACCGTGCCGCCAAACTCCACGTTCACGGTTACCGGCTTGGTGATGTCGCGTATGGTCAGGTCGCCATGCAGTTTGGCTTCCCCATTGCCGTTTTGCTCGTAGCTCTTGCCCACAAAACGGATCTCATCGTGCTTCTCCGCGTCAAAGAAGTCTGCTGACTTCAGGTGCGTGTCGCGCTGCTCGTTGTTGGTGCTGATGGAGTTCACATCGGCGGTGAACACGATGTTGCCCGCTCCGTTAAAGTCCTCGTCTTCGCTCTCTGCCTCAACCGAAAATTTTTCGAAATAACCTGTCACGGTGGTGATCATCAGGTGTTTTACTTTGAACTGTACTTCGCTGTGCATCGGGTCTACTGCCCATTTTACGTTTGCCATGATTCTTATTTTTTAAGGTTAATGATGATTCCGGTTCAAATTTACAACAAATGTATAAACCTTTAATGTATATACATTAATTATTTGTAAAAGGTTCAGCCAGCATAACTATCTACTTGGATACACGCTTGATAAATCAAGACATAGATACGGCCATCGGCAGCTGAAAGCTCGCCCGTTTTTTATATCTTATCAACTTGAAAGACGCCGAAAAACCCAGCCAACTGACACGCTATACCCGTATGGATAGGCCAGAGCCGGGCTTGCAAGGTGTCTCAGCGCCTTGGCCATCAACATGAATCGCTACATAATATGCTCCTACTAGGTATAGACATAGGTACTTCTTCGATCAAGGTGTCGGTAGTGGATGCCCAGACGCAGGTTTGCCTGGCTTCGGCCCAGCACCCGGAGGAAGAATCGGGCATCCTGGCTCCCAATGCAGGTTGGGCAGAGCAGGCCCCAGCGATGTGGTGGGAGCACGCTAAAGTTGCCATCCTGAAAGCACACGCAACAGGCAGGTATAACCCCAAAGACATTGGCGCGATAGGGATAGCCTACCAGATGCACGGCCTGGTGGTGGTGGACAAAGAACAGAAAGCCCTGCGCAACGCCATTATCTGGTGCGACAGCCGGGCGGTGGAAATCGGCAATAGAGCATTCAAAGCCATCGGGGAAGAACGGAGCCTGACCCGGCTGCTCAACTCCCCGGGCAATTTCACGGCTTCCAAACTGGCTTGGGTAAAGGAGAATGAACCGGCGGTGTACGGAAACATCGACAAGATCATGCTACCGGGCGACTACGTTGGCATGCGCCTCACAGGCGAAGTAACCACCAGCGTCTCGGCTTTGTCAGAGGGTGTCTTCTGGGATTTTCAGGAGAACGAACTTTCCAGCGACGTGCTCGGCTACTTCCAATTCGACAGAGAGCTTATACCTGCCATTCACCCTGTTTTCTCAGAGCACGGCAGGGTTCAGCAACACATAGCCGATGAGCTTGGCCTGCAGGCAGGTATACCCGTCACCTATAAATCGGGCGACCAGCCCAACAATGCCCTGTCGCTGAATGTACTGCAACCCGGCGAGGTAGCGGCCACAGCCGGCACTTCGGGTGTGATTTATGGCGTGAGCGACAAGCTGCTCTACGACCCGGAATCGCGGGTAAATACCTTTGCCCACGTTAATTACAGCGACTCCCGGAAAAGGCTGGGCATGTTGCTTTGCATCAACGGCACCGGCAGCCTGAACCGCTGGATGAAACAGGTTGCCGGCTCAGGTATAAGCTATGCGGACATGAACGAGATGGCTGCTGCTATACCTGTCGGCAGCGAAGGCCTGCGCGTGATTCCTTTCGGAAACGGGGCCGAGCGCATGCTCCACAACAAGATCGTCGGCACGCACTTTCACCACATCGACCTCAACCTCCACTCCAAGGCCCATCTGTTCCGGGCAGCGCAGGAAGGTATAGCCTTTGCTTTCCGCTACGGACTGGACATCCTGCGCGAGAACGGCATGAACCCCGGCATTATCCGGGCTGGGCAGGCCAATCTCTTCCAGAGCAACCTCTTCACCGAAGCGTTTGTGAACGCCACCCACGTGCCCGTCGAGTTATACCTGAGCGATGGCAGCATAGGCGCGGCGCTGGGGGCCGGCATCGGCGTGAAGGCTTTTGCCTCTGAAAAAGAAGCTTTTGCCAATAGCAAAAGGCTGCGCATTGTAGAGCCCCAAGCCATTGACCAATACGAGCCGGTATACCAGGAATGGAAAGCCTTGCTCGAAAAACATCTGAACGAAGCATAACCTTAACCGCAAATCAGCTAACACCTATACCTTATGGCCAACACGACAGGATCTCCAACAGAATATTTCAAAGGTATAAGCACCATCAAATTCGAAGGGCTGGCGTCTGACAATCCGCTGGCTTACCGCTGGTACGACGAGAGCCGTGTGGTAGCCGGAAAAACACTGAAAGAGCATTTGCGCTTTGCCGTGGCCTACTGGCACTCCTTCAATGCCGATGGATCCGATCCCTTTGGTGGACCTACCCTGCAGTATACCTGGAACCAAAAGCAAGACGTGATCGGCAGAGCAAAGGACAAAATGGACGCTGCCTTTGAGTTCATCACCAAACTGGGCCTGCCCTACTATTGCTTCCACGACGTGGATGTGGTGGACTTTGGCAACGACATCCGGGAGAACGAACGCAGGCTACAGACGCTTGTAGAATATGCCCGGCAAAAGCAGAAAGAAACTGGCGTGAAGTTACTTTGGGGCACGGCCAATGTGTTCTCGCATAGCCGCTACATGAACGGTGCGGCCACCAATCCGGATTTTCATGTGCTGACGCATGCGGCCGCCCAGGTGAAGGCTGCTTTGGATGCCACCATTGCGCTGGGTGGCGAGAATTATGTGTTCTGGGGAGGACGCGAGGGCTACATGACGCTGCTCAACACAGACATGAAACGTGAGCAGGAGCATTTTGCCCGTTTCCTGCACACCGCCAAAGACTATGCCCGCAGCCAGGGTTTCAGAGGAAACTTCTTCATCGAGCCAAAGCCCATGGAGCCAACCAAGCACCAGTATGATTATGATGCCGCAACCGTTGTCGGCTTCCTGCGCCAGTACGACCTGCTCGACGATTTCAAGCTCAACATTGAAGTGAACCACGCCACACTGGCCGGTCATACCTTCCAGCACGAGCTGCAAGTGGCAGCCGACGCCGGACTGCTCGGTTCTATAGACGCCAACCGCGGCGATTACCAAAACGGCTGGGACACCGACCAGTTCCCGAACAACCTCAACGAACTCACAGAGGCCATGCTGGTATTGCTGGAAGTAGGCGGTATGCAGGGCGGCGGCATTAACTTCGACGCCAAGATCCGGAGAAACTCCACCGACCCGGCAGACCTTTTCTACGCCCATATTGGCGGTGCTGATACTTTCGCCCGTGCCCTCATTACGGCAGACAACATCCTGCAAAACTCCGATTACAGAAAGCTGCGCCAGGAACGCTACGCCTCCTTTGACAGTGGCAAAGGCCGGGAGTTTGAGCAGGGCAAGCTGACTATGGAGGCGTTACGCGATTACGCCATTACGCATGGCGAGCCTGAGGCGAGAAGCGGCCGGCAGGAATACCTGGAGAATCTGATTAACCGGTTTATTTAAAAGGAAGCTTTCTGCAACCTTAGACAAACTTATATGGTGAGGACGAGAAATAACTACTGAATGATTCGAGGCATGATACATCAGCACTCTTTATACGATTTGTATACCTGTCAATAAGCAAATATCATTCTGAGAGAAAAATTCTTCAAACAAAAAAAGCCTTGCAAGTGATACACTTACAAGGCTTTTCGCTTAGGGTGGTGGAGTAGCAGGGATTCGAACCCTGGTCCAGACAAGGAAATCAACGGGCTTTCTACATGCTTAGACTTATTCGGATTGTCGGGAGCTTGCAAGTATAAGTCAGACTTATGCGCACTCCTTAGATGCTTTGTTTCGCCTGTGTACCGCACCCTTACACAGACTAGTCAATCGAGTCGAAGCCTCTGATGTGCAAGCAGATTCACGAAACCTGCACGAGACTATGGCTAGTGCTTAATACCTAGATTAAGCAGCCATGGCGTAGTTATATTCGCCAGTTATTGTTCGAACGGATTTTTAACAGGTGGTACGTTCATCACCCGACATGCTTACACGCAATCTGCACAAGCTGTCAATTCCAGTCTACCCCATAAGTTAAAGAACGTCGTTTTTCTACGGCTTATACTTCAAGAAGTATACCACAAATATACAAATTTGCGGCACACTTCTATCAGTTCTCTCACCTAAAACAAATTTCCTTCTTGCCGGGTTTCATTAGCCCGGACTAATTTCATTGCCAATGCCTCCCTATTATGTTGCACAACTTAGGTGCCCGGATACATCGTCAGCATCTCTAAACTTGCACATTAGCTGCCTATATTGAATACACGCGAGATATTGAAGCCAAACTTGAACTCGCCCTTTCGCCAGGATGAGTTCGTGTTAGACAGGAAGTTGCTTTCCGCTATACCTGCATTGTTGGTAAAAAACATGTGAAAAACGTGCCCTCCTGTCTCAATCTCAATTCCGATACCCAAAGGGTTATATTGTTCGACAGTCCCAGTTCTTCTATCATCATGGAAGCTATAAAAGTAGTCTGCCAGCAAAGCAAAGCGTTTGGTCATTTTCCATCTGCCCCCAACTCCTAACGCAAACACATCGTTTTTTTCATCCGGGCCAAACACATAGTTTCTGTGCAGCAAAGTAGGCATGAGCTGAACCGAAATCCGCTCAAACTTTCTGGCCAGCAACAGCTGAAAAGTATAAGACAACCGCTGCTCCAGACTGTTATATCCTCCTTCGCTTGCTTTTTGAGGGTTAAGGGCACCACCCAACATCACTGTGGCAGATACTGGTAGGCGGTTATCCAGCGTCTGAGAAAGCAGCCTGTATTTCAGGTAGCCATCCAACAACTCGTTAACCTTACTCCTCCCAAATCCGGCGGTCAGTTTATCGTTGATGCCATACTCAAAAGCAATGCGTATGTCAGATGCCTGATCCAACCCATACAGTGAATGTATGCCGCCTGCCCCTCCGGCCACATCTCCGAAGTGGTGTGTTACCCGAAAGTCCAGACCCCGGTGCTTCACAGTCTCGATGGAGTGGCTGTTCACAATGCGGGTAGTCTTGAACGTTGCAAAAACGTCCTGCCCGTTATCTGCCACACTGTCCTCTAACAAGGCCAACAGTTCCTGGTCCTGCGCAAATGAGCCCGTGCAAAAGAACAGGTTTAGCAAAACTGCCAACCATAGTTTATTTCTTAGGCTCATAACTTGCTTTTAGGTTTATTTTTATTTCCTGGGATATATTGGAAAGTTTGTCCTTCGGAATGTCTATCTCATGGTCTGCCACCGGCACTAAGAAATTTGCTGTCAGCACAATGCTGTTTCCCAACACCTGTACAGTTCCGGCTATTGTGCGTTTCTGCGGGACGCCATGTACCGTGAGTGTGCCCGTTGCTTTTACAGGGTAAGAACCAGGTATAGCAAAGTCAATACGCTCGACCAGTTTGCCGCTGAAAGTAGCGTTGGGGTATTTGTCGCTTTCGAGGTAGGTCTCGTTAAAATGCTCCTGCATCAAGCCGTTGGCGAACACAAACGAGCGAATGGGAATTTTGAAGGCGATCTCTCCGGAGCGGGTATTCAGGACGGATATACCTGCATTTGATGCAGCTTCTATGTTTTCAAACCTGGCTTCTGAGAAAAACCCTGTTTCCACCTTTTTGGCATAGTACAGGTCCTGCCCCTTAACACCAGAAAAAGCGGTGAGCAAGAAAAGAAGAGTAAGCAGGTATAGCTTCATAAGCATGGTGTTAAAAAATGTAAATGATTGGGCTAGTTGTTGGGTGCGCCAGCCTTGATCCATGCCTCAATCTTCTTAATATCATCTTCCGGCATTGGTCCTTTCAGGGGCATGCCGGGTGTTTCCACAAACCTGATCCGGGCCTGAAGCTTTGTAAGATTCGGACTTGCGTTGCTAGGTCGTAAGGCATAGCTCTTCAGCTCTTCATAGTTATCCAAAAAGGCATAGCCAGCCTTGTGCGGATCGGTAGAGTTGGCAGTGTGGCAAGAGTAACAATTAGTGGCGATGATAGGCTTGATATCTATTTGATAACTCACCTGCAGCGTATTCGGGACTGCTTCAGGAGCCCTGTCGTAGGTACAGGCACTTACCCCTACAGCTAATGTTATACCCAGGGAATAAACGAGTGTTTTTAAATACCCTCTCTGAACGTGTAAGCTTGTTTCCATTTAAAGCAAATCGTGTTATGGTAAAAAAAGGGCATTGATCTTTTGCTGAATCAATGCCCTTTGAGTTTATGAGCTTTACTTTACTAACTGAGCACGGATCTCACCGCCTGCAAAAGCAGTGCTGTGCACATTCAGGTACCATAAGCCTTTCAGCAAGTCTGCTTCCTGCGCAGCTGTCAGGGTAACCGAACCTGTCATGCCAGACGAGTAAGGTCCAACTACCTCTGCCTCTACACCGCCATTGGTACCCGCTGCACCCTTGTGGAAGTGCATGGCTGTAGGGGCCACGCCAGTATACGTGATGGTGTAAGTCAGTTTCTTGTTAGACTTGTCGTACACAGCGTAGATAGTGCCATTGGCAACTGAATTGGTCGGGCCAACTTCCTGATCACCTGTGATTCTGTTTGCGAATACCACTTTCTGATCAGAAACCACTTGTCCTCTGATCTCGCCACCTGGCTGACCCGCGCTGTGTACGTTCAGGTATAGGTTTCCTGCCAGCAGGTCAACTTCCTGAGCAGCAGTGAAAGCAGCCGTCATGCCTTTCATGTTAGCGATGGCCATCACCACGTCACCGTTAGCGCCCGGAGCGCCCTTGTGCAAGTGCATACCGGCGGAAGTAACCCCGTTGAGAACGATAGTGTAATCCAGCATTTTGCTTTTCTTGTCATACAGGCCATTGAACGTGCCGGTTGCGGCAGAAGCGTTGCTCGGAACCTCTTGCTTTCCGCTTAGCTTGATGTTGCTCAACACAACCTTGTCTTCCGAAACCGCCTGGCCTCTTAGTTCACCGGCAGCGAAAGTGGCGCTGTGTACGTTCAGGTAAAACTTACCCGCCAGCAAGTCTGCCTCCTGGGCTTCTGTCAGTTTGATGTTTCCTTTCATGCCAGAGCTGAAAGGGCCTACCACTTCAGCTTCTACGCCACCTGCTACACCCAGATCTCCTTTATGGAAGTGCATGGCTGTTGGCGTTATGCCAGAGTAATTGATGGTATAGGCCAGCTGATTACTCGTTTTGTCGTACTGGATTGAGTATGTTCCAGACGCGTTGGAAGTGTTTGCCGGTACTTCCTGCTGGCTGCTCAGCATGATGTTGTTCATCATAACCATGTCTGCGGCAGGGGTCATGGTTTCTTTGTCGTCGTCGCAGCTGGTTCCTGTAATCACCATACCGAAAAGGGCAGCGGAGGCAAGTAGCTTGTTAGCTATTGATAAATTTTTCATCGGGAAAATAAAATGGATTGAAGGGTGAGGAAATTAGAGCTATACAGCGGAACTGTATAGCTATTAGAAGAGGTGTTTAACTGATTATTTCGGAAGCATTACTTTATCCAACACATGGATCACGCCATTGGACTGGTGCACATCATAAACAGAGATATTGGCTTTGTTGCCACTCTCGTCCTGAATCACAATGTTTCTGTCACCGTTCATGGTAGCCATTAACTTGCCACCGCTCACAGTTGTGAAAGTAGCTTTGCCTTTACCGGCCTTGATCTCGCTCATGATTTTAGAGCCATCCAGTCTGCCTGGTACTACATGGTAGGTAAGCACTTTCGTTAAGGTTGCTTTGTTCTCTGGCTTCAGCAGGGTTTCTACTGTACCGTCCGGAAGGTTTTCGAAAGCATCGTTCGTAGGAGCGAACACTGTGAAAGGACCTTTTCCTTTTAGTGTCTCTACCAGGCCTGCTGCCTTTACTGCTGCCACGAGCGTTGTGTGGTCTTTGGAGTTCACGGCGTTGTCCACGATGTCCTTAGTCGGGTACATGGTCTCACCACCTACCATTACTGTTTTGTTGCTCTGTGCAACTACTGGAGATAATGCTGCAACACCAGCTACGAACATTACCGATAAGATTAACTTTTTCATGTTTTGTATATTGTTATGTCTCACTTACGCCCCTGCCAGCGCAACTGGATTTCCGGTACCTGAAAAAATATTAGAAAAAGTTAATACAGATACAACAACACGCTATTATTCAGTAGATTATTTATTTATATTTTTTTTAACAAAGCGTAAACGAGGAGCAACCCGAATGGATTTGTTTGCAAAAACACAGGCCTATACCTATCAACCTTAAGCAAAGCTTTCCTGAATAAAGCCAAGTATGCACAGCTCCAAACCCTTGACACTAGGCATGCTAACCGGCATGTTACCTACACGCTAAAGCTGATTCGGATTGCGCAGAGACTACCAGCAGAAATTGAAAATTCATGGCTTCATCCCGCAACCTTTTGCAGACAGGTCAACCCGACCGAAACCACCGTTTTGCAAGCCGCAATAAGGGTCCCAAAACAGGTATGGGCTAACAAAATCAACCATCATAGCGTGTTTCCGTTCAAAGTCAAAACAGGTATAATACATTCTGTGTCACAAACTTACACCTCCTATTGAGCACCATGGAACAGCAAAGCCTACAGCGGCAAGTAACCGCCATGCTGGCAACCGCCAATATCAAAGTGAATGGCCCCGACCCGTGGGACCTGCAGGTGCATGACGGGCGCTTCTTCAAGCGGGTGCTCACCCAGGGCTCTCTGGGGCTTGGCGAGTCCTACATGGAAGGCTGGTGGGATTGTGAGCGCATCGATGAATTTGTTTTCCGGGCGATACGGGCCGACCTGTACAAGCAAGCCCGGTTTGGCTGGCGGACCGTGCTGGAAGTACTGATCGCCAAAGTGCTCAACCTGCAAACCAGGCGCAAAGCCTCACGCAATGCGCAACGGCACTACGACATCGGCAACAGGCTTTACCAACTCATGCTCGATAAACGCATGATCTACAGCTGCGGCTACTGGAAAAACGCTGACAACCTGGACCAGGCACAGGAAAACAAGCTCGACCTGGTCTGCCGCAAAATACGGCTACAGCCTGGGCAGCGTGTGCTAGACATTGGCTGCGGCTGGGGTGGCTTTGCCAGGTTCGCGGCAGAAAGGTATGGTGCCGAAGTGGTTGGCGTCACCGTCTCGCGTGAGCAGGCGGCACTGGCCAGAGAGATCTGCCAAGGGCTGCCGGTAGACATCAGGCTGCAGGATTACCGCGACGTGCGGGAGCAGTTCGACCATGTGGTATCGATCGGTATGGCTGAGCACGTCGGCTACCGAAACCACCGCACTTACATGCAAACGGCGGCCCGCTGCCTAAAGGACGACGGCCTGTTCCTGCTGCACACCATCGGTGTCAACTTCTCCAAAACCTCCCCCGACCCTTTCATCGACAAATACATTTTCCCCAATTGCCTGATACCTTCCCTGCGCCAATTGTCTACTGCCATGGAGCACACATTTGTGGTGGAGGACCTGCACAACTTCGGGCCTGATTACGACCTTACCCTCCTGGCCTGGCTCCAAAACTTCAACCAACACTGGCCCGAGCTACAGGGCGAGTATGGGGAGCGCTTCTACCGGATGTGGACCTACTACCTGCTCTCCAGCGCCGGCTCTTTCCGGTCCCGCAACAACCAGCTATGGCAGTTTGTGCTCTCCAAAAAAGGACTACTGGGCGGGTATGATGCAGTGCGGTAGCATAGGCATAAGATTATCCATTTGCCTGCTTGATGAACTCCCGCTATACCTGAGCTGGAGCTGATTCCATTGTGTGGCCGTCACGCAGCATAAAAAGCAAAAATCCTGGCTGCAGTATGTGGGCTGCAGCCAGGATTTTTAAATTATCCCCTAATCAGAAAAGCTATTTGATCAGGAGCATGGTACCGGATCGGGTAGTACCTCCATTTACGATTCTGTAAATGTACATGCCGTTTTCCCGGCCAGCCGCTTTGAATTCATGCTTGTAGGTCTCACCACCCTTCACATTACCTTCAAAGAGTGTCTCCACCTCGCGGCCTGTTATATCATATACCTTGAGCACCGTGTGACCAGACTCTCTGGCTTTGAAGCTAATGGTGGTGCTTTCGGAGAATGGGTTTGGGTAGCTCAGCAGCAGCTCTTTGTCGTTGCCCAACTCAGCAGGAGAAAGCACGTTGCTGACGTTGACCGCGGCTATAGAAGCTGGCAGATCAAATGCCTCCACCTGGTCGAACCTGTAGTAGCTCAATCCTTGGCTGGCGCTGTAGCCTACCCCTCTTCTGGCAAAGGCTCTCCAGATAAGCTCCTGGTTAGCTCCGCCGTTGTTCAGCTGATCGGCCAACAGAATGGCATTTCGGCCATCCACGAAGCCCGGGTAGCAAGGCTGTAGCTTCAATCCATCGATAACCAGTTGCATGGCCATGTTGTTACCGCCATTGCCGTTGTAGAGATCCGGATCAAAACCATATTTATCAATCAGGTCCCAGGTCATCTCCCAAAGAATAGTGGCAAACACGAAACCTATGCCATGCGGAGCACTGAGCGATGGGTTGTTGGTGGCACCATAGGTATAGTTGTTCACACTGAAATCAGTGGAGTATGGTGCCGGTCGGATACCGCGGCCATTTGTTGGTTGCCCTACGGCATAGGTGCCTATCCCTCTGATCTTTTCACGGGTATCGCCTTTCTTCATGGTCATCATCAAACCAAACCAATCGCTCCAGCCCTCACCCATTTGTTCGGTTGTCAATACCTGCCCGCTGGCAAGCACCTGAGTTGGCAAACAGGAAGTCGTGTTACGACCACCTGTTAGTCTGTTGGAAATACCGTGGCCGTATTCGTGCACGATGATACCGTTGTCAAAATCACCGTCAATTTCAGGGCCAGAACCATCATCCTTCAGCATCACCACAACCTCTTGGTTGGCATCCAGCAAGGCTCTGATGCTGGCACCGGTCACATCGCTGATCATGACGGAAGGGATCGTGATAGTGGCATCTGCCCCACCCATGTTACCTGGTGCGCCCGACGTGTTGTTAATTACCACAACGGCAATGGCACCAGCATTTTGGGCGTTCTTCACTTTAACTGCAAAACCACACGAGCCTCTGTACACAACGGCGATGTTGCCTGCCACCGCGGCCGCATTTAGCACCGCGCCGCATCCTTCCACAGCGTTAGCCCCCTCACTGTTTACGAGCACTAACTTGCCGGTAATCGGAGTTGGTGTAAGGGCTGGCCCAAAAGCTGCAGTACCTGTCGGGTAGCTTCCGGCAATAGACGCAGGAGCTGTTACCCTGAATTTGTCCGGATCTGGCACGCCGCTCCAAAGGTACATCTGCATTCTGGGTCTTCTGCCATCTATAGGAGTGGCGAAGTTGGCATTGTTGCGGATAGTAGAAACATTTCTTCCGTCCTGGGCTTCAGCCATTACATAATCGTTGCCTAGACCATCTTTGCCAAAGTTACTGGCCTGGAAGTTACCGCTTTCCTCGTCGAAGCCATACTTGTACCACATGTCGTGGATGATGTTGTTCCAGTAAAAGAGGTTGGTAATGGCCGCATCTTTGTAGGATTCAGGACCCTTGGAAAAGTCAAACTGATGCTTGAACACACGCTGCGTTCCGCCGTCGGGGCTGTAACCGTACACTACATCGGAACCGTTGTCGGAGTTGCTGACAATAAAGCCTGTGTTATTGGGGTCTTCATAGGCATACACGTTGTTACCTCTGGTAATAGTATAGCTCTTCTTGTCGTCGGTATGCCAGCCAGTAGGCGATGCCATTCCGTCTACGACAGCAGCCGCGTTCATGGGTTTACGGGAACCGTGGCTTGGGCTTTCGATCGGCATCGGATAAACCTCATACACACCAGGCGCCTTGCCATTGTTTAGCGGGCCAGCCATTGGGGCATAAGGCGCCATATCCATGTCTTCGTCCAGTGGAGCTGCGGCTGCCGTGTGGCTGTGCGTTTCGTGCAGGAATCTGCCACCCGCTCCGTCGTTCTCAAACTGGCAATGCACCACCATGTTATCCTTGTCCAAAAGCTCACCTGTGTTAGCGTCTACCCGGATGTTCCACCAGTTTTGGGCGTCCAGCTCGTAGATGGACACTTCCCAGGCAAGTCGCAGACTGCCATCAAACATGGGCTGGTAAACCAGCTTGGCAGGTATAGGCTCCAGTGAAATGCCACCTTTCGATAACAGGGCCTCCCGGTTGTTACCATGGGCAGCCTCCAATACAGTCAATGGCTCTTTTATGGCCGTGCCCAGATGTCTGGCGGCAGCGGCGATGGCTCCGGCTGCGTCCAGTGTTGGCTGCTTGCTGTTCACTTTCCCATCCAGGCCATTATAGAGCCTCTCGCCGATATGCACTACTTTCCCGTCGCTGGCAATTGCCATGTTCGTGATGGCACCGTGTATCTCTATCCCTTCGTGTTGCTGAATGATGTAGAGGTGCGTTACGCCGCTTTTCTTGCCCCTGGATTCACTGCTGAGCTTCAGGTCGGCGATGTCTCTGTCGTTTACCTTAAACTTCTGCTTGTTGGCCTTGATGTGATCAAGCGCTACCTGCGGGACAGGTTTCTTCTGAGGGTTACTTTTTCCCTGACCGTAAGCCAGGCTGGTTCCTAGCAGCAACATCATGAGCAATGTCAGCTGCGTCACGTAGCGTAGATTTCGCTTCATAAGTAGATTTGTTTAAGGTTAAATTAGACTTTATGTACACACAGGCTTATGAGTACGCTGACATATCAGGATAGTTATATAGATTAAAGTATAAAATTAAATATTTTTTATTTTAATTATTTAACAATATATTTACACAACTGACTGTAATAAAGATATATATGAATTTAAATATATACCTCTATTCATTACAGGCGATTCAAGTCAGATCAGCACGCAGACTTCGCATAGTTATACCTGTGCATTTACATCACTCAGCCTGAACCCGGACGGGCTTTGGTGGATAACCCTCTGGAAAACTACTGGATAAAAAGCTTTCCCATCTGAGCTTCAGATTCGTTATCTTTGTAGTAATGGAAAACTTTGTAGTATCAGCGCGTAAATACCGACCGGCCACGTTCGATAGCGTGGTGGGGCAGCACCATATCACCAACACCCTGAAGAACGCCATCAGCAGCCATCACCTGGCCCAGGCATTCCTGTTCTGCGGGCCGCGTGGCGTAGGCAAGACAACCTGTGCCCGTATTTTGGCAAAGACCATTAACTGCCAGAACATCACTCCGGAAGTAGAAGCCTGCAACGAATGTGAGTCCTGCCGCAGCTTCAACAGCAACAGTTCTTTTAACATACATGAGCTCGATGCCGCATCCAACAACTCGGTAGAGGACATCCGGAACCTGGTAGAGCAGGTGCGCTACGCCCCCCAGACCGGCAAGTACAAGATCTACATCATAGATGAGGTGCACATGCTCTCGAACCAGGCCTTCAATGCTTTCCTGAAGACCCTGGAGGAGCCGCCTGCCTATGCCATCTTCATTCTGGCGACCACCGAGCGCCACAAGATTATCCCGACCATCCTGTCGCGCTGCCAGATCTTCGACTTCAACCGCATCCGGATCGAGGACATGGTACGCCACCTGGGCAACATCGCCCAAAAAGAAAACATACAGGCCGAGCCAGACGCCCTGCATCTGATCTCGCAGAAAGCCGACGGTGCCCTGCGCGACGCTCTGTCGATCTTTGACCAGATGGTGACTTTCTCGGGCCATAACGTAACCTACAAGGCCACAGTCGAGAACCTGCACATTCTGGATTACGACTACTATTTCAGACTCACGGATCACCTGCTGGACCAGAACCTGTCGGGCTCGCTGCTGCTCTTTGATGAGATTCTGAAGAACGGTTTCGATGCGCACAACTTCCTTATAGGTATAGGCGAGCATTTCCGCAGCCTGCTGGTGTGCAAAGACCCACAAACGGTGCAACTGCTGGAGGTATCGGACAACATCAAAGCCAGGTATGCCGAGCAGTCGCAGAAGTCATCGGTGTCTTTCCTGCTTTCGGGACTGAATTTGGTGAGCGTCTGCGACACCAACTATAAGAGCAGCAAAAACCAGCGCCTGCATGTGGAGCTGTGCCTGATGAAAATGGCGCACCTCAACGCGGCCTTTAGCTTTGCGCAGGAAGGAGCTGAGTTAAAAAAAGCTAAGGTAGTAGCCCCGGCACCAGCCGCTACCAAACCTGCAGGTGCCCCTGTCATACCTTCGGCGGCTATGCAGCAGCCGACGGCTGGCACGGTGCCATCAGCTGCCATGCAAGGCGGCGGTATACCTTCTGTAGGTTTGCAGCAGCCAAACCAGCAGGGCACGGTGCCTTCGCAGGATCTGCAACAGCCGCACAAGCCACAACAGGTTACACCGGATGCCCATCTGTCGCCGCCTGAGGCCAAGACAGCTCCGGCACCAACCATGCAGCGACCTTCTATACCTGTGCCACCCCAGAAAAAGCTGGGAAAACTGCCTAGCCTGAAAGACATCCAGAATCAGCCTGCCGCTGTGGCCGATATAGCCGTTGCCGAAGAGGAAGAGGAAACCGGCTATGGCACCGTGGTGCCCGTAGACCCTACCCGACTGAATACGGTTTGGCATGCCATTCTGCGCCGCAAGAAGGCGGAGAACATGATGGAGTATACCTTGCTTAACCGCCAGTTCCACATCGGGGAAGACAATGAGATCGTCCTGCATCTGGAAAACCACGTGATGATGGACCAGTTCACCAGCCTGCGCCCGGAAATACTCCGCGAACTGAAAAAAGAGACCGGAAACCGCAGTATCAAGCTGAAGGCCGAAGTAATGGAGATACAGGAAGGAAACAAGCTCTACACTTCGCAGGACAAATTCAACTACCTCGCCGAGAAATATCCGGTGCTCGTCGATATGAAACAGCGCTTCGGCCTGGATACTGATTTCTAATTCAGGAAAAATTTTATATTTGTAAAGTTATAGTTAAAACACCTTTTCAGGTGATGAGGTTTTTGAACGAAAAGCTTCGTCACCTGACAAGGTGCTGCTATACCTTATTCCCTATACCCTAAAAACAAACCCATGAAAAAAGGATTATCGTTGTTTTTGGTTGCGTCTGCCCTCGTGTTCACGCAATGTAAAAACGAAACCTACCAGTCGCAATCGGCCACCGAAACAGCGACGGCTCAGAAGGAATACAAGTACGAAACCGTGCCCAACGACCCGCTCAACGCCCGTGTCTATACCCTGGACAACGGTCTGAAGGTATACCTGACGGATTATGAGGACGCGCCGCGTATCCAGACTTTTATAGCCGTGAAAGCGGGCAGCAAGAACGACCCTGCCGATGCCACCGGCCTGGCCCACTACCTGGAGCACATGGTGTTCAAAGGCACTACAAAGCTCGGCACGCAGGACTGGGAAAAAGAGAAAGCAGAGCTGGATAAGATTGAGGCGCTTTACGAGCAGCACCGCAACACTACCGACCCGGCCATGCGCAAAAAGATCTACCACCAGATCGACTCCATCTCGGGCGTGGCGGCTACCTATGCTGTGGCCAACGAGTATGACAAGATACTGGGCGCGATCGGAGCCAAAGGGACCAACGCCTATACCTCTGTTGAGCAGACTGTCTACACCAACGACATCCCAAGCAACCAACTGGAGCGCTGGGTAGCCTTGGAGGCGCACCGCTTCGGCGAGCTGGTGCCACGCCTGTTCCACACGGAGCTGGAAGCGGTATACGAAGAGAAAAACCGCACCCTGGACAACGATGGCTGGAAGGTGATGGAAACGCTGAATGCGGCCATGTTCCCGAAACACCAATACGGTACCCAAACCACTATCGGCACCATCGAGCACCTGAAGAATCCTTCCATTACGGAGATCAAAAAATACTTTGATGCCTACTATGTGCCAAACAACATGGCCGTGGCGCTAAGCGGTGACATTGATTTTGACCAAGCCATTCGTGTGATTGATAAGCACTTCGGAAAGTTGAAGCAAGCCCCGGCCCCTGCCTTTACCGTTGCACAGGAGCAGCCTATCGCAAAACCGATTGTGAAAGAAGTGACGGGCCCAAGCGCCGAGAACGTGTCGATCGCCTACCGCTTTCCGGGTGTTAGCTCTCAGGATGCTTTGGTGCTGAGTATGATCAGCAACATCCTTTACAATGGCCAGGCCGGTTTGATCGATTTGAACCTAAACCAACAGCAGAAGGTACTGCAGGCCTACGGTTATGACAACCAGATGAAAGACTACTCGGTGTTCCGCTTGGGCGGTTCGCCGCGCCAGGGCCAAAGCCTGGATGAGGTAAAGGACATGCTCCTCTCCCAGATAGAACTGGTGAAGCAGGGCAAGTTCGACAACGACCTCATTCCGGCCATTATCAACGACAACAAAATCACGGAGATGAGAGCGTATGAGAGCAACTCCGATCGTGCCGATGCTTTCGTGACGGCCTTTATCTATGATATTCCGTGGGGCGACTACATCAAACGCCGCGAAGCGTTCAACAAAATAACCAAGCAGGACGTGGTGAATGTGGCGAACAAGTACCTCAACAACAACTACGTGCTGGTATACAAGCGCACCGACAAGAATGCCGCCGGCCAGAAGGTAGAGAAACCATCCATCACGCCAGTGCCGGTTAACCGTGATGCGCAGTCGGATTACTACAAAACATTCATGGCAAGTGAAACTTCTGAGCTGTCGCCTGTATTTGTAGACTACAAGGCTGATATCAAAGAAGCGAAACTGAAGAACAACATTCCACTGCTATACACCAAGAACGTTGAGAACGGCCTGTTCCAGCTATACTACATTCTGGACATGGGCACTAACAACGACCAGAAACTGGGTATGGCCGTGAACTACCTCAAATTCTTGGGCAACGACAAGTACACAGCTGAGGAGTTGAAGAAGGAGTTTTACAAACTGGGCACTTCGTTCAATGTATCCACTTCCGGCGACCAGGTATATGTAACGCTGTCTGGACTCGATGAGAATTTCGAGAAGGCCCTGGCCCTCTTTGAGAATACCCTCCAAAACCCGAAAGCTGACCAGAAAGCCCTCGACGACATGGTGCAGGGCATACTGAAGGCCCGTAATGACGCGAAGCTGAACAAAGGCGTAATTCTGAACCAGGCATTGGTAAACTACGCCAAGTATGGCCCTAAGAATCCGTTCACGACGGTACTGTCAGAAAAAGAACTGAAGGCCGTGAAGCCGCAGGAGCTGGTGAACATCATCAAGAGCATCCCAACCTACGAGCACCGCGTGCTCTATTATGGCCCACGTGAAACAGACAAACTGGTAGCGACGCTTAATGCCGGTCATATTGTGCCAGCCAAACTGAAGCCGGTTCCAGCCGAGAAGGTATACGCCGAACTCGACATCAAGCAGCCAACTGTTTACTGGGTGGACTACAACATGGTGCAGGCCGAGCTGATGTTCCTGACCAAGGCAGACGCCTTCAACAAAGATCTGGTGCCGACTATCCGTCTGTATAATCAGTACTTCGGTGCAGGTATGAGTTCAATCGTGTTCCAGGAGCTGCGTGAGTCGAAGGCCCTGGCCTACTCTGCCTACTCCAGCTACAGCACCGCTGCCAAGAAAGACCGCTCGAACTACATCATGTCGTACATCGGTACGCAGTCAGACAAGCTACCGGAGGCCATGGCAGGTATGCAGGAGCTCCTGACGAACATGCCGCTGGCGGAGGCCAACTTTGACATTGCAAAGGCTTCGCTGCGCAACAGCATCTCTTCGGAGCGCATCACCAAGTCATCTATCCTGTTCGACTACGAGCGTGCCAAGCGCCTCGGCCTGGACTACGACATCCGCAAAGACGTGTACGAAAGCGCCAACAGCCTGACCTTCGACCAATTGCAGGCATTCCAGAAGCAGTTTGTGAGCGGCCAGCCACAGGCGATCCTGGTGATTGGCTCGAAAGACCGTCTGAACTTCAAGGAGCTGGAGAAATACGGCAAAGTGAAGCAGCTGACTTTGGAGCAGGTGTTTGGGTACTAGTTTAGAAGTTAGAAGCTAGATATTAGACGTTAGATACTAGAAAGAAGCGGCAGCCTGATTGGGCTGCCGCTTTTGTTTTAATGCACCTCTACTGCTAGTGTGAGCTTGCAGCTCGTACTATTTGGTAGCTGCGTGGTAAGGAAATGGCACGAGCTGCAAGCTCGCGCCAGCGGGGGGAGTTAGGCACTAAGCCCGATTGCTATACCTTAGATATGGAAGCGACTGACCTACCGCTTCCATTACTTTCAAATTTATCAACACAGCTGATTGTTTACTACTGCTGTTACTCAATGCTGTTCCGGATTTGCAATCCGGAACTTGGTTAAATGCGGATTTGCAATCCGCCTGCCTGCCAGTAGTGTCTGCCTTTGCTAAGCGGATTACAAATCCGCGGCTATGGTACTTTCGGATTGCAAATCCGAAAGAGCAAGGTTAAAAAATAGTGTAGAACCTAGGTGTACTTCTGAAGCTCGCTGATTCATAAAAATGGAGAACAAGGTATAACCATAGCTACCAAGGCTTGTTGTAGACGAGGCTGCTATACCTACGGTATGTTTGGTACAGCAAATAAAGGCTGCCCGATCGCTCAGGCAGCCTTTCTTATTTAAACTTTAAGCTTCTATTTAGAAGTTGTTCAGCGCAGCATTCAGCGTCTCACTCGGTCTCATCGCTTCGTCCACTTTTGCATTATCCAGGTGGAAGTAACCGCCGATGTCAACTGGTTTGCCTTGGGCAGCGATTTGCTCGTCCACGATCTTCTGCTCGTTGTCGGTCAGCTCTTTCGCTAAACCAGAGAATTTGTCTTTCAGCTCCTGGTTCTTCGTCTGCTCGGCCAGTGCCTGTGCCCAGTACATGGCCAGGTAGAAGTGGCTGCCACGGTTGTCGATGCCGCCTACTTTACGGGCCGGTGACTTGTCCTTCTCCAGGAACTCAGCATTCGCTTTGTTAAGGGCTTCGGCCAGTACTTCTGCCTTCTCGTTCTTGGTTTTGTAAGCAAGGTCTTCCAGAGAAACGGCCAATGCCAGGAACTCGCCCAATGAATCCCAACGCAGATAGTTCTCTTCTACGAACTGCTCTACGTGCTTCGGTGCAGATCCTCCGGCACCTGTTTCGAACAGGCCACCGCCGTCGAGCAACGGAACAATTGAAAGCATTTTGGCGCTGGTACCCAGCTCCAGGATCGGGAACAGGTCAGTTAGGTAATCACGCAGTACGTTGCCCGTAACCGAGATGGTGTCTTTGCCTGCTTTGGCACGCTCGCAGGTATAGCGCATAGCTTCTACCGGCGACATGATCTTGATCTCAAGGCCGTTCGTGTCGTGGTCCTGCAGGTATAGCTCTACTTTTTTGATCAGGTTGGCATCATGGGCGCGCTGCGGATCCAGCCAGAAAATAGCTGGCGTGTTCGTGATACGGGCTCTTGTTACCGCCAGCTTCACCCAGTCCTGAATAGGCAGGTCTTTGGTCTGACAGGCTCTGAAGATATCGCCTTGCTCTACTTTCTGCTCCATCAGCGTATTGCCCTCGGCATCCACCACGCGTACCGTACCAGCGGCCGCCATCTCAAAGGTCTTGTCGTGCGAGCCATACTCCTCGGCTTTCTGTGCCATCAAACCGATGTTCGGCACTGTGCCCATAGTCGTCGGGTCGAAAGCACCGTTCTCTTTGTTGAACTGGATCACTTCCTGGTAGATCTGCGCATAAGAGCGGTCCGGAATGATCGCCTTCGTATCGTGCAGTTTGCCGTCCGGCCCCCACATCTGACCAGAAGAACGGATAGCCGCCGGCATAGAGGCGTCGATGATCACGTCGCTTGGCACGTGCAGGTTGGTGATGCCTTTGTCAGAGTTTACCATCGCCAGTTCAGGACGCTTCTCCATCTCTGCTTTCAGATCGGCTTCGATTTCGGCACGCTTCTCGGATGGTAGGTTTTGGATTTTCGCATACACATCGCCCAGGCCGTTGTTTGCATCCACACCCAGTTCTTTGAACGTGGCACCATGCTTCTCAAAAGTCTCCTTGAAAAACACCGTTACCGCGTGGCCAAACATAATCGGGTCAGACACTTTCATCATGGTTGCCTTCAGGTGCAATGACAGCAGGATGCCTTGCTCCTTAGCCTCCGCAATTTCCTTCTCCAGGAAAGAGCGCAGGGCGTTTTTGCTCATCACCGACGAGTCCATTACCTCACCGGCCTTCAGAGCTACTTTGTCTTTCAGCACGGTGGTTTCGCCGTTGGCTCCAACAAACTCGATGCGCACATCGGTGGCTTCGTCAACCACGACAGACTGCTCTGTGCCGTAGAAGTCGCCGCCAGTCATGTGGGCCACATGCGTTTTGGAGTCAGAAGACCACTTACCCATCGAGTGTGGGTGCTTCTTAGCATACTGTTTCACGGCATCTGCTACACGGCGATCTGAGTTGCCTTCGCGCAACACAGGGTTTACGGCGCTACCCAGAATCTTCGCATAACGCGCTTTGATATCTTTCTCAGCATCGTTCTTGGGGTCAGCCGGGTAGTCAGGTATGTTGTACCCTTGTGACTGCAACTCTTTAATAGCTGCCGTTAGTTGTGGGATCGATGCACTGATGTTTGGTAGCTTGATGATGTTGGCCTCCGGCGTCTTGGCCAGTTCGCCCAGGTAAGCTAAGTCGTCCGATTGCTTTTGCGCCTCGCTCAGGTTTTCCGGGAACGCGGCAATAATACGGCCTGCAAGTGAAATGTCTCTTGTCTCTATTTCGATAGCGGCTGCCTTTGCGAAGGCCTGCACGATCGGAAGGAACGAACGCGTAGCCAGGGCTGGCGCCTCATCGGTAATGGTATAGATGATTTTAGAAGCTTTTGTCGTCATTTGGCTCTGTTATAAATAATTAAGTTCCATAAACATGTTTTATCAGCCTGATCGATGCGCTGATCAGACTGCTGTTTTCGGCTCACTGATTCAAGAAGCAAATATAAGAGTCTTTTTGATATCGGCTAAGCTTCGGCTTTCTTTCCGTTGCACTGCTTTGCCACCCACCTCTCAAACAGAATTGTACAATTGTAAGGCTGCCATGCAACAGCTCTGCAACCGAATCTTATGCTTTCCGTTTTTAAGGGCTACGCTCATCTCATTAGAACTTGCAATAATTTATGTTTTCTATTATTAAATCGCATCAAGTAAGAATATTCCTAATTCTGATTACCTTACTGGCAACCAGTTGCACCGAAGATCAAGCCGAAGAGTTTTCACCTAAACCTGAAGCCCAGAAAACCCTGAAGATCATGGCTTTGGGCAATTCCATTACACAGGGCAGCGCAGAAAACCCCAGCTACCGCTACCAACTCTGGAGAATGCTGGTCGACGCTGAACTCAATTTTGAATATGTAGGGTCGTTGGACACCAATTGGGATCGTGCGGCTGCGGGCACAGAACACGGGGCGGATGTTGCCTCTCCTGCAATGGGGGAAGTATACAAGGGCAAGACCTTCAATAACAAACACGAGGGCCATTGGGGCTGGACCTTGCAGGAAACGCTGTACGGAAAGAAAAACCCTACCCCTTACAAACGTGACAAAGGCAAACTAAGCGAATGGCTGCAAGGCTATACCCCGGATGTGGTGCTAATGCACCTGGGCACCAACGACCTCATCCACAGCCAACCCCTTGACAGCACGATCAGCAAAGTTGAAAGGGTTGTAAACCAGCTTAGGGCAGACAACGATGGGGTCGCTATTTTCATGGCCAAGGTTACCCCTATACCTGCGCAATTCGCCAACGTGGATTCCTCGAAGCAGTACAATAACCTCATACCTAAACTCGCCTCCCGACTTTCCACTTCCAGGTCTCCCATCATTGTGGTTGACATGTATACCGGCTTTAATCCTGATACCCATACCTACGACGCTCTTCACCCAAACTCGGAAGGAGAAAAATTGATTGCCAAACGCTGGTTCGACGCTATTATGGCCAATAAGGAAAAATTATAGCAAAGCGAGAGCAGATAGAAAGCCGGTCGTTTGAGTCAGGCATCCAGCGCAAGGGTTGCCACAGAGCACGGTTATAGACAGAACCCCACAGGGCGATGGCCGTTCCTATAACTGACGTTCTACCTTTCACTTAGCTTTATTTATATGCTCTCTTTACTATTCCGTTTCGGAAAACGAACTCTCAGCTTTAGCCTCCTCCTGAGCGTAGTCATCAGTTTAGAAGCATTAGCCCAGTCTACCCCACTTAAGATAATGCCGCTGGGCAATTCCATCACGCAAGGGGACATGGAGTATGTAAGCTATCGGTACCCGCTGTGGCAAAAGCTGATTGATGCGGGGCTAAACTTCGAGTTTGTTGGCTCCCACACTGAAAACAATGGCGGCACTCCCTCTTTCGCTACTTACAAAGGGCAGACATTCAGCAACAGGAATGAAGGCCACTGGGGCTGGACGACCGATCAGGTGCTTTACGGCAGAGACGGCAAAGGAAATATCGGGCAATGGGCCAGGGCTTATAAACCGGATATCGTTTTGATGCATCTGGGAACGAATGACATGTTCTTGAGCCACGATATAGATGAGACAGTGGAAGAACTGAAGGCGGTGATCAGAACGATAAAGACAGAATCCCCGGAGGCCACCATTTTCATAGCCAAACTGATTCCCGCTTATGATCAGCGGGTAGGACCTACTGCTGCCCAAAATATTGAGAGGCTGAACGAACGTATCGAGCTTTTGGCAGCTGGGCAAAATGAGCTATACCCACCCGTCATTCTGGTAGACCAAAACACAGGCTTCAATGCGAGACAAGGGGCAGATACGTACGATGGCGTTCATCCCAATACGAGTGGGATGGAGAAAATGGCGCAGCGCTGGTTCGATGCCATTATGGATGAGATCATCATACCGCTTCCGGTAGAGTTGCAAAGCTTTAAAGGCATGGCTACCAAAAATGGCACAAGGCTCTCCTGGACCACCGCTTCGGAGCAGGATAACCACTATTTTGAGGTACAGCGCTCACAGGACATTAAAAATTTCGAACCAATTGGACGGGTAGATGGAGCAGGCACCACCTCGCTCTCCAGAACCTATACCTTCGACGATAATGAAGCCCCAGCCGGCACCAATTACTACAGACTGCGTCAGGTAGATTTTGACGGCACTGCCAGCTTGTCGGCAGTGGTTGCCGTGGACCTAGCCAGAGCTGAGATTGAAAACATGCAGGTATACCCGACCCGTACGCAAGGCGATCCGGTAACTTTAGAGATGTGGGCGCTTCAACCCAACGAGAAATTCAATATTGCGATCTATACCCTGGACGGAAAACTGATAAGTTCGTTTGAGGCCGAGGCAGATGGGCAAGGAAATTATTCGAGCTCTATCAACCCCTCCGATCTTAAGGAAGCCGCCTTGTATTTGGTGCGGGCAACCCTGACCAACCGCGTGTTCCTTCGTCACCTGCTTGTCGATTTGTAGGCTAATTTGTTACTGGTTCCGCAGCAATTCTATCACCTCTTCGTCGCTTGTTTGGGTAAACTCCTGGTAAAACTGCCCTACTGCCTGGAAAAAAGGCGGTACGAGCAAACATACCACCTCGTCCACAATGGACTCGAATTGCTCGATGGCTGACCTAGGTGCTACAGGCACAGCCACGATCAGCATCTGAGGCTGCTGTTTCTTCACCATGTTCACGGTCGACAGCAGTGTCTTGCCAGTGGCAATGCCATCATCCACAATAATGACAAGGCGGTCTCTGAGTTCGACTGGTTGCCTGTTCCCCATAAAGAGTTGGTATTTTTTGCGCAGGCTTTGGCGTATACGCTCTGTTTCGGCCGCAATGTACTCATGCGGCACATCTATTCTGTCGTCCACCTCTACATCCTCCAGACTCACGGCGCCGATGGCAAATTCGGGGTTAAACGGATGTCCAATCTTTTTAGAGACAGTCACTTCCAAGGGCATGCCCAGCCGCCTTGCAATGGGAGCCGCTACCGGCACGCCACCCCTCGGAATAGCTAGCACCACCCCCTTTCGGCCTTTGTACTTTTCAAGCCGATCGGCCAACAACTCCGCTGCCTCTTCCCTATTTCTGATATATTCCATACCTGGAGAATTTTGAGTTTTGAATGAGTGACTGAGTGAATGGATGGAATAATTAAAGTCAGAGGATCCGGTTTAGTTCGGATGCGTACACGATCACAACATATCGATTCACAATCATTTCAGAAAAAGCATTCACTCAATCACTCATTCACTCATTCAAAATTAAACACTAAGGCCTATCCTGGTGCAGCGGGTGTTGTTTGCCTGCCTCCAGGTATTTCCTGAACCAGTCGGTGGCCAGCTGCGCCGCCATCTCCAACGCTCCGGGTTCCTCAAACAAGTGTGTTGCGTCGGGCACAATCTCC
This sequence comes from Pontibacter aquaedesilientis, assembly GCF_014773225.1. Classification (GTDB taxonomy): domain Bacteria; phylum Bacteroidota; class Bacteroidia; order Cytophagales; family Hymenobacteraceae; genus Pontibacter; species Pontibacter aquaedesilientis. Next base: position 115,772 of record NZ_JACXAJ010000002.1, on the reverse strand, counting down.
AGGTCCTTGATGCATTGCATCTGATCCTGCGCCTGTCTGTTTAAGTCCAGCACCTCCTCATCGAGTCCGCCCACAATCAGCAAAGTCGGGCTCTGCACATCATGCAGCAGAGGGCCCGCCAGATCAGGGCGTCCACCGCGGCTCACCACCGCATAGATGATGTCTCCGCTCATAGCCGCTGCAGCACTCAAGGCAGATGCCGCGCCGGTGCTTGCCCCGAACAGACCGATGCGCAGTTCCCTGGTGTGCTGGTTATGTTGCAGCCAGTTCACCACGTCCACCAGCCGATTGGTCAGCAATTGTATATCGAATCGGTTTTCGCGCAGTTGGTCTTCCTCCTGCGTCAGCAGATCGAACAACAAGGTGGCAAAGCCTGAGCGCTGCAGGTGCTCGGCAACGAACCGGTTGCGTGAACTAAGCCGACTGCTGCCACTGCCATGCGAGAAGACCACAAGTCCCTTTGCCCCTTCCGGAACGACGAGGTCTCCGGTCAACTGAGCATGCTGCACCTCAATGCGCACACTGTCATTAAAAAGATAATTTGCCATAATCGCTTGCTTTCATAATTTGCTATCACACTGTACCTCAATCATTTAATTTACGACCCGGTATAGCAATAGTTGAAAGTTTGTGGTATACCTCCATGCCAGGCAGGTTACCGATCTAATTGACTTGCCGAGCGTATAGGAGCTATACCTTCATACATCGATCATGCTTTGCTATTGTAATTTTTATATTGCCTGCCTGGTAGCTTTGCTGTGGCTGGCAGGCTGTGGTTCCAAAGAACAAAACCTGGCTACCGCCGAATCGGAAGAGGAAAAGCGACTGGAGGAAGTACAGGAGGAGCACCTACGCAGAAACACGATGCCTGGTCAGGACTCTATCCGCTTTAAGACAGCCTTTACGCAATTCCTAACGGCACTGCATAATTCGGACACCACTGTCCTTAACCAGTTCATACATCCCGACTACGGCGTATGGGTGATCGAGCAGCCTGGGGCCATGCCCAAAATGACACACGTTACGGACATCCGGCGTTTCAGGCGGGATTTCCAGGACAGATCGTTTTTCACGGTGCGCGAAGAAGTAAAAGAGTGTGACCTGAAGGAAGAGGTATGGCCCCGCTTCGACTGTGGAGATATGGACTATGAGAAGGGCCAATCAGGGTATAGCAAGGAGGGTTGCTTTGCAGGTTCACCAGACAAGTTTCAGAGAAGCGGTTACTGGGATTACGCCAGCCTATCCAATCAAGAGATCGATCGCGTAAAGTCTTCCCTCCCACTCCTTCAAAAATCGGTGCTTCATACGGCCACTTCATTTGAGTTTCACTTCGGGCAGGTAGACGGGCAATGGCGACTCCTCTTCACTAAACTTATCTACCCTTGCAGCGCTTAAGATAATTTTGAATGAGTGAATGAGTGATTGAGTGGAATAATTTAAATGAAAAGATCAGGTTCTGTCTGGATTCGTACAAGACCACAGCTTATCTCTTCCCAATTATTACGATAATAAAAATTCACTCATTCACTCAATCACTCATTCAAAATTCAAACACATGCCCTACTACCGACGCTTCGACCAGCCTGCCCCGGATCCAGCTATACTGGCGCGATTGACCGAGCAGCAGCGCCAAATGCAGGAGCGCATCATCATCCAAAAGCCTGATTTCGACTTGAGGCTTATTGCCGGCTGCGACTCTTCCTTTGTAGGCGAAGACCACATTTTATCGGTATTTGTGCTGCTCTCTTACCCAAGCCTGGAAGTGCTGGAGAAGGTATGGCATTACGGCGAAGTAGAGCTGCCCTACGTTCCCGGTTTCCTGTCTTTCCGCGAAGCGCCTAACCTGCTCAAGGCTTACGAAAAGTTGCACCAAAAGCCAGATCTGATCATGGTGGACGGCCATGGCATCTCCCACCCCCGCCGCCTGGGTATAGCCACCCATTTGGGTCTGCACCTGAACAAACCGACTATCGGCGTAGCCAAAAAAGTACTGGTAGGCAGGTATAAAGAACCGGCCTTGCACAAAGGTGCTCTTTCACCGCTGGAGTATAAAGGGGAAGTGGTTGGCAACGTACTGCGCACCAAAGACAACGTAAAGCCCGTATTCGTCTCCCCCGGCCACTTAATGGACCTGCAGTTTGCGACTCAAATTGCATTGGCCTGTGCCGTGAAGCATAAACTTCCGGAGCCAACAAGGCTGGCTGACCATTTTGCGGCGGTGTTTAAAAAGCTTGTCTGAATCAGGATTTTTAGGATTTAAAAGGATTTTCAGGATTGATAATGTTTTTCGTGAATTAAGAATCATTTGGTTTTAGCGATATACCGATGCAACAATTTGATGATATTACTTTCAAGATTATTGGTAGTGCTATGAAAGTCCACAATTCCATTGGGAGTGGGTTTCAGGAGGTAATTTATCAGCGCTGCCTAGCAATTGAACTCCAAAAAGCGGGATTGAGCTTTGAACGAGAGAAGGAACAAGCGATTTTTTATGATGGTATAGAAGTGGGTACCCGAAGAGCGGATTTTATTGTGGAAGATACAGTGGTGGTAGAGCTAAAAGCTATCGTCAATTTAGAGGACATCCATCTGGCTCAAGCAAAAAATTATACCGTAGCTTACAATTTCCCCATCGGACTCCTCATAAATTTCGGAGCACTCAGCCTACAATACAAAAAGATATTCAATAACAAACCCAAGCAGTAATTACAAAGCCTTCTAAATCACTATTCATCCTTCAACCAAATCAGTTCGATCTTAATTGAGACAAGACATTATCAGCCCTGCCCATCCTTTTAAATCCTAAAAATTCTGATTCAGACAATTTGGCGCAATTACATTCATTCAATTTGCCAAATCCTGCCATAATTTCATAAAAATCACCTTTAAATCCCATTGGTGTATCCTTTGCTGCTGTGCCCGTAGAACTAATACTAATGGAAAACAGCAAAGGCTATGAACTTTAATAACTATACCATCAAAGCCCAGGAGGCCATTCAAAAGGCCACTGAGATAGCAGGCGGCTTCCAGCAGCAGGCGATCGAAACCGGGCACATTTTAAAAGCGATTCTGGAGACGGACGAGAACGTCACTAATTTTCTACTCAAGAAACTGAACATCAACGGCAACATCCTGCACACCAAGCTGGACGAGACGGTAGCGGCTTACCCCAAAGTGAGCGGCGGGAATCCATATCTGGCCAACGATGCCGCGGCAGCATTGCAAAAGGCCACTTCTTACCTGAAGGAATTCGGGGATGAATATGTAGCCATCGAGCACATCCTGCTCGGCATCATGGCGGGCCGTGATAAGGTAGCCGGCATCATGAAGGACGTTGGCTTTAATGAGAAAGACCTGAAAAAAGCGATTAAGGAACTGCGCGGCGGCACCAAAGTGACGGATCAGAACGCTGAGGCAAAGTACAACTCCCTCAAGCGCTACGCCCGCGACCTGAACGAGATGGCCCGCAACGGCAAGATTGACCCGGTGATCGGACGTGATGAGGAGATTCGCCGTGTGCTGCAGATTCTGAGTCGCCGCACCAAAAATAACCCGGTACTGCTGGGCGAGCCCGGTGTGGGAAAGACTGCTATTGTAGAGGGTTTGGCGCAGCGCATCGTCAGCGGTGACGTACCCGAGAACCTGAAAAATAAAACCCTCATGAGCCTGGATATGGGTCTGCTAGTGGCAGGTGCCAAGTATAAGGGTGAGTTTGAGGAGCGTCTGAAGGCAGTGATCAAAGAAGTGGTGGACGCTGAGGGCGAAATCGTGCTCTTTATAGATGAGATCCATACTCTGATTGGGGCGGGTGCCGGTGGTGAGAGTGCCATGGACGCAGCCAACCTGCTTAAACCTGCCCTGGCGCGAGGTGAGTTGCACGCTATTGGTGCGACCACGCTCAAAGAATACCAAAAGTATATCGAGAAGGACAAGGCACTGGAGCGTCGTTTTCAGGCGGTGATGGTGGACGAGCCAAGCGTTCCGGATGCCATTTCGATCCTGCGCGGTATCAAAGACAAATATGAGGTACACCACGGGGTACGGATCAAGGACGACGCCATCATTGCGGCGGTAGAGCTATCGAACCGCTACATCACCGACCGCTTCCTACCTGACAAGGCCATTGACCTGATGGACGAAGCGGCCGCTAAGCTGCGCATCGAGATCGACTCTTTGCCGGTGGAACTGGACGAACTGCAGCGCCGCATCATGCAGCTCGAGATTGAGCGGGAAGCGATTCGCCGCGAAAACGACAAAGACAAAGAAACGGTGCTTTCCAAAGAGATTGCCGAGCTATCTACGAAACGCGACGACCTGAAAGCCAAGTGGCAGAACGAAAAGCAGATCATTGAGGGCATTCAGAAAGCGAAGGAGAACATCGAAAACTATAAACTGGAAGCTGAGCAGGCCGAGCGCTCCGGTGACTATGGCCGTGTGGCAGAGTTGCGCTATGGCAAGATTCAGGAAGCCGAGGCGAAACTCAAAGAACTACAGGAGCAGGTACACCAAATGCAGGGCGAAAACCCGATGCTACAGGAGGAAGTCACCGCCGAAGACATTGGCGAAGTAGTGGCCAAGTGGACAGGTATACCGGTAAGCAAAATGCTGCAAAGCGACCGCGAAAAACTATTGCACCTGGAGGAAGAACTGGGCAAGCGTGTAGCAGGTCAGGAAGAAGCCATACAGGCCATTTCTGACGCCGTGCGCCGCAGCCGTGCCGGTCTGCAGGACCCGAAACGCCCGATTGGCTCCTTCATCTTCCTGGGTACAACCGGTGTGGGTAAGACGGAGCTAGCCAAGGCATTGGCCGACTACCTGTTCAACGACGAGAACGCCATGGTGCGCATCGACATGAGCGAGTACCAGGAGCGCCACGCTGTGAGCCGCATGATTGGAGCGCCTCCGGGATACGTGGGCTACGACGAAGGTGGCCAGTTAACCGAGGCAGTGCGCCGCAAGCCATATTCTGTGGTGCTGCTCGACGAGATTGAGAAGGCGCATCCGGATGTGTTCAACATCCTGTTGCAAGTGCTCGACGATGGCCGCCTGACCGACAGCAAAGGGCGTGTGGTGAATTTCAAGAACACGATCATCATCATGACCTCCAACATCGGTTCGCAGATCATCCAGGCGAATTTTGAGAAGATGACGCCGTTCAACCAGGACGACATGCTGGAGCAGACCAAGGATGAAGTGTTCGAGTTGCTCAAGAAATCCGTTAGACCGGAGTTCCTGAACCGAATTGATGAGCTGGTGATGTTCCGTCCGCTGAGCCGCGAGGATATTCGCAAGATCGTGACGATCCAGTTCGGCCACATCCAGGAGCGTCTGGAAGAGTCAGGTATACAGCTCATTGCCACCAACGAGGTACTGGATTACCTGGGCGAGCAGGGCTACGATCCGCAGTTCGGTGCCCGTCCGCTGAAGCGTGTGCTGCAGCGTCAGGTGCTCAACGAACTGTCCAAAGAGATATTGGCCGGCCACGTAAATAAAGATTCTGTGGTAGAGGCTGTACTAGACAACGGACAGATTCGTTTCAATAATGTGAACATTGAATTACCCACCCAAGGGTAAGCAGATTGTGTAATAAGAGTAAAGTTTAGTTGAGCAAAAGGCCTTCCAGTTTGGGAGGCCTTTTTGTTTTTCATTCTTACAGGGAACTGCATGAAACCTTTTATGCAATATTCCCTATATCTAAAAAAACATAATATATCCATGCAGGATAAAAAAGCATTTTTAAGGATAAACCTGAGAACGGTCGGTACCTGCCTGATCGCTGGCGGTATGCTGTTGTCCATTTTCAGTGTTCTAAGATTCCCCCCTGCCGGTTTTGGCTCCCTCCATTACACCACCATCATCGCATTTGCCCTGGAGCTCATGGGCGTTTTGTTGTTGTCCAGGCATTTGTTCAGCACCGACAGAGGACAACGCTACAGTCGCCTTTTCCTGGCAGTTGGCCTGCTTACATTAGTAGTGGTGTACTTTATTGTGTGCCGGGATTATCTTATATAAGCACAAGTAACCATTGCCTTGCACCTACGTCCCGACCTGCTTCTTTTCTGCCTGGTTGAAGTAACGGATGTTGTGATTCTTCACACTGCTAGCCCATCCGGCAGATAGCTGCTGCCCTTTTTTATTTGTCTTGCTTATTCGCTATACCTGATTCACGGGATACGACCAAATTTTTTAATTTGCAGTTACGCTATACCTGAGACCATGCAAAAGAGCTTCTATACCTTCTTCCTATTCCTTTTTCTCACGTCACTTTCCGCCCAAGCCAAGGTGGATACGCTGCTCATCCAAAGCCCTTCCATGCAGAAAATTTTGAAAGCGGGGGTGGTGACACCGGACAGTTATAAGAAGAAAAAGAACGGCCCTTACCCGGTGCTATACCTGCTGCACGGCTACAGCGGCAACTTCAGCAACTGGCTCAAAGTGCCGCCTCAGAAAGACCTGCTACAGAATATGTCCGATAAGTACCAGCTCATCATTGTAACGCCTGATGGCGGGTATGGCAGTTGGTATTATGACAGCCCGGTTGACAAAGCCAGCCAGTACGAAACGTTCATCACCAGCGAACTGCGAAAGGAAGTTGAGAGCAGGTATAGGGCTATTCCTGAGCGAAACAGTCGCTTCATTTCTGGCCTGAGCATGGGCGGACATGGGGCGCTATACCTGGCCACTCGCCACCCGGAGTTATACCTGGCAGCCGGCAGCATGAGCGGCTCTTTAAACGTAGCCGGTATAGACCGCAAAAATCTATTGCCCAGTATAGAGGCGGTGCTCGGACCGAAAACAGAGAATCAGCAGGTATACGAAGCCAATTCCATTGTGCATATGGTGCCGCTACTGAAGCAAAGTGGCGTGCATTTTATGATCGATTGCGGTGTGGATGATTTCCTGATAGAGGACAACCGTGAATTGCACCGCCGACTGGTGTATGAAAAAGTGCCGCATGAATACACAGAGCGACCGGGTACCCACTCCTGGGCCTACTGGGGAAACGCCCTGGAGTATCACCTCCTGTTCTTCCAGAAAGTACGAGCATTAAAATAGGTATAGCTTTCTATTAAAACGCCGGCACCACCTGTAGGCAGACTGGTTTCTGCACCTTCACTTCATACCCCGCTGGCGTTAACCGGCCACTGGCTTTGTCTACTTTGAAGGAAACGATGGAATTGGATCGCTCATTAGCAACCAGCATCACATTGCCCGTCAGGTCGAGCGTGAAATCACGAGGCCAGTCGCCGCCTGTAGCTTGGTGCTGCACCAGCGTCAGTTTGCCCGTTCCACCATCGATAGCGTATACCACGATGCTGTTATGGCCTCGGTTCGAGCCATACAGGTATTTCCCATCCGCCGATACCTTCACAGCAGCGCAGGAGTTGTCTCCTTTGTAATCAGCAGATAGTGTGCTGATGGTTTGAAGCTCAGCGAACTCACCTTTCTCACTATCATAGGCCAGGGCGGTCATGGTAGAGTTAAGCTCGTTGATCACGTAGGCAAAACGGCCATCGGGATGGAAAATCATATGCCGCGGACCTGCGCCAGGCTTGCCAGCAAAAGCAATAGATTTACCATAGGTTTCAGTTGTTACTGCCGCCCGCTCGGAATTCAGCTTATACCTCAGAATTTCATCCGTACCCAAGTCTACTGAAAAGGCAAACCTTCCATCGGGGCTGGGACCAATGTAATGCGCATGGCCTGCCTCCTGTCGCTCTTTGTTAGGGCCTGACCCGGTGTTCGGCGGATGTATAATTGGAAGTTCTTCCCCTATGGTGCCATTTTCCTGAATAGGGAAGGCCACTATATTACCTCCTGTGTAATTCGCAACCATTATCGTTTTATTCGGCTCATCCAGCGAAATGTGGCAAGGTGCCATTCCATATGAAGGCACTTTATTCAACAGCTTTAGGTCGCCCGTTTTTTGATCAATAGCAAAAGCACTGACCGCCCCATTTTTTTCTCCCTGATAATTTCCCGTTTCGTTCACGGCATAAAGAAAACGTTGGTCTTTGTCCAGCGCCAGGTAAGATGGATTCTCACCGGCCCTCACACCCAGCACTCGTCTGAGTTCGCCAGTTGCTGTATTCAGCCTGTAGAGCCAGATACTTTCCTGTTCGGGTTTGGCGTAAGTGCCCACGTATACCATGGAGGTGTCTATGTCGTCATCAGATTGTACTTCGGCTGTTTTGTCTGCCTTTTGCTCAGACTGGGGAGAGTTGCAGCTTGCCAGCAAGAGTGCTATAACTGCTAAAACTACCTTACCGTAGCTGCGTTGCTTGTGTGTCATATACCTTATCATGTATCAAACTTCGGCTGAATACCCTAAGAAACAGAAAAAACCAGTAGCCCACACTATCCTCATTAATCAAACCGGACCATTTTCCTGCCACACCTATACCCAGACATTTTTATCATATCCTATACCTGCTAATGTGCTCTTGCAAACTTCCCGGCTAAACATTAATTTGCAGCTTAGCCGTTATTCAACCTTTTTATTCACCTGACTGTGTCATCGGTTTTTTCCACTTACATCGAGCTGGGCTTTCATCATATTTTTGATTTCAAGGCTTACGACCACATGCTGTTTTTACTGGCCCTTTGCGCCATCTATACCTTGCGCGACTGGCGGCAGGTGCTGGCCCTCGTTACCAGTTTCACCATTGGCCACTCCATCACCTTGGCCCTTTCTACGTTCAACATCATTAAATTCGATACGGCACTCATTGAGTTTCTTATACCTGTCACCATCCTTTTTACCTGCGTCATCAATTTTTTTAAGCTCAACAGCGCAGCTTCCAAACAGCACCCGATCTGGTCTTTCCATAACCTGTTGGCCATCACGTTCGGACTGATTCACGGCATGGGCTTCTCTAATTTCCTGAAGTCGATGTTGGGTCGCAACGGCGATACCTGGCAGCAATTGCTGGCCTTTAACATCGGCATTGAGCTGGGGCAGTTACTCATCGTGAGTATTTTGCTGGTAGTAGGTTTCCTGATGATCAACCTGTTCCGGGCTAAAAAGCGCGACTGGATCATGGTGCTTTCCAGTGCCGCCGCCGGTATCGCCTTGGTGCTGATGATCGAGACCAATATTTTCTAGTCCTTAAAATTTCTACATCTTTCACTCTATACCTTACTCATCTAAACACACCTTATACCTTCCATGAAAAACATAATCAGAGGGTTGGCATTTTTCGGACTGTTGGCCGGGCCATTGGCCACCATGGCGCAGGATACGAAATTTGGCCAGCTCGGGCAGGAGCTGCCGACACCCAACACTTACCGCACCGCCTCGGGTGCCCCCGGCCACCAGTACTGGCAGCAACGCGCCGACTATACCATCAAGGTAGAGCTCAACGACGAAAACCAGTCTGTTACCGGTTCCGAAACCATCACCTATACCAACAACTCGCCGGACGTGCTCACATACCTGTGGGTACAACTCGACCAGAACATCTACGAGCCGAAGTCGATGAGCAACCTGACGCAGACAGGCAATTTGCAGGACCGCATGTCGACCACAGCGATTGATTACATGACGCGTGAGGCCTTTGACGGAGGGTATAAGATAAAGGCGGTGAAAGATCGTGGCGGCAAAGACCTGAAGTACACCATCAACAACACCATGATGCGGATCGACCTGCCAACGCCGCTTAAGCCAAAACAGTCCTATACCTTCAGCATCGACTGGTTCAACTTCATCAACGACCAAAAGGCGCTGGGCGGCCGCGGCGGCTACGAGTACTTCCCGGGCGACAATAACTACCTGTACGAGATGGCACAGTGGTTCCCGCGCATGGCCGTGTACGACGACGTGAACGGCTGGCAGCACAAGCAATTCCTAGGCTCCGGTGAGTTCGCCTTACCGTTTGGCGACTACAAAGTGAGCATTACGGTGCCGGCTGACCATATTGTGGCCTCTACGGGCGAATTGCAGAACGCCAGCCAGGTACTAACTTCGGCGCAGCAGAAACGCTTCGCCGACGCTGCCAAAGTCGACAAGCCCATGCTGATCGTGACGCAGGAAGAAGCCACGCAAGCCGAGAAAGCTAAATCCAAGAGCAAGAAAACCTGGATATACAGCGCCAAGAACGTGCGTGACTTTGCCTGGGCCAGTTCCCGTAAGTTCATCTGGGACGCCATGAACGTAAAAGTGGGCAACCAGAACGTACTGGCGATGTCCTACTATCCGAAAGAGGCAAACCCACTTTGGGGACAATACTCTACAGAGTCGGTGGCGCATACCTTGAAGGTATATTCCAAGCATACCATTGACTACCCATACCCGGTGGCTATCTCGGTGCACGGCCCGGTAGGCGGCATGGAGTATCCGATGCTTTCGTTTAACGGTTACCGCCCGGAGGCTGACGGCACATATTCTGCTAATACCAAGTATGGTCTGATCACGGTAATCATCCACGAAGTGGGCCATAACTTCTTCCCGATGATCATCAACTCTGACGAGCGTCAGTGGACCTGGATGGACGAAGGCCTAAACACTTTCATGCAGTACCTGGCTGAGCAAGAGTGGGAAAAAGGATACCCGTCGCGTCGTGGCGAGCCTGCCAACATTGTGGACTACATGAAGAGCGCCAAAAACACGCAGGTGCCGATCATGACCAACTCGGAGTCGGTGCTGCAGTTCGGAAACAACGCTTATGGTAAACCGGCCACTGCCCTGAATATCCTCCGCGAAACCGTGATGGGCCGCGAGCTGTTTGACTATGCCTTCAAGGAGTACTCCAACCGTTGGGCTTTCAAGCACCCCATGCCAGCCGACTTTTTCCGTACCATGGAAGACGCCTCGGGTGTAGACCTGGACTGGTTCTGGAGAGGCTGGTTCTATACCACCGACCACACTGACATTGCCATCGAAGGCGTGAAATGGTATACCATCGACTCGCAGAACCCGGATTTTGTGAGCGCCCAGAAGCGTGAGCAACAGAACAAAGCCCCACAGACGCTTTCACAGCAGCGCAACCTGCAGGACATCAAAAGAACAAGGCTGGATGAGCGCCCGGAATTGGCTGATTTCTACAACAGCTACGACCCGCTGGCAAGCACCGCTTCCGACAAGGACCGTTACCAGAAGTTCTACGCTTCGCTGTCCAACCAGGAGAAGAAAGTACTGGACTCCGGCTTGAATTTCTACGAAGTAGGCTTCAAAAACCTGGGCGGACTGGTGATGCCCCTGATCGTGCGCATGGAGTATGAAGACGGCACCGACGAGGTGGTGAACATACCTGCCGAGATCTGGCGCTACAACAACGACGAGGTAACGAAGGTGTTTGTGACCGAAAAGCCAGTGGTTAGCTTCACGCTGGACCCGTTCCTGCAGACAGCAGACACCGACTTGTCCAACAACAGCTACCCACGCCGCATGGCCCCGTCCCGCTTCGACATTTTCAAGCAGAACCGCCAGCAGCAGCCTAACCCGATGCAGCAGCAGCGCCAGGAAACAAGCCGCAGCACCAGCAATGGCAATAGCGGATCTAATCGCTAAGGGTTACTAGTCTTGATTTAACTCACCTCTTCCAAGAGATAAAACAGAAACGCCCCGGACCAGATGATCCGGGGCGTTTTTCTGTTATTCTAATTACAGATAATCAACAATTTAACAATCCAACAATCAACAATTAAACTACTCCATATTGTACTTGTTGATAAACTGCCGCTTCACCCGGTCTCCTTTCCGAACAAAAGGACGGATGATCAGGCGGGTACCATTCTCATAGGTAAAGAACTTATAGATCCAGTTGCTGAGCACGACCAGTTTGTTACGGAAACCGATCAGGTACATGATGTGCACAAACAGCCAAGTTACCCAGGCAAAGAAGCCACTCAAGTGGATGTCTTTCGGCAAATCCGCTACAGCGCGGTTACGCCCGATAATGGCCAGCGACCCTTTGTCGAAGTATTCAAATTCCTCCATCTGGTCTCCTTTGATCAGGCGCTTCAGGTTCTTGGCCAGCAGCTTGCCCTGCTGTATTGCGGGCTGCGCCACGCCAGGATGTCCCTTTGGCCACTTTTCCGTTTTCATCAGGGCAATATCCCCTATCGCAAAGATATCGTCATAGCCCACAATCTGGTTATAGCGGTTTACCAGGATACGGCCGCGCTCAACGGCCTCGGTTGGCAATCCATTGATGAGGGCACCCTGTACGCCAGCGGCCCATACCAAAGTCTGCGCCTGTATTTGCTCCCCGCCTTTGATGGTGGCAACATACCCATCGTAGGACTCTACCAGTGCATTTAACCGTACATTCACGTTGAGCTCCTGCAGGTATTTCAGTGTTTTCTCACTCGACTCGGGCGACATAGGTGGCAGCACCCGGTCCATACCTTCTATCAGGTAAATGTTCATCTTGCTGAAATCTACAGCCGGGTAATCGGTTGGCAGGATGTGCTTGCGCATTTCAGCCAAGGCTCCAGCTGTCTCTACACCCGTCGGTCCGCCGCCCACGATCACAAAGTTGAGCAGACTCTGCTGCAGTTCCGGGTCAGTGGTCATGCTGGCCTGCTCGAAGCATTGCAACAGTTGGCTGCGCAGGTTCAGGGCATGGGGAATCTGTTTCAGCGGGAAGGCATTTTTCTTCACTTCTTCGTTGCCGAAATAATTTGTTTTGGTACCCGTAGCGATAACTAAATAGTCGTAGGGCAGATCACCTACCAAGGTCTGCACCGTCTTGGAAATGGGGTTCACGCCGTTCACTTTTACCAAACGGAAATGAAAATCCTCAAACTCGTCACTGCCAAACATTTTGCGCAACGGCTCGGCAATAGAGTCAGGCTCGAGACCGGCGGTGGCCACCTGGTACAGCAGCGGCCAGAAACCATGGTAGTTTTGTCTGTCGAGCAGTACCACCTGGAAGTCTCTGCATTTCAGCTTTTGAGCCAGGTTTATTCCCCCGAATCCACCACCGATAATTACGACACGCGGTTTGGTGGTGTCGGGTATGTTAAGCGACAATTTATCTACATCAAGCATAAGGCAAATTTATGTTCTGGTTTAGCACTTGCATGGCCTCCTCCGGGCCATTTCAGTATACGTTTCTTTCTATATTGTGGGATAACGCAGACCTCTGATGTTAGTTACTTTCAGTGCAATTTGACTGGTGCTGATGTGAGTAGTGGCAGCTTTTTATGATTAAGGGGTTGCGCTGTCAGCAAAAAAGCCCCGGGGCAGGTATAGCTATACCTGCCCCGGGGCTTTCACTTCTATTCAAAAATGCTATTTCTTGTTGAACTCGCCGTTCTTGAGCATATTGAGCAATTGGATAATAGCAAAGGGGCTCACAGTCGGGAACATATTGCGCTGCTCCTGTCGCTGCACGTTCTGCATGTTCCAGTTTCTGAAATTGGCGTTTCCGTCCATTGGCGTCACGCTGAAGAGTTCCTCCAATCTTTTGGGGTCCAGGTTGCGCATGGCAATGGCCATTCCGTCGTCGGGCACCTTCACTGCCAGCACCGCGTCCCTGAAGTCGCGCTCAGTGGCCCACGGAAACACCTGCACTTCGGGCAGCTGCGTCGGGTCTTCCTGCATTTGCATGATAATGGAATAGCTCTGGCTCTGGTAGTTCTTCGGTACTTTCAGGTACTGTTTTTTATACCCTATGGCACTGAACACGACACTGTCGCCGGTCAGCACGGGTACCGAGAAGAAACCATAGGCGTTGGTCTGGGCACCTCGGCTGGTCTTGGGCACATACACGTTCACGCCGGCCACACCATACAGGCTGTCGCCGATGGTTACGAAACCGGTGAGTTGCACGACCCGCTTGTGGCCCTGCGCGGCCACTTCGCCGGTGGTTCCCAATAATATAAAGGCAAGCACTACCAGTGGCAACAGCCATCCGGCAGCACGTTTATTCTTAAGCATGAGTTGTTGTAAAATGAGCTTCATGTAGTACAATAATACTTCATATAATTTTATTATAGCAGCTTTTGGCTAATTTTGTTCTGACACGCGGTTCAATTATGAGGCTCAAACACTTTAGTTTATCGTTCGGGGAACAGGTTTTAAAGGCGCTCGCAGACGACTCCCGGCTGCGCATCCTGCACCTGATCTTGCGTAACAAAGAGATGTGTACCTCAGACCTTGAGCATATACTGGACTTCACCCAGACCAAGACTTCGCGGCACCTTGCCTACCTGCGCAATGCCGGCCTGGTGACGTCCCGCAAACTCGATCAGTGGGTATACTACTCTCTAAAGGATGAAGCCTCTGATTTCGTTCAACAGATTTTCGCATACCTGGAGCGCGACCTCTTTCTGCAAAAAGATCAGGAGACCTATCGCATCCTGTACTCTAACCGCGAACTGGCCGTTAACCGCATGCAAACCCGGCGCTGGACAGACAGTTAATGCTTATAAGACAAATCGCTGATTCTTTTGTTTAAACAGTGATATAGCACATTTAGTATACTTCAGCCTGTATCTGCCGCATATATTTTTAAACATACCGCCCGCCAAGTCGTTTCTATCTAGCTGACCCCTTATTTATGAAGCCATACAAACACATCTTCTTCGACCTCGACCACACCCTGTGGGACTTTGAGAAGAACTCCGAGGAGACCCTCTATACCTTGTACCACGAGTTTGGCCTGGCTGACTTTGGCAAGTTCAACTGCGACTCCTTTTACAAAAAGTACAAGTTTGTCAATCACCTCCTCTGGGACCTTTACAACAAAGGCAAAATAGACCAGAAAGAGTTGCGCGAGTCCCGCTTTGTGAAAACCCTGACCGGCTTGGGTCTGGAGCCACACCAAGTGCCGATAGGTATATCCGAAGCCTACACCGACCTGTGCCCGCAGAAGACGGCTGTGTTCCCTTATACCTTTGAGGTGCTGGAATATCTGAAACCAAAATACGGACTTCATATTATCACCAACGGTTTCAAGGATGTGCAGTACATCAAAATGAACGGCTCTAAGCTGACAGATTATTTTGGGGAGATTGTGACGTCGGAGTGCTGTGGGTATAAGAAACCCGACAAACGCATATTTGAGCATGCCCTGGATCGCATTCAGGTGCGCTCCCAAGACTGTCTGATGATCGGCGACAACCTGGAGTGTGACATCGACGGGGCCCGTCTGGCAGGTATGGATCAGGTGTTTTTCAATCCGGAGAAAACCAAAAGCAAACTCTCGCCCAAACCTACCTACCACATCCACTGCCTAAGCGAGCTACAGGCTATGTTATAGCAAAGCTATACCTGTTACAGGCCGGAAAATAAAATAATTCGCCTTACCTTTGTATAGCAGGCTGCCCCGCGCGGTCTGGCGAATGTCTTATTCTGAATCTGTAAAATATCAAAAAAAGATGGCAACAGGATTTTTTAGAGTACCTACACCAGTAAACGAACCTGTAAAATCGTACGCACCGGGCTCTCCGGAGCGCGAGGAACTGCAGCGCACTTATAAAGAACTTAAGTCGAAAGAGATTGACGTGCCAATGTATATTGGTGGCGACAAGGTATACACTGACAACAAGAAGCCGATGCTTCAGCCGCATGACCACCAGCACATCCTGGGTCACTTCAGCGAAGGCGACGCGTCACACGTGGAACAGGCTATCAATGCGGCACTTGCCGCTCGGGAAGAGTGGGCTGCCATGGGCTGGGAGCACCGTGCTTCTATCTTCCTGAAAGCCGCTGAGCTGTTGGCTGGCCCGTGGAGAGCGCGTTTGAATGCCGCCACCATGCTGGGCCAGTCGAAGAATGCTTATCAGGCGGAGATCGACGCTGCCTGCGAACTGATCGACTTCCTGCGCTTCAATGTGCAGTATGCCACTGAGATCTACCACATGCAACCGGAGTCTTCTCCTGGCGTATGGAACCGCATGGAGCACCGTCCGCTGGAGGGCTTCGTGTTCGCTTTGACGCCATTCAACTTCACGGCCATTGCCGGTAACCTGCCAGCCTCTGTTGCCATGATGGGCAACGTGGTGGTATGGAAGCCTGCTCACACGCAGATCTATGCAGCGCAGATGATCATGGAGCTGTTCCGCGAAGCCGGCCTTCCGGATGGCGTCATCAACCTGGTGTATGTAGACGGTCCAACGACTGGCGAAGTGATCTTTAACCACGCTGATTTCGCGGGTATCCACTTCACAGGCAGCACCGGCGTATTCCAGCACATCTGGAAAACTATCGGCACAAACATCCATAAGTATAAGTCATACCCACGCATTGTAGGCGAGACAGGCGGCAAGGACTTTATCGTGGCGCACAACTCGGCAGACGCCAAGCAGGTAGCGACCGGTATCGTGCGTGGTGCTTTCGAATACCAAGGCCAGAAATGCTCTGCCGCTTCACGCGCTTATATCCCGAGTAACCTGTGGGAAGACGTGAAAAACTATGTGGTAGAAGACCTGAAGACCTTCAAAATGGGTCCGCCAGAGGATTTCTCAAACTTCATCAACGCCGTTATCGACGAGAAGTCATTTGACAAGATCGCCAAGTACATCGACAACGCCAAGGAGAGCAACGAAGTGGAAGTAATTGCCGGTGGTAACTACGACAAATCGAAAGGCTATTTCATTGAGCCAACTGTGCTGCTGTCGCATAACCCGCAGTATGTAACGATGTGCGAGGAGATCTTCGGACCGGTGATTACCATCTACGTGTACGATGAGAACAACTTCGAAGAGACGCTGGAACTGGTAAACTCTACTTCGCCATACGCCCTGACAGGTGCCATCTTTAGCCGCGACCGTTATGCCGCTGAGTTTGCTACGAAGATGCTGGAGAACGCAGCCGGTAACTTCTACATCAACGACAAGCCAACCGGCGCCGTGGTAGGACAGCAGCCATTCGGTGGCGCCCGCGCTTCCGGTACCAACGACAAGGCCGGCTCTATGCTGAACCTGTTGCGCTGGGTATCTGCCCGCTCTATCAAAGAGACGTTCGTAACGCCAACAGACTACCGTTACCCATTCCTGGGTGAGAATAAATAAGGTATAGCTATACCTGAAACAGGAAGCACCACGCTCGTAAGGGCGTGGTGCTTTTGTTTTTAGGCCAATAACAGTAAAATGAATGTATATGCTTTATAATATCTTGTTTCAGTGTACCGGGCCGAACCACCCCTAGCCCCTCCTTAGCCAAGGCGGGGAACCTGCCGCTGCTATATTATGCTTAGCTTGATGTGCAAGATTAACATCCCCCTCCCCCCTTCAAAGGGAGACTTCTTCTGCAGCTGCCTATTTTCAAGTATAAACTTTTTAATGACTGTTACCAATCACCGGCACGCATTGCCAGCTAACTTGTACTGACACTACAAAGGTATAGCTTGAGCCAAGTGCACTTTACCGACGCTCCACTGTTTGAGCGTTCAGCGAGTTTGGAGCGTCTTTACTTTTTTGCTTACTTTTTGTGTCAAGACAAAAAGTGAGTGCCAGCCGCACAGGCGAAACAGCTTCCCGGCTGGCCAAGCCATGCTATAAAAAAAAGCCAGTCACTATACCTGAATCTAGTAGCAACAACTCGTGTTGCAACACACATTCCGCTATACCTGATACCTCCCCCACAATCACCAACAACATCGGCTATACATAATACAAGAACAACAGGAATTGCATTAACCCCGGCCCATTCTACTTTAGAACAATTTTAAACGCCATTTACATTGGATATAGTCTTTTGATTGTTGGCTATTTATACCTAATTTTGCTCCCAAATTTCAATAAAGCATTACAGCAATATGGAAACTACTGGTACTCAGTATCTACCGTCGGACTATCTTCCTATTTTGATACAATTTGCGGCAGCGCTCGGCTTCGTTATTTTCGCGCTGGTGGTGACCCATTTACTTGGTCCGAAAAGAAAAAGTGAGGTAAAAGACAACCCCTGGGAAAGTGGTGTGGAGTCGGTGGGCGATGCGCGTACGCCGATCTCTTACAAGTACTTTATCACGGCCATCCTGTTCGTGCTGTTCGATATTGAAATTATCTTCATGTACCCTTGGGCAGTGAACTTCCGCGAGTTCGGTCTGGAAGGCTTTCTGCCGATGATGTTGTTCCTTGGTGTGATCCTGGCAGGTTTCTTCTACGAGATCAAAAAAGGCATTCTCAAGTAGTTTGGCGCTGTTAAACTTTTATAGGGTTAACAGTGTTTTTTCAGGGGTAAATGCAGATTAAAACTCAGAATTTCAGAAACATGAGCGATACAAATAAAGATATAAACATGGTAGAGGCACCAGAGGGCCATAGCGGCGCTGGTTTCTTTGCCACTTCCTTCGAGAAAGTGATTGGTTTGGCCCGTGCGAACTCGCTTTGGCCATTGCCTTTTGCCACTTCTTGCTGCGGTATCGAGTTTATGGCGACCATGGGCTCTACCTATGATATTTCCCGTTTCGGTTCGGAGCGCCCAAGCTTCTCGCCACGTCAGGCCGACATTCTGCTGGTGATGGGTACCATCGCCAAGAAGATGGGACCTGTTGTAAAGCAGGTATACGAGCAGATGGCGGAGCCACGCTGGGTGGTGGCCGTGGGTGCTTGCGCTACGTCAGGCGGTATTTTCGACTCATACTCTGTCCTGCAGGGTATAGATCGCGTGGTACCAGTAGACGTGTACGTACCGGGCTGCCCGCCAAGACCAGAGCAGATTCTGGACGGCTTGATGCGTGTGCAGGATTTGGCTAAGAACGAATCACTACGCCGCCGACACTCACCTGAATATCAGGCACTTTTGGCTTCTTACAACATTAAATAAGCAGCATGGAGCTTACGAACGAAAACGTACTCGGTAAACTGATAGCGCAGTTCGGTGAAGAGAACATCGTAGATGCCTACAACCCGGATGGCATCATGACTTTCACGACAAACCGTGAGAACATCATCGCCCTGATTCAATACCTGTATGACGACAAGGACCTGCAGGTGCAGTTCCTGACCACGATGGCAGGTATACACTTCCCGGACCACAAAGGCCGGGAGATGTGCATGATGTACCAGTTGCACAGTCTGCGTCATAATTTCCGTCTGCGCATTAAGGTGTTTGTACCTGCAGAGGACCCGGTATTGCCGACGCTGACCAACATTTACGCCACCGCCAACTGGATGGAGCGTGAGGCCTATGACTTTTACGGTTTCATCTTTACCGGTCACCCGAACCTGATTCGCATCCTCAACATCGAGGAGATGGAATACCACCCGATGCTCAAGCAGTATCCGCTGGAAGACCAGACGCGGGAAGACAAAATCGATACTTATTTCGGACGCTAAGCCAGATAAACCACTATGGCTACTGATAATAAAACAGCTGATACTGACCAGTTGCAGGAGTTTCGCGACAACCGCGACCTGAAACTGCAGGACAAAAAGAACGAGAACCTGACGACCCTGAACCTGGGTCCGACGCACCCGGCAACGCACGGTATCTTCCAGAACATCTTACAGATGGACGGGGAGGTAATCATGGACGCCGTGCCGACCATCGGGTACATACACCGTGCTTTCGAAAAGATTGCCGAGCGCAGACCGTTCTACCAGATTACACCGCTCACTGACCGCATGAACTACTGTTCGTCCCCTATCAACAACATGGGGTACCACATGACAGTCGAGAAGCTTTTAGGTATAGAGATCCCAAAGCGTGCGCAGTACATCCGCGTGATCATGATGGAGCTGGCCCGTATTTCCGACCACTTGATCTGTAACTCGATCCTGGGTGTGGACTCCGGCGCCTTTACCGGCTTCCTGTATGTGATGCAGGAGCGTGAGCACATTTATGATATTTACGAAGAGGTATGCGGTGCCCGTCTGACGACCAACATGGGTCGTATCGGCGGTATGGAACGTGACCTTTCTCCAAAAGCATTGCACCTGATCGGTGAGTTCCTGAAGCGCTTCCCGAAGGTATGGGCGGAGTTTGAGAAAATGCTGACCCGTAACCGTATTTTCATCGACCGTACGGTGGGTGTGGGTGCCATTTCGGCTGAGCGTGCCCTGAACTACGGATTCACGGGTCCTAACCTGCGTGCTGCCGGCGTGGACTACGACGTGCGCGTGATGAACCCTTACTCATCTTACGAGGACTTCGAGTTTGAAATTCCGGTTGGCGAAAAAGGCGATACCTACGACCGATTCCTGGTAAGAAACGAAGAGGTATGGCAGAGTTTAAAAATCATTGAGCAGGCTTACAAAAACCTGCCGGAGGGTTCTTACCACGCCGATGCCCCGCACTACTACCTGCCACCAAAGCAAGAGGTATACACCAGCATGGAAGCGCTTATCTATCACTTCAAGATTGTGATGGGCGAGATTGACGCTCCGAAAGGCGAGGTATACCACAGTGTGGAAGGCGGCAACGGCGAGCTTGGCTTCTACCTGATCAGCGATGGCGGTAGAACACCGTACCGTCTGCACTTCAGAAGGCCTTGCTTTATCTACTATCAGGCTTACACCGAGATGATTAAGGGCGGTCAGCTGGCCGACGCTATCCTGACGCTGAGTAGCCTAAATGTGATTGCCGGCGAACTGGACGCCTAGACAGTGAACAGTAATCAGTTTTCAGTAAACATTATTTGAATACTGAAAGAGGAGATTGATTACTGATAACTGTTAATTGTTTACTGAAAAAATTCCTGTTAACTGTTAATTGTTAACTGACAAATGATAAAAGACGCATTTAAGTTTTCTGATAAGGCCCTTGCTGAGATTCAGCGCTATATCAGCCATTACCCGGAAGGACGCCAGAAGTCTGCCCTGTTGCCAGCCTTGCACGTTGCGCAGGCGGAGAACAATGGCTGGGTGAGCCCTGAAGCGATGGACGCGATTGCCGAAATCCTGAACATACAGCCAATCGAGGTATACGAGGTGGCTACCTTCTATACCATGTTCAACCTAAAGCCGGTTGGCAAGCACGTGCTCGAGGTATGCCGAACAGGCCCTTGCTGCCTGCGCGGTGCCGACCAGATGATTGAGACATTCAAGCAAAAGCTCAACATCGAGGAAGGCGAGACAACGGCTGACGGCATGTTTACCCTGAAGCCGGTGGAATGCCTTGCTTCGTGCGGTACCGGCCCGATGCTGCAGGTGCGCGAAACCTACTACGAGAATCTGGACAGCGAAGAAGCAGTGGACCAGTTCATCGAAATGATGCGCAACAAAGAGGTGGAAACGCCTGAGTGGGCGAAGTAATTCATTAAAAAATCAGGCAGATCGCCTTAACACTGCGACTGCCGAGCTATATATCCTGTTACAATGGGAATCAAGATATTAACCGAACATATTAACGTACCAGGTATCGAAACCCTGGAGGTGTATCGCAAGCATGGCGGCTACCGTTCGGTAGAAAAAGCCATCAAAACGATGACCCCAGACGAGGTGGTGGAAGAAGTGAAGACATCAGGCCTGCGTGGTCGTGGTGGCGCTGGCTTCCCGGCCGGTATGAAGTGGAGCTTTTTGGCTAAGCCGGAGGGTGTTCCGCGTTACCTGGTTTGCAACGCCGACGAATCGGAGCCGGGAACTTTCAAGGACCGTGTGTTCATGGAGAAAAACCCGCATGCCCTGATCGAAGGTATGATCACATCGAGCTATGCCCTCGGTGCGAACACTTCTTATATCTACATCCGTGGTGAGCTATTGTTCATCCTGCGCATTCTGGAAAAAGCAATCGCCGAGGCGTATGCAGCTGGCTTGCTTGGCAAGAACATCCTGGGTTCAGGTTATGATTTGGATCTGCATGTAGCGCCGGGTGGTGGTGCGTATATCTGCGGAGAAGAAACAGCCCTGTTGGAGTCATTGGAAGGCAAGCGTGGCAATCCGCGTAACAAGCCGCCATTCCCAGCGGTGAAAGGTCTGTTCCAGTCGCCAACGGTGGTAAATAACGTGGAGACAATTGCGTCTGTGCCGTGGATTGTAAATAATTCCGGTGCTGAATACGCTAAGATTGGTGTAGGTCGAAGCACAGGTACTAAACTGATTTCTGCGAGCGGTAACATTAACCGTCCGGGCGTTTATGAAATTGAGTTGGGTGTTCCGGTGGAGGAGTTTATCTACTCTGACGAGTATTGCGGCGGTATCTGGAAAGGCAAGCAACTAAAGGCCGTTGTGCCGGGAGGCTCTTCTGTTCCGATTCTGCCTGCCGACCTCATTATGAAAACGGCTACCGGAGAGCAGCGCCTCATGACCTACGAATCGCTATCTGACGGTGGATTTGTGAGCGGCTCTATGCTGGGTTCAGGTGCCTTTATCGTGTTTGATGAAGACCAGTGCATCGTGCGTAACACGTGGAACTATGCCCGTTTCTATCACCATGAGTCATGCGGACAGTGCAGCCCTTGCCGTGAAGGTACAGGCTGGATGGAGCGCGTGTTGCACCGCATTGAGCATGGCCACGGCCATCAGCAGGATATCGACCTGTTGGTAAGCGTAGCCAAGCAGATTGAAGGAAATACGATATGCCCGCTGGGCGACGCAGCTGCCTGGCCTGTAGCCAGCGCAATCCGTCACTTCCGGGAGGAGTTCGAGTGGCACATCAAACATCCGCAGGAAGCTACGGCTCCAGGTGCGGTGTACAGAGGACAGTTAGCGGCAGCTACTGTTTAGACTGAGACAATATCTTCTACTCTGTCATTCTGAAAGAAACTTAGTAAAAGGGAGGTTAAGCCTTTGTGCTACTCGCCAACAAGATCCTTTCAGGATGACAAAGAGAAAGAATAATAAATCATCCTGAAAAGGAAAGTATAGCTTAAATCGTTTGTTGCAACGCTTCACGAAAAACGGGCAATGAATAACGAATAACGAATTAAAAGATGGCTAAAATAACATTTGACGGCATCGAGGTAGAGGTTGAAGATGGAACTACCATCCTGCAGGCCGCCCGTAAGATCGGTGGTGATGTAGTGCCTCCTGCCATGTGTTTTTATACCCCGCTGAAAGGCAGTGGCGGTAAGTGCCGTGTGTGCCTTGTGAAGGTAACGCAGGGTTCTGCCCGTGATCCGCGCCCTATGCCGAAACTGGTAGCTTCTTGCATTACACCGGTACAGGACGGCATGGTAGTGGAAAACACAACCAACGAAGAAGTACTGAATGCCCGCAAGGGTATTGTGGAGATGTTGCTCATCAACCACCCGCTGGACTGCCCAGTATGCGACCAGGCTGGTGAGTGCGACCTGCAGAACCTATCGTATGAGCACGGTGTGAGCGCAACACGTTACGAAGAACCGCGCCGTACTTTCAACAAAGTGGACCTGGGTCCTTACATCCAGCTGCACATGACGCGTTGCATTCTGTGCTACCGTTGTGTCTACACGGCTGACCAGATTACGGAGAAGCGTGTACATGGCGTGTTGGGCCGTGGCGACGCAGCAGAGATTGGTACGTACATCGAGAACGTGATCGATAACGATTTCTCAGGCAACGTGATCGATGTGTGCCCGGTGGGAGCCCTGACAGACAAGACATGGCGCTTTAAGAACCGTGTTTGGTTCACCAAACCATTGAACGCGCACCGCGACTGCCCTACCTGTAGCGGTAAAGTAACGCTTTGGTCACGTGGTGATGCCGTGTTGCGTGTAACAGCCCGCAAGGACGAGTACGCGGAGGTGGAGGAGTTCATCTGCAACACCTGCCGCTTTGACAAAAAGGAAATGAGCGACTGGACCATTGAAGGACCACGTCACATCGATAGTGGGTCTGTCATTTCTGCTAACCACTACGAACTGCCTGTGGTGAATGTGCCAATTGTGCCGAACCTACCTAAATCTACTGTTAAAAAAATGCCAACGGAATAACGCATGGATTCTGTACTTCTCATATACAAAGGCATCTACATTCTGGCCATTTTCGGTATTTCCCTACTGATTGCGACCTACTCTACTTATTTTGAACGTAAGATTGCTGCTTTCATTCAGGACCGTGTAGGTCCAAACAGAGCAGGCCCGTTCGGTTTGCTGCAGCCCCTGGCTGACGCTGGAAAACTGTTTTTCAAGGAAGAGTTTATACCTGCCAGAGCAAACAAAGTTCTCTTCATTCTGGGCCCTGGTATTGCGATGCTCGTGGCAGCTATGTCGAGTGCGGTCATCCCGTTTGGCGACACACTCATCCTAGGTGAAACAACCTTCGACCTGATTGCCATTGACGTGAACATCGGTGTGCTTTACATCTTCGGTGTGGTGTCGCTGGGTGTGTACGGTCTGATGATTGGTGGATGGGCATCGAACAACAAGTTCTCCTTGCTGGGCGCTATCCGTGCGGCTTCTCAGAACATTTCGTACGAACTGGCCATGGGTCTGTCGCTGATAGCGGTGCTGATGCTGAGCGGCTCCCTGTCGTTGAAAGTAATTGCAGAGCAACAGGCGGGCTTTAACTGGAACATCTGGTACCAACCACTCGGCTTCCTGATTTTCCTGATCTGTGCCTTCGCGGAGACGAACAGAACACCATTTGACTTACCTGAATCGGAAGCCGAACTAATTGGCGGTTACCACACCGAGTATAGTTCGATGAAGTTGGGTATGTACTTGTTTGCCGAGTACATCAACATATTCGTAGCTTCGGCTGTGATGGCAACGCTGTACTTCGGAGCCTATAACTTCCCGTTCATGGAGAACCTGCGCAATGCCTTTGACGATCCGGTTCTGGGCAACAACGTGGTGACAATACTAGGCGTTGGCGTGATGTTCGCGAAGATCTTTGCTTTCATCTTCTTCTTTATGTGGGTACGCTGGACGTTACCGCGTTTCCGCTACGACCAGTTGATGAAGCTAGGCTGGAACATCCTGATTCCGCTGGCCATCCTGAATATCCTGCTTACGGGCGGTGGTATTCTACTCTATGACTATTTTACAAAAGGATAACGACAATTGAATGCTGCCTTGCCTGACGCTGTTATAGACAGACAACACAGACAGCAATCATCATCGAGATACAATGGAACCACTATCAAATAGAAAAAAGAACGTAGCACAAAAGGAAATGACGCTCTCGGAGCGCATGTACCTGCCTGCTATCGCTCAAGGTTTGGGAATAACGTTAAAGCACTTCTTCAAGAAGAAAGCGACGATCAACTATCCGGAAGAGACACGCCAGCGCAGCGAAATCTGGCGCGGTTTGCACGTGCTAAAGCGCGACGAAAACGGTGCTGAGCGTTGCACGGCCTGTGGTTTGTGCGCTGTGGCTTGCCCGGCTGAAGCCATCACGATGACGGCTGGTGAGCGCAAGGCAGGTGAGGAGCATCTGTACCGCGAAGAAAAATACGCCGTGACTTATGAGGTAAACATGTTGCGCTGTATTTTCTGCGGTCTTTGTGAAGAGGCTTGTCCTAAAGCTGCCATCTTTCTGCAGGACGATAAACTGGCCCCTGCCCGTTACGAGCGTGACGAATTCATTTACGGCAAAGACCGCTTGGTAGAACCGTTAAAAACCACTGAAACCAAATAATCCGATGACAGAAAGTCTGTTTTTCTTCTTTGCTTCGCTAACGCTGCTTTGCGCCGTCATGGTGGTTATCGCCAAAAACCCGGTATACAGCGTTATCTTCCTCATTCTGACATTTTTCACTATTTCAGCGCATTATATCTTGCTGAACGCACAATTTCTGGCGGCGGTGAATATCATAGTATACGCCGGTGCCATCATGGTACTTTTCCTGTTCGTGCTGATGTTCATCAATACCGGGAAAAATGTGCAGGGTACAGTAAAAGGCAGTATTATATCCAAGATAGCGGGTGCTGTTGCAGGAGGTCTGCTATTTGTAGTGGTAGTGGCTGCCCTAAAGGATGTAACGCTTGGACACCCGGACCCAGCCACCTACAATTCGCAGGTAGGTATGGTAGAGAACCTGGGTAAAGTGCTTTTCACAAAATATATGTTGCCATTTCAGTTAGTGGCGGTGCTTTTCCTGGTATCGATGGTAGGTGCCGTAATGATTGGTAAACGAGAAGCAGGAGAGCAGAACTTCTAATCCAGGTATAGCTTTAGGAATTAAGAAAGCCAGCGCGAAAAGTGCTGGCTTTTTTTATTACTCCACATCCAACAGCACCTCCAGCAAATCCGACCCGCCCCTATCATCATCCGAAACCACCACCAGCCTATATCGGGTCTTTCCTTCCCGCTTGCGCACAACCACTGATTCCGCTTTGCCGGTATAAGGCTTGCCATCTGCCTGCAGGATAAGCGTGGCAGGTGCATCCAAGGTATCCTGCTTGCCAATCCAAGAAAAAGGGATAAAGCCTAGGTAGCTACCGAGTACTTCGCCATCGCCATAAGCATTATCGGTATCTTCTAAAGAAGCTGTAAAGAACAGTTTGTCGTCATACACATAAGCCCCCGAAAAACCAGCTTGCAGCATGTTGAGTTCAGGTAGGCAGAAATAGCTGAGTTCGGGCTGTGGCAGTTGGGCACCAGACTCACTAAGTAGGTAAGGTATAAACTCTGACAAGCGATACGAAATCAGCACATTCTGTCCGGTACCGATGGCCCGCTGCAACAGGTATATCTTGCCGTGACCTGCTGCTACGCCTTCGATGTTGAGCAAGCTACCGCCCAACATATCAGCCTCGTGCTCGAGCTGTTGGTAAAGCGGATTCAAGTCAATGGTATAAGCAGCGTGTGTTCCGGCCCCTTCCCGGCAAATATCATCGCCGCAGATGTTGTACAGGTACGCTTTGCGGCGGGCCGGGGCAGATCCGGATCCCATCATCAAAAGGTAAGGCTTGCCCTGGTGCTGCAAAAGCGTCATCCCCTCCAAGTCGGCTTTATCAGCCTTAGGAATACGGCCATTCACAAATCCTTCTGGTTTGAAAATAGCATCCTGTGACTCTACCTGAAAGTTTTTGTCGAGACGGTACAGGTAGGGCGAATCATCCCCGACGACATAATAGTGATTGCCCAGCAGTTCGAGGCCCGAGGCAGAGGGCAGGGTGTCGTAGCGCAACAACTGTGTGATCGTGGCTTTCAGGTTGCTCTCAGGTATAGCATCCTCATTGCCTGGTAAAGTGGCCGGCTGCTGACAGGAAGATGACCAGATTGCCAATAGAGCAAGGTACAAGAAGCCTGTAAGTCGATTCATAGAAATAAACGCAAAATGAGGTATAGCCAATGGCAGAACAATACATGTAAGGTATACATACGCCTAGGGAACATAACCTGACGAAAAGCAATTTTTTTCAAAGGATCTATACCGATGAAAAGCCTTGGCAAGGCATAAGCCAGGACATAACACGACATACCCGTCATCAACAAAATATAAATCTTTTGAGAAGGTTGGTTCAGGAGGAAACTCCCCAAGAAGATTAGAAATATGTTATGGATTTTACAAAAATGGGGATAACTTTGCGACTTGATTTCAGAATTGTAATTTACCAGTAATACGTTCAGCAACTAGACGATGAACCAAATGCCAGAGGTTATCCGAACCATCCCGCTTGAATTTTACCTATACTTCAGCACGGCCCTTTTCGCCATTGGCGTAATCGGCGTTCTCACCAGACGAAACGCCATCGTTATCTTTATGTGTGTCGAGCTGATGCTCAATGCCGTGAACGTACTGATGGTTGCTTTATCGTCTTATCGCTCTGACCCGAACGGACAAATCTTTGTTTTCTTCATCATGGCGGTGGCGGCAGCGGAAGTGACGGTTGGCCTGGCCATCATCGTAATGATTTACCGCAATATCCGCTCTACGAACGTCCAATTGCTCAACTACCTCAAGTGGTAATCCTCATTCATTTAACCTGAATAGCTTAACTAAATCATACGCTAAATGCAAGAAGTAGTAATGCCCATCAACAATCAGGAAATGGCGCTGCTGTGTTTGCTTGTGCCGCTCCTGCCGTTCATAGGCTTTCTGATTAACGGACTCGGCAACCGCAAATTGCCCAAAGCCCTTGTAGGTCTGTTGGGCGCTGGCACCGTGCTGGCCTCGTTTCTGATCTCGGTATACCTGTTCATCGACTTCACCTCCAATGGCAGTCGTCCGTACATCGTTGACCTTTACAACTGGTTCACGGTAGGTACCCTCGAGATTGGTTTTTCGTTCATGATCGACCAGCTTACCTTGCTGATGTTGCTCATGGTGACAGGTATCGGTTTCCTGATCCACGTGTATTCAGCGGGCTACATGAGCCACGACGAAAACTACGGCAAATTCTTCTCCTTCCTCAACCTGTTTATGTTCTCGATGTTGCTGCTCGTGATGGGCTCTAACTACGTGATGATGTTCGTGGGCTGGGAGGGCGTTGGTCTTTGCTCTTACCTGCTGATCGGTTTCTGGAACAAGAACACCAACTATAACAATGCCGCCAAGAAAGCCTTCATTATGAACCGTATCGGTGACTTGGGCTTCCTGTTGGGTATTTTCCTTATTTTCATCACGTTTGGCAGTGTGAGCTACCCAGAGGTGTTCCTGTCCGCTTCGCAGATGACAGGCCTGACTGACAGCGGTGTGATGATCGCCATTACCATGCTTTTGTTTGTAGGTGCGATGGGTAAGAGTGCGCAGATTCCGCTCTTCACGTGGCTTCCTGACGCGATGGCAGGTCCTACGCCTGTTTCAGCCCTGATTCACGCTGCAACCATGGTGACGGCGGGTATCTACATGGTGCTTCGCTCGAACGTGCTGTATGTGCTGGCCCCGACTACGATGGAATTTATCGCCATCATTGGTCTGGCTACTGCCCTGCTGGCCGCTACCATTGGTCTGGCGCAGAATGACATCAAGAAAGTACTGGCCTATTCTACTGTCTCGCAGCTGGGCTTTATGTTCCTTGCGCTCGGTGTAATGGCTTTTTCTTCATCAATTTTCCACGTACTCACGCACGCTTTCTTTAAGGCCCTCCTATTCCTGGGTGCTGGCTCTGTGATTCACGCGGTGAGCAACGAACAGGATATCCGCAACATGGGTGGCCTGCGCAAATGGCTGCCGGTTACGTTCATCACCTTCCTGATTGGTACGCTGGCGATTTCAGGTATACCTCCTTTCGCTGGTTTCTTCTCGAAAGACGAATTACTGGCGCATGTGTTTGAGCATAATAAACTGATGTGGGCATTGGGCCTGCTGGCTTCGTTCATGACCTCGTTCTACATGTTCCGCCTCCTGTTCCTGACTTTCTTCGGCAAATTCCGAGGCACGGAGGCGCAGCGTTCGCACCTGCACGAGTCCCCAGCTTCCATGACCATTCCACTGATTGTACTGGCTATCCTTTCCACAATAGGTGGTTTTATTGGTCTGCCAGCTGTTTTCAGCGATACACATACCTTGGGTA
Organism: Pontibacter aquaedesilientis; assembly: GCF_014773225.1. Classification (GTDB taxonomy): domain Bacteria; phylum Bacteroidota; class Bacteroidia; order Cytophagales; family Hymenobacteraceae; genus Pontibacter; species Pontibacter aquaedesilientis. The sequence goes on along the minus strand of NZ_JACXAJ010000002.1, from coordinate 86,556 downwards.
ACTTCCTGTCGCCTATCTATGACTTTGCACGCCAGGCCAATGGGGCCGCACTGGAAGCACCGCACATCGACCACGCTACCGAATATATCCTGATGGCTGTTTCTGTAGCAGTAGCGGTTATCGCGATTATCATTGCCTATGTGATGTATGTGAAGAAAGAAACAGTGCCAGCTCCTGAGGGAACGCGCCTGTCTCCTATCCAAAACCTGATTTACAACAAATACTATGTCGACGAGATTTACGACACGGTGTTTGTGCGTCCAGTGATGGCCTTGTCATCGGCTTTCCACCAATTCGTGGATGTGATCGTGGTGGACGGCATCGTGAATGGCTTCGGCAAACTGGTGATGGCGAGCGGCCGTATGCTCCGCCTGACGCAGAGTGGCGTGATTGGCTTCTATGTACTTGTGATGGTGGCCAGCATTGTTCTGATTCTATTTTTAAACTTCTTTATCGGTTAAGGTTCTAAGAAGATGATTACAGCTCTATTACTTTTCTGGCCTGCCCTCGCTGCACTGCTGGTGTTGCTTATCAAAGGACAAGGTGCCAAGAAAGTGGCTTTTATAGCAACGTTAGTTGAGTTTGCCATTGCTTTGTTTGCAACCGTAAACTTTATTCCGGACGCCACCACTCAGTTCGCCCTCGATATACCTTGGGTGGAGCGTGCAGGTATAGGCTTCACCATCGGCATGGACGGCATTAGCCTGCTGATGGTGCTTCTGACGACTTTCCTCATTCCGCTTATCGTGCTCTCCTCTTTCAAGCACGATTACAAAGACCCACACGTTTTCTATGCGCTGGTGCTCTTTATGCAGACAGGCCTGATCGGCGTGTTTGTGGCCATGGACGCTTTTGTGTTCTACTTCTTCTGGGAGGTGGCCCTCATCCCGATTTACTTCATTGCTGCCATCTGGGGCGGTGCCCGCAGAATACCGGTGACGTTTAAGTTCTTCGTGTACACGATCTTCGGTTCGCTTTTCATGCTGGCCGCTTTCGTATACCTGTACTTCCAGACGGCTGGCACAGGTATAGCAGCGCACTCGTCTAACGTGAACGCCTTCTACCAACTGACGCTGGACAGCGCGACACAAAGCTGGATTTTCTGGTTCCTGTTCCTTGCCTTCGCCATCAAAATGCCGGTATTCCCTTTCCATACCTGGCAGCCAGACACTTATACTGAGTCTCCTACACAGGCGACGATGTTGCTGGCTGGTATCATGCTGAAGATGGGTATATACGGTGTGCTGCGCTGGTTGCTGCCAGTTGTGCCAATGGGCGTAAGCCAGTGGGCTGACCTCGTGCTGGTGCTTTCCATTATCGGCATCGTATACGCGTCTGTTATCGCCATTCGTCAGCGCGACATGAAGCGCCTGATTGCCTACTCTTCTATTGCGCACGTTGGCCTGATTGCGGCGGGTATCTTTACCCTGAACGAGCAAGGGCTGCAAGGCGGTGTGATTCAAATGCTGAGCCATGGTATCAACGTAGTGGGCTTGTTCTTCATCATCGACATCATCTTCCGCAGAACCAACACAAGAGAGATTGCCAGCCTGGGCGGTATCACGCAGACCACGCCAGCGCTTTCTATCATCTTCCTGATTCTGTTGATGGGTTCTGTGGCGCTTCCTCTCACAAACGGCTTCATCGGGGAGTTCCTGTTGCTGTCGGGTGTGTTCCAGTACAACCATTACTTTGGCGCAGTAGCGGGCCTGACCATCATTCTGGGCGCGGTATACATGCTGCGTATGTTCCAGGGCGTGATGTTCGGCACGAAGTCAGAAGCCACTGAAGGCTTCGCTGACCTTACTTTCCAGGAGAAAGCTGTGCTGATTCCGCTGGTGGTTATGGTCTTCTGGATTGGCTTGTTCCCAAATACTTTCCTGAGCATCTCTGAGCCTGCGGTTGGACAGCTGCTGAGCATTATCAACCGATAGTCCGCACGATAAAAGAAACGATATTAGAACGACATGATTTCGATTATACTTCTATCTGGATTTGGGATTATAAGCCTCTTTGCCGGCTTCCTGAAATCTAAAAGAATCCTGTTGCCGATGGCCCTGCTGTTTTTGGTGGTTGTCTTCGGCGTTAACCTGTTTGACTGGGACCAGAACCAAAGCTATTTCAGCAACATGCTCACCATCGACAATTTTGCGGTGGCTTTCACGGGCATCATGGTGCTGTCGACGCTCCTCATCCTACCCTTCACGCAGCACTACATCACCCGCAACGACGAAAACGTGGGCGAGCTTTACGCCCTGATTCTGTTTTCGCTCGTAGGCGCCATCATGATGGTGAGCTACAACAACATGCTGATGTTGTTCATCGGTATAGAGATTCTATCCATCGCCATGTATGTGTTTGCGGGCAGCGATAAGGGAAGTATGCGCTCCGCAGAAGCAGCCTTAAAATATTTCCTGATGGGCTCGTTCTTCACAGGTATACTGCTCTTTGGTATCGTGATGATTTATGGTGCGACAGGTACTTTCAACATTGCTGAGATTGCCGGTTCGGCTGAAGCCATGGGTACTGCTGGGGTGAACAACATCATGTTTATGTTGGGTGTGCTGATGATCATCATCGGTATCTCTTTCAAGGTATCTGCCGCTCCTTTCCACTTCTGGACTCCTGATGTATACGAAGGCACGCCAACGGTATGGACGGCTTACATGTCCACCGTAGTGAAGACGGCGGGTGTGGCTGCTTTCTACAAATTGATGGATTCTGCCTTTGCCGCTTCTTACGGCAGCTGGATGCCAACGCTGGTGGCTATTATCGTACTGACACTCCTTATTGGTAACGTAGGAGCCGTGGTGCAGCAAAGCATGAAGCGTATGCTGGCTTATTCCAGTATCTCGCACGCAGGCTACCTACTGATGACACTGCTGGCTTTCAACGAATTCTCCCAATCGGCTATCCTGTTCTACTCGTTTGCTTACTCTACAGCTTCCATCGCCGCTTTTGGTGTGTTGCAGCTTGTAGCCAGACAGCGTCAGAGTGAAAATTACGAAGCCTTCAATGGATTAGGCAAAACAAATCCACTGCTTGCCTTTGCCGTATCGGTATCGATGTTGTCGCTGGCAGGTATCCCGATGACAGCTGGCTTCTTCGGCAAGTTCTTCGTGTTCTCTGCCTTGGTGGAACAACCAAATATGATGTGGATGATCGTGGTAGCTGTAATTCTGGCTGCCGTGGGTGTATACTACTACTTCCGCGTGATTATTACGATGTACCTGCACCCTGTTGCGGAAGGGCACTCGCCAATCAAGTCAACCAGCTTTATCAATATCATGTTGATCATTATTTCGGTTTTGACCATACTGCTAGGTATAGCACCAGCGCTTTTGAGTGATGTGCTGTAAGGTATAGCTCATAATATGGAAAGCGGCTGCTCTGGAAAAGGGCAGCCGCTTTTTTTTGCTATCAAATGCGGGTAAAAAAAGAAAGGCTGCCCTTACCGGACAGCCTTCTTACTAAATTATATCAACCTATACCTTACGAAGGCAGATTCTTCATTTTAATATGCAGTTCATCCAGCTGCGCATCAGCAATCGGAGAAGGTGCGTCGATCATCACATCGCGGCCTGAGTTGTTTTTAGGGAAGGCGATGTAATCTCGGATAGAGTCAGACCCACCAAAGAGTGAGCAGAGTCGGTCGAAGCCAAAGGCAATACCACCATGCGGCGGCGCACCGTACTCAAAGGCGTCCATCAGGAAGCCGAACTGGGCTTTGGCCTCGTCGTTAGAGAAGCCCAGTAAGCGGAACATCTGCTCTTGCAGACGGCGGTCATGGATACGGATAGAGCCCCCTCCTACTTCAACCCCATTAATCACCATATCATAAGCATTAGCGCGGATGTCTCCAGGACGGTCGTCGATTAGCTCCAAATCTTCTGGCTTAGGCGATGTGAACGGATGGTGCATGGCATGGAAACGGTTGCTGTCCTCGTCCCACTCCAGTAGCGGGAAGTCCACTACCCACAGCGGTGAGAACACGTTCTTGTCACGCAGGCCAAGTCGCTCTCCCATCTCCAGGCGAAGCTCGTTCAAGGCTTTGCGGGTTTTGTCTTTGCCACCGGCCAATACCAGGATCAGATCGCCTGGTTCGGCGTCGAAAGCTGCGGCCCAAGCTTGCAGATCTTCTACGGTATAGAACTTATCGACAGAGGATTTGACCGTGCCGTCTTCCTGCACGCGGGCGTATACCAGACCAGTGGCACCAATCTGCGGTCGCTTCACAAAGTCGGTCAGCTCGTCGAGTTGCTTGCGGGTATAGCTGGCGGCACCTTTGGCGTTTATACCTACCACCAGTTCGGCGTCATCGAATACCTTAAAGCCTTTATCCTTCACCAGCGGATTCAGCTCGACAAAGCGCATTTCGAAGCGGGTGTCCGGCTTGTCCGATCCATAGAACTTCATGGCGTCGGCATACGTCATGCGCGGCAGCTTTTCGATGTGCACACCCTTCACTTTTAGGAACAGGTGACGGATCAGGCCTTCAAACGTGTTCAGGATGTCCTCTTGCGTCACGAAAGAAAGTTCGCAGTCGATCTGGGTGAACTCCGGCTGACGGTCGGCACGCAGGTCCTCGTCGCGGAAGCACTTCACAATCTGGTAGTATTTATCGAACCCGGACACCATCAGCAACTGCTTAAACGTTTGCGGAGACTGTGGCAGGGCGTAGAACTCACCCGGGTTCATGCGGCTCGGCACCACGAAGTCGCGGGCACCTTCTGGCGTCGACTTGATCAACACAGGTGTTTCTACTTCAATGAAATACTGCTCGTCCAGGTAGGAGCGCACGGCACGCATCATCTGGTGGCGCAACTCTAGGTTGCGGCGCACAGGCGTACGGCGCAGGTCGAGGTAGCGGTACTTCATGCGCAGGTCGTCACCGCCGTCCGTCTCATCCTCAATCATGAAAGGAGGCAGCTTGGCTGCGTTCAGCACTTCCAGTTTCGAAACGTGCAGCTCAATGTCGCCTGTCGGTATCTTATCGTTTTTGGAGTAGCGCTCGATCACTTTCCCGATCACCTTGATCACGTACTCGCGGCCGAGGCCACGCGCCTGCTCAAATAGGTGCGCTGGTGTCAGGCCGTCCTCAAAAGTGAGCTGTGTAATGCCGTAGCGATCGCGCAGGTCGATCCAGAGCATACCGCCCTTATCGCGCAGGCGTTGTACCCAGCCTGTCAGTATAACCTCTTCGCCTACATTGTCTATCCTTAGTTCGCCGCAAGTATGTGTCCGGAGCATATTGTCTTTTTAATGATGATCTAGCGCAAAAGTAATAATTGTTTCGCTGCCGTGCGCGGAAAAACCACGGCTTCAGAAGGTATAATCTGAACGCGATCATCCCTTACCTGCCTTAACACGTTTTAAACAGCAGGATCCACCCCGTATTTTGTAGATACTCCATGAAATTGAATCTGACCTCCATCCGTGCCATTGCCCTAGCAATTATATTGGTTGCGCTGCTCCTGCTGTTGATAGGATAGATTTATGCTACCTGCCGTCAACTAAGGCACGCATGCGCTTCACGTTGTTTACCTGTATGGCATCAGGGCCCATGTCGAGCATATGGGCAATGCTGCTGCCGGACTTTCCGCCGAAGAGCACCACCTGGAGCCCCTGCTCTTTGGCGCGCTGAACTTGTTCTTTCGTGACCTGCTTGCCGTTGGCTGCGACGCCATGCAATTTATGGGAAAGCGCTTCTTTTACCGACACATCAAAGTCGCTGCCGGCATCCAACAGCAGAACCGCTTGGGGTTCCTGTTCCCTGATGGTGTTGAGCAGGGTCGCATCCGGAAAAATAAAGGCCAGCTTCTCCAACGGATATTCATACCTGCGCAATAAAGCGAGCAGCGACTGGGCATAGAAGACGTTACGGTTCTCATCGTGATTTCGAACGTCTATATGCAAGTAGGGCAAATCTTCATATTGCTGGAACAGCTGCAGCATGTCCTCCAGGGTGATGATGTTTTCTGTGTGAAACAGATCGTAGAAAAAGCCCCCCTTATACCTCAAGCCTATTACTTTGGACGCTGACAGCGCTTCAATCATGCCTGCCCCCTCGCTCATTGTCTCCAGTCTGGTATCGTGGTAAAGTATAGGTATACCGTCTTTGCTCACATGCACGTCCACCTCAACCCCATCGGCACCGTTCTCTTCCATCGCCTTCACGATGGAGGCCATGCTGTTGGAGGGCAACGGATTGAAGGGATTAAGCGGCGAGAAGAACCCGGAGCCGGCATGCCCCATCACGAGTATATTCGGGGAATACCCGCCCGCCTTTGGCTGTAACAGGCCATAGCCGTATACCGCCAGTAAGATTATGACGATTCCTGAAAGCAGTCTGATTGCATTTTTAAAACTGAAAAGGGATAGCACAGCAGCGCTTTTTTGTTTAGTATCTGACTTCATTCGGGCCTGGTTTAGAAAATATCGCTGATAGCCAACAACATAGGGTATACCGCAGCTATGATTTCAATTGGATGCCGCAAAATTACCGAAAAGATAAATCAGGAAGAATGATTATGGGTAAAATGTGTACTTTACTGGTCTTGGTCGATAAAAGTGATGGGTTAGTATATTTCATTTTGATATGAGCGACGCGTGCCCTTATTTAGTAAGGTATAATCTGACGGAATAGTCCATTGCGACGCTGTTAGGCAAGGGAAGCAGGTGTTTTTTGAAGCACTGTTGTCATTTTTTAAAATAATTTACCCCTGATAAAATAATCTGTAGCAATACGATCAGAATTTGCAGTATCTTCGCGCCTCATTTCAGGGTAAGTTATCTTATCACACCTTAATTTACCTGAAAGAATACCACCGAAAACAAGCCCAAAATCTTCTTAGCTGAAGTATTCATTATCAAAAATCAGACAGCAAAAAAAATAAGCTTTACTCCAGAAACTTTATTCCGGGTGCAGTAGTTATCACAGCGCTACCCTCCAATAAGATTTCAAAGGTATAAGTTGATTATAGATATTGCCGGCCCGTCTGGCAATTACAGGCATACTTGTTTAAGGTGAGATGTAAGTAAGTTGCCGATCCGCAACAAAAAAACCACGACACAACACAAAGAGAAGCCATACCTGCTAGGTATGGCTTCTCTCTTTTTCAGCTAGTTGAACAAGCCTCCCAACTTGTCGCCCATGCCTTTGGTAAGCTTGTCTTTGAGGCCGCCTCCGAGCATCCCCATCACATCGCTTTGCCCCATGCCCTCTGCCTGTACCTTGCCGGATATCTTGCCCATCAGGAACGATATTACAAACGGTCCTACCTGCTTGGCCATCGACTCCGGTATACCTACTTTCGCAGACAGATCGTTGACATAGCTCTGGATCATGTTATTGGTGGCCGGATTGTCCTCATGCGATTTCTTTCCCTTCAGCATATCCATGATACCACCAAAATCTCCGCCGGTGGCTTCTTTCTTCAAGCCTTCGGTCATGTGTTCCTTCGCCAAATCCACAGAGCGGTTGGCCTGCCCCGGATCCAATTTGAATTGATTTTGCAACTCGCCGGTGAGTTGTCCTTTCACACTGTTGATGATGCTGTCTAACATAGCTTTCTGTTTTAAGTGAGTAATCAATAGTATTAACCGACGCTCAAAAGGTAAGGCGCCTGTTAAAATATAACGGCTTCTAAAAGCAGAAGATGTAAAACAGCACAATACACCTGTTTAAAGTGCCATCAGGATGTTTGGCAAAATAATTGCTTCTAAATACGCCAGACCCGATTATTTGATACCTTTGCTCTACCGAAACCAATGAACATGCGTTACTTAGCCTTTCTAGTTATTATCCTTATTGCCGGTGTAGCCCTGGCTGACACCAAACTGAAGAAAACCCAGATCACCAAAGAAGTGAGCCTGCTACTGCCCCGCGACTTCACACCGATGCCCGATGACGGCATTGCCCGAAAATATCCTGCTGCTAACAAACCGGTAGCCGTATACACAAGCCCCAATGGGCAGGTGGACTTTAGCATGACGCAGAAAAGGTCGCAGTTTGGGGCGCAGGATCTGCACATGTTGCGTGAGATCTACAAAGCCAATCTGTTGGAGCGCTTTACCAAGGTAGACTTCATTCGTGATGAGGTGACTAATATCAATGGGCGCGACTACATCGTGTTTGAGTTTGTGTCGGTGATGGCCGATGAACGAAAGGCGACTAACCTGGCGCCGGTGCAGAAGTACAGCATCATGCAATATACCATACAGGGCAACCAATTGATGGTATTCTCGATGCATCTGCCTTTTGTAATGAAGAATGACTGGCAGGACCCAGCCCGTGAGATTATGGGTTCTATCAAGATAAAATAACGGGTTTATGCCCTTTCAAAAAAGCCTCTCCTTTTCCGGAGGGGCTTTTTTTTGTACCTTGAGCAACAACTGGCAACAGTACTTGTTCTTTCACTAGCTATACCTATACCTTGGATATACTTTCTATACATAGCGATGAGCACTTTATGCAGGAGGCTTTCCGGCAGGCACAGTATGCCTTTGCGGAGGGAGAGATCCCGATTGGGGCCGTGGTGGTGAGCAATAACCGCATCATCGCCAAGGCCTATAACCAAACGGAGAAACTCAACGACGTAACGGCCCACGCCGAAATGCTGGCTCTTACCGCCGCTGCTGAGTACCTGGGCAACAAATACCTCAACGACTGCACCCTGTACGTAACCATAGAGCCCTGCGTGATGTGCGCTGGGGCCAGCTATTGGGCACAGTTGAAGCGGGTGGTATACGGTGCTTCGGAGCCCAAACGCGGGTATAGGAGAGTTGGCAATTTGCTGCATCCCAAAACCGAGATGGTAAGCGGCATAATGGCGCAGGAATGTGCCGATCTGATGGCGACATTTTTTTCTGCTAAAAGAAAATAACTAAATTTAAACTCAGTTTTTAGACGCATACGTAAACCAATAAATCTGTACGCATGCTATTTTTCACATATAAAACCACATAAAACTATGGCTTTCGAATTACCGAAACTACCTTACGCCTACGACGCGCTGGAACCACACATTGATGCGCGCACGATGGAAATACACCATACCAAGCACCACCAGGCTTATACCGACAACCTGAATAAGGCAATAGCGGGCACTGAGATGGAAAACATGAGCATCGAGGAGATCATGCGAAATGTGAAAGAAGACAATAAGGCGGTTCGCAACAATGGCGGCGGTTACTACAACCACAACCTGTTCTGGACTGTGCTTTCGCCTAACGGTGGCGGGCAGCCATCCGGTGAGCTGGCAGATGCCATCAACTCGGCTTTCGGCTCTTTCGATCAGATGAAGGAGAAGTTCAACGCTGCCGCTGCTACCCGCTTCGGCTCTGGTTGGGCTTGGCTTTGCATGAAAGACGGTAAGCTGGAGATTTGCTCTACGCCGAACCAGGACAACACACTGATGCCATTCGCTGAAGGTTGCGGGGGTCAGCCGATCCTGGGTCTGGACGTATGGGAGCACGCTTACTACCTGAACTACCAGAACCGTCGCCCGGATTACATCAGCGCATTCTGGAATGTGGTGAACTGGGAAGAAGTAACCAAGCGATTCAACGAAGCGAAGTAGTTTTTAGACGCCAGATAATAGACGTCAGACTTCCTCTAAAACAAGAGAGCCCTGCCTGAAAAGGTGGGGCTTTCTTGTTTATATCGACCTTATGTCACGTAGCTTTTGTGCCTATATATTGCTACTTTTTGGCGACTTGCTGTTGCTTGTTATAGGCAGCCACTCCCGCATCCAGAAACGCTATGAAGTTCTCCACGCTCAGGTCATAGGCGATGGGCTTTACCAGCATGTTCTCATTTTCGTCCATCAGCACATAGTAGGGCTGGGCATTCACGTTGAACTTCGTGATTTGGTAGTCAGCGTATTTCTTGCCCAGGGTCTTCTTCTCTTTGCCGTCGTACTCACTCACATACCAATCGCTTTCAGGCAATTCGCTTTTGTCATCTACATAGAGAGCGGCTATCACATAGTCCTCCTGCAGGCGCTTCAGCACTTCCGGATGGGACCACACATTGGCCTCCATCTCGCGGCAGTTCACGCAGCCGTGGCCGGTAAAGTCGATGAAGATAGGCTTGCCTTGCTCGGCGGCGCAACGCTTGGCCTGCTCCAGATCAAAGTAGCCCTGCAAGCCGTGCGGCAGGTGCAGGAAGTCAGCATACTTGGGCGGCTCGCACAGTTGGTTAGCCGAGGTATACTGCGCTGAGTTTCCTCCCCCGCTCTGGCGCACCAGTGCATTGATGTCGAAGTCGTGGGTAGACTGCGGCGGCAGGTAACCGGACAGCGCCTTAAGCGGTGCCCCGAACATACCCGGAATCAGGTATACCACGAAAGCAAACGTCGCGATGGCCATGAAAACACGCGGCACACTGATGTAAGGCAGATCAGAATCGTGGGAGAACTTGAGCTTACCCAGCAGGTAGAAGCCCATTAAAGCGAAGATCACGATCCAAAGCGCCAGGTATACCTCCCGATCCAGAATACCCCAGTGGTATACCTGGTCGGCAATGCTCAGAAACTTAAGCGCCAGGGCCAGTTCCAGGAAACCCAACACCACCTTCACTGAGTTGAGCCAGCCGCCAGACTTGGGCAGGCCGCTAAGCCACGACGGGAAAATAGCGAACAAGGTAAAGGGCAGCGCAAAAGCCAGCGAGAAACCGAACATACCCGCGATTGGGCGCAGGGTCTCGCCGCCGGCAGAGGCTACCAGAATACTTCCCACAATTGGGCCAGTGCACGAAAACGACACCAGCACCAGGGTAAAGGCCATAAAGAACACACCCAGTATACCACCTTTATCGGCCTGTGCATCGGCTTTGTTGAGCCAAGAGCTTGGAAGCGTGATCTCAAACAAGCCTAAAAAAGACATACCGAATATCACAAACACAGCGAAGAAAAGCACATTAGGCAGCCAGTGCGTGCTGAGGAAGTTAGCCCCGTCTGCGCCGAACAGTTTGGCCACAATCGTACCGGCCACGGTATAAATGGCAATAATGGACACGCCATAGAGCAGGGCCTTGCCGATGGCCTGCGCCCGGTTTTGGCTGCTGCCCGTAAAGAAACTCACCGTCATCGGCACCATCGGGAACACGCAGGGTGTAAGCAATGCTACTAATCCGGAGCCGAAGGCGATCAGCATGAAAGTCCAGATATTGCCTTTGGATTCCTCCTCGCCCGTAAAATCCTTTAATGCAGGTGTCGTGCTTTCGCTCTCCTTGATCGCAAACGTATCCTCGACAGGCGTAAGGGCATCGGCAGCGGCCAGCATAGAGTCTTCGGGAAGCATGGCTGGTACGGCCGTGTCGAGCCCATCGGGGGCAGTGGCTTGCGTAGTAGCCTCCTTCGGCGCTTGCTCTATTTTTTCTAAGGGCGTAGCCGTAGGTATAGCTGCGGTTACTTTTATCTGGTTGTTGGTAAAGCTGAAGTCATCGTCAAACGGAATACACTTCCCATCGACATCGGTACATACCTGGTATTCATAGGCCCCTTTAATCACTAGGTCGGGCTGCAACACTTTTACCTTCTGCCTGAACTGTGCCGTCCCCACAAAATAGGTATACTCGCCTCCCCAAAGGTCATCATACTTCTTCTTCGGGTTAACCGGCTTGATTTTGCCCAGCAGTTGGTAGGAAGGATGCTTCTCAAACTTAAACTCGGTGACCATAGGCCCCAGGTCCGGATCGAAGTCAGAGGAGTAGAGATACCAGTCTTTGTTGATTTTAACGTTGAAGATCAGTTCTACCTCATCGCCTACTGCTACTTCTTTTTTAGAAACATCATAGCTCCAGGTGGCCGGTTTCAGTACTTGCGCCTGCGCCACAACAGTGACTGTCAGCAACAGCAACAAGGTGGTCAGCAGCTGCCTCAGGTTATTTTTCATAAGGGTATATTTCATGTAGTATGTCGGGCATAAATGAGAGCCTCTCCAACTGGCAGCCAATCCTTTTGCTGGCAGGCCAATATAAGCGCTTTGTAACTACAAAAGTATGGATTTTTAGCTGAATGCGATACCTTAGAGCCCATACTCTACCTTTCCGCAGACATAAAGCTTCCGTATACCTTCCAATATGCATTCAGTTGCTACAAATAACAAGCCACCCCACATACAGGCTCTTAAGGGAATAAAAAATATCGTTGCTAGCCAACTCCACCCCCCGCGTTCTGCTGCTACTCAAACCATAGGAGGACCCTACCAGCCAACCATGCCATCAACCATCTTAAACATAGCTAAACAACTGATAATCAACAAAAACACTTTCACACCAAGATTATAACCGTTCACGGATAAAACGAGTTATCTGGCATTTTGCAGGAATTTATAGGACTTGCGATGTGTATAATTCCTATACGATTATTCACAACTACTATCTGCCAAACTATGAATACAGACTTGCAGCCACAGGAATCTTCTGCTATCAAAACCGAGTGTGGGAAAGAGTTTGGTCATTTGTTTAAAGCTATCAAACTCGTTCAAGACGAGCGTCACAATTTCCACATCGTGTATAAGACCTATTCCAACCAGTATATTTATTCCTTTTGCAATCCCTTCCAGGACACTTCCTCAGGCCATGCATACAAGTTGATCTCCGAAAAAGAGGCCAAAACCATTTTCCTTGACCGTCTTTCGCCGGAGAATGCCCGCGAGTTGTTTTACACCGCCCAGGCTCCCATTATGCGCACTCTTTCCTGATTGCCTGAGAAGTGTCAAACATAAAAGGTGTCGTACGACACCTTTTATGTTTTCACTGTTGCTGGTTTTGCACGCCTGCTTTCTATTTGCACACCATAATTTTCTGCCTTTGGTAGGTATTATTTCACATAGCTTGTACATATATAGCAAAAGCACGTATTTTAGCTTAATTTTACGCTGCAGGCAGCAAAACTGCTAAGACACGCTATGGTTCTGAACATCCTACTCACTATATTTCTGGTATTGCTCAACGGTTTCTTTGTGGCCGCAGAGTTTGCGATTGTTAAAGTGAGGGCTTCACAGATTGAGCTGCGTGCGCAGGCGGGAAGCTCTATGGCCAAACTGGCCCAACACATGCTCACCCACCTCGACGCTTACCTGTCGGCTACGCAGCTGGGTATAACGCTTGCTTCGCTGGGACTGGGTTGGATCGGCGAGAGCGTTGTGTCCGAGATCGTGATCAACGTCATGGAGTTTTTCGGATTTCAGGGTACTGAGGCCCTGGCTCACAAAATCGCGCTGCCCATCTCATTTGCCATCATTACGGTGCTGCACATCGTGTTTGGTGAGTTAGCCCCTAAATCGCTTGCCATACAGCGCTCTGAGGCTACCACCTTAGCCGTTACCCTGCCGCTCCGTTTTTTCTACTACCTGTTCCGGCCATTTATCTGGATTCTCAACGGTTTTGCCAACTTAGTTTTGCGCTCGATGGGTATACGTCCTGTGCATGGCTCCGAAGTGCACTCCCCCGAAGAACTGCGCCTGCTGTTTGAGCAAAGCGCAGAGGGGGGCCTGCTGGTAGACTCGCAGCATGAGCTTATGGAGAATGTGTTTGAGTTCAATGAGCGTATGGTCAAGCAGGTCATGGTGCCACGCACCCGCATGGTGGCGATCGACTTAACCATACCTGAGCCTGAGCTGATGGAGGTGATTTTTGAGGAAGGTTACTCCAGGCTGCCGGTTTACGATGGGGCCATCGACAATATTGTAGGTGTGCTTTACGTAAAGGATATCCTGAGCATGATGCGCCTGAACGAACCGATCATTATCGAGAAACTCATGCGACCGGCTTACTTCGTGCCTGAAACCAAGAAAATTCCGCGCCTCCTGCAGCAGTTCCAGCGCCGCCACATGCACATGGCCATCGTTACCGACGAGTTTGGCGGTGTCTCGGGCATCGTTACCATCGAGGACATCATTGAGGAACTCGTAGGCGAGATTCAGGATGAGTACGATGAGGAGGTACCGGTTGTAGAGCGCGTGAGTGATTTTGAGTACCGGGTGAACGGTGCCGCCCCTATTTCCGATGCCAACGATTACCTGCCTTTCCCGCTTCCGGAGGGCGATGACTACGAAACCGTAGGCGGACTTGTCACCATGATCTATGGCCACATACCAGACGACCTTAACGAAATGGCGGATTTCAATGAGTACGAAATCCGGGTTTTGGAAAAATCTGACCGCCGTGTGGAGTGGGTGCTCTTTACCATTCGGGAAGATTTCCAATATCAGATTGAGCCGCAGTCAGAACCTCCAACGCTCTAATTCAGACAGCTATACCTCCTGCCCTGTAAACCAGCCACTATACATCACATAGTTGTTGGCTACTTTGTCCAGGCCGTCGATCTGCTCCTGGCTCAACTGCTTCACCTTTCGGGCAGGTATACCTGCGTAGATGTAGCCCGACTCACAAACGGTGTTTTCCAGCACGATGGCTCCGGCTGCCACAATGCAGTTTTTCTGCACAAGCGCATTGTCCATTACAATAGCCCCCATCCCGATCAGTACATTGTCTTCCACGCTGCAGCCATGGACAATGGCATTATGACCGATCGACACGTTGCTGCCGATGGTGGTGGCCGCTTTCTGGTAGGTACAGTGGATTACGGCACCGTCCTGGATGTTGGTCTTGTCACCGATACGGATGGCGTTCACATCGCCCCGAATGACGGCATTAAACCACACCGAGCACTCCTTTCCTAGTACCACATCGCCCACAATGGTGGCGTTTTCAGCAACAAAACAGTCAGCACCCAACTGAGGCGCTATACCTTTCACAGGAAGTATTACAGGCATATTTTTTAGTTTAGAAGTTAGAAAGTTTGGAAGTTTGAGAGTTTAGAAGTTAGAGAGTTTAAGAGTCACGAGTTCTGAGTTCTGAGTTAGTGGTACGTTATGAGGGCAAGTAGCGACCTTCCCGGTGATTCTTGCCGAATAACGAACAACGGGTAACGAACAACGAAACCGGCCTGCCCAAGTCGTACACTAAACGATCAACAATCAGCAATTTAACCATTTAACAATCAACAATTTAACCATTCATCAATTCAAAAGCCTCTTCCAGGTGCCTTTGCTTAGGTTATACCTGAGTGTGCTTGGTAGGGCCTTCCAGAAGTATTTATTTATTTCTACGGCGAAGCTGGGCTGCATGTAGCAATTGATGGTACAGCCTTCGCAGGCAGGCAGTCTTCCTTCCAGTTTTTTCAGCGCCTCCACCTCCTGGCTCAGGTATAGCGCATGCAGTTGGCCTTCTATCGGGAAACTTTTGGTGCCCAGGTGGTAACAGGGCAGCACCAGTTCATTCTCAGGCGAGATCACCAACGTGGTGCTGGCTGCTTTGCAAACTGGGTCAGCCACATGGTTGCCCCCATCGCGTCGTAGCTGTACAAAGCCCTCGTTCAGGTATACGCCCCTGCGTTTGCCGAAAGCAGTCAGGTAGTTGAGTTCTTCTTCTGTTAGCTGTTCGCCCACGGCCACATCGTTGTACTCGAAGGCCGGGTTGATGATCAGCATGAGTTTATTGGGCTGCGTGATGGTGCGGTATACCTCCTCCAGTTGGTCCAGATTGTGCCGAAACACCGTGAACAGGATATCGGGCCGCTCCCCGAGCCGCTTCGCCACCTGTATCGACTCCATCACAAAGTCAAAGCAGGCCACGCCCCTGCCGGTATCGTGCTCTTGCTTGTGAGCCGAGTCCAGCGAAAAGTGCAGCATGTCTATCTTGCCTTTGAGCCGATCGGCCAGTTTAGGGTATAGCAGCCCGTTGGTAGTAAGCGTGGTGATGAAGCCCATATCGTGCGCCATCCCCAGAAATTGGTCTATCTCACGGTGCAGCAAGGGCTCACCGCCTGTGAAGTCGATTACCTGCACACCCAGCCGTTTCAGGTCACGCAGGTTTTGGGCGACGTCCTCCAAAGTAATGTAAGGCGAAGGCTTCTCCCAGATGTCGCAGAACGAGCACTTTGCGTTACAGCGGTACGTAACGTAGTAGTTGCAAAGCACAGGTTTAGATCTCAGACGCATTCGGTGGAGCAGTATAAACTCAAAATTAAGGATTATGCGGGAGTATCAGGTATAGGAAGCCCGATGAATTTGCCACCCCTAAGATAAATCAGTGATATGAATGTGTTTATTATTGACCGAAGGAGGGTTAAATTGTTGAATTGTTTAATGGTTGATTAAATAATTCCGGTGCACGATTCGGACAGGTCACAACCTGTCCTTACAAAACCTTTCACCTTTCTGACTTCTAAATTCAAAACTTTATAACTTCCAAACTCTCAAATTCTTAAACTTATGAAAAGACAAAACATATCCTCTGGCGCCGTATGGGAAGACATCGTAGGATATAGTCGCGCGGTCCGCATTGGTAATGTAGTAGAAGTAGCCGGGACCACCGCAACCGATGGCGACCAGGTAACAGGTATAGGTAGCCCGTATGAGCAAACCAGGTATACGCTCAAGAAGATTGAGAAGGCATTACAACAGGCCGGAGCTACACTGCAAGACGTGATCCGTACCCGCATTTACGTCACTGACATCAGCCAGTGGGAAGAAGTTGGCCGCGCTCATGGCGAGTTCTTCCAGGACATAAAACCAGCCACTACCATGGTAGAGGTAAAGGCGCTTATCAATCCGGACTTACTTGTAGAAATTGAAGCCACAGCCGTACTTCCCGTTTAATACCCCAAGCTGAAAGTCAGCAGCACAGAAGACCGCACACTAAAGTTTATATTTATCAGGCTACGTACTAACTAGCTATTTGCAATTCGTTATACTTTTGCTTTGAAAGCATGTATAAGCCAAGGTTAAATTTAAGAAGACAACAATGAAGATTCCTTTACTAACTATATTTACTCTTATTGCTATCGGTACGGCAGCCCAGGCACAGACTGTTACCGGTGGTGTGAAGGCTGGTGTTGGTTCATCGAGTGTGGATGTGCAGGACGTGATCAGCAACCCATCAGAGTATGCTAAAAAGGAATCTGTGACAAGCTATCATGCCGGAGCTTATGCCCGCCTAAACATTATGGGCTTCTTTATACAACCTGAAGCCATTTTTACCCAGACAGGGGGGCGATTGCAGTCAGGACCTGACGCTACCTTAGCTAACCAAGTGGCTGACCTCAAATTCAACAGACTGGACGTACCTATTATGGCAGGCATAACCTTTGGCAACATAGTGCGCATTCAGGCAGGGCCGGTGGCCTCTACGCTGTTGAGTGCCCGCCAAGACGATCAGGATATAAAGAGCTTCCTGGAAAAATCAGATTGGGGCTATCAGGCAGGTATAGGACTCGACATTAAAAGGATGACCGTCGACCTGCGCTACGAGCATATCAGCCGCAACTATCAAAACGAATCTGACCAAAGCAATTACAATCTGGCCAACCAGCAATTTTTGCTCAGCCTGGGGCTGAAACTGTTTTAAAGTAAAAGTATAAAAAAGCGCCCGTGCAACATAAGTCTGCACGGGCGCTTTTTTATTGGTCTGATTGAATCGGTTAAGGCATGTACATTTCCGCCCCTGGCCCAATCGGTAAGCCAACCAATATCCAGATAATCAAAAGGATAACCCAACCGATAAAGAAGGCTACAGAATATGGCAGCATGGTTGAGATAACGGTACCTATACCTGCGTTTTTGTCGTAGCGCTGTATAAAGGCCACGATCAGGGCGAAGTAGGACATCATCGGGGAGATAATATTGGTCACACTGTCGCCGATGCGGTAAGCCACCTGCGTGAACTCCGGGGTATAGCCCAGCAGCATGAACATCGGTATAAACACCGGCGCCATGATAGCCCACTTGGCTGAAGCAGAGCCCATTACCAAGTTGATGACAGCCGCTACCAAAATGAACATCACCATCAGCGGAATATCACTCAGTCCCATCGTCTTGAGTACATCAGCCCCGTTGATTGCCAGGATCAGGCCAAGGTTGGTCCAGTTGAAATAGGCCACGAACTGCGCCGCGAAGAACACCAGCACGATGTAAGAGCCCAGCGTTTCCATGGACTTGGACATACCACGCATCACGTCGCTGTCATTCTTGATCGTTTTGGCACCAACGCCATAGGCTATACCTGCAATGGCAGAAAGCAGGAAAATGAAGGCTACTATACCTGACATGAACGGTGAGTTCAGCACCTCTCCCGTATCCGGGTTGCGCAGGTAACCTTCTTCCGGAAGCAAACCGCCCAGGATAAAAGCAATCGACGCCACGATGGCGATTGTCGCGTATAGCAGGCCTTTCTTCTCGTCTTTGTTGAGTCTGTCGATGCTTTGTGGCTTCTCGTCGCCGGTATACTCTCCAAGTCGTGGCAGTACCACCTTTTCCGTTACCCAGGTTCCCAAAGCAGCGATCAGGAAAGTAGAAACGAACATGAAGTAATAGTTGGCCGCTGGGTTCACGGTATAATCCGCGTCAATGATACGGGCCGCCTCTGTAGACAAACCGGCCAAAAGCGGATCGATTGTACCCAAAAGCAAGTTAGCGCTGTAACCACCCGACACACCAGCAAAAGCTGCCGCCAGACCAGCCAGCGGGTGACGGCCGGCCGCCAGGAAGATAACCGCCGCCAATGGCACCAAAAGCACATAACCAACTTCAGAAGCGGTGTTGGAGATAACGCCGGCAAACACGATCACGAACGTGAGCAGTTTCTTAGGCGATGACAAAACAACCAAGCGTAGTACCGCACCGATCAGGCCTGTGCCTTCGGCTATACCTATACCCAGTAACGACACCAGCACTGTGCCCAGCGGCGCAAAACTGGTGAAGTTGGTCACCATCTTGGTCAGGATCATGTGCAGGCCCTCTGTCGAAAGCAGGTTAACCGGTGTTATGGTCTCGCCGGTACCAGGGTGCGTTACCGCCAGGTCAAAGAGGCTGGCTACCCAGGAGAGGATGACAACGAGCAGCGCGAAGCCAGCAAATAGCGTGGCAGGGTGCGGCAGCGCGTTACCGATTCGCTCCACCACCGACAGGAACTTGTCAATTCCCGACTTTTTTTTCTGAAGTTCAGTCATAAAAAGGTTAGTTTAAAGTTCCCGTCCAAGCAGCGGCAGCTTAGGTACAGGTGCCGGATAGCAGAGGCCAAAGCAAACGGGGTTCCGAAATTGCCCAAAATTTTGCAGCCTCGCAAATTTTAGCAAAAAGCTATACCTTCGTTTATCATCAAAAATTAGATTACTATGATTACACCACTTCAGCCCGGCGACAAAATCGCCATTATCGCCACTGCCCGACTCATTAGCCGCGAAGAAATTGCCGCCGCCATCGAAATCCTGCAAGGGTGGGGACTTGAAGTGGAAGTAGGCCCCACGGTAGGTGCCCAATATGGCGTGTTTGCCGGTGATGATGCCCTGCGCCTGCAGGACCTGCAACAGGCCCTCGACCGCCCCGATATCAAGGCCATCATCTGTGCCCGTGGTGGCTACGGCACCACCCGCATCCTCGATCAGGTAGACTTCAGCCGTTTTCAGAAGCATCCGAAATGGGTAGTCGGCTTCAGCGACATCACTTCCCTCCTTTGCCACATCCACAACCTAGGTATAGAAAGTGTGCACGGCATCATGCCCTTGCTTTTCCCGAGCGGCACCGAGGCTGCGCTCGACAGTTTGCGAAGCGTGCTTTTTGGCGATGACCTGAGCTACAGTGCCGCGCCGCATGCCTTTAACCGTAACGGTACTGGCGAAGGCGAACTGATTGGCGGCAACCTGGCACTGCTGCACAATGTCTCTGGCACCAGTTCCGACTTCACGACCAAGGGCAAGATCCTGTTTCTGGAAGACGTGGATGAGTACCTCTACAGCATCGATCGCATGATGGTGCACCTCGACCGTGCCGGTAAATTGAAAGATCTCGCCGGCCTCATCGTGGGCCACTTCAGCCTCATGAAAGACAATGCCATTCCTTTCGGCAAAGATGCTTACGAGATCATCGCCGAACATACTGCTAAATATAATTACCCTGTTTGCTACGGTTTCCCGACTGGCCACGAGCCGGATAATCTGGCCTTGGTCTGTGGGAGAAAGGCTAGGCTAGAAGTTGGAGAGAGTGGGGTTAGGCTGGAGTATGTTTATTACACATAACATGCTATATTAGGTGGATAAACGTCACAATGACGTTTACACAGTAGTTGGCGGTAACTAGCTATAAAAGAAATTTAACTTCATAATTAAAAAATTAACTAAAAAATCAAATGAGTAAAGTGTACCATAAAGTAGTGTTTTGCTTAAGTGCAGCAGTTTTGCTTTGCATTTCTTCATGTGCATCTGTAAATTCTAAAGTCTATGAATCATCGAAACTCAAAAGCATTAATAATTGGATTATAGATTTTGCCTACGAAACAGGTTCAGTTGAAGAATTACAAAAAAGTAGTGGAGACTATGAGAGAAAAGTAATCAATAAAGGGCAATCATCTAGTGACCTTCAGTTACGCGACGATTTGTATTATACATTAAAAGATAATTACTCAATTCCAATGAGTAAAGCTTCAACTGAAACAACTGGTATTATACAGTTGCACCCAATCCATTTTGGAGATGGTGGGTTTCAAGTTTTAACAGTTACATTACTTGATAAGAAGGGGGAAACTATAGCCCGTTTGAAAATCAAGAATGGTGATAGAGTAGCAACTTTTAAGAACAACGATAAATTTGCTCGTTACGCAGCAGAAGGTATTGCTAAAGCTATAATACAAAATTGATTCGCTTAGGCTCTAAGTATGTCAATAAATTATAAAAGAGATATAGTTGATTAGTAAATAACTTAAATAGAATGTACCGCTACTGTATTGTTTTAGTCCTTACCTTATTTCCCTCTATAGTTCTTTCCCAAGAGCAATTTCAAATTCAGCAAATCTTCGGTGAAAGTTATGATGAAGTTTTAAGTAAGGTTATCAAGCTAAAGCACATGAAGAACTTTGTCAGAAGCAGCTACTATGATAGTATCTATAATGAAGAAATAAAGTATGAGATTCCTGAAGCTAGCATGAAGGTTTCACTTGTATTTAAAGAGAATATATGTGCTATTATTAAAATTACTTTAAGTAACGAAGGTATAGTTCAGCTTCTCTCCCGAGATATAAAGGAAAATCAAGATTATATATCTGTTACTCCAACAACATGGTTAACATACCAAGTTCGTGGAGACACTATATACCCAATAATTTGGGACACATCTTTAACGAAGGGCATTTATACTATGGTTGGTACTCTTCATGAACCGTAAGTTAATAAAGCCAAATCTTTTCACGTAACCCAATTAGCTTTATGAGAACAATATATGAAATAGAAAAAGATATAGATAAAGCTCAAGCAGACTTCGATAGCTTTATCATGAAAATAGGATTGCTTCATTACCCTTGGCATGATAGTCCAAAAACAAAAGAAGACAAATTAGAAAGCTTAGTAGAAAATGCTAGAGAATCAGAACGACGTCTTCAAGAGTATATAAGTGAGCTTACTCATACTAGAAAAGCAAGAAGATTATAGTTACTTCTAATTATAGTTGCTTCTATTAGAAGAATAGCATCCGCCAACCACGTGCAGCATTTATGTTCGGCTTTGCCTCACCCATATGCTGCACAAGTCCGTTACGCAGCCCGATCCACACCCTTCACCCTTACCTGATTATAGTAATTACAGATCCCATTTAGCACACATTTCTCACATCTTGGGTATGACCAGGTGCAGACCCTTTGCCCGTGCCAGAACAAGTGCTTGTGGAAGTTAAACAGCTCGGTGGCATCTTTTGGCAACATCTCCAGCAGAATGTCGTGGGCTTTGTTGGCCGTTACTTTGGCTCCGATCATCCCTACCCGCTGGCTCACCCGAAACACATGCGTGTCGACGGGCAGCACCGGCTTTTTGAAGTTGAACAGCAGCAGCAAAGTTGCCGTTTTCGGCCCTACGCCGGGCAGACGCGTCAGCCAGGCCATGGCTTCCTCGATGGGCAAATCTTCCAGAAAGTCGATATTCATTTCGCCCCGCTCCTCTTTTATTATGCGCAGGGTTTGCTGTATCTGCGGAGCTTTCTGCAAAGGATAGCGGGTAGTACTCACCGCCTCGGCAAGTTCATCCTCCGGAGCGTTCAATACGCCTTCCCAATCGCCGAAGCGATCCAGCATGGTATAATAAGCCTTTTGCTCGTCGGCATGGTTGGTGCGGTGCGAGAGCATGGTAGAGATTAGCTCCTGCATGTGGCTGCGGCGCGGGTTAAGCTCCAGTCGCTTATACTCCTGGTTGAGTATCTCATGAGTAATCAGGGCTTTTTCTGCTGCGGGCAGTTCATGTCCTTCCATAGTTGTTTTTAAGTCTGGCTGGCCTCCTTTAAACGGCCACTGACTTGCCTTCGTTTTTACCAACCGCAACTTATTTCTGGCTTCCAGAAAGTCACTAAAACTCCTTAGTTTTTCAAGAAAGAATACAAATAATACAACCAATTATTCCTAGTCGCGCTATACCTGTAGTTTTAACATCGATCGGAGGTAAAGAAAAAATCCAATGCGAATTAAATTTTTAGGGACAGGTGGTGCTTTTGACGTGGATTATCTCAATTCAGCTGCTATGTTAGCATTCAGGGACGAATGCTTGCTCATAGACTGCGGCTTTACGGTATACCAAACACTGGTACAGAAAAACCTGATTCACCGCGTTCAATATATTCTGCTCACTCACCTCCACAACGACCATAGTGGCAGCCTAGCCAATGTGCTGCTCCACAGGAGCATTGTCGACCGGGCTGCGCCGCCTACTATCCTATATCCATCAGAGCAATTCAAAAACCAGATCTACGAGTTCCTGAAGATCCAGGTGAAAGACCCCGACAAGTATGCAGAATTTATGCCTCTAGAGGAATTTGATGGAATAAAGGCAGTTGACACGTACGGACAGCACTCAGAAGGACTACAGTCTTATGCCTATATTTTTGAAGAAGAAGACTCCCGTATTGTGTACTCCGGCGACCTGGGCAAACCAGAGGTTCTGTTTGATCGGCTAAGCCGCATGCGCTCGCTGCCCACCTGCGTCTACCACGACATCACATTCCATACAGAAAACACGGGCCATACCTATTATAAAAAACTGCTGCCTTTCATGAACGGGGTAGAGATGTTTGGCTACCACTGCGACCCTACCCAAAACCCTCCCGACAACCCGATCAGACTGGTGTTCTACCAGAAGGAGCTCTTGGCATAAGCCATTCCGGTGAGGCCCAAACAGGTATAGCCATCCTTAAGTGCTTATGCCTTGTATCAATTTTCACTAAACATGTGTATTACTTTTAGGTTAATGCTGCAACAATGCACTAAAACTAAAAGCACATGACGCTCACGATGTCAGCAAATCGCCAGAAGGAAGCCCCTTTTCTGCAAAAGCCATTGCATATGGCGTATGCAGTCCTGTTTATGGTGTTTTGGGCCTACACCGGCATTACGACACCCGACAAACTCAACTGGCTCCTCGAAAACTCACTCACGCTCTCGATGGTCGTCATACTGGTGGCTTTCTACAACATCTTCCGCTTCTCTGACACGAGCTATACCTTGATCTTTCTTTTCTTGCTGCTGCATGTGTATGGCAGTTATTACCAGTATGCCGATAATCCTTTCGGAGAATGGATGAAAGAGCAGTTTAACGCCAGCCGCAACCATTATGACCGGCTGGTGCATTTCGGTTTCGGGCTGCTGCTCACGTACCCACTCTACGAAATTGCGGTCCGTGGCTTCAAAGCGAGTGTGTTTCTGAGTTGTCTGCTCTCTTTATCGCTTATATTGTCGCTGAGTGCGGTCTATGAAGTGGTGGAATGGATTGTGGCCGATTTGGTTTATGAGGGCGATGCGCAGGGAATGGCCTACCTAGGTATGCAGGGTGATATCTGGGATGCGCAAAAGGATATGGCGCTGGCGCTTGTGGGTGGAATAATAGCCATGGGCCTGGCGCTCCTGGTTCGTAAGCAAAAGCGCCAAGGCCCGGCTAATCATTAGTTCAATTCTCTTTTCTTCTTGTAAGTGTCGGTCTTAATTTTGTACTCGTCCTCCTCAAACTTGGCTTTGCCTTGAGCTGTCTCGATTTTGAGTTCGTCATCTTCCATCTTGATCTTCACGAAGTCATCTTCGTACTTCACCTCTTCAAACTGCTGGTAGTAAGCCTGACGGCCTTTCATATAGTTTGCAAATTTCTCCAGCCCCATAGAGCGGGCTAATTTGGCATCAGCACGCAGGGCATCCTGCACTGATACCGGCTCCTCTTTCTCCACCTCCCGCTCTACAGGTGCATTGGCCTCCAGGTCGGCTTCGGTGTTTCGGTCCATTCGCTCGCAAGCGGTAGTTCCCAAGGCTATCAGCATGCTGAAGGCGCCCAGGTATATGATTCTTTTCATGGCTCTTATAAAAAATCAGCCAGCTATACCTGTTCGGTATAACTGGCTTGATGGTTATTTATTTCGATTTACAATTCACCTCTTTCTGCGGCTTTCTTCATCTTCTCGTTCGCGAAGATGGCAATTTCCACACGGCGGTTAGCCTGACGGCCAGCTGCCGTTGAGTTGTCTGCTACCGGGTGGTCAAAAGCCCAGCCCTGTGTCGTGATACGGTTACGGGCAACACCCTGCGCGGCAGCATAGTTGGCCACTGATTGTGCACGGCGCTCAGACAAACGCTGGTTCAGCTCTCGGCTACCGGTGTTATCGGTGTGGCCTTCCACAATCACATTGGTGTCTTCATACTTTTTAAGTGTCGTTGCCAGACGCGCAATGTCGGCCTGTGCATTAGAACGCAGATCAGAAGAGTTCACATCGAACAGGATACCGGAGTCGAAAGTGATTTTGATGCCTTCGCCAACACGCTCTACTTTCGCATTTTCAAGGTCACGGCGTAGCTCTTCGGCTTGCTTGTCCATGCGGCGACCGATCAGGGCACCGGCTGTACCGCCAACGGCAGCGCCTATAATGGCACCGGCTGCTGTGTTTCCGGCTACTTTACCGATTACGCCACCCACTACGGCACCTGAGCCGGCACCGATCGCACCGCCTTTGGCAGTACGGCTGGCATTACATGAGGTAAACAAAAAGCCAAATATGGCAAGCACTGCAAGATAAATTCTGATATTCTTCATAGTCTTAAATTTTATGGTCTGTTTAATGTTCTCAGATCAAGAGCTTAATACTCAAATGGCGGTAAAATGTTGTATCTATATATAGAGTTTGGTGTGCATTGAATGTGAGGGGCATTACAGCCAGAATAGTTACAACTGATGATCAGCTACTTATATTTTCTATATAGTATACGTTAACGGCCTTAAGAATATCAAGTTTACCAAGACACACGTTGATAGTGCCCGTTGCACTTTAAAGAGGAATATCGGGATATAACAAGTTTAAAAGAAAAGCGTCTGCCAGGTATACCCGACAGACGCCTCTCTCAAAAGATTTACTTCAGCTTACTTATTTCAGCTCACCGCTCTCAGCAGCTTTCTTCAACTCTTCACTGGCGACAATGATCACCTCTACACGGCGGTTCTGCTGACGGCCTTCTGCGGTTGTGTTATCGGCTATTGGTTGGTCAAAAGCGTAGCCTTTGGCCTGCATACGCGACGCGTCAACGCCACGGGTACGGGCATAGTTTGCAACCGCCTGCGCACGACGCTCAGACAGTCCCTGGTTCAGTTCACGGCTACCTGTGTTGTCAGTATGGCCCTCAATAATGATGTTAGTGCCTTCATACTTCTTCAGCGTCTCTGCCAGTTTATCGATATCCTTCTTGGCAGAAGCACTCAACTCAGCAGAGTTCACGGCGAACAGGATACCAGAGTCAAAGTTAACACGGATGGCTTCGCCTACGCGCTCCACTTTGGCATTTTCCATGCTTTTCTCCAGCTCTTCGGCCTGCTTGTCCATGCGGCGGCCAATTACAGCACCGGTAGCACCACCAACGGCAGCACCAATAATAGCGCCAGCAGCCGTGTTACCCATTCTGTTACCGATCACGCCACCGATCACAGCACCTGAACCGGCTCCAATGATACCGCCTTTAGTGGTTTTGTTCATACCTGGCTTGTCAGTGCCGGTCGTGCTTGTTTCGGTTTTATTGCCTGTCGTAGTAGATGTATCACCTGTGCCGGAAGTAGTTTGGCGTGTGCCCTGGCATGAAGAGAACAACATGGTTACGGCCAGCATGGATGTCAACGATAGTTTTACTAATTTCATAGTGTCGGATTGTGTTTAATTTTTAATTGTTTTTTTGATAATAGTAGTGAAAAGATCGGACTAAAATTCCGCTTTTATCGTCTTTGCAATACTAATGCCAAACATAGGCACTATATTGTGCTTTACGACAACTATTACTTCTCTTGCCGTAAAAAGTTTATAATATCCTCCTACAGTCAGCCTTGCAAATTATCCGGTTTTGGATTAATGTGATCAAAAAAGCCTGTCATCGTGCGATAACAGGCTTTTGTTGGTTCTATTTTCGGGTGCAATTCTTACAAAGTCTTTGCGGCCCTTTCAGGCTTCGCCTCGATGCCGCCTTGGTCTCCTGTTTCAACCAGCATGCCCAGCAGGTCGTTCAGTCGCTGCTTCAGTTCCTTGCGGTCCACTATAAAGTCAAGGAAGCCATGCTCCAGCACGAACTCCGCACTCTGGAAGCCCTTGGGCAGGTCCTTGCCAATTGTTTCTTTGATCACACGCGGGCCTGCAAAACCAATCAGCGCACCAGGCTCAGCTATATTGAAGTCACCCAGCATGGCATAAGATGCCGTTACTCCTCCGGTTGTTGGGTCTGTCAACAACGAAATGTAAGGTAACTTTTCTTCGGAAAGCAATGCCAGTTTGGCAGAGGTCTTGGCCATCTGCATCAATGAGAAACCTGCCTCCATCATACGGGCACCACCAGACTTAGAAATCATCAGGAAAGGCGTACGGGTCTTGCGGGCATGGTCTATGGCGCGGGCGATCTTCTCACCTACCACAGAACCCATAGAACCGCCAATGTAGGCAAAATCCATACAGGCGATGGTAATGTCCAGGCCTCCAGACTTGCCATAGGCTGTGCGCACGGCGTCTTTCAGGCCGGTCTTACGCTGCGTTGCCGCTGTGCGCTCCGGGTATGGTTTGGAGTCCACGAAGTTTAAGGGGTCACCAGAAGTCATGTTCTCATCCAGTTCCGTGAACTTGTTATCATCAAATAGGATAGCAAAATACTCTTTGGAACCTATGCGGTCATGATGGTTACACTTTACGCACGTGTTCAGGCTTTTACGGTGCTCCGCCATGCTTGTAACCGTCTTACATTCGGGGCACTTATACCACAGGCCGTCCGGAGTTTCCTTTTTCTCTTCCGTTGGCGTGATAATTCCTTTCTCTACTCGTTTAAACCAAGGCATCATAATTTTCGGTCGTGCATGCTGCACTTTAAATGGTTGTTCTGCTTACCGCTGCAAAATTACTGCAAATAACTTATATCCAGCAAAATATAAAGCAATATGGCCCGCTTTAGCACGCCCAGTTAAAGGCGTTTTCTAAAGCAGGCCATAAAATTAGTTAATTATCGGCAGTTCTGCTACAGCTTATGCAAGTGTAATATCATTTGCCAGGTATACGTCCTGGATCGCGTTGAGCAACTCCACGCCAACTTTCATGTCTTTCTGGAATGCCTTACGGCCGGAGATCAGGCCCATACCGCCCGCCCGCTTGTTGATAACGGCTGTGCGCACGGCATCCGCCAGATCTGACTCGCCTTTAGACTCACCGCCAGAGTTGATCAGGCCGGCACGGCCCATGTAACAGTTAGCCACCTGGTAGCGGGCCAGATCAATCGGGTTATCGGATGAGAGTTCGGTGTACATCTTTTCATGCGTCTTGCCGAAACCGATCGCCTTGAAACCGCCGTTGTTCTCAGGAAGCTTCTGCTTGATGATATCGGCCTGTATCGTTACGCCCAGGTGGTTGGCCTGCGCCGTGAGATCAGCGGCTACATGGTAGTCCACGCCGTCTTTTTTGAAGGCATTGTTGCGGGTATAGCACCACAGGATAGTGGCCATACCTAGCTGGTGCGCTCTCTCAAAAGCCTCGGCCACCTCCATGATCTGGCGCGAAGATTCCTCCGAACCGAAGTAGATCGTAGCACCTACAGCGGTGGCACCCAGGTTCCAGGCTTCTTCCACGGAGCCGAACATGATCTGGTCATATTTGTTCGGGTAGGTCATCAGTTCGTTGTGGTTGATCTTCACCACAAACGGAATGCGGTGCGCATACTTTCTCGACATCATGGCCAGGTTACCGAAAGTGGTCGCCACCGCATTGCATCCGCCTTCCATGGCCAGTTTAATGATGTTCTCCGGGTCGAAGTAAATCGGGTTCGGGGCAAAGGAGGCACCTGCGGTGTGTTCTATACCTTGGTCTACCGGCAAAATGGACAGGTAGCCTGTACCGGCCAGGCGACCATGGTTGAACAGCTGCTGCAGGCTGCGCAATACCTGCGGGCTACGGTTCGACTGGGCAAATATCCGGTCGACGAAGTCAGGACCGGGGGCATGGATCAGGTCTTTGGAGATTGCTTTGCTTTCATACTGCAGCAGACCTTCTGCTTCAGATCCGAGTAGGGAAACGATGTTCTCGTACGACATTTTTTATTGATTTAAAATAAAGGGAAGTATTAGAATCGGGAATTGAATATAATAGCTGCTTCATATCTGCCTACCGCGAATTTAACTGGGGTGGCTTGCTTTAAACGAAACAAATTATCGCAAGCACATACCGGAGTCTAGCCCCAAAGGTTACCCCAATTGCTCATAAATTTCTCTTTGTACAGATCACCAAAAACATCACACCCTGCAGGAGCGCAGGCATAGCCTTAACGGCACTCTTCGCTTACCACCTTCCCATTAATGATTACTGTGCAGACATGAGAGGTATACTCAAAAGGGTCTCCGTCGAACAGTACCACATCGGCGTCTTTGCCTTTTTCAAGAGAGCCAATGCGCTTCTCCTGCCCTATGATGCGGGCAGCATTGGTCGTGATGGTCGCCAGGCCCTGCTCTGTACTCAGTCCGTTGGCAACTGCTACGCCCGCCTCAAAAAGAATCACTCTGGCTCTGGGTACATAAGGCTCAAACCCGCTCTGTATGGCCACCGGTATACCTTCCTTCGTTAGAATAGCAGCTGTTTCAAAAGAGATATTCTTGTTCTCGCCATGCGCACGGGCCATGGTTGGGTGCAGAATAACAGGCACGCCTGCCGCCTTGATCTCCTCTACCACCATATGCGCTTCTGAAGCACCGTCCAGGATAATGTTGAGGTTAAACTCCTTTGCCAGCCGCAGCGCCGTCAGGATGTCGTTGGCTTTGTTGGCCGTCACCACCGCTTTATACCTGCCGTTCAATACGCCCGCCAGGTACTCTAGCTTCAGGTTGCGATCAGGGCGCTTACTCACATCTTTGTTGGCTGCCTTTCCGGCGTATACCTGTGCTGCCTGCAGCTCGGAACGCAGCATGGCCACGCCCTTGGCTGATGTTTTGGGAGAGTTGTAGTTATCGCCCACCGAAGCGCCAATGGTAAAAGCCACCATGGTAGTGGTGTCCAGCAAAGTGCCGTTGCCCATACTTGGCAGAGTTTTGATTGTCATGGTCTGACCGCTCACGAGTGCGCCCGGCGCATGGCCCGTGTTGATGGTGGTCACGCCATGGTCGCGCACCCATTTCACCAGTTCCTCCTGCGGATTGTAGGCATCAATAGCACGGAGCTCAGGTTGAACAGGTATTGTCTTTTCGAGTTGCTGCTGGTCAACCGGGGCATTTTGTATACCTGCCAGTCCCACCGAGGTGCGGGCATCCACAAAGCCTGGGGTGACCACTTTGGCTGTATAGCTCTTGTAGTGCTGTGGCACCTGCACCGCATTGGCTGCCCCGACGGCCTCTATCTTGCCATCATTGATCAGCACTACGCCGTTTTTGATGGGCGTACCGGCCATGGTATAAACGGTTTCGCCACGCACGGCAATCTGGGCTTCGGCCTGCTGTATCCCCAATATGGCTCCGGCCAGTATAAGCCCAGCCAGTTTTATATTTCTTTTCATGTTGTTGCTCAAAAACATTTGAAAGGTATAAGCAGAAGGTATAGCGCTATACTCCTCTACTCGTAACTCTACACTCTTAACTTTCTAATGTGCGTGGTAGTGCACTTCTGTATTGTAGGTGTTGTAGCCTCCCACCGCAAACTTTTTATCGTCCGGATTAGCCAGGTCGAAACGTTTCTGGCCTTCTACCCAGGTCTGCTCCACGCGGGTATACACACTGAAAGGCTCGCCCGAAAGCACCACGAAGTCAGCGTCCTTGCCTATTTCCAGCGACCCTACCCTGTCCTGCAGCTCCAGCATGCGGGCACCCACCAGGGTAAGTCCTTCAATTGCCTTTTCTGGGCTCATGCCCGAGCGTACGGCAAAGGCTGCATTGCGTAAAAACAGTCTGGAGTCAGTAATACCATCATCGGTGTGAAACCCGACAATTGCGCCGGCCTTCTCTAAAGCGGCACCGTTGGTATTGCTCAGTTCTACAGACTCTGCTTTGCCCCCCGGCGAGTCTAGGGTCAGAATGGATGCTGGCACACCGGCTTTGGCTATTTCGTCGGCTGCTTTCCAGGCTTCGCTGACGTGGTGCAGCACCATTTTGAAACCGAACTCCTCTTTTAGTCGGAGTGCTGTCAGGATGTCGTCGTAGCGGTGTGTATGGAAATGCACCACGCGCTTGCCTTCCAGTATTTCTACCAACGGCTCCAGGTTGGGCTTGCGCTCCGGCATCTTGCTTGCTTTGCCTTTGGCCGCCTTTATCTTGTTGCTGTAAGCCTGCGCATCAAGGAAGAGCTGCCGGGCCATCGCCGCTGACTTGGCGCGTGTGCCGGGGAATGGCGCTGCTTTCATTGGGTTGGTGCCGTTGGCCATTTTCATCCCTCCGCAAATACCGTTCTGCACATCATCGCAAAAGGTCAGATCCCCAATGGTCTTTCCTTCACGCATTTTCAGGTATACCGTCTGGCCGCTCATCAGGTGTCCGGAGCCCGGCATAACATTTACGGTTGTGATACCGCCGGCCAGTGCCCGTTTAAAGGAGTCGCTGATCGGGTTGATGCCGTCGATGATGCGCACATCCGGATGCAGTGGCGTTGAGGCATCTCCGCCCGAGCCTTCGCCCAGATGCGAGTGGGTATCCACCAGCCCCGGCATGACTACTTTGCCCGTCATATCGAACTCCCTAGCGCCAGTCGGCACCTTGACCTGACTGGCGGCACCTATACCTGTAATTTTTCCGTGGTGTACCACCAGCACGCCGTTTTCGATGGGCTGACCTGCGACAGGGATTATCCGGGCGCCTCTAAACACATGCGGCTGGTCCTGCGCCAGGGCCGGCACAGCGCCCAGCAAGGAGGATAGCCCCAGTGTGACCCAAAGCTTTGAATTGATTTTCATGAGTTGTGGAAAGGTGTAGTGAAGATGAATCCCTTAACTTAAATAAAATTATTGCAAAAAGAAAAGAACGCGGTTAAACATTAATAAGCACACTCCGAATCACTTACACCCTCTCCATCTAATCCTAAAGTGCCCAAAACCGTTATAAGTAACATACAAAATGTTATAGCGATGACACTATCTCTTTCAAAAGCAATAACAAGAATCGCACTAGCAGCAGCTATGCCCATTCTAAGCCTATTCCTTTACGGATGTGCCTCCTCTACCCAGATTACCGGATCTTGGAAAAGCCCAGAAGCCCTTCCCCAACAATATCAGCGCATCGTGGTGGCGGCACTGACGGACAATGTGCTGGCCCGGCAGGAGGTGGAAAACGATTTGCAGGCGCAACTCCGGCTTCGTGGAATCGAAGCGTCCAAGAGCATCGACCTGTTCCCCCCTTCGGCGGGCGCAAAGACAGGCCCTGACGTGAACCTACTATTGGACAGGATAAAAGAGAACGGCCACGACGCCATCCTGACGGCGGCGCTGGTAGATGAGAAAACCGAGACACGCTACGTTCCCGGGAATGTGGGCTATCGTCCGATGACCCGTTTTATGTGGTATGGCAGCTTCAGGGGGTACTATACCTATTGGTACCCGACGCTGTACGACCCGGGCTATTACACCGAAGACAAAGTATACTATCTGGAAACAAACCTGTATGACGCTCAAACCGACAAGTTGGTCTGGGCAGCGCAATCCAGGTCATACAGCCCGGGCAGTCTGCGTCGGGCTGCCGCCAAGTTTGCGGAGATCACGGTCCAGAAGATGAGCGAGGACAATGTAATTTCAGCACAGATAAGACAATAAAAAAAGGCGCTTGTTAAAGCGCCTTTTTTTATTTGTTGCAGGTATAGCCTACTCATTGTAGAGCACGTGCAGCACTGTTTGTCCCACTGCCTTCAGTGTGGTTTTGCTGATGACGTCCATGGTGTCGGTGTGGCGGTGGTGGTATGGCCCGAAGTAATCGTCCGGGTCGGCCATGTTGTACTCAATGATATCGATCATGCGGATGCCGCCCACGGTATTCACATAGTAATGGTCGTCGGTAATGGCCGGAGCGTTGACATATTTGAAATAATCGGAATAACCGATCTTGTTGCCGGCACGCCATACCTTGTCCACGATGTTGCGGGCATACTGCATGGAGTTACCCTCCCGAGCAAACTTGGCGTTTTCGGCTCCCACCATGTCCAGCAGAATACCGTAATGCGCCTTGTAATTCGGCACATGTTTGTTCTTGCTCCAGTATTGCGACCCCAGACACCAGGAGTCATTTTGGTAAGGGAACTCGCTCTCATCAGGCTGACCATAGTCTTCGCCGTCAAACAGAATAATATCCACACCTATACCTGGTTTTTGCTGCGCTGTGTGTATGGTGCGAGCTATCTCTAGCAGTACACCAACTCCACTGGCCCCATCGTTGGCTCCATCAATCGGCTTGTTCTGGTCCTTGGTGTCTTTGTCAGCAAATGGGCGCGTGTCCCAATGCGCTGCCAACAACACCCGCTTCGTAGCGTTTGGGTTGATGGTGGCGATGATGTTGCGCAGGTTCAGCATTTTGCCATCGAAAGCTCTTGCCTGAAAGCTCTGTACCTGCACCTCTGCGCCATACCCACGGAGTGTCTCAATCAGCCATTCTCCGGTTTTATAATGCTCCGCCGTGTTCGGCACACGCGGCCCGAAAGCCACCTGCTTCTCCACAAAATAGTAGGCAGAGTCAGGGTTGAAATTAGGTGCCTGCACAACGGCGGCTTCCTCTTCCGTAGCACCGACAGCTTCGCTGCTGCCACTGCGCTCCGAAGAGTCACAGCTGTTTAAGCCCAAGGCGCTGAGCAACAGAATAGCCAGAAACTTCATATTATTCTTCATAAGCCCAGTCTATTCCGGTTTTCAGGTCTTTGATCACAATGCCCTGCTTTTTCAGCTCTGCCCTGATGGCGTCCACTTTGTCGTAGGCTTTCGTTTCCTTCGCTTCTTTGTAGAAACCGAGCACCAGTTCCAGCATTTCTTCCATGTCGCCGGCTGGCTCCTCTTTCAGGCCAAGCACATCCATTACCAGTGCGGTATAGGTAGTGCGAACAGTATCGAAAGTGCCACGGGTAAGCGAACTGATGGGCAGTTGCCCCAGGTACAGGCTATTGATCTTTTTGAGCAGGTTGAAAAGGGAGGCAATGGTGCGGGCCGTGTTCAGGTCATCATCCATACCCCGGAAGCAGTCCTCAGTCAGTTTCAGCAGTTCGTCGTTCAGCTTCTCGTCCGGCGTGCCTGTACCTTCTGTCGGATACGACATCTTCTCCAGCACG
Source organism: Pontibacter aquaedesilientis (assembly GCF_014773225.1). Lineage (GTDB taxonomy): Bacteria > Bacteroidota > Bacteroidia > Cytophagales > Hymenobacteraceae > Pontibacter > Pontibacter aquaedesilientis. The sequence continues at coordinate 52,758 of NZ_JACXAJ010000002.1, read as the reverse complement.
CGCAGGCCGTTCATCAGCTTCCTATACCCTTTCTGGGCTGCCTGCAAGGCCTCGTTGCTAAAGTCCAGCGTGCTGCGGTAGTGCGCTTGCAGAATGAAGAAGCGGATGGCCATCGGACTATAGGCCTGCTCCAACATTTGATGATTGCCGCTGAAAAGCTCACTCAGGTTTATAAAGTTACCCAGGGACTTGCCCATCTTCTGACCGTTCACCGTGATCATGTTGTTGTGCACCCAGTAGCGGGCCGCATCGGTGTGGCTGTTGCTGGCCTGGCTTTGCGCAATCTCGCACTCGTGGTGCGGGAACATCAGGTCCAGTCCGCCCCCGTGTATATCGAAGGTTTCGCCCAGGTACTTACGGCTCATGGCCGAGCACTCGAGGTGCCAGCCCGGGAAGCCATCGCTCCACGGCGAAGGCCAGCGCATGATGTGCTGCGGCGACGCCTTTTTCCACAACGCGAAGTCCAGCGGAGAGCGCTTCTCCCCCTGCCCTTCCGTGTCGCGGGTGTTGCTGAGCAGGTCTTCTATAATGCGACCGGAGAGTTTGCCGTAGTTGTTGTCTTTGTGATAGGCCGGTACATCAAAGTACACCGATCCGTTCACCTCGTAAGCCATCCCGTTCGCCAGTATCTCCTCGATCATCTGGATCTGCTCGATGATGTGGCCGGAAGCGCGTGGCTCAATATCAGGTGACATGGCATTGAGCGTGGCCATGTCCTTTTGGTATACATTGGTATAGTGCTGCACTACTTCCATGGGCTCGAGATGCTCCAGCTTGGCTCTTTTCTGGATTTTGTCCTCGCCTTCGTCGGCGTCGTTTTCCAGGTGGCCCACATCGGTGATGTTGCGTACGTAGCGCACCTTGTAACCCAGATATTTCAGGTAGCGATACAGCACGTCAAAAGTCACGGCACTGCGGGCGTGGCCCAGGTGAGGCTCACCATATACCGTCGGACCGCAGACATACATGCCCACAAAGGGAGCGTGCAGGGGTTCGAATACGGCTTTTTTGCGAGTGAGCGTGTTATAAAGATTCAGTTTATGTTGCATGGTATGGCTATGCACAGAATACCGCCGGGGCATCCCTTCTTTTATAAGATTAAAATAGCACCCCCGCTCCAAAGCGACGGGCCGAAGTTCAAAACTAAAAAATTATGCCTTATCCAGTCTACTCTTCTCCCTTCGGCTTGATGACATAAGTGGCCGAAATCGGGAAGTGGTCAGACAAGGGCATATCGTAATGCGTCGTAAAGTCATATGCTTCCAGTCCTTTGCTGTAGAACTGGTTATCAATACGCAGGAAAGGGAGTACCCCGTTATAAGTTGTTCCTATACCTGTGCCAGCCACCTCAAACGAATTGTTCATCTCCTTCAATAGCTGGCTGTAGGTATAGCTGAACGGAATGTCATTGAAATCACCCGTCACGATGACCGGGTAAGGCGAAGCTTGCACATGTTCCAGCAACTGCTGCACCTGCATGGCCCGCGCCTTGAAGCCCATGCGCAAACGGCGGGCCAGGTTGCGGCTCTCCTTCTTGAAACTTGCCTCGTCCCCGATGGCAGAGTACGTGTTTTCTATGTCTTCCGCTTTTATGCTCATCGATTGCATATGCACTGCATATACCCGAACCGTATCGCCGTTAACATTCAGATCCACCCATGCGGCCCGGTTGGCGCTGCGTTTGGATGTATTGGCAAAGTATATCGTGTTGCCCCTGATAATTGGGTATTTTGAGAAGATCACCACACCGACATCAGAAACGATTCGGTCGCTTTTGTAAGTGGAGGCAAACACATGCCGGTTATACCTTTTACCAATCCGGTTAAAGTTATTGAACTCGGTGGAGTTGACACGGCTGTAGAATTCCTGCAGACAGAACACATCGGCCGGATGCGTGGCTACCCAATCCACCATCTCTTCCGACACCTCCGGCACACCTTTCACGATCTTCTCATAGGCATTGAAAATATGCACATTGAAGCTCAGCACCTGCAGGGTTTTCGCCCCCTGCGGCAGCTCCTTTTCCCAGTTAACTGCTACCAGACGACCGTAGTAATTCCAGCCTAATCCGATTACGGCCAGGGGCAGAAAAACATACCAGGAACGCTTCCAAAGCCAATAAATCAAGAACAGAAAGTTAAGCACCAAAGCTCCGGGAAGCGAGAAGGCGACGAATCCGGCCGGCCAGAATTCGTAGGGGGGCACACGCAGGCACAGCACACCCAACAGCAGCCAGAGCACCACCAGGATGTTCAGAATCAGCCAGACTTTTTTGCGTATTTCTTTGAATGTACCTGCCACGGTGGCAAACTTACAAATTATGTGTGTAGTAATATCACCCCACGGCTTAGAATATCTTTCCTGAAACCCCAGTTAAGGGCAGTCCGGCAGAACTTTTGAAGGCTGACACGCTGTTACCAGGACAACACCCTACCGGTAGCCGGCACTTGCCGCCCGAAATCTCCTAAACGATATATTTACAGCGCACTTAAACACATATTGTTGTTTATATAATGTTTTTATAGTAAATTTGTGACATTATTTCCAGGGAGATGAGGGGACGCGAGGTCCCCTTCTTTATTTTCTTAAATTTGACTATGGTAATAACGGCCCAATCTATACGCGCTATGGCGGAAGCCAGCCTTCCGGAAACCGACCTATTCCTTGTGGATGTGGCAGTGTCTGACTCGGCAGTTCGACCTAAGATTACGATACTGGCCGACGGCGAGCAGGGCATCACCATTGACCAGTGCGCCACGATCAGCCGCCGTGTCAATGCGAGAATAGCGGAGGAATATGGCGAGGAGGTTTCCTATGTGCTGGAGGTGAGTTCACCGGGTGTAGATTTCCCGCTCACGCAACCACAGCAGTTTAAACGCAACATCGGACGCAACCTGAAGCTGAAAATGCAGGACGGCACCGAGAAGACCGGCAAGCTGGAGGAAGTAACCGAAGCGGGTATAAACCTGACAGAGGAAATCAAACAAAAAGGCAAGAAGGCAACGTATGAGCCTGTGCAAATACCTTTCGGGGAGATTGTGAAAGCAAATGTTGTAATATCTTTTAAATGATAAAATAATGAACAGTTCAGTCCTGATCGAGTCGTTCGCTGAATTTGCGAAATTCAAGAACATAGACCGCCCGACTATGATGCGCATCCTCGAGGATGTGTTCCGTACCATGATCCGCAAGAAGTGGGGTACCGACGAGAACTTTGACATCATCCTGAACGTGGAGAAGGGTGACCTGGAGATCTGGCGCAACCGTGAAATCGTAGACGACAACTCGGAGGACATCTGGGACCATGACAAGATCAGCCTCACAGAGGCCCGCAAAATAGAGCCTGACTTTGAGGTAGGCGAAGAGGTGTCGGAGGAGATACAGCTCGAGGACTTCGGTCGCCGCGCCGTGTTGACTGCCCGCCAGACCCTGATCCAGCGCATCAAAGACATGGAAAAGGAACTGCTGTTCCAGAAATACAAGGACCTGGTTGGCGAGATCATCTCCGGTGAGGTATACCAGGTATGGAACCGCGAGGTGCTGCTGCTTGACCAGGAGGAAAACGAACTGCTGATCCCGAAAGGAGAGCAGATCCCGAAAGACCGCTACCGCAAAGGCGACGTGGTACGTGCCGTTGTGCAGCGTGTTGAGATCGTAAACGGAAACCCGAAGATCATTCTTTCCCGTACATCCCCTGCGTTCCTGGAGCGTTTGTTCGAGAACGAAGTGCCGGAAATCTACGATGGCCTGATCGCTATCAAAAAAATTGTGCGTGAGCCGGGCGAACGTGCCAAAGTAGCCGTAGAATCATTTGACGACCGCATTGACCCAGTGGGTGCCTGTGTGGGCATGAAAGGTTCGCGTATACACAGTATCGTGCGTGAGCTGGAAAACGAGAACATCGACGTGATCAACTACACCGACAACTTGGAACTCTATATTCAGCGTGCGCTTAGCCCGGCTAAGATCACCAGCATGAAGATTGACCAGGAGAGCGGCAGAGTTTCTGTATTCCTGAAGCCTGACCAGGTATCGCTTGCGATCGGCAAAGGCGGACAGAACATTAAGCTGGCCAGCAAACTTGTGGACATGGAAATCGACGTATTCCGTGAGTCAGAGGTATACGAAGAAGACATCAGCCTGGAAGAATTCACAGACGAGATCGAGGATTGGGTGATTGCAGAACTGCGTCGCATCGGTCTGGACACGGCCAAGAGCGTACTGGCCATTTCGAAAGAAGACCTGCTTCGCAGAACAGAGTTGGAAGAGGAGACAATTGAGAGCGTGCTCTCTATCCTGCGCGAAGAGTTGGAAGAAGAAGATAACCAATAGTTGTGAGTTGAGCTCTGTTCCTGTAATTTTGAAAAAATTCGGAGCGGGGCTCAGTTCCATACCTCTGGCAGGTAACTATTACTCATATTAAAGAATAATAAAGACAGCATATCAGAACATGGCAGAAGACAAAATAAGGAGGCTTAAACAGGTTGCAACTACTTTAAACATTGGTACAGCTACCATTGTAGATTACCTCTCTGCTAAAGGCTTTGACGTGGAAAACAAACCCACTACCAAAATCACGGCGGAGCAGTTCAGTATGCTGGCTAAAGAATTCGCGTCCTCTTTGAAGGACAAGATTGAGGCGGAGGAACTCAATATCGGCAAGAAGCCTCAAAGCAACCAGGTTGTCGAGTCAGAGCCGCACCACGAGGTGAAAAAACCAGCTGAGCCTGAGCAGGAAATCCTGATCAAGAGCGTGCATCAGCCGAAAACGGAAACGCCCGAGGACAAGCCTAAGGCAGAGGAGCCGAAAGCACCTGAACAGCCGGCCGCAGCACCCGTTGAGGCAAAGCTGCCAGGTATAAAAGTGCTTGGCAAAATAGAGCTGGACGCCAAAGGCCGTCCGGTGCCTAAGCCAGCTCCTAAACCGGAAGAACCCAAAGAAGCACCAGCCGCGGAGCAGCCAGTAGCTACCCCTGCGCCTAAAGCGCCAGCGCAACCTGCCGCTCCGGCCCCGGTGGAGAAACCTACTGCTGAGCAGAAGCCTGCCGAAGTTGAAAAAGCTCCTGCAATGCCAATAGCTGAGACTCCAAAGCCGGAGACTCCCAAAGCTGAAGAAAAACCACAGCAGCCGGCAACGCCTCCTGCCCCTGCTGCGGAAAAAAAGACAATAGAAACAGAAAAAGCTCCTGCGCAAGCGGCGGCACCACAGGCTCCGGACCAACCGGTTACAACGCCTGCTGAAAAAGGATCAGAACCAATAGAAACAATTACAGCAAAAGCCGACCAGCTGAAAGGCCTTACGGTACTTGGCAAGATTGAATTGCCAGACAGTACACGTAGAAAAGGTACTAAGCCGGTAGCGTCTTCCGATGACAGGAAGGCCGGTAAAAAGAAAAAGCGCAAGCGCATTATCGTAGCCGGTACAGAACAGAGCGGTACGCAAGGACAACAAGGTACAGCTAACCCACAGTCACGCCCGATACAGCATGCTGGCGGCGGAGGTGGTGGCTATCAAGGCAATCGCCCGGGACAGCGTCCTGGTGGCGGACCTGGTGGTCGTGGCCCTCGTAATGCACCAGCTCCTCGCGCAGAAAAAGCGGAGGTTACTGACAAAGAAATTCAGGAGCAGATCAAAGCTACGCTTGCCAAACTAAGTGGTGGCAAAAGTGGTGGTGGAAATCGCGCCAAGTATCGCCGTGAGAAGCGCTCAGCTATAGCAGATGCTACCGAAGAGCGTCGTCTCATGGAACAGGCAGAGTCGAAGACACTGCGTGTAACCGAGTTCGTATCTGCCAATGACCTGGCAGCTCTTATGAACGTAAGCGTGAACGAAGTCATCAAGGTCTGCATGCAGCTTGGCATGTTCGTTTCCATCAACCAGCGACTGGATGCGGAGGCGATCACCATCATTGCAGATGAGTTTGGCTATTCAGTGGAGTTCATCACGTCTGAGGATGAGCAAGCTCTGGAAGAAGTAATAGAAGAAAACGAGGAGGACTTGGAAGAGCGTGCCCCAATCGTGACCATCATGGGTCACGTTGACCACGGTAAAACTTCCCTCCTGGATTATATACGCAATGCCAATGTAACAGCCGGTGAGGCGGGTGGTATTACCCAGCACATCGGTGCCTACAAGGTACAGACTGAAAGCGGCCGTACCGTTACCTTCCTGGACACGCCGGGTCACGAAGCCTTTACGGCCATGCGTGCCCGTGGTGCCAAAGTAACAGACGTTGTCATTATTGTAGTGGCAGCTGACGACTCAGTGATGCCTCAGACAAAAGAAGCAATCAATCACGCACAGGCAGCGGGCGTACCAATTATTATCGCCCTGAACAAGATTGACAAGCCAGGTGCTAACCCGGACAAGGTGCGTGAAGAACTTGCTCAGATGAACATCCTCGTGGAAGAATGGGGTGGCAAGTATCAGGCACAGGAAGTATCTGCCAAAACAGGCTCAGGTATACCTGACCTACTGGAGAAAGTATTGCTGGAGGCTGAACTCCTCGAACTTAAAGCGAACCCAAGCAGAAATGCAGTGGGCACCGTGATAGAAGCGTCTCTGGACAAAGGCCGAGGTTATGTAGCCACTATGCTGGTACAAACAGGTACATTGCACATAGGTGATGTAGTATTAGCAGGCTCTCACTACGGTAGAGTAAAAGCCATGACAGATCACCGTGGCCGCAAAATGAAAGTAGCAGGCCCATCAACCCCGGTACAGCTACTCGGTCTTGACGGCGCACCGCAAGCCGGCGACAAGTTCCAGGTAATGGAGACAGAACGCGAGGCTCGTGAAATCGCTACCAACCGAGCACAGGTACAGCGTGAGCAAAGCCTGCGTACACGCAAGCACATCACGCTGGATGAGATCGGTCGTCGTCTGGCAATCGGTACCTTCAAGGAGCTTAACGTGATCGTGAAAGGTGACGTGGATGGTTCCGTGGAAGCACTTTCTGACTCCTTGCTGAGACTGTCTACTGCCGAGGTGCAGGTGAACATTATCAGCAAAGGCGTAGGTGCCATCTCAGAATCAGACGTGTTGCTGGCCTCGGCTTCTGACGCGATTATCATTGGCTTCCAGGTTCGTCCTTCGCAGAATGCACGTAAGTTGGCCGAGCAGGAACAAATCGATGTTCGTCTGTACTCGATCATCTACGATGCCATCAATGAAGTGAAAGACGCCATGGAAGGCATGCTTGCTCCTACCATGAAGGAGGAGATCACAGGCAACGCCGAAGTACGTGACGTGTTCAAGATTACCAAAGTGGGTACAATTGCAGGCTGTATGGTAACAGATGGCAACATACACCGTAATGCGAAGGTACGCTTGGTACGTGATGGTATTGTCGTTCACGATGGCGTAATCCTGGCACTGAAACGCTTCAAAGACGATGTCGCAGAAGTAAGACAAGGCTACGAGTGTGGTATCAGTCTGAAAGGCTATAACGACATAGAAGTAGGTGATATCATCGAAGCTTACGAAGAGAAAGAAGTGAAGCGTACCCTGTAGTACCTTCTGATTTCACAAAACAAGAAAGGCTCCTGCTAACGTGGGAGCCTTTCTTGCTTTACGGTATGCTTATCTCACATAAGGCGACCCAGGTATAGCCAGTTCCAATAGACAAGTAGCGGAGCCTGTAGGTATAGTTTCTGAACAGGGAATGATTAGAGACAGAAATGGCACAAAATGTAGTGGTAAGCCACCAAGCAGACATGAAAAAGCCCCGCCTGTTTGAACAGACGGGGCCTATATCTAAAGTTTTGGGAAGTCTTAATAGGACATCCGGGCCAGGCGGCGTTTGTCACGCTTGTGTTTTTTATGCATTGCCTTTTCCTTTTTCAAAATAGCTTCCATCCGCTTACTGCCCTTCACACGATTTTTTGTAAAGCGGGAGCGATTCGAGTTTTCATAAGCATTCCAGCGTGTATCCAGACCAGAGGCCCGTACTCCTACGGCATCCGTAGTGCTCCCTTTATCCTGCGCCTTCGCTGTGCCCCAAAATTCATCTTTTCCCGAATTCAGGGTAGAGCTCGAAGTCGAATTCTGGGCCATGGCTTCAGATAAAAATAGGACAAATCCGAGACAAAATATAGAAAATATGACTTTCTTCATGAATCCACTTTTATTGATGTAAGTATAAAACGTACACCTTATGCTAAAGTATACATTTTTAGCGAATAACAAGAAAAACAATCCAAAAGTTTACTATTCGAATTTATAGGAAAATCCTATTCCCATCGTCTCTTTAAGCTGTAATCTGGGGCCTTTTCCGTCTACAGTACCATCGCCGTTGCGATCCACATCAATCAGGATGTCATCGTCGTAGACCATGTGGAGAAAGAGACTGGCTGACAGAAATTTATTTACCTTCAAATCAAGCAGGTTTTCCCAGTTCACGTCAATGTTCTTGGCGTTGTGCAGGTAGTTGGAAAACAAATCGGCCTTAGACTGTAAGGTTACATTCTTAAATATCTCATGTCGAAAGCGAACATTCACAAACCCACCAAACTCTTTGCGGAGTCGCTCCCCTGTTCCTGGGATCAGGTTTCCCTCTATGTCGCGGTCAGCCGCCTGAACACCGAAAGCGCCCAGATCTGCCATGCGTTGGCTTAGCACAGCCGTAAACTTCCCCGTGAAAGGGGAGAGAAAGACAGATAACTTTGGGTTCGGTTTATAGTCCATACCTATAGACGCCAGAATGAAGGCCGGTGACATAAAATTGGAAAGGACGGAGTCGCGGGCAGGCGAGTAGGTTGGGCTAACCTGCGTGCGCGTGTTCAGCTGACCGGTATAGAACCACTTGCTCGATGCCTGCCGGCCGTACTTCAGGTTCAGCTCCAGGCGGTCATCGCTTTTCCGGAGGCGCTGCTCCTCCAGTTTCACGCTACCGTAAGTCAGGTCCAGCGTATTGTTCCAGGTATTTTTACCCTTCTTGTAATTACCGTACAAATTAAGTATTCCCAGCACCGACATGGAGTTCTGCCCCCCTGCTGCCCAGTTGCTCAAACCAACCTGGCTGAAGTTGACCGTCCCGGTTCCTCCAAAATTCCAGCTATTGCGGTTGGCTACGGTATCGACTGGCAAATCTTGGGCGGTGGCGCAAAACCCTCCACAATAGAAGAAGCAGACAAATAAAAATAAGGGGCACCAAAATACTCTCTTCATGGCAAGGAAACGTAAACGGGGTTTGAAAAAGAACTGGTCGCAAAGATAGCAAAAGCTAAACAGTCGGCCATTGCCATACCTGTTGAACAGGATCACTGTAGGATTGCACTTTAGGGATTTAACTAAATCACTGTTATATTTGCTCCTGAAAAAACATCAACACAGAGCCCAATAAACTATGTCTATATACGAAAACCTGCTGCTGCAACTCAAGAATGGAATCCTGGTGATTACCATTAACCGTGCCGACAAGCTCAACGCGCTAAACATTGACACCATAAGGGAAATCAAAGCCGCCATACAGCAGGTATATGACGACCCGGCTGTGAAGGGCGCTATCTTTACCGGTGCCGGTGATAAAGCATTTGTAGCGGGTGCCGACATTGCCGAAATCGCGGAGTTGAGCGAGGTGAATGCCCGTAGCTTTGCAGAGCGCGGACAGGAGGTTTTCAGCATGATCGAACGCTGCACGAAGCCGGTGATCGCAGCCGTGAACGGCTTTGCACTGGGCGGTGGCTGCGAACTGGCCATGGCCTGCCACATGCGCGTAGCCAGCGAAGGTGCCCGTTTCGGACAGCCGGAAGTGAACCTGGGTTTGATACCGGGCTACGGTGGCACGCAGCGCCTCACGCAACTAGTCGGCAAAGGCAAGGCCATGGAACTGATGATGACCGCCGATATGATTGGCGCCGGCGAAGCAAAGGCCCTGGGTCTGGTAAATCATGTAGTGCCGGCTGTGGAACTGATGCCAAAATCCCTGGAAATCATGAACAAGATCCTGTCAAAAGCCCCACTGGCGATTGGCCTGGTGATCGATTGCGTGAACGCCGTGTACGACAAAGATGAGGATGGCTACCAGACAGAGGCCAACTCCTTTGCGCGTTGCTGCTCTTCCCAGGATTTTGTGGAAGGTACCAATGCGTTCCTGGAAAAGCGCAAGCCTGCTTTTAAGGGGGCTTAACATTATACCTGCAACTACGCGCTATACCTAACATAAAAGGCAGGTATAGCGCGTTCTGTGTTTTTCAGCTTATACCTATACCTTCCTGCTCTTAAAACAAACACATGAGCATAGCCAAAAAACTGGTCGGGCAAACGGCTGCCTATGGGTTGAGCAGTATCGTGGGCCGTGCGCTCAACTACCTGCTCGTACCGGTCTATACCCGGGTTTTCCTGCCTGAGGAATATGGGGTGGTATCCTACCTGTATGCTTTTGTGGCTTTCTTCAACATTGTGTATACCTATGGTATGGAGACGGCTTTTTTCAGGTTTGCAAACAAGCCGGACACAGACCCTAAGGCAGTTTACAACCGCGTACTGAGTTCTATTCTCGTCAGCAGTACGGTTTTCACAGGTATACTCCTGCTTTTTGCAGACAACATTGCCCGCTACGTCGGCTATCCTGAGCAAAAAGAGTATATCATTTGGCTGGCGATCATTTTGGCAATCGATGCCGTTGTGGCTATACCTTTTGCCTGGTTGCGCCACCAGAACAAGGCCATCAAGTTCGCTTCCATCAAGCTCGCCAACATCCTGATCACGGTTGGTGCCAACCTGCTTTTCCTGGTGTTGTTCCGGCACATTTATGAGGGGCGGTACTTTCAAAGCCTACAACCCTTGGTTAACTCCCTGTACGATCCCGATTTCGGGGTAGGCTATATCTTTCTGATCAACCTGGTAGCCAATGCGCTGCTTATTCCAATGCTTTGGAAAGAACTGCGCATTTTCCGCTTCAGGCTGGATGTATCACAGCTTAAACCCATGTTGGCTTATGCCTGGCCGCTGCTTTTTATGGGGCTGGCAGGTATGGTGAACGAGGTGATCGACCGTATTCTGCTGGAGCGCTATTTACCCGAAGGCTTCTATCCTGGTACCAGCAACATGGCCGCAGTAGGCATCTACAGCGCCTGCTACAAGCTCGCCATTTTCATGACGCTCACCATACAGGCTTTCCGGTATGCGGCCGAGCCTTTCTTCTTCTCACAAGCGAATGAGAAAGACTCCCCCTTGGCCTTCGCGACTGTCATGAAATGGTTTGTGATCTGCTGCGCCTTCATTTTCCTTTTCATCTCGGCCAACCTGGAGGATTTTGCGCTCCTGATCGGCCCGGAGTACCATGATGGACTGATGGTAGTGCCCATCCTGCTGCTGGCAAACTTGTTTCTGGGCGTGTATTATAACCTGACGGTATGGTTTAAGCTAACGGACAAAACGCATTTCGGCACATACATCAGCTTTGGCGGAGCGGCTATCACCATTGTCTTCAATCTGCTGCTTATACCTGTGCTCGGGTATATGGGCTCGGCCATTGCTACGCTTATCTGTTACCTGGCCATGGCGCTGGCAACTTACCTGCTGGGCAATGTGCACTACCCGATCCCCTACCCTGTCAAAACCATCTTAGGCTATGTGCTGCTGGCAACCGGCTTGGTACTGGCTGCGCTTTATGTTCCGATCGAGAACTTCTGGCTACGCCATGTATACCATCTGGTGCTTAGCGGCGTTTTCCTGGTGGTAGTCTGGTTCAGGGAGCGGGCCTACTTCCTTTCTAAGAAATAATTTTTATCTTTAATAGATGAACACGACGAATTTACCGGTTAATGTCATTAACCAATCCAAGCATGCGCTCCCGTCATATCAGACAGCGCACTCGGCAGGTATGGACCTGCGCGCAAATCTAGAGGCACCCGTTACACTTAAGCCGCTGCAACGCACCCTTATACCTACCGGCCTCTTTATTGAGCTTCCCGAAGGCCACGAGGCGCAGATCAGGCCCCGCAGCGGCCTGGCTTATAAACATGGTATTTCCATTGTAAACAGCCCGGGCACCATCGATGCCGACTACCGCGGCGAGATCAAAGTGCTACTGGTAAACTTGTCGGATCAGGACTTTGTGGTGGAAGATGGGGAACGCGTGGCCCAGATGGTAGTAGCCCGGTACGAGCGCGTGGAATGGTCGGAGGCACAGGCACTGACTGATACTGAGCGCGGGGCAGGCGGCTACGGCAGCACCGGCACGAAGTAACCTTCTTTTTGTAAAGTACAGCATACCTGTTCCCTTCTATTTCAGGTGTGCTTAAACCTAACATCCGAAATCAAGTATTAACCAAAACCAAAAGTTGGCGGGCAACAAGTCTGGCAGCATTTTTCAATCAATAAATCAATAGCTATGAGGATTATTGTACCTATGGCAGGTATGGGCAAGCGTATGCGCCCGCACACACTCACTGTTCCTAAACCACTTATACCTATCGCAGGCAAGCCAATCGTGCAACGCCTGGTAGAGGACATCGCCAAAGTATGCCACGAGCCTATAGAAGAGGTGGCTTTCATTATCGGTCATTTCGGGGAGGCCGTTGAGAGCGACCTGAAGGCCATTGCCGAATCAGTGGGTGCCAAAGGCAGTATCTATTATCAGGAGGAGGCACTGGGCACGGCGCACGCCATTATGTGCGCACAGGATTCCCTCGAAGGCAAAGTAGTAGTCGCTTTTGCAGACACGCTTTTCAAAGCTGACTTCCAACTCGACACCAACGCCGACGGTACCATCTGGGTGCAGCGTGTGGAAGACCCGCGTCCGTTTGGTGTGATTAAACTCAACGACAACAACGAAATCACCGACTTTGTGGAGAAGCCACAGGAGTTTGTTTCGGACATGGCAATTATTGGCATTTACTACTTCAAGGACGGTGCTTACCTGCGCAGCGAACTGCAATACCTGCTCGACAACGACATCAAAGACAAGGGCGAGTACCAGCTGACGAACGCGCTGGAGAACATGAAAAACAAAGGCACGAAATTTATACCTGCCGTTATCTCAGAATGGCTCGATTGTGGCAACAAAAACGCAACTGTTTTCACGAATCAACGCTATTTAGAGTATATCAAAGATGAAAAAGATCTGGTTGCAGCCTCGGCCGATATCCAGAACTCCGTGATTATCCCGCCGGTGTATATCGGAGAGAATGCTGTTATCCACAATTCGGTGGTAGGCCCGCACGTTTCAGTAGGAGACAATACAAGCGTACACGACTCTATTGTGAGCAACTCCATCGTTCAGAAGGATTCAACCATCAAAAACGGGAACATAGCAAACTCAATGATAGGTAATTTTGTTTCCTATGAAGGACGCCAGTCGGACCTGAGCCTTGGCGACTACAATACGCTTACAGAATAGCATACCCATTTTTATGACCCGATTCAGAAACATTGTTCTCGCTATTTGCTGCCTTGCCTTGGTTGCCACCGGCGAAAGCCAGGCGCAGTCTAAGAAAAAGAGAGCGAAGGCGAAAAAAGAGGCGGCACAAGCTACTGTGCCAGCCACGCAGCCCCAGCCCAGTGAGCAGGAGCAACAACTGAGCGAAGCACTGTTTCTGGATGGGCTCAAATACTTTATGCTGGAGGACTACAAGCAGGCCCTCGGCTTTTTCCAGAAGGCGTACGCGGTTACCCCCAACAATGCGGCCCTGAACTATAAATTGGCCGAGACATACCTGCTGCTCGATAACCCCAAAGCCGGCCTGCCCTTTGCCCAGTCTGCCACCACCCAGAACCCGAAGAATACTTACTATTATCTGCTGCTCGCGCAGCTGCACACCGAACAAAAACAGTACACCGAGGCTGCCCAGGCTTACAACGACCTGATGCGCAACGTGCCGGATACGGAGCAGTACCTCTTTAACCTGGCCGAGCTATACCTGTCGCAGTCCAAATATGACGACGCGCTCAAGACCTACGACCGCATCGAGAAAAGGTATGGCGCGCTGGAGCAACTCTCCATGAACCGGCAGCAGATATACCTGCGCCAAAAGAACGTAGGCAAGGCGATAGCAGAAGGCGAAAAACTGATTGCCGCCAACCCAACCGAAATTCGCTATTTGCTTGCCCAGGCCGAATTGTACAACGCCAGCAAAAAAACTGATATCGCCATTGAGACGCTGAACCAGGCATTGCGCTTGGAGCCTGGTAACCCATTTGCGCACCTCATGCTGGCAGACCTTTACCGCCAGAAGGGAAGCCTGGCCGAATCAGAGAAGCAGGTAAAACAGGCCTTCGCGAGTACTGACCTCGATATTGATACCAAGGTGCGCATCCTGGTGGATTTTATCCGGCAGCTTCCTAACCCTGAGATAGAGGGTGTGGCCCTGCAACTGGTGGACCTGACTATTGCGTCCCACCCGGAAGAGGCAAAAGCCTATGCCGTGGCCGGCGACCTGCAAACCATTGCCGGCAAGAAGGAAATGGCACGCGGAAACTACCTGAAAGCCGTGAAACTGGATGATTCCCATTTCAAGATATGGCAGCAAATCGTGCTACTTGACGCAGAGCTGGCCCAGTCCGACTCGCTGGTTATTCACTCGGAGAAGGCACTGGAACTGTTCCCGAACCAAGCCGTATTCTGGTTTTACAATGGCACCGGTCATTTGATCGAGAAGAACTTTGCGAAAGCGGTGAAGTCGCTGGAGCATGGCAAGCGCCTGTCAGCCAGCGAACCTGAATTGGCGGCCCAGTTTAATGCCCAGCTGGGCGATGGCTACAACTCCCTGAAAGAATACAAGAAATCAGATGAAGCTTACGAGGCCGTGCTCACCCATGACCCTGATAACGAGCATGTGCTCAACAACTACAGCTACTTTCTGTCGCTCCGTGGCGAACAGCTGCCCAAAGCCAAAGCCATGGCCCAGCGCCTGGTTCAAAAGCATCCCGCTAACCCCACCTACCTGGACACCTACGCCTGGGTGCTCTACAAAATGGAAGACTACAATGGCGCCCTGAAGTACCTCGAGCAGGCCATCGCCTACTCAGAAGACGCCGCCATTGTGGAGCACTACGGCGATGTGCTCTTCAAGCTCGGCAAGCGGGATGAAGCCGTCAGGCAGTGGGAAAAAGCGAAGCTAAAAGGTGAGGCTTCCGCCTTCATTGACAGAAAGATAAAAGAAAAAAAACTCTATGAATAAACAGCTTCTGCTTTGCCTTCTCGGCATGCTCCTGTTTTCTGCCTGCAAAAAAGAAACCATACCTGCTGCGGTCACCGCTTCCACCGAAACTGTCGACAATGTATCTGTCCAGAATTTGGAATTCACGTACCTCAATGCAAGGGGGCAACTCAAACTGGAGGACAAAGGCGAAACCACCTCCTCGGGTTATGCACTCCGTATGAAGAAGGACAGCATTATATGGGTATCTGTGTTGCCGGGTATGGGAATAGAGGCCGCTCGTTTCAAAATGACCCGCGACTCCGTGTACGTGATGAACCGCATTCACAAAGAGTACACAGCCACCAGCTACGATTTCCTGAGCAAGCGCTTTAACGTGGACCTGGACTTCAGCGTGGTCCAAGCCATACTGTTGGGAAATTACCAGGCAAACGGCTCCGAAAAAGCCATGAACCAAGGCCAGATGCAACATGTGCAACAGCTCCGTGAAAACCTGCTTTTCGATTACTTCATTAACGGGAGCAATTTAAAACTACAGCAGCTCAATGTAAAGGATCAGGGTACGGGCAACACAATTACGGTACAGTACGACAGTTTCCAGCCGATAGGCACCGTTCCCTTTGCGCACGCTTTGGCTGCCCAAGTGCTGCAATCCGGTCAGGTTTCCGATTTCAGCCTTAACCACAGCAAGGTAACCGTGACAGACGAAGTGCTGGAGTTCCCGTTCAGCATACCCTCTGGTTACAAACGCCTTTAAATGAATAAAATCCCTGTGGCACTGGTTCCTGCCGTTTAGTTTTGCCATATTTGTAAGCTAAGAGTAGACGAACCCATTTTTGATGAAGGCCCTTTACAAATCCGCCTTTTTCTTTTTGATGCTCCTTTTGCCGCTGGTCTCCCATGCCCAGAAACAGAAGTCGAAGGCGCAGCTTGAGAAAGAAAAGAAAGAGAACCTGAACCGTATTAAAGAAGCAAACCGCATTCTGCAGCAGACCAAGGTGCAGAAAGAGGCATCTATTGGTCAACTCAATGTAATTCAGGAAAAGATATCCGTTCAGAAAGGCGTTATCAGCACCATTTCGCGTGAAATAAAATTACTGGAGTCTGGCGTAAGGGAAACCGAAGGTATAGTAGGCGAACTGCAAAGTGACCTCGACAACCTGAAGGAGGAATACGCGACCATGGTCTATGCCGCGTCCAAAACAGCCAACAGTTATAACAAACTCATGTTTGTTTTCGCAGCCGACTCTTTTAACCAAATGGTACGCCGCCTGCGCTACCTGCAGCAATATTCGGAGGCTCGCAAAAAGCAAGTGGAGCAGATTAACAAGGTACAGACCGCCCTATCCGACCAGCTACGCATGCTGGAATCCCAGCGTCAGGAAAAACGGAATCTATTGGATAAGCAGATGCAGGAAAACAAAAACCTGTTGAGTCTCCGATCCCAGCAGGACAGCATGATCCAGAAACTGAGCAAGCAGGAAGAAACGCTCAAGCAGGAAGTGGCGCAACGGCAGCAGGCTATCAAGAAACTGGATAACCTGATTGCGGATATCGTGCGGGAGGAGATGGCCCGTGCAGCCCGTGCCGCCCGCGAGGAAGGTCGCGCCACCAGTGGAAGCTCCAGCAAAATCACGCTTACTCCAGAGGCAGCCCTGATATCGTCTTCATTTGCCGGTAACAAAGGACGCCTCGCCTGGCCAGTCGACCGTGGCTTTATTTCCCAGAAGTTCGGGCGCCACAACCATCCGGTGCTGAAAGGAGTCGTGATTGAGAACAGGGGCATTGACATACAGACCAGCCAGGGAGAAGCGGCACGCGCTATTTTTGAAGGCAAGGTGCTTACCGTGGCCAGTGTGCCGGGTATGAACAACATTGTGATGGTGCAGCATGGCGAGTACTTTGCCGTATATGCCAAGCTACGAACGGTGAGTGTTACCGAGGGCCAGACTGTGAAGGCAAAGGATGTGATCGGCACTGTGTATACGGATGCCAACGGCACCACCGAATTGCAGTTCCAAATCTGGAAAAACAACTCTAACCTGAATCCCGAGAGCTGGATCAGATCTAAATAAGCTACCTGTAAATTCATAAAAAAAGCGCAGGTTTTTCCTCAATGGGAAGAACCTGCGCTTTTTGATTTGCTATACCTATTGGGGGTGATTTGACTTTTTAGCGTATAGAATATTACCCAATACCCCAAAAAGAAAAAACACCCTACAAAGCAGGGTGCCTTTCCAAGCTATGAAAACAAACTTAAAATTATATTTAAGCACTTGCTCCTAAGCAGGAGGGCCGTGTTAAAATTCTACAATTAAATTACAACTTAATTACCAGATTCACAAAGATCTAATTAAAAAAACTTAATATTGAGACCTGCATAAACCGGCTGGGGGACATTTGACTTTTGGAGTGTTATATCCTTTTGCCTCAGTTGCAAAAGGTATATTACAACTAGCCTGCCAAAAAACATGATTCACTCAATCAGCTGGTAATCAGCACTAAACAAATTGGCATAGAGACGAAAATTCCACATACTGGAAGGAAAATTGTCATTTTGGGAAAAATCACGCCAAAAAGCAAGATCTTGTCGGCCCTTCCTACGAAAGCATGCAGAGAGACAGTGCCCTTTTATACGCTCAGGTATACGAGTAGTTGCTAAGTTACGATAGATAGCTCCTCTAGTATCAGGCAATCTCCCATAACTGCTCTACCCGCCTTTTTACATAAGTCGCACTAACAGAATAGTTGGGAGTTAAACTAATGTATCCTTTTGTGGGTTTTATTAAAATATAAGCTTTATTTTTGCAGCGATTCATCTTAAAATTTTAAGACCATGGTAATTACCAACATTTTTGCATTGATCGGAGGTTTAGGAGGCACAGAGGTAGTCCTGATTTTGTTTGCTATCCTGTTGTTATTCGGCGCTAAGCGTATACCTGAGCTGGCTAAAGGCCTGGGCCGTGGTATCCGCGAGTTCAAAGATGCCACCAAGGAAATCAAGACCGACATTGAGAACTCCGTTAAAGACGACAACCGCGCAAAGTAGTTCTTCCAGCATAAGCATTTATGATTTTTAGTACAATTCTCCTCTTCCTGGCAGACCTGGGGGGAGGAGAAATGCTTGTTGTACTAACAGCAATACTTCTCTTGTTTGGCGCTGACAAGCTCCCGAGTATGGCCCGCTCCGCAGGACGGGGAATGCGCGGCTTCAATGACGCCAAGAAACAGATCAAGGACGAGATCGAGCGCTCCATCAAGGACATTAATAAGCCTGAATAGTTTGAAACCATACACTACACTACGTGATATTCGCACCGACATTGCCTCCGGGCAGCTTTCGTGCAGACAATTGGTAGAACACTACCTGCATAACATCAAACAGCAGCCAACGTTGAACGCCTTCCTCGAAATTTTCGAAGAAGAGGCGCTGGCGCAGGCCGATGCGGTAGACAAGAAACTGGCCACTGGCACGGCCGGTAAACTGGCAGGTATGGTGATCGGACTGAAAGATGTTTTGGCCTATGAAGGACACAGCCTGCAGGCTTCCAGCCAGATTCTAAATGGTTTCAAATCCCTTTATAACGCCACGGCCGTACAGCGCCTGCTCGCAGAAGACGCGATTTTGATCGGTCGTCAGAACTGCGATGAGTTTGCCATGGGTGCCTCTAATGAGAACTCTTCTTTTGGTCCGGCCCTCAACGCCGATGACCATACTCGTGTACCCGGTGGCTCCTCAGGAGGCTCTGCTGTAGCAGTACAGGCGGATCTGTGCCTGGCTTCCATTGGCTCCGATACAGGAGGATCCGTACGGCAGCCAGCTTCTTTTTGTGGTGTGGTGGGTCTAAAGCCTACATATTCCCGCATTTCCCGCTATGGCCTGATCGCCTATGCATCATCTTTCGACCAGATCGGCATTATATCTAAAAGTGTGGAAGACGCCGCCTTGTTACTGGAGGTGATGGCCGGCAGCGACGAGTACGACAGTACCGTGAGTCACCGCCCTGTGCCAGCCTACAGCGACATGCTGCAGAGCGACAAAAAATATAAAATAGGCTATATCCGCGATTGCTTTGAGAGCGAAGGGCTGGACAGCGAAGTCAAAAATAGCATATTGGGTGTGAAAGACATGCTCAAAGATGCAGGCCACCAGGTAGAAGCCGTGGAATTCCCATACCTGGACTACATGGTGCCGACCTATTACATTCTAACCACAGCAGAGGCCAGCTCTAACCTGGGTCGCTTCGACGGCGTGAAATATGGTTTTAGGAGCGAAAACGCAACTGACCTGACTTCGCTCTACAAGAAAACAAGGGCAGAGGGCTTTGGCCAGGAGGTACAGCGTCGTATCATGCTCGGTACTTTTGTGCTGAGCGCCGACTATTACGACGCCTACTATACCAAGGCTCAACGTGTGCGCCGACTTATAAAAGAGAAGACGGATGAGTTGCTGCAGCATTATGATTTTCTTATATTGCCTACTGCTCCTACCACCGCTTTCAAAATAGGAGAGAATACAGCAAATCCATTGGCCATGTATTTGGCTGACATCTTTACGGTTCAGGCCTCGCTTGCAGGCGTACCAGCTATCTCTATACCGGTTGGTCGCGATTCAAATGGCCTTTCCATCGGGTTGCAACTTATGACCCGCTCATTCGAGGAGCCGCAACTGCTCGCTTTCTCGAATTACATACTGGACAAGCTAACCGTTGAAGCATAAATCATAATGACGCAGTTCAAATTCTTTACAGTACTGGCAGCATTGGTTGGGAGTATGTGGGCAATCCATGCCCAGGCTTCTGCCAATAATGTCAGGTTCGAAAGGTCCGCAGCCGAAGACTCGCTCAAGAAGCCCAAGCCTAACCCCGCTTTCCTTACGGACGATGAGCTTGCCTTACTCGTAGAGCATATTCCTTATGAGCCCGATGAGGTTATACAGGACAGGCTAAACTGCATTGAAGCGGATATCCCACTGGTTTTCAATAAGTTCGTTCGCAACCACATCGATTACTTCACGGTGCGCAACAGAAAGTATACGCGCACCATGATCTCGCGTGAGAATGTATACTTCCCCATTTATGAGAAGTATCTTAAAAAATACAACATGCCGCAGGACATCAAGTACCTCTCTATTGTAGAGTCGGGCTTGAACCCAAAGGCGGCATCCTGGGCTGGCGCCGTTGGCCCCTGGCAGTTCATTAAGACAACCGGCAAAGAGTATGGCCTGAACCAGGACCAGCATATAGATGAGCGCATGGACGTAGAGAAGTCTACAGATGCGGCTATGCGCTTCCTGAGCAGACTATACCGTATCTATGGTGATTGGGAACTGGCCATGGCGGCTTACAATTGTGGCCCGGGCAATGTGAACAAGGCTATCAGAAAAGCGGGCGGTGGCCAAAAGGGCTTCTGGGAAATTTTCCCATACCTGCCAAAGGAAACCCGCAGCTATGTACCGTCCATGACGGCCGTGATTTACGCGATGAAGTACGCCCCGGAGCATAACATCTTCTCTGACTCTATCTTATACGCTGCAGACTATACCCATTTGGAGGTAAACCAGGCCATTGACCTGAATAAGCTGGCGGCAGAACTGCACGTGGATACCTTAGCGCTGCTTGCCCTGAACCCTGAGATCAAGAAAGCCAGTCTTCCGGAAACCACACGCAAGTACAAGCTCCGGGTACCGGCACAAGCGGCAAAATTATTAGCATTAGACCAAAGCTGCATTTTACTGGCTGCAGCTCCCACCCCACTTCCCGCCAAGCAGCAATTAATCACTGAGTCTCCTATTCTGCTTGCTTCAGCAGAAAACTCAAGGAAAGACAGCTTGGAGCAAAAGACCTACATCGTGCGTCCAGGAGATAACCTCACCCAGATTGCGCGAGTACATGGCGTGACAGTTGCTGAGCTGAAAGAGTGGAACCAGTTGGAGGGAGCTACCATCATGGCCCAACAGAAACTACTGGTATGGCAGCCTGCTAAAGAAGCAGCGCCTGTTATGCTTGCCTCAGCAAAGGCACTAGCAAACGACAAAGCCAAGCCTGCAGCTAGCAAAACCCCGACCAGCAAAGCGCTTCGGGAACGCATATACCATGTCCAGCCCGGCGATACGCTTTGGACCATCTCCCAGCGCCACGACGGTGTGACAGTGGAGCAGATCAAGAAACTGAATAAACTCAAGGATAGCGCCATCAAACCAGGTCAGCAGCTGATTCTGGGTTAACCAGTCAGGTATAGCAAGAAAGAAGCACCCTTTTCCAGAAGGGTGCTTCTTTCATTTTAAGGCGATTTAAATTATAAGATTATTACTATATTAGACTGTAGCCTTTTAACAAGCATCGCCCGCTAAATAAAAAACGCAACATTCTGTTACATAAAGTATTTTCAGCATGTATCTTTGTCGGTTCCAGCTTTGATAAACCATAAAATCTTATCAAATTGGCTGTTAGCCTCAGGCAGGCGCACTGTCTTTTAAAGCTGGTATCAGACACTGATCCGATTCAACACAACAACGCATACAATGATTAAGGTAAACAAAGAAGACGCACTTAACTATCACATGCAGGGGCAGCCCGGCAAGATTGAAGTAGTGCCGACCAAAATGCTGAGCACCCAGCATGACCTGGCACTGGCATACTCTCCTGGAGTTGCTGAGCCTTGCAAAGAAATAGCCGCTGACAAAGAGAACGTTTATAAATACACCGCCAAAGGAAATCTGGTAGGCGTTATCTCAAACGGAACCGCCGTGCTTGGACTTGGAAACATCGGTCCGGACGCTTCGAAGCCGGTAATGGAAGGCAAGGGTGTCCTCTTCAAGAAATTCGCAGGTATAGACGTATTCGACATTGAGATCGACTGCACCGACCCGGAAGAGTTTATCCGCATCGTAAAGTCATTGGAGCCCACCTTTGGCGGTATTAACCTGGAAGACATTAAGGCACCGGAGAGCTTCAAAATAGAGAACGCTCTCAAGGAGCAGATGAACATTCCGCTCATGCATGACGACCAGCATGGCACGGCCATCATATCGGCTGCCGCCCTGCTTAACGCACTGGAAATCACAAACAAGCAGATAGAGAATGTGCAGATCGTGATGAACGGTGCCGGTGCTGCCGCCATTGCCTGTGCGAAACTCTATGTGGCCCTGGGTGCCAAGATGGATAACATCGTGATGTTCGACAAAGAGGGCATCATCCGTCCGGAGCGCAACGACCTGGATATTTACAAAGCGCAGTTTGTGACCATGCGCAAGATCAACACCCTGGCCGACGCAATGGAAGGTGCTGATGTGTTTATCGGACTTTCAGCTGGTAACGTACTCGCTCCGGAATTGGTGAAGTTAATGGCACACGACCCGATCATTTTCGCACTGGCTAACCCAGATCCGGAAATTCCTTATGCGGTGGCCATGGAAACGCGCGAAGACCTGATTATGGCAACCGGTCGCTCGGATCATCCTAACCAGGTGAACAACGTTCTCGGCTTCCCTTACATTTTCAGAGGAGCCCTTGATGTGCGCGCCACGGAAATCAACGAGGCCATGAAACTGGCCGCCGTTCGCGCCTTGGCCAAGCTAGCCAAAGAGCCTGTGCCTGATATCGTGCACAAGGCCTACGGCGACAACACCATCGCTTTCGGCCGTACCTACCTCATCCCGAAACCGCTGGACCCACGACTGATTACAACCGTGTCGCCGGCTGTGGCGAAGGCTGCCATCGAAAGTGGTGTAGCGAAGCACCCGATCACCAATTGGGAAGCTTATGAGCAGGAACTGCAGGAGCGCATCGGCATTGACCAGAAGCTGATGACCCGTATCACCAACCAAGCCAAGAAGAACCCGAAGACGGTGGTATTTGCGGAAGCAGACCATTACAAGATTCTAAAGGCGGTGCAGATTGTCAAGGACCAGCGTATAGCCAACCCGATCCTGTTGGGCAATAAAGCCAAAATTGCGGCGATCATCGAAGAAACGAACCTGGACCTGCAGGACTGCACCATCATCGACCCATATGAAGAAGATGAGAAACGCGAGGAGTTTGCGCAGCTTTTCTATAAGAAACGCCAACGCAAAGGCCTTACCCTGTTCGATAGCCGCCGTCTGATGCGCGACCGCAACTACTTCGGCAGCATGATGCTGGAGACTGGCGAAGCAAACGCCCTTATCTCTGGTCTTACCCGTGATTACTCCAAAACCATTTTGCCATCGCTACAGGTGATCGGGGTGGAAGACGGTATAAACAAGGTAGCGGGTATGTACATTATCCTGAACAAGAAAGAGCCTTATTTCTTTGCCGATACCACGGTTAACGTAAACCCGACAGCGGAGGAATTGGTGGACATTATCGGACTGACAGCCCGTGCCGTTCGCTTTTTCGACACCGAGCCACGCATGGCGGTACTCTCCTACTCCAACTTCGGTTCGGTGCGGGGCGATATACCTAACAAAGGAGCAGAGGCTGTGCGCATAGCGAAGCAGCGCTACCCTAACCTGCTGATAGACGGCGAGATGCAGGCTAACACCGCCATGAACAAGAACCTTCTGCGCGAGCACTATCCGTTCAGTGAACTGGCTGAGAAAGGTGCCAACACGCTCATTTTCCCTACCCTGACATCCGGTAACATTGCCTACAAGCTCCTGCAGGAGATTGGCGGGGCCGAAGCGATCGGGCCAGTACTGATGGGTATGCGCAAGCCGGTGCATATTCTGCAACTTGGAAGTTCTATCCGTGAAATTGTTAACATGGTGGCCATTGCTGTCGTAGATGCTCAAAACTATAATAACCAACATATATAGATGATCGCATATATTGACGGTAAGCTAGTCGTGAAGGATCCGACCTATGTCATTGTAGATGTCAATGGCATAGGTTACCAGATCCGGATTTCGCTGAGCACGTATTCGTCGCTGCCTGACGGGGAGCGCTGCAAGCTGCATACTTTCCTGCACATCAAGGAGGATGCCCATACCTTGTACGGCTTCACGACGGCGGCAGAAAAGGACGCGTTTCTGCACCTGATCTCTATTTCGGGTGTAGGCCCCAATACCGGACTGATGATCTTGTCTTCGCTTTCGGTGGATGAGATTCAGCAGGCAATTGTGCGCGAAGATGTGCGCACCATACAAAACGTGAAAGGTATAGGAGCCAAAACTGCCCAGCGCATTATACTGGAGTTGAAAGACAAAATAAAGAAAGAAACAATGATTGCTGGTAGCACCGTAGTTCCTGTTTCTGCGCACAATACAGCACGTGCAGAAGCGTTATCAGCATTAGTTACACTGGGCTTTGCCAAGAATGTGGCAGAGAAAACCCTTGATGCGATCATCAAACGGGAGGATCGAAGCCTTAGTGTAGAGGAACTCATAAAATTCGCCTTAAAGTCTTCTTAATCGGTAGAGCCCACCTTGATCTGGAAAAGTAAAAAAAACAGCCTGCTGTTTGCAACGGTTGCTGCTATCACTATGCTGGCATGGTGGACGCAGGCTGAAGAATTGCGTTCGCACAGCCGATTCCGTAACATCATTCTTCCAGGTCTGTTCCCGCAGGATACCATTCCACGGGACTCTGCCAGACTCCAACCCTACATCCCGAGCCGACGCCCAACATTTAAGCCAAGCGACCGGCTCGGGAGTCCTTTTGGTACCCGCTCCAGCTCCTCTCCGCTCCTGCTTGGCCAGCCCTCCAACATTGAACTGGAGATACAACTGGACGACAGCCTGAAGCAGTACAACATTAACGAACGCATAGGAGGTATAGACTACCGCCTGCCCTCTACCATGACCTGGGAAGAGTATTCCCGTTACCAACGCCAACAGGCCATCCGCGACTATTGGCGCAGCAAGTCAGCCGGTTTGGATGGGGAGAGTGTGGTAAGTGGCCGCCGCTTGGTGCCGAAGATCTACATCAGTCCGATGTTCGACCGGATTTTCGGGGGCAATTTTGTGGACATACAGCCAAATGGCAACGTAAATCTGAAATTCGGGGCCCGTTTTAACCGCAACGAGAATCCATCTAT
Organism: Pontibacter aquaedesilientis; assembly: GCF_014773225.1. GTDB lineage: Bacteria > Bacteroidota > Bacteroidia > Cytophagales > Hymenobacteraceae > Pontibacter > Pontibacter aquaedesilientis. The sequence goes on along the minus strand of NZ_JACXAJ010000002.1, from coordinate 27,636 downwards.
ACCACTTCGTCAGCAGCGCACCGGCGACTTCGACTTCGACCAGAACATCTCGCTGAACCTGGTAGGCAAGATCGGGGAGAAAATGCGGCTTAATTTCAATTGGGATAACAACGCCAACTTCGAGTTTGAGAACAACATGAAGCTGGACTATACCGGTTTCGAGGAAGAGATCATTCGCAAGGTGGAGGCCGGCAACGTGAGCTTGCCGCTCAACAACTCCCTCATCACCGGAGCCCAAAACCTGTTTGGCATCAAAACGCAGCTGCAGTTTGGCCGCCTGGGAGTTACGACCATCGCCGCCAACGTGCGTGGCCGCAACGACGAGATCGTGATCCAGAACGGAGCCCAGAACAAACCATTCGAGATCAGGGCTGACAAATATGACCGGGATCGCCACTTCTTCCTGTCGCAGTTCTTCCGGGATCGTTACAACCGCACGCTCCAGAACCTGCCGCTTGTCAACTCAGGTATAGTGATTCGCCGCTTGGAGCTTTATGTGACCAACAACAACCGCAGCACCGAGAACCTGCGTAATATGGTAGCCTACATGGATTTGGGTGAGGCCGACCCGTTCCGTAATCAGTTTGAGCGCAACCCGATGGCCCCGGCTGCCAATGATGCCAACACCCTGTACGGCCTGATCGCCAACAACCCCACTGCCCGCAACAACGATCAGGTAGACGCCTACCTGAATAGCCTGGGCCTGCAGAAAGCCGTGGATTTTGAACACGTGCGTGCCCGTAGGCTGGATCCGCGCGAGTACAAGTTCAACCCGCAGCTAGGCTATATTTCCCTAACTACATCCCTGCTGCCAGACCAGGTGCTGGGTGTAGCCTTTGAGTATACCTTTAACGGCCGTACCTATAAGGTGGGGGAACTCATGGAGGATTATCAAAACCTGCGCGACGAACAGGTGATCCACATGAAATTGCTGAAGGCGACCAACCCGGCGCTGGACTACCCCACCTGGGACCTGATGATGAAGAACGTGTACAGCCTGGACGCCACGCAGGTCAACCGTCAGAATTTCCAGATGCAGATCGTTTACAAAGACGATGAAACCGGCGTGGACATCACCAGCCTGAAAGAGCCAAGCCCAATCCAGAATGTACCTCTGATCGAGGTGCTGAACCTGGACAACGTCAATACTAACAACGACAAGCCCCGGGACGGTAACTTTGACTTCCTGCAGGGCATCACCATTGATCCTGAGACTGGTCGCATTTTCTTCCCGGTGGTTGAGCCTTTTGGTTCCTACCTGGCCAGTAAGTTCGAAGGGCGGCAGGATCTCATAGACCGCTACGTATTCCAGGAACTCTACGAACAGACCCAAACAGACGCGCAGCAGAATACCCTAAAAGCCAAATTTTACCTGAAAGGGCGTTTCCAGGCTAGTTCGACCGATGAAATCCTATTACCGGGTTTCAGGATTGCCGAGGGCTCGGTGGCGGTATACTCTGGCGGCACGCGCCTGGAGGAAGGCAGCGACTACCAGGTGTTCTATGACCTTGGCCGTATCAAAATTCTGAATCCGAGCTACATTGCCTCGGCCAGCGACCTACGTGTAACGTACGAAAAGGCAGAGCTACTGAACATTCAGCCCCGCTCCCTGTTGGGTGCCCGCTTCGACTACCGCGTGAACAACGACCTGAACCTGGGCGGTACGGTGTTGCACCTGAATGAGCGGCCTTACATCAACCGGGTGAGCATTGGCGACGAGCCTACCAATAACACGATTTACGGCCTGGACGTGAACTTCAACCGGGAGTCACGCTTTCTGACTAAAATGACGGACATGATTCCGTTCATACAGACCAAAGTGCCTTCCAGCATTACTTTCAACGGGGAGTTTGCGCATCTGGTGCCAGCCAATTCCAAGTCACCGGTGAATGAAGACGGCACGTCTTACCTGGATGATTTCGAAGGAGCCGAGACACCTTTCAGTTTGGGTGGTTTCAACAACACAACCTGGCGACTGGCCGCCACACCGGCACCGCTGGCAAGGGGCAATGGCCTGGAGTATGCTTACAACCGTGCCCGTGTGGCCTGGTACACCATCGATCAGATCTTCTATCGCGACAGCGAGGGCCTCAAACCAAACAATATCACAAAAGAAGACCTTGCAAACCACTATGTGCGCGGCATTCCGAGGTATGAGGTATTCCCGGGACGCGACCGAGAGGTGGCCAACGCCTTCGAGTATACCTTCGATATGGCCTATTATCCACGCGAGCGCGGGCAGTATAACTACAACCCGAACCTGGATGCACAAGGCAGGCTGCAGAGCGATCCGCGCAAAAACTGGGGTGGCATAAGCCGTGAGATTACCTTCGACACGGACTTCGACAATGCCAACATCGAGTATGTGGAATTTTGGTTGATGGACCCCTTCATTGCAGGGCCAAACGGCCGTAAAGATGAGTTCGGCAACCAAATTGTGAGCAACGAGGGAGGTGAGCTGGTGCTGAACCTGGGCAATGTGTCGGAAGATATCCTGAAGGACAACCGTTACGCTTTCGAGAACGGACTTCCTACTTCGGCTACCGACAATCAAAATCTGCAGACCACCCCTTGGGGTCGCGTGACCACACAGCAGTTCCTGACCGATGCCTTCTCGGCTGTACCGGGTGCCCGTTCTTTCCAGGATATTGGCCTGGACGGTCTGGGTGATGTGGCTGAACGTGAATTTTTCCAGAACGCTTTCCTGGGGCGTATACTTGGCGGGCCACCCGCCTCTGTGTTATCTGACCCGTCGGCTGACAATTTCCTGCACCACCTGGACGCTACCTACGACTCTCAGAACGCAGGTATACTGGCTCGTTACAAGCGCTTCAATGGCATGGAGAACAACTCGCCGGAGCAAAGCCGCTTCTCCAACTACGCCTTCCCGGACAAGGAAGACCTGAACCGCGACAACGTGATCAGCGACCTGGAGCAGTACTATGAGTATAAGATCAGACTGCAGCCAGGTGAGTTGAACGTGGGCCAAAACTATATCGTGGACCAGATCGTGCAGCCAGACATCAACGGTGACCGCGTGACCTGGTACCAGTTCCGGGTGCCGGTACGCCAGCCGACGGGCAATGTGGGCAATATCAACGGTTTTAAGTCTATCCGTTTCATGCGTATGTACATGACCGAGTTTGCCGACCCGGTGGTGCTGCGCTTTGTGCAGTTCCAGTTTGTGGCCAACCAGTGGCGTACCTTCCTGCAACCCATCACCGACGGCAACCCGTGCTTGAACTGTACCGACGACGCGAGAGCTTTCACGGTATCTACTGTGAACATCGAGGAGAACGGACAGGGAAGCGAGACGACTATACCATACGTAATGCCTCCAGGTATAGAGCGCCTCCGCGATTATGCCGCCACCAACAACCGACGCCAGAATGAACAGTCACTGCAGCTTTGCGTGGAAGATCTGAAAGACTCCTTCTCGAAGGCGGTGTACAAGAACCTGTCCATCGACATGCTCATCTACAAGCGCCTGAAGCTGTTCCTGCACGCCCAAAGCAGCGACCCGAACACCCGCGATGGCGATGTGCAGGCATTCATCAGAATTGGTACAGACTACACCCAAAACTATTACGAATACGTGGTGCCGCTTAAGCTTACACCGCCGGGCACCACCAGCCGCGATGGTATTTGGCTAGCCGAGAACCAGATTGACATCGCCCTGGAAGATTTTGTGAACGCCAAGGTAGACCGAAACAAAATAGCCGGCTATGACAACCGCCGTCCCTGGGAAGTGGCGCTGGCCGATGGCAAACTCATTCGTGTGGTAGGTAACCCGGATTTCAGTGAAGTGCAGAGCGTGATGATCGGTCTCCGTAATCCTGCCAAGCCTGGCGAGGATGCCCGGCCACAATCTGTCTGCATGTGGGTGAATGAGCTGCGTGTGACGGATTTCCGCAACAACTCGGGTTGGGCCTCCAATGCGCGCCTGAACACTAAACTGGCTGACTTCGCCAACATCACGGCCACGGGTAGCTACACGACCATCGGCTTCGGAGCACTGCAACAGAAAATCGCGCAGCGGGCCCGTGAGAACACGGCTGTGTTTGATGTGAGCGCCAACATTGTGGCCGACAAGTTCCTGCCTGAGAAGCTAGGTATAAAAGTACCGGTATCGGTGCAGTACGGCACCCTGAACAGCGCCCCGCAATTTGACCCGCTTGACAAGGATGTACCGCTGGAGCAATCCCTGACCAGATATGAGACAACCGAGGCGCAACGGGAATACAGGCAGGAAGTGAGTACCCGTGAGACCCGCAAGAGTGTGAGTCTGCTGAACGTACGCAAGGAACGGACCAACCCGGAGGCCAAGGTACGGCCATACGACGTGGAGAACCTCTCCTTCTCTTACTCCTATGCCGAGCGCCTGTTCACCAACATCGAGACCGACCGCGACTTCACCCGCTCCTACACAGGTGCGGTGGCCTATACCTATACCAACACCCCGCGCAACTACGAGTTTTTCGCCAAAAGCGAGTCGCTCAAGTCGCCATACATGCGCCTGATCAAAGACCTGAACTTTACACCGCTGCCAAGCCGCTTCGCCTTCCGCGCCGACCTGGACAGAAGGTATAACGAGACGTTCCTGCAGCGCCGCGACCCAAGCACGGGCCTGATCACAAGCAGAGGCATAGAGCCGACGTTCCAAAAATACTTCTTCTTCAACCGCATCTACGACCTGAAGTGGGACGTCAGCAAAAGCCTGTCGCTGGACTACACCGCCACCAACCGTGCCGTGGTGGACGAGCCGGACTACCGCATTAACCGCGACGTGGACTCACTCAGGTATAAGAATGAGGTGATCTGGGACAACCTGCGCCGATTCGGCCGTAACACCAACTTCAACCAACTGGTAGCCGCCAACTACAAGTTACCTTTAGACAAGTTTCCGCTCACCGACTGGCTGGGCGCCGAGACCCGCTATGCCGTGACCTATATCTGGACGGCAGGCTCCACCGCCCTGAACCAGGATGCTAATTTCCGCTTGGGTAACACTGCCGAGAACAACACGGAGTTCAGCGTGAACGGACGCATAGACATGGTGAAGCTCTACAACAAGGTGAAGTTCCTGAAGGACGTCAACAGTCCGGCAGCAGCCTCGCAAGGACGCCCGCCGGTACCGCCCCCAGGTGATACGGTGATACAGAAGCGGTCTGAAATGAAGTTTGCCAAAGGTATAGCCCGCTTCCTGATGATGACGCGTTCGATCAACTTCACCTACTTGGAGAACCAGGGCACCATGCTGCCGGGCTACCTGCCGCGCACCAAAATGTTCGGTTTTGATGAGGGCTTCGATGCACCGGGCCTGCCATTCATACTGGGTCGCCAGTATCCTTTGGATGAACTGTATAACCGCGCCTTTACCAATGGCTGGTATACCGACAGCAGCCAGTACCTGAACACGCCATTCAGCGGTATCGAGACCGAGACCTTTACGGCACGGGCCAACCTGGAGCCTTTCCGTAGCTTCAACCTGCAGCTGGATGCACGCCGAAACCTGTCAGAGATCGAGGAAGTGTTCTACCGCAAGGAGTTTGATGATTTCGGAAATATAGGCACGGTGAACGAACGCCAGAACCCAATCAACACCGGTTCGTTCAGCACCTCGTTCTTCGCCCTGAACACCATGTTTGAGTCAATGTCACAGGGCACCTCGGCCGCTTTCGACAACTTTATCCGGAACCGCTATGAGATACGACAGCGACTGACCAACGCAAATGCCGCCGCCGGCGACTCGGGCTATACCCTAAACTCGCAGGACGTATTGCTGCAGTCGTTCCTGTATGCATACCAGGGCCGGGATGCCAGTGGCTTCGAGGCGAAGGGCGGCAACCCGTTCAAGCGCCTGCCTATACCTAACTGGCGCGTGGATTACAATGGCCTGTCGCAACTCGCCTTCTTCAAGCAATGGTTTAGCCAGGTAAACCTCACGCATTCGTACAACTCCAGCTATAACGTGACGAGCTTCACGACCTCGCTGGCGTACGAGAACAATCCGGGCGATTTCCCGACCCAAAAGAATGAGTTCGGGCAGCTTATACCTTACTACATCGTCAACCAACTCACCGTATCAGAAAGGTTGGAGCTATTGGGTGTGAACTTCCGAACCAACACCAACCTGACTGGCCGACTGGGTTACAAACTGGAGCGTAACCTGTCGCTTAACCTGACCAACGCCCAGGTAACCGAAACCAACGTGAAGGACTATACCTTCGGTTTCGGGTATAGCACTACCAACTTCCGCATACCTTTCCGGATTGGCGGGGAGCGACGCACGCTGGAGAATGAGATGACCATGCGTCTGGACATGTCGGTAAGAGACAACCAAACGGTGCAGCGGGCCATTGCACGGGACGAGCAGGGCAACGAGATAAGCCAGAACCAGATCACGAACGGCACCATGCAACTGCAGTTGCGCCCAACCGTGGACTATGTGCTGAGCCAGCGCGTGAATATCCAGTTCTACCTGCTGCGCACCGTGTCCGATCCAAAAATTTCGACCTCGTTCCGTAACAGTGTGTCGGAAGGAGGAGTACAGTTACGAGTTAGTTTGCAATAATATTTTGGCATTGCGAAAAACACTGTATTTTTGGACTTCATTAAAAACAAGCGAAAAATGAATCTACCTGAGAACCTAAAGTATACAAAAGACCACGAGTGGGTACGCGTGGAAGGCGATGTAGCCTATGTAGGAATCACTGATTTCGCACAGAGCGAGCTGGGCGATATCGTGTATGTGGACATCGACACGGTGGACAAGCAGATTGGCCAGAATGAGGTGTTCGGCACTGTGGAAGCGGTGAAAACGGTTTCTGACCTGTTCAGTCCACTGAGCGGCACCGTGCAGGAATTTAACGACAAGCTGGACGGCAGCCCGGAACTGGTAAACTCTGATCCTTACGGCGACGGCTGGATCATCAAAATGTCTATCGACGACCAGAGCGAAGTAGAAAGCCTTCTTTCTGCTGAAGCTTACCGCGAACTGATCGGTCAGTAAATTTCCTTACAGAAGCAGGTTTGATATTAAGGTATAACTTCTTTACCCTATTGTGGGCAGCAGTGATCATGGTTACGACGCTGCTGCCCTCCTCTTCTATGCCGTCGCTCTCCATTTGGGAGCTCTTCTCTTTCGACTCTTTTGCCCACGCCTTTCTGTTTGCCGTGCTCACCTACCTCATGATCGTGGGCCTTAAAAAACAGTATACCTTTCCCCGGGTCAAGCACTTCGCCATCCGCACCTCCCTTGTTGTCAGCACGCTGTTTGGAGTTTCAATAGAGTTGATGCAGCATTTCTTCATCCTGGGCCGCCAGGGCGACATCATCGATGTGCTCAGCAATACCATTGGTTGCCTCATCGGTATTCTGCTTTTCAAGTGGATCTATCAGCAATAAATATCAGTTCGGTCAGCCATATTCATTCCCATATACCCCGCTTTTCTATACCGGGTGCTTCCCCAATTTAATGCCCGGTAGCAGATTCCAATTTGGCAATTGAGAGGTATAACCCTCCCTTCAGCTGGTGTTTAAATTAGAGCGGCACGGATTTACCTTATCCGTCTGAATTCCAGCGAACAAGCCTCCTATCCTGCTTGCCAATGTGCTGGCTATTGTTTAGCTTTAGTGCGTCTCTGTCCAGGTTATCGGATGAGATTTACCCTTTATTTTAGCGTTATTGTATGCCGCCACTCTACAAACTTAAACATACGCATTGGGTACCTGCGCTTTGGCTTCTGGCGCTGTTACTCCCACTTGGAATTCAGGCACAGCAGACCGAAAATCCTGTGTTCCAGAAAGAGCTTGACCAAAAACTGGCCCCAACCCTGCGCCATGCCGCAGCAGGCAGTTCCCTTGCCAGCTACAGTGTGCAGGTAAAAGACACAGCTGACTTCCGTGCCTGGCTTCAAAATAAGCAATGGAAAGCACAGCTTACAGAGGTGGCCGGCTATCGCAATATCATGGTGGTGTCAGGTATAAGCCGTTCACAACTCCTGCTGCTCCTTTCTTCGCCTTCCGTTATTTACGTGGACAGAGCCAGCCGTCAAGCACAGGAAGAGCTGGAGCTGAAAGACGCAGACTTTGTCGCTAACAACATTTATGCAGCGCAGGCACGGTTTCCGGACCTTACCGGCGAAGGGATGACGGTGTCAGTCAAGGAAAACCCGTTTAACCCACAGGACCCGGACCTGCAGGGGCGCGTGCTGGGAGCAGTAGGCAATGAGCACAGCGTGCATGCCACCACCATGGCTACCCTGATTGCCGGCGCAGGCAACACGGGCCCCGCCGGCAAGGGCGTTACCTGGAAAAGTATGCTGGCGCATTCCGATTTTGCAGACCTATACCCCGATGATAGCGAATTGCTCCTGAGCCAAGGTATAAGCGTGCAAAACCACTCGTATGGCGTGGGCGTGGAAAATTATTACGGACTAGAGTCGCAGGCGTACGATCGGCAAGCTTTTCAGAACCCGCAATTGCTGCATGTTTTCTCATCCGGCAACAGTGGCGACAAGTCCGACACAACCGGCACGTATGCCAACCTCCCAGGTATAGCCAACCTCACCGGCCAGTTCAAGACATCCAAAAACACGATAAGCGTGGGCGCCTTGGAGCCCAACGGGCAGGTAGGCATACGCAGCTCCAGGGGGCCGGCCTACGATGGGCGCATCAAGCCGGAGTTGGTTGCACACGGTGTGGGCGGCACGTCTGAGGCTGCAGCCGTAGTGTCAGGTATAGCCCTGCTGGTGCAACAGGCTTACAAAGAAAAACATGGCAACCTGCCGCCCGCCTCGCTTGTGAAAGCCGCCCTGATCAATAGCGCAGAAGACACTGGCAGGCCCGGGCCTGACTTTGAATCCGGTTTTGGAAATGCAGACGCACTGGGCGCAATCAGGATTGTTGAAAATAACCATTTTGTTTTAGGCGCAGTGGCGCAAGGCGAGACAAAAACATACCAGCTGACTATACCTGCCGGCACGCACTTAGTCAAGGCCACCATTGCTTGGCACGATCCGGAGGCCGAGCCCAATGCGGAGAAGGCCCTCCTGCATGACCTCGACCTGACCCTGCGACACAAGGCTACCGGCAAAACGTGGCAGCCTTGGGTTCTCAGCTCACATCCCCATCCTGACTCCTTGCGGCTGCCAGCCAGACGCGGCACAGACAGGCTTAACAACGTCGAGCAGATCACACTCCTCACACCATCGGCAGGTGTCTATACCTTAACGGTATCAGGCCATCAGGTAGCAAAGGGGCCACAGGAGTTTAGCCTGGTCTATGAGTTTGAGCAAGGCATGGAGTGGCTATACCCTGCGGCCGGAAGTTCACTTGTGGCAGGTCAGGCAAACCGCCTCGCCTGGCAGGGTGTCGCCCAAGCTGGTTTGGGCCGCCTGGAGTACCGTTTGTCCGGGAGCGAAGCCTGGCACTTGATTGACCCCAACGTAGCACTGGACGGTCCCGGCTATACCTGGCAAACACCCGATACCATGGCAATAGCACAACTCCGATTGACGGCAGGAAACAAAGTTGCCGTATCAGAGGAATTCGTGGTTGCCCGGCCACTCAGTTTGCAGGTAGGGTTCAACTGCGACGAGCAAGTCATGTTCCAGTGGCCGGCGCTTCCTAATGTGCAGCAGTACCAACTATACTATCTGGGCGACACCCACCTGCAACCCTTGCTCACGACTACAGACACACTGGCCGTGTTTGACAAGCGGGCTTTGCAAAGCGATTTTGTAGCCATAAGCCCCATCGTGCAGGGCTTGAATGCGCAAAACAGTCCGTCTGTTGCTTTAGAAAGTGCTGACGCCGGATGCTACGTTACCAGCTTCCTGGCCCGCCAATTAGTGATGGACACAGTTAAGCTTGACCTTGCGATCGGCACTCTTTACCAGCTTGCATCCATCAGTTTGGAAAGGAAAGGAAAAACGAGCGGCTTCACCACCATCCAGACCCTAAACCCGGTCTCGCAACTCAGCCATGTGCTTACTGACAGCCAACCAGAAAATGGACGTAACATCTACCGGGTCAAGGTAAGCACCACGGACGGGAAAACCTTTTACAGCCAGCAAGAGGAAGTGATCTATGCGAGTGAAAACTTCGTGCAGGTATACCCGAACCCGGTTACAGCGGGGCAGCCATTCTACATAGCAGTAGCAAGTGACTCGGCCCAAATACAACTATATGACCAAATGGGAAGACTTGTGCTCGAAACCACCGAGGCTGGGGTGCTCAAAGAGGTACGCACCAATGGCCTTAAGCGCGGCCTTTACATTGTAAAGGTGAAATCCGAATCAGGCACATACCTGACAGGAAAAGTGCTGGTGCTCTAATTGCAAACTCAACCGATAGCCTTGCCTATACCTAAAACAGCAACGCATCGCTCCTGCCACGACAGAAGCGATGCGTTGCTGTTTACTATACCTATTCTTGCTAGTACAGATAACCCAAAGCTGTTTTGTCGTTGTTATTAAATGGCCGGTTCACGCCATTGGCAATACAGGCCAGCATCCAGGAATTCGCATCCGGACCGGTTGGCGTGCCCGGGATGTGGATAGCGCCCACAGTAGAGGCACCCTCGTTGTAGTAAGAGCCGCCGCAGCTGTAGCTTCTGTCCATGTAGTCGGTGTGGCGGAAACCAATGCAATGGCCGATTTCATGCGCGATGATGGTAGCCAGGTAATTGGTACCCGGGTTAGAGCCCAGGTAGTTTGAGTTGATCTTTACTGAATTATAAGGCTTGCCACCCGATGGAAAGCCGGCAGAAGCCAGGTAATTTGCCGTCCGAGGTGCTTTTGTCAGGCTGATGTCTCCCTTTGAAGAGACCCTTTGAAAGCTGAGTTCCAGCCCCTGGGCATTGTAGCGATTGATAGCCTCGTCCAGCGCCGCCACATAAGAACCCGGTAATTGATTGGAGATACTGATACTTATGGTCCTTGGGGCCGATACCAAATTACTGGTACGATACTGCTCCGATTCGCCTACACGTAGCGCCATCTCTTTGAAAGAAGTGTTCAGATCGGCATTTGACAGGAAAATGTCGCCTTCCACCACATAGCCCCCATCTACTTGCTCTACTTGCTGGGTATTGAAACCAAGCTTGGCAATCTTAGCCAGTGTCATGGGTGAAACCTCATTTTTAGTCGCGATGTCTTCCTCCTGCTGGCAGGAAGTAAAGCTGATGGCAAAAACTGCCAGAGCGAAGAACAGTAAGCGTTTTGTAAACATAGGACTCAGAAAATTAAGTTAGACATGCTACACGTATACGCCGACAGTTCACTATAGGCCAACCCCTGCGCAGGGTTATAGCACTGAATACCTGCACCTTACACAACTCACAACCAGTTACCAGCCAAAACATTACCGATCAACTATATTTTTTTGTTTATAAATGCCTATCGCCATACCACGCCGGCGACAGTCTTGGGTCTGGTATATGACAATAAAAAAAGAAGCCCTTGCAGCGAACTGCAAGGGCTTCTTTTTTCAGTAAATTTCCCTAAAAAATTTAATGACTAGTAGATGTAATTCAGGGCTGTTTTGTCATTGGAGTTAAACGGACGGTTTACGCCAGTACCAATACAGGCCAGCATCCATGAGTTAGGGTCAGCACTTGTCGGTGTACCCGGGATGTGGATAGCACCCACAGTAGAGGCACCCTCGTTGTAGTAAGCACCGCCGCAGCTGTAGCTTCTGTCCATGTAGTCGGTGTGACGGAAACCGATGCAGTGGCCCAGTTCGTGCGCCAGAATAGTGGCCAGGTAGTTCGTGCCAGGGTTAGAACCCAGGTAGTCAGAGTTTACCTTCACACTGTTGTAAGGATTGCCGCCTGAAGGGAAACCAGCAGAGGCCAGGTAAGAAGACCCAGCTGGTGCCTTAGAGAAAAGCACCTCGTAGTTAGAAGACACACGCTGGAACTTGATGAGCAGGTTCTCAGCATTGTAACGGCGGATAGCCTCGTCCAGCGCCGACACATAGGCAGAAGGAAGGCTAGTGGTGATGGCAACGCGTACAGTACGGCTTGAGCCTACGCTCACCAGGTTAGTGGTGCGGTACTGCTCCGCGTCACCTACGCGTAGGGCTTGGGTCTTAGCCGATACATTCAGGTCACTGTCAGAGAGCATGATGTCACCTTCGACCAAGTAGCCTCCGTCAACGCGCTGCACATTATCTGTATTGAAACCTAAGTTGGAGATTTTGGCAAGGGTCATGGCCGAAACCTCATTGGCTGTTACTTCTCCTTCTTCTTTCTGGCAAGAGGAGAAAACGAACATAGCTACAAAAGCTATGAGAGCAAGTAAACGTGTTGTTTTCATTAATAATAATTTTAAGTTAAACATGCTGAAATATATAACAAAACTATATTACACGCAACACACTTACTTTGCTAAAAATCAATGTTTTAACTACATAAATTCATCTCTTTAAAAGTTCTGTTCAATAAAAACATTAAATGTAACTTATATAAGAATTTTGACATGTTTAAGAAACTCAGTTGCAAAAACGGGCAAAAAATTTCTCTGAAAAATTTTTAATTTTTTTTCAAGTTTTGTCTTCCCGCACATCAGTGTTTAAACAAAATTCACCACACTGACTATCAGCTACTTATATACAGACAAAAAATGCCTGCCGCTCTTTTGGAACGGCAGGCATTTCACAATTCAGATTTCAGTATACTAGAGTATATTGTTGATCTGTTCTTTGATCTTCTCCAGTTCTTCCTTCATTTCCACCACATGATGCTGTATGGTAGCGTCATTCGCCTTCGAGCCGATCGTATTGATCTCACGCCCTATCTCCTGAGATATAAAGCCAAGCTTCTTCCCTGTCGGCTCTGGCAGGTATACCGTTTCGGTGAAGTAATGCAGGTGGTTGATCAGGCGAACCTTTTCTTCAGCTATATCGAGTTTCTCCATATAATAGATCATCTCCTGCTCATAACGGTTCTGATCGTAATGCTCCGAGCTTGACACTTCGATGATATGGTTTTTGATACGGTTGCGGATAAGCTCCATACGCACCGGGTCATGCTTCTCCACCTCAGCCAAAAGAATACGGATGCGGTCGATATAAGACATGATTTCGGCTGTGAGGGCTTTACCTTCGTCGGCACGGAAAGAATTGATGTTGTCGAGTGCCTGCTGTACCAGTGGTTGTACCACCTCCCAGTCGGCTTCTCCGGACTCTTCGTCGCCCTGATCCTGCTGCAGCACGTCCGGCATGTGCAAGGCCAGGCGGAAAAGGTCGTTCTTAGCCCCTCCCACTAAATCGGCTGCCTCATTCAGCTCCTCATAGTAAGCCTTCAGCAGCTCCTTATTAATATTGCTCTTAGCTTTTTGGGTTTTATTTCTCGAGTAGTCTACACAGATGCTTACCTTGCCACGAACAAGTGCCTTGGTGAGCATGGTTCGGATCTCATACTCCCGCTCCGACAGAAAGCGCGGCAGGCGCACGCTAAGGTCCATCCCTTTAGAGTTGAGCGATCGTATTTCGACGTTAATAGAATACTGGTCAGTATCGAGGCGGGCACTGCCGTAGCCTGTCATGGACTGCAACATAAGCACTTGTATGTATGGTGTTCCTGCAAATTAGGTATAATTCCTCACTTATACGCAGCCATGCCTGCAAAAGCTCCCGAAAGATACCTATGCAGCGGGAATGCAAAGTTTATTCAATTTTGAGCTTGAGTCATTTGATTTGAAATGATGGTCTTCCCGGAGTTCAACTGCGACCATCCATGAAAGCACGAACAACAGCATGTACCCTAAGGAACCATTGTATTGACAGCATCGATTATGGCCATGACCTCGCTGGGGTGGTTGTTGATGCGCTCGCCCCTTTTTTTGCCAAGTCGCACTATTACCAGTTCTTTTTCAGGTATAACGATGATGTATTGGCCCAGTATGCCGCGTGCATAGAAGATGAACTGGCCTTTATAGTTAGGGAGCAACCACCATTGGTAACCAGAGTGATCAGTAGTTTCGCCCGTGGTAGCGGATGGCAACCCGCTGGGTGTGAGGGAGGCCCTCACGTAATCCGGTGCCACCAGCGTGTCACTGTTCCAGATGCCTTGGTTGAGGTATAGCTTTCCGATACGGGCGAAGTCCCGTGCGTTAGAGAAAAAGCAGCAGTAAGCTTTCTCATTTCCCCGCAGATGGTCTACACTCCATTCTGCCTTTTGCTCGGCTCCCAAAGGGCGCCACAGCTTTTGTTCTGCGTAATCGGCTAGGTTCATGCCCGTGGCAGCCTCCAGTACAAAGCCCAGCACCTGCGTGTCACCGCTTTTGTATTCGAACTTCTGCCCCGGCTCTTCCACCGCCTCCAGCCTGCCGATCACTTTTTTAAGATTGGAGCCATAGTAAGCCTCTGTGGTCATGGAAAGCGGATTGCTGTAGGACTCGTCCCAGTTCAGCCCGGAGCTCATCCACAGCAAATGCCGTAGTGTGATTTTGGCCTTGGCCCCTTCCCGGAACTCCGGCAGAAAGTCGCCTACAGGCTGGTCCACGCTCCGGATGTCGCCGTCTTTTATGGCTATACCTATCAGTACACTCACGATACTCTTGGCCATCGAAAAAGAATTGCTCAGCGACTCTTCTGAGTAACCATCCCAGTATTGCTCATACAGCAGGGAGTCGTTCTTTACGACCAAAAATGCGACCGATTGAAGATCCTGGTGGAGCTGCTGCAATGCTGCCGGCAGTTCCAGCTGGTTGTATTGCTTTGATTTAGCCCAAGGTATAGGCTTTTCAGACGCTTTGATTTTACGCTGGTGAAAGATGAGATGATCGTCTATGTCAGCGAAGTTGTGGTAAACGGCCTTGTAAACGTAGTTTTTGTCGGCCATATGCAGCCAGGCAGCCAGCAACGCCAAAACAAGCACCGTCCCCAGACCGAAGCGTTTTGTTTTCCGGTTCATTTATTTGTTTAGAAGTCGTAGCCTAATGTTATGTAGAACTTAGGCCCTCTGCGCGCATCGTCCTCCTCGCTCCAGGCCAGATCGACCTTGCCGTATACCCCAAACAGGGTGGTGCGGGCACCAAAGCCATAGCCCAGCAGGAAAGGATTACGATAGTTAATCACGGTGATCTCAAACGGACTGGTAGAAGTCTGGTCGATACGTCCACCGATCACGCGCGTGTTAATGGAGTTGTTGCCCGTGAAAGGGTTAGAACCGTTGTAGGCCGACCCGGCATCTGCGAAGGCTGTAAACTGCAGGTTACGGAAGAAACCCGACGGTATTGGCGCATTGTACAGGTACTGCACGATGGGCACACGCAGCTCCACGTTAGCCAGCAGGTGCTTGGACCCACGACGCGTATTGAAGTTAAAGCCCCGCAAAGGAGTCACATAATCCAAGTAAAAAAGGTCAGCAGGGGCGCGAATGGTCACCGCATTGCGGTCAGTCGGGTCATCTTCAGAGGCGAAGAGCCAGTTATCCATACCCCCGATGAGAAAGTTTTTGGGAGCATTGCCAAAGAAAGCGCCATACCCTAAACGGGCAGCCAGAATGATCTGCCGATGCACTTTCTGATAATGGCGCAGGTCAACATAAAACTTATTGAAGTTACCCGCGCCACTGCCAAAGCTTTTCAGGGTGAGCAAACCCGCTTTCATGCGAGTGCCCTCCAGCATATTCACGCCACGCACCACAGAGTTGTCAAACACGATCTCTACGTTGCCCCCGCCAAAATTCGTCACACTATCAGGCGTAACGAAGCTGTTTACATACGTAAATCTTGTGTTGACAAACTTAGGCTGCATCCGGATGCTGGTGCTGTAGCTAAGCGGGTATACCAATGTAGGCGAAAACTCATGCTTCCCGAAACGCACGACCGAACCGGGCACCTCAGGCACTTCCCCCACTATCACGTCGCGGCGGTACTGCATGCCTATGTCGAAACGATTCTTCAGGTTCATGTACTCAGCAAACATACGACTCGTCTCCAGATCGGTGCGCAGGAAGGCGCTCCCCCGTATGTGGTGATTCTCAAACAGGTCGCTCATATTCACACCGGCCACTATCCCGAAGCCCAATTGCGGATCGGAGTACACCGATGTAATGAGTTCCTGCATACTGAAGCGCAAATCATATCCCACGGGGCCGGCAATGGGCACGCCACCTGCTGTGGTGCGGGCACGCTGGGCCGGCACCTTGGTATCAGCCTGTTGCTGCTCTTGCTGGTCACTCTCAAACTGGTAGTTCTCTATGTCCACCTCGCCTTGCCGCTGCGTCTTTTTCCGGGCCGCCCCTTCTATCAGATTTCGGCTGGAGGCGGAAGTTGTTACAGGTGTGCGGGAGCGTGCCTCCAGTATAATCTGCCGTGAGGTCTTAGGAAGCGAGTCTGGCACTGATGAGGTATACGCCGGGAGCAAGTACACAAAGCTGCGCGCACCATCATCTGCCGTTAGCGCCAGGGTGTTGGAGGCTCCTTTGTAGTCATAGTTTTCAATATCCTGGATGAAGTTGGTGATGGGGCGTCTGGTACCCGATGCCACATCATAATGGTATAGGCTCCTAACCCCGGTCTCTTCGCTCAGGTATACCAGGTTACCATCTGCTGTAGCCCTTGGGCGCGTCTCGCTCGCAATTGAAAAAGTGATCTGTCGGGCATTGGCACCGCTGCCATCACGCGGCAGCAGGAAGATGTCATAGTTGTTCACAACGCTGGAGAAGGTGCCTGAGGCCGCCTCGCCAGTCGTTTCTACAAAACGGTTAGAACTGAAGGCAATGATACCGCTTCCTTTCAGGAAAACAGGGCTTGTATCGTCGTAAATATCGTTGGTGAGCTGTTGCTGTACCCGGCCTCCACTCGAGAGCAGGTATAGGTCGGTCTGTCCGTTTTGCACCGCGCTCATTACAATCGCATTACCGTCTTCCGAATAGCTCATGGCGAGTACCTGCGAGAATTGGCTAAGCGTAACGGCTGCTGTCCTGATGTCGTCGAAGAACGGAATGCGGGAACGTCGCCGGCTTGCGTCGATCTGGCGCAAGGTCATCTCGCCGCGCCGTGCCTCCACAAAGCCCAGTTGCGTGTTGGTACGCCATGCCAGCACCGGCAGCTTGTAGTCTACACGCTGATCCACGGTTCTGTAGCCACTTTTCCAGACTACGCGGCTTCGGTTGCTGCCCACCTCCTTCACCACAATCTGATAGTTGCCATTCTCATTCTCGGCATAAGCCAACAAGGTGCCGGCTGGGTTGAGCACGGGCTCGGTATACTGAATTCCCTTTTTATTCTTCGTAAAAAGCTTTCGCTCGGCAGGCAGGTTTACCAAAGGGTTTTCGGCACGGGTGTTTATCTGGGTGTAGTAGTTGTGGCAATCCTGCAGAAACCGTTTGTATGGGATGTTAAGGCTGCTCGTGATGCCAACCTCGGTGTCGCGGGTTATGCGGGTCAGGTTGAGGATGTTCTGAATGGAGGTATAGCCATAGCGCTCGGCAATGTAATTCCAGATGGCCTGCCCTCCAAGCTCCTGGTTTCGGGCCAGCAGGTCTTCCATGCGCGGCTGGTTGTTTACTAGCAGCATATCGCGCATGTAATTGTCCATCCGCATGCTCCAGCCCTCTGCCGTGTAGGCCGCCACGCCGCTGACAAACCAGTCGGGCAGGCGCAGCAGGTAACTGCTTTGCAGGGCCTCCTTCAGACTACCACCATACATCATGTCGTTGAGCAGCAGCTCGGTGAGCTGGTAACTGAGGTCGCGCTTGAAACTGGTTTGGGTGCCGTCGAAGGCCAGTTCCAGTTTGTTTTTCAGGAAGAGGGTTTCGCCGCCAGTCTGAAACTGGTCGCGCTGCATACCGATGTTGCTTTGCTTGAGATCGGTAACTGAGTTGTAGACAATAAGCGTGATTTTGGAGTAGGGATAGTACCCGATGAAACTGGTGATGCGCTTCAGTTCACGCTCGGCATACTCGGCAGCGTTTTTGGCGGCCGCGTCGCCGCCTTCATAAAAGTAAATGTTGAAGTTCTGTGTGCTGTACAGCTTCCAGTCGAAGTCCTTGTATTGTATCCGGCTTCTGCCAAAAGTCTGCACGTTGGGCTGGGCGTAAGCCGTCTCGCGTGCCAGGGCGCTGAGCAGCAACAGCAACAATAACCTTATAGTAAAACGCATGCGCTTAGAGTTCGTGGTTCTGGTGTTTTAAGTAGTCGTAATATAACGAATAATATCTTGAAATCTGTACATCCGGCAGCACCTCCCCCTTGCCCATCAACGCATTGCCAAACATATCAGCCAGGTATGGCGCCATCAGCACTCCTTTGGAGCCCATCCCGTTGAAGACACTCAGCTGGGCATGCTCCGGGTGCCGCCCCATGAGCGGACGACGGTCGCGGACAGCAGGTCGAATGCCGGCCCAATGCTTCTTTACGTGATACGGCTGGGAAGTGATCTGCTCAAATCGTTCCGTCAGTTCTGCTTTCCCTTCGGGGGTAGGCAACTCGTCGGCCTGGCGCCAATTGTAGGTTGCGCCAATTTTGAAGCGGCCCTCACCTACCGGAACAACGTAAACGGCTTTATTATAGATACATTCCGGGTTAAAATCCTGTGTCTCCACCTCCAGCACCTCCCCTTTGGTAGGCTGCAACGGCAACCACCTGAAATAGGGATTATGCACGACCTGCCACCCCTCGCAGAAAACCAGGTGGCCGGCCCTGATGTTTTTGTAGGATACCCCCTGTTCTGTCAACTGCAGTTGCGACACGTCAAATCGCTCTGGCAAAAGAAGCCCCGCCTCCAACAGTTCGTTGGTGAGTAGGTCCAGGGTATCGGCCACGAGCAGGTAGCCCCCCTGTCTGATCATGATGCCGCCAAACCGGTCCTGTACCGATTCCACTCCTGTGCTCTGGGTATGGGTAGCCCCAATGTAAGCACTCCAGTTGTCACCGGCGCTCTTAGCCATCCAATTGTTCTGCTCCTCTATGGTAGAGAATATCTTGTAGATCGGCTTATGGTGAAAAAGCTTTTTCTGGAAACGGTCCTCCAGCTCATCATAGAAGCTATCGGCAAAGGGTAGCAGCGTATCCACTAGCCAGGACTTTGCAAAACGCTTACCAGCCACCGGGTTGATGAGGCCAGCTGCCACACGGGAGGCGGAATTTGCTCGGGGCTCGTCGATCACCAGCACCTGCTGGCCTTGTTTGCGTAAGGTATAGGCAAGTATGGCGCCTGCAATGCCGTGCCCCACTACGATGTAATCATAATTCATACAGGCAATTTACGACTTACGCCTGAAGTTCGTAACTTAGAAGCCGAAATTGTGGCGCCTTACCCTGTGAACGAAAACACCATGAACGTTACCTGTCTTACATTTAACCCTTTCCAGGAAAACACTTACCTGCTGCACGACGACACCAAAGAGTGCGTGGTAGTGGACCCTGGCTGCTATGACCAGGCCGAACAGCAAGAGCTGAAGCGCTACATCGAGAAAAACAGCCTGAAAGTGATGCGCCTGCTCAACACCCACTGCCACATCGACCACGTACTGGGCAACAAATTTGTGGCCGATACCTATGGTGTGGAGCTCGAGATACACGAAGCCGATTTGCAGACCCTGCGGTCGGTGCCGGTATACGCCTCAAACTATGGCTTCCCGATGTATAGCGGCATGGAGGCCTCGGCCAACTACCTGAAAGAAGGCGATACCGTTAAATTCGGCAACACCGAGCTACAGGTACGCTTTACTCCGGGCCATGCACCGGGCCATGTGGTATTTTACAGCGAACCAGACAAGGTATGCATTGGGGGCGATGTGCTTTTCAAAGGCAGCATCGGCCGTACTGACCTGCCCGGCGGCGACTTCGACACCCTTATCAACAGTATCAGAACCAAGCTTTTCACGCTGCCAGACGAAACGGTGGTATACCCGGGACACGGACCCGAAACCACCATCCGTTATGAGAAGCAGTATAACCCTTTCCTGCGCTAAGCCAACCGGATGAAAAAACACATACCTAACGCCATCACATGCCTCAACCTATTCTGCGGTTGCCTGGCGTTGTATTTCGCTTTCAACTTCCGATTGGAGTATGCGGCCTATCTGATAGGTATAGCGGCTATCTTCGATTTTCTGGACGGTATGCTGGCCCGCGTGCTCCAGGCCTACTCTGAGATTGGAAAACAGCTGGACTCGCTGGCCGATATGGTTTCTTTTGGGGCCGTGCCAGGGGCGATCATGTTTGCCATGCTCTCGCAGGCTGAAGCCTCCGTGCTGGGTATACCTGCCGACATCCTCCCGTTCGCTGGTTTTCTACTCACGATTTTCTCAGCCTTGCGACTGGCCAAATTCAACATCGACACACGGCAGGCGGAGTCGTTTATAGGCGTCCCGACACCGGCCTGCTCTATGTTCATCGGCTCACTGCCCCTTATCCTGGCTACATCGGGCAATTTGTACGACAATATCATCCTGAATCCCTATTTCCTCCTGGCGGTTACGGCAATATTTTCATACCTGCTGGTGGCCGAACTGCCCTTGTTTGCGCTCAAATTCAAGAACCTGACCTGGAAGGACAATGCCACCCGCTTTATCTTCCTCGGGATTTCGGTTATACTACTGGCTCTTGTCAAATTTGCCGCTATACCGCTCATCATCGTGCTGTACATCTTATTGTCCATCGTCAAGCGAACTTCTATTTCCTGAAGTTCGCTACCTGCGCCTACTGGCGGCCCGGTAGACGAAACGCAGGATGTTGATACCCAAGCCCCATGATCGGACTCAGCACTTAATCGCATTTTTATTTAGTTGGAAGGATATTGTTCTGTAAATTTATACAGCACTTTATCCTTTACTTTTATACCTGCCTGTCTATGCGGTTTTCTCTGCTCCTCTATACCTGCCTGCTATCAGGTTTTGGCTTGCCTGCAGGAAGAGCATGGGCACAAACAGCGGCTGTAACCCTGCAGTGGCAGGGGCATGAAAAAGCGCTTCCCTTACACGGCCTTCCAGACAAGATTCCTGTCTTCTCGGGTGCTGCAGTGGATTATACTGAGCGGCTTCCTTACTTCCGCTTACAATTGCAGGGTACACACATGGGCAGTTTTCAGCTCCGGGATACCCGCTACGAAGCATTCTCGCCGGAGGACCAGCGGCTGTTCCGCAAACAGGACATCGGACAGGAGCCTACCATCCATCTCAACAACGCCACGCAAAACAAGCTGCCGCAGAGCATCGTCACGATTCTGCCCATCCGGCTGAACCCACAGACAGGGCAACTGGAGAAACTCATCAGTTTCTCCTATACCTATACCTCCCATAGCGCCGCTACCCAGAGCACTGAAAACACACAGGCTGGCCTCGCCACGGCTTCTGTGCTGAGCACTGGCAACTGGTACAAAATAGGGGTAACCAATACAGGCATTCATCGCATTGACAAAGCTTTGCTGCAATCACTCGGCATGAACACACAGCAGTTGGACCCACGCACGCTGCAGTTGTTCGGCAATGGCGGCGGAATACTGCCGCAAGCCATCAGCGCTCCTCGTCCGGATGATCTGATCGAGAATGCTATCTGGGTGGCAGGCGAAGCAGATGGTCGTTTCGATGACGGCGATTATGTCTTGTTCTATGCACAAGGTCCGCATACTTGGCAGTATACCGGCGGTACGCAAGGGTTCCAGCACCAGCATAATATCTACTCCGACACAGCTTATTACTTTATAAGAGTAGGTACCGAAAACGGTGTCCGCATGCACGCACGTAGTCAGGCAGGTAGCAGTGGGCAAACCCTTACAAGTTATAATGAGCGGCTATACCATGAGCGTGACCTTCGGAATATGGTCTACTCAGGCCGTGAATGGTATGGCGAAGACTTCAGCATTTTCAATACTTCGCGGGAGGTCAGTTTTCCGGTTTCCGACATTGTGCCGGGCTCGGACATCCGGTTATCTGCTTTCCTGATGGCTAACTCGGCGACAGAGAGTTCCTTTGCTATCAGGCTCAACAACCAATTGCTCGGTACCCAAACTATTAGCGGCCGCGGTACTTACGCCTATCATCCCGAAGGAGTTAATAGCCTGAAAACCTACACCTTGAACCAGCTGGTAGTTGGGCAGCCGACAGAACTAAAGGCCACTTTTAATTTTAATACAGGGGGCAATTCAACAGCGATAGGCTACCTTAACTACCTGGAACTTCATTATGTCCGCCAGCTTAAACTTTACGGCGATCAAACCAGTTTCCGCGCCATTACTAGCCTGGCCACTCCGGTCAGTACTTTCCGCATCGCAGGTGCTCCGCCCACCGCGCAGGTATGGGACGTGACGAATCCGCTGCGTCCTGTGGTGCAGCAAACAGTTGTTGATACCGACATCAGCTTTAGCGCACCCACCGATGTGTTGCGTGAGTTCGTCGTGTTTCGCAACACTGCCGGCTTGAAGCCTGTGCCATTTGGCAAAGTCGCGAACCAGGACCTGCATAGCCATAACCTGGACGGGCGTTTGGATCTGGTCGTGCTCACCCACCCCAATTTTCTTAACGAGGCGAACCGGCTGGCAACGCACCGCCGGCAACACAGCAACCTCAACACCATCGTCATCACGACCAGACAGGTATACAATGAGTTTTCATCCGGTGCACAGGACGTGACCGCTATACGCGACTACATGCGCATGCTTTACAGGCGAAGCGCTAAAAGTGGTGGCGATGTGCTATACCTGCTGCTTTTGGGCGACGCTTCCTACGACTATAAAAACCGCCTGCCCGGCAATACCAATTTTGTCCCGGTTTACCAGTCACGCCAATCCCTGCATCCCATTTCCAGCTATTCCTCTGAAGATTACTATGGCTTTCTGGATGACCATGAGGGTGAGTGGACCGAGAACATATCCGGAGACCAGTTGCTGGACATAGGTATAGGCCGCTTGCCTGTCAAGACACCAATGGAAGCAGCAACAGTCGTGGATAAAATTATAGCCTATGACAGCCCGAACCACTTTGGCAAATGGCGCAGTCAGGTCACGTTTGTAGCTGATGATGGCGATAACAATGAGCACCTGCAGGACGCAGAGTTTCTGGCTAAATATCTAGAGAGAAATCAGCCTAACTACAATCCCAATAAGGTATACCTGGATCTGTATCGGCAAGAGACCGTGCCAAACGGGCAACGCTCCCCGGAAGCTGTTGCCGCTATTGACAAAGCCGTGGAGCAGGGTTCCCTGATTGTAAACTATACCGGGCATGGCAACGAGGTGAGTTGGGCCTGGGAGCAGATTCTCACTACCACACAGATGAACAGTTGGCGCAACAAAGACCGGCTGACCTTTTTGCTGACAGCTACCTGTGAGTTTGGCCGTTACGACAACCCAAACCGCTCTTCTGGTGCCGAGCTATTGCTACTAAGTCCACAAGGTGGTGCTATCGGTATGCTCACAACCACTCGTCCTGTCTTTTCGAGCGATAACCGTATACTTAACCGAAACTTCTTCCGCACAGCCTTTACGCCTGTGAATGGTCGCATGCCCCGTTTAGGCGACTTGGTACAGCTCACCAAAAACAACAGCCTGACAGACAATGTCAGTAGCTCAAGAGGCGTGTACAATCGCAATTTCACCTTGCTAGCAGATCCTTCTCAACAACTTGCCTATCCCAAGCTTCAAACCAGAATTACCCATATCAATGGGCATGCAACGGCCAAAGACACACTGGGCGCACTTGGCAAAGTATCGTTGAAAGGTATAGTAACCAATCTTGCTGGGATTACTGAAAGCGGCTTTAATGGGAACCTGCATGTGACGGTGTATGAAAAAGAACTGATACGCCAGACGTTTGGCGACAAAACCCCCGAATTTGTAGTTGACCCTAAGAGTCCACCGCCCCCAGGCAGTAATCCTGTTCCTGTGAAGCTTCGCGAAAATATTGTATTTGATGGGCAAGCTACGGTAAAGTCCGGTCAGTTTGAGTTGAACTTTGTCGTACCCAAAGACATTGATAACAGGTATGGCGCAGGCAAGATCAGCCTGTATGCCAGCAACAATACACATGATGCCTTGGGAGCTGATACAACCATCGTTATTGGCGGAACAACCCAAGGTATACTGGCTGATAATACCCCTCCGACCATCAGGCTGTTTATGGATGATGAGTCCTTCATATTTGGCGGCAACACCAGCCAACACCCCGTGCTACTGGCCAAACTTTTCGATGAAAACGGGGTTAATACTTCAGGAATCGGGTCGGGCCATGAGATAATTGCCGTGCTGGATGAAGGAACAGCTAACGCGATCGTTTTGAATGATTACTACACCTCAGAACGGGATAACTACCAGTCAGGCCGCATACGCTACCCTTTCAAGGACTTACCGGCTGGTCCTCATTCCCTGAGACTTAAAGCCTGGGATACACACAATAATTCAGCAGAAGAATATTTGGAATTCATTGTATCAAATAATGAAAAATTGGCGTTATCCCACATATTAAATTATCCTAATCCTTTCTCTACCAGCACTACGTTTCATTTTGATCACAACCGTGCTGGCGAGAATTTAGATATCCAGATACAAATATTTACCGTATCAGGAAAATTAGTGAAGACCCTGCACACAACAAGCTATGCGAGTCAATCGCATGTGGCAGGGCTAAGCTGGAATGGGAAAGATGAATTTAACGACACGCTGGCGCGTGGAGTATACGTTTACAGAATCATTGTACGTTCTCAATATGATGGTGCTTCAACAGCTAAAATTGAGAAACTTGTTCTATTGAATTAGTAAAATCCTCTAATATTTCTATATTTGATTTTGCATCAACACCCTTTATATGTATAAGAAAACTTTACTTGTGAAAGCCGCAGCTTTTGTGGCTACATTCTTTTCCGTGTATGTTGCGTCGGCACAGACGAGCACTATCGGGCAGGACTCCCGAACCGTGACAACCGCTGTACCGATCCTCACAGTGGCACCCGATGCCCGCTCCGCCGCCTTAGGCGACGCCGGCGTTGCTTTAAGCCCCGACGCCAATACACCACATTGGAACCCAGCTAAATTGGGTTTTGTGCAAAACGACATGAGCGTAAGCTTTTCTTATTCGCCATGGCTCCGCAATATCGTTGATGATATGTCTCTGAGTTACCTGTCTGGTTACAAAAAACTGACGGAAACTTCAGCCATTTCTGCGTCACTGCTTTACTTTGATCTGGGCGACATCCAGTTTATAGACGCTAATGGCAATGATATCACAGAGTTCTCTCCAAAGGAGTATGCCGTTTCATTGGCTTATGGCCAAGCACTTAGCGAGTACTTCAGCCTAGGTATAGGCGCACGCTTTATACGCTCCAACTTAGCTGGTAACGTGACTATTGGCGGCGGTGCTCAGCCATTTGAATCGAAGCCAGGCAATACAGCCGCAGTGGATGTAGGCGTGTATTACAACCGTGATATAACGCAAACCCTTAACTTGGGTCTGGGTGCTAACATCTCTAACATTGGTGGCAAAATCGCCTATACCAACGGTGATCAGAAAGATTTTCTCCCAACCAACCTAAAACTGGGTACTGCCATCACTTACAATCTGGATCAGTACAATACACTTACTTTTGTGCTTGACGCCAACAAGCTATTGGTTCCTTCTCCTGGTGCAGACAGTACTCAAACTGTATTAAGTGGTATCTTCACTTCGTTCGGCGATGCAGAAGGCGGCTTTAGCGAAGAGCTGAAAGAGATAAACTTTTCAGGAGGTATAGAGTATTGGTATAACAACCTATTTGCTGCCAGAGCAGGTTACTTCTACGAAAACCCAGACAAGGGAAACCGTAAGTACATCTCGGTAGGCCTTGGCCTCCGCTATCAGAAATTTGGTATTGATGCTGCTTACCTAATACCAAGCGAACAAGGCAACCCACTGGCAGAAACAATGCGTTTTAGCATAGCGCTTAACTTAGATTAAAAATACTATCTACAATTTACAAATGCTTGATAGAAACAAAGCACCAGAAATACACGAAATAGAAGCAGTAACACTACAGATCGCAGAAGTTACACACCTAAGCAACGGAGCAAAACTGCATTATATCAAAAGCGAAACCCAGCCTGTGATCAGGCTGGATTTTGTTTTTAAGGCCGGTAAGTGGTACGAGCCTCAAGCGGGTATATCGGACCTGACAGGCAAAATGCTCTTTGAAGGCACGCTAAACTATTCAGCAAAGCAAATCGCTGAAATAGTTGCTTTCTATGGGGCTTCTTTTGAAAACAATCAAGGGTATGATCGTTCAGAGTTTACTTTGTATTGCCTGAGCAAGTATGTACCCGAGCTCCTGCCCTTGGTACTGGATGTTATTCAGAACCCTACTTTCCCGGATGAGGAGTTCAACCTACTCAAGAAGCGAAATCAGCAAAACCTGAAAGTTCAGCGACAGAAGAATAGTTACCTGGCAACACATAGCTTTACCAAACTGGTATATGGCGCTAACCATCCCTATATATTTGGGTTGGATGAAAATGGTTTGGATGGTGTAACAAAGGAAGAGCTTGTTAACTTCTATAAGGCAAGGTTTAGCACAAAAAACCTGGATGTATTTGCCTGTGGAAGCATTGATGATTCCTTGCAACAACTATTAGAGCGCGAAATTGAAATACTGACTCTTGCAGGTGATACCAACGAAGGCCATAAGAAACTGCTTTTGGGCAAGGAGAGCTATGACTTTGTGGATATGCCAGACAGTCTACAGTCGTCCATTAGGGTTGGTAAACAATTTCCAACAATTCACCATGCTGACTACCATAAATTAGTTGTATTAAACGAAATCTTAGGAGGGTATTTCGGTTCAAGGTTGATGCGTAACATACGAGAAGACAAAGGCTATACCTACGGAATTTTCTCCGCCATATCTCCTAAAGAACATGATAGTCTCTTTTACATCGGTACAGATGTAAATTACGAGGTTACAAATAATACAATAGACGAGATTAAGAAAGAGATCAAGATTCTCCAGACAGAAGAGGTACCAGATGACGAACTAAACGTCGTTAAAAACTATATGCTTGGGAAGTTCTTAAATGACATAGCTACCATATTTGAACAATGTGATAGGTATAAACGCATTGTCCTGCAAGATTTGCCTATGGAGCACTACAATAATTATATTACAGCTATAAGAGGAGTGACTTCGAAAGAAATTAAAGAACTTGCACAGCAATACCTCAACATTGAAGAACTGAAAATTGCTGTAGCTGGGAAGAAAAGTAAGTAAAACTATAATTCAAAATGAAAGGGGCTCATAGATGGATGAGCCCCTTTCTTTTTGTTCATATTTTTTTGGTTAAAAACCGGCTAGAATTAACTTCACTTCTGCATACAAAGCCTGACGATTCCGTCCATTGCCTGTTCCGACTGTCGCTCGCCCTATTATATTGCCGCGGCCCGGTTAGGTTTCTTT
Source organism: Pontibacter aquaedesilientis (assembly GCF_014773225.1). Taxonomy (GTDB): domain Bacteria; phylum Bacteroidota; class Bacteroidia; order Cytophagales; family Hymenobacteraceae; genus Pontibacter; species Pontibacter aquaedesilientis. Next base: position 262 of record NZ_JACXAJ010000002.1, on the reverse strand, counting down.
GCTGTGTTCTAGCCATGCCGCCTGCTTTGGGTCATGCGCCGCCTGGGAGACCCAGCAGATGGCGCACGCTGCCCAGCCCTGTTTGCCGGTTCGGCCGGCTGCCTTGGTGCGGCGGTTAGGCGGCGGTTGGGTTGGGCTTAAACGCGGAACGGCCCCCGTCTCTTGCGAAACGGGGGCCGTCCTGTTGTTGGGGTTGGCGGCCACCTACTCTCCCGGGTGTGACCCCAGTACCATCGGCGCAGCCGGGCTTAACTTCTCTGTT
>NZ_JACXAJ010000018.1 GCF_014773225.1 Pontibacter aquaedesilientis | reverse complement strand
TTGTGCTTGTTGCACAACCTATTGAAGATAATCGTAAAAGTATATATTACCAAATCTTCAATGGGATGCAGGGCAGGAAAACTTTCGAAGACGAGCGGGAGCTGCGCTTCTCGCTCTCGGCACACGTGCCGGCGCACAACTTCTACCGGCGGCTCGAGGACAGGCTGGACCTTTCGTTTCTCTATGAGCTGACGGCTCCCCACTACGGCCGCTGCGGCCAGCAAAGCATTGACCCGGTGGTCTTCTTCAAGCTCTGCCTGGTGGGGCGCCTGGAGAACATCGCATCTGACCGCCGCCTGATCGAGCACTGCAGCCTGCGGCTGGACCTGCTTTACTTCCTGGGCTACCAACTCGACGAGCCGCTGCCCTGGCACTCGACCGTCTCGCGCACCCGCCAGCTGCTGCCCGCCTCACTCTTCGAGGAGGTCTTCACCCGGGTGCTCTCCCTGTGCGCGGACGCCGGCATGGTCTCCGGCCACACCCAGGCCGTGGACTCGGCCCTGGTCAAGGCCAACGCCTCGATGGGCTCGCTGGAGCTGAAGGTGCCCCAAGAGCAGCTCGAGGCCCGCCTCCGGCAGGCCCGGGTCTTCAGCAGCGCCGACCGCAGGGCCCGCCAGAACAGGGCCCCGCTCGCCCAGCGCACCGTCACGGCCAGCCGGGAGGAGCTGCTCGAGATCCGGGCCCGCAACCGCAAGTGGCAGAAAGAGCAGGACCTCTACCCCGGCGCCCACAACAAGGGGGCCAAGTACACCTCCAACAAAACCCACTACTCGCCCGTGGACCCCGACGCCCGCATCGCCGTCAAACCGGGCAAGGCCCGCAAGCTCTGCTACCTGCTGCAGCTTTCCGTGGACACGCACCGCCACGTCATCACCCATGTGCAGGCCGCGCACGCCGACCGAAAGGACAGCGTCTGCCTGCCGGGGGTACTCGGGAGGCTCACCCACAGGCTGCAGGGCCTGGGGCTTGGCTGCACGGCCCTGCTGGCCGACACCGGCTACTGCTCGGGCGAGAACTACGCCCTGCTGGAGCGGGAGGGCATTGCGGCCTTCATCCCGCCCCACGGCACCTACGCCGGCGGCCCGGAGGGCTTCACCTACCACCGGGAAGGGGACTACTGGCTCTGCCCCGAGGGCAAGAAGGCCACCTTCCGCAAGGAGCTCGTCAACGCCAAGCGCAACAACGTCCGCTCCAGGCTCTACCTGACCACCCGCCGGGACTGCAAGGGCTGCCCTGTGAAGGAGAGCTGCATCGGCAGGCAGCACGAGAAGAAAGTGAGCATCACCTCCTTCCGCGACGAGTACGAGCGGGCCATCTTGCGCGTCCACAGCCGCTGGGGCCGGCGCATGAAGCGACTCCGGCAGGCCACCGTCGAGCCGGTGCTGGGCACGCTGCTCGACTTCCTGGGCATGCGCCGGATCAACACAAGGGGGCAGGAGCTGGCTCACAAGGGCATGCTGCTGGCCGCCGCGTCCTACAACCTGCAGAAACTGCTGCGCTTTACCCCGAAAAAAAGCCAGACAGCCGTCATGGCCCTGCCCAGACCGGAGTCGAGGACGCTTTTGTGGTTATTTTTTGTGTCAGGAGAAGGGGCGCCTTGGGGAAAGGAATA
>NZ_JACXAJ010000017.1 GCF_014773225.1 Pontibacter aquaedesilientis | reverse complement strand
CCGAGAGCGAGAAGCGCAGCTCCCGCTCGTCTTCGAAAGTTTTCCTGCCCTGCATCCCATTGAAGATTTGGTAATATATACTTTTACGATTATCTTCAATAGGTTGTGCAACAAGCACAAGGTATAGCAAAAAGGCTTGCTGACGCTGCGCCACCTGCTATACGTACACCGTTGGCAAGAATATTAATGGAAGAAGTTTTACAAATAAACAAGAAGTATCAGTTAAGGTCTATCTCGAACGGAGTTAGGGTGCTAGCTGGCTATCTTATGGTTTTTGCATTCCTTTGGATTAAGGGGAGTAATGTGCTGTCAGAGTTAGGCTTTTACCTGTTCATGCTTGGGGGTTGTCTGGTTTCCTTTCTACCAGCTTTTTACTTACACATTGCTTATTATATAGCCAATAGAAGAACAATTGTAGAAGTAGACAAGGAGAAGCAGCTGATAACAGTTACGGACAAAAAGGGCATCCATGTTATACATGCCTCTGATGTAAAGCAAATGATAAGGGTGGTCCAGCGGGATTACCGACTTCCCGATTGGGAGCAGAACTGGATTCCTCTTCCATGGAGAAGGTACGGCTACTTAAAGTTGGTCACCCATGATAATGCCGTTTTCTTGCTAACCTCTCTTATGCTCGACCCGGTAAACCCACCTATCAAGGAAACTGAGACCCAGTATAAATTTCTGCCTGACTTAAATGAAACTGTCGAAGAAGAGTTAACACAGACGGAGATTGAAAGCCAGATACGGCAAGAAGTGGAAAGCTTTAAGCAAAAGTTTAAGAATTATTCTGAACAAGAGCTTGTAGAGAGGATTTCGAAGAAAGGATATAGAAAAGAAGCGGTCATGGCGGCTGAAGAGTTGTTGAAGGAAAATTACAATTGCCAACAAGAGCTAAAACACACTTAGGCGTGTCTTAGCCAATCCGTTATGTGGCATTTTAAAGACAGGCACCACGAATGATAATTGAAGCAGAAATAATAAGTCAACCATATTCAGGACAATACAATGAAAGAATTTACGACAATGAAAGTGCGTGGAATTCTCAAAGTTGGACTTTTATAAAGTTTACTAATGACGACTTTTCAGAATGGTGCGGACAATTTCGTGGTTTTCCAAGACAAGCTGGAGTTTCTACTTCCAGAGACATTGTTTTAGTTTTAACATCGTACTACTTATTTCAACTTGACAGAAAAACTGGCGACCTGAAAGAGTTGGAAGACCAACCGCAATATCAAAACTTGACAACAACGCCAAATGGTGACTTTATTCTTGCAGACTATTACAACTTTGAGAAAGTTACGACAAGCATAAAACAAAAAGAGCCAATTAAAAGCCCAATTCAAATGGACATAATTGAATTCAAAAAATGGGACAATGAGAAACTTGAATTTACTTGTGACGAATTTTTAAATTGGGACAGACACTTAACAATGACATACGACAGTGAAACGAACAAGATTGAAATAAAAAACGCCACATAACACGGGTTTTGCGTCAGGCATGGTGACGTGCAAACTTGAAGTTTTGTGCTTCTATTCAAGTTCAGTGCAAGTTGACAGTTTTGTGCTCCGAAACCCGCCCGAACGCAAAGCCCTTAAATGTTGGCCGTGATTGGGATTATTTTCAGATTTAAAAGTGGTGCGATTTTCAGGCTTCCAAGGGCTGGGCGGCATCAAAGGCCAAAAGTCTCAGCAACCGGCTGGCAAAGAGCCAAAGGCATAAATGGAATTTTGGCCTGAAGTCTTGCCTCGGCGAAGCCGGGAGAAAGCCTCGGCTTTCGGACGGGGGCGTCCAGGCAAGACTTTGGTGGGGCGAAGTTATACTTGGGGAATGA
>NZ_JACXAJ010000016.1:2500-5387 GCF_014773225.1 Pontibacter aquaedesilientis | reverse complement strand
AAACGCGGAACGGCCCCCGTCTCTTGCGAAACGGGGGCCGTCCTGTTGTTGGGGTTGGCGGCCACCTACTCTCCCGGGTGTGACCCCAGTACCATCGGCGCAGCCGGGCTTAACTTCTCTGTTCGGGATGGGAAGAGGTGAACACCGGCGCCATAGCCGCCATTGTCTTGAGCGTGGTCTTAGGTCACGCGTAATGGCTGAATAAAGCTCTTTTATGTTTTGACTAGCTGGGAGAAAGAAGCCTTGGAGAAGCCAAGGGGCGGGCCGGCACGTGGCCGGCTGAAGCGTGCGCTTCGTGAGAACGCGCTCGGGCAATTAGTATGGCTCGGCTTTGGCATCTCTGCCTTTACACCTGCCACCTATCAACGTCATCGTCTCTGACGGCCCTCAAGGGAGATCTCATCTTGGGGTGGGTTTCGCACTTAGATGCTTTCAGCGCTTATCCCATCCGAGCGTAGCTACCCTGCGCTGCGGCTGGCGCCACAACAGGTCCACCAGAGGCTCGTCCAACCCGGTCCTCTCGTACTAAGGTCAGAACCCCTCAAATCTCCGACGCCCACAACAGATAGGGACCGAACTGTCTCACGACGTTCTGAACCCAGCTCGCGTGCCACTTTAATCGGCGAACAGCCGAACCCTTGGGACCTTCTCCAGCCCCAGGACGTGACGAGCCGACATCGAGGTGCCAAACCTCCCCGTCGATATGAGCTCTTGGGGGAGATCAGCCTGTTATCCCCAGAGTACCTTTTATCCTTTGAGCGATGGCCCTTCCATGCGGAACCACCGGATCACTATATCCGTCTTTCGACCCTGCTCGGCTTGTAGGCCTCACAGTCAAGCGCCCTTATGCTATTGCGCTCTGCGTACGGTTACCAAGCGTACTGAGGGCACCTTTGAAAGCCTCCGTTATTGTTTTGGAGGCGACCACCCCAGTCAAACTACCCACCAAGCACGGTCCCCCGCTCCTGCGGGGTTAGGCGCCAAGCAACTCAAGGGCCGTATTTCAAGGATGAATCCGGGACGCCTGGCGACGCCCCTTCGTATTCTCCGGCCTATCCTACACATGAGTTACCCAGCGTCAATGCTAAGCTATAGTAAAGGTTCATGGGGTCTTTCCGTCCCGTTGCGGGTACTCGGCATCTTCACCGAGACTACAATTTCACCGAGCTCACGGCTGAGACAGCGCCCAGATCGTTACACCATTCGTGCAGGTCGGAACTTACCCGACAAGGAATTTCGCTACCTTAGGACCGTTATAGTTACGGCCGCCGTTTACCGGGGCTTCGATTCAGAGCTTCGCCTTGCGGCTAACCCCCCCTCTTAACCTTCCGGCACCGGGCAGGTGTCAGGCCTTATACGTCATCTCTCGATTTTGCAAAGCCATGTGTTTTTGTTAAACAGTCGCCTGGGCCTTTTCACTGCGGCTTCTTGCATTGCTGCAAGGAAGCGCCCCTTCTCCCGAAGTTACAGGGCCATTTTGCCGAGTTCCTTGGCCGTGATTCACTCGAGCACCTTAGGATTCTCTCCTCGACCACCTGTGTCGGTTTGCGGTACGGGCTGCCACGTATTTAAACGCTTAGCGGGTTTTCTTGGGAGCCTGATTAGGGACACTATCCCCTTGCCCGAGGGCGTGGGGTACTATCGGCGTTCGGCTAGCCCGGCGTACTTCACTACCGGGCCAATACCTACGGCCTTCAACGCACTATTCCGTCAGTGCGCGGTCCTTTCACTTCTCCGTCACCGCATCGCTATACGTGGCCGGTACTGGAATATTAACCAGTTGTCCATCGGCCTGCGCTTTCGCCTCGGCCTTAGGTCCCGACTAACCCTGATCCGATTAGCGTTGATCAGGAAACCTGGGTCTTTCGGTGTGCGGGTTTCTCGCCCGCATTATCGTTACTTATGCCTACATTTGCTTTTCCCTGCGCTCCAGCGCGCCTCGTCGGCACGCCTTCGCCGCAGCAGGGAATGCTCCCCTACCACAGTATGAATACTGTCCGCAGCTTCGGTATTATGCTTGATGCCCGATTATTATCGATGCCCTGTCGCTCGACCAGTGAGCTGTTACGCACTCTTTAAATGAGTGGCTGCTTCCAAGCCAACATCCTGGCTGTCTGTGCAACTGGACCCCCTTTGTTCAACTTAGCATAAATTTTGGGACCTTAGCTGGCGGTCTGGGTTCTTTCCCTCTCGGCGCAGGACCTTAGCACCCTGCGCCTCACTGCCGCGTATATCAAATGGCATTCGGAGTTCGTCAGGATTCGGTAGGATTTGACTCCCCCTAGTCCTATCGGTAGCTCTACCTCCATATGACTCGACCGCGACGCTGCCCCTAAAGGCATTTCGGGGAGTACGAGCTATTTCTCAGTTTGATTGGCCTTTCACCCCTACCCACAGGTCATCCAAATACTTTTCAACGTAAACTGGTTCGGACCTCCATTTGGTTTTACCCAAACTTCATCCTGCCCATGGGTAGATCACAAAGTTTCGCGTCTACCCCCTCTGACTGTGCGCCCTGTTCAGACTCGCTTTCGCTGCGGCTCCGGGCCTCAAGACCCTTAACCTCGCCAGAGAGGAGTAACTCGTAGGCTCATTATGCAAAAGGCACGCCGTCACCCAACGAATGGGCTCCGACCGCTTGTAGGCGCATGGTTTCAGGGTCTATTTCACCCCCTTATTCAGGGTACTTTTCACCTTTCCCTCACGGTACTGGTTCACTATCGGTCTCTCAGGAGTATTTAGCCTTAGCGGATGGTGCCGCTGGATTCAGGCGGGATTTCTCCGGTCCCGCCCTACTCAGGATACCACTAGGGCCGAGAAACTTACGCTCACGGGGCTGTCACCCGCTCCGGCCAGACTTCCCAGTCTGTTAAGCTTCAATTCTCGG
>NZ_JACXAJ010000015.1 GCF_014773225.1 Pontibacter aquaedesilientis | reverse complement strand
CGGCTTTTTCCCTAAGAAAATCCACGCCGTCACTGCCGAAGGGTTCATTCTCAAGCTAATCCTCTTTATCTTCGCCTATACCTTAAATCAAGTGATGCAGTAGCTCGCAACTTGAGTTAATTAAGAAATAACTTCCATCATACCTATCTCCTTATCCTGAGGATATAACCCTGCAAATAGGATAGAAGAAAATTTTATAGGATACGAGACCTTATAAGGCGAGAACCGATTAGAAGTATCCGTAGTTAGAAGTTCAAGCTGCATTAATGATTCAGCTATAGCTTTTGCAGTTTTATCAGATTTACCTGTTAAACGCTCTACATCCTTTTTAGGAATTTCACCTTTCAGAAAAACTGCTTCTAAAACATACCTCGCTTCATCCCTTAACTTATCTTTTGTAACCATAAAATCAACGAACTTATGGATACGATTTAACATATTATCTATATCCAACACCTGTGACATATACCGTAATTGGTCGACAGCTATTCGTAGGAAAAATAGGCAAAACTCCTCCAAACATTTATTTGAAAGATTTCCTTTCCCATCGTAATTATTACTTCTTAGTCTATCTGCATTGGCTAACATTACTCTGTACTTCTCACGATTTCGAGCCAAGCCTCTTGACATAGACCATAGCCCAGATGCATCTAAATCTTGATGAATAAACAGAGCATCAGTAAGCAGACGTATTACACGACCATTACCATCTAAGAATGGGTGAATCCAAGCCATTCTATGGTGAGATGCTGCTATAGCTATAATCCGAGTCCATGGGTTGTCGTATTTGAATACTCCTTTGTAGACATCTTCAAATCGATGTATAAAAGAATCCAGACTATCCGATGCAGGAGCTATATGATTCCCTACTTCTACTTCACAAATACGAAATTCCCCAGGTGTTACAATTAGCTCCTTTCCTTCTTTGCTGATAGATACCTTTAAATCATCAGGTAAATGAGTATAAAACTCCTTATGTAACCATTTAATGAAATCAACATCAAATGGATGCAGATTTTCTTCTGATAACTTTTCCCTCAATTTCTTGTGAGTCTCAATATGCGCTCTAGCTTCTAATTGTAAAGACCGCTTTTTTTTATCAGAAGAATAATCTTCTTTCATAGCCTTATCAATATCAATTGGATGCGTATCATGCCCCTCAATTAAGTTTGAATAATAACTGTTCATTGGTCGTAGGAACTCTGCAATAGCTCTCCTAGTTAGTGAATGCATTGAACTTGATAGTCTTGCAGATTCTTTTATTACTTCGTTAGCTAATTCATTTAATTCACGAGCCTTGTCTTCAGGCATCAATGGAGACATTGCTGAGGGGTCTTTATAAAGATCCATATTTTACAATTTGTGATAGTGTAAACATAACAGAATATTCTATCTATTCCGGTACTTATTCCGCTACATGTTCCGGTACTTATTCCGCTACATGTTCCGGTACTTATTCCGCTACATGTTCCGGTACTTATTCCGATACATGTTCCGGTACTTATTCCGATACATGTTCCGGTACTTATTCCGATACATGTTCCGGTACCTATTACTGTACTATAACTACATCAATACTCATAAATTCACTCACATCAACACTATACCTATAACTATACCTTTACCTACACTATGCACATTCCGATACATGTTCCGATACTTATTCCGATACATGTTCCGATACTTATTCCGATACATGTTCCGATACTTATTCCGCTACATGTTCCGGTACATGCATCTTTAGGTATACCTGTAGCTGCATCTGTACCAACCCTAGGACCTGTATCTCTAAGTATACCTGTAGTTGTATCTACTACTACCTGTGCACTTGTGTCTCTAGGTATACCTGCCTCTATACCTATGTTCACACTGGGAGGAACTATAATATAGTCAGTAGCTTATACCAGATAGCTCGGGAATGCTACTCTTCTGATAATACCTTCTTAATTTTGCTGATGGTAGCAGGAGCTGTCCCAGTGATGGCCTGAATCTCCTTATAACTCCTCCCAAGATTAAGATACTTTATAACCTGTTTATGTTTCGCAAGAAATTTATCTCTTGTTTCAGAGCTGTTTACCTTACGCCCAACATGTAGACCTCTTACCTTACGACTTCTCAAGCCCGACTTGATTCGATAAGATAAGTTCTCACTCTCCAATCTTGATATATCTGATAGTATCGTTATTATAAGCTTGTTAAAAATTCTGTCTTTCTCTGTATCAGCACCCAAAGTAATTCCCAGATTCTGTATATGCAGGCAGATTCCCTCTTCTTCCAACTCTCTTATAAGTGTGAGGGTCTCCTGTGTATTTCTTCCAAGTCGTGATATTTCTGAAATCAGAATACACTGTATTTTGTTGCTCCGTACATACTTCAGCATCTCTTGCAATCCTTTTCTCTCTCCTACTGACTTGGTGAAACCACTGATATTTTCGGAAAACACCTTAACAATATCGAAGCCCTCTGCTTTTTTGAGGTCGTTAACTTGACGTTGGGTTGTTTGCTCTTCCTTAGATACACGGGTGTAGATTACGCTCTTCATACATACTTCATTTTTAACTAGTGCTATAACTGAAGCAAATATAGATACCGCTATCGATATATACAAGCTTCAAATCAAATAAATGAAGTAGGAGTTAAATTGAAGTGATTAATCATCAATAATCTTCCTTCGTGCTCCTCATGTAGTCCTCAACAACATACCACTTTCAAGTCTGAAAGAATATACAGCTTGGTATGCAGTTTTACGCATCAAGGCAGTAGCAACAATAGCCTATAACAGGAGCACCAACATATATAGAAACAACAGGTGCAACCTAAGACTAACTGAAATCCTAAAAACTGAGTAGTTGAACATATATATATGTGGTTTCACAGTTTTACACTATTATGTTAGGAATTGTTAAGCACCAGTAATATTAAAGTAGCTATTTGAGGCTTGTTTTAGGCTATACAGCAGCATATATAATATAGAACACTACCCCCTCATTAGTTAACAATAAAGGATGTACCGTTTTTATATTAGTGGTCAGTGACAGCCATTTAATTCCATTATTACTCAATGATATAGCTCAATAAAGAAAGAGCCATAACGATTTTCATCTATTATGGCTCTTTATGAATGTAAGATGGTTTTACAAAGTCTACTGCATATCAATTTTGTTCGATGACCTCAAGTATATCCCCATCCAAACTCACTCTTGCTTTAACTGAACCTAAAACTTTACCCCCAAAGGCATTTTTCCCTCTATACTTTGTCAATACTACTATATGGTTATCCATGTCCCAGTATTTAGTTTCTACGTGCTCATAACTGTCTGGGTCATTCATTGCTCCTTTGATGGCTCTTTCAAGGTTCCTATGTGAACCATTCCAAGCACTGAATTGAGATTCGATATTCGTGTTTCTCTCCTCATTGGCCTTCTTCAAATAGCTTGATGCACTTTCCTTTCCGAAAGCAGCATATACTATCATATCATCTGATTTATTTGATACGAATGATATGTTTGCTTGAGGCAAATACGCAACCCATACATTATTATTTGTCTCTTCCATAGTAGTAGGGTTTCCCCAATACACCCATTTATCATAGGGCACTTTTGCTCCGACCAACATATTAACTGAGTCTGATGTAATATTCAACGGGTCTTGATTTACGTCTTTCGCCTCCTCTGTACTGGCAACATTATTTACATCAGTGTTTTCATCTTCAGAACTTGAGAAGCCAATCACTACCATCAATGTAACTATACATGTAGCTGTTATTTTCCACCACTTGGCTATTGTTTTGGTTTTCCAAAGTGCGAACAGCCCAACAGGGAACATAAACATTAACAGTATGTGGGTTAACAGTTTATTATCATACCACTTATTGTTCTCGTTCATTTTAGCAGCAGCACTAGGTAAACCCTGATTGATGGATACACTCTGATTAATCTTAGTACCGCAATCAGGACAGAATGATACATTACTATCAATGCTACTACCGCAGCTAGGGCAATTAATTGATGTCATGGTTATTAAGTGTTTTTATGTTTGTTTTTAATAAAGATACATTATTAATGTTTTAATATATACTATTATATATATAATTACTTAATTGACAACACAAGTTAATCAAATAGCATAATAACACATATATGTGTTTATAATATTATCACATTTGCCTCTTCTTGAGCAGATGATTAATGTTCGAGATAAAAAGCTGATACAAAAGTTTGGATACCACTTGAGAGAGCTAAGAACTTCTGCTGGTTTTACTCAGGAGCAATTAGCCAATGACGCGGACATTCCAATTAATCAAGTAGGCAGGATTGAAAGAGGTGAAATAAACCCTACTCTGAGCACCTTGAACGCACTGAGTAGAGCTTTAAATAAAACTCTGCCACAACTAGTGGATTTTCCTGTTAGTGTGGAATAATAAACCTCACTTCTTCTTCGTAAATGCAGTGAGGTGGGCCGCGTACTGACGTTTAACATCATCCTCAAAGCTGTCTAGGTAGCTCTCAGTTGTTTTTAGATTATTATGCCCTAGAGACTCTGATATATATTCTATCGAAACTCCTGAACGCTTAAGTATTGTTGAATATGAATGACGAGCAGTGTAGGTTGAGACATTGCTATCAATCCCCACTGCCAAAGCTATTCTCTTTATATATTTGTTAATAGCCTTCGTCGCATATCTAACCTTTGCCAATTCCTCTTCAGGGGTTAGTCCTTTAGTAAGTATTGGAAAGACATAACCATCGCTACTCTTGGGTTTTATTCCCCATCTATCAATTATCTTTTGGGCTTCATCGGTGAGCACAACAACAACTGGTTTTAGATTCTGGCGGCTGGTACGTTCTGTTTTTGCTCTAATAAAGGTAATCTGCCCTCCATTTATGTTAGAGTACTTCAGACGGGCAATATCTTTTATGTTGATGCCATTACATAAGTATGAGAAAATAAATAAATCACGTGCTTTTGCTTCACCATCGTGAGCAGGTTCATAACTGAATATTTTTTCAATATCATCAATCACTAGTGCTTTCTTTATGTTCTGTCCTGCTGGAATCTGATACTCTCTCTTCCCAAATGGATACAGTTCCGAATAAGCATCTCCTGAGGCTATAGCATCATTGTATATTGCACGTAGAGCTCTTAAATACATCCCAACAGTAGTCAATGATTTACCAGATTCTACCATCCATTTTTCGTATTTCTTTAGAAAATCTACTGACACATCAGAGAATAGCAGGGTTTTACTCGAAGCAAAATCTGATAATGAACGATATGCACACTCATAACTACTTGCTGTGCCTGCTCTCCCTTCATCCTTGAGTAAGTCTATTTGTCGACGAAATGCACCGAATACATCATGCTTGGAGTTCCCGCTTAAGAATCGTTTTTCAAATGTTTCAAAACTGAACACAGGCAATTTCTCAATTGCATCTGTTGCCCTCTTCTCAATCGAATTTAAACTCAGAGCGTCTTCCTTATAACTACCCCTTGCTTTGGGGTCTCGCACTTTATCATAATCGGACTCCGTGAACGCAAATGGTTCTCCCTTGTCGTTGATGACTGGATAATACTTCTGTTTACGTTGAAATGTCACTCTCAATTTAACTGGGTATGTCCCATCCTTGAGCTGTCTTCTTGAATCTAAAATAACAGATGTGGACACCTTGTTCTTCATAAGTGGATTATTTATTTGCATACAATTTGCATACATTTTGCCAAAATAACAAGAATAAAGCACAAGTAGCAACAAGTAAAAACCTTGTTTAAAGGCTTAAAATAAAGATTTACAACCAACTACAAACAACAATAACAATAATGGTTAAGACTACGAATCAGAAGGTTAGGGGTTCGACTCCCTTCGCGACCACCGAAAAGGCCTCTCAGAGAAATCTGAGAGGCCTTTTTATTACTTGGAGCGTTCTATATTTTGGGAGCAAATTAAAAGAGCGAGCACTAAGTACCCGCTTCCTCGTTGAATTAAACTTAATCGTTTGCCATGTTATTCCTAGCAGGGGCAATTCCCAACACCTTATTCTGCTTCAGCTTCGAATCATATATAGAATATATAAATTCTAGTATGCTTTTAATTAGGCTACTTCTCTAGAAGGTGCATCCCCATACTCACTGGTGTTTTTTCCGGCCAGTAGTAGCTTTCTGCTCTCTATTAATCTCTCGGCAGCGGCCCTAGCCTTCTTGCCGTTTTTAGAATTGGGGTTGCGCTTTCCATGAAAGATTGCCTCGACGGTATTAAGCTTCACATCGCTGATTTCAATAACAAGCTTTAGCTCCCCTCGACGCAAATCTTTTTTCAGTTCATCTAAATTTTTTATACTTTGTCGATGCCTTACGGTAAAATTATATGGTTTGCGTGACAAATGTTCAAATTAACTCGCATTGAAGTTTCGTATATATGCATTATAAATACTTAATGAACTGATAATCAAGCACAATGATCTTGTATGATAGGTCATAAAATAAAGCAGGCAGTTGAGAATTCTAGCTACACGCCAAACCAAATTGCGGCTCATTCTGAGATGAGCACAGCTAATCTTTATAGAATTTATAAGCGAGATTCAATCGAGAGCAGGTATCTAGTAAAGATTGCGGAGATACTGAATTTGCATTATAGCTACTTTATGGATGAAGACGCAGATCTTACACAAAGTGCATCAGGCGGAAATATCCAGCAAGCGCAGCGGGTGGGCAAGAACCACCAGAGCATCAATGTGGGTGGGATGAGTAAAGAGGAATGCGAGGAGAAGTTGAAAGATCTCCAGGAGAAGTATGATATGGCGAAAAAGTCGCTGGCCGACAAGGAGCTAATTATTGAGATGCTGCAGGGAAAGAAAAAGGGCGACTGATTTAAACAACCTTAACCATAGATAAATGGAAAACAGCTACGAAAACTTATCTTTTAGAAAGTTCACCACCAAAAGCGAAGCCGATAAAGCTATCAACTCACTAAAGGGTATTCTTATTGGTATCAACATGGATGGCCATATACGTCCATCTGAAGTGAAAGAACTCCAAGGCTGGTGCACCAAACACCATGACTTAATAAATAGGAATCCCTTCAAAGAATTGATGCAGGTCATTAACCAGGCAATGGATGAAGACCTGTCCGAGGTTGATTGGATAGAAGACCTTCTTTGGCTTTGTCAGCAGTACCAAAAAGACAGTATATACTATGACCTCGCTACCTCAGATCTGCAGACACTCCAAGGAATTTGCCATGGCATACTATCTGATGGCTATGTACACGACCAGGAGGTAAAAGCTCTGGATGCTTGGCTGGAGCAGCACGAGTACCTGAATTCCTACTATCCTTATGATGAGATTTACAGCCTCATAACCTCCGTTCTGGCCGATGGTAAAATTGACGAAGAAGAAAGAGTGAGACTTCTTGCCTATTTCAATGAGTTTGTAAAGCTAACCGACCAGGAGCTGACCCAGCGGATCGGCCAAGAAATTTCATCTATCCAGGTTAGCGGTATCTGCACATCAAATCCAAATATCAACTTTGAGGGAAAATCTTTCTGCCTGACGGGTGCCTTTAGCAGAAGCACCAGAAAAGAGGCAGAAGCCGCAGTGGCTCGTTTGGGAGCCATTGTTTCCAAAGATGTATCTAAGAAAACAGATTATCTCATAATTGGAGAGAGCGGGAATCCATGCTGGGCTTTTGCCTGCTACGGACGAAAAGTTGAGAAAGCCATTATGATGAGAAAGGAAGGCAGCAGAGTTGCTTTAGTTCACGAGTTCGATTTTTGGGATGCTGTAGATGATAAAGGATTGTAATTCTAATCGACCAGTAAGGCCTAGCCATTGTTGTAGCTAGGCAGTAAACATAAACTAAGCTTAAGATAACAAACTAAAACATGGGCTACCTATTAGCAATCATCTTCCCATTCCTGTCACTCATGGTGAATGGCAAAATCTTCTCTGGCATCATCTGCCTAATACTTCAGTGCACGATACTTGGTTGGTTTCCCGCAGCGATCTGGGCCATAGTGTCTCTAAACAACCAAAGGGCAGAAAAACGCACCAACAGAATCATTAAGGCCATAAAGGAAGGTAAGCAACTCGCTTAGCTAAACAGAAATCCAAGTCTAGATGATAAATAATTTATTTCAACCTTCAAGTGGAGAAAACTAAAATGTCTGATCAATTACTTTCAAATTTAGTATTACCAATTGTTGTGAATTTGGTCAGCCCCAAAATAGAGGCTGTCCTTAGTAAGTATGCTTTCCCTAAAAAATATTCACAAAAGGATATTGAGAAAAGCTTTGAAAAGTATCTAAAGCAGAGATATGAAAAATTCTTAGTGATTGATACCTTAGTTTTTCCAAACAAACAAACATTGTTTAGCAGGCTGTATCAACCTTTAACCATATCATTACAGCCAGGTATACATGCAGAGGAAAGGGAGAATGTTGTAATTAATTGCTATCCTAAAGAATTATTACCTAAATACTGTCGTATAATAATTGAAGATACGGCTGGAATGGGGAAGTCTACCATTACAAGAAAATTATTTATCTCGATTATAGAAGAGAGTGCTGGCATTCCGATACTAATTGATTTAAGGCATCTTAAAGCTTCTAACAACATACTTAATGAAATTCAATCACAACTTTCTTCGTTAGGTAAAAAATTTGACATCGACCTCATTTTAAAAATCATAGACGAAGGAGGATTTGTTTTTCTTTTTGATGGTTTTGATGAAATTGCATTAGCTAACAGAGAAATTGTGATAAATGAACTTCATACATTTATTGAAAAAGCTAATAACAATTACTTTTTGATAACATCCCGTCCTGAAGAATCTCTTTCTTCATTTGGTGATTTCCAAAAAGCAAATGTTAATCCTTTAACAAGGGAAGAAGCATATGCTTTAATCAGAAAATATGACATTTATAGCTATAGGTCGATCGCTGACGATCTCATAAAGCAACTAAATGAAAACCATGATGACAGTCTTACTGAATTTTTAGAAAATCCCTTTTTAGTATCTCTACTTTACAAATCGTACGAATACAAAAAGGATATTCCTGTAAAAAAAAGTCAGTTCTACAATCAAGTCTATAATGCATTATTTGAAAATCATGACCTTTCAAAAGAAGGATATTTAAAGAGGGACAAGTACAGCAATCTCCATATTGATGATTTCGAGCGAGTATTAAGGTACATGGGTTATTTAACCGCTATTGATAATAACGTTGATTATGATAAAGATTCGCTAACTAATATTATCGATAGAGCCAAAAACCATTTGCATGATTTGCATTTCAAGTCAAGTGACTTCTTATCTGATTTACTAAATACAGTACCCTTATTTAAAAAAGATGGCAACAACATAAGGTGGAGCCATAAGTCACTACAAGATTATTTTGCGGCTAAGTTTATTTGGATAGATGCACAGGGGCATCAAGAAGCTATTTTGAGAAAAATTTACGATGACCCCTCTAATTCTAGATTTTTCAACATGCTGGATATCTTCTATGAATTAGACCCAAATGCATTCGACAGATACTTGGTTTACTGGCTTCTTAATGACTTTAAAGACACTTATACTAAACTAGATCTGAGTTTTAAAGATCGTGTATCTAAAGACGCTATCGTTAAAAGAGCCGAAAGATCCTTTTTATCTAAGGCTGTTATCTCTATCCCATCAACCCCTCATAAAAGTAAGGATAGTTGGAACCTAGAATTAGAAAACAGCTTCCACACTATTATAGATAAAATGACCGAGATGAAGCTCTTGCACATGCGAGGCAACTTATATTATACACTTAAACCGCCCCGTGTAATCTTTACATTACGTTATCATTCTACAGACTCTAGTAAAGAAACTATACTTGACCTATTAGGAAGCAGAAGGCCTGAGCTAATTCAATATAAAACATATGACCCAGAATCTGTTCCTACAGTTGAACCTCTCCATTCTGTAGCAGAAGATGTTATACACTTTGTGAACGTTGAAAAAAGCAATGTACTGAACGCCAAAGAAAATTTTGAAATTACCAATGAATTACTTGATTCAGGAATTTACTTGAAATTTGAAGAAAGTATGACATTTCTTAACCAGCTCGAGAAACAACAAGAGAAGTTTGGGAATAATGAATTCCTGAATTGGTAATACATCCATTTGAATAAAAAATACAATATTATTGACACAACCTAATTTCTGTGTTAATAATATTTTGTAAGGTCGTAAGGGTGAAAATCTATTCATCCTTACCCTTACAACATGTCTAAAAACCTTAAAATCCACCTCCACGCAACTGGAGTGGAGACGAATACCCAGATTGTCAATATCAAATGCTGCGCCTGCCACCACAGGCTTGATGCCATCCATGGAATCGTAGTCGAAAACCGCAGATTGCTGCTTCGCATCATTGAGATTATACACCCGGAGCCAGCGAATCAGAAACTTCTAAAACTCGCCTCAAGCTATGGAAATTAACCGTTACATCAGAATTGACAGAGTTAAGAACGGCGCTGCCCCGATCAGGATCTTGGTGCATTACCACAATAAGCGCCTCCCTATTTCCACTGGAGAGAAAACCGCTTACCCGGACGGCTGGGACGAGGACAAGCAGCGGATCAAGACGCGGCAGCCTTTCGCTGGCGTTATCAACCAGAAGCTCGATAACATGGGCCGGGTGCTGGAGTTCATCTACCAAGTGTCCGAAAAGAACAGGGTTGCCTTGGATAATGTGATCTTTAAAAGCACCTTTGAGCAAGTACTGTTGCAAATCAGCGCGTCAGGCTGCACCATCACACAAGATATATTCACCATCCCCATCATTCAGGAGGCATACGAAAAGTGCATACGAGGCGCATCCGAGCCTGAGCCGGCACCTCGTTCAGAGCAGACTTTCCTGGAGCTTATGGCGCAATGGATAGATGAAGAAAAGGAGTGCGTTGTGGAGGCTTCTGGACGCAAGATGTTTCCCAACACCATCAAAGGGCTTAACTCCACCCTGAAGCGCTTCAAGGCATTCGAAGCGCACCGTGGCCAGCCCATTACATTCGATGGTATGGATAAGTGCTTTTATGCTGAGTTCCGGACGTACATGCTGGACTATCTGAACCAGGGCGTTACGAGGTCCATAGTGATGCAGGCCACATGACTGAAAACTACTTCAACCGGCACCTAGGCTTGAACGAGCAGGAGCTGGTGTGTATCTTCAGGCAAAGGTTTCATAGCATACCACGCAAACTCTTTATCTATTTCAAACAATCGGTATATTTACTTCTTTAACTGCTACAATAGATATTTATGCCAGGCCTGCCTATTAATATCAACGACCTAGTGAATGCAACTACTGTTGAGAGTGAGCGCATTGAATACAAAGAATCTTGGAATCCAGAAGATATCATGCACTCTCTTTGTGCATTTGCCAATGATTTTCACAATCTAGGAGGGGGATATATAATCGTAGGGATTGCGGAGAAGAATGGCCTTCCTGTTTTACCTCCAAAGGGTCTAGTACCCGAGCAAGTAGATACCTGCCAGAAAAAGTTACTCGAATTAAGCAGAAAAATTATCCCCTCCTATTTTCCTGTTTCTTCTGTAGAGTTCTACCAGGGAAAGCATATTTTGGTTTTATGGGCAACTGGTGGAGACAACAGGCCTTATAAGTGTCCTAAAAACCTTGTCCCTAACCCTACTTACAACTATTACATTAGAAAAAGCTCTAACTCTGTCATGGCTACTCCTGATGAAGAGCGACAGCTGTATGAATTAGCTAACCGTATTCCTTTCGATGATAGAATAAATCACTCAGCCTCAATAGAAGATTTGAAATTGCCTCTGATTCTATCTTTCCTAAAAGAAGTTGGCAGTGAACTTTATCAGAGGGCGAGCAGCATCCCTTTTCCCGAATTATGTCAACAGTTGCAAATTGTTAAAGGCTCCTCTGAATATTTGAGACCTGTAAATGTTGGTCTTCTTTTATTTAATGATCATCCTACCAATATTTTTAGGGGGGCTAAGATTGAAATAGTAAGGTACTTAGACCCTATCGGCGATGAACTAGAGGAACGAATCTTTGAGGGGCCAGTCCACCTACAACTTCGAAGTGCTCTACAGTTTATACAAAATACAATTATTGCTGAAAGGGTAAAGAAGATACCAAATCAGGCTGAGGCTCGGCGCTTCTACAACTATCCCTACGCCGCTATTGAAGAGGCTTTAGCAAACGCTGTCTTCCACCGTAGCTACGAACTTGACAATCCTGTTGAGGTAAATATTAGGTTAGACCGAATCGAAATTCTTTCCTTTCCTGGCCCAGTACCACCAGTAGATAAGGATGACCTCAAAAAGGATAGAATTGTTGCGAGGAGCTACAGAAACAGGAGGATCGGAGACTTTCTAAAAGAATTGAGGCTTACTGAAGGAAGAGGTACAGGTATACCTAAAATAAGAAGGACTATGCTACTGAATGACTCTCCTGCACCTATATTTGAGACAGACGAAGCTAGAAACTATTTTCTTGTAACACTTCCTATTCATGAAAGCTTTTTACCATTAAATGATGAGCCAGATCTAGAGGGCAGCTTCATCGATTTTGCGAAGGATGTTCTCGCTTTGTGTAGAGTTCCTCATAGTAGACTTGAAATATTAAGAAGTTTAGGTGTCAACACTGGGGCAGCTAGTTATAGAAAGTACATACTACCTCTACTTCAACTAGAACTTCTACGCTTAACTATTCCTGATAAACCAAGTAGTAAGAACCAGAAATATCTAATAACCAACGCAGGCAAAGCCATGTTACAAAAGCTGTCATAGATACAGCTTTTGTCTTTACTAAGAGATAAAAAGTATGGTAGGTATAGATGAAGGTACCAAGGAAGGTATACCTGAATGTGTCAAGGATGATCAAGGATAGTCAAGGATGGTATAGGATGGTATAGGATGGTATAGAAGAAGGTACTGAAGATGGTATAGATGAAGGTACCAAGGAAGGTATACCTGAATGTACCAAGTAAGGTATAGAAGAAGGTACTAGGATGGAATAGTGCAAAGAGAATCTGAGTGCATCGACATTTAATATAGAGTAAAGAGGTTGTGGTCTACAATGTATGATGGTTTCTATAATAGAAAATTAGCTTCATGGCGCTGTAGTGGTTCTGCTCTTTTTTGGAGAAGCAGGCCGTTTTTCTCACGATTCTTCGGTTTCTGGTCCTCAGGCACAGGTTCACTCCCTCTATGTGTTTGGTAAACGCTTTGCCAATCAGGTGCCTTTCCCGGGGCAGTACTTTCGTAAAAGCCGGCCAGTCATCGGTGCAGAAGCAGTCTATTTTGAGCTTCTCCAGCTGCCTGTAGAGCCTT
>NZ_JACXAJ010000014.1 GCF_014773225.1 Pontibacter aquaedesilientis | reverse complement strand
AGAAGTACTTCATATAGAAGATGAATACGAGTACCTTGAGCCTGAACTGATAGAAATGCTAAAAGACAGAATCAATTCATCTCTCAAGGTAGTGTACAAAATTTGAAGAAAACCTGTGGCTAATCGAGTAGACGGCCCCGCCAGCGATAGCTGACGGGGTGCGCCTCTCACACCACTGTACGTACGGGTCTCGTATACAGCGGTTCGTTAAGCTGTGGAGCTACTTTCCTGTAGTAGTCGAGCAATGATTCGTAGCCCCTGCGGGCAAGCCTTTTCACCGTCACCGTCGTGATCAGCATCGGACTCTGGGCCACTGCCCATCCTCCTTTCCTGGTCCTGCTCCAGGCATAGGCCTGACCTTTTGGTACCCCCAGCCGAATCAGGTTTTTCCTTTTCCGCTCCGGTCCTTTCCAATCATGCCAGATGCAGTGCCTGAGCCTGTTGCGTATCCAACTGTCGAGGTCTTTGAGCTTGCCCTGTATACTTGCCATGCGGAAGTAGTGGACCCAGCCTCGCTGCGCCTCTTTCAGTTCCCGGATACGCTCATCAAAAGCACTGGGCGTGGTTTTGCGGGTGATAGCCTTCAGCTTCTGCTTCAGCCTGTCCCATCCCTTCTTTGCCACCACCAGTTGGTATTTGCCCTTGTCGCCCTTCCTGTAGGTGGGCACGAACCCGTGGCCCAGTAGCTGGAAATCCACTGGCCGCCTGATGCCGGACTTCTCCCGGTTGATGGGCAGCCTTAGCCTGTCCCGCAGGAACAGGAACACGGCGTTGCCCACCTTTCGGGCTGTCTCCCTGCTGTTGGTGTAGACACTGAAGTCGTCGGCATAGCGGACATAGCGCAGCTCCTGCCTTTCCAGCTCCTTGTCCAGCTCGTGGAGCATGATGTTGGAGAGGAGCGGCGAGAGCGGGCTTCCCTGCGGCACGCCTTTCCGGCGTTTGGCCAGCCTCCCCTTGATAAGGATGGGAGCCCGGAGCCATTTGCGGATGAGGCGAAGCGTAAGGGGGCATTTCACCTTCCGGTAGAGCAGCTGCAGCAAGAGGCAGTGGTCCACCTCGTCGAAGAAGTTGGCAAGGTCGATGTCAACAATGTGCTGATAGCCCTCATGAATGTGGCTGTGCGCCTGCTGCACGGCCTGGTGGGCGTTGCGGCCCGGGCGGAAGCCGTAGCTGTGCTCGGTGAACTCCAGCTCGAGGAGCGGGCTCAGCACCTGGTTAACCGCCTGCTGCAGCACGCGGTCGGTGAGGGTGGGAATGCCCAGCAGTCGGGTCTTGCCGTTGCCCTTGGGTATCTCCACCCCTAAGATAGGAGAAGGCAGGTACCTGCCGTTGCAGCTGGCCGTGGCGATCGCGTCCCTGTTTTGTCTCAGGTGCGAGGCCAGCTCCTCCACCCGCATACCGTCCACACCTGCCGAGCCTTTGTTTGCCAGCACGTGCCTGTATGCCTTGAGCATGTTGCCCCGGTGAAGTACCTTCTCGATCATCTGTTACTACTACTTGTACTCGTAATCTCTGTCCCGCTTAAGGCAAGGCTGGCTGTGCCTCCCTGCCGAATTGGGGATAACTTAACGTTCGGCCCTTCGTCATCCTGTGAGGCCTCCGTAGCGCTTACGGCTCGTTTCCAGATGACTACTATGGCATCTGCTGACTTCTCCCTGCGTGCACGACGCCGGGAGACCTCCCCAGGTAAGAGCACCTTCCTTCCTCCGATTCCTGGCACATCTACACACTAGCGGTTGTTGGCCAGGGGCTTTGCAAAGAGGTGCTTGCTTACCCACGCTAATATGCCTCTTATGTAC
This sequence comes from Pontibacter aquaedesilientis, assembly GCF_014773225.1. Taxonomy (GTDB): domain Bacteria; phylum Bacteroidota; class Bacteroidia; order Cytophagales; family Hymenobacteraceae; genus Pontibacter; species Pontibacter aquaedesilientis. The sequence continues at coordinate 16,211 of NZ_JACXAJ010000014.1, read as the reverse complement.
TTTCTGTTCGTCAGTACCGGATTTTGCAGTCCCGCTTTCTTCACTGCCGCCTCACGGCCAGCCAGCTTGCGGCTTGCTAACAGGCTTCACCAACTCGCCTGCAAGGGACTTGCACCCTCTGGAATATTTTGATACCTTCGGTATCAGGTGCCCATACTGGGCGCACACCACACCCATAAGCCAGCTACGCCGCCTTATGGCCAAGTACGTTAGCCAAAACTTTAATGATGAAAAGAGTCCTGCCTTTGCTGTTATTGACATTCATATTTAGCTGTAGCAGCAAACCAGCTGAAACGGTATTGACAGAAGAAAATATTCAGGAAACTAGGGAAACTGAAAACCCAACCGAATTAAAGGAAAAAGCGGCTTTTCATTACTTAATTGAAAATGCGACAAAAGCAGATTTTGATAAGGCTAAAAAGGCAAGCTCAGATGAGCTGACACCAGACACTGTCAATTCACGAAAGAAAAATGGTGTAATAGAAGTCTTGACAAACGGAAAGTGGAAATCTCTAACCGCTTTTAAGGACACATTAAACAGCCCTGAATCCGATGATGATGAAATAAGGGAATACAAGTATGTAGGGCAGATTAAGTCTATTAATAAACTCCTTGTAGAGGGTTACTTCTGGGAGCATTATGAATGCTATCTGGTTGACAAATCAACAGGTAAAATAGATACGACTTGGACTAGGCCTTATATCTCCCCCGACAAAAAAATGCTCGCAAGTCTTTCAATGCCATATGGTTTAGAAGGGCCTCCACTTGGGATTCAGATATTAAGGATTGAGAACAACGGACAGAACCTAACTAAGTTCCTTGAGATAAATCAGCAGAAATGGTCACCCTATGATTTTTATTGGGAATCGCCTAGTTCATTAATTATCCAAATTCTTCCTGTAGAGAGAGTATTGGAAATAAACGGTATTCCCAAGGAAGAAGATTACAGCTATATAAGGCTAAAAATATAAGAAAAACTGTGGCTAACAAGGCGCATAAGTCATGCTTCGGCCGACGGCCTTGCACGCCTCATGCACGAGCCGTTAGCCAAAATTTAAATGGAATATAATATAAAATTCGTAGCCGGTGGTAGACTTATTGCGGTAGGTTTTGTAGGCATGGTACTTTCCATCTCAATACCAGTTTACCTAGAAGTTAATTTCGGTATAAGCGGTGGCCTTATGGGTGGGCTTATCCTATCTGGTACACTTCTATCGTTTTACTTAGCATATTTGGTTTCGAAGCAAAGTGAACATTTTATTATAAACGACCAAGGCCTTACCAGCAGAAAACATGGAGAAATTCTATGGAATGAAATCCACAGCTTAAATATAGAAGATAGGAACGAACTTGAAGTGTTTACTATTAAATTCAGGTTCGACCAGGAAATTTCTATACCCAGCAAAATAGATGAAAGCCAAAACAGGAAAACATTCGTGGCTTTTAAAGAAGAAGTGGAGAGAAGAATGACAGAAGAGATAAGACCGACTGATGAGCTCCTGCAATACTCAAATCATTATGACAGGAAAGTTCATAGATACGTGGCTTATGTTATGACGATTGTTCTTATCCTTCTAATACCCTATATTTTATACTTGGTAGTTGCTGGGGAAATGACTTTGAAGAAGCTGAGCGCTATCCTATTGATATATGGATCTTCTATGCCTTTAATCGTCAATGTAATGCAGGCTAGAATGAAAAGAGCAAATAAAATAGCGGCTAACCAAGTGCAGCCGTAACCCTTGCTTTGCTTCGGGCTTCGGCTGCACGAGTAACGTTGGGCAAATAATGGGATGATGAAGCTTCTGAAGAAAATACCTAGAGAGAAACACTGGGACTACTTTATACTTGCGGCAAGGTTTCTAATTGGATGGACCTTCCTTAGGTATGGCTACAGCAAAATGGTGGATGGTCAGTTTGGTATAAGTGACGCAGAGCTAGCAACACCGTTGAAGGATTTAGACTTGTTTCGTGTCTCATGGTACATGTTCGACCAGCAACCCTTCAAGGCATTAATTGGCATCTCACAGTTGATTTGTGGTGCTCTCTTAATCATAAACAGAACTGCCTTACTTGGAGCGTTCCTTTTCCTTCCGATAGTAACTACGATTTTACTCATCGACCTAACTTTTATGCCGCCAGCTATGGCTAATGCCTTTACATGGCGCCTTTCATTTTACATCCTGTTAGACTTTTTAATACTATGGCACTACAAGAGTAAGATGGAAGTCATTTGGAATGAAGTATGGCAAAACGTAAATCCCAAATTCAAGTACCCAATTTGGCTATACTTATTATTACCTATTGTTGCGATAGCTATAGAAGTAGCTAGTGTAATCCCAAAAGCTTTGTTCTACATCATCCTAAATCCAGAAAATGTATGGTCAGGCGTACAGGGAATACTAAATAATATCATGAGTTAGCCAGCCATAAAACATCTAGGCCGCCTTACGGCTAAATACGTTTTACCCAAGTATAACCATCACAACTGCCATGGACAAATCGAACGGGTATGAAGACATAGCGGACAGGTTTATCGAAAGCCGGGGGCGAAACATGAAGGGGATAGGTTCCTCATCTGTACGTGAATGGGCCCGGGCACTGCCGCAAGGAGCCGCTGTGTTAGACCTGGGTTGCGGGACGGGCATCCCGATCTCAAAGGTGTTGATGGATGAAGGTATGGCGGTGTATGGTCTTGACGTCTCCATCACTTTAATAAATGAATTCCGCAAAAATTTCCCGAATGCTCCAGTGGTTTGTGAGGCCGTCGAAGATTCCTCGTTTTTCAATCGCAAATTTGACGCAGTTATCGCTTGGGGACTGATTTTCCTGTTGCCTGAGGATTCACAGGTTAAAGTAATACAAAAAGCCGCCGCGGCATTACGTTCAGGGGGTAAGCTGTTATTTACAGCTCCGTATCAAAAAACTGAGTGGACAGATGTGATGACAAAACAGCTATCCAGGTCGCTTGGAGCAGAACAATACAGCAAACTATTGGCCGCATCGGGGCTGACCTTGCTGGAAGAATTTGAAGACGAAGGTGAGAATCATTATTTTCATGCCATCAAGCCAAACATTACTTAAAATACTGAAGACATGTCAAAGAAATACGGGCTTCACGGGAAGCTGAAAGCAACCGCAGGAAACGGAGAAAAATTAGCCGCTATACTACTTGAGGCCTCGCAACTGGTTTCGACTGCGAAGGGCTGTCATTTATACCTGATCAGCAAAGACAGAAAAGAGGAGGAAGCCGTGTGGGTGACGGAGGTATGGGACAGCAAAGAAGACCACGACAACTCCCTGAACGTGGAAGGGGTGAGAGCATTGATTTCGCAGGCCATGCCGATCCTTGACGGAATGCCACAGAAAGGCCAGGAACTCGAGATTTTAGGCGGCGCAGGGATAGCTCAATAAGCTGGTGGTAGACCAGGTAGGAGCATGGCTGAGAATCATAAGAGCTGACATTATTCGGGGACCGCAATAGATGCCGCCATGCGATACGACTTACTATACCGTGGACTTCTGTGACCCGAATGGATTTGTGCTGGAAGTGGCGTACACGCCAAACATCAAGTTATAGGTTTACAGCCCGTAGAGCGGGTATAAAAATAAAGGCAGCTAGTTTATAGCTGCCTGTTTTTCATAGGTTTATTCCGCACTATGAGTTGATTATACTCTTAATGCAAAAGTATGTTTTAAATATTCAGAAAAATTCTTACATAAAACATTGACTTACTGGTAGTCATGCTACTTTTGGAGGTAGTTGTACAGGTATAGAAAATGCTGGCTATACCTGTGGAGCAACTGCCTGAGCAGCCGATTCCTGGCGAAGTTCTTTCACCCGATCTTCAAAGTATGCTTCCCGCTTTCCCTCGCCCAGCACAGCAACTTTATTGAACAAAGCGACAAGCTCATCTTCGTGCGTCGCCTTTTGGCCTTTGCGAATATCAATGTAAGCAAAGCGGGTCCAGATCACCGAGATGATGGCACCCGTATGGATGTCCACCATCTGCCCTTCCATGAGCAGGTCGGAGCCGTTGAACCAGCGCAGACAAGTCTTAATCTTAACCGTTTCCATAAACTTCACTTCACGCAGGTAGGCCAGTTGGTTGGAGGCCACTACCCAGGCTCTGCCAGTGGTTTTGGCCATGGCGTAAATGTCCAGACCGTAGTTATCGCGCACCTGGTCCTCACGTGCGTTCAGGTAATAGTCGATGTAGCGGCCGTTATTCAAATGCCCGAACGGGTCACAGTCCTCGAAGCGGATGAGCGCGGTGCTTTCCAGTATTTTCTCGTAGTTTCTTTCCATTTTTTGTTTTGGTAAGTTGATAGTAAAAAGACCAATCGGTTTATTTTAATTCAAAAAAATATCAGGTTTTCAATTCCGTTTCGATCAATTGCTCCAGATGCTTGATCACGGTGTTCAGATGTTTGCTGTCGCCGTAGGCTTTAGAGAGCATAATGCCTCCTTCGATCATGCTTACAAAAAGAATCGAAAAATTAGAGGCATTTGCACCAGGCCTAAACTCGCCCTCCGCTATACCTTGGTTCACAATATTGGCTACTGCCTTGTGCAGACGGTTCAGTACTTTAATCACACTGGCCCGCAGCAGGGGATTGGTGTCATCAGCTTCAACGGCAGTGTTCATAACCGGGCAACCACCTGTCACAGGAGATGAAATAAGGTATTGCCTGTAGTAAGCAAGTATAGCTTTCAATTTGTCAGAAGCACGCTCATGCTGCGCAATCCTATCAAAAATCTGCCGCGTTATGATGCCGGCGGCGTGTTCGAAAGCGGCAAGTGCTATTTCTTCCTTACTCTCAAAGTGCCCATATATGCCGCCTTTTGTCAGGCCGGTAGCTGCCATGATGTCCTGCATGGACGTGCCGGCAAACCCTTTCTGGTTAAAGATGGGGGCAGAGCGCTCCACAATGAGTTGACGCGTTCGTTCGGCTTTGCTGGTAGCTATTTCCATATAAGGTTATCAGTTTGCAAATTAAACCAATCGGTTTATTTTTCCTAATTGGAATTCAATTGGCAAGGTACTGCACCTCAATCTGGATCCGGTCCCCGTCACTGTAAGTGTCTAGTTCAATAGAGATCCTGTCTGACTCCTGGAAATACTCGGCTATACCTTTGATGATGCCAACGGCCAGCGAGGCCATTTTTCTGCGGGAGTAATAATCAATGATGAGCCTGTGTGGGTTAATGCGGGTGACGTGCAGCGTGGGGGGATTCGCCTCTGGGGTGGCGACTTTCACGGCACGGTGCATGGCGTTTTGGGTATGCTCTACTAAGTCCAGAGTGCGCCAGTCCGGTTTTAAGTAGATGTTGTAAATGTCCAGTAGGTCAGGCACCAGAAAAGTCCCCATTTCTTCCAGCAGTTCATCAGAGTTTGCATTCCACTGGCGACAGGCTGCCGAGATAAGCTTGGTGATGTCGGCGTCCGGGTATACCTCAGTTGCGCTGTAGTGCGCCTGCGAAACCTGCGCCAGCCTCACCAGTTGCGGCCAGGCGTCTGTCCCGTGTTTTTGCTGAATGTATTTCTTAAGCTGTAAAAATATAAATCCGTGCATTTATGACAATTTTGAGCGCTCCAGATTTCACCCGTTACTTGCTTGTCAGGCAAAATGGTTGGGTATTCTGGAGCATTCAAACAAGCGAACTACCAATTTGGTTTTGACGGATCTGGTTTTCGGGTTGATTTTTTTGGCAGCTGCTGGATATACTGCTGCTCCGCATGGCGCATGGCCTCCAGCATCATCCGGGCTTTTTCGGGGTTAATGTTCATCTGCTGCAGGCGGTTGTTGCGGGTTTGCACACGCTGCTCTCTCTCGGCAGCCGGATCGCTGCTGGGGCTGCGCTCTGGCCGTGCCGGGTCATAGCTGTTGTCCGGGTTCATGCCTTTGGTATCACCAGGTTCGTTGCCGCTGGCCTCTTGCTTGTCCTTGTTTTCAGGGCGGTTGCCCGTGCCGTTGTCGGGTTGGTTTTGCTCATTGCCAGGGCCAGGCTGTTCGTTCTGGCCGTTGTCAGCCTGTTCCTGCGATTCTATTTCCTCCTCCTGGTCGCCGGCGTTGTCAGGCTTCTTCTTGGGTTTAGGGGCCTGGTCTTCCTCGTCAGGTGGCGGGAGTTGCTCCTGTCCGTCGGGTTGCTGCTGGCCTTGTGCCTGGTCGGTTGGCAATGGCCCGTTATCTTCCTCCTCTTCTTCGGCCAGTTCTGGCCTGAGGTCCAGGTATTTTTTGAGCAACTCGTAATTGTAACGGGCCGCATCGTTCGCCGGGTCAGCAATCAGTGCGTTCCGGAAAAAGGAAAGTGCCTGTTTGTATTTCCTGGCGCGGGCGGCAATGGCACCTATCTGCAGCAGGGCCACTGATTTGGTTTGACCGGATGCCTGTGCGGTAAGCAGGGTATACTGCTGCTGTGCCTTTTGCATTTCCCCGGCCCTGAAATAGGCATGGCCCAGATTAAGACGCAATTGCTCATCTTTCACTTCCAGCTCTTCCAGTAAGTATTCATAAGCGGCGATCGCCTCGATGTACTCCCCCTGCTGGTAGGCAATGGCAGCCAGGGCCGTGTACTCATTGATACGCGAAATAGAACCCACGCCACCCGTGAGCAACCCAATAAGCAATATGCCGGCGATCAGGGATTTCATATGCGTATCAGCTTAACGGTGATCAGCACGTCCAGCAGAATAAGAAGCAGGGCAAGCGCCAGGGGGTAAACATACTTGTTGGCAGTTACATCGATGGTCTTGCTCTCGCGCAGTTCGCCCTCAATGTTGTTGATGGCGCTGATCAGGCGGTTGATTTCGCTTACGCGCTCAGTCACCTCAAAATAATCGCCATTCGTTGCTTCCGCCAGTTGGGCGAGCCCTTCGGGGTGCAGTTTCGTGATGACCGGATTACCGTTCTGGTCCCGTTTAAAATCATTGCCCACAGGTATACGGCTACCGTCGGTGGTGCCTATACCTACTGTGAAAACCCTTATGTTCTGTTCGTTGAGTCGGTCTGCCCAATCGCTGAGCCTGCCGTCAAAATCTTCGCCATCGCTGATGAGCACCAGAAGGCGGGCTTTCTGCTCCTCGGCCTCGGGCGCAGCCGTCTGTCCGAATTTGCTCGAGACCAGTTCAAGCACTGGGTCAAAGCTGGTGCCGCCGTGTTCCAGCAGGCCCGTGCGCAGCGTCTGGGTATAGAGTTGAAGCGCATTCTGGTCGTAGGTAAGGGGACTTTGCAGGTAGGCCTCCGACGAAAAGACGATCAGCCCGATGCGGTCGGAATTGAATCGACTCAACAAAAGCAGTATGTCGCGCTTGGCCCGCTCCAGTCGCGAAGGCTGCACGTCGTTGGCATCCATGGAGGCTGAAAGGTCCACAGCGATGTAAATGTCCTTGCCGATGGTCTTGATCTCCTTTTTCATGGCTCCGAACGAGGGTCCCAGCACCGCGATGATCAGAAGAATTACATAAAGATGGCGCAGCACAAACTTAACCCATACGCCATGCGGCCGTTGCCCGAAGAAGGCAGCTATGCGGCGTACCCGAAGCAGGTACCCGATGTACAGTCCGAGGAACAGCACACCGAATAAGATCTCGAGCAGGGTAATAGTTTGGTACCAGGTCATGTATAGCAGTTATAGGGCATTGCCCGATGACAAATATAAGAAAGGAAAGCCAATGTGAGGGGCTTTTGAGCGTGGCTTGTCATCAACACAGGAATAGTGGAAGGAGAAGGGAGGCCTCAAATGGATGTGGGAGCGCTCCCGGAGTAAAAATTTTCAAGAAAAATATCGTGTTAGAAAGCTGAATAGAATCAAGTAGTTAGTGCTTGTAAAAGCAGTATGGGGGCATTTAAGGCGGGTTTATTTGCTAAAATTTTAGGGGGTGCTATTGTGTGGGCAAATTTAATGTAGTATGTTTGCAATCTCATCAGCAGGGTGAGACCCGGAGGGGTGGGTGAGTGGCTTAAACCAGCAGTTTGCTAAACTGCCGTACTGGAAACGGTACCGGGGGTTCGAATCCCCCCTCCTCCGCAAGCGAAAAAAATAAATTGAAAAAGTTTTGACAATTTAAATTCTTCGCTTACTTTTGCACCGCGTTCAACATTAACGGCGACACAAAATCGCTAACCGGAGTTGAAGGCATTATAGTTCGGGGTGTAGCGTAGCCCGGTATCGCGCCACATTTGGGATGTGGAGGTCGTAGGTTCGAATCCTGCCACCCCGACTAAAAAATTTCGGAAGCAATTCCGAAATTTTTTGTTTAAGGGTAGAGCAACTGCTCTCCTAAGGACGCTGGTCCCATAGCTCAGCTGGATAGAGCAACTGCCTTCTAAGCAGTAGGTCTTTGGTTCGAATCCAAATGGGATCACAGTAAAACATTGAAAAACCCTCTTTGCAGCAATGCGGAGAGGGTTTTTTTGTTTCCCGGATCAGATTCCTTTCATCAGACCCTCCAGCGTCATATCATGTAATTTGCTGCTTAGGCGCTACAGTCTGCGCAAGCTGGACAGCCTTGTACAAGCCTGCCAGGTGGATTAAAAACCAGCCTGATCCCAGAGCGTCCATGCATGCGTTAATTTGAGATTTTGAGCAAATGCCTACTTGATCTCCGGTTTCAAATGCATGCAGCTCCACACAGATGCAACCTTCCGCTCTCCAGCCCATCTTTAGCTGCATCTATTCCACCTAGAATCCCTACTTTATGTTGAAAATTACCCTCAGTATACTTGCTTGTGCTTTGGTCTTATGCGTTTCTGGTTATGCTCAAAACATGCACCTGACCAATGTGAAAATTGTGGATGTTGTGTCTGGCCGGCTCTATCCGCAAAATGAGATCTTGATCACAGATGGTAAAATCACCTCTCTTAAACCAAAAAAGCGCCAGACTAAAAACCATGAAGTAATTGACGGCGGGGGTCGCTACGTCATTCCCGGACTTTTTGAAATGCATGCGCATATTGGCCCCTCTAATAGGAATTACCTGGACACATTTCTGAAGTATGGCATTACCAATGTGCGGGTAATGGCCGGCAATGAAGGGCTCCTCGCCTGGCGGGACTCAATCAACAAAGAGCTGATGGTTGGCCCGGACCTGTTTGTGGCGTCCCCGCTGTATGACGGAAACCCACCGCTTTGGGGCGACAACCACAGTGGTCCGGTACTGGAAAACAAAAGTGATGTGGAGCGCCTGGTGAGGGAGCATCAACAAAAGGGGTATGATGAAATAAAGGTTTATAACCGGTTGGCGCCTGACGTATACCTGGAAATACTGCGTGTGGCCGACGCGGCAGGAATGCGTGTGAGCGGACATATTCCCTATACGCTGCCTTCCGAAAATTTCGGCGATCCACGCCACAGATCGATTGAGCATTTGGATGGCCTTATTCAGTTTGCCCTTTCAACTACCCCGCACCTGGAGCACGGCAAGGAAGAAGGGCAACGTTTGTCGTTATACCCACACTACGAGAAGTCAAATCTGGCCCCACTTGCACATCGCCTGAAGCAAAACAAAGTGTGGTTGTGCCCAACGCTGAGCCTGTACGGAAACTTTAATAATGCACTTGTGCGTGAGCAGTTGGATAAGGTGAAGCACCTGGAACCAGCAAGCGGGCTATTGGGTTGGTGGTCGAGCTTGCCAAAGCAGGTAGGGCTGAATTTTAAGGTGAAGTATGACTTCAATAAGCAGGTGCTGCAAGACCATTTCATGGACCATGCAGATTATATTCTGGCCGGAACCGATTCGCCCAATCCTTACAACCTGCCCGGCCTGGCCTTGCACCAAGAGCTGCACTATTTGGCAGATGCTGGCTTTTCCGATGCCACCGTCCTGAAAATAGCCACTTACAATGCGGCCAGATATTTGGGCGTGCTGGACGAGTACGGGACAGTTTCAGTAGGCAAACACGCCAACCTGCTGTTGCTGGACGAAAACCCTCTGCTGGATATCCGAAATACAACTAAGATTCATCAGGTGATTCTGAGGGGGCGGGTACAGGATAGGAAATAGAATGAAATCATAAACTGCTTTGTAAAGAAATCTTCTAAATTTACGCTTCGCCCCAACAGGCGGAGCGTATTTTTCGTTAGCCTATACCTGCTGTAACACAGGACGGGAAACCCCGTTTATACCTGCAACATAACAGCTAACACCCTTGAAGCATCAAACTGATATGACGACCGATACGATTGACAAAACGACCCTTTTTCAGGAGACAGAGCGGAAACTAAAAGAGCAGCAATTCAACATCAGCAGCCAGGACCAGACCAGGCCCTGGGGCGGATTTTTTGTGATTGACGAAAGCCAGGCGCAGCAATTTGCCAATACCTACTTCGACAGCATGCCGGTGGACCAGCTGAAGATTTCCGGTAAACTGAGCCCTAAGATATTGCTGGTGGCGCCTAACAAGCGCCTAAGCTGGCAGTACCACTACCGCCGCGCCGAAATCTGGAAAGTAGTGAAAGGCCGTGTGGGCGTCGTGACCAGCGACACTGATGAAGAAGGCCAGTTGAAAGTTCTGAACCCCGGCGACCTGATCACGCTGCGCCAGGGCGAGCGTCATCGCTTGGTCGGACTGGATGGTTGGGGCGTGCTGGCCGAGATCTGGCAGCATACAGACGCGGAGAATCCTTCCAATGAAGAGGATATCGTGCGGGTGCAGGATGACTTTGGCAGATAAGCCAGACAGGTATAGATAAAAAATGGCGCTGTAACTCGGGTTGCAGCGCCATTTTGCGTTATTGCTCCAGCAAATGCCGGCAATCGAACAACTGCTTTTCCACTTCAGGTATAGTGAAACGCGGATTGCTGTTGCCGAAGTTGGTTTGCACGTAGTTGAGAATATTGGTGATCTGCCCTTTGTTGAGGTGCTCGAAGGCTGGCATTCCCTGGTTGTAGTTCTTACCGTTCACCACGATATTACCTGTCTGTCCGTGCTGTATAATGCAGGCGAGTTCGTCACGATGGTTCACGAGGTAGTCTGCACCGGCCAGGGGCGGAATGAGGTTGCGGAGGCCGCTCCCGTCGTCCATGTGGCAGTTGGCGCAGTACTGGGTATAGAGGCGCTCCCCTTCGTTTTGCTTATCCGTGAAGCACTGGGTGAGCGTGAGCAAGGCCGCTATACCTGCGGCCATGGGCAGCAGCTTAGTTTTAATTTGCATCCTTCTTCTTGTTCTTCTTAGGCAATAGGGCAGGAATGTCCTGGATAAGTTTGTCGACCTGGGCGGGGTCAGTGCCGTCGTAAATGCCGCGCACGTGGCGGTTCTGGTCCACAAGCACAAAGGCGCCGCTATGCACAAAACCGCCAGGTTCCTGTTCATCTTCCAGGGCTGTCACCATATACTGCATGGCGATGCTGTAAATGCTGTCTTTCTCGCCGGTCACGAAATGCCACTTGTCGCTGCTCACCTGCAGACGGTCGGCGTAGTCTCGGAGCACGGCCACGGTGTCGTGTTTCGGGTCGATGGTATGGGAGAGGAGCACCAGCTGCGGCTCATCTTTGAAAGCCTCGTATACCCGCAGCATCTGGCTTTTCATTTTGGGGCAGATGGTCGGGCAGGTTGTGAAGAAAAAGTCGGTGACGTATACCTTGTCCTGCACCGTCAGGCTAGTCACCACCTGGCTGTCCTGGTTGATAAAGGCGAAATCAGGTATGGTGTGGTACACGGTGTCGGTTACCTGCCGGCCGTCCGCTTCACGCTGCACCACCTGGCGCTCGCCCAGTATTGGCAAGTCCCCGGCGGCGGATGATTTGTCGGAACAGCCCTGCCAAGCACCGGCAAAGCATAACAGTAGCAAGGCGAATAATGATCGGGTGATTTTATTTCTTTTCATATTGAGCGTACGTTTCCTGAGCGTTGGTTATAGTGCTGTCCATGAGCGATTTCACGCGGGCCATCTTGCTGTTTTCTTGCTGTAGGTATAGCATGGCTTGTTGGTGTTCAAGCGTGTCGGGTGCCTTGTAGTTGCGCATCCAGTCCATCATGGCTTCGTCGGCTGCCTCTAGCTGTGCGATACGGCGTGTGAGCAGGCTGGTCACGGCGGTGTCGGCTGTGTGGGCTGAGAGCGAGTCGCGTAGGGTGGTGAGGTTGCGGCGCAGGCGGTAGATCTTGCTCATGTCAGCCATGGCCTCGTCGTGCAGCGCCATCACTTCAGTTTCCAAAGACTCTTTTTGGGAAGCCTCCGAGGGCTCTCCCTGGCAGCCGGCCAGCGCAAATGGAAGGGCAAGGTATAGGAACCACTTTTTCATCGCAAAAAATTAAGGGTGTTGAGATTCAGGTACGGCTGCAAAGGTATGGCATCCGCCAAAATAACAGCTATTGCTGCCGGTAAGTTTTAAGGTATAGGTATAGCGTGCAGGTATACGAGTTGCTGGCAGCAATAAAAAGCCCGGCTATGCGCCAGGCCTTTGAGTTAAAACATGCAGATTGATCTTAAGCGGGCACCGAAATATTCGAGTGCAGCGAGTGTGCCAGTTGGTTGTACTGCCCTTCTGACATGCGGCTGCGCAGAAACTTCATCACATCCTGAAAGGCGTAGTGGACGTGGTCCAGGGTAGGGAAGTCGGCATTGCCGGCAAAGGTATCTTTGGAGCGGATGAACTCCAGCCATTCCTTTTCGTGGCGTATGCGAATCGGCTCCGCATGCAGCGTGAAGCCGTCGAAGTAAATGCCTTTCCAGATGATGGGGAGCTGGGCAGCCAGATGGATAGCTTCGCCTGCAGGTATACGGTCGCGGATAGCGTGCAGCACCACCCGGAAAATGCGGGCAGCCTTCTGCTCGTCTTCTATACCCAGATAGTCGCAAAGCTCGTGTAACCACGTTTTGGCCTCTTTCTGATAATTTTCAAAGTTCATCGCCATACTTACCTCCTTCATTATTTGCTTGCATTACTCTTTTTTGAACGGTGCAGGTATAGGAGGGTTGTCGCTTATGAGGGAGCGTATCCGGCAGGTTAGTGAAAGTCGGCTAACACAGGCTATGGCAAAATTGTGGCGGGAGCAGCACTATGCCCATCCGCCGGGGCGACATCCTTTACGGGCACTTATTGTGGCCGTGCCAGTCGGTTGCCCTTAGTAGGTGGATAAACGAACAGGCAAGCTAGTATAGGAGATGGATTTTGTTTGTATTTTAAAGGGGAAGTATTTGTAAAGCAGGCACTAATGAGATGGTTTTTTTGTTGAAAATAAGATGCGGGAATCCCCTGCACGCCATGCTTAAAGCCATACCCTGACTAATGCCAAATTACAGGCGCTAAAAGTATAGCTAAAACCAAATAAAAGTGGTAATTTTACCTATTCAATCTATCTTTTCAAACACATGAGTGAAGTGGAAGAAAAACAATTGCACAACAATTATTCAGCAGATAGTATACAGGTACTGGAAGGACTAGAGGCGGTTCGCAAGCGTCCTGCCATGTACATCGGCGATATCGGTATCAAGGGCCTGCACCACCTGGTGTGGGAAGTAGTGGACAACTCCATTGACGAAGCCCTGGCCGGACATTGCGACACCATTAACGTTTCTATTAATCCCGATAACTCTATCACAGTGTCCGACAACGGACGCGGCATCCCTACCGATTTCCACCAGAAAGAAGGCCGTTCGGCGCTGGAAGTGGTGATGACGGTACTGCATGCCGGTGGTAAGTTCGATAAAGATACCTATAAAGTTTCCGGTGGTCTGCACGGTGTGGGTGTATCCTGCGTGAACGCCCTCTCAACTGACCTGCACGTGACCGTGCACCGCAACGGAAAGATATTTGAGCAGCATTATAACATCGGTGCGCCGGCTTACCCGGTGCGTGAAATTGGTACAACCGACAAAACAGGCACTACAGTGCAGTTTACGCCGGACGGTTCTATTTTCACTACCACCGAGTACAAGTACGATACCATTGCCAGCCGTCTCCGCGAACTGGCGTTCCTCAACAAGGGCATCCGCATTAACCTGGAAGATTTGCGTGAACTCGACGAAGAAGGGAAACCTGTTTTGTCAGAGTCATTCTACTCAGAAGGCGGTCTGAAGGAGTTTGTGGCTTACCTGGATGAGACACGTGAGAACCTGATACCGGAGCCGATCCATATTGAGAGCGAGAAAAATGGTGTGCCGGTTGAGATTGCCCTGCAATACAATACCTCCTATACCGAGAACATCTTCTCGTATGTGAACAACATCAACACCATAGAAGGCGGTACCCACGTAGGTGGTTTCCGTCGTGCCCTTACCCGTACGCTCAAGGCTTATGCCGACAAGTCAGGTATGCTGGACAAGGTGAAAATCGAGATCGCCGGTGATGACTTCCGCGAAGGTCTGACAGCCGTTATTTCGGTAAAAGTAGCTGAGCCGCAGTTCGAGGGACAGACCAAAACCAAACTGGGTAACTCCGATGTGGGTGGTGCTGTGGACATAGCTGTTGGCGAAATGCTGAACGAGTTCCTGGAGGAAAACCCGAAAGAGGCCCGTATCATCGTTCAGAAAGTGATATTGGCAGCACAAGCCCGTTTCGCAGCCCGCAAGGCGCGTGAAATGGTGCAGCGTAAGAGCGTACTGTCCGGTACCAGCCTGCCAGGTAAACTGGCCGACTGCTCCGACAACAACCCGGAGAACTGCGAGATATACCTGGTGGAAGGTGACTCAGCGGGTGGTTCTGCTAAGCAGGGCCGTAACCGTCGTTTCCAGGCCATCCTGCCGCTTCGTGGTAAGATCCTGAACGTGGAGAAGGCGCAGGAGCACCGCATCTACGAGAACGAAGAGATCAAGAACATGATCACTGCCTTGGGCGTGAGCTTCGGAACGGCAGACGGCGAGAAGGCCCTGAACATGGAGAAGCTTCGTTACCACCGCATCATCATCATGACGGATGCGGACGTGGACGGTTCGCACATCCGAACCCTGATCCTGACCTTCTTCTTCCGTTACATGAAAGAACTGATCGAGAACGGCTATATCTACATTGCACTGCCGCCGCTATACCTGGTAAAGAAGGGTAAAGAAGAGCGCTATTGCTGGAGTGAGCAGGACCGCATGGAAGCGGTTGCCGAACTAGGCAAGGGCAAGGACGAGAGCGTAGGCGTACAGCGATACAAAGGTCTTGGTGAGATGAACCCGGAGCAGCTTTGGAACACGACAATGGACCCGGATACCCGCAGCTTGAAGCGTGTGACAATTGAGTCTGCTGCTGAGGCCGACCACCTATTCTCTATGCTTATGGGCGACGAGGTAGGTCCTCGCCGTGACTTTATTGAGCGCAATGCCAAGTATGCCCGTGTAGACGTGTAAACTTATCAGACGATACTATTTTAAAAGCGGCTGTCTTCGAAAGAAGGCAGCCGCTTTTTTATTTCTATTTTGTAAAGTGTATATACGAATTGTGTATATTAGATAAGTGTAGGTATGTGTAGGCATATGTGCTATGTGAACTGATAGTACTCCGCACATAAGGTAGATAAACGTCATAGTGACGTTTATACACTAGTTAGGTGGTATAATAAAGAAGAATGAAGATACTGTTGTTACATATACTTTTGCTCTTGAGCACGTGTGGCTATGGACAAATTCCTGTCATTCATTCCGACTCAAATCAATCAAATGAATCGACTATCTATAAGAACTTTGAAGGGAAGTATGATTTCTTAATTGCTTATACAGAAGAAAGCTATTGGTGGAGCGATAGGCAGTTCTATCAAATTTTGGCGCTTAAAGACGGACAGTGGAATTCAATAACATTAGCCTCCAAAAAGAAGAAGAATGGCGACTTTAGGAAACCAACTATTAAGGTAAATTCCTACGACAAGGAAAATGCACAATTGCTGTTAAGCCAGTTGGACCAATTAGGTTTTTGGACTTTAAACTCAGACTCTCTTAACATAACTCAAAGGGAAAACCCTGATTCCACAGTCACTGCATACACTTTATCTGACGCTGCAAATTATAAATTTGAAATAATGACTAAGGAAGATTACAAAATAATAGAAGCATATACACCAGAACACTTCCTTGAAAAGCTTCCTGAAATTAAGAGCAGGCAGAAGTTTATCACTGGTAGAGACATCTTTAAAAAAGCGTTGAAAAATTAAATCACCTAACAAGGGTAGCTGTTGCACAACTCCTCAGTAACTTCTGATTCCTATTCCTTTCCCCAAGGCGCCCCTTCTCCTGACACAAAAAATAACCACAAAAGCGTCCTCGACTCCGGTCTGGGCAGGGCCATGA
>NZ_JACXAJ010000013.1 GCF_014773225.1 Pontibacter aquaedesilientis | reverse complement strand
CAGAAACCGAAGAATCGTGAGAAAAACGGCCTGCTTCTCCAAAAAAGAGCAGAACCATTACAGCGCCATGAAGCTAATTTTCTATTATAGAAACCATCATACATTGTAGACCACAACCAAAATTTGAATTGTAGATTGTGCAGGTTCATTTTCGGATGACTCTGTTATTAGGGCATAATCTGTTTCACTAGATTTTTTCTCAGTTGTAGCAACTTCCCCACAACCATAAAGGATAGCTATTGGAAGTAAAAGCAAAAAGTTCTTCATGTGTTTTAAGTGCCCTAACGGACTGGGCTTTGCGGTGGCACAGCTACCGTAAAGGTGTGGCTAGCATTATTAATTATTATTCTCTAATACCACCTTCCAGTTATTCTTTTCTAATTCTTCTACTGTAAAGCTATGAAGCTCTATATACTTTTTCTCACTCCTTAGCTCTTCCCAAGGTGTATCAACTAAATCCATAGCATTAAAGAAGAAGACGTATAATGTACTGTCTGAACTTTCTCTATTGATGAAGTAAGTCCAGCCATTACCACCAAGAATATCATTTCTTTTTTTTGAATACGGCTTTACGAAGTAATCCTGTTCTACCCATACAGTATCCTTTGCATTACCTATTTTGAATACTTCTTTTTTATAATTGGGGCTGCCTTCATCAAGTATGCTATCTGTTGACAGAACATAGAACATTGCTTTATCAGTATTATTAACTATTGTTAACCTACGATCTACTTCATCACATCCACCCATTAAATAAAATAGAAGTATTAAGCTTGCTGTTCTTAGCCATTTTAGCAGACAAACTTTCATAACAAACAATTTATCATTAGGTCGAAAAGAATTTTGTTTAGGTTTTCTATTTCTTCTATTTATTGATGCTAACTAGCGGCTAAAAGGAACCTCTGCTATACCTTCGCCCTCAACCCACTCGGCGCTTCCTTCACGAAAAGGCTCTTCTCCAAATTCAACCACTCCAGGGCGGTGCCGTGGAGCATGCGGTCTTTGGTGGCGCGGTCGTAGGGCATGGATTCGATGAGTTTGCCCGGCTCGAGTTCGCCTAGCGGGAAAGGGTAGTCCGTGCCGAGCGCAATGCTGTTGGCGCCTACCAGGTTCACGAGATAGTCCAGCGCCTGCGGGTCGTGCACGAGGGAGTCGAAGTAGAATTTGCCGAGGTACTCGCGCGGGTTTACGTTGTTGTCGATGGCGCACAGATCGGGGCGCACCTCGAAGCCGTGCACGATACGGCCAATGGTAGCCGGGAAAGAACCACCGCCGTGGGCAAAAGCTACACGCAGCTTTGGCAGACGCTCCAGCACACCACCAAATATCATGGAGCAAATAGCCAGACTGGTTTCGGCGGGCATACCTACGAGCCAAGGCAACCAGTATTTGCTCATTTTCTCTTTGCCGTACATATCCCAAGGGTGCACAAACACCGCCGCTCCCAGTTCTTCAGCCGCCTGAAAAATCGGAAACAATTCAGGCGCGTCCAGATTCCAGTCGTTGATGTGCGAACCGATTTGTATACCTGCCATCCCCAGTTCCTTCATGCAACGCTCCAGCTCTTTGATGGCCAAAGTCGGGTCCTGCATCGGTATAGTGCCCAAGCCAATAAAGCGGTCAGGGTAGTCGGCGACTATACCTGCAATATGGTCGTTGAGCATGCGTGACAGGTCGTAGGTATGCTCCGGCTTCGCCCAGTAGTTAAACATAACCGGTACGGTGCTCAGTACCTGCACGCCCACTTGGTGGTGACTGCACTCGTGCATGCGCACTTTGGGGTCCCAGCAATTGTCCTGAATCTCGCGGAAAAACTTGTCGTCCATCATCATGCGGGCGCAGCACGGCTTGTGGTGCTCGAGCCTAACAAAGCCGCCATACCCGTAACGCTCCCGCAAATCGGGCCACGTGGCAGGCAGGATGTGCGTGTGAATGTCAATCTTGAACAGATTGTTTTCGGCAGGTATAGGCAATGTAGGCTTCTGGTTTTGCATGCTGGTAAACGAACGAAAATGCGGCTATACAGAGTACGGCCAAATCAAGCAATTCAACAAGATACACATTTTATAGATTTTACGAGAGATTCGAGAAAGGATTTTGAATCAGGATTTTCAGGATTTAAAAGGATAGACAAGATTTTCTCAGATGTGACGTTTTCGCTGATACCGGATCCAACCACCCCTAACCCCTCTCCCGAATCAAGTCCGGGATCTTTGAATTTAAAGGGGGACTTAATATAAGTTGCATAGCAATAGGCAGAAGCTATCGAAACTATACCCAGTCCTTGGGTTGAGCCGCCGGGGGTAGGGGCCCTCTATTTGTATTGTTGCGGTGCCCGTATGGGCAGCCCGCAGCGGAGCGAGGAGCAGCTTCAATACACAGCGCGATGCCCGAGGACGAGGCCCCGCGGCTTTGAGCGCCCAAAAGCTGGAGACGAAGCTTTTGGTATAATAGCACTGGAATAGCTGAAGTTCTTTAGAATAGCTTCTTAGCTATAATAACTGCTGTCAGCTAAAAGCTAAACCCAGATTTCTCCCGCCGGTCGAAATGACAGAAGTGGTTACGTAGGCTTCACCGGCGGTTGCAGCACCTCGCCGCATTTCTTGCAAGTTCGCAGGTCCTTGTTATCCCAGAAATTACTCATGATCACAGGCAGCTGCTTTACAATGTCCGTTACTTCCGTAAAATCCTCGTGCAGCTTGTTCCCGCAGTTCTCGCAGAACCACATAAAGCCATCTTTCTCCCCTTCGCGGCGGTAGCGCTCAATCACCAGACCGACCGTGTTGGCAGGGCGTTGTGGGGAGTGCGGCACTTTGGGCGGCAAGAGGAAAATCTCGCCTTCCTTAATGGGAATATCCACGGGTTTGCCGTCTTCGATGATCTTCAGCACAATATCGCCTTCCACTTGGTAGAAAAACTCCTCGCCTTCGTCGTAGTGATAGTCTTTACGGGCGTTCGGGCCGCCGACCACCATCACAATAAAATCGTCGTTGCCTTTGTATACCTGCTGGTTGCCCACGGGTGGTTTCAGCAAATGGCGGTGTTCCTCTATCCACTGTTTGAAATTGAAAGGTCGCTGTATGGCCATAGTTTTATCGGGTTAGGTTGATAGCTTGAATGTACGAAAAAGTAAATACAAATGGTAACGCAGGTATAGCACACGCTCCGACTAGCGTGCAAGTTTAAAGCCTTTTGCGTACTTTTAAGCTATGAACTTAGACCTGACTGATAAAAGAGCCATCGTGTGCGGCAGCACGCAAGGTATAGGCAAAGCCATCGCCGTAGAACTGGCCCAACTTGGTGCCAGCGTGACGCTGGTGGCCCGCAACGAAGCCAAGCTACAGGATACAGCCCAAGAACTGGACAACAGCCAAGGCCAGCAACACGATTACCTCGTGGCCGATTTCAGCAAGCCGGATGAGCTGGTGCAGCAACTACAGGTATACCTGCAGCAGCATGAGCAGGTGCACATTCTCGTGAACAACACCGGCGGACCAGCAGGTGGACCAATCGTGAATGCGAAGCCGGAAGAGTTTTTGAGCGCCTTCAACATGCACCTGATCAATAACCACAACCTGGCGCAGGCAGTGATACCGCTCATGAAAAAAGCAGGTTACGGCCGCGTTATCAATATCATCAGCACCTCGGTGAAACAGCCATTGCAGGGCCTAGGCGTGTCGAACACCATACGCGGTGCCGTAGCCAGCTGGGCCAAGACCATGGCCAATGAGTTGGGGCAATTCGGTATCACGGTCAATAACGTGCTACCCGGCGCTACCCGCACGGGACGTTTGGAGTCCATTATCGAGAATAAAGCGAAAAAGACAGAAAGCGACATAGATAAAGTAGAAGAAGAGATGATGTCCGAAATCCCGGCCCGCCGATTCGCCGAACCCGAGGAAGTAGCCGCAGCGGCAGCATTTCTGGCTACACCAGCAGCGGCTTATATCAACGGCATTAATGTGCCGGTTGATGGGGGCAGGACGGGGAGTTTGTAACCCCAGCCCTCCCCTAAAAACAGGGGAGGGAATTGTGACTTTTCCTAATATATATCAGTATATATCAGGAAAATTCAAAATTAGTAAGTAACACCCTCATTAAAATAAAATTATGCCCTGAAAACTCCCCCTCCTGTTTTTAGGAGGGGGTTGGGGGGAGGTACCATGCTACATATACATAACTACATCGACGGCCAGTTGGTAATGCCTGTGGCGGGGCAGTACATCGACAATTACAACCCCGCTTTAGGCGAGGTGTACTCACTTATACCTGACTCCGACGAACAGGACGTGGAACAAGCAGTACAGGCGGCTTTGAAGGCTTTTCCGGCGTGGTCAAACACGCCTGCCGAGAAGCGGGGACAGATCATGATGAAGATTGCCGACCTCATCGACCAGAATCTGGACAAGCTGGCCGAGGCTGAGTCGATTGACAATGGCAAGCCGCTGAAGCTGGCCAAGTCGGTGGATATACCCAGGGCGAGCAGTAACATGCGCTTTTACGGCACGGCCATCCAGCATTTCGCTTCCGAGGCGCACTACATGGAGGGCACCAACGCCATCAACTATACCGTGCGCCACCCGCATGGCGTGGTGGGTTGCATTTCACCCTGGAACCTGCCGCTATACCTGTTTACCTGGAAAATTGCCCCTGCCCTAGCCGCTGGCAATTGCGTAGTGGCTAAGCCATCAGAAGTCACACCCATGACGGCTTACTTGCTTTCAGAAATCTGCATTGAAGCAGGTTTGCCTGCGGGTGTGCTCAACATCGTGCATGGTTACGGCCACAAAGTAGGTGCCGCCATGACAACTCACCCCAAAGTACCGGTTATCTCTTTCACAGGCGGCACCGCCACAGGGCGCACCATCGCGGCTACGGCGGCTCCTATGTTCAAGAAGCTGTCGCTGGAGTTGGGCGGCAAAAACCCGAACATCATTTTCGCTGACTGCGATTTCAATAACGCCCTGCATACCTCCATCCATTCCTCTTTCGCCAACCAAGGACAGATCTGCCTGTGTGGTTCCCGCATTTTCATTGAGCGACCGCTGTATGAGAAGTTCCGCGATGCTTTTGTGGAGAAAGTAAAGGCCATGCAGGTAGGCGACCCAATGGAAGAAAGCTCGAAAATGGGTGCGGTGGTATCGGAGCAGCACATGCAAAAGGTGCTTTCTTATATCGAGCTGGCTAAACAAGAGGGCGGCACCATTCTGACAGGCGGACACCGGATACAGGTAGAAGGACGTTGCCAGAACGGCTGGTTCATTGCCCCAACCATTATCGAAGGACTAGCTTACAACTGCCGCACCAACACCGAAGAAATCTTCGGCCCGGTGGTCACGCTTATGCCTTTCGACACCGAAGAAGAAGTCATCCAATACGCCAACTGCACCGACTACGGCCTTTCCGCCACCATCTGGACGCAGAACCTGCAACGCGCCCACCGTGTCGCGCACCAAGTGCACTCGGGTATCATCTGGGTGAACACGTGGCTCCTTCGCGACCTGCGCACGCCTTTCGGCGGCATGAAGAACTCGGGTGTAGGACGTGAAGGTGGTTTCGAAGCGCTAAGGTTCTTCACAGAGCCGCAGAATGTTTGTGTGAAGCTGTAGTCAACTTGGCAGGATGAAAGTTTAGTGGTCACGCCTATCAACCTGTTTCAGTAAGTACTCAACTGTGTTTTGGTTGGGAATAGTGAAAAGCATGTTTCATTTCTGCAAATGAAAACGCCTTGCTTCAGGCAAAGCGCATTTTGATGAATTAAAAGAAAGCTGAATATGAAATTGTATTACTTGCTACTAGGTTCAGCCTTAATCTGCTGCTCTCCTGACACAGATAAATCAAAAGCCCAGGCTAACAGCAGACTGCAAACTGACCATGAGACCTCCTCTTATCATCCAAATCAGCTCGACGCTGAGGAAACGTGCAGCGTTTTATCGATTACAGGAATAGAAAGAGAATTCCTTGATAAGGATACGTTAGAAGTAACATTCCAAAATCCAAGCAATGACAGTCTCTACTTCAATGCCCTTCTTCAATTCAAAGATTTAGAATTGGGCCACTGGTATCAAATAGATGGCGGTATCGAAAGCCCAGGAAAAGAACTAACAGAAATCTATGGCCTAAGTGGACATGGCAATAGAGACCTTAAGTTAGATTTGAAGAGACTAGAATTGTGGAAGGGCGGGCCAAAACAAAAACCATTTAGGATATTAGTTCAC
This sequence comes from Pontibacter aquaedesilientis, assembly GCF_014773225.1. Taxonomy (GTDB): domain Bacteria; phylum Bacteroidota; class Bacteroidia; order Cytophagales; family Hymenobacteraceae; genus Pontibacter; species Pontibacter aquaedesilientis. The sequence goes on along the minus strand of NZ_JACXAJ010000013.1, from coordinate 65,757 downwards.
TATAGACCCACTAAAGAAGACAACTGGGATAGTTGTGTTAGTAAGGAATTTTCTATCAATTCTGAAGAGGTTAATTAGATATTAACCTAACGACCATAAAGCTCCTTGATTTGAAAGTGAATGGAGACAAAAAATCAAAAGTGCTAACTCGCCAATTAAGCTTATTTACGGCTATACCTTGCTCACCTTATGTACTAACCCCAACCCTTTCCCCCATCAAAAGAGTATGAATATATAGACCCATACGCTTCTGATGCCCAACCACAACCAGCCAAACGAAAACCAGTCAACCACTATACTTGCACGATTAGGTATAGCCGAGGAAGAATGGCATGCGCAAGGTATAGCGCCTCAAACGTTGGTGGCCATCTACCATGATTTTGCCCTTCGGAACCAGGAACTCACGGATATTGCGGCGCAGACGGCCAACACCCTGCAACATGAACCGGCAGTGCACGCCGTACGGTATCGGGTGAAGGACCCTGTGCACCTGCTCCGCAAGATTATCCGGAAGAAAAACGAATATCCGGAGCGCACGGTGGATGAACGCAGCTACTTAGACTGGATCAACGACCTGGTCGGCATTCGGGTGCTATACCTGTACAAAGAGTCCTGGCGGGAAGTGGGGCATTTCATAAAGGCCACTTGGGAACTGAAACGAACCCCAATTGCCTATATCGGTGCTGAAGAAGCTGCGTCTGTCGCAGATGAGTTTACTGCCGCTGGCTGCAACATCAGGCGACATGACCTTGGCTATCGGGCCGTGCACTTTGTGATCAGCACGCAACCCAACCGACAGCGCTACTTTGCAGAGATACAGCTGCGCACCCTTTTTGAAGAAGGTTGGAGCGAGATAGACCATAACATACGCTATCCGGATCACCGTTGCGGCGCCGCCATTAGGGAATTACTCACCATCCTGAATCGCCTCACGAGCCAGTCCGATCAGCTTGCCTCTTTTACCAAGTTCGTGTTGAACACGGTCTACACCTCAGAACAGCTGACAGATAATGAACGGTCAGAAGTGTTTGCTCAACTGCAGGCATTGCCCATCAGCAAGGCAGAAAAAGTTCGACTGCATGAGCAAATTGATCGCTTGCTCACCAAGATGAATTAAAATCTATACCTGGTACGAGCTACTGCTTTTTGTCAGGAACAAGGTTATGCGCCACCAATTTCCACTCACCTTGCAGTACTTTCCATACCTTCAGATAGTAACCTGTTTCTGCGGTTCCGCCACGGGTATAGCTGCCGTAGGTATAGGCCATATCAGCGGCCGGGGAAATATCGTGCCCGAGAGTGGTGTACGCTATATTGGAAGCTGGCTCGATGATCAGATCTTTATACCTGATCGGGTATTGACCCGCCCGGTAGATCAGGGTTTCGTCATGGTAGGGCTGTACCTTTTGCTCGTCTTTTTGCAGCAGGTCCTGCGCTGTCCCCTTGCTTGCTTCAACGCCTGCCGTTGGCTTGTACGCCTCCGGTTTTATCTGCTCAACCGGATAGGAATTACCTTGATCGATGGCTACTTTCCATTGCCCGTCCGGCTGCTTTTTCCAGACCGACAGATAAAAGCCTGCCCCTGCCGGTTTCTCTTCCAAAGGGTTAGCCCTGAACTCGTAGGGACCGGTGGTATAGCCCCAGTCCAGGGAGCCGGAAATATCGGCATACACAGGATACCACGATAGTTTGGCGTCGCTTTCCGGCCGGCTGCCATAGCCTGCTTTGCCGTTCACCGGTTCAGGCAGGAACACGACGGCGTCATCTGCCAGATATTCCAAAAAGGCTGCCCTTATACCTTTCTCAACGGAAGTGGTGGCAAAGCTTCTTTCGGCTTCTACCATACTGGCAAGCGCTTTGTCACGGCTTGCTTCTGAGCCCTGAAAAGCACATAGCATAAACGGCAAGATCATAAAGAGTAGTTTCTTCATAGCGAACAGGTATAGCTATCCTAAATTTAGCACATATAGTCGCTATACCTACAGCTCGTTACTTATTTTTTCAGGCACTTCACTTGCTACCTGTACCCATACAAAAAGACCCGCCATTGCTGACGGGTCTCTCAGTTATCTATAGGTCGTGTGCCTAAAATCCGGACACTTGTTGCTATACCTTATTGGTTCTTCTCAGAAGTCGGGTTGATCAGCTTGCGCTCCAGGAAGTCGGTCATCATCTTAAAGCGGTGCAGGCTCGTGATGCCGCCACCCACACCGTGGTTACGGTTCGGGTAGTAGAAGCTCTCGAACTGTTTGTTGGCGCTGATCAGGGCATCCTGCATAGCCACCGCATTCTGGAAGTGCACGTTGTCGTCGCCGGTGCCGTGGATAAGCAATAGGTCGCCCTGCAGTTTGTCGGCAAAGAACAGCGGCGAGTTATCGTCGTAGCCAGTAGCGTTCTCCTGAGGCGTTTTCAGGTAGCGTTCGGTATAGATGGAGTCGTAGAAGCGCCAGTTCGTAACCGGAGCCACCGAGATACCGGCACGGAACACACCATTGCCTTTGGCCAGGCCAAGCAGCGTCATGTAACCACCATAGCTATGTCCCCAGATGCCTATACGGTCTTTGTCCACGTACGGCTGGTTGCCCAACCACTTGGCCGCTTCAATCTGGTCTTCGATCTCGTACTTGCCTAAGTTCGCATACGTCACTTTCTTGAAGTCAGCGCCACGGGCGCCTGTGCCGCGGTTGTCCACGCTCACCACAATAGCGCCTTTGCTGGCCAGCACTTGGTACCACATATAGTTGGCACCGCCCCAACTGTTGTTCACCGTCTGCGATCCCGGACCACCGTACACAAACATCAGCACCGGGTACTTCTTCTTCGGGTCGAAATCTGTCGGCTTGATCATCCAGCCGTTCAGCTGCGTGCCGTCAGGCGTTTTCATGGTGAAGAACTCCTGCTTGGCGATGTCATACTGAGCCAGTGTGTTGCGAAGCTTCTGGTTGTCTTCCAGCACCTTCACCAATTTGCCGTCTTTGGCGGTGTGCAGGCTCACGGTAAGCGGAGTGTTAGCGGCTGTGTGGTAGGCAAGGTAATATTTGTAGTCCTTGCTCATGTTCACGTTGTAAGTTCCCGACTCAGTGGTCAGACGCTTCTTGTTTTTTCCTTTGCTGTTGATGCTGTACAAGTGGCGCTCCAGCGGCGACACCTCTGTAGACATGTAGTACAGCACGTCATTCTTCTCATCAAACCCGATGAAGTTGCTCACTTCCCAGTTGCCTTTTGTGATCTGCCGCACCAGTTTGCCATTCATGCTGTACAGGTATAGGTGGTTGAAGCCGTCTTTTTCCGAAGAGTGGATGAAGCTTTTGCCGTCGTTGAGGTAAGTCAGGTCGTCGGTGATGTCAATGTAGGCTTTGTCCGTCTCCTTCAATACCACGTTGGCTTTGCCCGTTGTCGCGTTGGCATGCAGAATCTCGAGTGTGTTCTGCAAACGGTTCATCTTCTGGATGGAAAGCAGGTTGCTGTCGTTGGTCCACTTAATGCGCGGGATATAGATATCAGTCTCGTTGCCGGTGTCCATTTTCACGGTCTGGCCGTTGCCCACGTTATACACCGACACAGTCACGGCAGAGTTGGCCTCACCGGCTTTCGGGTACTTAAACTTGTAGTCCTGCGGGTATAACTCACCCCACATCTGCATGTTGAATTCCGGTACATTGGTCTCGTCGAAGGTATAGAAGGCGATCTTAGAGCCGTCCGGTGACCAGTGGAAGCCTTGCGCGAATGAGAATTCCTCCTCGTATACCCAGTCCGCATACCCGTTGATGATCGAGTTGAACTTACCTGTGTTGGTAATCTGCGTTTCCTTCATATTACCCAAGTCCACGAAGAACATGTTGCCTTCGCGGGCAAAAGCTACACGCTTGGCATCTGGCGAGAAGGTAGCGTACAGCTGCTTGCCGCCGTTGCTCAACTTGGTCAGTTTCTTCGAAGCGATGTCATACACATAAAATTCAGCTTTGGAAGAGCGACGATAGATCTGCTCCTTTTCAGTCGCGAATAGCACTTTTTTCTCGTCTGAGCTGAAGGTATAGCTATCAAATTTGATGGGCTTATCGCTGCCTTCCGGCTTCAGGTCTTCGCCTTCGATGATGGTGCTTACCGGCTGGCCAGTCGTTACATCATACTTCACGATGTCGGTCACGCCGTTCTTTTCGTCGGCCACCTGCGAACTGTAATAGCGGCCGTCATTCATCCAGTTCACGCCGTACACCGACTTTGGCGAGAAGGTGCCCTTGCGGTAAATGTCCTCCAGCGTGATTTCTTTTTTCTGCTGGGCCTGCGCTATAAAGGCAAAGCACAAAAGCACCACAGCCAGAAAATTGGTTTTAAGGTTGATATGCATGTGTTTAAGGGTTGTTAACGTTTAGATTGCTAATTTATCAGAATAATATGGTTTTTGCCATACCTAGCCGTCAAAACCGTTCCTCCATCAGGTATAGCGCAACAAAAAAGCGGCAACCCTTTCGGATAAAGCCGCCTTTCTGAAAACAGGAAATTTTTGCCTAGAAGTTATAGCCGAATGTCAGCATAACAGTGCTCTGCTTGTTCTCTATATCAATAACAGGCTCTCCTCCCCCTGAACTGAATACATAAGGCGAGTAAGGGCTCTCCATTTTGCTATTCACATAGGCTAAGTCGACGTAATAGTTCTTCAGCCTAACACCTGCACCGAGGGTATAGGAGCTAACAGAACCATCCACACTTGAATTGCTGTAGGGATCGCCCGTATGCGCATAACCTGCTCTCACTCTAAACACCTCATATCTGCCCTCAGCCCCTACCCTATAGTTTATTGCAGACTGGAATGTATTCCCAATGCTGTTGTTGACATTGGTGAAATAATCGCTCGACGAGCTCATATTATCTCTTTCTGAGAAGCGCATGTTGGTATAGTTCACGTACTCCACATCTGCTGTGATAAAGCCATACTTGTTGATAAAGAAAGCGACACCGCCTGTTGCGCGAAGCGGCGTAGTCAGCCGGTAATCAAACTCACCGGGGAAAGTCGCCTCTGTGATTGTTTCAGACTGCAGTGTAGTCGGGTTCAAAGTAGTTGCTGAAAGCACACTTTGATAGGTGTCACTAAACTGATAAACCGTAGGAGTCTGCAGACTCACGCCAAACCGCAGGGCATCCGTTGGCCTAGCGATCAGCCCTAGCTTTAAGTTGATGCCTGTGCCGCGCGACCTGAACTCATCACGAAGTGCCAAACTGTAAGGGCTTTCCACATCAGGGTTGCCACTTTCGTCGAATATAGCCACATAGTTGCCCGACTCTTGAAACAGGCTCTCCTGCTTGAAATCAGTGGTTACTATGCCCATGGAAGCTCCTAGGTAGATTTTGTCCCTGTAGCTCGTACCTGCGCCAATATCAATTTGACTTTGAGAGCCACTGCGCTGCACGCGCTCCTGCTGACTACTATTTCCAAATGTATACAAACCATCTGCAAACTGACTGCCGTTCGCATCCTCAAACACATCTATCAGGTATGTACCATATGCCAAGCCTGAAAGGGTCTGTATACCTGCATTGTACTCAGCATCAAGATTTTGCAGCAAAGTTTGTCCGGGACTTAGCGTTCTGCCATTGGCCAAATCGGCAAAATAGTCAACGATTGTGTTTGGGGGCACAGCAGTGTTTTGGTAGGAAAAGGTTTCGTTGAAGTTATTCAACCTTGTAAACCCTATACCGAACGTGATGCCCTTCCAATCGCTGCCTTCATTGCCTGTACTTCTGCTAGGAAGCACTACCCCCATTTGCGGGACTACAAACCGACTTTCCTGATCAGACGCTTGCCCAACATTCGAGAGAGTGCTTGCATCCATAGACTGCTGTCCTAGGCTAAAACTAAACTCCGATCTTCTGAACATACCCAAGCCCGCAGGGTTGGTTGCCATAGTAGAAACATCTGCACCGAGGGCTGCCTGAGCACCTCCTATACCTTGTATGCGTGCGGATCCGGTCAGGCCGTAACGGGTATAGCGCAGGGCGTCTACCTCGTTTTGGGCAAAAGCGGTTCCGCCCCAGCCCAGCATTAGTGCCAGGCTGGCCGAAACAATCTTACTTATTTTCATGGGTTAGCTGTTTGAGATTATTGTCCTCTTCTTTCTGGACGGCCACCGCTGCTTGAATTGGAACGCTCCGGAGGGCTGGATGTGCCTGAACTTCTGGATGGCGTATAGCTAGACTCTCTCTGCACTGGCTGGCTCCGCTCGTAGCTTGGCGAACTGCGCTGCTCACGCTGAACCGGCTGCGTTCGCTGCACGGGCTGGGCTCTCTCCTGACGTTGAACTGGCTGTTGGCGCTGCACGGGCTGCTCCCTTTCCTGGCGCTGCACGGGTCTTGGCTGTGTAGCCGGATAGGCACTACGCTCTCTTGATGGGGACATGCGCTGCACGGGCTGTTCGTTCACCGGCTGCTGTCTGGACGGCCTTACCTGTCCGCTTTGTGGGTCGTAACCGCGCGTGGTGGCTGGCCTGGCAGGAAGCACCTGTTTGGTGTCTTCCGTTGGATTTGCACGCTGTTGACCTCTGGTATCTGCTCCTGAACGCGTTGCACGCGCCGGACGGGCATAGTCAACTCCTGGCTGCACGGCACGCTGCTCATCCCGGGCAGACTGCGTTCTATCCGGTCGGCCAACTACACGGTCGCCGCCAGTGGCTGGCACGGAGCTTCTATCATCACGAGGCCCGTACTGCACCTTACGGGGCTGCACGTTTATCGGACGGTCGTACACATACCTGTTGCCGCTATAATATCCGTGATGGTAACCATGGTAAAAACCACTGTAGTAGTTGTTGTAAGGCCACCATCTGTTTCCATAGAATGGGTCGTACGGGCTTCCCCAACGATTCCAGCCCGATCCCCATGCATTGCCAATACTCACACTGACCATAAACCTGTTAGTTGGGAAGAATGGATCGTAGAAAGGGTCATAGAACGGATCGTAGAAAAGCGGGTCGTAAAATGCACTGTAACGGTTTATGCGCCGCAGATGGCTTGTTGTCCAGTAGGGGTCTACGTAAGCATAATTGGGAGAAGCCCAGGTTGCCTGCGGCCGGTAGGTGCGACCATCGTAATACTCGTCTGCATAGTAATTATCCGTTACGTTTCCTGCTGAACGCTGCGCACTCGCGTCGCTCTCCTCGGCTTGAGCATACTGCTGCTCCGGAGCCTGAGGCTGCACGTATTCGGTTCGGTCTGATGAACTGTAGTACATGTCATCATACTCCGTAGACTGCATAGCGGTCGGGCTGCTACAGCCTACTGCGAAAAGTGCAATTACAGGAGCTATTGCGTAGTATAAGGTAGTCTTTTTCATGGCCGTCTGTCAATAAAGTGCTTCTATATCAAAGATATAAACACAATAGCGCAAAACCTTATCAATAGTACAATATATTAACGTAATTTTGAGCCGGATTGATATTAAATCTTTCCTATGTGGAAAGCAATATTCATTCCAAAAAGATTAATAAATACAGATACTCGATAAATATTTTTTAAAATGAGCAAAGGGCTGCCAAAAAGAAGCGAAGACTACTCCTTATGGTATAACGAGCTGGTGAAAAAAGCCGGCCTGGCGGAGAACTCCGCCGTGCGCGGTTGTATGGTGATCAAGCCGTACGGATTCGCCATCTGGGAAAAAATGCAACGTGTGCTGGATGACATGTTTAAGGCAACAGGCCACGAGAACGCTTACTTCCCGCTGTTTGTACCCAAGAGCTTGTTTGAGGCCGAAGAGCAGAATGCAGAAGGCTTTGCAAAGGAGTGCGCTGTGGTAACACACTACCGCCTACAGGCCGACCCAGACAAGCCAGGCAAACTACGCGTGGACCCGAACGCCCGTCTGGAGGAGGAACTTATTGTGCGCCCTACCTCTGAGGCGGTGATCTGGAATACCTACAAAGGCTGGATCCAAAGCTACCGCGACCTGCCTCTGCTCATTAACCAGTGGGCAAACGTGGTACGCTGGGAAATGCGAACGCGCCTTTTCCTGCGCACGGCGGAGTTCCTGTGGCAGGAAGGCCACACGGCCCATGCCACTGCCGACGAGGCCATTGCTGAAACAAAGCAAATGCTGGAGGTATACGCCACCTTTGCTGAGCAATACATTGCGCTGCCGGTTATCCGGGGTGTGAAGACACCAAACGAACGTTTCGCCGGTGCACTAGACACCTACTGCATCGAAGGGCTCATGCAGGATGGCAAGGCGCTGCAGGCGGGCACCTCCCACTTCCTGGGACAGAACTTCGCCAAGGCATTTGATGTGAAGTTTGCTACCAAAGAAGGCGGACTGGAGTATGTTTGGGGTACTTCCTGGGGTGTGAGCACACGCCTGATGGGTGCGCTCGTAATGGCCCACTCCGACGACGAAGGCCTGGTGCTCCCTCCAAAGCTGGCTCCAATCCAGGTGGTAATTGTGCCAATCTACAAAGGCGAAGAGCAGCTGGCTCAGATCAGCGAGAAAGTGCTCCAGTTGAAGAAAGAACTCGAAGCCAAAGGAATCAGCGTGAAGTTCGACAACCGCGACACCGAGCGTCCTGGCTTTAAGTTTGCCGAGTGGGAGCTGAAGGGTGTGCCGGTGCGTCTGGCGATCGGAGCCCGCGACCTGGAGAATGGCACAGCCGAAGTGGCCCGCCGCGACACCAAGGAGAAAAGCACGCAGCAATTCGACAGCCTGGCCACTTATATTCCGGCCTTGCTCGACGAGATTCAGGAGAACATCTACAACCGCGCCTATACCTTCCGGGAGGAAAACACAACCAAGGTAGACAGCTACGAGGAGTTTAAGCAGGTGCTTGAAACCAAAGGCGGTTTTATACTGGCTCACTGGGACGGCACCCCGGAAACGGAAGAGCGCATCAAGGAAGAGACAAAGGCAACTATCCGTTGCATTGCCTTAGACACACCTGAAGAAGATGGCGTGGACATGATCTCCGGTAAACCGTCGAAACAGCGGGTGTACTTTGCCAAGGCTTACTAAACCAGGTTGTTCCATACCTGTTAACTTTTACTAATCGAAGAGCCATTCCTGCCAGGGAGTGGCTCTTTTACTTTATAAACAGTATAAATAGGTATAAAATGACATAATACGATCAAAGTGAATCGTAAAATCGCTATATTTACTCATAACAGCACTGACAATTTATGGTATTAGACTGGGTTACGGTTATACTGCTTATCGGCATCGGACTTGTTCTGATTGTCGTGGAGTTGATTTTTGTACCGGGCGTTACTATTGTGGGCATACTTGGGTTCATCCTGGTGGCGGTTGGCATCTGGATCGGGTATGCTGCGCTGGGAACCACGACAGGCCACATCATCCTGGCGGCCTCGGTGCTTATCGGCGGACTGGCCCTGTTCTATAGTTTCAGGTCGGAGGCTTGGTCGCGGTTTGCGCTTAAAGGCGCTATCAAGAGCCGGGTCAACGAAGAAAACCCCCATCTGCTGGAAGTGGGTGAAGAGGGGCGAACTGTTTCGGCGCTACGTCCGCAAGGTACCGCAGTCTTCAAGGAGCGGCACCACGAGGTGCAGACCACCGGTGCCTTCCTATCCCCCAACACACCTGTTCGCATCATCAAAATAGTAGCCAATAAAATCACCGTAGAAGCAATCACTTAAAACAAGCCAATGGAAAACTTTTCAGTCTTATTTCTGATAGCAGGCGGCATTATCCTGCTACTCATCTTCTTGTATTTTGTACCTATCAGTCTCTGGATCACGGCTCTGTTCTCCGGCGTGAAGGTAGGCTTGCTGGAGCTCGTGTTCATGCGTATCCGAAAGGTACCGCCGAGCCTCATCGTCAACTCCATGATCAATGCCACCAAAGCAGGTATAGACGTAACCACCACCGAGCTGGAAACACACTACCTGGCTGGTGGCAATGTGCCTAACGTGATCAAGGCGCTCATCTCGGCTGACAAAGCCAACATACCGCTTTCCTTTAAGCAGGCCACGGCCATCGACCTGGCAGGCCGCGACGTTTTTGAGGCCGTCACAACGTCTGTGAATCCAAAAGTGATTAACACGCCAAACGTAGCCGCTGTGGCGCAGGACGGCATTCAACTGATTGCCAAAGCCCGCGTAACGGTGCGCGCCAACATCATGCAACTGGTAGGTGGTGCGGGCGAGGAAACCATCCTGGCACGTGTAGGCGAAGGCATCGTAACATCCATCGGCTCTTCGGTGTCGCATAAAAGCGTATTGGAAAACCCGGACATCATCTCGAAGCTGGTACTGCAGAAGGGACTTGACGCCGGCACGGCCTATGAGATCCTGTCGATTGACATTGCCGATATTGACGTGGGTGAGAACATCGGCGCTAAGCTGCAAATAGACCAGGCAGGAGCCGACTTAAAAGTGGCCGAGGCGAAGGCGGAGGAGCGTCGCGCCATGGCCGTAGCCGTGGAGCAGGAAATGAAAGCCAAAGCGCAGGAAGCCCGGGCCTCTGTTATTGCGGCTGAGGTGGAGATTCCGCAAGCTATCGCGGCGGCCTTCCGCAGCGGTAACCTGGGTATCATGGACTACTACAAAATGCAGAACATCCAGTCTGACACGGACATGCGCAACTCGATCGCTAATCCCGGACAAGGTGGCCCGAACAAGCCGAAGGAGTAACAGGCACTAAATTCTGCTACAAGACACAGCGGCCATACCTGAACCAGGTATGGCCGCTGTGTTTTTGTCCTGTCTATACCTGCCGAGCCCGTACTATCGACAGCCTATACCTGAGCAGGAAGGTATTAGACATCAGCTCACACGCATAAAAAAGGCCCGTGACAAATGCCACGGGCCTCCTATATGATTGCTGCTAATCCTAGCTTTCTTTCAATGTGATTGTGCGTGTTACTGAGTTGTAAGGACCTGGCACCACGGCACCGGAGTCGTTAATCAGTTCCAGCTTAATGGTTGTTTCGCCCATAGGCAAGCCCTCGATGATGTGTGGCATCCACTTATCCAGGATAAACTCGTTTCCGTTGATGGTAGCGCGTACCTTGTTACCGGTTGTAGACAGGTCTGTGTTCACCAGGTAGAAATCCAGCATGATACGGCGGGTATCGCTGCCTACATACTCGCCTTTCGGACGGCTGTAGAACATATGCGGCGCTTTCATGTCAAACTCCATGCGCTGCTGCGGTCTGCCTACTGTGATCATGCGCAGGTCGTAGGCGCCTCTGTGTTTCAGGCTTTCATGGTATGAGCGCGAAAGGAAAGAAAGCACCACGTGGTCTCCCTCTTCCATCTCTTTGGTGAAAGTGGTTTTGTAATGCGCTGTGTAAGGCTCATTGTCCACGATATTGTGAATGTGCTGTCCTTCTTTTGAGTTGGCCATCTGCTCCGCGTTAGAGTGTGGCGTCATGCGGGTCAGTTGGAAGTTTGACAGCTCGTATACAAACTCAACCGGACCAGGCTGTACCACAGCGTTGGCAGGAGGCGTACTCAGGCGGAGTTGGGATTCAGGGTATCGCTGTGAATCGTCAAAGGCAAACACACGCAGGCCGCCCTTGCTCATGACTGCACCGACCGGAGTTGGGCCAGAAGAGGTGGGAGTGGCAGGTATACGCGTTTCATCATCCTGCGTCTGGCGGGCCGTATCACAGGCAGCAAAGCCTAACATGAAGGCGGTGGCAAGGAGCAAATATGTTTTTTTCATCTAAAAAGGGTTTGGATTAGCATGCTAGCCAATATACTGAATTTATTTGTATATTGCGCACTACGTGACATTTACGTAAAAGTATACAAAAAAGACTATATGAGCGAGATTTTGTTTGATGAAGTGCCTTCATTGGACTTAGCTGATTTTACATCGGGAGACGAAGGACGCAGAGCACAATTTGTGCAGCAGTTAGGAGACGCTTACCAGAACATTGGCTTTATTGCCCTGAAAAACCACGGCCTGAGCGATGACCTGACGGAGAGACTCTACGCAGCCGTTAAAAAGTTCTTTGCATTGCCTGACGATGTGAAGCAAAAGTACGAGAACCCCGAGCTGGCAGGACAGCGCGGCTATGTGGGGAAAGGCAGAGAAAAAGCCAAAGGCTTCAATACTGGCGACCTGAAAGAGTTTTATCATGTTGGCCAAGACCTGAACGGTATTCCGGACAGCGACCCGATCAAAGCAGAGTACCCGGCCAATATCTGGCCATCAGAAGTGCCAGAGTTGGAGGAGGTGACACTGGAGGCTTACCGTAAACTGGAAGCAGCCGGTAAGCAGGTACTGCGTGCCATAGCCTTACACCTTGGCTTGGAAGAAAACTACTTCGACGAGAAAGTGAAATACGGCAACAGCATCCTGCGCCCTATCCACTATTTCCCAATAGAAGACCCGGACAAAGTACCGGCTGACGCCGTACGTGCCGCTGAGCACGGCGATATCAACCTGATTACATTGCTGATGGGCGCTAGCGCCGACGGCCTGCAAGTGTTGCGCCGCGACGGACAGTGGATCCCGATTACGGCCCTGCCTGAGCAGGTAATAGTGAATGTAGGCGATATGCTGGCCCGCCTGACCAATAACAAACTGAAGTCGACGATCCACCGTGTGGTGAACCCACCACGCGAATTGATGAACACTTCCCGCTTCTCTATCCCTTTCTTCATGCACCCACGTTCTGAAATGGACCTGACCTGCCTGGAGAGCTGCATAGATGAGCGTAACCCGAAAGCCTACCCGGATGCCACAGCAGGTGAGTACCTGAACGAGCGCCTTGTTGAGCTGGGACTGAAAAAAGCATAAACCTGATTTGCTAACAAAAAGAGAGACGGTGCCCGCGCTGTCTCTCTTTTTTTGATCTAAGGCATGAGTCTGCGCTACTACATCTTCCTGAAAGACGTACTATTGCTTGCCCTGACTGCATTTGGGGGGCCGCAGGCCCATATCTCTATGATGTTCCGGCTGCTGGTCGATAAGCGGCGCTATCTCACCGAACAGGAATTGATCGAGCTTAATGCCCTTTGCCAGATTCTGCCGGGCCCAACCTCCACCCAAACTATCACGGCCATTGGCTACCGTATCGGCGGCCCTAACCTCGCTTACCTCACCTTACTGATCTGGCTATTGCCGGCTGCCAGCATTATGGCTGCCGCCGCAATCAGCATTTCATACCTGCAAGAGCATGATATCTCCTTGCGGTTTTTAAGATTCATTCAACCCATGGCCGTCGGTTTTGTGGCCTATGCGGCATATGCCATCAGCTCTAAAGTGGTGCAAACCAAACTGGCGGTGGGCATTATGGTTGTTTCGGGTATCCTGGCCTACTTTTTTCACTCCCCGTGGGTATACCCGCTTTTGCTGTTAGCAGGTGGTGCCATCACAGCACTGCGCTTTAAGCAACACCCGCAGGAGAAAGATAAAAAACTCGATATTCAGTGGGCGAACTTTATCCTATACCTGGCCGTGCTGATTACCGCAGCCGTACTGGGTGGGGCCACCTCATCGCTCCCGATCAGGCTGTTTGAGAACTTTTACCGAAACGGCAGTCTGGTTTTCGGGGGCGGACAGGTGCTCATCCCGCTCATGTTCACGGAGTTCGTGGATTTTAAGCGTTACCTCACCGCAGAAGAATTTCTATCCGGTTTTGCGATTGTGCAGGCGCTGCCCGGCCCGGTTTTCTCCTTCTGTTCCTTCATAGGCAACCTGGCTATGCGTGAGCACGGTGTATGGGGACAACTGCTAGGCTCTTTAGTGGCCACAGTCGGTATTTTCCTGCCGGGCACTTTCCTGATATTCTTCGTGATTCGCTTTTGGGATGAACTCAAGAAGTACAGGGTCGTGCGGGCCTCTCTGGAAGGTATAAGCGCCGTCAGCTCCGGCATGGTAGTAGCCGCTGCCATTATGCTCTACCGCCCTATTGATAATACTCCGCTCAACTTTGGGATCGTGGTGGCGACCTTTGCCCTACTGCTATTCACCCGCATACCTGCCCCGATCCTGATTCTAGTAGGATTTGCCTTGGGCTTTATATTTTAAGCAGCGCTATACCTGAACCAGGCTATACCTAATTAAAAAGCTGCCCATGCTTTTGCACAGGCAGCTTCCTTGCTGATTCAGTTAAGACTATACTTACCGATAAGTTTTTTCTTTCATGATGCGGAGCAGGTACTCGCCATATCCACTCTTTCTGAGGGGCTCTGCTATTTGGCGCAGCTGCTCGTCTGTGATGAATCCCATGCGCCAGGCCACCTCCTCGATGCAGCCGATCTTAAGGCCCTGCCGCTCCTCGATCACCTGCACGAACGTGGCCGCCTGCATCAGCGACTGGACCGTGCCCGTGTCGAGCCAGGCCGTGCCCCGGTTGAGCACGCCCACCTTCAGCTTGCCTCTTCTGAGGTACTCGCGGTTCACGTCCGTGATCTCGTACTCCCCCCTTGCGCTCGGCTCCAGGTTTTTGGCAATGCTTACGACCTCGTTGTCGTAGAAGTACAAACCCGGCACGGCGTAGTTGGACTTGGGCTTCTGGGGCTTCTCCTCGATGGAGACGGCCTTTCCGCTCTCGTCGAACTCCACCACCCCGTAGCGCTCCGGGTCTGTGACGTGGTAGGCGTACACCACCCCGCCCTCGGGGTCGGCGTTCTCTCGCAGCACCGCCCCCATACCCGAGCCGTAGAAGATGTTGTCGCCCAGCACGAGCGCCACCTTGTCGCCCCCGATGAATTCCTCCCCGATCACGAAGGCCTGCGCCAGCCCGTTGGGCTCTTCCTGCACCTTATACTCAAAGCGGCAGCCGATACGGGAGCCGTCCCCCAGCAGCCGCTCGAACAGTGGCAGGTCGTGGGGCGTGGAGATGATCAGCACCTCCCGGATGCCGGCCAGCAGCAGCGTGGAGAGCGGGTAGTAGATCATAGGCTTGTCGTAGACGGGCATGAGCTGCTTGCTCACAGCCAGTGTCAGGGGGTGCAGCCGGGTGCCGGAGCCCCCGGCCAGGATGATGCCTTTCATATTTCGTTGATCGTTATGCGTTACTTGTTGCTCGTTATTCCTCGATCGTCATCGGCAAATCGTTGACCGCTGATCGTTACCAGGCTGTTGCCGGTTTGCTCCCTACACTATAGGCAAGTCACACAAACAACGGGTAACTATCAACGGATAACGACATCATCGTTGCTCGTACTGCTTGCGGTAATAGTCGCGGTAGTGGCCGCTTGTCACCAACTCCAGCCAGGCTCCGTTCTCCAGGTACCAGTCCACGGTCCTTCTGAGCCCCTCCTCGAAGGTGACCGAGGGTTTCCAGCCCAGCTCGTTCATCAATTTGGAGGAGTCGATGGCGTAGCGGGCGTCGTGGCCGGGGCGGTCCTGGACGAAGGCGATGAGCTTGCGGCTGCTGCCCGCCTCCCTTCCCAGCTTCTCGTCCATCACATCGCAGAGCAGCTCGATGAGGTCGATATTGCGCCACTCGTTCACCCCGCCCACGTTGTAGGTCTCGCCCACCTTGCCGCTGTGGAAGATGGCGTCGATGGCCCGGGCGTGGTCCAGCACATAGAGCCAGTCGCGCACGTTCTCGCCCTTGCCGTACACGGGCACGGGCTTGCCGGTCTTGATGTTGTGGATGGACAGCGGGATGAGCTTCTCGGGGAAGTGGTTGGGGCCGTAGTTGTTGGAGCAGTTGCTGAGCTTGACGGGCAGCCCGTAGGTGTGGTGCCAGGCCCGCACGAAGTGGTCCGAGGCGGCCTTGGAGGCCGAGTAGGGCGAGCGCGGGTCGTAGGCCGTCTGCTCGGTGAACAGGCCCTCGGCACCCAGCGAGCCGTACACCTCGTCGGTGGAGACGTGGTAGAATAGCCTGCCCTCATACTGACCAGCCCAGGCGCGGCGGCAGGCCTCCAGCAGGTTGACCGTGCCGATCACGTTGGTCTGAACGAAGGCCATGGGCCCGGAGATCGAGCGGTCCACGTGCGACTCGGCCGCCAGGTGGATCACCGCCTCAAACTTATGCTCTTGGAAGATCTGCTCCAGATAACCAGCGTCGGTGATGTCGCCCTTCAAAAAGGTATAGTTCTCCCGGTCCTCCACGTCCCGCAGGTTCTGCAAGTTGCCCGCGTAGGTGAGCGCGTCGAGGTTGAAGATGTTGTATTGCGGGTAAGTCTCCACGAATAGCCGCACCACGTGCGAGCCGATGAAGCCGGCCCCGCCGGTGATCAATAGGTTCATCGCTATACCTGCTCTGATGTTTTCTGTAAATTCAATTGCCAGTCCCAGGCACTTTGCATGGCTTCCTCCAGGGTACTGGTTGTTTTGAAACCGAGTTCTTCCGTGGCTTTGGTAACGTCTGCGTATATTTTCGGCACATCACCCGGACGGCGCGGACCAATTTTATAGTTCAGTTTCTCTCCGGTAGCGCGCTCAAAAGCCTGCACCGCTTCCAATACGGTGTTGCCGGTGCCAGTTCCTACATTGAAGAACTCAATATGCTCGGTTTTATCTGACAGAAGCCTGTCGATAGCAACTACATGTGCTTTGGCCAAATCGACCACATGTACATAATCGCGTACGCAGGTACCATCCAGGGTGTCATAATCATTGCCGAATATGGTGAGCTGCTCGCGAATGCCAACGGCTGTTTGCGTAATGAACGGCACCAGGTTATTCGGAATACCCAAAGGCAACTCGCCAATTTTAGCAGAAGGGTGCGCCCCAATCGGGTTAAAATAACGGAGGGCAATTGTATGCATTTCGCTACCGCTGATAGCCAGATCGGTCAGTATTTCTTCGCAGATTTTCTTGGTGTTGCCGTACGGGGAATTTGCTTTCTGAACTGGCGTTTGCTCTGTTACGGGCAATTGCTCGGGTATGCCGTACACGGTGCAGGAGGAGGAGAAAACCAGTTTGCTCACCTTAAACTCATCCATCACCTGCAGCAGCGCCACCAGTGACCCGACATTATTGTGGTAATATTTGAGAGGCTCAGCCACCGACTCGCCTACGGCTTTGTAAGCAGCAAAGTGAATGACACCAGCTATACCTGACTCCTGCTCAAACACACTGCGCAAGGCGCCTGCATCTGTACAGTCTATCCGGTGACAGGTTACTTCCCTGCCCAGTATATCGGCTATACCCTGCAGCGAACGCTCTTCGGTGTTAGAGAAATTATCGATGATGATGGGCTCATACCCTGCCTCTACCAGCTCTACTACAGTATGGGAGCCTATGTAGCCAGCCCCCCCAGTTACTAATATCTTCTTCATTTGATTTGTTTTCAAGCCTCTTGACAGCTTCGCCTGTTGATGGTCGGTTAGCTTTGCAGCACCTATACCTTTAACCTTAAATTTAAACTTATTCAGGGTGAGTTTCTGACGCTCACCTCAGCAAAAATATAAGATAAATATATTAATCAGGTATAATAGTGGGATTAACTATTCTCAGCCACCCTAAGCTATACCTTATAACACCGCTTTCACGATCCGGTTTTTGTTGAACAAGTCCTGCACCACCTCTGCCTCTGCAAAGCCATACTGAAGCAGCAGTTGGCGCACTTCCTCCCCATACTGCTCATTAATTTCGAAGTACAGCTGACCACCTTTTTTTAACAAGCCAGCGCCCAGTTCAGCAATCCGCTTATAATATTTGAGCGGCTCGCTGTCGGGTACGAAGAGCGCCAAATGTGGCTCATACGCCAACACATTGGGACGCATGAGTGCTTTCTCCTGCTCCATCACGTAAGGCGGGTTGCTGGTAACAATGTCAAGCGAATGAGGGGCTATACCTTCTATCGGATCAAACACATCCTGCTGCAACCATTCCACTGGCAGGCTATACCGCTCGGCGTTGGCCCGGGCCACCTGCAGCGCTCCTTCCGATAACTCCAGCCCGTATACCTTGTCGACTTGCAGGTTGGCGGCCAGTGCCAAAGGAATGCACCCGCTTCCGGCGCAGATATCCATTACACTGAGGTTTTGCTGACCTTTGTGCTCCCGCACGACCAAGTCTACCAGTTCTTCCGTTTCCGGACGCGGTATGAGCACCCGCTCATCTACTTGCAGGTCCAAGCCATAAAAATGCGCCATACCCAGCACGTACTGCACCGGCTCCTGCCGCCTGAGTCGCCCGACAGCCTGCTGTACCTGCGCCTCTTGGGCCGGGGTTATTTCCTCCTGTTGCCCCAGACTCAGCTGCACCTGCGATTTGTGCAGCACATGCTCCAGCACCAGTTGTGCAATAGCGCCCGCTTCCGGCTCTGGGTAAACCGTCTGGATGTTCTCACGGATGTATTGGGCTGTTTGTTGGATCGTGGCCACAGGTATAATTGTTTTATGTTTTTGGGTACCTTTGCAAAAGTAAAGTTTTATTGCGTATAAGTCACGGATATGGAATCAACCCACTCTTTGTCTGGACGATTTTACACCTGTTGACTCCTAAAATCTCTAACGCTAAACCCCTAAACTTGAACGACGAACTGTACATGCGACGTGCCCTGGAACTGGCCAAAATGGGCAGCGGCTATACCTCGCCCAACCCGATGGTGGGTTGCGTAGTGGTGCACGAAGGGCGCATCATCGGCGAGGGCTGGCACAGGGCTTTTGGGGGACCGCATGCCGAGGTCAACGCTATCGCTAGCGTGCAGGACAAAAGCCTGTTGCCCAAAAGCCGGGTGTACGTTACGTTGGAGCCCTGTTCGCACTTCGGGAAAACGCCTCCCTGTGCCGACCTGCTTATCAGCAGCGGCGTACGCGATGTGGTTATCTGCAATACAGACCCAAACCCTTTGGTGGCTGGGCGCGGCATTAAGAAACTGTTTGAGGCGGGCGCGCAGGTAAAGGTAGGTGTGCTGGAGAACGAAGGATTGGAACTGAACAAGCGCTTTTTCACCTTTTATACCCAAAAGCGGCCTTATATTGTGCTCAAATGGGCCGAGTCGGCAGATGGTTTTATCAGCGGGCCCAACTACGAGCAGATACAGATCAGCGGCCCCTTGTCGCGCAGGCTGGTGCACAAGTGGCGCTCCGAAGAGCAGGCAATTATGGTGGGCAGCCACACGGCGGCTTACGACAACCCCCGCCTCGACACCCGCTTCTGGCCCGGACACAGTCCGCTTCGCGTTGTGATCGACCGCAAACTGCGACTTCCTGACCACCTGCACCTCTTCGACAAAAGTCAGCCCACGGTAGTGTATACCTATAAACAGAAAGAACAACTGCACGACCACCTGCAGTATGTACAGGTAAGCGAAGATGAGTCGCTGCTGGATCAGATCATGGCAGACCTCCATGCCCGCAAAGTTTTGTCGCTGCTTGTGGAAGGCGGCACTTACCTGATCAAGAGCTTGTTGAAGGAAAACCTGTGGGATGAGGCACGCTGCTTCAGAAGCATGTCCCGGGTCATTGGGGAAGGCACGCAGGCTCCGCCGATGGCGCATGGCCAGTTGCTGGAGGTACAGCATGTGGGGGCAGACCAGCTCTTTCATTACAAAAACGACCCATCACCAAGACATAATCCTTAACTTTGGCCGTGTGCCGATAGCCCATGGGGAAGGCTATGCCTGAACGCACACTTTCATAAATTACCTTAATACAGAACGCAATGGCTGAATCGCTTATAATTGACCAAAACCTTAGCAAAGAAGAAAGATACAAAGCCCTCGTACCACAGATCGAAGCGCTGGTAACCGGCGAAACCGACCTGATCGCCAACCTCTCGAACATGATGGCCGCCCTGCGCCAGGGGATGGGCTTCTTCTGGGTAGGCGTGTACTTTAACAAAGAGGGGCAGCTGGTGCTTGGTCCGTTTCAAGGGCCTGTTGCCTGCACCCGTATACCTTACCACAAAGGCGTGTGCGGTGCCTGCTACACCCGCCAAGAAACCATTTTGGTGCCAGATGTCGAAGCCTTTCCGGGCCATATTGCCTGCAGCAGCGACTCCAAGTCTGAAATCGTGATACCGGTGATGAAAGACGGCGAAGTGAAACTGGTGCTCGATGTGGACAGCGACAAGCTCAACGACTTTGACGAAACAGACCAGAAGTACCTGGAGCAGCTCATGAAATTGGTGGAGAGCTGGTATTAGCTTCCAGCTGCTCACTGTCATTTCGAACGCAGTGAGAAATCTGGAATATTGCGGGATCATGAAATAGGCCAGATTTCTCTCTGTATTCGAAATAACAAAAGGCTCTTATGCTGACAACAGTGGAGGATGTATGTTGTTCAGACTCTTTTACAACCGCATTCTTAGCCCAAGAGCCAGATTGAAGATCTTGCCCGGCCCCAGGTACTTCGGGTTCTGGATATAAGAGATGAGATACTCGGCGCTGGAGCCCACTTCGTAGTAAACCCCAAACCTGCTCAGTTTTTCTTTCCGCGTAAAGTCCACCTGCCCGCCCAGGTACAGGTATAGGTGCAGCGCAGTGGGGAAGCCATAGTAGCTTTTAGGGTACTTGTCGCGTGGCTCAGACACGAAATACTCATCTCCGAAGGTATAACCTAATTGCAGGCCCGTCCGGAGCGGCTGCCAGTTTACTGACCTGATCGGAATGGGCTTAAACGGAACATACGTAGCTTTCAGGGCGGCCGTGAAGATCCTGTCTCCTCCGAATTTCTCAGGCAGGTATCCCAGGAAAACATCCGTTTCCAGCTTTTCGTGGAAGAAGGATCTGCCTGCCCCCAAAGATACTAAGCCCAAACTGCCTGCATACTGCACCTTGGCATGATAGGGCGACGCGGCTTGCTCCTGGCTGTATACCTTATCAGGGCTAAGCAGAAGCACGAAACCTAACACCAGCAAGAGTACTTTCATATTCATCCTAATAGGCTATCCTTTCAATTTCGAACCCGCCGCGCCATACCTTCAGATAGGTGAATCCGCGCTTCTTCACAGTGGTGGTGGCATGGTATAGTATAGTATTGTCATAAGTCTCTTCTGTGCGCCAGTTATGGATATGGCCATGGAGACTCAGCTGTACCCGGTCGCTTTCCTTCAATGTTTCATGAAAGGGCAACTCCAGGCTAGTGTCAAAATCACCGTCGTAGGGTGGCATATGCGACACGACAATGGCCTGATGCCATGTGTCGCCCGGCTGGCGGGTGAGTTCCTTGCTTAACCAGTCCAGGTCAGGCACTTTGCCGTTAAAGCCGTACTCCCGCCCGTTTGTGTCGATCATTACAAACTTCGTATGACCGTACACGAAGGAATAGTTAAAGTCGCCGTACATTTGCCGGTATACCTTGCGTCCATTGGCCAGCATGTCGTGGTTGCCCACTACCGTCAGGTATGGCCATTTCAGACCTTTCATGATATTGTGCACCCACTTGAACTCCTGCGACAGGCCAAAGTCAGAAATATCGCCCTGGTGAATCACAAAATCGATATGCGGGAAAGTATTGGCTTTGTCCACAAAGGCGCTGGCGGCGTCATAAAAGCGCTGGGTATCTCCCATCAAAAGCAGATGCAGCGTATCGCCGGGTTGTTGGCTTTCCAGTTTTGCGAGGTTGCGGGCCGTGAGGTCGCGCTCATCATCTTGGAGTATGATCTGGTTGGGATGGTATTCGAACAGCTCCTCACAAGAGGAGAGTAAAAACAGCGTTAATCCTAGTAAAAGGGGGTAAATATTCTTCATAGCTGCAAAAGGCGGCGCGGTTATTCTTCCTTTCTGCTAACGCTTTCCGGAAAAGAATGTTAGTGCGGCGGCTTTTGGCCAGGGGCATGGCCGGCAAAACAAAGAGGCCGAACCAGGTTAACTTCCTGATTCGGCCTCTTATATAAGTTACGAAAGGCATGGCTATACCTTCAAATATTATCCGAACAATGTCGGTGGTGCTGTCTTGAGTTGTGCAATTACCGTCTGGCCGCCCTTGGTCTTCTGTCCCAAGTCCACTTTCACCTCCGTATCCAATGGCAGGAAGATATCTACGCGGGAGCCGAACTTGATGAAACCGAACTCCTCACCTTGACTTACTTCGTCGCCCTCGTTCACGTACCACACAATGCGGCGCGCCATCGCACCGGCAATCTGGCGAAACAGCACCTCAGGGCCGGCAGTTGACTCTACAACCACAGTCGTACGCTCGTTTTGCGTACTTGACTTTGGGTGCCAGGCCACAAAATAGTTACCTGGATGGTATTTGAAGTAGCTCACAATCCCTGACACCGGGTTACGGGTAATGTGCACGTTGATCGGCGACATAAAAATGGAGATCTGCTTGCGTTTGTCTTTGAAGTACTCCGTCTCCTCCACTTCCTCTATCACCACCACCTTGCCGTCGGCAGGGGCCACGATCAAATCTTCGTGCAGCAACAGGTTGCGGTAAGGGCTGCGGAAAAATTGCAGAATGAGCAGAAAAAGAACGGCAGAAACACCGGAGAAAATTCTGTTGAAGGTATTGTTATCTGCATTGAAATTGTAGAGTAACAGGTTAAGCACCAACAAAATAAGCAATGTGAAAAATAAAATTCTTCTTCCTTCCTTGTGAATTTTCATCCGTGAAAACTAAATGCTACAGGTCTTTATATAATTTATAATAGCCCATCCAGTTTCGTAGATGGGCTATTATCTGTTTCAAAATTATATAAACTTTCGTTTATTTTAATAAAAATCTTTGCTTAGAAACCGCCGCGATACTTATAAGTCATGGCTACCTTGTCGATAGCCACAATGTAGGCGGCAATACGCATCGGCACGTTATACTTCTGCGAAGCGGCGTACACGCGCTCAAACGACTCGTGCATGATACGCTCGGCACGGCCATTCACCCGATCAAGCGTCCACTTAAAGCCCATGCGGTTCTGCACCCACTCAAAGTAAGATACGGTCACGCCACCAGAGTTCGCCAGGATATCCGGCACCACCATAATGCCTTTTTCGTTGATAACGTTGTCGGCTTTGTATGAGGTAGGACCGTTAGCGCCTTCCACAATCAGGCGGGCCTGAATCTGGTCTACGTTTTTGATCGTGATCACATCCTCCACGGCAGCCGGCACCAGCACGTCAACCTTGGCGATGAGCAAGTCGTCGTTGCTGATCTTTTCGGCATTTTTGTAGCCTTCCAGGCGGCCGTTGTTATTGTTCTTGTATTCGATCGCTTCCTCAATGTCGATACCGTTGTCGTTCCAGTAAGCACCGCTCACATCGCTCACACCCAGTATTTTCACACCACGCTCAGCCATCAGCTTGGCGGCCCAGGCACCTACGTTACCGAAGCCCTGCACCACTGCAGTAGATTTGGCCGGGTTCATACCCAGTTTCTCCATAGCAGCCATGGCCGACACCATTACACCGCGACCGGTCGCTTCTACGCGGCCCAGTGAGCCACCCAGTACAAGCGGCTTGCCTGTTACCACGGCGTGCACGGTCGATCCTTTGGTTTTAGAGTATTCGTCCATCAGCCAGGCCATCTCACGTGGGCCTGTGCCCATGTCAGGAGCAGGTATATCTTGGTCAGGGCCGAAAATGTCAATCAAAGCCTGGGTATAGGCTCTTGTCAGACGCTCCATCTCACCAGCCGACATCGCATAGGGGTCGCAGATGATACCGCCTTTGGCACCACCGTAAGGTATATCCACCACAGCACACTTCCAGGTCATCCAGGCAGCCAGGGCCTTCACCTCGTCCAGGAACACGTCCGGCGCAAAGCGGATACCGCCTTTCGACGGGCCCAGGATAGTAGAGTGAATCACGCGGTAACCTTCAAACACACGCACTTTGCCGTCATCCATCGTTACAGGCACGTTCACGATTACCTGACGCGTTGG
Source organism: Pontibacter aquaedesilientis (assembly GCF_014773225.1). Taxonomy (GTDB): domain Bacteria; phylum Bacteroidota; class Bacteroidia; order Cytophagales; family Hymenobacteraceae; genus Pontibacter; species Pontibacter aquaedesilientis. The sequence goes on along the minus strand of NZ_JACXAJ010000013.1, from coordinate 42,080 downwards.
AGTCTTAAGGACATTGTAAACCTCCTCATCCAGCCCAAGTACCTCTGCCGCGATGTTGAAACGCGACATCATCGATTCGAAAGGATTCTCTCTATCCTTGATCGGTGCAGGCTCTTTGTATAACATCATTTTAAGTTTGTGAATTAATCAGTGATTAACAATTATGGCGGTAAAGTTATGTAAATATTATTTACACACACCTACACCTTAATCAACAATAATTTAGAAAATTTTGAGGAACGCCACGATGAAGGGAATGACCATGATCAGGCTGTCGAAGCGGTCCAGAATGCCGCCGTGGCCAGGCAGCAGCGTACCAGAGTCTTTTACGCCCAGGCTACGTTTCAGCAGCGACTCGGTCAGGTCGCCCAGCACGCCGAACACCGACACGATAGCGGCGATGCCGAGCCATTGGTACAGCTCCAGGTCATGAAACAGGACAGCAAGCCCCCAGCCCACCAGTATGGTCAGGATAGTGCCGCCAACCCAGCCTTCCCAGGTTTTGCCCGGCGACACGCGCTCCAGGAGTTTGTGCTTGCCAAAGTTTTTGCCCGCTATGTAAGCTCCTGTGTCGGCTGACCAGATAAGCAGCAAGAGACCCAGGATAGGCTGCCAGCTATATTCTCCTTGCAGGTGACCCAGCAGCTGCAATAATGAGAATGGCACGGCGATGTAGATTACACCTAATATAGTAAACGCGATGTTGGTGAAAGGCTGCGGCTCTTTGCGGTACAGCTCCAGTACGAACACCAGGAAGAAGGCTGGCGGTGCCAGGTATAGCACCTCGGCCGGCATGTACTCCTTGTCTATCAATAAAACAGAGATAAAAACGCCCGCCGCCAGCACAGCGCCCAAGGTTTTGTTTGGCTGTATACCTGCCGTACCCGCTAGTTTATAAAACTCCAGCGTGCCCAGTAGCGTGAGCCCCAGAAACAGCAGGGAGAAGGTCCACTCACTGAAGATGATCCCCCCAATTAAAAGGGCTGCCCCCAATACTCCTACAATCAGGCGTTGTTGCAAATTACTAAGGGCAGAAATCTTTGTGCTCATCGGGTGTAGATAACCGGCAAGGTATAGCCGGTGGGTTTGTCAATCAATTATTGGTTCTGACGCTCCTCAGCGGCCTCGGCTATACTTTCGGGGCGGGTGGGCGTCTGCATAAACTGCTTGTAAAGGTAATAGATTACGGCAGCACTCAATACAGCCGACAATAAAATGGTATAGAACGGCATCGGCTCCGTGGACTCGACATTGAAATCAATCGCGCCCGTCTGCTGCAGGTATAGCAAAAACACCGTGAAGCCGTTGTTGAAGAAGTGGGCGACAATCGGCACCCAGATATTGCCTGACCACAGGTATAGGTAACCAAACAAGGCCCCCAACAGCATGCGGGGCACAAAACCAAAAAATTGCACGTGGATCGTGGAGAAAATGATGGCTGCCACCCAAACCGCCACATGCGCATTGCCAGACCAGCGGTGTACCTGCCGTTGCATCACCCCTCTGAACACCAGTTCTTCGCCGATGGCAGGTATAACCGCAATAACCAACAGGCCTGCCAACAAACGCGGCAACGTGCCGAAATTGGCAATGAGTTTGGTCAGCTCTGCCAGCTCGTCTTCCTTGGCTCGCGCCCATGCTTCGAAACCCGCCATAAAATCGGGCAGGTTCAGCTTGGCATTCCAGTTAATGATGAGCGAGTTGGCCGGCATGATGAAGATAATCAACAAGCCAGCCAACAGGAGTAGCGCGGGTAAAGGGATTTTCTTCCAGTTCAGGTAGGAGTCGATGTTCACGTTCATGAAGCGCAGCATGAGCAGCGGGGCCACCACAAAAGAGGTGAACTGCACAAAGCCCTGAAAGACCAGGAGCGCGTCTGCGCCCTTCGGGTTTTCAGTGGGATTGGCCAGCAGGTTGGTGATGTCCAATACCTCTATACCTAACAGCGGGCTCACCGCTATAAACAGGATAGAAGCCACAAAATAGCCCAATAGCATGAACCCCAGGAGGAGCAACAGGACAAAAAACGGGTGCCTGCCTTCGGAGATGAAACCTTTCATAGAGAAGATTAGGTTTAATTGACGTAAATTTACGTGAAATTTTAAATTTTGCTTTGGTAAAGATAGCGAACATAGAACTGGGCGATTTCCCGCTGCTGCTGGCACCGATGGAGGATGTGAGCGATCCGCCCTTCCGAAAAGTGTGCAAGGCCAACGGCGCAGACCTGATGTACACCGAGTTCATCTCTTCTGAGGGTCTGATACGTGACGCCGCCAAAAGTGTGCAGAAACTCGACATTTTTGACTACGAGCGCCCCATCGGTATTCAGATTTTCGGCTCGGACATCGACTCGATGCGCGAAGCCGCCATCGTGTCGTCGCAGGCCGGCCCCGACCTGATCGACATCAACTACGGCTGCCCTGTAAAGAACGTGGCCTGCAAGGGTGCCGGCGCCGCATTGCTGCGCGACATTCCTAAGATGGTGAAGATGACTGAGGAAATCGTGAAAGCCACGCATCTGCCCGTGACGGTGAAGACGCGACTGGGCTGGGACGAAGACACCAAATTTATTGTAGAAACCGCCGAAAGACTGCAGGACATTGGTATAAAGGCGTTGAGCATACATGGCCGCACCCGTGTGCAGATGTACAAAGGCGAAGCCGACTGGACCCTGATTGCCGAGGTGAAGAACAACCCGCGCATGCAAATCCCGATCTTCGGGAACGGTGATATCGATTCTCCGCAGAAAGCACTGGAATATAAAAACAGGTATGGCGTAGACGGCATCATGATTGGCCGCGCCTCCATTGGCCACCCATGGATCTTCAACGAGATCAAACACTACATGGCAACCGGCGAAATGCTGGCACCGCCAACTCTGGAAGAACGTGTAGAGGTTTGCCGCCAGCACTTCACGCACTCGCTGGAGTGGAAAGGCGACAAACTGGGCATCTTCGAGATGCGCCGCCACTACACCAACTATTTCCGGGGCCTGCCGCACTTTAAGCCGCTGCGCATGAAACTGGTGCAGTCCGAAGACATTCAGGAGATCTACGACACGCTGGACGAGATCGCCCAGACCATGGCGTATGAAGTTGAGGAGTTAGATAGTTAGAAAGTTTAGAAGTTAGAAAGTTTAGAAGTTAGAAAGTTTTAAGGGAGTTGAGGGTTCAGCATGCATGTTGAGACTTCAACTCCTTTTATATTTGCATCTTAGTTGGGAGGTCGTCCATCATCCGAGACAACTTTCTAACTTTCTAACTTCTAAACTTTCTAACTTATCAAAACCTCTCTCGCACCCGCACCGGAGAAAACAGGTACCCCGCCACTGGCCTGGTTCCTGCTTATCATACTGGCCCTGATCTGGGGCACGTCTTTTATCCTGATCAAAAAGGGCCTGGTCGTGTTCAGCTCCAACGAACTGGGAGCTATCCGGATTGCCATCGCTTTCCTGACTTTGTCTCCTTTTGCTATTAAACATATCCGACAGGTAGAGCCGCACCGTTGGAAATACCTGCTGGGCAGTGGCTTGCTGGGCAATTTGTTCCCGGCTTTCCTCTTCGCCTACGCTGAGACGCAGCTGGCCAGCGGTCTGGCGGGGGTACTCAACTCACTGACGGCCCTCTTTACTTTGCTGGTTGGAGCCATCTTCTTCCAACAGGCCATTACCTGGATGCGCATGCTAGGCATTATCATCGGTATAGTAGGCACGGCCATCCTTATCTTCTCGGGTAGTGACACCAGCCTGGACAACACCTTTTATGGTATCTACATCGTCATCGCCACAATCTGCTACGGTGGCAGCGTGAACATCATCAAGCACCGGTTGCAGGGCATGAAGCCGCTGGTGATGTCAAGCATGGCGCTGCTCACAGTTGGGCCGCTGGCAATCGCCTATATGTTCACGACAGATGTGGTGCCAAAGCTGCAAAGCACGCCCGGTGCCTGGGAAGCGTTTATGTACATTGCCATACTGGCCATTTTCAGCACGGCCGTTGGGCTGGTACTGTTCAACAAGCTTATTCACATGAGCACTACGCTATTCGCCAGCTCTTCGACATACCTTATACCTGTCGTGGCGCTCATGTGGGGGGTGCTGGACGGTGAGGTTATCCAATTGTGGCACTATGTGGGCATGGTCATTATTCTGGCCGGGGTGTTTATTGTGAATAGAGCCAGATAGGGCCAGACAAAATGCAGTGATTTCATATCCAAAGCCCTTGCTGACAGCAAGGGCTTTTTTTAGTGCCCGCCCTATTTAGAAGGCATGCCATAAATATATAGATAGTGCAATATTATCATATATATAGACCAATCTCTTCTCCCTTTTACTATCAATCCTCTTCCTTTTATTATCAAAAAGATGGCCTGAGTTGCAGCATAGGGGTTTTTAGCCGCAGCTTCCACCCTACTTCATTAGTTATCAGAACTTTCCACGAAAAAATATTTTTGTATTAGACTATTACTATAGTATGATTTTCCAAATTCTGTATTAGCTTTAGAGGTTTAATTTTTAATAAAATAATTAATTAATCCTAACAAACACACTTTATCCGCCTTATGCAACACCTCTACTACTACCTAACACGGCATGCCGCCCTATGGCTAAAAGCATTGCCAGCCTTGCTGCGCCCTCAAGCAGCACCCGGCACCCCTTCCTATATTCCCTTGAGCAAGGGCTTACTGGCCACCATTCCCTTATAGTATCATCCTGAATATTATGAGAAACAGAATGTTGTCAATGGCAGCAGTCATCCTATGTATGACCGCTGCGCCTGTGCTGGCGCAAAAGCCTAACGCCAAAGGACAGGAACAGGCCACTAACAAAGCGGCCCTGCAAAGTATCCACAACGAGATCGCGCCAAAGGCCAAATCGAACAAGGAGCATGCGCTACAGTTGGCCCGGCAAAAAAACTGGGTGGTACGGCATGTGGAGGAAAACGGAACGGTAATCTCGCTGGAAGGTGTAGATGAGCGCGGATTCCCGATCCACTATATCACTGAAAACAATACGCGGGCGGCGGCCTCTGTGAAGACAGACCAGGTATGGCCAGGCGGCGGCACAGGGCTTAACCTGAGCGGCAGCAGCGATGCGCTCAGAGGCAAACTCGGTGTTTGGGATGGCGGCGCCGTCAGGCTGTCGCACCAGGAACTATTGGGCAGGGTAACGCAACGCGACGGGGCAACCGCCATCAGCGACCATGCTGTGCACGTATCAGGCACTATGATAGCCTCCGGTGTTAACCCGCTGGCAAAAGGCATGTCATTCGGCGCCAGGAACCTGCAGGCTTGGGACTTCAGCAACGACACCCCTGAAATGGCGGCTGCCGCACACGAACTCCTGATCTCCAACCACTCGTATGGCACTATTGCTGGTTGGTACTATAACACAGGCCGTGCCGGCACGGCGACAAATCCTTTCTGGGAGTTCCGGGCTAACCCGAATGTGAGCACTACCGAAGACTACAACTTTGGTTACTACAACTCAGCTGCACAGCTCTGGGACCAGATCGCTTACAACGCACCTTATTACCTGATGGTGAAGTCGGCGGGTAACAACCGCAACCAGACAGGCCCGGCAGTTGGCCAACCTTACTGGAAACTCAACAGCACAGGCGCCTGGGTACTGGAAGCACAGCGCCAGGCAGGCATCAGCAGCAACAACGGTTACGACATCATTGCTACCTACGGCAACGCCAAAAACATCCTGACGGTAGGCGCTGTTGAACCGATTGCCAACGGTTACAAAACGGCTGCGGATGTAAAAATCTCCTCGTTCAGCTCGTGGGGCCCGACAGATGACGGCCGTATCAAGCCGGATATCGTGGGCAACGGAGTTGGGCTGCTGTCTTCCGTAGGCACGGCTGACGATGCGTATTCTTCCATGAACGGTACCTCCATGTCGGCCCCTAACGTGTCGGGTTCTTTGAACCTGCTGCAGGAGCACTACCACAACAAATCCGGCGAATTTATGCGCGCCGCGACTCTCAAAGGACTGGCTATCCACACGGCTGATGAGGCAGGCACGACGCCTGGCCCGGACTACGTGTATGGCTGGGGCTTACTGAACATAGAGAAGGCCGCCCGCATGATTTCCAACTCGGGCAACAACCTGATCAATGAGCGCACACTGGCTCAAGGCGAGACATATACCTTCAATGTGACAGCATCCGGTGCCGGTCCGCTTATGGTTACCATCTCCTGGACAGACGTGGAAGGCCAGGTTATTTCTGTTGGCCCATCTGCGCTGAACAACCGCTCCCCGCGCCTGGTGAATGACCTGGATGTGCGTGTGTCCAAAGGGCTGACCACTTACATGCCTTGGGTAATGGATCCGGCCAACCCTGCGCTGGCCGCCAGCTTCGGCGACAACTTCCGTGACAACGTGGAGCAGGTATACATTGCCAATGCCGTGCCGGGAGAGAACTACACCATTACCATACGCCACAAAGGCACATTGGTGAATGGCCCACAGGCCTACTCCTTGTTGGTTAGCGGCATAGGCGGCTCGGCTTACTGTGCCTCCAGCGCCCTTTCCAATGCTGACTCCAAGATCACGCAGTTCACGTTGGGTGCCCTGAGCAATACCCCGGCTGCTGGCTGCAGCGCCTCCGCTGACTACACCAACCTGACAGCGAACCTGGAAATAGGCCAGACGGTGCCGTTGAGCCTGACGCTGGGCACCTGCGGCGCGGACAACAACAAAGTGGGCAAGGTATACATCGACTGGAACAACGACGGTGATTTTGAGGACGAAGGCGAACTGGTGGCCACCACTGGCGTCGTAAACAACACCCAAACTTACACCTCTACGGTAACAGTACCAACCTCTGTGCAGGAAGGCAATATCAGCCGTATGCGTGTCGTGCTGGTAGAGACAACCAACCCGAATGATGTAAGTGCCTGCGGCACCTATGGCAAAGGCGAGACGCATGATTACAGAGTAAGGTTCCTGGCAGCCAGCAAAGACGTGGGCATTACGGCAGTGATGTTCCCATTGCAAGGTTTCTGCGCCAACCCTGCTCAAAATGTGGAAGTGGTAATTCGCAACTTCGGCACGGCAGCCCAGAGCAACATCCCGGTGACAGTGGGCATCAGCAACAGCAATGGGCAGGTAGCCACGCTCACCGGCACCTACACTGCAACGATCAGCTCAAACAGCGAGGCTCGCTTCTTCCTGCCGGGCACATTCAACGCGGCGGCGAACACCTCTTATACCTTTACAGCTGCCACGGCCCTGACCAACGATCAGAACGCAGGCAACAACCGACTGGTGCAGGTGCTCTCTACCAGCAGCCCGACTGACGCCCCTGTCGCCTCGGCTACGGTTTGCGGCAGTGGCCCAACCGTGTTGCGCGCTTCCGGCAATGGCACGGTGTTCTGGTACGACGCCATGACGGGCGGCAACCTGGTAACCATCGGCAAGGAGGCAACTCTAGAGAATGCGACAGTCAACAAAACATACTATGCTGCCCTAAACGACTTCTCAGGCACTGTGCCTGCTGCCAGTCCTACTTCAGGCGGCGCGATGTCTAGCTTCACCAACGGTCGAATGTACTTCGATGCGGAAATCCCCTTCATCCTCGACAAAGCCACCATTAACGTTGGCACCGGTGGTACCATGACGGTCGACCTGCTGGACAAGGACCTGAGCGGAAACGTGATCGCAAGCACCGTCATCACGGTGGTGCCTGGCGTGAACGAGTACATTCTGAACCTCCCTATACCTACTGCCGGCAAGAACTACACCCTGATGGTGTCTGCCTTCGGTGGGGGCGCAACAGCTTACCGCAACAACACGACAAACGCTGCTGCCTATCCGTTTACTATTCCGAATGTGGTATCTTTTACGGGTAACAACGCGAGCACTCCTACTGCTTTCTACTACTTCCTGTACAACATGAAGGTAAAAGCAACCGGTTGCGCCAGTCCGCGGGTAGCCGTTACGACTACTGCTGCCCCAGCCACCGTGGCTGCCATCACACCGGCTGGCCCTGCTGAGTTTTGCGTAGGCGGCTCTGTCGTGCTCAACGCCAACACTGGGTCCGGCCTAAGCTATACCTGGCGCAAGGATGGGAAAATGATCGAGAACGCGACGGCAGCAACTTACGAGGCGACTGCCTCCGGCAACTACACGGTAACCGTGACTGCTGCGAACGGATGCCCTCAGACCTCACAGGCGGTAGCCGTTACTGTGAACCCACTCCCGCCAACGGCAGTGTCTATCAGCAAAAACTTCGGATTCGGCATCTGCCCGGGTCAGGACTTCACGCTGGAGCTTCGCGCCGAGACGGGCGGTCAGTCAGAAGGTTATACCTACCAGTGGACCAGAAACGGGGCACCTATCGCGAACGCGGCGGGCGCTACTTACATGGCCAGCACCAGTGGCAACTATACGGTTAGCGTAACGACGCCATGCGGAACGACCACAGCCACTCCGGTTGCTGTCAACAATGACGTGGCAACGGTTACCGCTCCGGCCGGCGAAATATGCGGCACCAGCGGCAGCGCCAACTTGGCAGCGCAGACCAATGCAGGCAAGCTATACTGGTTTGACGCCGCCACGGAAGGCACGCTGCTGCACATCGGAGAAACTTTTGCGACTCCGGTTCTAACGCAAAACACCACTTACTATGTGGCGGCCAGCAACGAGACGGTCGGCAATCTGGGCTCTAAAAACCATAGCGTGAATGGTGGACATACCAGCTTCACAGGCGGCAGAATGTACTTCGACGCACAGGTGCCGTTCGTACTGCAGAAGTCGACGATCAACGTGGCCACAGCGGGCACAATGACTGTAGTGCTCCTTGACAAAGACTTGAGCAATACGGTGATCGCCTCTACTACCATCAATGTGGTACCAGGTGTGAGAGAGTATGACTTAAACCTGCTCGTGCCTGCGGCCGGCAAGAATTACGGCATACAAGTGTCTGCATTTGGGGGTGGGGCTACAGCCTACCGTAACAACACCACCAACTCAGCAGTCTACCCTTATACCCTGCCAGGCATAGCCAGCATTACAGGCAACAACCAGACAGCGCCGAGCAGCTTCTACTACTTCCTTTATGACTGGCAGGTAAGCGCAGCCAGCTGCAGCACCGCACCTCGCGTGAGCGTGCCTGTGACATTGACACCGGCTACCGTAGCTGGCACCCTGAGCACGAGCGCCGAGTCGGTTTGCTATGGCAGCAACGGTGGCACCATCACCCTCAGTGGCCAAACCGGCAGCCTGGTAAGATGGGAGGCTTCTACAGCAGGAGCATCCTGGACTACGGTTGAGGGGTCTGCCACCACCCTGCAGTTCCTGAACTTGACGCAGACCACCAGCTACCGTGCCCTGGTACGGAACGGAGGCTGCAGCGAGGTATACACTGCTGCGGTGACTGTCACGGTGAATGCGCTTCCAGTAGCGGCCATCTCCGTTTCTGAGGCAAATAAATTCGGATTCGTTACTTTAACGGCTTCTCCGGCAGGGCAAGGAAACAAGTACCTGTGGAGCAACGGCGAAACGAAGGCATCCATCTCTGTGCGCCCGGGCAACCACACCTACACCGTGACCGTGACAGACGGCAACGGCTGCTCGGCTACCTCAGCACCAGCCAAGGCTATACCTATGCCTAACGCCCACTCTGTCCACTACGCTTTAGCAGGCGAGCAGGAGATGCAGGACGGCCTTAGCCTGAAAGCCTATCCTAACCCTAGTGCGGGCAGGTTCACGATCAGCTTCACTGCCGAAGAGACAGGCAAAGTGAGCGTGCGATTGGTCAATGCCGTAGGACAGGTCATGCTGGAGGACACACAGAATAGTTTCTCTGGCCACTATGAGCAACAGGTGAACATGGCGAACGCACCGAAAGGGGTTTACATCCTTCAGGTGTCACTCCAGAACCGAACCATCACCCGCAAAGTAGTAATCCAGCACTAATCAGCAGGACTTCCAGAAACAGCCCCTGTGCCCTTGGCGCAGGGGCTGTTTTATTTTAAGTTTTCCCACCGCTTCCTGCTGCTATCATTTCCGATTATCTTAAATATTTGCTTATTTAAGGGTTTACAAAAAACCGACCCTACACCACATGAGGTTATTCCAGACCCTTTTGAGTCTCATGCTCCTGCTTCTGCTAGCGTTTCAGGCAGTGGCGCAGGAAGATAGCACTGATTTAGCCATAGAAGAACTGAAACTGCAGGCTGTCAACGACACCGCTTTCGCATTGCGCACCACCAATGAGTCGGGTAACCTGGTCAAGTATAGCGGTCCGCTTCCTGTGCGGGTCAACGGAAACCTGCAGGACATTAGCTTCACCGAGGGCGAGGCACGTTTCTCACTGCCCGCCAAAGCCAATCTGATACAGGTGAGTGCCAATATAGGCAGCCATACCATCGCCCGCCTCTACCGACTCGACTCAGAGGCTGAGCATGGGGTGCGCCATTTCCCGATGTGGCTTTCCATCCTGCCGCCGCTCATCGCTATCATCCTTGCGTTGATTTTCCGGGAGGTGTTGCTGGCTCTCTTTGCCGGCATCTGGGTAGGCGGATTTGTGATCTATGGGCTGACTGTAAAATCTATTTTCACTGGTCTGCTGGCCGTTGCTGACACATACCTGGTAAGTGCACTAACAGATTCGGACCATATCGCAGTAATCCTGTTCTCGATGATGATCGGGGGCATGGTGGCGATTATCTCCAAGAACGGCGGTATGGCCGGCGTCGTCAACCAGCTTTCCCGCTATGCCCGCTCAGCCCGCAGCACCCAGCTGGTGACCTGGGCACTGGGCATTGCCATATTCTTCGACGACTATGCCAACACCCTGATCGTGGGCAACACCATGCGGCCTGTCACCGATAAGCACCGCGTTTCGCGCGAGAAGCTGGCTTACATCGTGGACAGCACCGCCGCCCCGGTAGCGGCCATCGCCTTCGTGACAACCTGGGTAGGTGCCGAGCTGGGCTACATCAAAGACGCCGCCACCACGCTAGGTATAGAGGAGGGCGCTTACTCGCTTTTCTTCCACTCGCTGGAGTATGCCTACTACCCTATTCTCACGCTGGTGTTCATGCTGATGCTTATTTTGATGAACCGGGACTTTGGCCTGATGCACAAGGCAGAGGATCGCGCTCGCACCACCGGCGCCGTGAGCAACCACCGTCCCGACAGCCGCAGCGATGCCCGCCAGCAACAGGAAATGGCAGAGTTCGATGCCGTAGACCCGAATCGCACGCGTGCCTTCAATGCGCTTATACCTGTACTGGTAGTTATTTTCGGAACCGTGATTGGCCTGCTCTACACCGGATATAACCCCGACACCTGGGCTGATGCCAGCATAGGCTTTTTCCGGAAACTCTCCATGACCATCGGTGACTCCAATTCCTATACCGCCCTGATTTGGGCTTCCCTCTCGGGTGTGGCCGTAGCCATTGCCCTGACAGTGAGCCAGCGCATCATGAGTCTGTATGAAACGATGGAGTCGCTGGTGACGGGCTTCAAAACCATGCTGCCTGCCATGCTCATCCTGGTATTGGCCTGGTCGCTGGCACAGGTTACGAAAGAGCTTTACACCGCCGAGTACCTGACCTCGCTTTTCTCTGGCAATGTGTCGCCACGCTTCCTGCCCGAGATCACGTTCTTCCTGGCAGCTATCATCGCCTTTTCGACTGGTTCCAGTTGGGGCACCATGGCCATTCTTTACCCTCTGATGCTGCCCGCCGCCTGGTTTGTGAGCCAGCAACATGGCCTGAGCGTGGAAGAAACCATGCCGATTATGTACAATGTGATCTCAGTGGTACTGGCCGGCGCTGTGTTCGGCGACCATTGCTCCCCGATCTCAGACACCACTATCCTGAGCTCGCTGGCCTCGGGCTGCAACCACATCGACCATGTGAAGACACAGCTGCCCTATGCGCTTACCGTGGCGTTGGTGGCGAACCTGGTTTGCACGAACCTTTCCAGCTGGGGCGTGCACTGGCTCCTGGTATACCTGATTGGGGCCGCCCTGCTTTGGGGAATTATTAAGCTCTTCGGTAAAGAAATTGTGGAAAAGCCCGTTTTAGCGGAAGCAACCCGATAAGTTGACTTGATCAGATACATACAAGAAAGGCTGCCAATTTGAGCAGCCTTTCTTCTTTATGGCGATATCCTGCTTAAAACTCTAGTCGGTAAAAATCGTGCACTACCGTGCGGGCACCGTAGCTTTCCTTGTTGTTAACAAGCCCCTCGTTCAGGTATAGGCCTTGCTGCTCGGTAGAAACTCCGAAGCTGAAGTACTTTTTATGCGGGTATACCTGTGTCAGGAGGAAATCTGTCAGGAAGTCAAGTGCGGCAATCTCGCGGCCCCGGGCAGTGGAGGCTATGTATTGGCTGTGCGCTACTGTGGCTGATTCGTACATGACCATACCCGCAACCATCGTTTCGCCCTCAAAGACAGCGAATAGATTAATGTTTTCGGGGAAGACAGTGGCAAGTCGCGCGAGTTCGTCGGCGGTGTGGGTAGGCTCTAGCTTGTACTTCTCTTTTAACACCTGCGCCACCAGTTGCATGTATACCTGGTAGTCCTGGCTCTGGCGCACCTGCAGGCCATACCTGGCCGCCCGCTTGATCTTCCTTTTGCGCAGTTGGGTATAGGGCAGCTTATTTTCCGGGGTTATTACCGAATTCAAAGTGCGCTGGTGTAGCACGGCGCCACTTCGGAACAGGGCATACAGGTCTTCCTCGGCTGGCAGTTGGTGGTAGATATGAGGTATAGCCTTGTAGTAAAGCGCATGAAAACCCTGTGTCCTACAATAAGCAATTAGGGCGTCAAACACCTGTAGCATAAGGACTGCCTTCATGCCAGAGCCGCATAATACACCGCTATAGCTCAGCCCGGCATGCGCATGCAACGCCCCTTCCGCAACATTGGCTGGTAAGACCGCCACCAGTTCTTCATTCCTATAGAAGAGAAGGGAATAATCTTCAAACCGGTCGGCATGATACGCCATGTAGTCGCGCAATAGTATAAAAGTGCCGTTTTTGGAAGCCCGCACAAAGGCATCCCATTCCGACTTATACCTGCCGCTATACCTGACGACTTCTACCATTGCTAACTGATAAAGACTTGTTTTTGATGAACACTTTATTTTAATGAAGGGCTATTCATTGTGATACAGGCTATACCTGAACTGAATGCTATATCTACAAAAAGGCGGACAGGCCGCGACCTGTCCCTACTGTTATACCTGTCAACTTACAAACTTTCTAACTTCCCAACTGAAATCACCTGTTGAGCACAATCCGAAAGGTAGTGCCTTTCCCAATTTCTGAGGACTTCACATAGAGCCTGCCCCTGTGGTAATTGTCGATAATCCGTTTGGCCAGTGCCAGCCCGAGCCCCCAGCCGCGCTTCTTGGTGGTATAGCCCGGCAGGAACACCGAGTCTACCTTGCTCTTGGGTATACCTTTGCCGGTGTCGCTAATGTCGAGCGCGATCTGGCTTTTTCCGAGCAGCGACAGTTGCAGCCTGATGCTGCCCCGACCCTCCATGGCGTCCACGGCGTTCTTGCAGATGTTCTCGATCACCCAGTCAAAGAGCGGCACATTGACCTTGGCGGTAATTTCGGGCGCGAAACTGGAGGCAACCGTGAAATCTACTTTGCTCGAGATACGGTTCTGCAGGTAGTTAATGGCATTTTCGGTTACCTGCAGGATATTCTCGTCGCGCAGCAACGGCACAGACCCAATATTGGAGAAGCGCTCTGTGATGATCTCCAGCCTCCTGATATCTTTCCAAAGCTCTGCCGTAATGGGCTCGTTCTCAAACTTGGGGCTGGATTTCATGTACTCATACCAAGCCATGAGCGACGACAGCGGCGTACCCAACTGGTGAGCGGTCTCCTTGGCGAGGCCTACCCACACCCTGTTCTGCTCCGCCTTGCGGGAGTAGCTAAACGCAAAGTAAGCCATCAGCGCGAAGCAGGCGATTACCAACAGCTGCACATAGGGGTAGTAGCGCAGCTGCGAGAGCAGGGCAGAGTCTTTGTAGAACACATAGTTTTCAGACCCCTCTGCCCAAGGCACCACAATGGGCGCATGTTGGGCCTTCATGCGGGCTATCTCACGCTGCAAAAGTTGATTTTTCCGCCTGTCTGAAATGTTTTCGGGAAAGCTGATGTTCTTAAAGTCGAGAATATTTTCGTGCTCATCTGTCAGGATAACAGGCACTGTCGTGTTCGAGGACAGGATTTCTTCTTCGATAAAGACGATATTGTCGTCGCTGGGCGCATTGATCATGTAGCGGAGGCCCTTTGCATACAGTTGCACTAACTCCTGCTCACGCTCAGACAGTTTGCTAACCAAGATGTTGGTATAGGTGATAGTGGCAGCCCCAATAATGAGTGCCACAATAACGACAATGAACTTTATTCGGTTCTTTTGCGAATAGATCGGTATCATGAAGGGTGCGCGAAAATTATCTGAAATTAGTATAAATTAATTAATAAGGTCAAGGAAGTTTCATTTTAATCATCAATACAGTAATTTTGCACTTTAGTATTCCGAACGTTAGTTATGCTTCAGAACTTTAAAGCAATCAGCCTGTCATACAAGAAAGCGCCGCTGGATATCAGGGAACTGATTGCCTTAGATGAGAATTCGTGCAGGCAGTTTCTTCAGACGCTGAAAGGCTTCATCCAGGCTTCTGACATTTTGGTACTCTCCACTTGCAACCGCACCGAGGTGTACTACAATGCCGACATAGATTACAGTACCGAAATCGTTAAGCTCCTCGGTATCACAAAGGGTATAGACAACATCACCCAGTACCTCGACTACTTCACCATTCTGAACCAACACAACGATGCTGTGCAGCATTTATTTGAGGTAAGTATGGGTCTGGAGTCGCAGGTAGTAGGCGATATGCAGATCACGAATCAGGTGAAACAGTCTTACCAATGGGCAGCCGACAACGAAACAGCCGGGCCTTTCCTGCACCGCCTGATGCATACCATCTTCTTCACGAACAAGCGTGTGGTGCAAGAGACCGCCTTCCGCGATGGGGCCGCCTCCACTTCTTACGCAGCTATCGAACTGATTGAAGAATTGACTGCCGATGTGGTGGCCGAGCCAAAGATATTGGTGGTAGGTTTAGGCGAGATAGGTGCCGATGTGTGCCGTCACCTCAAGGACAAAGGCTACCAGCATGTAAAAATTACGAACCGTACCCTGGCCAAAGCACAGCACCTGGCCGATGAGTGTGGACTGGAAGTGCTCCCATTCGAAGAAATCGTACAGGGTTTGAAAGAAGCGGATGTCATTATCTCTTCTGTTGCCCGCGAAACACCTTTCTTCACCAAAGAGATGATTCTGCGCCTAAACGTACTCACATTCAAGTTTTTTATCGACTTGTCTGTGCCACGCAGCGTAGAGGCCGAAGCCGAGGCTGTACCTGGTGTGTTGGTATACAACATCGATACGATTCAGAACAAAGCTTCTGCGGCGCTTCAGCAGCGCATCAACTCTGTTCCCAAAGTAAAGGCGATCATATATGAGTCCATTGAGCAGTTCAACGACTGGTCAAAAGAGATGATGGTTTCGCCTACAATTAATAAACTGAAGAATGCGCTGGAGGCCATCCGCCAGGAGGAAATGGCCCGCTACATGAAAAAATTAGGCCCGAAAGAAGCCAAAATGATGGATAGCATTACCAAGTCGATGATGCAGAAAGTCATTAAATTGCCGGTTTTACAACTCAAGGCGGCCTGCAAACGGGGTGAAGCAGAAACCCTGATTGATCTGCTCAACGATTTGTTTGATCTGGAGAAGCAATCTACCGAATCCTTATAAACTCCGAAAATATCAATTTATTATAAAGCTGACTCAAAAAAGTCAGCTTTTTTATTCACACATTTGTAGTATGTAATTATATATACATATCTTTGCACATAATAAGATTCGGGCAATTCTTTTGACTATATCCTGGTAGCGCTGTGTAGTTGTAAATGATCCAGACGGGTGTAGCTAGCCTATTCGTCAACAGAAAAGCCCTCATTCTCTCTATTGCTTTAGTTATTGCATCATGAAATCTAACTTCAACCTTCTGGCCATCATCACTGTTGTTTTGCTCCTTAGCGCTTGCACCAGCCATTCTTTTATGCTGACGGAGCGAGATGTGGCAAATGACGGCGTCAATCCTATCCAAAGGGCGGACTTCACCATGGTAGCAAACAAACCTGCCCATGCTGACGCAGACGCCAAGTGGATGGCTGCCTCTAAGCCACATGTGGTGGCTACGTCCTCGCGTGTGAAACGTCGCACTGACGCAGTAGCGCTTTCGGCAGCAACCACCATAGAAGGCCACGAAATCCTGAAACGGGAAATAGAGCGGGCTATGAAGAAGGACAAAACTGACACAAACCCCAGCAAGAAAAAGGTGGAGTCGAAAGCCAAAAAACAAAGTAAACCGGATAGCAGAATCCTGTTGTAATGCTGTAGAAGGTATACTCATTGCGTAAAAAAGCCAAAGGTCCCCGCCAGCTTCGTTTAGAAGGTGACGGGGACCTTTGGCTTTCAGGCACTTGCCATTCCGGGCACCGCAAGGCACCCAGCACGCTAATGCCTAAATATCAATGCAGCATTCTTCAAGACAATCAATTACATCTATCAGTTTAGGGATAGAAAGCGAATAATATATCTTTGTCCCTACCTTAAAAGAAGATAGTACCCCTTTGTCTTTAAGCGTAATAAGGTGTTGAGAAGCAATTGCTTGTGGCAGATCCAAGTATTTATATATCTCTGTCACCGTCATTTTCTCCTCCTTGCCGAGCAAGTCCACTATCGCCAGTCTTTTCGGGTGAGCCAGTACTTTCAGCATGGCTGCCGCCTTATCTATTTTTTTAGATTCAATTCTAGACAACAAACTTTTCATAATTAATAATTATACCTAACAGTTTCTACATACATTTAAACAATTCAATTCATATTAAGATATATACGACAATAGCGACATTTGGCTGATTTACCTTCGAATGATTTTCATTAATTATCGTCTATACTCACATATAACGTAAATACTACCTAGTCAGACACATGGCCTGGAGCGGCATTTTGTTGATTTACGTATAAAAAATAAAATTGGATATATAAAATACTTAATGCTAATACATTACTATATGGCTATACCTGGATTGAATCCTTTCGGGAAGGAATGAACCAGCTATTTCTACTACTTGACTTCCTGCAGCCAGAGTGCCAGACATGATGTATTCGCCTCTTACAGTTCGATGCCTGCCCAAACTGTTTCCCCGCGAGCCTTCTCTATACCTGCCTCAGAGCCTCCTCCTATACCTTTCCCGCATCTCACGGGTTATTCGTACCTTTGTGGCAAAACCCTTAACAACTGATAAATACATGAAAGAACTGCTGGCTAAATTTGAAAATAAACGCCCTGAAATAGTTTTTGAATGGAAAGACGCCGAAACTGAGGCCGAGGGCTGGGTGGTGATCAACTCGCTGCGCGGTGGTGCAGCCGGAGGAGGCACACGTATGCGCAAAGGCCTGGACAAACGCGAAGTGGAATCGCTGGCCAAGACTATGGAAGTAAAGTTCACCGTGTCGGGGCCAGCTATCGGCGGCGCTAAATCAGGCATCAACTTCGATCCGGCCGACCCCCGCAAGCGAGGCGTGCTGGAACGCTGGTACAAAGCCGTTATTCCACTGCTCAAGAACTACTACGGCACTGGCGGCGACCTCAACGTGGATGAGATACACGAAGTGATTCCAATCACGGAAGATTATGGCCTGTGGCATCCGCAGGAAGGAATTGTGAACGGACACTTTAACGCGACCGAACCTCAGAAGATCAACAAAATAGGCCAACTGCGCCAAGGCGTGATCAAGGTCATAGAAGACCCAACCTATACCCCGGCCACGGCCCGCAAGTATACTGTGGCTGATATGATCACAGGATACGGTGTGGCAGAGGCCGTGCGGCATTATTACAGTATCTGGGGCGGAACTTCCGAGGGCAAGCATGCCATCATCCAGGGCTGGGGCAACGTAGGGGCTGCCGCTGCTTTCTACCTCGCCTCCAAGGGCGTCGCTATTGTGGGCATCATCGACCGGGCCGGTGGATTGATCAAACCAGAGGGCTTTACATTCGAGGAGATCCGTGACCTATTCCTCAACCGCCAGGGCAATGCTTTGTATGCTGAAGATCTCCTCCCTTTTGAGGAAGTGAATAACCGCATCTGGTCACTGCAAGCGGAAATATTTATACCTGCCGCAGCATCCAGACTGGTGACACGCGGGCAGTTGGAGCAGATGATTGCCAGCGGGTTAGAGGTTATCTCCTCCGGTGCGAACGTGCCTTTCCAGGATCCGGAGATTTTCTTTGGCCCTACCGGAGAATTTGCGGACCGGAACATTTCCGTCATACCTGATTTCATTGCCAATTGTGGCATGGCCCGCGTGTTTGCCTACCTCATGGAAAACGAAGTGGAGATTACCGACGGCGCCATTTTCCATGACATCTCCAACACGATCTTCAATGCACTGGAGAAAACCCATGTCAAAAATCAGGCGAAGACCGAGATCGCGAAAAACTCTTTTGAGATCGCTCTGAGCCAGTTATTGTAACACCATGTTGACGGATTTTAGAGAGTATTTATCTTACGAGTTCCTGGGCAACAGCATGTCGGCATACCTTTGGTTTGCCGGCATCTTGTTGTTTGGGTATATTTTCAAAACGCTGCTGTCCAAGCTAATCACCAGCATTATTTTCAGGTTGGTGAAGCGGTTTTCGGACGAAGAGGGCCAGGCCAACTTAAAACGGCTTCTCATCCAGCCGCTGGAAGTAGTTGTTTTCCTGGTATTCCTGTTTTTGGCGGTGAATGTTCTGCAGTACCCAGTAGATCCTGGCAGCGAGGGAACACCTTTCATGAAGGCGTTCATGCTGCGCACCTACCAGATCTTTATCATCGTGGCCATTACGTGGGTCATCACCCGCTTTGTAGACTTTATCGGGCTGATATTCCAGAACAGGGCCTCACGCACTACCTCCAAAATGGACGATCAGCTGGTGCCTTTCTTTAAGGACTTCATGAAGGTGATGATCTATATCTTCGCTTTTCTGGTGGTGCTGGCCTCTGTGTTCAATGTCAATGTGGCGGGCATGATAGCCGGTCTGGGTGTGGGTGGTCTGGCGATCGCTTTTGCAGCCAAAGAGAGCCTGGAGAATCTGCTGGCCTCTTTTACTATCTTCCTGGACCATCCTTTTGTGGTTGGCGATTTGGTGGAAGTGGATGGCATAACAGGCGTGATTGAGAAAATCGGATTCCGAAGCACTCGCATACGCACACTGGAGAAGACCTTTGTGACCGTACCTAACAAAAGCATGATTGACAAGCCGCTCAACAACCTGACCCTTCGTACTTTCCGTAGGGTGCATTTTGACGTCAACCTGACTTATGACACCACCTCGCAGCAAATAAAGGCTATCACCACCGAGCTGCAGGATTATATAGACAACCATCCGCACACCAACCAGGATGGTCGCATACGTTTCCAGAATTTAGGAGCCAGCTCCAAAGACGTGATGGTACTGTATTTTGTGGAGGCGCTGGACTGGAATGAGTTCATAAACATCAAAGAGGAAGTGGCATACAAGATCGTGGAAGTGGTGGAGAGGCATGGCGCTGAATTTGCCTTCCCAACCCAAACGCTCCATCTATTTCAGGAGAGCAAAGTAACCGCTCCTCAGCCGCCCAAAACGGTTCACTTTCCGTCCACTGATATCCAGTAAAAGACAAACAAAAAAGCCGGAGAAGCTCCGGCTTTTTTTTCACCCTTATATTTTCAATTTGCGATTCCCTTGATGCTATTTATGATACCTTAAGCAACAGATATAATCTTATCAAGGAGACACGCAAAACTTTCCTTTCTTTACCAAATCATCAACAAAAAACCTGTTTTTGTAATTTTGATTTATTTAACGGCCATTCCTGCCTGCGGTTATACACCAAACAGTATTTTTTTAATAAACACCCCCATAACACAGGTAAACAAATCTTAACAACGCATGTAAGTAAAATATAAAATTAACGATGCCACTGTTTAGTCGCCTTAGTTGGCGCAATTAGGCTATGATTTAAGGCTTTAAGCCAGAAAGGGGTTTACCGTAAAATTGTTTGGTGTGGGATCAATTTAAATCGAAGTACTCCCCTTCCTGAAGCACGACTTTCTTCTCTTGCTTCACGGGTTTCTTGCCACGCAACAGGTTACGCAACTCCTGCCCTTCCTGCTTCAAGTCCGTTTTGATCTTTTCGCGCACCCGCTCATTGTCGTAGGCTATCTTGAAGTCACTCTCTTTGCCCTTGAGCGTCAGGAAAAGCATGCTATTGCCCGCATCCGGGTCTTTGGCGACCACCCCATACACAGCGTCTTTGTCCGGGCGGCCGCTATTTAGCAATGGCAGCTTGATTTTGTAGTCCATGTCCTGATCGAAGGTATGGGTACCCGCTATCGACAAGGTTGGCAGAGAAGACAGATTAGAGCGAATGTCCATCTCAGGTATAAATATGGTCCGCTGCTGAATCCAGAAGTTATTGCTGAGCTCCGCAAACCTCATGTTAGCAAGCTCCGAGCGTTTTACAAAAGCCGACATTTTCTGCATGGGCGCAAAGTTGATTAACTGCCCGTCGCGTACTGTGGCTGCTATCTCGGCCTGCAGGAGGTCTGTTTTGGCGTTGAGGTGACTGTCGAAGTATACCTCTGACACGATATTGGCGGTTAACTGACCGCGCAGGTGACGGTCCCTGATAAATTCCTGACCAAAATTCTCGAATACATAGAAAAGGCTGTCCACGCTCATGTTGCTGAGTTTGGTGGCGGTGCTTACCTTGATATGGTCGCGGTTGCGGGCATCGAGGTTGCCACGCACAGCAAAGTTACCTCCGATTGCACTGAAGGATATATTCGGGGAAGAAACCACTTGGTTGCGCAGCTTTACTTCCCCCTGGATGTTTTTACCCCTGAACCTTCTGAACTTGGCCTTACGGATGGATGCGCTCAGGTCGAAGGCTATGTCGGGGGACACATTGAATTTGTAAGCCTCCTTACTGCTTGCCTGCCTGGAGGCAACCGGCGTGTTCAGCTCCTCGCTGAGCAGTTGGTCCAGGTCCATGTATTGGCTGCTGAAATCCGCTTCTACCAACAGGCGTTGCTTGTCCAGCAGTAGCCAGGCCATCACGTTTCGGAACATGCCATTCAGCACGAAATCAGAATCTCCCAGGCTGCCTTTGAAGTCCGACACCGCCACATCATTCTTCTTGAAGATAAAGTTGCCATACAGCCCCTTGAGCGGCATGGGAAGCTCCTGCAGGCTCAGCGACACATTGTGCAGCGTAACGTCACCAGTGGTGCTCAGGGTGCTGTTACCGGGCCTTGCCTTGAACTCCTTGAGGTTACCAGCAAAGGCAATGCGCACATTGGCCAGACCACTGCCACTGCGTACCTGCTCCAGCTTCAGCAATCCTACGACATAGGCTACATCCAGCATACCTTTGGCATCGAAAGCCAAGTAAGGATTGTCGAAGTTGCGATAAGTCAGGCTGCCGGAAAAAGGCCGTTTGTTGAGCACACCTGTCAGGTTTTTAAGCTCCAGCACGGAGGTACTGCCATTGCGGTTTGCGCCGTTGGTAAAACTTCCTTCCAAGTTCAGTCCCTCTACCTTTTGCTTCACATCCGGATGGTAAAAAGAGGCGTTGCGGCAGCCAAACTTAAACGTCACCTGCGGATTATCTTTGGAGGACACCCTTCCCTTGACAGTCCCACTGAAGAAGATCGCGCCCTCGCTGCGGTACTGGCTAAACTCTTGGGTGATGCGCTGTGGCAAAAGAGACAGCAGCGACTGTATATTCGCGTCTTTTCCCTCCAGCTCAAGGTCCAGCTCGGTGGGGCCTTTATACGCTATGTTCCCTCCCACTTCGTAAGCAGCCCCCTCTATTTTTACCACCGATGGCTGCAGGGCGATAGTTTGCGTTTGCCGGTTGATGGTCAGGGCCGTTTTAAGATCCACCGATTTGCCTTTGAAGTACTCACTGTCCCCAATCCGTATGGCATTGACTGTTGCCTTCCCGGTAGCCTGCAGGTCAATGGCATCGGAAGATAGGGTCATAGCGGCTACCAACTGCTGCGCATCGGCCTGTATATCCTGGTTCAGTTGCAGATCAGAGTAGCGTACCGCCACATTGGTCAGGTTTATCTTTTCAAGATTGAAGGAGAAGTCTTCGGAGGAGGCGGTCGTGTCTGTGGCCAGGATATGGTAGTTGGGCTGCCCGTTTTCCAGTAGCCGAACATGCAGGGAGCCATTCTCCATGAAGAGCTGCTTTACGCTATACCTCCCCCGGATGATATCGAATATGCTGAAGGTGAAGTACAGCTTCTCTGCCCTAGCCAGCGACTCTTCGCTGTCAGCTATTCCTTCTATCACGTTCACCTGGTCCAGGGCCACGGCCACCTGCGGGAATTTATCGAAAAGGGAAAGTGAGATTTTAGCAACCTCGACCTTTGTTTTGATGTGCTTGTTCGCCTCAGCCACAAAAATGCCAACAATCTTATCCTGGTACAGGTATACCAAGCCCGCAGAAATGCTGATTACCGACACCACTATCAGGGTGATATAAAATAGCACTTTTTTCACAAATCGTTTTCGTCCCAAGTGAAAGTTCAGATTTTAAGCATCTTACAAAAGCTAAAGGTACTGCAGTAAATACAGGCGAGCAATAGCCACCCGGGCCTGAAAAAAATTTTTAAGATTTTTTTTTCAAATGTTTTGCAGTTACAAAAAAACACCCCATATTTGCATCATCAAACGGGGACAACAGGTCAACGAAACGATAAAACGGGGTGTTAGCTCAGCTGGTTCAGAGCACCTGCCTTACAAGCAGGGGGTCACTGGTTCGAATCCAGTACGCCCCACAAAAGGACAACTGCAAAGTTGTCCTTTTTTTATGTCCATACTTTTCTGGCTGGCTTCCCATCTGCCCTTTCTCACGACCTTAATTGCACAGTAGTTTATAAGCTAACGCTTCAGCTTACGGTCTGGTATAATCCGCTATACCTACACCTATACCTATACCTATACCTATACCTATACCTGCCTTAACCTGTTTGAGTCGACAGGCGGCCTAGTCCTTAAAGGTATCTCCAAGAAAATGTGATTTGGCTATCGGGATAAGAATTGCTGATGCAGCGCAAGCACCTGCGGAATAAGAAGCTGTTTGTCGTCATTGAACACGACGTGGTTGGCACGGGCAATCTTTTCTTCCTCGCTCAACTGCTTGCTGATAATGGCTTTGATATCCGCTTCGGTACGGTGCGTGTCACGTTTTAACAGGCGCTTCAATCGCACATTCAGCGGAGCCGAGACCACGATTATCTCATCCATCTGCCGCCACGACTCCGATTCAAACATGAGGGCCGCCTCTTTGATCACATATGGAGCATTAGGGTGAGCTGCCACCCACTTCTCGAAATCAGTGCCAACATGAGGATGAACCAGCGCATTAAGCCTGTTCAGACGGTCTGGGTTATTAAAGACGATAGAGGCGAGATAAGTGCGGTTTAAATCGCCTGCCGGTGTATAGGTCTCTTCTCCAAAGGCGTCCCGGAGTTCCTGTTTCAGCGCAAGGTCATACTGCATCACCCATTTGGCCCGGGTGTCCGCATCGTACACAGGTATACCCAGCACCTGGAACATGCGGCACACAATAGTCTTGCCGACGCCAATTCCTCCGGTTATACCTATTTTTAGCATCTGTTTATTTTTCCAGGCTAGCCTTAAGCCGTTCCGGCCAGAGGGTGATGTTCCGTGCTCCGGACGGCTTTTGCACCAACTCCGGTGTCACGGTGGAATCCTGTGAGTTGTACTTCGAGAAATCCACAATCGCTTTAAAGGCACTTGGGTTGATGACAAAGCCGGAATCCTCGAGCGCCAGGTAGCGGATAAGTATTAAGTTGGGTCTCAGGTTTACCTTGGCTTTGAGTGGCACATTCACCAGTTCAGGAGTTACCAGCAGTTCGCGCTGCTGCAAAGGCCGTACCCTCACCACAACGGTTGCCTCGCTGATATCCGCTTTTACCAGTGACTGGTTATCGTACTCAATAGGTACATTAATCCGGGTGGACTCTGTCAGGTTGGTAGTCGGCAGGCGCAACGGAAAAGGGTTTGGCAGGCTATCCACCATAGAGGAAGGGCCTCTGAAGCTGATGGAATCGGGGGTGATCCTGACAGGCATCAGCAAAGCATGCCGCTCATCCGTTACTTTTTGCTTCGGGTCGAGTTGGAGCGGTATACGCTTCGTTACTTTTGTGTTGAAGTTAAAGAAAAGCGTGTCGGTCACGACGAAGTTCAGCTGCAGGCCGTCCATGGCATTGACCAAGGCAGGACGCAGGGCCGAACCCAGCAGGTAGTTGTTGCGCGGCAGGTTTCGGATATAGATTTCGGCCGGTTGCACCTCCACCTTCAGCGACTTACGCAACAGCTTCCAGCCCTTACCAGTCACATTCACTGTCACCTCCTCAGGAAGCGGTTTGATCGGGACCAGGCGCTGATCATTGAACACAAACCGGATGGGATAGGTAGTTTGTGTGGAGTAGGGCTTGTTGAGGGCGTTGAGCAGCCAGAAAGTAGAGGCCGCCACAAAACAGAGCACTACTATACGCCAGTAATGCTCTGTTTGGGGCTTAAATGGCCTTACAAACCATAAAATGATATTTCGGGCTTTCTCAAACGACAATGTTTCTTATCCTTATTGCACTTTCGCAGTGGCCTCCAGCGAGATAGCAGACTTATCAAATACCAGGCGCATGCCTTTGTCCACCTCTATCTCAACAGTGTCTTCATTTACAGCTGTTAAACGGCCATGCAATCCGCCTATTGTAACTACTTGCATGCCTTTTGTCAGCTCTTCACGAAATTTTTTCTGGTCCTTCGCCTTTTTCTGCTGCGGACGAATCATGAAGAAATAGAAAACAAGGATAATAGCGCCGAACATCAGCAACTGAGGCAGCATACCTCCATCTGGTGCGGCTTGTAGGAATATCGTTTGCATAAAAAAGGTTGAACTCTGTGTTAAAGAGTGGTTTTTAGTTGAGTTTTACCGGACCGTCAGCACCTGCGGCAGGTATGCTGGAAGTAGCCACATTGCCTTTCATGGCGATACGGATAATGTTCGGCTCTGTATTGGCACGGATCGTCACAGTCGGAGACTGCTGACCGGCTTTGCCATTGCTGTCGAATCTTACTTTTACTTCTCCCTTTTCACCTGGAGCTACCGGCGCCTTGGTCCAATCAGGTGCGGTACAGCCGCAAGACGCGGATGCGCTCTCGATCACCAGAGGAGTTTTGCCTGTGTTGGTGAAGGTGAAAGTATGTTCTACCACTTCGCCCTGCTTAATGGTACCAAAGTCATACTCTGACTCCTGGAAAGACATCACAGCAGCATTTTCAGCCGAAGCGGTCTGGTTGGTTGCCACCACATTGGGGTTATCGATTTGCTGCGGCTGCTCAACAGCTGCAGTTGTCTCGGCAGTCGTTGCCTCCGATTCAGTGGTGTTGTTCTGGTCGCAGCTGGTCACTGTCATGGCAGTGCCGAGTGCTAGGGCTAATAAGAAATTCTTTTTCATATCAGGTTAACAGCTTTTATCTGGATTATAGTTTCGAAATGATATGCTGGGTAAATTCCATGGTGCTGGCACTTCCACCCAGATCGCCGGTGCACTGCTCTCTGTTAGCAAGTGTCGCATCCAAGGCTTTCTCTATGCGATCAGCCTCGTCTTTCATGTTGATGTGGTGCAGCATCATGATGGCAGAGCGCAGCAGGGCAGTTGGGTTCGCCTTGCCTTGTCCGGCAATATCAGGGGCAGAACCGTGTACCGCCTCGAAAATAGCCATGTCGTTGCCCACGTTGGCACCGGACACTACGCCCAGTCCGCCTACCAGGCCTGCGCACAGGTCAGACAGGATATCACCAAACAAGTTAGTCGTCACGATCACATCGAACTGCTCTGGCTTAATCACCAGCTGCATGCACATGTTGTCGATGATCTTGTCGTCGTATTGGATGTGTGGGTACTCTTTTGCAATCTCGCTGGCCTCGCTCAGGAACAAGGCGCCAGCGCTCTTCAAGATGTTAGCTTTGTGCACCGCCGTCACTTTTTTGCAGTTATGCTTGTTGGCATACTCAAAGGCGGCACGAATGATCTTGCGGCAACCAACGCGGGTCAGACGGGCTACTGAGTCAGAGATCTGCAGACGCTCGTCAAACATTTCGAGTCCGGAGTAAAGGCCTTCGGTGTTCTCACGGAACAGCACCAGGTTCACGTTCTCGAAGCGGGTGTTTACGCCAGGCGTGGTTTTGGCAGGGCGCACGTTAGAGTAAAGATCGAACATCTGGCGCAACTGCACATTGATGCTCTTAAAACCTTTGCCTACCGGCGTGGTGATAGGGCCTTTCAGGGCCACTTTGTTCTTCTTAAGCGAAGCAATCAGTGTAGAAGGAATCAGCTCACCAATCGAATCGAAAGTGGTCTGTCCTGCGTTTTCTTCTTCCCAGGTTACAGGCACGTTTGCGGCATCAAAAATGGCTTTAACGGCTTCTGTAATCTCAGGTCCTATCCCGTCGCCGGGAATCAGTGTAATTTCTCTCATGTTTATATTTCTTTCCTGCTATTGATCTCGTTGATAAGTGAGTCCACATCGCCAAGAAGCTTCTCGGCCTTGTCCTTGGCGTCCTGAATCACACGCTGTCCTTCAGACTTAGCGGTTGTGGGCACCAGGTTACGGTCCTCCACCAGTTCTTCCAGCAGGTCTGAAAGGGTGTCGCGGTATTTTTCCAATCGGTAGCTCAGCCAGCTGCGTGTTTCTCTTCCTTTTTCCGGGGCGAACAGGATGCCTGCTACGGCTCCTACAGCGGCGCCTGACACGAAGGCCAGTATGTTGCTTGTCTTCTTACTCATAGGATTATCTCTATACTTATATATGGGGTACTTATTTTCCCCTTATTACGGTAAAATGGCCATTTCAGCCGAAACATACCTTATTTGTTGTCGATCAGACCACGGCCCGATTTACGAATGTCACCCTTAGTGGTCAGCTCTTGCGCCATCTTGTCCAGCACACCGTTTACAAACTGCTTGCTTTTCGGGGTACTGTATAGCTTAGAAATCTCAATGTATTCGTTGATGGTCACTTTGACGGGTATGCTTCTGAAGATGTGCATCTCGCAAAGCGCCATTTTCAGGATGATCTTGTCAAGCAGGGCCACACGCTCCACATCCCAGTTCTTCACGCTTGCGGCAATCATGGCCTCATACTTCTCATCGTCCTGAAGGGTCTGGTGGTAGAGCTCCTCAAAGAAGGCCTTGTCGTCCTCCCAGTTGGCAGAAAGGTCCAGTAGCACCGGCTCCTCCTCTGTGTCCTCACCAAACATCTTGACAGTCTTGTTAACCAGGCTTTTCACGATGGATTTGTTCTCCACCCAGTTCAAATCCTGCTCTTCAAACAAAGATTGTAAGTTTTTTTCTTTAAAAATAATGTTTTTGAAAATATGTTTCACCACCTCCAGGTCGTCTGCCAGGGTTGGCTCAGGCAGTGCCAGGTAGCCCAAAAAGGCCTCATCCTGCTTCAGAACAC
Source organism: Pontibacter aquaedesilientis (assembly GCF_014773225.1). Classification (GTDB taxonomy): domain Bacteria; phylum Bacteroidota; class Bacteroidia; order Cytophagales; family Hymenobacteraceae; genus Pontibacter; species Pontibacter aquaedesilientis. Next base: position 14,421 of record NZ_JACXAJ010000013.1, on the reverse strand, counting down.
TCTTGTATACCTGACGGATTTCGCTGATGTCGGAACCCCAGCTGATGTTGCGACGGATGATGTGTTCTTGGTATGACTTGTTCTGGAGAATGCGCTGTGCGACGCGGTTGTTCAGGAATCGCTTCACGTCCGGACCTTTGGCTTCTGTAAAGCGCTTTTCTTTTTTCACTTCCTCTTCTTCCACCAACTCGTTTAGCAAGTCCAGTATCTGCAGGGTGCCCAGGTAGTGGTCGTATATTCGCTCCACGGCGCCTATCATCTGGCTGCTGTAGTGCTTATAGTCCTTCTTAAGGGTGTTTTGGTAATAGACAACTGCTCTGTTTACCGCATCGATTACGTCCTTGTCGGTTTCTTCAGTTTCGAATTCGCCTGATTCGTGCCACTCTTTAAAGAGCAACTGGGCGATCTGCTTCTTGCCTTCGAGCAGCTTTCTGTCCTGCACTTCCATGGAATTCAGGTCTGGTGCAAAGTCATCGGCTATCTGGTCGAGAGCCAGCTGATAATCTGAACCTTCGGCCTGTTTGTAGGCATAAATGGCCTGCATGGCCTTGATTCGAAGTGTTCTGCGGTTGAGCATAATGGTATTTTAAAGAACGTGTTGGTTAATATGTATTATTACTGCAATTAATGTGATGCCCAGGCATCGGACACAGCGAAAGTTGCTGTGGTAAAGGTATACGCAAAGGCAAGCCTATGCGCTAAAAATGGTGTAAGTGTAAAACAAAAGTGCTACAGGTTAATGCAGCACTTTTGTTTTATTGTTTTATCAAAAGGAATCCCTTAGAAAGTGGATCTTACCTTGCCGATGCTATTGATGCGCTGCTCAGCCATTTTGGTGGCGGCCAGCTGGGTATAAATACCCTCTTTCTCAGCCAGTTCAAAGATATCCAGGGTATAGCCGTAGATACGCTCTGTCTGGGCATAAGCACTCTCACGGTTATAGCCGTGCAGCTCAGAGTACACGTTAATCAAACCACCTGCATTGATCAGGAAGTCTGGTGCGTACACGATGCCTTTGTCGACCAGCGCAGGTCCGTGCACTCTCTCGTCGCGCAGCTGGTTGTTGGCGCAACCTGCAATTACCTGGCACTTCAAACGGCCAAGTGTATTGTCGTTGATGGTACCGCCCAGGGCGCAAGGTGAATAGATGTCCACGTCCAGATCATAGAGTTCATCCATACCTACCACTTTGGCGTTGTACTTGGCGGACACTTCACGCAGACGGTCTTCGTAGATGTCGGTGATGAAGATCTGCGCATTCTCTTTGGCGAGCAGTTCCACAAGGTAGCCACCTACGTGGCCAACACCCTGTACAGATATTTTTTTGCCGGCCAGTGAGTCAGAACCGAAAGCCTTCTTGGCAGCAGCCTTCATACCCATGTAGGTACCGTAAGCCGTTACCGGAGACGGGTCACCGCCACCGCCCATCGACTCTGGCAAGCCAGACACGTGCTCAGTCTCCATGCGGATGTACTCCATGTCTTTGGTCGTCATCCCCACGTCCTCAGCCGTGATGTAGGCACCGTTCAGGTTTTTCACGAAACGGCCGAAACGACGAAGTAAAGCTTCGTTCTTGTCTTTTTTGGCGTCGCCGATGATCACGGCTTTGCCACCACCCAGGTTAAGACCGGAGATAGCAGCTTTGTAAGTCATACCTCTCGAAAGACGCAGTACATCGTCAAGCGCCTCAGCCTCAGAAGCATAAGACCACATACGGGTACCGCCCAGCGCTGGGCCCAATACTGTATTGTGGATACCAATGATAGCTTTCAGGCCAGTTTCTTTATCGTGGCAGAAAACTACTTTCTCATGGTTATACTCTGATATCTGACCGAAGACCGATTTGTCCTTCTTCAGTTCAACTTCTTTTAGTTCGACCATTTATGAATATGATTAAGGGTTATTCTATCTTTGTAGAAGCCAGGAAGAGACGCCTCCCGTTTCGTGCTGCAAAATTAATTCTTTTTTTGATTAATTCAATTTGTAGGCTATAACTCTACGTAAAAGCCTCTGAGTTCCATATTCTTGCCGTGAAATCACTTCGATACCTCAACAAATACCTCCTAAAGTATAAATACCGCCTTCTGTGGGGTCTGGTATTCATTATCATTTCCAACTTTTTCCAGATACTGCCGGCGCAGGTAGTGCGCCACGCCTTTAACCTGATCAAGGAAGGCATCAACCTGCACAACCTTTTCGCAGATATGGCGCAGCAAGAAACGGTTTACGACACCTTTGCCAGCAGCATTCTGGTTTATGGGGTCATCATTCTGGTGATGGCTTTGCTACGGGGCCTTTTCCTGTTCTTTGTGCGGCAGACCATTATTGTGATGAGCCGCCTGATTGAGAACGACCTCAAGAATGAAATTTATGAGCACTACCAAAGCCTGCCGCTCAGCTTCTACCGCAAAAACAACACCGGCGACCTGATGTCGCGCATTTCCGAAGACGTGAGCCGTGTGCGCATGTACCTGGGGCCGGCCATCATGTATGGGCTCAATCTGGTTATCCTGTTCCTGATGGTGATCCCTTATATGCTGTCGGTAAACGTGAAGCTCACGCTCTATACCTTAATCCCGCTGCCGATTCTGGCCATCAGCATTTACTATGTCAACAACATCATCGAGCGCAAGTCCGACGAGATACAGCGAAGCCTCTCAGGTATAACCACCTTTGTGCAGGAGGCCTTTTCAGGTATAAGAGTGCTGAAGTCGTTTGTAAGGGAAGACGACTCGCACAACAACTTTAACAAGGCCAGCAACAACTACAAGGACAAGTCGCTGGAGCTCAATTTTGTGAACTCCCTCTTTTTCCCGCTGGTGTTGTTCCTGGTCGGTCTCAGCACGATCATTACGGTATACATCGGTGGACAGGAGGTGATCAACGGCAGCATCACGACAGGCAATATTGCCGAGTTCATCATCTACGTGAACATGCTCACATGGCCTGTTACCTCGCTGGGCTGGACGGCCAGCCTCGTGCAGCGTGCCGCCGCCTCGCAGGCCCGTATCAACGAATTTCTGAACACCAAAAACGACATCGTGTCACGCGAGAACATCAGCAAGCCTATAGAGGGCGATATCGTGTTCGAAAACGTAGACTTCGTGTACCCTGACACGAACATCCATGCGCTCAAAAATATCTCGTTCCGCATTAACCACGGTGAGACACTGGCGATAATAGGCAACACGGGCTCGGGCAAGAGCACGATTGCGACGCTTTTGCCCCGCATGTACGACACGACCAGCGGCCGCATTCTGATTGACGGCGTAGATGTGCGCGACTATAACCTGGAGAGCTTGCGCAGCCAGATTGGCTATGTGCCGCAGGACGTGTTCCTTTTCTCCGACTCGATCCGAAACAATATCGGCTTTGGTTTGCCGAGCATCACGGAAGCGCAAATGGTGCAGTCCGCCAAAGATGCCGACGTATACGAGAACATCATGCGCTTCCCGGAACAGTTCGACACGAAACTGGGTGAGCGGGGTATTACACTCTCGGGTGGTCAAAAACAGCGGGTATCCATAGCCAGGGCGCTGGTGCGGGAGCCCAGCATCCTCATCCTCGACGATTCCCTTTCGGCCGTGGATACCAAAACAGAGAACGCCATCCTCAACAGCCTGCGCCGCATCATGGCCAACCGCACCTCAATCATCATTTCACACCGCGTGTCCTCCGTTAAGCTGGCCGATAAGATACTGGTGTTAGAGGACGGTGAGATTGTGCAGCACGGCACGCATGAGGCGCTGATACAGCAACAGGGACTGTATAAGGTGCTTTACGAAAGGCAGCTGCAGGCGGAAGACTCGCAGTAGTTCGCTGATTATAAAGCCAAAACAGAGCGGTGTGATAGGGCATCGTATTCTCGGAGGGAATTTTTTGATACAGAAACTGTTATAAGTACGTATAGCAATTTTGTATGACCTTCTAACACTCTATCTATGGCTATTGACTTACAGCAAATCGGCAAAAGGTTCCGTTTCTATACGAATATCAAAGAACTGGAAATGCCGCAGCTTCTCGAAATGACGGGTAGCGACGAAGCGGTACTTGCCAATATCATCTCCGGTAAAAATTACTTGTTGGATGAGCTGGTAGCTATTTTAAAGCACTTCCATGACCTGAACCCGCAGTGGCTTATTTATGGCGAGGGCAGTATGTTTAAGCCAATGGATGAGAATGGTGCCTGCAAGGACAACCACAAAGGGTGCCTCAAGAAAGACAAAGCCGCTTACCTGAAGCAAATGCAGAACATGCTCATTGAGCTCGACGCTGCCGAAGTAGCCAAAGGCCACCACGCCGATGTGGACGCCCTAAAGGCGAAACTGGACGAATACAAAGCCAGTCACCCGCAGGATTAAACTCCTGCATTCTCTGGGCACCCACCGCCCAACCCTAGCACCCCGATTTATGAAAAGTTTTCAGCCTGGAAAGGCTTGATATGATAATGCCCCAATGTAAGCGACTTGCTTAGGTTGGGGCATTTTGTTTGAAACTATACCTTGTTAATTCGCTTTACATTTTTCCATCAGTTCCCTGGCACCTTTTTTAAGCGCTTTTTCCGTGGCAAGCGAAGCGGTAGAAAGGTTTACGGTATGGCTATTTCTGTGCCCCTCTTCATACTCTTTGCCAGGCAGTGTTACACCGCTCATTTTGGTGGTGGTAGCTAAGTTATAGATTGCCTTTCTTTCTTCTGTTGAATACAGCTTAAAATGCACTGTGGCTTTCGAATCGTCGGTCTCGGCAGCGCCGTAGCCTTGCTGAATTTCCCTATGCTCTTGCGCACTTATGCGCTCATACATCATCGCTGACGCCACATTCCCAACAGCAAGCCCCAGGTAATGGGTGTATCCCAGCTTTCGCATTTGCGACAAAGTAACAGAATCTGGCGCTGCATTCGGCTTTATACCTTTGCTTGCCAAATCAAACTCCTGTTCTACCACATAAGCCATCGCGAGCCCTTTTTGTCTGAACTCCTGTTCCAGTTGCTGATAAAGCTGATACGAGCGGTTTGCCGAGAGTTTCGGAATGACACCAACCAGTATGCGGTCGCCTGTTTGCAGCGCTTTGAGGCAACCGCCAGGCATAGCTGTGTGTTTGGTAGAGCCAATGCAGCCGCCTAACATCAGGAGGAGAAAAAACAACAGCGAAGTTTTCTGGAAATGCATTTGCAGTAATTAAAATGTGAGCGCGATTTGACTTTACTCCCTTTCTCTTCGAAGTGAGCTATACCCTCACCCGTATACCTTCCAAAATCAGATTCACGGTGAACAGCACCTCACGCTCTATCTTCTGGAAATCGATGGAAGGGAGGTTATGGAACTGGGTACGCTGGAATTCCTCGAACTGAATCAGGTCTTTAACCACCATGATGGAATAAGCCACCCGATCGGCTTCGCAGTTGATGAAAGTGCCGTTGGCTATACCTTCCTTGATGACGGAGGAATAAAAATTGGCTTCTTTGGCGCGTGATTCCTTGAACAACTCCTGAAACAGAATGCGGGTTTCGATCAGCACCTTAATAGAGATGGTATGCTGCGTTACGATTTCCTGATAGTAGCGTAGCGAAGAGCGAATGTAGAGCAGCAGGCGTTCGCGGGGGTCTTTTTCCCGCTCCGCTATTTTCTTGATCCGGTACAGGCTGTCTTTCCACTCTTGCGAAAAGGCCTCAATAAAGAGCATTTCCTTGCTCTTGTAGTAATAGTAGAGCGACGGCTTTTTGAGGCCGATGGCATGTGCGATGTCGTCCAGTGTGGCTTTACTGTAACCCAGCTTGCCGAACACCGACTTGGCTGCCTCCAGTATCAGCTCCTTTTTTGCCTCTGCCTTTTTGCCCAATTTGCTATTTTGCTATCGTTCCACGGGGAAAGGTATGGCCGCTCCCCTTTCGCCAAATATAGAGAGATAATCTATACCTGCAACTACTCCTTTATCGGAACCTCCACTATACCCTGGTGGTCTTCGGGAAACCATTCCACATAGAAAGTCTCCAACCCCAGGTTCTTCTCCTTAGCGTAATCAAAAATGGCTTCGTAGAGTTTGTTGGGGGCCAGCATGTAGTGCGCATTTACTTCGCTCCGCAAGGCACGGCGGCCAGCCGGCACGACCCGCAACTCATAGTCGGCAGGCAGTTGGACGGCGCTGTCAGGTATAACCACCCCGATAAAGGCATGAATGCTGTCGCCTCTGTCTTCGGGGTTGTTGTAATAGATGTTGCCCAGCATACCTTCCAGCTCCTTCTTGTCGAGCACCTCGGCCGCCCTTCTAAATGAGTCGTTGATGAGGTTGTCCGTTACAGCGCCTTTGAAAGCCCGGCCTGCCACGAAGAGTTGCTGTGAGTCCACTTCCGAAACTTTGGCTGAACTGAAACCACCCAGATAGGCGTAAAAAGCACCCACAATGATGGATAGAATCACCATCACCAACAAGAATTTCCTGTTCATAAATCAATCATGTTTTTGTACTGCATGTGGTAGAGTTGGGCATAGTAACCGTTGTGGCGCAGTAACTCCTCGTGGTTACCCATTTCTTTTATCTCGCCTCGGTCCATCACGATAATCTTGTCTGCCTTCTGGATGGTAGACAGACGGTGGGCGATGACGATGGACGTACGCCCGTGCATGAGCTGGTCGATGGCATACTGTATCAGTTCCTCGGTTTCGGAGTCGACGCTGGAGGTGGCCTCGTCCAGGATGATAATCTCGGGGTTATAGACCATGGCCCGCACAAAAGAAATCAACTGCCGCTGGCCCACCGAAAGCGTTGCCCCTCGCTCCATTACCTGATAGTGCAAACCGCCCGGCAGTCGCTCGATAAACTTGCGGGCGCCCACCAAATCAGCGGCATGCCACATCTGCTCTTCGGTTATAGCTTTGTTGCCCAGGCTGATGTTGTCGGCGATGGAGCCTGAGAAGAGGAAGACATCCTGCAGTACCAACCCGATGTGATGACGCAGCACGCTCAAGTCGTATTCTTTGATGTCGTGGCCGTCAATCAGAATCTGGCCGCTGTTGATCTCATAGAAGCGGTTGAGCAGGTTGATAACCGAGGTTTTGCCGGCACCCGTGGCCCCCACAAACGCCACTGATTCACCTGCCTTCACATCCAGTGAGATGTTGCGCAGCACCCAGTCCTCGTCTTTGTAAGCAAACCACACATCCTTGAAACTCACATTGCCCTTGATCTTCTCGGGTTTATAGTCGCCGTTGTCCGGGATCATCTCCTTGCTGTCGAGCAGGCGCATGAGGCGCTCGGTGCTCACCACGCCCAGCTGCAGGGTGTTGAAACGGTCGGCAATCATGCGGATCGGGCGGAAGAACATCTGGATATAAAGGATAAAGGCCATCAGCGTACCCAGCGACACGTCATCGTCTATCACGCCGTGGGCACCATACCATACCAGTAGCCCCAGACCCGCCGCACCGATAATCTCAGCCACAGGGAAATAAACGGAGTAGTAGAGCACAGAACGCACGTTGGCGCGGGTGTGCTCCTTGTTGATCTCCTTGAACTTCTCCATCTCGCGCTTCTCGTTGTTGAAGATCTGCACGATGCTCATGCCCGTGATATGCTCCTGCACAAAAGAGTTGAGCCTGGCGACAGCTGTGCGCACATCCTGAAAGGTATCTTTGATTTTCTCCTTGAAAATGTACGTACTGATGAGCATGATCGGGAAAGTAGACAAACTGACCAGTGCCAACTCCCAATCGATGTAGAACATGAAGCCAAGGATGAAGGCCAGTTGCAGCACATCACCGATCATGGCCGCCAAACCCTCGCTGAACACATCAGACAGCGTCTCCACGTCGGACACGTTGCGGGTCACGAGCGTGCCGATGGGCGTGCGGTCGAAGAACTTGAGGCGGAGGTTAAGAATGTGGCGATAAAGCTGCACCCGGATGTCGCGCACGACATGCTGCCCGAGCCAACCCGCAAAATAGGTATGCAGGTACTGCACGATGGCATGTACCACCAAGAGCACCGCCAGGATTACGAACATCTTGTTCAGCCCTTCCCAGTCGTTCTGCAGGATTTCGTTGTCAACGGTATACTGAATAAGGAACGGGCGAACGGCAGCCAATATGGCCGAGGCAAAGGTCAGGAACACGATGAAATAGAACGTCTTCAGGTAGGGCTTCACAAAGGTGAAGAGCCGCCGAATGACGTCCGCATCGAATACCTTGCCTGTATTTTGTGGTTTATCTTCCAAGTTTGTTGTTCTCGTTTTGTTTGTTTCAGGGGTTCTGCCTGCACTTCCTATTTAGTCTGAATCAGGATTCTCAGGATTCAAAGATTTACAGGATTCTTGCATATACCGGGTCCAACCACCCCTAACCCCTCCTTATCCAAGGAGGGGAATTTACAGCCGCTAACCATGCACACATGTAAGCGTTGTAGTTTTAGCCTCTGTCTGAACATACCACTGGCACGCATTGCAAGAGTAACTCGCACTGAAGCTATGAAACAGACAGCAGTGCCAGGTGCACAAACTGACTACCCACTGTTTGAGCGGTCAGCGAGTTTGGGGAGTCTTGACTTTTTTGCTTACTTTTTGTGTCAAGACAAAAAGTGAGTGCCCGCCGCACAGGCGAAGCTACAAAGCAACACAGGTTGCTATACCTGCAGCACCCGTTACGCCAGTTGCAAACTGGCCTCATATCTAACCACAAGTTGCGCTGTCGCTAAACTTGCGGTATAGCCTAAACTTCAGTATAAACAGCAAACTTACTATATAACAGCTTATACCTAACCGCCTGCAAAGTTAATGGTTTTTGCGTCAGGAATTTCGGGATTTCCTGCTAAAACAACAGCAACCCCAAAGCCATAAAAAAGCCCTCCCCTGTTTTACAGAGGAGGGCTTTGATCAGAGTAAGTTTTATACCTATACCTCCGCTTCCACAGGTACGGCTACTTTTTCAAGTGCCTGTGCGATGTCGGAGATAATATCCTCCGGGTGCTCTACCCCTACCGAAATACGGATCATGCCTTCACCTATTCCCATCACGGCACGGTCGGCCAGGCAGATGTCGGAGTGGGTCATGGAGGCAGGGTGCTCAGCCAACGACTCGGTGCCACCCAAGCTTACGGCCAGCTTAATCAGCTTCAGGTTATTAAGGAACGTAAAGGCCTCTTTCTCGCCTCCTTTTATGTCGAAAGAGATCATGGAGCCCGCCGCTTTGCACTGTTTGTCATATATGGCCTGCTGCTGCGGATTGTCCTGCAGGTAGCCCAAGAAGTAGATCTGGTCCACTTTCGGGTGCTCTTTCAGGTATTCAGCCACTACTTCGGCCCCACGAGCCTGACACTCCATGCGGATTTTCAGCGTCTCCAAGCTGCGCATCAGCATCCAGCCAGTCCACGGACTCGCCATGGAGCCCATAAACGTCCGCATGCCTTTTATCTGCTTCATCAAATCAGCTGGACCGGCACAGGCACCTGCTATCAGGTCGGAGTGACCGCCGATGTATTTGGTAGCGGAATATAATACGAGATCAGCACCATGCTTGAGCGGGTGCGAGAACACAGGGCCGAGGAAGGTATTGTCTACTGCAACCACTACCTTTTTGTCACTAGTAGAGTGCTTCCTAGCCATGGCCGCGCAAGCCTCGATGTCGACCAAATGGTTAGTCGGGTTAGCTGGGGTTTCGAGGTATACCATCGCCAGTTTGTCGGCCATACCAGATGCCTCGAGCATTTGCTCTACCTCCTCTATTGGGGTATTGGCACGGAAGCCCATGCTCTTCACGCCGAACTTCGGCAGAATGTTCTTGATGTAGTAATCAGATCCGCCATAGATGGGCTCGCTGTGCAGGATCAGGTCGCCCGGCTTGAGCAAGGCTAAAAGGGTGGTACTGATAGCGGCCATACCGCTGGCAAACACCGCTGCTTCATCGGCCCCGTCCCAGAAGCGGAGTCGGTTTTCCAGAATCTCCAAATCGGGGTTGTTGAGGCGGCTGTAGATGAGACCAAGCTGCTCTTCGGCGTGCTTCTCGCGCAAGCCATACGCTAGTTCAAAAAAAGCCTTTCCTTCTTCCGCATTTTTGAAAACGAAGGTAGAAGTTTGATAAATTGGCGCCTTCACGGCCATTTCTGACCACTCGGGGTTATACCCGTAGCTCATCATTAAGCTTTCGGGGCGAAGGTGTTTGCCGTTAAGATGGGGACCGTTCTGGTCTTCTGGTAATTGCATGCTATAAAGGGTTTGTTTTGGGTGATGTCTTGAAAATATGTTCCGGGTAGGCCACCTTGGCCAGGTATAGTCCCTCGGAAGGCGCTGCCCCGCTGGCCTTGCTGCGGTCCTGGCTGGCAATGATTCGCTCAAAATCAGCGACGGAGAGTTTGCCACGGCCCACATCCAGCAACGTGCCAACCACCAATCGCACCATGCCTCTCAGAAAGCGGTTTGCCCGGATGGTAAAAAGCAGCTCGTCGCCTTGCTGTCGCCATACCGCCTCGTAGATGTTGCAACGGTAGTGCTTGGTGTCGCCCTTGACTTTGCTAAAGGTCGTAAAATCCTCGTAACGAAGCAAAACAGCGGCCGCCTCATTCATCTTCTCCACATCCACGGAGCGTGGCAGGTAGGTGGCGTAGTATCTTTTGAAGGGGTTTTTGGCTAAGGCAATGTGATAGTGGTAAGTGCGCTCAAAAGCGTCGAAGCGGGCGTGTGCCTCGTCGGTGACAAGGTATAGGTTCTTCGCCACCACGTCGTCTGGCAGCAGGCGGTTGAAACGGTAAACCATGTGCTCCGGGTCCAGCTCCTGGTCTACATCAAAGTGCACAAACTGCTGACTCGCATGTACGCCCGTGTCGGTGCGGCCACTGCCCGTTGAGCTAATTGGTTGCCGCAGCACCTTGCTCAGGCAATCGTCGAGCACCTCTTGTACCGAGAGTGCGTTGGGCTGCACCTGCCAGCCATGAAAACGTGTGCCGTCGTAAGCTATTTCTAAAAAGTAGCGCATGCAGGCTCTACAGCTTTTCGTAGATTACCGCTGCGCCCTGTCCTACGCCCACGCACATAGTGGCCAGACCAAAGCGCACGTTGTCGCGGCGCTGCATCTCGTGCAGCAGGGTGGCCGAAATGCGGGTACCGCTGGCTCCGAGCGGGTGCCCAATGGCGATAGAGCCGCCATTTACGTTCACGATCTCCGGATTAATGCCGAGCTCCTGCACGCAAGGTATAGCCTGTGCCGCGAATGCCTCGTTCACTTCAGCTAAACTGATATCATTGATGGTAAGGCCTGCACGCTTCAACGCTTTCAAGGTGGCGGGCACTGGCCCCATACCCATGTAGGCTGGCTCCACACCTGCCACTGCCGCCGACACAATGCGGGCCATCGGTTTTAGGTTGAAGCGTTTTACGATTTCCTCGCTCACGATAATGGAAGCCGCTGCCCCGTCGTTTATACCGGAGGCGTTGCCAGCTGTTACGGTACCGCCTTTTTTGAAGGCTGCGCCCAAGGTACCCAGTTTCTCTACCGAAGAAAGGCGCGGGTGCTCGTCGGTGTCGAAGATGATGGGATCGCCCTTGCGCTGCGGAACGGGTACAGGTATAATCTCGTCTTTAAACTTGCCCGCTTCTGCTGCGGCTTTATACTTGAGCTGCGAATTGTGGGCAAACTCGTCCTGCGCTTCACGTGAAACACCGTAGCGCTCGGCCACATTCTCGGCCGTTTCGCCCATGGCATAGGGGTAATGCATAGCCGAAAGCTTGTCGTTCACGAAGCGCCAGCCAATGGTGGTGTCATAGATTTCCGGGGTACGGGCGAAAGCGGTCTCGGCTTTGGCCATTACGAAAGGCGCACGGGTCATGCTCTCCACGCCGCCCGCCAGGTATACGGCACCGTCGCCGCAGGTAATGGCACGTCCCGCATCGATGATGGACTGTAAGCCGGAAGCGCAAAGGCGGTTGACGGTCACGCCACCGATCTCGTGCGGAAGCCCGGCCAACAGAAGCGCCATACGGGCCACGTTGCGGTTGTCCTCCCCGGCCTGGTTAGCCGCGCCCAGCACCACTTCCTCGATCAGGCTCGGGTCTATCTGCGGATTGCGGGCCATTAACTCCCTGAGTATGTGAGCTGCCATGTCATCGGGGCGCACGCTGCTAAGGGCTCCGGTAAACTTGCCAACGGGTGTTCTAACGATATCAATTATATAAGCTGTGCTCATCAATTTTTGTTTTACAGGTCTTTGTCTAATTTTGCAACACATTGCAAGTTAAATTAACCCCTTTATGATACAAAGAATTCAAACCGTATTTCTGGCGCTCATCGTGATTGCGATGGTGTCGTTGTTGTTTTTACCGCTCTGGTCTAAGGTCGATGCCGTGTCTGGCGAAGAGGTAGTGCTGACCGCCTGGGACCTGACTTTTCAGACGCTGAACGCACAAGGCGAAGCAACGCAGGCTGGCACGCAGACAGGCACCAGCACGATTGCTATTGCCATACTCGCGATTTTAGCGGCAGGTATAGCGCTTTATGAGATCTTCCAGTACAAGAGCCGCATTAACCAGATGAAGTTCGGCCTGATCAACACTTTGGTGCTGGTGGCGCTGTTCGGCACGTCGTTTTACTATGCTAACTACGTAGGCAATGTGATGGCTTCAGGCAATGATGGCACCTATGAAGCTGGCTTCTACATGCCGATATTGGCGCTGCTGCTCAATGCACTGGCCAATCGCTTCATCAAGAGAGATGAGGACCTGGTAAGGTCTGTCGATAGATTGCGATAAGGTATAGGTATAGCATAAAAGAAAACGGCTTCTGCGATAAACAGAAGCCGTTTTCTATTTCTTAACTCTCTAACTCCCAAACTCTCAAACTCCTCAACTTATCTATCTTCTCCGGCTGGTATATTCCTCCAACTCCCGCACATGGTGGTCGAACTTGAAGATGTCGTAGATGTAGTAAAAGCGCTCTTTGTCGCACACGCTGTCGTAGGCGAACTTGGCGAACTCAAGGCGGGAGCTCTCAAACTCGAAACCTAGCAGCACACGGCGCAGGTCCTCCGACAGAATACTGCCATTGCGCACCGCCTCGCGGGCGATGGTGAGTCGGGTACTCTCGAAGTCACGGCCTTTCATGGCGTCGATCAGGCGGTCCACGTCGTAGCGGTCCAGCAGGTTGCGGCAGTAGTCGTTGGCTGGCTCTTCGTAGCGCGGCGGAACGGGCTCATACCTGTCGGGGTAGCGGGGAGACGGTGGCACGACCACAACGGGCGGCCTGCCCAGCGGCACTTCACTGATCACCTGCAGACTTACTTTCCGGCCGGATACCCGCACGGAGTAGTTCGTTTCGTAACCGGCCCGGGCAAATGCATTTATACCTGTTCTGTACACGCCATGGCGGCCTCTGATCCTGAACTCGACATAGTGGTTGCCGGGCCGCAGGTGCGTGATGCGCACGAAGTTGGAGGCCGAGCGGTTGATCACACGACCATCCAGCGCCATCTGGAAGAGTTCGCCCCGGTGGGTGGTAAAGGTCACAACGGTGGGTTGTGCGAAAGCCGGCAGCGCCAACAGCACAAACAGAAACGGAAGTAGAAGCTTTTTCATGGCAGTATAGGTTTTAGCTTATACTTCCGCTAAGCCAATTATTGTGCCAGTTTGTGGAACTAAAGTGAGGTGGGGTTTGTCTGCGGGGATTTCGTGGGTTACAGGTATAGGTACAAGCAAAAACCCACAGGTATAGCACCTGTGGGTTTTAGAAGGAGTTTAATGTAGTTACTTTAGCCTGTAGTTTATACCTATTGCCAGAGAACCCGGATAAGGATATTCATCTCTTGGTCTTAGCTTATTATTGAAGTTTCTGTTGTAGCGATAGTAGTTGCCATAGATATCAAAGCGATTGCTCAAAGGGTAGCCAAAACCAATTCCGACAGTAAGGTAAGTATTTATACCAGACGTCTTGGCCTTGTATGTAACTGTTGTAATCCCGTCTGCCCGCTCAGATTTTTCGGCTCTTGATGTACTGAAAATAGGCGTGAGCATAGCTGTACCATAAAGCTCTAGTTTCCTGAAAGGGTAAAGGAGGGTGTAGTTTACTGTGATAGGCATAGCCACTCCCCTGGTATGGTTAAAATCTCTGAGGTAAACCAACTTTTCAGGCGATTCTACATAAATCTGCTCCACATCAAATTTATAATTGTCATAAGAAATACCTACTTGCGCACTGAAACGCTTGTTGAGCTTATACTTAAGGTATGGCGTAACAACAGGCCTTAAATCACCGCCTTTTGGCTCATGAGCATACTTTAGGTTGTAACCTACAGTACTGGCTATAACCCCCACATACAACTTTTTAGCGGTTGTGGTCTACAATGTATGATGCGGGAATAAGTATGGCAGCAAGGGTGTTTACAGGAAGTTATGTGCGAGATAACTATCCAGGTAAATTGCCCCTACTGCCACAGTATGAAGGTAGTAAA
>NZ_JACXAJ010000012.1 GCF_014773225.1 Pontibacter aquaedesilientis | reverse complement strand
TCACCGGCTTTTTCCCTAAGAAAATCCACGCCGTCACTGCCGAAGGGTTCATTCTCAAGCTAATCCTCTTTATCTTCGCCTATACCTTAAATCAAGTGATGCAGTAGCTCGCAACTTGAGTTATTTAGTTAAACAATAACCAATTATAATATATATATATATATATAAAGAAACAATTAACCTGATTTTAATTAAAAAAAACAGCCGCTCCCATAACAGAAGCGGCTGTTTCTATACCTTGACAAATTCGCGGTCTTACTTGATCACGCCAAGCTCTTTGCCTACTTCCACGAAAGCAGCGATACACTTGTCCAGATGCTCACGGTCGTGCACGGCAGACAGCTGTACCCTAATGCGGGCCTGTCCTTTAGGCACTACCGGGTAGTAGAACCCGATTACGTAAATGCCTTTTTCGAGCATGCGGGCCGCAAACTCCTGCGCCAGTGGGGCGTCGTAGAGCATAACCGGCACAATCGGGTGGTCGCCTGGCTTGATGTCGAAACCAGCAGCCGTGATCTGCTCACGGAAGTATTTGGTGTTCCACTCCAGCTTGTCGCGCAGTTCGGTGGTAGAGCTCAGCAGGTCGAGCACCGCGATGGATGCGCCCACAATGGAAGGAGCCAGTGAGTTGGAGAACAGGTAGGGACGGGAGCGCTGGCGCAGCATGTCAATGATCTCTTTGCGACCAGACGTGAAGCCGCCCATCGCGCCACCCAGCGCTTTGCCCAGCGTACCGGTGATGATGTCGATCTTGCCCATCACGTTGTGGTACTCGTGCGTGCCGCGACCGGTCTTGCCCATAAAGCCAGAGCTGTGGCACTCGTCCACCATGATCAGGGCCTTATACTTGTCAGCCAGTTCAACTATTTTATCAAGCTGGGCTACCGTGCCGTCCATGGAGAAGGCACCGTCGGTTACGATGATGCGGTGCTTGGTGCCGGCATTTAGGGCTTCCTGCAGCTTGGCCTCCAGGTCTTCCATGTTGTTGTGCTCATAGCGGAAACGCTGCGCTTTGCAAAGGCGGATACCGTCGATGATGGAAGCGTGGTTCAGGGCATCCGAAATAATTGCCGACTCGGCATCGAACAAAGGCTCGAACACACCTCCGTTGGCATCGAAGGCCGCTGCATACAGGATGGTGTCTTCTGTGCCCAGGAACTCAGAGATTTTGCGCTCCAGTTCTTTGTGGATGTCCTGCGTGCCGCAGATGAAGCGCACCGAGCTCATGCCGTAGCCGTGCGTGTCGATGGCGTGCTTGGCCGCCTCAATCACTTTCGGGTGAGCCGACAGGCCCAGGTAGTTGTTGGCGCAGAAGTTGAGCACGTGTGCCTGCTGCGTGGTATCGATATCAGCGCCCTGCGGGGTCGTGATGATGCGCTCTTGCTTAAACAGACCGGCTTCCTTGATTTCGGCAAGCTGCTGTTCTAAATCTGGTTTTAACGTTTCGTACATGTTTATCTTCGTTAAGCTGTTACTGGTTATTTATTGAGCAGACAGGTATAGCCGCTGCTCTTTTGTTTATTCTTCCGTTTTAGGCGGTGGCCGGCGTATGATCGGCCGTGGCCTGGGTGGCTTCGGCTTTTCGGTCTGCCCTTCCGGTGTAGTTGGTTCACTCGCTGACGGCGCCCCTGTTATACCTGTGTCTGACGGAGTTTCCTGCTGATTCTGACTGTCCTGCGGTTCCTTAGCATCTCCTACTTCCGGCGAAGCAACGGGCGGTGCCGGCCTTCGGATGATCGGTCGTGGCCGGGGCGGTTTGGCTGGTTGTTCAGTAGCCGGTTTTACTTCCGAGGCACTATCTCCCGCAGGCGTTTCGCTGGCTTGCGCAGCTGAGGCAGCAGCATCTTCTGTAAGTTTTGCTTCTTCGAGCTTAGCTTCCGAAGCAGCTGGCTTCGTCAGTGCTGCAGGTCGCTTGATCACCGGCCTCGGTCGTGGTGGCTTTGGCGTATATGCTGCAGGCTGTGCCGGAGTTTCTGTACTCGCAGCGTTTATCGGTTCACCGGAAGCAGTAGGCTGATCCCCTTCGGTTGCTTCCTGCGGCGACTTTTGCAAGGCTGCCGGTCGTTTGATCACCGGTCTTGGTCGCGTTGGCTTTGGCGCTTCTGTTGCCGCCTCGCCGCTTGTTGGTGCTATACCTGTGGTTGGTGCGGCTGTTGGTTCCTCCCCTTCCTTTGGTGGCTTTTGCAGCGCGGCAGGGCGTTTGATGACAGGCCGCGGACGGGCTGGCTTTGCTGCCTCTGCTGAAGGTTCAGTTGCCGGCTGCTGTGGTGCGGGCGTATCCGTTTCTGTCGGCTTATCGGCAGGAGCTTCTGCAGCAGGTTTCGAGATAACAGGTCGTTTAATGACTGGCCTGGCTCGTGGTGCAGTTGGTGACGTACCTTCTGCGGCAGGCTTTTCTGCGGCTTTCGTGCCCTCTCCTTCCATTGGCGGCTTCAAAGCGGCTGGTCTTCGCACGACCGGTCTTGGCTTAGGCGCTCCAGTTGGTGCAACTGGCTTTTCATCAGTTGTTTCCTGTGAAATATCCGGTGCAGCAGGTATAGCAGTCGGTGTTTCGGGTTCGGTTTTAGGTATAGGAACAGCGGCACGTCGGGCAGCTGGTCGCGGGGCGGCTGTGGTAGCCGGTTTCGGCACATCCTCTTCCCGCAGGTGGTAGCGCAGGCGCACATTGTTGAGCACCATCTTCACGGCCACATAAAAGCTGTTGGGGTGCATTTGCGCATACATTTCCTCCCAAGCCTCGTAACGGGCCGGGTCCTCTGCCGCAAAGGCTGCCTTGTTTATTCGCTTTTTTACCAGGTACTCTTCAAACGTCATATCGCGCTGTCCGATTTCTATACCCGCAAAGGTACGGAACCGGTCCTGAATTCTTGGTTCAACATTAGCCAAATCGACCTGTATCCTATACCTGAAACGGCCATTGGCTCTACAAATATAAGAAAATCGGACTCCTGAAACAGGCACGCATTATTTCTATTTCACCATATTATTACTTAATCGTTAAATCTGGCTATACCTGTTGGAGCCACTGGCTGACCACCATACCTTTGGTCTGTGGTGAGAACACCAGGTTAAGATTAGATTAGTTAGGGCTAAGCGCCTGCCAGCTGGCAGGCGTTTTCTTTTGACACCTATCTCCTCGCGCAATAAGCTTATACTCAGAAGCATTGGGATTCTTGTCCCGATACTTTCAGGATTGCATCGAAATCGGTTACTTTGTGCAAAAATTTACTCTGACTATGGCAAACACAAGTGATACGGTATTGGTGATTGGTGCCTGCGGACAACTTGGCTCTGAACTCACCCTGGAGCTCCGCAATTTGTACGGCGGGTCTAATGTAGTGGCAGCCGACATTGCGGCGCCCAAGCAGGCCGACCTCCGCGACTCAGGCCCATTTGAGAAAGTGGATGTGCTGGACACAAACGTACTGGCCGAACTGGCCTCTAAATATAAATTCAAGCAGATCTACCATCTGGCGGCCGTGTTGTCGGCTACCGGCGAGAAAAACCCGAAGTTTGCCTGGAAACTGAACATGGATGGTTTGTTCAACGTGCTGGACCTGGCCCTGGAGCATAAAGTAGAAAAGGTATACTGGCCAAGCTCCATCGCCGTTTTCGGCCCCAACACCCCACGCCAGCACACGCCGCAGCACACCGTGATGGACCCAAACACCGTGTATGGCATCAGTAAGCAAGCTGGTGAGCGCTGGTGCGAGTATTACTTCGAAAAGTACGGCCTGGACGTGCGCAGCCTTCGTTACCCTGGCCTGATTGGTTACAAGGCCCTGCCGGGCGGCGGCACCACCGACTACGCCGTGGACATTTACCACAAGGCACTAGAAGGCCAATCCTACGAGTGCTTCCTGAGCGAGAACACTTACCTGCCCATGATGTACATGCCAGATGCCCTGAAATCCACGCTGGACCTGATGCACGCGCCGGCCGAGCAGGTGAAAGTGCGCAGCTCGTACAACCTGGGGGCAATGAGTTTCTCTCCAGAAGAAATCGCCGCCTCCATCCGCAAGTTTATACCTGACTTCAAGATTACCTACAAGCCGGACTACCGTCAGCAGATCGCCGACTCCTGGCCACAAAGCATCGACGACAGCGCCGCCCAGCAGGACTGGGGCTGGAAGCCTGCCTACGACCTAGACGCCATGACCGAAGACATGCTCCTCAACCTAAAGAAGATGAAGGAAGAGCAGACGCTGGCGTAGGGTAGACGCAAGACGTTAGACACAAGACTTTAGATATGAGACTAGCAAAAACGTGTGGTGCAGTAGCACCACACGTTTTTTTATGCCATTTCTCAGGCAGATTGGTCGATCCTATACCTGTTTATTTCAAATAACTGTACAAACCCTAATAAAAATGGCACTATAATTGTATTCAAGAAATCATATATACGAAACTACTCATTTTATAAATTAGGTTTATGAAAACAAAACTACTTGCCCTCTTCTGCTGCTTAGCGGCTGCCTTCGCAGCGCAGGCGCAGGATTCTCCACCGGTCAACTCTTCGGGAAAAACCTTTAAATCAACTAAAGGAGATATTACGACCGAAGTGGCTGTTAACCTTGAGCATTATATTTTTTTGAATGGTAGCCAATTGAAGTTGCGCAAGTTCTATGAAGAGGGTAAAGCCCTCCGTCTCGGGGTTCGGGCAGATTACGACTACAACAAATTAGGAGTCGATGCATACCAGACTTCTATTGGAATAAATATAACGCCAGGTATAGAGAAGCACTTTGCAGGCACTAATAGATTGTCACCATACATAGGTGCTGAGTTGCCTCTGGGATATTGGAGTTCTAAGGAAGAGACAGAAGACTATATGACTAAGGGCGGCTGGGGTTCGACCGCATATGCAGCCAACAGATCGAACTTCAATGTAGGCTTGAATGGCTTGGCCGGAGTGGATTATTATTTCGCATCACGCTTCTATGCAGGTTTTGAAGTAGGCGTTGGCCTCCAATACAGAAAGAACAAAGATGTTGTCACCACTTATAAAAACGACAGCAACCACATGATAGAACACAAAGGTTACCACAGCATCAGCTTTTCGCCTTTCTCTACTAGAGGCATACGGCTGGGCTTTGCCTTCTAGAGCCTGCTCTTACTACTAATAATTCCATAGAAACAGCCGTTGCCATTCAGGTAGCGGCTGTTTTTGCTTTACGGCAGTTAACCTATATTTTACACAAAACGTCTATATCCTACATAAACACCGTCGCATACCTGCCAAAGGCTTGCGTACCTCAAAACTATGAAACATGACTGTAACGGACATAAACGATAACCAACTGCGCAAGCTGATATTTGATGACGAACGTGTGATCGTGAAATTCACTGATCCGGCCTGCCCTATTTGCAAAGCCCTCTCCCCTTCCTTCCGGAAACTATCTGTAGAACCGCAGTACCAAAGTGTGACTTTTGCCCGCATGAGCGCCAGCGAAAACCCCGTGTCCAGCAAGGAAGTGAAGCTGACCGGTACGCCATTTTTTGCGATCTATTGCAAAGGAACGATTCAGGAGTGCGGCATTGTTGACACCGAAGACGGCATTCGTGCCATGCTTTCGCGGCTTTTGCAGCCACACCGACAAGAGGCCTAGTCAGCTGCACAGTTTGCTGCAGGTATAAGCTGTCCGCAAAAGCCGTAAATTGCGCTAAAATTTATAAGGCTATACCGCGTGTTCCGACTTACTACCCTACAGCTGGTTTTCATCCTTTTCGTTTTGGGCGGCCTGCTCGCTTTTCAGGCTTGTACCAGCACAGCCCGGCTAACCACCACGGCCCCGCCGGCAACGGTCGCCAACGCGCCGGCCTACCAGCCCAAGCTTTCTTCCATCAGTATTCCGGTTTCTATACCTTTGTCGGCCATCGAGGACAAACTAAACCAGGAAATACAGGGCGCACTTTACAAAGACGATAACCTGGACGACGATAATCTGGCGGTGACGGTGCTCAAGAAAGGGCGCATGACCATCCGGGCCGAAAAGGACAAGCTGTACTTCAGCGTGCCGTTGCAGGTATACGCTAAGGGCCGCTGGCAGTGGGAGCCCTGCAAGGCCTGCCCTTCCTTCAGCAAAACAGAAGCCACTTCGTTTGACATGGTCGTGAAGACGGAGAGCCGCTTTGGCCTGACAGAAGACTACAAAATCAACACTATTACAACTGGCAATTTCGAGTGGGGCGACACCAAGCCCTACATCAATCTGGGTCCGCTCAAGATAGGCCTGGCCCGTTTCATAGAACCCGCCATGAAGCAGCAGATGAACACGATCGCCCGCCAACTGGACAAGGAGATACAAAACCGCCTCAACCTGCGCCAGTACGTGGCCGATACCTGGATGCAGCTGCAGCAGCCCGTCAAGCTGGACAACAACCTGAACGCCTGGCTGAGCGTGCAGCCACAGGAAGTACGCATGGCCCCGCTGTACGCCCACAACGGCAGTCTGCATACCAACCTGGGCATTACCTCTTACATACAGGTCACGACCGATGGCAAGCCCCAAACGCAACTGAACAGAAACCTACCGAAGCTCATCATCGACAGCCGCATGCGCGACGACATCCAGATCGGGCTCACGGCCACCGTGCCCTATACCCACGCCAGCAGCCTGATGCAGCAGCAGATCGCCAACCAAACCTATACCTTCGACGGGGGAAAAAGCCAGGTAACGGTAAAGGATGCCGCCATCACGCCCAGCGGAGAGCAGCTCGTGCTCATGCTTGACGTGGACGGCAAAACCAAAGCGGGCTTGTTCACCAAAAAACTGATCGGCAAGGTATACCTGCGCGGCACGCCTTACTACGACCCAACTTCAGCTTCCATCAAACTGCGCGACGTGGACTACGACCTCCAAACCAAAGACATGCTCCTGAACACGGCCAACTGGCTAGCCAAAAACAGGTTTAAAGAGATGATACAAAGCCAGGTCAACATACCGGTACAAAGCCAACTGGCGGATGTGCGCAACATGCTGCAGCATACTCTGAACCAGTCCAGCCACATGCATGAGGCGGTATTGCTGCGTGGTGCCGTCAACGATCTCGTGCTGGACAACATCTATCTTACTCCAACAGGCATAAAGGCGGTGGTGAATGCCAGCGGCAGCCTGACTGCTACCGTGAACAAGCTGTAGGCTGCCCCTTTTCTAACCTATCAATATTGCTGCCGTATCAAAAAGCTATCCTGATACAGTTGAAGCGATATGGCCACATCTACCAAACTTAAGATATTACCCCTCTTTAAAAACACGTTTGCGGGGTTCACAGACAATGGCTCCCTGCTGCTTGCGGCAGCGCTGGCCTTCAATGCCATCTTTTCCATTCCGCCCCTGCTCGTGATCATCATCCAGGCGGCAGGTTTCTTTTTTGGGGAGAAGGCTGTTTCCGGGGAGCTTTCCGCCCAAATTTCCGCCGCTATCGGCCCCAATGCAGCCGAATCCGTTGAAACCATTGTGCAGAATGCGCATGTGAGCGAGGGAGGCGGTATCGCCTTCTGGATAGGTATAGGCACCCTTATTTTTGCGTCTACCACATTTTTTGCCACCCTGCAGGAGTCGCTTAACCGTGTCTGGAACGTGAAACCGAAACCGACCAATGGCATCCTTAAAATGCTGCAGGTGCGGCTGTTTTCGTTCGGCATTGTGCTGAGCATTGCGCTGCTCATGCTGGTTTCGCTGCTGCTGAGTGCGGTTATCTCTATTCTGAGTGATTACCTCCGCGAAATTTTCGACAATTACCTACAGTTCGTTTCGCCCGATGTGCTCTACTACCTCATCAAAGCCCTGGACTTTATCTTGTCAGTGGCTATTATTACGGCCCTTTTCTCGCTAATCTTTAAGTACCTGCCAGATGCATTCATTAAGTGGCAGGATGTATGGGTGGGCGCTTTGATCACGGCTATGCTTTTCACTATCGGTAAGTTTCTCATTAGCTGGTTTATCAGCACCAGCGACCCGGGTTCAGCATACGGCGCGGCCGGTTCCATTATCGTGATTCTGGTGTGGATCTACTACTCGTCGCTCATCGTACTATTTGGTGCGGAATTTACTCAGCAATATGCCTGTGAGTTTGGGCAGGAAATCAGGCCAAAGGAGCACGCCGTACTGTACAGAGAGCAGGAAATCACCGATAACCCACACGACATCTCCAGCGGGCGACCAAGACCCGAAGGCAGGTTTAACAAGGCGAGTTAAGGTATAGCGCATAAAAGCAAAAAGCCCCTGCTAAGGTATAGCAGGGGCTTTTTGATTTTATGCGCTGTCTTAGAAGGACATTCCAAGTAAAACAGAGGCAACTTGGTTAACATGCCTGATATTCTTGTATGGCGAAAAACCGTTGTTTTTTTCATACCGCAGCTCAACATTTAGGTTATTCTCTTTGTAATAGGGCATCTGCACACCAAGACCGGCCTGTAGTCCCTGCTCATAAAAACGAAGCTCACTAAACATCTTCTCGCTATCAATGGTTGTCCTCTCATGCCATTTGGATTCCTTTTCTACGTGGCTGCTGCCACTAAGCAAAAAACCATTTTGCAGACCAGCATTCAAATATGGTTGTAGCTTTTTACCTGGCAAGGTATAGCGTACCATGAGCGGTACTTTCAAATAGGAAGCTTCAAAGTCGTAGTGAAATTTGTCATACTGCTCAGCAGATTGATGGCGCTCAAAATTACCCGCTCCGCTATACCTGTAAAACATGGCACCGGTATGCAGCCTGAAGTTTTCGTTGATCTTAGTGGCGCCTATATTAAGGAATAAACCTCCGGAAAAATCTACAGAGGCGGCAATTTCACTGTTTTCCAGATAAAAGAAGCTGAAATAATTACCGCTGCTAAAACTGGTATTGGTCATTGTGGCGCCTATAGTTAGTCCTTTTTCTATGACCAGGCCCGATTTTGCAGCTTTAACATATTGCTCCTGCTGCGGCGCAGTACAGGTATTATATGCTGACACCAGTTTTATCAAACTTGCCTGCTCCAGCTTGGTACGTTCAAGTTGCGGCTGCACAGTAGGGCAATCCAGGAACAGATAATTCAGTGTGCCGATATAGTGCTTCAGTGTGGTAGTATACTTAGCTCCGCTTTCCGCTTCAATGCGACGTTTCTCTTGTGTCAGCTCCTGCAAGGGTTCATTATTCTTCCTGATAAAGAAGCGGTCATTGCTTTCTTCTGTCTTCATAAAGTACAGGCTACTGCCTCCTTTTACCAGTACCTCCAGGAAACTTTGCTGTGGCAAGCTATCTGGGCCCATCACATTGGCCGACTCGTAGCGTTTACCTTCCTCAAAACCATAACCAACCAACTCATTTGGGTTATACCTGACAGGCGTGGCCTCGCTGTTGCTCCTGAAACTAATGTGGCGGGCATGCTGTCTATCACTTTTGTAGTCCAGTTGGCCAACCTGCTTGTTCCCATCGGCCATCAGAATGTAGCCAGGCTGGTAGTTAGACTGCGCAATTGAAGGTAAACTAACAAAAAGGGCAAACAGCAGAATGTAAAGTTGTTTCATAAGTTTTGAGAAATATATTGCGATAAATTTTGCCAAATATATAAAATATCTAATCTTCTTGACTATGTTTTATACCTTATCAACAAAAAGCAAAAAGCCCCTGCTAAGGTATAGCAGGGGCTTTTTGTATAATCTATCTTCCGGGTATTAAGCCGGTTGCTTCTCTTTCACGGCCAGCTGTCCGCAGGCGGCGTCGATGTCTTTGCCACGGCTGCGGCGCACGTTAACCTGCACGCCTCGGTCTGCCAAATAGTAAATGAATTTCTCCAGCCGCTCGTCGGCAGTGTTCACAAAGTCGGCATTCTCGATCGGGTTATACTCAATCAGGTTTACCTTGCAAGGAATGATTTTGGTGAAACGCAGCAGCTCTTCTGCATCCTGCAGCGAGTCGTTGAAGTTATCGAACACGATGTACTCATACGTTACCTTGCGGCCCGTCACCTCATGGAAATACTTCAGCGCGTCGGTCAGCGCCTCCAGCGAGTTTGTCTCATTAATCGGCATGATCTGGTTGCGCTTCTCGTCGTTGGCCGCATGCAGCGACAAAGCCAGGTTGGCTTTCACGCCATCGTCCGCCATCTTCTTGATCATCTTGGCGATGCCTGCCGTGCTCACTGTGATGCGGCGTGCAGCCATACCTAGGCCATCGTGTGCCGTGATGCGCTCAATACTTTTCATTACGTTGGCATAGTTGAGCATCGGCTCGCCCATCCCCATGTACACGATGTTGGTCAGCGGCTGCCCATACTGCTGCATGCTCTGCTCGTTGATGCGCACCACCTGATCGTAAATCTCGGCGGCATCCAGGTTGCGCACACGGTCCATGTAGCCGGTGGCGCAAAACTTGCAGGTAAGCGAGCAACCTACCTGGCTGCTGACGCAGGCCGTTTTGCGCTCGTCGTGCGGTATCAGCACACCCTCCACAATATTGCTATCGTAGAGCTTGAAGGCAGACTTGATGGTACCATCGTTGCTGAGCTGCTTGGTAGCCACCTGCACCGCGTTAATGGCAAAGTGCTGGTCGAGCTTCTCCCGCAGGGCCAAGCTCACGTTGTTCATCTCCTCAAACGATTGGGCCGAGTGTTTCCAGATCCACTCATAGACCTGCTTGGCACGGAACGCTTTTTCGCCCTGTTCTACCAACCATGCCTTTAAGTCGTCCAGCGACAGCTTACGGATATCCTTCTTGTTCAGTATATTAATGTCTGCAATCAGTGTCATACTGCAAAATTACAAAAATACTTAGGCATTAGTTTCAATCCGGGCCTTTACTTCGTCGGGCAGTGCCATTAATTTTCGTTCCTGGTAGTTAAAGCACAGCATACCGGTCTTGGCGCGTGCCACTTCCTTGCCCTTTTGATTGAGCACGTGGTAGGTGATGTCGAAACCGTACTTATGCACATCGTCAAAAGCCAGTTTCATTGTCAGCACATCGCCGTAGAAACCCTCCCCTTTGTACTCGATGGCTACGTCAGCCATAATGAGGCTGGCGCCGCCCAAATCCAGCTCCGTATAGCCGAAGTGCCCCAGCAACTGCAACCGGGCTTCGTGCAAGATGGAGAGTAGGGCATCGTTGCCCAGGTGAGCCCCATAGTTGAGGTCGGTGATGCGTACAGGTATGGCGGTTTCAAAAGAAACGTGTACAGGTATGGCTACTTTTATGCGCGGCATTTTCTTTGATTGTTGATTATTAAATTGTTAAATGAATAAATGGTTGGTTTCAAAATGTTCATTTGGCTATGAAGCTTGCTGAAGATTGCAACCCTATAAAGTCGCTTGCTGCCTGAGCATGTTCAAACTCTATCATACATCGGGTTTTATGCCAGACCCAGAACTATTTGTTAATTCTTCATTATTGTTGCGGACAGGCCAATGCATTGCTTACATTTGTAAAGTAATCAAATTATCATGCAACTCGAAATCAGGCAGACCAAAGACGGATCCAACACCCTGTACGTGCCCGCGCTGAACGAGCACTACCACTCGGTGCACGGTGCTTTGCAGGAGTCGCAGCATGTCTTCATCAAGCACGGCCTGGAGCATGTGCTTCATCTCAAGCGGGACATCAAAATACTGGAGGTTGGGTTTGGCACCGGTCTCAACGCCATACTCACTTATCCCTTTGCACTTGCCCAGAAAGCCTTTATCCAGTACGACACGCTGGAGAAGTTTCCGCTGGAAATGGCCGTCGTGGAGCAACTCCATTTTGACAAGGTTATCCTTAACCCGGAACTGCAGGACGTGTTTCTGCAAATGCACCAGGCATCCTGGAACGACCCGGTAGAAATCATACCTTACTTCACGCTGCAGAAAATCCATGAAACGCTGGAGGAATTCGTGCCGCCCCGCGCTTACTATGACCTGATTTACTTCGATGCCTTTGCGCCCGAGAAACAACCCGAATTATGGTCGGACGAAATGTTTGCCAAGCTTTACCAGGCTACCCGGCCAGGCGGCGTTCTGGTGACTTACTGTGCCAAGGGCTCGTTCAAGCGTAGCCTCAAGGCTGCAGGTTTTGAGGTAGAAGCCCTTCCGGGACCTCCGGGAAAACGAGAAATGACCCGTGGCTTAAAACCGGTGGAATAATCTGAATGAACTGTTGATAACCCAGCCTCCGCTGGGTTATTTTTTTTGAATAGCCCGTCGCAACCGGAACACAGGCTATACCTTGCCGAAACCTTTTAGAGCATTTTCGGTTCAGGTATAAAACCATCAGGCTATACCTTATAACGATATTCAACATGAGTGCAAAACACAAAGAAAGCGGATTCTACAACCTTGCGGCCACCTCTTTGCAGGGCCAGGAGGTTCCCATGGAGCAGTTCAAAGGCAAAGTCGTGCTGGTGGTGAACACGGCCAGCCAATGCGGGTTTACGCCCCAGTACGAAGGGCTGGAGAAGATCTATAGGAAGTACAAAGACGAGGGCCTGGTGATTCTGGGCTTCCCCTGCAACCAGTTCGGCAACCAGGAACCTGGCGGCAAAAAAGAGATAGAGGAAGGCTGCCTGATCAATTTTGGTGTGAGCTTCCCGATGTTTGAGAAAGTGGACGTGAACGGCAGCAACGCACACCCGCTCTTTCATTACCTGAAGTCTGAGCTGGGCGGTCTGCTCGGCAGCCGGGTTAAGTGGAATTTCACCAAGTTCCTGATAGACGCCGACGGAAAACCCTACAAACGCTACGCTCCCATTACCAAACCTGAAAAACTGGTACCGGATATTGAGAAGCTGCTGGCACATACGAAGCAATCTGCATAACAGCAGTTACTCGGATTTGCACCGAAGGATATAAATAAAAGTGTTACAGCCAGTTGGCAATTGCATTATTTATGTCCCTGTAAAACAGAACCCCAGCCAAGCTTACTTTGCACAGGGCACTTTTAATTTACAAAACTTTCATACACAACAAGTTAAAACAGCACACACTACCCGTAAAAGTATAATTTTCACCTACCATTTTACAGTTAGATTGTTTTTTCACTAATTCTATCGGAATAATTGTTTTATTTCTGGAATTAAGTTTTATTTTGCGTCTTCCAATGGCAATGAAAGCAAATCAATAAGAGCGAGATGAAAAAACTTTTACAAAAAGCGGTAAAGCCTTTAGTAACCCCATTTAAGGCGAAGTACGAGGTGGTGTGCACTACTTATCAGGTAATTCCGGGATTACCCGTTAACAAAAGCCAGTCGAAGCATACGTTTGAGCGTGGAGCCGTACTGGAGGCCCGTGAGTTCTATTCGAAAGTGGTAAACTCCGAACTGACTCGCACGATGGCTCCCGTGGAAGTGCAATTGCGCAAAATCTACCTAGGCGGCAGAACAATTGAGCAGGCTGAGTTCGGCCCGGTGGCGCAGCTTAGGCAAATCACCAACGCCAAGAAAAAGAAATAAGCCTTTTCCAGGCATGATAACAAAAAGTCCCTCCCAGAGCACTCCGGGAGGGACTTTTTGTTATCATGCCTGGCTGCGTTCAAACATATAGCCAGACTAATAAACAATACTTGGAGCAAATGCGTACTGCAGTGCATACTATGCTCCAACCAACCCAAACCGCTGCCACTACGGCCCGATTGCACCCATGAAAGACGCAGCGAAAATAACGCTTCAAGCCCTGGGCACCTTTGCGGTGCTGGCCACCGCTTTGCCATTATTGGACGCCCAACAATGGTATGTGCGTGTATTTGACTACCCACGCATGCAACTGCTCGTACTGGCCCTGCTGGTATTCGTGCTATACCTGTGGCGAGGTACACGCCACCGTAAACGCGACAAACTGTTGCTGGGCACCTTGGCTGCCGCCATTGTGTACCAATCCATCATGATCTTCCCGTATACCCGCCCGGCACCAAACCAGGTAGAGTACGCAGACGCAAACGCCCCACAGGATGCCCTCCTCAGCATATTGGTAGCCAATGTGCTGATGGACAACGAAAGCTACGACAAGCTGATTAACCTGACACAGGAGCGAGACCCGGATATCTTGCTGCTGCTCGAGTCGGACTCGGTATGGCAAGAAGCTGTGAAGCCTACTACTCGGGCATACCCGCACCGTGTGGAAGTACCGCTGAGCAACACCTATGGCATGCACCTGTACAGCAAACTGCCATTGCGCCAGCAAAAGGTAAGTTACCTGCTGGATGATGACATCCCCTCAATCAAAACCTATGTGCAGCTCCGCAGTGGCTTGTGGGTAGAGCTGCATGCCGTGCACCCGAAACCTCCTGTGCCAACCGAAGACCCCAATTCCAAAAAGCGTGACGCAGAGATCGTGATGATCGCCAAAGACATTGCAGACTCCCAATACCCGGTAGTGGTGGCCGGCGACTTCAACGACGTGGCCTGGTCGCGTACCACCAAACTGTTCCAAAAAACAAGCGGCCTGCTTGACCCTCGTATTGGCCGGGGTTTTTATAATACCTTCAATGCCAAATACCCGGTCCTGCGCTGGCCCCTCGACCATATTTTTCACTCCGACCATTTCAAACTGGTTAGCATCGACCGGTTACCTGATATCGACTCGGATCACTTCCCGATTTATATCCAGCTAAGCTTTGCTCCGGAAAACAAGTACGAACAGGAGGGGCCGAAAGCCGATGAGGCAACCAAGAAAGAAGCCGCCGAGACAATAACAGAAGGAAAAGAAGAGGCTGTAAAAGAAAAGTAATCTACGCTTGTTCGGGCCACACCCCCTGTGGGGTTATCGCGTAGTCAAGCGGCACGTCAAAGGCATTGGGGTCTGCAATTCGCTCTATGGGCGGCTCCAGCGACAACCCCACTTTGATTACATCTGGGCGGCACTCGGCCAGAAAGCGGTCGTAAAACCCCTTGCCATACCCTACCCGATGGCCAGTCCTATCGAAGGCCAGCAAAGGAATCAGCACCAGGTCGACCTCTACGGCCTGTATAATTTGCGCGTCCTTTGGCTCCGGTATACCCCACGCATTTTCCACCAACACCGATTCTTGGGTCAGCCGATGATGGGTCAGCACGTTTTGGGCTGCGTCTGTCACAGGCACCACTACCCGGACTTCGGGGTGCTCCAGCCGTAGCCGCTCAATGATAATCCAAGTGTTTACCTCGTTGTTTTTGATGATCGGCAGGAAGACATGCACCGTCTGCCCGGCCTTGAGCGGAAAGTGCTCAAAGAACAGATCGGCTATACGCTGGCTTCTGACGGCGACATCATCTATAGACAGGGCCCGCCGGCGTTGCAGCATGGTTTTACGCAGCTCTGCTTTGTGCATTATTCCTCTTCCAGTATCGTGAATTTGA
This sequence comes from Pontibacter aquaedesilientis, assembly GCF_014773225.1. Classification (GTDB taxonomy): domain Bacteria; phylum Bacteroidota; class Bacteroidia; order Cytophagales; family Hymenobacteraceae; genus Pontibacter; species Pontibacter aquaedesilientis. The sequence continues at coordinate 78,599 of NZ_JACXAJ010000012.1, read as the reverse complement.
ACTCCAGCGGATCGAAGGCATCAATCAGGGCAGGTATAAAGTTGGGGTGGTTGGTCTGGTAAGAGAGCAGGTTGTCCTGACGCTCCTGCAGGCTGCCGTTGGGGAAGAGCTTATCCTTGAGGTTCTCGAGTTGCTTAAATGTCTGTTCGTGCTTGCTGTCGCGGGCTTTGGAGAGCTTCTTCTCGAGCATCTGCAGCGAGTTGCAGGACTTCTGCTGCTCCGCCGCTACAGCTCTCACCAGGGTCGGGTCTATTACTTCGGCCAACTCCTCCACCTGTTTGAATGCTTTGGCCACGGCCTCCCGCTGTGCCTCCAGACTGATCTCCTCTTCGTGCAGTTGCGCCGAAAGCTGCTTTTTCAGTTCCTGATAATCCTGGAAAAGATCGAGCGGTTGCAAGCCTAGTTTTTGCATGCGGTTGGCGTTGGGCTTACTGATGTACAGGGCCGAGTTGCGCAGCATGATGAGCGGGAAAGTGACCTGATACGTATCGAACACCTTGCGCAGCTGGAACCAGTATGCCACTTCTGCCCCGCCGCCTATGTAGGCCAGGTTCGGCAATATCATCTCCTCATAAAGCGGCCGCAAGATCACATTCGGGCTGAAGCGCTCCGGGTGCTGCTTGGCTTCCTCCAATATTTCTGACTGCGTGAAGCTAAAGTCAGTGTTGAGCACCTTATAGGAATCGTCTGCTTGCACGATTCGCCCCCGTATACCGTCCTGCAGGTAAAACAGGTTGATCTCGCGGGAAAACACCTGCGCCTTATACCCTAGTTGCTCCAATTGCACATTAGCATCTTCCACCAACTTATTAGATAGTTGCTCGGTCAGCTCTTTTTCCACCACAGGTATAAATTCCTTTTTAAGGTCTTGGTGGTCTCCGTCTATGCTGACCAAGCCATATTCACCAAACAAGGCATGTGTGATGGCACGTGTGGCGTCGGCCAGGTTCTTGCTGTTGCGGTAGGCTTCCTCAAATACCGGGAAGGCTTCCGGCAATTCTTCCAGCACCTTCTCGAGCCCGGCTGTGGAGAAGCGCCCTACAGCCCCTGTCTGCTCCGACTCCCAGGTATAGCGTTTGCCAAACAGGTTGAAGTGGTTGATTTCTGCAAAGTCATGGTCTTCGGTAGCCATCCAGTAAACGGGCACGAAGTTGTAATCCGGGTATTGCGCCTGCAGTTGGCGGCAGGTATTGATTGCCGTCACGATCTTATACACAAAGTATAGCGGCCCCGTGAAAATGTTCAACTGATGCCCGGTCGTGATGGTATAGGTGTTGGGCTGCTGCAGCAGCGCCAGGTTTTGCTGTACGGCAGGATGAATGTCCGCCACAGAACCATACTGCTCCTGCAAGGCCTGGTGTAAGGTATGGCGCTGCTCCGCAGTGAACGTTTTCTCCTCCAACTGCGCTCCGAATGCCTCCAGCGTCGGGAAGCGATGGTAGAAGCCCTGTAGTTTTTCGCTTTGCGACAGGTAATCTGCTATCGTTTGGGAGAAGGCGCCGGTAGCGGCATAGTCTACCTTGGTGATTTTCATATCCGTTACTTCCATCTGCTGTATTTTGTGGCTCTGCGCTGTGTGGCTATACCTATGCGGTACGGCAAAGCGCCTGTTGCGTAGGTATAGCCACAAAGTACGTGTTTTTTAGTTTTGATATATAGCTGATACGATAGAAAACAGGTATAAGCGGATAGAATCAGAATTTTCAGAGCATAAGATTCGCGCTTACCTTGATTTGCGGCCACCCTTTCCCTTTATGTGTTTAAGCGCTTCCTTGAATTATGCGTATATATCCGCAATTCAAAACTTAGACAGAAAGATATGGGCCTTCTAGACGGAATAATGGGACATGCTTCGGCAGTACCCGTCGAAAAACTCACCAAAGAATTTCAACCGATTCTGCTGCACGACGAAAGCATCGAAAAAGCCTTTCGCTTGATCCGCGATATGCTGGTGTTTACCAACAAGCGCCTGATTGTGGTGAACAAGCAGGGCATCACAGGCTCTAAAATTGAGTACCAGAGCGTACCCTACAGTAGCATCAAGATGTTTTCCAAGGAGAGCGCCGGCATGCTCGATTTCGACGCTGAGCTCAAGATCTGGCTAACCGGCGAGGCCACGCCTACTATTAAACAGCAATTCCGGAAAGGCGACAATGTAAACGAGGCCTATAAGGTACTGAGCCAGTATGTGTTAGGGTAAGCCGCAAAACCTCAATTACCGGTTTCTCAATTGGCCCGAGGATTTCACTTCATAAAACTTGTTCAATAAAAAAGGGTACAGGAAAATTTTCCCGTACCCTTTTTTAATCTTATGTGTTGTATCTGAAGTCTTGCTTCTAATATACTACTTCCCCGTAAAGGTCGAAGTCCGAAGAGTCGGTGATCTTCACATTGGCGAAGTCGCCCAGTCGCACATACTGGCTGTCAGCCGGCACAAGCACCTCGTTGTCTACCTCAGGAGAATCGTACTGGGTACGGCCCACAAAATAACCGCTCTCTTTCCGGTCGAACAGCACTTTGTAGGTATTGCCAACCTTGGCCTCATTCATCTCCACGGATATACCTTGCTGCAACTCCATGATGGCGTCGGCACGCTCCTGCTTCACCTCATCCGGCACATTGTCTTCCAGGGTATGGGAGTGCGTGTTTTCTTCGTGTGAGTATGTGAATATGCCCAGTCGATCAAAGCGGGTTGCCTCCACCCAATCATAAAGCTCCTGAAAATCCTGATCCGTCTCACCAGGGTGACCGGCTATCAAGGTTGTTCTCAAGGCAATATCGGGGACACGCTGCCGAATGGTATCTACGAGCTCGATGGTGCGGCGCTTGCTGATGCCACGGCGCATCGTCTTGAGCATGTTGTCTGAGATGTGCTGCAGTGGCATGTCCATGTACTTGCAGATGTTCTCCCGCTCGTTCATCACATCGAATACCTCCATCGGAAACTGCGACGGGTAGGCATATTGCATACGGATCCACTCAATGCCATTCACGTCGGAAAGGTTTCGGAGCAAATCAGCCAGCTTGCGCTCGCCATAATGCTGCAGTCCGTAGTAGGTCAAATCCTGGGCTATCAGTACCAGTTCTTTGGTACCCATGCTGGCCAGTCGCTTGGCTTCTTTCACTAAATCCTCGATGGGACGGTCTACGTGCTTGCCGCGCATAAGCGGTATAGCACAGAAAGAGCAAGGGCGGTTGCAACCCTCGGCGATCTTGAAATAAGCGTAATGAGAAGGCGTTGTGATCAGACGCTCGCCAATCAACTCATGCTTGTAATCAGCCTCCAGCTTTTTGAGGAGCTGCGGCATTTCGAGCGTACCGAAGTAGGCATCCACTTGCGGAATCTCCTGCTCCAGCGAGTCTTTGTAGCGCTGCGATAAACAGCCTGTCACGTAGAGCTTGTCTATCTGACCAGCCTCCTTGGCTTCGGCATAGCGCAGAATGGTATCGATGGATTCTTGCTTGGCGTTGTCTATAAAGCCGCAGGTGTTCACGATGATGATATTCGAATCGTCTTTTTCAGACTCATGCGCCACCTCCAGATCGTTGGCACGCAGTTGCCCCATCAGCACTTCCGAATCCACCAGGTTCTTTGAGCAACCCAGCGTGATAACGTTTACCTTGTCTTTCTTTAAACTTCTTACTTTCACTTATCTATGTATTAGCGCGGTAATTCCCAATCACTCACAACCATTGTGGCTTTGCATTAGTTCGATCGGGCAAATGAACTGCAAAAGTACAACATGTTTGGGTAATAAAAGAACTGCCCGCCAAGGTGAGCTTTGATTTGTTTGTCAGGATTGAAAATATCGCTGCACACAGGCACCCGGCTTACTGAAGCTGATCTGTTGCTTCCGAAGCGATCCATTTTCTGGCAGCTGCGCTTCCTTTCATCAGTTCCACTGCAATAGGCAAGTCGTAGCTGGACACAAGCAGCTTGATTACCTGCACCAGGTTATAATCCCAAAGGTAATCTGTCGACTCCAGAATAGCGATGTTGCGCAGGGGAGTGCCGGGTATGTGCTGTATGAATTGGGAGATGACTTGCTCGGTAAGTACGCCACCGGACGGGGTCCCGGAGTCCACGATCAGGCTGACGACTTTCTTGTCTATGATTGTGCCAAACAAAGATGCAATGGTTTCCTGGAAATGGCTTGACTCCACACTGAGCTCATCCGACCATTTCACGCTCAGAATACCAGTGCTTTCCTCGTATTCCACCACCATCTTGTCATCACTTGCTGCCATAACGGGACCTGCTCTTAAGAGTAAATCTTTCTTTGAAGGTTGTTTATAGCTTGGGGATGCTGGGGCAGGGACGGTTTAGTTTTACAGAAAACAGTGGTTATCTAACAGATAACCTGTAAAGTGACCATTAACTGTAGTGAAACCTAGTAAGACGCGTTGTAATTTACCAGAAACTCCACTGTGGTTACTTCGCCTTCGTTCACTGTTACAGGGAAAATATTCATTTGTCCGTCGAAGAGGTTGGCAAACAGCCCAGATTCCTCTTTTGTGAATAGGCTATACCTGCCAGGGGCCAAGGCAATAGCAAAGTTGCCGTTCGCATCTGCTTTAACCTGCGCAACCAGTTTGGTTTGGATGGCGGTGTGGAAAACACCGTCTTTGGATGTGGTTTGTGAACTGTGGGTTAGCTCATAGACGTATACGGTGCGCTCTACGCCACGGCGTCCGCTGCTGATGGGAGCGTCCGGAGAAGGCATTTGGTTGCCTGCTTCCCAAAGCACCTGCCCCTGTATACCTTGCTTGATCTGCATTTGCTGCCCCGTTTGAGTTTTCATTTCCTGCTGCGTGTCTAGCGCTTCGCCCTGCTGCCCCGATGTTTTTCGGGTACCATTACAGAAGGTCAGCAACAGTGACAGCCCTATCAACAGCAATTTTCCCATACTGGCAACAGCTAATATCTATTTACGGGAGAAGAAGGAGTTCACAAACTCGTGCTTGTCGAACAGCTGCAGGTCCTCTATCTTCTCGCCTACCCCAATGTACTTCACCGGGATCTTAAACTCATCTGATATACCGATCACCACCCCCCCTTTGGCCGTGCCGTCCAGCTTGGTTATCGCCAGAGAGGTTACGTCGGTTGCTTTGGTGAACTCGCGTGCCTGAAGCAATGCGTTTTGGCCTGTACTGCCATCCAGCACCAACAATACCTCGTGCGGTGTATCTGCCGTAATCTTTTGCATCACACGCTTGATCTTCGAGAGCTCGTTCATCAGGCCCACCTTGTTGTGCAGTCGACCGGCCGTGTCAATGATCACCACATCAGCGTCCAGTTCCACTCCCTTCTTTACGGCATCATAGGCCACGGAGGCTGGATCGGTGTTCATGCCATGCGATATTACCGGCACGCCCACACGCTCCCCCCAGATGATCAGCTGATCCACGGCGGCAGCACGGAAGGTATCGGCAGCACCCAGCACCACTTTTTTGCCGGCTTTGTGGAATTGCGCGGCCAGTTTGCCAATGGTAGTGGTCTTGCCCACGCCATTTACACCCACTACCATGATCACATAGGGTTTGATATTGGCAGGCAAATCGAAGTGGGCGCCGTCGCCGGCACGGTTCTCCTCCAGCAGGGCGGCAATCTCCTCACGCAAAATGTTATCGAGCTCGCTGGTGCTCACGTATTTGTCGCGGGCCACACGCTTTTCAATGCGATCAATGATCTTCACCGTTGTCTCTACCCCCACATCCGCATGTACCAGAATTTCCTCCAGTTCGTCCAGCACCTCCACGTCTACTGTGGATTTGCCAACGACTGCTTTGCTCAATTGCCCGAAAAAGCTGGTTTTGGTTTTCTCCAGTCCTTTGTCAAGCGATTCTTTCTTCTGCTCTTTGCTGAAAAAGTCAAAAATTCCCATCTGCGTGTTTTGTAGGGTGAAGACTATCTCGGTGTGATACGGTAATATACTAAAAAAGTCCCAGTAAAGGGACTTCTTCATTTATTCTATCTATGTATAGTAGAGTAGGCTGTATTATTTTGCAAGATAATCCTGCACTTTGTCAACAGGCACCATTTCTTCCTTAAAGCTGTAAGCACCAGTTTTTGGAGACTTAACGGCTTTGATCACTTTTGCCCAATCTTTACCTGTAGAGGTCTTTAGGGTTGCAACTACCTTCTTAGCCATGGTTATTTAATTTCTTTATGTACAGTAACTTTTTTCAACACAGGGTTAAACTTCTTCAGCTCAAGACGCTCCGGAGTGTTCTTTCTGTTTTTGGTAGTGATGTACCTTGAAGTACCAGGCATGCCAGTCGCTTTATGCTCTGTGCACTCCATTATTACCTGGATTCTATTACCTTTTGCTTTTTTAGCCATCTCAACAGTAAATTTTTATTTAGGACTGCAAATATACAAGCTTAAATCTCTAATTACAAACAATGTATAAATTTTTCTGCAGAAGCTTTTTCCATCCCCTTGCAGACAGGCTTTATACGCGTTTTTAGCGCCTCTTAATCGAGCATTGGGAGCTTGAAACCATCCAATGCGCTGGGCTGTGCCATTGTTTTCTCGATCTCCTCTACCGTGCGGGGTGCCAGCTTCGAGAGGTTCTCCCAGCCTTTTTCGGTAATCAGAATATCATCTTCTATGCGGACGCCGATGCCCCACCACTTCTTATCACAGGGGCTTCCCTCCGGTATGTAAATGCCTGGCTCCACCGTGATCACCGTGTTGGCCCGGAAAGGACCATAGCTGCCGCGGTCGTGCACATCCAGCCCCAGGTAGTGGGATGTGCCGTGCGGAAAGTAGCGCTGCGCCTCTGCCCTGTTTTTGATCACGCCCAGCTTCACCAGTCCATTGGCTATAACCTCCTGTGCTGCCTGGTGCGGCGCCTCAAAAGCATTGCCTACCCTGCACTGCTGGAAGCCTGCCTCCTGTGCCTTCAGCACCAGTTCGTAAATGGCCTTTTGCTCTTTCGTGAACTTGCCACTCGCAGGTATGGTGCGGGTCACATCGGCAGTATAGCCCAGGTACTCGGCTCCCACATCCATCAGCACCAGTTCCTGACCCGATACGGCCGGCTTGGCGCTGGCAATATAGTGCAGCACACAGCCATTGTTGCCGGCCCCTACGATGGAAGGGTAGCCCACATGCTGCGCCCCGTATTTCTTGAAAACAAACTCATGTATACCCTGCAGCTCCATCTCCGACATACCCGGCTTCATGGCCTTCATCACTTCCACCTGCCCAACGGCCGACATGGTGACGGCTTTTCGCAGCAGTTTGATCTCCTCCGCTGTCTTTACTTCCCGCATTTCGTCCAGCAGCTGACCAAGCGTGAAGGCGTCAAGCTTCAGGTCAGGTATAGCGGCGATGGCCTGGGTACGGGAGCGCATGTCTTTTGCCTGCAGGTAAGCTTGCAGGTTCTTATCACTCTGTAAATCCGGTTGCCGCTGTATAGATTCCTGCACATAGGCTGTTACGCCATCGGCTTGCGCCAGGCCTTGAGCCCGCACCACACTATATAGCATGCTGCGCGTGGCATTAAAGTCGGCGGGGTAGTTTACTTTGTGCTGAAACTGCCTGATCAGGCTATACAGGTCGGTTTCGTCAGCGGCATCGTCGCGCACATCATGCGGCAGCTCCTTCACAAGAATATGCTGCAAATGGGCCGTATCAAGCTTGAAACCGGCGAAATCGGCATTGGCCAATGTAGTTATACCTAGCTCCTTGGCAGCTCCTGCCACGCCGAGGCGCTTGCCGTTCCAAAGCTCCTGCAGCTCGTCGCTGGGCTGCACAAAGAGCACTTCCTGCACCTGCCTGCCGTTCACGCTTTGCGGACTCTGAAAAAGCAGTAGCACCGCGTTCGGCTCCTTATACCCGGTCAGGTAATAAAAGTCCGGGTCGGGATGGTAGTAGTAGTCCACGTCGTTGGCGCGGTTGCGCACGGGACTGGCAAAAAGAACGGCAACGGAGCGAGGGGGCAGCTGTTGCCGCAACACCTCTCTCCGTTGCCGGTGAAAATCTTTATCTAAAGTATCAGATGGCTTTCCCGAGCTTGCATGCGGTTGCGCTGCTGCCGTCAAAGACAGCAAGAGAAACAATGCACACAGCCGGAAGGCTGCCATTAGTACATAATGTAGCCCTGCTCAACAGCCTTCTTCAGCACTGCAGAGATGCCATTCTTGTTGATGGTTCTCAATGCTGAAGTAGAAACTTTAAGGGTTACCCAAGCATCTTCCTCAGGGATGTAAAAACGCTTCTTCTGAAGGTTTGGATAGAACTTACGCTTCGTCTTATTGTTAGCGTGAGAAACGTTATTTCCTACTTGTACTCTTTTTCCGGTTAAATCGCAAACTCGTGCCATCGTGTATTTTCTTCTAAATTATTTCAATAGGGGTGCAAATATCTGCAAAAAGATACAGAAATTCAAAAGCATACCAGATATTTTTAACAAAACACGCTCGTATCCAGCCCGGAAGCGATTTAAAACAGTGCTTTGACTGATCGCTATACCTTATCCGGGCCTTCGGCAGCCGCTTCTTTTTTCTTTTTGCTGAACCCGTAGGGACAATTTCGGCAGGCATTCTTGCAGCAGTAGCCACGCTTTAGCAGGTACTTGGCCGTCAGCACCATCAGCCCCCGTTCCACGTAAAAATCCTCGCCTTCTATCAGTTTGCTCAAGCTATACTTCTTTTTAAACACCAAATATCTGCAAATTTATGCCGCTCGCCAAAATTCCGCGCGCGTCCTCCTTCGTTCCGTGTGCCATACGTTATTAAAGAGTAGTCTCTATATAGGTAACTCTGTACGTCAAACGATTGCAAGCCCATGACAAGTTTCAATACATTAGGCGAGGCCGTGAGCGAAATGCGAGCCCGTGGCTTCGTGAACACCTTCAGCATACAGCACCAGCAGGTATACTGCTCCGAACTGAGCAAGGCCATTTCCCCTACCCAACTCACGCTGCTCGAGCGCCACACGGTACCTTCCTCCTCCTCGCAAAGCGGGATAGAAGAGGTATACGGTTTCCGGACAGAGGATAACAAGCTGGGCATCATGACCAACATCTATGCTGAGTATGATGCAGAAGGCTTTTACTCCGTATTCCGGCAATGTTTTCAGCGCGATAACGGGCAGGCTTAGGACCGCTTTTCTGCCAAAGGTATAATTCAGGCTGTTTTCACTATATTTACAACAATTCAGAAGAAACCCGGTAAATATAGGTCTGGAGTTGCAGCCTGCGGCGCAGCTCTGCCCTTTGTTCCGGACAACAGCTTTTAATCTATAAACTATGAGCACGCTATCCATCACCTCCAGCCAGCAGGCTATCGAAACCGAAGAAAAGTACGGCGCCCACAACTACCACCCGCTGCCGGTGGTGCTGAACAAAGGCGAAGGCGTATACCTGTGGGACGTGGAGGGAAAACGCTACTATGATTTCCTGTCGGCCTACAGCGCCGTGAACCAGGGCCATTGCCACCCGCGCATCATCAACGCCCTAATCGAGCAGGCGCAGCAACTCACGCTCACTTCCCGCGCCTTCTACAACGATAAGCTGGGTATAGCTGAGAAGTACATCTGCGAGCTGTTCGGCTACGACAAGTCGCTTTACATGAACTCCGGCGCTGAGGCGGTGGAAACCGCCATCAAGCTGGCCCGCAAGTGGGGTTATCTTAAGAAAGGCATTGCCCCGCACAATGCTGAAATTATTGTGGTGGAGCATAACTTCCACGGTCGCACCACGGGTATCATCTCCTTCTCCACCGACCCGGATTCCACCAAAGGCTTTGGTCCTTACATGCCAGGGTATAAGGTGATACCTTACAATGATCTGGAAGCACTGGAGACAGCCCTGAAAGAGAACCCGAACGTGTGTGGCTTCCTGGTAGAGCCGATACAGGGCGAAGCAGGCGTGGTTGTTCCGCAAGAGGGTTACCTGGCAAAGGCGCATGCACTTTGCAAAGAGTACAATGTGCTGCTCATGGCCGACGAGATTCAGACAGGTATAGCCCGTACCGGCAAACTACTCGCCAGCTACTACGACGATGTGAAAGCCGATATCCTAATCCTGGGCAAGGCCCTTTCGGGCGGGGTGCTGCCGGTGTCGTGCGTGCTGGCCGACGACGACATCATGCTCTGCATTCAGCCAGGCGAGCACGGTTCTACCTTTGGTGGCAATCCGGTGGCGGCGGCTGTGGCCATTGCCGCTTTGGAGGTGATCAAAGAAGAAAACCTGGTGGATAATGCCTACAGACTAGGCGAAATCTTCCGAGACCGCATGAACCAGCTGATGGCCAAACGCCCGGAAGTGGTGACACTTGTAAGAGGTCGCGGCCTGCTCAATGCCATCGTGATCAAGCCTGCCGCTGACGGCCGCACCGCCTGGGATGTGTGCGTAGAGCTAAAGGAAAACGGCCTGCTCGCCAAGCCAACCCACGGTGACATTATCCGCTTCGCGCCGCCGCTCGTGATGACCGAAGAGCAATTGCATGAGTGCTGCGATATTATTGAAAGAGTGGTGATGAACTTCTAAGTCAGGTATACCTGAAACGCATGAAAGGCGAGGCTGTAGCGGCTTCGCCTTTTTGTTTTTAATAGCATTTGAATTAACCCAATTGTAATGATGATATGTAAGCATCTATTTGATTTTAAAATTCAATTATCAAGTAAATCAACCCAAAAGCCAACCAACGACAATTTAAATACTTTTTAATATATCCTTAATACAATATATATTGATATTTATTTTGCATTAGTTTTCATTATAGATATACTTGCAAACGCTCTAATTGCAACCAATATCACATGAAAACGATCTCTTTTCAGCTATCAATGAATGAAAAATTATACAAGCTATCTTAATGCTTTCTTAGACTTTTCCGCTTCTCCAAACCAAGAAAAGATAGCTAATACGTGTTTTTATTCAAAAATTAGATACACAAAGTATTCTTTCTTTTTAATACTGCTAAGCTCATTTCTTGCTGCCCTAGTAACTGTGCTTATGGAAAAAAGTGGCGTTATGCCAAGATTTCAAAACTTTGCAGACTCTTCAGTTATTAACAAATACGGTATAATCGGTTTTTATATAATCTCTATTATTGGTGCACCAGTTATTGAAGAACTAGCATTTAGAACTTTGTTAGTATTTTCAAAAATTAACCTCACAATATCATCTGGATTTCTATTCTACACACTGGCATGCAGCTTCACTGGCTTTAGGTATTCACTGTCTCACCCGATTGCTTATTATAACATTTTGGGCAGTTGCTTCTGCGCTACCTTAATGTGGTATTATCTTAGTAATAAAGAAAATTACTCCAAGCTTAACTACTTATGGAAAAGCCATTTTCCCATAGTCTTTTATTCCTCTGTTTTACTATTTGCTTATTTGCACTTATTTAATTTTGGAGAAATAACAATTATTAAAATAATTTTCAGCCCATTTATTGTACTTCAATTTTTTATTTGTGCAATCATCTTTGGACATGCCAGGATTAAATTGGGCCTACATTGGGCTATCATACTTCATATGATGCTTAATGGATTTGTTACCCTTATACAATCTTTAAGAACTTTAGCATAAAATTGCTTTATTATCGTGCCCTTCATATAAAGCATAATCAATTCAAACACCGCTCTAGCCAATATGATACGAATCATGGCATTATACCTATTATCGTAATAGGTTGCGCACTATTATTAACAGGATGTGCTACTAGCAAAAAGGCCTTAGATAATACTAATCCACCTGAGTAGAATTAATCTTAATTAAAAACCCTTGGGAATGCCCTAGTTGCAATTCTCAAGGGTTTTTAACAATATTACTTGCATCATGAGATTGAAGAACGGATGGACTAAACTTGGAATTGGAATACTCAGCATTGCCATTTTATGCTCAATAGCTTTTGTCTCTACTAATTGGCAATATACCAATGGGGTCTTAGTGGACTACTCTGATCTGAGACAGGTTCAACCACGGGTCTTTGTAGCAGCTGACTTAGACGATAAATTGGTTGATAGTCTTCTTGTAATCATACACGAAGCCAAAAACCGAAATGAAGAGTTTTGGAATAGCACAGTTGACCTACCCAAAATAATATATTGCCATAACCAAGAAATGGCGGAGCGATACACCACAGGAAATGCACACGCAGAATCTTTCTTCACCGTATTTGGTCGCCATGTTGTTGTCACCGAAACAGGACTTAACACAGACATCATCAGTCATGAACTAGCTCATGTTGCCCTCTTCGACCGTATCCCTAACTTTAAATGGTATATGATGACATACCGTGTACCTGTCTGGTTCGATGAGGGAATAGCTATGCAAGTGGACTACAGGGAGATCTACTCCACTGAAAAATACCTGAGGCACACCGACAATGGAGCAAAAGCTCCTACACTTGTTTCTATGGCTAGCATTTCAGACTTCTACCAACCAGATACGCTTGGCTGGTACAGGTATGCGACTTCTAAACATGAAGTAGCCCGCTGGCTGCAGAAAGTAGACAGACAAGGACTAGATCAACTCATCCAATCCACTACCATTTTCTCCGATTTTGATGAGCAGTACCAATTCATAGAAGCCGCCGCTGAAAAGTAGAAGGTCTATTTCAGCCTCCCATCCTTTACCCCATTAGGAATGGTCGTCTCATTTTTCTATATTGATATTATTTGACAACCATACCTATTGATTTAAAGGTTATCTACAAACTTTCCCATACACATGCCCCACTCTGACCAAACCAACCCCATCGTCATCTTCTCCGGTGACTTCCACCGGGCAGCCGTCATCAAGAACATGCTCGAGAACCACGGCATTTATGTGTTCATGCAGAACGAGCACATGGGCAGCATCGCACCCTGGCAGGTCGCTTCGGGTGGCATGAATCCGGTGCGGCTTATCATCTCCAGCCACGACCAACAGGAAGCGCAGCGGCTTTTAGATGGGTTTGATGAAGCGGCGTTTGATCGGGATGACACCTAGAGGAACTTATAAAGAAGCTCCTAAACATTTCACACACCAGGTATAGCCACCCTGACTTCAAGGTATAGCACACACCAATTTCCAAGGTATAACTTCGCTTTGCCCCGCATAAGCCGTACCTTTGCTGTATACCTCATGTTGAAGCATTTTAGAGCAAGCGCTATACTATGATCACCAAAAGACCAAGACGAAACCGCTATAACGAAGTCATCCGCAGCATGGTGCAGGAAACGGCCCTGGAACTGAACGACTTCATTTTTCCGCTTTTTATTATCGAGGGCCAAAACCAAAAGATTGAAGTGGCTTCCATGCCGGGTATCAACCGCTACTCCATCGACACCCTGCTCGATGAGGTGGCCTCCTGCGTAGACTTGGGCATCAAAGCCTTCGCCCCTTTCCCGAGCATCCCCGAAAACCTGAAAGACAAGTACGCCAAAGAAAGTGAGAACCCGGAGGGTCTGTTCCCGAGAGCCATCCGCGAGATCAAGAAAAACTTCCCGGAAGTGGTACTGATGACTGATGTCGCCATGGACCCCTACAGCTCCGATGGGCACGATGGCATTGTCATCAATGGTGAAATCGTGAACGACGAGACGCTGGAGGTACTGGGCAGAATGGCACTCACGCAGGCGCAGGCCGGCGCCGACATTGTGGGCCCATCCGACATGATGGACGGCCGCGTAGGGCACATACGCCGTGTGCTCGACGAGAACGGTTTCCATAAGGTGGGCATCATGAGCTATACCGCCAAGTATGCGAGCGCCTTTTACGGTCCGTTCCGCGACGCCCTGGACTCTGCCCCGAAAATGGGCGACAAGAAAACCTACCAGATGAACCCGGCCAACAGCCGTGAAGCTTTAATAGAAGCCGCATTGGACACTGAAGAAGGAGCCGACTACCTAATGGTAAAGCCTGCCCTGGCCTACCTGGATATCATCAAACTCCTGCGCGACAATTCGCACCTGCCCATCGCCGCCTATAACGTGAGCGGGGAATACGCCATGGTGAAAGCCGCCGGACTGAAAGGTTGGATCGACGGTGAGAAAGCCATGCTGGAGAGCCTGCTGAGCATCAAGCGAGCCGGTGCCGACATCATCCTGTCTTATTTCGCCAAGGATTTTGCCAAATACATGCAGCAGTAAAGAATTGCTGTAGCCACACATCCAAAGCGCTCTGGGAACACCCGGGGCGCTTTTTTTATGATCAAATCTACCGTTTTAAAACAGTTGCCCATCTTAGGAAATTGGCAGAAAATTTTGGCTTGGTTTTGAACGAGTTTGTCATTCGCACACTTTTAGTTATATTGAGAGGATATAAACTACTACCTACCTATTATTTTATGAAAGGATTGAGCCTTTGGCTTATGGCCGCGGCCTTGATGACGACAACTGCCGGCAGCGCGCAGGATGGCCGTTCGCTTCCCGCACGCACCAACGTGCAGGAACTGGGACGGATTGCTACGGAAGAAAGCAAAAACTACGCAGCTAACCGGGCAACCGCTATTGCATTGGCCAAAAAGAATGGCTGGGACATTGAGCGGACTTACAAAGACGGTACCCACATTTCCCTGCAGGGCCTTGATGCCTCCGGAATGCCCGTGTATTATATTACCTATAACAACACCCGTGCGGCTGCCACTACCAAAACAAATCAGCTATGGGCCGGCGGCAGTCTGGGGCTCAACCTCAGCGGCGCTGCCAGTGCTGTTTCAGATAAAATAGGTGTCTGGGACGGTGGGCTGGTGCGGGAGTCTCATATAGAGCTGCGTGGCCGGGTTGAAATAAAGGACAAGGCGACCAAACTCAGCGACCACGCTACGCACGTGGCCGGCACCATGATCGCCAGCGGACAGAACGCACTGGTCAAAGGAATGGCTTTTGGCGTGAAAAAACTGCAGGCATACGATTTTAACAACGATGTGGCTGAGATAGCCGAAGCAGCCCAAACCCAACTGCTTGTATCCAACCACTCCTACGGCTCTATTTCCGGCTGGCGCTACAATTCGGAACGCAAAGGCACCGACGAGGACCCGTACTGGGAATGGTGGGGAAACCCGGATATCAGCACCAGTGAGGATTTTAAATTCGGCTTCTATGACGAGACCTCTGTCAGCTGGGATCGCATTGCTGTCAATGCGCCTTACCTGCTCATGGTTAAGTCTGCCGGCAACAACCGCGCAGAAACCGGCCCTGAAGTGGGCAAGCCTTACTACCAGCGCAACGCCAGTGGCAATTTCACGCTCATACCGCAGCGGCCTTCTAACATCAGCAACAACAATGGCTTTGACAATATACCCACATACGGAAACGCCAAGAACATACTGACCGTCGGTGCTGTCGCTCCCATTTCGAACGGGTACAATAAACCTTCTGATGTGGCCATCTCTTCCTTCAGTTCTTGGGGCCCAACAGATGATGGCCGAATCAAACCTGATATCGTGGGTAACGGGGTATCGGTACTCTCTTCTACCAGCGAAAGCGACAAGACCTACAAATCGCTCAACGGCACCTCCATGTCAGCCCCTAACGTATCGGGCACTATGTTGCTGCTGCAGGAGCATTACGCCAACCTGAACAAAGGCCAGGTAATGCGTGCCGCCACGCTCAAGGGCTTGGCCATACACACAGCCGATGAGGCCGGCTCGGCACCGGGCCCTGACTATGTCTATGGCTGGGGACTCCTGAACGCCGAAAAGGCCGCCAACGTGATCACCAATTCAAAACAGACACACCTGATCAGTGAAAACACCTTGACCCACGAGCAGGTGTATCGCCTCGATGTGGTTGCCTCTGGCTCCGGCCCGCTTGTGGTGACCATTTCGTGGACAGACCCGGAGGGCGTGGCCCATCCCGTGACCTCCAGTTTCCTGAACAGCCGAAGCCCACGGCTCATCAACGACCTAGATGTGCGTGTTTCTCATCAAGGCACCACCACCATGCCCTGGATCCTGAACCCTGACCAGCCCAGCCAACCGGCACAGCGCGGCGATAACTTCCGCGACAACGTGGAGCAGGTCTACATTCCAAACGCCATACCAGGTGAGACCTATACCATCACAGTGTCACACAAAGGTTCGCTGAATAACCGCCCGCAGGCTTATTCTTTGCTGGTGAGCGGTATTGGCGGAAAGGCTTACTGCGTCAGCGCACCAAGCTCGAACTCAGGCGCTATTATCAACAAATTGGTATTCGACGGCAGTACCCAAACTTATGATGGTTGTGCCACTTACCGTGCCCAAACGCAAACCCTGCTGAGCTTTGAGCCTAGCCAAACCAAGGTCTTAGCCTTTGAGCTGGGCTCCTGCGGAAGCAGCGCCGCCAAAATGGCCAAGGTATACGTGGACTGGAATGGCAACGGCAGCTTCGATGAACTGGGCGAGGAAGTAGCGGTTTCTGACGTGATCAGTGGCACCGGCACTTTCAATGCCTCCATAACAGCACCAGACAATATTACCCCAGGGTATACCACACGCCTGCGTATCGTGCTGGCTGAGACTTCTGATGCTAGCAGCATCAGATCGTGCGGCAGCTATACCCGTGGCGAGACCCAGGATTATACCGTGCAATTCGTAAAACCTGCCCGGGATATTGCCGTGCAAAGTGTGGCTCCTGTGGGGGCATCGCTCTGTGCTGGCACAACACAAAGCTTTGTGGTAAAACTGCG
The DNA here is from genome assembly GCF_014773225.1 of Pontibacter aquaedesilientis. Lineage (GTDB taxonomy): Bacteria > Bacteroidota > Bacteroidia > Cytophagales > Hymenobacteraceae > Pontibacter > Pontibacter aquaedesilientis. Next base: position 61,980 of record NZ_JACXAJ010000012.1, on the reverse strand, counting down.
TAACAACGGCGCTGCTACCCAGACAAACATTCCGGTAACGTTGAGCGTGCGACGCAATGGTGCTGAGGTGGCGACGCTTGCCGCCGTTTATACCCGCTCGCTTCAGCCATTTGCAGAGGATGAGTTTGTACTGACCGGCGAATTTGGCACTGAAGCCGGTGCTACGTATGAGTTGGTTGCCACTTCGGGTTTACCAAATGATGCCGTACTCATGAACAATCAGGCAAGCAGGAGTTTTGGTGTGAGTGGAGGTACCGCTGCGCCACAGGCGGTTGCGACCCGCTGTGGCAACGACCCTAGCTATACCCTGACTGGCACTGGCAATGGCGGTATTTTCTGGTATACCTCCGCTACCAGCACCACGCCTATCGCGGCTGGCAACGGGGTCCGCTTAGCAATACCGCAAGCTGGCAGTACACTTTACGCTGCCATCAACGATTTTGCGGCCACGGTAGGCCCGGCAACCAAAAACTTTGCTGCCGATGGCGGATATAACCAGTTCTCGCCGGATGTCACCGTGACCACAGCGGCTCCTGTACTGCTGGAGCGTGCCAGGCTCTACATTGGCAATTCGGGCAAGATTACTTTCACAGCCTTCAATGCAGACGGGGCTCCCGTGTCCACCAGAACCCTGAACGTGAAGGCCACCCGCACCACACCTGCGTCGGGCATTCAACCCAACGACCCGAATGACCAGGGCGAGGTATATGACATCGGGTTGGAGCTGCCGGAGGCAGGTACATACCGCATCGCCATATCCTACGAAGAAGGTGCTACCATTTTCCGTAACAATGTTGGCGTGACGGGCTACCCGTTTGGAATAGCCAATGTGTTTCAGATAACCGGCAATACGGCCAACCCTGGTCCGCTGACCTATTACTATTACTTCTATGACCTCAAAATCAGGGCCATTGGGTGCAAAAGCCCACGCATTGAAGTGCCTGTGAAAATCGGCACCCCGATTGCCAAACCTGTTGTAACCCGTGACGGTCTGAACCTGAAGTCGAGCGCAGTAAATGGCAACCAGTGGTACCTCGACAACAAGCTTATACCGGGTGCTACCAGCCAGACTTTCACTCCGAAGGAGAGCGGTCAGTACAGTGTGCAGGCCCAATGGGACGGTTGCGTTTCGGATATATCGCTGGCTTATACCTTCGCTTACCAAGCCAACGGGCGCGAACTGAAAAAGGAACTGGTGGCATCGCCTAATCCAAGCAACGGTGTGTTCAAAGTTCAGTTCGAGACCAGTAACCGGGAAGACCTGCAACTGGAAGTACGGGACATGCTGGGCAACCTGATCTATACCCGCCAGGTACGGAATTTCAACGGCTTCTATGAGGCGGACATCGACTTGTCGGGCCGGGCCTCGGGTATATTCCTGCTGCGTGTGCAGTTCGGCGACCAGGCATTTACCCAAAGGCTGGTCCTGCAACGATAACTGGCATACCCTGACAGACAAAAGCCCCGGCCGCAAGCCGGGGCTTTTTTTGGGTGCTCTCTACCGTTCTGGGTAAGGTATAGGCAGGGTACTATACCTGATTGGCGCTTTGCTAATCCCAAACGGACTGCCTATCTTCCGCAGTATAAACAAGATAAACACGATGAAGCATCTTCTATTTGGATTGGGCCTGGTGTTCCTGTTTGCGTCATGTGCGCAACAGCCGCAAGCCAGCAGCACGTCAAACGATCAAAGCACAACAACGCAACAGCAGCCGGTGCAGCAGTCTCGGGTTCCGGCAACGCAACAGGCTTTCTTTACAGAGCTCAGCAAGCTATGTGGCACGAGCTTCAGGGGCACCACCGTTTTCCCGGCCGATGACAAGGACCCGTTTGCTGGCAAAGAGCTGACTATGCACGTGCAGGTTTGCTCCGATACGACCATCCGTATACCTTTCCATGTAGGCGAGGACAAGTCCAGAACCTGGGTAATCCGGAAGATGCAAGAAGGCTTGCAACTGAAGCATGACCACCGCCACAAGGACGGCACGCCGGACGAGATAACCATGTACGGAGGTATAGCCCTGGCCTCGGACAACGCCAGTGAAATGCGCTTCCCGGCAGATGCCCATACTGCCCAGCTTATACCTGCGGCCTCCACCAACGAGTGGACACTCCTGCTCAGCCCGGACGGCAAAACATTCAGCTACATTCTCAAGCGTGACAACCAACTCCGTTTCCGTGCCGACTTTGACCTGACAAAGCCTCTGAATTGAGATCGCGATCACACATGGCATACCTAAACCAAGAAGGCCCGGAACTTTATGAGTTCAGGGCCTTCTCTTTGGGGGTGTTTTTCTAAGACGCTTTAAAAACCCGCTTCTTCAGCATCTGGTAATCTATGAAATAGAGCACTTTTACGGATAGGCTGTTGGTTTGCGGCCCCGTGATTGTGTTGCTAAAGTTCTTGTGGTACCGAGGCACGATATCTCCCTGGCTTTCCAGTATGGAGTTTTTCCAGACAATGCTGATCTCGCTGCCCGGCGCAAACCACCACGAGTACACCATGTCGATATTGAAGGTGTTGAAGTTGATGTTGTGCGTCGGTTTCTGGTTGTCGGCAAAGTACCCTTCCGGGTAGGCATCTGCCATCAGCTCGCCGCTGCGGCCCAGTTGGAAGAAGCGGTTGTACTCCGCTTTAGACCAGTAGTGTCGCGCCCGCAGCGACAACGACATCTTGTTGTTAAAGATATAAGAACTGGACAGGGAGTTGGTGATGGTTTTCACATCCCGCTTTCCGAAAATAATGCGGTGTACAATACCTGTCTCCGTCTGATCGGTGAAGTGGTTGGCATAGCCGATATCATCCAGGCGAATGTTGCGGCTCAGACTGTACACAAACGACAGCTTATCGTTCACGCGGTATCGCGGGGCGATAAAATAACTGAAGTTTCGGCGATCATACTCATCGAAGTCGCGGTAGTTCAGTTCTATGTCCAAGGCCAGCTTCTTGCGATAGTCCGTTGACAACCAGCCCCCGATGCTTCTGTTGGTAGGAAAGGCATAGTAGCGGCCTTCTACACGCGGCTCGAAGAAATCGTATGTCTTGACAGGCTCCAGGTTGAAGAAGGTGCCGGCGCTCATGAAATTCTTGAAGGTGCCGCTTACCCGACCATAAATAACGAAATTCTGAAAATCATCGGGCTTGTAGCGGCGGCTGTACTGGGCTCCCAGCTGCGTGTTCATGTTCAGCAGCTTCCAGAAGGGCTGAAAAATGTTATACCTGAAGTTCACGTCTTCGTCCACACTGTTGCGGATAAAATTGATACCCAGGTCATTGGGGTCGTAGGTGTCAGATTTCACGGAATGGGTATACCGGTATTGAAAGTTCCCGCTCACTTTGCCTGCCCCAATGCTATACATGTGCCCTAGCCGGGTGTCATCGCTGAAATACTGCTGGCTGAGGGCTGCCGTGCCGTTCACCGCATACTTATTGCCTTTGTTGGCTACCCTGAACAGCAGGCCCGTCAGGTTGGCATCGTAAGTGCTTCCCTGTCGCGTCACGTTGGTATTGACCAGCGTAACATACGAGTTGTTCTTGAGCGACTGGTCGAAAACGGCGATGTTGTAATTGGTGAGCGGCTGCGTCTCTTTGCGGAACTGGTTGCCTTCGCTGTCTTCCAGCGTGGCATACTGGCGGCCCACCACCGCATTGAATATGCCGATACCTAACCCTGATTGCGTACGGCCCGATATTTTGGTGCCGTTCAGCATCTTTGTCTCGCGTGGGTTTTCGATCACGGTGTTTCCCTGCTCCCGTTCTTTTCTCGCATTCAGGAAATTAACCGGCCTGCCGCCTATCCGGCGGGAGTACAGGAAACCGCCTTTGTTGAAAAGCTCTGTGCCCTCCATGAAGAAGGGCCGGTTTTCGTTGAACTGTACTTCGAACGGTGACAGGTTAAGCACCTGGTTGTCGGATTGCACCTGGCTGAAGTCAGGTATAAGGGTCATGTCGAGCGTGAAGGCATCATTTATTCCGTACTTCACGTCCATACCGCCGCTGAAGTTGAAGTTCTCGTCGTAGGAGGTACTGCCATCCCCATTGCGAACCGGGTATTTCTCGACGTAGCCTGAGACATAGGGCGTGAGCGAAAGCCTGAGCGGTGCCTCCACATTATTGATGCCTGTCAGTTTGCCCCACTGGTTTACAAAGCCGTTGATGGCCGGATCTACATGGTTCCAAAAATAACCCTGCCGCGTAGACTGCCGGTTACGCATGAAGTTGATTCCCCAGAGTTGCTCCGGCTTGCTGCTGAAACGCAGTGCCGAGTACGGGATCTTCATTTCGGCTACCCAGGCGTTGCCCTGCAGGCTGGCATTGCTTTCCCACACCGCGTTCCAGGAGAAGTCTTCGCCATTGGACGAGTAGCGGGCGTCGAGCTGCACGCCGGCAGGAGTCAGGAAAAAGCCGAAGCCGTTGATCTGGTCGTTGTAGGTATCGAAGAACACACCAAAAAAGTCCGTATTGCCGAAATCATCGCGTTTGCCCAGCTGCTTTAAAATGCTGTCCTGCGACACGTCCTGCATGATAGCCCCGATATAGATGGCATCGTCATCGTAAAGAATGCGCACTTGCGTGGGATGCACCTCGGGCGGACCGGGGTTCGGCCTGTTCTGAATGAAATTGGTGGCAATCTCGGCCTGCTGCCAGATCGGCTCGTCCAGGTTACCATCGATTTTGAGAGGCTCTGTGATGCGAAGCGCCTGCAGTTGCTTTTGCTGAGGTGTAACCGGGGTTTTCTTTTCCTGTGCCCACACCTGCTGCTGCAACAGCACAGCCAATGCGAAGACAGCCTTCAAGACAATCGCAGGTTTCGGTAAAAATTGATTCATAGATTATTTTGGCAATAGTGAACGTAGTAACAAAGGTATAGAATAGATGAGCTTCAGGCGGCAATGGTTGCTTCATTGTCCGAAATTACTGCTAACATGCAGTGTGATGGGGTGAACAGGCCGGATTTATCTATGAATGGGTCAACAAAAAAGCGCTATACCTGACCTGCAGGTATAGCGCTCTCCAAATTTTGAGAAACAGGGCCTGTTACAAATCCTCCTCCCGCACCAGCATCAGCACCGCCGACTGTGGCACGATGAAGTACTTCTCCCCCATGTAGTTGATCTCGATGGCATCGCGTTGCAGGTAGATGGCCAGGTCGCCTTCCCTGGACTGCAGCGGCAGGTAGCGCACGGCCTCCTGCTCTTCTCCCAGGGGCTCATCGTCGAACCCGTAATCGGTCGGCATAGGATAGCCCGGACCAACCTTCATAACGTAGCCTTCCTGCACTTTTTCCTTTTCCTGTACGCCAGGCGGCAGGTATAAGCCGCTGTTGGTCTGCTCCCGCGAGGTCTTCGGCTTGATCAGTACGCGGTCGCCTACGATGATGATCTTCTCCAGCTTGTTACTCTCTGAAATTCTCATTGATAAGGTATGCATAATTAAATAGGGTCTGCTGTTACTTTAAAGCGCATGGCGGCCTTAATGGAAATATCGCGTGTGATGGGCTTTCCTATGACGGCCTTGGTCCGGATGGTATAGGTTTCTCCTTTGATATACTGGTCGAGCTTGGCGTTGGTCGACTTGAGCTCAATGGATTTTAAGCCCTTTGGCACCTCGTCCAGGTAAGCGATTCTGGTTTCGCCGCCTTTATCGCTGCTCAGGTAAATCTCGATGCTGCGCAGAAAATCGAAGTTCTCGCCGGCCGGGTCGGCGATGGTCAGCGTGAGTTTGTTCAGGCTCACGTCCTTCACCAGCTCGGCACGCGTCTTGTTGTTTTTGAACGTCTCCTCAGAGTTTGTGGTAACAGGTATAGGCGACAGCGGCGTTACGATGCCAATCGGGAAGTTAGACTCGACACGGATGGTCTCCTCCTGGTTAATGTAGAACGTGAGCAGGTCGTCTACCTTATCACAGGATGTTCCAAAAAAGGCAAGCAGCACGAACACTGCCAGTTGTAATTGCTTCATAAAAACGGTAAAATGTAATGTACTCTCTTTTATTTATTTAAAGACCTGGAAAGCAATAACAGGAAGAGCAGCTTTGTGGGCTGCTCTTCCTGTTTGCCTGCACAGGGTGCAAAATTAGTAAAAATGATCGAGAGTATGGAAACCCTAGTCAAACATGTCGGCGGCGCGGGTCGTGTCCGGCCCATTTTCCAGCCAGCTCAACGGGTAGTTCTTGTCCATCAGCCCCACAGCCTCCTCGGTCAGGTATAGCGGTTTAAAGGTATCGATCATCACGGCATACTCATGTGTCTCTTTCTTACCGATACTCGCCTCTACGGTGCCTGGGTGCGGACCATGCGGTATACCGCCCGGATGCACCGTGAACGAGGCCCTGTCCACGCCCTTGCGCGACATAAAGTCTCCGGCCACGTAGTAGAGCACCTCGTCCGAGTCCACGTTGGAGTGGTTGTATGGCGCAGGTATAGACTCCGGGTGATAATCGAACAAGCGCGGCACAAACGAACAGATGACGAAGTTGTGCGCCTCAAACGTCTGGTGCACGGGAGGTGGCTGGTGAATGCGGCCGGTGATGGGCTCGAAATCGTAAATGGAGAGCGCATACGGATAAAAGTAGCCATCCCAGCCCACCACGTCAAACGGACTGAAATCGTAGTAATACTGGTGCAGCATGCCGTCTTTTTTGATCTGCACCAAGTGCTCCCCACCCTCGGTGTACTCGATCAGCTCGTGCGGCGCACGGATGTCGCGCTCACAGAACGGCGAGTGCTCCAGCAGCTGACCGAAATGGTTGCGGTAGCGACGCGGTGTCTCGATCGGGCTGAACGACTCGGTGATGAGCAGGCGCACCGGCCCGTCGTTGAAATGAAACTGGTGGATGATGGTACGCGGAATCACGATATAGTCGCCCTCGCGGAACTCCAGCTTGCCCATTTGCGACAGCAGTACCCCACTTCCCTCATGCACAAACACCACCTCATCGGCCTGACCGTTTTTGTAGTAGTAGTTCATTTTCCGCTCCGAAGGGTTGCAGATGCTGATGGCTACATCGCCGTTGAGCATCATAGTCTTGCGGGCATCCAGGTAATCGGCGCCAGTTGTGGTCAGGTTAAGGGTGCGCAGGTGGTGCGGCGCCAGCTTTATACCTTCGGCTTTTTTAGGTGCGTAAGGTATAGGCTCCTCGATGCGGGTGATGCGCGTTGGCGGATTCCTGTGGTAAAGCAGCGACGACAGACCACTGAAACCCAGCGTGCCCACCAACTGCTCTGCGTACAAACTGCCGTCCTCCTGCCTGAACTGCACATGCCGTTTGTGCGGGATTGTGCCTAATCTGTGATAATAAGCCATTCCTTCTCTTTGGTTATGGTTCACAAAAGCGGCCCTGCCGGGCGCCTTTTCTTGTATACTGATTTGTTAAACGCCTCCTTTGGCCAGACGCTGTGCCTGGCCGAACTGGCGGAGCGCCTCCTGAAACTCCTCGTCCTTCTCATGCAAAACAGGGAAGAACCCCGAATTGCCGTAGACGCTTCTGCCAATAAATGCCTTGAGGTTGTTACGCAGCAGCTCTTTAGAGCGTTTGAACTGCGCCTCATCGTACTTCACTTCCGAGCGGGCCGCCAGGCGCAGCATGTCCTGCAGCATTTTTTCTGATACGTGAAAGGATTTCTGGAAACGGTCCAGCGGCATTTTCTCCAGGTCTTTGCGGTGGTCGTTGTAGTAGCCCAGCGCATATTCCCGGATTACGTTCTTACTGTACAGTTGGCTCAGCAGCTCCGATATTTCGGTGGTGTCGCGCGGCACAAACACGTCCGGCATGATGCCGCCGCCGCCATACACGATACGGCCTTTGCTGGTTTTGTATTTGAGCGAGTCTACGAACAAACTGCTATCCGGATGAAAATATTCGCCGTTTTCGAAGCGGTGCAACATGTCTTTCTGGTAGTCCTCGGTGCCAGCCACGTAAGGCTTCTGGATAGAGCGTCCGCTAGGCGTATAGTAGCGCGAAATGGTCAGGCGCAGCTCAGAGCCGTCGTTGAGCGGGATCGGCATTTGCACCAGGCCTTTGCCAAAAGAGCGACGGCCCACGATCAAGGCGCGGTCGTTGTCCTGCAGGGCGCCGGCCACAATCTCGGAGGCGGATGCACTACCCTCGTCGAGCAGCACGATAACAGCGCCATTCTCAAAATCGCCGCGGGTGCGGGCAAACAGTTTGGAATCGTAGCGGGTGCCTTTGCCGTCGGTGTACACAATGAGCTTGTCGCCGGCGATAAACTCGTCGGCCATGCGGGTGGCATGGTCCATGTAGCCTCCCGGGTTGCCCCGCAGGTCCAGCACAAGTTGCTGCATGCCCTTCTTCTTAAGCCCTGCCATAGCCTGCTTAAACTCCTCAAAGGTATTGGAGGCGAATCGGCTTACTTTAATGTAACCGGTGTTGTTGTTGACCATGTAACTCACGTCCACCGACACAGTCGGGATTTTGTTTCGGGTGATCGTGAAATCCAATGGGCGTTTGAGGCCCTTGCGAAGCACCTCCAGCTTCACGGTAGTTCCTTTTGGGCCACGCAGGCGCTTAAATACCCCTTCGTTGTTGATGCCCGTACCTGCCACCTTTTCGCTGTTCACTTTAATGATCTTGTCGCCTGCCATTATACCGGCCGCCTCCGACGGACCGCCGCTCAGCGGGGTAATCACATAGATGGTGTCTTTGAAGATATTGAACTCCACGCCTATCCCTTCGAAGTCACCCTCGAGGTAAGAGCGGGCCATGGCCAGGTCGGCCGCAGGTATATAAGCGGTATGCGGGTCCAGCTTTTCGAGCATTTTGGTGATAGCGTGGTCGGTCAGCATTTCGGTATCCACGGTGTCCACGTAGTCGCGGTCGATGTAGCTTAGGATGTCCCGAAACTTAAGATAAGCCTTGGCTGTGCTCTGCGGATTGCTGTCGGAAGGGGAAAAGGTATTAGCGCCTATCAGCACGCCAACTACGAGGGCCATGGCCATGTAGAGGGGCAGGCGTACCTGAAACAGGCTGTTCCGGGGCTTGTCCTGCGCTGGTCGGGCGGGTTCCTGCTCGTGGCTGGGTTTGGTTTCTTCGCTCATCTCGATCTCTAAAAACGGTTAAATATAAAGCTAAGCGGGCGCTTTTGTACAGCTTTATCCAGATAAATATTCAATGTCCGCTATCATATCCCTCTTATAAAGTATACCTGTGTGTAGCACAGCTTGTTATTCTTTAAACAAAGCCTTAGTCGGGTTTTATTCCATTTTGGTAGAAAATAATGCTTTTCACCCGGTTTGCCACATCCTGCATTCCTGTATTATGGCATGGTGCCTGCCTGTGCAACAGGTATGGCAGCAACCCGACAAATGGCACTGCCAAGGGGTAGCACTCTTTTAATCCGGATTAAATCCTTTAACTTTGCGTCTTAATGGATAAGCGCCATACCCTGCCGGTTGACGGGGTGGAGCGCCACGGCACTATGGCAAGAATTCTGGGTATAGATTACGGCAACAAGCGGGTAGGGCTGGCAGCGACAGACACGCTGCAGATCATCGCCTCCCCTTTAGAGACCATCCATGCCAAAGATGTGCTGGCTTACCTGAAAGCCTATACCTTGCGCGAGCCCGTAGAAGCCATTGTGGTGGGCATGCCCCGCCGCCTGACCGGTGAGGCCACCGATGCCACGCCACACGTGATCGGCTTTGTGCGTAAATTGCAGAAGGAGTTTCCGGCTATACCGGTGCACACCGTGGACGAGCGTTTTACCTCCAGCATGGCGCAAAAAGCGATGCTGGCCGGCGGACTCAAGAAGAAGGACCGCCAGGACAAAGGCACCGTGGACCGCGTAAGCGCCGCCATTATTTTACAGTCGTATTTAGAAAGCAAAGCAATATGATTTACCCAATTACCGCCTATGGCGACCCGGTGCTAAAGGAGCCGGCGCAGGACATCCCGCAGGACTACGAAGGCCTGAACGAACTGATTGAAGACATGTTCACGACTATGTACCATGCGCACGGCGTGGGCCTGGCCGCCCCGCAGATCAGCAAGGGCATCCGCCTGTTCGTGATCGACTCAGAGCCGATGATGGACGAGGGCGACGAAGGCAAAGGCGTGAAAAAGGCATTTATCAACCCGGAAATTATTGAAGAAGACGGCGAGGAATGGGGCTTCGAGGAAGGCTGCCTGAGCATACCGGGCGTGCGCGAAGTGGTGTACCGCCCCGAGCGCATCGTGATCCGTTACTTCGACCAGGACTGGAACGAGCACACCGACACTTACGATGGCATGACGGCCCGTGTGATTCAGCACGAGTACGACCATATCGAGGGCATCCTGTTCACCGACCACCTGTCTGGCCTGAAGAAGCGCCTGATCAAGAACAAGCTCACCAAAATCTCGAAAGGCGAAGTAGATGCGGACTACCGCATGAGGTTCCCAGCAACGGTGGGCAAGAAGCGCTAACGCTATACCTTCCTTATAATAGAAAGCGCCTGCTACATGGATTGTGGCAGGCGTTTTTGGTTGTAAGAACGACTATTTCAGGTCGATCAGTTTATAGGCTATACCTATTTGGAAGAGATAATTTCGCTGCCGTAATGGATACTCCTGTTCTTTGTACTTGATTTTACTACCAACATTGGTCAGGCTTCTTTCATAGTTCGCGTCCAGAATAAACCGCCCTAACTCTGTGCTTATACCTACTTTACCGCTGAGCAGCCACCGGTTATAGAATAAAGGAAAATCCATCCAGATTCGATCGTTCTCCATCATCGGCCATTTGTCATATTCTTCCTCAGAAACTCGATAAGATTTATCGTAAAACTGATAAGCCACAATGCCTCCGGCTTGCACATGCAGCCACCTGTTCAGTTTATAGCCGGCCATGCCTGTAAGATCGATTCTGCGAAAATCGTAAACAGGGCCGGTATGTGTCCAAACATACATCACCCCTTCCCTCTTGTCCTCGTCAGGGTTCAGGTTCACGAACTGCACAAACGCTGTATTATGTAAATACCCCAGCTCAGCCTGCACATATTTCCCTCCTGTTTCCACGCGGCCAAATACCCCCAGCCTATAGCCTTGGTATTGGTCGTCGGAATTGTAGATGTAGTACTTGTTAGCCACTACTTGGTCAACTTGCAATTGCAGTTGATTACCCTCTACTTTTGGGCCAAAGCTGAAGTGATTCTTAGGTCGCGGGAGGCTATTGTCGGGCAGTTGCTGGGCATTGACGTTAGCACAGCAAATTAAGAGGGCTGACAAAAATGGTATTGTAAAAGCGTAAAGTTTTGTTTTCATTAGATTGCGAAGTGTACAGGAGCACGAATAAATACCTGTCAATTTCACTAAAATCAACCTATATAAAAAATAACCTACCAAGTATTACTCCACCCAACTGAACAGCCTGCTCCAGCGCATTTTCTCGAGCAGCCCGGCATTCTCATCCAACGACATCCATACGAAAACCGGTTTGCCTACCACATGGTCTTCCGGCACGAATCCCCAATAGCGCGAGTCGAGGGAGTTGTGTCGGTTGTCGCCCATCATGAAGTAGTAGTTCTGCCGGAAGGTATAGCTTTTCGCCTCCTTGCCGTTCAGGTATAGCCGACCGTTGCGTACTTCGGCGTTTTCGTTTTGCTCGTAGCGCAGAATGATTTTCTCGTAAAACGGCAGCGTTTCTGGGGTGATGGCGACTGTGGCACCTTGCTTCGGGATGTACAGCGGACCGTAGTGGTCGCGGTTCCAGTTGTGGCTGCCGAATATACCTAGCTCCGCCTCCCCAACTGGCATCTGCTGTAGCTCCACTTGGTCAATAACATTGAGCGAGGCCAGCGCCTGTGCTTTGGCCGCGGTGGTATGCAGCACGTAGCCGCCCTGCACCGGGTATACATCGGTGATATCGCGCTCTTTAAAGAATCTCTCCTGCAGCACCTTGCTCGTGGTTACAAAGTAGGCATACTGCATTTGCTCTGGGTTATCGAGCGGCTGGCCGTTCAGGTATACCTGCCTGCCGCGAATCTCGATCGAGTCGCCGGCTATACCTACACAACGTTTCACGTAGTGCGTGCGCAGGTCGGTGGGGTGCTGCGCCTCGTCCGGAAAATTGAAAACCACGGGGTCGTTGTGTTTGATCTTAGAAAAACCGGGCAACCGGAATGCCGGAAGTTGCAGCGCGTCGGAGTAGGCAGGTATAGCCGTGCCCCAAATGGTCTGGTGCGTGAGCGGCACCTGCAGCGGCGTCATGGGGGTGCGGGAACCGTAATGCAATTTGCTCACAAACAACCGGTCGCCCACCAGCATCGACTTCTCCATGGAGGAGGTAGGTATAGCATAGGCCTCAAACGTGGCCCAACGAAACAGGGTGGACACCACCACGGCAAACATCAGGGCGTTTCCCCATTCGCGCAGGGCGCTTTTTTTAGCAGGAGTAGATTTCGGCTTTTCCCAAAATTTCAGGTGCATAGTTAAAGCATAGTAGGTTTACTATGTTATAACAGTCGGCAGATGGGATAGATTGTGTTTTGTTAGAAAAAATTATTGAGCATACAAGTTAAGCGTTAGCCCTCAGCTTAAGCCCCCTTAACAGAACTTACTTTATACTTTTAAGTCAGTTCTTCAACAGTTCATTCAAACCTTCCTTTTCAAAAAGAATTCGCCCTATCCTGAGCTGTGACCAGCCATCTTTGAGAGTATAAGAGAACTTTGGCAAGCCATTTTCCAACACGCATTCGATGTAGCATTTCCTGACATTCCCGCTACTGTTGCGGTCCAATTGTTCTTCCAACTGCAGCAGGTGCGTGGAGATCAGAAAGTAGGAGCCCTGAAATTTTGTGAGCCCGTTTACGACCGTTTTGGTGATTTCCAGCGCATCATCCATGTTGGTTCCCCAGAATATTTCATCAAACACGGCAAAGGACTTCCAACCGTCTTCTGTCACCTTTAAAACTGCTTTAAGATGCTCTATCTCGGTCATAAAATGGCTATAGCCGTCGCGCAGGTTGTCGTTCAGGTTGATGGCGATGGCAATAGAATGGAAGAAGGGAGTTGTGCAGGCCGCGGCAGGTACCGTAAATCCTGCGTGCGACAGGTATACACAAATACCCACGGCTTTCAGCAAGGTAGACTTCCCTGACATATTGGGCCCTGTAAGCAGCAACACGTTTTGAGAAGTATCAAGCTCCAATGTATTGCTGATAGGGCTTTTTACGATTGGGTGATAAAAGTCCTGTATTTTGAAATTACCGCTGCTGAAGCTTGGAAACGAGAAGCTATGAGTTAGTGTACCCTTTGCTATAGACCAATAGGCTTCAAAGGAGAAAAAGAAGTCCCAGAAGTGCTTGATATCGGCTGGATCCAATTGCTGAAGCTGCTTCATAAAAGCAACAATCCGGGGTATGGTGAAGCGGTTTTCGCTGATAAGTGCTGCATTAGCTTCCAGCCTGAGCCTGCTCAGAAACTTAAAAGCGCTTTGCAGTCTCTTGCGAAAGCTTTCAGGAAACTTTGACACATCCAGCTGCGCCAGGTAGCGCCTTTGAATGCCGTTAAGCATCAACACGATCTGAACAGTCTGCGACCTAAACCTATTTCGCTCTGTTTCAAATACCATAAGCTTAAATGATGCCGCTAGCTTACCATCATCCAGTGCCAACCTCCTTGAAGCCATATCCTCTAAAAGGGCATAAACCTCTCGCAGGTCAAGCCTTTTGTAGTTAAGTTGCTCCAGTACATTCCAGTTTTCGATCATTCCCTGCGTGATTGCCTGCCGCTCCCTCACCAGCGCTTCCGTTGAAGGCACCACTTTGAGCATTTGCAGCAAGCGAGACGCGGACTGCTCATTGTTGGTGTAATCAAAAAACGGAAGTACGTCTTCTTCAAGCTTCAAATCCTGTACATGCATCATTGGCTTCAGATATACTGTTAGCGAGCTGTAAGTCTTATCGATTAAGCAGTTAAACTTATGCCCGGATATGATCAGGTGAATAATTTTATTTGAAACACTCGGGCTTCCAAAACTCTAATCTATAGCACGCTCTTCTGGCTTACAACTAAGGTTTGACCAGCGTTCCGCAATTGGCACTCATGTACTTCATGGTATAGTCTCTTCCGCTTTGGATCAGGCGCTCTTTCTCCTCTCTTGACATTCTTTTGATTCTAGGGCTTATCCCAACCGATGAAACTGAAATAGTTCTTGCCCAGTCATCATCGGTCAACTCATGCCTGTTCAGGTTTTCGATCACCAGAATATAGAGGGCAGACATGTAATCGTTCAGGTTCCGGATTTGAATTGGCGCTAACTCTCTTGAATCGGCATCATGCTGGATTTGCTGATCCGAATCTATTCTTACCCCTATCGTCTGAAAATTAGGAACCCGATGTTGATTATTCGCTGAGTCCGTGGTAATGCTGTCGAATATGGTGATGGGGAAATTCCCAATGATACCGCCATCAACCACAACATCCAGATTTTGCCCTGCATTTGGCTTCTTGTGAACAGCTCCCTGGCTATCAATAAACACCGCCTTAAAGTAGAGGGGTATAGAAACCGATATTCTAACCGCGTCCTTCACCTTCATGTTTGGATAGTTCTCTTTGGAGAAAACGATTAGTTTCTGCTGGTTTAAGGATGTCGCTGTGATGTAGAGGTCTTTGTATCCTAAGGAGCTAAGTTCCTCAAAGGTGATGTCCGGATTGGCGGTTTTCGCCTCTATGATTTTTGCAGTCCATTCCGTGAACCTGTCGCCCCGATACCAACCATACAGATTCTTCATTCTGGCTATACCGCCCGGAAACATAAAACGCCCATCGTTAAACTTCCTGAACTGCGTGGATGAGATCAAATCTGCTATTTCTGTTGAGGTATACCCCAAAGAGACCATTAATGCGGTAATGGCTCCGGCTGATGTTCCTCCTACTTTCTGCACCTGCCCTAGCCTATCGTTTTTCTCCAGCACGTCAATCACACCCGCATACGCGATCCCCCGAATACCCGCACCCTCAAAGGCAAGGTTTCTGATGTCGCAGTCTTGTGAATAAACCTTGCCTGAAAACAGGCATAGAATCGCTGTTATCCTTAAAAAGTGTACCATTCTGAATCTTCGGCTCAATGATCCGTTTTAACCTTTTCCTTTCCAGATATCTGCAAAGAGAAGAGTAAGCTTCTCACAATATACAAATTCCCTAATTCTCCGTACACCGCAGGTATGGCTTTCCGACAAATCGCTGTCCTGCTGCTCCTTACCATCCTGCTCCCGCTCACTGGGTATAGCTGGGGCTTTTTCGCGCATCAGCGCATCAACCGGCTGGCTGTCTTTACGCTACCGCCCGAGATGGTGGGTTTCTACAAAAAGCACATCCGCTACATCACCGAGAATGCCGTGAACCCCGACCGCCGCAGGTATGCTGTGGCAGGCGAGGCACCGCGCCACTACATCGACCTGGACGTGTACGGCGACAGCGCCCTATACCTGATGCCCCGCTTCTGGCAACAGGCCGTGGAAAGGTACGGCGAAGACACTTTGATGGCGCACGGCATTGTGCCCTGGCACATCAACCGCATGAAGTTCCAGCTCACACAGGCTTTCAAAGATCGTGACCTCGACCGTATCCTTCGGCTTTCGGCAGACATGGGCCATTACATTGCCGATGCCTGCGTGCCGCTGCACACCACGCACAACTATAACGGGCAACTGACGGGCCAGCGCGGTATACATGCCTTCTGGGAAACCCGCCTGCCCGAAATGCTTTCCGACAACTACGACTTCTTTGTAGGGCAAGCCACCTACATCGAGCAGCCGCAACTCAAAGCCTGGGACTTGGTAGCCAGCGCCCACCTGGCGCTCGACTCGGTGCTGCGCTTTGAGCGGGATCTCACCCGGGAGTTTGACGAAGACAAGAAGTATAGCTATGAAGTGCGGGGAAATGTGACGAACCGGGTATATTCCAGGGAGTTTTCAGAAGCATACCACCGGCGGCTGAACGGGCAAGTAGAGCGGCAGATGCGCCTGGCCATCCACACTGTGGCTAGTTACTGGTACACTGCCTGGGTAGACGCCGGCCAACCCGACCTGCGGATGCTGGCCTCCGATATTTCCGAAGAAGAACGGCAACGACTCAAAATGGAGGAGAAAGAGTACGAACAAGGTCCGCACAAGCCAAGGGAAGAAGGAGAAACACGCCTGGAACGTCAGCCGCTATACCTGGGCAAGGAGCAGCACGGCTTTGTTTTAGAAAGGATATAAAATTTCCTATCTTGCCCTGATCTTAACACTCACATCATGAACCTGAACTATACCCCAACCAAGGGCTGGCTCTTGCTCCTGCTGGCTATTTTCACCCTGCAGGCCACAGCACAGCCCTCAACCTCTAAAACTACCCCAGATCTCTCCAAACTCGACGCCTATTACCAGAAAGCCCTTAAAGACTGGGACGTGCCAGGTATGGCCATCGCCATTGTGAAGGACGACTCTGTGATCTTCGCCAAAGGCTACGGTGTGCGTGACTTAAAAGCCGGCGGACAGGTTGACGCGAGTACTGTGTTTGGCATCGCATCCAATTCCAAGGCCTATACCGCTGCCGCACTGGGCATCCTGGTAGACGAAGGCAAGATCAGCTGGAACGACCCGGTAACCAGATACCTGCCATACCTGCAGCTCTACAACCCTTATGTCACGCAAAGCCTGAATATCAAGGATTTGCTCAGTCACCGTGCGGGTTACAAAACATTCAGCGGCGACCTGCTGTGGTACAACACCACCTATAGCCGCCGCGAGATTCTGGAGCGTGTCCGTCACCTCGAGCCTGCCTATGGTTTCCGTGACGGGTATGGCTACTCCAACCTCATGTTCATTGCAGCCGGCGAGGTGATCGAGGCTGTAACGGGTCAAACCTGGGAGGCTTTTATTAAAGAGCGCTTCTTTACACCGCTGGGCATGAGCCGCTCCTATACCTCCGTGAACGAGCTGAAAGGGAAACAGAATATCGCCTCGCCACATGGCTTCGACGAAAAACACAAGCCCTACCCCACCACTTTCACTGCCTGGGATAACTGGAATCCGGCTGCCGGCATTTTCACCAGCGTGAATCAGCAGGCCCAGTGGATGCGCCTGCAGCTTAATCGTGGCACTTACAAGGGTCAGCAGATTTTCAGTGAAAACGCCAGCCGCACCATGTGGACGGCTCACAATGCACTGCCAGTCTCCAAGCAAACAGAAACCAACGTGCCTTCCACGCACTTCTCAGCCGCTGGCTTGGGCTGGATGATGAACGATTATGAGGGCCGCAAAGTGCTGGCCCATGGCGGCGGCCACGAGGGCATGAACAGCCGCACGGTGCTGGTTCCAGAGGAGAACCTGGGTATCGTGATCCTGACCAACAGCATGAGCAGTATTATGTCGCCGCTGGCCAACTATACCCTGGATCAGTTCCTGGGCGTGCAAAACGGCCGCGACTGGAGCCAGTTTACGCTCGACAACATGGCCAAGGCCCGCAAAGCACAGGAAGAGGCAGCCGATAAGAAACCAAAAGATAAGCCCCGCAAAAGCAAACCTACGATGGACTTGGAAGCCTACGCCGGCACTTACAACAGTCCGCTGTATGGCGACGCCACTATTACCGTGCAGAACAAGCAATTGGTGTTGCAGCTCGCCCCTGCTCCTGCGCTGGGCGGCAAACTCAGCCATTGGCAGCACGACATCTTTGACTTGGAATGGAAGAACAACTTCGCCCTCCTGACGCCAACCCGTGTCCGCTTCATCGTGGGCCCTGATGGCACAATCGCCGAAATGCGCCTCGACGCTAACAACCCTGACTTTCACTTTGACGAGTTGAAATTCAGGAAGAAGTAAAGCCCTAGCTTACAGCAGCAGACACCAAAAGTAAAAGGCCATACCTGACAGGTATGGCCTTTTACTTTTTAAGTTAACGTAGCCTGTTAATAAGACACGGCTACTGCAATAACACTTACAAGGGCGAAATAACCAGCTATTAGCAGATAAGCTAATGCTTCATCATCATTATAGTAGAGTTTTTTCATGGTTGACAACCTTTTAAACATTAAACAACATTTTAAACCTTTGGCTGTCAGTTACTCTTTTTACGAAAAACTACTCTAAATTGTTAATATTCACTCACTTTTCTCATACGGTGCCTTAGGCTGCGATGTCAGCCGTATCTGCATTCTCAAATGCACCCTGAAGTAGGTGTATGGCACACAGAAGGCCAGTTTGGGCGGTTCAAGAAGCAGGGGTGACACGAAAAAGCCCCGTCAATCTTTCGACTAACGGGGCTTTTGCAGGGCGAAACCCGTGCTTATGCTGACAAATCAGTGCTATACCAGCTTCTTGTATCGGATACGCTTTGGCTCTACGTCGCCCATGCGCTTCTTCTTGTTCTCTTCGTAATCAGTGTAGTTACCCTCAAACCAGTATACCTGCGAGTCACCTTCAAAAGCCAGAATGTGCGTACAGATACGGTCCAGGAACCAGCGGTCGTGCGAAATAATCACGGCGCAACCGGCAAAGTTTTCCAGCGCGTCTTCCAGGGCGCGAATCGCGTTCACGTCCAGGTCGTTGGTTGGTTCGTCGAGCAGCAAGAGGTTACCGCCTTCTTTCAGGGTCATGGCCAGGTGCACACGGTTGCGCTCTCCACCCGACAGCTTCTCCACTTTCTTTTCCTGGTCGCCGCCCGAGAAGTTAAACTTGCTCACATAGGCACGTGAGTTCACCTGGCGACCGGCCATCATCATGTGTTCCGTTCCGCCTGAGATTACCTCAAACACCGACTTACTGGCGTCCAGGTTAGCGTGCTCCTGGTCTACGTAAGATATCTCCACGGTGGAGCCCACTGTAAACTCACCCGCATCCGGCTTTTCCTGGCCTGTTATCAGCTTAAACAAAGTGGTTTTACCCGCACCGTTCGGTCCGATGATACCCACAATGCCACCTTGCGGCAAGGAGAAATTCAGGTTTTCGAACAGCAGCTTGTCACCGTAAGCCTTGCTGATGTTGTGCGCTTCGATCACTTGGGCGCCCAAACGTGGGCCGTCAGGTATAAAGAGCTCCAGTTTTTCCTCCTTCTTGGCTGCTTCCTCGCCAACCAGCTTGTCGTATTGGCTGATACGGGCCTTCGACTTGGCATGACGGGCTTTTGGCGCCATGCGCACCCACTCCAACTCACGCTGTAGCGTTTTCTGGCGCTTGCTTTCCGTCTTCTCTTCCTTGGCTAAACGAGAGGCTTTCTGCTCCAACCAGCTGCTATAGTTGCCTTTCCACGGAATACCTTCGCCACGGTCCAGTTCCAGAATCCAGCCGGCTACGTTGTCGAGGAAGTAGCGGTCGTGGGTAACGGCAATCACAGTGCCTTTGTAGTGCTGCAGGTGCTGCTCCAGCCAATCAACCGACTCGGCGTCCAGGTGGTTGGTAGGTTCGTCCAGCAGCAGCACGTCCGGCTCCTGAAGCAACAGGCGGCACAGGGCCACGCGGCGCTTCTCACCACCCGACAGGTTACCGATCACGGCTTCTTCGGGCGGTGTGCGCAAGGCATCCATGGCACGCTCCAGGCGGTTGTCAAGTTCCCAGGCGTTCAGCTGGTCAAGGCGCTCCTGCACCTCACCCTGCCGCTCGATGAGCTTGTTCATCTCATCGTCGGTCATCTCCTCAGCGAACTTCATGTTGATCTCGTCGAATTCCTTCAATAAGCCGACCACTTCGCTCACGCCCTCTTCCACTACCTCACGCACGGTTTTGGTTGGGTCGAGCTGCGGCTCCTGCTCCAGGTAGCCCACAGTATAGCCCGGCGACCAGACCACCTCGCCACGGATCTCCTTATCTACGCCGGCAATGATCTTGAGCAGGCTGGACTTACCCGAACCGTTCAGACCCAGTACGCCGATCTTGGCTCCGTAGAAAAATGACAGATAAATGTTCTTCAGTACTTGCTTTTGAGGCGGGTAGATTTTGCTGACCCCGGCCATCGAGAAAATAATCGTTTCGTTACTCATAGTCGCTGTATATCAATTAAATGCTGCATAAAGGCAACCGTTTTTGTACGTATGTCAGGTCGACATCCCGTGTACGGGCAGTACACCAGGGTGTCGTTTGCCAACTATTTATGCCCTAAAATACAAATATCGGAAAAATTCATGCATTTATGGTTCACAAAAGTGCTTTGAAATCACTAAACTTGTAGAAAAACTGTATGGGAGAAGTCCGCACAGACTTGCCTTAGCGCCAGGCCAATTGGGTTTCGCTTTGTGGCGGCTGTTCTAAACGCAGCCCGGCAAACGCATCCATTCGACTTGCGTATGCTAAGGTTAGTTTAATTTGCGCATCTATCTCCCTTTATGTTCCGATTATAACCCGATCCTTAAATGGAAAACAACGATCTATTGGAAGAAGCCAGGAAGTATGGCTTTATTCAGGACCAGCAAGTATGGTTAAAGGCTTTTATGAACTACCCGGACCGACAGGTAGGTGAAGTAAAAGAATCAGAAGAGGACTCGCTGGTATACTTTGCTAAGCGTTTCCATATGTTCAGCGAAAAGGTGAATAGCCTGCTGGAACGTATTGCAACCTCTGAGAATAAAGGCTCTTTCCTGATGAAAGTGCTGCACATGAAAGAACAGGTGGGCAACTACGACGCCCTGGGCAATTTCGAGGAAATCTTTCATACGCTGAGCAAAGCAGAGGAAGAGATCAACGAAACCATAAAACTTAACCGCGAAAAGAACCTTACTTTAAAGATCGGACTGATACAGGAGGCAGAAGCGCTACAGAACAGCGTGGACTGGAAGGAAACATCTGATAAAATGAAGGATCTGCGGGCGACCTGGATCAAGACAGGCCCTGTGGAGAAGGATGTGACCGAAGAGATTGAAGAGCGATTCAAGACAGCGCTCGAGGCCTTTTTTGAGCGCAAGAAGTCTTTCTTCAATGACAAGAAGCAAATGCAGAACCGCACTTATGAGCGGTACAAAGACCTTATACAGAGATCGGTTGCATTGCAAAATTCCGAAGACTGGGAAGTAACCACAGCCAAGCTAAAAGAACTCCAGAACCAGTGGAAGCAGATAGGCGGCTCTTTGCCACGGGCTACCACCAACAAACTCTGGACCGATTTCAGGAGAGCCCACAACCATTTCTTTGAGCGCCTGAAAGTAAAGATCACCAACGAGAAAACGGAGTCGAAAGACAAGTACTACGAGACTAACCTGGAGAAGAAGCAGGACCTGGTGAGCCAGGCAGAGCAGCTGCTGCAGCAAAACAGCCTCAACGATGCCGTGAAGCGCGCCAAAGAACTACAGGCGGAGTGGAAGAAGGTAGGCCCGGTGCGCCCCGACGTTTCGGACGCCATTTGGGAGCGCTTTATCAAAGCGTGTGACCGGGTGTTTGAGATGAGCAGCCTGGAGCATTACATACGCAAGCGGCAGCAGAGCTCTAACGAAACCTATAGCGACGAAGATGGCCTGCATGCCCGTATCAATGCCCTGCGCGACTTTATCAAGTCTGACCGACAGGAACTTGAGATACTGGAAACAAACCTTGACAAACTGAGCGACACACCTAGCAATGAGTCGTTCCGCAGCATGTTGCAGGGCAAGATCCGCAACTTCAACCGCAAGATCAAAACCAAGCAAGCCCTGATCGAGATGTTCCAGGAGCAGTTGAGTACCAGCAGTAAATAGAAAAATATAGATTTCACTATGTAATTTAGGGAAGCGCCTGTTGTTTATACAGCAGGCGCTTTTTATATTTACCTATAAGCCTTCATTGGCGGATTAGGGCCATTTGAGGCATCTAAAAAACTTGTATCAAAATGAACATTTGCAGCTTGTTTGCGTTGTTTTGGTAAAAACGGTCACAAAAAGCAATAAATATTTCAAAAAAATTTTAGTTTGTATATTTATTTATACTTTTGCAAACTATTTTTTAAAAGCCATTAAGTTAAGGAGAAACATACTATGTATTGGACACTGGAATTAGCATCATACCTGGAGGACGCACCCTGGCCAGCTACTAAAGACGAATTGATCGATTACTCTATCCGCTCAGGCGCCCCTATGGAGGTAGTAGAAAACCTGCAGGCGCTGGAAGACGACGGTCAGCCGTACGAGAACATCGAGGAGATCTGGCCTGATTACCCTACCAAGGAAGACTTCATGTTTAACGAAGACGAGTACTAATAGAATTACGAATTTATAATTACGAATTAAGAATGTCACTAGGAGCTGGCTCAACGATTCGTAATTTGCAATTTGTGATTCGTAATTAAATAGCGCTTGATCGTTGAGGTAAAAAATCTGGTTGCGGGTTATGGGCATCGTCCTCTGATCCGCAACCTTTCTTTTTCTGTGCCTACCCCGGCATTTGTAGCGATCGTTGGGCATAACGGAGCCGGCAAAACAACTCTGTTCAAAGCTTTCCAGCATAAGATTGACTATACAGGTGAGATTCTGGTGCAGCAGCAAGACCTGCGCTCCATCCGCCACGCTGCTTCCTCTGGGCTCCTCTCCTACCTTCCCCAAAAAAATATCGTTTCCTTCTCCATCAAGGTGATCGACCTGGTGGTAATGGGCCTGTTCCGGAAGAAAAGTTTTTTTGACAACTATAACTCCGAGGACTATGCCCGGGCTGCCGCCACGCTGGCACAACTGGAGATGGCGCACCTGCAGGAGCAGGATTTCACGACTTTGTCTGGGGGAGAGCAGCAGATGGTATGGCTGGCACAACTCATGCTGCAGGACGCCACTATCATATTGCTGGACGAGCCCACGCAGCAACTGGATGTGTACTACAAAAAAAGGGTTTTCAATCTTTTACAACAGTGGGTACAGGTGCAAAGCAAAACGGTGTTCTGTATAACACATGACCTACACAACCTGCTATCCCTGCAGGGTTTCCTGCTCAACCTATCCAAACCTAACCCTGTATTGGAGCCTATCTCTCCGGAAACGGTGCAGCAAAACCAGGATTTCCTGGAGGCTGGCAGGCCGAGACTATAGCGTTTGCTTCATGAGCACTTCTGCAAGCAACAGATCCTCCGGTGTGGTGATCTTGATATTAGCGTAACTCCCTTCTACCAAGGTGATGGCCATACCTATACCTTCAACGACAGAGGCGTCATCGGTAAAGTAATCCTGTTCTGATTGTTGATAGGCCTCTTGCAGTATGCTAGCCCGGAAACATTGCGGCGTCTGCACCAGCTTATACCTGGTACGCGGTACAGCCCGGCTGCCTTCTTCCGTCAGTTCTCTGATAGAATCCTTGGGAGAGACTGCCACTACAGCGCTTCCCTTTTCTCCGACTACCTCAAATGCCTCGGCTATAATTTCTGTCGTCACGAATGGGCGCACCCCGTCATGCACTGCCACCACAGCCTCCCCGTGCACTAAGCCCAGCCCGTTCTTCACAGACTGGAAACGGGTGCTGCCTCCTGCCACCGTCAGGTGAAATATATGGAAGCCATGCTCCTTGCAAAGCTCTTTCCATACCTGTAGCTGGTCTTCAGGCAACACCACCACAATCCGGATGTCGGGGTTGAAAGCATAAAACCGCTCGATGGTGTGCATGAGAATGGGCTTGCCGGCCAACTGGATAAATTGCTTGGGCAGGTCGCGCTGCATGCGGCTACCGGTGCCCCCGGCTACGATGATGGCATACTGTGGCAGACTTGGTTTCATATTCCCCTCGATTTCATATTCCCCTTGATAGGTATAGGTATAGGTTTTTATAAGGTATAGGCTTTGTCTAGGTATAGCCGACTATACCTGGCAGCTCCCGCAAATATAAAGCAAAAAGCCCCGACTTCTGGAGTCGGGGCTTTTCTAAATCTTATACCTCACACAGATTAGAGGATCAGCATTACATCGCCGTAGCTGAAGAAACGGTATTTCTCTTTCACGGCTTCTTCGTAGGCTTTCATAACCAGTTCGTAGCCACCGAAAGCGGCTGTCATCATGAGCAGCGTGCTCTCTGGCATGTGGAAGTTAGTTACCAGTGCGTTCGCGATTTTGAAATCGTATGGAGGGAAGATGAAACGGTCTGTCCAGCCCTCGTTGGGCTTCAGGCGGTTGCTTGCCGATACCGAAGACTCCAGCGCACGCATGGTCGTGGTACCAATGGCGCACACACGCTTCTTATTATCCAATGCCTTGTTTACCATCTCGGCGGTGTCGGCAGGCACAGAGAAATTCTCAGAGTCCATCTTGTGCTTGGTCAGGTCTTCCACATCTACCGGGCGGAAAGTGCCGAGTCCAACGTGCAGTGTAAGCGGAGCCACATCCACCCCTTTGATTTCAAGGCGCTTCAGTACTTCTTTGGTGAAGTGCAGGCCGGCTGTTGGAGCCGCTACGGCACCTACGTTCTTGGCGTATACCGTTTGGTAACGCTCCTTATCCTCGGGCTCAGCCTCACGCTTGATGTATTTCGGAAGCGGAGTCTCGCCCAGGTCGTTGATCGTCTTGTAAAACTCCTCGTCCGGTCCGTCGAACAGGAACTTGATGGTACGGCCACGGGAAGTGGTGTTGTCGATTACCTCCGCTACCAGGTCGCTGTCGCCGAAGTATAGCTTATTGCCCACGCGGATTTTACGCGCCGGATCAACCAGTACATCCCACAGGTGAATCTCCTTGTTCAGTTCACGGAGCAGGAACACTTCTATCTTGGCGCCTGTCTTCTCTTTGTTACCGTAGAGGCGGGCCGGGAATACCTTCGTATCGTTTACGACCATCACATCGCCTTCGTCAAAATACTCCAGGATGTCTTTGAATACCCGGTGCTCGATCTTGCCTGTGTCGCGGTGCACGACCATCATGCGGGACTCGTCGCGGTTTGAGGCTGGATGTGTGGCCAACAGGCTTTCAGGGAGGTCAAACTTAAATTCTGATAATTTCATACTTTTTATATTACGGTATAAATCGTGCTGGCTAAAATTGGCCCATCGGGTCTTTAAACGGGTTACCCGGAAAAAATAGGCAGGCTTTTCCTATTTACAACAAAAAATCGAGGTGCAAATTTACTTAGTTTGCCCGAAATATTATTACTTTTAGAAAAATTACTTTGTTCCATACCCAACTATGATATACCTGCGCCTAATAGTAGAAAGTTTCCGCTTCGCATGGCAGGCCCTCCGGTCTAACCTGCTTCGCACGATTCTGTCCCTGTTGGGTGTCACGATCGGTATTTTTGCGATCATCTCGGTGTTTACGCTGGTAGACTCGCTGGAGCGCAACGTGCGCGACAGCATGAGCTTCATCGGCGACCGGGTACTATACGTTCAGAAGTGGCCCTGGAGTTTTGGAGGCGAATACCCTTGGTGGAAGTACTTTAACCGACCGCAGCCCAACGTGCACGAGTTTCGCCTGCTGGACCGCAACCTGACAAATGACGCCGGTGTGGCTATCTTTGCAGACAAAGGCCGCAACGTGTTCAAGCATCGCAACAACACCTTCCGCGACGCGGGCCTGATCGGGGTGTCTTACGACTACAACAAAGTAACAGAGATACCCGTTGCAGAAGGCCGCTACTTCATTCCTCAGGAGGTAGACGCCGCCCGCAATGTGATGATTATTGGATATGAGGTGGCCAATACGCTATACCCGCAGCAACCTGCTATTGGGCAGGAAGTTCGGGTGAGTGGCCATAAGTTCACCGTGATCGGGGTGATGGAACAGCAGGGCGAGAGTATGTTTGGGATGCCGAACTTCGACCAGATGGGGGTTATACCTTATGCAACCTTCAGCAAAATGTATGCAACGGGGCCTAACGGTATCGGCTCCACTATCGCGATAAAAGGCCGGGAAGACGACCAGGGCCTGTTGGAGCTTGAGTACGAATTGCGGGGCATGATGCGCAACATCAGAGGACTCAAGCCACGCGACGAAGACAGTTTCGCCATTAACCGGCCCGAAATGGCCACCCAAGCCGTAACAGGGTTTTTTCAGGTGGTCGGGCTCGCAGGTTGGGTGATTGGCGGCTTTGCGATACTGGTCGGGGGCTTCGGGATCGCCAACATCATGTTCGTATCTGTGAAAGAGCGCACCAACATCATCGGCATACAAAAATCATTGGGAGCCAAAAACTATTTTATCTTATTTCAGTTCTTGTTCGAGTCGGTGTTTTTGAGCATTATTGGCGGCGGTATCGGCATCCTGCTGGTTTTCCTGCTCACACTCATTCCGCAGGATATGATGAAGGTGTCGCTCTCTGTTGGAAACATTATACTGGGACTAGGCGTATCGGCGGTCATAGGTATGCTGTCGGGCATCATCCCGGCGGTGCTCGCTTCTAATTTAGACCCGGTGATTGCGATTCGCTCCAAATAAGAAAAAACACAACCGTGACTGCATAGTTCTCTTCTCCACGCTGCAGACACACCCTTAAAATTATTTATTAACCTGAAGAAGGCGCCTCAACGTGAGTGTGCCGCAGGAGGCCTGCCTCCTGAAGAAGACGAAGAATTATTATGACAAAGCTTAGAAAAACAAGCAAGACCAAGCTCAACGACGAGTCGCACAACAGCGGCAGCGGGCAGACCATCCTTAACCCGGATGTTAACGAGAATAAAGCAAAATCAATAACCGACCTCCGTGAGAACGGCCAGATAACGGCTCCGCCAGCATCTGAAGAAGACATCAAGATCAGACAGGCGTTTGTAGACAAAGACTGGAACGAAATCAAGATTGCCGACTCCTGGCAGATATTCAAGGTGATGTCGGAGTTTGTGGAAGGATTTGAGAAACTGTCCAAGATCGGCCCTTGTGTTTCGATCTTCGGGTCAGCCCGTACCAAGAACACGCACAAGTACTACATTATGGCCGAGGAGATCGCAGCCAAACTAGTGCGCCATGGCTATGGCGTGATCACGGGCGGTGGTCCGGGTATTATGGAGGCCGGCAACAAAGGCGCTCACTCGGAGGGCGGCAAATCCGTTGGTCTGAATATACAGCTGCCTTTTGAGCAGTTCAACAACATCTACATCGACTCTGACAAGCTCATCAATTTCGACTATTTCTTTGTCCGCAAGGTGATGTTCGTGAAGTATGCGCAGGGCTTTATCGTGATGCCGGGCGGCTTTGGCACGCTCGATGAGTTGTTCGAAGCCATTACCCTGATCCAGACCAAAAAGATCGGCGCATTCCCGATCGTGCTGGTAGGACGCGAGTACTGGGAAGGCCTGTTTAAGTGGGTGGAGGATGTCATGCTGAAGATGGAAAGCAACATCAGCCCGGAGGACATGGACCTGATCCACATCGTGGACGACGCCACAGAAGCCGTAAAAGTAATCGACGAGTTCTACAGCAAATACCTGCTGTCTCCGAACTTTTAATCACGGAGTATTTTCGTTACACAGAAACGCCTGCTGTTGGTACAGCAGGCGTTTCTGTTTTTTGTTACCGGAGGATAGACGCTACAAACATAGCTCTCTGATTGATTCAGTTCACAAGCTTCACCTCAAACTCTGCCTCCCCACTAACAGGTATGCCCTCGGCAGTCTGCCCTAGTACCTTTACCCTAAAAGTGCCCGTTTCGTCTGAGGTATAGAAAGTAAATTTGGCCTTGCCATCCGGCCCCAAGTGCAATGTCGGCTCCCAGAAAATCAATTGCTTTAAATCCGGGGTAGATGGCCCACCCTCCCCAGGTATACCGGAAAGGGAGATAAAATTTTGGGGCAGGTTGTACTGCTCATAAAGCATTGGCAGCCCTTTCTCTTTTAGCTGTTCTCTGGCTTCGCCGCTCTTTGTGTAAATGGCAAACATGCCATTGTCCACCATTTGACCCAGGTTGCCGGCATATAGTTTTTCTTCAGACCAGGCTATTTCAATCGAGGCGATATCGTTCAGGTCGAGTGCCAGCATCTCCTCCATACCGTCCACGATCACGCCATCCAATAGGTATAGCGGTTCCTGCTTCATCATCCGTTTCGTACCCGGTGCCACATAAAGCAGGCGCACTGTCTGTCTTCCTTTTTTCTTCCGCATTCTAATGTTTGTGGTCACTTCCTTTATGGCCTCTTCCACATTGTTGAAAGCGATGTAGTCATCTAGTTTGTAGACACGGTCGGCAGGCAGCCGGGGTAATATGGCTGGTGCGTGGGGCTCAGTTAGCCCATATATTTCGTTGATGTGAGCTAAGGTGTGGATTTTCTGCGCGTATGCCACCACACTCGGTGGTAAGGCCTGCACAAAAGCTGTATCGGTGCGGGTAACGAAAGTACTGCTGATAAAAGGCCTTGCTATACCTGCTCGACTGATAGGCTCTACGATAGGTTCCCGCGCATGACTACCCTCTTTCTTCCCTTGCAGAATATCCTGCCACAATCCTTCGTCAGCTGTGTGCGCCAGGAATTGACTGCCCTCACCAGCATTTCCTCCTGTTACCGGATTGCCGGCCAGGGGCCTGTGGGAATCTGCCTGCTGAGCTGCTACAGCCACCGCTGCGGTCACAGCCTGTGGTATACCTTGCAGCGTAACCGAGACCTGCTGCCGTGTTCCATATTGCCTGCGATCAGTGCTTACCTGCAGTGCGGGTGCTATGCCTGGATACATAACCGATTGCTCTGCCTCTACCAGGCCACCCGGGTTAAGCAGCATCAACCGGACCGCCTCGCCCGGTTTTTCCTGCCAAGGCACGGTCACTTCTCCTGTCCCTTTCGCACTGTGTGTAAAGTATACCTTGCCCCCGCTTTCTGCCAACAAGGTATAAGCCCAAGGCATGGTGCTGCGCACATCGACCTTTATACCTGTGTTGCTTTTTTCTGTTACCGATAATGCCAACCCATTTTGCTTTGCCTTTGGCAGGGCGACACGCAGCGTCTGGTAGCCTTCGGCTTGTACCTGCGCCACATATGCTTGCTCGAGATCCGCCTTCAACTCAAAAGCTCCAACTCCTGTGTCATCGCTTCGGAAGGATGCAACGGCTCTTCCTGTTGAGTCTGTTACCGTGCCCTGCGCGGCTATACCTATACCTGCCGCATTTGTCACCAACACCGTTACTCTGGATGTTTTGCCAGCTAGCAAACTATTAGATTCGGGGAAGAACTGAACGTGCAGAGGTTTGTGATTTGCTTTTATATTCCGTAAAGCCATTACTTCACGAGGGTTGACAATGAGTAATTGCTCCCGGTACTGTTGCTTTTCGCTGAAGTTTTTCATCCAGTTGGTGGCCGCAACCAAGGTATAGTTCCCTGATGGCAGCTCCTTCGGCAACTCTATGTCGCTGTTAGCCATACCTTCCTCCACGACCAGGCGTTGGTTGATGATGGTGTTTCCCCTGGCATCCAGTAGCGTGACATACAGTGCCTTGCTTGGAGGGTTTGAGGAGTTGCGGTTGACAAAAGCCTTATACCAGAGCCTTTCACCAGCAGCGTACCAGGGCTGACTATGCACGAGCCGCACCTGTTCATCGGACAACAGCATTTGCACCTGGGCTGCTCCGGCTACATCCACTTGCCGCTGTTGCCCGAGCACTGGATTGCTCAGCAGCGTAATAGCCAACAGCCAAAGTATTTTTGTTAGTTTTTTCATGCGGTAATTTGCTAGAATCTGCATCAATATTCTGCCCTTGGCCTAGAATCCAATTGGTCTTTCTACAGTCACATTCGGGTACAGCCCCAAGTAACGACAATCGCCTATTGGCAACTCATAAGGCAATCCTGGGAAGGGAGCATAAGTCGACCGGTTGATCATCAGGAACTGTTCAGTAAACGAAGAAACGTTAAAATAACCGACGACCTGTTCTTCAGGATTCGTTATACTAAACACATTGCCGTTGATTCGTGCCGGAGGCGGGTCGAAGATGCTGCCCACGCTGGACTGCTGCTGATTTAACAATCTCCAAAACTCGTAAGCCTCTGCGGTGAGAGAATATTGGCGTATTTTGATGCGGTATTTGGTAGGGATGTCAGCAGGCACTACTGCTACAGGCTGCTCGAACAACCTACCATTTACAAGGCGGTCATCCGCAGCTACAGCCTTGGTGTTGACGCTTCCCACATTGGCCCAGCACTGTGAGGGTATAGGCTGATCCCCTACATTTGAGAAATACTCAAAAACGCCTTCTGTGTCCCAGCGGTAGTAATTGCCGCGCTCCGTAGGGTCCTGCACCTGTGCCTTTACTTCAAACCCCATCGATCTGCGCTCAATTAACACACCTGCCGAGTTTCGGACTATGTTAATGAACTCTTTGAACTCATAACCTATACCTTGGATGGGCACCGCCGGGCGAAGCAATTCAGGTCTTGATGCATACTCCCTTCCATCGGGTAGCCTGATACTGAGCGAATAGACCCTGCCCTGCTCTACCCGGAAATTATCTTCCCAAAGTGTGTAAACTCCCCGGGCACCCTCTGTCAATTGCATACTGTTGCCCCGGTTGTCCTGTAGCGTAACCTTGGCCCCCAACACGGGCTCGTTCAACACTTTCTTTGTCTCCCCGTCAAAAGGCTCGGTCCAGGAGAGGGTCACTTTGTTCAGCTCCGGCTGGTTCTGGTCTGTTACCATGCCACTCACCACCAACGATCGCTTTCCGGTACCGGTTTTCAGCTCGAAGGGCTCCACACAAGCCTGTAGGCTCAGGAAAGTGAGCAGCAGCGCCCACAACCAGCTTTTGTGTCGTGTTCTTCCCTGCATTATTTTGTTATCTTGAAATTGTAAGTGATAGCCGGCACCGCTGAGCCTATGACAGACAGCCGGTAAGCCTGCGGAACGGTGCCGCCGTAACTGGCCTTGAAGAATACCGAGTACGGATTCTGGCGTCCGTATGCGTTATATATCGAAAATGCCCAGCTACTCACCCAGTTGGCATTTCGTTTGTTGGTTCCGTCAATCACCAGGGCCAGGTCCAGGCGGTGGTAGTCCGG
This sequence comes from Pontibacter aquaedesilientis, assembly GCF_014773225.1. Classification (GTDB taxonomy): domain Bacteria; phylum Bacteroidota; class Bacteroidia; order Cytophagales; family Hymenobacteraceae; genus Pontibacter; species Pontibacter aquaedesilientis. The sequence continues at coordinate 31,166 of NZ_JACXAJ010000012.1, read as the reverse complement.
TATGCGATGCTGGTTGCGTTCGCTGTAATTTACCATCAGCAGCCCATCTATTATGGCGACCGACTCCGGGTAGGTGATGGGCCTGCCGGTACTGTAGGTGAAGTTAGCCGAGAAGCTCACCAGGCGACTCAGCTGCTGATTCAACACCAGCGTGAGGTCATGCGGCTTGTCGAAGTTAGACGGAAAGTAGTTGCCATTGTTGATCTTCTCTTCGGGAGTCGGGCCATCTACGCGGCGCAGTGACCTGGAATAGGTATAGCTGGCCCAGCCGGTTAGTTTCTTCCCTCTGCGGCGCATCATTAGTTCCAATCCGTAAGCCTTACCGTCGCCCGGCAGCAGATCAGCGTCCAGGGTGCTGTTCAGAAGCAACTGCGCTCCATCCTTGTACTCCACCAGGTTGTGCAGTTTCTTGTAGTAGGCCTCTGCCGAAAACTCTATTGAGTTATCTTGTATGTTCCTGAAAAACCCTAGCGCTATTTGGTCGCCTATCTGCGGTTTGAGGTACGGGTTGCTGGTCTTCCAGATATCCACGGGAGAGGCAGCGGTCGTGTTGGAGATCAGGTGAATGTACTGCGCCATGCGATTGTATCCCAGTTTGACAGAGCTGTTCTTACCCAGGCTCACCCGCACAGAGGCCCTTGGCTCAAGGTAATTATACTGCTGTATCAAGCCGCCATTGGCATAGTTAAGCGTATCGATGATAGTAGACTCACGCCTTGGCACTTCCGGGTTGTAGACATATACATCGCCCGGGCCCAGGTTGAAATAAGCAGAATAGCGCAGGCCATAAGCGACCGACACCCTTGGACTGAAAGCATATTCATGATCCAGGTATAGGGCCGATTCCAGGGACCGTTCGCGCGGCATGCTGATAGCCAGCAAACTGGATTGCTCAGAGCTTGGTGAAAGTACGCCGGGGTTGAAATTGTACCAGGAGGAAGAAGCGCCCAGGCCGATCTTGTGCTGCACAGATGGCTCGTAACTAAAGTGCGCTTGCAGCAGTTTGTAGCGGATATCGGAGTCGAGACTAAAGTCGGACGGAACAGTTTCAGCACGCACACCATAATCATAGTCGCCTACAACGCCGGTTACCGTCGAGAAGAGCTTATCGCTGAAGGTATGGTTCCACTGCACGGTGCCGGTGGCCGTGCCCCAGGTATAGGTGGTGTCAGCACCAAACCGAAAGCCGTCGCGACTCAGGTAACCGGATGCCACGAACTGGTCTTTGTCACTAAGCATATACCCTACTTTGGCATTGAAATCATAAAAATAGCCGTCGCTGTCGCGTATCGACTTATCGGGCATATAGCGCAGTACCAGACCCGGATAGGCGCCCCGACCGCCTATCACAAAAGAGGCTTTGTCTTTCACGAGCGGCCCCTCCACCATCAGGCGGCTCGACAGCAGGCCGATGCCTCCGCTCAAAATAGGGACTTTCTTATTTCCTTCTTTTAGTTCCACATCCAGCACCGACGAAATGCGGCCGCCATAACGCGCAGGTATACCGCCCCGGAATAGCGTGACATCTTTCACCATGTTGGGGTTGAAAACCGAGAAGAAACCGAAGAGGTGAGAAGAGCTGAAAAGCGGTGCCTGGTCCTGCAACACCAGGTTCTGGTCGATGCTGCCCCCCCGCACGTTGAAACCGGAGGCCCCCTCTCCTACTGTCGTTACGCCGGGCAGGGCTATCACGCTGCGCACCACGTCCACCTCACCCATGAACATCGGCATTTTTTTCACTTCCTGTATGGAGAGTCGGGCCACGCCCATTTCCAGGCTTTCCACATTATGGTCAGGGGCCTTGGCCGACACCTGCACCTCACGAAGCTGATTGCTCACCTCAAACAATTCCACGTTCATGGTTTTGCTCTGTTGCAGCCGTACGCGTCTTTTGTCTTCGGTCATACCTACGGCCCTGATACGCAGGGTATAGTCACCAGTCGGAACTGTTAGCGTATAAAAGCCCCGTTCATCTGCCACTATCCCTTTTTGGGCCTCTTCCAGCAGGACAGTTGCCCCGATAAAAGGCTCGCCTGTCTTAGCGTTTCGCACATTGCCACTCAGCGTCACCGTTCTGCCGATGCCAGCTATACCTGCAACAGCCCCCGTACTGGCAGTATCAATTTGAAACAAGCCCGCAGCCGACAATGGGACCAGCAAAACTGTTTGGCTATCATAAAATACGAAAGAGAGCTGTGCCTTTTCAAGTAATTGCCTCAGAGCGTTGGGAAGCGGCTCCCGCTCAAATGTCTGTGTGACCCGAACCTGCTCCACCCATTCTGGTTGGTAAAATATCCGGAGGCCATGCTGCTTTTCAAGTTCATGCAGCACTTCCTGTAAGGGCTTGTTCTGATAATTGACCGTCAGGTATAGCTGATCTGAGCTTTGAGCCCATAGGTTACCAGCCAGCAACACAAGAGCGGAGAGCAAAACAATACGGTAAAATCTTCTCATTCGGTAGTAGCGGAATCGGCGTTTCTGTGCATCAGTTTTCCGTCAAAATATCAGGGGCTGAATTTGCAACATAGCAATATATAGTTTTAACATTGAAATATAAAACAGGAGTTATCAAACATCCTATATTATACCTAAACGCCTACTTTGCCTCATCCGAAACGTATATTTAAAAGAGACAACACGCCATGGTAGAGACTGACAAAGAAACGATAAGAAAACTCAAGAAGAAGCTAAAGATCCAGGAGAAGAAGAACGATGAGATCCGGGATTACATGGCCGCGCAGCGCACCATCTTCGCCAACGAACGCACGCTGATGGCCTACCTGCGCACTTCTATGACAATTTCTGTCGGCGGCTTCTTTGCCGTAAAGCTATCGGATGATCTATACCTGGAGATTATAGGAGGTATCCTGATACCCTTTGGTATCATTCTGGGTATTTACAGCTTTGTCAGGTACCGTTACAAACAGAAAATCATTGAAGGTCACCACCGCGACTACAACCCTACGAGCCACGAACACGAGCGGGCACATAATCAGGACGAGGCAATTCATGACCACTTAGGCGGTCTCCGGTAATTTCACCTTCCGTCAATGTCTCTATTGTAGTCACCCTGCCTGGCTTCTTTACGCGTTTTTCTTTGTTGTTTCGTATATTTTAGGAAAAAGAACGGACTATGTCTGAGCAGGAACAGGAAGAAATCCGGAAACTGAAGAAGAAGATCAAGAAGCAGGAAAAGAAAAACTCGGAGATTCGGGACCTGACGGCGATACAGCGCACCATTTTTGCCAACGAGCGAACCTTAATGGCCTACCTGCGCACTGCCATAGCACTGATAGCCGGGGGCTTTGCTGCCATTAAGTTCTCAGAACGCACTTATATGCAGCTATTGGGCCTCTTCTTGATGGCGCTGGGACTGCTCCTGGCCATCTACAGTTTTGCGCGATACCTGGTCAAGCAAAAAAATATCAAAAGCCAGCGGAAGTGCAACTCCCATACCAGCCAGCACTACGACACGGTTCATGAAAAAGAGACATCCAACTACGGCAACATCGACTGATCGCCGCTCCATTTGCCGGCTTTTGCCTCCGCTCAAACAAACCTGCTTCTGCTAAACCATTTACTGCCGTTTACTGTTAAGATAGGTTAGCACTCTGCAACAGCAAAGCGCTGATATTTTTATACCTTTGCTATTTAAAATCAAGCATTCCTGAATGGCTTTTAACCAAGCGCAAGAAACCACGACCGGCACCGCCGCTGCCTTCTCCGAAAACGGAGAAACCCAGCAGATAGAAGTATACGGCGCCCGCGAACATAACCTCAAAAACATTTCCATCAAGCTGCCGCGCTACAAGCTGGTTGTCTTTACCGGCATTAGTGGCTCGGGCAAGTCCTCGCTGGCTTTCGACACCATTTATGCCGAAGGGCAGCGCCGCTACATGGAAACCTTCTCGGCCTATGCCCGCTCCTTTATGGGCGGACTGGAACGTCCCGATGTGGATAAGATTGAAGGCCTGTCGCCAGTAATCTCCATTGAGCAGAAAACAACCAGCCGAAACCCACGCTCCACAGTTGGCACCATCACCGAGATCTATGACTTCATGCGTCTGCTCTGGGCACGCACCGCCGAGGCTTTCAGCTACGAGACCGGTGAGAAAATGGTGCGCCAAAGCGATGAACAGATCGTCAACCACATTCTTGAGAACTTCGATGGCAAGCGCATTGTCGTGCTGGCCCCGGTGGTGAAAGGCCGTAAGGGCCACTACCGCGAGTTGTTCCAGCAAATCCGCAAGATGGGCTTTATCCGTGCCCGTGTGGATGGTGAGTTAGTCGAGATCGCCCCAAAGATGCAGGTGGACAGGTATAAGATCCACGACATTGAGATTGTGATCGACAAGATCGTGGTGAAAGAGGAAGACCGCTTCCGCCTGTCGGGCTCTATCCAGAACGCACTCACACACGGCAAGGGCACGGTACTGATTTTGGACGCAGATGCTGACAAGACACACTTCTTCTCGCGCCACCTCATGGACCCCGCCACAGGTATAGCGTATGACGATCCGGCTCCTAACTCCTTCTCATTTAACTCGCCTTACGGTGCCTGCCCGGTGTGCAACGGCTTAGGTGAGATACAAGAGATCACCGAAGAGTCGGTTATACCTGACAACAGCCTGAGCATCCGCCGTGGAGGTATAGCGCCGCTCGGCGAGTACCGCGATATCTGGATCTTCAAGCAGATCGAGGCATTGTTCAAGCACTTCAAAGTGTCGGTTTCGACGCCGATCAAAGATTTGCCGGAGGATGTGCTGAAGGTGTTGCTATACGGTTTGGATGAAGACCTTGAGGTAAACACCAAAAAAGGCAACTATGTGGTGGAGTTTGAGGGGATAGTCAACTTCCTCAAAAACCAGATGGAGTCTGACTCAGATAACATCCGCAGCTGGGTAGAAGACTTTGCGCAGACCACTACTTGCCCCGAGTGCAATGGGTATAGGCTCAAAAAAGAGTCGCTGCACTTCAAGATCGACAACACCAACATAGGGCAACTGTCCGTACTCGACATCAACAAACTGGCCGCCTGGTTTGAGGGTGTGGAAGACCGCATGAACGAACGCCAGAACGTGATTGCCCGCGAACTGCTGAAAGAAATTCGCAAGCGCATCGGCTTTTTGCTGGATGTGGGGCTGGACTACCTGAGCCTGCACCGCCCTGTGAAAACACTTTCGGGAGGCGAAAGTCAGCGAATACGACTAGCCACGCAGATCGGTACGCAGCTGGTGGGCGTGCTTTACATCATGGATGAACCAAGTATCGGGCTGCACCAGCGCGACAACGAGCGTTTGATCAAAGCCCTTCAGGACCTCCGCGATTTGGGCAACTCTATTATTGTAGTGGAGCACGACAAGGACATGATTCTGCAGGCTGACTATGTAGTGGATATAGGACCGGGCGCAGGTATACACGGGGGGCAGGTGGTAACCGCTGGCACGCCGGAGGATATGATGAAGGCCGGCACCACCACTGCCGACTTTCTGAGCAACCGCCGGGGTATAGAAGTGCCGCGTGTAAAGCGAGCGGGTACAGGCGAAGTATTAAAACTCAAAGGTGCTACAGGTCATAACCTGAAGAACGTAACCCTGGAGCTGCCGCTTGGCAAAATGGTATGCGTGACCGGTGTATCGGGCAGCGGCAAGTCCTCGCTCATACACGATACACTCTACCCAATCCTGAACACGCATTTCTTCCGGGCCAAACGCGATCCGCTGCCTTATAAAAAGATCGAAGGTCTGGAGCACATCGACAAGGTGATCGAGGTAGACCAGTCACCGATTGGCCGTACGCCACGCTCCAACCCTGCTACGTATACCGGTGTGTTCACCGACATCCGAACACTGTTTGCACAGCTTCCGGAAGCGAAAATCAGGGGTTATACGCCAGGCCGTTTCTCGTTTAACGTGAAAGGTGGCCGCTGCGAGGCTTGCGAAGGTGCGGGTATGCGCACAATCGAGATGAACTTCCTGCCCGATGTGTATGTGCCTTGTGAAGTATGCAAAGGCAAACGCTACAACCGCGAAACGCTGGAAGTACGCTTCAAGGGCAAGAGTATTACCGATGTGCTGGATATGACCGTGGAGCAGGCTGTGGAGTTTTTCGAGAGTCAGCCGCGCATTCTACGCAAGATTCAGACACTAAACGAGGTAGGTTTGGGCTACATCACCCTCGGCCAGCAGGCCACCACCCTGTCGGGTGGTGAGGCGCAGCGTGTGAAACTAGCCACGGAACTGTCGAAGAAGGACACTGGCAAGACACTCTACATTCTGGATGAGCCGACCACTGGCCTGCACTTCCAGGACATTGAGCACCTAAGCGAGGTACTGCACAAGCTCACTGATAAAGGCAACTCGGTGCTCATCATTGAACATAACCTGGACCTGATCAAGATCGCCGATTGGATCATCGACATCGGGCCGGAAGGCGGTGAGGGCGGTGGCACCATTGTGGCGGCCGGCACACCGGAGGATGTTGCCAAAAAAGGCAAGGGCTATACCGCCCGTTTCCTGAAAGAGGAGTTGAAGACCAGCCACTACCGGGAGAACGGACAGGCTTAACAGGTATAGACACAGATAAAAAACCGCTACCAAACAATGGTAGCGGTTTTTTTAAATGTCTCCCACTCTGTCTTCCAGTTGTTCAGCCTTTTGCAGGTGTTGTCGCAGGAGCGGCAATTGCTTCGATGCGAATTGCTTTACATCCATGTCTTTTGCATTCTCCGCCATGTCTTCGTAACGGTCCAAGAGGCTCTCATGCTCTTCGCGGATGCGTTTGATGTAGGCCAGGTCAAAGCCTATACCTGTCTCGCCACTCACCTCATCGTATACCTTCTGATGGGCACTTCCCAGCATAGTCGGTAGTACAAAGTTGCCCTGTACGGCAATATTCTCCAGATCTTCGACCACTTTCCTGTGCCCTGCGGTCATTTCCTGGGCCATTTCCTTCACTTCCGGGCTTACGGCCCTTTCAAGCGCCAGTTCGCCTAACTGTACCTGCAGCATGTTGGCGCTGGCCGCTTCTGCCATAAACAGGGCATCGTTTTTCATGCCCTGCACGCCGGCTGCTTCAAACTGCTGCGTACTCTGGTCTGCCGCTTGTTCTATACTATCGTCGCCGGCGCAGCCAAAGCTACCCAGCATTAGCAGCGCACAGGCTGCGTATGTAGTCAATCTGCTTGTCATACACTTGTTCTTAAAATACAAGCATCTGCAGCGAAAACTGCAGATGCTTACTATCAGCACGGGATACAATGCTGTAATATCAGTCAAAAAGGCTGAGGCTTATTTCAACATGTCTCTGATCTGCTTGGCACGCTCGTGGTGCTGGCGCAGCTTTGGCAGGGTTTTGCTTGCGAAAGCCTTTACCTCTGCATCCTCATAATCGGCGTCCTCTGCCACGTCCTCAAATCTTTCCACATCGTTTTCGTGCGCACTCAGCATGCGGTCCAAATAGGCTTTATCGAAGTCAGCGCCTGTCTTGTCACGCAAGTCACGCACGTGGTCCATGTGGTCGCTGCTCATGCTGTCTGGCATTGTGATGTTCTTGCTGGTAGCCAATTCGCGCATCTCTTTGCTGGCTGCGGTATGGTCATTCACCATCATGTTGGCAAACTCTTTTACCTGCGGGTTGGTAGCCTTTTGCTGTGCCAACTTGCTTGCCTCTATTTCCATCATGCTGCTGCTGGCCGACTTGGTCATAAACTCTGCCGCGTCTTCACGCTGGTCTTCCATTGCAGTGTCCTCAAAGCGCTCCTCGGTGGCCTCCTGGGCCTCTTCTACACTGTCAGTTTTTTGGTTACAGGCTATTGTGCCGAATAAAAAGGCGCAGGCCATTAATCCTGTTGTTGCAATTTTTTTCATAGTCGTGGTTTCTTTTTAGTTTTATATAATAATAGCTTGAACAAATTGATATACGCCCCAAATCCTATGGAGTTATATTAACAGCATTTAATATAGGATGTACTTATGTTTAAGCAGGTATCACCTGCCGTTGTTTGCGCTTTGGCCGGTCAAGAGGCCAAGCTACTACATCACCACAAAACTAGATAGAACGTAAACCGCTATAAACCAGAATAAAAACTCACTCGTCAGATGCTGCTTTATGAATAGACCACACCCAGTGCTCCGGCTTGCAGGTATACTGCTGCTTGCCTGTATTTGCTCTCTCGCTCATGCCCAAACGGCCGAGCAAGAGGATAAAGAAGAAATGCGGAGCATCGACCGCGACCACGACAAGATACTAAAAATACATCCGCTACACTATGGGGAAATCTTTCTTTCGTATGAGAAAGTTCGTTCGCCCCGAATCAGCAACGAGATTGGGTTGAGCTACCTCTACAAAAGTCATTTTAAGGGCGAGGGATGGGGCCCTCCTGAGGAGAAAGACGCCATGGGAATCGGGATCCGGATGAGCCAGCGCTACCATACTTCCAAAAAGAAAAAAGCACCCTTCGGTTTCTTTCATGGCCCGATGTTCAGTTACCGGTTTGTGGTGTTTGAGCGCAATGTGTTTGAGCTGCCACAGGTTCCTCCCAACGATCCGGATTTCCGCTTTGTGGGCAGGCTATACCAGCATGCCCTGGACCTCAGTTACCATTTGGGCGGGCAATTTCAGTTGGGACGGCACTTCACCACCGAGATTTCTGCTGGCTTGGGAGGTCGCGTTAAGTTCGCCAAAGCAACCAACGGCGCCGACCTTATCGAGCAAAACATCATCGGGCATGTACTGCACTCCGACGAGAACGCTGTTATTGTTGTGGTGCCCTCGCCTCATATCAACTTCGGAATCGGTTATTCTTTCTGATGATGTTATAATTTACTTGCTATATATTGCGTTAAGTATTTATTTGATCTCATGCTATACACAATTGAATCATAGTCCATACCTGCAAATTTCATGAAAAACACGTATCTCAAAAGTTTGAATTGGCTGGCTATACCTTGCCTGCTCTTGTTTTCCGCCTGCCAGAAAGACAATGAAAACGACCCTGAACTGGACACAGAGACCATCGAGGTCGACATGCTGGCTCAGATGGAATTCTCGACGGCAGATGGTTTTGCCGAAGAATCCGTCAATGGCGATTACCAGCTGAACAGCCAGGATTACCAGTCAAACGGCCAGCTGTCCAGTTCTGCGGAAGGTTTTCCTGCCTGTGCCACACGCTCGTTCAATGCGAACACCCGCACGCTTGTAATCGACTTCGGAACCGAGAACTGTGTGGGGCGCGACGGTCGCAGCAGACGAGGCAAGATCATCGCAGTGTTCACGGGACAGCGTTTTAAAGCAGGCTCTACCATCACGATTACCCTGCAAGACTACCATGTAAACGACAACAAGATTACCGGCACCAAAACCAAGACCTACCTAAACAGCGACAAAATGCACGTGGCGGTGCAGAAGGCCAGCATCACGACGCCTAAAGGTACATTCAACTGGAGTGCCGATCGGACTATAGAGCGTATAGCAGGCGGCGGCACCTGGCAAATGTCTGATGATGTCTACCTGATCACGGGCAGATCGGAGGGAACGAACCGACGTGGGGTAGCTTTCAACACCATCATTGAAAAACCTCTCAAGCGGGTTATGACCTTGCCATGCATACGCCATTTCGTGTCGGGCAAAGTCAAAACCACCACTGAGCGGGGCTATACTATCGAACTTGACTTTGACCCGATAGGCGGCGAACCATGCGACAAAATTGCACAGCTAACAGTGAATGGTCGCTCTAAACTGATTGACTTACAATAACTGTCCAGATCACGAAATAAACCGCATCAAGGCCTGCTACTCCTGCAGGCCTTTTTCATTCCGGCGCATTACTTGGTTATTTTGTTGAGCACGCTGTACGATACCAGTTTTCCGTTACGGTACGATTCTGACTTCACCCACCCTGTGCCGGGCACAAACCACTCGACTGTCTGCATGCGGGTGCCGGGCATTTTCATCCCCATGGCACGCGTCTGCATTTCCATCTGCTGATTAATCTTGAAGCCTTGGTAAGTTCCGGCCGGCACCTCCAGCTGCTGCCTTTCGCCCACGGTGCGGTCAGTTACCGCCATAGTGATCGTGCTTATATTCTGCCCGCTGCCTTTATCCACTATATTAATGGTAAAGCTGCCGTCCTTGAGCTTTTGCCCAGGGCTGAGCGTAGCAGGATAGTCCATGTGGTCACCCTCCATCCTGATCTCCATATTTTTATAGGCCTCCATCATCTCCGGATTCATGAGTGAGCGCATGTCTATCCAGATAGAGCCACTCTCGCATCCGACCTGGTAACTGCCCTCGCTCGCCAGCTTGCCCTTGTCATCGTACATTTTGGTGTGGATGGTGGCCTCTGATTTATCGCCTTGCTTGCGCACATCAGTGACCTTGTACATTACCTTCCCGGTGAGTTTGTCGCGCTGGTTGTAGTTCAGGATTTCGTACTCGGCATTTTCAGCCAAAAGCAGATAGCCGCTGCAGTCCTGGGCAATGGTTGCCGCAGGTATGGCCATTACAAACCACAGCAGCATAATAGTGAGTAGAAAGTATCCGTTCTTCATATCAGTAAACTGTTTGATTGCTCTTATAAAGATACAGATAGCTGTTTTGGCTTGCCCGCATTGGGGACAAATCCGAGTGAAGGTATGGATGGTGCTGGTAAATCACCCTAGACACAGGGCAAAAAAAGCCGGGCACAAGGCCCGGCTGCTGTAGGTATCAGGTATAGCGAATTAAGCTCCTCTGAACTGTGGTTTGCGCTTCTCGTTAAAGGCAGTTACGCCTTCTTTATAATCAGCGGAGTTGCCGGCAATTTTCTGGCAGTAGGCCTCGTAGTCCAGCATTTCGTCCAAAGAGGAGTTGAAAGACTTATTCAGCATCTTCTTCATCAACCCGATGGCTTTGGTAGGTGCTGTGGCATAGCGTGCAGCCAGTTCGGCAACGGCTGTGTCCAGTTCTTCTGGTGCCACCACACGGTTCACCATACCCAGTTGCAGGGCTTCCTCTGCGCTTACTTTAGAGCCCAGGGTGCTCAGTTCAAAAGCCTTCAAGGATCCCACCACACGTGGCAGGAAGAAAGAAGAACCAGAGTCGAGCACCAAACCCACGTTCACAAACACCTCGATCATGCTGGCAGCCGTGGAAGCCACTACCATATCGCAGGCCAGGGCCAGGGAGCAGCCGGCACCGGCAGCCACACCGTTGAGTTTACAGATGATCGGTTTGGGCAGGTTGCGCATCGCCCGGATGATGGGGTTATACCTTTTCTCCAGCGACTCAGACAGGTCACGCTTATCGGCGTTGGCGATCGCTTTCAGATCCTGACCGGAGCAGAAGGCCTTGCCGGCGCCTGTCAGCACCACCACACGCACGCTATCGTCGCGGGTTACCTGCTTCAGGGCATCCTGCAGGTCGTAGCTCTGCTGGTCGTTGAAGGCGTTGAAAACATCTGGTCTGTTGAGGGTGATGGTCGCGATGCCATCCTGTACGTCATATAGCAGGCACTCGTAGGTCATGGTTTCTTGTTAAGTTTGTAGATAACCAAAGGTATAGATAATCGCCTTAAGAGCAAAAAACGGCTACAGCGCAATGCCTCCGGCAATGAGCACCAGCAGCAGCCCCGCTCCGAATCCCGCGTATACCTGCGCCGGCGTGTGCGCATGGAGCGCCAGCCTTGCCGAGATCACCGCCCCTGACGCCAGTATGGCCCCAACGATAGGTATAAGCAACTGCGCATCGGGCATAAGCCTATCCAGCAAAAGCAGCACTCCGAAGGCCCCGCCCAGCCCGATGCCATGCGCACTGATCTTCCAGAAAAACGACACGAACCAAGCCAGGAAAACCGAGGCCGCGACAATGCCCATCACAAAGAAAAATAGCTGGTCGAAGACTGGTTCCTGCTGCAGCAGGTAGGTGGTAACGGCGTAGCATAGCCCGGTGAAAAGCAAGGGCTTGCTGCGTTGCTCCCGCCTATCGATCTCATACGAATCGATAAAGCCTGTCCGGAACATGACAAACGCGCCCAAGCCAGGTATAATAAAGGTGGTAAAAAAGATCATGCTCAACACAATCCAGCGGCTTTGAGGCGGCAGGGAAACCGCAGCCGTCGGCAGAAAATAGAGGATGATGGCAAACAGATAAGTAGGCATCAGCAGCGGATGAAATGCAACTGACAAAAGACGGGCAAGGGAGCGGTTCAAGTTTGGGAATTAGAGAGTTTGGGAGTTTAAGAGTTAGAAAGTTTGGAAGGTATAGCTTCGGGGTGACATGTCGTGACTTATACGAATCGTGCAATCAACAATTTAACTTTTAACAATTTAACCATTCAACGATTAAAGTTCTTTGCGCAGGCGGGCTACCGGTATGTTGAGCTGCTCCCGGTATTTGGCCACAGTGCGGCGGGCAATGTTGTAGCCCTTCTCATTGAGCATCTTCTCGATCTTCTCATCCGAAAGCGGCTTGCGCTTACTCTCTTTGTCGATGATCTCTTTGAGGATGTGCTTTACCTCGCGGCTGCTGGCGTCCTCACCGGAGTCGGTGGCTATACCTTCGGAGAAGAAGTACTTGAGCGGGTAAATGCCGAACTCTGTCTGTACGGCCTTGCTGTTGGCCACGCGGCTCACAGTACTGATGTCCATACCTATTTCCTCGGCAATGTCCTTCAGAATCATAGGCCGCAGCTTGCTCTCGTCGCCTTCCAGGAAAAACTCGTGCTGGTACTTGATAATAGCCTCCATGGTGCGCAGCAGCGTGTTCTGGCGCTGGCGTATGGCATCGATGAACCACTTGGCCGCGTCGAGCTTCTGCTTCACAAAAGTTACGGTCTCCTTTAGCTTCTTGTCCTTCTTGTCCGACTTGTCGTAGGCGTCGAACATGTCGGCATAGGAACGGCTGATGCGCAAATCCGGGGCATTGCGTGAATTGAGCGATAGCTGCAGCTGCCCGTTCTCGTTGGTCAGGATAAAATCCGGTATGATGTACTGCACCCGCGTCATGCCGGCACCGCTGCCGCCTGGCTTCGGGTTGAGTTTGATAATAACGTCGATGGCCTTTTTCAGCTCCTCCTCCGTTACGCTAAACTTGCTTTGTATCTTTTGGTAATGCTTCTTGGTGAACTCCTCGAAAGACTCCTTGATAATGCGCTCGGCCAGTTGCGTGGTTTCGTCCTGCTCACGACGGTCCAACTGCAGCAGCAAACACTCCGGCAGATCGCGGGCGGCTATACCTGCCGGGTCAAACGTCTGGATCATGTGCAGCACCTGCTCAATCTCCTCTTCCGTTGTCATGATGTTCTGCGAAAAGGCAAGGTCGTTGGCTATAGAGCTCAGCTCCCGGCGAATGTAGCCATCGCTGTCGATGCTACCGATCAGCTGCATGCCGATGTTGTATTGTTTGTCGTCGAGATCCAGGAAGCCAAGCTGGTCGAGGAGGTTGTCGGTTAGTGAGGTGGTGACGGCAATCGGCATTTCACGGTCGTCGTCATCACTGCCACCCCGGTCGCCCTGCATTTTGTAGCCGCTTATCTCATCGTCGTTCAGGTAGTCGTTGATGTCGATCTCGTCCTTGCCGTAGTCTTCCTCGCCTTCGTACTCTTCGGTTTCGTTATACTCGTTCTCTGGCTCCTCGCGCCCCTCTTCGAGTGCCGGGTTCACCTCCATCTCCTCTTTGATGCGCGCTTCGAGCTCAACAGTAGGTATCTGCAGCAGCTTGATAAATTGTATCTGCTGCGGCGATAACTTCTGGGATAAGAGTTGCCTTAAATCGAGTCGCTGCATAGTAATAAAAGTGGATTTCAGTGCCTGTTAGTGCACCTTCAAATTTAGGATAATTTTACTCGCATTTACAAAAAAGGTTAAAATATCGTTACTTTGAGGGATTTTAAAACAGAGACAAGTAGCAGCACATTAGACACAAGACATTTTAGGTTTAATTTTGCCGGCTTCGCCCTAGTTGCAGCGTACCTTGTTTTGCCTGCGTGTGGCGCTTGTGATGTTTGAAGTCCCTAAAAATAACTAGTAAGAATTGATTTCGTCTTGTATCTTGATATCTTACATCCTGATACGCTATAACAACCATACACATGCAACGCACGAAAGTAAAAGAACTGTTGACTGGTGCCGAGGTAGGCAAAGAGGTATTATTGAAGGGTTGGGTGCGCACCAAGCGCGGCAACAAGTTTGTGAACTTTATCGCCGTGAACGACGGCTCTACGATACAGAACCTGCAGGTAGTGGCCGACGCCGAGAAGTTTGGTGAGGAGGCTCTGAAGGACGTAACGACCGGTGCCGCTGTGGCCATCATGGGCGAACTGGTGGCATCGCAAGGCAAAGGACAGGCCTTCGAGGTAGTGGCCAACACCATCGAGGTACTGGGCAAAGCCGATCCGGAGACTTACCCCTTGCAAAAGAAGGCCCACTCGCTGGAGTTTTTGCGTGAGATCGCCCACCTGCGCTTCCGTACAAACACCTTCGGGGCGGTGTTCCGCGTGCGCAACACGCTGGCTTTTGCCGTGCATAAGTTTTTCAACGAGAAGGGATTTGTGTACATGCACACCCCGATCATCACGGCTTCTGACGCAGAGGGTGCCGGCGAAATGTTCCATGTAACGAACTTCGACCTCGATAACCTGCCGCGCACCGAAGATGGCAAGATCAACTACGAGGAAGACTTCTTCGGCAAGGCTACTAACCTGACCGTTTCTGGCCAGCTGGAAGGCGAGCTGGCAGCCATGGCTTTCAGCGATATTTATACCTTCGGACCGACCTTCCGTGCTGAGAACTCCAACACGGCCCGCCACCTGGCTGAGTTCTGGATGATCGAACCGGAGATGGCATTCCACGACCTCAAAATGAACGCCGACCTGGCCGAAGAGTTCATCAAGTACATCATCCGTTACGCACTGGAGCAAAACCGCGAGGACATTGAGTTCCTGGGCCAGCGCCTGGTGGAGGAAGACAAAGCCAAGCCGCAGAACGAGCGCCAGGAAATGACCTTGCTCGAGAAGCTGGAGTTTGTGGTGAACAACGACTTTGAGCGCGTCACCTATACCGAAGCTGTTGACATCCTGATGAACTCGCCTGCCTACAAAAAGAAGAAGTTCCAGTACGAGGTATCGTGGGGCATCGATCTGCAGAGCGAGCACGAGCGCTACCTGGTAGAGAAGCACTTCAAGAAGCCGGTTATTGTAACGGACTATCCGAAAGACATCAAGGCCTTCTACATGCGCCTCAACGACGACGGCAAGACCGTGGCCGCCATGGATATCCTGGCGCCGGGCATCGGTGAGATTGTGGGTGGTTCGCAGCGTGAGGAGCGCATGGAGATTCTGGTGGAGCGCATGAAAGCCGTAGGCATTGAAGAGGAAGACTTGTGGTGGTACCTGGATACCCGCCGTTTCGGTGGCTGCCCACACGCCGGCTTCGGTTTGGGCTTCGAGCGCATGGTGCAGTTCGTGACAGGTATGGGCAACATCCGCGACGTGATCCCATTCCCGCGCACGCCGAAAAACGCAGAGTTTTAATTTAAGCTATACCTTATACCTAAAAGAGCCCGGCTATACCTTAGCCGGGCTCTTTTTTTGAATAGTTTGGCTAGAAATTTGCTATCTTAAATGGAATAAATCCCTTATACACTTCATTTTATGAGATATATAATTCTAGCCCTGCTCCTGCTTGGCTTGGCCGCCCCCGAGGTGCGCGCCCAGCAGGAGTTCGCAAACCTGGACCTGCCTATACGCCGCGCCGAAGATCTGGTGTCGGTGGCCGATGGCGACGGCAATGTCTGCCTATACTTCTTCCAAGGCGGAAAGCTTCACTTCAACCTCATCTCTCCTACCGGCCAGGTGGTGGCGGCACAGGAAATTCCTTACCGTTTTGGCCAGCAGCCTGAGATACTGGGTACTCGTGTTACACCGCAAGAATTCGTTTTCTACAGTCGCTTCGTGAACGGCAACAAAGAGTTTGTGCGCCCCTTCGCCGTCGACCGCTATACCGGTACTTTCCGGAGCATGCCCGATGCGCCTATCAAAAAAGAGCGACAGGAAACCTTCGTGGGTGCTTTTGCCGACGCGGAGCACTTCTATATGCTGTACACAGACAAGAAGGAAAACCTCATCCTACACCGGGAACTGGACGAGTCCTTTTACGAAAAGAAGACATTCTCGACAGCTGAAATGCCTCGTACCCGCAGCCGGCACGAGCGCCACAACGAGCTGATTTTTGTACACCCTGATTTGGAGCGTACCGTGTTTGCCGGCCATCACCGCAGCAAAATCTATACCCGTGGCGACAAAGTGTTCATGGTCTTTGACGGCTTTTACCTTCGCAAGCAAGGCAAGAAAATTACAACCGAGATCCTGACGCTCGACTGGCCCAGTGGACAAACCAGCTACCAGACCTTGCCTGCACTGGACTATAAAAATGAGGCCTATTTCAATTCGTTCCTGCACCAGAACACCCTGTTCCGGGTGCAGTTGCTCAAAGACCAGTTTAACCTGACGGCCTACGACTTTAACATCCTGCAGCCGATCAAGGAGTACAGCTACACCGATGACCAGGAAATCGCCATTAAAGCGACGCCAGTGCACCAACGTGGAGCCAGCGCACTTTTTTCCTCGGGTAACAGCGTGATCGAGAAAACATCCAAAGTGATGCGCAACCTCTCCAGCGGCAGGCCGGCCATTACGGTAGATGCCTTCAGCGACAGCACCCTGCAACTGACCATTGGCTCCTATGAGCCCCCTAGCCGACGCGATGCCAACGGCGACCCGACTCGTCTCGTGCGCACCCCAGATAGGTATATTCAGACCTCCAGAGGCCTATACCTGATGCCGGGACGCTGGGTACCGGCCTATACCCTGCCTTATTCTTACAGTATGTTCCCGCAAAACAGGTATTACTACGACCCGTACTACACACGCGGAGGAGAGGCTTCTGGGCCGGGCACCAGTACTTACTTCCGGGCCGTGCTGGACAGCAAGACACTGGAGAAAGCGGCTAGCGACAGCACTGCCGCCACCGTGCAGGACAAGATAGAGGCCTATGAGGAAGAGCTCAAGCGGACACCAGATTATAAAACGCTCTACCGCTACGGCAACAAGCTGCATTACGGCTACTTCGACAAAGGCAGCAAAACATTCAAAATACTGGAGTTTACACAAAACTAAGACTTGCTAAAAACAAAAAGGCTTCGCTGCAATCAGCGAAGCCTTTTTTGATGCCTGATGTTGTTGCTTACAACCCCATCAGTTTCTGAATTTTGGCCTGCAGGGCAGGGTCCTGTTGGTAGGCCAGCATGATTTGCTCATAGCGCTCCACAGTCATGCCGTCTTTCTGGATGGCCGCCTGCATGTTTGTCTCAATATCGGGCTGCATCTCCATCATGCGCTGCACGGCTTTGTTAAAAGCGGCTTTTTCTTCGGCAGTGGCCTCGGCCTCCGCCAGTTTCTGCTGCTGATGCGCCTGAGCCAGTGTGTTGAACTTCTCGATGCTTAGTTTCTCCTCTTCCAGAATCGCCATCATGGCTTGCTCACTTTCCTGCTGCAAATCCATCAGGCGGGTGCTGGCGTCCACGAAAAGCTTAATGTCTGCGTCTGAGATCGCCTGCGTTTGCTGTTGCGGCGCAGCCTGGGTTGGAGCTTGCTGCTTCGGTGGTTTTTTCTGCTGCTGCGCTTCGGCCGTTCCTGAAAAAGATACTATACCTAATACAAGCCCTGCCACTGCAGTAGCTTTCAGTTTATGGATGAAGTTCATAAAATTCGAGGTTAAAATTATTGAAATGAATAAATACAATAGCGTGCATAGTACTGAATACCAATAAACTATACCTCAATTTAAGAAAATAGTTCGAGGCCGGAATGAAGTCTGCCCAAGTCTCTAATTTAAGCAAATAATATGCCGCGAACTTACATTGTGCCATCTTAACGGATAAGCCTACCCTTTGTAACAACAGCTAAACCAGAAAAATTGAAGCCAGTTTCTGTCAAAATTTTTTTAGGAATATCAGCTTAATAAAACCGAATACCTATATATTTATATCCTAATCTTTTTATATGAAAACTCTATACAAACTTATCCCGCTTTGCTTCCTTGCATTAGCATCGCTACAGGCTGCAGCGCAGTCAGGTTACAAACCAGGCTACGTGATCACATCACAAGGCGATACGCTCCGAGGGGAGGTCACTTACCGCTCCAGTACTTTGGCGACCAATACTGTTTCCTTTAAAAAAGACGCTCAATCGGGCCCTGTTACCTATACCTCCAACGACATAGCCGGCTATGGCTTCCCAAATGACAAGAACTTCCAAACCAAAGTTCTTGATAATGCAGATACGCTCGCGGCCGAGTACGTTTTTATGGAGGAACTGGTGCGGGGCAACATTAGTCTATACCTGTACAATGGCACTTTTTTCGCAGAGAAACTTAGCGGTACAGGCAAATTGCACAAACTCTACATCACCCAGGAAGACTACATCAATACCTATGGGGCACCAGCCAAAAGGGACATTAACCACCATGTGCAGGTGCTGAATACCATGACACAGGACTGCTATGAGGTGTTCACAAAGGTGGAGCGCATAAAACTGGCCCAGCGGAACTTGGTGGGGCTGATAAAGGAGTATAATAACTGCACCAGTTCCGGAGAGCAGACAGTCTTTAAAGAGTCTAAGAAATGGCTCGCGGTAAAGCCTGGCTTTGTGGCTGCCCTTAGCCATACCTCGCTAAACTTTTCCGCTAAAGACGAGACCTACCTGCACTTGGAACACGCCGAATTCAACACAAACACCTACCCATCTTTTGGTTTGGCCTTCCTTGTAAACTCACCCAGGATCAATGAAAGCATGTCGCTGTTGGTAGAAGGACGCTACTTCAAGAATAACTTCCAGGCTGAGCCCAGCTATACCTGGTTCGACACATACTACGACAACGAAATTGAGTTCGACCTCGCAGCCGTAAAGCTGACGACGGCGCTACGCTACGACTTTGCAGGCCAGACCATCCAGCCATTTGTCAACATAGGAGGCTTCCTTAACCTGTTTCAGCACCGTGACTACAAACATCGCCAGTATGTAAGAAGGACCAGCACCAGCAATCCAGAGGAGCGCATAAAAGACAACCCTGATTTCGTGAATAGCTATCAGCAGGGATTTATGGCCGGAGCTGGCACATATTTCAATATCAAGAACAGGAAGCTGTCGCTGGAGGCCCGCTATGAGTTGGGCCTGGACCTCCACTCACACAATGTGATAAACAGAATCAACAAAGGGTTAGATTCTGATACCAGAACAGTTTCGGTGTTGTTTGGACTGTACTTTTAAATTGCTTAACAAGCGCTACTGCGCTTCGCCCTGACGTGGTACCGCGTTCCCATAATTAACCAACAGGCCTGCACAGCAATAAGTTGTACAGGCCTGTTGGTTATATTTTCAAGCAGTATAAAATCATAAAGACTGGAGGGCTTCGCTATACCTGCTGCGCCTTATACCCCTTCAGCTTCTCTTTTTTTACGAGTTGTCTTTCAAGCAGCTTCTGTACTTCCGGCTTGTCATAGTCCTCCACCGACTGGATGTGCCTCATCACCTTTTTCATGATCTTGTCCTGCACCCGGCCCATCTCCAGCGCATAGGAGTAAGGCAGGTCCGTGAAGGTAACCATAGAGTAGAGCGGTATCCATTTGTCTGGGTATTGGGCCGATATTCTGGACTCAATTCTTTTGCGAAGCAGGAAGCGCGGGTCAGCTACTTTGTCGCGCATCTCGATGAAATTCATCACGGCCAGGTCAGCAATGGCGTCGGCGTCGGGTTTGCGACTGCGCTCAAAGGCCTTAAACAGGTTCTCCCAGTCACCATCGAAGTCGTCGAGCATTTGGTTCAGCACGAAGATGTCCTCGAAGCCGGCGTTCATCCCCTGCCCGTAAAACGGCACCACCGCATGACAGGCATCGCCAATGAGCAGTGCCTTGTCTTCGTACGACCACGGAAAGCACTTCACCGTCACCAGCGAACCGATCGGGTTTGAGAAATAGTCCTCGGCCAGGTCAGGCATCAAGGGCACGGCATCCGGAAAGGTCTGCAAGAAGAACTGAAGCAGGTCGTCGTCGGTTTTGATGCTCTCGAAAGATAGCTCTCCTTCATAAGGGAAAAACAGGGTACAGGTGAAACTACCGTCGAGGTTGGGCAGGGCAATCATCATGTACTTGCCGCGCGGCCAGATGTGCAGGGCATTTTTCTCGAGTGCCCAGCCGCCGTCTGCCGCGGCAGGTATAGTGAGTTCTTTGTAGCCGTACTCCAGGTAGCTTTGCGAGTAGTTGTAGCGCTCGGTCTTCTGCATGGCGTTACGCACCATCGAGAAAGCGCCGTCGGCCCCGAAAAGCAGTTCGGTTTGCAGTTCCTCCAGCTTGCCTGTTTCATGGTTGCGCAAGGTTGCCTTGCTTTGGCGCAAATCCAGATCGAGCAGCTGCCGATTAAAATGGTAGGTGATATCCGGATTTGGCTCTGACAGGTCCATGAGTGCAGCATTGAGCCCAGCGCGAGAAACCGAGTAAATCGATTGCCCTTCTTTGCCATAGGGCTGATAGGTGAGACTACCCTGCTCGTCGTGCATCATGCGGCCGTGCATCGGTATAGCCACTTTGCGCACGGCCTCCTCTATCCCTATACCTCTTAGCGCCTTGAAACCACGGTCACTTAGGGCCAGGTTGATCGAACGGCCACCATCTAGGACAGTTTTACGCATGTCTGGCCGGCGCTCGTAGATGTCTACTTTATGGCCGCGTTTGGCCAGGTACAGCGACAGCAGCGACCCAACCAGCCCGGCTCCCATAATGGTGATGTTCTTTCTCATAGTCATAGTGCAAGAGTATGGAATTCCTGTTTGTAAAGAAAAGCTTTCCAAACGGGAAAGGCAACACCCGCCTGCAATATGCTCTAGCTAATGATGTTCCGGAAAGTCAAGTTGATACGTGGGGCAATGGGGCGGCTGGTTTTGGGAAGCTGGTGTTGCCAGTGCCGTTGCGTGTTGCCTTGCATGAGCAGGAGGCTCCCGTGTTGCAGGGTCAGCTTCACAGGAGGTATGTCTTTTCGTTCCCGATGCCGGAATGCGAAGCCTCGCTCTCCTCCAAAACTCACAGAGGCTATACCTGGCCCCAGCGACTTTTCATCGTCGGAGTGCCAGCCCATGCTGTCCTGTCCGTGGCGGTAGTAGTTGAGCAGCACACTGTTGTATTTGTCTCCTGATGCTGCCTCCACCCGCTCCTTCAACTCCTGCAGCACGGGCAGCCAAGGCTGGGGAGCGTTGTAGAGGCCCGAGTAGGTATAGCCTTTGTCGCCGTACCAAGCCGTGAGCCGGGGCAGGGGCAGTTGCTTCCCAAACATTTTGATCTCCTCCTGCTGCCAGGCTACTTGCTCTGCCAGCCGCTGCAGGTATAGGTCACTTTCTTCTTTGGTGAAAAATTGCTGCGCGTAATATACCTCGGCCTGCGGCATTTCCAGTTTTGTGAATGCGTGTCGTTGGTTTTCCTGTTTCACGTCAGGTATAGGTTTTGATCCTGCTGCTCTCGTTGGCCGGGGCCTTACTGCTTGATGCTCTTCTTACGGTAAAAAAACCTCCTGCGACTAGAGTCCAAGTAGTCCATCACGCGGGACGCCGTAACGCCGTGCAGGAGAATGGAGACCATCACGATGAACCCCACGATAGACCACAGTCGGTCGGCGTCCGCAAAATCGACCTTGGATAAGGCAAAGGCCAGGTAGAAGAATGAGCCAATGCCCCGGATGCCGAAAAAACTGATGGCCAGTTTTTCGCGCCAGGAACAGTTAATACCAATCAGGGCCACCAAACTGGTCAACGGGCGGATGAGAAACAGGAAGCCAAGCCCGATGTATACGTCGTTCCAGGTCAGGTAGTCCAGTAGCCCGCTTACCAGACTGCCCCCGAACAGGATCAGGAGCACAACCATGAGAATGCGCTCTACCTGTAGCACAAAGTCATGCATTTCGGTGTGGTACTCGTGCTCCTCTTCGTAGCTGCTCATGGTAAGGGCCGTAAAGAACACCGCCATAAAACCGTAGCCCCCAACTATCTCCGTCAACCCATAGGACACCAGCGTGGCAGACAGTCCCACAAAACCATCTCTTGTTTTAGGGAATGCTACTTTCCTGGGGAGATAGAAAATAAGGTAGGCGAGTCCCCGACCCACCAGGTAGCCCATGCCCACACCGGCCACAATGCGGTAAATCAGATCACGCAATACCCATTCCCCGAACCAGGGTTCGTGGGTGCCTACTGCCACCGCCATCACGACGGCCAGCCAGGTAAACGGGAAGGCCATGCCATCGTTCAGCCCGGCCTCAGCCGTAAGCGAAAAGCGGACATCGTCTTCTTCTTTCTCTTTGGGGGGTCCTACCTGCACCTGTTCTGCCAGCACCGGGTCGGTGGGGGCCATTACCGCACCCAACAGCACAGCAGCGGCAGGAGCCAGCGCCAGCAGCCACCAACCCAGAGCAGCCAGTATACCAATAGACAGAATCATGGTAATGCTCACGAGCCGAAAAGGAATCTGCCAGTTCTTCCAGTTGAATTTTCGCCTAATCTTGAGGCCGGTGCCCATCAGGGAGATAATCACGCTAAGCTCGGTGAGGTGCACGGCAAATGCTTCATGCCAAATTGGGTCTGGCAAGGGAAGACCAAGCGGCAGGCTGTAAATGATGGCGCCCACTATCAGGAAAAGGATTGGGTATGACAGAAAGCTTTTCTCCAGGATAGTTGGAATCCAGGCCATGGCCAGTGCCGCTAATCCTATTATAGTAAGGGCGATTATGTAGACGTCCATGCGAGATGTGTTGTAAATGAAGGCAATATCAGCTGTGAAAGATGCTCACTGGAAAGCTTTTGGCAACCTGCCATACGGAATTCCCGGTGAGGGTGCTTATATTTACAGATAACATCAGCTTTAATACCATTGAAAGCATTAGAAAGTTTTTTAGTCTGGTTTAGCGATGCCGCCTGGGGCATGCCTTTGTTGCTTCTGTTGATGGGCGGCGGTTTTTACTTTATGTTTTACTCGGGTTTCCTGCCCTTTCGCTACCTGCGCCACGCCATCAACGTGCTACGCGGCAAATATGACGACCCCAACGACCCGGGCGATATCAACCACTTCGAGGCGCTTTCGGCTGCACTGGCGGCTACCGTAGGCATGGGCAACATCAGCGGTGTGGCCGTGGCGATCGCTATTGGCGGACCGGGGGTGCTGTTCTGGATGTGGGTAAGTGCCTTTGTGGGCATGGCCACCAAGTTCTTCACTTGCTCGCTGTCGGTGATGTACCGCGGCTACGACAGTGTGGGGCACTTGGAGGGCGGCCCGATGTACGTGATTGAAACGGGCCTTGGCAAGAAATGGAAGCCGCTGGCTGCCTTCTTCGCCGTAGCGGGACTGTTCGGAACGCTGCCTATCTTCCAGGCCAACCAGCTTACACAAGTCATTCGCGAAGTTGTGCTCGAGCCTAATGGTTTTACCACCACCGATCTTTTCTACACCAACCTGACTATTGGGCTTGTGCTCGTGTTTATCACCTCGCTGGTGATCTTCGGAGGTATACAGCGCATTGGCCACGTGGCCGGCAAAATGGTTCCGGGCATGGTGGTCCTTTACATGCTGGCCGTGTTTTATATCATGTTTGCCAACTACACCGCTATACCTGACGCCTTCGCCCTGATCTTCAGAGACGCTTTCTCGGCGCAAACCGTGCTTGGCGGTGCTGTCGGTGCCATCATTATCGCAGGTGCCCGACGGGCTGCTTTCTCCAACGAGGCAGGTATAGGCACGGCCGCCATGATGCACGGCGCTGCCAAAACCGACGAACCCATCCGCGAAGGGCTGGTGGCTATGCTCGGCCCCTTCATCGACACCATTGTGGTGTGCACGCTCACCGGTATGGCCATTATCCTGACAGGTACCTGGCAAACATCCGGGGCCAGCGGCGTGACCATGACAGCCACCGCCTTCAACAACGCCATGCCGGGTTTCGGTAGCTACGTGCTGGTGGTGTGCGTGATGATTTTCGCGTTTACCTCGCTCTTCTCCTACTCCTACTATGGCACCAAATGCTT
This sequence comes from Pontibacter aquaedesilientis, assembly GCF_014773225.1. GTDB lineage: Bacteria > Bacteroidota > Bacteroidia > Cytophagales > Hymenobacteraceae > Pontibacter > Pontibacter aquaedesilientis. The sequence continues at coordinate 7,074 of NZ_JACXAJ010000012.1, read as the reverse complement.
CAGTTATCTTTTTGGCGCGAAGTACAAGCACTATTATAACTACTTCTATGTGTCCACTATCGTTTTCGGTGCCACGGCTACCATCACGGCCGTTATTGCCCTGATCGACGGCATGTACGCGATGATGGCTATACCTACCATGGTATCGGCTTTATTGCTCTCGCCGAAAGTAATGGCTGCCGCCCGGGACTATTTCAGGAGGATGAAAGAGTTTCGGGAAGAAACGGAAAAAGTGAAGGAGGTTAGGAGTTAGAGAGTTTGAGCATCTAGGAAGGGTTTAACTAAGAATTCACTGTGTCTTTGATAGCCACATGAAACACATCCAAACAGAAATTTTAATCGCCGCGAAGCCAGAGAAGGTATGGACTGTTCTTACTGACTTTGAGAAGTACGCCACTTGGAATCCTTTTATCAAGTCCATAGCGGGCGAAAAGGCGGTGGGAAAGCGACTGAAGACTTTTATACAGCCTCCGGATGGAAGTGGCATGACCTTTAAGCCTGTTGTCCTAAATTACGACACAAACAAAGAATTCCGTTGGAAAGGCAAGCTGGGCACAAGCGGTATTTTTGACGGTGAGCACTACTTCCGACTCGTCTACATGGGCGAAAACACCACTAAGTTTATCCATGGCGAAAAATTCAGCGGGCTTCTGGTCCCGCTCATGGGCGGTGTGCTCAGCAAAACCGAAAAAGGTTTCCAGTTGATGAACGAGGCGCTCAAGCGGGAGTGTGAGAAGGTATAGCTTGTGAATTAAACACGAATGAAGGACGAATGCCAGGACTGTTCCCCTGGCATTCGTCCTTACTCCAGCCCTTTTCGCATCGACACAATCCGCTGCATTTCGCTTTCGCTCTCCTGCCCTTCGGCGGCACTGTAGAAACGGGTGGTTGGGTAGGCAAATCGGATGTCGGCTGAGGCCAAGAACTCGGTAAGCACATCCTCCCAAATCTTGTTCTCGCTTTCGCGGCGGCCATTCAGGTTGCAGAGGTAGCGCACCGTGAGTTGTATACCGTTTTCCTGTACTTTGATGAACACCCTTGGCTCGAAGCTTCGGTAAAATATAAGATGCTGCTGCGCTTCTCTCCTCACGCGCTGCCCTACCTCGCCCGCCAGCTTCTCGGTATAGCGGTTCCCGATTTCCTGCAAAATCGCTCTTGCTTTTTGCCAGTTGCTCTCAAACGTAACCCGCACCTGCACCTCGTGCCACAGGAAAGGAAAGCCATAGTTGTAGTTAACCAGCCCCTGCGTGAATACCTGACTGTTGGGAACATGCACCACGCGGCCCGTGGCCTGCTCAGAGTCTACCCACTCGCCCAGTTCGTTGAGCGTAAACTGGAAGAAGGCAATGTCGATGACGTCGCCCGTATATGGGCCCACTTTGATGCGGTCGCCCACTTTGAAGGGGCGCTTCCAGATAAGGAACACCCATCCCATCATGTTCAGGATCGGGTCGCGGAGCACCACCACCAGACCGACTGAGAAGATACCCAGGAAAGTGGTAATGGACTTGAAACCGTCGAACCAGATGTTGGCCAGAATGATGATACCCAGCCCTGTTACCACATAGTTGGTTGTCTTTTTCCACTGGTACAGCTTGCGGGAGTCTGTTTGTTTGCGTGAGGCCAGCCGCAAGAGCACCCGACTGACAATCCAAAGCACAAGCAAGGCTATGAGCGACATAGCGATGCTCTCCTGTGTGGCCGCAGACAGGTCCAGGTTCTGCTCTATCCAGTATTCAATCTTGCGCATATCGCTTTGTTATCAGGCTAAATTTATCGAATCGGCGCATTTATTCAAGCTCTATTTCGATCTGCTTCCAATTGTTTTATACGCCACGGACTGCCCACAATCCACAGGATGTCCCCTTCTTCTATCACCAGCTCCGAGTCGGGGTTGAGCACACGCTCGCCCTGCTTCTCTATACCTACAATCAGGCCTTTCGTTTTTTCGCGCACACCCGACTGCCGGACGGTCCTCCCAAGCAGACCAGAGGCAGACGACACCACTAGTTTCTGCAGACTTACCTCCTCCCGGGTAGCCTCGCCGTTTTGGGCAGGTATAAGCTCCTCGTTGATAAAGGCCCGGAAGGCGTCGACCTGCTCGTCTGTGCCGAATACGTAAATTTTATCGCCGGGGAAGATGCGTTCGTTTCGGGTTGGGGCCATAATAGTGCGGCCCTCGCGCTCAATCACGGCCACATTCACGCCATATCGTTCGCGTATCTCCAGCTCAATCATGCTTTTGCCCACTACAACCGCATTCGGCGACACCTCAAAGCTGATCAGGTGGGCGTCCCATGGCACCAGGGTATGCGTCATTTTACTGGCCGCCTCAATCTCACGGGCGTTCAGGTTCGACATAAAGCGATCTTCGATCCGGGTATAGAAGTTCTGTATTTTTTGAGAGAAAAGCACCAGCAAGCCGATGATCAGCAAACTACCAACAATGGCCACCAGCACCGAAAGCACCTGATTGAGCAAAAAGCCAATGAACAGAATGGCTATACCTACCCGTGCGAACTCCAACACGATAATCAGGCTGCGGTAGTTGCGGTTGGCCCAGATACGTCCCTGCGCTTCTTTTTGCGGGTGGTATACTGCCATCGCCCACAGGAAGGGCGCCATGAATACCAGCGCGATCCCAACCGTTGTAATGCCGCCCCACACCCCGTTGATGACGTTTTCGGTGATGAACGGGTATAGAAAGTTGCCCGCCGCCAAAACAATCGCAATCAGGATGACTGAGTACACGACCAGGTTGATGACGTAAGACCGCAACAGGGTCTTCCAGTCGCTGACGGTGCTGATCGTTTCTGCCCCGGAACTATACTCATTGAGCGATTTTTTCCAACGCTCTGGCAGCATACCTTCCACGGAGCGGTGCAGCGGGTCAGCCATCTTGATCATGTAAGGCGTGGTGAAAGTCGTAATAGCCGAAACGGCCACAGCCACCGGGTATAGAAAGTCGCTGGTCACGTTAAGGGTGAGGCCCAGTGTGGCGATAATAAACGAGAACTCCCCGATCTGCGACACGCTCATACCTGACTGGATAGAGGTTTTGAGCCCCTGCCCCGCTATCAGGCCGCCGCCTGTTATACTGACCATTTTGCCGGCAATCGTTACCACCGTAATCAGTGCGATCGGCCCTGCGTATTCCACGATCATGGCAGGATTGATGAGTATACCGACAGACACGAAGAAGATGGCACCAAACAGGTCTTTCACAGAAGCCACCAAGTGCTCGATCTTCTCTGCTTTGGTAGTTTCAGCGAGAATAGAACCCATGATGAAGGCGCCCAGCGCTGGCGAGAAGCCCACCTGCGCTGCCAGTATCACCATCAGAAAGCAGAGCGCGAGAGAGACGATCAGCAAGGTCTCGTCATTCATCAGTTTGCTGGCCTTGCGCAGAAAAGTAGGTATAAGGAAGATTCCGGCCAAAAACCAAACCACCAGGAAAAAAGCCAGTTTAAGCACCGCCTGCAGCATTTCGGTGCCTGCAAACTGTTGGCTCACGGCCAGGGTCGAGAGCAAAACCAACAGCAAAATCGCCACCAGGTCTTCCACGATCAGCACACCAAATACAAGTCCTGCGAATCGCTGCGATTTAACACCTAGTTCGTCAAAAGCCCGGATGATGATGGTAGTGGAGGAGATGGAAAGTATACCGCCCAGGAACACGCTGTCCATGGTGCTCCAGCCCAGCATTTTTCCGGTAAGGTAGCCCAGCAAGAGCATGACGAGCACCTCCACCCCTGCCATAATGGAGGACGCCCCGCCCACCTTTACCAGCTTTTTGAAACTGAACTCCAGCCCGAGGCTGAATAGCAGAAAAATCACTCCGATCTCGGCCCAAACATTAATGTTCTCAACCTCCACAATGGTCGGGAACAGGTTGAAGTGCGGCCCGACCAGCAAACCCGCGATGATATAGCCCAGCACGAGCGGCTGTTTCAGCTTCTTGAAAATAAGGGTTGTAATGCCGGCTGCCCCGAGTATCAGCCCTAAGTCCATTACCAAATGGGGAAGATGTGTCATATTGAAAAGAGGTTACTTACAGGAGTGAAAGTAAAAGCATACGGGTTTAACGCAACGAAAGCATTGCAGCTCCTAATATACTTCAGAAATGATTGCCTGCGTGCAGAATCTCACAAATGAAATACAGCCACCCGTGTCACAGATCTAATGAGGCATTTTCACAAACAATAAAATTCAGGGTAAGCCCGAAAACCCTTGAAACAAAAAGGCGCGGCTATGCTCTATGACGGGATTGGTGGTAGCAGCAAACGGCCCTGAAAGCAAACGGGGAGCCAGCTTTTAAACTAGACTCCCCGTGTCAAGTGTTTTAAGCAGTTTAGCAATGTCCTTCCAGACAGGCATGTAGAATTTCGGAGAAACGGTATACTTCCTCGAAGCTGTTGTAAAGGGGTGTTGGCGCCACCCGAATCACGCTCGGCTCACGGAAGTCCACGATGATGCCGGCTTCCATCAGCTTGTCGAACAGTTCGCGGGCGTTTTGCTTTACAAGTATGGATATCTGGCAACCGCGGGCCTGCGGGTCGCGTGGGGTAATCATTTCCAGTACTTCCTTTCCTGCCTTTACATCGTTAATCAGAAACTCCAGATAGCCGGTCAGCTTCTCGCTCTTGGCACGCAGGTTAGCCATACCTGCCTCATCGAACAGTTCGAGCGAAGCGCGGTGCAAAGCGAAGGGAAGTATCTGCCCGTTGCTCAGCTGCCAGCCTTCGGCACCGGGCATGGGTATAAAGCCTTTCTTCATCTGGAACCTTGCCTGTGCGTCGTGGCCCCACCAGCCGGCGAAACGCGGCAGGTCGGGGTTGTTGGCGTGGCGCTCGTGCACAAACACGCCTGAGGTGCCGCCCGGTCCAGAGTTGAGGTACTTGTAAGTACACCAAACGGCAAAGTCTACGTCCCAGTCGTGCAACTGCATGGGCACATTGCCAGCGGCATGCGCCAAGTCAAAGCCCACCACAGCGTCCACTTCGTGCCCTACCTGGGTGATGGCCTGCATGTCGTATACCTGCCCGGTGTAGTAGTTAATGCCCCCCATCAGCACAAGCGCCAGTTCGTCGCCGTGCTCGCGGATGCTCTGCAGAATGTCTTCGGTGCGCAGGGTGTGCTCGCCCGCTCTCGGGAACAACTCTACGATGGCCTCTTCCGGGGTATAGCCATGGAACTTCACCTGCGTCTCGAGCGCATATTGGTCCGATGGGAAAGCCCCGCCCTCCATGATGATTTTGATGCGCTTGCCTTCCGGCCTGTAAAACGACACTAGCATCAGGTGCAGGTTCACGGTGAGCTGGTTCATGATCACCACTTCCTGCGGTTTGGCACCCACCACGCGGGCAGCGCCATCGGTAAGCAGCTTATGGTAGTTGAACCAAGGCTCTTCGCCTTTGAAGTGACCTTCTACGGCGTAGTTGGCCCACTTATACATCTCGTTGTCAATGTACATCTGTGCTGACTTGGGCTGCAAACCGAGCGAGTTACCACAGAAGTAAATGGCGTCTTGCCCGTTTACCTGCGGAAAGTAAAAGCGTTCTTTGAAATGCTTGAGTGGGTCGAGGTTATCTTGTTCCTGCGCAAAGGCAAGGGTATTTTGGTAGTTCATTTTTCTGGTGCGGGTATAACATGATAAGGCACAGCCTGCAAAAGACGCTGCGCTATGATGTCGCAAGATAACAAAATGAACAGGAAATTGGGATGTGAGCTATACCTTACTGTGTTGCAAGTTTAGCAGTAGGTCAGTAGTTTGGTATTATCGGTTTGTGTATGGTGTGTATGCTGAAAGGTATACGCCTTGCTGTGCTTCAATTTTTATTCAGTCCCAAATACTTCCCCATTTAGTGTGTGCGTGCAGCAATCACAGTAAGGTGTCATTTCTTTTGCCGTCAGTTCAGAATTTGTTAGCTGTAGTTTATTCTCGTTATCCACATACATTCCTGAGAAAAAGGAAGATTCTCCAACCCGTACAAAATCCTTTCTATCATCTTCATTTAGAGCCACTATCCAGAATATGGGATCGGTCTTATCCAAACGGGATTTTGCTTCCCTAAACACTTCATTCCAGTCATTGCCAACATTGGATAAGAGAAACCTGAAAAGAGGTGTGTAGTCAAGTCCTCTTTCGCTTTTACCATGCATTGAGCCTTTAACCTGTTCAATTGTTTCCCGCTTTTTGTTCTTTGAATATTTAAAGTCACCCCCAAAGTTGTGCCTTACACCTCTTGCTCGTGTATTCACCTTTCTATATAATGGCTTCTTGTCTTTATTCATTTTGGTTTTGATGAAAAACAATGGGCTGGTCTAAACTGTAGAGAAGCTAAATTTTATTGTGGTTAGAGCAGGTCATTTTAATATCTGTAACAGCTTACCTGATTTATTCGCTACCAAAACTTTGTCAATTGTCTTGGTCATGTAATGCTCTGAGATAAATTTAACTGTATCATTTATTATAGAAATAGAATCAAAACTATTGAATGAACCTATTTGGTGATCATAAAGATCATCATATTGCCAGTCGTAATTACCTGTCAATAGATCAATTTTACCCACAAAACCAATAGTTGTCACGTGACTCTTTTCCCCAACTACAATGGGTTGCCCAAGATTAAAACCAGGTATATGGCTCCAGAAAATACTTTCTCCTGTTTTACGATCGAGTAGTTCAATAATACTAACCCCATCTTCTCCATCAGTATCACAGTGATATACCAACAAGTTGTTATCGTAATGAAGGAGATAAAAATTATTTATGAAGCCATTGGTCTGTAATTTGAAATTTTTGGTGGAGGAGCCATTGATACACTTCTCTATAATCTCACCACTTTCTGTAGAGATAGAATACCTGTATCCATTAAGGTTTACAAAAAGAGAATCATACTCCTGCGGGTATTCGTGATCGCTTTTCGCTTCAGTAGGATATAAAATTTGGGTTGTGGTCTACAATGTATGATGCGGGAATAAGTATGGCAGCAAGGGTGTTTACAGGAAGTTATGTGCGAGATAACTATCCAGGTAAATTGCCCCTACTGCCACAGTATGAAGGTAGTAAAA
>NZ_JACXAJ010000011.1 GCF_014773225.1 Pontibacter aquaedesilientis | reverse complement strand
CCAGAAACCGAAGAATCGTGAGAAAAACGGCCTGCTTCTCCAAAAAAGAGCAGAACCATTACAGCGCCATGAAGCTAATTTTCTATTATAGAAACCATCATACATTGTAGACCACAACCAAAATATTTACCATAGGATTAGATTCTGCTAAGTCCCCTTTAAGTAGAGCCAGCCCCCTGAATGGAACCGCTAGGTAATTCGAAGGTGTAACATCAAGTGTATGTGGATGGTTGCGTCAGTAGTCTGGCATTTGGAGCTAATACATGAAAAGCTATATATTTACAGAATGTCGCTATTCTATACTGCGATTTCTCCCTTCGAGGGGGTATAAAAACTGAAGAGCAGAGTCAATTAATGTTTGAAGAACCTTTACCGTTTACACAGGTAAAACCGGCTGATATAGCGTACATTATCAACCTGCTTGCCACCCAGCATCCAATTTGCAAAGAACTGCAGGATGAATTCCACCAACACGCCATTGCGATACAGTTAGCGGAAGAACAACACCTGCTTCATCAAGGGCATCTGTGCCACTACATGTATTTTATTCGGGAAGGGGCCTTGATGGCTTATTCGTTGCACAAACAGAAAAAAATAACAACCTACATCTCAGTTGAGAACGAGTTTGTTAGCTCCCTGTCCGGTCTTTATGGCGAGAAACCATCGCGGGAGGCGATTGTAGCCATTGAGCCAACCCTGGTTTTGGGCGTGCACACAGACATTCTGCAAAACTGGTATCAGCGGTTCTTCGACTTGAACTTCATCATTCGCAAGGTATACGAGAATTATTATCGGGATGCGCAAGAGCGTTCCCATATCGTAAGGGTCGGTAATGCCAAAGAGCGATACGCATACTTTGTGAAATCCAAGCCCGGGTATGTGGACCGGCTTCCCCTGGAATGTGTTGCCTCCTTCCTGGATATGAAACCGGAAACCCTTGCCCGCATCAAAAAACAGGATTACATTAAGCCTCAGGACGATCTGGAAGCGGAGCGCCTGCTAGCAAAAATGAAGGACTACATCCATCGAACTGAGTGCTTTAAAGAGAAGAACCTGAAGGTGCAAGACCTTGCCATGAAGCTAGATGTTCCAGGGTATAAGCTATCGCACGTCTTGAACTCACACGTCAGGAAAAATTTCAAGGACTTCATCAACCATTACCGCATTAGCTACCTCAAAGCACAGTTAGAAAAAGTAGAAAACCTGCAGAGCTTCACCATGGAGGCTTTGGCCCTGCAAGCTGGGTTTGCTTCCAGAAGCGGTTTTTACAAAGCTTTTAGCAAGGCAGAGGGGGTAAGTCCCAGGGTATACCTGGCAGGAAAAGCTGGCAAGCAATAAGCGAGCAGTTTAAATGGTTTTTGCTGCGAATAGGATCACGACATTAAATAACATAGCACATACTTTTGCTTGGCACTGTGAAGTATTTCAAACCGTGACGCTAAGTACGTATTTGTCTCCGTTTTAAATACAGGACAAATTGATGCAATTTTACATAGGAGTGTAGCTATATTAATCTTTTTTTTGTAAAAATTTAAAGCATTGTAAATAAGCAAATTTGATTTAAACTAATTATTCCAAAGATCTACCATATTGCTACAGCCCCTTTACCTCCCCCACCGAAAACAATGCTTTACAGGCTTAAAATTAGCTGCAAAAGATTCCGCCAGCATTCACTAGAGGCATAATCCTCATTCATTTAATGGTCATCACTTTATATTATATATTATTCTTGTACCTAATTTTCAATCTATAGCCAAACCTTTACACCCTTCTTTATGAAACATGTCTTTGCTCTTTCAACAGGAGTGAGTATCATGTCTATTTAACCCATTACTTGGGCTAAATCCTATAAAAAACTAGTGTATAGATCAGGATGCTAAAAAAACTAAAGGACTTTTTTACAGCTCATACTTATGTATCTGTTATTCTGTCCGCAATCCTTACAAGTGCCTCTTTAATTTTTGTAAATTATTTTATTGCATGGTTTGCGTTATGCTTTTTGTTTATTGCGCTTTTTAATGTATCCAATATAAGACAGGCTTTATACTTAGGTTTTGTTTTTGGTGGTGTGTCAGCAGGGATTCTAAACTATTGGATGATTCCTGCTATTATGCAGTATGCACAGAGTAGTATAATATTGGCTGTTTTTTGTTTGTTGCTCTGTTCTTTAGTGATCGGATGTATTTATGCAATTCAATTTTTAGTTTTTATTAAAACCAGGTTCACTGGTACTGCTTTTTCCGCATTATTTGGGAATGCACTGTTAATGGCATCTGTTTGGGTTTTATTTGAATGGATTCGTGCGAGCATCTTTGCTGGCATGCCCTGGATGAGCTATAGTATAGGGATCTCTCAGGCCAGTAATTTAATACTATCACAGCCTGCTGCAGTAGGTGGCGTTTTTATCTTATCGTTTCTGTTGGTATTAATTAACTATACCCTTAGCCTTTCAATTAATAAAGAAGCGTGGAAGTGGATGCTGGCACCCGCATTCATACTCATCATTCACTTCCTGATCGGAACATTTCTTTATAATAACATCTCAAATCAAATAGGTGACACAAACAATAAGGAGCTAAAAGCGGCCCTAGTACTGGCCTCTTTAGATCCAGAAACTGTTTGGGATGCAAATAATGGTAATGCTTTGGTTAAAAATTTGATTTCTTTAAACAGTGAGGCCGCAGAAAGCAATACAGATCTAATTTTGTGGTCAGAAACTGTTATTCCGTGGACATATGATGTCGATGATGATTTTCTTAAGGAAATAGCTAAAGCCACATCTGTTAAAAAGACACATTTCTTATTAGGTATGAGTACTGCTGTTGACCATAACAGTGATGCTGTATATAATTCGGCTTATTTTTTTAACCCAACAGGAAGTGTCTTAGACCGCTATGATAAAGGTGAATTACTTTCATTAATTGAAAGGCCATTATTTGAGGAAAACAGCAGTATAATTCTCCCATTTTTAGCTGGAAGTGGACTGATCGTTCAAAGAGGTATAAGACAACAAGCTATCCAAACACCTTGGGGTAAGGCTGGTGTGTTGTTGTGCAACGAGTCCACAGTGCCTGCTATTACAAGCAGGTATGTTTCCAATCAGGTTTCTTTTCTTATTAATCTAGGTAATGATGGTTGGTTTTCAGACTTCTTTATAACAAAGCAACACTTCTACAATAGTAGATTAAGAGCTATAGAATCGAGAAAAGATCTTGTTATTAATAGTAATAGGGGTATATCTGGGGTAATACGTGCGAACGGAGAAGTTGGAGCTCAATACCAGTCTGATCTAAGTAGTGTGCAGCATGTGAAAATCTACCCTAACCAAATTGCTGCTCTTAGCTATCACTATTTTATTTATGCAGTTCTTTCAGTGACTGTGGCACTACTTATCCTTAAAATTTACACAATTCTACCAAGTAGAGTTGTTTCAAATCACCATGAAGGAAGGCACATCTAAAGCTTTTAACTAACATTTAACATAATAGTCTATTGATTAACTTTTTAACTTTTACAGCCAATTTAATATGAAAAAACTATTACTATTTTTTTTCTTTAGTTGTCTGTTTCTCGAAGCAGCAGCCGGGCCTACCTTTAGTCATGGTAGTTGGCGATGGAGAAATGACAATGGTTCTGAGACTTCAGCTACCTGGAAGGGTAACGAAAATCAAGGCATTACAATCAACTCTATAGATGAAACGATTAGACTACGGATCCAAATTAATTCACATAGTAGTGGTTGGTCTGAAACGGCTGATGTAGATAATCGCATTAGCTATTCGACAAGTGTTAACGGACCATTTACATATGTTTCAACTTCAAATACGAATGGTGAACATTTTGTAATGGCTTCCAGCAACAGTGTACTAAGCGGAACACCTACCACAAAACAACTAAATATAAATAGTAATGGTGTTTATAAAGCAGGACAGATAGTCGATAGCTCAACTCCAAGTGGTACATTTTCATTTACTAATGAGGATAGTAACAGGGAATTTGAGTGGGTTATTAAACCTACAGCAGCTGCGGTAGAAGGTAAGTACTACTTTAAATTTGGAGACAAGTCTAATATAGGTTACTCTAACGATTTACCTTTTGTTAATTATACTACCAAAGTACCTACCGTTTGGAATGGGCCGAGAATTGTTTTTACGAAGGCTAATTTTGCAGACTTTACGCAGGAGGCAAATCAGGATAGAATAACTCCAACTACCTGGATAACGCGACAAAATAGCAAAGGCATTTACAATGCTTTCTCAGAATTTGAAAGTGACGGTTGGGGTACTTATTCAAGTCCAAAGAATACAGAATGGGCCTATGGAACTTTAGACGAATATGCTAACCTAAACTATAAATCCTGGGTTAATTGGCACGGTGGTACTCCTCCAAATATGGTCGGCCGGGAAGCAGTTTTGCACCTGATTGCAGAAAATATTTATATAGGAATTAAGTTTTTATCATGGACAGAAAACAACCAAGGTGGAGGATTCTCTTATGAGCGAACAACACAATGCGGCGCTGTTTCTGGTGACAACAATGCACCTGTAGCTGTAGCAAAAGCTTTAGTTGTTACAGCTGACGGCAGTTGCCAGGGCACAGCTATAGCACAGGCTTTCGACAATGGTTCAAGCGATGCTGATGGCGATGCACTTACTTTCAGCGTTTCTCCAGTAGGCCCTTATGCGAGTGGCGTAACCAATGTTACCTTTACCGTAACCGACTGTCAAGGAGCCAGCAGCTCTGTAGCTACTACTATTACAGTGGAGGATGAAACGGCACCATACCTTTCTGGAGTAGTAGGGGAGATTAAGGCTGACTATTATTCAGGCACTAATTTCAATACATTCAAATACTCTGAGGTTGTTTCAGAAATCAACAAAGACTGGGGCGTAGGTTCCCCGAATGCCTCTGTGCTGGGCAATGACTATTTCTCCATTCGCTACACGGCGCAGTTTAGGGCGCCTGTTACAGGCACTTACACTTTCAGGACCCTTACAGATGATGGGGTAAGATTATGGGTAAACAATACGCAGGTGATAAGCCAGTGGATTGAAATGTCTCCAACAAGCCTTGTAGGCACAATTGAATTGTCTGCCGGCCAAACTGTTCCGGTGGTGATGGAGTATTTCGAAAATGGGGGAGGAGCTCTAGCGCAACTTTCCTACACAGCCCCAGGTGCTACAGAGGTTGTGTTCAAAACTGATGCTCCCTCTTGCAAAGATGTTACATTGGTGTTGGACAACGCGGGCAAAGCCACGCTAAGCGCAGCAGATGTGGACGGCGGCTACGAGGACAACTGCGGCATTGCCAGCAGAACCCTGAGCCAGTCTGTTTTCACGGGTGAAGACTTAGGAGTGAAGAGTGTCGTACTAACCATTAGCGACGCCGCAGGAAACAGCAGCACTTGTACGGTGAAGGTAACGGTGGTGGACAACACAGCGCCGGTGTTTACCTCTACCCAGGAAAATGCGACTGTTGCCCTTGGCGATAACTGCCAGGCTACTTTAACGGATTATGCAGCGCTTGCTACGGCTACCGATAATTCCGGTTCTGTAACGATCACGCAGTCTCCGGCAGTTGGCACCGCGCTTGCAAAAGACGTGGCCACGACAGTGACACTGACGGCTGAAGATGCTTCTGGCAACAAAGTAACCCAGAATTTCACGGTGACGGCCAAGGACCAGACGGCTCCAATCGCCAAAGCCAAGAACATCACCGTTCAGCTGAGTGCTAGCAATACTGCTACCATCACAGCTGACCAAGTGAACGATGGCTCCTCGGACAACTGCGCCATAGAGAGGCTTGCTCTTGACAAGACTTCTTTTGACTGCTCTAACGTGGGTATAGAGAACACCGTGACCTTGACAGTAACAGATGCGAACGGCAATGTGTCTACCGCGACAGCGGTGGTGACAGTTGAAGAAAAAACAGCGCCAAGCATTACAGCTCCCTCAGCAGTTAGCGTGAGTACGGATGCCGGCAAAAGCTTCGCTTCAAATGTGACCTTGGGCACACCTACTACATCAGACAATTGTTCTGTTGCTAGTGTAACCAATAATGCTCCTGCAACTTTCCCGTTTGGTAGCACCACCGTGACTTGGACAGTGACCGATGGCTCTGGTAACAAAACCACAGCCACACAATTGGTGACTGTGAAAGATACAGAGGCACCTGTACCAAATGTGGCAAATCTGCCAAAAGCAACAGGCGAGTGTGTAGTTACTTTAACGGCTCCAACGGCCACTGATAACACAGCAGGAACTATCACTGGCACAACTTCCGCGCCACTTGAGTACAGACAACAGGGAACTTATACGATCACCTGGACTTACAATGACGGGCAGGGGAACATAACCTCTCAAACACAGGACGTTGAAGTAAAAGATGTGACAGCACCTGTTTTTGCAGCAGTTACTTCAATTTCAAAAAATAGTGACTTTGACAAGTGTGGCGCTACCATTACTTATTCTACTCCGGTAGCGACTGATAATTGTTCGACGACAGCAGGCAGAAAGGTGTTATTGATATGGGATGTAATAAATACCCATACTACAAGCCTTAAAAATGCATTGACAGCTGCAGGTATGGAAGTGACATTAAGTACCACAAAGGAGTCGGAATATGACGGCACTAACCCATCATTGACTGAGTTTGACGCTGTTATCCATTTAAATGGAGAAACATACAGCATAGCTATGCCAATAGCAGGTCAAAATGCATTGGTTGATTTTGTTATCAATAAGGGTAAGACCTATATCACAAACGAATGGTCTGCTTATGAAGTTGATGCTAGCCAGTCCATGACAGCGATGAATGACATCGTTGTTCTTAATAGGACGGGTGGATTTACTGATATTTCGACTTATACCATGGTTGCAGAGCAGTCTGGTCATCCTTTGATGTCAGGTATAACTGCATCATTTACTTTACCTAGAGGCGGAGGCAATGGAGGAGATGCTAGAGTATACAGCTCCAATCAACCACTTGTATTGATGACTTCAGCACAAGGCGCTGCGGTAGCTGTAAGGGAGTTTTCGAATGGTGGTAAAGCTATAGGATTCCAGCATGCCGGTAACTACAGTAGTTTTCCAATCTTATCTGATGAAAATGTCCAGAAACTGTATTTGAATGCAGTTAAATACAGCAACAGTGATAATATAGCTGTTACACAAATAGCTGGTCTTCCCTCAGGATCTTTATTCCCGATAGGTGTTACCAAAAACACATTTGAAGCAAAAGATTCCGAAGGAAATACTTCTACCATCAGCTTCGATGTAACCATAGAGGACAAGACGGCTCCGGTTGCCAAAACCAAGAACCTGACTGTTCAGCTGGATGCTGCTGGTAAAGCAACAATCACAACTGAGCAAATCAACAATAGTTCAACAGACAACTGCACGATCGCTTCACTAAGCCTTGATAAGACTTCGTTTGACTGCTCGAATGTGGGTAATAACAATGTGACCCTGACCGTAACGGATGCGAACGGCAATAGCTCAACGGCTACAGCTGTTGTAACAGTAGAGGACAAAATCGTACCGATTGCCAAAGCTAAGAACATCACAGTTCAGCTGGACGCAACAGGCAAGGCCACCATCACGGCCGACCAGATCGACAACGGTTCTTCTGACAACTGCGCGATCAAGTCACTAAGCCTTGACAAGACCTCGTTCGACTGCTCGAACGTGGGCAAGGAGAACACGGTGACCCTGACAGTGACGGACGAGAGCGGCAACAGCTCAACGGCAACGGCAGTGGTAGCAGTGGAGGACATGACGGCTCCGGTTACCAAAGCCAAGAGCATCACAGTTCAGCTGGACGCAACTGGCAAAGCCACCATCACGGCTGACCAAGTGAACGATGGTTCTTTGGACAATTGCGCCATAGAGAGGCTTGCTCTTGACAAGACTTCTTTTGACTGCTCTAACCTTGGCGCCAACGATGTCACCTTGACGGTAACTGACATGAGCGGCAATACCTCTACAGCAACTATCAAAGTTACCGTAGAAGACAAGATTGCTCCAATCGCCCGCACTAAGAACATTACGGCGCAGCTGGACGCTTCGGGCAAGGGTACGATTACGCCAGAAATGATAAACGATGGTTCGTCTGATATTTGTGGTGATGTAACGCTGGCCCTATCCAAAGCTACTTTCGATTGCAGCAATGTGGGCGAGAATACAGTAACCTTAACAGTAACTGATAAAGGGAATAATGTGTCAACTGCAACAGCAGTGGTTACAATTGTTGACAACACTGCCCCGATTGCTGTCGCAAAAGATATCAGGGTGATTTTAGAGGCAAACGGTACTGCCACTATTGCAGCTTCTGATATAAACAACGGAAGCAACGATGCTTGTGGCATCAAGTCTCTGAGCTTAGACAAGACTAGCTTTGACTGTTCTCATATCGGTGCTAACACTGTCATCTTAACGGTGACGGATGCAAACGATAACGTATCTACCGCAACGGCGACGGTGACGATAGTTGACAACACTGCGCCAATCGCTAAAGCCCAGAACATCACAGTTCAGCTGGACGCCAACGGCACGGCTACCATCACGGCCGACCAGATCGACAACGGCTCAACAGATGCCTGCGGCATCAAGTCACTGACCTTGGACAAGACTTCGTTCGACTGCTCGAATGTAGGACCGAACACGGTAACCCTGACGGTAACGGATGTGAACAACAACGTGTCTACCGCGACAGCTGTTGTAACAGTGGAGGACAAGACCGCACCAATCGCTAAAGCCCAGAACATCACCGTTAAGCTAGGTGCCAACGGCACGGCTACCATCACAGCTGACCAGATCAACAATGGCTCAACAGACAACTGCGCAATCGCTTCACTAAACCTTGACAAGACCTCGTTCGACTGCTCGAACGTGGACAAGGAGAACACGGTAACCCTGACGGTGACGGACGAGAGCGGCAACAGCTCAACGGCGACTGCCATTGTAACAGTAGAAGACAAGACTGCGCCAACAATCACGGCGCCGGCTGCGGTGACAGTGAATGTGGATCCGGGTAAGAACACGGCTTCTAACGTGAACCTGGGCAACCCGACAATAGCAGACAACTGCTCTGGAGCCAAAGCCACGAACGACGCCCCAGCGGTTTATCCGACCGGTGTGACGACAGTTACTTGGACCGTGATTGATGCCTCAGGCAATAAGGCTACGGCTACTCAGACAGTGACAGTGCTTCGCAACATCACTTCCGTTGCAACACCAACTGGGCTTACAGTGCCGATCAGAACTAGCTACGCTTCTCTTGCCCTTCCGGCTAAGGTAACGGTAACCTATTCAGACGGTAACTCTGAATCGATCAGTGTGAACTGGGCACAGGGCAACTACAATGGTATGGTTGCTGGTACTTACATCCTGACAGGCCAATTAGTACTGCCATCAGGCACTACCAACGTGGATAACCGAACGGCTTCGATCACGGTAGTAGTGGAGCCAAACAAGGTGCCAACCGCTCTTGCTTTCAGCGCCACCACCTTCAAGCCTGATGCTCAGGCCAACGAGGTGATTGGCACGCTGACCACCACGGACCCGGATGACACGGAGTTTGTTTACACGCTGGTTTCTGGTGCAGGTGATTCCCAAAACAGCCTGTTCGAGATCAGAGGCGACAAGGTATACCTGAAGAGCAACAAAGGGCTATCTGGTATGACTTCCTTCTCTATCCGTGTGCGAAGCACCGATCCTTACAATAACACCATTGAACGTTCTTTCACCCTGACCAAAGAGGCTTATGCCAAAACGGAGGATCAGCTGAAAATCGTGAATGCTTTCTCTCCGAATGGAGACGGTATAAATGATAACTGGACCATTCCTGAACTGAGATTCTACAATCAGGTGAACATTCAGGTGTTTGATCGCTCAGGCGTGCGTGTGTTTGAAACCAGCAACCCTGAAACGGGCTGGGACGGACGTGGACCAAACGGTCAGATACTGAACGGTGCCTTCCTCTACATTGTGGAGGTGAAGGATATCAATTGGGTGAAGAGAGGCGTGGTGACAATCCTTAAGAAGTAATCGAAATGAAAAAATTAATTCTATCCATATTATTGGTTGGTTCTGTTCTGGGCGCAAATGCCCAGAACAGAAAACACATCGCCAACTTTTCGCTGTTCCAACAGTACTACAACCCAGCCCTGACCGGCTACGAGGGCACCATGCTCAAGACCTTCCACCGCAACCAGTGGTCGGGTTTCGAAGGCGCGCCCAAGACCTTCTTCGCCTCTGCCGAGCTGGATCTGGCAGACCTTTCGGCCTGGAAGCGCAGCGACCTGTCCAAGACAAAGCGACATGACTTCTATGACCGCCAAGCCGGTGCCAAGCATGCCTTTGGTCTGGCTGTATTGCAGGATCAGTTCGGCCCTTTCTCGGAGAGTCAGGTGCATTTGAGCTACGCCTCCAGAATCAGGCTGTCTGAGCGTTTGAGCCTGCGCTGGGGCGGGGCGGCCACTTACAGTGCGCAGCGCCTCGATGGCAACAAGCTGACGATCGACAACGAGAACGACCCGGAGTACCAGGACGTGATGGGACAGCGTGTGCGCCAGGGAAAACTGGACCTGAACCTTGGGTGGATGCTGACAGAGGAGAACTTTTACCTGGGCTATGCCATGCAGGATATTACCAAAACAGGTATAGTGGCCAGCGGGGACGAGTTTCTGCAAGACCTGTATACTCGCAAGCATTTCGTGCAGGCGGGTTACCGCACAGCCGTGTCTGACCAAATAGGTATAGTGGCCAATGCCATGCTGCAGTACGATGACCAGCTGAAAGAAGGGGCGGAGGTACAGCTCAAGGCTGTCTACCAAAACATGTTCTGGTTGGGTGGTGGCTACCGCAAAGACCTGGCCTACAACGCGACAGCGGGTATACGGTTTGAGCAGTTCCGAATTGGGTATGCTTACGAGATGCCGACGGCCGATGCCAAGTATATCAGCAGGGGCACCAACGAAATCTCGTTGACCTATAACCTGATCCCGGTCAAATACCCTAAGTACGGAAAGCAAGTAACCATTTGGTAAACGAAAAATCATGAAGAGAATTTTATACACAATCGGAATGCTGCTTGGTACGGCCAGCCTGAGCAATGCTCAAACCGTGCTGCTTACCTCTAATGAGGAGATCGCCGAGGTGACACTGGTAGGGAAGGAATTGGTCGTGTTTACCAAGAAGGAGAAGGATGGCCAGTTTCTGTACACCACACAACAGGGCAGCGCAACAGCGGCACAGAAACCGTTGGTTTTAAACTTAGGCCAGGTAAATGCCTTGATAGGGGACAACCCGGCTAACAACGAGGTATACGTCTACCACAAAACAGGACGTCGTACCGAAAGCATTGGGGTATATACGTTGCAGGAGGGCGTCTTCCAAAAGACGGGAGAGCGCCCGGTACCGCGCATGCGCAACCATTCCCAAAACATGGGTATGTATCTGACAGAGGATTTGAGCAAGCTATACATTTCGGCAGAGCTCGGGAGCACGCAAGGCTATGACGACCTGTACCTGAGCGAGTGGGATGGCAAGGCTTGGTCCAAGCCCCGAAGCCTTGGGAAAAATGTAAACTCCAGAGATGCTGAGTTTGCCCCCTTTGTAGCCGGTGACTCTTTGTTTTTCGCCCGTAAGGAAGGCATGTCGGCTTATATCTATACTGCACCCCTGAACGGTGGACAGAATGAAGCGGCTGTGCGGCTTGCCTCTGTTACAAACTCCATGGAAAGCTACAATGCTTATTTCAGGAAAACAGAAGGGCAGACGATCTGGGTGTCAGCCAGTTCGGACGAACAGCCGACCTACACAGCTTACTTGTTGGGAAATGCGCCGGAACCCGAGGCGGCTCCTGAAACACAAGATCAGATTGCAGTAAGTGCCCCTGAGGCAGTAGCTGAAACCAAGCCAGTAAGAGCTGCGTCCCCTTCCTTGGTGCTTTACAACGGCTTCAACAGGGTGCACCTGAGCCTGGAGGAATTGGCCGGCCTGTCAAGATTCTTGCAGAAGCAGCCCGCTGGTACAACCCTAGTGGTAAAAGGCTACTCTGACGGATACGGGGAACCGGATGCCAAAAGCCGGGTGAGCGAGCAGCGTGCCCATAGCGTGAAGCATTACATCGGACGCTACTTTTCGGACAAAGGGTTCAAAGTAGAGATCGAGAGTGAGGTACTGCCCGAAAAAGGAAAGGCCCACCGGAAGACCGAGCTATACCTGATGCAGTAGAGTAATAAAAAGTGTTAAAAAAGGGAGGCCGCGCTGCAAAGTGTGGCCTCCCTTTTTTAACACTTTATTGTAATATAACTTCAGATGAACCTGATTGGTGGCACATCCATCCTTTAACTGCTACAGTCAGAAGTTTCTAAATCATTTACGGAGCGATTCCACATTTGAAGCTACGACTAAAGCGCTGTATCGGTCTGCTGCAAGCTATTCAACAATGGCACTATTAATTATTTTACAAAATCTATTCAGCATAAGACTCGTCGCTAATTTTATTGTTATCAACCAGCGCAGCAACTCATTTTTTTTATGTCTTTGGTAAAGGACATTGCTGCCAGTTTCACACCTTCTGCCAACGTCAGGTAGGGGTGAAGCGTAGAAGCGAGCTCTTTGACTTTGATGCCATATTTGATCGCTAGACTCAATTCCATCGTTAGTTCGCTTCCCCCAGGAGCAACTATTCTTGCCCCCAGTAAATGGTCTGTTTCTGGGTTGCGGATCAGTTTGATGAAACCGCGTGTATCCAGCGCGGCAATACTGTACGGTACTTCTGTCAGGGGCAAAGTGGTTGCTTCATGCGGAATACCCTTTTCTTGTGCCTGATGTTCGTCTAAGCCCACACCAGCTACCTGCGGGTCGGTAAAAATAACCCAAGGCAAGACGTTATAATCAACTTTATGGTTTATACCTTGAAAAGCGTTGCTCACGGCAGTTGTTCCTTCATAGGCAGCAGTGTAGACAAACTGCGGAAGATTATTCACATCACCAATAGCATAAATGCTAGGCACATTCGTTTCAAGGTATTCATTTACTAATACATGCCCACCTCTTCCAGTCTTTACGCCTACTTGCTCCAAATTCAAGCGCTCTGTATTGGCTTTTCTTCCAGTGGCTATCACTACATGAGTTACCTGAATGGTTAGTCTTTGTCCATTTGAAGCCAGTTCTGCTTTAATTGCTCTGCCTTCCTGCCACACTCTGCTTAAGGTAGTTGCCGTTCTAATTTCCACACCTTCGGCTATTAGGTGCTTAGTCAATTCATCTGTTACATCTCTGCTTTCGCTTGGCAACACACAATCCATCGCCTCAATTACGGTTATTTTTGTGCCTAAACGGTTATAGAGCTGAGCGATCTCCAAGCCAATGTAACCACCTCCCACAATGAGGAGTGCATCAGGGTGTTTTTCAAGGTTAAAGAGCGTGTCGTTGGTCAAATAAGGTATATCCGATAGCCCTTTGATGGGTGGGATCGCCGTAGTTGCACCTGTTGCGATGGCTATTTTTAATGCTTTGTAAGTTTCGCCGTTCACTGAAATGGTATCTTTGTCCACAAACGCTGCATTTCCTTCCAGCACAGTTACATATTGCAAATCAGCTAGCAGATCCAGATACTTGCGCCCTTGCATATCAGCTACCAAGGCCTTCTTCTGCTGAATGATCTGCTTAAAGTCAACTTCCGCGCCTTTGGCCTGTACCCCTTCAAAAGAGGAGTGCATGGTATGCCGCACGCTTTCTGCAGCCCTGATTAGAAACTTGGAAGGAACGCAGCCTACATTCACGCACGTTCCGCCTAGTGGCAGCCCCCCGTTCACCATCAGCGTATGGAGCTGGAGGTCATTTGCTCTGATAGCCGCTGCAAAAGCTGCAGAACCACCGCCAATTATGATCAAGTCGAATGGCTGTTGCATGTTATCTTTCTTTGAATTCTGTTACTTCATAACCTGTTTTCAGAATAGCTCTTTTGATAGAGAATACAGTGGCCTTTGTGCTGTCATACTCTACCACGGTATTGCTGTCGTCATAAGAAGCCTTCGCCTTTAGAATTCCATCAAGTGCAAATACTTCCTGTTCAACATGTGCTTCGCATCCACTACAGGTCATACCGCTGATGCTGAATTCCACTGTTTTAGCTGTGTTTAAATCAGAGACTTGATTTTGCGTCGCGTGTTGAGGGGTTCGATAGAAAACATATGAGAAGGATGGGAAGGAAAGCATGACCGCTGCAAATAGTGTCACCATAAATAAGAACGTTTTTCCTTGGTAAAAGCGCGGCTTTTCCGTTTCGCAATCGCAATCCGTTTGTATTACGGGGCTAAGTTGCTGATACCAGGCCAACCCGAGAACAAGCACAGTTACGCTCATGAAAATATAGCGGTAGGGCTCTAAGAAAGAAAATGAAGAGATAAGGCCGCTTGTGCCTGCGAGTAGAGCCATTAATGGTACGATGCAGCATGTGGATGCTGCAACTGCGCCAAAGATGCCTAATCCAATCAACTTATGGTCTGTCTTCATACCAGGTTAAATATTTTGTTTTCTTCCAGTAATTTAAAGAATGGTTTAAGCATCTGCTCATACTTGGGTGTGAGCGAATAAAAGATGATCTTGCCGGCTTTGGAGAGGATAATCAGGTCTCGGTCTTTGAGCTTGCGTAGGTGTTGTGACACAGCAGAAATGTTCATGCCAAGAACGTCGCTCAGGTCGCATACGCAAAGCCTGCTCTCCTCATACAACAGGAACAGAATCTTTAAACGCACGTTATTGCTAGCCAATTCCAACCCTTGGGATAGCTCGAAGAATGAATCGTTAAGCTCCTTCAACCGCTCTCTGCACCTTCTGATTTGACTTTCGTCCGCTTTGTCCCTTATGCAGTTTATTTCCATTTTTTAGTATATCATTTAAGCAACTGCTAAAATAATATAAAACAGAATAGCCTGTTGCTTTAACCATCTATATGTTAAAACATAAAGTAAGTGTTATACAGTAATTAGAGGTATAATCTTAACAGATTTATGACTGCAGATCATGTTTAGTGAGCAGATTCAATCGATTTAGACTTAATTGGATAGGATAATATTTGATCAGACTAAATAAACGAGCTTCTGATTCCATCAATCTCGGCTCAATTCTGTATGATGCAGTTAAGTCTGGTGAAACAAAAAAGCGCCAGCCACTTCTACAGCAGCTGGCGCCTGATATTGTAATGTGCACCCGAGAGGATTCGAACCCCTAACCCTCGGAGCCGAAATCCGATATTCTATCCAATTGAACTACGGGTGCAGGTAGGTGGTGCAAAAATAGAAACAATGCGCTTAAAAGGAAATTTTAGAAGCAAAATTTATAAATATCGAAACTGCTATACCTGTGTATTATACGCAGAATTTCGGGTAATTGGCTTATACCTAAAACAATAGGAAGTTATTATGAGTTTATAAATAATATTTTGAAACACTCATTTGATTTTCTGAAAACTATGGAAAAAGTGTATACAGCAGAGGTAACTGCTACTGGAGGCCGTCGGGGTCATGTTATGTCATCGGATGGGGTAATTGATATGCCGCTCTCTTTGCCAGAAGGGCTGGGAGGAGAGAAGGGAAAGTCCAACCCGGAGCAGCTATTTGCGGCGGGCTATGCAGCCTGCTTTCAAAGTGCTTTGTTGTTGGTGGCCGGAAGGCAGCATATCCGGTTAAACCCTGAGTCTACGGTAAAAGCCCACGTGGATTTGCTTAAATCAGAAGATGGCAAATACGCCTTGGGCGTGAAATTGGAAGTGCACCTGCAGGGACTGGACAAAGAAAAAGCGGATGAGCTTGTGAACGAGGCGCACGAAGTATGTCCATACTCCATCGGTACGCGTGGCAATATCAACGTGGAGCTGGAAGTGGTTTGACAAGTTTAGGAGTTAAAGAGTTTGGGAGTTAAGGCGGTATATCTCATCACTCTTAAACTCCCCAATGCCCATAAAAACAGAAAGGGCTGCCATCACTGGCAGCCCTTTCTGTTTTATATTGCTGGAATTAAGCTCCTACTTCGGCAAGCACCTGCTTTACCTTATCAGCAGCTTCTTTCAGCGCTACAGCAGAGTATACCTTCAGGCCAGACTCGTCGATGATGCGGGCGCCTTCCTCGGCGTTTGTTCCCTGCAGACGAACGATGATCGGAACGCGGATGTCACCGATGTTCTTGTAGGCCTCCACCACACCATTGGCAACACGGTCGCAACGAACGATACCGCCAAATATGTTGATCAGGATAGCCTTCACGTTCGGATCCTTCAGGATGATGCGGAAACCAGCCTCAACTGTCTGTGCGTTTGCCCCACCCCCTACGTCCAGGAAGTTAGCGGGCTCACCACCAGAAAGCTTGATGATATCCATGGTCGCCATGGCAAGGCCGGCACCGTTTACCATACAGCCAACGTTACCGTCCAGCTTCACATAGTTCAGGTTAGACTGGCTGGCTTCAACCTCCAACGGATCTTCTTCTGAAAGGTCGCGCAGGGCAGCCAGGTTCTTGTGACGGAACAGGGCGTTGTCGTCCAGGTCTACCTTAGCGTCAACGGCCAGTATTTTGTTGTCAGATGTTTTGAGAACAGGGTTGATCTCGAACATGGAAGAGTCTGTCTCGATGAATGCCTTATACAGGTTAGCCACAAACTTTACCATTTCTTTGAAAGCCTCGCCTTCCAGACCGAACGCAAATGCGATTTTGCGTGCCTGGAAACCTTGCAGGCCTACAGCCGGGTCGATCCACTCTTTGATGATCTTCTCAGGAGTTTTCTCAGCCACTTCCTCGATATCCATACCACCTTCAGTAGATGCCATGATCACGTTGCGGCCTTTTGCGCGGTCCAGCAGGATACTCAGGTAGTACTCCTTCGGATCAGATTCGCCAGGGTAATATACGTCCTGCGCTACCAGTACTTTCTGTACCAGTTTGCCCTCAGGACCTGTTTGATGCGTTACCAGTGTCATGCCCAGGATGTCGTTGGCGATTTGCTTCACCTGATCCAGGTTCTTCGCCAGTTTCACGCCACCGCCTTTACCACGGCCACCCGCATGAATCTGTGCTTTGATTACATGCCAGCCTGTACCGGTTTCCTCGGTCAGTTTCATAGCCGCTTTTACAGCCTGGTCTGGCGTTTCCGCCACGATGCCTTCCTGTATGCGAACGCCGTAACTTTTCAGAATCTCTTTAGCCTGATATTCGTGTATGTTCATGCTTTCAGTTTTAATGGACGCACGAAAGTAAGCCTTATTCGGCTTAAATTCAAGTAATCGGTTTTTAAAATATTACTGCTGCACAGCTAGTCTATACCTTCCATTGGAACCTATAATCTACTCAGATGGGTGCCTGGGGTTCTGTATACAACAGTAAGCCTTCGAATACAGTATGTAGGGGCAACGGGCTCACCCATACATCTATACCTAACCAAAGGAGGCATATGCCGCAGCAACATACCTTATACCGACGAATAGCTGTCTCTGCATTTATTGTAATGCTCATTGCTTCAGGTTTTTACCTGCTGGCAAATGCTGTCTACTTTTTCCTGTTGGTGTTTGCCGGGATTTTGTTTGCTGTGCTGCTCTGCGGCATGACTGATTGGGTTGTGCGTCGTCTGCACATGAAGAGAGGGATAGCGTTGACCTTAGTCACTATCTTGGTGCTGGGCACAGTGGTGGGTGCTTTCTGGCTGGTGGCACCAACTGTTTCAGATCAGGCTGACGAGATGCGCAAAACCATTCCGCAGGCCCTCACAAGACTGAAGGAATGGCTAAGCCAGTATAACTGGGGACGCCAACTAACAGGGCAGATACCGAAAGATTATGAACGCATGATGCCTGAGCAAAAGGAAGTTCTGTCCAGGCTCACCAGCTTGTTCTCCTCAACGCTCAGTTTCCTGGCCGATTTCTTCATCGTGCTGATCACGGCCTTGTTCCTGGCGGCCGACCCAAAGCTCTATACCTATGGTTTCACCAGGCTATTCCCGGATCATAAACGTACCAGAATGCTGGAGGTGTTAGACGAGTGCTACCAGACGCTTAAGATGTGGTTGCTGGGCATGCTGTCGGCTATGGCGATTATAGGCGTGAGTACGACCATAGGGTACTCCATTATTGGGTTACCGCTGGCTTTTGCGCTGGGTCTTATTGCCTTTTTTCTGGCCTTTATACCTAATATCGGTCCCTGGCTAGCGGGGGTGCCGGCTGTGCTGGTCGGACTTACGGTTGGGCCGGACATGGCCTTGCTCGTGGTGCTCATCTACGGAGGCATCCAACTGGTGGAGTCGTATGTCATCACACCGATCATCTTTCAGAAAACAGTTGCTCTTCCGCCTGCTTTGCTGCTCTTTTTTCAGGTGCTGCTGGGTATACTGCAAGGTGGTCTGGGGCTATTGCTGGCAGCCCCGATTCTGGCTGTGCTCATGGTGCTGATAAACGAACTCTATGTGAAAGATGTGCTTGAGAAAAAGCCGGAAGGAGTCGGTTTGGAACCTCTGATAGAAGATCAATCGGGCGCCATACCAGAGAAACCCTGAAGAGACAGGCCGCGCATACCTGAAATTTTAAGACCAATTTGGCGGTTTATACCTTTTGTTTTGTAGCTTTGGAAGCTATATAGTCCTTAAACTTATTATTGCCAAACTGTGCTGCAAGTAGTCAACGTTCACAAGAAATACGGATCATTAGAGGTACTCAAGGGGATCGACCTGACTATTCAGGCTGGGGAAGTAGTTTCTATTGTAGGGGCTTCGGGCGCTGGCAAGAGCACGCTGCTGCACATACTGGGCACACTTGACAATGCCGATTCGGGTGACGTTCTTTTTGATGATAAAAATATATCGCGCCTGAACGCCACTGATCTGGCCCGATTCCGAAACACGCATATCGGCTTCATTTTTCAGTTTCATAACCTGCTGCCTGAGTTTACCGCCCTCGAGAATGCATCGCTGCCGGGTTTCCTGGCCGGTCGCCCTGAGGTGGAGGTAACTGAGCGGGCCGCCGAACTGCTGAGCATGCTCAACCTGAGCCACCGCATGCACCACAAACCCTCCGAAATGTCGGGGGGCGAGCAGCAGCGTACAGCTGTGGCCCGTGCCCTCATCAACTCACCTCGTATTATCTTCGCTGATGAACCCAGTGGTAACCTGGATTCCAAGAACGCTCAGGAATTGCACGAAATCTTTTTCCGGTTGCGCAATGAGTTCAACCAGACCTTCGTGATCGTGACGCACAACGAACAGCTGGCTACCATGGCAGACCGCACATTAGTTATGAAGGATGGTCTGATTGTGCAGGAAGTAAAAGCGTAAAAGCAGCTACACTCATCTTTTAGGTCTATTCTTGTAGTCCCGATACTCTCTTTTTGGCCCGGCTATACCTTGCCAAGGTGAAGCTGAGCGCCGGCTTATTCTCTCTTTACACCCTGATTGTACTTTTTTACGTATTCTATATCCCCTCACGTCGTTTTTCGGCCTGATTGGTCAGGGAATTCAAGGGGCATACAAAATTTAAAAAATTAATTTATAACTAATTGATTTACAGGTAGTTGTATGGTGTATTTTTTTAAATTTTTTGCACTATTTGATGTGCGGGTATGTTTGATATATGTACTAAAACATGAAATCTAACGAAAATGAGCCAAGCTAATAAAGAGACTAAAGTAGAGAAGAAGCAGAAGGTCGAAAGCTATGATATAGCCAAATCTGACGAAACGCTTCACTTAGCTATTGACCTGGCTAAGTTTATTAAAGAGAACAGGTTATTTCAAAATATACAAGGTAAGGAATATGTGAATGTTGAAGGCTGGCAGTATGCCGGTTCCCGTTTGGGTATCTTGCCGGTGGTGGAGCATGTCGTCAACATCAGCACCGACGATGAGATCAAGTACCAGGCAAAAGTGAACTTGCTGGACCTGCGCAGTCAGCAGGTGGTGGGTGCCGGCTTTGCGATCTGCTCTAACAAGGAGCAGGGCAAAAAGTACTACCAGGAATTTGCGATCGCCAGTATGGCACAGACCCGGGCTATTGGCAAGGCTTACCGCAACATCCTGGCTTGGATTATCCGGGCGGCTGGGTATGAGCCGACACCGGTCGAGGAGATGGATTATGCCGGCAATGAATCATCAGCCAAGCCTGCGGTGCCAACCGAGAAGAAGGCAACTATGAAGGCTGCGTCTGCTACCCCTAGTGCTGACAAGGCTCCTGCCGAGGCGGAGCAGACGGCAGGTGTACGCTATGCGTCTGCCAAGCAGAAGGAGGAGATCATCCGCTTGCTGAACCACCAGGTGATCACGCGCCAGGAAAAGACCAAGATGTTACTCAACATCAACCGTTTTGACGAAGAGCGTGCCGCACAGGCCATCGATAAACTCAAAAAGGTGATCGAAGACCGTGAAGACGGTCAGTCTGCTGCCGCTTAATCTCAACATATTTACCAGTGAAAGCCTGCCTCATTCGAGGCGGGCTTTTTTGTTCACCTCCCCCTACCCCCTCCTAAGAACAGAAGGGGGCTTTATGCCTATCCTTTTTTCTGATACCTTCTAATTGGTGAGAGCGATTTAGGCTGATATGCCTTATCTTCGCTTCTCCAAACCACAACCCGCTTGCACGACATCCATTACATACTCAAAACCTATTGGGGCTATGATCAGTTCAGGCCGCTGCAGGAGGATATCATCCGGTCGGTGCTGGCCGGGGAGGACACGCTGGCGCTGTTGCCGACGGGTGGTGGAAAGTCCATTTGCTTTCAGGTGCCGGCCATGGCCCAGGAGGGGATTTGCCTGGTGATCACGCCGCTCATTGCGCTCATGAAGGATCAGGTGGAGCAGCTGAAAAAGCGGGGTATACCTGCCATTGCCATTTACTCCGGTATGAACCGCCGCGAGATTGATATTGCCCTGGACAACTGCGTGTATGGTAACATGAAGTTCCTATACCTGTCGCCGGAGCGATTGCAGACTGATCTTTTTCAGGAGCGTGTAAAGCGGATGAAAGTCGGCTTGCTGGCCGTGGATGAGGCACACTGTATCTCGCAATGGGGTTACGACTTCCGACCACCCTACCTGGAGTTGGCCCAGTTGCGGGAAGCACTGCCCGGTGTGCCCGTGCTGGCGCTTACGGCCACGGCCACGGAACAGGTGCGACTGGACATTCAGGAGAAGCTGGCCTTTAGAAAGCAGCATGTATTTGTAAAGAGTTTTGCCCGGTTTAATCTTTCTTATTCCTGTCTGTATACCGAGGATAAAGTGGGCCGCCTGCTCGAGATTCTGCAACGCATGCCGGGGCAGGCGATCGTGTATGTGCGTAGTCGCCGTCAGACGGTGGAGCTGGCCAGGTTTCTGCAAAGCCGGCGCATTGCGGCTGGCGCCTACCATGCCGGACTGAAGTTTGAAGAGCGCAGCAACGCACAGCAGGCCTGGATTGACGATAAGGTGCGGGTCATAGTGGCTACCAATGCTTTCGGAATGGGGATAGACAAACCCGATGTGCGCCTGGTGGTGCACCTGGACCTGCCCGAAAGCCTGGAAGCCTACTACCAAGAGGCGGGCCGTGCCGGTCGGGATGAGAAATACGCCTATGCCACCCTGCTTTATGGCCCGAGCGATACAAAGGATTTGCTGCAAAAAGTAACGGAAGCCCACCCGCCCTTAGAGCTGATTCGCAGAGTATACCAGTGCCTGGCCAACTATTACCAGATCGCGGTGGGCAGCGGTTTTATGAGTAATTTCGATTTCGACCTGGCGGCTTTCTCCAAAAACTACAAACTCAAAACCCTGGAAGCGCACCATGCCATTAAGCGGCTGGAGGGCGAAGGCTATCTGCAACTCAACGAGGCTTATTACAGTCCCTCCAGGCTATACTTGCTGCTCGACAACATGGCACTATATGAGTTTCAGGTGGCGAATGCCGAGCACGATGCCTTGCTGCGTATGATTCTGCGGATGTATGGGGGAGAGGCTTTTACGGGATTTGTGAAAATATCAGAACAAAAACTGGCCCAGCAACTCCACAAGCCGGAGCAGGAGATACGGCGCAAGTTAGAGTATCTGCACAAACTGCAGGTGCTGGTATACGAACCCCAACACGACGCACCTCAACTGGTTTTCACAACTCCGCGTCTGGATGCTGCCAACTTGCCCCTCAATCACAAAAAGCTGGACCAATTGCGTGACCGTGCCATGGAGCAGGCTAGAGAGATGGCGCACTATGTCGAGACCAGCGACCGATGCCGCACCCAACTGCTGCTGGAGTATTTCGGTGAATTGAACGACAAAAGCTGCCGTATTTGCGACTACTGCCTGGCGCAGCGCAAAAAAGAGCGGGAAGGGAAGGAGCAGTTAGGTCTGCGCGAGAAGGTATGCAAGCTGGTGCAGGATCAGCCTATTCTCCCTAAAGAATTGGTGCAACAATTTGAGCCGAAACATTCCGAAGCCGTGACTGAGCTGCTTCGCGAACTGGTAGACACAGGTATGCTCCGGTATGCCGAAAGCGGCAAGCTATACCTGGCAATGCAGTAGATCTATACCGGGATCGTTTCTCCCGTATAAAAAAGCTAATGCTGTCACTTTAATTTCCTGCTCATGAATGTCCTGTTTTTCAGCTCCAAGGTATACGACACTGAGTTCTTTAACCAAAGCAATACCCGGCACAAACACACGCTTAATTTTCTGGAAGTACCACTAAACCGCAACACGGCCGTGCTGGCAAAGGGGCATGAGGCGGTCTGCATTTTCGTGAACGACAAAGCCAATGCCGAAGTGTTGCAACTTCTGGCTGAGCAAGGCGTCAGGCTCGTCGCACTGCGCTGCGCAGGTTTCAACAACGTGGACCTGGAAGCGGCCCAAAAGCTCGGCATCAAGGTGGTGCGGGTGCCGGCTTATTCGCCCTACTCGGTGGCAGAGCATACCCTGGCGCTCATACTTACCCTCAATCGCAAAACGCACCGGGCCTACAACCGTGTAAAGGAAGGCAATTTTGCGCTGAACGGACTGATGGGTTTCGACCTGCATGGTAAAACGGTAGGGTTGATCGGACTGGGAAAGATCGGCTTGGTAACAGCCAGAATTCTAAAGGGTTTTGGTTGCCGGGTGTTGGGGTACGATGTTATAAAGCGGGATGAATTTGATGAAATAGGGATAGAGTTCACCGAACTGCCCGCACTCTATTCTGAGTCCGACATTATTTCGCTGCACTGTCCGCTCACGCCGCAGACCCACCACCTCATCAACAAAGAATCCATTGCCTCCATGAAGCAAGGCGTCATGCTGATCAACACCAGCCGGGGTGCGCTTATCGATACCAAGGCTGTTATCGCAGCCCTCAAAACCGCACACATCAGCTACCTGGGGCTGGATGTGTACGAAGAGGAAGCGGACCTGTTCTTCGAGGATCTGTCGGACAAAGTGATCCAGGATGACGTGTTTATGCGGCTGCTCTCTTTCAACAACGTGCTCATCACGGGCCATCAGGCTTTTTTTACCCGCAACGCCATGGAAGGTATAGCCAGCGTGACGCTACAGAACATCTCTGATTTTGAGTCAGGAAAAATGCTTGCCAATCAAATAGCCAATTAGGGTATAGCCTCCATTCCTGCTACCCGAATACTTGCCATCCGAAAGTAGAATCTTTAATCTTTCGGCTTTGGGTTGAACTGTTGTTGTGCTAGCTTATAAGCAGGCAGCGGCTAGTGTTAGGCAGACCCTTTGAAGTGAACGTTGCGGGCCCGTTTTGATCGGATAGGAGGAAAACAGGCAGTTCCGAATTCAAGTTTAATTACGAATGCAAGGGCTACACTAATTTAATAATACTTTATAACCCACTTAGCGGGGTGTTGACCAAGTAATTGATTTTCAGGCTAAAATAACTAAATATAAGGCACTGTTTTAAGGTTTTGATTTGTTCTATATAAGGGGGTGTTGTGTGCAGGGTGTACACAGGTATAGCTGAGCTTTTAATGCCTGTCAAGAGTCTGAAGCAAAATGGAGCTTCATTTAATTTACGGGTTATTAATTGTGCAGTATAATGGAAAAGTAAATTAAGATCCGTGCCCGATTATAAAATATTGACCTTTGATACAATTGCTGCCTTTGAAAGAAAAATTAACCACGATAACAGTCCCTATGATCCAGACTTAATGCTCTTGCCGGGGACCTTGCAGGAAAGGCACCAAAAAGTAGACCCAAAGCGGGGAATCCCGACTTTGCGGAGAAACTTTAACCTAATATACCTGCTTTTGGGAGGTTTGCACGATGTCCGGCTGGATGACAAGCACCGCTGGCTCATGCCCCACGATTTGGTGATCGTGCC
The DNA here is from genome assembly GCF_014773225.1 of Pontibacter aquaedesilientis. Classification (GTDB taxonomy): domain Bacteria; phylum Bacteroidota; class Bacteroidia; order Cytophagales; family Hymenobacteraceae; genus Pontibacter; species Pontibacter aquaedesilientis. The sequence goes on along the minus strand of NZ_JACXAJ010000011.1, from coordinate 94,771 downwards.
GGAGAACATGCTTTATTCTTCCTATAACATTCGGGGTTGCAATGGGTATTGCCTGGAATTCAAATCGGAGTTTATGCAGCCCGTCGTGAAGGGCACACTCACAGAACAATTTCCTTTCTTCGATCTGCAAGCCGAGCACGTGGTCAGCCTCACCAAAAGGGAAAGCGAGCTGATTCAAAAGGCATTTACCAACATCATAGAAGTGAACGAGGGCAAGTCCCGCGAGAAAAACCAGCTGCTGCGTGATTATGTGCACATTTTGCTGCTGCTCATACGAGATTGCTACAAGGCCAGGTACAACGTCTACATCAAAGACAAGGCAACGCGGGCAGTCAAATTAACCAGCGAGTACAAACGGCTGGTAGAGGAAAAATTCAAGGAAGTGCGGGAAGTGCAGCAGTATGCCAGCATGCTCAACATCACGCCCAAACACTTGGCCGATGTAGTCAAAAGCACTACCGGAAAGCCCCCACACGATATCATTAAAAACAGGCTGCTGCTAGAGGCCAAAGCCTTACTCACCAGCACCGATCTGGCACTGGCCGAAATCGCCTACACACTTGGCTTCGACGATCAGTCGCACTTCAGCCACTTCATTAAACGCAGGACCGGGTATACTCCGCTCGAGCTCCGTCGGAATTTCTGATTTATACAAAACATTCCGAGTTACATACAATACTTTAATAGGCAAGGTGCTTATTTTTAGATTGTTAATCCAACCAAAATCTACAACTATGGACACTCATGCTATTTTGCCGAAAGAAATAAGCACCAAAAAGATGTCAGACTTTGTGCATCGCATATTGGATGATCTCCGTGCTTCAGAACGAATAAAGATGACTTACCTGGGCGTGCAACTAGGCCTTTATAAAGCAATGGCCTTTGCAGGCGCTGTTACAGTAGGAGAGCTGGCCCGCCGTACCAGAGCAAAAGTGCGGCTGGTTAAAAAGTGGCTGCATCACCAGGCAACAGAAGGCATCGTGTCGCACGAGCCCGATTCGGATACCTATTCCTTGCCCATCGAGCATGCCATAGCACTGACAGACCGGAAGAGCCCCTTCTACATTGGGGAGCGCTTTCAATCCAAACGCGTGGAAAAAACTGCAAAGTTTGTTAGAGAACCGTCGGTTGAGAAAAAAAGCGATATTCCGGGTATGGCAGGAAAAGATAAACTAACTGAACCCTCAGCCCGCTTTTTTAGCTCTGAGTATCTATCGAGTCTGTTTGACAACTGGCTGCCTGGCGTGGAAGGGCTCATGGACAGGCTTGAGCAAGGTATAACTGTTGCCGACCTGGGTTGCGGACGCCACGGAGCATCCACCCTGATCATGGCCGAAGCGTTTCCTGAATCGCATTTCCTTGGTTTCGACAGGTATGAGTCTTCTGTGGAAAGGGCCAGTCTGTTGGCCAAAGAGAAGAAAATCAGCAATGCCCACTTCGAATTGGCTACGGCCGACCAGGTGCAGGCACATCAATACGACCTGATTACCCTGATTGAATGTCTGCACAACATGGGCGGCAGTCTGCAGGACCTGCTAATCGAGTGCAATGAGGTACTGAAACGGGACGGAGTGCTGGTGGCTGTAGAAGCGAAAGACCGCTACAAGGTAGGAGAAGAGCTGTACCAGCGCATGCGCTCAACTGAAGGGCGCCATGTCGTGGCCGAGGAAGTGAGCCGGGTAGAACTGGGGGTTGATACCTATGAAAAAGAGCTGCAACAGGCCGCCCGCAAAGCTGGTTTTGTTTCTTTCCGGAAGGTGGCTGAAACCGTTTACGACAAGGTATACGAAATGAGGCCATGAGCTTTCACGCCATCCTAACACCTGGTATACCTAATCCAGCCCGAAGTCCCGACATACAACAGTGTGCCGGGGCTTTGTGTTTTGTCCCTTGTTAACGTTGAAAAAAGACCTACTTGAGGGTTAATACTAGATGGTGGGTGGAGGGAGAGAAACCGAGGGACTCCCAGAAACGGATACCCGCGTGGTTATGCACCGATACCTGCAGTTCGATATGGTCAGCTCCCTGGTCGATTAGCCATTTGCGGGCTGCCTCAAAAAGCTCTTTACCAATGCCGCTGCCTCGAAACGCTTCTTTGAGGACGGTTTCGGCGATGTAGCCTTTGTGAGCCAGTTTAAAACCAGCCGAGCTGGCCCTGAGACTGGCCATGAGCATTCCTACCCACTCGTCGTTGTGCTGGTAGACGAACACACGGGTATTTTTTTCTTTTATCCGGGTAAGGAGTTCTGACTTGAGTGCCTGTTCGCTACCTGCCTTATACCTGAAAACTTGGTGATGCCCCTGGTGATGGTCCAACAGGATGCGCCACAGGCTGTAAACCTCGTCAATGTCTTCGGGCTGCGCTTCCAGAATCATGTCTTTTTTCGAGACTATACGCAGCTTATACCTGGCATGGCCAATCGAGGTATAGCGCCACCTTGTCTTTCGGGTTAGAACAGCCTGGTCAGGTCAGCGATTTGCTCCAGTTTATGTTCGTATTGCTCCACCTCGCGGTAGCCGTAGCTGGCGTAGATGAAAGGAACATCGGCCTTAGCGCTGGCATCAAAATCACCTTGCGTATCACCCACGTACACCGGCGACTCTAGTTTGTTTCGTTCTACGATGGCCTTTAGGTTCACATCCTTGGGGTCGCCTGTCCGGCCGGAGCACTCGTGGTCCTGGAAATAGGCTCGTAACTGGTGGTGCTCCAGGAAAGCCTCGATGTACCCGTCCTGGCAATTGCTCACGATGAAGAGTCTATACCTGGGCTGCAGGTATTGCAGTGTCGCCTCAAGCCCGTCGTACAGTTTGCCGCCATACTTTTTGATGTGGGCCATCTCCTCTTTGCCGCTTATCTCCATCAGTTGATGCTGCTGCTCGGGGCTGAGGTGCGGGAAAAGCATCGGGAAGATGAGGTTGTGCTGCGTGCCCGCTATGGAGCGGATTTTTTCGGGGGTAATCTCCTGTATCTCAAAATCGACCTGATCCCTAGCTGCCTTCCAGGCGCGGGCCACCGTCTCAGCTGCGTCCCAGAGGGTGCCGTCGAGGTCAAAAATTATACTGTCAATCTGGTTATTCATCGTTGGAATAATTCTAAAGTAGTGTGGCAGGTATAGCCTATTGGTTGTGCGGTGGTATAAAAGTGACTTCCACGATCAAGCCATCCTGCACCCGGTATACGGCAATGGCGTCGGTGCGCGGCTGTCCTTTTTTGCGTTGCACCTTCTCATGGTCGATCACCACGTCGCCGGCAATTATCCGGTTCACGACCTCGCAGTGCAGGTCTGGCGTGCTGGCGAACATAGCGCCATACCTGCTGTGCAACTCGTCCCGGCCCTGGTAAGTCAGTAAGCCCGGCTGTCGGTATACCTTTACCGTGTCGCTGAACGCGCTGGCAAATAGATCGATGTCCCGCTTGTTGTAGCCCTCCAGTTGCAGCTGCACCGGCTTGACTACAGTTGGTTCGTTTGTTTTATGCTGACCGATTGCTTTCATAGAGATGATAGAAAGTAAAAGTGAGAGTAAGCAAAAAGATTGGTTTCATGCACAAAAATAGTCAATTTTGTATAGATACATCCTGCTATACCTGCCTGCGTATAATCCTGCTTATGTTAGAAGAACTCATTATCCGAACACTCTGCGACACCCTGCCCGCCAAACCCTTGGACGGCCTTTTCCTTTTCGGACAGACAGCAGACAACCAGGCCGCATCCTTCGAAACGGCTCAACAACTGATGCAAAGCAAGCGAATCGACAAAGTCTTCTGCCTGGACACTGTTCCGCTCAGCGGCTACCCGGGCTATGCCATCTGGCAGAGGCAATTGGGTTTGTTCGGCATAGGAGAGGAGATGCTGGAGCCGGTAACGCCTGTGCCAGCCGATACACAGCTGCTGCATACCCGCATTGAGGCAGAGTCCATGATCCTGCATGCCAAAAAGAAGCAGTACAAACACCTCGTCGTAACGGCTGCTCCCTTCCAGCAACCACGGGCTTTTATGACGGCCGTAACGATGGCTCTGCAGGAGTATCCGGAGCTATACCTCTACAGCGTGCCCGGCAAGGCAATGCCCTGGCAGGATGAGGTAACGCACTCGCAAGGCAAACTCGAAGACACCCGTGCCGGACTGATCGCCGGTGAGATCGAACGCATAAACTGCTACCACAAACAAGGGGATCTGGCATCGGTAGACGAAGTGCTGGACTACCTGAACAGACGCGACAAAGGAAAACTGGAAAGTTAGAAAGTTAGAAAGTTTGGAAGTTAGTAAGTATACCTTCTCAACTTTCTAACTTCTAAACTCCTAAACTTTCTAACTCTCAAACTCCTAAACTCCCTCCACTGCGATCATGCGGGTGGTGGATGCGCTTTGGCGTATGGCTTTGGCAGGAGCGTACTCTTCAGATGACCACCAGGCTTTCGCTTTTTCCATGGTCGGGAACTCCAGCACCACCATTCTGTTCGGCTCTTGCTCGCCCTCCAGCAACTCAGCAGCGCCTCCACGCACAATAAACTTTCCGTCAAAAGGCTCCAACGATCCGGGAGTCAGTTTTTTGTAATCCTCATAAGTGGCAGGATCTGTCACGTTCACTTCTACAATGATGTAAGCAGGCATAGGTTTAAACTTTTTGATTGAAGGTATAGTGGCCGAATATTAGGTATAATCCGCAGCAGGAGCAAGTGATAAGTGGGAAATAGGTATGCCTATACCTATAGGTATAACCTTTTGTCCTGACTGCAGTTTAAAATAATCTTGGATCAGGATAATTTACCTAAAGTCTCACCTAAACAATATACAATGACACAGACCAAAAACCTGGAAGTCTGGCTGCGCGGTCCGCTGCCTGGCATACCGCCTTTGCTGCAACCGGTGGCCCATGCGCTGCTGCAGGCCCGCGAAGAGGTGGAGAACTTTATGCAGGATTTTTCGGAGGACTTACTCTGGGAACGTCCGGCGGGAGTCGCTTCGGTTGGGTATCACCTGCAGCACCTGGTAGGTATACTGGACCGCCTGTTCACTTACGCCAAAGGCGAGGCCCTGACAGAGCAGCAACTCACGTACCTGTATGCCGAAGGGAAGCCTGCCCATGCAAAGGAGCATGCACAGGATCTGGTGCAACGGTTTCATGAGCAGGTGGATAAAGCGCTGGATCAGTTGGCCCAAACCGATGAGCAGACCTTGACTGAGCCAAGGCAGGTGGGTCGGGCGCAGGTAGATTCTACGGTCATGGGTTTGCTTTTCCATGCGGCGGAGCACAGTATGCGCCACGTTGGGCAGTTGCTGGTTACAGCACGGGTACTAAGGGACAAGGCACACGCCTGATAAACTTCTCCTTGTTGAATTGTACCCGACCAGCAAGGGAAATTAAAACGCTTACAGGTACCAAACATCCTCAGGTGCTACCGTCAGGTATACCTGGCTACCTACTGCAGGAGGTTGCTGACTCGTCTTGAGGGTAACGGCTCTCCCGGGAAGTTGTGCCTCCAGCTCGTAGAAACCGCCAAAGAATGTTACTTTGCTCACGGTGGCTGTCACAGCAGTGGCTTCAGCCGTTGTAAGTCGGAAGCTTTCCGGCCGGATGAGCAGATCTCGGCTTTGGGGTGAAATGCCAGGTATAGCCGTGAAGCTATCAGCCGCAGCTGCTGGTATCAGGTTATAGCTGCCGAAAAGCGCAGCCGTATATTCGTCGACGGGTTGGCGGTATACCTGCTCGGGCGTTCCCTGCTGTACGATTTGGCCACCTTTGAGCACGATGATGCGATCGGCCCAGGAGAGGGTGTCGTGCGGATCATGGGAGATGAGAATGCAGGTGATGGCCAGCCGCTCCGTGATATCATGGATCACTTCTTTGAGCATTTCTTTGTGCCCCTTGTCTAGGTTGGAGTAGGGCTCGTCGAGCAGCAGCAGGTCAGGCCAGGTGCTGAGCAGACGGGCCAAAGCGATACGCTGACGCTCACCTCCCGAGAGTTGGTTGGTTTTGCGCTGAAGCAAGTGACTGATGCGACATACCTCGTACAGCGTTTCGGCCTGGTCGCCTTGCAGGGCGTTGGCGTAGCGCAAGACCTGCTCTACCCGCAGAAATGGAGGCAACTCGTACTGCTGCGACAGATAGGCTATACCTGCATGGCCCGGCACCAACTTGTCGTGCGGGCCAATCACGCGCTGATCTTCGAATGTTACTTGCCCGGCACTGGGCTGCACCAAGCCGGCAATGGTTTGCAGCAAGGTGCTTTTGCCAGAGCCGGTTTCCCCGGCTATCGCAATTTTCTCATACTCCCCTTGCCGGAAGCTGATATTATGCAAAACGGTATGCCCGTCTTCGTGCACACTGATTCCGGATACTTCTAAAAAACTCAAAACTAAAATTCGTCCTCGTAAAACTCAATCAGAGCACCGAAGTAAGCCTCATTCCAGCCTTCCACAATATCCTCGTAAGCTTCGTCCGGAATGTTGAGGTGACGCAGCTCGGCGGAGGTGCCGTGTTTGTGTGGGTGCAGCTTAATTGTTACAATAGATTTCTCAGTTTGGTCACCGAAATACCATTCCTGCACGATCATTTTTCCTTCCTCAAATTCCAGGTTCTTGCCGACGATGTTCCCCTCGAAAAGCGAAAACTCTGAACCGGGTTCCGTCGACATCTCGGCCGGGTCGCCTGACCAGAGCTGGATGGTGTTTGGGTTGGTCAGGGCGGTGTATACCTCCTCCGGGGCAGCCGGTACGATGTAATATTTCTTGTAGTCTTTCATGTCTGGTTTGGTGAGGGGCTACTATTTTCCGGCAAAAGTTCTGATGTACAACTCTTCTACCTTCTGTCTGGCCCAAGGGGTTTTACGCAGGAACTTAAGGCTGGAGTTGATGCTTGGGTTGCTGTTGAAACTGTTGATGTTGATCTTGTAGCCCAGTTCCTCCCAGCCATAGTAGTCTACCAACTGCACTAATATCCGTTCTAATGTCTTTCCGTGGAGGGGGTTATTCTTCTGTTCTTCCATACGCATTTGTTTTCTGGCCAACTGAAGGTGTGTGATTCACAACACCAGCCTTCCGCCTGCTGCAAATTTACCTGAATTATTGATTGTGCTGCACATTTAAAAAAAATCCCCCGCCACAAAAAGCAGCAGGGGATTTTAATTTTAATAGCCCGAATCAAAAAAGCGGACCATTTATTTTCTTAGTAATCGTCTCGTTCAATGGCGGCCACACCAGGCAGTGTCTTGCCTTCCATGTACTCCAGCAGCGCACCGCCACCTGTCGATACGTAAGATACGCGGTCAGCATACCCGAACTTATTCACGGCAGCGGCAGAGTCGCCGCCCCCAATCAGGGAGTAGGCGCCCCGACGTGTGGCATCTACCACAGCATCGGCAATGGCTTCGGTGCCTACCGAGAAGTTTGACATCTCAAACACACCCATTGGGCCGTTCCAGAGTATGGTTTTGGAATTGCGGATCACATCAGCGTACTGCTCACGGGCGTTCGGTCCAATGTCAAGGCCCATCCACATCGGTTTGATGTGGTGGCTCAGGGCGGTGTCTACGTTGGCGTCGTTGCTGAACTCATCGGCAATGATCGAGTCTACCGGGATCATCAGGTTCACGCCTTTTTCCTTGGCCATAGCAATCAGGCGGGCAGCCAGTTCTACTTTATCTTCTTCCACCAGCGACGAACCGATCTGTCCACCGTCCGCCTTGACGAAGGTATAGCTCATGCCCCCGCCGATCAGCAGGTTGTCCACGCGGTCCATCAGCTTTTCGATGATCAGGATTTTGTCGGAGATTTTGGCACCCCCCATAATGGCGGTATAAGGACGCTCGGCTCTGTCGAGCACGCGACGTGCGTTGTCGAGCTCCGCATGCATCACGTAGCCCATTACCTTGTCGTTCGGGAAATACCGTGCGATAACTGCCGTAGACGCATGTTCGCGGTGCGCCGTACCAAAAGCGTCGTTCACATACACATCGCCCAGGCTAGCCAGTTCTTTGGCAAAATCAGCGTCCCCCTTCTCCTCGGCTTTATGGAAGCGCAGGTTCTCCAGCAGCAGGATTTCGCCTGGCTGCAGGTCGTGCGCCAACTGAGCGGCCTCCGGGCCTACGCAGTCGCTGGCAAATTTCACGGTAGTGTTAAACTCATGGGAGAGACGGTCTACCAGATGGCGCAGCGAGTATTTCTCCTCCGGCCCAGCCTTCGGACGGCCCAGGTGCGACATCAGAATCACAGCGCCACCGTCATCCAGAATTTTTCGGATAGTCGGAACGGCCGCTCTGATGCGGGTGTCGTCGGTAATTCGGTAATCAGCATCCAGGGGCACGTTGAAGTCAACCCGAACCAGGGCCTTTTTGCCGGTAAAGTTATACGCGTCTACTGTTCTCATGAAGTTGTTTTTCGTTAGTCTTACTCGTTTTTCGTTTTTCCGGGTTTTTTGTTTCCGGTATGCGTAAATGGGTGTACAAATATAGTGAAAAGGGTATTTGTCTGAATCATGATTTTCAGGATTTAAGGATTAACAGGATATCCCTGCCTTCCCCTTTTGTAGAGGGCCCCTACCCCCGAAACAGGGGAAGGAGCGGTGCACGATTGTCATTCCCACTGCTTCTCCAAAGGGATAGGGCTATTAAGTTTTACTCTTTTTGTCATCCTGGAAGGATCTTGGTAGCGTTTAGCGAAGACTTAACCTCCCGGGGGTAGGGGCCCTCGATTTTTGTGTCAAGACACAAAGGGAGTACCCACCGCAAAGGCGAAGCCATGAAACAAGTGAGCTTGCTATACCTGCAAAGCCGCCGCTACGCCAGTTACAAACTGGCTATCATATACAACCACAAGTTGCGCTGCCGCCAAACTTGCGGTATGAAAAGATAGTAGACCCCAAATCAAGTCCGGGATATTCGAATCGCACCATAAATCCTACCGCCGATAGCGCACGAAAACAATCCCTCCCTTGGTTAAACATTGAATTTCCGACTCATCCCCGCCGTTATACCTGTGCCGGACATCATAAATCCCGATTTTACTATGTATTTCCAAAAGCATGCTGTATCTTTTGCCCCTTAAAATACAGCGCGTATTTGTTACCTTTGCATACCATGAGAGTAGGAATAATTTTTGGTGGGCCATCCCGTGAGCGCGAAATATCCTTCGCAGGCGGCCGCACCGTGTACGATAATCTTGACAAAGCACTTTTTGAAGCCGTTCCAGTATTTGCCGATAGCCTCGGCAATTTCATTTTGCTGGATTGGCAATATATCTACAAAGGCACTATCCGTGACTTCTATCCGCCGGTTGAGGCCTTGCCAGAGAGCGAGCATGGGCTGCAGATATACCTGGAGTCACTGGGCGAGCTGAGCATCGAGGAGCAGGACCGCATTATTGCCAAAGCCGGAAAGCGCCTAATGCCGCATGAGTTCCGCAATCACTTCGACTTTGCTTTTTTGGCCCTGCACGGACCTTACGGCGAGGACGGCAGCATTCAGGGTTTGCTAGAATGGTACCACATTCCGTACTCCGGTTCCGGCATTTTGCCGTCGGCTATAGGTATAGACAAGGCTGCCCAAAAGGAAATGTTGAAGCAGCACGGCTTCCCAACACCAGATTACCGCAAGGTACAGTACGGCGACTGGAAAAAGCAGGAGAACCGACAGCAGTTGTTCGAGTCGCTGGTAGCGGACCTGGGTTTGCCGCTTGTGCTCAAGGCACCGCATCAGGGTTCTTCTATTGGTGTCTCGATTGTGAAGGAGCATAACTACGACCTGTTTGAGCAGGGCATGGACCGAAGTTTCTTTACCAAGAATATTTACAAAGCAGCATGGCAGGCACTGGGTGAAGAGAAGCAGGTAGCCAGCATGAAGCAGTTGGTAGACATACGCGAGGGCATCGGCATGCCGGTGGTGCTTGAGGATGGAAAGATCCTGTATCACCCGGAAGAGCTGCTGAACCACATCAACCATACCTTTGAGACCACTGACACCGACACCATCACACTGACAAGCGTAGAGCATGAGCAGCAGGTGCTGGTAGAAGCCTTTATTAAAGGGCGCGAGTTCTCCTGCATCGTGGTGCAGGACGAAGCCGGTGCGCCCATCGCCTTACCGCCGACGGAAATCGTGAAAGGGAGCGAGGTGTTTGACTATCGTTCGAAATACCTGCCGGGTCTGGCCCGCAAAATCACACCGATCGACCTGCCAAGTGAGCAGATTCAGGAAATTCGCAAAGCCTGCAGCAAGCTGTTTGTAAACTTAGGCTTTAACGTATACGCCCGCCTGGACGGCTTTATTACAGCAGAAGGCAATATCTTCCTGAACGACCCGAACACGACTTCGGGCATGCTGCCGTCTTCGTTCTTCTTCCACCAGGCGGCTGAGATCGGCTTGAACCCTTCGCAGTTCCTGACTTACATTATTCGCACCTCGGTGGCCGAGCGCCTCAAGTCCGGTAAGGACACCGTGACACTGACCAGGCTGTTAAGCAAGCTCGATAATGCCATCAAGGAAGAGAATGCTCACCGCCACGACAAGATCCGGGTAGGGGTGATCATGGGGGGGTATTCTTCTGAGAGACACATTTCGGTGGAAAGCGGACGAAACATTTACGAGAAGCTGTCTTCCTCCACCAAGTACGAACCGCTGCCCATCTTCCTGACAGGAAGCAATGAGGAGCACCGTCTGTACAGTATTCCAATCAACATCATGCTGAAGGACAATGCCGACGACATCAAGGAAAAGATCCAGCATTTTGAGCACGGAGGTAAGCCGCACCCGGTTTTGCAGGAAATCATCAGCGAGGCCGAAAGCATTACACGCAAGTATACCGGCAAAAGCCTGGACGAGCCGCAGCATATCACCTACAGTCAACTGCAGAACATGGTCGATGCCGTATTTATCGCACTGCATGGCCGTCCGGGTGAGGATGGCGCTCTACAGCAGGAGTTGGAGAAGCTGGCTATACCTTACAATGGCTCCGGCATCAGTTCTTCGCAGATCACGATCAACAAATACGAAACCAACGAAATTCTCGCTAAGCATGGCGTGCCAGTAGCGCAGCACCGAATGGCTTGGAAAGAAGACTGGTTGAATGACAAAGAGGCTTTTTACCAAGGTATAGAGTACGAGTTCAAATACCCATTCATTGCCAAACCGGCTGACGATGGCTGCAGTTCGGCTGTGAAGAAGATCAAGAACCGCGCGGAACTGGACGCCTTCACCACCCTTATTTTCCGGGAGATGGAGGAGCTGGACTCAGGCTGTGCAGCTACTTTGTCGCTTGGCTTTAAAGAGGAGTTTCCGAATAAGCAGGGCTTCCTGGTAGAAACGCTCATCAGCAAAAACGGCGCGAAGCACTTCCTGGAAATCACAGGTGGTTTGCTGACAAGGTATAACCCGGACGGTACCGTGGAGTACGAGGTGTTTGAGGCATCGGAGGCGCTGGCCGAAGGCGAGGTATTGTCGCTGGAAGAAAAATTCCTGGCTGGGGAAGGTCAGAATATCACGCCGGCACGTTATGCTACTGACCCGGAACGCCGCCAGAAAATCTCTGACAAAGTGAAGGAGGACTTGAAGCGTGTGGCCCAGATCCTGCAGATAGAAGGCTATGCCCGTATCGATGCCTTTGTGCGTGTGCTGGAGAACGACGAGGTGGAGACCATCATCATTGAGGTGAATTCCCTGCCAGGCATGACCCCGGCAACCTGTATCTTCCACCAGACCGCCATCAACGGTTACAAGCCTTACGAGTTCATCGACCGCATCCTGACATTCGGCATGGAGCGAAACGAGAAAAGTTTGGGAGTTTAGGAGTTAGAAAGTTTGAGAGTTTAGGAGTTAGAGAGGTTCATTTTTTTCGTTGGAGCTTATCCTACATAATGCACAAACTATTTGTCTGAATCAGGATTTTCAGGATTAAAGGATTTACTAGATTATTGAACGATTATATATTTAATCAATCCTGAAAATTATGAAATCCTGTACATCCTTGGGGTAGGGGCCTTATGTATAGATTCAGACAGTAATCAACAATTAACAAAAGCCCTGGGGCAAACAATTAATTAAATGTTAAAATCGAATTCTTTTGTGGGTGTGCTGATACACCTGGCTCTAATGGGCGTGATTGTGGGCCTGCTGGTCTTTGGCTTCTTTTACCTATACCTGCCCGAGACCACTAACCACGGTGAAACCATTTCGGTGCCGAAAATTACCGGTATGCAGTTGCCTGATGCGGAGGAGTACCTGGAAGAGCAGAACCTGCGCTATTTTGTGAACGATTCCAGCTATAACCCGGAGCGCAAGCCTTTCGAAATACTCACCCAAGACCCGGCAGCGGGTGCAAAGGTGAAGGAAAACAGAAAGATCTACATCAGCATCAACATGAAAAACCCGCCGATGATCAAGATGCCCAAGCTGATTGACGGTTCGGTGAAAAATGCGGAGTTGATTCTGAAAAGCTACAACCTGCGTAAGGGAAAAATCACGAATGTGCCGGACCTGCAGCATGGCGCCGTGCTCAAGCAGTTTGTGAACGGCAAGGAAGTGAAACCAGGCGACCTGGTGCCGAAAGGCGCCGTGGTAGACCTGCATGTGGGCGACGGATTGGGCAACACTGAATTTGAAGTGCCGAGCGTTGTGAACATGCCGCTGGACGAAGCCTCGGTACTGCTGGTAGGGCAGGGGCTTCAGATTGGCAACATCATTTACGTGCAGGGAAGCGGCAAGTCCGATGGCACGATCATCAGACAGCGCCCGATCGCTGAGGTAGGAGCCAAGATCCGAATGGGTGAACTGGTAGACTTATGGGTGGCAGGCGAGGAGCCTGTGCAAGGTATAGACTGATCCTGAATCGCCTGTCACGCTTTGTGGCAGGCGATTTATATATAACCAATGTGTATGAGCAAAAAGCTGGCGCTTACGGTAGTATGTTTCTGTTGCAGTATGGTAGCGATGGCCCAGGTCATGCTCATGCCCCTGCAGCAAGATTTGCAGCGCCAGTTTCAGGCCCCTGTTAAGCAGCAACTCCGACTGCAGCAAACGCCACTCACGCTCCCTTTCTTCGACGATTTTTCTGCCACTTCCATTACCCCAGACCCGGCCCGCTGGATCAATGGCGGGGTATACGTGAGCAGCCGCTTTGCCTTACGCCCCATTACCCGGCAGGCAGCATCTTTCGACGGACTGAATGCAAATGGGCAAGCTTATGGCTCCAGCAGCGCCGGTCCGGCCGATACGCTGACTTCGCAACCAATAAAGTTGCAGGGGCTGAGCCCTGCCGACTCGGTATACCTGAGTTTTTACTGGCAGTCAGGTGGGTTGGGCGATGTGCCGGACCGCACCAGCAACAACAGCCGTTTTCTGCAGCTTGAGTTTAAGGACAATACAGGTGTTTGGCGTCCGGTATGGCAGCAGGCTGGGCTAGGCAATGCAACGGACTTTGCGCAGGTGTTTGTGGCCCTGCGGGAACAGCGTTTCTTTCATGACAATTTTCAGTTCCGTTTCAGGAGCGAGGGTTCCCGCAATGGCTTGTTAGATGTCTGGAATCTGGACTATGTGGAAATGGACCGCAACCGCCGCAAAGGACAAAACACGACCCGTGACATTGGCATCAGCCGAAGTGTTTCGCCTTTACTCAACGGTTATACCGCTATGCCCGCCCGCCAGTTTCTGGCCAACCCTACGCTATACCTGAGCAAGGAAGTGACGGCCTCTGTGAACAACCTGGGCACTATGCCAGGTGCGATTGCCTGGCGTGGGTTTGTAAAGCGAGCAGGAGCGGTCGTCGCCGACACTTTTCTGAGAGAACAGGGTCTATTGCCCGGCCAGGTGCGCCAGTTCGAGATCAAAGGCTCGCCCCGCATCAGCAACCTCAATCTTAGCAACGAGGGCTTTGTGCTGCAGCATGGCTTCCTCCTCGACACCAAAGAGCCAAATGCCTTGCAACGGGCCAACGACAGCACACTCCGCAGCACCCAGTTTGCCGACTACTTTGCTTATGACGATGGTACGGCAGAAGGAGGTTTCAGCTATGTGTCGTCCAGCAGCGCGACGCAGGTAGCGCAGCGCTTCGACCTGAGCCTGCCAGACCAGGTACGGGCTTTTAGGGTACATTTTCCGTTAGTAGGGAGCACACTCCGAAACACATCGGTTACCTTTAAAATCTGGGCAGACGAAAACGGTATACCAGGTCGCACCTTGCATGAGCAATCGTTTCAGGTTCAATATACCGAAGGGCTCAATACATTTTATGAAGTGCAGCTGTCGGAACCGGTGGCGGTGGATGGCAGCTTTTACATCGGTTGGAGTCAGCCGGGCACCACTTTCCTCAACGTGGGTTTCGACCGTAACCACTCAGCCAGTGGCCGCCGTTTTCTGTTCAGCAATGTAACGGGCTGGCAAGAAGACACCTCTCTGGAAGGAGCCGTAATGCTGCGCCCTGTCATGAGTGGCCAGGCATTGGGCATTGAAGAGATACCGGAAGCGGAGCGGGTGCAGGTATACCCTAATCCATCCAGAGGCGTACTTTACTTTAAAGGGGAGTACCTGCATTTTTCGATGTTCGATATAACCGGAAGGGAAATTTTCCGTCAAAAGGCATCCATGGGCCAGGTTCCAGTACAGCTGCCGCAGCTGGCTCCCGGACTATACACAATTCGTATAACAACAGACAAGCATATTTTTACCACCAAACTATTCCTAATAAAACCATGATCACAGCAGATATTACCGCAGAAGAACTAAAAGAGCGCCTAGCCAAAGGGGATACACCCGTTATCATTGACGTGCGCGAAGATTGGGAACACCAGGAAACCAGTATCGCCGGTGCCCAGAACATTCCCCTGGGCGTGCTTCCGGAGCGACTGGATGACATTGAGCAGTACAAGGATCAGGAAGTGATCGTGCATTGCCGGTCAGGTATGCGCTCCGCCTCCGCCAAGGCTTTCCTGCAGCAACAGGGTTTTAGCCAGGTTCGTAATTTGTTGGGAGGAATTACAGCGTATAACGGATAGAATATATTGTTGCGAGACGAAGATCCTGTACTTAGTTCGGGATGTCATCGCTCGCGTCTACTTTAGAGGGGCCTCAGGCCCCTTTTTTCATAGTACCAATCTTAGGTCAAGCGCGTGCATTGTTTTATAACTTTGCCTGTGCGGCGGGCACTCACTTTTTTCTCCCGAATCAAGTTCGGAAGAAAAGCTAAGCGAAGTTGGAGCCGACTAATGCGAGAATCCTGTCAATTTTTAAATCCTGAAAATTCTTGGGATAGGGGTCCTAAATTAAGATTCAAACAATTTTAACTTCCCTGAAACCAGCTATTCAATCACAAAAGGACTAGGGCTGAAGCAAAGCAAGAAGATAACAAATGCCAGTATACCCAGCACCTTGCGGCCCGGTGTGAGCGGGGCCTCATTGGGGCAGGAGGGGTGGAAAATGCCCATCAACCTGGATAGCAATAAGCCGAACAGTAGCCAACCGGTATAGCCGTCTGCATCAGGGAAAACAAAGGAGATCAGTACTTGCGTGGTCATTACCACCAACACCAGGTATAAGGTATAGCGCAGTTTGGGCGCGGCTGGCTCCAGTACAAAGAACAGGTATAGCACATACAGCGGCCATACCCAGATATAGCCTGCCCACTCCGGAAAAGTCTCGGCCAGGCTGTATTGCAACAGCAGCATACCCAGCGCCGCCATCAGGCCCCGGCGGTTGTCATGCAGAATCCCCCGGAAAGCGAAGAACACAAAAGGCGCCAGCACCACCAGCAATTCGTCGGTCCAGAGTGGTTCGTTGTGCGGCGAGATAACTCCCAGACCGGCATAGACAATGAACAGGCTAAAGAAGATGGGCGACAGTTGATTGAAACGTTTATACCCAATCAGGCCGTACAGCACGTGCCCACCGTCTAGTTGACCAATGGGCAGCAGGTTGAGGGCTGTGAAGAACAGCGCCAGGTAACCGGCAAACAACAGCGGGTAATGGATCACTTCATAAGCATTGGGCACCAGTGCCGGGTCCGCCACATACCTTTCAAACAGCACAAACAGCAAATTCTTGCCCAAGGAGAAGTTCCCCTCACCCTGGTAGACATGCTGCGCGTAATCCAACCCGAATTGCTCGTACTCCGGGTGAATCGAAAAAACATACTCCGGCTCCGGCAGGTGCGTGAAGCCATAGAACAGCAAAGGTATAGCCACTACAAAACCAGCCAGCGGCCCCGCTATACCTATATCGAAGAACTGCTGCCTGGAGAAAATGCGGCTTTTAATCCGGATGAAAGCCCCCATGGTACCGATGGTGGACGTGATGCCGAACCACAGCGGGATATAGTAGGGCAGCGTGACATCGGTCCGGTAATGCTTCGCCGTGAAATAATGCCCGAATTCATGCACCGTGAGCACACCCAGGAAGGGCAGCGAGAAGTACAGCCCGGCAGCCAGTTCGGCCCATGTAAATGTACCCATCCAGGAGAACCCTTCTGCACCCCAAAAAAACAGTTTTCCAAAGCGCCATTCTGCCCCCGCGATGGTTGTGGTAACAAGCGTGAGCAGGAAAAGCAGCAGGTGCAGGCTATACCTGTGCTGCTGCTTAGGCAACCTCATCCCCAAACACTTGGTTAATGGTAAGCGGGGGCTTCAGGAACAGCGTTCGCAAGCCTAATTTGTCGGCGCTCTCGATGTGCTGTATGCTGTCGTCGATAAAGAGCGTCTCTTCACGCTTCAGTCCGTTTTGCTCAAGTATCTGCTCAAACACAATGGCATCAGGTTTGCGCTGCCCGATTAGGTGCGAGTAGTAAGTGCGTTCAAAAAGCGAGTCGAGGCTCGGGATAGTAAAGCTATGCTCCACCATCTCGTTGAAGCGCTTGAGGTGGATAGCATTGGTGTTGCTCAGCAGGAAAATACGATATTTCTTGCCTAGCTCGCGTAGCAGCTCAATTCTTTCGGCCGGAATATCAAGCAGCATGGCGTTCCAGGCATTGTCTATTTGATCGTCGGTAGCGTCCAGATGGTAGGTGGCACGCAGTTCTCTCCTAAAGTCCTCTGGGCTGGCGTTGCCGGTTTCGAAGAGGTCAAATAACTGAGACTGTGCTTTTTGGCTGTATTCGATGGAGCGACCTTTGGGACAGTACTGCTCCAGCTCATGTATGCTTTTTTGATAATCGATGTTGATGATGACCCCGCCGAGGTCGAAGATGATGTTTTTTACGTTTGTCAGCTCCACGAAATTTTTTTGTGTTGTATTTGAAATTGTCAGTACAAATATGTAGAATTGCACTCCCAAATCAAAGGAAGCACATTCTTTTAAGGGAACGGGCCTATAGCTCATTCGGTTAGAGCAACTGACTCATAATCAGTAGGTGCCTGGTTCGATTCCAGGTGGGCCCACAGAAAATCAAGCACTTACATCGTTTATTCGAAGTAGGTGCTTTTTTATTTGCACACAATTTGCACACAGATTCCTGTAAGTTTAAAAGGCTGAGATTACAAAATCTCAATAGATCAGGAAATTTCAATTTCCGACACCTTGATCCATATAAGGATTTTAATAGAAGTTGACTTGCAAATTATAGATGGGAACGAGACTAAATATATGAAAGAACCCGCTAGGTGGTGGTATACAGAAATTTAAATTTTCGATCTATTCTCTCCTCGTGGAAAAAATAAGACGAATGCATTGAAGGAGTTATTAAAAAAATGATAAGCACAGTCAATAGATTCCCCCTCTAATGAAATAATTTCGATGCTGCCCCGCTCATGGTATTTCTTCTGAAAATAGTAATCTTTAACAAAAGCCCATTTGTATCCCAGTTCCTGCGGTACGTGTATTTCTCCAAATTCAGACCTGAATGTTGAGGAAAGGAATATGTCTCGAAGGGAGCACCTTACTATTGAGCCTTGGGGTGACACATTCTCTAGGACTATCAACCCACAACGTTTCTTGTTTGATTCAACAAACCGTCTAAGCGAAGCATGTACAGAGGCACCAAACTTCTTTGCCAATGCCATGGGTGCCTTCATGCCAAACCCGATCTTACTCATTTCTGCCTCAAAGCGGTCGAGCTGGAATAGTGTAGCAGATGCAAAGAAATTTGCCTCAGCTTCGAATTCCTCGTTCGTCTGTTCGCTCAGGCTAACGTCGTCATCCATGAACTCATGTAAATTTTTCTGCCATGGTAGTACTTCATGCCCGACTTCATGCAGTTTTACAAAGTTGCGTTTAGAATCAGATAAGTCCAGATCCAGATAAATGACTTTTTCCTCTCGGTCAAGTATGCCCCTTATCTTAGCTAATGCACTAAACAACTTGTCATCCGCTTGCTTAATATAATTAGAGTGTATTCTTGAAAGGCTTAAATCATTGTTGACCGACAACTCGGAGAAGGAAATGATTTTATCAACTGGGGTAGGGAAAACACCAAGGCACTTGCTACCGGATAGTATCTCCTCAGCAACCTTTTCGATATCCCTTCTGGTATGCTCTTCCAGCATTATTTCTTCTTACTGAACCGGAGGAATTTAAGATACTCTATTAATGCCTCTTCTTCCTCTTTGGACAGGCTCTCAGCGGAGAAAGCTACAGAATTCAGTAGGCTAACCGTATCGTCTTCCTTTTTCTTGATTGCACCAGATGCAGCCATTAAGCTGTTTAATTCCAGGTTGTATAGGGAGGACAGTTTGTATAGGATATTGGCAGATGGGTTTTTAATCTTGTCATTTTCAAGTTGACTCAGATATGCATTCGAAATACCAGTAGCGTCTTCCACTTGACGCAGCTTAAGAGAGTTTTGCTCCCTTGCCTCTTTTAAGGTTTTTCCCAATGTTTTCATTACAAACCTTATGTGTTACGACTGCAAAGATACATATCTTATCTAAAGATATCAAGAATTGCTTAAAAGGATATAAATATTTTTAATTTTGCTTGATATATTTAGATTTTTGTCCATACCTTTGTTAAAACTTATATTTAGATATTTCTATGGCGGACTCTAAGATCAAGTATTATCCAGTAGACAACGGTGACATGTCATTAATTCTCCTTCAAGACGGCACTTCTATTTTGGTTGACTGTAACATCAGACAAAGTTCAATCGACAGCACGGACCCGAAGGTTTATGACGTAAAAAAGGACTTGCTTTCCTCCGTCAAGAAAAGAGACGCAAATCCCTATGTGGATGTATTCATCTTGACACACGGCGACTGTGACCACTGTCGAGGTTTTAAGAATAATTTTTACCAAGGTGACCCAGCTAAGTATAGCATTGGTGATAGGAGGGAGAATCGGATTCTAATCGACGAGATGTGGTTTTCACCAATGATCGCGGAAGAGCACACTAATGATGATGAGGACGCGTACCAAAAAGAAGCTGAGAGAAGGATTGCTCTGCATCGTAATAAGGACGCAGATAGAGATAAGCCGGGTAACAGGATAAAGATAATCGGTTATGATGGTAACAAAGATTATAAAGACATAGACCATCTGCGCGCCACCCCTGGCAAGGTGGTGGAGGTTTTCAATGGAAAGAAACAGTCAACTTTCTCTGTGTTCATACATGCCCCGTTCAAAGAACACTTAGCCTCTGCTGAGAAAGACAAGAACTCGACAAGTATTGTCTTTCAAGCAAGGTTCAAGATTGCCTCATACGACACCAAATATGCATGTCTTGCGATGTTCGGAGGGGATTCTGACCACTATTCATGGGAAATTATCTTAGAGAAAACCAAGCGATATAAGAATGATGAGAAAGAACAGGCCTTGGATTGGGATATTTTCCTTGCTCCACACCATTGCTCATGGTCCTTTTTCAATGACCGACCACAAGCTGAAAACCCTATTCCTAAAGAGACCTCTTTGGAAATTTTGGATTACAAGCGAACTGGTGGGAAGGTTATTGCCTCCTGTAAAAAGATAATAGATGAGAAGCCAAACCCTCCACACTATGAGGCGAAGGAGGAGTATTTAAAAAAATTAGACAAAGCTTCGGATCTGCTGAATACGGCCGTTTACCCAAAGGAGTCTGAGCCTAAACCGATTGAGTTTACCATAACCAGTGGAGGCCCAACTCTTTCCCCAACGAATAAGGTGGGTAGTGCGATTGGATCTGCTGGCGGAGCTGGTGCGGCGTCATCAGTTGTGAAACAGGGTTAAAAATGGGTATGCTGCATAGTGATTCATTGCAACGATATAGTGACGAACTCTCCGAAGCTATTAAAATTGGCTTAGGTGAGATCCGTGACTTCTTTGATTTGGAGAATGTAGTGGTTTTAGCATATGATGAATATCATATTGCTATACCTGTTACTTATAAGGTATCTCTTCCCCCTTTGGGAACAGTAGGCGGAATTGACATACGCAGTGAGGAACCTGTACTTATAAAGATATCTCTCAGGAGATACCCTGATCAGATACCTTTGATCCTAAGCGACCGCAAGGATTTCCCAAAGAAGCACCTTGCGCATTTGTATGTGTCCAGGACATCAGAGGAGGCAGGCAAATTTTGTATTGTAAGGAACAACCCAAATGAATGGTTTGCAGGGGCTAGAATGTGGGATTTATTGGCCGTCGGTGAACAGTGGCTATTTAAAGCTGCAACCGGTCGTCTCTCAGGTGACGGTGAGGAATTTGACCCTATACGTTTGGAAGGCTATCACGGGTACCATGTTTACAAATATGATTTACTACATGAAGTAGTAAGCAATGATCAGAGGTTCCACCCTGGGCATGGGATGGCTCTGCTTTTCTCAAATATACTAAGTGATGATGAAGAAAAATATGGGTCATTAACTTATAAGACTTTGTCATCCGTTCCTTTTATCCAACTAGCCAATTTCATGAAAGTTATTGATGAGCTGCATAAAAGCATAAATGGGAGAGAGGTGTCACTGCTTCTATCTATCTTGGTATGGAGACAGGATGATGAGGTTGAAGAAGAGTATTGCACTAGCCTTCCTAAAAATTACGGTGAGCTTAAGATATACTTTAACGTCCGAGGAATAGATATTGATGGAGTGTTGGCAATTTATAAAAATTATGGATTACAAAAGAGGAGAGGGATTCCTATTATACATGCCGTTAAAAGACCGAAGAAAATGGTTGGATACGGTGGGCAGTATGAGTTCATCAACTTCTCTGTTTTAGCTCCAGAAGGAAAAGGCCAAGCCATGCCAGAAGATGCTGCAGTACTGAACCTATCTCACATAGAGCCTTTCAGTTCTAATTTGGCTGCCAAACTCTCAGGTGAAACAAGATCTGCAAAAACGCTTTACGTTGGCGCAGGCTCCTTGGGGTCAAAGATTATTATACATGATGCAAGAGGCGGAAAGATGCATATAGGTGTAGTGGATGAAGACAAGTTCTTGCAACACAACCTTGCCCGTCAAGCATTATACCATGATAAGGTAGGTTTGAATAAGGCAGATGCTACCATCAAACAGATATCAGATATGTTTGAAACTGATAGTACTAAAGGCTTCCGTGCTTATGCTATGTCAGTTGAAGATGTTTCGGATAATGTATTCGAAGACTATGAGTGGCTGGTAGATAGTTCAGCAAGTCTGCTTGTACAGAATTGGCTTTCAAGGAAGGTATTACCAGCTACGCTTAAAGTTAGTCGTTGCGAGGTTGCAGATGACGGAAGGCTTGGGCTGCTATACATCGAAGGTGAGGAAAGAAATCCGCGTATCGATGACTTAATAAACATGGCGTATTATTCTGCTATAGCCAATGATGCGCTTAAGTCATGGAGAAGGCGCGATTCACAAAGAGTGTACAGCACAATTGACATTGGGTTAGGTTGCAGCTCTACGACTACAGTAATGCCAGACGATATAATATCCTTGCATTCGTCTGTGTTCTCCAGGTTACTTCACCAAGAACAAAGCAATCCTTCGATAGGTAACAAGGGGCTTATCTATTTAAGCCAAGTGGAAATGGGGGGAATACCGAAGTTACAAAGCAAAAGCATCCTCGTTCCTCCCTTCGAAAGCTACTTTTGCGCAGAGGGAAGTGGTTGGGAAATAAGAATGGCAGCGGGGAGCTCTGAACGGCTTCTGAACTTATGTAATCAAAATGGTAAGATAGAGACAGGGGGTGTTTTAGTGGGGATGGCAAACTATAAAACAAAAACAATCCATGTTTTTGATATAATTGAGGAGCCGCAAGGTAGTACAGGAACCCGCACTGGTTTTATAAGAGGAGTGAAGGGGCTACCAGAGTACATTAACGAGATCAAAGAATCCACAGGAGGCGTTGTTGGCTATATCGGTGAGTGGCACACTCATCCAATGGATTTGGAAGGATTAAGTTGTAGAGATAAGGCTACGATACGTGAACTGGTTATTTTAAACAGGAAAGAGCCCATACCGACCTGTGCTATAATTGTTACTAATGATAAGATTCTACCGTTTGTTTTCTTATGATCCTTTTCAAGGCTTTTCAACAGAGGAATTTAGGCATTAATATGATAAAGCTTTATAAAATATAATCAACCTTAAACCTTCAAGTTAATGAACTTCAAAGCATACGATATTCTATCATCGCTTATCCCTGGCTTTCTAATTTTACTATTGGCATTAAAACTTGGAGGAACGCCATTTGACAAAGATATGGTTATACCATATACTGCTATTGCGTTCTTACTGGGAAACGTGATGAATACATTGTCAAGCTGGCTGGAAGACTTCTATTTTTTCACGTGGGGAGGAAAACCTTCCTTTAGGTTATTAGAGGGCAAGGGGATTTGGAAAGTTAAGTTCTATCACTGCGAAAAGACTAAAGAGTTGCTTCTCGCTGAAGCCAAACCAAACGCTTGCCATGATGAACTTTTCTCAATAGCAATGCAGTACGCGAACGCTCAGAAAGATCCTCGTGTAGAAGATTTCAATACTGCTTATGCCTTTGCCCGAGTAATTTTAACTACAGTTTTGTTCGGTGCTATTGTTTTGATTAGTAGGAATTATTTGGATTGGAGATACTATGCGGTACTAATCCCGATTTTATTTATAGTTTGGTTACGCTGTAAGCAAAGAAACTATTATTACACAAGAGAAGTGTTAAGCGTTTATTTGAAAATTAAGAATTCTTGATTAATTAGGACTGTATAACTTCTCAAAAGCGCCATTTATTTATAAAATCCGTGATTATAGAATTGTCAGAGGCTTTTGGCAATGACTAATCTAGCATATTGTATTTTCTTAATGGAAAGCTCAGGAAATAATAACCTGGGCTTTTTTAATGGATTTTATTTTACAGGTTATAGTATTATGAATATCATTATAACGACTAGCCAATATTTGTTTTAAATTATATGCATTTAGAACATTATTTCCCACAAGCAAAGATGTACTGTGTTTCTAGTGTAATATCATTGAATTGATATATAAAATTTGAAATATTTCAATGTTAGTGATAACATTAGTATTTTAGAGACTCAAATAAAAACCTTACATAATACAGTGCTAAGTGTGCTTAGCAAAGTTTACGATGACTAACGAACAACTAAAGAAACTAGAAGATGATTTGTGGGATGCAGCCAATTCGCTGCGTGCTTATGGAGGGATTAAGGCGTCAGATTATGCAGTGCCAGTGTTAGGTCTCATCTTCTTACGCTTTGCTGATAACAAATATAGCCATGTAGAGGCTGAAATTCTGCAGGAGTATGAAAAACACAGAGGTACACGCATGGAGCGTGACTTGGATAAAATAGCCTTAGAGAAGTGTGGGTTCTATTTGCCGGAGCATGCCAGATATGAGTACCTGCTCAACCTACCTGGAGACAAGAAAGCAGCTGAAGCCATCAAAGAAGCAATGGTGGCGATTGAGAGTTATCAGGATGCGAAGTTCCAGGGAGTGCTGCCAAAAGATGCTTTTTTCGATATTGAAAAGAAGAAGGATGATATTCTTCCTCAACTGTTAAAAGCTTTCTCTGACATACCTAAAGACGCTAGTGGTGATGTATTTGGGAAGATTTACGAATACTTCCTGGGTAATTTCGCCTTGAGCGATGGCCAGAAGGGGGGAGAATTCTTTACGCCTACTTCGGTTGTACGCTTCATTGTAGAGGTGATTGAGCCTTATAGTGGTAAGATTTACGATCCTGCCTGTGGTTCGGGGGGTATGTTTGTACAATCAGCAAAGTTTGTGAAGAAAGCTAACCACGACCTGAACGATATTTATGTATGTGGGCAAGAGTACATGGGTGAAACTGTACGACTTGCTAAGATGAACTTGCTGGTGAACAACCTTCGGGGGGAGATTACAGAAACGAACTCCTACGAAAGTGATCCCTACAACAGTAAGGGTAAGTTTGATTATGTAATGGCTAACCCGCCATTCAACGTGAAGACAGTAAAGGAAGCTACTGTTAAAAATGACCCTCGCTTTACGGCCTATGGCCTGCCGACAAACAAGGGAAAAAAAGACGATAAAATAACCGATGCGAACTACCTCTGGGTATCGCTGTTTGCAAGTTCGCTGAATGATAAAGGACGTGCTGGGTTTGTGATGGCCAATTCTGCGTCTGATGCACGCAATTCAGAGTATGAGATCAGGAAGAATATAGTAGATAGCGGCATAGTAGATTGTATGGTGACGATGCCGTCTAATATGTTTTATACAGTTACCCTTCCTGCTACCATCTGGTTCTTTGATAAGGGCAAAGTAAACACCGACCGTAAAGACAAGATACTGTTCCTAGATGGCCGTAACCTGTACCGCCAGATAGACCGCGCACACCGCGATTGGACAGAAGAACAGGTACAGAATCTTTCTGCTATTGTACGCTTGTACAGGGGCGAAACCGACCGCTATCTGGAGCTGATCTCTCACTACATCAAGGAGGCACAAACAGCATTATCTGCTATTACCGAAAGAGTAGAGAAATACAATGCAGCTCTAAATAAAGCCTTAGCTAATCTAAAGAGTTACTATCAGCAGAGCAAAGACAAGTATAAGCCTGAACAACTTAAAAAGCTTCAAGCGGCTATATTACCAGAGCAATTACAAACCCTTCAGCTGAAAGATGGGCTGGAAATGCCGAATCTCCAACCATTACAAACACTTGCTGCATCTGCCAAAGAAAATGCTTCACAGTTACAGTTTGCTACTGAATTTAAAACTGTACTTAGTGCTTATCAGGAATTGCAATCTGGGCTAAATAAGGAGAAGGAGAGTGTGTTTGAGCTGTGGAAGCAGGCTGATTCTCTACTAAAGCTTAAAAGTGACAAAGGGTGGAATGATCTGGAGCTAAATAAAATTGATAAGTATCTGGACAAGAAACAGCTGAAGCTCAAAGTTGCCTTAGAACAAGCAAGCTATTGGCTTGATAGTATGGCATGGCTACAAGAGCGCTTTCCAGATGCAAAGTATGTAGATGTGACAGGACTTTGTAAGATAGCATCACGAGAAGAATATGTGGTGGAGCAGGATTACTCCTTGAATGCTGGAAGGTATGTGGGTGTAGAGGCTGGTGATGATAGTCTTTCTGCCAAAGAATTTAAAGAGTTACTTAGTTATAAACTCCTGGCTTTTAAAAAGCTGACAAATCAGGCTCATCAATTAGAGCTTTCTATTGAGCAAAATTTAGCTGCCCTATTATAATGCTGAAGAGAATAAAGGTCGGAGAACTGATTAGAGGAGGTAAAGCCCATTCTCAAACAGGTCCATTCGGAACACAGTTGAAAGCTTCAGAATATGTTGAGGAAGGTATACCTGTTATCAATGTAAGAAATATAGGCTTTGGTGATGTTCGCAAAGAACAGTTGGAGTACCTCGATGATGAAAAGGCTGCTCAGCTAAAGTCTCATCTTTTAAAAAAGGATGACATAGTCTTCGGTAGAAAAGGAGCTGTAGAAAGGCACTCATTAATTGGAGAAAATGAAACTGGATGGATACAAGGCTCTGATTGTATTCGTCTCAGATTCTTAACAGATGAATATAATCCAACTTTTATATCATTCTTCTTCAGAACACTTGAGCACCAGCAATGGATGATTAATCTTGGCTCCTTTGGGGCAACAATGGGCTCTCTTAATCAAGAAATCATCTCCAAAATTGAAATTCCTGATGTACCAAGATTTATTCAAGATAAGATAGCCTCTATACTTTCTGCCTACGATGAGCTATTAGAAAACAACAACCAGCGAATTTCATTACTTGAGCAGATGACGGAGGAAATTTATAAGGAGTGGTTTGTGCGCCTTCGCTTCCCTGGCTATGAAAATACACCTGTAGTTGATGGTGTGCCTGAAGGGTGGCAGAAGACAAACTTGGGCAATGTAACTTCAATGGTTAATAGAGGCATTTCCCCAGCATATGATGATGAAGGAAATTCTTATGTACTAAACCAGAGGTGTATCAGGGATAATAAAATTGACTACAGTCTATCTAGGTGTCAGTCTAAAAGGATTCCGAAAGATCGCCTTCTGAGATTAGGAGACATTGTAGTTAACTCAACAGGAGAAGGGACACTGGGTCGGGTGGCACAAGTTTGGGAGCAGTTAACAAATTTTTCAGTTGATTCTCATGTAACTATTGTACGTCCTGTTTCTGCAACTGATGCTGAATTCCTTGGAATAAATATGAATTTAGGCCAAAAATTAATAGAAAATATGGCTTTAGGTTCAACAGGACAAACCGAATTAAACAGAACTGATTTAGCACGGCTTCAGGTGCTGTATCCTGATCGTGCCACACTTACTTCTTTTTCTGAATTAGTAAATCCTATCATCACAGAGATTCAGGTATTGGTAAAGAAGAACAATAATCTAAAACAAACCCGCGACCTTCTTCTTCCAAGGCTCATCAGCGGAAAGCTCTCTGTAGAGCATCTACTGAAGCAAAAGGAACAACAACTTCAATTAGCTATTTAAACAAAAGTATCAAGCATGGAAATGTCACCTGATGAATACCTTCAATGGAAGGAAACCATTGATTGGGATGAATATAAGGAGTACGCAAAAAATAATAGTTTTCCTTATAGTGATATAAAATGGATAAACGCCATGTTTGATAGGCGCCCTTCTTGGAAACAAGTGAAGGCTGCCAAAGCTGTAGTAGATAAGATTGATGCAGATCAGGACAAGCAGGAGTTTGATGGAGGATATGATGAGATCAAAGATTCTCAACCAACAAAGCATTTAACAGTCCGGGTTGCCTGGCACGACAACAAGTGGAATGGCAAGATATGTAATGATCCTATTAACAACATATACTGTAACGGTTATCATTCATTGCTCTCGGAGCGTATCCGGAAGCGCAAAAATGCTGAGCTGGAAAGTGGCTATGCTGGACAGACGATTCAAGTAATACAACAGGAGGAAAGCTACACACCTCCTTGTTTTTGGTCTATAAATGCATTTGGAGATCAGGAGCTAGTTATATCACATGACAACCCTGCTGAGCCAGCTCTAACGCCAATCAGAGAGGAATTGCCTCCAAATTCAGTTTTTTCATGGCCTTTTGCAGTTTCTTTTACCAGAGACCTAAAAGAAGAGAATAGAGAAGGGGCATACCCAAGAAATTTAGAAGATGTTCGCATACCTCATTTCCAGAATAAGTTAAAAGCAGAAGAATCACTTGTTTTCTTATATGCGAACTATGATAATCCAGTCTCAGGAGAAGACCAAGAGTACCTTGTAGTGGGGGTTGGGCTGTTAAAAGAAAAAGCAGCTAATACACGCTTTAATGGTCAAGAATATATTTTCGAGAAAAAACAAAAACATAAGTTTCCCAGAAATAAAAACTTTCCACGCATCAACTGGGCATTACGTTATACGCTTGACTGGCCTAAGCAATGCGTAAGGCTGCCTTATCACGAATACCTAGAAGAAGCTGAAAAAACAAAGGACTACTCGCGCTTAGATCGCTTGAAAGTATCTATATCTGAACCTGAACTGATCCATAACTTCAAGTATGTGGCTATGGACGTAGACCATGATGCTTGCATTTACCTACTATCTAAGATCAGGCAGAAACTTCTTGATATCAGAAATGAAGGAGTAGTGCCTCCAGGTGATGTTGATAAAGATTTAAAGAAGATAGACTTCTTCCTGAGCATGGTTTGGGACAAGCGGGGTTACTTGCCTGGTCTTAATTCCCTAACCAAAGTGCTGCTCCCGCACCTTAGTAACAAGATTAATTTTGATCCGCTTATAGAGGATCTTAAGGCAGAAGGAGATGATTATGTCGCTGCTATAGGTGAGCTACTAAATGCACCATATGCAAATACGGAGTACAGAAGGTACGCTGGCTTATTAGATGAGCTACATAGAGCAATCAAACAGAGCCTTGGGATTGACATTGATCAATTCCTGCAGTTGGCAATGCTCAACCTAACTCCAAGGCAGTTTGAGAAGATAAAGCTTGGACGATTAGGAAATGACCAGCCTCTGCGTGATATCAGAGAGATTTGTCAGAATCCGTACTTGTTATTTGAAGAGTATGAACCTGATGAAAGTGTAGAAGCTCTAGACCCAAATACAGGAGAACAGTTAGATTTTCCGATTGAGCTCTTCAAAATTGATATAGCATACTTTCCCAATACACAATTCCTCGATAGGGTAGCCATACAGCAAAGATTCGAGAATACAGATGCCAGAAGGGTAAGAGCATTAGTTATACACCACCTTAAGGCCCTTGAGTCAAAAGGGCATTGTTTTGATGACGCTAAAACTATTGAACAGGCGCTAAAAAGTTACCCGCTGTTCTACAGAATAGAAGAAGATTACCATTTGCCTCTTGATTTCCTGTTACGCATATCTGACAACTATGAATCTGTTCTCTCAGAGAAGCTGGAGGTAGTAGAGCAAAATGATACCAAATACTTTTATTTGAAGGAGCTTTACCAAGCTGAACAGAAGATATCCAACGATGTTAAGCACCTTTTAAAGCTTGAACCTATAGAAGAGGATTTCCCAAATCTAGCTGATTATATCGAGGGTTCTTGCAGTATACTAAAAGGTGATATACAGGAATTCGAAGAAGAACTTTTCAGGGATGAACGTCAAAGGCTTTATAAGAATATACTTTCCAAGCGCCTGTACGTGTTAACAGGATCGCCAGGATCTGGTAAATCACATGAGCTCCTAAAGATCATCAGCTACCTGCAAAGCAAGAATGAGAAGTGCTTAGTTCTGGCACCAACAGGAAAAGCAGCACTACGTCTGAGTACGGATGACAAATTCAAGGGAGTACAAGCTCTAACGATAGACAAGTACATACACAGACACCGAAAATCTCCAAGCAGTAGAGAAGACTATAACAACATAATTATAGATGAGATGTCAATGGTAGATCTCCTCAAATTTAGGGATTTACTAAAGACTCTTAATTTCAACAAACCTTCCTTCAAGAGGCTAATTTTGGTAGGAGACCCAAATCAGCTTCCTCCAATAGGTTTTGGTAAAGTATTCGCAGATTTAAGAGACTATCTCAATCAGGAAAAGGAGTTTGCTGATCACCTGATTGAACTTGAAGTAAACTGTAGGCAAACTTTAGAAACAGAAATAATTGAGTTTAGTAAGATTTTCTCAGACTATAACCAACTGCCTATAGAGATCGAGCAAAAAGTAGCACTTGGGGGAGAGGTTTCAAAAGAAGGAAGCTTTCAAGTATGTTACTGGACAAGTGAGGAGAAGCTAAAAAAACAAAT
Organism: Pontibacter aquaedesilientis; assembly: GCF_014773225.1. Taxonomy (GTDB): domain Bacteria; phylum Bacteroidota; class Bacteroidia; order Cytophagales; family Hymenobacteraceae; genus Pontibacter; species Pontibacter aquaedesilientis. Next base: position 65,159 of record NZ_JACXAJ010000011.1, on the reverse strand, counting down.
GCTCAATCGTTTAGAGCAGTTAAGGAAAAAGGAAGGAGACTCTGAGCCAGCTAACTCAGTCCTTAACCGCCTCTTAGGCATAAATGGTGAGAGGAAAGTTGATGGTTTTCAGATTCTTAGTCCCTATCGTACGGGAGTGGCTGGGTCAGGTAAGATCAATACTTTCTTTCAGCAGGACCTGAGGAGTGGAGAATCATTTGTTCAAAATAACAAACTTGCCTTTAAAAGAACTGATAAGGTTATACAAATCTGTAATAGATACGCGGGCAAAGAGCTGGCATTGTCTAACGGTTCATTAGGCCTTGTAGAAGAAAAAGGGATTTACTTTCCAGAAAGAGGTAGTGAGGCTGTAAGTTTCTATGATGGGCTTCTAAAACAGGAAGAGTTGGAGCTAGCTTATTGTATTACAGTACACAAGTCACAAGGTAGTGGCTTTGATCACGTTTTTGTAGTTATACCCGAACGCTTGTCTTTATTATCCAAAGAGCTCCTATATACTGCGCTTACTCGCTCTAAAGAAACCCTAACAATATTTGTTCAGGGTAAACCGACTGAAAATTTTGAAGATACATTATTTGAGCGCATAAGAACGAGATCTTACTCTGCTGTTAGAAAGACAAGTTTGTTTAGTCTTCCATTCTGGGACTTTTCGCTGGAGCCTGAGAAGGGCGTGTTTGTCAAGTCCAGGGTAGAGTATATTATCTATAACGTCCTAAAACAGTTTAGGGAGGATGTAGAAGGGTTTGAATTTTTCTATGAAAAAGCACCACTCATAAATGGGCAACAGTTGAAGATGAAGACTGACTTTACCATAAACACACCTTCCGGACATACTTTCTATTGGGAGCATTTAGGCTTACTGGGCAGCAAGTATTATGAACGTAAATGGAGATATAAAAGGGAAAAGTATAAAGAGGCTGGAATTGATAATCTGCTTACTACAGATGAGACAAGAGGTATAAATGAAGCTAAAGTAAGAGTGATAGTCGAAAACATGCTGAGTAATGCCTTAAGAACAGAAGATAAATATCAAACCTATTCATCTCATCATTATTATTTAAGATAACATGGCTTTCCTTAACGAATCCCATATAGAAGAAGCGGATATCCAGTTCTTCGAAATGGCTCTAGGGTACCAGCACATTAATGCCTGGAAACATGAAAAAATTGGCAGAGATAGTCTGAAAGATGTTGTGCTGCGCGATAGGCTGATAAGTGCTTTAACGCATCTTAACCCTGATCTTCCTGGAAGCTGTTTAAACTACGCTGCTGATGAACTTACCAGGAGCCGGGCAAGCCTTACGCCTCTTATGGCGAACAAGGAAGTATATGAACTCATCAGGAAGGGTGTTCCTGTTACCTACACCAATCAGGAAGGTAAAGAGCAGAACGGATACGCGAAAGTGATAGACTTCAGTAACCCTAAGAGTCCAGACAACGAATTTTTAGTTGTATCACAACTGAGCATAGAATACCTCCAGACAGACACCATCACGCGCAGGCCAGACCTGTTGTTGTATGTGAATGGGCTTCCGCTGGTAATGATTGAGCTAAAGAATGCCACCGAAAAGGCAAAAGTAGGCTATGACAAAAATCTTAAGGATTACAAGCGGGATATACCACAGCTCTTCTGGTATAATCTCCTTGTATGTGTATCCAACGGAATAGAAACTAGGGTAGGAAGCTTTAATGCACCTTGGGAGCACTTTTTCACCTGGGTAAAGCTGAAAGATACAGCAATTGATCAGGAGCAGCTAACCCTTGACGAGGTAGAGGCAATCAGTGAAGAAGAGAACAAAAGACTTAGCCTGAAATTATTCGGGGAAGGTCTGTGCAACAAAGTAAATCTGCTTGACTACTTTGAGAATTTTGTTCTGTATCATAAGAACAAGGTCAAGATATTGGCGAAGAACCACCAGTTTTTGGGGGTGAACAATGCAGTAAATGCCCTCACACTTGCTAATACAGGAGGAAAGAGGGATGGAAAGCTAGGGGTGTTCTGGCATACGCAAGGCTCTGGTAAATCATACTCCATGATTTTCTTTTCAAGGAAAATCAACTACAAGCTAGACGGAAACTGGTCATTTCTCATTATCACAGACCGTAAGGATTTGGATGGGCAAATCTACAGGAACTTTGTAGAAACTGAGACAATCGTACTGACCAAAGACCAGAAACAGAACTATTACCGTCCCGCTACCCGAGAGAAGCTACAGGAATACCTGCAGTCAAACAGGACTTATTTATTCACCCTCATCCATAAGTTTGGTATAGAAAAGGGCAAGACCTTTCCTAAGCTGGCAGACCGTGACAACTGGATTGTGATTGTAGACGAAGCCCACCGTACGCAATACAAAGGCTTGGCTGAGAATATGCGTATTGGCTTGCCTAGAGCCCAGTACATAGCTTTTACGGGTACCCCACTGCTGCAAAATGAGCTGACGAGGGATTGGTTTGGACCTTACGTATCAGAGTACAATTTTGCGCAAAGTATAGAAGATGGTGCAACCGTACCCATGTTCTACAAGAAGAGCGTACCGCGTGTAGAGCAGGTGAATGAGAATCTGGTAGGTGAGGCCGCTCAGATCTTGGAGGATGAGAACCTGAGCGAAGAGCAAAGAAAAAAACTGGATAAAGAGTATTCTACCCTGTTGCACGTAGTTCGCCGTGACGACCGCCTGAATGAGATTGCCAAGCATATCGTGCAGCATTTCCCATACCGCCTGGATGCAGTAGATGAAAACGGAGCCAGAAAGCCCATGAAGGCCATGGTGATTTCTATTGACAAGTTCACAGCTGTCAGAATGTATGAAAAGGTGCAGTTCTATCTAAAGGAGGAATTAAAGGAACTCCATAAGAAAGCGAAGCTGGAAACGGACATTGCTAAAAAAGCGAGGTATGAGCGGGCCATTGCTTTCATGAAAGAGACGCGGATGGCGGCTGTGGTAAGCCAGGAGGGAAGTGAGCGGGAAGAAGAGGAGGCGTTTAAAAAAGAGAACTTAGATATCCGTCCGCATCGCAGACTGATGGATTACCCCAATGAAGATGGGCAGAACATTGAAGATTTCTTCAAAGATCCGAATAACACCTATCGCATTGTGTTTGTAACCGCTATGTGGATGACGGGTTTCGACGCTCCATCAGTATCCACGCTGTATCTGGATAAGCCGCTTCAAAACCATACCCTGATGCAGACCATTGCCAGAGCCAACCGTGTGATTGAGGGGAAGAAGAACGGATTGGTGATTGATTACTTCGGCGTGTTCAGGAACCTTAAGAAAGCATTAGCAGACTACGCGGAAGGCTCAAAGGGCAGGAACAAAGAAGAAATCCAAGAGGAGTTTCCAGTGCAAGAATTTGAAGAGCTCCTGGAGATATTGAATCAGGCTATCGCTGAGGCTAAAGAGTATTGCAAAAGTTTAGGAGCGGACATTGACGCCATTTTAGCCATTGGAGAGAAGGGCTTCCGTGAAGTGGAGCTATTCAACGAGTATGCTAACATCATTCTTGAAAAGGATGAGTACAGAAAGCAGCTTAACTTGTACGATAACACCATATCCACGCTTTATGATTCGGCCAAGCCTGAGATATATGAAATCCCAGAGGCCAAGAAAGCACGTGATGTGTTTGAGTATCTGCGGAAGGTGGTAGACCGTCAGGTAGATCAGGATGAAGAAATTGAGCGCGCCAAGAGAAGGATAGAGGAACTGCTGGATACCAGTATTGTAGGGCAGGGTGATCTGCAGGTTGCGCATGAGCGGGTGATCATGAAGACGGCCAGCCTGATTGACCTTAGTAAACTGAACTTCGCAAAACTGCGGGAGCAGTTCCCGGAGAAACAATACAAGCATATTCAGTTCGCTGACCTGCGTGAACTACTGGAAATCAAGCTGAAGCAGATGATGGGGCAAAACAAGATGAGAGGTCACTTCCTAGAACGGTTCCAGAGAGTGATAGATGACTATAACTCAGGCAGCCTTTCCATAGAAGAAGCTTACGAAGAACTGGTCAAGCAGGCGGAGGACTTGAGTGAAGAACAAAGCCGTGCCGCCAAAGAAGGGATGACGGAGGAGCAGCTTCAGGTTTTTGACCTTTTGAGCAAGGACAGAAAGCTCACAAAAGAGGAGGAAAAGCAGGTAAAGCTGGCAGCACAAGATCTCTTACAGGTACTGTTTGATGCTAAAAACAAGATTCTAATCCAAGAGTGGCACAAAGAGAAGAAGACGCAGGAAGCGGTAAGGCATAAGATTCAAGAGATTCTAAACGAGCACTTGCCTACTTCTTATGACAGAACAGTGTTTATGCAGAAGACTGATGTTGTGTTTCAGCACTTGTATGAGCAAGCGGAGCAGGGGTATGGTTTTGCAGCTTAATAATTTGTGCACTTAATACTATTTAATTTTACGAATGAGTTGTAGTGTTGACCTACTATTTAGGCTCCTATCAGGGCACGATTGACACTTATGTTTTGTGATTGATTATCAGACGTAACAGTTTTTCTGGCATCAAACAAAACAGGCCCTGATAACTATTAATCAGGGCCTGTTTAGATTTTTATTTATTACTTAAATTCGCGTCAGTATTAATTATAATCGATGTACTCTGTTACAAGAAACAAAAATGTTGACAAAGTCTGCTCATGTCTGGATTTTAGAGTAGTTAATTTGTGAATAAGGGAGCTCCGGTTTTCATTTCGTAGTATTCATTTTCTCCAGTCCCTTTTTTATTGAACATTTTCATTTGCTTTAGGAAAGCTCTCAAGTTATTTTTATTGACTTTCTGTCCATTGAGGTTGTTATATCCTTGTGACTGAAGCATAGAGATAATCTCAGTTGTTTTTAATCTATTATTATTCTTTAGGAATGACTGTTCTATAAACTGACCTGGTTCCTCACTGGGCTTTTCGCTACCAATTAAAGGTATAGGTTTTGTAGCTGCTTCCAAATCCATGGCTTCTTCCCCATCTTGTTTTACCATCTGAGAAACTACAGTATCTGTACTCCTTACCTCTGTAACTTCTTCCACATCGTGACTGGTTACTGTTGGAGTTTCATCTATATTCTCGGGAAAATCCTCAACAGAATAATTATCCGAGCTGATAAGGCCTTTGTCTTTCTCTGTATCAGTTGCCACATACCCTTTAAAAAATTTAAGGTTAGATTTCTCATAGCAGAAGTCATAGCAGTTTCCATATCCCAAGTAAGCACCAAGCCAAGTTATAAGTAATTCGCATTCCTTAGGATATCTGTCTTTGTAGGATCTGATCATATCCTGCATGGAGGTGTTAGCTAACTGTTGATTTCGTTCATTGAACTCATCAATTACTTTGAGAAACATTGGAATTGTAATGTAAAAACGCAGGCCATCCTTTGTTAAATTGTTAACAAACTTAACCGACCTGGTATCATTCTCAATCAGCTCAACTATATCTTTCAGGTTAATAGCGGATCTGGTGTAGTTCGTTTCATTAAGCAACTGATATATGTCCGTCTTTTCCAGTAAGGCTTCATTATAGGAAACTCCCATGTCTGTCAGTGCTTTCCTAGTAAGGATTTCAGCTGTCCTGTAAAAATAGCCTAAGGTAGTTAACGGATAATATGCCTGGTACATATACAGAAATACATAGTCAACCAGAGGGGTACCTTCAGGTAAGGTATTTATTCTTACATTGTTTCTGAGCTTCAAGGAAGCATCTAATACCTCATCTAAACCAAAAGCGTATGACGTCCCCCGATCAAATTCACTTGAAAAAACTGCAGCCAAGCATTCTGTTCCTCGCTTTGCCTCAGAACTAAAGAATGAGTTATTTATTTGGGTATATGTACTTTTGGAAAATATTGGTGGAGAGAATTTAATCTTGGCAGACTTCTTCAGTGTAACCGCTTTTTCACATTCTTCTGAAATAGGAAATACGGCTTCAATATCAGTTACCCTGATCAGGTAAGACTTTTCATCACTTTTAAAAAGTGAATTAGACTTAATAATCAAATAATTTTCATCATACACAAAAGGAAGGTACGACGTAAAAACTCTGGCCAGACTGCGTTGAAGTTCTTCATTGTTTTCTGTTGCTTCTACGGTCAAAAAGGCAGGTATATAAATATAACCAAATCTGAAAACCTGGTCAAACTGCTCACTGGTAAAGGGGGCGTAAATGTCTTTCATGATTAAAAGCCAAGATCAATTTCTTCTGTGTGAAATGTGGAAGTAGTTGGTTTAGTTATTGGTATATCAGTAACAATATTTTTATCTGAAATAAACTTCTCTATCAGATGGTGGGGGTTTCCAGTGTAGGATATATACAAGTTCTTTTTGCTTCTTGTCATAGCAACCATCAACAACACATCAGCTCTGTAATTTGAGATGAAAAGATCCCAAGACAGGAAGGGCAAAAATACATTATCGAAGTCAAGACCTTTTGAGCTGTGATATGTCATCAGGATAATGTCCTTGTTATCTTCTGCGTCCTCCAAGCTACCATTCCCGTTTCCAATATACTGAATCCTGATCCTGTTTGATCTTAGATGTTTATTCATGTCAATGTAATCAGGGTTCTTCCCATAGCCGTCTTTTTTCTCAACCCATTCAGGGGCATTCAGCTGCCTTAATAGTAGCTGTATAAATTTGATGATATCCCTGTGGGTTGGTAGAAGAATTACACTTGTTTCTTTTCTGTCCCTGCCGGAAGAGTCAGGACCTTTCAGTGCTTCCTTATAGATATATTCTGTTTCATGCTCCTCAAAATCAGCCATGCATAATGCAATGGATCTGTCAGGGGGAGTAAACTCTCTGTTAGCACTCCAGATGTTTGTTGAGGGGAGCAGCTTTTGGATTGCATTGATAATTGTGCGTGTTACCCTGTGGACGTAATTCAAGCTGACCTCTTCAGCATTTATTATCACCCCAATCTGTTTAGGATTTACAGTAGGTTCCTGTATGCCTGGAGCCATCTCATAAATGGATTGGTTTGAGTCACCTGCAACTACAATCTTTCCGTTAGGTTTTAATTTGCTTTTCATTAGGTTAAGGATGCTTTCCGGCAAATCCTGTACTTCGTCGCAAAATATATAGTCATAAGTTCTAAAAGAACCCTCGCTTTTAAATTTAAAGTATGTTATCACAGGTATGCTCGATGGCATTTCAAGCTCCTTCATCCCTGTTTTAAACATATCAATCATTGACCATGTGAATACAACTACACAGGTCTCAACGTTTGGATTACTTTTAATAATTCTTCTGAGCTTGTGAATTAGCAGAACAGATTTTCCGCTGCCTGCAAAGCCTTTTATCCAGAGGTTTTTGTCTATTCTGCTGTTAAAAATTTCCTTCTGATTCGGGTCCAGCCTTTCCTCACTGATCATCCATGCCATAGCTATTGAATTTTAATTAAGCCCTCGTTGCTCTTAATCTTTGTTAGATTCTTTTCATTCCATAAGCCAGCAGCTTTATGTTTCGGCTGACTTTCTCTTATTATCATCGCCATGTCATTTTTGCCCAGTTCAGAGGCTGTAGAAGCAAACCAGCTATATTCCCATTCGCTTAGTGAATTATTGTCGAATTTCTTTTTATAAATGTTAAAAGCTGTCTCGATTAAATCTCTTCCGCTGTCAGCAGACCTCTTATTCTGAAGCCTTCCTTTTTCAAGAAGTGCTTCCGGATCATTAGGGTCTAACTGAAGCACTTTTTCCAGCATATCCTGAAATTTACTTGCATCAGAAAGCTTGTACTGTAATGCCAAGTTAAATGCTACAGTTACATTGGAAGGGTTGGCTTCGTGTGCTTTCTTGTAGTATTCCAATGCCTTTACCCTATCACCTGCAGATGAAAAGAGAACACCTATTTGATTCAGATTGGATGTCTCAGGAAACAGGTCGTTCATTTCTTCTAGAGTTTGAGCTGCCTGTAAATCCAAGCCGGCATTTTTATAAGCCCTATACAGAGCCTCAAATCCATCTTTTGTCGGTCTGCCGCCGTTCCGTTCTGCCTGCAGGTTGAATTGTTTTTCCGCTATGAGCACTTCTCTTTCTTCAGTAGTTTTCTCTGCGTTTGAAAATGGAGCCAGGGGCTCAGCGATCATCTCAATACCTTCAATAAAAGCTCGCAGGCCCAACACCTTGTCGGAGCTGATCTCTGCCATAACCTTGACCGGTGTTCCTTTCCTCAATGTTTTGTTTTCAGGCATATAGAGCTTGAAATTGAAGAGCATTTTACGGGTATTACCTATAAAAATCGGTAGCTCAATAATCTCCTGATTATCTTCTGCAACCTCAAGGTCTTCAATTTTTGTTATTTCACTTGGTACCTCTGTACCGGCAGGCATGAGGGTCACTGTTCCTTCTCTTGTGAGAATCAGTATAGGTTCACTGGTTATTGGCTGTATCAAATTTTTGCGATAGCCATTAAATACCAAGGAATGAATTGCAGCTCCCTTGGAGACATGTGTTTGCAGATCACCAGGCACTAAAATTTCAGATTCTGGGAAGTGTTCTTTTATAGTTGCGCGTACATAAGGATTCTTGGAGCTTCCCCCAATGAACAGAACATAATCAATGTCTTCGTGTTCTAATGAAGCTTTTTTGATTGCTGATCTGATAGGAGTAAAAATGCTCTTAAAGGATTTTATGTATTCATACTTTTGTGGCTGACTCTCAGATGCATCTGAACAGAAGTACTTCATGGCTTCTGCAAACTGGCTGTATGACAAACTGGGTTTACTCAATGTCAGGGTGCCTAACCTCGGAATTCCAATATTGATGTCATAGCCGACTGATTCATCATTCAGTGCTAATGCATGTGAGGGGAGGGTATGGTTCTGATGCTTTAAGTTCGCTTTCTCACAGATGGTTATCTTCAGCTGTTCAGCAGTTTTTAAAAGCAAGGGTAAGATGTCTTTCTTGATTTCGCCTTTCCTGAAATCTGTAAGGCTGAGATTGTTCTGTTTAGCCAATTGGGGCAGCAGAAATTCCAGAGCCAGGTACTTGTCTATATCATCACCACCTATCTCATAGTATTTCGAAATGGACAGGTTCTTCGAATAAGTACCTTTGAGTCCATTGCCAATCTCCAGAATAGAAACATCACAGGTGCCAGCGCCAAAGTCAAATACCATCACGTTTACATTTCTGTGGTCAGGTACTTTCAAGGGTGATTTATCAGAAAATGATTCCTGTAAATAACTTATGAAAGCAGCATTGGGCTCGTCAATAAGAGCTTGTCGGGCTACTGGAATTCCATTTTGTGCTAAGGCATCAAGTAGTTCCTTCCTCTGATTTGCTTCGAAGGATGCAGGAATACTGAATGCATACTGTGTATGTGGTGCAAGATTGTTGTTCTTAATGTAATCCTCTACTCTAGATTTCAAAAACCTGACAAACAGCTTTAAGGCATCCTTAGGGTTTCTTAACTTAAGGGTTTCATTTTCAATTTCGCAATTATAATAAAGCGCCCCCGCATCCGTACCTAAGGCAGTCTTAAATGAATACCAGATATTTCTGCCAAGTTTGAAGCTATGGTTGTGCTTCAATTCCGCCGCACCCTGTCCAACGATAATCTTGTTGCGTCCAAGAGTTTTCAGGTAAGCTATTACGGTCGGTATTTTCTCTGAAGTATGGGTCCTGCCGTCTTCAAGTTCCTGCACAATTGGTAATGATCGGACGATAAATTCAGACGTAGCATTACTATGGGTGGCAATTGAAATTACAGTGGTGGATGTTCCAAAATCGATACCTACAAATGTAGTATCATCAATGCCAGAGCCTGATACTCTTACTGGAAGAAGGTTGTTAAGAGTAATATCTGTCATAAGTGTATCTCTGATTTGACCTGATTTTCCTGAGCTTTAAACTGTCTCGATGTGGGATGATGTGATGCACATAGGCATATAAATGTCAATATATAGGAATATTATATATAAATTTATTTATTCTGCAGGTATTTGTGAAAAATGTTCTTCTAACCTAGAGCTGTCTTTTATGTCTCCACTTTTCGAAAAGTTAAAATCATTGTTTACACGCTCAATTGGCCATAGTGCTGATATAGTAAAAGCAGGGAAGAGCCCAAAAAGAACAAGAAAGGTAAAGAGAAATACAGATAAAGAGCTTCAGACAATTGAGCAGATGAAGCTTATTGTCAGCAGAAATGGCTATTGTAGTATAAAAGTGAAGTCCCTGTTTCAGCTTTATGGCTATAAGCAGAGAGGCCACTCTAATGTGTTGCAAGTACGTGAGTGTCTGGAGAGGGAAGGGCTATTCCTTTGCAGAAAGGCAATGACAGACACTAACTGGAATAAAAATGTAAGAATCCACAGTTTTCCTGTAGAGCGACTGGGGGATATTTTCAACATGGAAAAAGAAATGGAGGATGCCTTTGCTATCAACCATTGGTATAAATTATTAGGGCTTGAAATGTGCCTGCCTGTAGATGGTACTGACCATATGTCTGACCGGCAATTCAAACCCGACGGAACAAAAGACAGACTGGACTTTAAGGCAACAGATAAGGAAGGAAATCACGTGGTTGTAGAACTGAAGCATAAGGATGGGGACAACAGATTGGTGGAACAGGCTTTAAGGTACCGTACCCATCTTATGAACCACTATAACACGGACAGGGTGCGATGTGTAATCATTACCGGGATAAGGTGTCTGCACACAGCTAAGGCCCTTTATGCTTTGCCTCTACAGGAGAGAGAGTTGATTAGATGGTATGTCTATAACTGGGATATACTTAGACCCGCAGATATTTCCTTTGTAGAGGTAACGTACGATTTTATAGCCAAGCACCTGACAATGGATAGTAACTGTTAACCTAGAGTGATAACTATATTGATCAGAATGCTTTTTATCTGACTTCAAATCTGAAATTCATATCTTTTTTCGCTTTACATCCAGTTTTTAAGCAACTGGTGCGGAGCATCGCTCATGCCATTTCTGCAAGGAAAGCTATTAACCACACTGCAGGAATTCCCCGATAAATAGAGTAAAAGCCTTACAGATCTAATAGTGGACATTATACTAAGATAGCCTTAAATAACAAGGCTGATATATTTTCCGGATAAGAATAAACGCAGGGTTCCCTGTAGAAAGCCCCCCACCCGTACCTGCGGGGCGGAGGTACCCCCCGTTGTTTTATTTCACTTAAAAAAATAAAAGACAATGGTGACAATTACCGATTTTAAAAAGCGCAAATCTGAAGATGGCAAGGATTTCAATGTGCTTTTACTGCAGGGTGACATTGAACTGATTCAATCCAAAGAATCTGGCCGGTTCTATGCTACAGCCAAGGTGTGCACTATCCCCTGCACATTCAATGACCTGATGTGTCAGGGCCTTATTGGCAAGACCCTCCCGGGAAACATTGAAAAGATAGAGTGTGACCCTTATGACTATCACATTCCCGGTACAGACGAGATAATTTCGCTGGCTCACACCTACTACTACGACCCAGTAGACAGAACCATGGAACAGGAGGTGTTCCAGATGAAACCTGCGGCTTAGCGCACTTAGGGTAGTCTAAAGGCTACCCTTTTTCTTTTCCTAACTTTCAGTCAATACGCTTATGCTATCAAAACTACTTCTTAGCCCAGAACCCAGCAGGTTTTCTAACAGTTGCCTATTCTTATCCAAATACAAACTCCAAAGGGCACATTGTCCTTTCGATGTAATCTGTATCAAGCCCATTAGAGATATCGGTATCGGGGATAGAAAACAGGTAGACAAGGTGCTGAGTTGGGATTCGGTAGTAATTCTCTATTTCATCAAGGGTAAGCTGTACCCTCATAGTCATTTCAGTTATAAACCTCCTGTGCAGTTCGTCGCTACGGGGGTAAAGTAGCTGAATTGGGAGTTATGCTGAATTTCTTAGGCATTGTTCTGTGAGATGGTTACTCCTCAAAATCAAACCACTGAAAGAACGTAGCACGACCCATACAATAAGCTGCAGTCAATGGGGTAGGGGGAAGTCTAGCTGCACTTCCCCTAAGCTGCACTGATAATCTTTTCACAACTTCAACTGATATTAAGCATGAAGAAACCACTTATTATTCTGCACAATGATTCTTTAAATGGAAGCCCACAAAGCAATAACGCCCTATCACAACTGCAGGAATTTGTAGACCAAACTTGGGAAAGAGAAAAGAAGAAATTCCAGGAAGAGACAGGATACATTATTCAACCCACTGACTCACTGGAAAAGTTGATGAAGCTTTGTCAGGCAAAAGGGCTCACGCACCACATGTTCTTCCATTTAATGGTAATCAAGTCAACCATATCCAAGCAACATTAAGAAATGATAGTTATGAAAAATGTACTCATGAAGGTTAATTCTCAATCAGAACATACTACAAACAGTAGCATGGGGGTTGACGTACAGTCTGCCTCTTCTGCTTTCATAGAAGCCAATACCTTAGCCATTCAATTAGCAGAGCTTAGTCAGGACCATATCATACCAGTCTATGTAAAGGATAACGAGCCATTAATCAGCCAGTCAGACTTTATCCAGATAACACAGGATATAGTTTCCATGCTCTATAGTGGAGAACAAATTCAGCCCCCACAGATTCGATGCAGCCATCCTATTAAGGGCAGGGTGCCAGAGGCCAAGGATAAGCCCTCTAATCAACTGGAGGAATGGGAGAAGACACTTTATTATGAGCGAATGATGTTTGCCTTAGAGATTCCATCAGTAGTTAGCATGATAGACGGAAACAGACTCAACCTCACAGTAGGAGGTGTAAAGGCATACAATCTGGATAACCTCTACGGTAGGAAAGGGGCTGGTGAGTACTTCAAAGTGTTCATTGGTTTTCAGAACCAAGTATGCACTAACCTATGCATAAGGACGGATGGGTATTTGGCCGACCTGAGGGTAAGCAGTTTGGACCAGCTTCATCATAGTATTCAACAGCTGATAGGTTCATATAACTTGCAGTTCCACTTGGAACAGATGAGAGCCCTGACTGAACACTCCATCACGGAGCGGCAGTTCGCACAATTGCTGGGTCGCTGCAGGATGTATCATCACCTGCCATCTAAAGAGAAGAAATTAATTCCACCAATGCTCTATGGGGATTCCCAACTTACAACTGTTTGCAAGGATTACTATAGAGACACTGCATTTCGCAAGCAGGAGAATGGTGACATTTCCCTTTGGAAGTTTTACAATCTACTGACAAGTGCAAATAAATCGACTTACATAGACCAGTTTTTAGACCGTTCGGTTAATGCGCTGGACTTTGCCGCTCAGATACAGGGTGCTTTAAATGGAAGAGATACAAGCTGGTATCTAGGTTAGGGTATTGGTCCCAGAGGTATGGTGGGAAGTAATCCGTAAAGGTTGCTTCTTGCCTTACTTCGATGAAGTATGTTACAGTTTGATAAGAGTCAAACAGTCTTTCAGTCTTCTTACTTGCCTTTGCGAGATGAAAAATTACTTCGCTAAAGCGCGGCGGAATGATAGTCCAAAATATTGGGGAGAATAATCCTGGCCTAGCTTATGATGGGAGCTTATTGAATGAGAGTAAACTCTCAACAGCACGGTTAAAATCAGAAGCCCTCGGAAAAGAACTCCTGTAATGTCATTTTATGAATGGCTAGTACTTTCAGCAAAGATCTCATAGTCAGGTTAGCTTCTCCTTTCTCCAGCCTCCAATACTGCATACGCCCTAGGTCGTGATCCAACGCAAAGGATTCGTAGCTTTTATAGCCTTTATTGATTCTGATTGCTTTCAACCTGTTCCCGATGGCCTTTAATATCTCTTCTTCACTCTCCATGAGCGAAAGTTGAGATTTATATAGTTTTAAGATTACACCATAAAATTATACACCATATATTGTGTATATTGAATAATTGATATACTTTCACTCTAATAAATTTTAGCTCATCAAAACTATGAACAGGATTATTCTATTTCTATCATTTCAGTGGAAAGGCTTGATGTAGCAATGATTTAGAACTGCCATCTTAATTAGGTTTAACTTTAAAAGATATAATAAATGAAAGCTAGTATCTTGACACTATGCATATTCTTCATTGCAATTGTAAGTACCTCGGCTCAAAATATGCTAGGACATACCCAATCAGAAATAAAGACTAACATGAAAGCCTACTATCAGAATACTTGGGAAACGAGGGGTGATCAACCATATGGTAATAATGGTATTTTTATTAAATATAGGCACAAAGATGACCCCTTTATACTGTTAGATTTTGTTGTCATAGATGATGTCTGCGTTCGTATTACGAGACTGATGCCTAAAGAAATGCTTTCAATGATGATAAGCACTTTAAATGAAGAAAATTATCGTGAAAATGAGAACGTATGGGTGACAAAAGACATGAAGACGAAAATAACAGCGAAAGTAGAGAAAGATAAATTTCTGGTTTTAATCTATGATCCAATCTTATAAAGCCGGAAACAACTTTATAAATCACTGATCAAATTAAATAGAAAGCTACTGTGGGATTCTCTGTCCCTTCTCGCCTAGCTAGATTACCACGGACTGTATGGGTATATGATTAGACTGATAAATAAACAAAGTGATAACAGTATGGCTGCGGCTTTTCCTCAGATAGGTAGTTTCTCAAAATTGAAATATCAACTGATGTATAGTTAGTCTGAGAGGAAAACACTAAAACTTACAGCTTGAAAAATTGCTGTTGCAAAACATGTAAAACGTGTAAAAAGTACAAAACATCCCATGTGCTGGAGTGACATTCTGTACTTTTACACGTTTTATAACATTTGCAAGTAGTATAAACTTTAATTCCTTGTTACTACTTTCCTTTTAGCTCCCGGTTCCGTTTTGAAGTCGTCCGACACAGTCTTTCTGTAATGACCTTGCTTCAGCCATTCAGTCAATCCCTCATTTTCAAGGCGTTTCAGGTAGTTAGCAGTACTGCTTCCATGGAAACCCATATCCTCCACTATGGATAAAGCCTGTCCTCTCGTGAATTTATCTGGTAATTTTGCCAGAAGCTTATAGACTGGGTGATTCCTCTCAGTGGCCTTGGTGTCCGGAAATTGATTATAGAGGTAATAAGCATGCTCATGCAACACCTTAGCCATATCCATAGCTATATAAAAGTCATCGTCATGGCAGGTGAATTCCTGTCTTAGTGTTTTAGGGTCTCCCTCGTCAAATCTCCGAATTGTAGAAAGTGTCATTGCTATACGGAATGCTATGAGGCCTACTCGTCTGGGGATACCAAGACTATCATTTCCAAAAAGCAATGCTGTTTGATCATGCCATGCAGAGAATATATCATTAAAAATGACCCACTGCTCCTTGGTCAAGGTAAAATGTGAAGGATTTACCTCTGTGGCCACAGCAAGCTCTGCAATGAACTTTCCTAGATTAGTATAATAATCCGTAAGATTAGGTATCCCATCGATAGGTGTAACATCCCGCCAATTTGGTGTTGCGACAAAATTGTAAAAGGCAAACCTGCTAAATAATCCATCCTCAGGGGAAGGGAAGAGCAACCGAAATGCTCCAGGTGTACCAGAGAGCACGACAGACATCTTGGGGCTTGGAATGTTGTAGTATTCATCCTTGCGTGTAGAGCTGATTGTCTCATGATGAAAAGCCTTGCATAGGTTATCACTAAAGTTTCCCCAATCTTGCTTAAAACTGTTTGCTAAGGCTTTTGCCTCAGTCTCAAAAATTATACCTCTGCCATCTGAGATAGTTAAGTGTTCCCTTATCCCTGCAGTGCTCGCATCAGCAGATGCAAAGAGTCGAGATGGGGTTTTAGGGTCTGTGCTAGTCTTTGCCAAGTGATCATCATAAGTATTTCCTAATAACCTAATTTCATCCAAAGGGCCTTTCCCGCTACCAAATGGGGCAAGAATCATCGAAAAGAAGTTAGCATGGCAAATCCTTTGGTCATACACCCCACGCACTCCTGGCATACAACCGCTTAATAAAGCGAGCGTGCTCAGGAAGCAAGCATCCCGTTGATGGCCAGGAGGAATTCGTTCTATTACTTTTTTAAGGAATGGAGTGATAAAGTTATAAATCTCTTCTGGAAACATGGGAAGATTCTCTACCTGTTGATGTAATTGAGGCAGGAGCATGGCGTTCTTATCCATTCTTCTGGTCTCCTTTCCCTACTATGCTTCTCATAGCCTCTTGTGTTATCTCATTTTTAGTTCTTTGCGGATTGCTTTGCATCCAAGCATCCAAAACCTCTCTTTTAAAAAATAATAACTTACCATTTGGGCGAGAGTGAGCAATTGCCTTCGCGCTAGTTAACTTGTAAAGGAAGCTATCGCTCACTCCCATGTATCTGCTGGCCTCTTTTAGGTTCAGTACTGGTTTTAAATAAATTTTTTGACATAATAGTGCCTGCTCTATTGTTTGGAGCCTTTCAAGCACTTCGTGATAATTCTGCATTCTGCTAGAATTAAAGAATAAAAAATGCACTCTGCTTATTGAATGATACTTATTGAGGGGCGGTAGAATCCGATCGCATTGGATTATTGTACCTATACATAGTAGCATGTATCAATGCTCTTACTACTAAACAGGGCACTATACCCAAACGTTCTTGTATTTTTTTGGAAAGGATGTAAGCGGAATTGCTAAGCCAAGATTATGAATTTTAAATAATTGATTATCAATTAATAAACGTGATAGGTTGGGCTGCCAGAAAATATAAAAAATTTATTTTAGAGTAGTTTACTCATCTAGAAAGTCTGTTAACTTATCAATGATTTCATGCCTAGTACTGTCATCAAAAGAATCTAAGTAATGCTGGGTTGTCTTCTCGCTGCTATGACCTAGGGATTCAGAAATAAAAGCTATAGGTGTGTCGGAGTTCTTTAGTATAGTTGAGAATGAATGCCGTGCGGTATAAGTCGTCAGATGCTTCTCAATCCCTACAGCCTCGGCAATCCGATGTAAATATGAATTGATGGTTTTGGTGGCTTGCCTAACCTTGGCCAATTCCTCTTTAGGTGTGAGGTCACTACAAAGTATCGGGAATACATAGGTTTCAGGAGATACTGGCTCATTTCCCCATTTTTCAATGATTTGCTGTACCCGTGGTTTCAAAGCGGCAACGACTGTTTTGAGTTTTTGGCGAGTGGTGCGTTCCGTCTTGGAGCGGACAAAGCTGATGGAGCTTTCCCCGATTTGCTTATACTTTAAACGGGCTATATCTTTTACATTTATTCCGTTGCATAGGTAAGAGAATACCCATAAATCTCTAGCGCGAGCCTCACTGTCTGAGGAAGGCTCGTATTTGATGATTTTTGTTATATCAGCCTTTGTGAGGGCTCTCTTTATGTTCTCTCCAGAGGGGATTAGATATTTTCTTCTTCCGAAAGGATATAGATCGGGGTTGACATCCCCTGAAGCAATGGCATCATTGAAAAGGGCTTTTAGGGTTCTTAGGTACATGCCGATGGTCGTTGAAGAACGGCCACCCTCTTTCATCCATTGATCATAATCACGCAGGAATTGCGGAGTGATGTCGGTAAATGGGAGAGGGGTATAGCGCTTCATGGCTTCCTTTCTGGCTTCAACCTCCTTTGTAGAAACCCCTTTTCTCTCTGTAAAAGCTTTTCTGTGGCTAAAGCACCAGAGTGAATTGCGTGCGCTTTGATAGCTGTCTGCTGTGCCAGCCCTGCCCTCCTCGTTAAGTCTAGCTATGGTGAGGTCATAGGCAGAAAATACTTCATTACTCACAGAGTTATTGAGCAGGCGCTTTTCAAATTCACTAAAAGAAAAGCTGGAGAGTTTGTCGATGATCTGATTTGCCTTATACTCTATCGCCTGCAGCGCCAGTTTACAGTCTTTTAGTTCCTTTCCTGGCTTTGAAGAGAGAGCTTTGTCAAAGACTTCTTGAGTAAAGCTATAAGGTGTAGGATAGTATTTCCTTTTGCCTTTATAAGTTATCCGAAGTTTAACGGGATAAGTCCCATCTTTTAAAGATCGGCGGTTATCAAAAAAAATGGAGGTGGTGACGCCTTTCATACAGAATCATCTTAAATGTGATTTGCACATGATTTGCACATATTTCATGTTAACAAAGGCAAATATAAGATAATTAAAGATATTTAGCAGTGTCTAAATAGTTGATTTTGAGATAATTTGAGAATATATGATAACAAGTGATAAATGGGGGTTGTGACTCATAATCAGTAGGTGCCTGGTTCGATTCCAGGTGGGCCCACTGAAAATCAAGCACTTACGAGGTAAAACTTGTAAGTGCTTTTTTCATTTGCATACAATTTGTATACATTTTCTGAAGGCATGATCTAGCTGTATGATGGTGTTCACAACTTCGACCTAAATAGCTGTTATCACAAATTTAGCTCAACGCCTTAAACCTTTTGATTTCAGCAGAAGGCTTCTTTCAAATCTTGGTGCTTTTTATAAAATTTTATTAAGTACAAAGGCTCTTGTAATTTCAAGCCTTACTTATAGTCCTGTCCCTTTCTGTCTTATTGTCCCACTCCGTTTTTGAATAGTCACAGCCGTAGAGAAAGTTTGTGCAGCCCCAGAACGTGTAGAGATTCCCGTTTTTTGCGACACCTTTCTTCTTCACAACTAAGTCAGCGGTTTTGCAGTCCGGACACTTTTTTACCTTCTTATCCTTTTTACCTGCTTCCAGTTCGGTGATAAACTTAGACTTGTATGTCTCGTCTGCCACAAAATAAACCCGCTCCCTGGCTCTGGTCATGGCCACGTAAAACAGGCGTCTCTCTTCGCCGTTCTCGTATTGGTCAGCATCACTCAGCAATAGGTTAAGCACCTGATCGTCCGACATCTCAGAAGGGAAACCATGTCTGCCTGAATTGCAATTAATAATAATCACAATATCCGCTTCAAGTCCCTTTGATTTGTGCACCGTCAGGAACTCAGCCTTAACCTTCGGCCTGCCAATGGGACTGTAATCTACGATGTCCGCCTCACGCCTAAATTCGTGACCTGCTTCAACCTCCGTGACTGATATGTTTCGCTTAATGTTAAAGGCACTGTTCTTTTCCTCCAATCTCCTTAGATCAAAGCTGTACCGGCCAAGTATGAAGATGGACTTTTTGTCTAAATCAACATGTTTAGACTGCAGCTCATCGAAGATATTCTTTAACGCTATCGCATCCCCTTGGTCGCCAGAAGGCGCGTAGACAAGGTTGTAGTTGGTCATCTTATCTGGAAACGCAGGTCTGAGAGATTTGGCGGTTTGGCTGTCGTTTTTGAGTATGAATTCGCTTGACAGGTTAATAAGCGGATTGCAGAAGCGGTAGGTGGTCTCTATCTTTGATTTGATGCAATACCCGAAGTATCGCTCAAAGTCCTTGAACAGGGTAATATCACTGCCCGTGAAACGGTAAATGGATTGCCAGTCGTCGCCCACACAGAACAGCCTGCATCCAGGGTTAGTGTCCCTTAACTCCTTTATCAGTTTATAGCGGCCAATGGAGATGTCCTGAAACTCATCGATGATGATATAGTCAAACTTCTTTTGGTAAGCGCCGGCAGCAATATAGTCCGTGGCTCTATTGATCATGTCGCTGAAATCTATCACTTGCCTTTCAGCCAGGTATGCTTCATACCTTTCTAAGATGGGCTTTATAATCTGAATAAAGCGCCTGTTCCTTTCAGCCAACATTTCATCCTTCACTGATCCGTTGCGTTCGACTAAATCACTTATGGTGTAGTTGTTCGACTTCATGAGGGTGATGAATGTCTGGAACAGCGTTATGAAGCCATCCACCTCCTCGCCAGCAGTATAGTTGATGATTGCCCAGATCTCTTGAAGCGACTTTGGAGACAGCTTTATTCCGGCATCCTGCAGCTTCTCTGTGAGACTGTCAACCCAGGTGCCATCAAACATTTCGTAGCTGTAGGTCTCTATCATTCGGGTTCTGTTCTGCTTATGGACATCCCGTTGCCAGTTGATTTTGCTCCAGTACTTCTGGTTCGCCTGCTCCTGCGTTTCATCTCTTTTCGCAAAGAAGGGGGGCACGCTGTTATCCCTGGAAATTGCTTGGTGCTCTAAGTAAACCCGCTTGCCATCCTGAAGAATGGTGAAATCAGGCTTGTATTGTCGTTTGTCTGATGTGGCCGTTTCAAACTCGTAGGGGTACTCATACTCATAGTTGATCCCGTTGAAGAGCAGGAAGTTGGCGATCCGGCACTCTTCAATGCTTTTGACTATCTCCATTCGGTGGGTAGTCCTGCCGTTATTGGAGGTTGTGTGTGCTTTGTAGGTCCTGAAATTCTGGTCCTTGATGTACTGGATGTACTCGCCCTGATTCTTGAAATCAAACTGGTTTTTAACAGGCTTCAGAAAGTTGGTAAAGTAGTCTGTAACTGAAGCTAAGTACTCTTCCTGTTCAATTAGTTCAATGAATGTCTTCTTGATAAAGGGTTTAAACTGCTGCTCTTCGAAGATGGACGGGCGCTTTTCCTCAACCTGCTTGATCACGTCGATACCCAAGCTATGGAAGGTTTTCGCAATCACCCCTTCCGCTTTTAAGCGGGAGGCCAGCGTGACGGCCGACTTTCTTGTAAAAGAGATAAGCAGGATGTTCTCCGGATCTGTTTTGTAGCGCTCCACCAGGTACTTCACCTTGCCCACAATGGTCATGGTTTTACCCGAGCCTGCCCCGGCAATCACCAAGTTGGCATCCTCGTCCTCCACGATGGCGGTTCTTTGCTGCAGGTCAAGCGGCTTGCCAGCGGCTGTGTCAAAGAAGTCTTTGTAGGTGTTAAGTTCTTGTTTAACAAAGGCAGCATTATGCTTGCTCCTGTTAATTTGTGCATTTTTGTAATAGTCAAGAAACTTTTTCACCCCTACTGTGCTTTTATGCTCTAGCTTGGCTTTCTCAATTGATTTACCATTTAGAGAGTTGTATAGCTCTTGATAAATAGCTAACCATGCTTCCAGTTTGGAGTTGGTAAAATAGCCAAGCCTATGATTGATATTTTCCTCAAACACCGCAACTGCTGCTTCTATATCTAGCAGATTAATAGACAGTAGTTGCGTTAGGTGAGTCTTTGCTTTTTGATTACTATTCCACTTGAATAGGAAGTAGCCAACGGCGGCTACAATTAGTAGTATTAACGGCATGTTAGTTTCTGGATGTTTAAGGATCGGAGCCTTTAATTAAAAACGGGAGTATCAACCAATCTTTTACTTCTTTATAAATAGACTTCTGCCATAAATCAATTCTATGCAGAACAGGAAGTGAGAGTACGCTACATTCCTTGTCTGTTTCTTTTCCGTTATCTTGGTCGAGGTATTTGCCGCTTTTTAAGTTATAGTTTGTATTGGGATACACCAAGCGACTTTCTTGGCATTGTAATACTGGTGATACACATACATCTGTCGCAGGTCATCGGGGAAAGGATTATAGCCATTTAGGTTTTTCCATTTGGTGTCCAGTACCACACAATCATCTCTATCCTTATTGATGACAATATCTGTTTTGATCTTGCTGCGGCTCCCGTTTTTAAACAAAATTTAATTGCTCCACTCGAACGTATTCATGAAAGTAGCATCTCTGACTAAGGCGATTTCTAAAACAGACTTCCAATAGTTATGACCAAAAGCTACTTTATTATCTGAAGCTGTTTCAACAATGGTTTCTATTACTTCATTCTTAGGAAGTTTTTTAGCTATATTTTTAATACTATTTTCTAATTCAGTTATTACTGTATCAGCATTTTCACTAAATCTAGGGCACAGGTGTAGTTTAATATAGTGATTATGAATTAATTCGTACAACTCCTGGTCAATACCATTAGTGTTAGCTAAATAAAATTCCGTTTCTATTGATCCATTACCATTTATAATATTTACAAATAGATATTGTTCTTCTGGTAAAGAATCAAGATATAAATTTAGGAAAAGCTTCTTATTTCCATTACGCCAAGCGGTGCTCTTATACCCATTACATTTAGTACAGCTTGGGAAAAGATTTTTAGGGTTTACTACAAACTCCGCAAATTCTTCCTGAGGCACGAAATGATCAAATGAGTTTACCTCACCTATTGTACAATTTTGACAGGTGCTTAACTTCTTGTTTGATTCTGTAGTTGTTAATTTTATTTTGAGACTCTGAAATTTTTTTGCTTTGTAGGAATAAAGTCTATGAAGATCCTCTTTATCACTCCCAGCGAAACCATGCTTGGATAGTAACTGCAGTGAATTGCGGCCAAAATTTCTGTCATAATTAGAATATAGTAGCTTTATTGTCTCATTGTGGGAGGATACTCGCTGCTTATAATGTGGATCATCTTTTGAATTCCTTTTGCTCTTGATGACATCTTCATAAAAATCAAAAGCGTCTTCATCGTAGAAATTAAGCGTTCTCATTTCTTACTTTTATTTGGCTTTTGATATACAATCGTGCATTAAGACTTAAAGGAGTATCATTAGATGACAGAGTTGAGACAATACTATCATAAGATGCACCGTCATTAACAAGATTCTGAATTATCATCTTATATTGTTTGTCAACATCTTTATTTCCAAAGACCTCATCAGTAAGGGTCGTTAAGTTCTCACCAAATGATTCAATTCCTATAAGCCGTATAGATGGAATGTCGCCGTGCCTTTCAATGACATACACATTTCTAGAGAATAATTCTCTAATTACAAGCGGTGAATGTGTGGCTATGATACAATAAGACTCAAATTCATTTACAAGCTCATAAATAGTGTTCATTAGCTGTGTAATTGCATTTGGATGTAAATGAGTTTCTGGTTCATCATAGATTAATAGAGAGTCATATCGAATGTGCGCGACAATTTCAGATATAATATATAGTAAAATGCTCTGACCTGAACTTAGTATGTTTTTGATAATGTTAAAACCACTTATCTTAACTTCATATTTGTTTGTTCGAAATTCAATTTCATCTCGCTCCACTATAAATTGATTCACCAACTCTTCATCAATAAAATTTAGGAGAATTTTTCTCCATTTATTGATGCGCTTTAATTCTTCAATTCTCTTCCAAGTTTTATGAAAGCGCTCTACCAGAATCTCCTCAGAAACAAATTCTCCTTTCTCGTTGCGTAAACCACAATAAATATAGTTGAAAGATGCTGTTGTTTGAGGTATTTCAAATCTATCGAAGATGCTATAAGATATGGCTATTACTTTACTAAAAAGAGGTGCTTTTGGGGAAAAGAAACCATCCTCTCTTTTTGCTATCTTGTTTGGCAAAGAAGTAACTAATTGAGTTTTCCCAGTACCATTTTTACCAATCAGGCCATAAATTCTGCTAGGTGTCGAAGAGTCTGCATTGAATCCAAAATTGACATCAACAGGTGTATCTGAAAATGCTGGTTTAAAAGTATAAGTAAAATTGTATAACTCGGATGAATTATCTCCATTAGTTATAATATGTTTTGCTTCTCTTAATAACCTCTCAGCCTTATCATCTCTAACAAGTGAGTTTACAAAATTTCCTTGTTCTTCGAACGCTTCTTGAATTTGAGGGAAGAAAGCTGCATCTCTTAATGCGTAAAGAACACTCTCAAAGTCTCTCTCTACAGAATTTTGAAGGTTGTGATAATAGCTAACTTCTTGACCAAGTGAGCAAAAGTCTCGTGTTAGTCTATTAAACTCATCAGGAATAAACTCGGGGGTATTCAACTCTTCTTTAAAGATTATTTTAGTATCCCCGATGTACTCACATGTATCACCATCATTATAGTAAAATAATGAAAATTCTGACCATACACTAAAATCATTCCATCCATCATTAAAGACAAGTACAAAAGCAGGAGTAGTAGGGGGATTAGAATGGGAGCTTTTGTACTTTGACCTACTCTTAGGTGTTTTGACTACATAAAATGGATAGTCATTTAATTTTATATGAGCAGGTAAGTCATCAACATCTTCCTTTGTTTGTAGGGAGTAAATTGGTAGGTTGTCTTCGTTGTAAGCTGTTATAGCTAATTGTAGTTTGCCTTTTCCCAAATACTTATTTATGCTTGCTACAAAAGTGAAAATTTCATCTTCACTTTTTTTGTACCTAGGATTTACAATTGTCTCTATAAACTTCTTGAAGCTTTCATCATCCTC
Source organism: Pontibacter aquaedesilientis (assembly GCF_014773225.1). Taxonomy (GTDB): domain Bacteria; phylum Bacteroidota; class Bacteroidia; order Cytophagales; family Hymenobacteraceae; genus Pontibacter; species Pontibacter aquaedesilientis. The sequence continues at coordinate 41,110 of NZ_JACXAJ010000011.1, read as the reverse complement.
CAATAAATTTAGCCGATCAATAAAAAGATATTCTAAACTCCAATCATCATTATTAATCGTATGATGATAAATATCTCTATATGCATCTTGGAACCTTTCATCAGTAGAAGGCATCGCCCTCAAATCCCAAATTTCATTGAGAAAAGGTATAATTCCTTCATTTTCATCAAACTCACCAAAAGCATTAGGAGCCTTCAAAAGGAAACCTAATAATTCTGATTTTACTCTTTTTGTTATTCGCATTTAGATTTTCTAGGTTTAGTTAAAAGATAACCTCCTCTTGCACCTGCAAAGCTTCCTGCATAACCGCTTTCATTAGCGCCTCTGCCTCTTCCTTTGACTGCTGAATATGCTGCTCCAGTTTACCACAAAGCTGCATCAGTTGATCCACTTTGCTGAATATAGCTTGCTGTTCAACTTCGGGAGGTAGAGGTATAAGCAAATCTTTAATCTGCTCTCTCCCTATATTTTTCATTGAGTCGCTAGTTCCTGAAGCTACTTCTTTATAATAGGCCCTTGCAACTGAACAATTGTTAAACAGGTTACAGTAAGCTTTGACTGTATTAGATTGGAAGCGAACCCTTTACGTCTTATCATTTAATAGCAGCTTCGAACGAACCGAATCTCCAACTATTACACTTCTTGCAATCAAGTCAGCAGTATTAGCACGGGACATAATAAAATCTCCAGGCATAATCTCTTTGTCTTTGAATGGAAGCACAGATGGTGGTAACTTCTTATTTTCTCTGTCTAAGAACTCTCCCCATGATACTGCACTAATTTTGATCACACCCCATTCATCAAGATTTGCCTCTTGTGGATTGCAGCTTGGGCTTTTACCAGCTTCAATATCTAACAATAAATCACCAAACCTGCTCCACACCCAACCTTCAGGCAAAGTATAAGGCACATCGACCTCTAAAATCGGATCCAGCAGTTTTTCCTTTTTAATTTTTTTGTCCTTTACCAGTTGCGCCTTTTCAGCCTGAACGCGTTTCAGGAGTTCGGAGGCTGGTTCGGTGGTGGGGTTTTGGGTGCGCCAGGTGGCGGTAAGTTTCCCTTGTACGGCCAGCTGGAGGATGGTTTCGCGGAGTTTTTTTACGTTCGCGGCTTCATCAAACATGGTGTGGAAGTGCTGCTTCAGGAAAAGCCAATTTTGCTCTAGTTCTTCGTCTGTGGCGGTTGTTAATTGTTGTAAGGCAGCGGTTCCTAATTGCTGTTTCAGTTGTATGCGTTCCGAAGTTTGTTTCTCTGTAGACTTCCCTGAAAGTTGGCCATTTAGAAGTTGACAAAATGTTTAACTTTAGATGGAATGAAAAAGACAAGATTCACAGAGACGCAGATCATCAAGGCCCTCAAGGAGCATGAGCAGGGCCGCAACGCCCAGGAACTCTGCCGGGAGCTGGGTGTCAGCACCGCAGCCTTCTACAAGTGGCGCCAGCGCTACGGAGGCCTGGAGGTAAAGGAACTCAAGCGGATGAAGGAGCTTGAGGAGGAGAACGCCCGCCTCAAGAAGATGTTCGCCGAGCTCTCGCTGGTGCACCACGCCCTCAAGGACGCGGTTGAAAAAAAGCTTTAGGGCCTGACGAGAAAAAGGCGCTGGCAGGGTTCATGGTGGAGGAGCACGGGGTAAGCGTTCGTCAGGCCTGCAAGGCCGCAGGTGTGGCCAGAAGCAGCTACGAGTACAGGCCGGTGGAGAAAGACGACAGCCTCGTGGAGGAGCAGCTGCAACTGCTGGTGGAGAAGCATCCCTCGATCGGGTTCTGGCAATGCTTCCACCGCATCAGGAGGATGGGCCACGGATGGAACCACAAACGGGTATACCGGGTCTACAGCCAGCTGAAGCTCAATATCAGGAGAAGGCACCGGAAAAGATTGCCGGCGCGCGTCAAGCAGGCCCTGTTTCAGCCCGAGAGGATCAACCAGGTTTGGTCGGTGGATTTTATGAGTGACAGCCTCTGGGATGGCCGCAAGTTCAGGCTGCTCAACATTGTCGATGACTACAACCGCGAGATTCTCACCATGGAGGCGGACCTGTCCATACCTGCCCTGCGGCTGATAAGAGTGCTCGAGTACCTGAAAGAGTTCAGGGGGCTACCCGAGATGATTCGCGTCGACAACGGGCCGGAGTTCATCTCCCACAAACTCGAGGACTGGTGCAGAGAGAACAAGGTGAGGCTGGTCTTTATTCAGCCAGGCAAGCCGACGCAAAACGCCTATATCGAGCGCTGCAACGGCAGTATCAGAAGAGAATTGCTAAACGCCTACGTGTTCAAGACCCTTGCCGAGGTGCGGCAGAAGAGCGAGGAGTGGATGCAGGACTATAACCACCACCGGCCGCATCAGGCACTGAATTTCAGAACACCGGTGGAATTATTGGAGGAAATTGTAACTTGAAAAACCAACTTTACAATGGCCTAAAATACGGGGAAGCTTACATCTCCAGCTCCTCTATTTTCTGCATTAGCACTTCCACCCGCGCCACAATGGCTTCCTGCTCGGCAAGGGGAGGGAGCGCAATCAGAATAGGATAAACTTTCTTGCCAGATATTACTGGTTGTGCAGTAGCATTTTCATCTTCTTTTAAATTAGTTGCCTTGAGAAGCCAAACTAGAAAGTCTCGGTGAATATTCTGCTTTGAGAAAGTTGTAATAAAAGCATTATCTGTTACCCAAGCCTTTGTTTGAGTTAAGTGTATGCTTCCACAATAGAAACCTACTCTACCAATTACTATAGTTTGCTCCTCTACATTGTAAGTGTTGTGATAGCCATTTATGCCATTCCCTCCATAAACAGGTATAGTGCCTTCAGCTGCCATATCCCTAGCTGTTAATCCGTTACCAGAGGAAATATGTATTATTTCACCTAGCCTGCACCATAACCAGCTTTTAGGCAGGTCATGCGATGGCTCATCAGCTGAAATTGGCTTTAAATTTTTATCCTTTAATTTCTTACCTTTTGATTGCACCAACTTCTCTGCTTCAATGCGCTTCATCAGTTCAGTGGTAGGCTCTACGTCAGGATTTTGCCTGCGCCAGTTCTCTGTCAGTTTTCCCTGCACGGCCAGCTGCAGGACGAGTCCTTTTAGCCTGGCTGCGTTTTTGGGGTGCAGCGTCAGGTTTTCGAATTGCTCCAGTAGTAACATGCGCGGCTTAGCTTAATAGGGATTCTTCTAATGCGTTTACAATGTCCTGCTGCAGCGCCTTCACGCGCTGTGCTGTTTGCTGCAGTTGGGCCAGTAGCTCGTTTGGATCACCGAGAGCCGTTTCCGGGGCATGCGGGTTCTTGATGTCGAGGTTATAGTTGCGGGCTACGATCTCCTCCACTGGCACGCGCCAAGCATACTCGTTCTCCTCGCGGTTGTTCCACCAAGTTTTTTCCAGATCAAACTCCTTTATGTTGATCGGTTTGCCCTTGTTGTAGCTTTTCTGCCCGGTAGGGTAAGGGTGCTCAAAGTACCACATCTCTTTGGTAGGCTGGCCTTTGGTGAAGAACAACAGGTTGGTTTTAATGCTGGTGTAAGGGTTAAACACACCATTGGGCAGGCGCACGATGGTATGCAGGTTGCACTTGCTCAGCAACTCTTCCTTAATGCGCGTTTTCACGCCCTCGCCAAACAGCGTACCGTCGGGTAGTACCACGGCGGCGCGTCCGTTGTCTTTGAGCAGGCGCATGATAAGGGCCATAAACAGGTCGGCTGTTTCCTTGGTCTTGAACTTAGGTGGGAAATTGGCGTCGGTGCCTTCTTCTTCGGTCCCCCCGAAAGGTGGGTTGCTCAGGATAATATCTACCTGGTCTTTCGGCCCCCAGCTGTCGTAAGAACGCACCAACAGGTTATCGTGGCGAATCACCGGCACATCCATGCCGTGCAGCATCAGGTTAGTAGTAGCCAGCATGTGCGGCAGCGGCTTTTTCTCTACCCCCTGAAAGCTCTCCTGCAGCGTCTGTATGTCACTGGGGTTGCTCAGCTGGGTGCGGACATGTTCAATGGCACAGGTCAGGAAACCACCCGTTCCGCAGGCTGGGTCAAGCACACTTTCACCCATCTGCGGAGCCGTCATGTCTACCATAAACTGCGTAACGGCACGCGGGGTATAGTACTCGCCCGAGGAGCCAGCGCTTTGCAGTTCCTTGAGCATGTTCTCGTAAATGTCGTTGAACAGATGGCGGTCCGAGGAAGAGTTAAAGTCAATCTGGTTGATTTTGTTAATCACCTGCCTGATCAGCGTGCCGCTCTTCATGTAGTTATAGGTATCCTCAAACACCTGCTTCACGATCCAGCCCTGCGGGTCGGTCTTCGGTGCTACATCCAGATTTTTCAGCGTCTCGAACAGTTCGTTGTTCACGAAGTCGAGCAGCTCGTCGCCAGTCATACCTTCCTCGTCGGCAGCCCAGTTACTCCATTGCAGCTTGGCAGGTATTGGCGATTTATAGTTGTCAATGGTCAGTTCCCACTCTTCCTCCTTGTTGCTGAAAACTTTCAAAAAAAGCATCCAAACCATCTGGGAGATACGCTGTGCATCTCCGTCTACTCCTGCATCCTGGCGCATGATGTCGCGGATGGATTTAATTATACCTGAAAGGTTACTCATTTAAAATAAATCTAAGCGTCTTTTAACCTGTACTTCTTTTTTTAGAGCTAATAGCTCTTCTTTATGCGAAAGCATAGTACTCTCTACTCTTTGAATAAGAGGTAATATTTTTTTCCAAAACCCCTCAAGCCTTGTTTTAAGTTTTTCAGGATCTTCTAAGGCGAGCTTTTTCAATTCCAGAGAAGTTTCCTCGGATATGAAAACCTGCCAGATTTCTGTTGTTTTTCTCGCTCCTTCTAGACCTTTCAGTATCTCAGCCAGTCTGTTTTTGTAAATCGGGTTTGATGGGGCAGGGGCTCCTGTGGCTTTGAACATGAGTTTCTTCTTGTTTCGGAAATCCAGCTCAAACATGAATGCCTCTTTCTCGGTCCAGCCGTTTGATTCTGAATATGCTGGGACAATCGCTTTTAGCTCTTTACTGATAAACCTTACTATACCTTTTCCTTTAGACCCTATTAGATAGCCATTTTCCAAAAGAAACTGCTCAATCATTTTAGAAAAATCATCCATGTAATCCGGCTTATTCTCAAATATAAAATCAAGCAACTTCTGGTGATTTCTGTATATCTCTTTAGCCAAGTCATTAGTAGTATCGGTAGCCATTAAGTTTCGTTTGAGCGATTTTATATAATCTCTTATGTAAATGATGGATTGAGCAGGAATAAGTTCTTTGTAGACTTCCAAAATTCTGTCAAGAATGTCAATGATGATTTGATAGGAAAAAAATGCATATGATTCCTGCTCCTGAGAGCTGGCATCACCATAGGGAGTTAAGTATATGAATACATTCTTAAACTCTGGTTCTGGAAACTCTTCTCTAACGATCTCTTTATACCTGGCAAGTTGGTTTGAGTGATCCTTTGAATGAACCTTGTTCTCAATACAGATGACAATTTCAGGAAACTTCAAAAGCAGGTCAATGCTCTTCCATTCTCTAAGTATTTCTACTTTCTGAAAATTAAGTGACTCTGCATGGAGTGCACTTATACCGTTGACCTTTTCATCAGAAAAAATCTCTCTCAAAAAGCGCTTTAGAAACAGATCGTTTAAACCATGGCTTTCTCTTGGGTTCAATAACCAGCCCAGAAAGTTTGAATGTCTTATTTCCATATGCTCAATGGAGAGGATAGAAAATATATTAGGCTCGTTCAGCGCTAATTCTAATCTGTCAAAGTTTGTGTCACGAACTAATTTGAGATAAGCCTGTTGCAGCTCTTGCTCAATTATTTCTTCCATTTCTATGCTGTTTTATAAAGCTCCTGCTCAAGTTCGTTTATAGCTTTCTCAAAATCTGCCTTTTTCCCAAATCGTTTCACAATCTCGATTGGAGTACCAAATTGATTCAGCGGCTTCACTGTCAGCACAGAGTTGTTTTCAAGAGAGCTTATACCTTCATCAGCATACTTATCCAGCAAGGTTTGCAGCACCTCACGGGCACCAGCGCCATACTTCTCAAAGTAGTTTCGTTTATTCACCTGTTCCGCTCTTTCTTTGCGGGTGAGGGGAGGACGGTCGAATGCAATGTGCGCCACAAGGTCAAAAGCATCCATTTCTTTTCCAATCTCCTGCTGCAGTTCTTCGAATAGCACACCTTTTTCAGCCAATTCATTTACAATGGCTTCTTTGCGGTCGCTAGCTTTCCACTTCATCAAGAAATCATCGAGTGAGGTATACTCACTTAGAATTTTGCTGCGGGAATAGTCTTTCAACGATTCTGTGATCAGCTTGCCATCTGCACCATAGTACTGTACCCGCTCGTTGATCACCTTTACCGTTACATCGTTGATGTAATACTTCTTGGGCTTGTCAGATCCAGTACCACCTTGTTCATCGTCATCTTCCTTTTCTCCAGGTATAGGTTTGCTACCTGGCTCATCTTTTCCCTCGCCACCTTTATCAGTAGGAGGTACAGGCGAATCGTCTTCACCAGCTTCGTAAATCATCACTGGATCACCATCAAAATTAGGATCAGCAAATAGCTTGGTCACTTGCCTGAAGTCCAGAATCGTAAAATATACCTTGCCGTCATCTTCACGCAGTCGAGTGCCCCGGCCAATGATTTGCTTAAACTCCGTCATGGACTGTATACCTGACTCCAGCACGATCAACTTCACCATTTTGGTGTCTACGCCTGTTGTTAGGAGCTTTGAAGATGTGGCAATAACAGGCTCCTTCTCTATCACTGAAGAGAAGTTATACAGCTCCTTTTTACCTATTTCATCGTCGCCTGTAATGCGCACTACATACTTCGGGTGCTTATGCAGCATGTCGCTGTTTTCGTTGACCAGAGCCTGTCTCATGCGTTCGGCATGTTCTGTATCTACACAGAACACAATGGTTTTGGCCATGCGGTCGGTCTGCCTCAAGTACTCCGTTATTTTCTTCGCAATTTTTTGGGTACGCTGGTCTATCACCAGATTGCGGTCAAAATCTCGAATGTTATACTCACGATCTTCTACTTCGTGCCCATACTTATCGCGCTTGCCTTTTTCAGGTCTATATCCTTCGTCTACGTTTAGGCTCACACGCACCACTTTGTAAGGAGCCAGGAAGCCATCGTCTATACCTTGTTTTAAAGAGTAGGTATAGATCGCCTCACCGAAATAATGGATATTGGATGTGTCCTTGGTTTCTTTTGGAGTGGCCGTCATACCCAGGTGAATGGCTGAATCGAAATAAGTCAGTACTTCCCGCCAGGCAGATTCTTCTTTGGCGCTGCCACGGTGGCACTCGTCTACCACCACCATATCAAAGAAATCGGGCGAGAACTGTCTGAAAATGTTCTTGTCTTCATCAGTCCCTGTTAAGCCCTGGTATAGCGCGAAGTAAATTTGATAAGACTTATCAATCTGCCGCTTCTCGATCTTAGTCATGATGTCTGAACCGAAAGGACGGAAGTCGCCTGTTTTGGTCTGGTCTACCAATATGTTTCGGTCAGCCAGGAATAGCACCCGCTTCACTGTCTTGGTTTTCCAGAGGCGCCAGATGATTTGAAAGGCCGTATAGGTTTTGCCTGTACCCGTAGCCATAACGAGCAACATGCGCCTTTCTCCTCTGGCTGCTGCTTCTATAGTGCGGTTAATGGCAACCTGCTGGTAATAGCGTGGAGTCTGGTCAGTTTCATCCGTATGGTTCTCCTGCTTAATGACCTCCTGTTGTTGAGGAGAGAGGCCTTTAGACAGGGCGTATCGCTGCCAAAGCTGTTCGGGTGTGGGAAATTCGGTTAGGTTGAGTTCTTTTTCTACTATACCTTCTGAGAGTGTTCTGTCAAACTCTATAAAACTATCTCCATTGGTGCTGTAAACAAAAGGAATGTCCAGAATCTCGGCATAGTCTTTTGCCTGTTGCATGCCATGGCCAACAGAGTGGTTGTTGTCCTTGGCTTCTATTACCGCGATCATAGTGGACTTGTAGAAGAGCACGTAGTCAGCGCGCTTACGCTGTCCACGCGTATACTTGCTGCCTCTTACGATTATTCTGCCATCCGTAAAAGGCCACTCCTCACGAACCTGCTTTTGAATATCCCAGCCAGCCACTGCAAGAGAGGGCGTAATGAACTTCGTGCAGATGTCGCGTTCGGAGAGGACCTTTTTATTAAGCATGTTTTCAGGTAGTATAAAGATATGTAAATATAGGTTTTTGGAGATGGAAATGCAATTGAGAAAGCTGTTTCATTACCTGAAGCATTGTATTCTTCAGAAGACAGATAATAAAAATTAGTGGCTAAAAGTATGGAATTATACTTATCAAGAGTAGGAAGATGTCAATGGGTAGTTATGAGATACATGGCTTAGGATACTGATCCAAGCCATTATCTCTCTTTAACTGCTTAACTAAGCCAATTTACCGGCTTTCCTATAAAATGATCAGCAGCCTGCATGCTACGATTTTACATCCTTCTTGTTGTTTTAAAATAGCCTGTTTCCCTGTTCTGGAACAGAAAGTTTCATGGGAGGACTCTCTACCTTAGCACTATACCAAACGGAAAGGAGGTGAATGGAAGAGAGCAAAAAAACAGGCCGGGTGCGAGAGGCAAGGAACTTTTATGTCCGGGCAGGAGGAGCCGAAAACCTGCAAATAGAGTAGGCAAGCAAAATGTGTAAAACCAAAGTTTTTCGCTTGCTTTTTGATTTACAAAAGCATTCTACATTATGAAGAAATACATCTTTAGTTTAGCCGTAATGGTGGTGGCTGTGGCAGCTGTAGCCTTTACCAACCCAGCGGAGCCAGTTCCAGCTGAGGAGACTGTTGCAACGCTGTACCGCTTCACTGGAAACGATCTGTCCCAGGCTAACAAGCCGGAGCATTGGGCAGTGGTTCAGAACCCAGAAGAAGTAGAGGGCTGTGAGGAAGGCACCCTCCCATGCTCGGTGATGATCAATACATCCATCGAAACGTGGCTGTCGGGCAAAACCCCGGAAGACGCGGCCGATGACGCCGATACCCGACGCAACTAACATTACTTTTTCATGACTGTAAAAGGCTGCCGATTCTATCGGCAGCCTTTTTGTGCTACTATTCGCGCTGTATAAAAACTGGCCTAACGCGGGTTCTGTTGCATTCCGGAAAGCTCTATCACATCTTCGGGGATAGGCAGGGCATAGCGAGGGTCGTGGGGCGGCATGGTATACTCTTGGCCGTTTATTGTGCGGTTGATTGTAATACCTGCCCCATCGCGGTTGAAGCGTTTAAGGTCCATCCACCGCAGGCCCCGCATGACAAGCTCCTTGCGCCGTTCCTGCAAAACGATCTCCAAAGCCTCTGCTTGGTCGCCGGCCGTGAGGGGTACAAAGGTGCCATCCTTCCAGCGGGTGATCAGCAGCGCGTTTAAATCGTCAAGAGCCTCCGGGACTTTTCCCTGCCGGGCCCTGGCCTCTGCCCGGGTCAGGTATAGCTCGTCAGTGGCGATACCCCCGAAGAGACCCGAGTTGCTGTAGCTTCCCTTGAAGGCAAAAGAGCCGTCACCGTTGTTGCGAAAGAAAACTGTTTTGCGCAGGTCGTCGTCGGCATAGCTGTCATAAAGCTCTGGTACGATACGGGCGCGGCTGACGGCCAGGCTCGGGTTCAGAGACATGAGCAGGCTGTGCTGAACAACCTCTGGGTTGAAGCGTGCAATGGGAAAAGACGCCGCTGCGTTTAGGCTGCTGTAGTTCATCAATGTGGCGTTTAGTTGCAGGGCAGAGTCAGCGTAAACCTCGGCCAGGGGGTAGTTGCCCATGTACAGGTAAGTGCGTGCCAGCAGGCCGTAAGCCGCGGAACGGGAAGGGCGAATCACGTGCACCGGGGTGACCGGCAGCAGCGGTACTGCCGCTTTCAGGTCTAGGATGATGCGCTGAAAAGACTGTTCGACACTTGCCCTCACAGAGGGTTCGTTAAAGTCAGTACCCAAGCGCAGCGGAATACCCATATCTGTTGCAGCAGTGCCTTCCCGGTACACCGGTGCCCAGAGCAGGGCCGCCTGCAGGAAAGACGAGCCCCTGACAAACAGCGCCTGTCCTTTCACATTGTCCCATCGTGCGGCCTCTGCCGGAGTCCGATGAATCTTTTCAACTGTTTCCAGTACGGTATTGGCCGAGTACACAGACCGATACGCATAGTACCAGTCGTTGCGGCGCGGAAGGAACACACGGTCCTTCTCCCAGATGTAGGCGCGTCGGTACTCTTCCTCTGGCAGACCGGCCCAATCGACATCGGTCAGGTAATAATTATCGGCGCTTATTTCTGCCATACTGGGGTAATTGTTGGCTATCACGCTGTGGTCATCGAGCAGGGCCTCCAGGTCCTGTAGCGTGGCGGGCACGACCAGGGCATTATCCGGCTTCTCGTCCAAAAAGCTCTCACAGCCCGTGGCGGCAAACAGCAGTAGCAAGCACAGCATATGTTTGAGTTGGCGTTTCATGTTTTGACTCATTTTAAATTAGCGTTTGGTTAAAAGAAAGCCTTCAGGCCTAAGGCATAGCTGCGGGCAGGAGGAATGGTATAACGGCTCAGGTTGTAGTCCGGGTCAATGCCCAGTTTATTCGCTGTCCATAACAGGCCCAGGTTCTGGGCGTTGGCATAGACCTGAAGCCGCCTAAAGGGTAGTTTGCTTCCTTCGGTGGCAGAAAGTTCGTAGCTGGCCGTCAGGTACTGTAGCCGCACATGGTCTCCGCTCTCCACGAGTACCCCTGAACCGGCATAAAACGTGTCGCGGTTGCCGATGGCTGGGTAAATCTGGGAGGGTACGTAGGTGCTTGCTTCGTCCCCCGGTTGCTGCCAGCGGGCCGCATAGTCGGCATGGGCCAACCCAGTGCTATAAAGGTTGCCGTAATTGACTGACTCCCGGCGGAAGAAATAACCTAATTTATAACTCAGGCGGGCCGTGAGGGAAAAGCGTTTGTAAGTCAGTGTGCTGCCCAGCGAACCGAAATAAGTCGGTAGGGCAGAGCCGTGATAAACTAAATCTGAAACAAGCACGTCCGGCCCGAGCAGGGCGGTGTAGTCTGTGCTCACCTGCCCCTCCAGATAGCCCTGCGGGTCGCCTGTCTGCGGGCTCAGGCCAGCCCAGGGATAGGAGAAAATGGCATAGACCGGCCGACCTTCAACGCCTGATATGGTGGTGCCGCCGCTAATGAAGCGGCTTCCCCGCAGCTCTGAAAGGTGGTAGGCGGTAACCTTGTCTGCATAGTAGTTAAAATTCAGGTCGCTTTCCCAGTGGAAGCCGCCCCGGCGCAAGTGCACGCCCTGCAGGCGCACATCCACCCCGCTGCCTTCCATGCTGGCCACGTTCTTCACGGTTTCCCAGCCGATGCCGCTGGTGTAGTCGATCGATTCCCGTCCGAACAGGTCAGTGCCTTTTTTGCGGTAGTACTCCACGCTGCCGGAAAGCGCGTCACGGAGGAGCCGGAAGTCCAAGCCCAGGTTAAGCATGCGAGCCGTTTCCCATCGCAGTTCGGGGTTGGCAAAGTTATCAAAAGTGGCCCAGGGGGCCTGCGTCTGTGCCGAGAGGGCCAAGCGATAGGCAATGGTTGTAACGGCGGCCAGGCGCTGGTCCACGTTGCCGCTGTAGCCATAGGTAGCACGCAGCTTGAGGTAGGGCATCTGTTCCAACTGGAAGAATGGCTCCCGTGACAGCTCCCAACCCATGCCAGCGGACCAAAGCGGTTTCCAGCGGTCGTTAGCTTTTACGCCAAACAGGTTGGAGGCATCCTGGCGGGCGCTGCCTGTAAGTGTATAGCGTTGTTTGTAGGTATAGGCTGCATTCCCGAACATCGACACGAATCGCGTAAGTCTTGCGTACTGGCCGCTGTTGTCGGGGATATTTGAGAGCGAGCCGTTGACGATGGAGGGGTAAAGGTTCACATAGTCCACCTGCCCAAAGGTGAGCAGGTCCGGGTTGTAGCCGTAGCGACGGTTGCTATTGCCTGTGGCGCGGGTGTCACGTACCTCCCCGCCGGCCAGGGCCACAATGGTGTGCTCCCCAATGGTTTTATCGAAGTTAAACTGGCCACGTGCGTTATGCGCTTCCACCAGGTCATCAGACAGGTCCAGGATGCCGCCCCGGGGTACAATGAAAGTCAAAGCGCCGGTGGTGGGGTTAATTTGGGTATAGCGGTTCACGATGCTGCGGGCGCCATAGCTTTCCGGGTCCTGCAGGCGCTCACCCCGGGCCTGCTGGCGCTGGTACTGGTAGCGTAGGCTGGCTTCCAGACCGAAAGGTAAGGTATAACGCAGGCTACCGTGGCCGACCAGGTCATGCAGGTAGTCCACGCTGCGGTTGTGCAGGTGCTCTGTGAGTGGGTAATAGTTCCAGTCCAACAGCCTGCCATCACCGGCCGTCTCCTTCCATGATTGGCGGTAGTCCCGGGGCAGCGGCAGCGGATTGCCGTTGTCATCAGCAAAACGGGCATAAGGGTAGAGGTTGCCTGACTGGGAGGTGATGTCTCCGTAGGCGGGGCGCCCGCTGGTACTCTGGCTCTGGGTGTAGCGCAGCCCACTGGTCAGTTCCAGGTTCTTGAGGGGGCGTAGCGTGTGCTGCATGGCCAGGTTCAGGCGCTTGTAGCCTGCGTCCAGTACGCTCAGGTTGCGATCATAGCCGCCTGACAGGCGCCAGGCATGTGCGTCTGTGCCGCCCTGCAGGCCCAAGCTGTATTGCTGATTCACAGAGGTGCGATACATGTGTTGCAGGTAATCCTTGCGTACGTCACGGGAACGCAGGGCATTGAGCTGGGTTTGTGCCTCCTCTTCAGTGAGGGTGCCGTTGCGTTGGGCCAACAGGATCTCCACGGCGGGCGTAAGTGCCGGCCGGCTCGCGGAGTTGATCTGGCTGTTGTAGTGCCCCTTCTCAAAGAGAGACCGCTCCAAGTCGATATAGTCGGAGCTAGAGAGTTGCGGGAGTGAGAATAGATTCGGTTTTCCAGTGAACGTGACGTTGGTGTTAAACTCGGCGCGCAGAGGCTGATTGAAGCGACCTTTTCGGGTGGTAATCACAATAACGCCGTTGCCAGCGCGGGCACCCCAGATGGAGGCCGCTGCCGCATCCTTGAGGATGGTGACGCTTTCCACGTCATTCGGGTTGATATTGCGCAGGTCTCCCTCGTAGGGGAAATTGTCCACCACGATGAGCGGCTCGCGTGGCCCCTGGATAGTACTCAGGCCACGCACCAGGAACTGGCCTTGGGAACTCGTGCCCCGGTCCACCGTAAGACCGCTGGCAACTGCCTCCAGACGGCTGAGAACGTCGGTGCCTACCTGCTGCTGGAGCTGTTCGCTACTAACATGGGCAAAGGAGCCGGTGGCGCGTTCCTGCGGCAGGTCCTGGTACCCGGTGGATACCACTACTTCTCCTAACTGGCTCGTCTGCTCGGTAAGGGAAATAACCAGCAATTGCGGCAGGGGAGCAGGCAGTGCTTCTTCACGAGGCGTATAGCCCAGGAAGTGCGCCTGCAGTGTAGCTCCGGCCGGTACCGCCTGCAGGGTAAAGTAGCCGTCTGCATCGGCCGTGGTGCCCTGTTCGGTGCCTTTCACCAGCACGGTGGCCCCAGGCAGGGGCGACTGGTCGGCAGCGGAGAGAATCCTGCCCCGCACAGCCTGCTGGGCCAGCCCCCAGAGGGGTAGGAGCAGCAGGGAAAGAAAGAGTAAGGTACTTTTCATGTAGTTTATTTTTTAAGTGATGGATTGATTCAGGTTGTTTAGGGAGATTGGGGCGACCGGCAGGAACCACAGATCAGTAGGTTCCCAGGTAGCGCACAGGGTAACTATTCTCTAACCTTAAACTAAACAAAACTAACCCCTGGCGCCGCCGTTCCGCCCAGCTATAGCGAACCCGGCCGCCCCTGGTTTCCCAGGCTTATCTTTTAGCTTGCTGTGGTACGCCAGGCTTCTCTCGGATCACAAACACGGGCACTCTGCGTCGTGCCTGCCGCAGGTCCAGTCCCTGTCGCTGCAGCTCTCGCCTGAGGGCAGGCAAGTCTCCAACGCCCTCTGATAATTCGATGTCCACCAGTCCGTTGTAACCGGTACCGTCTACAACTTGCAATGTGATACCGCTATGATTGTTGAGGCGGCTGACCAGCGCCGAGAGGGGCATATTGCGCAGGAAGGGCTGCTTCTCCCGGAAAAGCTGGTTAGTAGGAGCACCGCCCTGTGAGGCAGGCAGCGCTTTGCCTTTTCGCACGAGCACCAGGCAATCCATGCGCCGCTGCTCCAGCGTAGCGTAGTAACCGGAGAAGGTGTTCAGGTCGCCCAGCATGTAGTGGAACAGGCTGTCAGCCTGGTGCGAAGGCACGACCAGGTCATAAGAGTAAAAGTGTCTTGCCTTCCAGTCTGTATCGGAGAGGGGAGATAGCTCAGGATAAAGGGCCGCGCTGTCACTTACTTCCACGCGCAGGCCTTTCGCCCCAAGCTCCGGGTACAGTGCCCGCTGCACGATACGGTACATCGTGAGCAGGGGCGTGTTGGTTAGTGCGGCACCGTTCACAGTATCCCCCTGCTGGCGGATGCGGTTGCCACTGGGCAGGCCGCTTACTTTCCCTTTCAGCAGAATGCTGTAACGAAGCATGTTCCCGGCGGGTAGCTCCTCCATCGTGAAGAGGGGGCGCGAAACGTCGATATCTTTTTTCTGGGGCAGCGCCGGCCGCTCCCTAGCCAGCATCTGGCGCACGTTCTCCGGGGTTACCTGGTCGGTGCCGGTAGTAGCCAGCAGCGTGCCGTCGGGGCCAATCCAGGCCACGTGCGGGATGAGGCGGTGCGGGAAGAGGTTGCCCAGTATAGTGTCGTTCACTACGGAGGGCAGGGCGTAGCATCTTCCGTCAGGGTGGCGCCAGCGCTCGAAGTATGCCTTTACCTTTTCTTCGGTGTCCTTGTTGGAACCTGAGTTAACCAGCAGCACCTGCACCTGGCCTTCGAACTCACGCTGGATGGCATCGAGCTTGGGCATGGCGGCCTTGCAGGTTCCGCACCAGGTGGCCCAGAAGTCCAGGATGAGCAATTTGCCTTTGAAGTCTGAGAGCCTGGCTGTTGGTGCCGAGTAGTTTATGAGCTCTTCCAGGTGCACGTCTGGCACGGGCTGCCCGACAGCCAGGCTTTGGCCCGTAGCAGGGACGGACTGGGCGCGCGCCATCTGAATAAGGAAGCCTGGTAATAACTGCAACAGCAGGATAAATAGTAAGAACAAAATGGGCATGAGGAGCCCGGGAAGCCATTTAGATGGTTTCATACAGGTGAAAATTTAGATAAAACAAAGGAATGGCCGCTTGCAAAAAACTTTGCAATGCAGCCCTATCGGCGGTGGGGTGTTAGCTTCCACTCACTCGGGTGGGCAGATCAGTAGCGCCCAGCTGTAGGTGGCGTGTTTACACATGGCGCTGGTCTCTTGCAAAGTAAAGGGTCATGGTAGCTTCCTCTTCCTGCCGTGGGGGCGGCAGGTCAGGTAGCTGGTATACAGCCGAAAGAAGAATTTCAATGTTTTCATAGAAGACCGTGAGTTTGTCTGTATGCAGCGGGTCGAGTTCGTTAAATGTAGCCAAAAGATGGGGGTGCTGGCTGTGCCACAGTGCTTCCTGCACCTCCTCGAAGGTATAGGACTGGCAGAAGTGCTGAATGATACATTGCGGGGTGGTGCAAGTAATCGTTTTTGCCTTTGTTGTTTCCATGGGTTTAGCTTGGTTAATGGACAAAAGTTTCCCTTGCTGCTTCCGGAAAAGAGCTGCTGAAGGTATAGTGTAAAATGGGACGACCGCTCCTGACTAGTAGCTACAGTCTGTGTTAAATGGAGCGGTAGGGGAAGAGGCAACTCACTCAGGGGGTGAGATGAGGAGGATCCAGTCTAGGTTGAAAAGTAATGACAGCACTTGAAATAGAAAGCATGAACCAAAGTAGTACCATTTCACTATTAGTAGTGTTTGATTAGTGCGGCAGGAAATTAAGAATAGGTTCGCTTCCATCGTTGAAATCTATAATTAGTTTATCAACCGAAGCCATTAGGGAAAGTACCAGAAATATAAAAGGCTGGACACCCGCCTGTCTTTGTCGCGAGGCTCTGGTAAAGCCCACTATTCTATTGAATAGTTCTCCACAAAAACATAAGCGAGCGCCAGCCCTATATCACAAATATAGAGTTTAGGCGCTTCACTTACACTCGCGGAGTTGAAATTTACCAGATTTCGCGGCGAGGCTTCGTAAGCAATGCACACCTTATTAGATATGTAATGCAGTTACAATCTTTATTTATACAATAGTCGTCTTGTAATAGCTAACTAAACGTAAATATTTAATACTTACTCAAATGTAATAAATAATAGACAAACAAACAATATTAATATACATTAAGTGTCTATTTATATACATTCAATGTCTATATAGTATTGATTTTCAAATTGTTATAGATAATTATATTTGCTTCTAGGTATACAGAAGCATGAAAAAAATAAGATTTAATAGAATCAGTATCGTTTTAGATGAATTTGATTTGGATCAAAAGGATCTTGCTGAGTTGATCGGTGTATCAAAAGATACTGTATCCAGGTGGTGTAGGAATGTGCATCAGCCAAAACTTCAGGATTTATACCATATAGCTAAAGCTTTACGAATTGATATTAGAAGGTTAATTGAGCCAACCTCATGGGAGAATGAAAAGGGGCTTTCTTTAGTAGAAAAGTTTAGATTGAATAAAAAGCAGTAAGATTTGTTTTTACAAACTTTTTGAAATAAAAGTACATCATTTTATACATATACTTGCACTTTGATTACCTTGTTTTGCTCGTTAAGGCTATTTCCTTATGAGACACGTTAGCGGTAGATAACTTCCCCAATGATTTCAAAAATGTAATTATCTTGTTTTGTTATAAAGTGAAGTTTTGACGGCGTTGTAGGAGAAGCTTATATCCTCAAGCTGTAAGGCTAGCACCCTATTTTAGCAATTTAAGGTTTGTCTGTCCAAAACGCTCCAGCTAAGGAACATTCTTCAAGCACTACGTAGACATCATTATCAAGGTATTTTGATGTGGTGCTGGTAAAATAATCCCCACTAGTTTTACCGCATCGCGCTTTCGAAACTATAGTAGAAAAGGCAAGGTGAATATCATTTTTCTGTATTGCCTCAAGTAGGTCTCTATTATCTTCCGGTATTTCAAGTTTGTATTTTAATCCATTTTCATCATTTGTAATGTCTTGGACCCAGTCAGGATTGATGCTTCTTCTCTTAACATAAATAACCCCATCGCCATTTACTAATTCGAAAAGATCCGGCTTGTTTGACTGACAGGAGTATCTACCTGAGAGCCATTTGTTCTGATTCTCAAGCCATACTCGGAAATCGCTATGCTTTAAGGGTATATGCTGATTTACTTTTAACCATTCCACGATCTCTGCTACATGACCGTATATTGATAGCTTTGCTTCCTTGTCTTCGAATGGCCATGCAAGCGTGAAAGAAACATACTTATCAGCCCTTTTACAAATAGATTTTAATAGTAAGTAGTATGCCTGAAGGGTTAATCCCAAGTTCTCTTCTACGTTATTTGGAGAGTGTAAAATTGTGGGATAATTAATGTAAGCGTCATGGCATTTGATCAATGCCAACCCATCTGGAATTGTCAGATCTTCTCCTAATCTATTCAACGCCTTTTTCACTTCTAGTGCATCAAACTCAATAATATCTATCTTACCGTTTTTGCTGGTGATAGTATCAGGGTTAATTATTGTCCTTTCAAAATCTAAAGTTACAGGGGAGGGTTTATGATATGAAACAAACAACCTTATGCCTTCTTCTCGCTTAAGTTTATAAGGGACTAAAGATTCTACTACACCCTTTGTTTGAAGAGGAATATCAAAATTTTCTCTCAATTTTCGATATTCCTCCTTATGACCAAAATACTCATATAGCAATGGATTATCTTGGAAATAATGAGTAGTTAAAGATTTCCAGGTTGATATACTTAGTTTACCATCTATTCTGAACAGCTTGGTGTAATCCGTATTTTTACCCGCCTTGTTGATTGGCTGTTCAAGACGTTGAAGCATTTGGTCTTCCTCATACATTCTAACTGCTCCATCAAAATGATCAAAGTAAAATGTATCTTTTAGATATATCGAGTGAATGTATCTACATCCATACATCTCCGCGCTTACTCCTAGGGTAGGGTTATCTTTAAGCTCTTCAAGCTCAAGAATCATACTTTCCTCATCACCCTTCCACCAGAATTGTGTTCCGGAAACACCGGAAAAAGTCCGTTGACCTTTATCGCATTCGTAATGAGTCACACCTAAAGGAATTTCGTCAATATTGTCATTGTATTTGGGACCCCACCAATATTCAAGTTCAATTTGCTCATTAAAGGTACTGGAATAACCTATTAGGTCATCATCCAGGGCTACTCTTAAAGTTATATCTGGGGTATCATTGAGCCGGATAAACTGGTCCAAAAAATGGTAATGGAAGTTGTTGTGACGAGAGAGGTTTCTTCGGAAAAAAGAATGACAAAAGATTGCAATCTCACTCTTCTTACACTTGAAAATACCCTGACCTAAATATTCAAAGCTCTCAAGGAGCTGATCTAAGTATACTAGGCCGTCTTTGTCCTTGAGGGTATGTAGTTCAGGATAAAGCCTGTAAAGTATTCCTTTTTCATGATAGGAAACACAACCGCAATAAATGTAATGACCAGTATCGTTAGTATAAGGGGACAACAGCTTCGAGAACTCATCTAAAAATGGTTTACAAAGCTCCTGGTTTCTTCTAATCAATTCATTTTGATAGACTCTATTAATATATTCTTGATCTTCATCAGTATCAGTAAGCAAATATAATGCAACCAGTCTTGTCGAATGGGGCTCAAAGTATAATCCTAGAGGAAAATTCCAGCCAATTGGTTTGTGGCTATCATGACCTAATAGAGAGGGAACCCCTGTTAAAGATTTTTGGAACATACTATCTTCTAATGCTCCAATAGTAAACCGGTAGCCATACCGGTTTACATTATCCCCATTTACAACGGCTAGCTGTTTAAACATATCGACTGTGCCTTTAATTCATTTACTTCTTCGCAAAGAGCCTTTTACCAAAGCTTTCTATTATCGTGAACTTTGAACCCTGGAGGAGTTGATTTAAAGGTTTTAGAGTCTTCCTGAAGCGAAAAGTTCTTCATTTGAAACTCACGCAGTCCTTCAATATCAATTTCTCCGGTAACGATTTGAACGTGCTCACCTCCCTTAATTCTTACAAGATCCTTTGTGGCAGTAGCAGAGGGCTGTGAGATTCTGCTGTCTCCCCAGGATGAGTCGTTTACTTGGATAACATAAGCGTGAATATCCCTGGAGGAGGACTCTAAAATGTTGGAGAAGTAGTTCGTGTCCCTGTTGTGTTCAACCGCAATTACAAAGTCCACGTTTCCTTTGAGGGTAGCTCTCTTCGTGATATCTGCAAACTCAAAACAATTGAAGACACTAAACATAAGCCCGTTCCAGTCATAAACTCTAAGTTTGTGCTTATTTCTATCTATACTCGGGGGAACTGAAAATCCAACGTGCCCATTGATTAGCTTTTCTTCAGAATGAGAATAGTCCCGCTTCAGGCGTAAGTCAACGAATGCATTCCTGTATACTTTATGCTTAAACGGAAGTATTGTTACCACATAGTTGTACACAACCCCATCAAGATCTGCTACATGCTCCACACCACAGATAAGGGCGATATTGTTCCGCCTTACATAGTCCGTTATGTTTCCAAGCCATGCGAAAGGAATCGATATCTCAGGAAAGACCACAATGTCACACTTTGTTCGAGCAGCTTCGTTAAGCATGTGACAAAGATCTAAATACCTGTCGAAGCTTAAGTTAGGGGTGCCAAGGAAGGAGCGTATTGAGTTCTTGGCATCAACTTTCATGTTCGCCATTGCAACCTTTACTTTCTTCTTACCTGGTCTGTTCCCAAGTTTTATAAGTTTAAAGTCGGCATTATTCAGCTTGTTATCATCCTTACTGTGCTTAGGGTCATTTGAGAAGTAGGTAGGATATTCCGCTAAAAACTTGTCTATAATTAGGCTATAATGGTCTTCGTTGAATTCGTTCTGTATAACGTCCGGGTCAGCTGGCAGTTCTGGAGCATTAGCAGGGGAGTCAGGAAAGCCTTCAAGTTCATCCTGAGTAGTATGATTTAGCAGGAGGTATTCTACATTTAATGCTGCTCCGCTTTTATCCTCTGCTGTGCCATAGTGTTTGGCGAGTGCATAGAACAAGCATACTTCATGAAAATGAATAAATCGGGGTGAATACCTGATTTTCAAATTATCCTCTGTAGCAAGCTTTAGTGTCTTACCCTTAATACTATTGTTGTCAATATAGTTTAGCCGATCAACCTTATCAACTTTAGGCCTATTAAAAACACAATAGTTAAGTAGAGGAAATGATATATAATTATGCCTAAGCAAATTGGAATGGATTAGCTGCTCAGCGTTCTGTTTAATTGCCTCCAGATGATCTTTAAGAGTGCCAGCAGCAAAGCCTGTATGCTCCTTGAAATCCTTGTGCAAATGCTCTATAACTTTACTTTCAAAAGCAGAAAGATTCAGCGTGGCAGCCATTGACAGGCTGTTGAACAGTTGCTGGATCAAATCAACCCTTAACCACTCTGTTATATCGTCATCATTATTAGCATAGTTTAGTCTTGAAGTGGAATACTTAACCTTTACAATTTCATCCAGCAAATATTTTGTAAAAGCAATTACCTTATCATACCTCTTGTTGATTATGTAGAAAGCAAAGATCTTCTCCCACATACCGTTAAGTTCGATACTATTCAACCCTTTAAAGAAATCCTCAAGGTTCTTACAAACCTGCTCAATCTTTCCGCCTTCAAGGGCTTGCGTGTTTTTAGAGGCACTTATGAGCAAAGAGAGGTGCCTGGATGCCTGAAGCTTATCATACCTGAAGCCTTCGATCGAACGCACCTTATTTATGGAATCAGAGTAACTTATGTGTGATGATGCCTTATCAAAAGAATCTATCAAGCTGTCTTCCTCTGGCAACAATCTAAACTCACTGCTGTTCTTCCTGATGTTTTCCTCAAATTCCTCTAGAAGGCTTATAGGTTCATCTTTCAGGAAATTAAACAGTTTTACCTTCGATTGCTGGAAGATAAGTGTATTACCCTTATAATCTATCTTGAAATCATAATCAATTGATGTGTTTTGTTCCCCTTCATTAGCTGTTTTTTCCTCTCTTCTTAGCTGCAATACATCACTTCTTTCTAAAGGCTTGGCAATACACCTGTCAATGAATGATGCAACAGGATCAGCCTCTTTTGTGATATTAGCCGGAGACTTAAACACAAGCATAATATCATCCACGTAACGCCCATAGAATAGTGGATTTACAAGTTCTTCTACCTGTGTATCAAAATCTTTGAAGTAGTAATTTGCAAGAATACTAGAGGAAACTAAGCCTATCGGCAATATTTTTCTATCATTTCCCAAAACATTAGCATCTATCAAGACTTTCAGATAGGCAGCATGTATTTTTGACAATTGATGGTTCAGCCATTTATCCGATCGCTTCTTTACCTGAATCTCCTCATTTAGGTCAAAGTCAACAGAATGATAAAAGTCCTTTATATCGAGGTTCAGAATCGCGGTATCCATCCCCTCTGTGTGCATACGCTTAGCTTTCTGGATCGTGTTGTTCCTCCAATCGGTGTATCTCTCATGGTATTTTTTGAACAGCTTAATGCCCTTATTATAAATATCATTGTCCATGTTACGATGCAGTCTGTTTGCATAACATGCATCTGACAGCTCACCATCCAGTACGTGTCCTATGCGCATTACCCACAGAACAGAGAGTAGATGAATCTCGATAGGGCAGTCGATGAAGCATGTCAGGCGGGAGCACTCATAGCTACCACTACTCCTTTGGTTTGTAAAGAATACGCCCTTGAAGTTGGCCGGTGTCTCACCCTGGAGTTGTTTAGGGTATGCTATGAACTTAATCTCCCCAATTAACTGCTCAAAGTATTTGTCGTCCCGTAATAATATTTGCTTAGCAAGAGCGTTCAGCTTATTATCGATATCTGCAGATTCGTATCCAGCTAATTGCAGACGAATAGGTAATGAGTAGTTCTCATTGTAGATCAGAGATTTAAACTTTCTGTAGGCCGTAAATATTTCCTCTTCTACTTTAGAGATGCGGTGAAGTAAGATCTGGGGTTTGTCTGCCATAGCTTTACAGTATAGTATTATATACAAATTAAGCTTTAATATTAGGAATATTAAATATATGAGTAGTTAATTATTAAGCTTATCTCCAACGAGATGTACTGAGTTGTCTCTTACATTAGCCCTTGTTGATGTTTAAGAACAATCCGAACTGTACCTTCTGCATTGATTCAGTTTCTATGGATTAAAACTTAGGGTAAAGTACCAATCTTAATTATCTTTCTCTTACTTCATCAATAAGGCTAAGCTTATTACTATAATCTTGGCAAAGGTTATAGTACCTTCAGACATATGAGAAACAACAATCATATTCATAGTGATAAATCAGTTAGTCAAAAGACAGAGGACGCTTTTCAACGCTATTCCTTTGCCGAGAGAATCTCAAACCTAATTTCCTCTTACCAGAAAGAAGACTCCTTTGTAATTGGAATGTATGGTAAATGGGGAGAAGGTAAGTCTTCTGTTCTCAACTTCATACAAATTGAATTAGCAGATAAGGATGATATCATCGTGGTTAATTTTAACCCGTGGTTGTTCTCTGGCGAAGCACAACTGTTACTTTCTTTCTTCCAGGTTCTAGCGGCAAGCCTGGATAAAAAACTGAAAAGTAAAAAAGAGCAACTAGGAGAAATGCTTAGAGACTATGCTGGTGCTTTAGGGGTAGTAGGAACATTTGTAGGCTTACCTAATGGGAAAGATATTTTTGAAGCTGTAGGTAAAAAACTAACAGGAAAGTCTGTAGATGACTATAAATCTACCATCAGTAAAGCGCTCGCAGATTCAGGCAAAAAGGTGCTTGTGGTTATCGATGATATTGACCGCTTGAGCATCGACGAAGTACAGACAATATTCAAGCTTATTAAAATTGCCGCAGACTTTAAAAACACCATTTACCTGTTATCATTTGACGATGAGTTGGTAGCCTCCTCGCTGGATCCCAAATACGCTATGGGAGGAAGGGACTACTTGGAAAAGATAGTGCAACTACCTTTGAAATTGCCTAAAGCTCAGCAATTCGCCATAAAGCGCTACACGCTAAAAGTCTTGAATGATGTTGTGTCAGCTTATGATGTAAAGTTAGAAGAGGATGAAGTTCATCGGTTTGTTGAGTTCTTGGACAAAATGCTGCTCCCGAGTATTCAAAACCCACGGGTAGCCACTAGGTTCGCCAATTCGATTTACTTTGCCGTACCGCTTCTGAAAGGAGAGGTAAACATGGTTGACCTTCTTATTCTGGAAGGGATTAAAGTTATACATCCTAGCTTGTATGACTTTATCAGGAGTAACCACAGTTTGCTTACCCAGAGCTATGAATCTGGGTTTGGAGACTACCGTGAGAGTCAAAGTAAGAAAGAAGCCGCCAAAGGTAAAATAACTGCACACTTAAAAGCCATGAATTATAGTGTGGAAGAAACTCTGCCTATGCTGCAAAAGCTTTTTCCACAGTTAAAAAGTGTATTCGGGAATATCTCTTATCCGGAGAGAAAGTGGCAGGACTGGTATAAAAATAAGCGACTTTGCTCAGGGCGGTACATCAACAGATACTTTACTTATACAGTTATCGAAGGTGAGATATCTGATGTTTATTTCGACGAACTGCTGGAGAAATTAGCAAAGGAGGATTATATAGGAAAAGAAGAAGAATTATATCAGCTACTGCAGGACTTGGAAGCCGACGAAGTTGCTATCAGGTTACTGTTTTTGGAGGATACATTTGATAATAATTACAGGTACAACCTCGCCAAAAACATCGCTTTATTAGGAGAATACTTCCCCGATGTAAAAGACGTCTTCAGCTTCACAGGGCCGTTTAATCAAATGGTTGGTTTTATGAAAAAAGCAGTCACTGGACTAAGTGCACCCAAAAGGCTTGCGGCTGCCTCTTCACTTATCCTCCGTGCCGAGCCTTTAAACTTTGCTATTGCTTTATGGTACAAATTGGATCCGAGAGAAAAAGAGTCACAATTTTCTGATACGGAGTACCAATTACTCTCCACTGAATTGTATAAGCGTTGCAGGTTAGGGAAAAATCTGGAGGAACTTCTTACAGATTTAGAAGATTCGGATTTAAGGTTTATCCTGAATATAGGAGCCGGTTTGGATAGTACTCAAACAAAAGGCGAAGTAAAAGGGCTTATTGATGGTGACAACCAAAATTTTATTAAGATTTTGCATGCGTATAGTCAGACTACTATCTCCAAGTCTTTAGGTGCGAAAAACAGTAAATCAAAGGAATTTAAAAGCGCATTCAATGAGTCTTATTATGAAGAACTGCAGGACATTGTTGACATCGATTCTTTTTACAAGAAATCCCTTCAGCTTTATGGGGATCAGTCTTCTTTTGAACCCAAATCAGGCAGAGAAGAATTAACGGATGAACAACTTGTTGGCTGGTTTCAAAAGATTCATTTAGAAAAATCAAGCTTACATTAGGTCCGATTTTATCGCTTCCGCTGACCCGGGCCTGCAGCCTTTGTCTCTATTTCCGGAATGTATAATGGTAGAAATTTTGCGTCAATAGAAGTGGCTGGGCGTACCGTAGGGCTTTTAGTATAGTAATGGTCTGGGTTTTGATATTTTCTTAATTTTACCAATCGTTCAATTATCGGGTAAATACCATCTATAATTACCAGTAGTAGCCTTACTTTTTTGAGATGAATACAGATGACCTCTACAGATTACTTGTTCAGCTGGTAGAGCAGCCAAAAGAAAGTGAATGGCTGGAGTTTAAAGTGAATAACGCCAACCCTGAAGAGGTAGGAAAGAGAATATCTGCCCTTGCCAACAGCGCCTGTCTGCACCATCACCCTTTTGGATACCTCGTTTTTGGGGTGGAAGACGATTCACATGCTATTGTAGGTACTTCATTTAGCCCTAAGCGTGCAAAGAAAGGGAATGAGGAGCTGGAAGCCTGGCTTTCGCGCATGCTGGATCCGAAGATTGACTTCAGGATTCATGAGTTCTCCTTTGAGGATAAAAACGTTGTGATATTTGAGATACCTGCAGCTGCAAACAGGCCTGTAAAATTCACCAACATTGCCTATATCAGGATAGGAAGCTTAACAAAAAACTTGGGTGAGTATCCGGAAAAGGAAAAGAAGATATGGCAAAAGGAGACAAGAAGTCAGTTTGAGCAAGGTATCGCTATGAAGCATATCACAGGAGAAACTGTCGTAAACCTGCTTGATACCCAAAGCTACTTTGATCTAATGAAGCTGCCCTACCCATCTACTAGGGAAGCTGTGCTGGATCGCTTTGTTAGGGAAAAATTTATTGTGCGCTCGCATAGCTACTTTAATATCACCAATCTTGGAGGCATTCTGTTTGCAAAGAACTTAAGTGAGTTCGACAGACTATCCAGAAAGGCTGTGAGGGTTATCATATATGAAGGAAAGAATAAGCTGAAGACTGTAAAAGATATTACGGGAGTAAAGGGGTATGCCTCTGGCTTCGCTGGGTTGATTGATTATATAAATGATAAACTTCCATCTAACGAAGCGATTGGAAGAGCCTTCAGAGAAAAGGTGTCGATGTATCCTGAATTAGCTATACGCGAGCTTGTTGCAAATGCCTTGATTCATCAGGACTTCCATGAAACGGGTACAGGGCCCATGGTTGAAATCTACTCTGATAGAATAGAGATCACAAACCCGGGAAAGCCTATCATAACAACGCTGAGGTTCATCGACGAATACCAATCACGAAATGAAACGTTGGCTGCCTTTATGCGGAAAGTAGGCATCTGTGAGGAAAAAGGCAGCGGTATTGATAAAGTCATTTCAGAAGTAGAAATGGCTCAGTTACCTGCTCCAAACTTTCAGGAGCAGGAAACGCACACAAAGGTTACGGTGTATGCTTTTCAGGAGCTTAACCAAATGGATAAAGCAGACAAGATAAGAGCCTGTTATCAGCATTGCTGCTTGAAATATGTGTCAAATGAAAAAATGACGAACCAGAGTCTACGGGAGAGGTTCAACATTGAAGCTCATAACTACTCTATCGTTTCAAGAATTATTGATGACACAAAACAGGCTAGCCTTATTAAAGACTTTGATCCTGAAAATAAATCAAAGAAGCATGCTAAGTATATTCCTATCTGGGCTTGAGCCTTTGTCATAATCTTATGTGACGGTTATGTGATTAGTCCACAAGTTATCCACATTTTATTTTTTAAAAATGCCTTTGGATGTAGATTGGAGGACTTTTTTTAGCAAAATCTTATGTGATGGTTATGTGATAACTCTAATAGTCATTTACTATATAGAAGGCTAAATTGCTCTAAAAGAGAAAGCATTCCGAATAGATTAAAGTTAAGAATAGACCTGTAGTAAAAGCTTCTTTAGCTTTTGGCCAAAGTAAATAACTCTTCTTGTGCTTTATTCAAATCTTATAACTAGCCCGCTAAAACGGCTGCCAGGGTTATTATATTAAGCCATCTTTTTGGGCCATTATCAGGACTTACCGTTTTGGCACGACCTCTGTCTCTAACTGTTTGACCTCCTCAGGTACATGAATGTAAGCTGAGTCAGCCCGATGAACTACCTCCGGGTAAGCCTGCCGGATCATCCTTTACTTCATGTTACTTTCTTGCAATCTGCTGTTCTCCCGGTAAAGACTAAAGCACAGTCCTGCTGAAATGGCAGTCATCAGCAAACACACGCCCCCCCCGATCACAAAGCCCCTGGACCTGTACTCGAAATGGTGATAGTGCCGAACGGGCAGCACCTTGGGCAGCCTGGTGATCGACTCGCGGAAGGAGGCGATCTGGGCGTAAATTTGCAGGGCCTGCGCGCTTAGATCCTGCCGCTTGAGGAGCGCCTTTAGCTCCTCAAACTGGCTACCATAGTCAGGTGCTTTTACCACCTGTGGCGGAGTCGGTTCAGTCCCTTCTTCGAGCTTTTCCAACCGCCTGCCTTGCAGGACCAGCACGCGCTCCACGTCCAGGAGGTGCTCCTCCAGTTCCTCTGTTTTCATAGGCGAATCCTCTTTTTCTTTTTGCGTTTCTTTTTCCTGTAATGGTAGTCATTTGCGTCCGCTGCCTGCGCCGCGCACGGGGTGAGTAGGCTGTCAAGCAGGTTAAGAGCGGGGTAGTACACAGGGTCCCCGCCTGTCGAAAGGTCAGGTGAAGTTTTGCTAGCACCGGGCACGCTCTTTTGCAGCTTGGGGCCAGGTGAATGCAGCAGCTGTTGCCGCTACTGCATTCACCTGTTTGCTGATGGCCACGTAACTCAGGCTCCTGTCAATGCCCGAACCCTTGAAACTGAGCTCGCCCATGCGAAAGCTCACGCACTGCAGCTGTTCCGATCCCCGCCTGTATTTGTAGACGATGTGCAGGTGCTCTCTGTCTTTATGTTGGACGATCAGGTATTGCGTGCTGGTGATCTGCATCCTCTCCATGTACTCCCTTGCCCGCTCAACCATCACCTTATCACTGAGCTTGGCCTTATCGTGCACGCTCCAGCTCAGGGAGATGTGGCCCACGGCCTTCTCCAACTCAGGGTTGAGCTTGCGCTGCAGGTTGAAGTCGGCCACCATCGAGGCGACAGCGTCCGTACGGATGCCGTCCGAATCCAGCACCACCGCCCCTAGTTTCTGCACAACGTAGCGCACGCAGCCCGCAAAGCTCTTACCTGCCGTCACCTTTCCGATCATCGTTGCCTAGTTGCTGAAGGGTGTGGTTGATCTGGTCGAGCGCCTGGCGACACTTACCCTGCACCGAGAGCAGCCCCTCGCGGTGGGCCAGCCGCACCAGCTGGTTGAGGTTGTTGGCCAGTCCCGCGAGCATGCGCAGCGTGGCCGCATCCCCCGGGCGCAGCCGTGCCACGACCACCACCTTCTTAGCCGCCGCCCGGAACTAAGTCCAAAGGGGCATACCCGCCTCCCGCGCCTTGCCTTCGATGAGCAGCCGCTCCGTGTCGGTCACCCGCACCGAGAGGGTATGGCTCCGCCTCACCCGCTTGGCGGGACGGGCGCCCTTCTTTCTGTCGGGGTTTTGCCGCCCCTGCGCTACCGCTGTATCCATGTCGGTTTTGTTTTAGGTTGGGGGATAAATTGCCTGCTGCGACCACCGGGAGCAGAGGGGCAGAAGAAGAGTTTTTGTATGACAAAAACACAAACTTGCTACCCACCTTCAAGTCATCTCGCTTATCTCTCAAGAAGGTTCCAGGGTTTGCCTGTTTACCCTTAAAGGTAGAGACATCATTAGGACTTTCTTTTTGCCTGTAACAGCTATTGTCCTGCTTCCTCCTGTATTTCCGAGACAGTCTTTTTGCGCCCCTTGCGTACCCATTCATCCAGTTCGCTTTTGTAAAAATAAAGCCGTTTGCCCTGTTTGTTATAAGGGACTTCCCGGCGGCAGACCTTCACGTAGAGGGTGGAGACAGAAAGGTGAAGGAAGGCGGCGGCTTGCGTGACATTGAAGATCGTCTCAGCATCTTGTGGGGAATGTTGCCGGGCCAGCAGCAGTTCGAGACGGTCCATTTTCTCGTGCAGCAGGCGCATGGCCTGAGGCAGTTGGTCGAAGGTAAAAGTTTCCATAACAGCGTTTAGTTTGATTTACACTGCAATGGTAATGGCTATGTTTATCAGGTTACAAGTAGGTAGTCCGGTATCCTTCTTGTTGCCTACTGGTAGTTATAGTTTTTTTGCGTGCGGAGCACCGGGACAATGGAATAGGTGCCGTCTGGTTGCTTCCGCACGTCAAGAATGGGGGACTGGCAGGGTTTGGCATTGGAGGAGATGATGGCGGCCAGGTAGTTTGGGGGCAGCATTCTTTGCTGTTTGCGCAGCACGTAAGCGAAGTGGCTGGAGATCCACTCCTCTAGGTCTGATTTGAGGCAGCCGACGATCAGGTTAGCCTCGTAGAGCTGTTTGAAGGCGTCCGCCAGCTGGTTGCCATTGCCGTGGAAAACGAGGAGAGCGGCAGGGGACTGATTTTCACTCAGAAGGGGTAGAAGCTGCTCACGGTCGCTTTTGTCGAAGTACCCTTTGAGTATTTGAGCGAAATCCTCGGCCATTCCCTCCACAAACTGCGGATAGCTCTTCACCGGTGATGGCTCAGGCTGGGGATATGAAGATGCTGGAGCAACCGAAGGTAGTTTACCTTCATCACGAAGTAGGTCTTGGATGCACTTTGTCAGTTTTTGTAGAAAAGATTCCCGCAGCTTCACCGACTCTCCCAGATCCTCTACGAACTTCTCCTCCACTAAAATAGACGAGTTATCGGGCATCAGTTGCCTGACCAAGAAGAGCTTGTCTAGTCCGATCTGCAATATGTAGTGATTAGAATAAGATGCCCCATAGCCATCATAATGGCGATGGTAGTTGATCCAGAACTGCTTAAAGCGCTGCTCGACCCCCTGAATCTGATCTACTAAGATGCGAAGTCGGCCACTTTGGAGGGGGATCAGGTCCAGACAGGCCATTTCAGAGAGCAGTCGAAGCTCGCTTTCGAAAGTGAAGGCATCGTAATATTTTGTTTCATGACTGATGTCGTAGATAGGTACATCCTTTGCAGGTCCGAGGGATTGCCCATAAACATTCCTCTGTATCACACAAAGCTCGAGGGTCTGCAGTCGAGTCAGGAACTTCTTGAGGTGTTTCATAGCTGGTCGGTTTTAGGAATAGTTTATTGTCGCATATTAGTCCGAATAGTTTTTCATCAGAATAAGTACCGTATTCACCAAACATTTTTCTAGGTGTTATTTCCCCTGCATTTTTGATTTGCTCTAAAACAAAGTCCACAAAATTTTGGTCGGAAGCCATCTTTAGCCTTTTAATTGAAAGTGAGGATTGTGGATTAAGCCAATGTCATTTTTCTCAGCCATGCCTCAATATAGCAGATTCTCTGTATGCTTTCTTAACCAAAGTGGGCACTACTTTTATTCCCCTACATCCAATTTAAAACAGCTTCTTAGGAAATCATGTTTCGCTAAAAAGTTTAGAAAGCCGCCCCGATCATTATCCCGAGCAGCAAATGCAAGCCGGAATAGCCATAGTCCATGGCATTTCTGTTGTAGCGCTCATGGGAATAATCAGTTTGGATAGAGCTGTTTTTGATGCCCGCGCCGGAGTAAAAATCAAACAGGAGGTGGCCATCCAATGCAGGAACCTGCAGGCCAAACAAAGCCACCCCTCCTATGCGGTTGATCTTCTCGTTAAAAGGCCGGAGGCGGTATTTGTATACCTCCAAACCCTCCGGGTCCATTTCTTTAACCCAGCCCTCTCTTTTGAACTCTAAATTAAAATGGTGGTAATTAACGCCATAGGCCAAGTACACCCTGCTTTTATCTGGGCTGGTGTAGTTGTTTATGTAGATTTTGTGCTGCACCTCTGCACCATAACCTAACACACGGTCATCCTCGCTGTCTTCCCAATTACGCCCCGCAAAAAGATCCACGGTTTTCGAGTTACCCTTATAAGCCCGTGGTGAGAAAACAAAGCCATGCCTGCTCCCTTGCTCCGGAATGCGCTCCAGGTACAGGTGCAAGCCGTTTATGAGCAAATGCTGCGGACTGAATTTTATACTTATGGTTTTATCAGAAGCAGCCTCTAAAGCCTGTGCGTTGCCCTGTAGCAGAGAAGAGAAAAAAAGAAGTATAACGACGACAGCAATCCTTTTTAGCATCACAAGAGATTGTTTTGGGCTAGATAGCCGGCTTGATTGAAATAGTGCTCAGCAAAACCATTTTCTCATCCTCATACTGGTACTGGTAAAGGCCATCACTGCCTATAACCAGCAGTCTGCCGTTATCCGGTATCACATCAAAAGCGTTTATCCGGAAGTGTTGCTCCAGCTCCAGGTTCATTACATCGGTAGCATTGTATACTTTCAGCCCTTCGTCGCATACAAATAGCCTGGTGTTGGCTAAACCTAAACCTTTCGGGTTCGTCATGCTGTACTGCTTCAGGAGTGTCGGATCGTTTATGTTTTGCAGATCAATCACCTGCAGCTCATTTATGGCCAACCTGCAGGCAGTGCCGGTGCTAAGGGTAACGTAGGCGTAGCGCCCGTCTGTCACCACGGGGTCGCAGCTCACCACGTGCTGATACTGCGAGATATGCTGGGGAAACGCCGGGTTTTTGACGCTAAAAATGTGCATGCCTGTTTGGGTGCCAATGAAAAGCATATCCTCAAAAGGAAAGATCGTTTCGATGCCAAACCCTATCGGGAGCGACTGCCCCTGCTGTGGGTCTTCGGGTGTGCTAATATCGAAAATGTTCAGGCTTGAGTGATCTACCGTATACAAATGATTTCCGCTGATGGCAAACCTGGCCATAGAACCACCCTGGCCCTGTGCGCCATCCGCCGAGGGCGAGGCAGCGTTATCGCTGGTGCAGGAAATGGCTGCCATGCAAACCAGAACGGAAGAAGCGATATGTAGAAGTCTTTTCATGTTATTCCGGCTTTTTAAGTTCCCAACCTACAACAATGGCATCTTCCGGAGCGCCTGCCCTGTTATAGTATACTTCCAGGTTATCTGGTGGCAACAGGCTTGGCAGCGCATCGCGCACACGCTTGGCAACCTGAATATCCTCCATCCCGCTTAATTTTATGGCAACAAGGTCTACGGCATTATCCACGTACAACACGTCATCTTTCACGGCCATATCCACGCAGCCCGGCACCTGAATAAAGGCCATATTCACAGGCATCTTCGGATTTTGGTTGTTGATGATGTGCACGCCTTTGTACTGCTCGTTTATAAGTATATAGCTGCCGTAGCGGTAAATTTTACCAGGGTTCGAGATCGTCCGTGGCTCCTTCTTTAGAATGGAGGACTCGAGCTGCTGCCGGCTCATCAGAATGGGAGCGTAAGCTGATTCCGGCATAGGATCTACGCTGCCCGGGCAGGAACAGAGCAACGGCATCAGGAGCAGCAGCAGAAAGTTTTTTGCTTGTTTTCTCATATTAGTGAAAGGATTATAACTGGGGAAGACTAACCATTAAATATATTAATTACTTATTATACTTCACTATGTTCTTTATTTAATAATAATTTAATAATCCTCACGCGCCTCTACATGCTAAGGCAGGAAAGGATATTCCATGGGAATTCAGTGGTATTGTCTACCAGATCAAGGAATCCGATATTTGTCTTGTCCTGAATAGGTTGACACAAAGTCGACAAAAATGCAGGAAAGAAAATTAAGAGAACGTATTGTAGCCGAGTACCTCCTGGGCGGGCTGAGTTACAGTAGACTTAGGGAGAAACACGGCATCAACTTTTACCAGATCCGCCGTTGGGTTCTCAAACACCAAGGCCAGATGAAGAGTCCACCAAAATTCAAGAGCGTCAAGCTCTCTGCGGATTTGCAAAGAGATGCCCCCCCTTCCCACTGACGTGAAGGAACTCTAGGCCGAGCTGCGTAAGGTAAGGCTTGAAAAGGAGGTGCTTTTGGAAGTGATCAAGATAGCCGTGGAGGAGCTCGGCACTCCCATCTTAAAAAAGTCTGGTACCAATCAATCCTGAGAGTGGAGCAAAGAACGCCCTTCCAAGTAGTTGGAGTGCTTTGCCGCTTGTTTGGTTACAGTACAGGCGTATTACCAACATATCAAAACAAGGCAGCAGCAAGCGCTGCAAGAGGACTTGCTGGTGCAGGAGGCACTGCGAATCCGTCGCTCTCAGAAGCGGCTGGGGGCGCGCAAACTGCTGGTGATGATGTCACCTTTTATGGCTGCCCATGGCATTGCAATAGGCCGAGACGCCTTTCAAATTCGGAAATATGATGATTAAGACTACGAGGCGTGTCGCTAAATTTTATGATTGGCAAGTCAGTGAAAATAGTTGGGGTAGTGAACCTGCCTGTGCGGCCTGTTCCTAAGCGTCACTACCAGCAGGGGGTTCCTGCCCCTCAGTAGCAGTAGGTGAGAGGTAGCTTTGGTGTCCGAATAGTGTCCAAAGTGTATGGGAAAACCTTTTAAAAATAACTGAGAGGCTTTCTCGTAGCCGTTGGGGGATTCGAATTGCACGAAAATTTACTTTGTTGATAGTTGGGTCGACTTAGATAAGATGACCATAAAAGGGGCTACAGGAGCCCCTCGGCTCCCAACAAGTAGTAACTTTCACTGGTCAGGATGATATGATCTAAAAAGGCGATGTCCAGAAGTTCCCCGCCTCGTTTCATTTTTTTTGTCAGCTACAGGTCCGCTGAACTAGGCTTAAGGTTACCTGAGGGGTGGTTGTGTGTGAGGATGATGCCGGAGGCGCAGGCTTTGAGAGCAGCTGCAAAGATAAGCTTGGGATCGGCTACCGTTCCGGCCACGCCCCCAGTGGAGACTTCGTATATGCCCAGCACCCGGTTGGGGCGGTTGAAAAGGAGTACCTTGAACTGCTCTACAAATTCTATTCTGCCGGTATCCCAGCTTTCCTTCAACACGTTGTAGTGCCATCTTTTAGTGCACGCCGGGTATCCAGAATGATGGAGGTGGCGATACTTTGCATAAGCGTAGTCGCTCTGGCTGCGCTTGCTTTTTTTCTCTGCTGCTTTTTCCATAGAGGGGTGATTTTACCGTCAACCTATTTTAGAACGGGATAGATTTCTAAAACCTAAATTATGTGTAATTTTGACCAGCTAACCCAGGCAAATTCTTAGGTAAAAACTAAACTGATTTGTGTTGTACAGAATTAATTATAGTTCTGATTTTAATGAAATTCACCCTTTACAATTTATATGAAAACAACCTTTACTATTATTGTATTCTTGTTTCTTTTTCATGCTGTAGCGTTGGGGCAATTTGATGCCCGTAAAGTACTAATTGATTACTCATTTAAAAGTATTCCCAGCACCATGGCGGTTGGGGATCTGAATAATGATAATCGGCCAGACTTAGTTGTTGCCAGTGATCACTATAGCGCATCCGCCTCTTATTTTATTTATAACGCGAATGGTACATTTACTGAAACGCCACTGGCCGGCTCCGCTAAACAAGGCAGCATCAGTGTTATTGAGGTTATTGACTTGGATGGTAATGGCTATAAAGACATTGTGGCCTTGACAGAGAACAGCTACACTTATGGTAACAACAGGGTGTTAGTATGGTACAATGACAATGGCAGCCTGGCTGGATCACCACAAATCCTGATTGATAACCTAGCTGAAAGCGGCTACACCTATAACCTTCATTTTTACGACATGAACAAAGATGGTAAAACAGATATTGTCTTGTCTGGTTTACATCAATCTAATAAAGTAGTTTGGCTGCAAAACAGAGGACGCTATACCTCCTGGCCAGTCAATCTAGTGGAGCAAATCGATTCTAAACAGCACATATTGGTGGCTGATCTAGATGCTGATGGTTCTCCTGAAATTGTCGATGGTTGGGATATATATTCGGGTCCGAACTTTTCAACAAAAAAGAGCTTCGAACGAGATGATATGCCAATGACGGCAGTTGACATGGATCGCGACGGAGATCTAGATATTGTTGCGGGCCCATATGATATTACTAACACACTTGCTTGGTATGAAAACAAAGGCAATCTGGAATTTCAAAAACATGAAATCACAGGTATATCGGGATACTTCAAATCCGTTTTAGTGCAGGATTTTAACAACGATGGATTGCCTGATATTGTCGTAGGATGCCCTACCAGCTGCAGTATGCGCTTTCTTCGAAATGATGGGAAGGGTGTATTCACTGTTTCTTCCATTACAACCTCCACACCAGGCATCGACAACCAAGGTGCTATGCGTGCAGCGGATATGGACTTTGATGGGAAGATAGATTTGGTAACTACGGATTATGCCTGGCGTATTGTGGGTTTTTATAAAAATAATATGCCGGCTTTCGAAGGCATTCGAGCAGACTTTCGAGCTGAGGTTACACCCTGCACCCTATCAGAAGTTAAATTCACAGACATGAGTTTAGGGCAAAACATTGTTGCATGGAGCTGGTCGTTTGGTGACGGGGCTACGGCGACTTCGAAAAATGCCACTCATGCGTATGCTACACCAGGTCATTATGATGTTAACTTGCTGGTTCGTAAAAATGATGGCACCAGCAGTTCATTCAGCAAAACCATAACTATTACGTCTCCTCCTCCAATTGAAGATAAGTTTGAGATCTGGTACTGTGAAGGCAGCATGCCTTTTACTCTGACGATTCCTCCTGCAGAACAGGGCATGTCTTATAAATGGTATGGGGACATGGGAGGCGCAATGCCATTAATTTATACTGGCAACTCCTTCCCACTAGCTCGCTATGAGATGACGATGTATGTCGAGAAGATAAATCAAGCCGGCTGTGCCAGTAAACGGGTACCAGTTTATATCCGTCAATACCTTACCCCGAGACCTCCGCTAGTAGAAGATGTTAGCAGCTACAAAGGTCCAGCTACCCTGCGTTTGGAGGCCAGAGATCCTGACGGGAGAAAGGATATAACTTTCTCATGGTATGAAGCGAATCCAACCATGCATATTGGTGCAAAACCGGTGTATGTGGGACCGGTATATGAACGTCACTTCAGTAAAACACAGCCGCTGTATGTGCAAGCTGTGAGCAATTCAGGATGTCAGTCGCTCTCCATGACAAGAGTAACGGCTTATGTGCATGAAAAGGCACCTGTAATCCCTCATTTTGCATGGGTGAAAGCAGGAGGATCGACCGGCTGGTCTAACACGGTAGGTATTGCCGGCAGCACGACCGGCACCTTATGGACTGTAGGAGATTATGAGGGTTCTGCCACCGTGTCCATGGATCAAACAACAATTGACGTGGCCCCTGTCAACAGACAAAGAAGAAATTTTTATTTATTTAAACATGATGCAACCGGCCAAGTGATTGGCAGCAGCCGGATCTTAAGCCTGGTAAACGATAGTGGTTCGCTTTCTCTTGAAGGTGTCTACTCGGATGCAGACAACAACATTTATTTAACAGGAAAACTGGACGGAACAGTTGAAATTGCCGAAAAAAGCACCTGGTCAGCTACCGGCTATTTTGTTATCAAACTGAACCCTGCCGGAGAGGTAATATGGCATAGAAGGGTTTCCAGTGAAGACGGCAATTCATATGGTTGGTCCTCTTACCAGGTAGGGATACAGGTAGCCAGGGATGGAACCATTACATGTGATCTCCTGCTGAAAGGCGCTGCTACTTTTGAAGGGCAACGATTAGGCAGTTCAACCTACCATTATTACCCTTCGGAGACATACTGGACTCGTTATGTGTTGCAGTATAGTTCGGACGGGACACTTGCCTCCATCCGTAAAGTCGGTTCTATGGACTACTTTGTCAAGAATACTACCTATTCCTACAATGATTATTTTGTAGGTCCTTCCTTTACAGCATCTGATGAAGCAAATGCACTCTATCAAACCGGGGCCTTCAAATCCCGAACATGGGTCGAGACGGAAACCTTGCTTGGGTCTTACGCAGATACCTTTTTTACCACTGTCTTGATTAAGTATGGGGCTGATGGGAAAAAGATCTGGGATAAAACGATTGCGTCCAGTTCCTTTGGGGCTACGCCCAAGAAAGTGCTTTACCATAATAACGCCCTATATGTGCTTGGAACAACTACTGTAAAAAATAATGCAACTACCAGAATTGGAAGCACTTTTACTACTTTTGTCGATAATGCTCAAGTATTTCTTGCCAAGTTTGATACGGATGGCAACTTGATCTGGGTCAAAGCAATTGAAGGAAAACAATCAGCAGCTGTGGATGCCTATGACTTATTACTTGATAAGCTTGGTGATCCCTATGTAATAGGTACCGCTACAGGTCCTACTTCCTTTGACGGCTTTGTGCTGCAGCCCCATACAACATCCGGTAGCCCCTATTCCTATGTCGTAAAATACACAGCCCAAGGAGATTTTAGCTGGGCCAAGGGTCTTAACAATGTGACCTCTTACTCCACAAAGCAGTTGTATCGCTTGAATGGGGCATTTGACAGTGAAAACCAATTGGTGCTCCACAGCGGCTATCACAAAACAATGACGCTGGATGATTTGGTGCTTCCGCAGAGCAACGCTACGACGCTGTATTCCACCATATTTACAGCTAAAATAGGGTACAAACTGGCTGCTGCCATGCAAGTGGATCAAACTTGCCCTGGACAACCGGTTTCTTTTCAGGATGTGAGCCAACATACACCTACAGAGGAAGTTATAAGCAGGGAATGGAATTTTGGGGATGGGGCAACTTCAACGGCAGCACAGATCAGCCATGCTTATAATAAACCTGGGCAATATCTAATTACACTCACTATACAGGGTAGCAAAGGGAATACCAGCTCTATCCAACAGTCCATTACGGTAAAAGCAGCACCACTTGCCACCATCTTCGTAAATGGCTTGCAATTAACCGCGTCTGAAGGCGAATCCTACCGCTGGTTCAGAAACGATTCGTTGATGCTGGAATCTTCTAACACATTAGTAGTTACAGAGAGTGGAAAATATAGAGTTAGCATCAGTGTAGCAGGATGTGAAATCATGTCAGAAGAAGTTCAGATCACTGTAGCTGCTTCTGAAGGCAAAGTAACCGCTTTTCCAAATCCTGCCGCTACTACCTTTAACCTGGAGTCAAAAGAGCACAAGATGTTAGGATATACTATCTACAATACCAAAGGCCACTTCATGACGCAGCAAAAACTTCCCGCTGTGTTAACACAAATCATTGACGTCAGAAAATTACTACCAGGTTTGTACATCATGCAAATTGAATTAGAAAACGGCACGTACGTATCTTATAAGTTTATGAAAAACTAGAAATGGCAGTTGTTCTTTTCAAATGATCTGAAAGAAAAAAATGATGTTATTGCTCTTAACTTTTTAGTTTGTTCAAATCAATAAGTAAAATCTTCTGTAATAAAAAGGCTCCTGCTATACAGGAGCCTTTTTACTTCTTGAACTTGGGAGAGAAATGGACGTCATCTCTCTGAGGGAGTTAATAGGATATAGGATTTTCTATTCCCCGTTGTATCCGGCGTAGCAAATCTACGCTCTCCTCAACGGTACAGTCGAGCGTTCTTGCCATGATGGCCGCAATACGGCTTGTGGCAGCACTTTTTGTATTATCCAGCATGATTCGTTTTATTCTTTCCATGAGGGTTTCACTTCTGCCGGCTATCCTGCCAACTTCACGCCCCAGCGCCTGTGAAGCTACCTTTAGCAGGAAATTCTCCTCCTCCCGCTCTTCAAACAAATCGTTGTGAGACTCAAAGATATGCTCGCTGAACATATCAAAGTAGTTGAGCAGGATATCTGTTAGATCTTGGATGTCACTTGACCTTACTTCCGGGCGATCGTCCCAAGCGATCAGCTTCAGCAGCACAATACCCGGTATGGTGCAGAACTTGAACCTTTGGTTGTCTTCCAGCTCAAGCTCAGGTAGGCCTGCCTCATAGACTTCCTTGAAACCAGTCACATGCAGGGTGGTCAGCCCGGTGCCCTCCACTCGTACCTTGCCGTCCTGTTCTATACTGCCGAAGGGCAGCAGGTCAACTTCTTGGCCATTATGCCAAAGGAGTACGAAAGAGTTGGCATGATAGGGGCGAAAGCCCTCTTTTTCTACTAGGTAATCTTTTAGGTCCTCATACACGCCTGCCCTGTTGATCAGTACAGCGAAATCGATGTCACCAGTGGTTCGTCTGGGGGTAATATCGTGGATAGCCCTCATCCACACATCCCTTGCGACCGCACCGACCAAATAAAAGTCCACGTTAAAGCGGTGGAGCCCCCGCTCCAATGCTTCCAGCATCTGCGCGGTCTCCGGGCTTTGTCGAAGCTGGCTATAACTTGTCTTGTAGGAGCTCATGGTATATCTTCTCTGCTGTTTCAAGGCACCTTCTGTCACCTGTGCTCATTAGATCGGCGTAGACCAGAAGAGGGGGCGCCAGTTTAGTGATTCCTTCATCCTCGTTCCAAAACTTCTCATATATCAGAACGTTGCCCTTCGGGTCCGGTACGAGGCGATAGTTCTTCATGAGTTCACTTCTGCTCTCCAGCGTATAGATGCTTAGTTTCTCTGGCTTGAGATAATTGGTGTAAAGGTCAGCTGCAGGCTCACCTCCCCACCATGACCGACCGCTTTCCAAAGGCAGTTGTTTCCAGGCATGAAAGTCCTCCGGTTTAAGGAACCGGAATGTGCCTATATGCAGGCTGGGTTTCAGGTCCTGCTTGTAAGCGGCTGCCCATTTATCTAATAATTCTTTTTTGTGCTGCAGCCGGTACTCTTTTTGGCTAAGCTGGAGTAAGAAGCCTTCTGCTTTCAGCCCCTTCAGGATATTGGGGACATTGCCCAGTGCGGTGCCGGTTTTCTCGCCAACGGTACGGTAAGGCAGGTTGATATCGTCCTCATAACGTAGGAAATGAAAAACTGCCCGCAGACCTGTTTTGGTGAAAGCTCTGTTGCCGCTCTCTTTATCCAATTTTAAAGGCTTGCTATGATCCAGCCACAGGAAGAGCTTTCCTTTGTGCAAGAAGAGGTTGCCGTTGCTCTCCAGATAGGGAATATCCAGTCTCCGCAATTCCTCCTTTACCTTGGGCTCAATCCGGTAGGCAACCATCATAAAACCGTTTTTATGCTCTTTGGCTATTTTCTCTAGCTGCAGGAGCTGGCTGGCGCGCAATTCCTTTCTGACATCCGCGGGTAGCTCGATTTTTTGTCCATTATAATGGAAATGGATTGTTCCGTCCAGGGCACCAGGTTCCCTATGATGTTGCCATTCTACTTTAAAGAGATCCAGCTTTCCTAAATTCTCCAGTGCCAAGCCTATGATTTTGTCTGTGTTCATGTTCACTTATTTTTATTGTTCATTATGTGTGAACATTTAAAAATAGTGAACATCTTTTAGAAAAACAAGGAATGAGCTATTTGAATGATAGAGGGTTCAATAGCTCAGGTTTTCAAAGTAAGCTCTTCAAAGGCTGTCAATTTTGAGATTACCTGACGTTTGGCATCCGTCTCGAAGCTGTCCAGATAGTTCTGAGTGGTCTTCTCGTTGGCATGCCCCAGAGATTCTGAAATAAAGGAGGTGGAAACCCCAGCTCGTTTCAAAACGGTGGAGAAAGAATGCCTGGCCGTGTAGGTTGTTACTTTCTTTTCGATGCCGACAGCCTCCGCAATTCGGGCCATGTAGGTGTTGATATTTTTGATGGCCTGCTTGATATTAGCCTGCTCCTGTTCGGCTGTTAGGCCTGGCCTGAGGATAGGGAAGACATAGCTGTCCGATTTCCTGGGTCTATTGCCCCACTTCTTGATAATCTCCTGGGCTTGTGGAGATAGAATGGCTACAATCGCTCTGGACTGGTGGCGGTTCGCGTGTTCGGTCTTGGCTCTGGTGAAGGTAACGGTGTCCTTGTCTATTTGCCGGTACTGTAGCCTGGCAACATCCTTGATGTTGATCCCATTGCAGAGATAGGAAAAGATCCAAAGGTCCTGGCAGCGGGCTTCGCTCTCACTGGAAGGGGTATAAGAGAATATCTTTGCTATATCTGCCATGGAGAGGGCTTTTTTCACGTTCACGCCGGATGGTATCTGATATTTTCGCTTTCCAAACGGATACAGCTCCGCACTGACGTCACCGGCAGCAATAGCGTCATTGAAAAGCGTCCGAAGCGTCCGAAGGTACATGCCGACCGTGGTGATGGAGCGGCCTCCCTTGCGCATCCATTTCTCATAATCTTTCAGGAAGTGAATAGTTATTTCGGTGAAAGGCAAGGGCTGGTACTGTGCCCTGGCTTTCATTAGGGCGGCTATTTTTTTCGGTTGTGGTCTACAATGTATGATGCGGGAATAAGTATGGCAGCAAGGGTGTTTACAGGAAGTTATGTGCGAGATAACTATCCAGGTAAATTGCCCCTACTGCCACAGTATGAAGGTAGTAA
>NZ_JACXAJ010000010.1 GCF_014773225.1 Pontibacter aquaedesilientis | reverse complement strand
GGGGGCCGTTCCGCGTTTAAGCCCAACCCAACCGCCGCCTAACCGCCGCACCAAGGCAGCCGGCCGAACCGGCAAACAGGGCTGGGCAGCGTGCGCCATCTGCTGGGTCTCCCAGGCGGCGCAGGACCCAAAGCGGGCGGCATGGCGCAAACACAGCAAAGAAACCTAACCGGGCCGCGGCAATACAATTGGGCGAGCGACAGTCGGAACAGGGCATCCAATACTGGTATTTGTTTGAAGGTAATCCTACACCTTGTCCAAGGTCAATATAATGCAAGCGAATGGTTAATCAATTACTATCAGGGGCTCTTTTACATCCGTTTTTGAGAGACTGTTTGATCTAATAGTTTATTAAACTTATTGACTTCAGTATTGTTCAAGGCTTTCGTTGCAAATTATAATCTTCCTGTCTAACTTGTTGGTATGGCATTTTTATATCCAACCTTTCTGATCGCACTAGCTGCAATCGCTATTCCAATTGTATTGCACCTGATACAGTTGCGAAAAGCTAAAAGGGTAGAGTTTAGTAATGTCAAGTTTATACAGGTATCCAAAGATCTCACAGCTAGTCAACGGAATCTGAAAGATATTCTAATACTGATCTGTCGGATTTGCTTTATCATCTTTTTGGTACTTGCTTTTTCCCAGCCATTCTTACCTGCTTCAGAATCCGGTGCACCCACGGATTCCTCACAAGTGACTATTGCGCTCGATAATTCGTTGAGTATGCAGAATATTCATGAGCAAGAAGACCTTTCTCTATTGACAGTGGCGGTAGATCAGGCGAAGCAAGTATTGGATTTATTCCCTGCAACTACTCCGATTAGCATCAATTCAAACTTAAATCGCAACCGGGCAGCATCTGTAGCAACAGGCGAAGCGAGGAACACCTTGGATATGCTTGATTATTCTACGCGTTCTCTCATACCTTTCCTTACAGGCTCTGCTTCCGGTTCCACTTCTTCTGAGCATGTTTTCGTTTTTTCCGATTTTCAGAAAAGTTCTTTCGAACCTAGCTCGTTAAATCAACTTGATAGTAATAGGTATTATCATTTGGTACCGGTTAAAGCTTCTAG
Organism: Pontibacter aquaedesilientis; assembly: GCF_014773225.1. GTDB lineage: Bacteria > Bacteroidota > Bacteroidia > Cytophagales > Hymenobacteraceae > Pontibacter > Pontibacter aquaedesilientis. Next base: position 147,917 of record NZ_JACXAJ010000010.1, on the reverse strand, counting down.
CACTTCTAATGTTTTCGTTGATTCTGTATACCTGACAGATGAGTTCATTAGACCTGGTGGCGAGAATCAATTGCATGTAAAAATCTATAATGCAAGTGACAAGGTGATAGAGAACTGTCCTGTAAAACTTGTGATTGACGAGCAGCAAATAGCTGCCTTAAATATGGATCTTCCACCAAATCAATTAACGGAGGCGGCGATTAGTTTTAACTTTAGGGGTAATAGTGCTAAAAAAGCTTATATTTTGGTAGAGGATTATCCGGTGGAGTTTGATAATGCTTATTACTTTGTTTTAGCTCCTTCGGGAAATTTAAACATCCTAGAAATTGCCGATAATAGCAGTAGCCCCTTGCAGCGACTCTTTCTTAATGAGCCTTTCTTTAGACCAACGCACTATAATACGGGAAATATTGATTACTCTAAAATGGGAGAATCTGACTTGATTATTTTGCAGGGCTTAAATGAAATCCCTTCTGCATTGGTCTCTACAGTTGCTGAGTATGTGAAAGGTGGAGGTAGTCTGGTGATTATCCCAAGTCCTTCGAGCCAACGCGCTGGCTATACCGCTTTATTGCAAAGTTTGGCTATACCTGCTTCCTATACAGCCTCATCAGTAAATTCCTCTAAAACAAGTCTATTAGTGCCAGAACGGGATAATCCGTTCTTTAGAAGTATTTTTTCCGAATACGATTCAAAAATGCAGATGCCAGCTGCTGTCAGAAGTATGTTATGGTCACGTGCCTCGGAGGATGTTCTGAAGTTCAGAGGAGGGGCACCTTTCTTATCCAGATTCGATCGGGGACAGGGGCAGGTATTCTTGATGGCAGCTTCGCTGGACCCAGCACAAAATGAGTTGGTAAGCCATGCGCTCTTCGTTCCAGTCATGTATAGGCTTGCTATTGGGAGCTACAAACAAGAGCAACAAATCGCATACCGTCTCAACGGCAGTACTATCAGCATTCCTGTGGCAGATAGAGCGCGCAGAGAAGGAGTCTATAAGTTGGTTAAAGATAGTGTAGAGTTCATTCCGGAGCAGCAGTTGCGCGGGGGTAAGCTGATATTTACGGCTCCGGCTGAGATGGGGGAAGCAGGTTTTTATGAGCTTCGTAGAAATGACGCTTCAGTGGCAAGTTTTGCCTTTAATTACGATAAACCGGAATCGCTATTAGCACAGTACTCCCCGTCAGAGTTGAAGAATTTTATTCGTGCTGACATGACAAACGTGCATGTTTATGAGTACGGAGATAGTTTTTCGGTGAAAGGGGAATTCGAAAAACGATTTTTTGGCGTAAAGCTTTGGAAATATTGCCTAATATTGTGTCTGATTTTCTTGATGGCAGAAATAGCTCTAATCAGATTCCTCTAAGATGAAGATACTCCTCAAAGCAGTTCAGATTTACGATCCCACATCATCATTCCACTTAAAGCGTCAACATGTCCTGATCGATCAGGGTATGATTACCTATATCGGAGACGATCTGCAGGAAGCAGACCGTGTATTGGATATGGAAGGGCTTTGTGTATCAACAGGCTGGGTAGATATGTATGCACAGGTAGGTGAGCCTGGCCTTGAGCATAAGGAAGATATTGAATCCTTGAGCCAGGCGGCGGCGGCGGGAGGTTTCACCGATGTGCTTTGCATGCCTAATGTGCAGCCAGTTGTGCAAAGCAAAGGTGCAATTAACTTTTTGAAATCGAAGTCTGCTGCATTGCCTGTCAATTTGCTTCCGGCTGGAGCGGTGACAGTAGATACCCAAGGCAAGGAACTGACTGAGATGATTGACCTGCAGCGGGCTGGGGCCATGGCCTTTACGGATGGCGACAGACCTTTGCAGGGAGCAGAGGTCATTGTAAAGGCGCTGCAATACCTGCAGCCTTTTGGTGGCCTGTTGATGAATCGCCCGGAGCATACACGCCTGACTGAATTTGGGCAAATACATGAAGGGTTGGTCAGTACACAGCTTGGTATGAAAGGTATACCTGCACTGGCGGAGGAAGTAATGGTGACACGCGATCTGCAGTTGCTGGCCTATACCGGTGGCCGTTTACACTTCTCGCTCATTTCGAGTGCCGGGTCTGTAGAAGCGATCCGTCAGGCGAAAGCCGCTGGATTGGATGTGACGTGTGATGTAGCCAGTTACCAGGTAGCGTATACCGACGAAACAATGGCCCCTTTCGATACCAATTATAAAGTCTCTCCACCTTTTAGGAGCCATACCGACGCAGAGGCCATCAAGCAAGGCCTGCAAGATGGTACTATTGACGCAGTTGTGTCGGCACACCAGCCACATGATACTGAAAGCAAAAAGCTGGAGTTTGACTTAGCAGAGTTCGGCATTATTAACCTTGAGACAGCTTTTGCCGTGGCCAATACCACCATGGCAGGTATACTATCGCTTGAAAACCTGATTGAAAAGCTGACAAGCAGGCCTCGTGAAATACTTCGCCTGCCTGCTTGCGGCATTGCCAAAGGAGCAAAGGCCTGCCTGACTCTTTTCCATCCAAAACTTACGTGGAGACCTACACAGCATAGCATCAAATCAAAATCAACGAACTCCCCTTTCCTTGAGCAGGAGCTTACCGGAAAGGTAATAGGGATTATCAACAAGGGGCAGCTGGTACTAAATCATACTTTTTAATATATTTATAGCTATATTTCTGTTAGGCGCTCGGCCTGTTACGGAAACAAGCAAATTCATAATGCTGAATCAAACGATTGTAAGGGTAGGAGTGCGGTATGGCGTACTATGCGGATTAGCCTGTTTTGTCATTGTATTGGCTTTATACCTGTTGGGGTACAACCCGCTGGGCGAGTCGGGTAGGTGGAGTTATTTACCTTTACCGGTTTTTATTTTTATGGGGCTGCGTTACTTCAAGGGTTTTCACGACGCGGAAGTTGGCTTCTGGAAGGGGATGCGCGTTAGTCTTGCAGTTACTTTTTACACAGCGCTTTGCGCGAGTATGCTGATATACCTGATGATCTATCTGGTAGGGCCGGAGTTGATACAGCAGCACGTGGCAGAGCTTAGAGCGGTACTCGACCAGACAAGAAATGAGCAGATCAAGTTATTGGGCGAGCAGAATTTTGAAAAGGCCTATGAGGATCTGGACACGATCTCGCCCAGTATGTTAGCTGCCTATGATTTTTTGAGTCGGATGTTTGTGGGAGGGGTTTTTTCAGTGGTGGCATCCGTGTTTTTCCGAAAATAAATCAATCTCACATAACCTAATCTAAAAAAATGACTGAAACTCAACCTTCTGTATCCTCTGTTGCGCTCAAGTATGGCTTGATGGGCGCTGTTGTCTCTGTGTTTTATAGTGCCATACTTCTGGTAGCTGGGGTAGACATTAGTGGTTGGGCAGGTGCCCTTGGCTATATCATCCTGATTGCATTTATGGTAATTGCGATGAAAGAGTATAAGAGCCAAAACAATGGCTTCATGTCTTATGGCCAGGGCTTGGGCATAGGAACGCTGGTAGCACTGGCTTTTGGTGTACTTGGCGGCTTGTTCATGTTTGTGTATACCTCTTTCATCGATACAGATTATACCTCCAACCTGATGGACAAGCAGCGCATCGAGCTGGAAGAAAAAGGCATGAGCGATGAACAGATTGAGCAAGCCATCGCCATGGGAGAATCTTTCTCCAGCCCGGTGATGATGATCGTGTGGTCAATTGTGGGCTCTGTGTTTATTGGCTTCCTGCTTTCGCTTATCGTATCGGCCGTGATGAAGAACAAGCGACCGGAGTTTGAATAAAAAAATGCAATACCCTTATGATATCTCAGTAGTGGTTCCTCTTTTCAACGAAGAGGACTCACTGCCTGAACTGGTCCGCTGGATCAAGCGCGTCATGCACGCGCATAGCTTTACTTACGAAATCATTTTAGTGGATGACGGTAGCACTGACCGCTCCTGGGATGTGATATCAGAGCTTAGTGCTGACGATAACACCGTGAAAGGCATTAGCTTTAACCGGAACTACGGCAAGTCCGCTGCCTTGCATGAGGGTTTTAAGCGCTGCGCCGGCGAAGTAGTGATCACCATGGATGCCGACCTGCAGGACAGCCCGGAGGAGATTCCGGAACTCTATGATATGATCAAGCACCAGAAGTTTGACCTGGTGTCTGGCTGGAAGCAGAAACGTTTCGACCCGATCAGCAAAACCATTCCAACCAAATTGTTTAATGCCGCAACCCGCAGCCTGTCAGGTATACAGCTACACGATTTCAACTGTGGTCTGAAAGCCTACAGACAGTTGGTGGTGAAGAGCATAGAAGTGCACGGCGAAATGCACCGCTATATACCTGTAATCGCCAAGTGGCACGGATTCACCCGTATTGGCGAGAAGGTGGTGCAGCACCAGGAACGCAAGTACGGCACCACCAAATTCGGGCTGGAGCGCTTTGTCTACGGCTTCCTCGACTTACTGTCCATTACCTTTGTGAGCCGTTTCAAAAAACGGCCGATGCACTTCTTCGGCACGTTCGGCACCTTGTCGTTTGTGGTGGGTTTGGGCATAACTATCTGGCTGATTCTGCAGAAAGTATTCGAGCTATACCCGAATGGGCGCGTACGCGACGTAGTGGACCAGCCCTTATTCTACCTCTCGCTCGTGGCGGTGATCCTGGGTGTGCAGTTGTTTCTGGCCGGCTTCCTGGCCGAGATGATGTCGATGACATCGAGCAAGAAGAACGAATACCTCATCCGGGACAAGGCAGGCTTACTTAAAAAATAATGGCGAGGCGCGTGATCATCGTGGGGCCTGCGCACCCTTTGCGGGGTGGGGGCATGTCTACGTTCAATGAGCGCCTGGCAACAGCTTTTCAGGAGGCGGGCGACGAGGTGGAGATCGTGTCGTTCAGCCTGCAGTATCCTTCCTTTCTTTTTCCGGGCAAGAGTCAGTACACCAACGAACCGGCCCCTGCAGGGCTCCGGATTAAATCGCTCATCAACTCCATCAACCCCATCAGCTGGGTCAGAACAGGTAACTATATCCGCCAGCAACGTCCTGATCTGGTTATATTCCGGTATTGGCTTCCTTTTATGGGACCTGCGCTGGGCACTATTGCCCGTATTATCCGTCGCAACAGGTATAGCCGCATACTGGCAATTACTGATAATGTGGTACCGCATGAGAAGCGCCCCGGCGACGTGCCCTTTACCAAGTACTTTCTAAGCGCCTGCCACGCTTTTGTTACCATGTCGCGGGCAGTGCAACAGGACCTGGAGCATTTTGAGCCAGCAAAGCCTAACGTATACCTGCCACATCCGCTGTACGACAATTTCGGCGAGGCAGAGACCAAGCAGGAGGCCTGTGCAGCACTCGGCCTCGATCCCAGGTATAGCTACCTCCTTTTCTTTGGTTTCATCAGGGCCTACAAAGGGTTAGACCTCTTGCTACAGGCAATGGCGGATCCATCTTTGAAAAACCGTCCGGATATCAAACTGCTCGTTGCAGGGGAGTTTTATGAGGATGCTGCTCCGTACCATGACTTGATCCGGAAGCATGCGCTGCAGGACCGACTGGTACTACGAACCAATTTTATACCTAATGCGGAGGTACGCCACTACTTTTGTGCCGCTGACCTCGTGGTGCAGCCTTACAAGCATGCCACCCAAAGTGGCGTTACCCAAGTCGCCTATCATTTTGACAAACCCATGGTGGTGACTAACGTGGGTGGCCTCTCCGAACTGGTACCGCATGGGGAGGTAGGATATGTAGTAGAGCCACAGCCGCAGGCAATTGCCGAAGCCATACTGGATTTCTATGCCTCAGAAAAGGGCGCGGAATACGCGCATAACATCAGCAGGTATAAGCAGCGTTTCAGTTGGAGCCGCTTTGTGCAGGCGGTATATGAGCTGGCTAACCGGATCCAACTCTAAAGAAAATCAAGCTACAACTCTCGCTGTTTTGATCTATTTTCAAACTAAATCTGATTTAGATATAAAAAAATGTTGCAACATTTGTCATAACATTAAACATACTTTATATTTAATGCCATTATCTGCTGAGAAGTAAACACCTTATGAATCGTAATAGCCTGCCCAAGATTTATTTTATTCTGCTGCTATGTTTATTCCCCTTTGCCTCACAGGCACAAGCAGATACCAGCTTTGTGCAGGCAGCTGTTGCGGAGGCCTTGCTCAGCCATAAAAAAGCAATCGGCTTGCATGCCCATCTATACAATGGTCAAGAGTACTACGCACCCGGAAAGCCATACCTGGAAGGTCACCAATTCTTAATTGACAGAATCTTTCAGGAAGGAAATGTTAAGTATGACGGGGCATGGTTCGAAGCAGTCCCTATGCTTCACGATATAGTGCAGGACGAACTGATCATCATGCATACAGGCAGCGGTCATCCGCATATATTGGACAAAAAACGGGTAGAGGCTTTTGAAGTGCATGGACGCTCCTTTGTATACCTGCAAACAGACAGCGCCAATCACTCGGGTATGCCCGCTGGTTTTTACAATGTGCTTTACGATGGGGAGGTAAAATTGCTTATGCGGCATAAAAAGACCCTGCATGAGCGAACTAGTACCAATGGCATGGAAGGTGAGTACAAAGATGCCAGCAGGTTCTTTCTACTAAGAAATGCTACCTACTACAAGGTGAGCAATAAACAGTCAGTGCTTCTTGTGCTAAAGGATCAGAAAAAACAACTCAACAAATTCGCCGCCGCGAATAATCTTCGCTTCAAAAAGAATCGTGAAGACGCTTTGATGAGGATCGTGCAACAATACGACAAGCTTCAGGATTAAGCTGCCAACTATGCTTTCTTATACATTTAGTTAAGCGTCTCCATTTTATATGTCCCAATTTTACAGATCTTCTTTACTCTCCCTTCTGCTGTATTGCGGTTTTAGTCTGGCTGTTATCGCTCAGCACACAAAGGAGACGCTCCTGTCGGGTACCTTCCGCAATGTTCACTTTGATGCGTTCGTGCAGCGGCTGGAACAAGAAACGCCCTACAAGTTTTATTACGAGCCGGCAGTGGCCGACAGCGTGGTGGTGAACCTGGAAGCTGACCAGCAGCCGCTCAGGAAAATACTGGCGCAGGTTTTCCAAGGCACTGGCTACGCCTTTGCAATATCTGCAGATCACCGCGTTTTCATTACCCGGCATAACCCAGTGATGACCAGCCTGCCTGGTAGTTTTTTGATACAGCAAGATGAGCAGGCCAAGGGAAATAGTCAGTTGGCAAACAATGGCTTTCTGCCTCAGCAGGAATCCAGTAAGAAGACAACCTCTGAGCTTAAGCTGTATGAGATTGGCTCGCCGGGAGGAGGCAAATCGGGTAACGCAAACCTTGCCGGTACGCTGCGCGACGCCAGGACAGGCGAGGCTATTATTGGAGCCCATGTCTACATCGAGTCGCCAACCATCGGTACAGCTTCAGACCAGTATGGCTACTTTTCGCTCTCGCTTCCTTTGGGGCGCCACGAGTTGCACATCCGGGCGATCGGACTTAAAAACACCAGGCGGCAGATTGTCATGCACAGCGACGGTAAGCTCAATATTGAGATAGAAGAAGACATCAGATCGCTGAAAGAAGTGGTGGTGGAGGCCGAGAAAGACCGCAACGTAACCGGCTTGCAGATGGGAATGGAACGATTGGACATCCGGACGATCAAGCAAGTGCCAACAGCCTTCGGAGAGACCGATATCTTGCGGGTTGTCCTGACTTTGCCTGGCGTAAAATCAGTAGGGGAGGGCAGCACCGGCATGAACGTGCGGGGTGGCTCAACTGATCAAAACCTGATTCTGCTCAACGATGCGACCATTTACAATCCATCGCATTTGTTTGGCTTTTTCTCGGCATTTAACCCGGATGTGATCAAGTCTGTGGAATTGTACAAGAGCGCTATACCTGCCCGCTACGGGGGACGCCTGTCCTCGGTATTGGAAGTGAGTACCCGCGAGGGAAACAAGAAGCAGTTTAGTGGAGCCGGTGGTATTGGTCTGCTCACGAGCAGGCTAACACTGGAGGGACCGATCGTGAAGAACAAAACCTCCATCCTGGTTGGAGGGCGCAGCACTTATTCCGATTGGTTGCTAAAGCAGATTCCGGTCAAATCATTCCGTAACAGCGAGGCATCCTTTTACGATCTGAACACGCAGATAAGCCATGAAATAGACGATAAAAACAACATATACCTGACAGGCTATCTGAGTAAGGACAGATTTAAACTTGACGCTGATACGCTTTACAGGTTCCAGAACCAGAATGCAAGCCTTAAATGGAAGCATAATTTCCATAACAGGCTTTACAGCGTGGCGACCGCTACACGGAGCCACTATAGCTACGACATCTCAAACGAAGAAAACACAGCCAATGCCGCTACTATGGAGTTTGGTATTGACCAAAGCGGTGTGCAAGTTGATTTCAACTATTTCCCTGACTCCAAGCATACGCTGGACTTTGGTGGCAGCAGCATCTATTACCAGGTAAACCCTGGTAATCTAACGCGTAATCACCCCGAGTCCGCAATTAAAGATGACAAGTTGCAGCCCGAAAAAGCCGTTGAAAGCGCGCTTTATATTTCGGACCGTTTCGATATCAGTCAGCGTTTTTCAGTTTCGGCGGGTTTACGCTACTCTGTGTTTAATGCGCTTGGGGCAAAAGATGTGTTCAGCTATGCGCCAGGTGTGCCTAAGTCAGTCAATACCATTACGGACACCCTCTCTTATGGCAGTGGCGAGCGGATCGCGACATACCATGGGCCGGAGTTCAGGTTATCGGCCAGGTATGGATTTGGCAACAATTCATCTGTAAAAGTAAGCTTCAACAGGTTGCGTCAGTATGTGCACATGCTTTCCAATACGGCCACCATGGCGCCAACCGATACCTGGAAGCTGAGTGACAACAACATAAAACCGCAAGTAGGCGATCAGGTGGCGCTTGGATATTACCGAAACCTGCGGGCCAACACGATTGAGTTCTCGGCAGAGGCCTATTATAAGTGGATGCGCGACTTCCTGGACTACAGGAGCGGAGCCAACATCATTATGAACCACCACATAGAAACCGATGTGGCGAATGCAGAAGGCAAAGCCTACGGGGTAGAAGTGATGCTGAAAAAGGCAACCGGAAAGCTGAATGGCTGGATAAGCTATACCTACTCCAGGACGCTAACCCGCTTAAACGACCCAACGGTTTCTGAGATCATCAACCGGGGAGAGTGGTACGCCAGCAACTTCGACAAGCCACACGATCTGACCATGATCAGCAATTATCGTTTTAGCCAGCGGTTCAGCACCTCGCTTAACTTTACTTACAGTACCGGAAGGCCAATTACGCTGCCCTTGGCGAAATACTACGACGGTAGCACCTACCGCATCATGTACTCCGACAGAAACCAGTACCGCATACCAGACTATTACCGAGTGGATTTCGCGATGAACATCGAGGGCAACCACAGGGTCCAAAAGCTGGCGCACAGTTCCTGGACGGTGGCGGTTTACAACCTCACCGGTCGAAGAAATCCATACTCTATTTATTTCAAGTCACAGAACGGTAAGATTGCCGGCTATAAAATGTCCATCTTCGGTCAGCCGATCCCTACTGTTACCTACAATTTTAAATTTTAATACCATGAAGACCCGGAGCTGGAAAAACCCGCTGGTATGGTTGCTGTTGATGTTACTGAACGGTTGTGTGGAGCCCTATTTCCCTGAGGTGTTGGAATCGTCCAATACCTATTTGGTTGTGAACGGGTTTCTGAACGCTAGCGGACCGACGACCATACAATTGCTGCGCACCCAAAACTTGAACGAGAACGGCCAGCCTCCTGCTGAGACACAGGCAAAGGTCTCTGTAGAATCGGAGTCCAAGGAACAATTCAACTTTATTGAAACGGCCAAGGGTGTGTACATGAGTTACAACATGCAGCTGACGCCCGGGAAAAAATACCGCTTGCTGATTCGCACAATCAAGGGGAAGGAATACGCTTCCGAGTTTGTGGAAGTGAAAAAAACACCAGCCATCGATCAGATAACCTGGAGGCCTGTAAACGAGGAGGTTCAGATTTTTGTGAATACCCATGATGAAAGCAACAACACCCGCTATTACCGATGGGAGTATGAGCAGACCTGGCAATTCAAGGCGGCCCTATACTCGACTATCAAATACGAAAATGGCGCAGTATCCCAAAGAGAGCCCAATGACAAACCCATTTTCACTTGTTGGAGATCGGAGAGCTCTACTGCAATTGAATTAGGATCTTCCATAAAGTTGAGCTCAGATGTAATCAGCAACTACAAATTGCTGACACTGCCTCGTGCTTCTGAAAAAATCGCTGTTAAAAACAGCATATTGGTGAAGCAGTATGCACTTAGTCGGGAGGCATATGAGTATTGGGAGACGCTCAAGAAAAACACGGAAAGCATCGGCACGCTCTTCGACCCGCTTCCTTCTCAGCTGACCAGTAACATTCGCAGCCTTTCTGACCCGAATGAACCCGTTATTGGTTTCCTGACAGCCGCGACCATGCAACAGCAACGAATCTTTATTGACAGCAAAGACCTGCCCGCCGAGTGGCGTCTTTATTATCCATCCTGCTCCATGGATACTGTGATGATCAGCTCCGGGCAGGTGAACGAGCGTTTTGCCGGAGGCAGCGTCCTTCCGGTAGATGAGGTATACGGCATGTCCCCAGATCCTATAGGCTATACCTATGCGCCACGGTCGTGCGTGGACTGCACGCTTCGCGGTACTAATGTGAAACCAGCTTACTGGGAATAGAAGCTAAGTCTGAAAATATGAACGAACGCACACAGAACATGCGGCAGTCCGCTCAGTTCCTGAAAATTTGTATCGGCACCGTGCTAGGCTTAGTGCTTGGCATATCTGTCAACAACAACACCCTTGCGCAATCAAAGTCTGCGGCAAGCGTGGTGCAGCGCCTGCAGCAGCACCGCCAGAAGTCGTTGCAAGAGAAGCTATACCTGCACCTGGACAGGCAGGTATATGTGTGCGGCGATGACATGTGGTTTAAGGTATACAGTGTGGATGGGACGCTGCACCAACCATTGGATATAAGCAAAGTTGCTTACATAGAATTGCTTCGTGAAGGTCAGAAACCGGTTTTGCAGGCAAAAGTAATGCTGAGCGAGGGCACCGGCAAAGGCGCATTTCAGTTGCCTGCCACCCTGGAGTCGGGTAGTTACACGGTGAGGGCTTACACCAGTTGGATGAAAAACTTCAGCTCTGGTTTTTTCTTTGAGCAGCCGGTTACCATTATCAATACTTTTGAGCAGTTGCCAAGTGCAGGAGATAAAAAGGCTAACGATTACAAGGTGCAGTTTTTCCCGGAAGGTGGTAATCTGCTGGCAGGCGTAAACAGCAAAGTAGCTTTCAAGATCACCAATGGGCAAACCGGCAAAGGAGCGGCGCTTAGAGGAGAGGTGCGTGATGAAGCGGGTAGCCACGTGGCAGATCTGAAGCCTTATCGGTTTGGGATGGGCCATTTCGTCTTTACGCCCGAGGCAGGAAAGCGCTATACAGCCAGTATACTGCTGCCGGGCGGCCAACGCCTGGCGCAGCCTTTTCCTCAGGTACACGAGCAGGGCTATAACTTGCAGATGGAGGAAATGGCTGATAACCGCTTGAAAATAGATGTAAAGGCGGTAGGACACTTAGGTGAAGCAGTGTATTTGCTGGGGCATGCCCGGCAACAGATTGTCGTTTCTGAAAATACCATCTTGCTGGAAGGGAAAGCCACGATTGTGCTCGACAAAGCTTCTTTGGCAGATGGCATCAACCATTTCACGGTTTTCGATGCGGCAGGTATGCCTGTATGTGAGCGCCTGTTCTTCAAGCAACCTTCCAGGCAATACCAACTGAGTCTGCAAGCAGCCAAAGCCAGGTATAACCTGCGGGAGCAAGTCACCCTGGACCTGCTAGCCGACGCCACTTACGGTACGGCAACGGCATCAAATCTTTCGATGGCAGTGTACCGGCTCGACTCCCTGCAGCATGCACCGGAGCGGATGATTGACAGTTACATCTGGCTTGAGTCGGATTTAAAGGGCGTAGTAGAATCCCCTTCCTATTATTTTTCGGAGTCCGGTCGTCTGGATTTGCAGGCAATGGATAACCTGATGCTCACACATGGCTGGAGCCGCTTTAAATGGGATGCCGTTTTACAAAACGAGCAGAACCCGCTACCTTTTGTGCCTGAGTATCATGGGCACTTGCTGAGAGCGAAAGTAACGCATAAAGGGAGCGGATTGCCAGCGCAAGGCATCACTACCTACCTGGCCTCGCCGGGTAGCCCAATTCGGTTTTACAATGCCGTGAGCAATGAAAATGGCGTGGCGCTGTTTGAGGTTAAGGATTACTTCGGCAGCAGGGATATGGTGCTGCAAACCGATTTCAATAAGGATAGCACCTATCACTTTGAGCTTCTGAATCCTTTTTCGGAACAGTACAGCCGCACTAACCAACCTACTTTCAACTTATCCCATTCCTGGCTGGGCAACGTTGCAGAGCGCCACGTGCAGGTACAGTTACAGCACGCCTATCATGGGGAGAAGAACAACAATTTCAGGTCACCGGTAAAAGATACCACGGCTTTTTATGGGGAGGTATCCGAACAGTACTATCTCGATAGCTACAAGCGGTTTAAGGTAATGGAGGAGGTGATGCGGGAGTATGTGCAGGGAGTGCAGGTGCGTACCCGTGGTCGCAGGTTCCATTTCATGGTGTTAAACAGACCTCATAAAGAACTATTCAGGCAAAACCCGATGGTACTACTGGACGGTGTGCCAGTTTTCAGCATCGACAAAATCATGGCATTCGATCCGTTAAAGGTCAATAAACTGGAAGTGATTGCAAGGCGCTTCTATCACGGGCCGCTGGAGTACGAAGGATTAGTCAGTTACCAGACTTATACGGGCGACTTGGCTGGATTTGAACTGGACCCGCGTGCGCTTATGCAGACTTATGAAGGCTTGCAGCTGGAACGTGAGTTTTACGCACCCGCTTATGATACAGAAAAGCAGCGGCAAAGCCGCCTGGCCGATTTCAGGAACCTGCTTCACTGGGCACCCCAAATCAAGCTGACTGCGGATAAGGCTGAACAAATCCGTTTCTATACCTCTGAGCAAACAGGTGCCTACCTGGTGGTGGTTCAGGGTATAACGACAGATGGACAGCCATTCAGTAAAATGCTCACTTTCGATGTTGAAGGAACTGTAGCGAAAAAGTGATTTAGCAGTGGACCCAACATCCTGCATCCTGATACTCGGCGCTTCCGGCAATCTGGGCAGCAAGGTATTGCGAGAACTAATTGGCCGGAACGAACCTGTCCAAGCTGCAACCCGCGACAAAGCGAAGTTGTCAGCTTAATCAGGCCAGTGCCAGGTATTGAAGGGCGATTAACATTATCATGGTTTCTTGCAGGCAGCCTTCAGTAGTGCCACAGCCTTGTTCTGTACTATACCTGATACAGCCCTGGCTACCCCTTTGACAACTACAGAGCGCTTGGTATGGCTGCTGGAAGCCAGCCCAATCAAACATGTTGTAAACATCAGCAATGCGACCCTAAAGCGAAACGGGAACCTCACCAGCCTGATCGTTTTTGAGCGAGAGTTGAGCAAGGTATAGCCGTGAAGCACCTGCGCTGCGCCAACTTTTTCGAGAACCTGAACTGGGGCATTAACACACCCTATCATCCCGACCTCATTTGCCCTACATTTCCTATTCTGAAATAGCCTATGTCGCGGCAAATTATCTGGAGAACTGCAATTTTAAAGGTATAAATACAGATGAACTGCTGGGAGAGCGGTAGTATTGGCAGTACGCGTTAGTGTCAGTTATAGCCAGTTGCCTTACTCAGAAGCGAATATTGGTTTTTATCAGCCATTAAATAAGGGCAAATTCGAGCTGGTAGCAAGAACAGCGGAAAATACCTCTATACCTACTGTCGAAAGATTCTCGCTGGACTACTTTATCCGGAATGATTTGAAACTATGATAGGTTGCTCATATCTAAAAAAAAAGCCTCTGCCAGGTCACACCGGCAGAGGCTTTTTTGCAAGTGGCTATACCTTATACTAGCTGTACGCCAGTATAGGTATACGGTGTGATTTTCTTCAGTTCGGCTTTTATCGCATCGCTTACCTGCAGGGAATCAATAAAATTAGAAATGGCCTGTTCTGTTATCTTTTCGTTCTTGCGGGTCAGGTCTTTCAGTGCCTCGTACGGTTGCGGGTAACCTTCGCGACGCAGCACGGTCTGTATACCTTCTGCCACCACAGCCCAGTTCTCTTCCAGGTGATGGCGCAAGGCCGCTTCGTTCAACTCCAGTTTGCCAATGCCACGCTCCAGCGACTTAAGGGCAATCAGAATATGGGCCAACGGCACGCCGACGTTACGTAGCACCGTAGAGTCGGTGAGGTCACGCTGCAAGCGGGAAATCGGTAGTTTGGCCGATAAATGCTCCAGCACCGCGTTGGCTATACCTAAGTTTCCTTCGGCGTTCTCGAAGTCGATCGGGTTTACTTTGTGCGGCATGGCCGAAGAGCCGATTTCACCGGATTTAATCTTTTGCTTGAAATATCCCATGGACACATACTGCCATACGTCACGCGAGAAGTCGATCAGGATAGTGTTGAGGCGCTTCAGACCATCGAAGTAGGCGGCCAAGTTGTCGTAATGCTCTATTTGGGTGGTATACTGGCTGCGGCGCAGGCCAAGAGTTTCCTGCACAAAGCGGTTGCCGAACGCAGGCCAGTTCACATCCGGGTAAGCCACGTGGTGGGCATTGAAGTTGCCGGTCGCGCCGCCAAATTTAGCCGAGAAAGGCACCTGGCGTACCTGGTCCAACTGTGCTTCCAGTCGCTCCGCAAATACCATGATCTCCTTGCCCAAGCGGGTAGGAGAGGCAGGCTGTCCGTGGGTATGGGCAAGCATTGGGATGTCTTTCCACTGCTGGGCCAGTTCTGCCAAAGTCTGGTGCAACTGCTGGTATAGCGGCATGAGCACTCGCTCGTCGGCCTCGCGCAGTGAGAGCGGTATGGCCGTATTGTTCACATCCTGCGAGGTCAGGCCGAAGTGGATGAACTCTTTGTACTGGGCCAGACCAAGACTGTCAAATTTCTCTTTGATAAAATACTCTACCGCTTTCACATCGTGGTTGGTGGTCTTCTCCGTTTCCTTGATGCGCAGGGCATCGGCCTCCGAAAACTGCTCGTAAATGGCACGAAGTTCGGCAAACTGATGAGGTGGCACACCGGCCAGTTGGGGCAAAGGCAGCTCGCACAGCGCGATAAAGTATTCGACCTCCACCAGTACCCGGTAGCGGATCAGTCCGAATTCAGAAAAATAAGCTGCAAGTTCGGTGGTGTTGCGGCGATAGCGGCCGTCTACCGGAGAAATGGCCGTGAGTGATGTCAGATTCATGAAAGAGAATGTTTCTTTGGTCAAAGATAAGCAGGAATGCCCTAGTAAGCCAAAAATGCCATACGTATTTAACACCTGGGCTTCCCCTTCGCGCATACCTGCCCTAGACCGAACGTAAGTAAGTAGTTGTCTGTTAATGTATTGTTAATGTGTGTGTTGTCTATAGTGTCGCATTTTGCTGGCACAAGTCCCCGAGCAAAGGATTCGGCGGGCAAATCTAAATCCGGCCTCAGTCGTATGTGGGGGATAACACAAACTATAGGAAGCTACGTATGCTTCAATGGTGCTATATAATACCGGCACTATATTTTGATACTGAATCTTATTAGCGTAATTCGCACCTGAATATTTTGGACCAACGATTGAAAAAAAGATTATTGATAGGCGCTGGCGTGCTGCTGGGCCTATTCCTGCTTCTCATTGTTTCCCTATTCGTATTTAGGAGCAGGCTCCTCAACTACACGATCAACCGGGTAGTGGAAAAAGTAGAGAGCAGGTATCCCGTGGATTTTACGATTGGGGAGGCAGGGTTTACAGACCTGACCTCTGTCGTGCTCTCCGATATAACGATGGTGCCGCATGGCCAGGATACGCTTTTCCGTACCGACAGTGTCCATGCCAAGGTGGGGCTGGGCTCGCTTTTCAGGGGACGCATTGTGCTCCGTGAGCTCAAGGTGGCCAATGGCTACCTCACCGCCATTAAGGATGGAGGACGTGATAACTTTTCCTTCCTGCTGAAAAGCGATGAAACGCAACCTGTGGACACGACGGCCAAAAGCTCCCGCAACTACGGGGAACTGCTGAATCGAATCCTCGAAACGGCTTTTGACAACGTACCCGACCAGGTGGATTTCAGTAACCTGAACGTATCCTATACCTCTCCCAACCGCATCATCGACATCCGGATGCCCTACCTCACCATTGAGGATGGCGATATAAACTCGCAAGTGTCAATCCGGACAGATTCGCTCATAAACAACATGCGGGTGAAAGGAACGATCGATGCCCGCGACTACAACATCATGGCCAGCCTGTATGCATCCGACAACCAAGGAATCAGGCTGCCCTATGTAAAAGAGAAGTTCGACGGCGTTGTGGCTTTCGATACATTGCACCTGGGTATAACTGACAAGACCTTCCGACGCGATAAACTCACTGTGAAAGGAAGCGCTATGGTCAATAACCTGATGCTCAATCATGAGAAACTGGCGGATGAAGACATCTATGTAAAAGAAGGCGCTGTGGATTATGTGGTGAGTCTGGGGCAAAACCTGTTTGTGATTGACAGCCTGACCCAGGTGCGCGTGAACAAAGCCAAGGCGAATGTTTATGCCTCCTATAGCAATGCCGACTCCAAGATCATCGACCTGAAAGTAAAAACCGAGGCCCTGCCAGCCAACGACTTTTTCGAGTCCCTGCCGACCGGTTTGTTTGAAACGCTGGAAGGTATACGGGCTGAAGGCAAACTGCAGTATAAGATGAAATTCCATGTGAATCTGGACAGTGTGGAGCGTGTCGTGTTCGACTCTGACCTGGACGCTTCCAAGGATTTCCGGATTGTGCAGTGGGGCAAGGCCAATCTCGAGAAACTAAAGGGGCCGTTTATGCATACCATGTATGAGTACGGCAAACCGATCCGAACCTTCATGGTTGGGCCTGCCAATCCGTTTTACGTGCCGCTTAACCAGATCTCCCCATACCTGCGCAATGCCGTCCTGACGGCTGAAGACGCGGGCTTCTACAAACACAAGGGTTTCCATGAAGAAGCCTTCCGGCAGGCAATTGCCACCAACATCAAGAAAAAGGAATTTGTGCGCGGAGGGAGCACCATCTCGATGCAGTTGGTTAAAAACGTGTTCCTGACCCGCAAAAAGACAGTGTCGCGAAAGGTAGAAGAGGCTGTTATTGTGTGGCTGATCGAAAACCTGCAAATCGTGTCGAAGAGCCGGATGTTTGAGATATACCTGAACATCATCGAGTGGGGGCCGGACGTTTATGGGGCCAAAGACGCCTCGAGGTTCTACTTCGGGAAGCAACCTTCGGAGCTAAACCTGGCCGAATCTATCTTCCTGACCAGCATTATACCTAGCCCAAAACGTTTCCGCTCTTCGTTTGACAGCTACGGCAACCTGCGCAGTTGGAAGAGCGGCTACTACCGCCTGATCGGGGGCATTATGGCTCGACGCGGCCTCATCTCGCAGGCTGAGTACGAGAACCTGTACCCGAACGTGCGCCTGTATGGACGTGCCCGCGACCTCATCGTGACGGCCCCGGACGCGAATTATGAAGACACGACCGAATTTGAACTGGAAACCATTGACCTGCTGGATTTTTAGCGGCAACGGAAATTAAAAAGACGGCCATCGCTTGCATTTGCGGTGGCCGTCTTTTTGTTTTATAGCCTACTACTTAAAAAAACTTGAGCACGAAGCCCCCGATCCGCCCCGAAAAGCAAACAGCTATACCTGACAGGAAGCCTTCAGGTATAGCACGCGTGCAAGGTCTGCTGGTTCGGGCTGGATTTGACTGGTTTCTGCTGGCCCTGATGGGCATGATCCTGCTCGCCTACCTATGGCCGGAAGGAGGACTGGACAAAGAGCCCATCTCGCTGGGTGATGTTGCCACCTATGGTGTTTCGCTGATCTTTTTCTTTTACGGTTTGCGCCTGAGTCCCGAAAAGTTGCGGGCCGGGCTGGGCAGCTGGCGGTTGCACCTGGTGGTGCAGGCGTCTACCTTTTTGCTTTTCCCTTTATTGATCATGCCGCTCCATACCTTGTTTGAGGGTACTTCCGGAGAGCTGCTGTGGCTGGGCACTTTCTACCTGGCGGCGCTTCCTTCCACGGTGTCTTCATCGGTGGTGATGGTGTCGATAGCGGGTGGTAACATACCGGCGGCTATTTTCAATGCCAGCATCTCCAGCTTGATCGGGGTGTTTGTGACACCACTTTGGATGGGACTATACCTGTCGGCGGGCTCCGGTGATTTTGATATGGGCCAGATTATGCTGAAACTGGTGCTGCAGGTACTGCTGCCTGTCACGCTGGGCATTGTGCTGCACCGCTACTGGGGTGGCTTTGCCGAGCGCAACCGCAAACAGTTACGCTTCTTTGACCAGGGTATCATTCTGCTTATCGTCTATACCTCTTTCAGTGAGTCCTTCGCCCGCGACATGTTCAGCGGGTATAGCATCGGCGACTTGTTTTTGCTGGGGCTTGGCATGATTGGGCTGTTCTTCCTGGTATACAGTATAGTGCATGTGGTGAGTCACCTGATGGGGTTTGGCCCGGAAGACAGGATAACGGCCATTTTCTGCGGTTCCAAAAAATCGTTGGTGCACGGCACCGTGATGTCGAAAGTGCTTTTACCGGATGCCAATATGGTGGGGATCATCCTGCTGCCGATCATGCTTTACCATGCGCTGCAATTGCTGGCATCCAGTGTTATCGCGCAGTCTATAGCCCGGCGTGCAGGGCTGGTTACGAAAGGCGAGTAAAAGAAAATGGGCTGCAGGTATAGCACCGCAGCCCATTTTATATTTGGCTAATAGTTGAAAGTGTTTGCGTTATGCGACCTGCCTGGCAGGCTTTTCCTTTTTCATCTCTTCTTCTTTGAGCAGGCGCTTATCCAGTATAAAAGGGCCAAACGGAAGCAAAGAAGCAAGTACAGCTGCACCGATCTTCAGAATTGACCAGCGATGCGCCAAGGTCACCTCCACTACCGACAGCATATAGAGCACAAACAGCACACCGTGCGCCCAACCTGTGTACTTCACCATTTCGGGCATACCGGCCATGTATTTGAGCGGCATCGCAAAGCCAAGCAGCAAAAGGTAAGACACGCCTTCATAAATACCGATGGTGCGCAGTCTTGAAATAGGGGTTCTCATATATTTAAGCTTAATGATGTTCTTTGGCAAAGATAGTACTTAACAGCAGAGGTATGGCAATGGTGCCATGGCAAATAAAAAAGACCGCCTTTGGGGCGGTCTTTTTTAGTATGAGGTAATTCGCTTATTAAAGTGTTGCCTCAGCAATCAGCATATCGCCAGCTTTAGCGGTCCAGTTACCGATCGGGTTCACTTTGTTGGAGTCTGCCATACGGAAAGTCACATAGAAAGTATTGCTGTAGCCTTCGGTCAGGTTTAGGCCAGCCCAATTTACAACAGCATTTCTTGTATTGTACTTCACTGCACCTGGTACCTGATCTGCTGACATCGCCACAACATCGCCTGATATGGTTGCAGAAATGCCACCCTGAAGTTTAACATTGCTGTAGGCAGTGCAGGAAGTAAGGGTGAAAGCAACTTTATATTCGGTCATGCCACCTGCAACAGGAGTAGCATATACGAGGTTAGCAGTGAGGTTAGCGCCAGTGCAGTTAGAAATGAATGTAACCGTGCTGCCTGCCGTTTGCGCCTGCATAAAATTAGCGCCGCCAGTAGGAGTGTAAAACCCTCTGAAGGTATAGCTGCCCACAACATTAGAAGTAAAATCGTGAGAAATTGATTTTACTGTACTGCTAAGGGAAGAGGTTTTCACAATTGCCCAGGTATTGTCAGGTTGTAGCTGCTCTATGCGCAGTGTGCCGGCAGTTACGTTCTCTCTAAAAGAAGCGGTGATCGTTACATTTTCGCCGACAGTTGGGGTGGCCGTTGAAATACTCAGCATTAAGCCGCCATCTACTTTTTGATTGGCATTAACAGTACCCGCCTTAGCTGCCTGTTCAGTAGAAGCACTCATGGGACCTACCTCATCCAAGTCTTTTGTGCAGCTTGTGAATGTGCCGGCTACTAAGAGTAGCGCTGTTGCAAGTGAATAAAACTTCTTCATATAATTTTCAAAAGGGTTTAGATGTGTGTTTTAATATTAGTATATAATGATTTTTTAATCTAAAGCCTATAACCTGTGTTATTGTAAAATTGTTGCAATTAATTTTAATATTCAAACATTATTATAAATATATGTACAAATAATTAACTAAAAATTATATTATTATCCAGTAGTTTTAGCATAGATTTACACTATTCCTTAAAACTGCATAGGCTTGTTTGTTGCAATAACGTGGTGAATATGAGGGCCTTATGAATTTAGTCGAAAGCAGGAAATTGTATAGCAAAAACCCCTGCTGCGACACTGTTTTGTGCTACGGCAGGGGTTTAAAATTTAAAAAAATAATTTAATCAGGAGCTCATTCCATAGTTGTAGAGGTGCGTGCGGGCATACTGGGAGCGCACTTCCTGGAAAATGGTCTCCACAAAGCGCTGGTCTATACCTGCGGTGCTGGCCTGCTGCAACAGATTTTCCAGTACCAGGTCCCAACGCACCGGATCTGGCGAAGCCGTCTGTGTGGCTTGTTTGCTGCAATCCCCGAGCTGAGCGCTCACTTTGGTGCGGCGCGACATAAGGGCCAGCAATTCGTCGTCCAGTAACTCGATCTCCTTGCGCAATTTTTCCAGCTGCGTTCCCTGTTTCCCTTTCTCCACCTGTGCGTTTTGCTGCTTCAGCGCCTGTAAGAGCATGTGCAATTCCTGCGGCATAATCTGCTGCTGGGCGTCGCTCAGTGCCGCTACCGGGTTGAAGTGGGTCTCTACCATCAAGCCGTCGTAACCCAGATCCAGGGCGCGTTGACTTACCGGGCGCAGCAGGCTCCTGCGGCCCGCTATGTGGCTGGCGTCGCAGTACATGGCCAGTTCCGGCACCAGTTTGCGCAGCTCCAGGGCGTGTTCCCACTTAGGGTGGTTACGGTACGGGGCGTTATCCAGGGTGGAAAAGCCACGGTGCATGGCGCCAAGGTCTGTAACGCCACTGTGATGCAGGCGCTCCAGGGCACCCAGCCACAGTTGCAAATCCGGGTTCACCGGGTTCTTTACGAGCACAGGTACTTGCACGCCTTTCAGGGCGTCGGCTATTTCCTGCACCAGGAAAGGGTTCACGGTGGTATGTGCCCCGATCAGCAGGATATCCACGCCCTGCTGAAGTGCCAGTTCCACCTGCCCGGCCGTGGCTACCTCGCAGGAAGTACGCAGGCCTGTTTCCTGTTTCACGGACTTGAGCCACTCCAGGCCGATAACACCCACACCCTGGAAGCTTCCAGGGCGGGTACGCGGTTTCCAGATACCGGCCCGGAAAACAGTTACGCCTTTTACCTTCTTCAGGCCTCGTGCTGTTTCTAACATTTGCTCCTCACTCTCAGCGCTGCATGGCCCTGCTATTACAACAGGGCGGTTCTTCTTAGCCAATTGGCTCTCGTGTCCGGCTAACTTCATGCTACTGTGTGCTGCTGTACTCATGGGTATGTTCATTTAACTGTATCGACTTAAAACAAAAAAGCCCCGCTTGTGGCGGGGCTCCTGTGGTAACTGTGTATGTTCTGTTTTACCTAACGCACAAAGTCTTACCGCCGGAGCCCCACCAGAGGCACCATCAGAGAATTTGTAAAAATATAGGCGTTAAATAAGATCATTGTTCTTCGTTTATTTTGCAAGTGAAGGTATAAATAATGACAAATGCAAATATTGTTGGGTGTTTTTAGTGAAAAATCTTTCGCCCCTGTTTGGACTATACCTGTTATCTCAATCAATAATCTCCTTAAAACTAAGGTATAAAGTCCGGTGGGGGCGGGAGTTCGGCTTCCTTTTTGGGAAACATGAGCGAAGCGACAATAGAGATTGTCAAAATAGCACCTACTACCAGCAGGGCGTAGCGCATATCCAGTTCGAAGAAATCGCTGACGAGCAGCTTAGCGCCGATGAACACCAGGATGAGGGATAGCCCATAATGCAGGTAATGGAAAAGCTGCATGATGCCCGCTAGTGCAAAGTAGAGCGCCCGAAGACCCAGCAAGGCAAACACGTTGGATGTATACACGATAAAAGGGTCTTTGGAAATAGCCAGGATGGCAGGTATAGAGTCGGCGGCGAACACCACATCGGTACTTTCTACCATAATGAGCACCAGGAAAAGCGGGGTTGCATACAGTTTGCCGTCCACTTTGGTGAAAAACTTGCCGCCCACAGCTGTCTTTGTGAAGCGTAGTTTCTGGCTTATCCAGACGATAAAAGGGTTTTGTTCTGGATGCAGCTCTCCGTCGTCTTTGGTGAGGGCCATTTTAATACCCGTGTAGACCAGAAAAGCACCCAGTATGTAGATGATAAAATGGAACTTGGCAATGAGGGCAACACCCACCAAGATGAAAATGCCACGCAAAACCAAAGCACCCAATATACCCCAGAACAGGATCTTGTGCTGGTACTGAAGCGGTACCTTGAAAAAGTTGAAAATCAGGATGAACACAAAGAGGTTATCGACGCTGAGGGACTTTTCGATAAGGTAGGCGGTCAGGAACTCCAGGGCAGGGGCGGGGCCTTTCCAATAGTAAATTACTGCATTGAAAATAAGCGAAAGTGCAATCCAGAAGGCGCTCCAAAGCAGCGCTTCCTTTATTTTGACCTCATGCTCCTTGCGGTGAAACACGAACAGGTCGAGTCCCAGTAGCAGCAGGATGAAGACGTTGAATATGACCCAGAAAAGTATGGTATCCATAGGCTAAAAAAGTCAAGGCGAATATACCCGATAGTGGGTACAGGCATAGCTATACCCAACTCGTAAAGTTAATTGTTTTGGCGTTGGATGTGCAGCAAAACCGAAAGAATAAATTCAGCAATTTGTTGGCAGAGCAAGACGGGCAAAATAGCTACTAATAACGGTCGAAGTGGCGGAAAATGCTGTTGACCTTCATCCGAATCACGCCCAGCACGGCCTCCTTGAATATACCCTTCGACATCTTGGACTCGCCTTTGGTGCGGTCTGTAAAAATGATGGGCACCTCCTTTATCTTAAAGCCATACTTAAAGGTGAGGAATTTCATTTCGATCTGGAAGGCGTAGCCGACGAAGCGGATCTTGTTGAGCTGGATGGTTTTGAGCACTTTGCGACGGTAGCACACAAAGCCAGCCGTCGTATCGGCGATGGGCATGCCAGTGATCAGGCGCACGTATAGGCTGGCAAACCACGACATCAGCACCCGGCTCATAGGCCAGTTCACCACGTTCACCCCCTGCACATAGCGGCTACCGATGGCCATGTCGTAACCCTCCACGGCGCAGGCATGGTATAGCTTGCTCAGGTCATCCGGGTTGTGCGAGAAGTCGGCATCCATTTCGAAGATGAATTTATAACCCATCCGCAAAGCATACTTAAAACCGTGAATGTAGGCGGTGCCCAAACCCAGCTTGCCAGTGCGTAGCTCCAGGTGCAGGCGCTCCGGGAACTCCTGCTGCAAGGCCCGAACGATATCGGCTGTGCCATCCGGTGAAGTGTCGTCCACAATGAGCAGGTCGAACGGTTGGGGCAGTGACATGACCTTGCGGATGATGGCCTCAATGTTTTCCTTTTCGTTGTAAGTCGGTATGATCACCAGCGAGTCATTCATGCCACAAATATAGCTAATCGGCTATAGTACGTGAAGAGGCCTCCGAATTAATTTTGGACGCCAGCGTTTTTGCCTCCCGCACGCAAGTGGCCACCGATACGCCCGAACGCCAGCTAGCCGAGATGAACAGGCCATCGTTTTCCAGGGTTTTAGATAGCTCATGCGCGTCTTCGATGTAGAGGTCATACTGCGGCATAGAGTGTTCCCACAGGTGCACATGCTGAAATGCGGGAGTCAAGGCCGTAATCTCATAGGTAGCGCACAATTCCTCATGCACCTGATTCAACAGTTGTTTTTCTGCTGAACGCGCATTTTCGGCAAAGCGGGCGCCTCCCACAAACGAGGTGAACATGACCTCGTGTGCCCGACAGCGGCCCTCAAAAAGCGAACTGGTCCAGATGGAGCCTGCCGTAAAAGTATCTTCCTGCCTGGGGTTCAGACCCCCAAATCCTTTCAGGCTGTGGCCGACCTCGGCTCGGTTATACACGGTATGCACCACCGCCATGGGCGGGTAGTTGATGTTCTGGAGCGCCGCTGCCATACCTGGATAAGTGAATTCCAGTAGTTCGGCGGCCTGGTGTGCCGGCAAGGCCAGCACAATTTTGTCGTACTCCTCGGTGTCATGGTCGCCGTTGGAGGCGCAGCTGATGATGAACTTGCCCTGATGCCGGGCGATGAACTCTACCTTGTGTTCGGTGTGCAGGGAGATAAGTTTGTCGGCGATGGCCTGCGGCAGGGTGTCCATTCCGTTGCGGAAAGAGAAAGCCCGCTGGAACACGCCTTTTTGCTTTTTCTGCACCAGGCCTTCCAGCACAGAGCCATACCTGGTTTCGAGTTCTTTCAGCTCCGGGAATGCCTTGCTGACCAGCAGCTGGTCCGGGTCGCCACCGTGCAGGCCACTGATAAGGGGAGCGGCCAGGTAGTCAGCGTGCTGCAGGCCGAAGCGTCGTTCAAAGAACTGGGTAATGGTCTCGTTCTCGATCTGGGCAGGCGGGACCTTCCTCTCCTGCAGGATCCTATACCTGTCTTCCCAGGAAAAGAGCTTATCGGCCAGAAAGGTTTTGGGGCAGGAGGGTACGGGCAGGTAACTGCCCTGGCGCAGCACATACCTGTTGTTATTGCGAGGCGTCAGGGGCATGACATCGCCTTCGAGTTTGAGCTCTGTTATGAGTTCGAGCAGTTGCTCGTTCATTTGCAGCACGCTGGGACCCAACTCCATGGTATAGCCCTTTTGGCGCAGTGTGCGCATGTTGCCGCCCACCTGACTGCCAGCCTCAAAAAGGTCATAGGCTATACCCAACTTCTGCAGGTTATAGGCCAGCGCCAAACCCGAAATGCCGGCTCCGATAATTGCTACTCTCATAAGGTGTAATGTAATCTACTGCGCCAAATCACACATTTGTGACGGGCAACATGCATCCTAAACGTAATAATCCTAAATTTAGCGCCTGAACCTAACAACCGACTATGCAGCAGAAGTGCGTTTTCCTGGATCGCGACGGTGTACTCAACCGCGAACGAGGAGACTATACCTATACCCTGGAAGATTTTGAAGTATTGCCGGGCGTGCCGGAAGCCCTGGCGCTTTTGAAGCAGAACGGCTACATGCTGGTTGTGGTTACAAATCAGGGAGGTATAGCCAAAGGCCTGTATAACAAAGCCGATGTAATGGCCTGCCACCAAAAGCTGCAGGATGCCTGCGGGCATTTGATTGACGCCATCTATTATGCACCCTCTCACCCCAATTATTCCGAGTCCCTGTCACGCAAGCCCGACAGCCTGATGCTGGAGCGAGCCATGGCCCGGTATGACATAGACCCCGCTCAAAGCTGGATGGTAGGCGACTCGCACCGCGATCTGGAAGCCGCCGAGAAAGTAGGAGTAAGATCAATTATAGTAGGGGATAAGTATATCCCGGGCAGCTATACCTGGCAAGTGAATGATTTGTGGGAAGCGGCGCAGGTTATTTTGCGGGAAATAGGATAAGTATAGTTTTCTGCTCTGGGCTCCATGTGAGGCTGCCAGTTCACAACAAGTACTTTCTCATCCCCAGCAGTAAGTAGCCCTAGTCATAGCATAAGCAATAGTTTTGCCTTTTTTGAAAAGGTAGAGATATGTAGAGTGCCGATCAAGACAACGGAGTCATAAACCCTTGTGACAAGCTACGCGCTGGCTAAAATCATGAGTCCGCTTGATAATTTAAAGGATAGGGCTATATTAGTAGAGCGCTATGAAAGTGAATGGTGGTGAGCCGACCGCAAAAAAAGTATACTTGAAAATGCAGCAGTATAACTCCATACATAGTGCAGATAGCAGGAGTAGGAACTCCTATTAGCAGATAGTTAGCCATCATTTAAATCATACAAAGAATGGGATTTTATGACAAGCTGTTTGGGAAACCCCAAACCCAACAAGAAAAGAGCTCAAAAAATAATGAACCTGAACATGCTGTCATTGTCAGATTTGATTATGGTATTGAAAGGCTTGAACCACTACACTCTTTAGAAGATAAGCTTGAAGAAGTAATAGGAGAAAAGGGAGTAGGTGAATATGACGGTCATGAAATCGCAGTGGACTACAGCGATGGATTTCTCTATATGTATGGTCCAAACGCAGAAATTCTTTTCAAAACTGTAAAACCAGTTCTAGCTGAAACTGAATTTATGAAAGGTGCAAAAGCAACGTTAAGGTTTGGGCCTCCAGAAGACGGGGTAAAAGAAGTTGAAGTAGAAATATAAAAAATCGTTGGCCAACAAGGTTTATACCCTATGCTTCGGCTGATTGCCTCGCACAAGGTATACCCGAGACGTTGGCCGTGATTGGGATTATTTTCAGATTTAAAAGTGGTGCGGTTTTCAGGCTTCCAAGGGCTGGGCGGCATCAAAGGCCAAAAGTCTCAGTAACCGGCTGGCAAAGAGGCAAAGGCATAAATGGAATTTTGGCCTGAAGTCTTGCCTCGGCGAAGCCGGGAGAAAGCCTCGGCTTTCGGACGGGGGCGTCCAGGCAAGACTTTGGTGGGGCGAAGTTATACTTGGGGAATGACAAAGTCAAGCATTCAACTTCGGCACAGGTGGCTCTTTGCCAGCCGGTTGCGTGGGCAGGGTGGCCCATGATTGATTAGTCTTTCTACCGATTGTGGCCAGCCCGGAGCCTGACGCCTTCGGAAACATTGCCGATACGGAGCATCAACAGTATTTCCTCCGGCTAAAGCACCACTTAGAAGTTGATTTTTAAAAGGAGAAAATAACCCAACCATGCAGGGTGCTTTCCCTAAAAAAATATAAAGAGAAAGTTCGTATTAACCCGGACAGAACAAGGGAAAACACCCTCGACCAACACCGTCCAGATGCCATTGGAGGAACCTTGCCGAGCACAGCGAGCCTCCAACGAGACACCATCTGGACTAACGTTGTGTGCAACCTCAAATAATAAAAAACGCAAGTGAGTAATAAACTTTTGATTCTTGATTTGGATGAAACGCTTATTCATGCGACTTCAATAGAATTGCCGATTAAAGAAGAATTCAAGTTTGACAAGTATTACGTGTACAAGCGACCACATCTTGATTGGTTTTTAAGAGAGATTGTACAACACTTCAAAGTAGGGATATGGTCATCGGCAGACGACATATACGTTAATGAAATTGTCAGGCAGATTATACCAGAAGGATTAGAATTCGAAATCATTTGGGGACGGAGTCGGTGCTCCTATAAAAGAGACATTGACTTTGACGAGTATTTCTACGAGAAAAGGTTAGACAAACTTAAAAAGCGTGGATTTAGATTAGAAAACATCATTATAGTGGATGACACGCCAGAGAAATCAAGAGCAAATTATGGTAATGCCGTTCATATCAAAGAATTCAATGGCGACTTGAATGATAATGAATTGAAATACCTACACGACTACTTGCTCACTCTGAAAGATATTGAAAATATAAGAACGGTAGAAAAAAGGTATTGGCGTAAATAAGAAGGCACCACACAACACTGCATACACATCATGCTGCGGCCGATGGCCTTGCACGTTGTTTATACCAACCGTTGTGTACATATCTAAAAGAATAGAATGAATTTCAAGGAAATAATTGAACAAGTATACTACAGAGTTAAGGGTACGGATGATATTGGGAAATTACCAACTTACATTCCTCAATTAGCTAATGTAGATCCGCAAAGCTTTGGAGTATATATATCAACAATCGACCAGGTTAATTTCGGGATCGGAAATTGTTATGATAAATTCTCTATTCAAAGCATAGCGAAAGTATTATCGTTAACCTTGGCTTATCAAATTCTTGGGGAGAAGGTTTGGGAAAGAGTTGGTGTAGAACCTTCCGGAACGCCGTTTAATTCTTTGGTGCAACTTGAAACTGATAACGGCATACCTAGAAATCCTTTTATAAACGCTGGTGCCATTGTGATTTCGGATATTCTTGTCAGCAATCTAAAAAACCCAAAAGAAGATTTTCTGACATTTGTTAGGAGTATTTCTAACAATTCCGACTTAAATTATTCTCCGAGGATCGCTGCATCAGAAAAGGAAATAGGTTTTAGGAACGTGGCTTTATGTAATTTTATTAAATCCTTCGGGAATATTAAAAATGACCCTTCAGAAGTACTTGATTTCTATTTTGATCTTTGCTCAATTGAAATGAATTGCAAAGAACTTTCGGAGACATTCTTATTTTTCGCAAATAATGGTCATAATATATTAGATAACACTTCGATACTAAGCAGAAGCCAGACGAAAAGGATTAATGCAATTATGCTAACTTGTGGGTTCTATGACGAATCTGGGGACTTCGCATTTAAAGTCGGGCTACCCGGTAAGAGTGGCGTTGGAGGAGGAATAATTGCAATTCACCCTAATCAATATACGATTGCCGTCTGGAGTCCTAAATTAAATAAAAAGGGAAACTCATATAAGGGCATGAGATTTTTAGAAGAATTTACAACCAAATCTGAGTTATCTATATTTTAATAATAAGAACTGTACTCAACAAATCATAACCGCAATTCCAGCTTGCTCTAGTTCACCTTCTCAAAATAGATTATCTTCCAAGCTTCAAAACACCACCGCAAAAGCTGCGGTTATAAAAGACTGTTCGTTGAAACTTATAAATCAAACCAACCCACCTGCATTCTACTTTTCTTCAAATGCACAGCAGGAAGCCCCCATACAACCAAATAAAATACACAGATTTTAAAGAAAAGAACCTCGTTCCCCTCACACAGTTAATACAGGAAAACAAACTACCTTTTACTGACCTCAGCGATTCAAAAATTGATTTTATTGTGGCAACCTCTCAGGTATGCAGACCACAAGGGCTGTCAGAAAAGACGCAAAAACAAAAAAACCGGCTCCAGGGCCGGTTTTTTTATGTCAACGGGTGATCGCGAGGCTTAACCCTTGATAGCTTCAGTTGTCTCTGCTTTGGCAGTGGCTGGGGCGTTCTGCTCCGACACCTCTACGCTGGCGTAGTTGTAGGCAGGGCAGTAGGTCTTGCAGGAAGTCATGCCCAGGACCAGGATAAATGCGCCGAATGCTGCTAATTTCTTCATGATAAAGTATTTATTATAAACGATGGTAATCCAAAAATACATTTTTTACTATAAATGCAAAACAGTATACGCAAATTTAACGACCGCAGCCTTAAATTTCGTATCCCAGTATGTTCAGCATCGACTCATAGGTCTGCTCCGGTGCAAACTGCCAGCTTTTTAACTTGCCGTCCTCATCACGATCCACTAGAATGTGCTGCGGCGAAGGAATCAGGCAATGCTTGATGCCGCCGTACCCGCTCAACTGCTCCTGGTAAGCTCCCGTATGGAAGAAACCGATGTAAAGCGGCTCCTGTTTCGGGGCTTTCGGCAGGAATACCTGGAAGGAGTGCATCTCCGAGTTGTAGTAATCCTGGCTGTCGCAGGTCATACCCCCTAGCTGTATCTTACGGTACTCCTTGTCCCAATGGTTGACGGCCAACAGCGGCCAGCGCTGGTTCAAAGCCCAGGCATCCGGCAGGTTGGTGATAAACGAACCATCGATCATGTACCACAGTTCCTTATCGTTCTGGAGTTTCTCATCCAATATAGAGTAAATGTTGGCCGCGCTTTCTCCTACCGTGAAAATACCGAACTCCGTGAAAATATTCGGCTCCGGCACGCCTTCCTCTTTGCAGATTCGCTTGATCGTGCGCAGGATCTCTTCGGTCATGTACTGGTAATTGTAGTCCGCCTGAATAGAGGTCTTGATCGGGAAGCCACCGCCGATGTCGATCGTGTCTAGCTCCGGGCATACTTTTTTGAGTTCGCAGTATTTGTGCACAAAGCGGCTTAGCTCCGACCAATAGTAGGAGGTGTCTTTTATACCTGTGTTGATGAAGTAGTGCAGCATTTTCAGCTCGAAACGGTCGTCCGGCTTTATCTGCTGCTCATACAGGTCTATCACGTCGCTGTAGCGCACACCCAGGCGGGAGGTATAGAACTCAAACTTTGGCTCTTCGTCCGAGGCCAGGCGCATACCTACCTTGGTCTTCTCCTTGACGTGCTCTTTGTAGTATTCAATCTCGCCCAGGTGGTCAAGTATCGGCATGCAGTTCACAAAACCGTCGTTGATCAGCTCCGTGATCCACTGGCGGTAACGCTCGCGCTTAAAACCGTTGCAAACGATGTAGGTGTTTTTGTTGATCTTGCCCTTTTTGTAGAGCGATCGCACGATCTGCATATCGTAACCAGAAGAGGTTTCGATGTGAATGTCGTTTTTGAGCGCCTCTTCCATCACAAAAGAGAAATGCGAGGCTTTGGTGCAGTAGCAATAGGTATAAGTGCCCTGGTAGTCGAGCTTCTGGATGGCGTCGTTGAACAAACGTTTCGCCTTTTGAATCTGCGAACTAATCTTGGGCAGGTATGTTAATTTTAAAGGAGTGCCGTACTGTTTGATCAGGTCCATCAGCGGAATGCCGTTGAAGTACAACTCGTTGTTCTCCACGGTAAATTCATCTGTCGGAAAGTCAAAGGTTTGGTGAATCAGGTCGGTGTATTTATCCATTCTGGTGCTTGTGGGCTTAAGAAAACATGCAATATTGTTCGTTATTTACCATCTTTGCAAAAACTTTGTTTAAATTATAGGAAACGTTCAGTAAATTATTCCTATCACGCTCTTTGGAGCGGGAAAATAATTTGGAGGGATGTGCGCTTGAGCACGAGTATCATCCCCATGCCCCTTCAAAGGGGAACACTCAATATGCATACATTTTAAATATCTTGTATTATTGAGGAAAGTCCCCCTTTGAAGGGGGCAGGGGGATGAAAAGCTAGGAAAGAAAATCACTACCTGAACGTTTCAGGAACTTACCAATACCTATGAAAAAGATTAAACTGATAGAAGTACGCTCAGAGCTAGGCGCAGGTACTCGCGGTGCGAGTATGGGGGTCGATGCGCTGCGGGTGGCCTGTTGGGACAAGGGGTGTGATTATTTCAAGCGTTTCAACTCTGTCAGCGTACCCGACCTCAACTATACCCTGTTCGACAAGGACCTGTTCCCGAACGCCCATCGTATCGACAGCATCCTGACCGTGCAGAAAAACATTGCCAACGCTGTGGAGCAGACTCTTGGCCTCGATATGTTCCCGTTGGTGCTTTCGGGTGACCACTCCAATGCCCACGGCACCATAGCAGGTATAAAAGCCGCTTACCCGGACAAGACACTGGGTGTGATCTGGGTAGACGCACACGCCGACATCCACTCGCCGTATACCTCGCCTTCGGGCAACGTGCACGGCATGCCGCTGGCCATGGCGCTTAACATCGATAACCTGGACCGCCAAATAAACGACCCGGCTCCCGAAACCGTTTTCTTCTGGAACTCGCTCAAAAAACTGGGCTATGACGGCCCGAAGCTAAAGCCGGAGCACCTGGTTTACATTGTGGTGCGCGACACCGAGGAGCCGGAAGACTACCTGATGGCCAAGCACGGCATCAAGAACTTTACCTACGCCGAACTAACCCAGAAAGGACCAGAACAGATAGCAGCCGAAGCACTGGACCGTTTAAAAGACTGCGATATCATCTATGTTTCATTTGATGTAGACAGCCTCGACTCAAAGTTCTCGAAAGGGACGGGCACACCGGTTGCAATTGGCCTGACCGTGGAGGAAGCCAAAGTACTGAACTACCACCTGCTACAGGACCCGCGCATTGTGTGCTACGAAATGACCGAGATCAACCCGACGCTCGACACTGAAAATACCATGGCCGAAAACGCCTTCGACATACTGGAGACCGCCACCGACGCCATTTTACACCGGGAATTTAATAAAACAGCTATACATTAATCTACTTAATGCAACTTCAAAACGCCATCAGCCAGCGCATCAGCCAAGCTTTGGAGGCTTTGTTCGGCCTTACCGTTGACGCTTCTGCCATCAGCCTGCAGCCAACCCGCAAGGAGTTTGCCGGCAGCTTCACGTTTGTTACGTTTCCCTATACCAAGCAGGCCGGCAAAGGCCCCGAGCAGATCGGCGAGGCGCTGGGTGCCTACTTGAAAGAGAACGCCGCCGAAGTGAAGAACTACAACGTGGTAAAAGGCTTTCTGAACCTCGAGATTGAGGAAGAGGTATGGATGCGCCTGTTCCGCGAGCTGATGACCAACCCAAGCCATGGCCAGGCAAGCGATTCGGGTAAGAAAGTGATGGTAGAATACTCATCGCCAAACACGAACAAACCGCTGCACCTGGGCCACCTGCGCAATAACTTCCTGGGTTATTCTGTGTCGGAGATCATGAAAGCCAACGGGCATGACGTGATGAAGGCGAATCTGGTGAACGACCGCGGCATCCATATCTGCAAGTCCATGCTGGCTTACCAGAAGATGGGCAACGGCGAGACACCTGAGAGCAGCGGCATCAAAGGAGACCACCTGGCGGGCAAGTACTATGTGCTCTTCGACAAGGCTTACAAAGAGCAGATCGACGAGCTGGTAGCGCAAGGGATGGACAAAGAGGAAGCCAAGAAGAAGGCTCCGCTGATATTGGAAGCCCAAACCATGCTGCAAAAATGGGAGCAGGGCGACGAAGAAGTAGTGTCGCTTTGGAAAACCATGAACGGCTGGGTATACGAAGGCTTCGATGCCACTTACCGCAATATTGGTGTGGACTTCGACAAGTTCTATTACGAATCTGAGACCTATACCTTAGGCAAGGAGCGTGTGGAAGAAGGCCTGCAAAAAGGCGTGTTCTTCAAGAAACCGGACGGCTCCGTATGGGTTGACCTGACCGAGGAAGGCCTGGATGAGAAACTGTTGCTGCGTTCGGACGGAACCTCGGTATACATCACCCAAGACATGGGTACGGCAGAGTTGAAGTACAACGACTTCCCTTACGATCAGTCCATCTATGTGGTGGCTGACGAGCAGAATTACCATTTCCAGGTGCTCAAGGCGGTGCTCAAAAAACTGGGCAAGCCATACGCCGAAGGCATCTATCACCTGTCTTACGGCATGGTAGACCTGCCGTCGGGCAAAATGAAATCAAGAGAAGGCACCGTGGTGGATGCCGACGAACTGGTGCAGGAGATGGTTGACACGGCCCGTCAGCAAACCGAAGAATTGGGCAAGATCGAAGGCTTTACCCCGGAAGAGGCGCAGAAGCTGTACCATACCCTGGCGATGGGCGCCCTGAAGTACTTCCTGTTGAAAGTGGACCCGAAGAAGCGCATGCTCTTCAATCCGCAGGAGTCAATAGACTTCCGTGGCAACACGGGTCCATTTGTGCAATATACCCATGCCCGTATCTCCGCTATCCTGCGCAAGGCCAGCGAACTGGGTATAGCCGTGGACGCCGCTTCGTTCGGTGATTTGAACAACTTGCATGAATCCGAGCAGGAAGTAATAGCTTTATTGGTGAGTTACCCGGAGGTAGTACAGGAAGCTGGTAAATTATATGCCCCATCTGTGATTGCCAATTACGCCTACGAACTGGCCAAAGCCTACAACCGTTTCTACCAGGAGATCTCGATCTTCAATGAAACCGATGAGCAGGCCCGTCGCTTCCGCATTGCCCTGTCTGCCATGGTAGCCCGCTTCGTGCGCGAGAGCATGAGCCTGCTAGGTATAGAAGTGCCGGAGCGGATGTAGAGCGTTGGGATTAATATGGCCTGCAGAAGTAGGTCATCCCCCGGCCCCCTTCAAAGGGGGACTTTGCGGTGAACGATTGATAGCAAGTACAAACAAATGCCAGTACCAGCGGTTAAGCCGCAAATACTTATACCTTAACAAAACTAAACATGAAGCGCATCGCACAACTTTTGACCCTGGGACTGATAACAGGCCTGACAGCAGCCTGCTCCGGCGGAGCTAACACTGCTAATTCAACAACTGATAAAACTGACAAGATGGCAACGGAGGCAATCCAGCCTGCACAGGCAAACAGCTTTCACGCGTTTAAGGTAAGCAGCCTGGACGGGCAGGAAGTTGATTTGTCGAAGTACAAGGGTAAGAAAGTGCTGGTGGTGAATACTGCTTCGGAATGCGGCTACACCCCGCAATACGCCGACCTGCAGAAACTGCACGAAACGCATGGCGACAAAGTGGTTGTATTGGGCTTTCCGGCAAACAACTTTGGCGGCCAAGAGCCGGGTTCAGAAGAGGAGATCGCGGCCTTCTGCCAAAAGAACTATGGCGTGACCTTCCAGATGATGGAAAAGGTATCGGTGAAAGGCGAGGACCAGCATCCGCTGTACCAGTGGCTTGCTAAGAATAGCCCAAACAACGAAGAGCCGGCCTGGAACTTCAGCAAGTACCTGATCGACGAGAACGGCAAAGTAGTCGCTTTCTATCCGTCCAAAGTGAAGCCGATGGGAGAGGAGATCCTGACGGCGATTCAGAAGTAATGTGCTAAGGTATAGCCTCGGTCGCTATACCTTTAAATATCAACCATACATTGAACAAAACGCAACACATCCCGCAGAATCCAGGTCTGGTAAAGGCCTGGATTTCCGCTTTTAGGCCACGCACGCTGCCCTTGGCTTTTTCCTGTATCGGCATGGGCGGTTTTATGGCCGCTGCACACGGCAGCTTCAATGCAACCGTTGTAGGCCTTTGCGTGCTGACTACGCTCTTTCTGCAGATACTTTCTAACCTGGCCAACGACTACGGCGACTCCCTGCATGGTGCAGACAGTGAGCACCGGGAAGGACCGAAGCGTGCCGTGCAGGCGGGTCACATCAAGGCTGCGCACATGAAAAAAGGGATGGCTGTGTTCAGTTTGCTGTCGCTGGTGTCGGGTTTACTGCTGCTGTGGGTGGCTTTCGGCACGGAGGGGCTATACCTGTTCCTGATCTTCTTGGGGCTTGGGCTGGCGTCGATCTGGGCGGCCATCAATTATACGGCAGGCTCTAAACCCTATGGCTACGCTGGTTTAGGAGATATCTTCGTGTTTGTGTTTTTTGGGCTGGTCGGTGTGCTGGGTACTTACTTTCTGCAGGCGCAGTCGCTGCCGGCGCTGGTGATTCTGCCTGCTCTGGTTTGCGGCTTCTTCTCGACGGCGGTGCTCAACGTGAACAACATCCGTGACATGAAGTCGGATGTGCTGGCAGGCAAGCGCTCTATACCTGTACGGCTCGGGCCAGTGCGGGCACGTATCTACCATACTTCCTTATTGGCAGGAGGGGTGCTGAGTGCAGTGGCTTATGTGCTGTTTAACTTTTACAGCCCTTGGCAATTTCTGTTTGTGCTGGCAGTGCCGCTGGTTATAGTCAACGGCGTTAAGGTATGGCAGAAGCAAACACCCGCCGAACTCGATCCCTACCTGAAACAAATGGCCATCACGACCATGCTTTTTGTGCTGCTCTTCGGCATAGGCCAGGTGGCAGGCTGAGCACTCATAACAGTTCGCTGCTCCGGATGATTTTTGCGCCTCTGGCCAGCAGATCGGCACGGGCCGCGTCATACCCTTCCGGACTGATGGGGCGGGTGGCGTCTTCTATCAGGTACGTCTCAAAACCCTCTGACAGTGCATCTTTCGCAGAGTAGTACACACAGTAGTCGGCTGCAAGCCCTACCAGGTATAGCTGTGTCACGCCTTTACCCCGCAGGTAGTCTGCCAAGCCAGTGGACTTCAGCCGTCCGTTATCATAGAAACCGCTGTAGCTGTCTATCTCGGGGTTGGTACCTTTTCTGAATATAGCCTCCATTTTATTCGTGGCCAGTGCCGGGGCGAGTGCGGCTCCCGGTGTGCCTTGCAAACAGTGGTTCGGCCAAAGCACTTGCGGCAAGCCAAGCAGTTCGGTCATCTCAAAGGGCTTTTTACCCTGGTGGTTAGAAGCGAAGCTTTTGTGGTTGGCGGGGTGCCAGTCCTGGGTGGCCACCACCAGGTCAAAGCGCTGTTGCAACTGGTTCACGACAGGTATAATCTGATCTCCCTCAGGTACGGCAAGTGAACCTCCGGGAAGAAAGTCGTTCTGGATGTCGATCAGGAGGAGTGCTTTCATATAATCATGTTCAGGTACGGCAAGGTATAGGTATAGGGTGACTTATGCAAAGCCATGCTCTCTATGCCTGCTCAGAGGCTTATACCTGTTTGGGCTCACAATTCGTCTGTCAGGTTGGCCAAAGGTGGTTTATGGTCCTCGCCGTAAATCTCAAAATAGACCTTGTCGCCAATGGACTCCACCACGCCCGCCTGCTTAATCACATCCTGGTACGTTTTATAGCAGCTGAGTGCTTTTTTCATCATCTCAATGTCTTCCCCGCGCAATTGGACTTCGCAATCGATGAGGCTGGGGGCGCTGTGTTTCATTATGAAGGTGCCATGCTGCAAAGGCTGCTCGGTTTTGTTCGGCAAGGTGAGGAAGGCAAGTCGCTTCAGGTAGTCCGCACCGCCATCGCGCATTTCCAGGTATAGCCGCTTAATCACCGCGTGCATTACCAGGTGGTCGTGAAAGCCGCTTACGCCATGCACCGGGTACGACACGATTAGCTGCGGCTCGATCTGCCGGATGTGTGCCCTGACCACCTTCTCAATCTCACGCGGGTCCATTTCGGCCAGCCCATTGTCGGGCAGGTCGAGTACGGTCATGCCAGAAAGACCCAATGTGCGTTCCACCGCCAGCATTTCCTTATACCTGATTTCGCCCATTTCTTCCACGCTCAGCCCCATCTCGTGGCGAACCTTCGTAGCGCCGCCTCTGGTAAGCGTGAGCAGGTATACCTGGTGGCCTTGTTCGAGTTGTTGCCACATAACCGGGACTGGCCCAAAGGATTCGTCGTCGGGGTGGGGGAAGATGTAGAGAATGCGCATGATAGAGGTCTGGTTAAGTTCAGGTACTTAAACGCAGGATTGCGCTACTACGGTTTGGCCGGTTCCAGCAAGCGGCACCATGGCGAAACCCCTAAAAAGACCAAAAGCCACCTTTAAGGCGGCTCCCGGTAGCTAAACCTAACAAATTCTTTATTTAATTTCCTCCACCATTTCCGCCTTGCTGTTCGCCGGCTTTCATGTCATCATTCTTGATGCCGCGCTTTTTGCGGGCAATGTCACCCTTCAATTGGCCAAAACGGTAGTTGAAGCCCAGGCTGTAGCGGCGCATCAAATAAATGGACTCCTGATTCTGGGTGAAGCGCGGGTCATTGATCTCGTTGAGGACGCGACGGTTTTTTTGGAACGGACTGTTCACCGAGAAACTGATGCTGGCTTTGTTGTCTTTGAGGAACTGCTTGTTAATGGAAATACTGTTCCAGACATAGCCTGCAGAACGGCCCTGCAGCAATATGCGCGAAGAGTAGTAGCCCAGGTTTCCGCTTGCACGCCAACCTTTCTCGAAGCGGTAGCTGGAGTAACCATAAATACTGTAGGTAAAGCCCTCGTTGTTCTGAGGCAGCCCGTTGATCATGCTGGTAAGCTTCACATAATTGGTGCTGCTGCTTAGGTTAATGCTCAACTTCTTAAACAGGGTCGTGTTTCCGCTCAATGAGAAGCCGTAGGTCTGGTTGCGGCCAATGTTGCCATAGGTCGTGCGTGCCACAGTGTCAGCCCCCAGGGTGGTATAGCCCTGAATGGAGTTGTTCGTGTAATTGTGGAAGATACTGGCGTTGACGGAAGTGCCTTTCATAAATGTGCTGTAAGCCAGATTGAACACATTGTTGGTTGCCGGGGTCAGTTTCGGGTTGCCGTAGCTGATATTGCGCGGGTCAGTCTGGTTCACGTAAGGGTTCAGGAAATAAAGGCTCGGGCGCTCGATTCGTTGGGTATAGGACAGGCGCATGGTGCTGGTGCCTTTAAGCTTGCGCGACAGCGTGACGTTCGGGATCAGGTTCAAGTAATCCGGAATGGCTATGGGCGTGGCGGACCTGAAGTTGGCGTCGATTTTGGTCTCTTCCAAACGTAGGCCGGTCTTCAGTCCCCAATCCCCCTTTTTGAGGCTGAGAGAGGTATAGGCCGCATAGATATCCTGCCGGTAGTCAAAATTGTTGCTCAGGCTAGGGTCCAACACAAATTCGCCGGTCTCCGTGTGTTGGGTCTTGTAGAAATAGTCGCTGCTGTTGAGGCGCATGATCGTCTTGACGCCTAGCTCCAGCGTTTGCTTGTGGATGGGCTGCACATAGTCCGCCTGCACGGTATGCTCTATAGAGTGGCCCTCGTTGTCGGTTTGGCTTACCTGCCCATCGTAGTTGAGCAGCGGCTGTATGGTGAAATCAGTACCGTTCCCGTTTCCGTTGCTGCTTAGTTTGTAGGAAAGCGTGAACAACTGGTCTTTGTTTCTTTTGAAAGTGCGCTGGTAGTCTGCGCCAAAATCGCTGCCCTGCCAGCGGAAAGTGCCTTGGTTCAGACGTCGGTAGGCCTGGGCCAGGTTACCGGAGGCGTGGTATAAATCCACCTGCTGCCTCAGGCTGTTGGAGCCTGTGTTCAGGTTCATGCTGAAATTGGCTGTAAACAGGTTGAGCGTGTCCAGCTCGTAGCTGAACTCCCCGCTGGCGTATTGAAAGGTGTTTCTGCTAGTGCTCTCTCCGGTCTGCTCCAGCGTAGTCTGGAAAATTCTGTCTTCCCTGAACAGGTTGCTGCTGTTGGCCGGACTGAAGTAGCTGCCCCTGCCGAAATAGCCTGAGAAGCCGGCTTTGCCAGCCTTTACCGTTAAGTAGCCACCTATGTTTGAGCCTTTGGGGGTGCTGGCCTGCAGGTTGACGGAGCCGTTGTAGCCGCCTATGTTCTTTTTATGAGTTATGATATTGATGATGCCGCCCACGCCCTCGGCCTCATACTTGGAAGGCGGGTTGGTGATTACCTCGATGTTCTTGATCGTGCCGGCCGGCATGCTGCGGAACACGTCTTTCGGGCTGCGCAAAAACAACGATGAGGTTTTGCCATTGATGAGCACCCGGTAATTACTATTGCCATTCAGCGTGATGTTGTCTTCTGCGTCCACCATCAGCAGCGGCACTTTGCGCAGCATATCCAGCGCAGTCATGGTCTGGCTCTCCGGGTCGGCGTCAACGTGATAGGTAATCTTGTCGATGTCCTGCTCTACTAACAGCTTTTCGGTTACGACCTGCACTTCCTTCAGCTGGTTTGCCGACGAGACAAGCAGTAGCTTGCCCAAGTCAAGAGTAGAGGAGGTAATGGAGGGTAGTGGCAGTACCTTTGTTTTATAGCCCACATAGGAGAGCACTAACTGGTACTGTTTTTCGGGAAGCCCTGTTAGTTCAAAGGAGCCGTTCTCTTTTGTGAAGGTGCTTTTGATGGCCTGATTTTTCCCGGCTTCCTGCACGACAACGGTTACGTAACCAAGCGTGGCCTGGCTGGCTGAGTCTGCCACCGTGCCTTTTATGGTGCGTGACAAGGTATGGGCAGGACCCGAAGTCTGCGCAAAGGGTGCCGTAAATGCCAGGCAACACAGCAGTGCCAGCAATAGAGTTTGTTTCATGTAGTAGTGGTTACTGGTTGCGGCATCCTACATGGCCCACACAGCTGCACAACATGCTGCTTTGCGTTTTGCCATCGCCTGAACAAGGCACTGAATCTAGCACTGTGTATGGAATACTGGGTAATCCTGATGGGTCAAGGCCAGGCTTAACCTATGTGAATTAAAAAGTATTATATTAGCAGGCTTTTTCCTGGGATGAAAATCTTTACAGGTAAGTGTATAAGAATTTGTGCCAATATATGACAGAAAAGATTATATAGAAAATATTAAATTGATTTTAACTCAGTATTATTTTTAATATACTGAGTTTCAGTGCGATTTTAAATAAGAAGGTTTTAGACTGATAGGAGGGAGACTCACTTCACTGGAATCGGTGCTAAGTAAGGCATACATAGGAGTGGTGATGGGATTGCCCAACTAGCTGCATTGGAGTATGTGAAGTTGACACAGTGTAATAAAAAAGAGCCGCTCCAATGGGGGCGGCTCTTACACTTTATCTTAGCTGTTATCCTGCGGTACCGGCTGGCTGCTGCCTTGTGCATTGGAATTGCCAGGCTTGTTCCGGTTGCGGTTTTTATTCCGGTTTCGGCTTTTGTTGCGGTTCGGTTTGTGCTCACCTTCCTGCCCTTCGGCCCTTGGGGCTCTTTCTCCCTCGGGGCGTGGGTTGGCTAACTTCACAGGTCGGTCGCCCCCCTCTCTGCGAGGAGCTGATGTGCCCTCCGGTTTGGGGCCTCTGCGGCGGTTACGGTCTTTGCTGCCACCTTCGCTGGCACGTCCGCCGCCTGATCTGCCTCCTCCTTGTCTGCCACCGCCTTTTCCGCCTCTTCCGAAATCGCGACGGGTCGGGTCAAATACTGGAGCCGGACCGAAGCCCTCCGGAAGCGCCAGTTTTGGCAAGTCACGCTCTATGAGTTGCTCTACCTTGCGTACACGGTACATGTCGTTCTCGTTCACAAACGTGATGGCCATACCTGTGGATGCGGCACGGGCTGTACGGCCTACACGGTGCACATAATCCTCTGCATCCTGTGGCATGTCAAAATTTACCACGTGGCTCAGACTGTCGATGTCTATACCTCTGGATAGGATGTCGGTTGCGACAAGTATCTGGTACTTCTTGTTTTTAAAGCCCTGCAAAGCCTTCTCGCGTTCCTCCTGCGTCAGGTCCGACATAATGCCTTCGGCCCCAAAACCCATCTTTTGCAGAGAGCGCACAATCTGATTCACGTTGGATTTGCGAGAGGTAAAGATGATCATGTTAGACACCTCCAGTTCACGGATCAAATGCTCCAGTAACGGCAGCTTCTGGTTGTCGTAGGTCAGGTAGAGGCGCTGGTCAATTCCTTCAGCTGGTTTTGAAATGGCCAGGTTGATTTCTGACGGCTCCTGCAATATCTGCTGGGCGAGTTCACGAATCTTCTTTGGCATAGTGGCCGAGAAAAGCAGCGTCTGGCGTTTGGCAGGGAGGGAACGCACGATCTTCAGGATATCATCCATAAAGCCCATGTCTAGCATTTTGTCGGCCTCGTCCAGCACCAGGTACTGCAGTTGGTCTAGTTTCACATAGCCCAGTGCCATATGCGACATCAGGCGGCCTGGTGTCGCAATAATAATGTCGGCCCCGCTGGTGAGGGCGCGTTTTTGCTGCTCCCACTCATCGCCCTTGCTTCCGCCATAGATGGCAATGGAGCTGACAGGTGCAAAATAACCCAGTCCTTCTACCTGCTCGTCAATCTGCTTGGCCAGTTCACGGGTAGGCACCAAGATGAGTGTGCTGGTGAAGCCAAAGTTAGCATGTGAAATGCGGTCAATGAGCGGCAACAAATACGCTGCGGTCTTGCCTGTTCCGGTTTGGGCGCACGCTATTATGTCTTTGCGCTCCAGTATCAGTGGTATGGCTTGCTGCTGCACCGGCGTTGGGGTATTGTACCCCATTGACTCGATTCCGGTGATTACATCGTCGTGTAAGTTGAATGAACGAAAATCCAAAGTTATCTCCTTAAAATTATTTTTATGGCCTGGCGGCCTCTAATCCGCATTTATTGTGGTAAAGATACGATTTTTATACCTTATTTAAGAAAAATTTAAAAGTTGATGTTATTTATATTGAAAATTATATTAATATTGCATCGGCTTAAGGGAGATAATTGTAGTAATCTCTTATAAAGTTGAATGACTATTTGAAATGTTCAAAGTATTAGAATATCTCTATATAGCATGTAAGTTTGAAATATCACCCGGAATAAAGGTTTTCGTTAGTACTATATATAACTTAAACAATATTAGATTTTATTTACATAGATTTTTTTATATAAACGCTGAAACATTAAAAAAAAGACGGCGTAAACAAAGTCAAAGTGATTTAAACCATCATCTAAAAAACGATAAAAAAAGATTTATTTAAATTAAAATGAAAAAAGCTATACAAGACTCACCAAATTTCTATCTGCTTCTTGGCGTTAACATCATCAACGCGATCTTCATGCTGATATAGCGGCATCTCTACTCGATTTTAGATTTCAAAATTATATAGGCAGTTCTCCTTATCCGGAGAACTGCCTTTTTTTGTGGCTTTTTGATAGCTTTGCTAAAATGAGCTACCA
Organism: Pontibacter aquaedesilientis; assembly: GCF_014773225.1. GTDB lineage: Bacteria > Bacteroidota > Bacteroidia > Cytophagales > Hymenobacteraceae > Pontibacter > Pontibacter aquaedesilientis. Next base: position 105,556 of record NZ_JACXAJ010000010.1, on the reverse strand, counting down.
GGCTTTTTAGAATTTACTCTACTTAAACGGAGCAGCGCTATGAACAAAGCAGAAGAACCCGTGTGTCAAGGTATGCTGGTGCTGGAACTGGCCAGTGTTTTGGCCGGGCCCAGCGTTGGGCAGTTTTTTGCAGAACTGGGGGCCACGGTCGTGAAACTGGAGAATGCAGTCACCAAGGGCGACGTAACCCGTACCTGGAAACTGGCCTCAGAGCGCATCGATACGGATAGCTCTGCTTACTTCTCTGCAGCCAATTGGGGAAAGCTGTCCCTGGGGCTGGACATAACGCAACCGACGGCCCTGGAAGTGGTGCACCGGTTGGCAGCAAGCGCCGATGTGGTGATTGCCAGTTACAAACCCGGCGACGCCGAAAAGCTCCAGGTAGATTACCATACTTTGCGCCAACTAAACCCCAGGCTGATTTATGGACACATTACCGGCTATGGTGCGGACGACAAGCGGGCAGGGTATGATGCGGTTGTGCAGGCCGAAAGCGGCTTTATGTATATGAACGGCGACCCGGATGGGCAACCGACCAAAATGCCCGTGGCCCTCATGGACATCCTGGCGGCACATCAGCTCAAAGAAGGTATACTGGTTGCCCTCTGGCAACGGGAACGCACCGGAAGAGGGCAGTATGTAACGGTTTCGCTGTTGGAAGCGGCCGTTTCGGCACTCGCCAACCAGGCGACCAATTACCTGGTGGCAGGGTACAATCCGCAACGGATGGGGTCGGGACATCCCAATATAGTCCCTTACGGCAGTGTGTTCATGAGCAAGGAGGGTTTGCCACTTGTGCTGGCCATAGGCGATGATCGGCAGTTTAGTAGACTTTGTGCCGTGCTGGGAGCCCCTGATTTAGCCGTGAACCCGGATTTTGCAACGAATGAGGCGAGAGTGCATCATCGGGCAATCATCAACGCGAAACTGAAAGAGCTGATCGGGCAGCAGGAGCGGAGTAGCTTGCTGGAGGCATTGCATACACGGCATGTACCCGCTGGGGCGGTGAATAGCATAGCAGAAGTATTCGAGCAGCCCCTGGCACGACAGATGTGCCTGCATGGAAGTGCGGGCTCAGCCGGCCTGCGGCAGGTTGCGTTCAAAGAGTCCGCCGCAGGTATAGCGGCCCTGACACCGCCCCCTGCTTATGGCCAGCATACCTGGCAAGTGTTGCAGGAATTGGCTGGCCTCAGTCCGGAAGAACTCACCGAGCTGCAACGCCAGGTATAGTAGTCGGTCAGGCGGCTTCAGAATTGCCCGAATGCTATACCTGCAATAACTATTTGTATTGCAAAACAGTACAAAATACAGCCATTTTTTAAAAAGGAATACCCTTATCAATATGAAAGATAGACTCGACGATATAATAACCGGCCTGCAGCAGAAGTCCACTACCAAGCAAGCCATCTACCGCAATACCCTGGATACTTTTAATCGGATGAAGGAAATCTCGCAGGAGATCGTAGCCGAGCTGACAGACCGCATTACCAAGCACAACGCCGATGTGGTGATTGAGTACCGCGCCATCAGCGACCTGGAGTTTCAGATTAAGTTTTCAGGTGATTTGCTGGTGTTTGTGATGCACTCCAACATTGTCACTTTTCCGGACGACTATGAGATCATGCGCACGGATTATATTGATGAGGATTTCAGGCGCAGGTTTTTTGGCCACATCATGGCCTATAACTTTATGGCCGACACCATCAAGTACAACCGTCTGGATGACCCGGGCTATTTGGTGGGCCGCATGCTCATCAACATTGAAAATCATTTCTGTATCGAGGGTGTCAAGCAGCTTGACCTGCCTTACGACCAGATCGCCCGAAATGTGATTACGGATGCGACCTTGCGGCTCATTGTGGAAAGTGCCATGATCGCCGCCGTGAACAACGACCTTATGGGCCAGGATGTGTCTGACATTGAGCGCATCACCTACAAGCAAAAGCTCGAAAATTCACAGCTGTCGAAGCCACGCAAGCTGGGTTTCATGATCAACCACGAACTGACGCATTGATCTCCCTTTTATTTTTATAGATTAATTATTGGCCCACCCCGCCTTACTCGCAGGAGTTTGCAGGAGTGGGCCAATATTGTTTCAGGAACTAGTTCAGAGGTGCAAATTCCTTCTTTCTCAACTCATCCAAAGCCTTCTCGATTACTGGCAGGCTATCCCGTAGCTGCTCAAAACTGCTGATGCAGAAATACTGACTCTGGAAGGTTTCTTTGATATAGCCTGTATCCAGGATGTGCTGCACATCAAAATCAAACTTCACGCTTTCTTCCGATACAGACAGGTTGCTTTCTCCTACCGAGGAAAGGATGCCTGCCCCATAGATCTGGGCTTGCTGACCTGGTTGGCGGAACAAGCCAAACTCGATGGTGTACCAGTAGATGCGTGTCAGCCGATCGATAATGTCTGGGCGGTCGAGGTGACCTAGCGCCATTTCGGACAGTTTAGCCAGGAAATCGCAGTACACAGGTATGGTGAGGAGCGGCACGTGGCCGAACACGTCATGGAACATGTCGGGTTCTTCGAGGTAGTCGAGCTGCTGCATGGTGCGCACCCACACCGTGGCCGGAAACTGCTTGTTGGCGATGAGCTGGAAGAACAAGGCGTCGTCTACTATACCTGGCGCAGCCACAACCTCAAACCCTGTGAGGGGCTTCAGTTTGCTGTTTACCTCAGCAAAGTCAGGTATACGGTCCCGGCTGAATCCTACTTTCTCAAGCCCTTCCAAAAATTCGGGTACGGCCTTACCCGGAAGGTTATGTATTTGCCGATCGTAGAGGATGGCCCATACCTGGTGGTTCTCTGGAGTATAGCTGCTGTAGTTCTGTGTCAGGTTCATGGTTGAGTTTTATAAAATTTGTTGTTTGAGTTAGGTATAAAATGAAAAAAGCAGAGCTTTCGCTCTGCTTCAGTTATATCAGTCAGGGTTCCTTTTTGGTTTGTCCCTGGTTTTTACTTCTTGTAAAGTCGCCTGATTGCCTGAGAGAGCGCCGTAAAGCCGCGGTAATAATAACCGTAGCAATAATAGGACGCACGATAGGAATCAGCGGAAACAGCATGCAGCAGCTCCATGCCGAGAGGCATTGGTAAAACGAGGGTCGCTATGGCTGCTTGTTTATGCATTTGGTTTATGATGTACGCAAAGACGTGATATTTCGGGACAAACGCAAAATAATAGACAAAGTTTTGCACGATCACGCGAAGTAAAGGCCTTTACGCCATAACTTATATTGGTTTCGTATACATTAATGAAGGGAATCTTTTATAATTCAACGACTTAAGACCATGAAGCCTTTTTGGAAGGATCGCAGAACAAACAAAAGCTATACGTTCGGTAGGGGCTTGTTCTCTGCATTGGTCCTGACTTCGATTGCTTTGCTATTGTCTTGTGCTTCCATGAATACCAAAGAAAAAGGCATGCGCACGGAGTATGTCGTGATTGTCGTGATCGACGGGACACGCTGGTCCGAAACCTGGGGCGCAACTCCTGGGCTGATTCCCAATATGTCGGGCGAGTTAAGAAAGGAGGGAAGTTTTCTGCCAAAGTTCTATAATGACGCCTATACCTATACCAACTCCGGCCATGCCGCTATTCTGACAGGGGTAAACCAGCCAATCGACAATTACGGCGATGAACTTCCGGCTAACCCCTCCATTTTTCAATATTATCTGAAGCAGACAGGCAAACCGGCAACCTCCGCCTGGATCGTTTCGAGCAAAGACAAGCTACACATACTGGCTGATACCAAACGCCCGGACTGGAAGGGCACCTTTAATCCGTCGGTGAATGCGGGCGTGAACGGTCCCGGCACCGGCTACCGCCAGGATTCGCTTACCCTGGTAGAAGCAAAACGGGTGCTGGCCACACACAAGCCTAACCTGATGCTCATCAACTTTATGGAGCCTGATGGCTATGCGCATGCCGGCAACGAGGAATATTACCTGCGGGGTATTATGCGAAATGACAGGTATGTGAAGGAGCTTTGGGATTTTCTGAATGAGCAAGCGCCTTTTAAAGGCAACACGACACTGCTCATCACCACAGACCATGGCCGTCACCTGGACGGGATAGACGGTGGCTGGATGGAGCACGGCGATAACTGCGCTGGCTGCCAACAGAGTTATCTGCTGGCACTAGGCCCCGATTTCAGGCGCGGAGAAATAGAAACCCGATATACCCTCATCGACATTGCTCCCACAGTGGCCCGCCTGCTCAATTTCACAATGGACTCGGTGGTGGTGGTTCCCCGCGTGGACACCACGGTAGTGGAACTGGCTATGGACACTACGCTGATGGCAGCCAGAAAAGACTCCATCCGGCTGGAAATAAAAATGGACACCACTGTGCTAAAGGCGCGGGTTATCGAAGAGCTGTTTTCCGGAAAGGGCCGCCGGTAATTGATTTTAACAGAGCCTATACCTATCGGTCGTATTAGCATTTGGTTCAGGCAAAAAGGTAAAACGAATAAGCTTTATCTCGCATTTATATGCCTGCTTATACCTCAAGTATGAGGTTTTGATGGTAAATGCCAAGAAGACTTATACAAATAAAGAATAAAAGGATGCTTTCAGTTATTACACCAGAGATAGTGCGTTGCCTGGCTTGCCGCTTTGCATACCCGCTGGTGTACTTTATGCTGCTATGGCAACAGGCTTCGGGACAAACGCTGGCGCTTACGGCAAGTGATGGCGAACAGGCAGCTCTGGTTGAGAACACAACTAGTAAGGAAAATCCGCTGTTTACGGACGAAACCGTTCTGCAATTCAGACTGGTAGTGGATTACCAGGAGCTGCTCAAAGATCGCGGTGACGAACGGGGGTACCACCAAGGGACATTGTCCTATACCGGATCTGCTGGCGAAACCTTCACGCTGCCCCTTAAAGTAATGGTGCGGGGCAATCGCCGCCGTGATCCAAGTGTTTGCCGTTTTCCGCCGCTTATGCTCAACTTCATCCGGAAAGCCATGCCGGAGGGGACTATCTTCGCGGGTTCGAATAAAATAAAGCTTGTCACGCACTGCATAGGCGAGGATTATGTGTTGCGGGAATATCTGGTGTATAAAGCTTATAATGTGCTCACAGACCAAAGTTACCGGGTGCGCCTTTGCCAGGTGGAGTATGTAGACGCAGCGGGTGAGCGGAAAACGGAGCAACGGTATGCTTTTATGATCGAAGACGACAAAGATATGGCCTCCCGTAACAAGGCAAAGCTGCTTTCAAAGAAGGTCTTTGTCAGGATGGATCGGGCGGACCAGAAGGCCATGGCCAGGCTGGCTCTGTTCCAGTACATGATCGGAAACACAGACTGGTCAGTGCCTTTCCGCCATAACATCGACCTTATCTACACAGACCCACTTGCGCCGCCTATACCTGTGCCCTTCGACTTCGATTATTGTGGCATGGTAGCGGCGCCCTATGCAAGCCCACCGCCCGAACTAGGTATAAGTTCGGTCAAGCAGCGGCTATACCGGGCTTATGCCTTCCCCGAGAATATACATCGTGAGATGGTCAATACATTTAACTCGTACCGCACGCCAATCTATGCCGTTTACCGGCAGTGCGAACCCATGAGCAGGTCCGACTTGAAACGCTCGCTCAAATACCTGGACAGCTTTTACAAGACTATCAACAACCCCAAGAAATTTGAGAGTAAGATTGTGAAGGTCGGGGAGAGGAACCAAAAAAGCTATGTGTCCGTGAAAGGACTGCAATAAAAAAATCGAGGCAAGAAACAGCTGAGCTGCTTTTTGCCTCGATTATATGTTACAGCAGGTATAGCCTACATGATCTCTGACAGTTCCAGCCAGCGCATTTCCTTCTCTTCCAGCTGCTCATTTATCTGTTTCAATTCGGTGGCCCAGGCTGTCAGCTGCTCGTGATCAGAGGTGGTGCCGGCGTTCATGGTTTCGATGAGGTTGATTTTTCGGGTCTCGAGCTGCGCCATTTGCTGCTCCAGTTCCTCAAACTCTTTTTTTTCCTGGTAAGAGGGCTTGCGCTTGCTAACAGGTTTCTCTTGCTTCTTCTCCATAACAGGGGCGGCTTGCTTTGTCTCCTGTTCGGTTTTTTCCTCTGCCTTCAGCCACTCGCGGTAATCGGTGTAGTTGCCCGGGAAGTTTCGGATCTTGCCTTCGCCCTCAAACACAAACAGGTGGTCTACCAGCCGGTCCATAAAGTAACGGTCGTGCGACACCATGAGCATGCAGCCGCCGAAGTTGAGCAGGAAGTCCTCGAGTATGTTGAGCGTGATGATATCGAGGTCGTTCGTGGGTTCGTCCAGTATCAGGAAGTTAGGGTTCTTGATCAGTACACGCAGTAGTTGCAGACGACGCTTCTCGCCACCGCTCAGCTTACTCACAAAGGTATACTGCTGTGCCGGCGCGAACTGGAAGTGCTGCAGAAACTGGCTGGCCGTGATCACCTCGCCATTGGCCATCTCCACCACTTCGGCAATCTCCTTCACTATGTCGATTACCCGCTGGTCATCTTTGAAGGTGAGCTCATCCTGGGTATAGTAACCAAACACGGTGGTCTGGCCGGCATCTATCGTGCCGCTGTCAGGCTGCAGTTTGCCGGTAAGCATGTTCAGGAAAGTGGATTTTCCGGCCCCATTCGGGCCGACTATACCTATGCGGTCTTTCTTTTTGAAGACATAGGAGAAATCATCTACTATTTTCTTGTTGCCGAAGGACTTGGAGATATGGTCCACCTCGATGATTTTGCCCCCCTGACGTGTGGTTTTGACGGATAGCTCCAGCTGTGGCGCAGCTGTTTTCTTGGCGGCTTTCTCCTTCAGTTCCTCAAAGGCATCTACCCGATACTTGGCTTTGGTGCCACGGGCTTTTGGCTGGCGTCGGATCCAGTCGAGTTCTTTGCGCATGAGGTTACGGGCCTTCTCGGTTTCAGCGGCTGCCATTTCCTCACGCGAAGCTTTTTTCTCTACAAAGTAACTGTAATTGCCTTTGTAGGTATAGAGTTCGCCGTTGTCGAGCTCGGCTATTTCGGTGGCTACTTTGTCCAGGAAATAACGGTCGTGGGTCACCATCAGGATAGTGGTGTTCTGAGTAGAGAGCAGGCCTTCGAGCCACTCAATTGTGTCAAGGTCCAGGTGGTTGGTGGGCTCATCCAGAATGAGCATAGTGGGCTCCTCGATGAGTACACGGGCCATGGCCACACGCTTGCGCTGTCCGCCCGAGAGGTGTTTGATCTGCTGCTCTAGGTTGTGAATACCCAGCTTGGAGAGAATCTGCTTTACTTTGATCTCAAAATCCCAGGCCTGCAATTCATCCATACGCTCCATGAGATGCTGCATTTTCTCGGCGCTGGTCTCCGGGTGCGAAATGGCCACTTCGTATTCCCGGATCGTGTCGAGCACCTCGCCCTGACCCGAAAAAATGGTCTGCTGCACGGTAAGCTCTTCATCAAACTCCGGGTTTTGTCCCAGGAAGCCGATGGAAACTTCTTTGCGCACGCTCACACTGCCTTCGTCGGGTGGCAATTTGCCAGCCAGCACATTGAGCAGGGTGGTTTTGCCGGAGCCGTTCACGCCCACTAGTGCCACACGCTGCCCCTGGCTAATACCAAAGTTCAGGTTTTTGAAAAGCCAGCGCTCGCCGAAGCTTTTGGATATATTTTCTGCAGATAGGTAATTCATAAGGCAAATTTACGCATTTATACGCTTAGGTTCAGACAAAATAAAACAGGCTGACTTTAGAAGCCAGCCTGTTTTCGTGCCCGGTCAAAAAATTACCGGAGTGTCTCTTCGTGTGCGACATTGGTTTTGTAGGCTCTGCTAGGCGTACGGTGTGTGGTGAGCGAGGCCAGCATCGAGAATACCCCAAAAATCAAATGGGGCGCATAAACAAAGTCAGCGAAGCCAAACAGCCAGGGTGAAAGTGCCAGGATAACGCCTATGCCAAAGTCCATCATCAGGTGTGTCTGCATCGGGATCTTTTTAACGATGCCCGCCTCAAAGTCTGTGAATACGGTCTGGAGCAGCACAAGGGCACCTATTACGACGGCCACCCATGTTTCAGCCCCGCCTGCCGCAAATCCGAAAAGCCACGGAGACGCGATCAGAAGAATACCATATACATAATCCAAAATGCCGTGGAAACGGGTTGGGATAAATCTCATAATTTCCTCCTTTCTGCTTGATATACAAGGTATATTATACGTACGCCAAAAAGGGGTGGTAGCAATTAGCCAGAATTTTTAGTGCAATTTACTGCTCTGTCACCACAACGATAGTGCGGGCAATACAATCGTGCAGCGCCTGGCGGCGACGGGTGCTCAGGATCAGTAAAAAGCCTGTCAGTAAAGGCAGGGCGGAGATTATCTTGGAGAAGTAGCGCAAATTGGCTTGCCAGAAGGAAATACGCTTGCCCCTCAGGTCAGTCACTTTCAGGCCGAGAGTAAATTTGCCTATGGTCGCCTGCTTGGGAGAAGACTCCAGCAATGTGTTATAGAGCCAGTGAAGCACAGGAAAATAGAGACTGAAAATAAAAACCTTAAGCACAGCCTGAAACTCCATGATGCTGATGCCCCCATTCGACAGAACTTCTTTCCAAGTATTAAACTGCAATGGGTTTTCAGCCGTGGAGTAAAGAATGATTGAATAAAAGAAGACCAGAATCGTCATGTCTACCAGAAAGGCGACAGCACGGCTAACCAGGTTGCCGTACAGGGGAGCTCGCCTGATCATAGGCGAGGCAGGCATGCTCACAAAAGCTGAGTTTGAGATAGCAGTTGGCATAAGGGCTAGGTTTAGTGGTAAATAGACTGCTGTATCTGCTGTATGATAAAGCCAACGTGATGTCAATTGTTTAGCTGGTCCGGATGGGTATTTCCGTATAACCTTCACCTTGTAAATATACTGATCTAAATATAGTAAGTTGTTTTTGCAGTTACAAAATATATTGTTAAAATAATATAACTTGTAAACAGTGTTCAGGGCTCCGCAGTTCGAATTATAACCCAATAATAATTTCAAATAATTCAATTCAATAAAATTATTCAGCCAACGTGCTTCAAATCATGGTCAGCGTCATTTTTTAACTGAATTTGGCCTATCTTCGCTTATGATGGTACAAGAAAACAAGCATAGGCCCATTGGGATATTCGACAGCGGCATTGGGGGATTAACGGTGGCGCAGGCTATCGTACAGGCACTTCCCGATGAGCGATTGGTATACTTCGGCGATACGGCGCACTTGCCCTACGGCGACAAGTCCACAGCGGCTATTCAGGCTTATGCCGTCAAGATATGCGACCTGTTGTTACGGCAACGCTGCAAAGTTATCCTGATCGCCTGCAACTCGGCTTCGGCGGCTGCCTACGAATTGGTGAAAGAGTATGTGGGCAGCAAAGCCAAGGTACTGAACGTGATAGACCCCATCGTGCAATACATCGGCCAAACATACCCGGGTAAAACAATCGGCCTGATTGGCACGAAACAGACCGTGAACTCCAATGTGTACCGTAAGAAGGTGGATGAACTCGACTTGAACATCACGCTGAAGTCGCATGCCACACCACTTTTAGCGGCCATGATCGAGGAGGGGTTTTTCAACGACTCTATATCAGAGAGTGTGATCCATGCTTACCTGTCGGACCCTGATCTGCAAGGTATAGAGGCGCTCATACTAGGCTGCACGCATTACCCGCTCATCAAAAAGCAGATAGAGAGCTATTATCAGGGCAAGGTCGATGTGCTGGATGCCAGCCAGATCGTGGCACAGCATGTAAAGGCATTTCTGGAGACCAGCGACCTGGCTTCGGACCAAATTACGAGCGACCATACCTTCTATGTATCAGACTTCACCCGTTCTTTCGAAGAGAGTACCCGTATTTTCTTTAAGCGCGAAGTGCACCTGGAGCATTATCCGCTGTGGGAGTAGCTGGAAATTAAGAGTTGGAGAGTTTGGGAAAACAGTAATCTATCCAAATTGTGCACCCGACAATTAACGAACAACGGATAACGATCAACGAAATTTACAGTGAGTTGTGCACCGTAACCGACAAATCAACGGTTAAGCAATTAATACAGACGGCTGTCCAACAATTCCAAAACTGCCGTAAAACAAGTACCTTTATATAACAATCGAGAATTGATATGAAAAAGCGATATTTAACGATAGGGGACTTCAAGCGCAATGCCTTTATTGTGGCCGCCGCCGCTACGCTGGGCCTGACTAGCTGTGATTCGAATCCCCGGAATGAAGACGAGTGGAATGCCGGTACGGAAGTGCCTGCTCCGGACGGTATCGTAACCGAGCTGACCGAAGAGGCGCCCGACCAATGGAAGATAACGGATGAGCGCACCACAGCGCCGGGCCAGAGCATGGCGATTCTGAAGTATAACGATGGCCGTGTAGACACCTTGCAGGGACTCGCCTTAGAAAACCAAATGCGCGACATCGCCAAAAATGAGCAGCAGTACAACCAGGGTGGCTTCGGTCTGGGCAGTGTGCTGTGGTGGAGCGGTATGGGCTTTATGGCCGGCCGTATGATGTCGCCAAGACCAGCTTACTATGCCAATCCGGGCGTGATGAACAATACAGCAGCCTGGAGACAAAATGTGCAGACTTATCGCCAACAAGCTACAGCGCCGAGAAGTGGCCGTAGTGGGTACTTCCGTGGACGCAGCGGCGGGGCAGGTGCTTAGTTTTTAGGTATAGGCCGTATTCATAACTGACACTAGGTATAACTTAGTCTATTGGTTGTATACCTTTCTATACCTTCATTTTAGGTATAGCCTAATAGGCATAACCCTATGTGGCTATACCTGTATTTAAGTCCAATCTCTTTTTTCAGGGAGTTTCATGTTAGAAAATTCTAAAACCAGTATCCGCACCGTAGCGCATGGCGGCGACGTGGAAAAAGCAGTGCGCGGTCTCGGTTGGGAGTGGTGCGTGGAAGATGGCTGTGCTAATTATCTGCCAGGCGAGGCAGTGGTAATCAGCGAAGAGGAGGCTGAAGAATTGCTCGACGCGGCCAGTGCACTTTATGATATGATGGTGCAGGCCGTACCAAACGATCTGCCTGACGCTTTCCTGAAAGTGCTGGGTATACCGGAGAATCTCTGGCAACTCGTGCGCCTGTCCTGGAACGACGACCGGCAGTGGCACCTCTATGGCCGCTTTGACCTAGCCATGACGCCGGACGGCCCCAAGCTGCTGGAGTTCAATGCCGATACGGCCACCTCTATACCTGAGACAGCTGTGGTGCAGTGGGCTAGCCTGGCTGCGGCCGGTAAGAACGAAGCGAACCAATATTCCGGTTTATACGAGGCTTTGGTAGAGCAGCTCAAGCAATGGCGTGAGCAGAACAGCGACCTGGCACCGGCTCTGTTGGTCACCTACATCGGGGCCAGCCTGGAAGACGAGGCCAATTGCGCAGTGATCACGCAAGCTGCCATTGAAGCGGGCTTTGAAGCGCATTTGTGCCCGATCGAGGACATGACAATCTCAACAGAGGGCGAAGAGAAAGGTATATGGGCGCAGGTAGATACAGACCAATGGCGTCATTTTCCTTTCCTTTTCAAGCTATTACCCTGGGAGCAGATTGCCTGGGAGGAGCCAGAATTGTTGGATAGCCTGACCTTGCTTTCCCGTTCCCGCACCGTGACTATTGCTAACCCAGCCTATACCTTGCTCTTCCAAAGTAAAGGCATGCTGGCTTGGCTTTGGAAGGCGTTCCCATACCATCCGTTACTGCTGGAAGCTGACCTGGAGCCCCTGACAGGGAAATACATCAAGAAACCATATTTCGGCAGAGAAGGCCAAAGCATAGAAGTAGTGGATCGCGGCAAGGTGACTAAAGTAGAGGGCGAGTATGACCAGCAACAACAGGTATACCAGCGCTGGTGCGAATTACCAGAGGACGCAAAAGGCTACCAATACCAGGCCGGCGTGTTCTGGGCAGGCGAGGGTAGTGCCATCGGTTTTCGTCGAGAGAAAGGCATCATCACCAACTTGTCGCAGTTTGTGCCGCATCTGGTGGAGGGGTGAAAAGATTTGAAGACGTGGAAATTTGAAAATGAATTTCGGACAAGCTGTGCAACCTGCTTTTAAAGGAAGCCGCATATTAGTAGAGTATTAAGCAGATCTGAATTCGCTGCTGATTTTTCAAGTATCAAAAATTAAAAAATCACTTTGTCTCCTAAATTCCACATCTTCAAATCTCCAAATTAAAAACTTACCTTTGCCTGTTACTAAAACCTGACCGCCTATGCTTGCTTTCGTGCTGACACTTGTGCTTTTACTGGGCATCGTAATCGTGCTGGCGTATGCAGAGCGGAAGGTGGCAGCCTTTATGCAGGACCGCCTTGGCCCAACAGAGGCGGGGCCGTATGGCTCGTTGCAATCGGTGTTGGACGTCGTAAAACTGCTCCAGAAAGAAGACATTATACCTGCAGCGGCTGACAAAAAACTCTTTAAACTAGCACCCATCCTTATTTTTGCTGCCGTATTCGCGGGCTTCGCCGTTATACCTTTCGCACCGGAGTTGGTGCCGGCAGGTATAGGCATCGGGGTTTTCTACCTGCTGGCCATTATCTCGCTCGATGTGGTCGGCTTGCTGATGGCGGGCTGGGGTTCCAATAACAAGTATGCCATGTTGGGTGCTATGCGCTCAGTCGCCCAAATCGTGTCCTATGAAATTCCGGCTGGCCTGGCTATCCTTTCTGTGGTCATGGTCTGCCAATCGCTCGACTTTCAGGAGATCAGCTACCAGCAAGGAATCCTGCTGAACCGCTTCTCTGGACTGGAGTTCGAACAGAACTGGCTCTTTGGCATTGAAGCCCTAGGTATAGACACAACCAAAATAGGCGGTATCACTACCTGGAACATCTTCCGGGCACCTATCTTGCTGGTCGCTTTTGTGATTTACTTTATAGCCTCGCTTGCCGAAAGCAACCGGGCACCGTTCGATATACCTGAAGCGGAGTCGGAACTGGTGGCGGGTTTCCATGTGGAGTACTCCGGTTTCCGGTTCGCCGTGTTGTTTCTGGCCGAGTATAGTATGATGGTGTTGGTCAGCCTGGTGGCAGTAATCCTGTTTCTGGGGAGTTGGAATACGCCGCTGCCTAACCTGACTGCCCTGAAACTGGCCAATTGGACAACGGGTACGATAGGCGGTGTATCAGGTATACTTTGGGGAGGGTTTTGGCTACTGAGCAAAACTTTCGTACTGCTGTTTCTGCAACTGCAAATTCGCTGGACATACCCGCGTTTGCGCGTAGACCAGCTCATGCACTTGTGCTGGAAAGTGCTTACGCCCATTGCCTTGGCCGTTGTGCTGCTAGCAGGTATATGGCGGTTGCTGATGATTTAAGTTTAGATTGTAGTAGTTAGACGTTAGATATTAGACATTAAAATATTAGGCTTATAGAGGAGATCAGGAATAGAACGTTTATGTCTGAATTCTAACATCTGAAGTCTAGTGTCTTATAAAAAATGGAAAGAACAGCCCTAAAACATAAAGCCGGATTTTGGGAAGTAACCAAGTCGCTGTTGAGTGGCTTGCGGCTGACCTGGAAGCATTTTACCAATGCAGGCAAGCGGCGTAATCCCGTGCCCGTCATGGATAAGAACTACTTTAACCAACCGGAAGGACTGGTTACGCTCACTTATCCGTATGAGGCTATACCTGTGCCAGACAACGGCCGTTACCGGTTACACAACGAGATCGACGATTGCATTGTGTGTGACCTTTGCGCCAAGATTTGCCCGGTTAACTGTATCACGATTGAGTCAGTGAAGGCGACGGAAGAGATTGGCATGACCTCTGACGGTACCAAAAAGCGACTTTACGCCCCCGTGTTCGACATCGACATGGCGAAGTGCTGCTACTGTGGCCTCTGTACCACCGTCTGCCCAACCGACTGCCTAACCATGACACCGGTGTATGATTTCGCAGAAGTGGATATCAAGAACATGATTTACCACTTCACAGATCTTTCGCCTGAGGAGGCAGCGGAGAAAAAGCAACTCTTGCAGAAGCAGCAGGAGGAGATGGCGGCAGCTAAAGCAGCGGCTCTGGCAGCCAGAAAGCAGCAGGGCTGATCCATAGGAATGATTACTGTTAATTGATTACTGATCACTGATAAAGATGCTTTTCTATTTTTTTGCAGCGGTAGCAATTCTTTCTGGCGCTTATATGGTGCTGACACGCAACCTGCTCTATGCAGGATTCGCGCTTCTGCTTACCTTGCTGAGCGTGGCGGCGATCTATGTGCTGTTGTTTGCCGACTTTGTGGCCGTTACACAGCTGATGGTATACGTGGGCGGCGTGCTGGTATTGATTCTGTTCGGCATTATGCTGAGCAGCCGCGTGCACGACAAATCGGTGATGTCAGAAAATGTGAACAAAGGCTGGGGTATCACGATTTCACTGTTAACGCTTATTGGGCTTTGCTATACCATCTGGCAGACCAAATTTGCCTCATTGCCCTGGTTGCAGGCAGCCAGCACGGATATGTTGGGGGCTCAGAAAAGCACGGTGCAAGGTATAGGCATCAAGCTGATGACAGACTTTGTGTTGCCATTTGAAATAGCCTCCTTGTTGCTGCTCATTGCCTTGATAGGAGCCGCTTATATCGCCACTGATAAACAAGAAGTATAATGCTCAACCAGATTCCTTTAGAACATATTTTGCTGCTGAGCGCTGTGCTTTTTAGCCTGGGTATACTGGCTGTCATCACCAAGCGGCATGCAGTGGTCGTCCTGATGGGGATAGAGCTAATTTTCAATGCGGCCAACCTCAACTTGGTAGCATTTAGTCGCCATGATCCTCAGCTCATGCAAGGTCAATTGTTTTCCCTCTTTGTTATTATCATAGCAGCTGCCGAGGCCGCCGTTGCATTGGCAATCGTGCTACGTGTTTACCAGCATTTCAATACCGCTAACCTGAACCAAATTGTAACATCGGAAGATTAAGGTTAATCCTCATTCTACAAATTGGTGTTCTCAATCTTTCCTTCCAAAAAGGCCATTTCTTCATAGCCTAATTATTGTCGCCCATTAAGTGGTGATAAAGAAGTATTTATGTGATGATTATTCGGTGGTTAAACACTGAATAAAAAAATATTCCCATTAGATATCTTTTTTGAACTTATAAAATTGGCTAAGAGTTACTGAACAAATTCTATCATTAATAGCATTACTTCAGTATTCAAAAATTTTACTTTTAGCCAAAATGACAAAAGAGATGGCATGGGTAAGATATGCGAAAGCATATATTTTGCTTGTGTTTTGTGTATATGCTCAGTCGGCTAATGCACAAGCAGTAGAAATGGGTAGTATAGTAAGGGCCTATACGCAGGATTTCAATTCCTTACCGAGAACCGGGACTCAAGCTGAATTAGGTGTCAATGCCTTTATTCCAGATGGCTGGACGGTGCATCGTTCCCCTGCCAGCAATGTCATTTTCGTCAATAACGGCTCATCCAATACAGGTGGACTTTATAGCTATGGCCATACAAGTTCGACCGATCGGGCACTTGGCGCTCTTACCGCTTCCGGGACAGAGATAACCTATAACCTTCTGTTGCAAAACACATCAGGCAGAACCATCACTGCGCTTGATTTGAGTTACATAGCAGAGCAGTGGCGCTGTGGGAGTGCAAATACAGATGTTCAGCGACTACTTTTTACCTATGCCATTGCAGAGCATCCCTCAGCTTTTAACCTAACTGTCAAGCTCAATACCCCCGGCTGGACCACCGTACCTTCCTTGCAGTTCAATAGTCCTGTCAATAAGAGAACGGCGGGTCATGTTGATGGCAACCTGCCTCAGAACCGTATGGAGTTTTCCTATACCTTCCCGGAAGCGATACCGAGCGGGCATTACATCATGCTGCGCTGGTATGATCCGGATGAACTGCAACAGGACCATGGCTTGGCGATAGATGATGTGCGCGTATCGTGGAATTTTACACAGGATTATACGCCGTTGCCGGTAGAGCTTACTAAGTTTACAGCACGGGCAACAGGAAATGCGGTCGAGTTGAATTGGACAACCGCATCTGAGCAGAACAGCCGCCACTTTGAAATTGAGCGTAGTACCGATGGGCGGCAATATCAGACAGCAGGTATAGTCGCGTCGCAGGGAACAACCAGCCTTATTACTCACTATGCCTTTCGCGATGAAAATCCATTGCCTGGCGTTTCCTACTACAGGTTGAAGCAAGTGGACGAGGACATGACGTATGCCTATTCGAAAGTAATAACTGTAAGTACAGGGCAGATAACTTCAGCTTCTTTATACCCCACCATTGCCTCTCAGGAAATTAAGTTACAAATACCGCTATCACAGACAATTTATACTGTGATGGTGTATGATAAACTTGGAAGAAATGTTCTCCAGCAGTCACTCTTGGGCAGTTCGGTCCATACCCTAAATATCAGTTCGCTCGGCTATGGCAATTATATGCTGGTGCTGTTGGATGAGGCGGGAAAGAAACAGGTGATGAAGTTCCTGAAAAAATAAGGCTGAGGTATGCCATAAAAGCAGAAGGGCCAGCTAGTAAAAGCTGGCCCTTCTGCTCTATATAAGCTGCTGTTATATTAAACGGAGAAACTGTCGCCGCAACCGCAGGTACGGGAAGCATTGGGGTTATTGAAGTAAAAGCCTTTGCCGTTCAGACCGTCCGAAAAATCAAGTTCGGTACCGGCTAGGTATAGGAAGCTTTTCATGTCAACCACTACCTTTATGCCTTTGTCTTCAAACTCCTGGTCCATGGGCTTTACCTCATCATCGAAGTCGAGGTTATAGGAAAGCCCGGAACAGCCACCACCTGCAACAGATGCGCGCAGACGAAACGTATCGTCGAGCTGGGCGTCCTGCTTCAGCTTCAACACCTTCTCTTTTGCTTTATCTGATACTGTTATCATAATCGTTTTCTTTAAGACACCGGGTTTAATACAACACTGAAAACAGTGATCGTGTTCATGTCCCGGCCAAAGTATAACTTGTCAAGCGCCTCGTACATGTTGTGTGCCCGGAAATAGGAAGTATTCAATTCCTTATCTCCACGGGCCATCCATTGTACGGTATAAGGGCTCTCCTTGTCTTTATAACTCTGCACGTAGTCAAGCATGCGGTGCAGCACATCCAGTTTGTCGTAGCCCAATTCGGTATGGAAGAGGAACGACTGATTGTGGCGCGGGTTTACCGTAATCAGGTCCAGACGCACTTTGTTGTCCATCTGTCTGAATTCGAAAAGCAGACTGTCGCCACTTAATCCTAAGTGGTTTTCAATCTGCTTTTGAATACGCGCAATCTCTACGTGTACTTCTGGTGTTGACTCCATGCGTGAGTCTAGGTCTTAGTGGTGAGATTTAGGCATTTCCAATGCTGGAAGGCCGTTCTTTACTCTGTAGTCGTTAATGGCAGACTTGATCGCGTCTTCAGCCAGTACCGAGCAGTGAATTTTCACAGGAGGCAAGGCCAACTCTTCCACAATGTCCATGTTGTCGATTGACAGGGCTTCGTCCACAGATTTTCCTTTCAGCCACTCGGTAGCCAGAGAAGAAGAAGCGATAGCAGAACCACAACCAAAAGTCTTGAACTTTGCGTCTGTGATAATCTGGTTTTCGTCTACTTCAATCTGAAGGCGCATTACGTCGCCGCACTCAGGCGCACCTACCAGGCCGGTACCCACATTGTTCTTCGCTTTGTCAAGCGTTCCAACGTTGCGTGGGTTGTTATAATGATCGATTACTTTATCTGAATAAGCCATAGCTATATTTAATTACGAATTAAAAATTATGAATTGCATCAGGATTGAAGAGTTAAGCTATGCTTAATTCCCCATTCCTGATTTTAATTGATTAATGTTCCGCCCACTCAATTGAGTTCAGGTCGATACCTTCTTTGAACATCTCCCACAGAGGAGACATCTCACGCAGCTTGCTTACCGCTTCTTTTACGTGGTCGATGGCGTAGTCCACTTCCTCATCAGTTGTGAAACGGCTCAGGCCGAAACGCAGCGAAGAGTGAGCCAGGTCATCACTTAAACCTAACGCTTTTAGTACGTAAGATGGTTCTAATGAAGCGGAAGTACAGGCAGATCCGGAAGAAACAGCGATGTCTTTCACACCCATCATCAGACCCTCACCTTCTACATACTTGAAAGAGATGTTGGACACGTGCGGCAGACGGTGCTCAACAGAACCGTTCACATAAGACTCTTCGATTGTCAGAAGCTCTTTCTCCAGACGGTCGCGCATAGCAGAGATACGGGCTGTATCGGCTGCCATCTCTTGCTTGGCCAGTTCGCAGGCCTTGCCCAATCCAACTATACCTGTTACGTTCAACGTGCCAGAGCGCATACCGCGCTCGTGTCCGCCACCGTCCATCTGGGCAGTTACTTTCACACGCGGGTTCTTACGGCGTACATATAGGGCACCAACACCTTTCGGGCCGTACATCTTGTGACCGGAAAAAGCCAACAGGTCAATACCATCGGCTTCCACGTCTACCGGAATTTTACCAACTGCCTGCGTCGCGTCTGTGAAGAACAGCACACCGTGCTTCTTGGCGATAGCAGATATTTCTTTGATCGGCTGGATCACACCTACCTCGTTGTTGGCATACATGATCGAGATCAGGATCGTCTGATCCGTGATGGCTTCTTCCAACTGCTTGAGGTCAATCAGACCTTCTGCGTCAACTGGGAGGTAAGTTACCTTGCCACCGATCTTCTCAATGTGCTTGCACGTATCCAGCACGGCTTTGTGCTCGGTAGTAGCCGTAATAATGTGGTTACCCTTAGAGGCATACATCTCAAACACACCCTTAATAGCCAGGTTGTCAGACTCAGTAGCGCCCGAAGTGAAGATGATTTCTTTTGGTGAACAGTTGATAAGTGAGGAAATTTGCTCACGTGCATAGTCAACAGCCTCCTCGGCATGCCATCCAAATGCGTGGTTACGGGAAGCGGCGTTGCCAAACTTGTTAGTAAAGTACGGCATCATAGCCTCCAGCACACGTGGATCCATGGGCGTAGTGGCATTGTTGTCTAAGTATATCGGAAATGTTAGCATATCACTATTTTTTATCTCTTTTTGTCCTGTCTGATTAACAGTTGTGAGAAATTATTAGTTTTGAATTCCCTGCAAAATTAACAAAAAAAGGTTACTTAGACTAATTACAAATTGAAAATGCTAAACGTAGAACATATAGGTATAGCGGTTAAGAATTTTAGCGAAGCAAACGGGCTATATTTCAAACTGCTGGGCGTAGAGCCCTACAAAACTGAGTTTGTGGAGTCAGAGGCAGTAAACACCTCTTTCTTTAGGGTTGGCGGCACCAAAATCGAGCTTTTGGAGGGCACAACGCCCGATAGCGCTATCAGTAAATTTATAGAGAAGCGTGGCGAGGGTATACACCACATCGCCTTTGAGGTGGAAGATATACTGGCCGAAATGGAGCGGCTGAAAAAAGAAGGGTTTACACTGCTGAACGAAACACCCAAAAAAGGCGCCGACAACAAACTGGTGTGTTTTGTGCACCCCAAAAGCGCAAACGGCGTGCTGATAGAGCTGACACAGGAGATTAGGTAAATGATTAAATGGCTGTATTGTTAAATTGTTAAACGTAGCTATACCTATTCATTAAGTATAGAAGCATTTATAGTAACAACCATTTAGCCATTAAACAATTTAACCATCAAGAAGATGAAACACTTTCTGAAAGAAGTACAGGCGGCGGAAGAAGAGTTGCTGGTCGGCAACGTGATCTTATATCCTACCGACACGGTATGGGGCATTGGCTGCGATGCCGAGAATGCCGAAGCTGTCAAAAAAATATTCAAGATAAAGGAGCGGGAAGAGTCCAAGTCGATGATTATACTGGTGAGCGACGTGGAAATGCTCAAACGCTATGTAGAGGAGGTGCCAACAGGTTTTGCAGAATTGGCAAAAACGCAGGAGCGACCAACTACTTTTGTGCTCTCAGGAGCCCAGAACCTGCCGAAAGAACTGGTGGCCGAAGACGGCAGCATCGGTGTGCGTATCGCCAAAGACGAATTCTGCCACCGCCTGATGCAGCAAATCGGTCGCCCCTTGGTTTCCACATCGGCCAATGTAAGTGGGGAACCCTCGCCACAAACTTTCGCCGAAGTGTCTGATAAGATCAAGGAGCGAGTAGACTATGTGGTGCAGTGGCGTCAGGACGAGGAGGTGGAGAGCAGGCCGTCCCGTATCATTAAGATTGACGAAAGTGGCAAACAGACAATCATCAGAGATTAAAGCAATGGCGAAATAAGCGGCGGCTTTCAATATATCTCTTTATTTTTGTGCCTCAGCCGTGCGGTTCTGTACTGTCTGAGGTTTTGATACTTTTGAATGGATAACATAAAATTACCGGAGCACCCCATTTTTGACACAGTGGCCGCTGCAGCCGAGGAGGCTGGCGTAGATGCTTATGTGATCGGGGGATTCGTGCGTGACCTGGCCCTGAAACGGCCTTCCAAAGACATTGACGTGGTTTGTGTGGGCAATGGGATTGAGCTTGCCGAGCTTGTGTCGCATAAACTGCCGCATAGGCCCAAGGTGTCGGTTTTCAAGCATTTCGGGACGGCCATGCTGCGCTCCGGCGAGTGGGAGGTAGAGTTTGTCGGTGCCAGAAAGGAGTCTTATCGGGAGCATACGCGCAAGCCAGATGTAGAAACCGGGACGCTTGAAGATGACCTGAAACGCCGGGACTTTACCATCAATGCGTTGGGTATAAGCCTCAACAAAGAGAATTACGGCCAGTTGATTGACCGCTTCGAAGGTATAAAGGACATGAAGCGCAAGATTATCCGCACGCCGCTGGAACCCGGTATTACCTTCTCCGACGACCCGCTGCGCATGATGCGGGCCATCCGCTTCGCCTCCCAGCTCAATTTCGACATTGCCCCCGAGACCTTCGACGCCATTATCGACAACAAGGAGCGCATCAAAATCGTGTCGCAGGAGCGCATCACGGACGAGCTGAACAAGATCATCCTGTCTCCACAACCTTCCTATGGCTTTAAGCTGCTCTTTGCCTCTGGCCTGTTGCAGCTTATTTTTCCGAAAATGGCCGAGCTGCAAGGAGTGGAGACCATCAAGGGGAATTCGCATAAAGACAACTTCTACCATACCCTGCAGGTGCTCGACAATGTGGCCGAGGTGTCAGATGACCTGTGGCTACGCTGGTCTGCTATTATGCACGACATTGCCAAACCCGATACCAAGCGCTACCACGAAAAAGTAGGCTGGACCTTCCACGGGCATGAGGAACGGGGTGCCCGTATGGTGCCGAGACTGTTCAAAGAGTTGAAGCTTCCGCTGAATGAGCACATGAAGTTTGTGCAAAAGCTGGTGCGCCTGCACTTGCGGCCGATTGCGCTGGTGAAAGATACCGTGACAGATTCGGCTTTGCGCAGGCTTCTGTTCGAAGCCGGAGACGACATCGACGCCCTCATGAAACTTTGCCGGGCCGATATCACCTCCAAAAACGACACCAAGGTAAAACGCTACCTGCAGAACTTCGACAAGGTAGAGAAACGCCTGATAGAAGTAGAGGAAAGCGACAAACTGCGTAACTTCCAACCGGTGATTACAGGTGAGATCATTATGGAAACATTCGATCTGAAGCCATCTAAGACGGTAGGGGAGTTAAAGGAAGCCCTGACAGAGGCGATACTGGAAGGAACCGTTAAAAACGAGTTTGGCGAAGCCTTCGCTTTCCTCCTCAAAAAGGGAGAAGAGATGGGACTCCGCCAGGTAAACTCACCAAACAACTGAATCACTCAGGTATAGAACCTGTAAGCAGGTATAAAGTTTTATTTTGTACTAAGAGCAGGATAATATAGGTATAGGAGAGGGATAAGCCAATCGGCTTATCCCTCTTTTTTGTAAAACTATTACAGGCGAGATACCTTGCTAGCACCCGATACATCAGTTACCACATTGCCTGGGTTGCCTCTGTAACGAATCTTGCAAGCCCCTGCGGCGTCAGCACGGAGGGTATTGGTGGCGTGAACATCGGCCGAACAGGCACCTGCAGCCTCAACATTCACAGTGCTGGCAACCAATTTTGTCGCGTCTAGCCTGCTGGCTCCTGCAATGTCCATGTCTACGGTTTGAGCACGGCCTGTGAAAGTACTTTTAGAGGCTCCCGCGATATCGGCTTGCAATCTATCCACATTCACATCTACAAACGCCTGCGTAGCACCGGTTAAAGCAATATTCAGGTGGTTTGTTTGGATGTGCCCGATGTCAGCTTTGATAGCGCCGCCCAAGTCGAGGCTGCGGAGACGGGGTAGGGTAATCTGGATCAGCACCGTTTTCTGTCTGTCGAAAAGTCGAAAAGTGCTGCCTTCGGGGTTGATTACCAGTTCATCGCCTTCCTTTCTTACCTCCATCTTTTCAAGATCTTCTGGGCTGCCGCTGGCAGTGATGCTATAGTTGTTGCCTTGCGTAATCTGTACATGGTAAGCACCGTTGACGGTAATTGCGTCGAAGTTGCTATAGTCATAGGTCTGCTTGTTGGAGCTATACTCTGATTCGTTTTTCAGTACGCTGCCTCCCATGCCCATGGTGGCAGCTGAGTTGTAAGTGAAATCACTCTCGGTCACGTCCAGCGTGTCAGATGCGCAGGTAACGCAGGCAAGCAGGTTGCCTTTTACTTGCCACAGGTTGCGAAGTGTCTTCTCACGGCTGTATTCTTCCTCAAAAGCACTGCTCGGCACCATGCGCAGGAAGTTGCTGGTCAGGCGCAGTTGCTTGTTCTGAGGTATAGCCAGGGTCACATCCATGCGCTGGTTGCGGTAGGCGGCACCCGAGGCGAACTCAAAGCTATCGTCGAAACGCACCACAGAGTCGCGCTGCACTACCCGGTAAGTTACCATGCGGGCGTTTTCCTGCGCTTCGGCTTCGGTTCTGCCCTTCGCCTGCAAGCGCTTGATCACCTCCAGGTCGTTGCCACTATGGCTCTGCACGTCGAAATAAATGCGGTTGTCATAAGAGGAGTTCGTGTTGTAGCCATCCAGCGTAACAACCGGGTAATCCGAAACCGGCAGCGACTCCGTAACGATCACTTCGCCCGATCGGCGGAAGTTCTCGCTGTGCATGGCAATGAAGGTGATCATGGTGAACAAACTGATCAGCCAGATACCGAACAAGGACCAGCCTACCAGTGGGCGCATGAAAAAACGCTTCGCCAACAGACCGATTGCCAGTAGTATTAGAAAAAGAATTGGTATAAGTCCTACAAAAAAACCTGCCACCAGTCCGAGCCTGGGAAAGCCCTCCAAAAGAACGGAGGCCGGAAAGTCACCCATCATGATCGCACTATGTTCATCAACTATGCCCAAAGACACAAACAGGGAGGTGAAAAGCGCTACAGTCAGTCCCAGAGATATAACCAGCAGGATAATGCCCGCGCCAATTCGAATGAGCGTGATCAGGACGGCCAGCAAGGGACCAAGTGCTCTGCTAAGCCAGTTTATCACCTGCGATATGAGTCGAAATGGGAGCAGGAGTACTTTAGCGGCTGTGCTCTCCTCCCCGTTATGGTCGCGCATGTTCAGGTTCTCTTTCAGGGAGTTTTCAATACTGGATAGCGTAACCGGGTTCCCTTGCATTTGCATTTTCTCCGTAAGGGTAGTGGCCTCTGGTACTGCAACCCAGAGGATGATATAGGCAAGTATGCCAAATCCTCCCGCAAAAATCAGCGCCAGGAACAGAATGCGGACAACGGCGGTGTCAACCCCAAAGTACTTGGCTATACCGCTGGCTACACCGGCCAGTTTCTTGTCAACCGGGTCACGGAATAGTTTTTTGACGGTGATCTCGGGCAAAGAGTAGTTCACAGGCAGCGCAATCCAGAGAATGATGTACAGGATCAGGCCGAAAGACCCGGAAATGCCATCGGTCAAAGGGGTGCCGATCACCAGGAACACGAAAATAAGACGGATCCAGAGTGGGTCTATGTTCAGGTAGTTGGCTATACCTGCCGACACCCCGCTAATCACTTTTCGGGAGACATCGCGATACAGTCTTTTCGGTGCGGCCTCGGTGCCGGTGGTTGCAAATGCAGGTTCTGGTCCTCTGTAGGTTTCCCTGGCAGCACCGCCGTAAGGCATTTCCTCTTCCATGGGCTCCAGTATCTCAAAGTCAGTCACATCGCCCATCTGTGCTATCAGCGACTGCACATCTTCCAAAGTGATGACCTGCTTGCCAGGAGATAGTCTTGTGGAGAAAATTTCAGCGATACGGGCTTCGATGTCAGCCACAATTTCCTCATGTCCCTCATAACTTGAGAAATAGTTGCGGATAGACATCAGGTACCTGCTAAGTTGCTCATAGCCATCTTCTTCTATATGGAATATGATGCCTTGCAAATTGATATTTATGTTCTTTTTCATAATTGCTGAGCTTTCTTGTGTTGGATAATGAATTCTGTGGATGCTACCAGTTCGGTCCAGGTATTCCGGAGCTGGTCCAGAAATAAGCGCCCGGTCTCGGTGAGCGTGTAGTACTTGCGGGGTGGCCCAGAGGTAGATTCAACCCAACTATAGTCGAGAAGCCCCGCGTTCTTGAGGCGAGTGAGCAGGGGATACAGGGTACCCTCCACCACTATCATCTTGGCAGCTGTTAGCTCCTCCAACATATCGGACGCATATACCTCACCACGAGAGATAATCTCCAGGATGCAGAACTCCAGAATTCCCTTCCGCATCTGCACTTGTGTGTTTTCTACTTTCATGATGATTCCGTTTAATGTTGAAGCAAATTTAATATAAGGTACTATGTAAAACAAGGTACTGTGTAAAAATAATTACGAAACTTTTTTCAAAGGGTTTAATCGGCAGCTGATTGTGGATTAAATTCTTTATTTTTGAGTGAGAAATAATGTCACAATTAGTCAACTTATTTATTTTTTGAAGTGTTAGGAGGCAAAATGGCCACTCTGTGGCAGCGTGAGATTTTTTCTGAAAATTAGCCAAGAAGCCTTTACTGATATACTCTGCCTGTGCCCATGAACAGATTTACCCTCTTTCTCTTTGTAAGTATCCTGTTGCTGGGGGCTGGCGCCGCCCATGCGCAGGTTGCCACGCCCAAGTACAGCAATGAGTTTCTGAACATTGGGGTGGGTGCCCGCGCGCTGGGAATGGGCAATGTGCAGGTGGCCATCGCCGACGATGCCACGGCGGGTTTTTGGAATCCGGCGGGTTTGCTGAAGCTTCGGAACAGGTATAACATCGCGCTTATGCACTCGGAGCTGTTCGCCGGTATCGCCAAAAATGACTTCGGAAGCTTCGCTATGCCCATTGACTCAAGCAGCGCCTTAGCTGTTTCAATCATCAGGCTGGGCGTGGACGATATTGTGGACACGCGTCGCCTGCAGAATGAGTATGGTTACATCCAGTACGACAGTATCCGGTTCTTCTCGGTGGCAGACTACGCCATGCTGTTGTCGTATGCCCGCAAGAGCAATTTGATAGAGGGGCTGCAGCTAGGCGTGAATGCCAAAATCATATACAGAAATGTGGGGGAGTTTGCCAATGCCTGGGGTTTTGGTTTTGATGCCGGTGCGCAGTTGAAGCGCGGAACCTGGCACTTTGGCCTGATGGCGAAAGACGTAACGACCACCTTTACTGCCTGGACGCACAATGTGGAGGCGCTAGAGGCTACATACCAGCAAACCGGCAACGACCTGCCTGAAAACACCGCCGAACTGACACTCCCCCGTTTAGTGGTAGGTATAGGCAAAAGCTTCTCTTTTACTGATAAGATCACAGGCCTTTTGGCGACAGACGTGGACTTTACATTTGACGGAAAGCGCAACGTACTGCTTAAATCCGACTTTACCTCCGTGGACCCGCACATAGGAATGGAGCTGGCTTATGCCAATACCGTGTTTGTGCGCGGGGGAATCAACAATTACCAGCAGTTCAGGAATTTCGATGGAAGCACTTCGTCTAAGGTGCAGCCTAACTTCGGAGTGGGTTTTCAGAACAATGGCCTGGACATAGACCTGGCCATGTCACGGATAAGCGGGCGTGATGCCAACACGGCCAATGCCGGGGGGCTTTATTCCATTATCATCTCCCTTGGATACTCTTTTAATTAAAATATACGGTTTTTAGTAAATCAGCCGATGAATATTAGTAAGCTATATAAGCAGTTTCTGTTTTTGTGCACAATGATCGTAGGGTTGCAGACGATGGCCATTGCCCAATCGCCTACGCCCTATGGTAATGAGTGGATCGACTATTCAAAAACATACCACAAACTAAAGGTCGTAAATACTGGGCTCCATCGTCTTAGCTATGGTTTTCTGGACAGTTTAGGTTTGGCAGGTACCAATCCCCGGCATTTTCAGCTTTTCAGAAGAGGCAAAGAAGTCGCTATTTATGTAGCCGGCGAAGCAGACGGAAAGCTGAACACACAGGACTTTATCGAATTTTACGGCGAGCGCAACGACGGCAGGCTGGATCAGGACTTGTATAAAAACATTGCCCATCAGCCTCATCAGCTTTATAGCTTCTACTCCGACACAGCGGCTTACTTTCTCACCGTGAATTCCGTGGGTGGCAAACGTATGCGGGAGATTAATCCGGCTGTGAATGGCAAGACCCCTGAACCGTATCATTTGCAGAAAGTGACGCAGTTCTATACCAATAAGTATTATGAAGGCAAGAAGCACGGAGACGCCTATCTGTCCTGGATGGACGAAGGGGAGGGTTATACCTCGGTTGCTTCTCGTTCAGCAAAGAATTATGATATCAGCCCAGTCACCAACGTTTTTAATACTGGGCCCAAGCCAGTTGTAGAGTATGTGGTAGGGGCTGCGAATGCGAACGTGCATACTGGGGCAGTACAAATCGTTTTGCCAGCAGGGGGTACCCGGCAATTGGGGCGCTTTCAAATGATAGGCGATGGTTTTGTGAAGGGCAGCGCAGCAATAGAGTTTTCCGATATATACACTACCGGTAAAATAACACTGCAGACCCTGCCAGATGTTATCACATCAAACGATATTACTTTTTCTTATGGCAAGTTGACCTTCCCGCAGCGCACGGTACTGGTTGGTAACTCCATGTTTTTCTATACTGACTCAACAGGGAGCAGAGCCCCGTATTTTGAGTTTTCGGGGTCTAGTGCAACCACTATCTCTTACGATGTGACCGATCCAGTCAACCCTGTTAGGGTAGAAGGCCATGTAAACGGGCAAATTAAGGGCTTTGTGTTTGAGACAGAACCAAGAACGCACAAAATCCTGCTGGCCAATTCGGCAAAACCATTCAAGCCGGTAGGAAAGTCGTCAACTGTCAGGTTCAGGAATATCGCGGCCGCGTCACACAACTACATCATCATTACGAACAAAAGGCTAATGAAATCGGTGGCAGGTTACCAGCGAAACGCGGCTTCAGAGTATGCGGCCTATAGGGCTTCCGCTGCTGGAGGGGGGTACGATACACTGCTGGTTCACATGGATCAGGTCGTGGATCAGTTTCATTATGGTGAGTTCTCCTCCAATGCTATCCGTAAGTTCATGTCATTCATGCTAACCTCTGAGCGCCCAAAGCATTTGTTTTTGATAGGTAAAGGCCTGAAATATTATGCCTCCTCTGATTTTCGAAGCGTTGATAACAATAGCAGTCGGAATAGCCTGTATCATGTGGGTATGAGGTATAGCAAAGCCTATGAAATAGATTTGGTGCCGACAGGTATGTTTCCCTCATCGGATATTTTCTTCACGGCTGATTTTCGGAATGAAAAGTATGAGCCAAGGGTGCCCACAGGCCGATTGCCAGTACTTAAACCTGAAGAGTTGATTGATTACCTCAATAAGGTAAAGGAATATGAAGCGTTACCGGAAGGGCTTGCCTGGCGGAAGAACGTGTTGCAGCTTGGCGGCGGAAGTTCTGAACCTCAGATGAAACAGTTTGCAGGATGGTTAAAAACTTATAAAAGCATTGCTGATGGACCTTTTCTTGGCGCAAATGTCATTGAGAAGTATCGGCAGAGTGTGAGTGAAATTGTAGATGTTATTAACGTCACCGAGGAAGTAAATGCAGGTCTCTCCATGATGACTTTTTTTGGGCATAGCTCCTCCACAACCAGTGACCTTGAAATCGGCTTTGCATCGCAAAATCAGTATGGATACCGAAATAAAGGGAAGTATCCATTCATCCTGATGAATGGCTGCGGAACCGGCGACGCTTTTATTTATAAATACAAGTCTTTTGGGGAAGACTGGCTTTTGACACCTGATCGGGGAGCTATTTCATTTATAGCGCACGCGCATACAGGTGGTGATATCCCATTGTACCTTTATTCCCATAATTACTACCAGGTAGCGTTCAGCGATGATAATTTCTATGGAAAGTCGGTTGGCGAAATCCAAAAAGAAGCAGTAAGGCGCTATTCCACTGGATATAAAGGGGGGTATTATGTAGCCACCATGACCCAAATGGTGCTGCAAGGTGATCCGGCAATGAAGCCATATGCACCCAGCAAGCCTGATTATAAATTCGACAATAATAGTTTCGCTATCAAAGATGAGAAGGGAGCAGTTGCGACTTCAGTCTCAGAGAAATTGGTGCTGGAGGTGAATGTAGATAACTTGGGGAAAGCCATTCCGGACTCGGTTTACATTTCTGTAAAAAGGATTTTGCCGAATAATACTGTCGTAGAATCTGGAACAATCAGGGTGAAACCAATTCTTAAGAAAGACCAACTTTCCATTACCCTCTCCAATGCAGGGCTTTCAGTGGCCGGAATGAATAGGTTTGAGATAAAACTTGACAGTAAAGAAGTTGTAGAGGAGCTTAGAGAAGACAATAATGTGTTGCAGATTCAGCATTTCTTGCCAAGCTCAGGAATTTCGGTTTTGGCTCCGATGGAATATGCTGTTGTGAACAGCGCAAATGTGAGCCTTGTGGTGCAGTCAACTCAATTGGGAGCGGAGCCAAAGGGCGTTTACTTTGAATTAGACACGACCGATACCTTCTCATCGTCGCTTAAGCGCACATACAAGGCAGCAGCCGGGGTGCTACCAGCCTGGAATGCAGCGTTGCCATTACAGCAATCTGCCGCGGATAGCACGGTTTACTACTGGCGGGCACGCTTTGATAGTTTTGCGGCAGGTGAAGATACGGTGTGGGTGCAAAGCTCGATCAGGTTTATACCCAACAGTACTGGAGGCTGGTCCCAAAGCCATGTGGGTCAGTTCAAGAAAGCGACGTTGCAGAATATAAGTAACAAGGAGGCTACTCAAAGCTGGGAATTCAATCCGCTGTATGCGAGTATCGAGATTCGTACAGTAGGAGGCGATGTCAGGTATAACCAACCCCCTTATGGAATATTTATTAATGGTACTGCGGTGACCCATAATGCTTGCGGCAATTTTGAAGGATCGTCGGCCCCACGCATGTATTTCTTTGTGTTAGACAAGGCTACGCTGGAAAGAACCAAGGTGCCTGGCTTCTCAGGTTGTACCTGGATACCCGATATGTACCAATACGGAGACTTAAATAATCCCACGGTCAGAGCCAATATGCTAAAGTTCCTCAATGGTATTCCTGAGGGTAACTATGTATTGGCTATCAGCATGAACAAAGTGCCGTTCGAGTCATTTTCTGCGGAACTGAAAGCGGCCTTCAAAAATATAGGTTCTGGTTTGATTGATAATTTGAAGTCGAGCCATCCTTATGCCATTGTAGGGCAGAAAGGCGCAGCGCCTGGAACTGCCAAAGAGAAAACTGCGGAAACTACCAATACCAGCACACCTGCTACATCACAGGAAATCATACTGACCACCATGCTGCAAACTAAAATGCAGGAAGGTATAGTTACTTCAACTATCATCGGGCCTGCTCTGAGCTGGGGTTCGTTGCATCACAACATTGAGCGTTTTAAAACAGGCAATGATAGTTATAAACTGAGCCTGTATGGCATCAATGCGAATGGCGACAGGGATTTGCTGTATGAGAATGTAACAGCCAAAAACTACAACTTGGCTACAATAGACGCCATAAAGTACCCGAATCTGCAGCTAATGGCTACCCTCTCCGATAGTGAGGCCCGCACGGCTCCTCAACTTAAGCAATGGATGGTGTACTATGAGGCGGCACCCGAAGGCGTGATCCGACCAGATTTGGTTGAGGTGAGCGAGCAAATCCTGACGGACCAAGCCAGCCGGGGACTTATCAACATGCCAATGGCTTTCCAAAACATCACTTCCTATGCATTCCGAGACTCACTGACGGTCGAGGTGACAGTGACAGGAGAGAGCGGCGAGCCTGTCGTTTCACGCTTTAAGATCGGGGCGCTCCAAGGAAACCAGACGGCAAATTTCAACTTCTCGATGCCTACGCTTTCGCTTGACGGAAACTATAAGCTTACCATGTATGTGAACCCGCAGTTACAGCCAGAGCAGCAGTATCAGAACAATATCTATGAGGTAAACTTTGTCGTGAAGTCCAAACTGCATCCGATCATGGACGTGGCTTTCGATGGGATGCACATCATGGATGGGGAACTTGTTTCACCGAGTCCGCTCATTAGCATTACTATGAAGGACGAAAACAAGCATATCTACTTAGAGAAGGCCGATGCAATGGAAGTGTACCTAACGCATAATGCGACCAATGTATCAGTGGACATAAGGGAATCTGCAAAACCGAGTGAACTGCGGGTTTTTCCAGCCGATGAGAAAAATGATTTCCGGTTCGAGTACAAGCCAGAGCGATTAGAGAATGGAATCTATACCTTGGAGGTGAAGGGCAAGGATGTGAAAGGAAAAGCATCCGGCGTTTCACCTTATCGAATCAATTTTGAGGTTGAGAACGAGTCTAAAATCACGAACTTTTACCCGTACCCGAACCCTTTCTCTACGAAGACACAGTTTGTCTTCACCCTGACAGGGGGCGTTATCCCGGATAATTTCAAAATCCAGATCATGACCGTGACAGGCAAAGTGGTGAAAGAGATTATGCGAGAGGAAATCGGGCCGATACGTATTGGGCATAATAAAACGGAATATGCCTGGGACGGTACGGATATGTTTGGAGACAAACTAGCCAATGGCGTCTACCTTTACCGCGTAGTCATGCCAAAGGACACCGAAGAGATGAAGCACATTTGGAAGAAAGGTGATAAAGGCTTCGTAAATGGCTACGGGAAGATCTACATATTGCGATAGGGTCTTAACAGACAGTTTTCTTTAAAACAAAAAGGAGCACCGTTGGGTGCTCCTTTTTGTTGCGGCTATACCTTGCGGCTATACCTTGCGGCTATACCTTGCGGCTATACCTTGCGGCTATACCTTGCGGCTATACCTTGCGGCTATACCTTGCGGCTATACCTTGCGGCTATACCTTGCGGCTATACCTCTTGAAGGTATAGGCATACTTGTTCTTTTCGTCTGGCTCGTGGCTTTCAGAGCTCACTTCCTGCCATTCGGCCTCTTTCAATTCTGGGAAGAATGTATCTCCCTCGAAAGCATGGTGCACCCTGGTCAGGTATAGTGTATCCACTAAAGGGAGGGCTTGCTTATAAATCTCTGCACCACCCACAATGTTCACCTGTTCGCTGTCCAACTCTTTGCCTTTGGCGATGGCCTCTTCCACCGAGTTCACCACGATACAACCTTCCACCTGATAATCCTTCTGACGCGTAACGATGATGGTCGTGCGACCGGGAAGGGGCTTGCCGATGGACTCGAAGGTTTTGCGACCCATGATCATGGGATGGCCCATGGTCTTTTGCTTAAAGTGGCGCAGGTCGGCGGGCAGGTGCCAGATCAGCTGGTTGTCTTTCCCGATAACGTTGTTCTCGGCTATGGCTACGACTATGGCGATCATTTATTTAATGTGCTAGTTGATTAACGTGCCCTTTGGCATAAATGAAGAATAAGGAGTAAAGGCTTTTGCCAAAACTATAGTGATACCTCAAACTTATACCCCCTGAGCAAATCCTGCACCGGCATTCGTTTTTTTCCTTCCATCTGTAAGTCCAGAATCGAAAGGGCACCAGCAGCGGTCTGCACGTGCAGGAAAGTTTTGTTGTCGGTTTTGATTTGGCCCGGTGCTAAGGTATAGGTGGTATTTTCCAGTACTTCCGTTTTGAAAATCTTGAACGTTTTGCCGTCGAAACGGGTCCAAGCGGCCGGGTAAGGAGAAAGACCACGGATGAAGTCTCGTACCTGACGGGCAGGCTGATTCCAGTGTATCTCGCAGGTCTCCTTGAAAATTTTCGGGGCGTGCTTCGTTTCGGCAGTCGTTTGCTGCGGTTGTGGCTGTATTTCGCCTCGTTCGATGGCTTGTACAGTGCGCACGGCCAATGCAGCACCTTGGTATTTCAACTTTTCGTACATGCTACCAAAGTCGTCTTCTTCCAGTATCGGCATGCGGTCCTGGAAAATCAGATCACCTGTGTCAATTTCATGCTTCAGGAAAAAGGAAGTTACACCAGTTTCTTTCTCACCGTTGATGATAGCCCAGTTGATAGGCGCCGCGCCACGGTATTGCGGCAGCAAGGACCCGTGAATGTTGAAAGAACCCAGCTCCGGCATAGCCCACACTACTTCGGGCAGCATTCGGAAAGCTACAATAATTTGCAGGTTCGCCTGATAGCTGCGCAGCTCTTCGAGAAATGCCTCTGACTTCAGGTTGGTCGGCTGCAGCACCGGTATGCCCTGCGACACGGCGTATTCCTTCACGGGCGATTGCTGTATTTTCTGACCACGGCCCGCTGGTTTGTCAGGGGCAGTGATGACGGCCACTACGGGGTAATTATGTTCGACGAGCGCTTGCAGGGTAGGCACGGCAAAGTCGGGCGTACCCATGAACACGATGCGTAAATCGGGCATGGTTTTATTCAAAATCAGGGTATAGCAAATAGTTTTTTCGGAGCACTTTGTAATCAGCTAGCTCTGGCTCCCAGCTGGCTCTGATCTCGGTTTCGGTTTTGCCGGCCATCACCTGCTTGCGCAGTTCGGAGGTGCCCGCCAGTTTCTCGAAGAAGTTGTTGAAGAATTTCTCCTTGTTCGACGAGTTGTTGTACATCTCCAACAGGTACTTCAAGGTAAACGGTTGCGCATGCGACGGATCGGTTAAGTCCATGCCATAGCATTTTACGCCCTTGTGCGGCGGATCGGTGGCACCCGGTGTGCTCACAGGTGTAAAAGCAAAATCCTTCTTCTGGTAAAACGGACTGCCAATTACCTGAAAAGGAGTAGGCGTGCCGCGGCCCACGCTCACATTTGTCCCTTCAAAGAAACAGATAGACGGGTATAGTGCAATAGCTTGCGCATTAGGCAGGTTCGGGGAAGGACGCACAGGCAAATTATAAGCCATTGTATGATCGTAGTTCTCCATTTTGATTACGGTCAGGTTACAGCTTCTTTCGCCCTCCAGCCATTTTTCTCCGTTGATCATCTCAGCGAGTTCGCCTACCGTAAGGCCATGCACAATCGGAATCGGGTGCATACCCACAAAGGACTTGTGCTCCATCTCCAACACCGGACCATCTACATAGTGACCGTTCGGGTTCGGACGGTCGAGCACGAGCATGGATTTGCCACTTTCAGCGCAGGCTTCCATGGCATAGTGCATGGTGCTGATGTAGGTATAGAAGCGCGTGCCCACATCCTGAATGTCGAACACCAGCACGTCGAGGTGCTGCATTTGCGCTTTCGATGGCTTCTTGTTACTGCCGTAGAGGGAGATAATCGGCAAACCCGTTTTCGTGTCTTTTGCGTCTTTGATATGCGCTCCAGCGTCGGCCTCGCCTCGGAACCCGTGCTCCGGTGCAAAAATAGTCGTCACTTCCACGCCACGGCTGATCAGCGTGTCCACGAGGTGGGTGTTGCCTATCATCGAGGTCTGGTTTACGACCATACCTACCCGCTTGCCTTCCAAGTGTTTCAGGTAGCGGTCGAGTTGCTCGGCGCCCAAGGCCAGTGGCTTGCTGGCTGGTGCTTGGGCTGTCTCTTCAGTAGGCGGGGCTTGTGGCTCAGCAGTAGTGGCGGTTGCCTGTTTTGGTGCGCAGCTGTTGAAGCTGAGCAACAGGGCGCCGCAAAGTATAGCGAGTGGTTGTATCATCTGTGTTTTTATTTCAGGGCTGTGTTTGGAGTTTCGCTCACAAAAACGAAACTTTAAAAGGTCCTAAGTCAAAATTCATACCTATCTTTAAGGCAGTTTAGACGCAAGCGAGTGAACGTATCCAAATTCATATCTGATAAAATTTCCGAAGTGCAGGCTGGTTCTTTCACCACGTCTGTGACAAAAATAGCAATTATAAGCATAGCGGCAGGCATTGCCATCATGATTGTGTCATTTGCGATTCTGGAAGGCTTCCGTGGCGAGATACGGAACAAGATTTTCAGCTTCGGGGCGCACCTGCAAATCAGCAAGTACGATACCAACAATTCCTTCGAAGGCGCTCCCATCAGCACGGCTACAGGTATAAACAGCACCGAAGAGATAACAGGTATAAAGCACATACAGGGCTTCGCCCGCAAAACGGCCATCATCAAAACCGAAGATGAGGTGTTAGGGGTGGTGATGAAAGGTGTGGATAGAGACTACGACCTGAGCGCCATGCAGGCCAATTTAGACGAAGGCGGCATAGTGAATTTTACCGACACGGCTTCTTCCAAAGATGTCATGTTGAGTCGGCGTATCGCCAACAAGCTTCGGTTGAAGGTAGGCGATGAGGCTATATTTTACTTCATCCAGAATCCACCGCGAGCCAGAAAGCTCAAAGTGGCGGGTGTGTTCAACACAGGTTTGGAGGAGTTTGACGAGGTGTTCGTCATCGGTGACCTGCAATTGATTCGCGAACTTAACAACTGGCCCGATACCTTGGTGGGCGGTGTGGAGATATTGCTCAAGGATTTCGAACAGATAGACGTGGTGGCTGATCAGGTGTTTGACCAGATGAACTACGACCTGCAGCTTGAGAAAATCACCGACCGTCATGCTCAGCTGTTCGACTGGCTTCAGTTGTTACGTAAGAACGTGGTCATTTTCCTGGTGCTGATCATTTTTGTGGCGACGTTCAATATGGTATCCACAATGTTCATCATGATCATCGAGCGCATCAGCATGATTGGCGTGCTCAAAGCCATCGGGGCCACCGATGCCCAGATACGGCAAATCTTCTACTTCCGCGGCCTGCGCCTGACGCTCAAAGGCATGCTCTGGGGAAACGTCTTCGGTTTGGGCTTCTGCACGATCCAGTACTACTTCCAGGTCATCCCGCTCGACCCCGAGAACTACTACATGGATACTGTGCCCATCAGCTGGAATTTCGGCATTATCATCGCCCTCAACGTGATTACCCTCGTGATGACCATGCTCGCCATTCTTATACCTGCCGCCATGGTCGCGCGCATTAAGCCGGTACGGGCAATTAAGTTTGATTAGGGAAGGGTACCTTAGTTAAGTAACTTGTTTCGCTTTCATCTAATTATGATTTCACATGAAAAGATTGGTTGAGCTTAGTTTTTTAAAGGTAGGCGAATGGTGTTATAATGATGGAGGGATTAATTACTCTATTACAGAATGTCTTAGTGAGAAAGATTTACTGTACGCTTTTATTGTTGATGAACAGGTAATGTATATTGGAAAGACTGCCAGCACTTTAAAAAGTCGTATGAATGGCTATAAAAATGCCGCAGTTTCGCAACGAACTAATGTTCGTGTAAAGAATGAAATTATAAATAAATTAAAGGCAGATAGGGTTGTGCAAATATTTGTCTTATTGGATAAGGCAAACCTTATGTTTAAAAATTATAAGGTTAGTCTTTCTGCAGGATTAGAAGATAACCTAATTGCAGCTATTCGTCCTCAATGGAATTACAGGGGTAACAACAGGATAAAAGTACAAGAATTGCCTCAAGAAGATGACAATGTGATTTTAGAAACTACTCCGCCAATTATAGGGATACTGAAGACAGTCAAAATCAAATTAGGGTCAGAATACTTGAAGAATGGTTTTTTTAATTTTTCGAAAAAGGACCTAAATTTTTTGCCAGAAGAACCTATGTCCGTAAATATATATTTAGGACATGATAGTCAATATTGTTTTCAAGGTCAATTCCTATTTGCGAACCAAAATGGACAGCCAAGAGTGCATGGGAATAAGAGTTTAAAAAACTGGTTCATAGATAAAAATTATAGAAAGGGTGACATTATTACAATCGACATAATTACACATGATACATACCGATTGAATTGATTGTTGGACTAACTACTGTTTCTAGATTATTTTTGACAATAGCTGTGGAATAAAAAACGGCAGCCCATACCTGAGCTGCCGTTCCTATTTTTCAAAAATATCTACAAGCTATACCTGCGGCACCGCCTTCGGAGCCTGTCCATTGCTGGAGCTGCTGCTCACCATCTCCCGACGAGGCACTGGCATTTGTATACCTTGCTCTTCGAAAGCGGATTTGGCACGCTCGTTCATGTCCCAGAAAAAGCCCCAATAATTCTCTTTGTTCACCCAGGTGCGCACGCTCAGCGTGAGGGAGTGCTCAGCAAAATCGGTTACCACAATCACAGGTGCCGGCTCGGGAAGTACGCGTTCGTCGGCAGCAATCAAGTCATTTAGAATCTGACGTACCTTGCCGATGTCGTTGTTCACCGATATGGCAAACTTCAGCTCCACCCGGCGTGTACTTTCAATGGTATAGTTCACCACCACACTGTTGGCCAGCGGACCGTTAGGTATAAAAATCGTTTTGTTGTCAGGTGTTTTCACCACTGTGTTGAAAATATTGATCATATTCACGGTGCCCGCCTGTCCCTGTGCTTCAATATAATCACCTACGCGGAAGGGTTTGATGGTAAGAATCAGCACACCGCCCGCAAAATTGGAAAGACTGCCCTGCAAAGCCAAGCCAATTGCCAGACCCGCCGAACCTAGTATAGCAATGAACGAGGTCATTTCGACACCCAGTTGGGCAATCACCAGAATGATCAGCAACACCCGCATCACAACCGCCATTACACTCTTCAAAAAAGGGCGCAGCGATACGTCCACATCTTTCTTCACCATCAGGTTAAACACCATACGGTTCAGTCTATTGATGACCCAAAGGCCGACTAAAAGCGTGATGAAAGCGGAAACGAGGCGCATGCCATAAAGCATGACAAAATTGGTAATGTTGGCGCTGTAGGCTTCGAAATTAAAAAGATCAAACATGCTTTAGGTTTGTGTTATAAAAGAAAAACTCTGGCACCTATCCAAAGGCACCAGAGTTCAAATTTGGTCAATTTTTGGGGCAAAGGCAAAACTAAACCAAGTGCCGGCAGTTCAGAATCAGGTTCGGGTTCGGGCAAAGGTGTTCATACACAGTCCGTTCCGAAAGGCGAGCCACGCCCGGGTAATCGCCTTGTTTTCCGTCCATCGAGCAAATCACCTGAAAGTGCAGGTGCGGCGGCCAATCACCGTTCTCAGGATGCGGACCCACCTCGGCGATCTTGTCACCTTTGCGAACTGGCTTGCCAACCGATAGATCCGAAAGGCAAGCGGTATTCAAGTGGCCATACAAGGTATAGAAAGTAACGCCTTCGAGTTCGTGCTCCAGAATAATGGTGGGGCCGTAGTCACCGAAGTTGGCGTTGTCGGCGAAGCTGTGCACTTTGCCGTCAAGCGGGGCAAACACCGCGGTACCTGCCGGTAGCCACACATCTATACCTAAGTGCAGGTCACGGCTTTCTGCAGCCACGTCGAAGTGCTGGCTGCGGCGGTAGATAAAGCGGTTCTCGAGGTAGCCGCCCACCCCGATAGTGGCGGACTGTTCCTGCAGCATTTGGTTCACCGCTTCGTTAAAGGCCTCGGTATTGCGCAGGTCGGTTTGCTGCAACAGCGCATTGGCTGCCGTAAAATCAAGACGGCATACATGCGCACCATTCAGGTCCGTGTCGAGCACGGGGCCGAAAGTAGCAGTATGCCGTCTCAGTATATCACCAAGATTTTTGTTTTGTTCCATAAAATAAATGCAGGCGGAGGATGAGCCACCACGCAAGTATAAGAAGAATTAAGCAGCTTCTTCTACATACTTAGAGAGCGTTTTCAGGCTTTTGGTTTTGCCAAACAGCTCTTCGGATTTTTTGCTGTAAGCCTGTGCAGCCTCCTGCAGCGTGTCGAACGTGCCGAGGTTGATGCGTTGCTTGTTGTGGTGAATGATGGCGCGGTACTTTTGCGCCTCTTTGTGTACCCCACGCACACCCAGCTTGTTCTCTGTTTTGGAGGTGTTGCGCACGATCTTGCAAAGCGGGGCCCACTCCAGGTTCTCGCGACGGCAGTCCAGTTTGTTGCCGTTTTTGAAGTGCACATAAAGCTTAATGTTGCTTTCCGGCTTCTCGATCAGCTGTTCGCCGATCATCTTGTGCAGGTAAATGGTTTCGTTACGGTACTTGCCGTTTTTCAGGGGCCAGTTCTTCTGGAAGAACGCGTAGCCGTTGGAGTGGATGCGCAGATGCTTCAGGAATTCGATCTGCTGCAGATATGCATTGTTTTGAATATACTCGTAGGTGCGGTCGTCCACCACTACGGTTTTTTCACAGTTTTTGAGAGTTAGTTTGTAGAGCATTGGTGTTTTCAGTAATTGTAAGGTAAAGAACGGAATGTGGGAGTTAGTCACTACCCAACTGCAGTACAAGTGCATG
This sequence comes from Pontibacter aquaedesilientis, assembly GCF_014773225.1. Taxonomy (GTDB): domain Bacteria; phylum Bacteroidota; class Bacteroidia; order Cytophagales; family Hymenobacteraceae; genus Pontibacter; species Pontibacter aquaedesilientis. The sequence continues at coordinate 66,878 of NZ_JACXAJ010000010.1, read as the reverse complement.
CGATGTTACAAATGTGCAGCTTTTTTTTCATTCACCGTTCATTCTGTTAATGATTTGGTTATAATACGTGATTCGTGATTTCGGTTTTAAAAATTCTCCGATATTTTCACTCAACAGCACAGATTGTCGTAACTTTCAGCTTGAAACGGAGTTTTCTACTTACAAAATGATAAAATAGCGATATGAGTAGCCCTTATTTCATGCTGAAAGTCGTGGAGATCACCCGCGAAACTTCAGATGCGATTACGATCCATTTAGAGCATCCCGATAAAAAAACGATTCCATACAAGGCAGGGCAATTCCTGACGCTTATCCTTCCGATCGAGGGCAAGAAAGTCCGCCGTTCCTATTCGCTTTGCAGTGCCCCTGCAGAAGGTGCACGTCTGTCTGTTACAGTTAAACGTGTAGAGGGTGGTCTGGTTTCTAATTATTTGCTTGATAATCTGAAAGTTGGGCAGGAAGTTGAGGTGATGGAGCCGCTTGGTAATTTTAACCTCGTGCCAGACGCGGGCACCAGCCGCCAAGTGCTGCTTTTCGGGGCAGGCAGTGGCATCACCCCGCTCATGTCGATGCTGAAGACGGTGCTGCAGGAAGAGCCCAACACCAAGGTCGCTTTGCTTTACGGTAACCGGGACGAGGACTCGGTGATTTTTAAGCAACAGTTGGAAGAATTGGAGGCGGCGCACCCTGAGCGGCTGCACGTAGAGTATATCTATAGCCAGCCCAAGCACGACTGCGAGCACCGTGGCCGTATGAATCAGAGCATGATCCTGAAAATACTTGAGCGCCTGCAATTGACCAGGCCTGCTGAGGCGCTGTACTACATGTGCGGACCAGAAGGCATGATGGAAGAAACGCGCAAAGCCCTGAACGTGCTGCACGTGCCGGCCGACCGCATCTACCGGGAGAGTTTTGTGAGCAATAAACTAATTGAGCAACAGGAGGTGGAGCACCATGGCGATGTCTCTTCTTCTGAGGATGATGGCGAAATCAAAACCCAAACCGTGACCATTATTTACGAAGGGGCCGAGTACAGTGTGGAGGTACAACCGGACCAAACCATACTGGAGGCCGCTCTCGACCAGGATGTGGACCTGCCATACTCTTGTCAGGCAGGCTTGTGCACTGCCTGCCGCGGCAAATGCCTGAGTGGGAAAGTGCATTTGGATGAGCGGGAAGGCCTTTCTGACGCTGAGCTCGACGAAGGTTACGTGCTCAACTGTGTGGGCCATCCCTTAACCTCCAACGTCGTGATAGAAATAGGATAAAACTGCTTGTTGTAACTTCATTTATGCTGCACTATGTCTATTAAGATATAGTGCAGCTTTTTTTTGTACTTTCAGGAGAAGTGCCTATATTACCTTTTCTTTTACAGAACTGTCTATGAGTAAACCAGCAGCTATGATACAAGTACCCGAAAAGAAGAAACGGGTTTACCTTTCCGAAAGCTTTCAGATTGATAAATGGGAAACCATACAGCCATATTTTGAAGAACTGAAAAACCGCACGATCCAGTCGGTGGAGGAGTTGGAAAAATGGATGAAGGACCGCAGCGAGCTCGAAAGTGTGCTTTCTGAGGACCTGGGCTGGCGCTATATCCGCATGACCTGCGACACACAGAACGAGGAAATCACAAAGGCTTTCCAGTATTTCGTGTCAGAGATCGAACCCCAGATCGCCCCTTATGACCACGAGCTCAACCTGAAGCTGATGCATTCGCCCTATGTGAATGCGCTTGAGCAGAACAAATACCGTATTTACCTGCGGGGCGTGGAGCGTGCGCTCGAGATCTTCCGGGAAGAGAACATTCCGCTTCATACCGAGATCAGCACCAAACAGCAGCAGTACGCCGCCATGACGGGTGCCATGACCGTGACGCTGGATGGTGAGGAAATGACGCTGCAACGCGCCGCAGACCGCCTGAAGCGCAACGAGCGCCAGGTGCGTGAAGAAGCGTGGCGCGTTATACAAGACCGTCGCACACAGGATCGCCATAAACTTGATGACCTGTTCGATGAATTGTTGACACTGCGCACGCAGTTGGCCAAAAACGCCGATTTCGATAATTACCGCGATTACATGTTTGCCGCCATGGGCCGCTTCGACTATACCCCACAAGATTGCTTTGATTTTCACCAATCCATCGAGGAAACCATTGTGCCCTTGCTGACAGGTATAGACCGTGAGCGCAAAGAGAAACTAGGTATAGCTGAACTGCGCCCCTGGGATTTGGATGTCGATCCGAGCGGCAAAGCACCGCTGGAGCCATTCAAGTCAGGCGAAGAATTGTTAGAAAAGACCATTCAGGTGTTTTACAACCTGGATACGTACCTGGGCGACTGCCTGGCCACCATGCGGGAGATGGGCCATTTGGATCTGGAGTCGAGAAAAGGAAAGGCTCCGGGCGGATATAATTATCCGCTGGACGAGATTGGCGTGCCGTTCATTTTTATGAATGCGACCTCTAGTCTACGGGACGTGATTACGATGCTGCACGAAGGGGGCCACGCAGTGCACTCTTTCCTTACCCGTGACCTGACATTGAGCGCTTTCAAACACCCGCCTTCCGAAGTAGCCGAGTTGGCTTCTATGTCGATGGAGCTGATCTCTATGGACCACTGGGACATCTTCTTCAGCGATGAGGACGAACTTCGTCGTGCCAAGCGTACTCACTTGGAGAGTGTGCTCGAGACATTTCCTTGGGTAGCTACCGTGGACAAGTTCCAGCACTGGCTGTACGAACATCCGGAACACAAACAGCAAGAGCGGCATCAGGAGTGGCTCAACATTTTTGAGCGCTTCAACCATTTGGAAGTAAACTGGAACGGGCTGAAAAAATATAAGCCTTTCATTTGGCAAAAACAGCTGCACATTTACGAAGTGCCTTTCTACTACGTGGAGTATGCTATGGCACAACTTGGAGCCATTGCCGTTTGGAAAAATTTCAAAGAGAACCCTGCTGAAGGATTGGCTGCTTACAAGCGTGCTCTCAGCCTGGGCTATACGGTCTCGATCGGCGAGGTATATGAAGCCGCCGGTATCAAGTTCGACTTCAGCACGGCATATATCAAGAGCCTGGTTGACTTCGTGAAAGGAGAGATGGCCAAGGTATAAGGTATAGCTATAGCCTTTGCGGAAGCCCCGTCGTTACTAAATGGAGTAGCGGCGGGGCTTTTGCTATTTCAACCCCATACAGGTTTTAAGCTAAAGCAATGCGAAGAGTCAGCTTAGGTAAAGGCCTGTTGCTTGCACTGGAAAAATGCGGCTAAAGTGACTTGCAGGTATAAGCAGTAAAGCTAATTGAAAGAGCAGTAGGGTATAAAAAAGGATCGCCTGTTGTTTCCAACAGGCGATCCTTATTTAGTATCTAATAATTTAAAGTGGCTTAAACTGCTCAAACATCTGCCGGCAGTTGTTGCAGTAATGCATAGAGCGGCAAAGAGTCGGGCCAAAAGGCGTGCGCATATCTGTGTTATCGCTGTCGCAGTACGGGCACTTCACATGCTCCAAAATGTCCAAATCTAGAATAAGGTCATATTTGGGAGGAGGCGCTAAGCCAAATTCCTTTAGCTGCTGCCGGCCTTTCTCTGAAAGTTTGTTGCTGTCCCAAGGCTTGTCAAAAGTCATATTGACGGTGTGCGAGGTGATGCCGTGCTTATTCAAGGTACGTTCCACGTCCTTTTTCATATAGTCCATGGCAGGGCAACCAGCGAAGGTCGGTGTCATGTTCACGGTTACGTGTCCTTCGTCAGAAATCTCCACACTCGTGATCACCCCCAAATCCACCAGCGACAATACCGGTATCTCAGGATCTTTCACTTCCTCTAACAGGGTCAATATGTTTTCTTTAGTCAGCATTCGTTTCGTTATGGGTTATTCGTTGTTCGTTACTCGTTACCCGGATTCACAAAAGCGATAAATGAGTAACGAACAACAAGCAACGACAAGTTTACCACTCCGCCGTTGGGTCGATCTTAAACACCTCGGCCATTTCGTCAAGGAGCGGCTGCAGGTGTTCGGTATGCTCACCGTAGCGGCCTCCCATTTTAGGTTCTACCGTGGCAAAGTCTGGCAGTTTCAAATCAGTTTTTTCCAGCACGGCCTGTATACGTTTCAACCACTCGGCTTTCACAGCTTCCTCGCCTGGGTATACGCCAGCCTCGATCAGTTCTTGTTCGTACTTAGACGGCTCGAACATGCCTAGTGCATAAGGTATAGCCTCGTTCAGAGAAGACTGTAAACGCAGGATGGCTTCCTCTGTCGACGTGCCTAGGTTCTTAATCCATGTGTTGGCATGCAGCACGTGGTATTTCACCTCGCCTTTCAGTTTAGTGGCCACCTTGGCAATCGGTTCGTAGCTTGACTGGCTCAACATCTCAAAACGGATGATCTCGGCGTTGTCATACAGGAAATGACGAATGAGACTGAAATCGTACTCGCCGTTTGGAAGCTCCACCAATTGGTTGTTATGAAATTGGTTTGCATTGCGGGTAAAGGCAACCGTATCCGGATCGGCTTCGCCAAGCTCTTGCAGCAAAGTATAGAAAGCCAGGCTATGGCCAATTTTATCTTGTGCCATCGACGAGAAAGCAATGTCCTCCTCCAGAATTGGTCCGAAGCCAGTCCACTCGGAGTTGCGGTGGCCCAATATCAGTTGGTCGTCGGCCAGTTTGTATAGCAGGTCTTTTATAGCAAGCTCGTTCATTATTGCGCAGTCGTTTGATTTTCTTCCTTATACTTTGTGATTTTGTCCATCACCCTGTAGGCAATGGCTTCACGGTACTTTTTCTCAGGTATAGTGGTCCACATGTCCTTATCCTCTTCCGCCGATTGCAGCACATGTTTCGACTTCACCACCCACACGTTCACAATCGGACCTTTTTCGCCATATTGCTTGCGGGCTTCCTGAAGTGCTTCCTGATAAGAGGTTGCCATGACACGGCCGGCGTGGGCATGGGCTTTGCCACGCTTCTTCAAGTGGAAAATCTCATAGGCTTCCGGTTGTTCGCTGCGCCCGGCTGGCTCTTCCACACGCATCATGTCGTATACGTTCTCGCCGTCGTTGGTGTAAGGCGTTACCTGAATGTGCTCAGTGCGAGCAACCCAAATGCCTACACAAGCAAAACGGCGGCTGTACTGCTCTTTCGCAAACAGGAAAGCCACGTCTTCGTTCGGGGCATGAACAGGGCCAACATAGGTATAGGCAGCCCCTTCTTTCTTCTGATGAAAAGCCTCGTATGTTTCAAACTGATCAAGCTCCTGTTTTGGTTCTATAATAAGGACCTCTTCCGGAAGATTCAATCGGGTTACTCTAGGGTCTAATGACTTTAAACTCATGTTGCGTTCCTAATGAATTAAAGATTAGAAATGTGAAAAGAAGCCAAGCCATTTCGCGACCATATACTTCCAATCAAATTCTAATTCATAATTTCTGGTTTCTAATCTGCCGTTAAGCTAACGGCTTCACGTATTTCGCTTTTGGGTTGAGGAGGGCTCTGCGAACCCAGGCTCCGCGTTCTTCGGCGGTGCGGCGAACGGCAAGGCGCTCGGCGTTGCAAGGACCATCGCCATTGATCACACGCTTAAACTCATCCCAATCCGGCTCGGTATATTCCCACTGGCCAGTTTCCATATTCTTCTTCAGGTTCGGGTCTGGCACGGTCAGGCCAAGCTCCCAGATTTTCGGCACATACATGTCGAGGAACTGCTGACGGCACTCGTCATTAGAGGCCATCTTCACTTTCCAACGCATGAGTGTTTCGGTGTGCGTACTCATCTTATCGGACGGTCCGAAGAAGGTCATGATCGGGGGCCACCAGCGGTTAAGCGCGGCCTGAATCATTTCGCGCTGCTTTGGTGAGCCTGTTGCCATATGCACCACAGCATCGTGGCCATACTTCAGGTGGAAAGCCTCTTCTGCGCAGATACGCTCCAGCGCACGGGAGTAAGGACCATAGCTACCTTTGGCGTTTGCCATCTGGTTTACGATCGCACCAGCGTCGATCAGCCAGGAAATAATGTTAGAGTCTGCCCAGGTAAAGGCCGGATAGTTGAACACGTTGGAGTACTTACTCTTGCCGTTGATCAGGTCCGTCAGCATTTGCTCGCGGGTTTTGCCCAGTGTCTCAGCGGCAGAGTAAAGCAGCTGTGCGTGCCCTACCTCATCCTGCACCTTGGCCATTTGGGCCATTTTGCGGCGGAAGCCCGGCGCACGGGTGATCCACGTACCTTCCGGCAAGGCACCAATAATCTCAGAGTGCGCATGCTGCTCAATCATGCGAATCAGCTGCTTGCGGTATAATTGCGGCATCCAGTCGTTTGGCTCGATCTTCTCGCCACGGGCAATGCGTGCTTCAAACTCGGCCAGCTTTGCAGGGTCTTCTGTCTGCAGGTCGTCGAATTTGGTAGCTTCGAAAACGTTTCCTCCTCCGTACATAATATTTTAAGTTTTAAGGTTCGGTAATAGTTGCCGGACTGTTAAGGTGGCAGTCCGGCAAAGGTTAGGATTAGTTAGGGTGTACTAGGTAAAGGTTAGGTATAGATCAGTTTAATTAAGGTTCGTCTTTAATCCGTTCAGCAACATGGCCGACAGATTCTCGGCAATCTCCGCTGGCTTCATCTTTCCTTCCGGCTTGTACCAGGTATGGATCCAATTCAGCCCCGATAAAATAGTCAGCACGGCAAACTTCTCGTCCGGCACCTGAAACTCTCCGCTGGCTATACCTTGGCGGATGATCTTGCGGAAGTAATGCTCATACCGATCGCGCAGGGCCAGAAACTCTGTATGATGCGGCTCGCTCAAATGGCGCCACTCCTGCAGGAACACAGCTGAGGCCTCCGTATTGCGGGTGAGTACCTGCACGTGCGCTGAAATGGCCCGCTTCAGTTGCTCGGTCGCGCTGGCTTTCTCATCTTTCAGTACCTCGATGGCGCCGAAAAACTCATCTGCCATCCGGAAGCATACCCGCTGCAGAATCTCTTCTTTAGAACGAATGTGCGAGTAAATACTGGCGGCCTCTATACCCAGGGCGTTGGCCAGGTCGCGCATGGACGTAGCAGAAAATCCTCTGGTCTTAAACAAGGCGGTTGCCGTTTGCTCTATCTGTTCTTTCCTGCTCAATGTATACTCCTTATATAGATAACAACAAATGTAAACAACCTAACGTTCGTTAGCAAATAAATTTTACGTGAATATTATCTTTGAAGTTGCTATTCAATCTTGTGCTGGCGCTCAATGAATGTGCAAGCACTACTGCCTTCAAAAGCTTTGCTGCATATGTTTGAATAGAATGCGAGCGCCCATGCAACCTTGGACCGTTTTTTGCGCTCTGTTTAGTAAAGGAAATTGCGTGAAAGCCTGTGAAATAGCGGACGTTTCCCTATCTTAATGGAGCATTACCGAGTTGCTCGCGTATACCTGAAGCCGGCTAGCCGGTATGTGTAACCAAAATTAGAAGACAATACTACCATGACTGACACAACACAACCGCCTATCACGCAAACCATGTATTTCGTGCGCTACGAAGTGAAGGAGCGTGTTGGGTATATTACCCTTACCAGATCTGAGAAGCGAAATGCACTGAATGCTGAGATGGTTACTGAGTTAAAACGCGCCTTTGCCGCTGCCGAAGACGATGAGGCGTGCAAAGTGATCGTGCTTCGCGCCGAGGGCAAGGTGTTCTGCGCCGGTGCCGACCTCGAGTACCTGCAGCGCCTGCAGCAGTACGATTACCACGACAATCTCGCCGACTCCACGCACTTGATGGAGCTTTTCCGTCAGATTTATACCTTAAAAAAAGTTGTCATAGCACAGGTGCACGGCCACGCCATAGCGGGCGGCTGCGGACTGGCAGCTATCTGCGACTTCACCTTCACCGTGCCGGAGGCTAAATTCGGTTATACTGAGGTAAAGATCGGCTTTATACCTGCCATTGTAAAGGTCTTCCTCCTCCGCAAGATAGGAGAGGCCCGCGCCAAGCAACTTTTGCTAACCGGCGACCTGATAGCTGCTGATGAGGCCCAGATGTATGGTTTGGTTAACTATGTGGTGGCTGCTGAAGAACTGGAAGAGAAAGTGTTCAGCTTCGCACAGAAGCTTTGCAAAGAGAATTCCCGCCAGAGCATGGAGGTAACCAAAGAGATGATCGCTCGCGTGCAGGAAATGTCTTTGGAGGATGGTCTGCAGTATGCGGCTGAAATGAACGCCGTAGCCCGGGGCAGCGAGGACTGCCAGCGCGGTATAGACGCCTTTTTGAACAAACAAACGCTGACCTGGTAGATTTCTGTTAAACTTTCAAAACCATTTGTTAAACTTGTTGTTTGATGAGTATGCTGATGGGCCTTGGAATCATGTTGATTACTTTTGTGGCAATGGAAGGTGTGGCCTGGGCCATGCACAAATATGTGCTGCACGGTTTTCTGTGGTTCCTGCACAAGTCCCATCACACGCATCATAAGCACACCTTTGAGTGGAATGACCTGTTTTTTGCCTATTACGGAACGCTGGCTATGCTGTTCTTTGTGTTTGGCAGCGAGCCTATCGACTATAGATTCTGGATAGGCGCAGGTATTACACTGTATGGGGTGGCTTACTTCCTGATACACGATGTGTTCATCCACAGGCGCATCAGGCTTTTTGGTAAAACGTCTAATGTTTATCTGAAAGCCTTAAACATGGCGCATAAAGTACACCATAAGTATGAAGCCCGCGATGGCTCCGAATCTTATGGTATGCTGTGGGTGGCACCGAAGTATTTCAGGGCGGCATACGCCATTTTACACAAACGACAACAAGGGGAACAGACGTGGCGCAATACACCATCAAAGAGCTAGAGCACCTTTCCGGTATCAAGGCTCATACCATCCGCATCTGGGAGCAGCGCTACAACGTGCTGTGTCCCCAGCGCACCGACACCAACATCCGCTACTACAGCGATGCTGACCTGAAGACCCTGTTAAACATCTCGCTCCTCAACGAACAAGGGTATAAGATTTCCAAAATCGCTAAAATGAGTCCTGAGCAGCTGAAGCTGACAGTGCAGCAATTGGCCGAGCATGGGAATTCTACGCTCTCTCATCACATCAATAGCATGGTCACGGCTATGATTGATATGGATGAGGAGCGGTTCGATAAGTCATTCTCGACAGTTACCTTGCAGCTGGGTTTTCAGGAAGCGATGATGCAGGTGGTATACCCTTTCCTGCATAAGATCGGTATTCTGTGGCAGACCAATAACATAAGTCCTGCGCATGAGCACTTTGTGAGCAACCTGGTGCGGCAAAAACTGATCGTGGCCATAGACGGGCAGGTATTGAAGCGCAAGGAAGGTTCGCCATCCTATCTGCTATACCTGCCTGAAGGCGAACTGCATGAAATTGCCTTGCTTTATATGAACTACCTGATCAGGTCCCAACATCAACAAGTCATATACCTTGGCCAGAACCTGCCTTTCGAAGACCTGAAGCGTACCTACGATTTGCTGAAGCCCGAAATCATCTGCTCGGTAATGACCATTATACCTGAGCGAGAATATGTGCAGGAATACATAAATCGGCTGTCGGCTACTTTTCCGGCGGCAACCGTCTACCTGTACGGATACCAGGTGCAGCACGACTTTCTAATATTCCCCAAAAACATACACCGCCTGAGCTGCATGACTGATTTCATGACTGTGTTGGCACAAATTGGCTAGCAGATAAATTTTACCAGCTTGCCCCATTGTTCAACAAAAAGGGCCAAATCGTTTGAGATTTGGCCCTTTTTGTTTTTAAAGATTAATTATAATGTTTGTTTAATGTTTATTAAATTGAAATAAATATTAAACAAAATTTGACTATTGTTAATCTTGCTCGTATAATTGTTTAGTGATAATAATAAAACATTAAACATTATGACTGCATTAGAATTCTCCAACCACATTCAGCTAGCTGCGGGTTCGTTGAAGCCGGTGGCCATGAACCTTACCCGCAACGCCGATGATGCCAAAGACCTGGTGCAGGAAACCCTACTAAAGGCTTTGTCTAACCGGGAGAAGTTTCACGCCGGTACCAATTTGAAGGCCTGGCTTTACACTATCATGCGGAACACGTTCATCAACAACTACAACAAGATTACGAAGCGAAGCAGCAATATCGACAGCTCGGAGTATCTGCAGTACCTGAACACCGACGATCGTTTCGTGACCGTTAACAAGGGCACGGCCGCCTTTGTCATGAGCGATATCAAAGCCGCCATCTCAAAACTTAACGAAGAGCACCGCAAGCCTTTTATGATGTATTATATTGGGTATAAGTATCTCGAAATAGCTGATAAACTGAATATTCCGATTGGCACGGTAAAGAACCGCATTCACATTGCCCGCAAGGAGTTGAAGAAACTGCTGCAAGTTTACGGCGACTAGCTACAACTTAAACCAGATAAATTAGTAAATTTCTAAATGACGCAAAAAAAGGTAATTGTAATCGGGGCGGGCTTTTCGGGGCTTTCGACTGCCACCAGCTTGGCAGCCCAAGGATATGAGGTGACGGTGCTCGAAAAGAATGCTACGCCCGGCGGTCGCGCCCGCAGCTTCGAAGCCGATGGCTATACCTTTGATATGGGTCCTAGTTGGTACTGGATGCCCGATGTATTTGAGTCCTACTTCAACAAGTTCGGCAAAAGTGTTTCCGATTACTATGACCTTGTTCGGCTTGACCCGTCCTATGCCGTTGTATTCGGCAAAGACGATTTTGTGGAGCTTCCAGCCTCTCTCGATGAACTTAAGGCACTGTTCGAAAAATGGGAGCCAGGAAGTGCCGCCCGCCTCGATAAATTTTTGGAACAGGCCGCCTATAAGTATGAGGTCGGAATAAACCAGCTGGTGTATAAGCCTGGCCGCTCCGTGAGTGAGTTCATGAGTCTACGCCTGCTGCTGGATGTGCTTCGGATGGATGTGTTTCAATCGATACATGCGCACATCCGCCGCTTCTTCTCGCACGAGAAAATTATCAAGCTGATGGAGTTTCCGGTGCTGTTTCTCGGAGCACTGCCGCAAAACACCCCGGCACTTTATAGTTTAATGAACTATGCCGACATCAGCCTAGGTACTTGGTACCCGATGGGCGGCATGTATAAGATCATCGAAGGGATGGTGCAGCTGGCGGAGGAGAAGGGTGTCGCATTCCTTTATAACCAGGATGTGCAAGAGATAGAGGTGGAGCAAGGTATAGCCCGCCGCGTGCGCACCGCTACGGGCATGTTCGAAGCCGATGTGGTGGTGGCCAGTGCCGATTATCACCATGTAGAAAGCAAACTGTTGGCGCCTGCCTACCGCAGCTATACCGCGAAGTATTGGGACACGCGGGTTATGGCGCCTTCCTGCCTGATATTCTACCTCGGTATTGGTAAGAGGCTTGACAACCTGCGCCATCATAATCTGTTCTTCGACGAGGACTTTGGTCCGCATGCGCACGAAATATATACTGACCCCAAATGGCCCTCCAAGCCCCTGTTCTATGTGTCGGCACCCTCCATGACAGACGCTAGCGTAGCGCCGGAAGGTTGCGAGAACCTGTTTGTGCTCATGCCGGTGGCACCTGGCCTGGAAGATACCGAGGCGCTGCGGGAGCAATACTACAACCTTCTCCTGGACCGGTTGGAGAACCTCACCAAACAGGAAGTGCGGAGCGCCGTAGTATATAAACGCAGCTATGCCCACCGCGACTTTATATCAGATTACAATGCCTTTAAAGGCAATGCCTATGGCTTGGCAAACACGCTGCTACAGACGGCCTTGTTGAAGCCCAGCCTGAAAAGCAAGAAAGTAAAGAACCTGTATTATGCCGGTCAGTTAACGGTGCCGGGACCAGGTGTGCCGCCATCCCTTATTTCGGGGCAGGTCGTGGCAAAGGAAGTGGCGAAGGATTATGCGTTGGCTCCGGGTCAGCGATTACCAGTAAGCAATTAACTCCCCTGAACCTATGGAGCTATTCAAAGACACCTGCCTGAAGTGTAGTAAACTGATCACCGAGGCCTATAGTACGTCCTTTACACTCGGCATCAAGACACTGCACCGCAAATTTCACGCGCCCATTTACGCCATTTATGGTTTTGTGCGCTGCGCTGACGAGATTGTGGACACTTTTCACGACTATGACAAGCGTAAGCTGCTAAATGAATTCAGCCGCCAGACCTACGAGGCTATTGAACAAGGTATAAGCCTGAACCCTGTACTGCACGCTTTCCAGTGTGTGGTAAACGAATATAACATCGACCGTGCATACATAGAAGCGTTCCTGAAAAGTATGGCCATGGACCTGGATGACCATGTGTACGACCCGGCTCTGTATAAAGAATACATCTATGGTTCGGCGGAAGTGGTGGGGTTGATGTGCCTGAAGGTGTTCTGTGAAGGCGACGAAGCGCTTTTTGAGCGACTCAGAAAACCAGCCTGCAGTTTGGGGGCAGCCTTTCAGAAAGTGAACTTCCTGCGCGACATGCAAAGCGATTACAAGGAGCGGGGCAGGGTATACTTCCCGGCCGTGGATATCAAGACCTTCAACAATGCCAGCAAGGAAACCATAGAAGCTGATATTGCCAAAGACTTTAAAGATGCCTACGCGGGGATACTGGCTTTGCCCCGCTCGGCACGCATGGGCGTATACCTGGCCTATGTCTATTACCTGAAGCTTTTCCGGAAAATCAAACACCTGCCGGCAACCCATATATTGAATGAGCGCGTAAGAGTACCTGATAACACAAAGTTTGCCTTACTTTTGGGCTCCTATGTCAGGTACCAACTAAATGCCATTTAATATCGTGAAGATCAGCTTAGCAATTCTTTCTGCCTTACTCATACTTTGTTCGGCGGCGCTCGCCGACAATTCCAAAGCATACAAACTGCCTGAGCTGCGCAAGCAGTTTCTGGAGGCCAGCCAGGACGGCAAGGCGGGCAAGGAGTTTTATGAGCTGCTGAGCAATTACGAGGACGGTAATCCTGTGGTGCTGGCTTACAGGGCAGTGTCCGAAGCCATAATGGCCAAGCACGGCTGGAACCCATACTTTAAAATGAAGCACTTGCAGGCCTCCGCCGAAATATTTGAGAAGGCCGTGAAACTGGACGCGTCCAACCCCGAGATCCGGTTTTTGCGCTTCACGGTGGAGCATTATGTGCCGCGCTACCTGAACATGAGCAAAAACCTGCAGGACGACAAGGCGAAGGTTATTGCGGGCTTACAGCGTCACCCAAAATCGGGATTGTCGACAGAAATGGCCCGCAGTATTCGCGATTTCCTGTTGACAAAGGACCATTGTACCGAACAAGAAAAGCAAAAACTGAGAAGTATACCGCTCTAAACCCAATGCCGCTATACCTGTATCTGAACATCTTCACCATTCTGTTTCCCCTGTTGCTTTCGTTCGACAGGAAAGTGGCTTTTTATAAAAAGTGGCCTTACCTGTGGCCAGCCATTATCATCAACGCAGTACTGTTCATCATTTGGGACGAGTTATTTACACAGGCTGGCGTTTGGGGCTTCAATCCGGAGTATCTAGTTGGTGTATACCTGTTCAATCTGCCGCTCGAAGAAGTGCTTTTCTTTATAACCGTGCCTTATGCCTGCGTCTTTATTTATGAATGCCTGAACGCCTACATCACCAAAGACCTGTTGCAGCCTTTTGCCAAAGCGATCACCTTTGTGCTTATCCCTGTGCTCTTGATCGTAGCGATCTTTAATCTTGAGAAGCTTTATACCTCCATCACCTTCACTTTGCTGGCGGCTATGTTAGGGCTGCATTACTACTTTTTCAATACTCAAAAGTTGGGTCGTTTCTATCTGGCTTATATTGTACATCTTGTGCCTTTTTTATTGGTAAACGGTGTACTCACCTACCTACCGATTGTCTGGTATAACAATAGCCATAACCTGGGCTTGCGTATTGTGTCTATACCTGTAGAAGATACAATGTACTCTATGCTCATGCTTTTGCTCACGATTTCGATCTACGAGGGTTTGAAACAGCGATTCTCGGTTAAACAATATCAACATTTGGCTGTATAAAGGTATATGCGAAACCTTCACGTCACGATCGACTCAAACTCAGGCTTTTGCTTCGGGGTAGTCTATGCCATCCAAATGGCAGAGGACATCCTGGACGAGCAGGGGTATCTCTACTGTTTGGGCGATATCGTGCACAACGATGTGGAGGTGGAGCGTCTGCAGAAGCGGGGCTTGCGCATTATCGACCATGACCAGTTGCGTGAACTGAAGCACGAATCGGTGCTGATACGGGCGCATGGCGAGCCGCCTTCAACTTATAATATTGCCCTGCAGAATAACCTGACACTTATTGACGCTTCTTGCCCTGTGGTGCTCAAGCTGCAAAACCGGATAAAAACTTCGTACGACAAAGACGAGCGAATCTTTATTTATGGCAAGCACGGGCATGCCGAAGTGATGGGGCTGCTGGGGCAGACAAGCAACAAAGGGATTGTGTTCGAAAATATAGAAGAGCTTATGCAGCACGATCTGCCGCCAAAAATTACGCTCTACAGCCAGACCACCAAAAGCACCAACAGTTTTTACAACATCAAGAACACGCTCGAGCAAAAGGGGTACGAAGTAGATTCCAACGACACCATTTGCCGGCAAGTGTCCAACCGTGACAAAGACCTTCGAAAGTTTGCCGCTCAGTTTGATAAGATTATCTTCGTGTCGGGTACTAAGTCGAGCAACGGCAAAGTGCTGTACCAGGTATGCAAGGACACGAACCCGGCCACGTACTTCGTTTCGAAGGTGGATGAAATAAAGCCCGAGTGGTTCGCCGATGGCGATAAGGTGGGGATTTGCGGTGCCACATCCACGCCAATGTGGCTGATGGAAGAGGTACGGGGATCCTTGCTGCGGGAATCGGTATAGTCAGGTATAGCATGTGCCCGAAGGCGAGCGATTATCTTTGGTCAAAATTATGGCAAGGTCAATGAAACAGGATAACAGAGGTGTAGCGATTGCGGCTATTATTGTGGCCTGCTGGTTTGGCCTGCTCTTTTACCTATTGCGCTTCCCGGTCGACTTTGCTTCGCCGCTGCCTTACCTGTTCCTGTTGTTGCAGACACACCTGTATACCGGACTTTTTATTACCGCCCACGATGCTATGCACGGGGTCGTGGCTCCCGGTCGTCCCAAGTTGAATCGCCTTATCGGCACCGTCACGGCTTTTTTGTTTGCCTATAACTGGTATCCGCGACTGCTACCGAAACATCACCAGCACCACCAACATGTAGCCACAGAGGAAGACCCAGATTACCACCACGGTTCTTTCTGGCCCTGGTACTATAGCTTTCTGAAAAACTATATCACGTGGTGGCAAATTGTATTGATGGCTATTACCTATAATGTGCTGCAGCTCTTTTTCCCGATTGAGAATGTGGTTATGTTTTGGATGGTGCCCGCTATACTGGCTACGTTTCAGCTTTTCTACTTTGGTACCTACCTACCCCATCGTGGCGAACATGCGCCCGAAAATCGGCATAAGTCAGGCACACAGGCCAAAAATCATTTGTGGGCCTTCGTGAGTTGCTATTTCTTCGGTTATCACTATGAACACCACGACAAACCCTATCTGCCTTGGTGGCAGCTGTACAAAGCAAAAGGGTAGCCGATTAAAAATCAGCTACCCTTTTGCTTTATTAAGGTATAAGCGACTTAGTGCGCGCCAGCTTCCTTTCGGCAGCAATCATCCAGCTTGTTGTAGGCACGCGGTGTGGCCGGTTTGTCGTCAGCGTCATAACCGGTTTCATTTACGGCCTTGCGGATTTTGCCTTCGTTGGTCTTCTTGCTGTCATATGTCACGGACAGCATTTTAGAGTCCACATCCAGTGTCGATGCTTTCACGCCTTTCTCGTAAGCCATCGCTTTTTCCAAGGTCTTTTTACACATGCCGCATACGGCCGAAGTTTTGATTTGAACCGTCTTTTCGTTGCCATTCTGTGCCTGCGCGCTAATTGTAGCGAAGAACATCACAAGAGCTAGACTGAGGTTTCTGAAGATTTTCATGTTCTGAATTTTTATTGGTGAATATTGGATGAGTGATAATGATTTGGTTTCGAACTAAGTCGGTGTAGTCAAGCAAATGGTATGCCGTTACTCTATTTTAAAGCGCATGCCGGCATAAATAACCCGCCCGGTAATAGGTCCCCATACCATGCTGGCGTCGAAAGCAGGGCCAAAGGGATTATCGGCTCCTCTGATCGCATCCGGCTGGCGGAAGTTCAGCAGATTCTCGCCGCCCAGGTATAGCTCCCAACGTTTGAAGGCCCGCGACACCTGTCCGTTTAAGGTATAGAATGCGTCTGACTGGCGAGCGCTCGTTGCACCGCCGTGGCTCTCCATGTAAGCAAGTGGCATTTGCCCAAAGTACTGTGTTGTGAGGTCGGCGCGCCACTTGTCGAACGGCGTTGCGAAGCCCAGGTTCACAAAGAAACGGTGCTGCGGGATCATAGGGCGCTGCTGCGTCGTGCCGTTGTAGGTGGTCTGCACATCATAGTACTTATAGGCTGTCTTCACGTCAAAGCCTTTCAGGACTTCGTACTGCAGTTCCGCCTGAAAACTGCGGGAGAAGGAGCGGCCCTGTAGGTTGTAAAAGGCAATCTGGCTGGCGCTTGTATACATGTCGGCTACCACCTGGTTTTGGAATGTGGTGTAATAGTAGTCGGTGATGAAAGCGCCCGGACGCCCGCCCAATTCAAAGTACTGCGTGAAAGAACCGCCCAGGTTCCAGGCCTTCTCCGGCTCCAGTTCTTCCCCGAACACAAAGGCACGGTTGCTGACCAAGGCCGCCGTATTCTCCGAAATCGGGTTGGCAACCCGGAAACCCTTGCCTGCCGCTAACCTGAAAATGGTGTTCTGCGTGAGGTCGTACTTGATGTTCAGACGAGGGGTGAAGACCGTGCCGTAGAGGTTGTGGAAGTCCGTGCGGGCGCCGGCCACTACGGTCAGATTTTCGGAATTGTTGAAGATGTACTCTGCGAAAATGCCCGGTACTCGTTCTGTGCGGGCTAGTCTGGACTGTTCCAGGCGCTCGGTGTAGTCATCGTAAAGGAAGCTGGCTCCCACTTTGTAGGTATGGCCCGTATGCCCGATGATGGACTGGAATATCAACCGCAGATCCCCGGTGTTCTGCTCGCCATTGTACTGCCGACGGCCATAAATGGAGTTGAACTTATGGTGCACAGCTGAGGAGATAAAGCCCAGGCTCTGGTAAGGCTTGCCCGGAAAGGTATAAGAGGTCTTGTTGTAGAAGGACAAGCGGTCCGTCTCCGACTCGGTGCCATAATGCTGATTTGGCCCAATTGGTTCTCCTTTCACGTAGTCCATTTGTCCGCCAAGTTTTGTCTCGCGCAAGGCGTTCACGCCAAACTCCGACACCCAGGTATTGCCATGGGTATACTTCCACTTATTGTACACATTGTGGTGCGTACCCAGCGCCAAATCCATAAAACCGTCATTGTTGCGGTCCACGCGGTTACCCAGGTGGTCGGAGTGCAGCATGAGCAACGTGCTCCATTCTGGGCTCACCTGCGCCGACACGTTCAGGTTGGCATCGAGCTTGGCAAGGCTGTTGCCATACAGGTTCAGGTATAGCCGTTCACTTTTCTCCGGATCCTTCAGCTTCACGTTCACCTGCCCCGAAATGGACTCATATCCGTTCAGTGCCGAGCCCATCCCTTTGATGATGTCTATCGACTCGATGTAGGTGCCCGACAGGTAGTTGAGGCGATAGGGGGTGGAGAGGCCGCGCAAGGCCGGCACATTGTCGGTGGTGAGCAAGGTATAGGCACCGTCCAGCCCCAGCATCTGTATCTGTTTAGCACCCGAAACCGCATCAGTGGTCGTTACTTCTACCGAGGCGTTCGTCTCGAAACTCTCTGCCAGGTTGCAGCAAGCCGATTTCTCCAGGTCGCGCGTCGTGATGATCTGCGAGTTGGTCGGGGTGAGGGCTGAGTAACGTGTTTGCTGTCCTTCGACCACCACTTCCCTGAGCGAGCTTGTCGGGGAGAGTGCGATGGTGATGGCAGTTTTGCCGCTGACGTCAACCGTATCGGGCTTGTAGCCCAGGTAAGACACGATAATATGTGGGCTGACGGCGTCGGAAAGCTGCAGCGTGAAGTTGCCGGCGGCATCGGTCGAAACGCCTTTAGCGGTACCCAACCACACGACGTTGGCGCCGATAAGCGGGGAATAATTGGTTTTGTCTACCACCTTGCCTGTGAGTTGCTGGGCAGTAGCGGGGTATAGGATCATTATGAAGAGTGCGAGCGTACCCAAAGCAAGGTATAGGTGTCGCACGGATTTAGCTAAAATCATCTTTCTTTTTCGTTTAAATCTTGAGCATGCAGGTATAGGCGCAGGTATAGCGCCAGCGCCGAGGGTTGCAGCAAAGACTAGACGATAAGAATACTAAGCAGGTGGAGTAGCTGAATGCCGTACAGCGGGGGGGAGCTGTCGGAGTAGGTAAGGATTCGCTGATCGGTGGCGATAGTCGGAGCCCAAGTGGTAAAAAGTGGCGTGAAGGCTACCGCAAAGAAAACCGGAACTTCCAGCGACAGGCTTTTAAGAGAAGAAACTGGTTCCAGCTTTTCAAAGGACAGCTCTGTTGTGCAGCAATCGTCCTCGTTAGCTTCTTGTGGATCAGTGTCTTGACAGCAATCATCCGCCAGCTCCTGCGCAGCAGGCATTCTCAGGCCGGTCATCAGGCACAGCTGCTCACTTAAGGCCACGCCAAAAGAGCCCAGCAAAATGCTCAGCGTCAGCAGTAGCGTAACCGTATGGTGGGGCATCTGATTCACGTCACAAATATAGGGATAATCTTCCCACTTTCATGGCAAAATTTATCCACTCTCGGGATAAAGCCCCACTTTGCTCCACATTCTCCACTTTGTCCCACTTTTGCCGAAATCGTACCAATTGTGGGGCGTCTTATACATAATTACCTGGTTAAAACATTGGTATTCAGTTGGTTGAAATATATAGTCTCTCGTATATTAACGAACGGTCATATTTTATGCAAATAAACTTATCCGCAAAATGAGGGTCCGAAATGTGGATAATGTGGATAAGTGGGGTGGATAACCGTAATTTATCCACAAAGTGGTAAAAAGTGGGAGATTGTGGTTGCGGTGTTTTGGTGAATCGTTACATTTGTATACTCCGAAAACTATACGGATATAACTGTCACAATACATGAACTTCCTGTCTGGCGAATACGAATGCAAGATTGATCCGAAGGGAAGGTTGGTTTTACCTGCAAAGATAAAAGCCAACTTGCCGGAGGCGTCTGGCAATCATGTCGTTCTGACGAGAGGCTTCGAACCTTGCCTCGTACTCTACCCAAAATCAGAGTGGAAGACGATTTACGACAAGGTGGCAGGTCTGAACGAGTTTAATGAGGAGTACCGCCAGTTTCAGCGCAATTTCTTCCGTGGCAACACGGAGATCGAGCTGGACGGCACGGGTCGATTTATCGTGCCCCGCACCATGGCCCGCTTTGCCGAACTGGAGAAAGAGGCGATCGTGGTAGGCTTAGGCAACCGTGTCGAGATATGGAACCCGGACAGGTATGAAGACTTCCTGATTAAGGACCAGCAGAGTTTCTCGCAACTGGCCGAGAAGTTTTTAGGAGATAAACCGGCGGAAGCGCCTTTGATTTAAATGGAGTACCATAGACCGGTTATGCTGCAGGAGTGCATAGACGCGCTGGCAATCAAGCCGGATGGCGTGTATGTGGATGTGACGTTTGGAGGCGGCGGTCATTCCAAGGTAATCGCCAGTAAGTTGACAACAGGTCAGCTGTACTCGTTTGACCAGGACCGCGACGCGGAGGAAGAGTCGAAAAAGATCGACAGCCCGGCTTTTACGTTTGTTCGCGCCAACTTCCGGGACCTGAAGAAGTATCTGCGCCTGTACCGCGTGAAAGAGGTAGACGGAATTCTGGCTGACCTGGGCGTGTCATCGCACCAGTTCGACGAAGCTGAACGCGGTTTCTCAACCCGCTTCGACGGGCCGCTGGATATGCGCATGGACTCTGAGTCAGGTATACCGGCAAGCGAAGTCGTGAACACTTATAGCCAGGAACAGCTGCACAAGATCTTCGGCATTTACGGCGAGGTGAAAAACGCCAAGACGTTGGCCGGTGTGATTGTCTCGCAGCGTGCCCGCCAGCCGATCGCCACAATAGGTGAGTTTAAGCAAGCGATCAGTTCCTGCACACCGCGCGGGAAAGAGAATAAATACCTGGCGCAAGTGTTTCAGGCGCTGCGCATAGAGGTAAACGACGAGCTCAAGGCGCTCGAGGAAATGCTGGAGCAGGCTGCCGAGGTGCTCAAGCCCGGCGGACGACTGGTGGTGATGTCTTACCACTCGCTCGAAGACCGGCTAGTGAAGAACTTCATCGGCAAAGGCAAGTTTTTCGGAGAGGTGGAAAAAGACCTGTTCGGGAACGAGAAAAAACCGCTCGACGCCGTCAACCGCAAGCCGATCACAGCATCCGAGCAGGAGCTGCTCGAGAACAGCCGCTCACGAAGCGCCAAACTAAGAATCGCAGAGAAAAGATAGCGAATGCAGAAATAGAATTAACCAACCGTGTAGTAACCTAAACTTAACTATGGCTCCTAACCTTATGACTAAGAAAGCTGCCGCGCCCAAGGGCAACACGCTGCGCGTGAAGCCAGAGGAAAAGGTGAAGCCGGAGGCAAATGCTAAAAACAAGGGATTCAGTCTGTTTAAGTGGCTGGACAAATACACCAACGTTGATTTTTTGTTTCAGGAAGGCGTACCGACCAAGTACCTGCCACATGTGCTTTTCCTGACAGGCATAACGCTTTTCTACATCGGCAACACCCACTACGCCGAGAAGACCATCCGCAAAATAGCTAAGATCAAAGTAGAGACGGAAGACCTCCGGGCCGACTATACGACCCTGAAGTCTGATTATATGGGTGCCAGCAAGCAGTCTGAAGTGGCGCGCAATGTGGCTCCGCTGGGCCTTGTAGAAAGTTCATCTCCACCTTATCAAGTAGAAGTTGCGGCAGATGAATATTAAAAAATCCATCGTACTGCGTGTTCGGATCGCGTTTTTGCTGGTCTGTCTGTTTGCCTGTGCCATCGTGTACAAGGTAGTGCAGATACAGGTGCTGGACGGTACCAAATGGAAGCAAATCTCGAAAGAGCGCCGCATCCGATACCAGCCGGTGCCGGCTACCCGTGGCAACATCTATTCCGACAACGAGAGCATACTGGCTACGTCGCTGCCCTTTTACCGTGTGGCCTTCGACCCGGCTATCGCCCAGGCCGAGACCTTTAACGCAGGTATAGACTCGCTGGCTATGTTGCTGTCACGTTTTTACAAAGACCAGTCACCGGAGCACTACCGTCGCAAGATTAAGAATGCGCGTCATGCCGGCAGAAGGTATATCAGGCTGAACAGTCGCCAGATCAACTACCAGGAGAAGAAGATGATGGCGAGCTGGCCGATCTTCCGGGCGGGCAAAAACAAAGGCGGCGTGATCTTCGAGAAAGTGGAGAAGCGCTTTAAACCTTTCGGGATGCTGGCAGAGCGTGCCATTGGTTTTATTAACGAGGACAAGAATGGCGCTGGTTTGGAGTATAGCTTTAACGGCGATTTGGCGGGCACCGATGGGGAGGCCCTTTTTGAGCGTATAGCGGGCGGTAACAAACCGATCTACGATGGCACGGAGGTAGCTCCGCAGAACGGCTACGACATCAAAACCACCATCGACATCAACCTGCAGGATGTGGCGGAGAACGCCCTCTACAAAGCGCTGGTGGAAAAGAACGCCGACTACGGTTGCGTGATTCTGATGGAAGTGAAGACCGGAGAGATCAAAGCGATGGCCAACCTGGGCAAGACCAAGGGAGGTTTTATCGAAGACTATAATTACGCTGTTGGTAACCAGGGACGTACGGAGCCGGGATCTACCTTTAAGCTGGCATCCATGCTGGCCTTGTTTGAGCATACCGATCTGGATCTGACGGACACCGTGGACACGGGAGACGGAAGGTACCGCATTAAGAACACAACCATGACCGACGTGAAAATCGGCGGTTACGGCAAGATCACGACGAAGGAGGTGTTTGAGAAATCCTCCAACATTGGGGTGGCAAAGCTGATCCAGGAGAACTTTAAAGACAACCCGCAGGCCTTTGTGGATTACCTGCACAAGTTCGGATTGAGCAGCACCTTGGGTTTCCAGATGGACGGCGAGGCAAGGCCATACATCAAGAACACCAGTGACAAAACCTGGTATGGCACTACGCTCACCTCTATGTCTATTGGCTACGAGATGAAGCTGGCTCCGCTGCAGACACTGGCGCTTTACAATGCCGTGGCAAACAACGGCGTGAAGGTGCAACCGATTATCGTGAAAGAGATCCGTCGTGCCGATCAGGTGATCCAGACTTTCCAGACCCGTGTACTGAACGATCGGATCGCTTCTGAGGAAACCATTAAGAAAGTACGGGCCATGCTGGAAGGCGTGGTGCAGAACGGTACCGCCAAGAACATTAAAAGTGCCGACTACAAAGTGGCTGGCAAAACCGGAACTGCCCGTAAGGTGAAAGACGGCAAGTATGTGAAGCTATATTCGACTTCCTTTGCCGGTTATTTTCCGGCTGACAACCCGAAGTATAGTTGCATTGTGATTATTGACAGTCCAAGAGGGGTGAACGTATACGGCGGCGATGTGGCCGCACCGGTATTTAAGGAAGTGGCTGATAAGGCTTACGCCCGCGATCTGGCCATGCACCAGCCGCTGCGTGCCCGGGTGGTGCCGAATAAAGACAGTTTGCCACAGGTGAAAGCCGGCAGCTTCGACGACCTGAGCCTGATTCTCAACAAAATCGGTATCAGCAGCCACTCTACCGCTACGCACGATGACGAGTGGGTGCGCGTAACACCGCAAATGCGCTCACTCAAGTTTGAGCCGAACCCGGTACAGGGCGGGCAGGTGCCTGACGTGACCGGTATGACGCTGCGCGACGCGTTGTTCATTCTGGGCAACCAGCACCTGAAAGTGCATGTGGAGGGGATGGGCAAGCGTGTAATGAAGCAATCGGTGCAGCCGGGCACAGAAATTAATAAAGAGACTAAAATTACGATCGTACTGAGCTAATGCAGCTATTACAGGACATATTAAAAGATGTAACCGTGCTGGAAAGCCATGGTCCGCTGCATGTGCCGGTCGAGTCCATTGCCTTCGACTCGCGTCAGGTGCAAGAGGGGGTGCTGTTTGTGGCCATGCGTGGCGTTCAGGTGGATGGGCACGACTTCATGGCGAGAGCCGCAGAGGCAAAAGCCGCAGCCATTGTGTGTGAGGAATTACCGGCAGACCTGGCTGAAGATGTTACTTATATCAAAGTGAATAACAGCGGTCAGGCCCTTGGCTTGATGGCTTCTGCGTTTTACGGCCATCCGTCCAGAAAACTGAAATTGGTGGGCGTGACGGGTACCAATGGCAAAACCACTTCGGTTACTTTACTGCACAAATTGTTCCGCGAACTGGGCTATCATGTAGGGATGATCTCCACAGTGCAAAACCAGATCGACGAAGCCGTTATCCCCTCAACGCATACCACACCAGACGCTGTATCGCTGAACGCGCTGTTGGATAAGATGGTGAAAGCAGGATGCGCCTATGCCTTTATGGAGGTAAGTTCGCATGCCATGGTGCAGCAACGGGTGGCAGGTATAACCTTCGCCGGCGGCGTTTTCACCAACATCACCCATGACCATTTGGACTATCATGGCACTTTTGATGAGTACATCAAGGCAAAAAAATCATTTTTTGATATGCTGCCGGCGGGTGCATTTGCCTTGATTAATGCCGACGACAAACGTAGTCCTGTCATGGTGCAGAACTCGAAAGCCGATGTGCGCTATTTCTCATTGCGCAAGGTAACCGATTTCAAAGCACGCCTGATCGACAACACGCTGCAGGGATTGCATCTGGAAATAGACGGGCACGAGATCTGGGCGAAACTGATAGGGGCATTCAATGCCTATAACTTGCTGGGAGCTTATGGCGTGGCCGTGTTGCTGGGTGAGGATCCGGTAGAGGCTCTAACGATTCTCTCGAGCCTGGACACGGCGGCTGGTCGCTTCGACTACATCGTTTCGGAAACTGAGCAGATTACCGGGATAGTGGATTATGCTCATACGCCGGATGCGCTGGAAAATGTTTTGAATACAATCCAACAAATAAGAACGCCGCTGCAAACGGTGATCACAATAGTTGGCTGTGGCGGCAACCGCGACGCGACCAAGCGCCCGGTGATGGCCGACATCGCCTGCCGCCTGAGCGACAAGGTGATCCTGACATCCGACAATCCGCGTTTCGAGGAGCCACAGGCAATACTCGAGGATATGCAGAAAGGCGTGAAGCCGCTGGACTTCAAGAAAACCCTGAGTGTGCTCGATAGGAGAGAAGCCATCCGCACAGCCTGTATGCTGGCAGGCAAAGGCGACATCATTCTGGTGGCGGGCAAGGGGCACGAAACCTACCAAGAAATCAAAGGGGTGAAGTACCCTTTCGATGATAAGCAAGTGCTGCAGGAAGCCCTACAGCAGCTTGGCAAATAAACGTTAAAAGAAAGAATTACGAACAGACGATAGATTAAATGCTCTACCATCTCTTTACATACCTTGACCGTGAATACGACCTTTTGGGGGCGGGCGTATTTCAATACATCTCGTTCAGGGCAGGTATGGCAACGCTGACATCCTTGTTGATCGCAATGATGTTTGGCGGACGACTGATTAAAATACTGCAGCGCAAACAAGTAGGCGAAAGCATTCGTGACCTTGGTCTGGAAGGCCAGATGGAGAAAAAAGGCACTCCAACCATGGGTGGTCTGATTATCCTGCTGGCTATACTCGTGCCGACCTTGCTGTTTGCCCGACTGGACAACATATACGTGCTCCTGATGATCGTTTCAACGATCTGGCTCGGGATGATCGGCTTTCTGGATGACTACATCAAAGTATTCAAAAAGAACAAAGAGGGGCTAGCCGGGAAATTTAAGGTATTAGGGCAGATCGGCCTGGGAATTATTGTAGGTTTGACCCTATACTTCAATGACGATGTGGTGGTAAGACAGTACATTTTCACGGATGGCTCTACTTCTGCCGTGAATGCCACAAGTAAGTGGGTAGACATCAAATCCATGATCACGACCATTCCTTTCCGCAAAAACAACGAGCTTGACTACTGTAATTTGTTCTCTTTTGCGGGGCCGGTTTTCGCAGACTGGTCGTGCTACCTCTATATTCCGTTTGTTATCCTGGTGATAACGGCCGTATCCAACGGCGCCAATATCACCGACGGTATCGACGGGTTGGCAGCAGGTACTTCAGCCATCATTGGAGTGACGCTGGCGATATTCGCCTGGGTATCCGGTAACACCATTTTTGCAGATTACTTGGACATCATGTTTATCCCGAACTCGGGTGAGCTGACCATTTTTGCGCTGGCTTTTGTCGGCGCCTGTGTTGGTTTCCTGTGGTATAATTCCTATCCGGCACAGGTTTTTATGGGGGACACAGGTAGTTTGGCTATTGGGGGTATTATTGCGGTAATGGCCCTAATTGTTCGAAAAGAGCTGCTTATACCTATCCTATGCGGTATTTTCCTGATAGAGAACCTATCGGTGATGTTGCAGGTGAGTTACTTCAAGTACACAAAGAAGAAATACGGTGAAGGCCGACGCATTTTCAAGATGTCGCCGCTGCACCATCATTACCAAAAGAACGGCTACCACGAATCCAAGATCGTTTCACGCTTCTGGATTGTGGGCATTATGCTGGCGATTTTGACTTTGGCAACGCTGAAACTAAGATAGTTGATCGTTAATCGTTATTCGTCAATCGAGAAGGCTAAAAGAGAAACAGACTGAGGTATGAAAGAAGTGAAGGATTATAAAGAGCTTGATGTTTGGAAGAAGAGCAGAACGCTTGCAAGCAGCATTTATAATCTTTCAATGGATTTCCCGAAAGATGAAATCTACGGTTTAACGAATCAGATGAGACGGGCGGCAGTATCGGTTGCCTCAAATATCGCTGAAGGGTGTGGAAGGCAGCACGCGAAAGATGCGGTACAGCTGTTTTATATTGCCAGAGGTTCACTATATGAGTTGGAAACTCAGCTTTACATTGCGTCTGACCAGAAATTTTTGGGACCGGGCGCATTAAACACTGTTCTGACCGAAGTAACAAGTTGCAAGCAATTGTTGAACGGCTTAATCAGATATTTTAGAGGACTTGGTGTTCCACGAACAACGAACAACGAATAACAGGCAACGAAAATGAAACTAGCGATACTCGGAGCGGGAGAAAGTGGCGTGGGGGCAGCATTGCTGGCCAAGGCGAAGGGACTCGACGTGTTTGTGTCCGATATGGGGCAGATCAAAGAGGTATACAAAGCCAAACTGGCAACAGCGGCTATACCTTATGAAGAGGGAACCCACACCTTTGAGCGCATACTGGAAGCCAACGAGATCGTCAAAAGCCCGGGTATACCAGACAAGGCAACTATCATTCAGGAGGCCATCAAACGGGAGATCCCTGTTATCTCGGAGATTGAGTTTGCCGGCAGGTATACCGACGCAAAGTTTATCTGCATCACGGGCACCAACGGCAAGACCACCACTACCTTGCTCACTTACCATTTGCTTAAGAGCGCAGGTATAAACGTGGGGCTGGCCGGAAACATTGGCGAGAGCCTGGCAGAGAAAGTAATTGAAAACAAACACGAGTACTACGTGGTGGAGCTGAGCAGTTTTCAGCTCGACAACATGTACAAGTTCAAAGCACACATAGGAGTACTGTTAAATATTACGCCAGACCACCTAGACCGGTATGGCTATGACATGAACAAGTACGCCGCCTCCAAGTTGCGCATTGCGCAGAACATGAGCGGCGCGGACTACTTTATCTACAACAACGATGATGATATTATCCGTAATGCGTTCGATTCTGCGTCTTTTGGCGGAACCACAATCCCATTCTCGCTCCAGGCAACGGAAGGTGCGAAGGTACTATGTGAAGGAACGCATGTTAAAGTAGGCGTGAAGTTCTACGAAGGCGACATCGACGCCTCCCGCTCTGCCCTGATCGGCAAGCACAACCAGTACAACACCATGGCTGCCGTGGCTGTTGCCAAGCTGATGGGTGTGGAAGACAGGCAGATTGAAAAAGGGTTGGAGACATTCGAGAACGCTGAGCACCGCTTGCAGGTGATTACGGTCTCAAAAGAAGTTACCTACATCAACGACTCGAAAGCGACTAACGTCGAAGCTGTGTATTATGCCCTGGAAGGCATAAAGCAGCCGATCATCTGGATCGCCGGCGGGGTGGACAAAGGCAACGACTACAGCGTGCTGACCGAACTGGCCAAAGAGAAAGTCAAAGTGCTGGTGTGTCTGGGGAAAGATAACGACAAGCTGAAAGAAGCGTTCGGGCGGATTGTACCAGTAGTCGTGGAGACGACTTCGATTGAGTATGCGGTGCGCATGGGGAAGCTGCTGGCAACGCCTGGCGATGTGGTCCTGTTGTCGCCGGCCTGCGCAAGTTTCGATTTGTTCAATAATTACGAGCACCGGGGGCAACGCTTCCGGGAGGCCGTGGAGAAGATAGTTTTGAAAAAGTAAGATTTTTAACATTTAGCCAAAGGGAATATGATCAAGCAGTGGTTGCAGCGGAACCTGAAAGGGGACGCGGTGCTTTGGGGCATCGTGCTGATGTTCTCGCTTATCAGCATGGCGGTCGTGTATTCGGCCACCGGTACCTTGGCGTACAAACAGAAAGATGGGAACACAGAGTACTTCCTATTCAAGCACTCTTCCCTGATCTTCATTGGTCTGGCCTTTATGTGGCTGGCCCACAAGATCGATTACCGTTATTATTCCCGTCTGTCCTTGGTGGCGCTTATTCTGTCGGTGCCGCTGTTGCTCTACACCTTCTTTTTTGGATCGAACATTAACGAGGCATCCCGTTGGATCACGATCCCGGTTATCAACCAGACTTTCCAGCCTTCGGATTTAGCAAAGCTAGCGCTGATTTCATACTTGGCCAGTATGCTATCAAAAAAGCAAGATAAGCTTGATGACTGGAAACGTAATCTATTGCCAATTTTTGCCTGGACTGGCTTTATTTGTGCGCTGATCGCCCTGACGAACACCTCAACAGCGGTTTTACTTTTCCTGACAAGCCTCTTGTTAATGTTCATTGGTCGTGTCCCGATGAAATCGCTGGCAGTTTTTGTAATAGCAGGTGCCATGCTGGGTGGAGTAGGTTTAGCAGCGGGTCAGCGTTTGGGCACTGCTATCAGCAGGGTAGAAGCCTTCTTTAACGAATCTGAAACTGCTTTCCAGTTGGAGCAGTCTTACATCGCCATCGCCACAGGCGGCGTGGTTGGCAAGGGGCCAGGTAACAGTGATCAACGCGATATTTTACCGCACCCTTATTCCGACTTTATCTATGCGATCATATTGGAAGAGTATGGGTTACTGGGTGGTGCCTTGGTGCTCTTCCTATACCTTGCGTTGCTCTACCGTGGTCTCGTAACAGTTACCAAAAGCAATGGTGCCTTCGGGGGATTGCTGGCGGCGGGTCTTAGTTTCAGTCTGGTATTACAGGGCATGATCAACATGGGGGTGGCCGTTGGGTTGGGTCCGATCACGGGCTTGCCTTTGCCATTGCTGAGTATGGGGGGAACCTCGCTTATTTTCACAGGCATCTCGCTGGGCATTATTCTGAGCGTAAGCCGCACCGTGAAAGACGAAGAGACATTGAATGTAATAGTAAAAGCAAATGCCTGATCAGAAACAACCATATCGTTTCATCATAAGTGGCGGCGGCACAGGCGGGCATATATATCCGGCTGTAGCTATTGCTAACCAGATCAGAGCAGTATACCCGGATGCGGAGATTCTGTTTGTTGGCGCGATCGGGCGTATGGAAATGACGCGTGTGCCGGAAGCGGGGTATAAGATCGTGGGACTTTGGATCAGCGGACTTCAGCGCCGATTGACATTGGATAATCTGTCGTTCCCCTGGAAAGTGATTTCGAGTATCCGGATGTCGCATAAGATTATCCGTGAGTTCAAGCCGGATGCCGTGGTAGGCGTGGGGGGCTATGCCAGCGGACCGTTGCTTTATGCGGCTACTTCCAAAAAGATCCCGGCGCTTATTCAGGAGCAGAACTCCTACGCCGGCATCACCAACAAGCTGTTGGCCAAACGGGCGCAGAAGATCTGCGTAGCCTATAAAAACATGGAGGCTTTCTTCCCGGCAGAGAAACTTGTCCTCACTGGTAACCCGGTGCGGCAGGATATCATGGAAATACAGGGAAAGAGGAAAGAGGCGTTGCTTCACTTCGGGCTGACATCTGAAAAGAAAACTATCTTGGTGATAGGCGGAAGCCTGGGAGCCAGAACCATAAACGAAAGTATAGCGGCTGGCCTGCCATCTATTGTAGAGGCCGGCTACCAGCTGATCTGGCAAACTGGACGTGGCTATCACGAAAAAGCGCAGGAATTGGAGAAGCCTTATGCCAATCAAGGTATACGAGCTTTCGATTTTATCCGGCAGATGGACCTGGCCTATGCCGCCGCTGATGTAGTCGTGTCGAGAGCAGGCGCTCTGTCCATTTCAGAACTTTGTTTGGCTGGAAAACCGTCGATTTTGGTGCCTTCGCCCAATGTAGCCGAAGATCACCAGACGAAGAATGCCATGGCGCTGGTGCAGGAACACGCCGCCTTGTTGGTGCGCGATGTGGAGGCACAACAGGAATTGGTGCCGGCTGCTTTGCAACTGGCAGGAGACGAGCAGGAACAACAGCGACTTTCGCAGCACATATTGAAATTGGCGCGGCCAAATGCCGCTGTCGATATTGTAAACGAGCTTTTTAAACTGATCAAGTGAGACTGGAAGATTATAGATATATCTATTTCCTAGGCATTGGCGGTATCGGCATGAGCGCCATTGCCCGCTGGTTCTATGCCAAGGGTTTTCCGGTGTGGGGCTACGACAAGACCCGCACTCCGCTAACGGAGGCGCTTGAGCAGGAAGGTATACTGGTGCATTATGAAGATGATGTTAACCAATTGCCGGAGCAGATTCTGGCAGACAAGGCCGCAACCTTGGTTATATTGACGCCGGCTATACCTGCTGAGCATACCGAGTGGACTTTCCTGAAGGAACAGGGCTATACCATTAAGAAACGCTCGGAAGTATTGGGTATCATCACCGCTTCTGCCTATACCATAGCCGTGGCGGGTACCCATGGGAAGACAACCACTTCCTCCATCGTGACACACCTGCTGCACCATGCCGGGGTAGATTGTTCGGCTTTCCTGGGAGGTATAGCGACCAACCTGAATTCCAATTTGCTGATCAGCAGTGGCAAGGCAACAGAGGAAATCGTGGTGGTGGAGGCCGATGAGTATGATCGCTCTTTTTTGACTTTGTACCCGGATATCGCCATTGTGACATCTGCCGATCCGGACCACCTCGATATTTATGGTGACCGGGAGGAGATGATCCGGACTTTTCAGAAGTTCATCAGCCAGATAAAACCGGGAGGCTACCTGATATTGCAGCGCGACACAGACCCGCGCCTGACTGATAAAGTACAGGAGGGAGTAAACGTGATCCGGTATAGTTTGCAGGAGGGAGATGGGCATGTGCAGCACATGGAGATCGACGGACACTGGTTTAAATTTGATGCCCGAACACCCTTCGGTAACATAGCATGTTTGAAGCTTGGACTGCCTGGTTATCATAACGTTGAGAACGCACTGGCTGCCTTAGTGGCGGCTCAGATAAGGCAGGTTCCGGCGGATAAACTGGTGGCCGGCATGGAGAGTTACAGAGGGGTAAAGCGGCGCTTTGAAATTGTGTATGAAGGGGAAGGGAAGGTATACATCGACGACTATGCGCATCACCCAAAAGAGATCGATGCGTTTATGACGTCGCTGCGCGCTATGTACCCAAACAAGAAGTTAAAAGTGATATTTCAGCCGCACCTGTTCTCGCGCACACGAGACTTCGCAGACGAGTTTGCAGAGAGCCTGAGCAAGGCGGACGAGCTGGTGTTGCTGGACATATACCCGGCACGGGAAAAGCCAATCGCGGGAGTGACTTCCCAGATGATTCTCGACAAGGTAACTAGTCCGGTAAAGCAGCTGATTCAGAAAGATAAAATATTGCAATATTTGGCCGAAAACCCCAATTTTGAGGTATTGGCGACGGTCGGAGCCGGTGATATTGATACGTTAGTGAAGCCTATCAAAAATATTTTAGAAAATTAGTGCCATGGGCTTGAATAGTAAAATAAAATCTTTAATTTTTGCAGGTTGTAGCATTGTCTCTATCACTGCTCTGGCAGGATTTGCATCTTCACGCCAAAATGAAAAAAAGTGTGAAAAAGTGTCAATAAATATTGATAATGAGTACAACAATTACTTTATTGGGGATGAAGAAGTAAGAGACCTTTTGACCCGTGAAGGAGAGCGTAAATTAGAAGGATTGCCCAACCAGCAAATCGATCTGAAAAACCTTGAAAAGCGCATTGAAGCGCATAGTTTTGTGAAGGAGGCAGAAGTGTTCAGAGGATTGGATGGGAATATACAGGTAAGCATTAAACAAAACAGGCCTATAGCTAGAATTATACGACCAGATCAGGATGTCTACATTGACGCAGATGGTAACATGCTGCCCCTCTCAGAGAGATACACCGCTCGTGTAATACCTATTACGAAGACCATGGCCAACCGACCGTTCGGCAGGGATTTCTTCCAGGACTCTACAGGCCAGGCTTATATTTCCTTACTGCAGTTCATTGAGACTGATGAGTTTTGGAAAGCCCAGTTAGCCCAAATGCATATCGATGGGAAGGGCAAAGTTTATTTCTTGCCACAGGTTGGGGAGCATACCATTGAATTTGGAAAGCCGGAGCAAGCGGAAGAAAAATTCAAAAAGTTAATGGTCTTTTATAAAGAGGTGCTGCCCGTGATGGGATGGGACAAATATAAAAGAGTGAACGTGGAGTACGAAGATCAGATTATTTGTGAATAACATATACAGTATATGCAGAACGACAAAATAGTAGTAGGCTTGGACATCGGCACAACCAAAGTTTGCGCACTTGTTGGTCGGAAGAATGAGTATGGAAAGCTGGAAATCCTGGGGATGGGCAAAGCCATTTCGGAAGGTGTAGTGCGCGGTATTGTCAGCAACATCGACAAAACCGTAGAGGCGATAAAGAAAGCGATCCGTCAGGCTGAGGAGCAATCAGGTATCAACATCGGGGTAGTAAACGTGGGGATTGCCGGGCAGCACATTAAAAGCCTGCAACATAACGGTAGCATCACACGGCAGGTAACGGACCACGAAATAACGGTTGATGATGTGAATCGCCTGACAAATGACATGTACCGTCTGGTGACCCCTCCGGGAAGCGAGATCATTCATGTGATGCCGCAGGAATACAAAGTAGACTACGAGGAAGGTATAGTAGACCCGGTTGGTATGTCGGGCGTGCGTCTGGAGGGCAACTTTCATATTATCACCGCTCAGTCTAATGCCATCAATAACATCAACAAATGCATCTCGCGTGCCGGACTGGAGATTGATAATCTGATCCTGGAACCGCTGGCCTCGTGCATGTCTGTGCTGAGTGACGAAGAGAAAGAAGCCGGCGTTGCGCTGGTGGACATCGGAGGCGGTACAACGGATCTGGCCATTTTCAAGGACAATATCATCCGGCATACGGCAGTTTTGCCTTTCGGCGGCAATATCATCACCTCTGATATCAAACAGGGCTGCATGGTGATGCAAAACCAGGCAGAGCAGCTGAAAGTTAAGTTTGGGAAAGCGATTGCCGACGAAGCCTCTGAAAATGAGATCGTTTCGATTCCAGGCTTACGTGACCGTACGCCGAAAGAGATTTCCCTGAAAAATCTTGCTTACATCATCGAGGCAAGAATGGAGGAGATTGTGGAACTGATCTACGCAGAAATTGTTCGTTCTGGATACGCCAACAACCTGGCTGCCGGCATCGTGATTACTGGTGGTGGTGCGCAATTGCAGAATTTGGTACAGCTGGTAGAATACATTACAGGTATGGATACCCGTATCGGGTACCCGAACGAGCATTTGGGCAAGTCGAAGATCGACGCAGTGAAGAGCCCAATGCACGCAACTGGCGTAGGCCTGGTGCTGGCCGGTTACCAGTCGCTGGATCAGCGCACCGGAAACTTTGTGGAAATACCGCAGCAGAAGGAGTTCTCAAAGCCGGAAGCTACGAAGACTGTCAGCAAAGATGGAAACGGCATTGGCCTGTTCCAGAAGATCAAGGGCTTTTTGTCTGACGATATCGATTAATTGAGAAGCAAAATTATTAGAAACCCATAATAGCAGGAGATTTTAGCATGACTTCAATGTACAGTTTTGACTTGCCGGCAAGCGGTAAGTCTATCATTAAGGTGATTGGCGTCGGAGGTGGAGGCAGCAATGCGGTAAACCACATGTATAGCCAAGGCATCAAGGATGTGGAGTTCGTGATCTGTAATACAGATATGCAGGCTTTGAAGAGCAGCAGTGTTCCTAATAGACTACAAATAGGCTTGAACCTGACAGAAGGACTTGGTGCTGGCGCCAACCCTGAAAAAGGCAAACATGCTGCCCTCGAAAGCAAGGAAGAGATCCGTGAGTTACTGAGCAACGATACCAAGATGGTGTTTATCACGGCAGGTATGGGTGGCGGTACCGGTACTGGTGCAGCCCCGGTAATTGCCAAGGTTGCCAAAGAACTGGGTATCCTGACAGTAGGAATCGTAACGGCCCCTTTCGTGTTCGAAGGCAAGAAAAAGAAACTTGCTGCCGAAAACGGTATCAAGGAGCTGAGCGAGAACTGCGACACAATCCTGGTGATCCTCAATGATAAGCTGCGTGAGATGTTCGGTAACCTGACCATCCGTGAGGCTTTTGCAAAAGCTGACAACGTATTGACGACAGCTGCTAAATCAATTGCTGAAATTATCACCGTTACAGCCGAGGTGAACGTCGACTTTGAAGACGTGAAGACTGTGATGAAAGACTCTGGAGCTGCAGTGATGGGTTCTGCAACTACAGAAGGGGAGGGCCGTGCCCTTCGTGCCGCTGAAGAAGCGCTTTCTTCTCCTTTGCTTAATAACACTGACATCCACGGTGCTCAGAAGATCCTCCTTTCTATCATGTCTGGTGAGCAGGCTGAGCTTGAAATGGACGAACTGACTGAGATCACGGAATACATCCAGGACAAAGCCGGTCAGGAAGCCGAAGTTATTTTCGGTCACGGGATCGATTCTTCACTGGGACAGAGCATCCGGGTAACTGTTATCGCGACAGGTTTTGCGAGTGATGCCGATACGATCATCGAGCCTAAAAAAACAGTTTTTGACCTGGAGAGCCAAAAAAAAATTGAAGTAGCAGAGCCAGCAATGCCGGAAGCGGCTGAGGTTGTGAATTTTGTGGCGAAGCCTGTAATAGCACCTGTAGCGACCGCTCCTCAGCAAGCTGCCCCTCAGTTTGAGGTTCGCAGACCAATTGTTGAGCAACCACAGGCACCTGCGCCTCAGCAGCCGCAAGCTCCTGCTCCGCAGCAACAGCAGCAGCAACAGCAGTATCCGCAGCAGCCGCAACGTGTGGTTTTTGAGCTGGATGGTTTCTCCTCCCAAGACAACAACAGCAATGCCGCTTACACCGCTTCGCACCAGGAGGATTTAGCTACGAAGGAAGCAAAGCGCCTGACAGAGGAGCGTGAGTTAATGCAGCGTAGAGCTGAAGAAAGACGTGCCCGCCTCAGAATGCTGAGCAGCGAGATCACGACAGAGGCTATCAAGGAGAAACTGGATGTGCCGGCATATTTGCGCCGTAACGTCGCACTCGATAATGTAGTGCACTCCTCTGAGCGCAACATCTCTCGTTTCAATTTGAATGATGACAACGAAATACTAGGCGACAATCGTTTCCTGCACGATAATGTTGATTAGTACTATTGGTTTCTAAATAATGAAAAGAGCCTGCAAGCAATTGCAGGCTCTTTTTTTATGCAAGGACTTGCCTACGGCTATCTCAAATAGGAGCAAACATGGCAGGGTATAGGTCTTATAAGCTGTCGCCTTTCAGTGTCTCAGTAGCGTTGCCGGATGGTGTTCCTATACCTTAGAATTGCCTTTTTAAACTCTGACTAGTCTTCTTTCTTAGAAATGCAGGAACTGATCGATTTGCTGATTCAGCAGTTCCAGGTATAGCTCATTTGTAATAGTGGTGCCGTCGAAGTTTTTATCGATTTGGGCCAGTCGTGGTTTTAATGCCAGCACATGCATACCCAGATAATTGAAAATATCAGTGAGGTGGCTCATGGCAAGGCCGCTGCCCTGCACACCAGACGATAGGCCTACCAGGGCGGCCTTTTTGTTCTGGAAGGTGTTTGGGTATGCAAGCCCATCTATAAAAGCCTTGAGCACGCCCGGAAAGGAGCCGTTGTACTCCGGCACGATAAACACGAACTTGTTAGACTCACCGATCATGCTGCTCAGTTTGTTGAAAGTTTCATTGGTGCCAATGTTGTCATACAATGCCGAAGAGGTAAAATCAGCAGGTAAATCGGCTAGGTCGAGTATTTGGTATGCCGTGTTGCGCTGCTCAAGAAGCCTGGCATAAAGATTGGCGACTGCCCTGGAGTTAGATGCAGGTCTGTTTGTGCCGGTTATTATGGTGATCATGCAGTATGGGGTGTTTTACCTTAAACAGGTTGTATGGTCTTCGGTTTAAAAGAAGAACTGCTATTTACGATATGCTCTCTAAATAAAACAAAAAAGGCGAGAACAGTATGCCTGCCTCGCCTTTTTAAAATAATGTTGGAGTGCTTAGGCTACGTTCTCAGAACTTGCTTTAGCACCCAGATACTCACGGTTCATCATGGCGATGTTGTCCAGGGATATACCTACCGGGCACTCAGCAGCACAGGCTCCTGTGTTAGAGCAGGCACCAAAGCCTTCGATATCCATTTGGGCAACCATGTTCTCCACACGTGTTTTGCGCTCCACCTTGCCTTGTGGCAACATGGCCAGCTGCGATACCTTCGCGCTCACAAACAGCATGGCAGAGGCGTTCTTACAAGCCGCTACGCAGGCGCCGCAACCGATACAGGTAGCTGCGTCAAACGCTTTGTCAGCGATTGTTTTAGGTATAGCAATCTCGTTTGCGTCTGGTACACCGCCTGTGTTCACAGACACGTAACCACCGGCTTGCTGAATTCGGTCAAAGGCAGAACGGTCAACCACGAGGTCTTTGTATACCGGGAAAGCAGCTGCTCTCCAAGGCTCGATCGTGATGGTGTCGCCATGGTTGAAGTGGCGCATGTGTAGCTGGCATGTAGTAGTGCCACGCTCCGGACCGTGTGCACGGCCATTGATGAACAGGCTACACATACCGCAAATGCCTTCACGACAGTCATGATCGAAGGCAACCGGCTCTTCGCCTTTTACCAGCAACTCTTCATTGAGCACGTCCAGCATTTCCAGGAACGACATATCCGGGGATATACCGTTCAGTGGGTAAGTTACCAGCTGTCCTGCTGAGTTTTTATCTTTTTGGCGCCAAATCTTCAATGTGAGGTCCATTGGTTTAGCATTTGGATTACTTCCAGCCATTTCTTTATTAATTACGAATTAAGAATTATGAATTAAGAACTTTTAATTGTCTGTTGGCAGACCCATTACTCATTCCTAATTATTAATTAATCATTACTTGTAGCTACGCTGCGTTAGCTTCACGTTTTCGAACTTCAGTTCTTCCTTGTGCAAGATCGGGTTACCGCTAGTGCCGGCATACTCCCAAGCTGCCACATAGGCAAAGTTCTCGTCGTCGCGCAGGGCCTCGTTCTCAGGCGTTTGGTACTCCTCACGGAAGTGACCGCCGCAAGACTCGTTGCGGTGCAGCGCATCGTCTACCATAAGCTCACCCAACTCCAGGAAGTCAGCTACGCGGTGTGCCTTCTCCAGTGTCTGGTTCAGCTCTTCGTTCACACCCGTTACCTTCACGTCCTGCCAGAATTCATCGCGCAGCTTGCGGATTTCCTGCTTGGCAAACTGAAGTCCTTCCGCGTTACGGGCCATACCGCAGTAGTCCCACATAAGCAAGCCAAGTGCCTTGTGGAAATCATCCACCGTGCGGTTTCCTTTAATAGAAAGAAGACGGTCGGTGGTGGCTTTTACGTTCTGCTCCGCCTCTTTAAAGGCAGGGTGATCAGTGCTCACCTTATCGTAAGGTGTTTGCGCCAGGTAGTCACCAATGGTGTAAGGTATAACAAAGTATCCATCGGCCAGACCCTGCATCAGGGCCGAAGCACCCAGGCGGTTTGCGCCATGGTCAGAGAAGTTACACTCGCCAGTGGCATACAGGCCCGGGATGTTGGTCATCAGGTTGTAATCTACCCAAAGACCACCCATAGTATAATGCACGGCAGGGTAGATACGCATTGGTTTTTCGTATGGGTTCTCGTCTGTGATCTTGGCATACATCTCAAACAGGTTACCATACTTGGCAGCGATAGCAGGCTGCCCTTCACGCTTGATCGCGTCAGCGAAGTCAAGGTATACAGCAAGGCCGGAAGCACCTACGCCACGTCCTTCGTCACACATCAGTTTGGCGTTGCGTGATGCCACGTCGCGTGGTACGAGGTTACCGAAGGCAGGGTATTTGCGCTCCAGATAGTAGTCGCGGTCTTCTTCTTTGATATCGTTTACTGAGATTTCTCCTTTGCGCAGGCGCTGAGCGATCTCAACCGTTTTAGGTACCCAAACACGGCCGTCGTTACGCAGCGACTCAGACATCAGCGTCAGCTTAGACTGGTATTCTCCGGAAACAGGTATACAGGTTGGGTGAATCTGCGTGAAGCAAGGGTTTGCGAACAGAGCACCTTTCTTGTGCGCTCTCCAGGCTGCCGTGGCGTTAGAGCCCATGGCGTTGGTAGAGAGGAAGAACACGTTGCCGTAACCACCTGTTGCCAGCACCACGGCGTGTGCACTGTGCGACTCCACTTTACCTGTGATCAGGTTGCGCACTACAATACCACGGGCTTTGCCGTCCACCATTACTAAGTCCAGCATTTCGGTGCGCGGGAACATCTTCACTTTACCGTAAGCGATCTGACGGTTCAGGGCAGAGTAAGCACCCAGCAACAGCTGCTGTCCCGTTTGGCCACGGGCGTAGAACGTACGCGATACCTGCGCACCACCGAACGAACGGTTGGCCAGCAGTCCGCCATACTCACGTGCGAAAGGAACACCCTGCGCCACGCATTGGTCAATGATGTCTACAGACACCTGTGCCAGACGGTAAACGTTTGCCTCACGTGCACGGTAGTCACCACCTTTGATGGTGTCGTAGAACAGACGGAAGATCGAGTCACCGTCGTTCTGGTAGTTTTTGGCGGCGTTGATACCACCCTGTGCCGCGATAGAGTGTGCGCGGCGAGGAGAATCCTGGAAGCAGAACGCCTTCACGTTGTAGCCCAGTTCGCCTAATGTGGCAGCAGCAGAAGCACCGGCAAGGCCAGTACCAACCACTATAATGTCGTATTTACGCTTGTTGGCTGGGTTCACCAGCTTCACATTGAATTTATGCTTATCCCATTTTTCGGCTAAGGCACCTTCCGGGATTTTTGAATCTAATATCATAGCAACTATTGAAAGTTTATGTTATGCAGCGAAAAAGAAGTAGATCGGAATGATGGCAAAGCCAAAGCATACCAGAACAGAGAAAACAACACCGAAAGTTTTAATGAACGGCGTGTACTTTTTGTGCGTAAGACCCAGCGACTGAAACGCACTCTGGAAACCATGGATTAAGTGGTAGGCCAGGGCCACCATAGAAATCACATAAATAACAACATACCACCAAATCTGGAAAGATTGCACCACCTTCAGGTATAGGTTGTCATAGTCTACATTGTCAATCACTACACCATCAAGACCTTCAAGACCTGCTACACCACCAAAGCGGGCAGGTACGAAGAAATTCCAAAGGTGGATGATCAGGAAAACAAGGATCACGGTGCCTAGCAGGCCCATGTTGCGCGATGACCAAGTAGAATTCTCCTGCGGGTGGTTTTCTGAATAGCCAACAGGGCGAGCCGTCTTGTTGCGGCGCGTTAACACCAGGGCATCGTAAATGTGGAACACAAAGCCCAGCACCAGCACAATTTCCATGGTGCGGATAATGGGGTTGTTCGCCATGAAGTGAGAGTAGAGGTTAAAAGTCACACCATCGTCACCCTTGAATAGCGTCAGGTTTCCTATCAGGTGGACTACCAGAAAGGAGCACAGAAAAAGACCCGTTATAGACATGATGATCTTACGGCCGATTGTACTGGAAAACGTTTTAGTAAACCAATTCATCTGTATTTGTTAGAAGGTTAAATAATAAAGCTTTTTAATGCTCAAAGGTACAAGCAGACCCCTTATAAAACAATTTAAATAGCATATTTTGAATCAATCTAAATTGCAATGCGTAGGACTGAAAACCATATACAATTAACCCACTTATCTTTCATTTGTTGACAATAAAAAGGTAAAATATCAGTTTTCATTTTACCTTTGTTCAGCGCCAAATCTAACCCTACGCTTATGCCAAATAGTTTACGCTTGAGGTATTGCTTGCCTGGCCGCTTCGTGCTGTTGGTATTTGTATTGTTGTTAGGATTTGCTTACGAGGCTCAGGCAACTCATATCCGGGCGGGTGACATCACCGCCCGTCGGGATAACGCACCAAACCCGAACCCCCGCAAGTTCACCTTCACCATGGTCATTTACACAAAGACCAGCTCTCCTGCCGACGACCCCTTCGTGTTGATTTCGATGGGAGACGGCACTACCGTGCGGGTAGAGCGGCAGTCCGTGACCCCCGTGAAGCCAGATGTGGACCGGGAGGTATTTCAGTGGGAGTATACCTATGCCAATGCGGGCACCTACATTGTGACGTGGGTGGGGGAGAACCGGAACGGGGGAATCCTGAACATGGCAGCACCTACCGACCAGCTTTCCTTCTCTATCTCCACCACCATCTCCATCAACCCACTCCGTGGACTTAACAGCACCCCGGTACTGACGGTGGCCCCGATAGACGAGGCAACGGCAGGGGAAAGATGGGTGCACAACCCGGGCGCTATTGACGCCGACGGTGACAGTCTTTCTTTTAAGCTGATCCAGCCGCAGTACCGAAACCCATCCGGCGTGATCACCAATGTGCCCGGTTACCGCGATCCGCATACCGTTGACAATTGCCGGAACGCCACCAATACCGGGGCTTCTACCTTCACCCTGGATCCTGTTACAGGCCAGTTAACGTGGGATGCACCCTGCCGGCTCGGTGAATACAATGTGGCCTTTGTCGTAGAAGAATGGCGTGTGACAGCCGCCGGGGCCGTACTGATAAGCAAAGTAGTGCGCGACATGCAAATACTCGTTGTAGATGCCCGTAACCGGCCACCGGTGCTGGTTCCGCGCGACACCTGTATTGTGGCCGGCACCACCTTGACCACGACCATCACGGCCACCGATCCGGATAACCACCCGATTACCCTGACCGTGCCGGGCACAGGCGGCATTCTGCCTCCGGCCACTTTTACGATCACCCAGAATCAGCCTGGTCGCGCTGCAGGCCGTCTGGTGTGGAACACTACCTGCGAAAATGTGCAGGCCAGGCCATACCAGCTGATATTCCGGGCTGAAGACAATCCGCCGCCGCCGTCCAGACAGCTGGCCGACTTGCAACCCTACCGCATTACGGTGGTGGGGCCGCCCCCTCAGAATCTGATGGCAAATGCCGAAGACCGCAACGTGCGCCTGACCTGGGACCGCTATACCTGCCAGAATGCCTCGACCATACGCATTTACAGGCGAGAAGGGCCTTCCGGCTTTGTGCCGGGCCCTTGCGAAACGGGCGTGCCCGCCAGTACAGGCTATGTGCTGATCGCTGAAGTGAGCAAAGACCAAACGGAATACTTTGATGATAACAACGGACAGGGGCTCGCTGCCGGGGCAGAATATTGCTATATCATTTATGCCGAGTTCCCGCTCCCTGCAGGTGGCAAAAGCATCGCCTCGATGGAGGCTTGT
This sequence comes from Pontibacter aquaedesilientis, assembly GCF_014773225.1. Lineage (GTDB taxonomy): Bacteria > Bacteroidota > Bacteroidia > Cytophagales > Hymenobacteraceae > Pontibacter > Pontibacter aquaedesilientis. Next base: position 25,664 of record NZ_JACXAJ010000010.1, on the reverse strand, counting down.
GTGGTGCTGGAGCGCGATATTCCGTACATCACCAACGTAACCGTGGACCGCACCGACGTAACCAACGGGCAGATCACCGTTCGCTGGACACAACCGGGACCGGGTATAGAAAGACTGAATCCTCCGTTTGAGTACAGGCTGTTCCGTAAGGTGGGACAGGAGCCGGGAGGGACCTACCAGCAGGTGTTCACTTCCCGCAGACTGTCAGACACCGTGTTTGTGAACTCCGGACTGAACACCGAAGCGAATGCATACCGTTATAAACTCGAGTTCTACAGCACCAGAACCCCAGGGGGCACAGCGCCAAACATGCTGCGTGACAGTACCTCTGCTTCGAGCGTGCGACTTACCGCAGTGCCAACCAGTACGCAGAATAACCTTTCTGTCGCCCTGAACTGGACGTACAATGTACCCTGGCGAAATGAAGTGCTCCAGCACCAGGTATACCGTGTAGAAGGTGCTAACCTGGTTGAAATTGGCAGCGTGTCGGCCACAGCGACCAGTGGCACGTTTACCGACCGTGGCAGCGCCAGTGCCCCACTAGAACGCGGTAAAACCTATTGCTACGTAGTCCGGACGCAAGGCTCTTACCAGATAGATGGCCTGCCGGAGCCTTTGCAGAACTTCAGCCAGCAGGTATGCGTCAATATTCCACGTATCGTCTGTCCGCCTCAGCTCAGCATTGATGCGCTCAACTGTGAAGCCTTTTTTGCCAACCCAACGCAACCACCCTACCAGAACGTGCTGACCTGGGTACCACAAATCACAGGCGACTGTACCGACGAAATTGATTTTTACTCGGTGTATTTCAGAGGGCCAGGGCAGGAGGAGTACCAGAGAATAGCCACCACCAAAGAGACTACTTACACCCATACCGGGCTGGAGTCTTTCGCCGGCTGCTACTATGTGACAGCCACCAGTTTGTCTGGGGAGGAAAGTGAACCGAGCAATGAGGTGTGCAAAGACAATTGTATCTTCTTCCTGCTGCCTAACATTATCACCCCGAACGGCGATGGCAAGAATGACGTCTTCAGGCCAGACAGAAGGGCGGCGTTCATTCGCTCTACCAATTTCAAGGTGTTCAACCGCTGGGGTGTGAAAGTATACGAAAGCAGCCAGGACCCCTACATTAACTGGCCAGGCACTGACAATGACGGCAAACGTTTGACGGACGGGGTGTACTATTACGAAGCTGAAGTTGAATTTATTACCGTAGATCCAGCACAGGAAAGAAACACCTACAAAGGCTGGGTGGAGATCGTACGCTAATGACAAAGGAGGAACTGGAGCGGCTGCAGGGTTTGCCCATCGTGTTTTATGATGGCACCTGCGGCTTTTGCCAGGCCAGCATTCAGCTTGTGCTCAGGTATAACAAAAGGCAGAACCTACGCTTTGCCGCCCTGCAATCGGGTTTGGTGGAGCAGCTTGTGTCACCGGCGCAAGTGCCCAATCCTATGCCCGACTCCATTCTTTTCTTCGAAAACGGTCGGCTCTATACCGAGTCCGAAGCCGCTCTCCGAATTGCCCGCCATCTCATTTTTCCGTGGTCGGCGCTTTACTATTTCAGGTTTATTCCCTTATCTTTCCGCGATTTTGTGTATCGCTTCGTGGCGAAGCACCGCTACCGCATAGCAGGCCGCAACGAAGCCTGCCTGCTGCCCAGCCCCGAAGAGAGGGCCAGGTTTGTGGCGTATTAAATTGTTAAATGGTTAAATTGCTTTATTGTTAAATTGTTGGTGGGGCTTTGGCTTGAACTACGGCAATTGCTGTTGTGTGATTTTATATACTTCCGAGCCAAGTCTACGTGCAGATTTGTATATACCATGGTAAACATTGGTTATCTGCAGTACCGCCTAAGTAAGGTATAACTAGGGCTTACTGTAGACACAGACAGCCATTTATCAGTTTAACAATTAAACCATTTACCAATCAACCATTCAACAATAACAAGCAACAACCAGCAATCAACTATCAACAATATACATTAGCATGAAGAAGGCATACGTTTTCCCGGGACAGGGGTCGCAGTTTGTAGGTATGGGCAAGGACTTGTATGAGCAGCACGAAGCGGCTCGCCAGCTGTTCGACAAGGCGAACGAGATACTTGGTTTCAACATTACCGAGATCATGTTCAACGGTACTGACGAGGAGCTAAAGCAGACCAAAGTGACACAGCCGGCTATTTTCCTGCACTCCGTGGCGCAGGCAGCTGTTGCCAAAGATTTCCAGCCGGATATGGTGGCAGGTCACTCACTGGGCGAATTCTCTGCGCTGGTAGCCAGCAAGGTGCTGAGCTTTGAGGATGGTCTGCGTTTGGTATCGAAGCGTGCGCTTGCCATGCAGGCTGCCTGCGAAGCCAACCCGTCTACTATGGCTGCTATTCTGGGCCTGGAAGACGCGAAAGTAGAGGAGGTATGCGCCGCAGTGGAAGGCGAAGTGGTGGTTGCTGCCAACTATAACTGCCCGGGTCAGCTGGTGATTTCAGGCTCCAACAAAGGGATAGAGATCGCTTGTGAGAAAATGAAGGAAGCCGGCGCCAAGCGTGCACTGCCTTTGCCGGTTGGTGGGGCGTTCCACTCGCCGCTCATGAAGCCAGCCGAAGAGGAACTGGCCAAGGCGATCTATGAGACTACTTTTAGCCAGGGTATATGCCCGATCTACCAGAACGTAGACGCGCTGCCGCACACCGATCCGGAAGAAATCAAGCAAAACCTGGTAAAACAGCTGACCGCGCCGGTTCGCTGGACACAGTCGGTGCAGCAGATGGTAGCAGACGGTGCCACGCATTTTGTGGAGTGCGGACCAGGCAAGGTGTTGCAGGGACTTGTGAAGAAAATCGAGCGTACAGCGGAAGTAAGCTCAGCAGAGTAGGCATAAGCCATACCTGATACGAAAAGCCCTTTCTGATGTGAAATCAGGAAGGGCTTTTTTATGGACAGGCTATTCGGGGTATAGCCTGGGTATAGGGAGCAAACTCTTTGTTTTTGAGTACCCATAGGCCACTCTTTTCTTCCAGTTCACCGGTTTTCATCCAGATGGTGTCAGCCTCTATTTTGAAAATTCGCTCCTCTTTTGCCGTTACGCCTTCGGCCATGTAGGTATAGGTTGCTGTCAGAATACTGTCCTGTAATGTACCTGCCAGCGTGCCTTTCATGGTGTCTTTTTGGGAAGGCAGCCAATGCAGTATGCCTGTTACGGAATCTCCCTGTATGGTCAGGCGGATGAGCAGCGAATCGATGGCCTCTCCGGCGATGGTGGCTGGGCTACCTTTTGTTACCTGCAGAAAGCAAAGTTGCCGGACGGCATCCTGGCCTGGCTCAGGTATAGCGGGTGTGATTTTGGTATGTTCTTGCTCACCTGAGTTGCAGGAGACCAACAGATAAGGGAGAGTTAGGAGAAGGGTTAGTAGCGGGAGCTTTTTCATAGGTATACTACGAAGAGCCTGGTATTCAGGACATAGTTTATTTACCGGAGATAATAGACAATGGGAGCATCAGGCAGGTATAGCGGGAGCTGCTATACTTCGGTGACCGCCTCTAGGGGCGTTACTCCCATCCTGCTAAGCTCGTCTGAGAGCCTGGCTAGCTCTTTCCGGACAGTATCCCGCTCATAAAGTTGCGCTTCCGAGAGGTAAAGTATCCGGGCCAGGTATAGATTATCCTGTAAGTGGAGTTCCTGCACCAGCCGATTCAGAAGTGCCTGGTTTTGGCCAATATAGATCATGGGGGCAATCTCGACTGTGATGTTCTTTTGCTTGGGATGGATGATGTCGACCCTGAAAGAGTAGTTGCCCACTTTGCCGATCAGGTAAGTGGAGAGCTCCTTGATGATGGCGTTATACCCTTCCACAGCTCCCTCAAAGCCCAGTTCTGTAAAGGCGGGAAGGTCGAAGATGCGTTTCTTTTGCTGTAGCTTATTGTAATTATTCAGAAGCGCTATCAGAATCACGCCAGTTGCCAATATGGCCGAATAGAGCAAAGACCCCGGCAGGCGTTGCCCAATAACATGCATAGAAAAGCCATTCCTGAAGAGGGCAGGTATAAAAGTGAACGGCAGCGCCAACAGGAAAATAGTTAGGAAACCCCGTACTAGGCTTGCGCTTTCTGTTTTTATAATGGCGAAAAGGTCTTTCATGAAAGATACACGGCGACGGTAGTCGTGTTATATAAATACGTTTTTCTTTTTCAGGGTGCCTAAGCTGAAGCAATAAGCTGGTGAGTGTCTGCTGAACTTATGTAACAGGCGTAAAAGGCCGTACCTCCAACTCATCCGGGCAATTCTCCAACAGCGTCACTATACTCTTGCCTAGTACCGGATGTGTCATTTCTGGCGCAATCTCAGCCAATGGCAGTAATGTGAAGCGGCGCAGGTGCAACCGGGGGTGGGGGATGGTCAGGCGCGGGGTCTGAAAGGCGAGGTCATCGTAAAACAAGATGTCGATGTCGATGACGCGGGCACCCCAATGCTCCTGGCGCACACGGCCGAGTTCCTGCTCTATCTGATTGATCAGGAACAGGATGTATTCAGGGGTGTGCTCCGCCCATACCTCCACCACCTGGTTTAGGAAAGCGGGTTGGTCGGTGTTGCCCCAGGCAGCCGTTTCGTACAAGGCAGAGCTGCGCACAATGGGACCCACCTGGGCAGCAATGCGGTCGCGTGCCTGTGACAGGTAGCTGTTGCGGTCACCCAGGTTCCCGCCCAGCAGCAGGTATACTTTAGGCATGTTTCCCGAAAAAGGCAATGCTCAGATCAGCGGCAGTTTGGGCAGCTTCCGGAAGTTCTTCTTTCTCATAAGGATGCTGCCCTCCGAAAGAATGATCGGCGCCGGGAAGCAAGTGCAGCTCGGCGTCTGGTTTCCAGGTGTGCAGGTCGAGCGCCATTTGTACGGGTAGCGTTTCGTCTTCCTCGCCGTGCAGGATGAGCAGGGGCTGCTTCATTTTTTTGATTACTTTCGGTATATCCAGCCGCTCGACATTCTCCAGGTAGTCCTCGACAATTTGATAATAAAGCGGCATGCGCTGGCCGGTGCGGAAATTCGTTACCCACTGCACTCCTTCTTTCTTCCACTGCTGCTGCTCCAACTCGTCCCAACGCTGGTCAAAGTCGTTCACGGCAGCCCAGGTGGCTACGGCTTTCACACGCGGGTCTTCGGCGGCTTTCAGTATCACGGACCCGCCTCCGCGGCTGTGGCCAATCAGGTAAATGCGGCCAAGGTCCATCTCGCTCAAAGGCAGCGGACCATCTTGGTCGTGCACCAAATCGATCAGCGACTTGAGGTCCTCTAGTTCTATGCTGAAGTTGTTGCGCCCGAAAGCCTCCATGTCGTGCACATCGGCATAGTTGTCGACAGAGGTACCGTTGTGGGAGAAGTTGAACTTGATGAACACAAAGCCCCGCTCGCCGAAATACTGCGCCAGCAGATTGAAATGTCCCCAGTCCTTGAACCCCTTGAAACCGTGGGTATAGATCACGACTGGCTTTTGGGTTCCGTCCTGGGTATAGGTGGCGTCGGCGGTGAAGGGCCGCTCATGCTCCGGGTATACAACGAAGTCTACTTTCAGTGTCTCTGCCATGGTGTTGTGCTGTGTTATCAGAAGGCAATATAGTTAATTTTGGCAAGCGGCAAACACGTGTCGGCTTGCACGGTTTGTCAGGTATGCTGCAGTGCCTTCCGATTGAAGTATTTAAACGCCGATTTGGAGTTCATGTTTGGAAACCACTCCTGCAGATAGTAATATTGCGGAATAACACATGAGCATTAGCCTAAAGGAAATACAAGCGCCCATCGCGCAGGAGATGGAGCTGTTCGAGAAAAAGTTCAGGACTTCGATGAAGTCTAAAGTGCTGCTGCTCGACAAGATCATGAGCTACATCGTGAAGCGTAAGGGCAAGCAGATGCGGCCGATGTTCGTGTTCTTCATGGCCAAGCTCTTCCGGGGCGATGCCATTGGCGATGCTACCTACCGCGGCGCAGCCCTCATCGAACTGCTGCACACGGCCACCCTCGTGCACGACGACGTGGTGGATGACGCGAACTATCGCCGCGGTTTCTTCTCCGTGAATGCCCTCTGGAAAAACAAGATTGCCGTGTTGGTGGGTGACTACCTGCTCTCCAAAGGCCTGCTGCTCTCATTACAAAACGACGATTATGAGTTGCTCAAAATCGTGTCGAATGCTGTGAAGGAGATGAGCGAAGGGGAGTTGCTTCAGATTGAGAAAGCCCGTCGCCTGGATATCGATGAGTCTGTGTATTTCGACATCATTCGTCAAAAAACCGCGTCTTTAATTGCCTCTTGCTGCGCAGTGGGAGCTGCCTCGGCCGGAGCCTCTAAAGAGGACATCGAAAAAGCGCGTCTGTTCGGTGAAAAAGTAGGTATTGCCTTCCAGATCAAAGACGACCTGTTTGACTATGGCACTGCTGAGATCGGCAAACCGGTAGGTATAGACATCAAAGAGAAAAAGATGACTTTGCCGCTGATCCATGCCTTGCGCGAAGCCGACTGGATGACCCGCCGCCGGGTGATCTACAATGTGAAGAACAACAATGGCGACAGCAAGCGTGTGCAGCAGGTGATCGACTACGTTAAAACTTCTGGAGGTATACACTACACCATTGAGGCCATGAACCGCTACCATGCCGAGGCGCTGGCTATTCTCCATACCTTCCCGGCATCCCCTTCCCGTACCTCCCTGGAGCAGCTGATTGCTTATACCATCGAAAGGGAGAAATAGAATTGTTAAATTGTTGATTGCTGAATTGTTTTAGCCTCCTAAGTGTGCGAGAGCTGAGTTATCAGCTATGCTTGACTGGTTAAGGCGGACCCGTTTCACAATTCTTATGTCATTTCGACGAAAGGAGGAATATGAACTGATGGAAACTTCAGGAATAGATCCAGCTATCTCATTAGCATTCGAGATAACATTTTCTCTTACGCTTCTTTGATGCTGCAAGCACGCGTCTATACCTGCTATACCTAATACATAGCCAAACAGAAATATCTGTAAACTTCCCCCCAAAATCTGTAAATCCGGATCCGCACAACGTAGGTAATTTTAGGCATGCAAAAGAACCTATGAAAAAATGAGTCTCAACACCAACACCTGGAACCGGCTGCGCTATACGGTATACCTGCCGGTTTACGACCTTATTGCTGACCGTGTCTTCCGGAGGCACCGAAAGCGCTCCGTCCAACTACTGCAAGCCAAACCCGATGATCGTATTTTCCTTGTTGGAGCCGGCACTGGCCTGGACCTGCCATACCTAAAAGGCTATACCTGCATCACCGCCAACGACATCACACCCGGTATGATTACCAAGCTGAAAGCACGGGCCGAAAAGCTGGGTATACCTGTCGACGCCCATGTCATGGATGGCCAGCAACTCACCTACGCCGACAGTATTTTCGACGCTGTAATCCTGCATCTGATCATCGCGGTTATACCTGACCCGGTTGCCTGTATACAGGAAGTGGAGCGGGTTTTAAAACCGGGCGGTGCTGTTATGGTTTTCGACAAGTTCTTGCCGGACGGGCAGAAGCCGTCTTTGCTCCGCCGCCTTTTCAACCAGGTCGCCAGCACGCTTTTTTCGGATGTCAACCGCAGCATCGGAAATATCGTCAGCCATACCTCGCTGCAGGTGGAGTTGAATGAGTCGGCTGCTTTTGGCGGTACCTTCCGGATTGTGCGGTTGCGGAAGCCTCTATAAAACAGCCAAGGCCGCTACTTTAACTGTAGCGGCCTTGGCTATACCTGCCCGATCAACGAACAACAATCAACGAATAACGATTACTTCTCCGCCAGCAGCTCGTCCATGGTTTTGTTAAAGTCCGTTACCCATTCCTCGTAGTATTTGCCAGTGCCCGGGCCTGAGAAGCCGGTGTGGATTTTGCGCACTTTGCCCTGACGGTCAATGAAGATGGTAGTAGGGAAGGAGAGCACGTGGTTAAGAGCAGGAAGCGCCTGTGCTGCAGCTTCTTTGTCAGCCGGTCCGGCGTATAGCAAGTCGTACTCAATGTCGAAGCGCTCTTTCATTTTATTTAGTCGAGGCACGGCATGCTCGTAGCCTTTGGTGCGCTCAAAACCTAGTCCGATGATCTCCAAACCGCGGTCTTTGTTTTTGGCATAGTATGGGGCCAGATACTTCGTTTCGTCCATACAGTTCGGACACCAGGAACCGAGCAGCTGTACCAGCACCACTTTGCCTTTGTATTTGTCATCACTCAGCGATACTTGCTTGCCATTCACATCCGGGAACGTGAACGACAGCGACTCATACCCAGGCTTTAGGTAAGTCAGCTCGTTGGCATTGGCCAGTTGTGCGTTTTCGTTACGTTTGGCGGTCCAGGTTTCGTAGTCGTAGAGACCTGCAAAGTACTCGCCCTTCAACGATTGCTCGTCACTTGGCGTAGCAGTAAACAGGTAATCGTGGTTACCGTCGAAAGTAGACAGTTTGAGTTGATTTCCCTCTACCTGTCCTTCCAGGTAGCGGTAATCACCTGTCTGCGTAATGAAAGTGCCCGTCACATGGTTGTCCTTTTGCTCAAACACGCCGATGGCCGGGTAGCTTTTGCCGTCTTTTTTGGTGAAAGTCACTTCCCACTTGCCGCTAAAGTCATAGCTAGGGGCTGCCGGGTTCTCTTTGAAACGGTTGGTCTTGCCGTGCTCTGCCGTGAAGGGCACTGAGTAGCGCTTGCTCAGGTCGTTGCGGGTGAAGCGGCCGGCCATCTTGTCGCCATCCACTTTTGCGATCAGGTCGGCATCAAAAATATGCAGCCTAATTTTAAGCGAGTCGCCTTCTTCCTTTATTTCATTTACCAGAATGCGCTCATCGGCATTCACGAGGTATAGCACGGTGCTGTCGCCCCTAGTCTCTGCCTCCATGATGAAGGGAATCTCTTGCCCTTGCGCCTGCAAGACTACTCGCCATGGGCCGGGCTTGATGGTATTGCCTTCGTTATCGTGTGATGTGGTAGAGCCACAGGAGCTTAGGAGCTGCGTCAGGGACAAGGCCAACAACAAAATCAGCTTTATCGGGGTATTAAAACAAGTATGTCTCATACCCCAAAATTACAAGAAGGATTTGTGAAATGCGAAACTTGGGAGCAATAGCCGCAAAGGTTGTGGAAATCTAATATTCATACGGCCTAATGTTGTGCTTAAACACTCATATTTCGTACATTTGTAGACTTCACAAGGAAGCATTAAAAAAATTAACAATAGCAAAACTATGGCATTTGATTTAGGAATGATCAAGGCAGTTTATGCCGGGATGGCCGAGCGTGTGAATGCTGCCCGTACGAAAGTAGGCAGACCGCTTACCCTGACAGAGAAAATACTGTACGCACACCTTTACGAAGGTCCGGCGACAGGGGCACACGAACGTGGTCAGTCTTACGTAGATTTCGCTCCGGACAGGGTAGCGATGCAGGACGCAACCGCGCAGATGGCCTTGCTTCAATTCATGCAGGCCGGCAAGCCACAGGCGGCTGTCCCTTCTACCGTGCATTGCGACCACTTGATACAGGCACGCATCGGCGCTGATCAGGACTTGCAGGACGCTTACGACGAAAACAAAGAGGTATACGATTTCCTTGCCTCGGTTTCAAATAAATATGGCATCGGCTTCTGGAAGCCAGGTGCGGGCATCATCCACCAGGTAGTGCTTGAAAACTACGCTTTCCCGGGCGGTATGATGATCGGTACAGACTCCCACACCCCAAACGCGGGTGGTTTAGGTATGATCGCGATCGGTGTTGGCGGTGCAGATGCCGTTGACGTGATGGCAGGTATGCCGTGGGAGCTTAAATTCCCGAAAGTGATCGGCGTGAAGCTGACAGGCAAACTGAATGGCTGGACTTCACCGAAAGACGTGATCCTGAAAGTGGCTGGTATCCTGACTGTAAAAGGTGGTACTGGTGCGATCGTGGAATACTTCGGCGAAGGCGCTGAGTCTATGTCTTGTACCGGTAAAGGCACGATCTGTAACATGGGTGCTGAGATTGGAGCCACTACTTCAGTGTTCTCTTATGACAACAGCATGCGTGAGTACCTGCGCGCCACAAACCGCGACGAAGTGGTAGAACTGGCTGACGAGGTGGCCGAGCACCTTCGTGCCGACAACGAAGTATACGCTGACCCGGCTGCTTTCTACGATCAGCTGATCGAGATCGACCTTTCTACACTGGAGCCGCACGTAAACGGCCCGTTCACGCCGGACGCTGCCTGGCCAATCTCTCAGTTCGCCGCTGTGGTAAAAGAGCACAACTGGCCTGCTAAACTGGAAGTTGGTCTGATCGGATCTTGCACGAACTCATCTTATGAAGACCTGACCCGCGCTGCTTCTATTGCAGAGCAGGCGGTATCTAAAAAACTGGTAGCCCAGGCTGAATTTACCATCACACCGGGTTCTGAAATGGTACGCTATACCACAGCCCGAGACGGTTTGTTGGATACCTTCGCTCAGATGGGCGGTGTGGTACTGGCAAATGCCTGCGGACCATGCATCGGCCAGTGGGCGCGTCACACCGACGACCCTACCCGCCGTAACTCTATCATCACATCCTTCAACCGTAACTTCGCCAAGCGTAACGACGGTAACCCGAACACGCACGCGTTCGTGGCTTCTCCTGAGATCGTAACGGCCTTTGCCATCGCCGGTGACCTGACTTTCAACCCATTGGTTGACAAGCTGGTTAACTCAGACGGACAAGAAGTAATGCTGGACGAGCCTAAAGGTATCGAATTGCCAACGCAAGGTTTCGCCGTAGAAGACGCTGGCTATGTAGCGCCAGCTGAAGATGGTAGCAGCGTAGAGGTTGTAGTTGATCCGAAGTCTGATCGTCTGCAGTTACTCGAAGGCTTTAAGCCATGGGAGGGCACCGACCTGAAAGGTCTGAGACTTCTGATCAAAGCGCAAGGCAAGTGTACGACTGACCATATCTCGATGGCTGGTCCGTGGTTGAAGTACCGTGGTCACCTGGATAATATCTCCAACAACATGCTAATCGGCGCAATCAACGCCTTCAACGGAGAGTCCAACAAGGTATACAACGATATGACGCGTGGTTACGACACGGTGCCTGCAACTGCCCGTACTTACAAAGCTGCTGGCATCGGTACTGTGGTTGTAGGCGACGAGAACTACGGTGAAGGTTCATCACGTGAGCACGCAGCTATGGAGCCGCGCCACTTGGGTGTTCGTGCCGTTATCGTGAAGTCATTCGCGCGTATCCACGAAACCAACCTGAAGAAGCAGGGTATGCTGGGTCTTACATTCGCTAACAAAGCAGATTACGACCTGATCGAGGAAAACGACTCAATCGATATCCTGGGTCTGGAGAACTTTACGCCAGGTCAGCCACTGAAAGTGGTATTGACGCACAAGGACGGTTCTCAGGACGCCTTCATGGTAAACCATACCTACAACGAAGGTCAGATCGAATGGTTCAAGGCTGGTTCAGCGCTTAACCTGATTCGTTTGCAGCAGAAGCAGAACGCCTAGTTGCTGTAATAGTTGCCAAAAATAGAAAAGCCCCGCTCGAAAGAGTGGGGCTTTTTTGGTTGCTATACCTGGCTAGTTGCTGTGCTTCTAAACTATGGCCGCATGATGACCAGGCGTTTAACAAGGGTGTTGTCTTTGTAAGTGATCCGGACGATGTAAACCCCTTCGGCTATACCTGTCAGATCGTAAACGGCTTCTTTCTGGCTAAGTGCTCGCAGGGGTGGTGTCACCCGTTTGCCCAAGGCATCGAACATAGACAGCATGGGAGCAGCCCCCCCGGAAGGCAATGACAGCCTCAGCTCATTGCTGGCAGGGTTGGGGTATAGCATAAAAGCTCCGTTCTCCTCATCTTCAATTCCAGTAGGGGCAGACTCCAGTACTTCAATCCGTCGGCTGACTGTATCATTATTACAGCCGTAGTCACTGCCTACCACGAGTTTCACCTCATAGTTGCCGGGTGCAGCATAGGTATACAAAGGCTCTTTGTCTGTGGAAGTGTCGCCATTGCCAAAGTCCCACCGCCAGGTCTTGCTATACCTGCTTTCATTTCTAAAGCTGATAAGCTGACCCGCCTGTAATTTTTCTTGCTCCTGCGCAATGCTGAACTTGGCTTCGGGGGCGCTTGCCACGGTATAGGCAACAGAAACCAGCGGGCTATCAAACAGGGAGTCAGCGTTGCATACATACACCACCGTGCTTTGGCTCAGGGCAGGCAGTTGGTACTTGGCGCCCGTGGCCAATAGGGTCACTTTTTCCTTGTCGGCAAAAAACTTGAATTTCGTTCCTCCGGTTGGAGTGACAGTGGCCGAAGACCCTGCACATACTGTATCCCCCTTTACCACCGGAGCCGGTCCGGATTTCAGGCGTTGGTACTGCAACTGGGCAGCCCCGGCGTGCTTTTTCAATTGTTCTAAATTGTCGCCGGCCACAACAGCGAAGGCCACTAATTGAGTGGCTCCTGGCGGCAAGTTCTTGGCCGAGGTTCCTACCACATGCGATACATCGTTTCCGCTGCCGCTTCCCCAAGCCTTTTTTCGGGTCACGCCACTTGAGAGTGACCTGTATTTCTCTTGCGTGTTAAAACCATCCGCAATGGCGAAAGTGGAGGAACCACCTGCCAGGTTGTCGATAGCATAATAGGAGGGGGCGGTTTTTGAGAGTAGCTTGATGCCCGCATAGGGCAGGGTATAGCCCAGGTTATAGACGTACCCCATGCTGTTTTTCTCGTCCCAGTCAGCAACATTCAGGTACTGGTCGCCAATGTTCCAGTCTGCAAAAAGACCAGCATGCAGGGTCTTGATGGTATCGTTTGTGATATTCGTGATGTGGTATTCGAGTATAATGTAATCGGCGTCCTGCTCCTGGCTCCAGGCCATCCCTTTGTACTTAACCTGAACGCCCGCCTGATCTGGAGCCGGATGTTTGTCCTGCATCAACCCCCTTATTTCCTGGTCAGCCGAGTTGGTGTTGTGGTACAGGCGGATGGAGTTGGCGGGTACAAAATCATTGTCTGTTTGCCACGAAGCGTTACGCACATTGTCAGATACGCGGGTTGGATCTGAGGCGACCAACAGGCCACCCTCAAAGAGCATGGAGCTGCTGCCTTTGTAGGTAATACCTATGCCTTGTTTGAAGTTGTAGCCGTTATAGCCCAGGTTTCCCTTGCTGTTGAGCGTAATCTGCAGGTTGTTGGCCGTCAGGGTGATGTAATCCGGGTTGACAGGCAACTGGAAATATTGGAAATCCGTGTAGTTGCCATCGACATAACCCAGTCTGAAAGTAGCCAGGGCGTTAACCGGAGCATCTGGGTTCACCACTATTTTAAAAGGGCGGCTGGTGTTATGGACAGAAGCCAGTGTGGCGATCTTTCCGGGCGTAAAGTCCTCCTGCAAGATGGTAATGAATGGAGAAGAACTGGATAGCTTTACCTGCAATGCATTGGTAGGATCGAGGTAATTGGTCAGGTTAATATGGATAAGCAGGGTGTCGCCTACCTGAGCGGCCTTTTTGTGTGCAATTTCAAAAGACGTACAGCGAACAGATTTAGCCTGCAAATCCTTTACTGCTCTTTTGACGTTTAACCGGCCCTTCCCCAATTTTTCTAAGTAGAGCGCGTTTCCTGGCAGGTGGTAAATATCGTCGGATGTAACCCGTAGGCGCTCCATTACCTGCATGGCATTTAGGTGGGGCAGTCGTGAGCGCACCAGGGCCGCGGCTCCAGCCACGATAGGAGAGGCATAGGAAGTGCCGGTTCCGTTTGCATAGGAGTTATCGCGGGTCATGGAGGTGGTATACACACTGGCGCTGGGCGCAGTAATGTCTATCCTGTAGTTCCAGGTGTGGTTTTTGGTCTTCACATCGTTGGTGATGCCCCCCACAGAGAGCACATTGTCGTAGGCAGCCGGGTAGATGTTCACCATGGCGTTGGTATTACCTCCAGCTGCCACGATCACCACATCACGCTCGAATACGGCGTAATTGATGATGTCCTGCTCATACTGTGATGAGCCCTCGCCTCCCCAGGACAGGTTAATGATACTGCAGCCCTTGTCGGCGGCATACACGATGGCCTCATATCCGGCAAAGCTTCCAACTGCCGTAGACGGGAATACTTTGATCGGTATAAACTTGGTGTTGAATCCCACGCTGGCAATTCCTACTTTATTGTCAGAGTCGCCTATGGCTGCACCAGCTACACCTACGCCATGCCCTTTCCAGGGCGAGTCATCGTTTGGGTCATTGTCCCTGTCGGCAAAGTCCCAGCCATTGTAGTTGTCTACCAAACCGTCGCCGTCATTGTCTATACCGTCAATCGGGTCGTCGTAATTGATCTTTACTTTCTTCTTGATGTCCTCGTGGGTGAGGCGGAAGCCCGTGTCCAGTATGCCGATCACGATGTTGGTGTCGCCTTTCACAACGCCCCAGGCACTATAGGCCTTTATCAGTTTCAGGTATGCCTGCGTGGTTTTGGTAGAGTCAGATGAGGGGTCGTTAGGTTGGTAGAGCGGTACGCGCTGGTACAGCGGCTCTACATAGGCCACCATGCCAGTGGCCATGAGCGTGCGCTGCACTTCCTCAAAGGACTGGCTGGGGTTGTAGGAGAGTTCGTAAATCAGGGAGAGGTCCGAGTTGCTTTTGCGGGCATTGGCGGAGGGAGCCTTACCCGGAAATTTTTGATGAACGGATTTAGCGCCCACGTGCTCCAGTGCTGCCTGCAGCAAAGCCGTATTGCCGGAGGCCGTACGCAACTGGCTGCCTTGGGGAGCCTTTAGTTTATAGACTACTGTATAGGGTTTGGTGGCACTGCCTATCGCTCTACCGGCCGGCAGCTCTTGAGCGGCTAGGTATACCATAGAGGCTAAAAAGAAAAATATACTTGTTAAACAGCGTTTAAGCACTGGCCAAGGGGTAAACATTAGATCATAATTAAACTATTAGGTAAAAAGACCCGAAGGCCCGGTGTTAGCAAAAAGAGCGCGGCGAAATTTCAATCCAGCATCCCGCGCTTATCAAAAAAATACGTAACTTTCCAACAATTGATTCTAATATATGTGTTTAATTATATAAAAAAAATACTATGACGTCAGAATTGAAAAATAAACATTTATCTACCATAGATACAGCTGTGAAAGCACTGCATACGCGGAGTTTTTTTGCGCAGTATCCAGAAAATCCGATGCCGGAAATCTATGGTGAAAATGCTGACAAAGAGGGCCGTGAGAAGTACAAAGCTTTTCTGAACAACAAATTTACAGAGTTGTTGCAAGAAAACCCAACAGCTTGGGTAGGGCAGGAAGAATCTCCTTACGAGCAGCAGCCGCTTGGCGTAAAATATCCCTATTTTAGTGTCGATACATTGATTGCCCGTGCTGACGAAGCGTACCATGAGTGGCGCAAGGTGAAACCCGCCGACCGTGCCGCCGTGCTGGTCGAGTCGTTGGAGCGCATGAAGAACCGCTTCTTTGAGATTGCCTATGCCACCATGCACACCACCGGACAGGCATACATGATGTCCTTTCAGGCCTCGGGCCCACATGCCGCTGACCGTGCCCTAGAGGCCATTGCAGCCGGTTACGAAGAGCAGACCCGATTCCCGGAGCACATGGAGTGGGAGAAACCAATGGGCAAATATAACCTGAAGCTGAACAAAAGCTGGCGTGCCGTTCCGAAAGGTATAGGCCTGGTAATAGGCTGCTCTACCTTCCCGACCTGGAACACAGTGCCGGGCATGTATGCAAGCCTTGTTACCGGCAATCCGGTTATCATCAAGCCGCACCCGAAGGCGGTGTTGCCAATCGCGATGGTGGTGGCGGAAGTGCAGAAGGTGCTGGCCGAAAATGGGCTGAACCCTTACATCTGCCAACTGGCTGTTGACGCCGACGATCACCTGATCACGAAAGAGCTGGCTGAAAACCCGAAGGTGAAGCTGATCGACTATACAGGCGGAACAGAGTTCGGAAACTACATAGAGAGCCTGCCTGGCAAGACCACATTCACGGAGAAAACCGGCGTAAACTCCATCATACTGGATTCGGTACAGGACCTGGACAAAGTGGCCCAGAACCTGGCTTTCTCGCTAAGCCTTTACTCCGGCCAGATGTGCACGGCTCCGCAAAACTTCTTTGTGCCAGAAACCGGTGTGCAGGTAAACGGGGAGGTCGTGCCTTACGAGGAGGTAGTACAGAAACTGGCCGACGCAGTAACCGGGCTGGTGAACAACCCAAAGGCAGGTCCGCACATATTAGGTGCCATCCAAAATCCGGCTACGTCGGAGCGTGTGAAAGAGGCCGCTTCTGTTAAAGGCAAAGAAGTACTGAGCACCTGCGATTTCAGCAACCCGATGTTTGCCAATGCCCGTACCTGTACGCCTGTGATCTATGAGGTGGACGCCACCGAAAAGGAAAGCTACAGCCGTGAGTTGTTCGGGCCGGTTGCTCTGGTTATCAAGACCAAAAACACGGATCAGTCTATTGAGCTGGCCAAAGAGATGGCCATGAACTACGGTGCAATTTCATGCGGTGCCTACACCACAGACGAGGACACTAAAGAGAAGATTATGGATGAGATGAGTTTGGCGGGAACACCAGTGAGCTTCAACCTGACAGGCGGTATCTATGTGAACCAGAACGCCAGCTTCTCTGACTTCCATGTGACGGGTGGCAACCCAGCGGGTAACGCTTCGTTCACCAACCCGGAGTTTGTGATCAAACGCTTTACGTGGGTAGGTTTCCGTGAGCCTGCTATGAACTAAGCCAGGTATAGCCTGCCTATGCAAAGCCCCGACACTGACAGGTGCCGGGGCTTTCTTGTCTGAGGAGATTGCCTTATTTGAACAGGTCGTCCATGTCTTTTTTGAGGTTGTCGAGGCCGTCGCGCAGGCCCTGCCATTTGCTTTGGGTGTCTTCCTGGTCGCCGAGTTTCTGGGCAATCAGTTCCCGCTTGGCCTCCAGGGCCGCAATGTGCTCGTGGTAGGTATGGTTGGAGTCGGCTGCCGTCGCGTTTACGCGCCCTTTCAGGATCTTGATCTTGTGATCCAGTTCGTCTAGACTTTTCTCAATTTCTTCCCGGGTGAGGTTTTTGGGAGCCCGCATGTTTTCTGGTTTCAGGTTATAAGTGTCCATGTCTTATGTCGGTTATCAATCGATTTGTAGTAGCCAGTGGCTGGCAGTATTCCTCTAAATACTCAAAAAGCTCTTAAAAGGATGTATGCTATTATGTTTAGGGAAACGATAAGTATTCCCTCGTATTGTTTTTAATGATTGGAAGGCATTGCTTGTGAAGATGTAGGGCTATAAAGTTGGATCTTATTTTCCCGACGCTGGCTGACAGCAGATTCAAAGTTTAACATAAGATTGCCAAAGCCATACTTTCTAATTCGGCGTCTATGTTGTAGATTTGCGATAATTGGGGATACTGCATGCATCGCCTACTCATAATACCCCTATACCTGGAGCGCTTTTAATTTTGGCTATATTGAACATTAATTGTTTTCGATATGTTAGTGCCACAACTAGCCATAACAAGGATTGGGAAGAGAATAAAGCAAGGTTTTTTTGTCAGCTCCGCAGCTTGTATAGTTGGGACTTGCATGGCAGCCAGTAAACTAGAACTATAGAAAAAACTACATCTATGAAGGGAGCATCAGAAATGCTTGATTTAGTATTGTTGGTGGACGATGATGACACAACAAATTATCTGAATAAGCGCCTGCTGAATGATATGCAGGTGGCCAAAGAGGTGATGGTGTTGAAAAACGGCAAAGAGGCGATTGACTACTTGTCGAAAGCTTGTGGCGAAAAGCGCGTGGAAACCTACAAATGCCCGGACCTGATCTTTTTGGACATCAAAATGCCGACAATGGATGGCTTTGAGTTTTTGGAAGAGTACCAGCGGCAGGGGCTTGACTCGTCAGACCATGTTATCATATTGATGCTCACCTCTTCGGCTAGTTTCTATGACTTGGAGCGAATCAAGAGCTTCAAAAAGGTAAAGAAGCACTACTCAAAGGCGTTGACGGTCTACGATGTGAAGGAAATACTGGCTGAGTTCTTCAACCAAAGGAAAAATAAAGACTAGTTTTGAACCTTATGAAAAACCAAAGCCTGCATACTTAAAGTGTGCAGGCTTTTTTTGTTTAGTCCGTCTCCTGTTCAGTCACAAGTTCGTTTAGAGGCCAGGTAAAGACGAACCTGGAACCTCTCCCTTTAGATTCTACCCAGACTGTGCCGGCTTTTTCTTTCAGGATGCGCCTCACAATGGCAAGCCCCAGACCTGAGCTGTCATTTCGGGTCAGGTTATGGCCAAGCGCCTCGTACTTGCTGAAAATTTGCTTCTGGTCTTCATGTGATATGCCCGGCCCGTTATCCCGTACTATAAACCGAAGCTGATGGGGGTGTTGCTCACAGTAAATGTCAATCTTAGCCTCCTCCGGCTTGTCATGGTACTTCACAGCGTTGTTGATTAGGTTGCTGAAAATCTGGTAAAGGTAGATTTCCTGCGTGTAAAGCACCGGCAGCTCTTCAGAAAAGGTAACCCTGACGGAAGCAGGGACATGAAGCGACTCCATGACTTTGTGCAGTACCTGGCGTACAGATACAATTTGGCGGTGCAGGCTGTGGTGGCCGGCTAACGAGTAGGCCAGTATACCTGTGATCATCTTGTCCATTTTGTAGGCCTGCTCGCGCAACATCGGCAACAGGGAAGCAGCTTCCTCCGGGTTGGCCGCCTTCAGGCAGGATTCAAACAAGTTGACAATTCCGTTGATGTTCTGCAGCGGGGCCCGCAGGTCGTGCGATACGGTATGGGCAAAGGCGTCGAGGTCGTCGTTTACTTTCTGCAGCTCCAGGTTCTTCCGCTCTTTCTCCTCAGACAGCAACTGTATTTCCGAGTTCGATTGCTGCAGCTGGATGTTCAGGCGACGTATCTCCTGCAACTGCTGTTCTGCCTCCAGGTTGCGGATACGAAGCTTCTCTAGCAGATCCAGGAGTTGTATGTTCTGCTTCTTGATCTCTTCGTAAGGCGATATGTCCTTGTCCTCATCAAACTCGCGCAACCACAGCTCTTGCAGGCTCTTGGTAATAATCGGGGCCTTGGCAGGTATGCGCTTGCGCAATGTCACATGTGTCCCTTGCTCGTTTTCAGTCTTTATCTTAAAGATGTCGACCAGCTTGCGGGAGTTCACGATGCCCATCCCTTTGCCAGTGTGGCTGGCACCAAAATGAGCCCGTTCGTAAATATAATCCAGGTTGCCGATGCCCCTGCCCCGATCCGATACAATGGCCTCCAGTAAATTGATTCCTCCTTCGCCAACCAAACTGAACTGAATCGTTCCACTGCCTACATGCTCCACCACATTGCGGCAAATCTCTGATACGGCCGTCGCAAACTTGGTTTGGTTAGACAGGGTCATGCCTGTTTTTTCCGAGAGCTGCATGGCCCGCTTATAGGCCAGCACGACATCGAGTTCATTGGAGATGTTTATCTTGAGAAGGCTCCGTTGCATGGTATCAAATTTTGGCTTTGCATACCAGTACGAGTGTGTCGTCAGTATGCCGACTGTGGTCTTTGTAAAGTACGGCTGCAATGGTGGTTGCCATGTGCCGCTGCAGGTTTGGGTATTTGTTGAGATCCCACCGTGACTTGAGTCCGTCGCTGTGCACGATCAGTATTTTGTTGCGGCTCCACTCCAACTGCTGGTTATTGAAGGTTCCGGGAACATTGTGGCCTAGGATACCATTGTAGGAGATCACGCTTTTATAAGGCACATTCCCGATACCGCCCTCCATGGAGAACATTTTACCGGCTATGTTGCCAATTCCGCAATAGTTGAGCTGATGCTGGTAGGTGTCGATAAAAGCGACAAAGCCCACAGCACCGCGTGTGCGACGTATGTTGCCGTGGATAGTACGCAGGGCTTCGGCCGGGTCGCTCTGTGGATGATCGCAGAAAGTCTTGACACCAAGCTGCGCTACATCCTTGGCGTTTGTACCGTGCCCGAGTCCGTCCAGGGCCAACAGGTATACGCCGTTCTCTCTATGGATCACCGCAAAGCCATCGCCACAATCCACTTCCTTGGGCTTGGATACCATCACGCTGCCAACTTCGTAGCGATGGCTGGAGAGGCGCGGCACACTTCCACTCTTGTATACCTGTGTTACGATCACGGTGCCCACCTGGGGGTAGGAGTACAGGTCGAATACGTCTGATTGCCTTTTGATGGCTCCCAGCCCCTCGCCGGCAGACCCGTAAGTGGAAACACCATCCTCCATCATGCGGGCCGGGTCGCTCATACCCGACCCGTTGTCCAGGCAGATGATCTCTATTCCTTTGATTGGCTTGCCGATGGCTTTTACCAACAGCTCACCTCCCTCCGGAGAAAATTTCTCCAGATTGGTGAGCATCTCAGACACAATGATGTTGACCTTGCCGACAGCCGCCTCTGAGAGGGCGAAACTTTCAGCAAGTCGGGTAATGTCTTTTTTTGTTAAGCTAGCGAAGCTTCTGTCCGGTACAGTAAATCGGTAATGTTGGTTAACGTCCATGTTTCCAGTGGATAACAGTAACAGTGGTGCCCTGACCAGGTTGGCTTTTCAGATCAAACTCGTTGACGAGCCGCTTGGTGCCAGGCAGTCCGAGCCCTAGGCTGCGGCCAGTCGAAAAACCGTCGCGCATAGCCAGAGCGATGTCCGATATACCAGGCCCCTGGTCCGTAAAGGTAAGTCTTACGCCGGTTTTGGCATTTTGGCTGACAATTTCCAGCAGTACTTCTCCACCATTTGCATACTTGAGCATGTTTCGCACCAGTTCGCTTGCGGCGGTAATTAATTTAGTTTGGTTCACAAGGCTCATCCCGATCCGGGTGCAGAATTCGCGCACACGGTTTCGGAAAGGGACGACATCCTGCTCACGCACGATTTCCATCGTGTCTTTACTCATCACGATCATCCTGGTCGTCCTCCTCGTCCTCGTCTTGTGCCAGGTCTGATCCCAGTTTTTTGTTTAGAAGTTCCATGCCCTTTTCTACGTTCAGGGCGGTGTAGACGCCTTGCAGTGTCAGGCCTAGTTCTACCAGCGTGATAGCTACGGCAGGCTGCATACCTACTACTACTGTCTCCGCATCCATTATGCGTGACATGGAGGCAATGTTCCCCAAAATACGACCCATAAAAGAGTCGACAATGCTAACGGCTGAAATATCGATCAGCACGCCGCGGGCCCCGGTTTGGCTAACCATACTGATCAGGTCATTCTCTAGGTTCAGGGCCAGCCTGTCGTAGAGATCCACCTGTATGGTCACCAGCAGGAAAGGGCCCATTTTTAAAATTGGTATCCTTTCCATCGATCTATCTTGAGAAATTTAGTCCTAGTTTTTTTTCTGAACGGCGCACTTCCAGATTGGTCATGCTGAAGGCCAGTTGCAGGGCGCTTGCCAGGCTGGCTTTGGTCTTGATGTTGGAAAGGTCGATCCCCAGGTGCACAATGGTCTGCGCAATCTCAGCACGTATACCGCTGATAATACACTCAGCCCCCATCAGGCGTGTAGCGCTTACTGTTTTGATCAGGTGCTGAGCTACCAGCGAGTCGACGGCAGGCACACCGGAAATATCCAGAATGGCAATGTTGCTGCCTGTGTTCACGATCTCCTGCAGTAGGTTCTCCATTACGATCTGGGTGCGGGCGCTGTCCAGTGTACCGATGATCGGCAGGGCCAGAATGCCGTCCCATACACGGATCACAGGCGTGGATATCTCGCTGATCTCATCTGTCTGGCGCAAGATCACCTCTTCGCGGCCTTTGATGAATGTCTCGAACGTAACGATGCTCAGGTTGTCGAGCAGATTATTGATGGCGATAAGTTCTTTGTAAAGCGTGGTCGGGTCCTCGGCTCTCTCCTCAACAAGGATTTCGCTGAGCGCTTTCTTAAGACTGAGCACATAAGCCCCTGTCTCGCGTGGGCTGAAGCCTTGGCGAGCCCTGGTAATGGAGATGTCGCGTAGCGTGTCTGTCACCTGCTCAAACTCCTGGGCGTAAATGTTGCCATAATTTTCCTTGGAGATGGCTCTAAGCAAGGCGTCGAGCATGTCCTGTGACTGACGCTGCAATTCCTCGCTGGTCATGAGGTCATCACGAAGCGATGCCTCTGATAATTGGTTTTGCATCCATAGTTCGAGAATGCGGTTTCGGTTTTTTTCTAGTACTTGTGCCGTAGTGTTCATGATTGGGCCAAACGAAGCTTGATGATTGATTGTTCTGAAGATAGTTTTAAAAGATTGCAAAAGCCTTTAACGCTTCAAAGTGGTAAGGCTATTGCGGCTAAGTTACGAACTTTAAAACTCAGATAGACCTTTAATGCACCTTTATTAAAAATAAGTTTCAAGAGTAGGTATAGCGTATGCCAGTCTTTGTTGTTTTTGTCGCACATATCGTGTTAGCACCTTGGCAAACAAGTTGCATGACCGTTCAGGAGCGGAACAAGCTAGGTAGAGAAATTAAGGCAGAGAGTTTACCCTGCTGCACGCCTGAAAAGCTGCGGGCTCTACTTGATTTAGGTATAGAAAACCTATTAGTAGTATAAATGGGTAGGGATATACCTGTTTAAATTTAAAACTAACAAAAGTGAAGGGCCTGAAGTTTTTCTTCAGGCCCTTCTTTTACCAGAGTAGCGGGATTCAATTTTGAGATTATAAGTCACTCATGCTTGTAAGACACCCTTTATTATTTGCGATGAGCCAGTGTTACCCATTGGTGCTTAGTTTTGATATGCTCCAGAAGAATAAGTAAGCTCGTAGCTATGTGTGTAAATTTCAAATACAATACCGAAAGGATCTTGAACATAACACATTTTGTAAGGCTTATCATTTGGATAATATTCTCTAATTGGCATTCTCTGCTTACCACCTGCTGAAACAATCTTATCAACTAAATTTTCGATGTTTGGATCTTGGACGCAAAAATGAAATAAACCTGTACTGAATGGATTAAATTCTGGAGTTTCTTTGATTCCATGTGGAAAGGAAAATAATTCAATTCCAATTCCGTCTGATGTTGACAGGTGCGCTATTTCAAATTGCTCCCAATCTTCACCAAAAACATCAATACACATTTGTCCTATAGCTGTATCGCTTTCTTTTTTAACTGTTGAAGGTGCCATTATTGTATACCATCCCATTACTTCTGAATAAAATTTCACAGCCTCTTTAATGTTTGGCACTGTAATTCCAATGTGTGAAAACGACCTTGGGTAGGTTTCTTCTTTTTTCATATCTGGTAATTTATTTTCTAGACTACAAAATAAGAGTATATTTGTCTGTATGTCAATAAGTTACCTAAAAGTGATATAGGTTACTAAAAGAGTTATTTGCTGATAACCAATATTTTATGATTTTGAGATGAGTAAAATTTATTGTCCTCTTAACTATACGATGAAATTGATTGGAACAAAATGGAAACCTCTTGTCTTGTTCCATCTGTTGGAAGGACCTGTTCGTTCTGGCGAACTCCAACATAAGATTCCAGAAATTTCTAATAAAATGTTTACTCAAACTGTCCGAGAACTAGAAAAGGATGAGCTTATTACTCGGAAAGTATACCCCGTAGTTCCTCCAAAAGTCGAATACGAATTAACAAAAAAAGGTAGGTCGTTAGAATCTATATTAAGAAGTCTGGACTTATGGGGTAAGGAAATGTCTGCTTTCTGATTAAGCAAAATCTACGTGGCATCTGTAGGTAATTAATGCAGATTGAAAGATGACGGGTTAAAAAACTCCACTATAAGTGCCTAGAGATGTAAAAAATGGCTTAGAGTTCTCAGAGGGGCAATTTTGCCTAAGATTCTGCGTCACTTTTGCGTCAGTAGAAAGGGCCTCTACACGTTGTAAAGGCCCTTTTCTGTCGGAGTGGCGGGATTCGAACCCACGACCTCCAGCACCCCATGCTGGCGCGATACCAGGCTACGCTACACCCCGGAAATTTTCTGCAACATAGCAAAAACACGGCATTACTGCAATTGCTGCTGACTGGAATTATCCGGCTCTTTAATTTCTGAAATATCTGAAGCAACGCCAATAGCTCACAAATTAATAATCCGAATAACAAACACAGCGTGGGCACCATCAAAAAGCCCTGTAAGTTTTCGTTTACAGGGCTTTTTGAGTAATTCTTATACCTTATATTTCCACTTTATGAGACACTTCATATACCTGGAAAGGTATAGTAGCTCAGCGTATTAATGGAACATATAAATTCTGACCAAAGCAATAGCCGTCATGAGCAGCCAAATGGAATTGAGCACCCAGCTGGCGTGTGCCTTTTTCGACACAGCGTATAAGATCAGGAAAAAGCAGCCAAAGATATTCATTGCCAGGTATTCCACCGATTGGCTGCTGATTATATTCAGACTGTTCAGGCTGAAAGCCGAGAGTGAAAAGAAGGCGCCGGCCCAACCAAGTGCTTCACCCAGATATTTACGTAATGACAACATGGCAATCGACTATTATTGTTTATTGCAAAGTAAGTAGGTGCGCCTGGTCATAAAAATGCTAATATTGGCTTGACTAATGCGAAAAACAAATCAGTTCAAATGGATCTTCAGCAGATAAAATATTTCCTGGCACTGGCACAAGAGCTGCATTTTTGGAACACGGCCGAGCGCATGTTCATCACCCAGTCAGCACTGAGTAGGCAAATAAAAGCATTGGAAGATGAAATAGGCATTCAGCTTTTTGAGCGAAGCAAGCGAAGCGTGAAGCTGACCGCTGCGGGGGCTTTTTTGAGAGAGCAGTGGACGCCGTTGCTGGATGAGATCAATCGGATGCATCTGCAGGCAAGAAAGATTCACGAAGGCGCATATGGCATTGTCAGAATCGGATACCCCGGTTCTATTGCTTATGGTTTTATGCCTGAGCTCATCACCCGAATTTCGCACAGCTTGCCTGAGCTAAAGGTCGATTTGGTGGAGCCAACCGATATCAGTTTTGAACAACTACTTCTGAGTTACCAAATGGACATTGCTTTCAGGCGAGATCCCGCAGAAAACCCGGCACTGCAATCAATTTGCCTTTACTCCGAGCCATTTGCGCTGGCCGTTCCTTCCAACCATCACTTAAATGAGCATAACTTCGGTGGACTGCAGGACTTAAAGGACGAGAAGTTTATATTGTCAAGTTTGACGCACACCACGTTTTATGTGTCAAGCCTGCGTCAGATTTTTGAAGATCACCACTTTAGCCCAAATGTGTATATCGAAACCGACTATGGGGGAATGACCCTTGGACTGGTTTCCAAAGGGCTCGGCGTAACCATACTGCCTTATTCCTATTCATTTAGTGCGCTGCCCAACGTCCGTTTTATTACCCTGCCTTACACCGTAAACCTTTATGTAACCTGGAGGAAAGATGACAAAAGCCCAGTCCTGCGGAATATCCTACAACAGGTACAGGATACAGCCTTGAAATTTATGCCCGATAGCAGCGGACAGGCTCGGTCGTAATTTGTGCCGGCAGGACACGTAATGCAAAAGAAGATCTCCTCAGAAAAAAATATTGGTTGTGGTCTACAATGTATGATGCGGGAATAAGTATGGCAGCAAGGGTGTTTACAGGAAGTTATGTGCGAGATAACTATCCAGGTAAATTGCCCCTACTGCCACAGTATGAAGGTAGTAAAA
>NZ_JACXAJ010000001.1 GCF_014773225.1 Pontibacter aquaedesilientis | reverse complement strand
ACTGCTGCGCTTTACCCCGAAAAAAAGCCAGACAGCCGTCATGGCCCTGCCCAGACCGGAGTCGAGGACGCTTTTGTGGTTATTTTTTGTGTCAGGAGAAGGGGCGCCTTGGGGAAAGGAATAAGAATCAGAAGTTACTGAGGAGTTGTGCAACAGCTACCCTTGTTAGGGGTTAGGTATTCTTCTGTCACTACTGCTGATGATTTCTTCATTAATTTATAGTCAGCTTTCCTGTTGAGGTAGCTTGTGGTACAGAATAAAATAAGTGACACGGCCAGAACAAAAAGTATAAAGTCAGTAAGTGTAAGTGAATTCAGCACCTTAATAAAGAACAGTGCGAGAACCAACAAAATAGCAATCACTAAACTGGCTAGCGCTCCTAAGCTGATAAACAGTATCGGATTCACAAGCTCTTTTATGAAAGTTAGCTCAATTATCAGCCAAAAGGCCCCTACAAAGATTAGCATAACAGAGAGAGTCTTGAGTATACTCTTTTTCTTCTTTCTATCTCTATCATCGACTGATGAGAGAAAAATCGGCAACTCTGATAAGAGGTCTAGAATCCCCATTAATGTTTTTTAGTTTTTCTATTAATTACTACTTACCCCTAACTACTGTATAGCAGGAGTACCTACTCCTACTATCTGCACTATGTGTAGAGTTAATAACTTCCAATCAAATATGTCTCAGTGCACCTGATAATGGCTTTTCAACGACTTTGAGCAGAAATCACCCCATTAACTAAATATAGTAGAATATTTTGAAACTGCCATATTGCCAAGTTGAATCATGAATAATTAATTTTTAACAGAGGGTTCGATTCATTTTAAATGTGGGTTATAGATAGGAAGCCTAATTTATGATTATAATTGTACAATCATAGCTAATGACAGCCTTCAAAAGCTTTCGATTATTCTTGTGAAGGCTGTCATTTTAAAATATTATTATCCGGGTATAGCCGGGTTACCCGGCTATACCCGGATAATAATATCAGAAATCAGCAACTTGTATATTTGAAGTCTGGAAACTAATATGGCTATATATTGGTTTATGAAGGAATTGTATCAGATCATAATATCGTTATGTCGCATTCAAAAATTAAA
Organism: Pontibacter aquaedesilientis; assembly: GCF_014773225.1. Classification (GTDB taxonomy): domain Bacteria; phylum Bacteroidota; class Bacteroidia; order Cytophagales; family Hymenobacteraceae; genus Pontibacter; species Pontibacter aquaedesilientis. The sequence goes on along the minus strand of NZ_JACXAJ010000001.1, from coordinate 1,161,554 downwards.
GCCGCTCCTTTTTGGAGCGGCTTTACTGATGCTATACCTGTTGGCAATACCTTACGGAATCCACTTGATATCCGAAAAGTCCGGCTTGCGCTTCTCCAGGAAGGCGTTGCGGCCTTCTTTGGCTTCTTCCGTCATATAGGCGAGGCGGGTGGCTTCGCCGGCAAATACCTGCTGGCCCACCATACCGTCGTCGGTCAGGTTAAAAGCGAACTTCAGCATTTTGATAGAGGTAGGGGACTTGGCCAGAATTTCCTGCGCCCACTCGTAGGCGGTGTCTTCCAACTCTTCGTGCGGAATGACCGCATTCACCATACCCATATCGTAAGCGTCCTGCGCGGAGTAGTTTCTTCCCAGGAAGAAAATTTCGCGGGCACGCTTCTGGCCCACCATTTTGGCCAGGTAAGCAGAGCCGTAACCACCGTCAAAACTGGTTACGTCGGCATCGGTCTGCTTAAAGATCGCGTGTTCCTTGCTAGCCAGTGTGAGGTCGCATACCACGTGCAGGGAGTGTCCGCCCCCAACGGCCCAGCCTGGCACCACGGCGATTACCACTTTGGGCATAAAGCGGATCAGACGCTGCACTTCCAGTATGTTGAGGCGCGGCATACCTGCCTCGTCCACATAGCCCTGGTGGCCACGCGCGTTCTGGTCGCCACCGCTGCAAAAAGAGTAAACCCCGTCTTTAGTGGACGGGCCTTCTGCTGAGAACAGCACCACACCAATTGAGGTGTCTTCGCGGGCGTCCAGGAACGCTTCGAAAAGCTCCGCCACCGTTTTCGGGCGGAAAGCGTTGCGTACGTTTGGCCTGTTGAAGGCTATACGGGCCACGCCGTTTGATTTTTTGTAGGTAATGTCTTCGTATTCTTTAACTGTTACCCAGTTTGCTTTGCTCATATCTGTATGCTTTTAATGCTGATTGTAATATTGCAGCAAAGATAATAAAACGAAGCAGGATTTGGCAGACCTCTGTGGCCGGCATTTACCCTACGGGGTTGGCTATACCTGATCTTCCCGACAATTTGTCGGGCGCTATACCTTTGGCTTTTTGTTTGCGATTGCCGTAGCTTTAACAGACAGAATTAAAACCACCATAAAATGGCGAAGATAAGATCAACTACTGTAGTAGGAATTTACCACAACGGAGAAGTATGCGTAGGCGCTGACGGGCAGGCCACCATGGACAAGCACGTAGCCAAAAGCAATGTCAAAAAGATCCGGAAACTGCTCGACGGCAAGATCGTGACCGGATTTGCGGGTTCCACTGCCGATGCCTTTACCCTGTTGGAGCGATTTGAGGAGAAACTGAACGCTTATCAGAGCAACATGAAGCGTGCCGCCATTGAATTGGCCAAAGACTGGCGCAAAGACCAGTACCTGCGCAAGCTCGAAGCCATGATGGTGGTAGCCAACAAGGAGGAACTGCTGATCATCTCTGGCACCGGCGATGTGCTGGAACCCGACAACCAGATCGCCGCCATCGGTTCGGGCAGTATGTTCGCCCACGCAGCTGCCCTTGCCCTTAAAAAGCACGCCCCGCATCTGACAGCAGAAGAAATGGTTCGCGAAAGCCTCAACATAGCAGCCGACATCTGCATCTATACCAACCACAATCTGGTGATCGAAAAGCCAAAACAGTAAACAGTTAACAGGAAGCAGTTATCATTAATCAGTTTCTCGAAGGGACAGGTCTCGACCTGTCCGAATCGTGCAAAGGTTTGTTAACAGGTATACCGGGTCTGCCCCCTTCCAAGGGGGACTTTCTGACGCTGCCAATTGATTGGTTTAAGCATTGTTGAATCGTTGATAGTCTGTACCCTTAAAATTTCAATTTAGAGAAGGTGCCCCTTGGAAGGGGGTGAGAGGATGATAATGGTGCACCGATTTATACCTGTTGAAATTCAAAACGAGTCGATTATAAACTTTATAGCACCGATCAACGAATAACGATAAACGATTAACGAAATATGTCTTAACTTGCCACCACCCAGCTAAATGGGATCATTTGCTGGCTTTATGCAACAACTATGAACGTATCAGAATTTCTTAAAAAACACTACAAGCACTTCAATGCGGCCTCTGTGATAGACGCTGCCGAAGGATATAAGACACACCTCAACAACGGAGGCAAAATGCTCGTGACGCTGGCTGGCGCTATGTCAACCGCCGAGATGGGCATCATCCTGGCAGAGATGATCCGCCAGGATAAGATCCATGCTATTTCGTGCACGGGTGCCAATCTGGAAGAGGACATCTTCAACCTGGTGGCGCACGATTTTTATGAGCGTGTACCGCATTACCGCGAGCTTTCTGCCGCTGACGAAGAAGAACTGCTGAGCCGTCACCTGAACCGTGTAACCGATACCTGCATACCGGAAGAAGAGGCCATGCGTCGTTTGGAGCACACGGTACTCAAGTATTGGGAGAAAGCAGACAAAGCGGGCGAAGCTTACTTCCCGCACGAGTTCTTCTACCAGATCCTGTTGTCCGGCGACCTGGAGCAGTACTACCAGATCGACCCGAAGAACAGCTGGATGCTGGAGGCTGCCAAAAAGAATTTGCCAATCATCTGCCCGGGCTGGGAAGACTCTACCTTGGGCAACATCTATGCGGGCCACGTGATCAGCGGCGACATCAAAAATGTGCATACCGTGAAAACAGGTATACAGTACATGATGGAGCTGGCTGAGTGGTATACCAACACAGCTAAGGATGACTCTACCATTGGTTTCTTCCAGATTGGTGGGGGTATAGCCGGTGACTTCCCAATCTGTGTGGTGCCCATGCTGCACCAGGATTTGCAGCGCGACGGTGTTCCGCTTTGGGGTTACTTCGCCCAGATCTCTGACTCTACGACCAGCTACGGTTCTTACTCCGGCGCAGTGCCAAACGAGAAGATCACCTGGGGCAAGCTCGGCAAAGACACACCGAAGTACATGATCGAGTCAGACGCCACCATCGTAGCGCCGCTTATTTTCGCGCTGGTACTGGATATGTAGTTTTAGATGCTAGATATTAGATGTTAGACACAAGATTTTTCTTGTGATGTGATAAACAAGAAGCCCGCTGCGAAAGTAGCGGGCTTCTTCGTTAATCGTTGTTCGTTGTTCGGAGGTATAGAGGTTATGATCCCTGAGCTGCTCCGGATTTGCAATCCGCATCTCTGTCCGTAGCTGCTGCCTTCACTGCTGCGGATTGCAAATCCGCTGGTAAGATACTTTCGGATTGCAAATCCGAAAGAGCAGAGCAAATGGGAGTTGCAAATCCGCAGCAGCAGATGGAGCAGATGAATCGGACATTGCTCCATCTGCTATTCCTATTCAGTTATGGTAGAGCCGTTGCATGGACAGGTCGCGACCTGTCCCTACGAACACCAATATCTGTTTACTGATAACTGCTTACTGCTTACTGTTAAAGCTGTTTACTGATAATGGCATTCGCCCTGAACACCCCATCGGCAGCCTGCTCTATCTTGCCTTTCAGCTTCGGGTTGTAATTAGGGTGAGCGGATAGAAAAGTGCGTATGGTTTCAGCAGCGGTCGGTGTCTGGTAGTAACCGAAAGTGGACTGCAGCCAGTTGGTCGGGAAGAAGATGTCGCCGGTCAGTTGAATCTCCTCTACCAGTTCAAGACTTTCCCGCAGGTATTTCTCTGACGTAGCGGCACGTATCGGATGGTGCAGATACGTCAAAGCGGCTGCTACCCAGGCTTCTTTATCCCGGTTGTTTTGATCTTTGAGCGAAGCAAAAAAGGCGTCGCGTACCTGCTCGTCGCCTGACAAAGCCGGCATCATAAATTGCAGTCGTTTCCGGCGGTCCGGGTTTTTGATCCGGCTCAGTTGCTGCTTCAGTATACCTTCGGAGTCCTTGTAGTCGCGCACGGCCAGTGACAGGGCCAGCGAGGTATAGTCGTCTTCGTTGAGGGTCACGCCGGCAGGGGCCTTCTGTGTTTGCCATACCTGGTACAAACGGTTTTGCGCATCCGGCGTCATCGCAATACTTTGGTAGGTCTTGAACAACAGCTTTTTGGCATTGCCAGACTTCTGCTTTTCCATGGCTTCCCAAAGATTCTTCTCCAGGGCTGGAGCTGTCTCAGCTCTACGGGCCGGTGTGCTGAACTTCCAGAAAGTGTCGCTCAGATAACCTGTCAGCAGTTTCAAATTCAGCTCATCCTGTTCGTTGCCTGATTCAAGCAGCGCAAATGGCAGCAGCAACTCAGGAGTTACCTCCTTCCCGTTGAGCATGTTTTCGTACAGGTTGATATAAGCGGAGGCTCGCCTCACAGGATCTTCCATTTTGCTTATGTGGTCTAAGCTGCGCATGTCGATCGGGAACACGCCGTAGCCCTGACCGGAGGAGTTGAACAGCACATACAGCGGCGCTCTTTTCCCAATGGCATCCGTCAGCTCTACCGATCCTTTATCCATGTTCACGGTCATTTCCTCTGTGCGGTCGGCATAGCCCAGCGTCACCTCAAACAGTTGCGGCCAAAGGCGATGAGATCCGTCTTCGCCTTTCTGTGAAATGGTGAAAGCGCTGATTTTTCCGTCTTCGATCGTTTGTTTGTATTCAAAAACGGGCCTGCCCGGTTCATTCACCCATACCTGGTTCCAGGCTTGTAGGTCGGCCGGTGTGCGGGCATCCAGAATCTCGATGAGCTCAGGCCAGGTGGCGTTGCCGTAAGCGTACTTTTTCAAGTATACCTGCAGCCCTTCCTGAAAGGCTTTTTCGCCCATCAGGCGTTCCAACTGCCGCATCATAATCGGGGCTTTATGGTAAATGATGTGCCCATAAAGTGTTCCGGCATCCTGCAGATTGTCCAGGTTCTGGCGTATCGGATTGGCCCCTGCCGTCCGGTCTACGCTGTAAGCCGCCGGAAAGTGGTCGATCAGGAACTTGAGGTCATAGTTGCTGTCTTTCACGGTGGTTTTTGAGATCTTGTCAGCCATAAAGTTGGCAAAGACCTCTTTCATCCAGACGTCGTTGAACCAACGCATGGTCACCAGGTCGCCGAACCACATATGCGCCGTCTCGTGGGCGATCAGGTTAGAGCGGGCCACCAGCTGGTCTTTGGTAGCGCCTTCGTCCAGGAAGAGGGTAGAGGCTTTATAATCGATCGCGCCCACATGTTCCATGCCACCGTACTGGAAGTCAGGTATAGCCACAAAATCAAATTTCTTAAAAGGGTAGGGGATGCGGGTATAGTCCTCCATAAAGGCGAGGGCATCGCGGTGGATACTGAAAATCGGCTCGATACTCTTCAGTTTGTCCTGGTCTGTTTCGCGGTGGTAAAAGTGCATGGTCCGGCCCCCATCCGTGTTAGTTACCTGGCTGAAATCTCCAGCCATAAAGGAGAAAAGGTAAGTAGGAATGGTATCTGAGGGTTGGTAATGATAGGTCTTGGTATTACCGGCCCATACTGAGTCCTGCAAAGGGGCATTGGCCAGTGCTTTCCAGTGCTGTGGCAGCGTTAGGGACAGTTTGTAGACCGCTTTAATATCAGGCTGGTCGAAACACGGGAACACGGTACGGGCACGATCGGGCACCAGCAAGGTATAGAGGAAATCCTCGTTTCGGTTAAGGGACAGATTACCGGCCGTGAAGTCGATTTGCACCTGGTCCTGTCCTGTGGTGAGGTGCTCCGGCGCAATGACGATATGTTCGTTTTCAAACACCACCGGTATGACTTTGCCATTTACCTTCACCCCTTTGATAGACTCCCGCTGCTCTTTGAAATCAATCTGGAGCGGCTGTGATTTGTCGAGCAACTCAAAAGAGATAACCTCAGATGCAGGTATAGGAGCGTCTTTTCCAGCAGGTAGTTCCAATTTTATATCATACTGCACCTGGCGCAGGGTTTGGTTTCTGTATTCCGCCAGCTGTCGCGATACGCCTGTTTCAATAGGTAAGGTATAAGAAGCGCTAGTCGCAGGTCCTTTGCCACAAGCGCCCAGCAGGGTTAGTGATAAAGCCAGGGCAGCGGCTTTTAGGATATGGTTGTGTTTGTGCATGATCGTGTGTAGGGTGTGTATGTAAAGATAAGATGAATGGGGGAAATACGGTAATTTACCCTGTGACAGTTATTCGATTTTAAAGAGGGACCTTATACCTGGAGTTGCCTAATTTCCCCTGCTCACTTCAGCTTGTCTGAATCTTCTCGAGAGCCCCTACCCCCAGGATTTACAGGATTAAAGGATTAACAGGATTTCCGTATACGAATAACTACCCTTGCCCCTCCGAGGAGGGGAGTTCTCATAAACGATTGTCATCCCCCTGCCCCCTTCTAAGGGGGACTTTTCGGCCATTGTCGGTTCTAATGTAAAAACCCTGTAGCACATAAACTGCCACGCATTGCAAGAGTAACTTGCACGCCTGCTAGGAAACAAAACGCACTTGCCATGTGCACTTAACGACGCTCCACTGTTGGGGGTAGGGGCCCTCGACAAAGAGCGGTCAGCGAGTAGGGTAGGGGTCCTCTATTTGGAGCGTCTTGATTTTTTTGCCTACTGGGGGTAGGGCCCCTCGATTTTTTTATCAAGAAAAAATGTAGGGCCTGCCCGGCTAGGGCAAGCTATGAAACAGCTCAGGTTGCTGTAACTTCAAAGTCTCCTCTACGCCAGGTATAGAGTATAGGTATAGGTATAGGTATAGGTATAGGTATAGCCAAACCTGCTACAAAAAAACCAAGAGCCGCGAAACTCGTGGCTCTTGGTCTAAACAAACAAGCAATCATAAACATTAAAGCCTATGCCGGGGTCATTGACTTTTCCCGATCCCAGTGGCGGTGTTTTTTAATAGCGGCAATAAACTTATTGGCAAAATCGCTGGCGTCCGCATCGCTGCCAGCCGTCACAATTCCGCTGTGTGACACCACGTTTCCGGAGTTTTGGTCAGCGAAATTAATGCCTAGTACAAATGCCCGTTCAAGCAGGTTAATACCATAACCGGAGGTGGCAATCGCCTTCGCGTGTTTAAAGGCCTCACTTATAAAGTGAAGTGCGTCACCTAGCTGCATCATCGTGCGGATACTCTTTTCACCGTCAGGTATATACACGGCGTCATACATGATCGAGGCGGTTGTCACATGGCTGCTATCCACTTCCAGTTCCTGTCCGGTGCTGGACATACGCTTGCCCAGGAATTTGGAGATGATCTTGACGTGTGCGCCTTCTGCCTCCAGGGCTTCCTTCACTTGCATTACTTCGTTGTACTCAAACCCTTCTTCGATCAGGATCGCCACTTTTCTCGATTTAGCCGTTTCGATCTTGTTCTTCTCCATGCTCACAGCAGGAGATTCCTTAACCGATTTGCCTTTCTTCATTTGTTGGGAAGCTGCATTTGCTTCGTAGTTGCCGGTAGATTCTGAATCTGCGCCAATCGGCACCTCAACGCCGATGCCTACAGCCACCAGCGCAGCAAACTGTGGATCTACCCGATGAAAATTGGCCAGCTGTCGTCTGCGCACTTCTTTAGAAGCTACTTTTCCCAACTCAAACTGGGCCGCAGCCACCAAGTGGTCTTTCTCCGTTTCGGTCAGTGAGTTCCAGAACAGGGTAGCCTGGCTGTAGTGGTCGTTGAAGCTTTCGCTTCGGGCACGTATCTTGTGGCCTTCCACTTTCTCCATGTGATGCACATAGCCGCCCATATGTTCTGGCGCCATCATCGGGCAGCCGTTCCCCAGCGAGTTAGGCCAGTAATTTGTCTTGCCTTTGTTGATGGTCTGCCGCATAAAGCCGTCCCGCTGATGGTTGTGTACCGGGCAAACAGGCCGGTTGACCGGTATTTCGGAGAAGTTAGTGCTGTTGAAGCGGTTCAGTTGCGTATCCAAGTAAGAAAACAGGCGGCCCTGCAACAGTGGGTCGTTTGTTACATCTATACCTGGCACCAGGTTGCCCGGGTGAAAAGCCACCTGCTCTGTCTCTGCAAAAAAGTTGTCCGGGTTTCGGTTGAGCACCATCTTTCCCACTGGTGTCAGCGGAACGAGTTCTTCCGGAATGAGTTTAGTAGCGTCCAGGAGGTCAAAATCGAACATGAATTCATCTTCTTCCTCTACCAGTTGCACGGCAAGCTCAAACTCAGGATATTCTCCCATCTCTATTGCTTCCCATAAGTCGCGTCGTAGCCAATCAGGGTCTTTGCCGGCCATTTTCTGCGCTTCGTCCCATACCATAGAGTGGGTGCCCAGCATCGGACGCCAATGGAATTTAACAAAACGAGACTTCCCTGCTTCGTTTATAAACCGGAAGGTATGCACGCCAAAGCCCTGCATCATACGGAAACTGCGTGGAATGGCCCTGTCGGAAAGTACCCACATCAGCATATGGGTGGTTTCTGGCATTAAGGAGGCAAAATCCCAGAAAGTGTCGTGTGCAGCAGAGGCCTGCGGCATTTCATTGTCAGGGTCCGGTTTAATGGCGTGCACCAGGTCAGGGAACTTGATGCCATCCTGAATAAAGAACGGAGGCATGTTATTGCCTACCAGGTCGTAGTTGCCTTCTTCGGTATAGAATTTAGTGGCAAACCCGCGAACGTCGCGCACCGTGTCAGCCGAACCACGCGAACCAACCACGGTAGAGAAGCGCACAAAGACCGGCGTCTTAATGCTGGGGTCACTCAGGAATTTGGCTTTGGTATACTTTGCCATGGACTCATACGGCTGAAAATAACCATGTGCCCCGGCCCCACGTGCATGCACGGCACGTTCTGGCATACGCTCATGGTCGAAGTGTGTCATTTTCTCCCGGAAGTGGAAATCTTCCAGCAGCGTAGGCCCCCGCGAACCGGCTTTGAGGGAGTCGTCGGTGTGGTTGATGCGTATTCCCTGATCAGTCGTCATATATTGCCCGTGGCCGTTTTCTCGAAAGTCTTCTAACTGTTGGTTTTTACTGTTTTCATCCACTTTAATGGGCATACCCTGCTTGTTGTCTTTTTCTTCCATGTTTCTATTGGTTATAGCTTGTTAGAGGTAAGTAATGTTATGGCTCATGGCGGTGAAGCATCGGGGACTGATCAGATGCCTGCCTTTATAGGGTAAATAATTATACCTCAACCAATACGGGTTATAAAAATGCGGGGTTGGAAAAATTTGACTTTACGTAATTAAAATTATGTTTTGCTTAGAGGCTATTTTAAAGTTAGAAGGTATAAGTGCCATGCCCAGGTCTTGAGAATAATCTCCTTTGCAGCCTAATGAAGAAATCAAAAAGCCTCTTAGAGAATAGTTTTGTAAGCGTGGCATTTGTCTGTCAGGAAATATGACAAGCGAAAAGTTTCGACACAAAGCTTTAACCCCGTTTTGGAGGAAGGCAAAATTCAAGCACCTATCAGGGAAGCTTGTTTAAGAAAATAACTGGTGAGCGTAGCAGGCAAACCGTGATGTCGGCAGATCTGGCACTGGTTTATTTTGCCTTTGTTGACCCGGCTGTGCCAGTACATCAGACAGTGAGTTCTTTGCGCCCAAACCTGTACTCGTCTTCTTTGAGATAGAAATCGCCGCACTTCTGCAGGATGGTCAGGTTGTCCAGATTGATCTCCCAGTTAAAGTTGTAGCTGAACAGAAACGTGAGCACCGGGCCGAGCACATCCGGACTGGTATCGCCAAGCGCCAGCGAAATGTGAGGCAGCCACATGTTGGGGTTGTAGTACACGCCCATTTCGCTGCTCATTTCGGAAATGTCGCGATGCAGGCGGGTATGAAGTTGGTTAAGGGGAGGCGTGCGCAGCACAGGTATGTAGATCACCGGTTTCTCGCCCGGAAAAATGCCTAGGCCAGTAGTGCGGATCGTAAAAGGCTCAGTTTCGCGGCTGGTCTGCTCCAGGTATTCCTGCAGTTCCTCCATATCCGGAATCTCGGCTGTCAGGAGCGTCAGATGCGGGTAGGGGGTGAGCTTGACCTCGCTGAGGCCAAATTTCCTGTCCAGGTGCTCGGTCAGCTCAGTCACACGATCAGAATGGGATTGGTCTAGCAGGGAGGTAACCGCGATCATAAAAAGAATAGTTTTAGTGCCGCTTTCAATTCATACATATACGACTTCTTAACAAGCATAGCACTATACAACGAAGCGCTGCGCATAATGTTAACCTTCAGGATCGTCGTTTGTCACAGATAGGATTGGTCTTCGCCATTCAGGGTTCAATTATCTATCTGTTTACGTATGGCGTCTGCTTTTGTCTGTAACGGAACGGGCTGTTTGGGGTGCCTGAATATTTTAAAATAAGTACCTTTGTGCATCAGCTTTTCGATTCGCCATGATTTCTATCAATAACCTCAGTTTCCACTTCGGCAGCCGCCCCATGTACGAGGATGCCAACCTGCACATCAAGCCAAAGGACAAGATCGGCCTCATTGGCCTGAACGGTACCGGTAAGTCTACGCTGCTGCGCATTATCGTGGGCGAGTATAAGCCGGACGGTGGCAGCATTCAGATGAGCAAGGAAACCACCATCGGTTTCCTGAATCAGGATCTGCTCAGTTACGAAACGCACGAGAGTATTCTGTCGGTGGCCATGCAGGCCTTTGGCGAGGCGATCAGTCTGCAGAAGGAGATTGACAGGGTGCTGGTGGAGTTTGAGAACAACTTCCATGACAACCTGGTCGATCAACTGGCCGCCTTGCAGGAACGCTTCGAAGCGTTGGGAGGCTATACCATGCAGGCCGAAGCCGAGGCCATACTCGAGGGCCTGGGCTTCACGACGGAGGAGCTGCAAAAGCCGCTGGCTTCTTTCTCGGGAGGCTGGCGCATGCGGGTCATGCTGGCCAAGATCCTGTTGCAGAAGCCCTCGTTGCTGCTGCTGGACGAACCAACCAACCACCTGGACCTGCCTTCCATCAAGTGGCTCGAGACGTACCTGGAGCGCTTTGAAGGTGCGGTTGTCATCGTATCGCACGACAGGGAGTTTCTGGATAAAACCACCAACATCACCGTGGAGGTATCGGGTGCCAAGCTGAACCTATACCCAGGCAACTACAGCTTTTATATAGAAGAGAAAGCGATGCGCAACGAGATACAGAAAGGCGCATTTGAAAACCAGCAGGCCCAGATCCGGCAGACAGAGCGCTTTATTGAGCGCTTCAAGGCCAAGGCAACAAAGGCCAAACAGGCACAGAGCCGCATGAAGCAGCTCGAGCGCATGGACCGCATCGAAGACGTGGCTCCGGATGCCGCCAAGGTAAATTTCAGTTTCCGGTTTAACGTGCAGCCAGGCCGCCATATTCTGCGCCTCGAGCACATGAGCAAGAGCTTCGGCGACAAGATCATCTTCCGGGATACCAATGTGCACGTAGAGCGTGGCGATAAGATCGCCCTGATCGGTGCCAACGGCAAAGGTAAATCTACCTTATTGCGCATCATTGCCGGTACAGAGCCGATTCAGGGCAAGCGGGAACTGGGCCACAACGTGATCATGTCGTTTTATGCCCAGCACCAGTTGGAAGCCCTGAACGTGGAAAACGAGATGCTGCAGGAACTGCAACAGGCCGGCTCGGGTAAATCGGAAGTCGAACTGCGTACCTTGCTGGGCTCTTTCCTGTTCACGGGCGATGCTGTGTTCAAGAAAATCAAAGTGTTGTCGGGAGGGGAGAAGAGCCGTGTGGCCCTGGCCAAAACGCTGATCTCGGAGGCGAACTTCCTGATGCTCGACGAACCGACCAACCACCTCGACATGCAGTCGGTCAACATCCTGATCCAGGCGTTGGAGCAGTACGAAGGTACCTTCATCATCATCTCGCACGACCGCTACTTTGTGGAAAATGTGGCCACCAAGATCTGGTACATTGAAGACTTCCAGCTGAAAGAGTACCCGGGCACTTACCATGAGTATGAGGCTTTCCAGGAGAAGCGTGAGAAGGAAATGAAAAAAGACGCTGCCGCGCCGGTAGCCAAAAAAGAGGAGCCGAAACCGAAACGCGACAACAGCGAATACAACGCCCTGAACAATCAACTGAAGCAGGTAAAACGCCAACTGGGCGAGGTGGAGAAGAAAGTGCAGCAACTGGAGCAGGAGCTAGGCCAATACGAGACCCAACTGGCCGACCCCAAGGTATACGGCAATCCCAACCTGCTGCAGGAGACTTCCCAGAAATTCGAAGCTGTGCAGAAAGAACTCGATGCCACCAACCTGAAATGGGAGAGCCTGATGCTGGAAGTGGAAGAACTGGAAGAAAAGCTGGGGAGTTAGGGAAGTTAGAAAGTTTGGAAGTTTGGAAGTTGGGGAGTTTGAGAGTTTTAGTTTTAAGGGCTTGCAATTCCCACCATTTAACGAAGTTATGGATAAGTAATATTCTACAAAACCGCGATTGAACTTCGTGTTTGCCTGGCCGTAATGAGGATAGCATTATGCCAATGGAAACTATTTCTATTACAAGCAAACGACATGGAGACAGACAAGTGGATCGAACAGATAGGGCAACAGAGCAAGAAAGCGTTTTTTAAATACAACCTGTCCCATCAGCATTTTGAGGTGTTGACAGACGCTGTAGCCGCTATCTGGGAAACTGCTTTAGACCAAATCCGGCAACACCCCGAAATATTGCTCGACCCGCTCGCAGCCGAGGAGCGGGATGCACTGGACCGGCACGCGAAGCAAGTGTTGGCCGGCACCCCGGTGGAAACAACCTTCCGGATGGAAATAGGCGGAAAAACGAAGTTTGTCTGTTGCGATGTCTACCCGATCAGAAACGAAGGAGGAGCCGTGGTGGCGGTCGCTGGCGTAATAGAGGACATTACCCAGCAAAGGCGCTATCAGGACTACCTCACCGAGTTTGCCCAACGCAAAGACAGCATGCTGGAGATGGTGTCGCATGACCTGAGTGGTCCGCTGGCCATCGTCCGGAGCGTGGCCGGGCTGTTGCGGGAGGAGGTACAGAACAGCACAAAGCAAGAAGTGGCGAAGTTTACCGGCATCATAGAAGATGCCTGCAGCAACTGCACCAACCTGATCAATGACCTGCTGAGCGAAGAGCACCTGCGTTCGCCGCAGGTATACGTCAATAAAACACGGGTTGATCTGGTGGAGGCGGTCCGCAAGATCACAGAGCCCTACCAGCAAGGCCTGCTCGTCAGTCAGCAAATTGAACTGGATCTGCCACCCGAACCACTGGTGATGGAACTGGACCAGGTCAAGTTTTCACAGATACTCATCAACCTGATTTCCAATTCCATCAAGTTCACTCACTCGGATGGGCGTATTCAAATCTCGGTCCGGAGGGAAGGCGACGAAATGCTGCTGGAGCACCGCGATAACGGCATTGGGATACCGGAACACTTGCTGCCCCATGTGTTCGACAGGTATACGGCGGCAGGCAGACAAGGCCTGAAAGGGGAACAGTCGCGTGGGTTGGGACTTTCGATCGTGCGCAACCTGGTAGAGCTGCAGGGCGGCACCATCCGGGTGGAAAGTCGCGAGCAGGGCGGTACAGTTTTCTTCCTGCGCCTTCCCCTGCATGGTTAAGCCCCGACTGCCCTAATCCCGATCCCGGGGGCAGGTCCTGGCAATAAGGTCCAGGCTGTCTTCATCCAAAGGTTTGTGCAGAAAGCCGTTTACCAGAGGGTATGTTTCGGATTTGCTTTTGTCACACTCCGCTATAGAGGAAGTCAGGATGTAGATGCAGGTTTTGTTTTGTAACTTCTCTTCGTACATGCTCAGCATATCCAGAAAATCCCAACCACTCTTCGTTGGCATGTTCAGGTCCAGCAGGATCACCTCGGGCATGTTGGAATAGTGGAGTTGCAGCAAGCTGGCAAACGCATCGTCAGCAGTCATAAAAGTATGGATCTCTTGCGCATAATCAACTGACTCAAGTATAAGGGAAGTGAGGTATAAGCTGATCTCATCGTCATCAATTATGAATACTTTTCTTATCATGGAGCGCGCTCTCAAAATGTATGGTAAAGGTGGTGCCCGTCCCTAACTTGCTTTCCACTTCTATTTTTCCACCTATTGCTTCCACCTGCATCTTCACCAGGTATAGGCCAATGCCTTTTCCATCCTGCCCCTGATGGAAGCGCTGGTAGAGCTGGAATAGTTTAGATCCCACAGACTCCAGGTCCATCCCGCTGCCATTGTCCCTTATTTGCAGGGTGATGCCATTATCTGTTCTTACGCTTATGATCTCTAAGAGTAGGCTATGCTTTGAAGATTTATATTTGATGGCGTTGGAAACCAGGTTATGCAGGATACTGTAGACGTAGGCTTTGTTTGCCCACAGCCTGGCCGTCGGTTGTAAGTCGACGCTTACCTGCGCCCCGGACTCCTCGAGCAGATGCTGCATGCTTTGCAATACTTCTGCCGTCACATCGGCCAGTGCCACCTGCTCGCGTACGTCGTCTTCATTCGAAGTCCTGACTGCCAGTATCTTGTTCAGGTCGCCTATCACGTCGTCGAGTCTGCGGGCTGACTTTTCGAGGTTTTGCAGGCCCATATCAAAGCGGTTGCTGTGGCGGTCGAGCTTTTGCAGCATGGTAGACAGGCCCACCAGGTTTGCCACCGGCGCCCGCAGGTTGTGCGACACAATGTAGTTGAACTGCTGCAGGTCCTGGTTTTGCAGGTATAGGTGCTTGGTTGCCTTTAGGAGGTGCTCCTGGTCCAGCTTGCGTTTGGTGATGTCAGTATGGATGTAGACATGCTTGATGATCTCGCCACTGTCGTTGCGGACCGGCGTGATGGAGAGATCGGCCCAGAGGCGTTCGCCGCATTTGCGGAGGCTCAGGAACTCGCGCTGCACTGGTATGCCCTGTGCTAACTGCTCTCTGATGGCCCGGATTACTTCGGGGTTGGTGCCAGGCGCTGTCAGGATCTCGCTCGGTTTGCGCCCTTTGATCTCCTGCAGGGTATACCCCGTTACGGTTGTAAAAGCTTCGTTCACCCATTCGATGTGGCTGTCGCGGTCGGTGATGATCACCCCGTTGTTGGTTTTGCTGGCCACCAGCGAGAGCTTGCGCAACTCTTCCTGTGCCGCTACCTGCGCCGTGATATTGGAGAACGAAACAGTGACGCCGCCGTCGAATGGGGAGACCGTAAACCGGAGAATAACTTCCATTTCGCAAATCTCCTCTTCAAACACGGTTGATTTTCCGGTTGCGGCTACTTCGTGGCACTTCTGGTAAAAAAGACTGCCTACCAGCCAGGGATACTCTTCCCAGATGCAGCGCTGCATCAGATCATCTATCTCGCGGTTGAGGAAACGGGCGAAAACGGAGTTGCCGAAGCTGTAGCGCCACTGACTGTCCAGGGCAAAGAAGGCTTCTGTTATGCTTTCCAGGATGTTGTGCAGCTGCTGGGCTTGCGCCTTCACCAGGTTGTTGGCGGCTTTTTCGCTGGTGGTGTCTTTGGCAATGCACTGCACCGCACGCACTTTGCCATCGAGGATAACGGGCACCACCGTCACCTGCAGGTCGCGCTCTTCGCCCTGCTTTTTCAGAATCCGGGTGTGGAATGTGCTGGACTTGCCTTGCAGGGCTTCAGAGAACACCTGCAGGCACTCCTGCCGGTAGGGAGGCAGCACATAGTCTACAAACAGGCGGTTCCCATTCTCTTCGGGTGTGTAGCCTGTCATTTCAAACAAGGCATTGTTGCAGGACTCCACTTCTCCGGTGGTGCTCAGGGTTACCACCAGGTCAGGATTATCAAAATAGAGGGCTTTGTAATAAGCCCGGCTCTCCCGCTGCAGCCGGATAACCTCCATCTTTGCCGTGATGTCGCGGGAATTGGTGACAATACCCCGCACCGCCGGATTGTCGAGCATGTTGGTGGCAACGCAGCTAAGCCAGTGCCAGGAGCCGTTGTGTGCCTTGTAACGGAAAGGAGGGAGGGAAATTTGCTTCTCGCCGCCGCCCACGAGCTGCCGCAGCGCCCCAACCGTGATGCCCAGGTCTTCTTCGTGGACCAGTGCCATCACGTTAGTGCCCAACAAGGCACCCTGCGGATGCCCCAGCAACGTTGTAATCGAATCGCTCGCATATAAATAGGTACCCTCCTGGTCAATTACCGTAATCATCTCGGACCCATGGCGGACAATGGAACTGTAAAATGCCGGCGTCAACTCCAGGACAGGCAAACGCTGTAAACTTTCACTCATACAAAAGCAAATGCTAAAACCACTCTGAATGTAATTGGAAAAAATCAATATCAGTTCATTCGTTATAAATTTTGCGCAACATTATTGTTATTCTATAAAATTGGCTGTTTTATATCCTAAAAGATATTCGGAGCCTGAAAAGTAGGTGGCGTAACACGGAAAAAAGAGCTTCTTTAAAATTTGTTGTAAATAGGACTAATCAAATTATTTTTGGTGTATACCTGTTTCGGTAACTAGCAGGCTGCTTCGGCCGGGCACTGCGTCGGCCAGGAGCAGCCTCTGCCCCCGAAAAGGCTACAGGGCAGCCAGGCAGTTGGGCAGGCAGTGTGCGGAGGAGGGTTGTTTCCAAAATATTCAAGTTCCGTGTTATTGTTTTGCTATTCGTTTGTGTAACTTGTTTCTGAAAACAAATTTGCGGCATGCCCTATACCCTTTTGCGCCCCCGTCAGGCCCTGAACAAGGCCTACCTCCGACTGAAAACATCCCGCTCCGACATGGAGCAGTTCAAGGCCGCCTTGCGCACCCTGCTCGACAGCCTGAACCCCAACGAGACCGAGGAACACGCCAAGAACCATTTGCGCGATTTTCTGAAGGCGGCTTTTTATGGCAACCACGGCATCAACACCAAAGGCAAGACCGACCTGGTGATCCATACCGGCAACAGCACCAAGAGCAACGCCGGCGTGCTGCTGGAGGTGAAGCGGCCCACCAACAAGGCCGACATGCCCACCCCCGACAACCTCAACCACAAGGCCATGCACGAGCTGCTGCTCTACTACCTGCGCGAGCGGGTGCAGCACCACAATCACGACCTGCGCCACCTCATCGTGACGAGCGTGCACGAGTGGTTTGTGTTCGACGCCCTGGAGTTCGATCGCCTGTTTTACCGCAACACCCAGCTCCGCAAAGACTTCACCGACTGGAGCGAGGGCCGCAAGGCGAGCAGCAGCACCGACTTTTTCTACAAGGAGATTGCCTCACCAGCCATCGCCAGCCTGGCGGAAGGGATCAGCTATACCTATTTTAACCTGAAGGAGTACGAGAAGCCGCTGCGCAACCGCGACCTGAAGGACGACGTGAAGCTGCTGCAACTCTACAAGCTGTTCTCGCCGCCCCACTTGCTCAAGGAAAGCTTCGCCAACGACGCCAACTCCCTCGACCGCAACTTTTACCTGGAGCTGCTGCACATCATCG
Source organism: Pontibacter aquaedesilientis (assembly GCF_014773225.1). Classification (GTDB taxonomy): domain Bacteria; phylum Bacteroidota; class Bacteroidia; order Cytophagales; family Hymenobacteraceae; genus Pontibacter; species Pontibacter aquaedesilientis. The sequence goes on along the minus strand of NZ_JACXAJ010000001.1, from coordinate 1,144,290 downwards.
GCCTGGAGGAAGTGAAGGAGGGAGGCCGCAAGCTGATACAGCGCAAGGCCAAACCCAGCGCCGGTTCGCTGCTGGAGGCGGCCTACCAGAAGCTGCGCTCCGAAGACCTGGTAGCGGGGCTCGACAATCCCTATGCCTTTGGCAACACCCGCGACGAGCAGCTCTTTAACGTGGCGCTGGAGCTCTGCATCACCTGGATAAACCGCGTGCTCTTCCTTAAACTGCTGGAGGCACAACTCATCAGCTACCACCAGGGCGACAGAAGGTATGCCTTTATGAGCACGGAGCACCTGCGCGAGTTCGACGACCTGAATGAGCTGTTCTTTGATGTGCTGGCCGAGCGGCCCCAGCACCGCACCGCCAACGTGCGTCACAAGTTCGCCCACATCCCATACCTGAACTCGTCGCTGTTCGAGACCACGGCGCTGGAGAAACGCACGCTGCGCATCTCCAACCTCAAAGACCGCAGCATGCTCACGGTATACCCGCAAACCGTGCTGCGCAACCAGCAGGGACAATCGCTGGGCAAGGGACAGGCCGAACTGCCCACACTGGAGTATTTGCTGCGCTTTCTGGGCAGCTACGACTTCGGGGCCGAGGGCAAGGAGGCGATTCAGGAAGAGAACAAAACCCTGATCACGGCATCGGTGCTGGGCCTGATCTTCGAGAAAATAAATGGCTATCGCGATGGCTCTTTCTATACCCCCGGCTTTATCACGATGTACATGAGCCGCGAGGCCATACGCCGTGCCGTGGTGCAGCGTTTTGCGGACAGGTATAGCGAGGTATTTGGTTCGAATCCAAATGGAATCACATTTGAAGCGCTCCAACTTTTCACTTCCAGGGCAACCAGTTTGGAGCAGATAAAAGCATATAACGACCTCATCAACAGCCTGCGCATCTGCGACCCGGCGGTGGGCTCGGGGCACTACCTGGTGAGTGCGCTAAACGAACTCATCGTGATAAAAGCGGAACTGCGCATTTTGCTGAACCGGCAAGGCAAGCCGCTGCACTTTGGCAGCATCGAGGTGCAGAACGACGAACTGATCGTGACCGACACGCACGGCGAACTCTTCAGCTATACGGTGCACCAACAGCCCGACGGCAGCCGCACCATCAACCCGCAGGTGCAGGAACTCCAGGAAACCCTATTCCACGAAAAGCAGACCATCATCGAGAACTGCCTGTTCGGGGTGGACATCAACTCAAACTCCGTCAAGATCTGCCGCCTGCGCCTCTGGATCGAACTGCTCAAGAATGCGTACTATTGTCAGAATCTTCTCGAGGGCCCCTACCCCCAGGATTTACAGGATTCTAAGATTAACAGGATTTCCGCAGAGAGTAATTCTAAAAAATTCTCTAATCCAGATTTGTCCAGCCCGGTGTGCTACGCAGATGTGCCAGGTATGCGCGACGGTTTTGGGGGCGGGAACGGGCAGGGCAGGTATAGCGAGCTCCAGACGCTGCCCAACATCGACATCAACATCAAGCAGGGCAACTCGCTGCTGAGCCGTTACCCGCTGTCGGCGGATTTGCACGAGGCTTTTGGTCGCAAGGGGCACAGCCTGCCTGCTTACCGACAGGCGGTGGCCGAGTACAAGCACACCAACTCCAAGGAAATCAAAAAGCAACTGGTGCATTTCCTGGAGGAGATCAAGCAGGGCTTCCGGACCACGCTGGCCAACAACGACCCGCTGCGGGAACGCATGGCCCGGCTGCGCGGACAGATCAGCGTGATGCAGGACCCGGACCTGTTCGGGGCGGCCAAGGTGGACAAGGCCAAACTCGCCAAACTGAAAAAGGAGCTGCAGAAACTCGAAACGGAGCGCGAGCAGATCGAGACGAACAAGGTATACGAGGGCGCTTTTGAGTGGCGTTTCGAGTTTCCGGAAGTGCTCGACGAGGAGGGCAATTACCTGGGCTTCGATGTGGTGATCGGGAACCCGCCGTATATTTCAAGTAAAGGATTTGACAAATCTTTTATTAAGTATCTCAATTTAAATTATGAGACAGCAGAATATCAATTAGATCTATATGTTGCCTTTTTTGAAACTGCAATTAATCTGCTAAAAGACTTTGGTAATATTTCATTTATTACCCCAAATTCATGGCTTAAAAACTTAATGTTTTCAAAATGCAGAAACTTTATTCTTAAGAAAATTCAGATCAATACTCTAATTCCGAACTTAGACAATATTTTTGAAGAGGCTTCAGTTGATACTTTGGTAATAGTTGGTACTAGAAATAAGGACTGTGGTAATATAAGTATAGGGGAGTTCAAAAGTGAAAAATATACCTCTAAACACACTGTCAATCAATGCCGATTTGTTGAAAGTGACTCTCAAATTATGAATGTAGAAGTATCTGATGCTTTAGATTCAACTTTCCAAAAAATCAGGAAATCATCTATCCCGCTTGAAAAAATTGCTGAAATAACTAGAGGTGTAAATTCATACGATAAGTATGCAGGTCATACTCAAGAGCAGATAAAGAATAAGGTTTTTCATGCTGATTTTAAAAAAGATGACTCATTTGTTCCAGAGTTAAAAGGCAAACATGTTTTTCCATACATTTATAAGTGGGATAGGAAAACTTATATCAGTTACGGTAATTGGTTAGCAGCACCTCGTGATATTAAGTTCTTTCAAGGCGAAAGGTTATTAATGCGGCAAGTGTTAGGGAAAACACTTTTTACAACAGTTATAGAAGAAGATTTTATAATTGATCAAAGTGTCTTCATCGCTAAAATTAAAGATGATTATGCTGATGAGTTTGAAGCAAAATATCTACAAGGTCTACTTGGTTCAAAATTTATGTTCTTCTACTTTACTCATTCTAGTAATGAGTTTGATGCTTTATTCCCTAAAATTAAAATTGGTGAATTCAGACTACTCCCCATCGCCCAAGCCGACGAAGAAACGAAAGCAGGTATACGGGATTTGGTAGAGCGGGTGTTGGCGGCGAAGCAGGCCGATGCGGGGGCGGATACGTCGGCGCTGGAAGCCGAGATCGATCTGCAGGTATACCGCCTTTACGACCTCACCTTCGACGAAGTGCTGCTCGTGGAGCCGGGGTTTGCCCTGTCGCGCGAAGCCTACGAAATGCCGGAAGCCGCCAAGGTATAGCAAGCCCTCGTAGGGGCAGGTCGCGACCTCTCCCTACGAGGAAAAGGGGGACAGTAAAAACATCAGATTTAGATATGAGAAACTTAGCGCTATTGCCAATCGAAAAGTCAGTCCAGGACGAAATCAGGACTTCGCGGGACAAACTGCTGGCCTACGCAGGTATAAAAGTCGATATACTGGCGCTGGAAAACGACATCCTGCGTGTGCGGGTAGCACAGACCTCCCTCATAAACAACTATCTGCTCAGCCAGTCGCAGCTGGTCAGCAGGGCAGGATCTTTATTGGCGCCGCTAAATGGCAGGTATAGAATCCATTATGTTACCCTCTCTTACAAACCCAATTTCGGGGAGATCGACCACCAGTGGATAGCGGAGCGCAAAAAGGCATACAAGCTTTCCCGCAACGACCTGAGTAAGCAGCTAGGTATAGCCGACGAGGCAATAAGAGGTTTGCTTACCGGCGTCACTCCCCTCACGCAACAGCAGCAAGCAGCCTTCTTTTATTATTTCATGACCTACGAGCTAAACCGCGATTTTCGGGAGCTTGAAATTTTAGAAAGCAGTCTCTAAAAACCCGCTCTCCCGGATTTGTAACATCGCACGCTCTCGCTCTTTCGGACATCCCGCTCCCTCGCTCTTTCGGATTTGCAATCCGAAAGCATTGTCCCACTTTTCCTGCTCTTTCGGATTTGCAATCCGAAAGCATCCCCACTCTTCCCGCTCTTTCGGATTTGCAATCCGAAAGCATGCTATCAGCGGATTTGCAATCCGCCAAGCTACATGTAGCAGCTGCCTTTGAAAGTGCGGATTACAAATCCGCCAGTAAGCAATTTTCGGATTGCAAATCCGAAAGAGCGAGTTGGTACTTTCGGATTGCAAATCCGAAAGAGCATGGAGGGCATGGAGGCAAGTGAGCAAAAGCACGGAGTCGGGACAAGTTTTCTGATTGCAGAGCCGGAAGAGCTACTGGAAGTGCAGGAAGGTATAACAGCCGCTGAAAGGCAGCAGCAAACCACGCGGCGTCTACCAGACCCTCGAGCATCTAACCGATAAGCCAATGCTATACCTGCTGCAACCAACGGGAGAAACTACGCAGGTTATATGCCTGCAGAGCGGGCTTTTTCAGCCTGTTCGTTGGCCTTCTGGCGTGTTTTCTGTGCCTTTTTTTCCATGTTAAGCGATTTTTTGGCCTGTTTCACGGCATTGGCTGCATCCCGGTCGCGGCGTTTGGCTTCGTTGTAGCGGTCCTGCGCCACTTTCAGCTCCTGTTTGGCGGCCTTCAGTTCGCTTTTGGTGATCTCTCTTTGCGCACTGTGATACTGGTATACCGAGTCGCCATACTGGATTCGGCGCTCGTTCTGGAATTGTCGGGTGGCCTCTTCCTGCTGGGTCAGGACCTGTGCGTTTCCCTGCTCTGCGTATAGCACTACTACAAGCGCTATACCTGCATATGTGTATATAGTTTTCATACTCCCATATACGTAGCGCCCTGTGTTATGGGTGTGTAAGTAAAAGTATTTCAGTGACTTACGAATGATCTGGGAGATTTGCGCAGTCCTGCAGCAAGTGGGTTGATCCGGGGCCTGGCCGCCATCCTGGTCTAGGCTGCGCTGCGCGAAGACCAGGGCATACAAAACCTTGAAAAGCAAAGCCCGGCAGGCAACTCAAAAAAGGGGATTTGTGGCCCGCTGCCGCAGCAAAAGGGTGACGAAAACAGGAGGGGAGCACTGCTGTAAAAATAGCCCGAAAATATTTGAACCTTCTATATAACTGCCCGTATATATAGCCAAATTCACATAGCTCATTTTGTGAAACTCAAAGCAGTCCCGAAGGTGAACGGTCGGGGCTGCTTTTTTTATGCCGTGGGTTTACTCCTCCAGCCAGGCCAGCGCCTCCCGGTGATTGGTGAACGAGCGCAGTTCGTAAGAGATCAGGCCCGAACGCTGCAGTACCTCGATGTTTTCCTGGGCTTTGACCTCCCGGTCTTTGGAGGCAGGCTGAATGCGGGCCAGTTTGATCAGCCTGGTTTTAGAAAGCTGCGCTGCCAGTTCCATGCTCATCGCTCTGTTTTCCTCATCATTTATCTCAATATTCGTATGGCTGGCGTCCAGTAACAGTTTGCGCACATCATAGTTTCTGATCGTATCCACCATGATGTTGAGGTTGTGTTTTATTTCAGAGAGGTGCATGCTTTGCAAATCCGGATACCTTACCTGCAGAATATCGGTAGCAGGGTTATACTCAAGTTTGAGGACACTGTTTTGCAAAAGAATCATGTCTGGTAATGCTATGGGTAATGTAATTGAAATGAAGCCCAATTTATAAACCTTTTTAGAAGGTGGCAATAGCTGGCAGCAGTAATTTAAATCTAAAAACGATTTTTTTAGTGATTTTATATCTTGATTTTGTGCAATTTTAACATTTAAGTTTTGTTTATATCCTCGGAAACAGTGATTTATGTAACAAGGCCTGATAAACAGAGTACTTAACTTATAAGAGGTATAGGCGGAAACGACGCTTACCAGTCACGAAGGCTTGACACTGTTTTATTAATAATGCACAAATGGTAATATACAATACTGATTATATCAAAATCTTATACCACGAGCAGCATAAAATGGTGGAGACAGTTTGGCTGGGATTTGCAGGCAGCAAAGACTACCGGGCTGCGCTGGACCAGTATATTGACGTGCTGCAAACCCACGAGGTGCGGCGCTGGCTCGGAGACCAAAGGCAGGCGCGGGTGGTGCGCCCGGTAGACCAGCAGTGGACGGTGCGCACCTGGGCACCGGTGTTTGTGACGCTGATCGGCGGCATAAAGAAGATGGCCCGCGTGAAGTCAAAGGACGTAGCAGCCCTGATCAGCTCGGACAACATGCGCCACGACATAGACTTTTCCAAGCTGCCACTCGAGTTCAGAGATTTTGAAGATTATGACAAAGCCAAAGCCTGGCTGTTGGAATGATCCGGTTTTCATGCGTAGCTTTACGCCGCACGCCCACCCTAAACTTTCTAACTTCCAAACTTTCTAACTCAAATGCGTCCTTACATACTAGCCGAATCAAACTGGAAAGCCTTGAAATTGCAGCGTGTCGAGGTGGCCATACTGCCCTGGGGCGCTACCGAGGCGCACAACTACCACCTGCCCTACGGCACCGACAACTACGAAGCCGAGTCAGTGGCCGCCGAGGCTGCCCGACTGGCCTGGGAGGGAGGCGCAAAAGTGACGGTGCTGCCCGTCATCCCTTTTGGCGTGAACACGGGCCAGGCCGACATCACCCTCGACATCAACCTGAACCCCAGCACGCAGCTGGCCATTCTGCGCGACATTGTGGAGGTGCTCAACCGCCAGGGGATCCACAAGCTGCTGGTGCTCAACAGCCACGGCGGCAACGATTTCAAGCCCATGCTGCGGGAGCTTGGCCTGAAATTCCCGGATATGTTCCTGCTCACCTGCAACTGGTTTCTGGCCGCTGACCGCAAACTGTTTTTCGACAGCCCCGGCGACCATGCCGACGAAATGGAGACCAGCATCATGCAACACCTGCGGCCGGACCTGGTGCTGCCGCTCAGTGAGGCAGGGGAGGGCCAGGAGCGTAAGTCGCGCCTGACAGGTATACGCGAAGGCTGGGCCTGGTCTGAGCGCCTCTGGTCGCAAGTAACCGACGACACCGGCATCGGCAACCCGGCCGCCGCCACGCCCGCCAAAGGCAAAGCCTTCTTCGAAGCCACCACCCGCAACATCGCCCAACTACTCACAGAACTGGCAGCTGTAGACCCCAAGGACAGGTATGGAAGTTTTAGAAGTTAGAAAGTTAGAAAGTTGTGAGTGCGGATTTGTAATCCTTTTTGCAAAGGCGGTTGTTACTGGCAGGCAGGCGGATTGCAAATCCGCATAATAGATGGTTCCGGATTGCAAATCCGCAACAGCAACATAAGATCTATACCAATAGTAGTAGCAGAAACAGGAGCAGAAACAGCAACAGAACCGCAGCAGAACTGTGTGAGTGCGAATTTGTAATCTTTTAGCAAAGGCGGTTGTTACTGGCAGGCAGGCGGATTGCAAATCCGCATAGTAGATAGTTCCGGGTTGCAAATCCGAAACAGCTGAAGAACAGCAACGACAATAACTACTGCTCTTTCGAATTTGCAACCTATAGCTTGTAGCTCTTTCGGATTTGCAATCCGAAAGTTACTTACCAGCGGATTTGCAATCCGCAATAGCAAAGGCCGCAGCGTCACACAGTGCACACCATTCCCCAACTCCCAAACTCCCAAACTTTCTAACTCTCTAACTCCCCAACTTTCTAACTTCCAAACTTTCTAACTTTCTAACTTCCCAACTTTCTCTACTTCGCTGCTATTTGCTGGAGGGCGTCGCGCATTTCGGTGAGGAGCACTTCTTGTTTTGTCGGGGCGGGTGGCGTGGTCGGGGCGGCGGCTTTTTTGCGCATCATCCGGTTCATGCCTTTCACGATCAGGAAGATAATAAAGGCCAGGATAATGAAGTTGATGAGGACCGTGATGAAGTTACCCCAGGCAAATACCGCCCCCAATTTACGGGCCTCCTCCAGCGCCAGGCCCTCCGGCACGGCTTCCGAGAGCGGCACGTAAAGGTTCGAAAAGTCCATGTCGCCAATGGCCTTGCCCACCAGCGGCATGATCAGGTCGTTCACCACTGAGTTAACCAGGCCGCTGAATGCCGCTCCGATGATAATACCAATGGCCAGGTCCATCACATTGCCGCGCATGGCGAACTCCTTGAATTCTTTGATCATACCCATAGTTTCGTGTTTATGTATTTGAAATTGATTGAGATAGCTCGAAAGCGTTCTGCCTGACAAGGCAGGCTAAAACCAACCCACAAATTGCGGGGCTGCATCAGTTAGATATGTAAATATATTCATTTGTTGGTATTGTGCAAAATTTACAGGGGGCAACCAGGTATAGCCGGCCAAAAAAAAGCCTGCCTCTCACCCGGTGGAAGGGAACAGAGGCAGGCCTATGGTGATGTGAAGGGTGTAGCTTCGCTTAATTTCGCAAGGCGTAGAACTTATCCAGGTCAATGGTCTCGATCCGGATGTTCTTGTAAGCAGCCGTAGACTTAAACTCTTCGATGATCTCGAGCACGTCATCATCAATGTTGACAGATCGAGAGGCGTCTATCACCACCGTGGAGTTGGGCGCTACGTGGTCCAGGGTCAGCATGATGCTGGCCTTGTTCAGGAAGGTCACCTCCTCCGACAGCGTGAGCTCGACCTTCTCGCCTTCGTAGTGCGCCTCCTCGGCAACAAAGAACGGCGTTTTGTAATTGTCGCGCAGAATCACGAAAACAGACACGGCACCCCCGATCATGATACCCGTGATGAGGTCGGTGAGCATAACGGCCACAATGGTAACAAAGAAAGGCACGAACTGGCGCTTGCCGGCCTTCCACATGCGGCGGAAAAGCGAGATAGAGGTAAGCTTGTAACCCACCACAAACAGCACTGCCGAAAGCGAAGCCAGCGGGATCATGTTCAGGATTCTAGGTATAGCCATCACACAGATCAGCATCACCACACCGTGCGTGATAGTGGACAGCGGCGTGCGGCCACCAGACGACACGTTAGCCGAGGTGCGCACGATCACCGCCGTTACCGGCAAGCCGCCAATAAAGCCCGACACGATGTTGCCTATACCTTGCGCCTTTAGCTCGCGGTTGGTAGACGACTTGCGTTTGTAAGGGTCCAGCTTGTCGCCCGCCTCGGTGCTCAGCAGCGATTCCAGTGAGGCAATGAATGCGATACTCAGAGCCACGGTATACAGCTCCGGATTGGTGATCTGCGAGAAATCCGGGAAGGTGAAGAACGAGAAGAACTCGCCCAGGCTACCGGCGGCAGGAAGCTGCACCAGTCGGCCACCCGATAGCGCCAACTCCGGAAAATAGGCAATGAAAAGCTGGTTGATGCCGATACTGGCCACCACGGCGATCAGGGCCGATGGGACAAATCGGAAGAAGGTATAACGCTTGAGAGCGGGCTGGTCCCATGCGAAAATGATGATCAGCGACAGCACCGTGATGATCGTGGCGCCCAGGCTGATATAGTCGAATATGCCCAGTATGTCCTGGAACAGGTTGGTGCCGAAGCCGTCTTCCATGCTGCCGAACAGCGCCTTGCCCGAGTAACCGAATGCATGCGGAATCTGGTTGATGATCAGGATCAGGCCGATGGATGCCAGTATACCTTTGATCATGGACGATGGGAAGAAGTAGGCGATGGTACCCGCCCGCAGGAAGCCCAGTATGATCTGGAATATACCTGCTATAATGGTGGCAACCATCACCGCCTGGAACGAACCCAGCGACTCGATGGCCATCAGCACCACCAATGCCACGCTCGCAGCAGGGCCACTCACATTCACTTTTGCGCCACTCAGCATACCGACCACAATGCCGCCCACTATACCGGCAATGATGCCGGAGAAAAGCGGAGCACCCGAGGCCAGCGATATGCCCAGGCAAAGCGGCAGGGCAATCAGGAATACGACCAGGCCAGCCGGCAGGTCTGTCTTGACATGCGAAAAGAAGCCGTCGTTAATTTTTTGATGATGGGGTAAATTGTCTTGATCCATAAATCGGTTAAATCAATAAAACTGTTTTTTGTCGAAAGTTCTGGTTAAGCCATTGCCCAAAAGCCATGGGGGACTTCCCTAATAGCCCGGGTTCTGCTTGACAGCGTCAAACTTGAAATCGGAGGTAAAGTGGAAGTTGATGGTCGGGTAAGACTCCTGCGCCGAGCGCAGCACCCACGACGTATCCGCGAAGAACACCGGGTTATCGTCTTTGTCATAGGCGATGTGGCTTCCTTTGATGGCGATGAATCGAGCCAGCAGCGGCTTGTCGTCGGAGGTGATCCAGCAGGCCTTGTGGTAGTTAAGGTGGTACAGGTCGCAGGTGGCGCCATACTCCTGCAGCAAACGGAACTTGATCACGTCGAACTGCAGCTCGCCTACCGTCCCGATGATTTTGCGGCTACCCGGCTGCTGCACAAAAAGCTGTGCCACGCCTTCGTCCGTAAGCTGCCGTATACCTTTTTCGAGCTGCTTCGTCTTGAAAGGGTCTTTGTTCACCACTTCCTTGAAGATCTCCGGGGAGAAGCTCGGAATGCCTTTGTACTGCAGCACTTCGCCCTCCGTGAGGGTATCACCGATCTTGAACGAGCCTGTGTCGTACAGACCCACCACATCACCCGGCCAGGCCTCTTCCAGCAGGCTCTTTTCGTTGGCCATAAAACTGGTCGGGCTGGAGAAGCGGATGCGCTTGTCGAGTCGGGTATGGTAGTAGAGCTTGTTGCGCTCAAACTTACCGGAGCAGATGCGGCAAAAAGCGATGCGGTCGCGGTGGTTCGGGTCGAGGTTGGCGTGTATCTTAAAGATGAAGCCGGTGAAGGCATTCTCCTCTGGTCGTACGACCCGCTGCGATGCAGCCACTGCCTGCGGCGATGGGGCGATTTTCACAAAGGTGTCGAGTAGTTCGCCTACCCCGAAATTGTAAATCGCGCTGCCGAAGAACACAGGGGCCAGGTAGCCTTCCTTATACAGGTCGAGGTCAAAGTTTTCGTAGAACTCATCCAGGAAGCCGGCATCTGAGCGGAGCGTGTCGGCAGACTTTTCTCCGATGATCTCGTCCAGTTCCGGTCCGTTGATGTCCTCAATGGCGATCACATCTTTGGATATCTGCTGCTTGTTGGCCGTGAAAAGGCGGAGCTGCTTGTCGTAGAGGTTGTACACGCCTTTGAAGGAACTGCCCATGCCAATCGGCCAGCTGAGCGGGCGCACATGGATGTTGAGTTCGCGCTCCAGTTCGTCCAGCAGCTCGTAAGGGTCGCGCCCTTCGCGGTCCATCTTGTTGATGTAGATGATCACTGGCGTGTTGCGCATGCGGCATACCTGCATCAGGTTGCGGGTTTGCTCCTCGACACCTTTCACGCAGTCCACCACCAGGATCACGCTGTCCACAGCCGAGAGGGTGCGGTAGGTATCCTCGGCAAAGTCCTTGTGGCCGGGTGTGTCCAGGATGTTGATCTTGTGACCGGCATAATCGAAGCCCATCACCGAGGTAGCCACGGAGATGCCACGCTGCTTCTCTATTTCGAGGAAGTCGGAGGTGGCGGATTTGGTGATTTTGTTGCTCTTGACGGCTCCGGCCGTATTGATAGCTCCGCCGAACAGCAGCAGTTTCTCGGTGAGGGTTGTCTTGCCGGCATCGGGGTGACTGATAATAGCAAAGGTCCGTCTGCGCAGGATTTCTTCTGAAACCATGAATGTTGATTATACCTGATCCAAAACAGCCAGGTGATTGAATGAATAAATATAGCAGCTAAAGGTACTTGCCCTTGGGTATAAGGGTGGTAACTCAGGGGGGAGTAGGCGTACTTTGGGTAAGTAAGTGACTCATAACAGGGTGCAAAAGTACGAAACCACGTTTCTAATTCCAAATAGGTATAGCGTCAACGGGGCTATTAGCGCGAGACGGCCCGTCCCGTTGCCCGACTGCGAAGCATAGGTTCCCGTATGTAGCTAAAGTTACAATCAATAGTTACAATCAACAATCAGAGAAGCATGGACGAATTTATGGAAGCAGCGCTGGCAGAAGCCAGAAAGGGATATGCCGAAGGAGGCATTCCGATAGGCTCGGTACTGGTGCACCAGGGCAAGATCATTGGCAGAGGCCACAACCGAAGGGTGCAGGAGGGCAGTGTGATCCTGCACGGGGAAATGAGTGCCCTGGAGAACGCTGGCCGACAACTGGCCTCAGTCTACAGGGAATGCACGATCTATACCACCCTCTCACCCTGTTCCATGTGCTCCGGCACGATACTGCTTTACGGTATACCCAGGGTCGTCATCGGGGAAAACAAGACGTTTATGGGGGAAGAAGCCTGGCTCCGGTCCAAAGGGGTAGCGGTGGAGGTCGTAGACAGTGCTGCCTGCCACCAGCTGATGCAGGAGTTCATCCAACGCAAGCCCGACTTGTGGAACGAGGATATTGGCGTTTAACAAACAGGGCTCTCGCATACACAGAGAGACATCCCTTAAAAGGTAGGTCTCTGTCGTGGTTACTCAAGGTCTAAACTTTATTTTTATTGGCCTTTAAACAACACAAACGATAATCGCACGTTATATGAAAATATTGGTAAAAAATTGATTTAATGTAAGTTCATAACGCGTGGGTATCATCTCAATTCAACACGACCCCAGTACCAGGCTGCTGCTCACCAAATGGTTGCGGGCTGTGGGGAGTCACGAGTACAGAGAATCTATCCTAAGCTTTTACAAATCCCTGTCTGAAAATAAAATTCTTTTCTGGGTAGTCGATATAACCCGCCTGAGTTGTCCGAATATGCTCGACCAAAAGTGGACAACTGAGCTGTTGGGGCCCGGTATCTGCAAAACGCAGCTTCAGAAGATCGCCTTTGTATTACCCGACGATCTATTTCTGGAACTGGTAACTGAGAAAATGGTGGAAGAAGTGCTGAGGCTGTGCGAGGGGCAAGTAGAGATTGGTTATTTCAGGGATTATGAGCAAGCTTTTAACTGGCTGCATGTCTACCTCAATACCGACCACATGTCTCAGGAAACCATTTGTTTTGATGAAGGCGAAAAGCAAATAACACCGTGACCTTAAAATAAATGGCTTATAAAAAGGAGCATTTATTTTAGCGAACGTAGCCATTTTATCTGTATAATGCTATTCCTTATGGGTAAGTGAAATTTATACTGATTGATAATTGTATAATTTTAAAATAAGTTTGAACTTTTGGGTTTGAGGGAATGTATGGACTTTAGACATAAAATGCGCCCATTACCTTAATCAAATTCCTATGAAAGATTTCGAGCGAATTAAAAATGCTTTGAACCACAGCAACATCCTTGTTTTAAAGAACGAAGAAAAGAAAGTTGAATGCTCCTTTATCAAGGAAGGACTGGTCTACGACAATTTTGAGATTGAAAACCGGGCACTCGCGTCAGCGCTTCAGGAGAAGAGCACCAATGGCATAGTGGAAGGATTCAATTTTGAGCGCCTTAAAAATACATACGATTGGTTTACCCTCCATGTAAAGTCAAGAATGGTGCTGGAGGCATTGAAATAAGGTATACAGCGCAAAGGTACAAAGCCCCCTTTGTCAGGCAGTCCGCTGTCGGCAAAGGGGGTTTTTGTTTTCTGTCCCAACTAGAAGGGTGTAGTGCTGGCTTGTGCCATTTACACCGCTGTGCCCACAACGGCCAGGGTGAGCTATCGGATAGCTCCTATTGCTTAAAATGGCAGGTATACGTGCCTGCCATTCCGTTGAGCTTAAACGAAAAGGGCTCCCACCGTAGTAGAAGCCCTTTGAATTTTAATAGCTGATGAGTTTAGTTGATCACCTCCTCGTTGCTGCCGCACTTTAGCATGCTGCTGCCATAGTAAGGGTTACGGATCTCAGGCTTGGTGCTTACCCAGTAGGCGCCCTGGTTGTTATTCACCATCGGGCAGTGCTGGTAGTATACTTTCTGGTCTGTTGCGCCAAACGCTTTGGTGAGGGCGAAAACGGCCTCTGACAAATCTTCTAGATTGTTACGCTGCTCCGCCAGGTCATTGGTACCTGCAATTTTGGCGGCGCTGTTTCTTATTCTGTCCACCTGCTGCTCGGCAAATGTCTTCTGCTCTGCTTCGAGGGTGGCAACCGGCATGGCATTGGCTGAGGTAAGCACAACATCGGCAGCCTCTTTAGCAGCGGTCGCGTCAGATTCTACCAATGCGTCTTTCAGGGTGATGTACTCCTCCAGTAGCTGGGACAGATTGCGTTTCATGGGTTCTGCCACAGCGTCGAACCTTGGAGTTTCTACCACAGTGGTGCCGGTAGTGGGCATATTGTCGCCATGTGCCATACCATCGTGGTGCTCGTGGTCATGCGCTTCAGTCGTTTCGGTCGTCTTCTGGCTCTCAGAGCATGACGCAAAAACGAACATCGCCATAAAGGCTGCTAATACGGTTGTTTTTTTCATGAATTTTAAATTGTTAATTCTAATTGCTTGTCATTCTATTCTCCTGCATGCGGCTGGCCTAAGCTTCGCCAGCGGACAATTACCAGACCAATACGTCAAAGTTAAGCATTTTGGCAAAATAGCTCCAGTCTGGACGGAAACGATGCAAAGATAAGGTATGCCGTTCGATGATCTTTTATAGGATTACGCATTTGATTTACATATTTTCAAGCACCAAACAGGTATACGGCAAGGTATAGCTGATCTCTTAAAAGCGAACTTAAATGGACTTGCACGAGCATTACGGCAACTTGTTTAAACGATCTGCCAATGAAATACTGGCAGGTAATTACCTACTCGACGATCAGCTGGATTCGGATGCAGACGACAGGAGGGGCCTCACATTGCTGTTCAGGCCGGACGAAGCAGTGAGGAGTAACATGCAGGATTTCCTGACAGAGCTGCGGGCCAATGAACCCGCACAGTATTACTACCCGGACTCCGATATGCATGTCACTGTGCTGTCGCTTGTTTCGTGCTACAGCGGTTTTGGCTTGGGGCAGATCGCGGTGCAGGACTATGTGGAGATCATTGAGGAATGCTTGCTGGAAGCAGGAGGTATAGAAATGCATTTCCGGGGTATAACCGCTTCTCCTGCAGCGGTCATGGTGCAGGGTTTTCCTGCAAATGGGACATTGCATCAACTGCGGGACCGGCTTCGGAAAAGCTTTCGGGACTCGGTTTTACAGCACAGCATGGACAGCCGCTATACCTTGTGTACGGCCCACGCCACCGTGGCGCGCTTCCGGAAACCTTTGCGGCAGCCAACAGAGTTTGTCGACATACTGGAAAAGTATCGGCAGCACGATTTTGGCAAGTGCAGGGTGGGAGACCTGGAGCTAGTCTACAATGATTGGTACCAGCGTGCTAACTTTGTGCAGAAATTACATACCTTCCGTTTGGGTTGAAGCAGCCACCAGGAGCCTGTATACCTTACGAAGTGCGGGACTAAAAAAGAAAGTAAAGCTTGAAATATGGTGAAGATCTATCATAACAAAATGTGCAGCAAAAGCCGCCAGACGCTGGAATTGCTGCAGCAAAAAGGAGTGGAGGTAGAGGTGGTGGAGTACCTCAAAGACACGCCCACCGAAGAGGAACTGCGCGATGTGCTCACGAAACTGAACATGAAGCCAGATCAGTTGCTTCGCAAAGGGGAGAAGGTATACAAAGAAAATTTCGCCGGGCAAACGCACACCGATCCGGAGTGGATCAGGATTATGGTGGCGCATCCGATCCTGATTGAGCGCCCCATCGTCGTGCATGGCAACAAAGCCGCCATCGGCCGTCCTCCCGAGCAGGTGCTCTCGATTCTTTAAGGTATAGGTATAGGTATAGGTATAGGTATAGGGGCTGTTCCTATACCTGTGCCATTAGAATGGATAGCCAATGGCGATGTTCAGGACCATGCTATTCTCCCCGGTGAAACCGAACTTAAAGTCGCTCAGCACGTTCCGTTCGCCTTCCGGCAGATAAGGTACCCGCACAGGTATGCCAAAGTCGAAGCGGATCACGAAGAACTCCACGTCCACACGCAGGCCGAAACCGGTTCCCACAGCCAGTTCCTGGAGCAGATTGCCCGCCTCAAACTTAGGCTTTTCCAGTTCTCCTGTGTCTGTATAGGTTTCTTCCAGCAGCCAGATGTTACCTGCGTCCAGAAAAAGCGCCCCTCTGAAAAACCCGAATATTGGAAAACGGTACTCAACATTGGCTTCCAGCTTGATATCCCCGGTCTGGTCGAAGAAGGCAAAGGCCTGGTTGGACACATTGTAAGTGCCCGGCCCTATGCTGCGTGCCCGGAAGGCCCGTATGCTGTTGGGGCCGCCAATAGAGAACTGTTTCACATAAGGCAAGGTGGTTGAGTTTCCGTACGGGAAGCCAACCCCGGCAATCAGGCGTGTGGCCAGCTGGCTCTTCTCCGAGAAGTTAAGGTAGTACCTGAAATCATTATCAATGCGGGTGTACTGCGAGTAGGGCTGCCCGATAATGGTCCGTGCCGGTACGGGTGGTTCCGCGTCATCATCCCTTTTATCCGAACCCAGCAGCGACTGCAGGGCGTTCACTGTGTTCCCGGATACATCAAGGGTTGCCTGACTGAAAAACTGGTGTTTCTTCCTTTCCAGCGACAGCATGCTGTAGGTGAACTGGTAGATGGAACCGATGATAAACTGCTCTTCGAAGCTTCGGCGCAGGAACGTGTTTTCGCGCAACAGTTCCTCAAAAGCCTCTGTCTGGCTCCCAAGCCGAACATACTGCAAGTTGATCGGGGTAAGGTCGTGGGTGACGGTCTGCTTCGGGCGCCAGTTGTAGGCATAGGAAGCATTCATTGAGTTCATCTGGAAAAACTGCACCCGGTTCAGGTAATTGTATCCCAGGCTGATGCGGGTTTTAGGCACAAAGGCCGAGCGCAGGTTGGGCAGGTTAAAAGGGGAGACCAGGCGCGGGAAAGTCAATGTAGCTTGCGCCCCCAGTTCGTAGGAGTTCAGGCCAGCGGGATTCTCTTCCTCGCTTTCGCCCTCAGTTGTCGAGCGCCTGCCCCCCACCTGGTTTTCGAAGCGGCCCGTCAGGTCGAGTGTCAGCATTTCGGAGCCTTTGAAGGCGTTGCGGTTGCGGAAAGAGACCGTGACCCCCGGACCGGCCAGGTTATTGGACTTGCTCACCATTTGCGCCTCTGCCCGTAGTGATTTCTTAAGTGCCGGCGTCATATAAATAAACGCATCAAGCGTCTGGGGCCGCAGCGTGTCCTGCTCGTACTGCAGGTTCACAAACTTGTAGGCGCTCAGGCCCGAGAGCCGGTTCACGGTGAGCAGGTGGTTGCGACGACTGTAGAGGCTGTCCCGCATAATGAACATGCCTTTCACGACATGCCGCGCACGCACATAATTTTCGTTCGGTATGTAATTATACGCCTCAAAGCGTAGCGTGTCGCTCACCGATAAGCTGTCGTTCAGTGTGAAGTTGGCATTGATGAAGATGTCATCGATCTTGTAGGGTTTGAGAGCGTGGATTGGTATGTCCTGCTTGAGCCGCAGCAGCACATCCACTTGTCGGTTGCCGATGGTGGAATCGGCGCTGAAGATGAGCATGTCCGGACTGAAATAATAATAGCCCCTGTTTTTAAGCACCTGGTCAATTCGGGCACGCTCCGCGATCATCTTCTCCAGGTCGTAAGGGTCGCCGGCTTTGATGACAGAGTTGGGCTGCGTGGCCCGGAGCTCGGCATGCACGGGCAGCGAATCGTTTAAGGTATACTCGATCTTGCGGATACGGTAAGGCTCTGTTACGGTGGCAGTCCATTGGATGGTAGCCATCTTTTTTTTGATGGTGGTGTCGCTCTGCACGTTGTTTTTGTAATAGCCCCGGTTATGGAGTCGGGCATGCATCACCTCGTTTATGCTGCTGGTGTCCACTTCCGATAACAGCACAGGCGGTTCCCCCAGCTTGTTCTGGATCCAGTTTTTCAGGCCTTTTTCTTTTTCTGTGTAGAAGGCGTTGTAAATCCAGAGCTTTGGTCGCATGCCCAGGATCGAGGCGTTGGGCTGTGGCTGCACTGTGGCGCTGAGCTCCGTTTGCAGCAACTTTCCTCTTTTGCTGCTATCGTTTTTGTCGTCTACTTTCACGCTGTAGCCCGCAAATAACGCATCCCCGTCCGGGACGGTTTTTGTGCTGCTGCAGGCCTGCAGCAGGCAGCAGAACAAAGCGATGGGCACATACAAGGTATAGCGTAGAACTGATGTCATGGTATTGCTTTTAATCTTGTTGTTTGATTTCCTGTACTTCTTCCGCTGCCTCAATTTCCTGTTTGCGTTTCTCCTTCTCGCTGAGTTTGGCAGCCTGCACCAATCGGCGCTCTGCCTTACGGGCCTCGCGGCGCTCCAGGTTACGGAACAGGTCAGAGAAGTTGTCGTAGTCGCGCACAAAGATCAGGGCCAGGCCGGTAGCACGCACATCCCCTTCCAGAAAGCCCTCATATTGGTTACGCTGGAAGCCACGAACACGCAGTCGGCCATCGGTGGTGATGGAGTACTCTACCGAAACATCGCCACCAAAACCGCTCATGTTCTGCTGCGACTCCCGCTGGCCTTCCAGCCCAATGTCGGTGCCCACGCGCACGGTCAGCCGGTCGTTAAGAAATTGCTGGCGCATGGCTACGTTCAGGTCGGTGCGGCCCTCGGCGGAACCTGAAGAATAGTCTTCGTAAGAGCTCACGCCCAATTCAAGGCCCAGGCCACCGGCATAGCGGTTGGTGAGCTGGTTCAGCTGGTCCGACATCACCTGGCTCAATGAATTTCGGGCGGTTGCCCCCAGGCCACCGCCTGTGCTGGCCAGTGGGTCAGGGGCCAGGAAGCGGTTCAGTACCAGCAGGGCAAAAACCTGCTTGCTGAGTTCATTTTCGTCCTGGCGCAGGGCAACCAGTCGGCTCTCGACATCGCCGTCCAGTGCGCCGCGTCGCTGCTCTTCCAACTGTATGTCAAAGCCGATCGCGGGCTTGAGCATCTCGCCGGAGATGTTCACAAATACCTCAAAAGGTAGCTGGGTGCGGTAGCGGCTCATGGCCGCCTGTTCCATGTTTCCGGTCTGGGATTCCACCAGTTCCAAAGGAGCCGCCTGCACATTGTAAATTGCCGCTATCTGGATGTCGGCCATCATCGGGTCACCTGTCCAGGCAATGTAGCTTCCCTTGCCAATAGACAGTTCACGAGAAACCAGGTCGTAAAAATCCATGCTATACCTGCCCTCTGTTATTTCGTAACGACCGCTCATGTTCATTTGTCCGCTTGGTGTGATGCCGATGTAAAGGGGTGAGGCATTGCCACGCACCACCAGGTTGTCGCCGGTGGTGGGGTCGATAACGATGGTGATCGTGGTGGCGTCGGTTACGGTGATCTGGGCTTCCACGTTGGCACCTACAAAACCCGTGGTGGTTTCTACTACCTCGTTGTCGGCCAATACAGCATCCAGAGAATCAGAAAGCGATACAAACTCCACCACGCCCTCCCGCTCCGCTGCAGCCACCTCATCAGCCGGTATCACGGTCGTGAACGTGGAATTGTCCAGCACCCTGACCCGTACGTCTATGGTAGGCTCCATCATGCTTCCGGTGATGTCGGCATCGGCGGCTATCAATACGGTGCCATAAAACAGGTCATTGTCGAGCGCTGTGGAGTTCATGGCCAGGAAGCGGTCTGTGTTCGCTTTTAGTGCAAAGGTGTAGTCGATATAGTTTTGCGTCAGGATGTCGCCGTTCAACTCGAGGTTGTTGCCCAAGGAGTCGGTCAGCGTGAAGTTTTGCATGCTAATGCCTCGCTCAGTGAACTCGAGCCGCTCGTCCTGGAGCGTAAATACCGAGTTCAGCATGGTGAGGTTGAACTGTGCCTGGTTGAAGGCAAGGCTTCCGCGGACGTTGGGTTGCTCCAGTGTGCCCGTAATGCGAAGTTTGCCATTGGCATTGCCGGCCAGGTCGTCCACCATACCTTGAGTGAAGCCACCCAGCGATGCCATGTTGAGGTTGGAAATGTTGGCGTCCAGGTTGAGCAGGCTGGCATTGGGTTGCGCTTCGTAAAAGCCGTTGACGAGCACCTGGTTGCCATTTCCGGTAAGGCTCAGGTCGAGGTTGTATCGGTTGCCTCCAGCACTGTTAGCCTTTAGGGCGATGTTTCCAACCGAGATACCGGTATAGGCCAGGTTGGTTACGGTGAGGTCGGAGGTAAAGGCCGGGGAACCAGCCATCAGGTTGGTCAGGGTGGCCGTACCGTCGATGACGCCTGTGAGCACGCTGTCCTGCTGTTGGAACGACTCCATGATATACCCGATCTCGAAATTTCCGAACTCGACCTGCAGGGGTGCTGTGGCTCGCACCGGTCCGGTACTGTTGAGCAACAGGTAACTTCCGTTGCGCTCCAACCGGATGTTGTTGGCATAGAGTAAATTGCTGTCGAATTGGAGGTAGTTGTCCTGTGGTACGGTCCACGGCTGACCGTTGATGACAAGCTGCTCAGGATTGAACGAGAAGCGGTAACCTTTGCCCAGGCTGTTGAGCAGACCACCGACCACAAAGCGTTCTGTGCTGTCGTTTTCGAGCATGGCTAGCCGCATGGTCATATCGTTGTCGCGGGCGGCACCATCCAGGCTCACGTTTCTGAGTTGCAAAGAGGATGACTTGATCTCGCGAACGGCCAGTTTATAGCCCAACTGCTGCCTGTCACCGCGCACACGCAGCCCGAGGTCGCTCAGGTTGTAACCCGTATAGGTCAGCTGGCTCAGTTTAGCGTCCATATTAAAGGCCTGAGTCTGTTGGTTATAGGAAGCCGTGATAGGACCTTGCACCTGCATGCGCTCCAGGCCGGGCACAAAGGAAGCGATGATGTCGGGGCGGCGGACCTGCAGTTTTACATTAAAGTCCCCCAGGTTAAGATTGGCCGGGTAAGGCGGATCAGGGTGCAGGTCGAAATAGTTGGAGAAGTGCTTTTGAAGAGCGGTGGGGAGTGTCGCCAGATCGTTGGCAAAGCGCATGTTAGCGGCCAGTACACCCGAGTTCAGTATCACCTCTGTCCCTTTGACCTGCTGGTTGAGCGTCAGCTGCAAAGAATCGACAGGGTAGGAGACCTGCTGATGACGCACAAACACTTTCTCTCCTTCCAGCGTGCCGCTCATATCGCTCATGTCCTTGCCGGTAAATTTTCCTCGCAGGTGCCCGCGCAGGCCCAGCTCATCCTCATATAGGTTCAGGGCTTTCAGGTCAACCCCTTTCAGGTCCATATCGAAGGTATAGACGCCCCGGTTGGAGTCACGCAGGTTAAAGTCACCTTTCAGGTCAAAGTTCAGGTTTTCGTCGCGGGACTGTGCCGCCACCCGGTATAGGTTTCGGTCAATGTTGGCGTCCACCACCACATTGTTGTAGGTATAGTTGTTGTAACTGGCTTCCCGGATGCGGGCCTTTACATTGGCTCGCATGGTCTCCGGCGTGAGGCCGGTTCCATTGGCGGTGGCTTCAAATGCTACTTTGCCTATGCCATAGTCTTCTGTAAAGAGTTGCCCCAAGTCAAACCCGTTGGTTTTGACCGTGGCCTTGAAAGGCTCGGCACCTGCCGGCGCTTGCCCCATGTCCACCACGGCGTTGATGTTGCCGAAGGAGCTGCTAATGTCGGCGCGGGCATCAAAATTGGTCAGGCTGCCCTTGTAATTTCCCGTCATGCGCAGCTTGTTGGGAATGCGGATTTCGGGAGGCAGCGTGCCGGGAGGGGAGAGCGCCAGAATATCGGTTCGGGTGGTAACCAGTTGGTTGATGTCCAGGTCCAGGTATAGCCGGTCAGGATCCTGGGCGTTGCGCACCGTGCCGCTCACATCCACCGCCGTGCCCTGCAATCCTGCTACCTGCAGTCGCGGTATATTCAGGTTGTCCATTCTGCCCCGTGCCCGTCCATCGAGGCGCAGGGTGGACGAGGCTATCTTCTTGAACGATGGGTTTTTGGCCAGATCCGGAGCGAAATAAAGCACGTCCTGCATACCAATGCGGCTGTTGTCGATGTCAAGCTCCAGACGCACGGCGTCCAGGTTATCGGTCAGGTCGCTCCAAGAGGTATAGCGCATGGCCAAGTCCTTGCGGATGTGGCTGTGGCCGGTCTTCAGGTCGAGGTCTGCGAGGCGGGCGTGGGTGGAGTCGAGGGTGATGGCTGCCTGGAAATTGTTTACCCGGAAACCGCTCTGTTCTTCCAGTTTGAGCTGATTGAGTTGCATGCCCATGCGGTTCAGGCTATACCTTATATCCTCAGCATCTATTTCAATATTACTAAACTTGAGGTGGTTATAGTCCATGCCGCTGGCAAGGCGAGGGGCGTCCGCATTGTCCATGCCAGCTTGCAAACCACTCACATTGAGCTTCCCAAGAGTGAGGACCCACTTCACTTCCTGGCCCTGTGTTTTCTCTACCGACTCATCGAGCTTGCGAACTGTTTCGGCCGGATTCACGGCCAGCGAGTCGGTCGGTTTGTATTTCTCCTGCACGTACAAAACTTTGGAGTTGTGCAGGTCGAAGCTCTTCAAATCTATCCGGGCATTGGGCAAATCAATATCCTCCGCCTCCAGTTCCGATTTGCCGAGTTGCAGCTCAATCCGCTGGTTGGCCGGTATGCTTTTAAAGCTCAGGTTAAAATTCTCCAGCGCGACTCCGTTCAAGCCAAAGTCAAACGTGATGGGTTCAGATTCCGATTCGGGTGGCAGCTTGGTCTGTACGTACTGGATGCCGGTGTTTTGCAGCTCAATTCGGTCGAGCCGGTAAATCTCCTTCTCCAGGTTGAGCTCTTCCATGGTAGTGAGCAGCTTGCCGACGCGCCCCCGGATGAGGTTGCCGCCGAGTTCATCCCGAAAGTTGACATACACATTCTCCAGATTGATCACCCCCAGGCTGATGTTCATAGCCGCCGTATCAGCCGGTTGGGCAGTGATGGTGTCAGTGGCAAAAGCCTCGGCCAGGAAATCGAAATTGGAAGAGCTGTCGGGCCGGATGTGCAGGTTGAGCGTGGCCTGTTGCAGATCGATCTTGCTGATGTTTACCTCACCGCTTATCAAGGACCAGATCCGGATGTCCAAACCTAAGCGGTCGCTGTACCAGAGCGTGTCTTGCTGTTGGTCCTCCAGGTATACCTGCTTTAAAACGACGGTATTGCGCCAGTCTGTCGTAAAGCCCCCTATTTCCACTTTCGTGTCCAGCATGCCGGATAGGTAGGATGCACCCTTTTGGGCGGCAAAGTGCTGCACTTTAGGGAATTGCAGGGCTACAATGACAATCAACAGGATTCCCACTACAATGGCCAGGAACCATAGCACTATTTTGGCAGTGACTTTTCCGATATGTTTGGCTGATGCGATATGAGTACGGATAAGAGTACGGTTTTAACTGTAAAGGCTCTACGGAAGATTACGGACAAGGATAGGATTTGTTGAATTTAGATTGGAACATCCGGGTAGCTGCCTTTAGCCAAGTGGCGATACAAAGGTCAGGTTTCTGAAGGTATGAATAGTTTGGTTCCCGGTTTTCTGGTTGAACGGTTGTTGTAATTAGCTAAAGGCCAAACAACTACTCGTTACAGGAGTATGAATAAGGTATAGCTTCTTATGATAGTGTATGGCTGCAACCCCTATACCTCCCGGTTTTCAGGATATGCTCCAATTTGGCCTGGTGGAGGCCTTGCTCGGACGTAGGTCACGTCGTTTCTTTATGGGTGCCGAGATACCGGATGGTGTTTTCGCCTACAAATCACGACACGAGCCGATGCCGCTTTCCGAACTGGAGAAAATGCTGGTGGTCACGGCCTGTGCCGGCAATACCGGCTGGCACAACATGATCCACAGGGCGCAGCGCTATGCCCCACACTTGTCTAACTACGCCGCAGCCGCTGGCGGACGAACCTTTCCCTCTGCCGCCGGCTTCCATACCTCCATGACTTTCTTTACGGATGATGAAGGCGTGTATGTGCTGGATAACCGGGATGCGCCAGCCGCCGCTGACAGGGCAGCCGATGGCTCACTTGATTTGGACGCGGTAGTGCAGGCCATGCAGCGCCACGTCCGTAAACTGCAGGAGGGGCGGCTGAAACTGCCTGCCGAAGTGCCATACGTGGAGGCGCACAACACCTGGGTGACCAACCAGCCGGGCACGCTGCTGGTGATACCGGTGGCCGATTTGGCGCAGCATGTGCTGCTTGCGCTGTGCTACATGCTGCAGAATGGCCTGGTGCTGACTGATGACATCAATCGGCGGGCCATACCTGGCATAGAGCGTTTCCAGGGTATAGTGGATGTTACCAATACCTGGCCGATCACATTTGTGGAACAACTATCGCTGGCGGAAGTGTCCGTGGAGCTTTCTACTTCCTGTTTTGCGGGTGCCTTAATGTTGCAGGCCATGGGGCTCGGCGGCTGGATGTACGATGGCATCGACCCCTTCAGTGTGCTGGGGGCGAGTGACGCAGCTGGCGTGGAGGGACTGGGTTTTCGCTATGACAAAGATGACCGCTGGCCATACCCTAACCCAACCGGATTAGAAGGCGTGATGGAGGCCTATTGCCCACCGCACTACCCGAACATGCGGGCTGCAGTGGACGCCGTGTGTGATCGTAAGTTTGGGCAAGGAGGACCGTTCCATCCAGAGACTCCGGGCCCCTGGCAGGACTCGGCGAAAGTGAGGGGAGCAGCACAGGTGCACGATGAAGCGTTTCGGGAGTGTGTGGCCTTGCAGGCGCAGTATGTGTTGGATACCTTCGGTAAGTTCCCCGGCACGGTACCCTCTATCTTTATCATTACCTACCTGCAGGCCCATCACCTGGACCTTGATTTCTACGATAAGTTTTACAAGCCCGGCGCCTACCTGCACACCCATGCCGCGCATATGGCGCAATGGCACCCCAACTCAAATAAGAGGCAAGTAAAATAACACGGATCAGGCTGTCATGGCATTATACCTGTTGTACACGCCCATCAACTCGCCGGAGGCCAACACATGCGGACCCATAACCCGGAGGAGTCCCTGTTTGCCAGTACCTTCTTTTATCCCAAGCATGACATCCAGTGCATATACCTTAAAGAAGTAGTGGTGCGTGCCCTCTGGCGGGCAAGGGCCGCCATAATGCAGCTTGCCGAAATCATTGGTGCCCTGCACGCCCGGCACAGCGCCTTCTTCCACCATATTGGTAGGAGTAACGTTCCAAACCAGCCAGTGCGTCCAGATGCCACGCGGGGCGTCAGGGTCTTCTACAATGATGACAAGGCTTTCTGTATACTTGGGCAGGTTTCTGATTTCCATCGGTGGACTGATGTTTTCCCCGTCGCAGGTATAGCGAGTGGGAATGCGCTCTCCCTGTTGAAAGGCGGGGCTGGTCAGGTATAGTTTTCCGTGTGTTCTAGCGTCCATATCACTGAGTTTTTATGTAATTATGGCTGGAAATCAGGAGCCATCAGTTGTAAGAAGAAAGGCCTTAAATTATGCCCAGAGAGGGAGAATTTACACCAATGAATTTAATTTTAATTGGTTAAAGGATATTTTAACTATAATAACTGCAATTATTGACTTAAGGTTAACTGCTTTAGTTAAAAAAAAAGGGCGTTCACTAATTAAATATTTCCTTTAAGTGCAGTGGAGGCTTCCTCTGCAAGGTATGGAGTGCGAAAGCATGAGTACCGCAAACAAAAGCGCCTGCAGGTTAATGGGCTGCAGGCGCTTGAGACAAAAAAATAAATAAAATAAAACCAGGGCTTAACTGATGCTTATACCTGTCGGGCCGTGCTTAGCTGCAGGTAGCTCACCAAATCATCTA
This sequence comes from Pontibacter aquaedesilientis, assembly GCF_014773225.1. GTDB lineage: Bacteria > Bacteroidota > Bacteroidia > Cytophagales > Hymenobacteraceae > Pontibacter > Pontibacter aquaedesilientis. Next base: position 1,118,787 of record NZ_JACXAJ010000001.1, on the reverse strand, counting down.
TTGAATAAACAGGTATTTCATCGGGAATCACCACATTATACCTTTTCTCAACGGCCAGTATGATGTCCACGACATCCACGATATCCATTCCATTTTCCCAAAGACCTTTGGGACCGGAAAGTTTGTGGGGGGCGATTGCTTTTAACCTGCTTATAAGATGGATTACCTCTTTGTACAGGGTAGTTCTATGGTCTGCCATATGCTTAAAAAATAAAGGATAGTATTGAATCGTGCGTCCTCCCAGTGCTCCTCCTCCTGCACTGAGCGGCAGGAGGAGCGGGGGACTATAGCAAATGTTTAGTGCGCAAACTCATGCGCCATCTTTTTCTCTTCGAGCACCTTGGTTTCGTGCTCCAACTCTTCCAGCGACTTCTCTTCCAGTTCGATGACTGTCTTCTTGTCCATGCCCAGCTTGGCCAGGATGCGGTCGAAGCCGTAGTAGATGATCGGCACCACGATAAGGGTCAGAAACATGGAAGAACTCAGACCACCGATCAGGGCCCAGGCCAGGCCGTTCTTGGTGGCGGCCACAGAGCCCCCCGCCAAGGCGATCGGCAACATACCAATCACCATCGCCAGGGTCGTCATCAGGATCGGACGGAAACGGATCCGTACTGCTTCGGTCAGGGCCTCTTTCACTTCCACGCCTTCGTCTTTGAGTTTGTTCGTGAAGTCCACCACCATAATAGCGTTTTTGGCTACCAGGCCGATCATCATGATGATACCCAGGATCGAGAAGATGCTCAGGGACTGCGAAGCCAGCGCGAGGGCCAGCAAGGCACCGATGATCGCCAGCGGTATAGAGAACAGCACCACCAGCGGATACACGTAGGAGTCGTAGAGGGCCACCATGATCAGGTATACGAAGATGATGGAGGCCAGCAAGGCGATCCCCAGCGTTCCGAAGCCTTCACTCTGGTTTTTCATGTCGCCCCCAAACTCGTAGCTAACCCCCTTTGGAGCCGAAACTGCTGCCAGTTTTTCCTGTATCTCGGCACCAATGGAGCCGGAAGGACGACCGATGACCTGCGAGTTCACGTTCACGGAAGTCACGCGGTTATAGCGCTCCAGCTGCGACGGGCCCGTGGACTGCCGGATGTCGGCGAACTGCCCCAGTCGCACCAGCTGCCCTTTGTTGTTCACGAAAGAAAGGTTGGCGATGTCGGTCACGCTGCGGCGGTCGAATTCGTCGAGGCGGATGTTGATGTCGTAGTCTTCGGTGCCGGAGCGGAAGGTCACATCGGAGTTGCCGCTGAAGGCCAACTGCATGCTGGCACCCACGTTCTCCAACGACAGGCCAACATTGGCCATCTTGTCGCGGTCCACCACGACCTCAATCTCCGGGTTACCGCCTTCTACCGACATAACCACGTCAGCAGTACCTGGCACATCTTCCACCACCCGCATTACCTGCTGCGAAAAAGCCATTACGCTGTCCAGGTTTGAGCCTGAAATAATGAGCTGGATAGGGGCCTGTGAGCTGCCCACCAGGCCTACCGGCACCGGTGTTACCTCCACGTTCGGCAGCTTGCTTTCAATGTCGGCCTTGGCCTGACGGCTGAACTGCTCGGTGCTGAACATACGCTGCTTCACATCGACCAGCGACACCGACACATCAGCTTTGTAGGCCGTGTTCTGGCCCTGCTGCGACGAAGAAGTAGTGCCTACTGTCGTGAACACTTTCTTCACTTCCGGGAAAGACTCCAGGTAAGCTTCTACCTGGCGCGTGGCAAAGTTGGTTTGCTCCACGGTGGAGTTTTTGGGCAACTCCAGCTGCAGGCTCACCTCGCCGCGGTCGCCGGTAGGTATGAAGGCCGACCCGATAAAGCCGAGCGGCACCAGGGCAAACGAAGCAACCAGCAAGACAAAGGTCACACCCAAGGTGATGAACTTATGGTTAAAGGCCCATTTCAGCGTAGCGGTGAAGCCCTCGATGATACGGTCCAGGAAGCGTTCGAATGCCAGGATAAAGCGTCCGAAAATATTCTGATCAGATAGGTGTTCCAAGCGGGAGAAACGGCTGGCTAACAGCGGAATCAGTGTAAAGGCAACAAACAGCGAGATCATGGTGGAGACAGCCACCACCACGGCAAACTGGCGCAGGATGTCGGATACCAGACCCGAAGAAAGCGCAATAGGTATAAACACGACCACAATCACGAGCGTGATCGAGGTTACCGTCGACATGATCTCCCGGATACCGTCGTAGGCGGCCTGAGCAGGCTTTTTGCCCATCTCCATGTGGCGGTGAATGTTCTCGATCACCACAATGGCATCGTCCACCAAAATACCCACCACAAGCGAGAGTGCCAGCAGCGACATCAGGTTAAGGGAGTAGCCAAACAGGTACATGAAAATGAAAGTCGCCACCAAAGATGCAGGTATAGAGATCATCACGATCACGGCGTTTCGGAACGAGTGCAGGAAAAGCAACATCACCACGGCCACAAGTATCACCGCGATCATCAGGTCGTGGAGTACCGAATCGGCTGCCTCCAAGGTAAAGTCAGAGGAGTCGTTGGCGATATTGAAGTTCAAGCCTACATCGGCATAGCTCTTCTCCAGGTCAGCCAAAGCTTCCTTCGTCAGGCGGCTTACCTCCACGGCGTTGGCGTCCGACTGTTTCTGGATGGTGATACCCACCGATGGGTTGCTATTCACGCGGGTCAGTACCTCGATATCTTTCTGGGTGTCCTGTACTTCGGCCACATCAGCCAGGCGCACAATGCCGTTCACATCTTCCCGGATGATCAGGCCACGGAGCTGGTCCAGTGACTGGAACTTTCCGGCCAGGCGAATTTGTGTCTGTCCGCTTTCCTGCTTGATCTTTCCGGTAGGGAAGTCGAGGTTGGAGTTGCGGATTTTCTGCTGAATCTGAAGTATGGAAAGGTTATAGGCCTCCAGTTTGTTGGCATCAATGTTCACTTTGATCTCCCTTTCCTGGCCACCCAGAATCTTGATGGCAGCCATACCAGGTATGCGGGACAATTCCGGCTTGATCTTCTTGTCGATCAGGTCATAAAACTCGGTCGGCGACATGTTGGCCGTGGCCCCCATCTTGATGATCGGCAGGTCGTCGAAGTCAAACTTGTTGAGCGTCGGTGCCTGGGCATCGTCCGGAAGTCTGGCCAGAATGGTGTTGATTTTTCGCTGCGCGTCCTGCAAGCTTAAGTCAACGTTTGTGCCCTGGTTGAGCTCCACCACGATGATCGAAAAGCTTTCCAGGGAGGTGCTGCGCATCGTTTTCACGTTCTCGAGTGCCGACAGGGATTCTTCGATCTCCTTCGTCACCGAGTTCTCTACCTCGTTAGGGGAGGCGCCCGGATAGATGGTGGAGATGGTCAGCACCGGCGGGTTGAACTTCGGGAGAAGCTCGTAGTTAAGTGCCTGATAGCTCACAACACCCAGCAAAGTGAGGACCGTGAAGACCACCACCACCAGGGTGGAGCGCTGTATGGATATTTTGGTTATGTTCATTTCTAAATGTTCTTGAGAAAGAAGTAAATGCTATGTGAGAGCTCTTCTAAATATTGCTTAATGCTGCTTCGGATTTGCAATCCGCCTGCTTGTAGTTGTAGCCTTTGCACTTTCGGATTGCAAATCCGCGGATACAAACTTTCGGATTGCAAATCCGCGGATACAAACTTTCGGATTGCAAATCCGCGGATACAAACTTTCGGATTGCAAATCCGAAAGAGCACATTTCAATCAGCTTACAGTTTACTTCAGCACCGTCACTTTCATGCCTTCGCGCAGGTTGATCTGGCCGCTGCGAACCACCTGTTCGCCTGGTTGCACACCCTCCAGAATCTCTACCTTGTCCTGCGTTACCACGCCTACACGTACCTGGCGCTGGTTTGCAACACCGTTTTTCACCACGTACACAAGCGGGTTCTGGATGCTGCCCACGAGTGCCTCGCGCGGAAGCAGCATGGCATCCCGCTGATCGGCAATGTCGAAGGATGCCGTGCCGTACATACCGGCGCGCAAGTTGTTGTTGGCGGCGTTTTTCACTTCCACTTCCACATCAAATTTTAGCGTTGGGTCGGCCTGCGCGGCGATGGCCGTCACGGTGCCCTCGTATTCCTGCCCTGCGCCGGCGTCGGCTTTCACCTTTACCTTGTCTCCTTTGCTGATCAGGAGCACTTCGCTTTCAGAGGCTTTAACTTGCAGCTTCAGCTTGTCCACATTCACGATGTCGTACAGCTTCGTGCCAGGGTTCAGGAAAGAGCCCACTTCTACAAAGATCTCGTTTATCTCGCCACTGATAGGGGCGGTGATGCGTGTTTTGGCCAGGCGCTGACGGGCCGCTACTAATTGGCCTTCCGTGGCTTTGGCGTTCAGGCGGGCATCCTCCAGTTGGCGCTTGGTGATGGCATCGCCTGCAGCCAGATTCTCGAAACGCTCCAGGTCACGCTTGGCTTTCTGGGCATTGGTCTGGGCGGTAGCCAGGTCAGCGGCCATGGTGTTGCTCTCCACTTGCGCCAGCAGCTCGCCTGCTCTCACTTTGTCGCCTTTGCGCTTCAGCACACTCTTGATTTGGCCCTGTGTTTCAGAAAGAAGGGTCAGGCGCTGGATCGGGGCAAAGTTTCCCTGAGCCGTGAAGGACTTGTCGAGTTTGGCCGAAGCCACTTCCGTAATAGTCACAGGTATAGCCTCGCTTCTGATGGAAGCCACGGCGGCATTGGCGGCCATTTGCTCCTTGTTGCTCATCAGTTTAAAGCCTATAGCGCCCAGAATTGCAAGAACGGCGATGATATAAATCAGCTTTTTCATTTTGTGTTTTTTGGTGCTTATTTAGTTAATGTGTTTAGGTCGCCGGTAGCTTTCAGGTAGCCAAGTTGGGCCAGCTGATACTTCAGCATTTCTTTGTTCAGATTGGTTTTGGCTTCCCGCAGGCTTACCTCTGCCTCCAGCAGGTCGGTGAGCGGCGAGATGCCTTCCTTATAGAGGTCGTTGGTGGTGTCGTATACCTCCTGGGCCAAGGCCACATTGCCTTGTTGTGCCGCAATGGATGCCGAACTGTTCTGTAGCTGACTGATCGAATTCTCAAGCGCCACTTCCAGATTCTTGGTCAGTTTCTGGCGATCCGCCTCCAGCGATTTCAAGGTATATTCGGTCTGCTTGATCTGCGAGTGCTTGCGCATGCCGTCGAAAATCGGGACGTTGAGTTGCAGACCAATGATTCCTGTGCTGAACCATGGCTGACTGGTATCGAAGAAGTTGAACTCCTTGCGCATGGCATTGTACTGGTAGGTGCCTGTGGCGGCCAGGGTAGGGTAGTAGCCTGCCTTGATGTTTTGCATTTGAAGATCTGTGAGCTCGGCCTGTTTGTTCAGAAGCTCCAGTTGGGTCTGTCCCTGTATCAGGTCTTTGCTGCTGTTGAATGCCGCTGCGCCGGTGTCCAGGGTGATGCTTGCATCTGTCAAGGCGATGCCTTCCTCCAGTGGCATGCCCATGAAGAACTTCAGGACATTCATCTGCTGATCAAGTGCGCTGGTTAGGGTTTGCAGCTGGGTCTCCAGGTTGGTCTTGTTCACCTTGATGCGGTTCACATCCACTTTGCGGGCCAGGTCGTTGTCGTACTGCAACTGCAGGATCTTAGCCAACTGATTCAATCGGGTCAGGTTGGCGTTGATGATCTCGAACTGCTCTTTCGTCTGCAGGATCTGGAAATAAGAAGAACTCACGTTATAAATTACCTCTTCCTCCGTCATGGTTTTGCGCAGACGGTAAAGGTCCTCGCTGCTCCTGGCTGCTTTCAAGCCAACGAAGTACGACTGGTTGAAAAGCAATTGTGACAGCTGTATACCTGCCGAAGCATTGTATTTGGTGCCGAACTGCACCGGGATCATCTCATCCGGCTTTCCCTCGAACACGTTGGGGATCACCTGTACCGGTATGGCCGGAAACATATTGAGATTAGCAAAGCCATTTACCTGCGGCAGGCCGTTGCTCTTAGCCTCTTTTACCATGTATTTGGCGCTCAACTGATCATAAGAAGCCTTTTGCATGTCTTCATTATGCTCCAGGGCATACGTGATGGCCTGCTGCATACTCAGCGTCCGTACATCAGGCTTTTGCTGCGCAACGGTTGGCTTCACAAAAAGCAAGGCCATCCCTACGATTAAATATTTGATTCTCACGTTAGTTGTTTATTATGTTTTGATGTAAATAGTTAGTTCTGAAAATAGAGAACTATTGGCATAAAAAATTTTAGGATCTGGTTTTCTCCCATTCCTCTATCATGCGGGGCAACTCGCCTTTCATGTAATCCAGGAAACTGATGAAATCATTGAGTTTTTGGTCGTACATCGGGTTTTCACGCTTCCGCACTTCAAGCACTTTCTTGAGCAGACAATTCAGCACGCTCAAGTCTTCCATCTTTTTGGCGAAATGGTCGCGCCAGTTAGACGATCGGATTCGGAAATAGCGCTTGCGGTCACCCGAAAAAGTGGTGTACTCAATATGGCCTGTGTTCAGGAGCATGTTCAGGGCATTGCTGGTGGCACTCTTGCTGATGTTCAGGGTTTCGCTGATTTCGTCAAACGAGAGTTCAGGAGTGTTAGACACCAGTAAAAGGCCCATCACCCGGGCCACGGCTGGCTGAAAGCCATTGTTCTCGTGATAAATGCCAATTTCCTCAATCAGTTGTCGCTGTTTTTCGCTAAGAGCCATGTTGATCTGCCTTGTTTAAGTAGCTAACGATACAAAGGTAAGAGTTAGTTTCATTGGTTCATAATTTACAGAACTAATTTTTTGCTATGCAGTCTATTCTTTCCCCATAATTTATTCCAGTACCCGGCGCAGGTAGTTAATTTGGCCCAGATGGTAGTTGAGGTGGCCATGCAGGTGCATCAGGAAGAAGCCGGTGCTCATGTCGTGGCCAAGGATCGGCTGCGGATAAAGTTCCTGCAACCCCTCTTCTGGCAGCTGCTGCAAGGTATGGGAAACTACTGCCTGCACTTCCCTGATGCGTTTCAGAAGTTCTGTTACGGGAATACCTTTCTGGCTGAATTCTGCTTCCCGGTCTCGTCTGTATCCTGTATTTCCGAGGATGGCGCCGATGTAGGTGTTCAGGTTACCGACCAGGTGCAGGCACAGGTTACCCGCGGAGTTACTGATCTGGCCGGTTGTTTTCCAAAGATTTTCTTCGTGCTGAAACGCACGGATCTCCTCGGTAAGTTTGTTTAAATCCCGTTCAAATAGCGAGGTAAGTTCTTTAGTCATAGGCATTCCATTTAAGGTATAAAATTTAGTGCAAAGCCAAAGGTATAAGCTTGCCTGATACCTGAGAAACCAATACGTGAAAAAAGCACTGTGGGGGAATAGCTCCCATTTGCATGGCCTTCCATCGAAATAAATTGGCCTTAGAAACCAACGTGCAAAACGTAATATCGGGTATACGCCGGAACCCACCGCAAAATGAACTGGAACCAAGGGGTTAAAAGCCTTGCTATGTCGAAAAGACTAAGGTGACAGGTATAGCTTGGACCGGTTGTCTGGCAACTTGGCTGGAGACCCTTTTTAACTGGATAAGATCCCTGAAATATTTATGAAGATTGGACTAACGGTGCTGTTATTCAGTCGTTTATATAATGTGATGCTGTGGCTGCATTGGCCATCGGTGAGGTATAGACAACAATTTAAGCGTTTAAAAAATGGCAGAATTAAGAAGTTTGGAAGACCTGCTGAAGCATGAGATCAACGAGCTCTGCAAAGTGGAGGATGAACTGATAGAGGCAATGCCTAACATGGTGGAGATGGCGGGTGACCAGATACTCAAAATGGCATTGGAAAATCACCTCGAGCAGACCAAGGTGCAGCGGCTCAGACTGGACCAGGTATGCCAACTGTTGCCCAATGAGGTGAAGGAGGATAGGAGCATGTCGCCGATCAAAGGTATGCTAAAGCTCACGCAGGAGTTGTTGGCCGTCGACGCGACGCAGGAGGCCATTGACGCTGGACTGATTGCTGCTTCCCAGAAAATTGAACATTACGAAATCTCAGCCTATGGCACAGCTGCCCACTATGCCGAGCGCCTTGGCCACCTGGAAGTGGCGAACCTGCTCCGGCAAACATTGGACGAGGAAAAAATGGCTGATATCAAGCTCAATGAGATCGCCAAAAATTCAGTTAACCTGAAAGCCATGCAACCCGATGTGGAGCAGATGCAAGGTTAATACCTACTATAAAGGGCAAATTTGAACCCGCTGCCCCTCCTGAACTTAATTCGGGAGGGGCAGCGGGTTGATGTAACTTTCTTAATCCATACGGCCCGTTAACCGGATGATCATCCCTTCATCGCCGCTCAGGCTGACCTGGTCGTGTACGGTAACGCCTTCCCGCTCAGGCAAAGTGTCTACCTCGATGGTGCCTTCGAAGGGCAAATGTTCCGGAGAGAAGTGACAGGCTTTGTGACTCAGGTTGAGGAGTATCAAAAAGCGCTGGTCGGAGGTATAGCGCATGTAGGCCAGCACAGCTCCCGACGACAACACCGGACGGTAGTCGCCGACATGCAGCGCCGGTTCCTGTTGCCGCAGTTTGATCAGCTTTTTGTGGAGCGCCAGCATGGAATAAGGGTCATCCTGCTGTGCCTCTACATTTACACGTCGGTAATTTTCAGGGAGCCGCAGCCAGGGCTTGGCGTTGCTGAATCCGGCATTTTCGCTATTGTCCCATTGCATGGGGGTACGTTGCGGGTCTCGGCTCAGGTTCAGACCGGGCATGTTGAGTCCCTGAGGGTCTTGAATCTCTTCTTCCGGTATGGGTACATCGCGCATTCCGATCTCATCGCCGTAGTAAATGGTTGGGGTGCCGCGCAGTGTGAGCAGCAACATGGCCGCGACTTTGGCCTGATCGTGGCCCACACGCCCGGTAATGCGCGGCTGGTCGTGGTTGCCCAGCACCCAGTTGGGCCAACCTCCTTCGGGCAAGGCCCCTTCATACTGGTCGATGTTGGAGGAGATCTCACGGGCATCCCAGCCAATCGATAACAGCAGGAAATTAAAGGGAAGGTGCGCCCCGTTCTTGTCGGTGCCATAGTAGGTCATGAGCTTGTGGATGGGCAGGTATATCTCCCCGATCATCATGCGTTCCTCATATTCGTCGAGCACTTTGCGCATCATGTGCACAATGTCGTGCACTTCAGGCTGATCTGTGGAGTAGGCGGGTATCAGTTTCTCGAAAGTGGACTGATGCTCCTGGTAGTCGGGGTTGATGGGGTTGTCGCGGAATTGGTCATCCTTAATCATATGCCACATCACGTCTACCCGGAAACCATCCACGCCTTTATCCAGCCAGAAGCGCATCACATCCATCATGGCCTGCTGCACCTCCGGGTTGCGCCAGTTCAGGTCGGGTTGTTCTTTCAGGAAGGCATGGTAATAGTATTGCTGCGTGGTTTCATCCCATTCCCAGGCACTACCACCAAACACGCTGAGCCAGTTGTTGGGCACCGAGCCGTCCTCCTTTCCATCCTTCCATATATACCAGTCACGTTTGGGGTTGTCGCGCGACGACCTGGATTCTTTGAACCAGGGATGCTCGTTGGAGGTATGGTTGGGCACGAGGTCCAGGATCAGCTTCATGCCCCGATCATGCACGGCGCTGAGCAGTTCGTCAAAATCGTCCATAGTGCCAAAAAGCGGATGGATGTCGCAGTAGTCAGAGATGTCATACCCGAAGTCAGCCATAGGGGAGGAGAAGATAGGCGAAACCCAGATAGCGGTGATGCCGAGCGATTGGATGTGGTCGAGCCGCTGGATGATGCCTTGCAGGTCGCCTACGCCGTCTCCATTACTGTCCTGGTATGAACGTGGGTAAATCTGGTAAATAATGCCTTCCTGCCACCATAGGTATTTGTTCTGTCCTTCTTTCATTGTTTTCGCTTAAGCTGGTTTGTTCATAAGCTGCCAGGCGCAGCCGGTGCTAAATCTGAATGGCTTAATGTACGGGATAAAACCGGTGTGGATATAGAAAGCGACTAACTACTACACCCGGCGTGCGTTATAAATATTTGATAGTAAGTTGATTAAAATGGACCAAACCGTCGTTTCCTATTTCTCCGAATTTGGCATCATTCTGATGATCGTGTGCCTGATGGCCCTGGTGTTTTATATCTGGAGTGTTGTGTGGGCCTATCAGGATGCCCGGCGCCGGGGAAAATCCGGTCTGCTGGTCGCCCTGATGGTGCTGTTGATGGTATGGCCGGTGGGCCTGCTGCTCTGGCTGGCTTTGCGGCCTCAGGTTGCACAAGAGCAGGCTTAACCCGCTTTCAGATCCAACAGACGATATCCTCGTATTCCTTGTGGCGTTTCACATATGTCTCCACGACAGGGCAGGAAGGTATGATACGGCAACTGATAGAGCGTGCGTGTTCCAGACCGGTTTTCACCAGTTTATCGGCCACTCCTTTTCCACGGTGGCTTTTTGGCACAAAGGTGTGGTCAAAGTCCATGTGACCTTCCTCGGTAAAGGTATAGGTGAGCTCGGCCTCCTCCTCGCCTATAATGGCGTAGAATCGAAGTTCCTTTTCGTCGTGTAGTATTTTCATAGGGATTAGGTATAGCAACTGAGCTAGGTATACGAGAGTCGGGTAGCGGTGATTGTGTCTCAATTACCTCAAAATCAGGTATAGAGGAGCGCTTATCAGCAACAGTTACATACAAAATGCAATATTTAACGTAATTTGCCAATTCGAATCAACTGTGCAGCCTGCTGTTTCCTTTAGGCTGAAAATGTCTTTTCTTAATTAAACCATAACTAAACTATGCCGCAACCAACACCAATGCTGCAGACTCGCCGCCGGACCATGCGCGGGTTCTCGCTTTTCATTCTCCTGTTCCTGGTTTCCTTCCTGGTCAATGCACAGACAATCACGTCGCCGGACAAAAACCTGTCGATGAAGTTTGAGCTGGCCGCCGATGGTGTGCCAACCTACCAGCTGACCTACAAAAAGAAGCCAGTGATCAAGCCAAGCAAAATGGGCTTTGAGATGAAAAACGTGCCGTCGATGATGAACGGCTTTACCGTAGCCAAAACGGAACAGAACACCGTGAACGATACCTGGGAGCCGGTTTGGGGTGAGCAGAAAACCATCCGCAACAATTACAATGAGTTGCTGGTGACGCTTAACCAGAAGGAGCACAAGGATCGCCACATCCGTATCCGTTTCCGTTTGTTCAACGACGGGCTTGGCTTCCGCTACGAGTTCCCGCAGCAGGAGGAGCTCAAATATTTTATCATCAAAGAGGAGCACACCGAGTTCAACCTGACCGGTGATCACAAGATCTTCTGGATCCCAGGTGACTACGATACCAATGAGTATGCCTATACCACTTCGCAAATCTCCCAGATCCCGGGCCTGATGGAGAAGGCCACCATCGACGTGCATGCCCAGCACCCGATCAAGGCGCTTTCTGTGCAGACGCCTTCCATGATGAAATCAGCTGATGGACTTTACATCAACATTCACGAGGCGGCCTTGCTCAACTACCCGGCCATGCACCTGAACGTGGATCCAAAGACCTTCAGGTTCAGCTCGCACCTGACGCCAGATGCCATAGGCAACAAAGGCTACTTGCAGACTAATGCGCACACTCCCTGGAGAACCATCGTAGTGAGCGATAAAGCGACAGACATCCTAGCCTCCAGGCTGATCCTGAACCTGAATGAGCCAACAGCTTATGAAGACGTGTCCTGGATCAAGCCGGTGAAGTATATCGGCATCTGGTGGGAGTACTTCGTGGCTGGCAAAAGCTCCTGGGCTTACGGCAAGGAGACGAATGTGAAACTTACCGATGACCATACGAAACTGACACCGAACGGCCGCCATGGTGCCACCACCGAGAACGCCAAAAAGCACATTGATTTCGCTGCCGAGCATGGTTTTGACGCTGTGCTGATTGAAGGCTGGAATGTGGGATGGGAAGACTGGTTCGGAAACTGGAAAGAGGAAGTGTTCGACTTCGTGACTCCGTACCCTGATTTTAATGTGAAGGAGCTGCAGCAGTATGCGGCGTCGAAAGGCGTGCGCGTGATGATGCACCACGAAACTTCCGGTGCGGCCACAAACTACGAGCGCAGACTGCAGGACGCATTTCAGTTTATGCAGGATAACGGATACAACTCTGTGAAGACCGGTTATGTAGGCAAGATCATCCCGCGCGGTGAGCACCACGACGGGCAGTGGATGGTGAACCACTACAATCACGTAGCCAGAACAGCGGCCAAGTATAAGATCACGATCAACAGCCACGAGGCAGTACGCCCGACTGGTTTGCACCGCACCTTCCCGAACTGGCTGGCGCAGGAGTCGGCCCGCGGAACTGAGTTTGAGGCAATGGGTGGCCTTGCCCCGGAGCATGCGACTATTCTGCCGTTTACCCGCCTGATGGGTGGTCCGATGGACTATACCCCGGGCATTTTTCAGACGGACCTGTCGTACTACCATGGGGGTGAGCAGCGCGTGAACACTACTTTGGTAAAACAGCTTGCCTACTACGTGACTATGTACAGTCCACTGCAGATGGCTGCTGACATACCTGATAACTATACCCGTTTTCCAGACGCCTTCCAATTCATAAAAGACGTAGCCGTAGACTGGGATGATACCTGGGTACTGGAAGCAGAGCCAGGCGATTTTGTAACGATTGCCCGCAAAGCGAAAGGCAAGAACGAATGGTATGTAGGCGGTATCACGGATGAGAACACACGATCGGCTACCATCCGTTTCGATTACCTGCCAAAGGGCAAAGACTATATTGCCACGATCTATGCCGATGCAAAAGACGCCAGCTGGAACAAAAACCCACAGAAGTATACTGTGAGCAAAGTACGCGTGAACTCGAAAAGCGTGCTCAAGCAGCACCTGGCCTCAGGCGGCGGTGTGGCTGTCAGCGTGAAGGAGGGAAGCAAGCAGGAGCTGAAAGATTTGAAAAAGCTCTAAATCAAGCTAGTTGGATAAAGATAAAAAGCGCTGTACACCTTTGTACGGCGCTTTTTTTATGCCTCACGATTTGTAACAGTATCGCGACAAGTTAGCGGGCTACTCAACCGCTGCCAATGATCAGGGAGCGGCGGTCGTGAAAAAACAAAGCCATTCAGTGAAGATCCTGAATGGCTTTAATGTGATACACTTATTTTGAATACTTATCAGAGCAAGGTCAGTTTTTTGATAACGGTGCCTCGATCAGTTTGGACCTGCAGCAGGTATAGGCCTGCAGTTGCATTTGGCAGAGCTATTTCCACAACTTCAGGCCGCGGACTGCCTAGTGTTGCTTTGTGCTGCAGCCTGCCTAGTGCGTCAAACACCTCGATGGCCTGCACCTCAAAATCGGTGTGGCGCAGGCTCACGGTGAAGCGGCCGGTGGTTGGGTTGGGGTATACAGTGATGGCCTCGTCTAGGCTAAGCTCTTCCACCACGAAGTCGGTTGTACTGATGGCCATGCCCCCATAGCCCGTGATTTTCACCTTGCCGGTGGCGGCACTTCGTGGTACGCGCACTTTATACCTGTCTGCTGATGTCTCAAGCACCAGTGCCGGCTGTCCGTTAAATTCTATTCTGTCCTGCTGGCCCATCACGCCGAAATTAACCCCGCTGATTTCCACCACGGTACCTACCGCCCCTTTGGCAGGCTGCATAGCGCTGAACTTGGGCCCCGGAATAACCTGGAACGCTGTAGCGCTACTTGCCTTGCCGCCGGGCGTCTCTAGTGTGAGAAACGCTGTTTCGGCCTGTTCAGGTACTTTGACCAGCAGCTGGGTTGGGCTTGCCTCCAGCACCTGCGCCTGGGATAATCCGAAGTATACCTTGTTCCGGCTTTTGTCCGGGGCGAAGTGCTCTCCGATGATGCCGATCGTGGCACCTACGATGTCAGTGTACTTGCTAAGGTTGCTAATGGTGGGCTGGTTCCAAACCACATAGGAGGAGGTGCTCACAGTTTCGCCCCCCTTCGTGCTGATGGTAAAAGCGCCCGTCACAGCTCCGGCAGGTACCTCAATGGTCAGGGAACTGGCTGACATGCTGATGATCCTGCATGCTGCAGCGCCAAGTTTTATACTCTGGAACATCTCAGGTTGCAGGTGATCACCTGTAATCGTTACAGTCTGGCCCACTTTGCCTTCCACCGGACTAAAACTCGAGATGACAGGTGGCTGGTATACCTGGAATGACGCTGTGGAGGTGGCAGCTCCGTCTGGGGTGACTACCTTCAGCTTGCCGCTCGAGGCACCCACCGGTACCAACACTTTCAGCTCTGTGGCGGTGGCGTTCACAACAGTAACCAGCCTACCGTCGAGGTATACCTTGTTCCGGGAGGCATCAGCTGCAAACCGCTCACCCGTGATCGTGATCTCTGCGCCATACCTGCCGGCGTTTGGTGCAAAGCTTTCAATACCCGGCGTTGCCAGCACATCCTCCAAATGTAAGCGCACGACCTCGTTGATCACCGGAGGCATATTGTAAATGCGGTTGATGGTGATGTTGGTGCGGATAGGGGAGTTGAAGTCGAAGAAGATGTCGGCAAAGTTTTCCACGGCGGTCTTCTCCGGAAGGTCGGCCTTGGGCTTAATGCTGAACTGGATGTAGCCGTGGCTGCCCGGTTCGTTTGTGGTGGAGTAGGGCAGCATGATGTTATCAAAAGTCCAGGTGAGGACCGGACGGCCTTTGCCGCTTACTTCAAATCTGGCCTTATGCGAGGACGAGCCCACTTGCAGCGTGGAGAGGTCGAGGTGCTCAGAAAGAGTATCGACCACCACCACACGATAGGCCACATCGGTGCCCGTGTTCTGGAAGCGGATCTTGTACTTGAGCGCCGTGTTTGTCGGCGTATAGTGTTGGTCAGTCCTCCCTACCGGGGTCACCAGTTTGTCGTTGGGGTCGTAGGAGTCGATAATGGGCAGACACTCTTCCGCTACCTCGGCCTCTTCATCGTCGGTCGGCATCAGGGTCACCTTGCCCGTGCTCGGGGCAGAGTTGGCCGTCGTGCCAGGGCAGCCTTCGATCGTCACGCTCACCAAGGTGTTGTCGCCGTTGCCCTCAGGCTGGCCTGCTTCTATTCGCCAGGTATAGCCCATGGAGGGTACCCAAAAGACCATGCTGTCGCCGGCGGCAAGCCGGAATTGCTCTACAGAGGCGAGCTCGCCGTTGGCGTACTTGCGGTACAGCTCGGAGGTCTCCATGTCTGCGGTGCCGGTGTTGCGCAGCACAAAGCGGATCATGCCTGTCTCAGGGTGGCAACGGCCGGTGATGGAGACGGTGGGAGTGGGCTTGACAGGCATATTGTTGGAGGGCGTAATCCAAGCGCGTGTGCAGACTGTTCGGCCACGCACCGACTCGTCGCCACAAGTAACGATGTCCTGAACGGTAATGGTACCGGATTGACCTCCTGCCAGATCACCAACTGCGAATTCATAGGTGCCGTCAGCAAGGCGGGTATAGGGTTTATCAGCCGAGAGCAGTTCTACCTCTTTAGGCAGCTTCAGGTACACTTTGGCATTTGGGGCAGTGGCGAAACCAGTATTGCTATACCTTACTTTTGTCGTGCTATCGAAACAGCGGCGCCGGCGCGTGGAAGAGACGCTGACCTGAAGGTGAGGGGAGAGGGTGACGCGGTTGCCAAAGTCAGCCACTACTTTTTGATTGCTATTTGTATCAAATTTGACAGTTGGTACAATACCATTAGGTGGACAAAGCTGTTTGATATCCCTGCCTAAACCTTGTTCAGGTAAAAGTTGTTTTACAGTGTAATCGCCTGCCCCAATTATGAGGTTATAATTGCCAGATTGATCGGTTTTAGTGTAATATGGACCCGGTGTCACCATCACCACAATTCCTTCCAAACCTTGCTCATCAATTTCTTTTTTACAATTACTATTTGTGTCATAGAAAACAGTTCCAGTGATACGATTAGTTGGCGTAAGGGAAGTGCTATGATAGAAGCGAATAGTATTGAAAAAATGATAGTCATCTTTTAAAGTGGCTCTGATAGTTGCCCCATCCGGGGTAACACTTAATTCTGTCCGAACGGTTGTGCCTGTATAAGCACGACTACCTTGCACGGTACTTAAGATCTTACCACTTTTATCATACTTTCTTATGGTAAGTCTATCAGCGACATAAATAGCGCCCATAGCATCTACAGCTAAGGACGAAGGTGCTTCCCAAGGTAAAGGGTCAGTGTCACGTGCATTGAATTGTAAAAGCAATCTTCCTGTTTGGTCGTATTTTTTTACACTGTGCCCTTGTATAAGATAGAAATTGCCGTCATAGCCCAACGTTATATCTATAATATAATTTGATGCATCAACTAGTTCTACATTGAGTAAAACATCTGAAATGAGGGTGCCTTGTTTATTAAACTTCAAGAATCGTTTGCCATCCGTGAGGAACATGTGATCTGACTGATCAAAAAATAGCCTTTTAGGAGAAAAGTTGTGCTCTACATTTGATGGTAAGGTTGTTATACTTGAGATATACTTGCCGATAGAGGAATACTTGTGAACAATCCCACGTTCAAGATTAGCCAAGACATGAACAAAACCTTGGTTATCAATCGTGATGTCTTCAATGATTGTTGAATTCTTTAGATCGCTCGGGACTTCGAAGCTTTCTCTCCAAATCCCATGATAGTTAAATAACTGCACCCAGTGTAATGTAGTATCATTTTGCGTCGTTGTTTGATTTGCAGTATAAAAGTTACCACTGGCGTCGAATGTAACCCTGGATTTGTTTAAGTCTAGATAAGTCGCATTGTCTGCATAATGCTTTCCGTATGAGAGGAGCCAGAAAAATGATGAATCAAATTTCTGTAATCTATTATTTCGGGTGCTACTATCTATTTCCAAGAGGTAAAAGTATCCTTCTTGATCAATGTTTAGGCGAATCTTTGAAGTATTGATGTCCCATACTCCTCTGCTAAACAAAGTCTCAAGTAGTTGACCATCACTTGCATACTTGTTTGTATACAATGGCCCAAACGAAATAAAAATGTTGCCCTCAGGATCGATTGCTACATCATTTAAGTCATTTAGATCAATAGATAGATCGGTAGTGCCATTAGGCAACAATCGCTGAAAGCGATGCTTTTCAATTATATTGATCTTGTTATCGGAATCGATTTTAATTTGAGTGGGCAAATTAAGAGTGCCGTGCCCGTCTCCTGATCCTCCTATTATCTGTAGAAATTTGCCATCTTTATTGAACTTCTGTATCCGGTAATTGTATGTATCAGCAACGTAAACGTTTCCTTGTGAGTCTAGGGCAATATCTCGAGGTGAATCAAAGTTTCCTGGCTGTTGACCTTTCCCACCGAAAGACAATACTAACTCACCTTGGAGGGTATATTTATAGACTTTATGATCATCTCTCACAAGGTAAAAGTGACCTTCGTTATCTAGCGCAATTGAATGACCAGCAAATTCATGGTCTATGAAAATTTCGCGAACATGCAGTTCCGAAAGATTGGCTATATCTTTAAAATAAATTTTGATACTGAATTTGTCAACCACATAAATATCCCCATTATCTGCCACGCTGAAATCATGTGGATTGCTAAGCGTTTGTCCCATAATATTACTAAGGGCATAGGAGTG
This sequence comes from Pontibacter aquaedesilientis, assembly GCF_014773225.1. Lineage (GTDB taxonomy): Bacteria > Bacteroidota > Bacteroidia > Cytophagales > Hymenobacteraceae > Pontibacter > Pontibacter aquaedesilientis. The sequence goes on along the minus strand of NZ_JACXAJ010000001.1, from coordinate 1,101,192 downwards.
TTCTTGCGCAACTACTTTTGAGAAGAGAAAGAAAATAAAGCAAATAAGTAAAATTGTTCTCATAGGCTGAAATTGACGGAATAATGGAAGGGTAAATATAATATTATAGTATAATTATTTTCCTATATGCCAGCCAATTAACCCAGTTTTTACTTAAAAACAGCCTGTGTTATACCTGGGTGAATTAACTTTGCAGTTTGCCAGACGTTATAACACCCAATCATCTAGAACTTTAAATGTCCCATACCTATACCGGCAAAGTGATGTGGTCGCACCTGGATGCGAACATGCACATGCGCCACTCTGCCTATGCCGACTTCGCGGCGCAGGCCCGAATTGAAGCCCTGGAAGAACTTGGGTTGGATCTGAAGACGTTTCAGCGGCTACACATTGGCCCGATCTTATTCAGAGAGGAAACCATGTACCTGCGGGAGGTAGGTATAAATGAGGAGATCACCATTAAAACAATGCTGACCGCCAGCCGGAAGGATGGTTCCCGGTGGGCATTGCAACACGAACTTTACAAGGCTAATGGCGTGAAAGCCGCAGTCATCAAAGTAGAGGGTGCCTGGATCGACACCCTGAAACGAAAACTGGCCACGCTGCCCGAAGAGCTGGCACAGCATTTTATGGAACTGCCACGCAGCGCCGATTTTGCAGAACTCTAGGGTAAAAAGCTATATCCATACCTGTGTGACCTCAAGTAAAGGTATAGCTTGTGTCAGGATTTGTCAGCTGATTCATCCATTTTAGCCTTTGCCTCCATACACCACAGCAGTTCCTGTATAAAGTGATCGGCCCGTTTGTCGGTCGCCTCTTTGTCAGCAGGATCGCCTTCTTCGTCGTAGTTGTCCTGCACCTTCGGTAACGGAAACATGGCGGGCACTGTCCAGGCGCGAATTTTCCAAAGCGAGAACTGAAGCGAGGTAATTACCTGTGAACCGCCAAAGGCACCCCCGGACACTGTAGAAATGGCAACGGGTTTGCGATGCCACTCCTCGTACAAAAAGTCCACTACATTCTTCAAGCTGGCCGGGTAGCCGCCGTTGTATTCCGGTGTCACAATGATAACACCATCAGCCTGAATGATTCTGTCTCTGAAATCCTTCATTTTGTCGGTTGGCTCGTGCTGTCGGCTAAAGCGTTCGTTAAAAACCGGAAAGTCGTATTCCTTCAGGTCCAGTATTTCGACTGAGGCCAGCTGATGCGACTCAATGTACTTTTGGAGGTAAAGCACCACCCGGTGACTTTTACGCCCGGTGCGGACGCTGGAGGAAATGATGGCAATGTGGGGCATGGCGTTTGTTGACAGTTGAATAAGTAGCTTATACCTGATTTTATACCCAATGGGTTTACGATTTCAATTCTTCCAGCAAGTCCTGCAGGTCCAGCCGGTGGGTATACAGCTCGATGGAGCCGTCTGCTTTCTGTGGCCATTCGGACCGGGGCTTGTCCCAATACAGCTCCACGCCGTTTCCATCCGGGTCAGACAGGTATAGCGCCTCCGAAACCCCATGGTCAGACGCCCCGTCGAGGCGGTACTCCGCATCCATAAGACGTTTCAGGATAGCAGCCAGGTCTTTGCGGGTCGGATAGAGGATGGCCGTATGAAACAGGCCCGTGCTGTGTGGCGGTGGCGGTGAGCCGCCTTTGCTGTACCAGGTATTCAGCCCGATATGATGGTGATAACCACCTGCCGAAATAAAAGCGGCGTCTTCCCCATACATCGTGATCAGCTCAAAGCCCAGCAGGTCACAATAGAACTTCATGGCCCGGTCGAGGTTGGCCACTTTTAGGTGCACGTGCCCAATGCGGGTTTGGGCAGGTATGGTATAGTTGCTTTGTGTCATATAGCCTTGTACGTGTTTTTAAAGTTAGTCAATCCTGTTTCAAAGAGCCATCGCTCCTGGCCAGCTCCAGCAACACCTGGTAATAGGGCTTACGCAGCATTTTTGCTTTCAGCCAGGCATAAAAACTCATGGCCTGTATGTCGGTTTGCTCAAACGTCTCAAATTCCAGCGTGCTTTCTACCTGGTTAAAAAAGGCAGGACTCTCTACGGCAAAAGGTTGATCGACCATGTGCTTGATCAACTGCAGGTATTGCCGTACATTTCGGTAGGCAGGTTCCTGCAGCAGGTCCCGGAAGGTACGCTCGAAGGCGCGTATCTTGTTCAGCACCAGGTCTTCATTTCCCAGTTCATACTGTAAGATCAGCTCGCCCATGTTTTTCTTCAGTACCCATTCCCGCCCCATTTTGGACTCCAGCCACTTATCCGATCGCTTTATGCTAAGCAACACGCGGTTCGCCTTGGAGAAGGAACCCTGTGCGAAGTAGTTGAAGCTCAACCCCAGCTGCGCCGTCAGTTGGTCTTTGGTGCTAAGGGTTATGCTGGTTTTATAAAGCAGTTTCTCCATCAGGGCGATGGCCTCATCGTTGCAGCGAAGGAACACCAGGTTGGCCACCATCAGAAATATATAGCGCGGGTAAAAGGTGGCGTAGTGACTTTTGCCTTCTTTACTCAAATCATCGTGCAACTGAGCCAGGTACCGGATAGACTCCCCGAATTTCTTGTTCCGGTAAAACACGTGCGCAATCATGTAGAGCAGACTCAGTTTGTAGTACTGATGTGCTTTTATGAAACCGTATTTCTGCTCTGTTTCGTGGTACTGACTGAGCACGTAGGGCTCGAAAGTGAGGAAGTCTTTGCGTGCCAGCACAGCACTGCGGGCAATGGACATGAGTTTATACAGCAGGGAAGGTCGCTTGCTCACGGCCTCGGTCAGGTTGTAGGTTTGCAGCACCTCCTGTATGATCTTGTCAAAGTTCAGGTCGCGGCCCTGCCGGCGCACAGCCCGTAGGCGCTGGTTAATCAGGCTGTTGGCGATGTTGGCCCGCTCGTCTTCATCGGCTGCCTGCTTGTTCTGGTTGCGCTTGCGGATAATCTCTTCCAGGTCATCGGCAAATTCGTTGTCAGCTTTTTCAATCTGCAAATTGTAGATCGTGTTCAGCAGGTCAAACTGCTCATTGGCCACAGCCAGTTTTTCAGCTTTAAGCAGGTAGGTCCAGGCCAGCCGGTCCACCCGTGCGTCGAACAGGTAGCGGGCCAGAGAGAACAAACCCATGATGGACGCCGCGGCCGTACTGTCCTCTTCCATGCGTTTGAGCAGGATGAAATCGGTCAGGTGCCGAGCCAGCCGTTTGCGCAGCGCATAATAGGCGACCGGATTTGGGGCTTCGGGGTACAGGCGCTTGATCAGCTGCTCGGGGGAATGGTGCCTGGGTTGTTGCAGCAACTGAAAAAGCTCCAGGTCTTTGCGATGTTTCTTCTTTTTCTGGCGCTGGATAAAAGCGGCTAACTCCTTGCGGTCATCCTCCGAGAGCGTCTCCAAAATGGTTTTTAAATCGTCCATACCTGCTTTTAGGCTTTTCTACTATTTATCTCTGGAGGATGACACATTTGTAAGGTCTGATATTTAATATGTAAATATCTTTAAATCAAATATATAAACAAAAAACCGATGGTTTTAAAAAGTCCTTAAATTTGATTTGCTGGCTTTCTTTCAGCTGCATGTGCTGCTACCTTTACCTCATCCTTATCAAAGGTTTATAAACATTTACAATTTAAAAGAAAAAGCCATGAAAAAGATTTTAATCACCTTAATCGCCTGCACATTTTGTCTGATTAGCCAGGCACAAGACATGCTCATCAAAAGAAACGGCGACGAGCTGGAAGTGAAGGTACTCGAGATCAACCTGGACGAGATTCGGTACAAGCTGTTCAACAACCTGGAGGGGCCTACTATTTCGGTTGCCAAAAGCGATGTGTTTATGATCAAGTATGAGAATGGTACCAAGGTAACCCTGAACGATGTGGTGCGACCAGCCACCCAGCAGCCGGCCCAACCAACCAGAACGGGATATCCGCAGGAGAATCTGAAACTTGGCGGTCCACGTCTGGGCTTCACGGTGCTTAGCCAAAAATACCGTGACCATATCAAAAGCGATTACGATACCGACATCAGTGCCTTTATGACGCAGTTTGGCTGGCAGTTTGAAACGCGGGTTTTCACCTTGGACAATGGTACCTCAGGTTTGTTTGAGTTTGTGCCCTTGATTGGCGGTTTGGAGCAGGGTAAGTTTTTGCCAAGCCTGAGTGCGCTTGTAGGTATAAGAGGGGCTAAGGGGCTTGAGTTTGGCATTGGCCCGAACGTCTCGCTTGGGGGGGCTGGATTGGTAATGGCCGTTGGTACCAATTTCCAAAGCCAGGGCGTGAACTTTCCGGTCAATTTTGCCGTGGCTCCCTCCAAAGACGGCGCACGCTTTAGTTTGCTCTTCGGCTTCAACTCGCGCAAGTACTAAGCTGATTCGACCAGTTGTTTAGCAGTTTTTACTATCTAAAAGTTACCGACTATGCCTAAATATTGCACCATCTTATTACTGGTTCTGGTACACTACCATGTGCTTGCCCAAGACCGCATCATTAAAATCTCTGGAGAGGAATTGAGAGCACGTGTGCTGGAAATAGGCTTGTCAGATATTCAGTACCGACACCCGGACTCATTACAGGGTGTGATCCGGCGGATACCGAAAACAGAAGTGTTTATGGTGCAGTTCGAAAACGGGACAAAGGAGGTTTTTGAATCGCACTTGCCCAGCATTCAGGTCTATGATCAGCGCAGCCTTAAACCTGACTATCTGTATAACCTCGGAAAAGAAGATGCGCTCAAATATTATAGCGGAAACGGGGCTATGTGGGGCTCTGCTGCGAGTTCAATGGTTATGTTTCCGTTGGGGCTTGCCGGAAGTGTTGCGATTGCGGCCACACCACCCAAGGTAGATGCCAGATGGGTGTCAGATGTAAATCTTATCGGCAATCCGGATTATGAGAAAGGGTATCGGGAGCAGGCGCATCGCAGAAAGAAAGGAAAAGCCCTGGCAGGGGTGGGCATAGGTGTAGGGATACAGCTTTCATTGATCATGTTACTTGTTGCATCGGCCTATTAGCCACAATCCTACCAGGACTGGGCCATGCAGTTAATCTGGACGATCAGATGAGTTGCATGGCCCAGGTGTTACGGGTAGCCATATACATCGTCCCAATTCCAGCCGTCCTCTTCCAGCAAATGTGCCAGAATTCTTCTTCTTTTGTGGAGGTGGGCATTGGTATTGAATTCTTCTATGGATTCCTGGCTCAGGGGTATGCCTTCCTGTTCAAGCAGAGTCCAATCAGGTTGTGCTGGCATGTCACTTGTGTTTATTTTTTTATCCTGTTTCAGTACCTCCAGGTAAAAATCCATGGATTTCTGTAGTAACGCTATGTCTTTTTTATCGGGCATGGCGGACTTATCCACAGCAACACTCAGCATACTGATGGCCTCGTCCAGTATGGCCAGGCTAACGATGATTGATTTCTTTAGTTCGCTGTTATGGAAGTAGTGAATAATGGGGTATACCTTGTGATTTTCGCAATGCTCGATTAGCATGTCTGCAATGTCAGCATCGTTTTTGAGCAGTCTGTCAAAGTTCTGTCCATTCCACCCGTTAGCCAGTATCTGCTGGGGAGTGTTGCCCAGGCAGTTGATAAACACGCTCAGTTTTACCTGCAGAATGACAGCAGAGAGTACGGGCATGATATAGGTGATGGAGATAGTGATGAAGGCAAGTCCGCTGAAAGCGAGCAGGTTGGTCGTGATATCCCAGAATGTACTGCCAGCCTTAAAGTCTCCATTACCCAGCGTAGACAAGGTATAGCCCGAAAAATACAACTTCTCCCAAGCGGTTGCCGGTACATTGGTGGTACTGTCGAGCACGGATCGCGGGTCGGTCAGCAACAGCAAAAATGCCCCGATCCACATACCCATCACCCAGGTCAGAATGATGGTCACCATGTTGATGTAGCCCGCATGGTCAAGCAATGGAGAACTGCCTTTATTCTTTGCGACCTTCAGCACAAGGTGCCAAATCTTTTCAGAGATAAAATGGGTAATCCTGCCAGCCCCCTGATATGACAGGGTGGTGGTAATCAAATCCTTTAGTATCACCAAAATTAGGAGAACGCCTGCTATACCGTAGAGTATGTTCATAAATCAGTTGGCTGTTTTCATCAATCCAGCACAAAGTAGCTAAGCGCCATCTGCCCGGACTGAATTTTTAGTCATTTTTATGAAGTATACCTTTCATCTGGGCGATTTCCTCCTTCTGGGTTTTGATGATTTCCTCAGCCAGCTTTTTCAATTCCGGGTCTTTGATGTCGGCTTCCTGACTGGTTAATATGGCAGAGGAATGATGCGGGATCATCGCTTTTATATACTCATCGTCTCCAATAAATGTCTGCGTTCTCAGCAACAACAGCACGATGACAAATACAGCTGCACTCAATGCTCCGATCAAGGCATTCAGCTTCTTGTTTTTATACATGTGCGACATCAAGAAAAGCATCAGCAAAGCCATGGGAGAGACCATCAGCAGCGTCATGTACACCCGTGTCAGGCTTAGGTATACGTGGTCAAGCCGATCAACATTCAGGAACATGACTGTGTACATAATGACAAAGGAGGCACCAAGCATAAGGGCGAATTTCTTGTAGTTGTTTTCTTTCATCTGAACTGTTTTATTGGTTTATATCGATTACTGTTTAGGCTCCAGCTGCCTCATCATCTGCTGCAGACAGCCTTGTTCCATGCCGCCTTTTCTCATCTGTTGCATCATGTTTCCCATGAGCGCCCGGTTTGCCAGCATCATCCGGGTCATGTTGCTGCAGGCAGCTGAATCCGTTTCGCATAGCTGCATCATTTGTTTCATCTGGGCCTGCATTTGTTGGTGCATACCAGCCATACCGCTTGTGTCGCCTACCATGCCGCCGCCTTGCATCATACCGCGTTGGCCCATCATCCCTTCACCCATGTTACGCTCCCGCATCACGGCCATCAGTTCGTTGCGCATCTCTTCATTTTCCAGGATGGTGTTGTAGACTTTTTGCCGTTCATTTTCGTTTTGCAGCATACCCTGCGCGTCGTCAGATTGTTGGCATCCTAACAAAGCCAGCGGAAGGAAAAAAGTGAGTAAATAGAATTGCTTTTTCATAGGAGTGGGTTTATTATGAATAAATACTGTTTAGACCTACATAATCCATTACCTGAGCTGCCGACGTAACAACTGTGCATTTATAGCCACGATCACCGTGCTCAGGCTCATCAATTCCACATTAACTGCCGGTGACAGTTAACCGTACTGTTTCGAGGTTAATTCTGGTATTAGGGCACTATTTTTTCAAGTTTGGCTTAACCATCGTCATTCATAGTTTCATATGCTAAGGTTAAACTTTATAGCTGTTTTAGAGCCATTGATTCGAACACTGTATTGGTTACTCGCTTCTGAATAAGTTAGTTTTACAGATATCTTATTCTGTTTTACATATTTATTAGAAAGGTTGTCATCTATTGTAAGCTTGAGTGCTTGGTGCTGTGTATCCAGTGCCCTATCTTTATACCTGAAATGTTGTTAAATTAATCTATCTCTTTATGAATCATAATATTACCAAACTGGCCTCGGTACTTTTCCTTTGCGCCACCCTCACCTACTGTAATCAGCCAGAACAAGAGCAGGAGCAGGAAACGCCCGTGGCGCAGGACGCCCACGAAGGCCATAGCATGAAAACTAGCGAAGGCGCGACCATTATCGGTGCCCAGGCAGAGGCCGACACTTTGAAAGGCAGCCTGAAGGCGGAGGCCCATGGCATGATCGGCGACGCACACCTCACCATCGCTTACCATTCGCCTGCGGTGCGCGGACGCATGATCTGGGGCGGCTTGGTGGCTTATAACCAGGTATGGGTAACGGGTGCGCACTCGGCTACCAGCCTGACTACAGATAAGGACATCACTGTTGGGGGTAAGGAGCTGCCTGCCGGTAAGTACGCGCTATTCACTATACCTGGCGAGAAGGAGTGGACCATCATCCTCAACAAGAACTGGGAGCAGCACCTGGCCGATGACTACGCAGAGGCTGATGACGTGCTGCGTTTTACGGTGCAGCCTGAGATTGCCCCTGTAAAGCAGGAAAGACTGCGCTACGAGATCGTTTCGGGTGATGGCGCTACCGGTAACATTCAGATTACCTGGGATATGCTGAAAGTGTCTCTGCCGGTTGCGCAGTAATAACGGCTATACCTACACGGTATATATGCAAAAAAGGACAGGCTTATACCTGTCCTTTTTTGTTTTTAGAAAAGCCGCACTTATCAGTGTCTTTTGGCTAGCGTGGCGAAATTTTCCAGAGCTCCCCGTTCGAGGCATCGGTAACCAGGTATAGCGCCCCGTCGGGTCCCTGCCGTACATCGCGTATGCGCTCTTTGCGGTCGCCGAGCAAGTGCTCTTCGCCGGTTACACGGTTGTTCTCAATTCTGAGACGCACCAGTACCTGCGAGCGCAGCCCTCCCACAAACAGGTTGCCTTTCCACTCCGGAAAAGCGCTGCCTGTGTAGAACTGAGCGCCCGAAGGGGCTATCACCGGATCCCAATAGTAAACCGGGTCCACGTATCCTTCTTTGGTTGTGACTGAGTTCGGTACGGGTTCGCCGGAGTATTCCTCACCGAACGTTACCAGCGGCCAGCCATAGTTTTTTCCATTTTCGATCAGGTTGAGTTCGTCGCCGCCCTGCGGTCCCATCTCCACGATCCATAGCCTGCCATTGCTGTCGAATGCGGCTGATTGTACGTTGCGATGACCGACTGTCCAGATCTCTGGTAGTGCTTTGCTATCATTTACAAATGGGTTGTCTTTCGGAACAGAACCATCCGGGGCGATGCGGATGATCTTGCCCATGTGGCTGTCCATGTGCTGGGCCTGCGGACGGATCTGCTTGTCGGAGCGCTCTCCCAAGGTAATGTATAGCAAGCCATCCGGGCCGAAAGCCAGGCGTGATCCGTAGTGCATGGTGCCGTTGAAAGCCGGTTTGGCCTGAAAAATGACCTGCACATTCTCGACCCGCGTGCGGTCTTCCGACAATACGCCGCGTGCCACACTGGTCGCGTTACCTCCCTGGCGAGGCTCAGAGTAGCTCCAGTAAATCATGCGGTCTGAACTGAAATTTGGGCCAAGGGCTACGTCCAGCAAGCCACCCTGCCCACGGGCGTCTACTTTCGGTATACCTGAAATCGGGTTGCCGATTTGTCCGGTGGCGGAGACAATGCGCATGTTGCCAGGCTTTTCGGTGATCAGCAAGTCGCCGTTTGGTAATGGCTCTACGGCCCAGGGCTTGTTGAGGCCTTTGGTGAGCACCTGCACATTAAATTGTGTTTCAGAAGTGATGGCACAGGCGCGTGTCTGGCCTTCGAAAGTAGGTTGCTGCTCCGGGGAGTTTGCTGGTCCCATGTCTATGGGTTTACAGTCCTCCTGTGTGGCCACAGGCTTTTGCGTGTCATCCTCTTCCCTGGTGACTGCCTCGTTGTTGCAGGACGCAGCTATGGTGGTAAAGAAGACAGCTGATAAAGTAAATAGTCTGGAGATCTTCATGCTTTATTTTGTTTTGGATGGAACTCACTGTCAAGGTATAATCCTGATTTTACTGTATTGTATTGGATAAAGTTCAAAACGGTGACTATGGCCGGCGAGTCTGTCAGGTTGCAGACGTGGTAATTAAACTGACTCGGTAATAACTTTAAAAAAAGCTTGTTGTGCTAAAAATTAAAAAGCCGTCCCAATGAGTAGACGGCTTTCAGGTATAAAATGAAGGAGCAGACGGTGCAAAGTTCTCACGACTCAAGGGCTCTTTTCTTGAGCAGGATAAACTCCTCTTCCGTAATTGAGCCTCTGTCGCGCAGGTCCTCAAGACGCTCTATCGTGTTGATAGAGTCTTCCACTGATTTTGGCCTGTTTTCATGGATTGAGTGATCCGTGTCAGTAGAGTCCGCGGCAGTTAGGTCCGTAATGTTTCTGGCGGAGGTGGCATCTGCGGCGTTAGAGGTATAAAACCTTTCCTCGCTGTAGGTATCGTCATGGTAGAAGTCCTCGGTGATAGGGTGTGCGGCATTGTCTGGTTGATGCTTTAAAGCGTCCTCGAATTCCGACTTGTAATCCGATGCGTCGTGTGTGCTGTCGTAACGTGCGCTTCTGAAGTTCTCGCGCACAGCGTATTCGTAGTCGGCAGGTATAGCCCCACCGCCATACACCGGATAGTGCTTGATGGAGGCGGCATCGATCGTGGACACAAACACATTCTTGCCTTCGCGATCCAGGGCAGCAGCCCCAATGGGAATCAGTATGAAGGTATCCTCGTCACCGTCAAAATAGCGGCGCTCGGCCACGATCGAAAGATAGCGTACCTTTAGGGCATCCAGGTCCACGATCAGGTCTTTCACATCTCCCAGTTTCTCGCCATCGGCACCCACTACGCGCCAGCCGGTCACGTTGGTGTTGTCTTTGGATACCTGGTAGTCTTTCAACTCGCTCAGCGGGGCCAGGCGTTCGAATCGTTGTTCATCTGTGTTCATAGCTTTTTTAATTAGGTATGATAATTCCTGTTCGGGTGGCAGGTGTCGTAGCAGTTCCTATCGATTGCTCTTTCGGCGTCAGGGGCAAATAGGCCTGTTCATTTTTAAGGGCAAACTCATAGACTACCCAACCCAGCAGCGCCACAATTACCAATAGGAGTAACCAGGGCCACACCGGTTTCTTTTTTCGTTCAATATTGATCTCAGCCATTTTTTCTGATCGTTGAATCTGGTTTTATTTTTTGCTCACCACGACCGGATAAAAGGCCGCGTGGTGTTGGTAATACGCTCATAATGAGATGAATGTTGATAGGAGAGAGGAGATCGGAAAAAGGACTGTTTCTTATCTGCGGGTGCATCGTATACAGATGTAAAACGTGTCACAGCTTGCTTATGGAAACAATACGACTCTCGCACTTAAACTCCTCTTTCAGGATAGAAGGAAAGCCAGCCAGGAAAAGCTTAGAGCTGGATAAGGCGCTGGTTCTGAAGCCAACGCAGCCAAATGCTGACGTCAAGCTAAAGATCGTGGTGTATGATGAGAAAGACATACCCATCTACAGCAACCGACTGGTGCCTGACCAGCAACATGCCGACACGTGGGTGCGCATCAACGAACGGTTTGTTTTCTATGACCACCTGACGGTGCGTGTAAAAGCAGAGCCTGCTGACAGCGCCTTTGAAGCGGAAGTGATATTCCGGTGACTAGCATGTAAGGAAGTATAATATTTATACGGGCGGTAAGTGTTGCAATATACCGGCTTCTTATACCTTTGTCAGGTGAATAAACTTACAAGATACCTGTTGCTGCTATTCGCCAGTGTGCTTGCTCTCCCAGGCTGGCAGGCGGATGATCGTGCGGCGGTATTTTGCGCCGTAGAGCAGGCGGTGGCAGAGGAGCATACACAGGCTAGTCTTTCGGCTGGTGAGTCGATAAAGTCCCCGAGCCTGACCCGAGCCGAGGAGCAGATCAGTTTATTCCAACATTTACCGGGACCTTCGTCGAAAAACGACTCGAAGGGGGCTGGTTTTCTGTCGTTCACGGCAGAACTGCAGTTGCAGCGCGCTATTACGCAGTATATCGCCAGCGCTGTCAATCTGAACCGAAGCCTCTCAGGCAGCGACATTATTTTCCCTTTCCATTATTTCTGGTAATCCATCTTCCTTTCAGGTATAGGCGGGCTGTCCCGCACACTTAAAAAAACATGCAGGTATACCGACGGGCTGTAGCGCGTTGCGGTATGCACTGGTGTTTTATGTTTCTGGTATTTAAAAAAGATTTAAGAAGATGGATTTACAGACAATCATCATTGGTGTACTGGCACTGGCTGTGTTTATCGTGCCGGTTTATTTAATTCAGAGAAAACAGAAAAAGCAAAGTAACATGGTGCTGGATAGGATGCTCTCGTTTTGCGAGGAAAGGCAGATGCAGCTGACCAAACTAGATTTCTGGAATGAGGTTTTTGCGATCGGTATAGACGAAGCCGTTGGAAAGGTGGTGTACTTCAACATGCAGGATGTTGTTGCGCGACAGGTTATCGTAGACCTGGCTGATGTTAAATGCTGCGAGTTGGTAAAGGACAGCCGAAAGGTGAACGGTGACCTGATCATCGACCAGATTGTGTTGCGCTTTCATTTTACAGGACCAAAAAGACAGTCGCAGGAACTGGAATTTTATAACCGGGAGCAGAATATGATGCTGAGCAACGAACTTCATTTTGCAAACAAATGGATGGGAATCGTTAACAGTGCCCTTGCCACCCTGCCACAAATAGCCAAGGTATAAAGTGGCATAAATGATAAAAGCCCGTCGTTATTGACGGGCTTTTTTTGTGTAAGTATTTCAGGTCCACCCACAAAATCGGGTTTTGCTAATGAAGTTACTGCTTTAAATGTGAACTTACCCGTGGTATCAACAGCAGTTCTTTTTGCCGTCCGTCTATGTATCGCACGCCACTTGGTGTCAATACAGCCTGTTCTTCCAGCATGACCCGAATTTCTTTATTGTTCCACTCCGGTAGGGTTACTTTTGCGTTTAGCTCGATGGCGTAGGCCGTGTTGTGGCGCAGTTGGTAATCGCCAGTGCCAGGCACGCCCTGCTGCATATCCCACATACCGATGGCAGGACCTGCACCGTGGCCGTGGTACCCAATGGGGTGCGAGTAAATACTTGCTGTTATCTTCTCTTTCTGTGCCTGTGCCAATGCCTCTTTTAACACCTGGTTGCCGGTTTTGCCTTCTTTAAATTTCGAGGTCAGGATGTCCTGCAGTCGGTTACCTGTGGCTAGTGCATTTTTGAGGTGTGCAGGTGCTGCTGACTCACCGGGCTTCAGCACGTAGGCCAGCTGCTGCACATCGGTGTTCAGGCCCAAATAGGTAATGCCCAGATCGACATGCACCAAATCGCCTGGTAAGATCACTTCCACTCCGGGTTTCTGCGAAAAGGAGCGTTGCGAATCACCGGTTCCGGGGTTGGCACGCTGCACATCTACTGTGGGATGAAACCAAGCATCCAGCTTCAGGTCAGCAATGCGCTCACGATACCACCACATCACATCTTCGGTGGTGGTGACACCGGGTTGAATCACTGCCTCTGAAAAGCCCTCTGCTATAATGCTGTGCCCCATACGGCTGATCTGCTCATATACCTCTAACTCTCTGTTGGTTCTGGTCTGCAGCCAATCCACGGCAAGGCGCTCTGCCGATACTATAGCTTTCCTATGCGCTGCGGGCAGGTAGTGCATCAGGCTGTCGTATTCGGCTTTTGTGAGTCCATCGGCATGGGCGAAGGTGGGTGAGTAGTTTAAGCCAATTTTCTTAGGGTTTCGTTCTGCTATTAATTGCACCAGGCGTTTCCACTGGTTGGGCTCCTGCTCTGGCGTCCAGGCACCCTTCATTAGGTTGCCAATACCGTAGCGAGCTACAGCCAGTTTTTCAATTCCTTTATCCGCTCCTTTGTCATGAAAAAGCATGATCGTACGACGCCGTGCTGCCAGCCAGGTAGCAGGTAACATGGTTTTAGCAACGGGATCTTCGTTATACTCGCGGGCAACAATCACCCACATATCAATCCCTTCACGGCGCATCAGCGAGGGGAGGAGATTTTCCAGCCTATCCTGTAACAGGGCGTCTTCCACAGCGGCTCTTTCGCGGAGGGGTAGGATAGCAGGTATTTGTTGTGAGAAAGCATACTCAGTTGTGAGCAGAGGCAGCAATAGCAGGAGTATAAGCTTTTTCATGCGTTTTGGTCAGGTGCTTATCTTCATAAAGATAGAAATATAGCAAAAATGCGCCGGTGATAGAATGTATCAGTAAAGCTAATTACAATGCCTGCGCCAACCAGCAATGCAGTTAGCAAAACAACCATAGTTTCAAATGTATCTTATTTCACATACTGCTCCTGCTCGGTTTTCCTTAATAAGCCCAAACCATGAAGCGTTTGCAGCAGGCTGTCGATTTGCTGGAGGCGCTGGGTTTGCTGGGTTTTGGCGGTGGGCTTGAACTGGTGTAGCAGTTCGTGGGCTGTGGCGGGGCGCTCGTGCTATTGCAGGGCGCGTTGCACAGCCTGCGCCTGTTCTGACAGTAATGAAGTCTGTAACAGCAGGGGTAGGGGTGTGGGGCATGTTTGTTTTCTCTGGTAATTATGGTTTTGCAGATGCAGTTTAGGAAAAATTGGGGAGAAAATATAGAGAAAAGGCTATTTAATGTGACCCCTCGTAGGGACAGGTCGCGACCTGTCCGAATCGTTCCCAAACAATCACCCAAATCTCCTGACCGAATCGTGCACAGAAATCACCTGTACCGTGTCCTGTCTATTCAAGTATTAGGGGTGTATGCCTTCATTTTGTATCCATCTCAACAATTTAAGCTTGAAGTGGTATTAGTTAACTAGAACAAATTTAAACTGCTATGAAAAAAACTGTCAAAAATTGCTTGTTTGGGCTTTTGTGCCTTAACCTGGCAACAATTATAACCGGGTGCAACGACAACGATGATCTTCTCGAGGAGGACAAACCAACTGCCATCGGGCTTGCTTATACCCAGGCTGCCAACCGAAACCTGGATACTGTTTACAACGACTTAGTAAATGCACTAAGCGGTAATAGTGCCATCGGGATTGTGGCGGAGGTAAACCATCAGCAAAATGCAGCGAATGCTGGCCTTGAGCTGAACCCCACGCGTGTGGTCCTCTTCGGAAACCCTGCCTTGGGCACGCCGCTTATGCAAGCTAACCAGCAAGCAGGTCTCGACCTGCCTCAGAACATACTGCTCTATCAAAACGTACGGGGCGATGTGTATGCTACCTTTAACACAGTGCAGTACTTAGCATCTCGCCATGGGGTAGACACCGTGTCTACATTACCCAAAATAAGCACAGCCCTCACCAACCTGACTGAAACAGCTACCGGAAGCAGCATACAAATGCCCGAGAATGAAACAGTAGCACTAAATGAAGGCGTGATAAGTATAGAGAGCGTAAACTCGTTTGCAGATAGCTATAGCAAACTGCGAGCTTCCATAGAGGCCAATTCCAATCTAAAGCTTGTTGCAGAACTCGATCATCAACAAAATGCGCAGTCTGTTGGTATGGCACTCAGGCCTACTAAACTTATAGTGTTTGGCAACCCTAATTTGGGCACACCCTTAATGAAAGCCGAGCAGACCATTGGCATTGATCTCCCACAGAAGATGCTGGTTTATGAGGACAAAGACGGGAAGGTGTATATTGCCTACAACGACCCGCAGTATCTGGCAGAGCGGCACGGCATTTCAGGGGAAACCGAAACTCTGGTTAAAATAAGCACTGCCCTGAGCAAACTGGCTACAGAAGCTGCTCAATAAGGTTATACTGGCTAAGGTTTAGGCAGTGTGTATGCTTTAGACAGTATAAGCATATTATTCTAAGTTTTTTCAGCGATATTTTTTTTAAATCTTTTACCTGATTTAAGTTCGATAAGTCGAGGGAAATGAAAATAATCAGGCTTCCTGTAAAAAGAGGAGAGGAGAAGTTTCGCTGAAATTGAAGTTAAGTTAACGCCGCTTACCTCTTCTGAAATAGTCATGTCGCATTTAATCAGCCATATGACTTTTACATTAGTGAAATAGCAGATCTACCTAAACACACGTTCCAGCACATCGCCTACAAAATAAGCCAGGGAAGCAGCCAGTCCACCCAATAGCAGTGTTTCGGCTATACCTGCCAGAATGTTACGCTCCGTCACAATGCTTTTGAGACTGCCCACAATGGTCAAAGCTATACCTGTGAGTATGCTAGAGTAGAGAAATAGATCGGCACCGGCTATACCTGAATCGAGACCGGCGAAAATGTAGGCCAACAAAGGGATAGAACCCACCAGGATAAAACTGATGAAGGTAACAGAAGCCGTTTTGATAGGGGTTTTGTCGTCCTTGGTCATTTGCAGCTCCTCCTTCATCATGGTATCCACCCATACGTCCTTATCGGCTGTGATCACCTCGACCACCTGGTTCAGCAAATCACCCTGAAAGCCTTTTGCTGCGTAGATCTCGCGTATTTCGTCTTTCTCTATTTCACCCAAGTTCTCGACCTCCCAGTATTCGCGGGCCCTGTGGCGATCGAAATTGTCGCGCTGCGCTTTAGTAGAAAAAAAGTTGCCCACCGACATCGAGAAGCCATCGGCGATAAGATTAGCCAGACCAAGTATGATGACCACGGCTATACCCAGACTGGCGCCCTCAGCCCCTGCCACCACCGCAAAAGTGGTAATCGCACCGTCTATACCTCCATACACGAACTCGGAAATGTACTCTTTCTTAAAGAAAAGGATTTTGTCTTCCGATTGAACTTCGTGGTGCTGCATCGTACGAGGAGTTTAGGTATAAACTGTACTCAAGTTACAGGAAAAAAAGAAAGATTAGAAAGTTTGGGAGTTTAAGTGTTTAGGAGTTAGAAAGTTGACATGTACCGACGTTACACCATAACGTCGTAGGGGCCGAAGCATTTTTGTTTCATTGTAGGGACAGGTCGCGATCTGCCCGAATCGTGCATTCGCGGCATGTATGCTTTTATGTCACTATTTCACTATATCGCTCGAACGTTAGTATTATTTAACCTATTCCGTTGATCTAGCTAATCTATAGATATAGTCTCCTTTGCCAGTTTGGACTCTAAGCGCTGTTCATGTTTATTTGCCCCCTTTTTAAAAGGGTAAAACTGCTGATCCAGAAATGACTTCGGATAAGTTTCCACTTCCTTAAATCCCAATTCGATATCACGTCCGTCTTCGGGTACATAGGCGGTGCCAAACAGGTAATCCCAAAGGCTCAGGCTAATGCCGTAGTTTGCGCCATAGCGGTGCGGCATGTCTTTAGCATGGTGCCATATGTGCATTTGCGGGTTATTGAACAGGAAGCGAAACGGCCCTAGTGGGAGGTGCAGGTTGGAGTGATTGAAATGGCCAATAGCCGTTGCAAAGATATGCACCAAAAAGAAGTCCTGAATGCCGAAGCCGATCATGGCTAATGGAATATACTCCAGGGTGCGGTAAACCACTGTTTCGCCCCAATGGAAGCGCAAATGCGCGGCAAAACCCATCTGCTGCACGGAGTGGTGCACTTTGTGGAAGCGCCATAAAAATTCGAAACGGTGCAACAAACGGTGTACATTCCACTGAATGAAATCACGCAAAACGAATAGCGTGAGCAATTGCGCCCATACAGGCCATTGCTGCACCTCGAAAGCGACCAGGTTCTGCACGCCGAATAATTGCAGGAAATCGTTGAAAGCCTCTACGCCAATGTTGGAAATTGCGTTGAAACCAACCAAGGAAAACAGGAAAAAATTAAAGAACATGTAAAAGCCGTCAAGCCAGAAATCCTGCCTGATCCTGTCCTGGTCTTTACGCCACGGCAGTAGCATCTCCAATAGCCAGAAAAACAGCGACAAGCCAAGCAGCCAGTAAAAATAATTACCCCAGTTGGGGTGCAGCATTTCCTGCGACAGGTAATTCCAGTAGTCCGAAAAGGAATTCGTGAATATGTTCCAGTATTTTTCCATTGATAATATCTGGCTGCTTAAAACTTAATGTAGCCCCAGCCTTCGTCTTGTTTCATGATGATTTCACCGATAGCCATTGGCACTGTAGTTACGCCGGGCAGCAGTTGATTTTTCTCGACTTTTTGCATGCGCATGGTATTCTCGCAGGCTACGAAAACCACGCCTTTCTCTTGCAAAGCTTTGATAGACGCACGCTGCGTGGTCTTGTCTGTTACTAACAGATTTAGCGATTTGCCGTGCACCACTACTTCGATCTGCGCATCGGGCCAACCCCTTTTGATATTGTTGAGCTGACGCATCAGGCCGCTATGCCGTGCCGTATCACCTTCTGCCATATCGTACACAATGCGTCGTGGCGTACTTTGTTCAGCCTGGTTAGCCCCTTTTGGTTTAGACTGCTTTTGGGCAAAGGCAGTCGGAAAGACCATTACCACTAATAGGAGAGCAAATAACAGTTTCAGTTTCATAGCAAATAAGTTAAATAGATTTTAAATCATAATTAAGGTATACGTCTGAGCTCTTTGGCCCAAGTCTATCAAACTTTTCATCAACTTGCAGACATCAGCATGATAAGAATAAGCTGGCCTATGGGATATAGGCCAGCTTATTCAATTGGGTTACTTCACCATGCCCTGCAGGAAATCGCGCACTTCTTTGGTATCGTATTCAGCCATACCTTCCTGTTTGGCCACTATTTTCCCTTCCGGTGAAATAATGAAAGTAGTAGGGATGGCAGTGCTGTAGAACTCCTGTGGAAATTGGCTGGCCGGCATATATACCGGGAAGGTATAGCCTTTCTTGTCGATAAACTTCTTTACCTTATCCATACCGCCTTCGTCCACTGATAACATAACAAAGGCTATTTTATCAGAGCCAACTTTGTCGTAAAGTTTCTGGATGTTGGGCATTTCGGCAATACACGGCGGACACCAGGTAGCCCAGATGTTCAGAAAGATCACTTTGCCTTTCAGACTTTCAAAGGCAACAGTCTTGCCTTTGAGGTCCACCATTTTGAATCCGGCTCCTACCATGGACGCAGAGGAGGCAACTCCTTCAGATTCTACCGTTTCAGTGTAATTGGCTTCAGAGATAGTGGTAGGCACATCCGCCTTTTTTAATCCTGTTGCCAGCAGTATGCGCTGTACTTGCCCGATGGCTTCAGTGTGTAAGCCGGTCAGGTATAGGATACCGAAGATGGCCAGCATAACCGCCCAGCCAGGGATGCTCTTGATCGAAAACTTATTTTTTTCCATGATGTAATTTCTAATATTAATTGATTACTCCGAGTAATTTTAAATGAATGATGACTGAGGTTGGCTCTTATTCCACACAAGCTTAAAGCTCAACAGTGGAATAGCCTTGGTCCTGCAGATCGAACATGTAGGTCAAACCATTCGGGACTACTTCTACACCAGCTACCAACGAACTGGCGTTTATGTTAAACTGCTTCAGCGACATACCGCAAACTTTGTAAGTTATACCTGCAACATTGCCTTTTTCAATCTGCTGGGCCATGTCGCTTTCTTTCACAAAAGCCTCCACAGATTTTCCGCAAGCCATTACGACAAAGCTAGCACGGTTATAATGACTTTCCTTCGTAATGGTCTCGGCTGTATGCACAGCGGCTTTCAAGTGATTTGGCTGACTGATCAGCACGGCGTATTTTTTCCCGTTAGTGTCTGCTACAGTTCCTGTTGTGGCAGTGCTGTTTGCAACCGTCGTGCCGCCAGCACAGGAGCCAAGGAAGGCCAACAACCCAAATGCCAATACGGTAACATAGGTTCCTTTTGATGTATTCTTGATACTTGGTTTCATTTGATTTTTAAGTGAAAGTAACTGGTCTAATCCGTAGTAGATCGCACCGTTTACGATGAAAAATAATAGCAGGCCAATCAACGCTATGTTCTTGAACAAAGGCCCGTTTCCGGCAGCATTGCCTACCTGTACCGTCAGGGTAATCGGAATCAGGATAGCGAGCAACAGAGCGGCCGCCACCCTGGTTTTTATTCCGGCAAGCAGCATGAAGCCACCAACCAATAAACCCA
This sequence comes from Pontibacter aquaedesilientis, assembly GCF_014773225.1. Lineage (GTDB taxonomy): Bacteria > Bacteroidota > Bacteroidia > Cytophagales > Hymenobacteraceae > Pontibacter > Pontibacter aquaedesilientis. Next base: position 1,081,620 of record NZ_JACXAJ010000001.1, on the reverse strand, counting down.
CACCCGACAGGATAATCAAGGCTTCCGCTGGAGCGATCCAGGTGGCCAGTTGTGCGAAAGGAGCCTCTTGAAGGCGAGCTGCGGCACCAGCCGTTTGAAACAGGTGGTTGAAGCCTGCCATGATGAAGATCAGGCTACCCAAAACGCGCAGCAAAAGGAATGATAGTTTATTCAAAGAGTCATGTTCCATGATTGAGATTATCTTCTTAAAATAATAGACGCAGCAGCATGGTATCTACCGCATGCTTTGACATAATGAATAAGACACAGCAGTAAGACAGGTATAGCTTGTGCTTATACCTGGTATTAATTGGCTGTGCGTGTGCTGTATTCAGTACTTTAAGATAATCTCGGTGGATCGGGGTCAGCTCCCAGGTGAGGGTCCTGGTGCTTGTCTTGAACAGAAGTGATCAACGGCTGACCGGCACCAGATTTGAAAAGTGTTTTAGACTGTATGTCGGCTATAACAGCGTAGAGCTGCTGGCCGCAGTCAATTGTGACATTGGCAGCACTCTTCTGCTCAGAATGTGTCTGGTGTTTCAGACATTTTTTGGCACAGGGACTTTTACGTTTCTGATAATTGTCAGCCACTTTCAGCTCATTCTTTATGGCACAGGCTAACCCGCTCACAGACTTACTCGGTTGAGTCAGCGTGAAAAGGAATAGCAATGTGCTTAAAAAAAGGAGCAGATAGTGCTTCATATACTTATTTTGCCAGCTGGTTTAGTCAACCAGCTCTCACGTAAATTTACCTATTTAAGATCTTGATGCCAAGTTTGTTCCGCATTCCTGACTGTGCCACAGGAGCTTTTTAGTACAGCACATGCGTATTTCCGATAAAACGCCGGCACCAATTGTCAGGATAGCCGTTCCCAACAGTACAAATTCCACGCCAAAGAAGTCACTAAACACCCCAGCTGCCACAGCACCGGCCACATAACCAAAGTCGCGCCAAAATCTGAAAATGCCCAGACTTTGAGGCCTTTGCGTTGGGTGCGTGTTTTCAGCTACAACCGATATAAAATTAGGATATACCAAAGCTGTGCCCGCACCAAGTAGGGCGAGGGCAGAGACAATAATAGGGGAGGAGTCTGCAAAGAACAAAAGCCCGATAGCCATACCCTGAACGATCATACCTAAACTTAGTAATTGCTTCTTACAAAGCACATCGCCTAACTTACCTGTAACCAATTGCCCCAGTCCCCATACCGCAGGGTAAACACCTGCCAGTAAACCTGTTTCTGAAAGCGAATAACCCTTCGATAATAAGAGCACAGGCAATAAACCCCAAAAAATGCCATCGTTCAGGTTATTTACAAAACCGTTCAACGTGACAGAGCCTAAGTTGCCATGACGCCAGGTTGTGTCTTTCCAGATATTTTGAAGTAACGGAATGTTGGTTTTGGCAGCTTCTGCTTTCACATGAGAATGCGTGTCCCGGATAAAGAACACAGTAAGCATCAAGCCAATAATTGAGAATGCAATACCAGGAGTAAACGCATAGGCTACTACGCCAGTTGTAGAGGCAATATAACCAGCCAAAAAAGACATGAGGCCAACGGCCAGATATCCGGCAAACTCATTGATGCCCATAGCCAGGCCTCGGTTCTTCTCACCTACCAGGTCAATTTTCATGACCACCGTAGCAGACCAGGCAAGTCCTTGGTTAAGGCCAAGCAAAAGGTTCGCAAAGATCACCCACCACCAGTTGTTGGCATACAACAACAGCCAAGGTACCGGTAAGGCAAAAAGCCAACCAAGCGTTAAAAGTTGCTTGCGGGTATACTTTGTGGCCAGCCTGCCCATCATGAGGTTGGCAAATGACTTTGCCAGTCCGAAAGCCACAATAAATGTTAGCATGGCTGTGTTACCTTTGATGCTAAAAACAGTTTCAGCAAATTCCGGTATCACAGAACGCTCCAGTCCAACCATGGCGCCCACAAAACCATTGATCAGTACCAACAGCCAGAATTGTGTGGCGTTTTCTCTTAATCCTAGCTGAGTTGTATTGGTGTCAGTCATCACTGTTTGGTTTTACCTTTCGAGTAGCTAAATCTAACCCGTTACTATAAAAACAGAACCGATGGTCAATTTAATGGCCATCGGTTCCAGGTGTGTTTTACTATAGATTAATGAGGCAGTTTGTCTTTGATCGCTCCATAAAGGTAAGTACCTGCTAAGGCTCCTCCGATGGCTACCGCTATGGCCCAATACCCATATCCTAAGTTTACGGCCATTGGTCCCGGACAAGCTCCAGTCAGTGCCCAGCCTAAACCGAAAATCGTACCGCCAATGATGTAACGCGGAACAGACATTTCTTTTGGCGTGAAGATAATCGGGTTACCCTGATAATCTTTCATGTTATACTTCTTGATCAGGTAAGTAGCAATAGCACCAAGTACAACAGCTGTTCCGATGATGCCATACATATGGAAGGCCTGGAAGCGGAACATCTCCTGAATTCGGTACCAGGAAATGGCCTCCGACTTACTCATCACGATGCCAAACAAGATGCCAGCTAATATAAATTTTAATCCTTTCACGTTATAATTGCTATGTGGTGATAGTTAGTTTTAGTTATTCCGACCCATCAAAGAATAAATGGAAGCAGCAGGTGCGTCATGATCAGTCCTCCGATAAAGAAGCCGATTACAGCAATAAGGGAAGGTAACTGTAGGTTTGAAAGTCCACTAATAGCATGACCGGAAGTACAGCCACCAGCATAGCGGGATCCAAAACCAATCATTAAGCCACCGATCAGCATAATCAAAAACCCTTTTGCACTAAACAGAGCCCCCATACTGAATATCTCGTCAGGCTGCAGGCCACCAGGAGCAGACACGCCGATCTGCTGCAGATCCTGAATGGTTGCCTGTGATATTTGCACAGCCTCACCGTTGGTCAGAAACTCAGATGAGATCCATCCACCTAAAATTGCACCCACTACAAAAAGCAGGTTCCAGGTTTGTGAGCGCCAGTCGAAATCGAAGAACTTTACGTTTTTTCCGGCACCACAGGCTGCGCATATCACACGCAGGTTAGATGAAAATCCGAACGATTTTCCGAAGAACAGGAGGATCACCATTACAACTGCAATCAAAATTCCTGATGTGTACCAAGGCCATGGTTGGCTAAGTAATTCTAACATTTTCCTTAATCTAAATTATGTGTTTCTTATTGAGCGAAGGATAAACTGTGCTGATAGCGTTCTGTTTATAATTGGATTATTATTGTCCTTAATTATCTAGGCCAGGCACCTACACCACCTGCCAGGTTATGGCATTTAATGCCATTATCAGAAAGTAGCTGACAAGCAGAACCGCTGCGGTTGCCACTTCGGCAAAACACGAAATATTCTTTGTCTTTATCAAGATTTCCTAACGCTGCCTGAAACTGACCAGATAGGTAATCCAGGTTTTTAGCTCCTGGTATTGAGCCTGAATCAAACTCGCCTGCAGTTCTTACATCCAGTAACGCAGCATTAGTTGCTTTCTCGAATTCTGCTTTAAATGTCTTTCCGTCCAGATCATTATAGTTCTTCGGAGCGGATTTAAAAATATTGAACATGGCTTTCTATTTCTTTAAGTTTCAAACCGATTATAATACAAAGGTACAGGTATAGCACCTTCGGTTCAGTGACTTTGGTCACGTAACACAACTTTATAAAAATTGAGGCCAGCTTTTTATTGGCTGGCCCCGATTAATCTGATCAAAAGACCGGTTTATTTCAAAGTGGATGGGCACACAAAGGCTGTTCTCGGCACATCGGTTTCTGTAATAGCCTTGAAGCCGCCTTCTACATTGATCACGTTGTCAAAACCTCGTGCCTTCAGAATAGAGGCTGCGATCATGGAGCGATAACCGCCCGCGCAGTGGATATACATGTCCTCTTCTTTGGGCAACTCAGCCAGGTGGTCATTCAGGTAGTCAAGAGAGGCGTGCTGTGCCGTCTCCACATGTTCAGCCTGGAACTCACCGTCCTTGCGCACATCTACCACTTTTATGCTGTTGTCTTTCGCGTAATCGGCTGCAAATTCAGCGGCTGAGATCGACTTGATAGTGTCAACTTCTTTGCCAGCTGCTTTCCATGCTTCCAGGCCACCCTGCAGGTACCCAAGCGCATAGTCATAGCCAACACGTGCCAGGCGGGTAACCACTTCTTCTTCGCGTCCCTGGTCTGCAATAAACAGGATTGGCTGCTGAATATCCGGTATAAGGGCACCGATCCAGGGGGCAAAATTGCCATCTATCCCAATATTGATGGAGTTCGGTATAAAACCTGCGGCAAAGGTCTCTGGTTTGCGCGTGTCCAGTACCAAAGCACCTGTTTCGTTCACGGCTGCCTCAAAGGCCTCCGGCGATAGCGCCTGTTGTCCTTGTGTCAGCACGTCTTCTATGCTGGAGTAGCCTTCCTTGTTCATCTTCACGTTAAGCGGGAAGTAGCTTGGAGGCGGTGCTAGACCATCGGTCACCTCTTTGATAAACTCCTCTACTGTCATGTCGGCACGCAGGGCATAGTTTGTTGCCTTCTGGTTGCCAAGTGTGTCGGATGTTTCTTTGCTCATGTTCTTGCCACAAGCCGATCCTGCACCGTGCGCCGGGTAAACGATCACATCGTCAGCCAAAGGCATGATCTTGTTGCGTAGCGAGTTGTAAAGGTTCTCGGCCAGCTGCTCCTGTGTCAGTTCAGACTTAGCTGCCAGGTCAGGACGACCAACATCACCAATAAACAGAGTATCGCCTGAAAAGATCGCGTAATCCTTGCCTTGCTCGTCTTTCAGCAGGTAAGTAGTTGACTCCATGGTATGGCCCGGAGTGTGTAGCACCTTAATTGTCAGGTCGCCCACTTTCAGTTCGTCACCATCTTTTGCTACGTAAGCTTCAAATGTGGTTTGGGCGTTTGGCCCAAAAACGATCTTAGCACCTGTTGCTTTCGCCAGGTCCACGTGGCCCGATACGAAGTCTGCGTGGAAGTGCGTCTCCAGCACATACTTTATTTTAGCATTGTCTTTGTTCGCCTTGTCCAGGTATGGCTTGATTTCACGGAGTGGATCTATGATAGCCACTTCGCCCTTGCTTTCGATGTAGTAAGCGCCCTGTGCCAGACAACCGGTATAGATTTGTTCTACTTTCATGATTTTAGATTATCAGTGTGCATTGTCAGGATCAACTGGTGATCCATGACAGTGCAAATATCAAAATATTATTGGCTCCAATCAGTGACTTAGGTCACCCATTGCAGATTAAGAGAAGAAAATCTCCTTAACGATTATATAAATACCCATCACAAGCACGAACCAGCCAAAAGAAGTCTTTAGTTTATCAGCATGTATTTTTGTTGACAGGAAAGAGCCTATAAAAATACCAGCAATAGAGATGGAGGAGAAAATTGCCAGGAACATCCAATCGATTTCATAATTGTAGATATCACCAATAAAACCGAGTAGCGATTTAGCTGCGATGATTAGTAGCGATGTACCCACTGCCATTTTCATATCGAGCTTACTGAACAGCACCAAGGCCGGAATAATCAGGAAGCCACCGCCGGCACCTACCAAGCCTGTCAGCGTGCCCACGACCAAACCTTCGGCCAAAATGCCACCATAGTTGAACTTTGGTTTCGGGTGTTTTTCGGCTGGATCTGTGTGTTCTACATCTATAGCCGTATCGATGTTCTCGTCTACCGGATCAACTGCTTCAACAGGTGTTTTCTTTTTTCTGATCATGCTGATGGAAGCGAACACCATCAGGCCGGCAAATAGCAGCATCAGCATAACGCCTTTCGTTACCAGTAAGTCTCCTACCGTGAAGAGGTTATCAGGTATAGCCGGTACGATATAGCGTCGGGTGGCATACACTGCTATAATCGAGGGGATACCGAAAACAATGGCTGTTTTCATGCTTACCAGCCCTTTGGTGTAAAACTTATAGCTACCAAATAGACTGGTAAGCCCCACAATAAACAAAGAATAGGCGGTAGAGATAACAGGGCTAAGGCCCAACAGGTATACCAGAACGGGTACCGTCAGGATAGAACCGCCACCACCTATCAGGCCAAGCGAGAGCCCTATAACGAGAGCAGCAATATAACCGAATATTTCTATCATATAGTTTATGTTTTATTTAACACAAAGGTATAGTACGACGCACTGTGCTACAGTGACAATTATCACAGAAGTTAGAAAGTTAGAAAGTTAGAAAGTTAGAAAGTTGGGAAGTTTGGAAGTTAGAAAGTTGAGGGGGTTAAAAGTAGGGATGGGGCTTTGAATTGATAAAACCATCCACTTTAAGAGGTGGTTGATCTGTTCAAAACTTCTAAACTTTCCAACTTCCAAACTTCTAAACTAAATCAAGGTCATGCACTTCGATGTAATTTCGATGCAGTGTAATGGCACCAGTTTGTTCGAGCTTTTTGAGGAGGCGGGAGATCACTTCGCGGGAGCTGTTAAGCTCGTCGGCGATATGTTGATGCGATAACCGGACTTCTTTTCCGCTCACCTGCACATGGCGCTTCAGATAAAAAAGCAGGCGGTCGTCCAGTCCTTTGAAGGCAACGCTGTCCAGGGTCTGCAATAACTCCTCGAAGCGTTGACGGTAAGATGCGATTACAAAGTTGTGCCAGCTTTTGTACTTTGCCAGCCATTGCTCTGATAAATGCGAAGGGATGAGTATGACTTCGGAAGGCACCACGGCTTTGGCCATGATTTGGCTTTGTTCGTCGCGGGCGGTGCACATCATGGAAAGGGCACAGGCATGGCCCGGCTCCAGGTAATACATCAGAAACTCATTGCCCTCCTCGTCTTCACGGTATACCTTCAGCAGGCCATTGAGCAGGAGCACAGAGGAGCGAATGTACTGCCCGGTGCGCATCACCTCATCTCCTTCTTCCACCAATTTGATGGTACTGTTCGCCAGTATCTCGTCGAGTAGGGTCTGCTCAAACTGGGGGAATTTTTTCAGGATATCATCTTTCTGCGGTATTTCCATGGTTTAGTATACGTGTCGTAAGGGTTTGAATAGGTCTTTTAGGTATAGCAAGTATAAAGCAAAAAACCAGTGCAGGCACCATAAGAACCTGCACTGGTAATGAATTAAATTAGAAGTAGCTTATTTAAAGTCGTTGACGGCTTCGCTTAAGTCAAGTACTTTAGTGTCTGGCAAGGCTGCCTCCACAATGCTGCTACCTGCTGCAGAACGATATCCGCCAGCACAATGCACCACCACTGGTTTATCTGTAGGAATCTCCTTGGCACGCTCACGCAGTTCCGGAAGCGGGATGTTAATAGCACTTTCGAAGAATTTACCACCCTTTACCTCTGAAGCATTGCGGATGTCTACGATGGTGTACTGTTCCTGATTTTCCTTGAATTCGGCTACGTCTATCACAGGAGACTTTTCTTCAGCAGCCTCTGTCTGCACAAACGCACCTTCAATCAGTAGCTCATAGCCAATTTTAGAGGCTTTTCTGATCAATTCATCCAGTTCTTCTTCCGATTCAGCAATTAGATAATAGCGTTCGTTAGGCCCTACAATACTTCCGAGCCACGTTTCGAATTTGCCACCGTTCTGGATATTGATCGCGCCTTCCAGGTGTCCTTTTTTGAAGACCTTCTCGCTTCGGGCATCCACAATCACGGCACCACTACCCGGCTTATAGTTCTTTTCCAGTTTTTTCACACCCTCCAAACTTGGCTGATAGGAGGGAGCGCCTTGTTTGTTCAGTCCCACATCGTAGCCGAAGTATTTAGGTATAAATGGTTGGTCTTCCGTCAGTACTTTCACGAACTGATCCTCGCTCATTTCCTGCAGGGCGTAATTGCTTTTCTTTTCAGCGCCGATGGTACTGCTGCTCGCTTCGCTCAAGCCTTTGCCGCAAAGTGTACCGGCTCCGTGCGCAGGGTATACCAGCACATCATCATCCAGCTTCATCAATTTCTCACGGGTGCTGTGGTACATCTGGCGGGCCAGCTCTTCGCGTTTGGCCGTTACATTGCCGGCACTTTCGCGCAGGTCAGGGCGACCAACGTCACCAATAAACAGGGTATCTCCGGTAAATACGGCTTTGTCTTTGCCTTCATGCTCCAACACAATGCTGATGCCGTCAGGCGAGTGACCTGGGGTATGAATAGATTTCAGTTTCACATCACCAATCTGTAGCACAGCCCCTTCGTCGAAAGACTCATGCGGATACTCAGCCCCCACCATGCTATGCGCATAAATAGTGGCCCCGGTTTTTTTATGGATCTCGAGATGTGAGCTCACAAAGTCAGCGTGCGGGTGTGTTTCGATGACCCCCACAATTTTGGCCTTATTCTTCTCTGCGAAATCATAATAAGGTTGTAGGTCGCGAGCAGGATCTACCAGTACCATTTCGCCAGTGTTTTCACTTAAAATGGCATAAGCATAATGTGCCAATCCTTTGTCTTCAAACTGTTCTATCTTCATGGGTTATGGTTTTTAATTTTTCGGAATTACTGATTTTACTACAAAGTTAAGGTATACGTAAGCCCCGTACAGTGATGTAAGTCACATAGCGTTCATTGCGGTTAATTTGTTCTTCATTATACCTTAAAAAGTAATCTGTGTCACAAAATTCAGGTGATGAAAATTGGTATTGTAGTACCTATCCTTCAGCGGAATGCCCGTACCTGGAGACTCCCTGCCGATGTAGAGCAAGCGAAAGCTGAGTCCATCCAGAACAGGCTTTGCAGGACTGTATTTCAAGTCAGCGACCCAGCCCCAGTATGAAACGGCTCCATACTTGTTATACCTGTAATCGGTTGGCTCTGGCAACCAGGACCTGGCCAAAGCAAGTTCAGACGAAAAATTGCCAGACCAGTGCTTGTGGGCTTTGGCTACCAGCAGGTCAGCTTTGCCCACGCCTTCCATTCGGCCTCTCGATAAAGTAGCGAAAAACTGCTCACGTCCCCATTCCCTCGGGAACAGGAAACGCCCGTCTCCGTCAATGTGCAGATAGTTAAGCGAGAGGTTCAGATTGTTTAGCTCATAGGCCAGCATACCGCCAGCCAGCCATTGCCGCTGTTCTGGAAAATATACGTGTTGGGTTTTGGGGTTTCCGCCATCACCCACCTGGAACTGGTACAGACCCTCCACACCTAACTTAACCTGAGGGGCTACTGCCACTACCGCCTTGCCATAGCTGTTATTGGAGACATTTTCAATCCAGTAGTTCCATGCCTCAGCCTTGAGGCGCTTATTTGGATGCAGCTCCAAGCCAGCCACAGCCACACCTTTGGTACTCGTATGGTGTGGGTAATCGGATGGGTTGCCAAATTCATCCACACCTGGTGAGAAAATGCCGATCGTCTCATCAGCCTTAAACCATTCCACAGTACTTCTTGGGGAGAAATGGTCGAACCATGCGAACGTGATCTGGCCTTTTTCCTGGAAAGGTATCTGCACCTTTATACCTTGAAATGAATAAGGCTTCATACGCGTGTCTTGGGGGTTCATCAGCGGAGAGGTAAAACTAAAACGTCCTACCTTCGCCCGAAGATGTTTAGCGTTATAGGCCAGGTATATCTCATCCAGACGATCCAGATCAGCCTTATTGTGCGGGTCTTCGATATCAAAAAGCTCAAGTTCAAATTTAGGGTGCTTTTCGGCGATAAAGTCCCGTTCCCAAATATCCGATGAAAACAGGTTGTAAGTGAACAAGCCCGCGAACCCAAAGCGGAACCCATACAAGGAAGCCGTCTTATACCCGATTTCCGCCCCAATGGCATTGGCATAATTGTCTGATAGGGTACGGTGATTGAAAGTGGCCATAAAATGGTTCCGGATATGACCATTCACTTCCCCTTTGGTGAAAAGCTCTTTTACACTGTTAATTTGAATTGTATCGGCTTCTTGTTCGGTCCCATGCCCTTGATCAGTGGTATGATGGTCCTGACCGGCAGCACTGTTCCACCCTAACGTACACAGCAAAGCGATTGGCAGCACAAGTTTCATTTGCATAATGTCGGAATTTTAAAATCTGTTAGCAGGATAGATATCCTAAAGAGTATTCTTGATTATGCAAAGGTGGAGGAATCGAAAGGCGTATTCAGTGACAATGGTTACATAAGCCTGAATCTGTAGGTCAGATCAGCAGAATGCTATAAGCATGATAATTATAGGCAGGTAATGGGAGGAATGGGGTTTAAACTTTTTGCAATAATTTTATTGTCGCGAGAGACAATGGATGTCAACAATTCCGTTACATTTGCACTTGACTTCTTAATTTCGATACCGCTGCTGTGAAACGATTCCTGTTGCTTTTGCTAATCTGCCTTACCTGCTTTAACCTGGCGGGCGGGTATGCTATTGCGGCAACTATCATGTCCGAATCACCAGTATCGACAGACGTGCTGCCAGAGCATTCGCGCCAGCATATACTTAAAAAAGCCTCTTTTGAACTACAGGCCTTCCAGGTAAACAAAGAAACGGAGGAAGAGGAAGACACCGTTCAGTCAATTTTGTTTACTGCCGCCAACAAAGGTCTGTTTTATGACTTTGTGCCTGAATTTGAGATCGTTAATAAGCATTTTCTGGTGCATTATGGTGCTGCCATCAAAGGCAGGTTCCCGGCCATATACCTGCTCAAAGACTCCTTCTTACTATAATACCACGCCTTACTGGTTGGCTGCACTCCCACTTATGCAGCAACCACTCTATACCCTATACTTGGGTCTATAGAGCAGCACCATCCAATTATTTTATTTTTAACTAGTACCCTTTGCATTTGCCTTGGGGCTGGTTCTGTGTTTTTCCTAAAACACCGTGATCGCTATTTCGCAAAAAATCTTATCCACCAATTAATTAGTTACATCATGAAAATCATGAAGACACTCCTCATGTTTATGGGGTTGTGTGCCCTATTGTGGCATTCAAGCTGTACTTCCTCAAAAGGAGAAGAAAATGAGGAAGCCAATATTAAGTTCCTGGTGACCAGCCCTGTGAAGATGGACACGACCATTTCAGTAGATTACGTCAGCCAGATACACGCCATTCGCCACATCGAGCTAAGAACCCAGGAAAGAGGTTATCTGCAAAAGATTTTTGTGGACGAGGGGCAGTTTGTGAAAGCCGGCCAGCTGTTGTTTCAAATTATGCCCAAGCTGTATGAGGCTGAGCGCCAAAGGGCGCAGGCAGAAGCCAATTTCGCACAAATTGAGTATCTCAATACAAAAAAACTAGCCGACGGCAATATCGTGTCCCCCAATGAGTTGGCAATGGCCAAGGCCAAGTGGGATAAAGCCAAGGCTGAAGTGACACTGGCACAGGTTCACCTGCAGTTTACCGAGATCAGAGCCCCTTTTGATGGCATCATAGACCGCTTCCATGTAAGGCAGGGAAGCCTGGTAGAAGAGGGAGAATTGCTGTCACATCTTTCGGATAACAGTAAAATGTGGGTTTACTACAATGTTCCGGAAGCGGAATACCTGGATTATCAAAGCAAGGCCAAAACCCAGGACGCAGTAAAAGTTAGCCTGCTAATGGCGAACAACAAGCTGTTTGGCTACCCGGGGGTAGTCGAGACCATTCAGGCAGATTTCAATAACGAGACGGGCAACATCGCTTTCAGGGCGACCTTCCCTAACCCGGATGGATTGCTGCGACATGGGTCCACGGGTAACATCCGGATGGAAATTCCCCTTCAGAACGCACTGCTTATACCTCAGAAGGCCACTTTTGAGGTTCTGGACAAAAAGTTTGTCTATGTGGTGGATAAAGACAATGTGCTGCGCTCGAGAGAAATAACAGTAGCTGCTGAAATCCCTCACATTTATGTGGTGCAAAAGGGGCTGGCTGAAAACGACAAGATTCTGCTGGAGGGGCTGCGGCTGGTTCGCGAAAACGAAAAAATACAATACCAATTCTTAGCGCCTAACTCTGTTATAGCGCATCTAGACTTGTATGCAGAATAATTAGGCGTCCTTAAAAGCACAACACATGTTCAGTAAATTCATACATAGACCTGTATTTGCAATCGTCCTGTCGGTCATGATTGTTTTTGTGGGTACGCTCGCCATCAAGAAACTCCCCATCTCCCAGTTCCCGGATATTGCACCTACTACGGTTAACATTTTCATCGCTTATCCGGGGGCCAGCGCAGATGTGTTGGTGAACTCTACTCTCATTACCCTTGAGCAGGCCATTAATGGAGTGGAAGGGATGCGGTACATAGCATCTGATGCTACCAGTGCCGGAGAGGCCACCCTTCGAATCATTTTCGAACCGGGTACCGACCCCAACGATGCTGTTGTTCGGGTAAAAACCAGGGTAGACCAGGTGATGCCCCTTCTGCCGGAACTGGTACAGCGGGAGGGAGTGGTGATCACGCCGGTCCAGCCCAGTATGTTGATGTACGTCAACCTCTACTCCAAGCATGAAAGCATGGACGAGAAGTTTCTTTTCAATTATGCCACCGTGAAGATGATTCCGGAAATCCAGCGGATCAATGGGGTGGCACGGGCACAGATATTAGGCAGCCGAAGGTATGCCATGCGGATCTGGCTGAACCCTGACCGCATGCGGGCTTACAGCATCTCGGTAGAGGAAGTTATGAAGGCACTAGACGAGCAGAGCATTATCGGCCGCCCCGGCAGGCTGGGTCAAAGCTCCGGTATAGCGGCCCAGTCGCTGGAGTATGTGCTTACTTACAAAGGCAGGTATAACAAACCGGAAGAGTACGAGGGTGTAATTGTACGGGCCAATGCCGAAGGGGAGAGTATTCACCTCAAAGACATTGCCACGGTTGAGTTAGGAAGCGAATTCTTTGACATTTATTCCAACCTGGATGGTCATCCATCGGCAGCGATCGTGCTGAAGCAGAACTATGGCAGCAACGCCAGCGATGTGATAGCTGAAGTGAAAGCCCAGCTTGAGGAGATGAAACCTTATTTCCCGCCTGGAATGGACTACAAGATCAGCTATGACGTGTCCCAGTTCCTGGATGCCTCTATTGAGCAGGTGATCCATACCTTGCGCGATGCCTTTATATTGGTAGCCATCGTGGTGTTCATCTTCCTGGGCGATTGGCGCTCTACGCTTATTCCAATCCTGGCTGTGCCGGTGTCCTTGATCGGGGCATTTTTCGTGATTCAGTTCTTTGGGCTTTCCATCAACTTAGTCACGCTTTTTGCCCTTGTGCTGGCTATTGGGATTGTGGTGGACGATGCCATTGTAGTGGTGGAGGCTGTCCATGCCAAATTGGAGGAAGAGCCCCATCTGTCGCCTTACCATGCTGTCAAAAAGGTGCTTGGGGAAATCAGCGGTGCTATTATCGCCATCACAGCCGTTATGGTGTCAGTATTCCTCCCCATTTCGTTCATGTCTGGCCCTGTGGGTACGTTTTACCGGCAGTTCTCCATCACAATGGCCAGTTCAATTGTCATTTCGGCCTTGGTGGCCCTTACGCTGACACCGGTACTCTGCGCCATGCTCTTGAAAAACCAACATGGGGCTGAAAAAAAGAAAAATCTGCTCACAAGGGCACTAGATCGCTTTAACCGTGGATTTGAGAAATTGACCGGCCAATACGTTGGATTGCTGAAGTCGATCGTCAGCAGAAAGTGGTTAACATTCGGAATCCTGTTGGCCTTTGGTGCCGGTATATTTTATGAGAATCAAATCCTTCCTTCCGGATTTATACCGAACGAAGACCAGGGGACTATCTACGCCATCATCCAGACACCGCCCGGATCTACGCTGGAGAAAACCAATCAGGTATCGCAGCATCTCCAGAAGATCTGTGAGGAGATAGACGGGGTAGAGTCGGTGTCCTCTTTGGCAGGATACGAGATCATGACTGAAGGGCGGGGCTCCAATGCGGGTACCTGCCTAATCAACCTGAAGCCATGGTCAGAGCGCCACCATACCGTAAAGGAGATCATGGAAGAGCTGGAGGAGAAATCGAAAGGCCTAGGAGCCGTAGTAGAGTTCTTCGAGCCCCCAGCCATACCCGGCTTTGGTTCTTCGGGTGGTTTTTCGATGCGTTTGCTGGACAAGAACTCTGAAACGGACTACCATGCGTTTGACAAGGCAAACCAGGAATTCATAGATAATCTGAGCAAACGAAAAGAGCTCACTGGCCTGTTTACGTTTTTCGCAGCCAATTATCCGCAGTACGAGTTGGAGATTGACAACAAATTGGCCATGCAAAAAGGAGTATCCATCGGAAGCGCTATGGAAAACCTCAACATTCTGATTGGCAGTACCTACGAGCAGGGCTTCATTAAATTTAATCAGTTTTTCAAAGTCTATGTACAGGCTGACCCACAGTTCAGACGCCTCCCATCTGATTTGCTGAAGCTTTACGCAAGAAATGACCATGGCGAGATGGTGCCTTATTCTGCCTTTATGAAGCTGAAGAAGACACAAGGGCCAAACGAAGTGATGCGCTTTAACCTCTACAATTCAGCCGCTATCCAGGGGCTTCCGGCTAAGGGGTACACTACGGCTGATGCCATTCAGGCGGTGCAGGAAGTTGCCAGTCAGACTTTGCCGAAGGGGTATACTATTGCCTGGGAAGGCCTCTCGTATGACGAGGCCGGCAGAGGAAACGAGGCACTTTATGTCTTTCTGATCGTGGTGGTGTTTGTATATTTTGTGTTGGCGGCACAGTACGAGAGTTTTATTATTCCGCTGGCGGTGGTGCTTTCGCTTCCGGTCGGGGTGTTTGGCTCGTTCATGGTGCTTCAGCTGATGGGGCTGGAAAACAACATCTACGCGCAGATCGGGCTTATCATGCTCATCGGACTGCTCGGCAAGAATGCAGTGCTTATTGTGGAGTTCGCCGTGCAGAAGCGGCAGGAAGGAGCCTCTATATTTGATGCCGCCATAGAGGGTGCGCGGGTACGTTTCCGCCCGATTTTGATGACCTCTTTTGCCTTCATTGCCGGCCTGGTCCCTTTGATTGCTGCAACCGGTGCAGGAGCTATCGGCAACCGGACTATCGGTGCTTCTGCGTTGGGCGGCATGCTGTTCGGTACTGTGTTCGGGGTTATCATCGTTCCCGGGCTCTACTACATATTCGCCCACCTGGCCGATGGCCGTCACCTGATTCAAAATGAAGAGGAAGTTCCTTTAACCGAAGACTATGTTCATCATGCTTAGAAGTATAATATACAAAGGTATAGGTATAGCCTGCCTGTCGTTAACCCTGACGGGCTGCGTCACACCGTCGTTGGTTGAAAAAACTGAGAATAAAGCGGTGCCAGCGAGTTACAATAACTCACTCGATGCCACCAATTCCGGAACGATCAAGTGGAAGGCCTATTTTGCAGATCCACAACTAGCCGCCCTGATTGATACTGCGCTGCAGCATAACCAGGAGCTGCATATTACTTTGCAGGAAATCGATATTTCCAGAAACGAGGTAAGAGCCAGAAAAGGGGAGTACCTGCCATCTGTTGCCCTGCGGGCAGGTACCGGAGTTGACAAGGTAGCCAGGTATACCAACATAGGCGCAATGGAGGCGACCACTGAGATCAGACCGGAGAAAGCAATGCCGGAGCCGCTTTCGGATTTCTTGGTTGGGGCCTTTGCCACCTGGGAGGTGGATGTGTGGCATAAGCTGCGCCATGCGAAACAGGCTGCGGTTTACAGATACCTGGCTTCTGTGGAAGGCCGAAATTTTATGGTCACCAATCTAATCGCAGAAATAGCCGACGCCTACTATGAGTTGCTGGCACTCGACAGCCAACTGGCTATCCTAAAGCAGAACATAGAGCTGCAGCACAATGCATTAAAGATTGTAAAAATACAGAAGGAGGCTACCCGGGTGACCGAGCTGGCTGTTCGCCGGTTTGAAGCGCAATTACTCCACACGCAGGGCCTTCAATTCGACATTCAGCAGAAGATCACGGAGACCGAGAACAGGATCAACTTCCTGGTGGGGCAGTACCCGCAGCCAATTCAGCGGAGCACAGAACCCTTTGAGGCGATGGTGCCAGAAACTATACAGGCAGGCATACCAGCGCAACTTTTGGCTAACCGCCCGGATATAAAGCAGGCTGAACTGGCGTTGGCCGCCGCCAAACTTGATACAAAGGTAGCTAAAGCCATGTTCTACCCCTCTTTGGGTATTTCCGCAGGTATAGGGTACCAGGCTTTCAATCCAAGCTTTTTACTCAAGCCTGAGTCCATGCTGTACACGCTGGCCGGTGATCTGGCGGCCCCCTTAATTAATAAAAATGCGATAAAAGCCAACTACAACAGTGCCAACGCAAAACAGATACAAGCTATTTACCACTACGAACGTACTGTTTTAAGTGCTTACATAGAAGTTTTGAATCAGTTGGCGAGAATAGATAATCTGGATAAAAGCTATGACTTGAAATCCAGGGAGGTAGAGGCGCTCACCCACTCCATTGCTATATCGAAAGACCTATTTGCGTCGGCTCGGGCCGATTACATGGAAGTCCTTTTAACTCAACGTGAGGCCCTGGAAACTAAGTTTGAGCTTATCGAAACTAAAAAAAATCAAATGAGTGCGCTGGTGAAAGTATACCGGGCGTTAGGCGGCGGATGGAATTAAGAACATGCCGGTTTAAGCGACCATATATAAAGTGCCCTTTTTTAAATGGAGCCCTGTATGAAAACTTTGTCATACAGGGCTCTTCATAACCTACAATTGAATTTTACGCTTCGTGCGTGTTAACTGTAAATCGAAAAGCGGTTTGTAAACCCTGGATTTGAAAAGGATATGATCAGTTACAACAGCAAACGTTTCAATTGCGTTATAACACTCAAAACACCAGGCAGTTGTGGCGGAAAGGATAATGCCTTTATTTTTAACTTCCTGTCTTGAAGCTAGCCTTTTGGGGAATTTTACAATTTAAACTCTGTATTAATGAATATGAACTGTGTTTTATGCTGTAGCTACTCTTTTCGCCACAGTGAGCGTCAGTTTATTTCACGTATACCTGATGTGTAACAGGGGTGTTAATGGCGTGGTGCAAGTAGCTGGCGCCACATCGTACTCAAGGCATTCCTCATCCGTTCAGGTTTGAATTTCACATTGCCTTACGGAAAGTAAGGCAATTGCATAATAGTGTATTCTTTATCCCACAAACGTTGCGCAGTATGCTTCCGCTTCTGTTTTCAGTGATTCGCAAACGAATGGATTTACTCTTGCTGGTGATGGCATCAGTAACCACACAGGTTGTTTATGCACAGCTTATACCTGCCCCGCGTGTTCAATCAGTTGAAACACACTCTCTTCAAAGCGAGCCGATTATTACCGGCAGAGCAACAGGGGTCGATACCATCAGGCTGAAATTATCGCCTGTGGCCAAAGGAGCAGCTGTATTGGTGGCGGGCGCGGGTGTCTGGAC
The DNA here is from genome assembly GCF_014773225.1 of Pontibacter aquaedesilientis. Classification (GTDB taxonomy): domain Bacteria; phylum Bacteroidota; class Bacteroidia; order Cytophagales; family Hymenobacteraceae; genus Pontibacter; species Pontibacter aquaedesilientis. The sequence goes on along the minus strand of NZ_JACXAJ010000001.1, from coordinate 1,064,278 downwards.
GGCCACCTTTGCCCTGGCGGATGAGCCGCTGCAGCAGTTTACCCAAAGCCATCGCACTACTTTTGCTGATCAGATTGCCTACGTGGTGCAACCGCTCGGGCGACAGGGCTATCTAATGCCTGCCGCTGGCCTCGCTTTTGCGGGAGGTTTGGCATGGCAAGATACAAAACTTCAGAAAGCAGGTCTCGTCGCTATGGCGAGCATCCTGATCAGTTCGGGAGTGACGAGCACGTTAAAAAAGCAGTTTCACCGATATAGGCCAAATATCACCACCGAAAACCACATATTTAATGGGGCAGCCCAAACATCCAGCAATACCTCCCTGCCTTCTGCCCATACCACCACTGCTTTCGCTGTGGCGACTACAGTGGCCTCGGTGTATGGAGACGAGAACAAATACGTGCCGCCCATCGCCTATGGGGTTGCCACTCTGGTTGGCTTGTCCCGCATAAACGATAACGCCCATTGGGCCACAGATGTGATGGCCGGTGCATTGGTAGGCTACCTATCAGCTAAAGGAACCCTATACCTGTATGAGGTGGCGAATCAGAAACTCAATATCAGGAAACATCGGCTACAGGTGAACCCACAGCTGGGTCTGAGATCTGGGGGCGTTAATGCCACACTGGTCTTTTAATGCTAACAATCTGAGTTTAGTCTGGACTTGAGGGCTTCGTGCTTGCAGGTATAGCTAGACCAGTTTAGGTAACGGTGATGAGGGAGATAACTTTTGGGGCGAAAGCAGAAGGGGGCTTTTTTAGCTGAAGGCAGGACAATTCCAGTTAAAGCCAACGAGTAAAATTCGGATTGCCTTCCAAAGTGGCCGTCATGGCTATAGCTTGATTGCAGCTTATTGCTCCTTTGCTGACTTTATCAACCCATACAACACCGGACTGAAAAATCGTAGGTTCTCCAGAACACAGGTCAGGCTGTAAAATTTCTCCGGATCAATTTCAGGGCTTTCAGCCAGGGCGGTGACGATGCGGTGCAGTGCCGCTTCGTATTTACTGTCAAATTCTTCTTCTGTCATGGTCAGGCAATATAGGAAATTATTTAGTTTATGAGTTTTGTTCTTAAAATTAAAGCTCATACGTGCATCATGGCTATATTTCAGTTTCACATCACCTATCATAAGCACAGCTCCATCGTCATAAGGCTCGTGCGGATATTCACCGCCGATTATACTATACGCATAAATAGTTAGTCTACTAATAAACTTACTTTCATTGGTTCTGGAGATTATTTTATAATTCTAAGGAAGCGCTTTAAAAGGTTCAATTCATAAATGATGCAAAGATGAAGTATGTGTAAAGCTACCACAGTGGTGTTTGACACATAGGGAGGTAAGTCGTTATTGATTGATTTTTTTCCGGATTGGCACACGATGGTTAAAAAGAATACGTTGCTCCCGCTTTGATGAAGAATGGGGTGCCGGGGGTAAAGTGTATCTCTGTTACAGGATTTGCCTCTGTTTTTAGTCTAGATTCAGTCTCAAACTGTGCCTCCTTCCAATCGCTGTTGAGTAGGTTCTCGGCAGTTATTTTCAACTCCAGTTTTTTCAGCTGGTAGCTCACCACGGCATCTACAAGAAAGTACCCATCTGCGGTGAGGCTATAGTCTTCATTTGCAGGGCGGTTTTGTAGGAAACGATAACGAGTGCTTGCATTAAACCCTGTTTTATTGCGGAAGGTCAGCCCTCCGGAACTGGTAAGCAGTGGTGCCAGTGGTATATAGTTTTTCCCATCTATTTCTTCCCTCGCCCTCGGCCGCGCCAAACTGACATCTGCATCTGCAAACAGATAATGGCACACCTGGTAACGGGCCGAGGCGTCAAGACCAAAACGTCTCGTTTTCCCGGAAGGCTCTACAATGCCTTCATCTCCTACGTACACTAATTCCTGATCCAGGTCGAGCGCCCACAGTGCCATGTGAAGGATCAGGCCGGGACTTGGTTTCATGATAAACCCTAAATCTGTCCCGTAGGCCGCCGGTAAAATCCGATCTTTGTCAGCCATTACCGAAACCCTGGTGTCGTTGGAGTGAAAACCCATGCCGGCACTGGCATAAAAGCGTAGGGTCGGAGAGTAGGTATAATATAAATTGAGTTTGGGGCTAAGTCTGTTCTTTGCCGCAACCTGTCTTTTAAAGACAGAGTCTGTTGGTAGCTGATTCACATAATCGAAAAGAAACTGGTCAAAACGAAGCGCGGTGTTGACAATCAAACGCGAGGTTAACTCCAGTGTTTCGCTGATATAGGCGGAGGCGTTTGTTTCTGCTATGAGACCTTTATGTACCTCACGGAGGGTGACCCTTCTGCCGCGGGTTCGGGAAAGCTCCGAGCCCTGCACCAGATCGTGTCGTAGGGCCAGACCCAGTTCACTTCGGAGTGGAAATCTGAAAAACTGGCTTTCTTTGCTATAGGAGCCTTTGTAACCAAGAACGTGTCTGTTTTCACGCTGCCTGATTTGATCACCGTTCAGGCTATCATTCAGGAAAAATGTGAAGTTGGAGTAGAGTTCAAAGTCATAGTTAAGGACGTATACCTGGTTATACAGTACTGCATTGTTTGGAAGTACGCTCATTAGGCTGGTGTTCACACTTTGGCGCGATGTGTTTCCCCCTTCCGTATCATCGATGGCACCAAAACGGCTGATGAGACCGTCAGCAATGGCGCGTTCGGGTATCTGGCCGGACGCATCCCAGCCGCTGCGGAAGGCTGCCAGTGAAACCGACAAAACTTTGTTTGCGCCCACTTTGCCATTGTAGCTCCCAAATAAGTTGATGCGGTTAAAATTTTGAGGGGATTCAAAGTAGCCGTTCGAGAACATGTACTCCGTTGCCAAGTAGGCATTCTGTTGTTTTTGGCGTGCAGTGTCGCTCAGTAAATTGAACATGCCCACAGCCCTGTAAGTGTCAAAGCGGCCTGCTTCAAGTTTCAAAACGCTTTTCCTCAGGACCGAACGGGTAGTAAAATCGGCATAGCCGGCAGTCGTAAAGTTTCCTTGTTTTGCCTCATAGGGGCCTTTGCCAAAATCGACCTGTTCAATTGTCTCCGGTATGAGGAAATGCAAGTCGGAGTACCCCTGCCCATGTGCATGAGAAACCATGTTCACGGGCACACCATCTACCGACAAACCGACGTCGGTGCCATGGTCAATATCGAATCCTCTCAAAAAAATCTGCTCGGCTTTGCCGCCGCCGGCATGTTGTGCAATGAATAGACCCGGTATAATGCGCAAGACTTCTTGTGAGTTTTGCGTTGGCCTAAGGCTTATATCCAAGGAGCTGATGATATTGAGAGCGGTCTCCTTTTTGCTGGTTACGCTAACCTCAGAAAGACTGAACTCACCCGACTCTAAGTAGGTGCTTACCGAGCTGGTCTCAGTGTTCTTTACCATCACAGTTTGTATAGTTGATTTGAAGCCTAGGTAAGAAACCTGCATCGTATACTGCCCCTCTACCAGATCTTTGAAGGAGTACATGCCAAAGACATCAGTGGTAGTGCCTATGTCCACATTGGTAAGTATGACAGTGGCGCCGGCTAGCGGAGCGCTGTCCTCCTTACTGAACACCCCTCCGTTTATGCTGCCATTGTGGGCCATTGAATAAGTCGCCGAGAAGGCGAGAAGCAAGAATGTGAGCAAACATTTTATTGTCCCAGTGCTAAAGGCATCGCTACCTCCCAGTTGCGTTATAAAGATGAAATTATCAGGTTTCATAGTTTTAGACAAACAAGCATACAGAAGTACCTGACACTGTGAGGCCAGTCAAATTAAACACATAGTAGTCCTTTTAAACAGGAATTGTAGGAGTATTCAAAGTTTTTAGCAGTCGAAATCTCAAGCGTTTGGTTTTAATAAAACACAGACAGGCTGTGGAACTGGAACGGACACCTAGCTTACTGAACCTGCTTTACAAACCTGCTATAGTAGCTGCTAACATTTTACGGCCTTCCTCACCGACTTCGTTATTCTGAAAAGGATCAATTGTAAAAGACCTTTGCAGCAGTTTCTGACCAGTTACACGATCTCCCAATTTGTAAGACACTAAACCGGTTAAACAAAGTAGGCTGGCATCCTGGCGATCTGTATGACTGGCTTTCTTTAGAAATTTATCTGCCTGCCTGTAGTCTCGCTTTTTATAGTAGATGGTGGCTAATGTTTTGCACACGTCAATATTGTTTGGTCGCCTCTTATACTCTTTCCAGGCATACTTCATCGCCTGATCAAGGTCTCCATCCAACTCTAAGTAAATGTTTGCCAACTCCAAGTCTACGATGTGCCCTGCTTCCTCGTCTTCCTTCAAGCCGTCGAGCAATTCCTTTCTGCTGTTAGCTGCTTTTTTTGGTTGCCCCGTCAGCTTATACAGCCCCGCAAGTTCTTGGTGAAAAGTAAACTCGGGGATAACTTTGGCAGCTCTGTCAAACAGCTTGATCGCATCCTGATGGTTTTTCTTTTTTGCTTCCAATCTGGCTAAACCCCCCAATGCGAAGGCATAGTCCGGGTATTCATACAAAACTTGTCGGTATTCCATTTCGGCCTGTTGCAGGTCTCCGTTTTGCTCATGCAGCTTTCCCAAAGTTACCCGTGTCCAAGCTGTTTGCTCAAGGCCAGGATAACCGGCATCTGCCGCCATTCGCATGGCTACAATGGCACCCGGCGTATCTCCATATATTTCACGGAGGTAGGAAACCCGTGCGTAAGATTGCAGGTCCGGACGAATACTCACCATCTTATCAGCCAGTTCTACAGCCTTTTCATAATGACCGAGTTCTACATTGGCATCACACAACACCCCATAAACGGCTGCTCTGCGACTGTTCATCTCCAAGGCCCTTTCACCTGTTCTGAGGGCCTCTTCAAATTGGTGCAAAGAAAGTTGTATGATCGATTTGGCGACAGTTGCCTCGTAGCGCAATGCTTCGTCCGTGTTTTTCTTAGACAAAACTTCATTTACCAGTTTAAGCGCTGCCGGATAGTAATAGGGGTGCTCGCCAGTTACGCGTGCCTCCTGCATGTAGGCCAAAGCTAAGAACAGCTTACTTTGCATATCGCCCGGGTTTTGTCGCAGTTTGTACTGTAAACCCTCTATGGCCATTTTGGTGTTAACCCATTCGCTCGTGGTAGAGATGGGGCCAGTTCTTTCCAACAGTGGCGGAATGGGGTCTTGCTTCTCGCGGTTATAAAAGAAAGTGGTAACGGCAGCAGCAAGGAGAACAAGGAAAGCGATCGTGTAAATGTTTTCTCTTTTCATATAGTTTGCTTTTATCCTTAATAGAAAAAAGCAGGCCAAGCGCACAGCTTGGCCTGACTTCATTATTTAGACACTACAATTTTTACTGTTTGCTTTTTGCCATCACTATCCTGCATGGTAGCGAAGTAAACCCCTTTGTCGAGTTTGCTTACATCTACCTTTACTTCATGCACACCAGCCTGTTGCCGTTTGTTCTCGATTACAGCGCCAACCTGCCGGCCGGCCATGTCAAAAATCCGCATTGATACAGTGGCGTCGTTTATAAGGTGATAGCGGATAGTCGTAGATTTCGAGGCGGGATTAGGGTAGGTGTCGATTTCCTTCATTAGGATGGAGGGAGGCGCCATGTTGAGTCCCATATTCATGCCTTGGATATTTTGGGATTCAGGCATGCCGTTTTCACCGCAGTCACACTGGGCACCGTCTTCAAACCCATTCCAAGGCTGTGCTATATAAGGGAAGCCTTCCAGAAATGGTTTGTCATTCTTTTCAACTCCGGTGGTAAAGGTGAGGGTATTTACAAGCTGAGGGGTTACCGGATTAGGCGAGCCTACAGTATAGTCGTCATACCAGAGGCCTATGGCTGCCAGTACTGCACCACCTACTGCCTGCAGCTCAATGCGTGTTACATCATCTTCCAACCGTCGTCCGTTCGGAAAGCCATCCATATTAGGTATGAACTGCCATTCGGTGCTTGTGTTGTAGCGTGGATCCGTGAGACCCAGCACCGCAGCTTGAATAAGCCCCAGACTGCTGAAGTCAGGTGAGTCACGCGGGGTAGTCGGGGTGGACACATTAACGCGAAGCATGTCGCCAAAAGTCGGGAGGAAGTTATTCACAAAAGGTTTGCCCTTAGCCAGCGGATTTCCATTTTTTCCTGTGGCTAATTGGTAAGGAGGGAGGTTAGGCACTCCAGTCATGAAGATGGGCAAAATGTCCACAGAGCGCGGGGCATTGGCTCTTAACAGGTAATTTCCGAACAGTTTCGAGTCCAAGGCTGTGTTTTTCACAGCTGCACTTCCTCGGAGGGGGAAGAGTCCGTTTTTGCCGTTGCGGAAGTCAAACTTTTGAAGGGAGTTGGTTTGTATTCGAAGTTGTGATAAGCCCGGCACTGCACCTCCAAATTGGGAGTCATCCATGTATAGGGCCAGTTCCGGGTTAGTGAAGTATTTTTCAAACTCCTTATCTTCATCATAAGGTGTTTTAGAGTTCCATTCATCTTTACGGCCAATCGGAATGATTACCTCGTTTGTTAATGGCATACCGAGCCGCGACACCTGTACCATGGGGCCCATGTGTTTTACCAGACCATTTGATTCTCTTACGCTAATTTTAGGACGACTCGCCGAAGCCCATATGCCGAGCACAAAATCGGAATCTAGTATACTCTTTGCCATGTCCGGATGCTTCCCATCTTTCTGCAGAAGGGAGATAGGAATGTTCAGGGCCAAGGTATGTACGTTTTTACATTTTAGCCCATCCACGGCGTTGCCTGGACGCAGATTGCCCAAATCAAAGATGGCACCCAAGTCTGCAAAGAACGGATCATCCACTGCGCCAACAAAGGCTATTTCGCCCGTGGGGGCTCTTTCTATGCCCTTAAGCAGCAATTCCTGATGGTAATTTGTGTTTAGGCCAACACCACTTTGAATAATTCGGGGACCAGCATTGTAGGCAGGTACGGCTCCTTTTGCAATCACCGTACTGAATGACTTGCCCCCATTGGTACTCTTGGAAAGTGTGTAGGTCTGTTTGAGGTTTTGTTTACCCAGCCTGGCGTAGAAAAAAGTACTAGGGTCTTCATTTACAGTCTTAAACTTGAAGCGGTACATAATGTCGTCCCCTTGGGTAGCCGCATTATTCTTGATGTGAATGTCGTAGGCAATATCGTCGCTAAAAAAATAGTAGTTTGGTCCCCCATGAGGCAACTGAAAAGGAATATAATTGGCAATGATCACCAATTTGCTTGGGTCATGGGGATTCCTGAAAGCATATAGATCAGTGTTGTCTGCTTGGGGGTCATTGGCGATAATGGGGGCCTCGCGGTGACTGGAGGATTCGAGATAATTTGTTTGTGAACCTACCGCTGCCAGTGCGGCAACAGTGAGTACAGTTAGCCATAATTTATGGCTATTCCACGTAAAAACCTTCATAATTGAATTTTGAATTTAAGATGAAAAAAAATTAAAAAAATTTCACAGAAGGGTTGCTGCGGATTTATAAGTTGCTTAAGATTAACTTATTAGTTGTTTTGGGTTATACTTTGATATACGAGCCAGCTTTACCATTGGACTTCTATGATTTTAAAAAAAACAAAAATTAATTCAATTTTAGTTTGGCTTTCAAAATCACCAGATTTTGCCTTATATAATTGTTATTAGTAGCATTCACCAAGTGCAGTGAAAAGTAACGAGCTTAGGAGGAGTAAGACAGCATTGAGTAGGCGCACAACGACCTAGCTATCCAGGGAGCGTAGACCGTCTAAACTTAAAGCAACATAATGCAGGCGACATTTACCATATTTTAAAAAATTAGCACTATATATTCAGTGCAAAATACTCAACCCATCTGCTCTAATTTCGTTTAGCTCTGTGAACCTTCGTGACAATGATTTGGAAAGGTTTATTACTTCGACTCTTTATATTTATATGAATAAAATCTACTCGCTCGTCTGTTTGGGGCAAACGAGACTTATACCATTTATAATACTTTTTTTTGTAGCGGCATTTTCAGGGCCTAGCATTTCAGCCTCCCCAAGTACTCCTGCCATATTAGCTTCTGCACCCACCGGAATGCAAGCACGTCCATCGTTAGTAGGGGCCGTTACAGTGGAGTGGAACGCGGTATCGGGGGCTACCCAATACATTGTGGAGCACTCATTGTTGCCAGACAAAAACTTTACCCAGCTGGCGACCGTGCCGGTTACAGCAGGCAAAACCATTTACAGCTACCGCGCCACGGGTCTGGGCTATGCCGAAACCTACTATTACCGCGTAAAGGCAAAATCAAGTTCGGGTGACTCGCCCTACAGCACGACCGTTAGCGCAACAACGCATACACAGAGCAAAGTATTCAGCATCATGCCGCTCGGCGACTCCAACACACATGGCACAAAATCTGGCGATAGCAGACCCGATTCTGAGCGGATCGCTTATCGCAAGCAACTCTATGACCTGCTAACTGGCATTAAGGCAAAATTCAGCTTTGTAGGCAGCGAAAAGTCAGGCGGTGCATTTTTGGCAAACGACCAGAATGCCGGCTTCCCGGCCGCACGTACAATGGATATACTTAGCTTGCTCAAAACGAGCAGTTACCGCAATCAGTCCAACGAACTGGTGTCTCGTGGCTCAGGCACCTACCTGGACAAATTCAATCCGGATGTCGTGCTGCTGCACCTGGGTACCAATGGCGGCTTGTATGGCGTGACTGATGATGCCCAGGCCATTGCCGAGATGGAAGGTATACTGGATGAAGTGGACGCTTATGAAGAGAGAGCAAATAAAGAAGTAACCGTTATCCTTGGCCTGATCATTAATCGCATCCCACAAAACGCGGGTGATGACTCTCCGGGCTATACAAGTCGCTTTAATGACAAAGTCAAAGCGATGGCCGAAAACAGAATCAAGTCGAAAAGCGACCGGGTCGTGGTGGTGGACATGGAAAACGCTGCCGGGATTATCTATAAGTTTGCCAGCAACGGAGGCGACATGGACGATTACCTGCACCCGGCGGTCTCTGGTTACCAAAAGATGGCCAATACTTGGTTCAATGCCTTGAAACCACTGTTGGAACCCATTGCAGCCGATACAAAAGCCCCGGAAACGACCATCACCTCCAAACCGGCAGCTATCTCTAACAGCAAGTCCGCCACATTCGAGTTTGCCAGCAACGAGGCAAAAGTGTATTTTGAGATGAGTCTGAACGGTGCCCCTTACGCCACCACCTCGACCCCGGTAACGCTGAGTAATTTGGCTGATGGGACCTATACCGTATCTGTGCGGGCATTGGACGCCGCCGGAAACAAGGACGCTACTCCGGCCACCTATACCTGGACCATCATCACCACGCCGCCAACTGCACCCGTTTTCAGTGCTGTCACCGAAGACCGTGGCCCCGAAGACGATGACCAGATCACCTCTGACAATACCATTAGACTGCTAGGAAAGGCGCAAGCCGGTATGGACGTAACTGTAAGCGAAGCCTCCAAGGGTATACTGGGCACGACCAAAGCCAATAGCACAGGCGACTGGGTATACAATTATGAAGGCACTGCCCTGGCTTCGGGTACCTATCGTTTCACAGCCACCGCTAAAGACATAGCCGGCAATGTGAGCGAGGTGAGCAAAACATTTACAGTCACCATTGACCTAACCAAACCGGATGTGGCTCTGACCACCCAGGCTAAAACTCCGGTAAGGGATGCCTTCCAGGTGCAGTTAATGTTCACCGAGGAAGTATACGGTTTGGCTGCGGCAGACTTAAGCGTGACCAATGCCTCGCTGAGTAACTTCACAGCCGTTGACAAAAGCACCTATACCCTTACCCTGACCCCTCCGAACGGGGTGCAAGGAACGGCCAGTATTTTACTGGCCGCCGGCAAAGTGACTGACTTGGCAGGGAATGCCAACACAGCCTCTACCAAACTGGAAATAGCCTATGACCTGAAACGCCCGAAAGTGGCCATCAGCTCTGAAGCTCCCCAACTTGTGAAAGCGCCATTTACGGTGCAGTTTGATTTTGATGAGGACGTGTCCGGTTTTTCAGCTGCTGACATCACCCTCACAAATGCCAATGTGAGTAATTTTAGTACGGTGAGCGGTTCGGTCTATACCGTCCGGATCAACCCAACTGCAGACGGAGAAGTAAGCGTGAGCCTGGCGGCGGATAAGGCCCTGGATGCCGCCGGCAACGGAAACGAAGCATCGGCTGTGCTGAAACGCATCTACGATGTGCAGCCGCCAACAGCCACCTTGAGTACCTCATCCGGAAACCTGGGTAATTCAGCTTTCACAGTAACGGTCGAGTTCAGCGAGCCAATCACAGGACTTGCAGTGCCGTCTTTTACGGTTTCCAACGGACGTGCTACCGATCTGAAAAAGACAGGTAACACCAGTTATACCGTGCTGATATCACCGGATAAGGACGGAGAAGTGACTGTATTGCTTAAAGCAGATCAGGTGCAGGATTTGGCAGAAAACGGCAATTTGGCATCCAATGTGCTCAAACGTGATTTCGATGCCACTCCGCCAACGGTGACCCTCAGCACAGAGGCTCCCGATCTGACAAATGCGCCATTCAACGTTAACTTCCGGTTCAGTGAGGATGTAGAAGGGTTTGAGTTAGCCGACGTCAGCCTGACGAACGCAACGGCCGGTAATTTCAAGCAAATCAGCAAGGCGGAGTACACCGCTTTAATCACCCCCGCCAAAGACGGCGAGGTGACCGTTAAGGTAGCCGCCGGCAAAGCGCAGGACGCAGCCACCAACCCGAACACGGCCTCCAACACCATCAATCTAACCTACGACGCGACTGCCCCGACCGGGTATGCAGTCCGTTTCGACACGGAACAAGTGGATTTTATTAACCAGAAAGATATCGCCGTTTCAGTCACAGATGCGGAGGTTGGAGCCACTTATTTCTATTCTATATCCAGCGACAAAGGGGGGAATAAGGTAACGGGCACTGCCACTGCCAAGGCCGTATCGTTTAAGCTTTCTGGTATAGATGTCTCCGGATTGAATGATGGAATGCTGACGGTCACTTTCTACCAGGTGGATGCAGCCGGTAACCAAGGTGATGAGGTGAAGGCGAAAGTAGAAAAAATCACCAAGAACATCATGGCTGTGCGTACGCCTGAGCAGATCAGCGTTCCTTTCAAAACGCCTTACGAAAATTTGCCGCTACCCAAGCAGGTGGAGGTGACATACACCAACGGGGAAAAAGAGAACATCGCGGTTAACTGGCAACAGGGCAATTACAAAGGAGCAGTAGCCGGAAGCTATACCTTGACCGGAACACTTGTGCTCCAGCCTAACACGACGAACCAGGATAATCGCAAGGCTACCATCACGGTAGTGGTAGAGCCTAACCGAGCGCCTACTGCCCTACAACTAAGCACTACATCCTTTAAGCCGGATGCCAAGCCCGATGAAACGATCGGTATGTTCAGTACCACCGACCCGGATGACGATACCCATACCTATACCTTGGCAAACGGACAGGGCGACCAGCACAACAGCCTATTCCTGATCGAGGGTGACAAGCTATACCTGAAATCGAACAAAGGGCTATCCGGCATCCGCAGTTTTAACATCCGGGTGCGCAGTACAGACCCTTATCAGAATAGCATCGAGCAGACTTTCGTGCTGACCAAAAAACCATACCAGCCGGAAACTAAGATCAAACTCGTGAACGCATTCTCACCCGACAACGATGGCATCAACGATACCTGGGTGGTGCCGGAACTCAAGTTTTATGATGAGATCAGCATTCAGGTGTTCGACCGGGCAGGCGTGAGGCTGTTCCATACCACCAACCCCGAGGAAGGCTGGGATGGCAGAGGGCAGAACGGTGAGGTGAAGCCGGGAAATTATTTCTACATCATTGAGGTGAAGGATATTAACCTGGTGCAGAAGGGTGTATTAACCGTACTTAAGTAAGATTACATGAACAAGCTTATATTAATAGCATTTTTATTTCTGTTGGCATTCGGAGGGCAGGCGCAGAGCAGGAAATACGTGAGCAACTTTTCAGCATACCAGCACTTCTACAACCCTTCGCTGACAGGCCACGAAGGTTCCATACTGAAAACATTCTACCGAAACCAATGGACGGGCTTTGAAGATGCGCCCAAAACGCTTTTCTTCTCCGGTGAGATCGATGCGGCTGACCTGAGCAAGACCACTGACCGGACGAGCCATTACCACTTCCGGAACTCGGCAAAAGGCTATCAGGGTGCCCGCCACGCTTTTGGCTTTGTTGCTTTGCAAGACCGCTTCGGGCCTACCCATGAAACGCAGCTTGCATTCAACTATGGCACTGGCATCCGACTTTCGGAATCGCTCAGTCTGCGATGGGGCGCTGCCATTACGTACAACAACTTCCGTTTGGATGGCAACAGTCTGGTGGTAGACAACACGAGCGACCCACGCTACCAGCATGTCATGGGGCAGTATAACAGCATGAGCAAACTCGACCTGAACCTGGGCTTTGCACTCACTGGCGGTAACTATTTTTTGGGATATGCCATGCAGGATATCACCAAAGGTCACTTTATGACGACGGGCGATGCTTACATGAAAGATGTCTATACCCGTAAGCATCTGGTGCAGGCAGGTTTCCGGACAGACCTATCCGATCAGTTCGGGCTTGTGACCAGTGCGCTCTACCAGTACGATGAGCAGATAGAGAGTACCCTGGAAGGGCAGGCCAAAGTCGTATACCAGGATATGCTTTGGGCAGGAGGTGGCTACCGCAACAACCAGGCGTTTCATCTGGCAGCTGGCCTGAATTACAAAAAACTGCGCTTAAGCTACGCCTATGAAAGCCCAATACAGGAAGCCCGCTCCATCAACAGGCCGACCAATGAAATCGGATTGGCCTATACCTTGAAAGCTGTAAATCCGGAACGCAGCGATAGGAGTACGGTTACGTTTTGGTAAGCTATTGGGATAAAATTAGCTTAAGTGCGCGATCATCCCTATCGGGATTCTAATCTCAAACTGGGCTCCCTGGTTTGGCGCAGCCTCAACTTGCATGCTACCCTGTAGGTTGTCAACGAGATGCTTTACCAATTGAAGTCCCATGCCATACCCTAGTTCGCCTTTCGTTCCGGTTGTGCTCGAGGCTCTCCCTCCTGTAATAGCCGCAATCTGGTGTTCCGTTAAACCAATGCCCGTATCTTTTACCCGGATATATAAAATCCGGTGATTTTGAGACAAGGTGAGATCCAGGTAAACGGACACATCACCCAAAGGAGGTGTGAATTTAAGTGCGTTCGAGATGAGGTTACCCGTAATCTGCATGAGCTTGTTCTTGGAAAAGCTGATGAAACAAAGCTCCTCGTTGACGCTCACGTCAAAACAAATGCCTTTTTCGGTCGCCTGGGGCTGATAGAGTTGCTCCAGCTTTTCCTTGAGCGTACCCAATGTAAGGCACTCGTTCAAGGCAGTGGATTGCGAACTTACTTCGCCAGTTCCCATGATCTCATCAGCCAAAGCAAGTAGTGAGGAACCGCTTTTGGAAATGAGCTGGCTTAAACGAAGCACCTCGTCCAGGGAATTTTTGCCGTTTTTTCTGATAAGCATATCCGCCAGCCCGACAATGCCACCAATAGGTCCCCGGATGTCGTGGGCCACTCTTTGGTTGATGGCTTTTACCTCAGACAGTTCACGGCGAAGCGCCTGAAGGTGTTTTTGGGTAGTCAAACGCTTTATGATTTCGCCGGCAATGGTCTTCAGTACTGCAATTTTCTCGGATGTGAGGTCTTTTTCGATCGTATCCAGCACACAAAGCGTTCCGATGCTGTTGCCTTTTGGAGTTTTCAGGGGGATACCGAAATAGTACCGGAAATGGGGCGCGTCTTTTATTCCTCCAAAATCCTTGAAGCGTTCGTCGGCTGCCAGGTTCTTCACCTCAAAGTGCTCCGGCTCCAAAATCGTGTACTGGCACACCGTGTTCTCGCGAGGCACCTGTCCTGTTGCAAAGCCGTGGCCCGATACGATCCACTCCGTATACATGTCAATCAGGTTGAGGAGGCAAACCTCGGTCCCAGCCACTGTGGCAGCCAATCGCACCAGGTCTTCAAAATCATCCTCGAGGCTGCTGTAGTCTAAATCAAACTCAAGCAGCTCCATGACACGCGCTTCCTCATTTCTGTGAAATTGGAGATGGGAAGGCCTCGGGTTATCTATCAGATCAGTATGCATGCAACCTTAAATTAACAGGGATGGAAGAATCGTGCGCTATTGGTAAATTAATCTTTTAGGCAAATATCACTTTTCTTCCGTTACATGCAAATGACCTTTCTCGTTTTTTTATGATTTTATTTAGATTATGAACTTCTCACCATGTCTAAAACCTCGGTGGGCGAACTTTTAGAAGATACTTCGTCAAAATCTCCCCGCAAAGCCTTGAGGGCATAACGTTCATCGTCAATCTCACGGCGGCTGCGGATGCCGAGCGCCCGCATGAGGGGCAGAGGAGGGCACCAGCCCTGTATACCTTGCTGCAACAGGAATGACGTCGCAAGGCCAGGCAGAATGAACCAACGCTTGTTCACGAAAGCTCCCAACAATGTGCCGGACAAGGCCAAGGTGGACGCGTTTACCTCCAATGTCCGTTCGAAACTCCATTCCTGGTCCAACTCCCGCAGTCGTTCCGAGATCTCTTCCTTGCTTCTGCCTTTGTAACGGCCTATACTCTGTTTGATGGCATCGTCAGCCCGCTGTGCCAGGTTACAGGGAGTGCTTTCACCTGCCGGTCCCTGTGCTTCCTGTTCTTTGTTGTTCATATTCCTGTCAAATTACATCCGTATAACCCTATACGCATCAGACCGAATATTTAGTTAAGGTATTTGCATAGAGCATCGCCTCAAAGATTTGAAGGACATCGGGCAGGGGAGAATTAACACGATCATGGTAGCTTGCTAAGCCTGATTTGGCTTTGCATCCCATTCTACAGCTTTGCCTGCAGTTCCGGTCATACAGAAAGTATCGAGCAGTAACACCCGGCAATGTCGCAATTCTATAAACCATGATCCGAAAAATGTAAACCTTGCCTATCGATTCTTTGTTACCTTTGCAAAAGAAACCGTATCTTCGGCTGTAAGTACATACCTGAATTTGAAACTGATTCGCACCATATTGTCCCTGGCGCTTGCATGGCTGGTTGTTTTCTCCTCGCTGGGGATGACGATCACGCAGCACCTTTGTGCGGGCGAGGTGATGTCGACGGCTTTTTTCTCACACAGCGCTGCCTGCGAAATGGAGAAACAGCGGGAGAGTCTGCCGGACTGCCACAAACCAGCCATGGCCGATGACTGCTGTCAGGACCAGACTATTGTGCTCGAACTGGAGGATGAGCAGCAACTGATTCCCACTTTCAAGCTGTCCGTTCCGGATATGACTTTTATTGCTGTTTTCGCAGCGGTATGGACTTCCCTTTTTGAACTTTACCAGCCGGCCTATACCCATGTGCCGGACTATGCACCGCCCTCGCTGGCGCAGGATATCCCTGTACTGGTGCAATCCTTCCTGCTATAAACCAGCTTTTTCGATGATGCCCGACCCCTGAGGTCAGGTATAGCTATTGGCTTTCCCAGACAGGAAACGCCATTTCTTCTTGCATTCAATCGAACAAAGCATGTTAAATAACATTATAAAATTCTTTTTGGAACAGAAGCTGGTGACAACCCTGCTGCTGCTCCTGATCGTGGCCTGGGGTGTGATGGTAGCGCCTTTCAACTGGAACGTGACTTTCCTTCCCCGCGATCCTGTTCCGGTAGACGCCATACCTGACATTGGCGAAAACCAGCAGATCATCTTTACCGAGTGGATGGGCCGCTCTCCGCAGGACGTGGAGGACCAGATTACCTATCCGCTTACCACTTCGCTTCTGGGTATGCCGGGCGTGAAGACCATTCGCTCTACCTCTATGTTCGGCTTCTCGAGTATCTATGTCATTTTTGAGGATGACGTGGAGTACTACTGGAGCCGCTCGCGCATACTCGAGAAACTAAACTCGCTGCCAGCGGACCTGCTACCTGCCGAGACCACTCCAAAACTGGGACCCGACGCCACTGCATTGGGGCAGGTATACTGGTATACCCTGGAGGGACGCGACGAAGAAGGCAAACCCGCCGGGGGCTGGGACGTGCACGAGTTGCGCAGTATTCAGGATTTCTATGTGAAATATGCCTTGGCCGGTGCGCAGGGTGTAGCCGAAGTGGCATCCGTCGGTGGATATATCAAGGAGTATCAGGTAGACCTGGACCCGGTGGCCATGAAAGCCAACAACGTCTCGATGATGGAGGTGATGAATGCGCTCAAAAACAGCAACCAGGATGTAGGGGCCAGCACCGTCGAGATAAACCAAATCGAGTACCTGGTGCGCGGTCTGGGCTATGTGAAGGATATCAGCGACATTGAGGACGCTACCGTGCGGGTAGCCAACAACGTGCCGATCCGCATCCGTGACATCGGGCGGGTGAACATCGGTCCGGCTGACCGGTCCATGCTAGGCATACTCGACAAGAGCGGCGCCGAGGCTGTAGGCGGTGTGGTAATTGCACGCTATGGCGATAATCCGCTGGCCGTCATCAACAATGTAAAAGCCAAACTGGACGACATCGCTGCCGGTTTGCCTTCCAAGAAACTGGCTGATGGGCGTATTTCCAAAGTTACCGTGGTGCCCTTCTATGACCGCACGCAGCTCATCAACGAGACGCTGGGTACGCTCAACACTGCCATTATCCTCCAGATCCTGATCACCATCATCGTGATCATCGTGATGGTATACAACCTGCGGGCTTCGTTACTCATTTCAGCGCTGCTGCCACTGGCTGTGCTGATGACATTTATCCTGATGAAATACTTTGGGGTGGACGCAAACATTGTGGCCCTTTCAGGTATAGCTATCGCCATTGGTACCATGGTCGATCTGGGCATTATCCTCAATGAGAACATTCTGCGACACATGGACGAGGCACCTCCAGGCCAATCGCTGGTGAAAACTGTCTATAATGCCACCACGGAAGTAGCCACCGCCATCCTGACGGCCGTTTCCACGACCATCGTTTCGTTCCTTCCGGTATTCACGCTGGAAGCGGCGGAAGGGAAGCTATTTGGTCCGTTAGCCTATACCAAGACCTTTGCACTGGTGGCCTCACTGATCTTCACTATCCTGATCATGCCAGCATTTGCGCATACTATTTTCGGATTGAGGTCGCGCAATGTGGCGTGGAGTAAGATCCTGAACTGGGCGTTGGTTGGCTTGGGTATCGTGGCCTTGTTCATTGTGCCGCTGGCAGGTATAACCTTAATCCTGATCGCGGCGAACAACCTGCTCAGCTATTACCAACCGGAACGCTTCGGGCGCCATCACAGCCTGATCATGGTAGGTATAGCCGTACTTGCCGTGTCGTGGCTGCTGGCGACCGAGTGGGTGCCGTTGGGTGTGTCCGTCAGTTATTTTGTCAACTTCCTTTTCATCCTGCTGATCATCGGATTGGTCTTGGGCGCTTTCTCGTTCTTCATTCATGTATACCCGCGTGTGTTGGGCTGGTGTCTGGCTAACAAAGGGACTTTCCTACTCATCCCTGCTTTCATTATGCTGTTGGGCCTAAATATTTGGATTGGCTTTAACGGCGTGTTCGGCTGGGTGGCCAACGGTTTCGATAAAGTAGGGATCAATGTGCGTACCTCATCTCCGTGGAGTGGACTGGTGCATACCTTTCCGGGTATGGGCAAGGAGTTCATGCCCTCGCTGGACGAAGGGGCATTCCTGCTGATGCCAACCTCTATGCCGCACACGGGGGTAGAGGCAAACAAGCGCTACTTGCAACAACTCGATATGCTGATCACGGCCATACCTGAGGTGGAAATGGTAGTAGGCAAAGCAGGCCGTGCCGAAACAGCGCTGGACCCGGCCCCAATGTCGATGTACGAGAATGTGATTCAATATAAATCAGAGTACATCACAGATGAGAACGGGTACAAGGTGCGCTTTAAAGTAGATGACGATGGCAATTTTGTCCGCGACGGAAAGGGCAATCTGATCGAAGACAAGCGTGGTGAGTACTTTCGCCAATGGCGAGACCACATCCGCACACCGGACGATATCTGGAATGAGATCGTGGCAGTGGCCGATCTGCCTGGAGTAACATCCGCTCCGAAGCTGCAACCAATCGAAACCCGACTCGTGATGCTGCAAACCGGTATGCGCGCGCCCATGGGCGTGAAGGTATACGGACCGGATTTGCAGACGATCGAGAACTTCAGCATGCAGCTGGAGCGTCTGCTCAAAGAGGTGCCTTCGGTTAAACCAGAGGCTGTATACGCAGACCGTTCGTTGGGTAAGCCTTATATGGAGATTGACCTGGACCGCCAGGCGATGGGCCGTTACGGTCTTAACGTGGCCAATGTGCAGGAGTATATCGAAGTGGCGATGGGAGGGATGGCGCTGACCACCACGGTAGAGGGACGTGAGCGCTACTCCATCCGTGCCCGCTATGCCCGCGAGTACCGCAACGATCCGGAATCGGTTAACCGTATTATGATCGCTACGTCCAGCGGCGCTCAGATTCCACTGGCGTCCATTGCAAACGTTGAGTTCCGCCCGGGGCCGATGATGATTCGAGGAGAGGACTCTTTCCTGACCGGCTATGTGCTGCTCGACAAGCAGGAGGGATTTGCCGAAGTATCGGTGGTGGAGGATGCACAGCGTTACCTGCAGGAGATGATCGCTTCCGGCGAACTGGTGGTGCCGGCAGGGGTGAGCTACAAGTTTTCCGGTAACTACGAGAATCAGGTTCGTGCTGAGGAGCGACTGGCGTTCATTGTGCCGCTCAGCTTACTGATCATCTTCCTGATTCTGTATTTCCAGTTCAGGTCGGTGAGTACGTCCCTTTTCATTTTCACATCCATCGCCATGGCTTTTGCCGGAGGCTTTATGATGCTGTGGCTGTACAGTCAGGGCTGGTTCATGAACTTCTCTTTCGGGGAGACGAACATGCGGGAGCTTTTTCAGATGCGCAGCTTCAACCTGAGTGTGGCGGTATGGGTGGGCTTTATCGCCCTGTTCGGTATCGCCACCGATGATGGCGTTGTCATGGGCACGTATCTGAAACAAAGCTTTGAGCAAAACAACCCGAAGTCCAGGGCGGAAGTGCGGGCAGCTGTGATGGAGGCAGGTATACGCCGCGTGCGCCCCTGCCTGATGACCACCGCCACCACCTTGCTGGCACTGTTGCCGGTGCTCACCTCTTCTGGTCGTGGCTCCGACATCATGATCCCGATGGCTATACCTTCGTTTGGGGGTATGTTTGTTGCCCTGATCACCTTGCTGATCGTGCCGGTGCTGTATAGTTGGCGCGAAGAACTCAAATTCAAAAAAGAATCCGTATGAAAAAGATACTGGTCATCATAATATTCGTGCTGGGGGCGATGCCCCTGGCGCAGGCACAAACGCTGGAAGCACATCTGGTGGAGGCCGGGGAGAACAGCCCGGTATTGAAGGCGCGCTATGCGGAATACCAGGCGGCATTGCAGCGTGCACCGCAGGTAGGGGCACTGCCAGATCCGGAGGCTTCCTTCAATTTTTTCCTGCGTCCAATGGAGCGTTTCATGGGCAACCAGGTAGGCGAAGTGTCGGTTATGCAGATGTTCCCCTGGTTCGGTTCGCAGCAGGCGGCCCGGGACGAGGCAAACTACATGGCGCAAATGAAATTCGCTGCCTTTATAGAAGCGAAGATCAACCTATACCATCAGGTACGCACCATCTGGTATCAGCTATACCTGAACGACCAGGAGTCGATTCTGATGGAGAAGGAGCTGGAGATCATGAAAACACTCGAACGACTGGCGCTGGCAAAGTATAAGACGGCTCCCGTGGGTGGTACATCTGGTGCAGCCACTACAAGCCGCGGTACGACAGGCGGTGCCACTAGCGCTGCAGGCACTGCCGGAAGCGGTAGTTCAGGTATGGCCGGCATGGGTGGATCAGGTGGAGGCACGACAAGCAGCGCTGGCGGTGTGCCATCAGGTGGTGGCGGTATGTCAAGCATGGGGAGCACCGGCGGCACTACCATGGTCGATGTGATGCTCATTCGTTTGCAGGTAAAGGAGCTTGAAAACCAGGTACAGATTCACCACGAGGCTCGCCGGCCGCTTCAGTTTGCTTTTAACCAGTTGCTGCGCCGTCGACCAACTATAACGGTCATCTCAGCAGACACCCTTTTGCCCGCACCGCTACCGGCCACCCTGTCCCTGATCGAGGATTCGATACGCAGCAACCACCCGATGCTCAAAATGTACGAGTGGGATGAGAAGGCCCGGGAGTCGCAAATACGGATGGCGCAGCTGATGGGGAGGCCGATGTTCGGTGTCGGGTTGAATTACATGGTGTTTAAACCACGCACCGACGAAGCGACCCAGATGACGATGGGGGGTGAAAACATGGTGATGCCAATGGTAACCCTGACACTGCCGATCTACCGGAAAAAATACAGTGCAGCCAGGAAAGAAGCGGAGTTACTGCAACAGGCAGCGACCTATCAGAAGGAAGCAACAGAGCGGGAATTGTTCACGGAGCTGGAAACCCTGCTTTATGACTATCAAAGTGCGGTTAGTAGGATCAATCTGCTCAAGGATCAGGTTACCCTGACAGAACAGACCATTCGCCTGCTCACGACAAACTATTCAGTGACGGGCACAGGTATAGAAGAGATTATCCGTCAGCGACAGGCACTGCTTAGCTACAGGCAACAGCAATTGCAGGCCATCACGAACCAGCATATTGCGGTGTCCGCCATCAACAGAATGATGCAGGGCGATAACTAGAGACGCAAGTACCAAGATGTTAGGCACTGGGCGCAGGAGAGTAACCTGGCAAGTCTGAACTAACTCAGCACACAAATAGACTCAGAATTCAAAAAATATGAACGCTAGAAATAAAAAAATCGGAACCTATCTACTCGTGGCCTTGGGCGGTTTGCTGCTGGGCTGGCTGCTGTTTGGCGGACGGAGTTCGGAACCGGAGCATGAGCATACCGAGGAAGTAGCGGGCGCTACAGAGTATACCTGTTCCATGCACCCGCAGATCAGGCAGGACGGACCCGGTAAATGCCCGCTTTGTGGTATGGACCTGATTCCGGTGCGCAATGGTGGGAGCAATGACAAAACGAACCCCTATGTGCTGGAAATGACGCCGGAGGCCATCGCACTATCCAACATCCAGACCACAAAGATGGAGACGGTGAACCCCGAAAATGAATTATCGTTGTCAGGGCGGGTGGCATTGAATGAACAGCAGGTATCTTCTATCACAGCCAAGTTTCCGGGTCGTATTGAGCGGCTCTATGTGAACTTCACGGGTCAGGAAGTGCGCCGGGGGGAGCGACTGGCGTCGCTCTACTCACCGGAACTGATCACGGCGCAACGCGAACTGCAGGAGGCTGCCCGCGCAAAAAGTCTGATGCCGGAACTGTATGAGGCTGCCCGCTCCAAACTGAAGCTTTGGAAGCTGACTGACGCGCAGATCCGGCGAATTGAGAATGCCAAGGACATCATCACGCAGTTCGACATTTATGCCGATGCCGCCGGTGTGGTGACAGAGCGTCTGGTCAATACCGGCGACTATGTGGCGACAGGCACCGCGCTGTTTGAAGTGGCTAATTTATCTTCTGTGTGGGTGGTGCTGGACGCGTATGAGGCTGACCTGGCCTGGATCAAGCAAGGCGGCAATATCACCTTCACGGTACCCGGCATACCAGGCAAGGAGTTCACCGCCAAGGTAGCCTTTATTACCCCGGTGCTCGATCCTACGACACGTGCCATTGAGGTGCGGGCGGAAGTACAGAATCCGGGCAACCAGTTGAAGCCGGGCATGTTTGCGGACGCACGCATCAGGACATCGACAGGTGCAAAAGAAAAGTCGCTGTCGGTGCCAAGTAGTGCTGTACTCTGGACTGGCAAGCGCTCGGTCGTTTATGTGAAAGTGGATGGGCAGGATATGCCGGCTTTTGAGATGCGCGAGGTGACACTGGGGCCCCGCATGGGCGATCGGTATGTGATAGCGTCCGGTTTGCAGGATGGCGAGGAAGTGGTAACCAACGGCGTTTTTGCCGTGGATGGCGCCGCTCAGTTACGGGGTAATTACAGTATGATGTCCATGCCGCCGGCAGGAGGTCCAAAAGCCCCGGAAACTTTCCAGAAACAACTCACCGAGGTCATTAACCAATACTATGCCTTAAAGAATGCATTGGTGGCATCGGATGTGCCGAAAGCCCGTCAGGCGGCAGGAACCTTTGCTCTGAAACTGGGCGAAGTTGACATGGGCGCTCTCGATGGAAAGCTGCATGACCAATGGATGGCGCTGCTGCCAACACTGAAGTCCAATGCCGAGGCTATTCAGAAAAGCCGTGATCTGGAAAAACAAAGGGCTGCTTTCTCACCTTTGTCTGACCATGTGATCGAGGCTGTGAAGGTATTCGGGATTCAGCAGGAGGTAGCCTACATACAGTCGTGCCCTATGGCATTGGGCGATAAAGGGGCATACTGGTTGAGTGAGTTGGAGGATATCCAAAATCCTTATTTCGGGCAGGCCATGCTAACATGCGGCGAAACCGAGGAGACCTATAGAAGGGGGCAGCGCACTGGTGCCGCTGATGCTGCAACCCCAGCAAGAGCGCCTCAAGGACATCAGCATTGATCTGATCTCGTTAAGAAGTTTGGTCATACCTGATTTCCTGTACCTCCACTTCGTCTTCTAAGCGGCCTAATTTGAGGAGCAGTTTTTCTCCGACTTTGGCACCCGTCACGGCCTGGGCAATAGGAGCTACAAATGCAATCAGGCCTTGCGTGACGTCGGCTTCGTCTACGCCCACGATGGTAAACTGCCGGATGGTGCCAGGTTGGCTGCCACGAATGGTGCGTAGCCTGACTGTTGCCCCAAAACGGACTTCGTCGGTGGTTTGCTCTTGTGGGTCAATGACTTTTGCGCTGGCTATTCTTCCGTTTAATGCGTTTAGCTTACCGTTAAGGATAGTGAGTTGGCGGGTGCGGTCCGCATCGTTTTCGCGGTTGGCTTCTACGGCGCTGCGTTCTGTCTCCAGTGCTTCCAGCTCGGCCCGAAGCTTTTCTAGGCCCTGCGGACGTACATAGTTGGGAACGCCAGCAGGCAGGGCGGCCCGGGGCGGAATGATGGGCGCTTCGCCTGCGTCGTCTTCTTTAACAAATGCTCTGCTCATGCCCCGTTATACAGCAAGGGAGCGACGGATGTTTCCGTCGCTCCCTTTTTGCTTGGTGCAGGTATAAGCCTGTTGCTATACCTGATGGCGGTACTTTATCTACATTTGCCTCATTGGAAGTCTTGCGTCTTTATCGTTGAACCTAAACCTACATCGGCATTTGCAGAACATAGGTTTTACCATCCGGTACTGTCAACTTATATCCTCTAATCCAGGGGTTGTAGAGGCGGAGGGTTTTGTAATTTATACCTTGCTCCAATGCGAAAGCCGGCAGATCCGTGATTGTTTTGTTCACGGTGAGAGGTTTGCTGGTGAGCGGCTTATACCCATGTTCTTCGGGCAGATCGAAGCCGTATTTTTTTGGATTGCCCAGTATTTCTTTCAAAGCCAGAATGCGGAACATGTAGCGCGAGGTCTCATCGTTCAGGTATAGGTCGTAGTAATCAGAAACGCCCTGCTGTTTCATGGCACGGTCTATACCGCCCATTCCGCGATTATAGGACGCGGCGGCGTTAGTCCAGGTTCCGAACTTGGATTTAGCGGTTTTCAGGTACCGGCAGGCTGCCAGGGTCGATTTTTGAATATGGTAGCGTTCGTCTACTTCGCTGTTTACAATCATGCCGTAGCCGCGGGCTGTGTCGGGCATCAACTGCCAGAAACCGGACGCGCCGGCAGGCGAAGTAACATGACTTAACAGACTTTCGGCCAGCGCCAGGTATACAAAATCTTCCGGAATGTTGTTCTCCTGGAGCATTTGCTTGATTTCTGGAACGTAGCGCTGCATGCGTTTGAGGGCCATCAGGGTGCTGGTGTGCAGGTAGGCATTCGCCAGCAATTCACGGTCTAGGCGCTCTGCTACATCGGGCACATGCAAGGGCACAGGCTCACCAGCAAAGGTAATGGCATCGGGCAGGGCAGGGGAGCTGAACATTTGCCTGTTTGACTCAAACACTTTGCCGTTGCGCTCATTCGGTGTCGCGCTTAGTTTCAGGGTGTTCTCACTGCTTAACTGTAAAATCAGTAGCGGTGCTACCAGTATCCATCCGTACTTCAAAAATTGCTGTCCCATAACGTGCTCCTTTCTTTTACCTGTCTTTATAACCGGAAAGTTGTAAGATAATTGTTCTTCAAGATAAGGAAAAATGCCATAAGGTTCCAGAGCGCCATGGTGTTGTATAGCGCAGGCAGTGAAATAAATGACTGAAAGCAGGTTGAGAGCAGAAAATGTAAAATATATGTTTTTTACTATTCAGAGGCCATCTTAGGTATAAACGTCCGCTACTTCCCCAATAGAAAGATCAGTGCCTGTGGCAGGCGTTTTGCCCAGGCGGCTTCGTTATGCTGTGCCTGCTTGTCGTGTACCCAAAGGTAGTCTTTGCCTTCGCGGTAGCCCTTCTGCTGCAAGGCTGTCAGCATATCGTCTATACCTGGTTGCAGACGGGCTTCTAGGTCAATGCCTCCATTATCAATGTACAACTTAAGCTTCTTCTTGCTGCCGCTATAGGCCTGTACATCCTTAACATAATCGATGTGCATGATCTTGAAAGCCGGGGACATGCAGATCGCCTTGCTGAATACGCCCGGGTATTCCCAAGCCAGCATAAACGCCATGATGCCGCCTGCTGATGACCCGCCGGTAAGGGTATGCTTAGGGCCGGTTTTCGTACGGTAATGCTGGTCTATCAGCGGCTTGACGGTATGCACTACAAACTCCATGTAAGCACTGCCCTTTTCTCCAGGCACATACTCTTGCATGCGATCCGCTGTGTTATTTATACCTACTATAATAGTAGGTTCCATTTTACCGTTTCTGATGAGGCTGTCTGCTGTTTCGTCAATGCGCCAGTCCACACCGAAAGAGCTGGTGGCCGGGTCGAACACGTTTTGGCCGTCGTGCATGTACAACACCGGATAGCGCCTGTTGCCCTTCTCATAACCCGGCGGAAGCCAGACCACTACATCGCGGCTTTTCAAACTGTCAGCAGTCAGGTTGTGGTGGTAAACAACCTGACCGGTTATGCCTCCTGTTATTTGCTTCTTTGAATCTCTAGAGAGCCAGTATTTTAACTCATGACGTACCAGGGTATCCCGGCTTACTTGCAGGTTGAAATTCGGTAAAGGCTGGCCCTGTTCGTTGGCTGCCTCTCTTTCCCAGGAACCCAGCGTGAATTTATAGGCGATTGACTTTTCTTTCAGGTACAGCTGCTTGCGCCAGGTGTGTTCACCGGTATACTCCATTGCCACTTTGGACGGGTTCCAGTTGCCGAGTTCCGGCGTGCTGCCGGTCAGGTATACGCTGGCGTCCTGCGGGAGAGTAGGCGCATAAACGGAGAATATGACTTTAGTACTGTCAGGTTGATGCACCGCAAGAGACAGGTATGGCTGCGACAGGAGGCAAAGGAAAATCAACAAAAAGAATCTCATAGGTATAGGATATGCTGCAGGTAAAGATACAGGATTTGTCAGAGACACCGGACATCAACAGTGATGCGTTTGTGCGCGTCGAATTCCTGGGTGCTTACCAGGTAGTAGCTGAACGCATTGATGGCGCTTTTGTGCAGCGCCCTGTAGACAGGGTCACTTGGCTGACAGCAGATCTGGATGTAATTTATTCCTTCCTTGTAAAGCTGAAGCGATACCTCCGGCAAAGTGTTGACGTTGCTGGAGGTCAGGTTGAAAACAGTCACTGTTTTGAGGATTGAGCCGACCACTGGAACATATTTGTTGATGCGGATGAGCCGACTGCCAAGCAACATGCCGCCACTTAAAACCGGGTTGACTGATTTCACCCTAAGTTGGTAGAACTTGTGCGTTTTCCAAAGCCCGAGTCCGCTTTCGGTGGTTTCGTAATAATCTGTAAGCTTGTCATGGCTGGAGAGGAGGTCTACTTTAAACCGCGTGTCATCAATGTTATTCGAATCGACCCTAATCGTTTTGGCAGTAGGAAAAGAAAGGTATAGGAACTCGTAAAGATGGGTATTCCTGTAGGACCTGGACAGCAGTTGGAGCGTGGGCAGGTTGTTTATCTTCGTAGTGGTGAACTGCGGGGCGAGTTTCTGAGGGTTGAAGAATTGATTGGTAACATGTTGTGTGATAGTCTTGCCTATTCCCAGGTTCCGGAACGCAGGGTTTACAAGCACATCGAATCCAAAACCGGCACGATGCAGGTTTCCTTCCAGGCAAAGGGGCACTTCCGCCCCAATTCCGCAGGCTACTGGTTTTGTGCCCTCCTGCAGTACCACGTAGGCCGCATGCTTTTCAAAGGTTTCAGCCCGGCTGAGAAAGTGCGGTCGCGACATTTCCATCTTTATCAGAAACCCCTGTGCTGTCATCCGCTCCAATTCCAGTAAGTCTCTTTCGTAGGCGGGACTAAAAGGAACTATCTGGAAGGTATCTTTCTTTTTGGTGACCATGCTCTCTGGCTATCCCTTTATATTTCGATGTATTTTTTTGGTTTCTACCTGCATTTTTCAATTCAGATGTTCCGTCGTTTGGTTCAATTGTCTGTAAGAAAATTAAATGTCGTGAAGAATTGCTAAGTGCTTTTATCATACTGGCAGGACCCTCCACCTGCTCTGCCCAATGCTTTCTCGCTCACATGTTTTCTGTTTGTTGAGAAAGAGGGTGGCTCTAGTTCGTTGCTATTGTTGGTAATTTATGAACTGAGGGAATCGTACAACCGACTATAGAATTTTAAGGCTACCTGCTACCCAAAATCGGTCACTGATATTTTCTTTTCATCCTGATACAGGAATACAGGCTGGCAATTTGAATGTTCTTCTTGTCAAGAGTCAGTCTTCCCCACAATAAAAGCTATGCCAATAACCCAACGCTTGACATTTCCCGAGATTACATCCTATTCCAAACGGCAGTAAACAGATACTAAGATGTACGAAATATTATGTGATTAAGGCAATAAATACTTTGGTTTTATTGAGTTATTAATTTGGGTATTAGTTGCATGTGATCATGCTGGACAGGTTGTGTTACCTCCCGTTATCTGAAGGAAACCTGTGAATTGTCGAAGTCTAAAAGAAAAAAGGCTCTTTCCATGGAAAGAGCCTTCGAATTGAACTGTATGTAAAATCTTATGGTACTGTCGATACAATCAATCCTTGGATTACCTGCAACAAACCTGACGGGTATACACCAATATAAACCAGCAGCAGCGCCAGAATAGTTAATGTCCCGACACTGGCTAAATAGATGGATGGCCGTAGTTTGCCACGCGGCTGCACTTCGGTGTCGGCTTCCGGCTGCTGGAACATGATGGCTACCAGCCGGATGTAGTAAAACAGGCCTACGACACTATTGAGCGCCAACATAACTACTAAAAGCCAGAGCTGCGTATTCACCCCTGCCGCCAGGATGTAGAACTTACCGACAAAGCCGGCCGTGAGCGGTATACCTGCCAGCGAAAGCAGCATTGCCGTGAAGACCGCCGCCGTCCAGGGTCTGCGCCAAAGCAGGGCGCGGTAATCCTCCAATTGCTCGGCGTCTCGCTCCTTGTCCGACAGCATGGCCACGACGCCAAAGGCCCCGACGGTGGTAATGAAATAGGCCACCAGGTAAAAGGTCACCGCTTCTACGCCCATCTGGTTGCCCGCCAAAAAAGCCACCAGTAAGTAACCTAAGTGGGCAATGGAAGAATAGGCGAGTATGCGTTTCACATTGCGCTGCAACAATGCCAGCAGGTTTCCGGCGAGCATGGATGCAATGGCCACGATGGTGAAAATGAGCACAAGTGTCGGGTAGCGGAAACCATCGACTTCCATGAAAAAGCGAATTAGTACACCCAGTACACCGCCTTTCGAAACGGTGGCAATAAAAGCCGTGACCGGAGCCGGAGCGCCTTCATACACATCCGGTGCCCACATATGAAAGGGCACCACACTTAGCTTAAAGCCAATGCCGACAATCATCAGACCGAAGCCTGTGAGCATAAGCAGCGGTAGTTCCGTAAAGCCCGACATGGCCGCGGCTATACCTGCAAATTCCATGGTGCCGGTGCTGGCGTATACTAGGGCCATCCCGAAGAGCAAAAAAGCAGAGGAAAAGGCGGCCAGAATCAAGTACTTTATACCTGCTTCGTCAGAGCGCTCCCGTGTGCGCAGGTAGGCGATAAGGGCATAAAGCGACACGGTGAGTATTTCCAGGCCCAGGAATAGGGAAGCGAAATGCTTGCTGATGACCAATACGCATGCCCCGATGGTGGCTAACAGGAGCAGGATGTAATACTCTTCCTTGCGTTCTTCCCTTTGCTCGAAGTAGGCATAGGACAACATACTGATGAGTAAAGCAGTGAGCAAAATCATGCCGATGTAAAACACGCCAAAACCATCTATGACCAGCAGCGGCTCGATGGTATAGCGGCCAACATCGCGAAGATCGAACAGCGAGGCAAAAGCAGCCAGAAATGAGACAGCCGTAATCACATACATAATTTTATGGTTGCGTCCCACCGCTATCACCAGCATAGACACCAGCACCGCAACGGTGAGGATGAGCAGCGGCATGAGGTGTTGGAAATCAGTCAGGGTCATGGCGTATCAATTTGAAGATTTAGTGATTTGGAGATTTGAAGATGGCTTGGTTTCTTCCGGGTTTTTCGTGCCAGTTCTCTTTATATAGATGGTTTTCTTTGCAGGTACATCAACGCGAGCAACGGGCACCTGTTCTTGGGCAGGCTTAGTGTAAGCCTGTAATTGCTCCTGTATACTCGGGCGTGCCGTGTCGAGAATGGGTTGCGGGTACAGGCCGAGCCACAAAATCATTGCCACCATAGGTATAGCAATAAGCATTTCGCGGGCGTTCAGGTCAGGTAGTGCTTGCTCCATGCGGTTGGCTTCGAAGAAGATTTTCTGCATGATGCGCAGCGAATAGATGGTCGCCATGACTAATCCGATGGTCGCAAAAACCGTCAGCCAGTTATTGGCCTGCCACGAGCCAACCAAAGTCAGGAACTCTGCGATGAAATTGCCAAGTCCGGGCAGGCCAAGCGAGGCCATGACGAAGATGAGTGCGATAACGCCCATCTTGGGAGCCGTGGACCAGAAGCCGCCCATTAGCCGGATGTCGCGGGTATGCAGGCGCTCGTACAAAAATCCGGCGATGATGAAGAGAGCGCCCGTGCTCAACCCGTGCGTGATCATCTGCATGACAACGCCCTGCAATGCCCACTCATTAAAGGAAAAAACACCCAGTATCACAAATCCCATGTGGCTCACACTGGTATAGGCCACCAGTCGCTTCAGGTCGGTTTGCGAGAAGGCCAGAATCGCTCCATAGATAATGCCGATAACACCGAGCAGCATGGCCCAAGGCGCGAACTCTACGGTGGCCGTCGGGAAGAGTGGCAGCACGAAACGAAGCAAGCCATACGCCCCAGTCTTGAGCAGCAGTCCCGCCAGGATCACGCTGCCTGCGGTCGGTGCTTCGGAGTGGGCGTCGGGTAGCCACGAGTGGAACGGCACGACGGGTAATTTTACCAAGAAAGCCACCAGGAAACCGAACATGAGCAAGCGTGCCGCCTCAGGTGCCAAGGTTGTGTTGAGCAGTTCGAAATAGCTGAAGGTATAAACGCCTGTTTGGTTGCCATGGATGAAGTAAAGCCCGAGGATGGCCAGCAGCATGAGCAGGCCAGAAGCCTGTGTGAATAGGAAGAATTTATAGGCGGCGTAACGGCGGTTTTCGTGTCCCCAAATGCCGATGAGAAAGTACATTGGAATGAGCATGATTTCCCAAAAAAAATAAAAAAGGAAGAGGTCCATGGTCAGGAACACACCCGTAATGCCAGCCAGCACCCATAGCAAATTAAAGTGGAAGAAAGCGACTTTGGTGTGAATCTCCCGCCACGAGATAAGCACCGCCAGCAAACCCAGAAAAAAGGTGAGCAGTAGCATGAGCAGACTCAATCCGTCCAGCGCCAGACTGAAGCGGATTCCCCATTGCGGCACCCATGGCTGGGAGAACTGTATCAGCCACGCCGAACCTAAAACAGGTATAGGGTTGCTCAGCCACAGGTATAGCGTCATCCCAAAAACGGCCATTACCGAACCCAGCGCCACCCAGCGGGGAAGGGCACGATTCACTTTTCCGGAAATCCAGGCCAGCACGCCGCCAGCCATCAGTATCACAATCAGCCAGACCAGTATCATAGCAGTAGACTTATGGTTAGAATCATAATCGCCCCGACGACCACGCCCATCACATAGTTGCGCATCACGCCGGTCTGGGTAGTGGAAAATAACCGGTGCAGCCCTTGCGTCACATTGGCAAGGAAGGTATAGAAGCCGTCGATAAAGTCGTTTTTATTTACCTTGGACAGGTAGACATAAGGACGCACAAAAAGCACGTCATACAGTTGGTCGAAGCCCCAACCCGAGTGCCAGAAACGGTGTATCGCCATGGCCAGTTCGGAACGGTGAATGCTCTCGATGAGCTCCGGTTTTTTGTAGTAGAAGAGATAAGCGATGAAAATACCGACCAGCGAAACCACTGCCGCCAGCAACTGTAACATCCATTCGTACTGATTGAAGTCCGGCACGACACTTACAGCCGGCAGGATAGGGGTGAGGAAGTCCGAGAACAGCACCACATGACCGAAATTGTGCGGCAATTCAATGAAACCACCTGCAAAGGAGAGAATGCCCAGGATTATCAGCGGCACTGTGATCGCCCAGGTCGGTTTGTGGCCCACGTGGGTTTTCTCTTTGCCATAAAAGGTGAGGAAGACCATCCGGAAGGTATAGATGGAAGTGATAAAAGCGCCGAGCAAACCAGCCAGGTATAGCCAGATGTTTCCGTTCTCACCTGCCAGCTGCAGCCACAGAATCTGGTCCTTACTATAGAAGCCAGCCGATACCAGCGGGAAGGCCGCGAGTGAGGCTGCGCCAATCAGGAAGGTATAGAACACGATGGGTAGTTTTTTACTCAGACCACCCATATTGCGCATGTCCTGTTCGTGGTGCAGTGCCAGAATAATCGCCCCGGCGCAAAGGAAGAGCAGCGCCTTGAAGAAGCCATGAATCATGAAGTGGAACACTCCCGCCGACCAGGCCCCCACACCCAAAGCCAGGAACATATAGCCCACCTGACTGATGGTGGAGTAGGCGAGCACCCGTTTGATATCGTATTGTGTGAGCGCCGCAAAACCTGCGACGAGCAAGGTAACAGCGCCAATCACCGCCACTGCCGTCATGGCCGCAGGAGCCAGTTCAAACACCACGTGCATGCGGGCAATCAGGTATACGCCGGCCGTTACCATGGTGGCCGCGTGTATCAGCGCACTCACCGGCGTCGGACCTGCCATCGCGTCGGGTAGCCAGGTCTGCAGTGGCAACTGACCGGACTTGCCAACCGCACCGCCTAATAGTAAGAAAGCAATAATAACAGCCGTTTCAGAACCTATTGTCCACGTCTGTACCGCTTCCGTGGAAATACTTTGGATATGGAGTGTGCCGAATTGCTGGAATAGCATGAACAAACCGATGGCCATGGCCGTGTCGCCGACGCGGGTGATGATAAAGGCCTTTCGGGCGGCATACCCGTTGGCGGGTTCCTTGTACCAGAAACCGATGAGGAGGTAGGAGCAGAGGCCCACGCCCTCCCAACCAAGGTATAGCAACAGCAGATTATCGGCCATCACGAGCATGAGCATAGAGCCAACAAAGAGGTTCATGCAAGCGAAGAAGCGGGCGTAGTCTTTGTCTTCAGCCATGTACTCGGTGGAGTAAATGTGAATCAGAAAACCCACGAAAGTGATGACGAAAATGAAGACCATCGAGAGCGCATCGAGGTGAAAAGCGATGGAGGGACTGAAGCCCGCCACATCAAACCACTGCCAGACTTCCTGCCGAATAAAGGCCGGCCTGGAAGAAAGATACTCTATACCTAAAACTAGCGTGATAGCAGCTGAAATGCCGACACTTCCGACCCCGATGGTTGAGACCAGCCCACGCGCAATGCGGTTGCCGAAGATCACCAGCAAGAGGGCACCGGCAAAGGGCAGGGCGGGGATTAACCAAAGTAATTCTCCCATAGTCTTATCCTTTCATAAAGTTTGCTGCGTCGCTGTTGAGCGTCTTCAGCTGGTGATAAATCTGCAGTATCAGGGCCAGACCAACCGACACCTCGGCGGCGGCCATTGTGAGGATGAAGATGAACATGATCTGTCCGTCCGGCTGTGCCCAGTGACTGCCCGCCACAATAAAGGCCAGTCCGGCGGCATTCAGCATAATCTCCACTGAAATGAGCATGAAAATGATGTTGCGGCGAATCAGCACACTGATGAGTCCCAGCATGAACAACATGCCAGCCAGCAGCAAGCCATATTCCATTGGTATAGTCGTCATAGCACGGCGCTCCTTTCTTTTTGCGGTTCCTTTTCCTGCAGGAAGCGGTGGATGACTTTTTTCTTCTGTCTACCCAAGTGATAGGCACCTACTATACCTGCCATCAGGAGGATACCAGACAGTTGCACACCCAACACATAGGGTCCGTACAGCGCCAGCCCGACAGCCCGTGCGTCGACGTAGCCACCAGTCGCTGGAGTAGCAGGCATTTCGGCGATGACCAACAGGTATACCAGTTCAGCCAGCAAGACAAAAGAGAGCAGGGCAGGACCGACCCAAAGTTTCGGTTGAAGCCAGGCCTTTTCCTGTTCCACATCTTCGCGGGTGAGGCTCAGCATCATGATGACAAATATGATGAGCACCACGATGGCCCCGGCGTAGACAATAACTTCGAGGGCAGCCATAAAGGGAGCGCCCATGGTCAGAAACACCACCGCGACGGCCAGAAAAGAGACCACCAAATAGAGCAGGGCATGAATCATGTTGTAGCGCGTGATGACCATGATGGTGGCCAACACAGCGACGGCTGCAGCTATATAAAATGTAAGTTCCATAGGCTAGGGGAGTAAACTTTTGATGTCAACTGGAGGGGATTCGTTCTCGGCTTCGCCCTTGCCTTTTCCGCCGATGGCCAAGCCTGCTACCTTGTAGTAGTTGTAGCCATGGTACTTGCCTTGTCCGTTGATAAGCAGGTCCTCTTTCTCATACACGAGGTTCTGTCGGTTGTACTCGCCCATCTCAAAATCAGGTATGAGTTGGATGGCGTAAGTCGGGCAGGCGTCTTCGCAAAATCCACAAAAAATGCAGCGCGAAAAATTGATGCGGAAGAACTCAGGATAACGACGGCCAGTCGGGTCTTCGGTGGCCTGCAGCGCAATGCAATCCACGGGGCAGGCGGCGGCACAGAGGTTACAGGCCACACAGCGCTCGCCCCCGTCAAGGTCTCGCGACAACACAATGCGGCCCCGCCAACGCGTCGGGAGAATGGCCTTTTGCTCTGGATATTGAATGGTTTCCCGCTTGTGAAACGCATGCAGAAACGTAAGCCACATACTGCGCAATAAACTAAACATAAGTGCTCCTTTCGTTTATCGTTGTTATTGTCATCATCATTCGCTGTTTCGGATTTGCAATCCGGAACCTATGTATTTGCGGATTTGTAATCCGCTTTTGTGTTAGTATCTAAAGCTGTTGCATGGCGGAATTACCCCATCCCAACCTTCCCCTAAAAACAGGGGAAGGAGCTTGTTCACGATTGTCATCCTCCTGCCCCTCCCAGATCTAGTCCGGGATCTTCGACTTCAAAGGGGGACTTCTCTGCACGAGTATTCCCCTCTTGGGAGGGGCAAGGGTGGGTTAATCATTCCCGAAATTCCCCTCCTGTTTTTAGGAGGGGGTTAGGGGGAGGTATAACCATCATTCAGCCACAACAAAACCCCTGCCGTCACAACCAGATTCAACAGGGTCAGCGGCAGCAGATACTTCCAGCCGTACTCCATCAATTGATCATACCTAGGCCTTGGCATGGAGGCACGCAGGAGAATAAAAATCATCAGGAAGAAAGCTGTTTTGAGAATGAACCACACGATGGGCGGCAGGAAATCCGGGCCGAGCCAGCCACCGAAAAACAGGACTACCATCATACAAGAAATCAGAGTGATGCCCATGTATTCGCCAATGAAGAACATGCCGAATTTCATGCCGGAGTACTCCGAGTGGAAACCGGCTACCAGTTCACTTTCCGCTTCCGGCACGTCAAAAGGCAGGCGGTGCGTTTCGGCTATACCTGCAATGAAGAAGATGATAAAGCCGATGAATTGCGGAATGAAGAACCACAAGCCTCGTTGTGCTTCCACTATCTCACTCAAGCTAAAAGAGCCTGACATCAGTACCACACCCATCAGCGAGAGTCCCATAAAAACTTCGTAGGAAATCATCTGCGCAGCGCCCCGCATGGCACCCAGCAAACTGTACTTGTTATTGGAAGCCCAGCCACCCAAAATAATGCTGTAAGCACCCATCGAAGACATGGCCAGAAAGAACAATAAACCGATGTTGAGGTCGGCCACCACAATCCCAGGCGCAAAGGGAATTACAACAAAGGACATGAGCACTGTAACTACCACAATGGCTGGTGCCAGGATGAAGACCGGCTTATCTGCGAAAGGCGGAATCCAGTCCTGCTTGAAGAACAGTTTGATGGAGTCGGCGGCCACAATCAGCAAGCCGAAAGGGCCAGCGCGGTTCGGCCCATACCTGTCCTGAAAAAGGGCCAGACCGCGTCGCTCGACCCAGATAAGCAGGGCAGCCACATTGAGCATGACGAAGAGCACGCCACCGATAATCAGTAAGTAGTTTGGGGTTGCTGTTTCCATTTTAGTTCTCGGTTTAGTGTGGCCCATGCAGGCAATTCGGCATAAGGTTTACCCGGCAATCCGGCGGGCATACCTGCGGTGCCGCTACGGATAATCGGACTTATTTTCACGGGCAGTTGGTATACCTGCCCTTCAATGGTAAAGCTCAGGCTTTGGCCTTCCTGCAGTTTCATCTGGATGGCATCTTCTTCGTTGAGCAGCACATAAGGCTCCGGTGCCCGCTCCACGATGGGCGGGGAGTGCATACTCAGTTCTTCTGAACCGAAGATGTGATGAAGCGGCAGCATGTAAAGGTGGCCTTCCAGCGGCTGGAATTTCTGCGGCACCGTCTGGGTATAGGGTGCGGTATGGCTGGTGTTCGGTTTGATCAATCGTAAACCCGGGTCGCCGCCTTTGAGGTTTCCGCCTATTTCCTGTTGGTACTTGTTGGTGGCCTGCGCCGAGTTCCAGCCCGGAGCCCAGAAAAACGGGATCATGGAGGAAGGCGGCTGGCCGCGGTAGCCTTCCATGGTATAGGAGAGCGGTGCGTCGGGGTCAACGGGCGGTTTAGGCTCGCTTACATTGATGTTGGCCAGCATAGCGGTGCGGCCACTGAAACGGTGCGGTGCCCGCGGAATCTTCTGTCCGGCAATACGGAAATCAGTGCCTGGCGCTACGGCGTCAACACCTTTAAACTCCGGCATTTCTTTCACCATGGCCTGAAGCACGTCGTCAAACCCATGCCAGTGGCTGATACTGTCGTGTGCCAGTAAGGTACCCAACTCACCCAGCCAGCGCCAGCTCTCCTGCAGGTCTTCGCCAGTCGGGTATACCTGAAAGAAGCGTTGCGCCCGGCCTTCGTTGTTTATAAGCGTGCCATCGGCTTCAGCGAAGGTACCAGCGGCGAGTAAGATGTCGGCTTCTTCGGTGGTGGCGTTGTGCAGGTGGTCCAGCACCATAATGTTTTTGGCGGTCTTCAGGAAATTGGTCACCATACCTGCTCTAGCCCGACGGTAGAGGTCGTTCTCCAGGATAATGACTGTATCGGCATAGCCATTGAGCACCGCTTCGAACGCTGACTCCAGTTTGTGGCCACCCAGCATGGCAAGTCCCATGCTGTTGCATTCCGGCAGGGTGAGCACTATACCCGCTTCTTTCTTTTTAGCTACCAGTGCATTGGCAATATTGGCAGAGGCCATCAACACCCGTTCGTTACCGCAATGTGTTCCGGAAATCACCAATGGTTTTTTCGCAGCCATCAGTGCGTCTGCAATCAGTTGTGCTAGCTGAATTTCATCTTCGTTCAGCCCCTGCACTTCCGGGAAATCAGCATGGATAAAATTAGCTACTGCAAATCCCAGACGGGCAATGGCGTCCGATGAATCATGGTAGGTATGGGTGGCGATTTCATCAAGTTTAGTGTCGTGGATGGTGGCGATGAAAAGCGGACCCATTTCGTCCTGCAGTAACTCCCGCACCGCAGCGTCCTGCCAAACCGGTATGTTGGCTTTCGAGATATGTTCCAGGGCGGGTTGCTTGCGTACGGATTGCCGCACGGCCAAAGCCAGCATGGGGGCGGTGTTGATCAGGTCTTCACCCAAGATAAATATGGCATCGGCCTGCTCCACTTCTCTTAGTGATGGTGTTCGGGCTGCGCCTTCTTTCAGAATTTTCAGTGCCAGGTCCACCAAGTCGTGCTCGGTGTCGGATACGCCGTGATGGAAGTTGTCATCGCCGACCAAAGTTTTCAGCATGAAATTCGACTCCAGCGAAGCTCGAGGCGAACCTATTCCTATCACGCTGCCGGTTCGGAAAGCCGCGGCGGCGGCCTGTAGCGCGGTAAGTTTGTCAGTTGCTTCAGGCAGTTGCGCACGCACCAGCGGCTTGCGGATGCGGCCGACGTGGTTCACGTGCTCGTAGCCGAAGCGGCCGCGGTCGCAGAGGAAGTAGCCGTTCACTTCGCCGTTATACCTGTTGGTGATGTTGCGCAAAGTGCCATAGCGTTCGCCTGCCGAAATGTTGCAACCTAAGCTGCAGTGGTGGCAAACGGAAGGGGCCATGGTCAGGTCCCATTTGCGTGTATAGTGCTGTTTCAGGGTTTTATCGGTGAACACACCGGTCGGGCACACTTCCACTAGGTTGCCACTGAACTCGCTCTCCAGCACGCCGTCCTCGTGGCGACCAAAATACAGGTGGTTGTGGGCGGCGAACACGTCGAGGTCTTTCCCGCCGGCATAGTCTTTATAGTAACGCACGCAGCGGTAGCACTGTATGCAGCGGTTCATTTCGTGGTTGATGAACGGCCCGAGGTACTGGTTGATATAGGTGCGTTTGTCGAAGCGGTAGTTGCGGTAGTTGTGGCCCGTCATAACGGTCATGTCCTGCAGGTGACAGGAGCCACCTTCGTCGCACACGGCGCAGTCGTGGGGGTGATTGGTCATGAGCCAGCCAATCACATGCGCCCGAAACTCCTTGGCTTCCATGTCGGCGATGGAAAGGCGCATGCCGTCGCGCACCTGTTCCATACAGGACATGAAAAGCTTGCCCTTGGTGTCGTTTTCGTCCTTGTATACCTTCACGGCGCACTGCCGACATGCACCGATGGAGCCCATGGCAGGGTGCCAGCAAAAGTAGGGGAGGTCCTTGCCGAGGGTGAGGCAGGCTTCCAGCAGGTTTTTGCCAGCCGGTACTTCGTAAGATTTGTCGTCTATATAGATGGTTGCCATACTTTTGCTTTGCTCCAGGGACAGTGGTGTTCGTGAATGTGTCGTTCAAAATCCTCTCTGAAGTATTTCAGAGCGCTCTGCAAGGGTTCCATGGCGCCGGGGGCAAGGGCACAGAATGTGTTACCGGGGCCGAGGTATTTGGTATGAAAGTCGAGTGTGAGGAGGTGTTCAGGTTTGCCTTCACCCCGGTCTAAGGCCAGCAGGATTTTCTCCACCCAAGGCAGGCCTTCGCGGCAAGGTGTACAGAAGCCGCAGGACTCCTGCGCAAAAAAGTGCTGCAGGTTGTGCACGAAACCCACCGGGCAAGTCTGGTCGTCGAGAATAATCATCGTGCCCGTACCCATTCGACTGCCAGCCGCCTGAATGGAGGTATAATCCATAGGCACATCCATATGCTCTTCTACCAGAAAATCCGTGGAAGCACCACCCGGCAAAAGTCCTTTGAAGAGGTAGCCGTCCTGCATGCCGCCGCCGTGCTCTTCAATCAGTTCGCGGATAGTCGTGCCCATCGGCAATTCCCAGCAACCAGGCATTTTTACACGACCGCTGATGCCGTAGAGCTTGGTGCCTGCGTCCTGGGTTTTGCTCAGGCCTTTGAACCACTCCGCTCCGTTGTTGATGATGTGCGGCAGACAGCAAAGCGTTTCCACGTTGTTTACGATAGTTGGTTTGCCAAACAGTCCGCTTACCTGCGGGAAAGGCGGTTTGGCGCGTGGGTTCGCCCGCTTGCCTTCGAGGGCATTGAGCAGAGCCGTTTCTTCGCCACACATATACCGTCCCACGCCGGTATGCAGGTGCATGTCCAGACTGAAGCCTGAACCCAGAATATTCTCACCCAGATATCCCGCTTCGTAAGCTTCGTCGAGTGCCTTGATGATTTCCCGTGCCGCCACCTTGTAAGCCCAGCGCATGAAGATGTAGGAAATACTCGCGTCGATGGCATAGGCCGCCACAATCATTCCTTCTATTAACTGGTGCGGATTGCCTTCCAGCAGCACGCGGTCCTTGAAGGTGCCGGGCTCCATCTCGTCGGCGTTTGCCACGAGGTATTTCGGCTTGGCCGCTTCAGGTCCCATCGGCACGAAGCTCCATTTCAGGCCGGTATTGAAGCCCGCTCCGCCACGGCCCCGCAGGTCGGAGGCTTTGACCAGATTCTGCACGTCGGCAGGGGGCATCTCTTTCAGGATTTTGCGCACGGACTGGTAGCCGCCCACTTTCTCGTATTCTTTGAGGGAGAGCGGTGCGCGTCCGGGGACAATGTGTTGGGTCAGGGGCTTCTCCATGGGTATGCCCGCTTGGGTTTTAGGTATACTTTTCCAGAATCTCGTCCAGTTGTTCCACCGTCAAGTCACGGTACAGGTCGTTGTCAATCATAAGGGCCGGGGCACGGTCGCAGGTGCCGAGGCAGCAATTTGGGAGCAAGGTAAAGCGGCCATCTTCGGAGGTCTGGCCGTATTGGATGTTGAGTTTTTCGTAAAGTCGGTCGCGTATACTCTCGTAGCCCATCACCCAGCAACTGATGCTGTCGCACACCAGAATCACATGCCGCCCCACGGGTCTGCGGAAGATCAGGTTGTAGAAAGTGGCCACACTATCCAACTCCGCCGGCGACATGCCCACATAGTCCGCCACATCTTTCAGGCTTTCATCCGATACCCAACCATGGCTGTTCTGCACGATTTTCAGCGCTTCGATGCACGCATTCTTCGGCGATGGCACCAAGCTGATTTCATGGTCGATCTTGTGTTTTTCTTCGGTAGTGAGCATTTTGCTTGAATGGTTTAATTGTTTATTGTCTGAATCAGGATTTACAGGATTTTAAGATTTTCAGGATTTACTCATACCCCATAATTAATATTAAGAATCCTGTTAATCCCTTAATCCTGTAAATCCTGATTGAGACAAATATTTCTTTCACGATTCGGACAGGTCGCGGCCTGTCCCTATAGGTATAAATTTTTAACTCCTAAACTCTCAAACTCCACAACTCCTAAACTCCAATCACCTATCAATATCCGCCAGTACATAATCCATGGCGCCCAGTATGGAAAGCAAATCCGCTACAGTATAGCCGCGGGTGATGTAGGGGAGCATTTGCATGTGCGGGAACGAAGGAGTGCGGATGCGTACCCGGTAAGGGGAAGTGTTCCCATCACAGGTCAAATAGTAGCCGTTGGCTCCTTTGGTCGCTTCGATGCAGCTCATGGCCTCACCCGGCGGTATGACCGGTCCCCAGGTTACGCCCAGAAAGTGCGTTATCAAGGTCTCGATATCGTGCATGGTGTTTTGCTTGATGGGCGGCGTAGTGATAGGGTGATCGGACTTGTAAGGACCGGACGGCATGTTCTTCACGCATTGCTCGATGATGCGCAGACTTTGGCGCATTTCAGCTACCCGCACCACGGCCCGGTCGTAGCAGTCGCCGTTGGAGGCGGTAGGCACTTCAAAGTCAAACATTTCGTATCCGGAATAGGGGCGCATTTTGCGGAAGTCCCACTCGAAGCCACAGGCACGCAGGTTGGGTCCGGTGACGCCCCATTCAATGGCTTCGTCTTTGGTGAAAATGCCGATGCCGACAGTGCGGGCTTTGAAGAGACTGTTCTTCATCACCATCCCATCGTATTCTTTCAGACGTTTCGGGAAGTAATCGATGAAGCGCTGCACCAGTTGCTCCCAGCCTTTGGGGAGGTCCTGCGCCACGCCACCAATGCGGAACCAATTTGGGTGCATACGGCCCCCGCAGATACCTTCGATGATGTCGAATATCTTTTCGCGGTCGGTGAACATGTAGAACACTGGCGAGAGCTGGCCCACATCCTGCGCAAAAGTACCGTACCATACCAGGTGACTGGCAATGCGGAATAACTCGCACAACATCACCCGGATATACTTGACCCGCTCCGGCACCTCAATACCAGCCAGTTTCTCCACGGCCTGCAGATAGGCAAGGTTATTCATTACGCCGCCCAGGTAATCTACGCGGTCGGTATAGGGGATGTAGGTATGCCACGACTGCCGCTCGCCCATTTTCTCGGCCCCGCGGTGGTGGAAGCCTATGTCAGGTATAGCGTCTACGATGTCTTCGCCGTCGAGCTGCAGGATAATGCGCAGCACGCCGTGCGTACCGGGGTGCTGCGGACCGATGTTGAGAAACATGAAGTCACTGTCGTCGCTTTGTCGTGCCAATCCCCATTCTTCGGGCTTGAACTGCAGAGCCGATTGCTCAAGGTCCATCTTATCGTCATAGAGTTGGAAAGGTCCCATCTCTGTGGCGCGCGCCGGGTGCTCTTTGCGAAGCGGGTGGCCTACCCAGGTGCGCGGCATGAGGATGCGGGATAGATGCGGGTGGCCTTCGAAGCGGATACCGAACATGTCGTATACTTCGCGTTCGTACCAATTGGCGTTCTGCCAGAGCCCGCTAATGCTGGGAGCTTTCGGGAAATCTTCCCGGAGGCCGGCTTTCAGTCTGATAAAGGAATTGCGCTCAAAAGAGAAGAGGTGGTAGATGAGCGTGAAGCTGTAAGGTATATGGCCGTTCTCAGGCTTGCGGGTGCGTTCATCAATGGCTGTCAGGTCAAAGAGGAGAGGGAAGGGCTGCGGCAGGTCGTGCTTCAGGAATTTCAGCACTTCCGGCACATGGTCCACCGGGAGCCAGAGGGTGAGGATATCATCCTTGGTGGTCTGGGGCTTGAACGTGTCATCGCCATACCGCGACCGGAGTTGCTCCAGTATGCCGCTGTTGTTATTCATGGTAGGAGGCCATTTGAATGTTGTTGAAATATGTTAACTCATGTACTCTCTTTCTTTTTATGCTAAGTTGATTTGTCTATACCTATACCTATACCTATACCTCTAGCTATACCTTACTGGCGTAGCAACAGCAATCGCGAATTGCTACTTAACTTCTTTCATAGTTTCGCCTGTGCGGCGGGCACTCACTTTTTTCCTTGATGAAAAAAGTAAGCAAAAAAATCAAGACGCTTTTAAACTCGCTGAACGCTCAAACACAAAACCGTCGGCTGTGCACCGGGCTGACGTCGTCTGCTTCGTTGCCACCTTGTGAGTTACTCTTTCATTGCGTGCCAGTAGTGTGTAACTTTCACTACAGGGCTTATACTTTAACCCTTAGCAGTCCCAGATTCCCCGCCTTAGACAAGTCGAAGATCCCGGACTTGTGTCGGGAGAGGGGTTAGGGGTAGTTGGACCCGGCATCTGTGAAAATCCTGTTAATCCTAAAATCCTGTAAATCCTGATTCAGACTAATTCACAATCCTTAACTCTCAAACTCCTAAACTCCCCAACTCCTAAACTCCATCATATTTCATCCGGCGACCTGAACTCATTCATTTGACTCCAGCGCTCTCTTTTACGTTCTTTCACTTCTATTTTTTCTGGTCGGATCACACCTTGTTCGCCGATTGTCCAGCTTAA
The DNA here is from genome assembly GCF_014773225.1 of Pontibacter aquaedesilientis. GTDB lineage: Bacteria > Bacteroidota > Bacteroidia > Cytophagales > Hymenobacteraceae > Pontibacter > Pontibacter aquaedesilientis. The sequence continues at coordinate 1,022,196 of NZ_JACXAJ010000001.1, read as the reverse complement.
TGGCCTGCGTTCCTGGCCTACCCGTTCTGCCAGCAACATCAAGCCTTCCATGAAAGCGTCGGGTCGGGGCGGGCAACCGGGAACGTACACGTCTACGGGCAGGAATTTGTCGACACCCTGCACTACGCTGTAGATGTCATACATGCCGCCGGAATTGGCGCAGGATCCCATCGAGATCACCCATTTGGGCTCCATCATCTGCTCATGCAGGCGCTTAATAATGGGGGCCATTTTGATGAAAACCGTGCCCGCGATGATCATGACATCGGCCTCACGGGGAGTGCCCCGGATCACTTCCGCCCCGAAACGTGCCACGTCATACTTGGGGGTCATGCTGGTGGCCATTTCCACAAAGCAGCAGCTTAAACCGAAGTGAAAAGGCCACATAGAGTTCTTGCGGCCCCAGGCAATCAGATCCTGCAGTGTGGTGAGCATGATGCTCTGCTGCACAGTCTCTTCGTAGGAACTGGTACCTGTAACGGCATTGGCCGGCTCATCCGGTTTGCTTAACCACCATTTCATGGGCGTAGATCGTTATTTGTCATACTTTATGAAGCTTCCTCTGACACCTAATTTCAGTTCAAGCTTGGCTGCTGTATTAAGCGTTTATAGGCCGCCAGTATTTTTTTGCCATCCGGTCCAAAGTCCAGTGCGCCGTTTCGCCACTCGTAAATCAGCACCACGACGAGCATGGCGATGAAGATCAACACACCGAAATAGCCGTACCAGCCTAACTCAGGAAAAGCGATGGCCCAGGAAAAAATAAAGATGGTCTCTACGTCGAAAATCACAAACATCATAGCCACCATATAGAACTGAGAAGAGAAACGAATACGGGCACCGCCTGCGCTTACTATACCGCCTTCATAAGGCTCACCAACAGCACGGCCATGGCCACGTTGCCCTAACACATAGGAAAGGCCTAGGATAAGTAGCACAAGGCTAAGCACAATGGCTCCGTACACGACCAAGGGCCATAGTAAAGTTGTTGTTTCGGCTGTTTCCTGCATTGTTTCTCCTAATTGAATGATATCCGGGCTGCCTATTCGTGGTGCCCAGTTATATAGTGTTCGAGGTCTTCAATGATGCATTTCTGCTCCTCGATCATGTACTTTACAATGTCCCCGATGGAAACCAATCCAACCAGTTGCTGATTCTCAAAGACAGGTAAATGGCGGATATACTTTTGTGTCATCAGGGCCATGCATTGCTCCATCGTTGTGTCTGGTGAAACGACAAGCGGATGCTCACTCATGATTTCCTGTACCAGCGTGTCGCGCGAGGCTTTTCCCTTCAAAATCACCTTGCGGGCATAATCCCGCTCTGTGAACATACCGGCAAACTTACCCTGATCCATTACAATCAGCGCTCCCACGTTTTGCTCCACCATGGTTTCCAAAGCCTTGAAAACGGTACTGGTGGGTTCGATGGCAATAACTTTATTGCCCTTCTTTTGGAGAATATGCCTGACTGTTCCCATAAAACCTCCTGTAATGATTGAAATATATACTTGAATGTTAGGATGTTATACGGAAGTAGTTGAAAATGGTCAATGTATTGTTAAAAAATTACTTTAAAATATTACAAATTTATAAAATCACAAGAGCGATGGAGATAATAAGGACGATGTTACGGGTCATATTAAGAACTACCATAGAATGTATACCTGACTATTTGTATCTATTTATAAACCAAGGGTATACGCCAACGTTTAAATTTGTAAGCTCGGCATTACGACTTCGGTGGCGCAGTGCTTTGCCTTAATGCGATTAGCTATGGAACCGTTTATCAAATTGTTCAAAGACATCAGCTACAAAGACCTGAGTATAGTCGGAGGCAAGAATGCCTCGCTCGGAGAAATGTACAACCAGCTGAACCCGGAAGGTATACTGGTACCTGATGGCTATGCCACCACTTCTGCCGCCTACTGGCATTTACTGGAACAGAATAATCTGAAAGATCAATTAACCAACGTTCTGGGAGGTTTGGATACCCACGATTTCCATAACCTCGCTGAGGTAGGCCGGCAGGCGCGTGAGTTAATTTTGAATGCGCGTTTCCCGGAAGACGTTCGTCAGGAAATAGAGAAGGGCTATACCTATCTGAGGTCAAAGTACGGAGAAGAAATTTCGCTGGCTGTGCGCAGTAGTGCCACCGCCGAGGATCTGCCTACAGCCAGCTTTGCCGGACAACTGGAAACCTATCTGAATGTAAGTGGGCTCCAAAACCTCTACAAGGCTTGCCACCATAGCTATGCCTCGCTGTTCACGGACCGAGCCATCAAGTACCGGGTTGACAATGCGTTTGAGCACATGCAGGTGGCGCTTTCGGTGGGGGTACAAACAATGGTGCGTGCCGATAAAGCCTGCTCCGGTGTGATGTTCACACTCGACCCTGATACCGGTTTTGAAAATGCCATCGTGATCTCTGCTTCCTGGGGCTTGGGTGAGAATATAGTGCAGGGTGCCGTTAACACCGATGAGTTTGTGGTCTTTAAACCCATGCTGGACAAAGCAAAGCAACCCATTATTTCGCGCAAGCTCGGCAGCAAGGCCAAAACCATGGTATACGCCGAGCCTTCTGAAGGTGAACTTCAAAGCCCAACGGACGCCATCCTGAATTTGGACACTCCCCTGGAACAGCAGGAGCAATTTGTGCTGATGGACGGGGAGGTGGTGCAGCTGGCCAGGTGGGGCAAACGCATTGAGGAACACTACAAACAGTCCATGGACATCGAGTGGGCCAAAGATGGTATTTCGGGCGACCTTTTTATTGTGCAGGCCCGACCCGAAACGGTGCAAAGCCAACATAAGCATGCAGCCTGCTTTACGGAGTATACCTTGAAGGAGAGTGGCAAAGTGCTTTGCTCAGGTATAGGGTTGAGTAATCGGATAGTATCAGGTATAGCACGGATTCTGCACTCCCCCCAAGAGATCGATAAACTGCAGGAAGGTGAGGTGCTGGTCACCCGCAAAACCGACCCCGACTGGGATCCCATCCTTAAAAAGGCGAGTGCCATTATTACCGAGCAGGGCGGACGTACCAGCCATGCTGCTATTGTGGCGCGTGAAGTGGGCGCTGTGGCCGTGCTGGGTACCGACAATGCCACCAAAACAATACAGGACGGCCAGGAGGTTACCGTATCGACGGCGGGAGGGGAAACAGGTTATGTATATGAAGGCAAGCTCGAGTGGGAAGAAAAAAAGACGGATATGAGCAAGCTCGGCAAACCAAAGACAAAGGCCATGCTCATACTAGGTGACCCGGAACAGGCGTTCAAATATTCCTTTCTGCCAAACGATGGCGTAGGATTGATGCGCATGGAGTTCATTATCAACAATTCCATCCAGATCCATCCAATGGCGCTCAAGCATTTTGAAAAGGTAGAGAATGAGGAAGCGCGTGAGAAGATCGATCAACTGACGCACCACTATCCCAACAAGGAAGACTACTTCGTAGATAAACTGGCCGAAGCGACAGCCATTGTCGCAGCGGCTTTTTACCCAAAGGATGTGATCGTGCGCATGAGTGATTTCAAGTCTAACGAATATGCCAATTTGGTGGGGGGACATCAGTTTGAGCCAGAGGAGGCTAACCCGATGATCGGGCTGCGGGGCGCGTCGCGTTACTATCACGAGCTATACCAACAAGGCTTCGAACTGGAGTGCCGGGCTATGAAAAAGGTGCGGGAGGAAATGGGGCTTTCCAATGTGAAGCTCATGATTCCGTTTTGCCGCACGGTAGCAGAAGGCGAAAAAGTGATCGGCCTGATGGCAGACTATGGCTTAAAACGTGGTGATAATGGCTTGGAGGTTTATATGATGGTAGAAATACCAAGCAATGCCTTGCTGGCCGAAGAGTTCGCCGCGCATTTCGACGGCTTTTCCATCGGCTCTAACGACCTCACCCAGCTCACGCTAGGCGCCGACCGCGACTCTGGTCTGCTAAGCGACATCTTCTCGCCCTTCGACCATGCCGTGCAGCAACTGATCGTGATGACGTTGGAGAAAGCCAAAAAGACCGGCACTAAAGTAGGACTTTGTGGCCAGGCGCCGAGCGACTATCCGGAGTTCGCCGCTTTTTTGGTGAAACACGGCATTGACAGTATTTCCTTTAACCCGGATGCTTTTTTTAAGGGACTGGAGAATATGCTAGAAGCAGAAAAGTCTTCTTCAGTAACCACATGACCAAAGGCCATAAGGCAAAAGATCAACGATGGAATGCAGGTATAGCAAAGCAACAGGCACTCGATAAAACGCCTGAATAGGTTTATCCATAGCGTGAGCAAATTCATTTTTCAAAAGGCATTATTTCGATACACCCACAGGTATAGCAGACGCTCTCAGGTTTGTGTTCGAAATGCTTCAGCCAAAAGCGCTTCTACCTGAATGCCGTTCGATGCATGCGGTATGGTGTTGCAGGTAACGACCTGCGCGGCACCTGCCTCTAGCAATGCTTTGTAAGCACCCTCGGCAAACACGGCGTGCACGCCTATGCATACCGGCGCGACTGGTGTGAGTTGTTTCAGGTGCAGCACAGTCTCGATCATGGTGCGGGCCGTGGAGATGATGTCATCAATGAGCACGGGGGTATGCGCTTGGTAGTTGGCCAATTCCGGTAAGGATACCTGCACTTCTCGGTCGCCAAGGCGTTTTTTGGCAAGTACCAGATAAGGTGCATTTGCCAGTCCGGCCACCTCCGATACCCATTGCAGGCTCTCTTCGTCCGGACCAATCAGTATAGGTTTGGGAATGTTCGCCTTTACCCAACTAGCCACAGTGGGGGCGGCATGCAGGGCAAGGGCGGGAATAGGGTATAGCTCGTGCATATGGTGATAGCGGTGCAGGTGCGGGTCGATGGTATAAAGGCTGTCTACGGTGTCGGAAAGTAACCCGGCAAAATAACGGGATGTCACGCCCTCTCCGGGCTGGAATTGTTTGTCCTGACGCATATACGCGAGGTAGGGCGCTACCAGGCTCACCGCGTTGGCTCCCAAATCTTTCACGGTTTTGGCCATAAAATAGAGCGGTAACAGTTTTTGGTCCGGCTGGTGCAGCGTGCAGACCAGCACGACACTTTTAACCTGCACATCCGATAAAATACGCACATAACTCTCGCCATCCGGAAATCTTCTGATCACCGCTTCGCCTGTCTCGGCGTGTAGCTGGGCCGTAAGCGATTGGGCAAACGCCTCATTTCCAGGAAGGGCAAATACGATGGTTTTCATGGAGCGACTAATTCTACAATGTGACCGGCGCTATGGAGGTATGTCAAAGAGTAGCTCAATTCACCCTGCGACTCGGAGTAAATGGTGAAGAGAGAATCTCCTTTTTTAACCTGTTTCCCAACGGGTGCTTTGAAATAAATACCCGCCCCGGGAGACTTCGGAGCACCCGCAAGTTTGGCAACTTTGGCGAGCTTACGGTTGTCTACTGCCCTAACCACGCCGTTTGATAAAGCGATAACATCGTGCTGCAATTTAGCAGGTGATGGCTCCCGGAAACCGCCCTGGGCTGCGCAGATACGGTAAAATTTTTCCAGTGCCTGTCCACTTTCCAGGATCTGCAACGCCCGCTCCACGCCTGTACCTTTGGTCAGCATATCAGCTTTCTCGAGCATGAGCCCTGCCAGTTGCACCGACCTGATTTTCAGGTCTGCCGGTGCGTTCTGCTCGTTCCGCAGTACGGCCAGTACATCCATGGCTTCCAATGCCGGACCTATACCTCGCCCGACTGGCTGCGTGCCATCCGTTATCAGCACCTCCACTTCCATACCTATGGCCAGCCCAACTGCCCTGAAGTAGTATTCCAGCAGAAAGGCTTCTTCCTTGGATCGAACTTTGGCCGTTTGGCCCACCGGGATGTCAATGACTGTATGAGTAGAACCGGCTGCTGCTTTTTTAGAAAGAACTGATGCGATCATCTGGCCCGCACTGTCCACGTCGAGCGCCTTTTCAACCGAGATGATGATGTCGTCCACCGGGCTCAACTTCACAGCACCGCCCCAAGCCATACACCCCCCTTCTTTTTTCACTACTTCCTTTATCTGGTCCAATGTGAGGTCTACGGGCGTCATGGTCTCGATCACGTCGGCGGTGCCGGCGGGGGAAGTGATGGCTCTGGAGGAGGTCTTGGGTATGATCAGGCCGGCTGCTGACACAATGGGCACCACAATAGGAGTCGTGCGGTTGCCCGGCAAGCCGCCCACACAGTGCTTGTCCATGATGAGGGGCTCTTCCCATGTCAGCGTGGAGCCCGATTCGATCATGGCCTTTGTGAGGTAGATCACTTCGTCCAGTCCGAGGTTATCCCCGGAGCAGACCGTTACAAACGCGGCAATCTCGATCTTAGAGTATAAATTTTGGGTGATGTCGGAGATAATGCGCTGGATGGCCGCCTCATTGAATTTCCGGCCAAACATTTTGGCGCGTACCTCGCTGAAAGATAGGATATGCTGGACATGCGAGACGGTGATCATGTCGCCTTCCCTGGCCTGAAGGTTTTTGAAACCCTCTTCAGAGAGCACTGCTTCTCCGTCCTCGATCAGCTCAGATGTAATGACGTTCAGGGTGGCGATGATGCTATGTGCCCCGTGCTGGACTGAAACTCTGGTGTTGGCCGTAAAACCCTCGGAGCGGCAGACCGGTGAGTCGGACCTCATGAAAATGATATTCTCTGTATGGGTATCAATTCCCAATCTTCTTAGGCGCAATATGTTGCTGTTCGCCTCTTCCATTTCAAAGTCCGCATAAACTATCCACTTCAGTCAGTGCGCTGAGCAATCTGCTGTCGCGTACACCGGCTTTGCGAAGTATGCTCTCATTATCCAGCAACTCTTTGCACATCACTATTTTCTGATCGAGCAGTCTTTGTTTTTCAGACTGGGTGAGCGACGTCAGGCAGGTAATCGGGTATAGGTGAAAGGAGTCGACCATATCCTTCAGGCCGCTTTTAGAAGGGAAATCCCAACCTATCAAGCGCATGTTCATGCAGGCGGCGTAGCGTTTGGCGTCGTCCGTGAAACGGGTATTCGTTACCAGCCATACCTCATGGAAGCGGATTTCAAATTCTTTTTCCGATGGCCATACCTTCTCTACATCCTTGAAGCGGGATTGTATATACATCGGGATTTTTACATCGGACTTGTTGCGGTGCAGGTTGTGGTATTTGCATTCGATCATGGAGCGATGCCCGTCTTTGGCCGCAATGACGTCAATTTCGTGACGTACGCAGTGGCCATCCACCATCACGCCGATTTCGGTGGCATAGCCTTGGGCTTTAAGCAATTCGGCAACAAACTTCTCGAACGGGAAACCGGAAGGGCCCAGCTGCATAATCCCCTGTTTCAGGCTATACTTGGCTGCGGTTTTTTTAGAGAGTTTCTTGAGGATGCTGAAAGCTTTTTTGTAAATTTTTTTGGTTGAGATGCCCTCGTACAGCAGCGGCTCGAGTTGGCGTAATACATCCTGAACCAGCTGATCATCAGCTCCCGACTTGAGCAGGGACATTCGCAGTTTGCCGACCGAGAAACGCACTTTCTCACCGGAAGCCTTTGTCACGATCAGGTCGTCGATGGGTTGAGCCATAGTAGGTATAGCGGTTTTGTGCGATGAGATCTTTGTATGTACGGCTTCATCACCTACAGGTATGGCAAACAGCTGCCAAACATCAACCCGCTATACCTGGCCGGGTTTACAGTTCAGAAATACGGGACCAGATCTCGTAGATCTTGTTGCCTGTGCTGCTCTGACCGCGATGGTGCCAATTCCCGTCTTTCACTTCGTACTGGAAAGAAAGCGACTGGCCCACCCGATTTTTGTCACGGGAGAAGAACTCGATGTTTTCAGTGTACTTGCCGTCCTGCGAGGTATAGGTACCGCCGCCTGTGCCGGAGAACTCCCCTGTTTCAGAGTTGAAGGCGATCCACTGGAAGCGGGAGCCGGACAGCACTTTCAGGGTTTTGCGCGGGCCAGGCCGCATGCTGCTCATCTGACCGTCACGCTCACGTCCGGTTATGCGCCAGGTGCCTGCCAGAGGGGAGGAGCTGTTGCGTTCGTCTATCCGTTGCCAGGTGTCCGTTATGCCGTTCTTGTCCATCGTCCATTGGTCGTTTTGCAGCTTGAAATCGGCTGACGATGTTTTGCCTACCTGTGTGGAGTCCAGGGTGTTGAATTCATATTTGGCCTCAAATTTTCCGTTGGACGCGGTAAAGGTGCCGCCAGTCGTGCCCAAAAACTCCTTATTTTGCTGATTGAACCGGGCAATGGTGAAAAATCCGTCCTGCACCAACATGATCACCTCATTTCCTTGCCCGTCTGTGGTGCGCCAGGCACCCTCCAGTTCAGTGGCCTGTTGTGCTTTGTTTTGAGCGGCAGGGGTGATCTGCGTCGAAGCAGTTGCATTGGCACCAGCGGTTTCCGGCCGTTCAGATTGTGCTATGGGTGCAGGCCCGGCACAGCCGATTAGAAAAAGGAGTGCCACCGAAGCGGTCGATTTGTTTTTCAGTAGTTTTATCATTTGTCAAGAGGTATAGTGTTGGCATAAAAAAGCCGCTCCTACAAGGTATAAGCGGCTTAGGTCACAATGTTATTTTATCTTAACGGGAATTTCCAGGTGCTCCCAGCGCAGCAGAATGCCGTTTCGCGCCACGGAGTAAGTCAATCGCTCCTGCTTGGTGGCTGATTTGCGAGGCTTTACCTGCACACGCAAGGCATCGCGGCGCTCGTCATACTCGGTTCCCCACTGGCCCACTGCTTTGTTAAAGATCACTGTCCAATGGTCTTCACCCGGTATGGTATAAATGCTGTACTTGCCTTTGGCCAGGTGGTGGCCCTCTATGGTCACGTCTTTGCTAAACTCGATGATAGTAGCTTCGTTGGCACCTGCCCGCCATACCTTGCCATAAGGCACCAGCTCACCCCAGACTTTCCTGTTTTTGACGGCCGGACTGCTGTAGTCTATTGTTACAGTCGTTTCACCAATTTTGCCAGTGGCAACAGCAGGTGGACTAGGACGGTTTGATTTGTTGTTGTTTTGGGCCCAGCTGATGGCCGGCATAAGCAGAAAGGCCACTAACAAGGTGTATGTGAAATAGTTAGCTATTTTCATAAAAGCTGGATTTGTAAAGTAAGTAAACAGGGTTTGGTCAGGCTAAGATATAGAATAATCAGCAATTATACGTATCAATTCAACCACAGTACAATTTCTATAATGCTTAGCGTTTGTCTTCAGTATAGACTGGTATTTCTTTATAAGGTTTAACGAGTGGAGTTGATAAATTATGATAAACAGCTCGATTTAAAAGCCTATTATACGAACTGAAAAGCAAGCCTACCTGTTTTTGTATTACTTTTTAACATTAGCTTGACCAAGCAGCTATGAGTTACAACCTCCTCTTAACACCCCAGTGGCAGACTAACAACGCCCTAGTGGGAAAAGCCATTGGGTTGGCTATTTCTATTACCATAGTGCTTTTGTTGAGCGCATTTGCTATACCTGTCGAGAAAGAGGAAGAGTTGGTGCTGCGAACTGAAAAATTGGCTTTTACGCCTAAGGAGTTTTACATAGCGGATATAATAGACGAGCGTGCTGATAAGAAGGCGGTGGCTTATCTGTTGCCAGTTGGGGTAGTGGGCTCCAAATCTACACCGGTTGATTTTGCAGGCGGTGGACTTTCCGCTATCCAAAAGTTTACGCGACATAGCTTGGCTTACAATACGGCGCTCAGACCAGTGGTTATCCGCTTGAAAGAATTTCATGTAAAAGAGAAGGCCGGTGCAGCGGGGCGTGTCACAGGCGAAGTGTCCGTGGTGATGGCGTTTGAACTCCAGCGCGACGACGAACCGGTGCCGTTGTTGCAATACAAGGGCGGTGCCCGGTACGACCGGCCCGCCGGTAAAAATGAAGTGACAGAACCGGCCATCCGTAAGTCACTTGTCGAGGCGTTGCGCTACTTTAATACCTGGATGGACCGTGAGGCCGCGACCAATGAAAAACTGGCCCAAGGTATAAAAGTAACCTTCACGGACTATATTGGTAGCGCTGATCAGGACACAGTTTTTTATACTTTACGGCGGCCGTTAAACTGGAGGGATTTCAAAGCACCTCCCTCCAAAACCAGCCGTTTCGCTGCCACGGTTTTCCCGAGTTTCGCTTATGCCGGGGAGAGCAAAGTGGAGGACGGGATCATACACCTGAACCTAACGATGAAGGTGTATATTCTCAAAAGCTCGTCCTGGGTAAAGGAGGATTTCAAAGATGCCTACGGCCTGAACCACGAGCAGCGACATTTTGATATCGTGAAGCTGGTAGCCGAGCGTTTCAAGCAGAAGATCAAGCCAGAGATGTTGTCGGTGGAGGATTACAACAGCATTATCCAATACCAGTTTATTGAGTCCTACCGCGAAATGAACCGACTGCAGGATCAGTATGACACCGAAACCCGCCACGGCCTGGACAAAGCAGCGCAAGAACGCTGGAACCAGCAGCTCGACAAAGAACTGAAATCATTCGATTTAAAGTAAGCCAGAGCCGGCACCGAATTATAAGTCCGATTAACTCCCAAACTCTCAAACTTTCTAACTCCTAAACTCCTCTACTTTCTAACTCCCAAACTTTCTAACTTTCTAACTTTTTTGCTTCCTGCACATAAAAGTTAGAGTCAATTTTGAGGGTAGTGCCCGCCTTCACTTTTTTGAGCACTTTCCAGTCCGTGCCCGGCTCCAGCCAGGTTGCTTTGCCGTTCAGGTATACCTTAACCGGCATTTCAAAATCAGCCACCACATTCGTCCAGCGATAGGATAGGTTTTTCTTGTCCTGCCGGTACTCCAACACCGGAATGCGGGTGTCGCGTAGGTACTGGTCAAAGAAGCGGGTCAGGTCCCTGCCAGTGTGCTCGGCTAGGTAGCCCTCGATCTGCTGTGTAGTCACGGTCTGGTGATAGAAGTCCTTGTTGAGGCCACGCAGTATGCCGCGGAATTTCTCGTCATCGTTCACGATCTGGCGCAAGGTATGGAGCATGTTGGCACCTTTGTTATACATGTCGCCTGAGCCGCTGTGGTTCACATCATAATAGCCGATAATCGGGCGGTCGTTGCGGATGGTCTTGCGCTTGCCGATGGTGTATTCATTGCCTGCCAGTGTGCCATAGTGGTAGTCCAGAAACAAGGATTCTGAATAGGCGGTGAAACTTTCATGGATCCACATGTCGGCCACATCCTTGTAGGTGATGTTATTGGCAAACCACTCATGTCCTGTTTCGTGGATGATGATGAAGTCAAATTTAAGGCCCCAGCCAGTGCCGCTCAGGTCACGTCCACGGTAGCCATTCTGGTAACCGTTGCCATAGGTGACAGAGCTCTGGTGCTCCATGCCCAAGTAGGGTACCTCTACGAGCTTATAACTGTCTTCATAGAAAGGGTAGGGGCCGAACCAATGTTCCAGCGCCTGCATGGTGCGGGGCACGTCCTTAAAATGCGCTTTGGCTTTCTCCAGCTTATCGCGTAGCACCCAATAGTCACAGTCCAGCATACCTTTCTCGCCCTGGTACTTCTCCCCGAAGTGCACATAGTCGCCTATGTTGATGTTCACGCCGTAGTTGTTGATCGGGTTGGACACAAACCAGTGAAAAGTGCTTGTGCCATCCTTGTTCTCCTCTACTTTGCGCTGGCGCCCGTTCGAGACATTGGTCAGGCCTTTGGGCACGGCCACGCTGATGAGCATGCTGTCCGGCTCGTCGTACATGTGATCTTTGCAGGGCCACCACAGACTGGCGCCGTCACCCTGGTTCGAACTCGCCACAAAAGGATTGCCACGCTCGTCACGCTTCCAGGTGATGCCCCCGCTCCAGGGCGGATTTACGCTGATCTGCGGTTTGCCGCCATAGTATACCTCCAGTTTGTTCAACGCTCCTGTTTTCTGCGGTACTTCCAGTTTTACGAAGTAAGCGTTGCCATCTTGGGTAACTTGTAGTTGCTTGCCGTTCTGCACGACTTTTTTCATTTGCATAGGAGGCTGCAAATCAAGCTGCATGACCTGGTAAGGCTCCAATACTTTGTACTGAATGGTGTTCATGCCCTTGATGGTGCTGTCTGCCGGATTTACCTGGATGTTAAGGTGGTAATAGCTCAGGTCCCACCAGGCCCGCTCCGGAGTTATGGAGCCACGTAGCGTGTCCTGCCGGGTGAAGGTGGGAGCTTGCTGGGCCTGCGTTTCGAATGCGCCCAGCATAAGCAAGGCGAGGGCTGCCGTCAGGATCGTGTTTTTATTTCGAGAGGATGGTTTCATGATGGAGTGGTGTGCTGTTACGTATCAAAATGAAAGGTAGGGGAAGCAAAACATAAAGACAAGGTATAACCTTCTCCAATTCAAGATAGAAGGCAAATCGGATAATGCCATAAGTCAGCTATTACCTATACCTATCCGGAGAAAAAGCGTCCGTCATCACAGATTCTTTCCTGTTCAGTAACTGCTCCGTCAGCACCTTGCCAGTAGCCGGCGCCAGACTGATCCCCATCATGCTGTGGCCTGTTCCAAAGAGTACGTTTTCCCAGCGCTGGGTATACCCAATGTAAGGGAGACCATCGGGGGAGCAGGGGCGAAGGCCGCTCCACACATCTTCCTGTTTCGGGAAAGGACAATCGAAGTTGGTATAGTAACGGGAAATGGCGGCGTGTATACCTTTGACTCTGTTCATGTTGATGGATGAATTGGCCGGCGTGATTTCCATTGTACCGCCGAAGCGCACTTTGTCGCCGTATGGTGTCACGGCCACCCGTTCTTCGGTGAGAATGGTCGGGCGTTGGATGGCGGGGAGATTGTCTGCCACAAAACTATAGCCTTTTCCGCCCAGCATGGGCAGGTTGATTTTCAGCTTTCGTGCCACCTCGCCTGACCAGGACCCGGCACACACCATCACATGATCAGCAGCAAAATCACCTTGGTCCGTTATGACAGTCGTTATCTTTTTGCCTGAAGCAGCGAAGTCGAGTATCTGGACATGGGACTTCATCTGAACGCCTTTATCTATGAGGTGGCGCAGCAGAAAACCGGAAAGCGCCGCCGGGTTCAGGTGCGCATCTCCCGGGAATAGCACGCCACCCAGCACATCCAGTTCCAGGTTTGGCTCCAGCGCCTGTACCTCTTTCAGGGAAAGAATCTCCGCTTCCAGGCCATGTTGTCTGGCTACGTGCACAAACTCCTTTTCTTCCAGTTCACCTGCCGCTGTTTTATAAAGCATGAGCAGTCCCTTTTCCTCCAAACCAATTTCAGGGTGCTGTTCGGCTATGCCCAGGTATAGGCTTTTGCTAAGCAGGTTCAGGTTTTTGAGGTAAGGGATGCTGTGTGCCACGTGTTTGGGGGTAGCAGCTTTGTAAAACAACATACACCATTGCAGCAACCTTCGGTCTAGCCTGGGGTGGATGTAGAAAGGGCTTGTGGAGGACATCATCCACCGCAAACCTTTGCCGATGATACCAGGGGATGCCAGCGGAATGATGTGGCTGGGCACCAGCATACCTGCATTGCCCAGGGTACAGTTGTCCTTCAGGTCGCCCTTGTCCAGTATGGTAACTTCAAAACCCGCTTCGGTGAGGTAGTAGGCGGTAAACAAACCGATGATGCCGCCTCCTATGATGGTAACGCTACTCATATCAGATCACTTGAAATCCATGTACGTAAGGGTCCTCGTCATCCAGGAAAATAGTATTCAGGCCCGTGACCATTGCCCAGCCTTCTATACCGGGCAGTATAGCCGGTTTGCCTGCCACGGTGGTCTCTCCCTCGATCGTTCCTTTGAAAACAGACCCTATATAACTCTCATGTATAAATTCCTGCCCTGGTTTGAGTTGTCCCTTCGCATACCACTGCGCCATTCGGGCGGAGGTGCCAGTGCCGCAGGGAGAGCGGTCGATCGCCTTGTCGCCATAGAAGACGGCATTGCGGGCCGTGGATGTTTGGTGCAATGTGTCGCCTGCCCATAGGATGTGGGAAAGGCCTGTGATCGTCGGATTTTCCGGATGCACGAAGGTATAGCGCTCGTTCATCTGCTGGCGAATCTCACGGCTCCACGCTATGAGTTTGTCAGTTGTGTAGGCCTGCAAACCCGGAAAGTGTTCCTGCGGATCGATGATGGCGTAGAAGTTGCCGCCGTAGGCTACATCCACTCTCAGCTCACCCAGTTCCGGGCACATTATATGGAGGTTCTCCGCTTCCAGGTAGGAGGCAACATTGGTCAGTTTCACGGTCTTTATTTTTTTGCCTTCCTGGGTATAGCGCACCTTCACCAATCCGGCTGGTGTTTCCAGGCGCAGTTGGCCGGGTGTTTTGGGAGTTATCAGGCCTTCTTCCAGGGCAATGGTCACGGTGCCGATGGTGCCGTGTCCGCACATGGGCAGGCAGCCGCTGGTTTCGATGTAGAGGATTGCCATGTCGTTTTCCGGGTCATGAGGCGGATACAGGATGCTGCCGGACATCATATCGTGGCCACGGGGCTCGAACATGAGGCCACGCCTGATCCAGTCGTACTCACGCAGGAAATGCTGCCTTTTTTCGCTCATGTTACGGCCTTGCAAAATAGGCCCCCCACCGGCTACCAACCGGACCGGGTTGCCGCAGGTATGGGCGTCGATGCAAAAGAATGTTTTTCGTGCCATGTGTCAGAGGCTATCCTTTGATAATTGTCCGTTGATGGTGCGCCACATACCCAGCGGGTTTTCATCCTTGAGTTCCTCCGGTAACAGTTCCTGCGGGGCCGACTGAAAGGTGACAGGCCTGGCGAAGCGCTTGATGGCGTAGGTGCCCACGGAGGTGGAGCGGCTGTCAGTGGTAGCCGGGAAAGGGCCGCCGTGCGTCATGGCGTGCGACACCTCCACCCCGGTCGGAACACCCGAGAATAGCAGTCTCCCGCATTTTTCCCTGATGAGATCGACCAGTTCCGAGGAGGCCTGCAGTTCGTGGCTGGTGCCCCAGAGGGTGCAGGTTAGTTGCCCTTGCAGTTTTTTGGCCACCTGCTGCAGTTCGGTTACCTCCTCGTAGGTTACCACCAGGGCATATGGCCCGAAGATCTCCTCCTGCAGCGCCGGGTTTTGCAGCCATTGCTGTAACGTGGTTTTGGCCAGCGCAGCACCGCCGGAAAGGATGTCTTCAGCGGGAGACAAGATCAGATCCACTCCTTCCTGAGCGTGCAGCCCTTTCAGGTGGTGGTAGTAATTGCGACAGATCGTTTCATGGAGCATTTTCTCGGCTGGCGTGTCCCGCAGTTTTTGAGCGAATGTCTCCAGGAAAGCCGGAGTCGCTTCGGCGGCAGGGTAGAAGATAAGCCCGGGACAAGTGCAGAACTGGCCCACGCCCAGTAACACTGATTGCGCTGCCTGTGCTGCCAGTTGCTCCCCATTACCCACGGCCTTCTCCGGAAGCACAAAGATCGGGTTCACACTGCCCATTTCGGCATAGACAGGTATAGGCGCCACACGTCGGCAGGCCAGGTCGAAGAGCGCTTTGCCGCCTTGGTAGGATCCCGTAAAAGCCACTGCGCGGGCCTGCGGATGCTCCACTAACTGCTTCCCGACTTCCTTGCCGCCACGCACATGCTGGAATATTCCTTCCGGCAGTTCACATTCCTGCAAGGCGCTTTTAATGGCAGCGTACACCAATTGCGAAGTCTGCGGATGCGCCGGATGTTCTTTGTAGACCACCGGACAGCCAGCCGCCAGGGCCGAAGCCGTGTCGCCGCCAGCCGTTGAGAAAGCCAACGGGAAGTTGCTCGCCCCGAAAACGACCACCGGACCCAAAGGTATAAGCATGCGGCGAAGGTCTGGACGAGGTATAGGTGTGCGGTCTGGCAGGGCCGTGTCGATCGTCGCTTCCAACCAGGTGCCTTCTTCTACGAGCGATGCAAAGAGCCGAAGTTGGTTCACGGTTCTGCCCCGTTCGCCTGTGAGGCGTGTCAGGGGCAGGTGCGATTCGCGGTGCGCTGTCTGCAGCAATTCATCGCCCAGGTTGTCTATTTCATCGGCGATGGTGCGCAGCAAATGGGCTCTGGCGGTAGCGGGGAGTTTCTTATACCTGGCAAAGGCCTGTTCGGCCTTCGCGAAAATATCATCGTAGGGCATGTTCGTTTTCGTTTAAAGTGGGTAATGTAGGCCTGTTGCGTATACCTTCGTCCAAAATAGCCAGTATGCGTTCTCTCTCTTCGCCGATCAGCGGTAACCGCGGCGGACGCATGTGCTCTGTGCCCAGACCCACTTGCTGTTCTGCCAACTTGATATACTGCACCAGCTTCGGGTGAATGTCCAGTTCCAGCAGGGGCAGAAACCAACGGTAGATCTCCAAGGCTTCTTGTATACGTCCCGCCTGCACAAGTTTGTAAATGGCCACCGTCTCTTTCGGGAAGGCGCACACCAACCCGGCCACCCAGCCATGTGCCCCCATCAGCAAGCTCTCCATCGCCAGCGTATCCACGCCACAAAGCACCTTGATCCGGTCGCTGTAGCGACTGATCATGCGGGTAACGTTAGAGACGTCCCGGGTCGATTCTTTCACGGCCTGTATGTTTTCATGCACGAGCAGTTCGTCGAACATGGCCAGCGTCACCTGTGTCTTGTAGTCTACGGGGTTGTTGTAGATCATGATGGGCAGTGACGTGCTGTCGGCTACGGCCCGGAAGTAAGCCACTACCTCGCGGTGGTCGGCAGCGTAGCGCATAGGAGGGAGCAACATGAGGCCCTTCGCACCCATGGCCTCGGCTTCGCGGGCACGGTTGATAGCTTCGTGCGTGGCGCCTTCTGCAATGTTGAGGATGACCGGCACTTTGCCAGCCACATGGGCAATGGTACGCTCCGTCAGTTCCTGTTTTTCCGCAGTTGTCAGCACACTGGATTCGCCCAGTGTTCCACCCAGGATAATGCCTTCCACTTCGGCTTCCAGTTGCGCATCCACGTTGCGCATAAAAGTCCTGTAATCAATTGCCCCATCCGCCTGAAACTTGGTCGTGAGGGCTGGGTATACGCCATGCCAGTTCATAAGCTTTTTTTATCAAATGTAGCTTATCAGTAGCTGCCCTTCTTCCACAGGATTAATGAATAGTGATACAATATTGATCTAAATGCAGAGTATTTGTTAAAAAATCATTAATATGGTATTACAATGAAGGTTATTCCATTCAAGATACCCAAATCCAGTCGCGAGTTTGTCCGCTTTCAGGAGGACAAGCAGGCATATTTTTATGACAAGCTGCACCAGCACCCCGAGATCCAGCTAAGCTGCCTGTTGGAAGGCGAGGGCAAACTGATCGTGGGCGACTACCTGGGACGTTTCCAACCCGGCGAGCTATACCTGCTGGGCCGTAATGTGCCCCATGTTTTCCGGAGCGACCAGGTATACTATGCGCCGGAAAACCAGTTAAACAGCCATTCCATGCTCGTATTTTTCGATACCGAGGCGGTAGGCCATGCGTTCTGGGAAACAGAGGAAATGCAGGAAGCCAGGCGGTTTCTTGACACACTTAATGGCTGCTATCGCTTGAAGGGAATCGCTAAGGAGTCGCTCATACGGGAGGTGCAGCAGCTGAAGGGTAGGAATGGATTGGACAAAGTGCTGGGAGGCCTCCAGATTCTGAACATGCTGATGCAGGAGGCAACGTTGGAAAGGCTGAACCTGGACGACCGCGTGCAGGACCTTTCGGAGCGCGAGGGAAGACGGATGGACAGGGTGCTGCAGTTTTTGGTGCAGCAAAGTCAACGGGCTATACCTTTGGAGGAAGCTGCCGCTGTGGCGAGTCTGAGCAAGGAGGCCTTTTGCCGATTCTTCAAAGAGAGGACCCGCAAGACTTTCACCGCTTTTCTGAATGAGATGCGCATCAGTAATGCCTGCCAGTTGCTGTTAAAAGAGGAGACCTCGGTTGCGAGTGTGGCCTATGAAGTGGGCTTCTCCAATTTGTCGCACTTCAACCGCGTGTTCAAAAATGTGACAGGCGTTTCGCCCAGGGCGTACCGCAAGGGTGGGTAGTGTCAGGTGTTGTACAGGTATAGGCAGAAAGACAAAGCGCCTCCCATAATTGGGAGGCGCTTTGCTTGATGTTGCGTTATATATGACCAGACTAAGCTAGCTTTACATTTACCGCATTTAGTCCTTTTTTGCCTTCTTTTACTTCGAATGTTACTTCGTCGTTCTCTCTGATCTCATCGATCAAACCAGTTACGTGTACGAAATACTCTTCGTTTGTTTCGTTGTCTTTGATAAAACCGAAACCTTTGGTTTCATTAAAGAATTTTACTTTTCCGTTACTCATGATATGTTGTTGTTATTTCCTTTAGACACATCAGAACGTAAGAACGTTCCTAATTGGTTACAACTTTTTGCAGAAATTTTAAAATAGTTGTCTCACACGCAAATATTCCCACAAATGGTGTTACCCATAAATCTGGTTTAGCAGGCCAGCCAGACGGACACCTGCCTGCAGGATGCGCTGTTCTACGGTGCTGAAGTTGTCATAGCTGTAGCGGTAACCCAGCTTGCCATCTTGCGGAATGTTGTATACCTGCTCGCGGTAGGTTATCGACTCATAGGCCCAGTCGCGCACCTTGGTTGACTGCCACTGTTTTACCTGGTTTTTATCTGGCGTACCAACAAACTGCGCCAGTTCCGTAAAGCTGATGTTCTTGCCGTCGATCATGTCGCTGTCCCAAACGCGGTGCAGGTTCGAGTTCTGGCCAAACCACTGCAGTTTCACAGCGTTACCGCCCATGTCGCCTTCTTTGCCCACGTGCAATGGCTGGTGCAGGTCACCTACCAGGTGTACCAGATATTTCAGGTATTCCTGATGCTGCTTGTCGCTGAGGTTGTTGCTTTTCAGCATGTTTACCAGTTCCTCAATCTTCATAATGATGTCGCCATTCGGATTTTTCTCGGTCTGCTCGTAGGTCTTACCACCAGGTATAGTCACCCAATGCCAGTCGTGCGTGTGGTTATAGGCCGTGTCAGATTTGATGTCGTCCATCCAAACCGATACCTCCGCCAGGGAGTTGTCCTTGAGGACTTTCTCAATTTTCTTCTTGGCTTTTCTGCTCAGGTGTTGTTCGGCGATCAGGCCCACGGCGCGGTGGCCGTTCTGTCCCCAGGCAAAGGCTTGTCCTATCATAAAAGGGAGAAACAGCAGGACGCAAATTATTTTTTTCATGGAAAATAAGTATTGGAAGATTTGATGCTGCAAAACAAACTGTTTTTTGCTTAATTGTATTACCAAAAAGTAAATTCTTTCAGAGAATGCCTTTTGAAGAAATTTAGTTCAGCCTCAACCCGGCATGCAGTAGCTGCGCTGCTGTGCATGCTTTGCGCTTACCCCATGCTTTTAGAGCTTATCATGAGAATAATTTTAACAGGCTTATTGATGATGGCAGTGCTGTTGAAGGCGGAAGGGCAGGAGCGCAAACGTGCGCGGGAGTACGGCATACACATCGGTGTGCTGCAGCCAGGAGCAAACAATGCCATAACCGATGTGCAAGGAGTACGGATAGGCCATACGACCTTGGTACAGGGCAAGCAGATCCGTACAGGCGTGACCGCCATCCTGCCGCATGAGGGCAATGTTTTCCAGCAGAAAGTGCCGGCTGCGGTGTACGTGGGCAATGGCTTCGGTAAACTGGCGGGCAGCACGCAGGTCCAGGAACTCGGTCACCTCGAAACTCCCATCATACTTACCAATACCCTGGGGGTGGGCACAGCCATGAACGCCGTGGTAGGCTATACCTTGCAGTTACCCGGCAACGAGCAGGTGCAGTCCGTCAACGCGGTGGTGGGTGAGACAAACGACGGTTACCTGAATGACATACGGGGGCGCTATGTTACGGAATCGCATGTGCTGGAGGCCATTCGACAGGCGAAGACCGGCCCGGTGGCAGAGGGCAACGTTGGAGCAGGCACTGGCACAGTCTGTTTTGGTTTTAAGGGAGGTATAGGCACCGCATCCCGAAAACTCCCAGCCAGTTTGGGTGGCTATACCATCGGCGTGTTGGTGCAGAGCAATTTTGGTGGTGTCCTGCAGGTTAATGGTGTACCGGTTGGTGAGGAGCTCAGGCAATTCTCTTTTAGCAAGCATGTACTGGAAAGTGCCGACGGCTCCTGCATGATGGTGGTGGCAACGGACGCGCCTGTGGATGCCCGCAACCTGGAGCGTATAGCCAAACGGGCCTTGATGGGACTGGCCAAAACAGGCGGGATCGCATCCAACGGCAGTGGCGATTATGTCATTGCTTTCTCCACGCACGAGGGTTTGCGTATACCTTATACATCTGCAGAGAAAACACAGACGGTTACGCTGCTGCGCAACGATGAACTATCACCGCTTTTTATGGCCACCATCGAGGCGACGGAGGAGGCGATCATCAATTCCCTATTTAAAGCGGAAACCATGGAGGGCAGGGAGCAGCATGTTACAGAAGCCCTTCCCCTGAACAGTGTCCTTAAGATTATGAAGAAACACCATGCAATCAAACGATAAACTTTTTGCCTACAACCTCGGAGAAATTGTGCCTTTGGATCAGGCCTTCCTCCATATCAGTGACCTGTCCGTGCAGCGTGGCTATGGGATTTTCGACTTTGTGAAGGTGCATGGCAACACCCTGCTCTTCCTGGAGGATTACCTGGACCGGCTTTTTGAGTCAGGTCGGCTGATGGAACTGGAAGTGCCCCTTTCAAGAGAAGAACTTAAGTCCATCATTTTCAAACTCACCGAGAAGAATGCCCTTGAGGTATCTGGCATGAAAATCATTATGACGGGCGGTTACTCCGAAGACAGTTTTACTCCGGCTATACCTAATCTGCTTATCACGCAACAAGCCCTCCATTTGCCTGGGCAGCAGAAAGTCGAAAAAGGCATCAAGATCATCACCCATGACTATGTGCGGGAGTTCCCTGCCGCCAAAACCATTAACTACTCCATGGGCATCCGGCTGATCGGCAAGATTAAATCCAATGGGGCAGAGGAGGTACTGTATTACCGCAACGGGGTGGTGTCGGAGTTCCCGCGCTGCAATTTCTTCATCGTCCGGCAAGACAACACCGTGGTTACCCCCGCTGAAAATGTACTGAAAGGCATCACCCGGAAAAATGTGCTGGAACTGGCCGGGCGCAGGTATAACGTAGAGCAGGCCGCAATCACCTTAGAGGATATCGCCCAGGCCAAAGAAGCCTTCCTGACCAGCACCACCAAACGCATATTGCCCATTGTACAAGTAGATGACCAGGTGATTGGAACAGGCAAACCCGGAGAGGTGACACTTCAACTGCTACAGGATCTGGTGGCGCTGGAAGAGCAGTACGTGGCTAGCCAAGTACAGTAGCGATACCCTAGGCGCTATATCTTTACCACCACTACAGGGCAAGACCTGCTGTTTTTATCGGCAGTAAAATTGGAATAGCAATAAGCTTCATAAAGTTTGGTTTAGGGCAGACTGTCATTATCTGCCATATACCCTAGTTGGACGTGATTTAGTTAAACCAGCGCCCTTTTTTCTTCGCTTTTTCCTGCTGTCGCTTTCGTTTCTCAGCATTTTTTTGCTGCCGACCCCGTTTGCTTTGGTTTTTCCAATCTTTGTAGCTTTTGGTCACACCCTGAAACAGGCGATCGAATAGGTTTTCCGGCTTCGGTGGCTCCTCCCGGAATGATTCACAGTCAAGTACATTAAGCAAATTCGGTGATAAGGGGGCAAACCGACTGCTACGGAAACCGGCGTACTCCCTGTCTTTGGCCACGCGGCTCATAAACTCTCCCCAAACAGGCAGTGCCGTCCGGGAGCCCTGGCCTTCCGTCAGTGTGCGGAATCGGACCTTCGGACTTTCGGCACCTACCCAAACGCCTGTCACGAGGTGCGGGGTAATGCCGATAAACCAACCGTCTGCATGATCCTGCGTGGTGCCCGTTTTGCCTGCTATGTCCATGCGCAGGCCATACTCAGAACGCAGCTTAGCGGCGCTGCCTTCTTCTACCACGCCCTGCAGCAGATGCAGCATGATAGCCGCATTTTCACGCGAAAGCACCCGACGGGCGTAATTCCCCTCACGGTGCTGACGGATGACAAGGCCGTTCCGGTCTTCGATGCGGGCCACATACACGGGAGCTGCCCTGAGACCACCATTCGCAAAGGTCGCATAGGCGCTCACCATTTCAAAAAGGGAAAGATCGGCGGTGCCGAGAGCCAAGGAAGGCACTTTTGGCAGGTCCTGCTCTATACCTATGCGCTTGGCCAAAGCCACGGTACGGTCCACGCCAGCCTCCATGATCATATGGGCCGAGATCGTATTGACAGAGTGCGCCAATGCACCGCGCATGGTATACTCGCCACCATACTGCTCGTTGGCGTTCCGGGGCGACCAATTGTCGTATTCCGGATAAACGGCCTGTTCGTTTGCAAAGTAGGAGCAAGGGGCTAGTCCCTTTTCGAGTGCAGCCGCATATACAAACGGTTTAAAAGTGGAGCCCACCTGTCGTCGGGAACGCACATGGTCATATTTGAAGGCATGATGGTCAATGCCGCCCACCCAGGCCCGCACGTACCCGGTGGCTGGCTCCATGGCCAGCAGTCCGGTGTTGAGGAAGCGCTGATAATAGGCCAGCGAGTCCAATGGGCTCATGGTTCGGTTGGTGTTGCCGCTCCAGCTGAATACACTCATCTGAATTGGTTTTCGAAACGACTCTGCCGCCTCGGCGTCGGTGGCACCGGCAGCCTTTAACTTTTTGAAGCGGTCTGAACGGTGCATGGCGTGCTCGATGACGGTGGCGTCTCTTCCCCAGGGTGTACGGCCTCTCCAATGCGTGTCAAACTGTTTTTGCAGCAGCGCCATCTTCTTCCTGACGGCCTGCTCGGCATGGCGCTGCATGCGGGAGTCGATGGTGGTGTAAATTTTCAGCCCGTCGGTATAGAGGTTGTAGGGTTGCCCGTTCTTTTTGCGCTGACTGGCAGCCCAGGTGACCAGTTCCTGGCGCAGCTGCTCCCGAAAGTAGGGCGCCATGCCATCGTTATGCGTCGTATACCTGTAGTTGAGCACCAGCGGTGTCTGCCGGAGGGAATCAGCCTGGTTGGGCGTGAGGTAATTGTACTTGGCCATCTGTGCCAGCACCACGTTACGGCGCTGCAGTGCCCGTTCCGGGTTCAGACGCGGATTGTAGGTCGTGGTGGCTTTCAGCATACCGATCAGCACGGCGGCCTCTTGGGTCTTGAGTGAATCGGCTGTCGTGTTAAAGAAGCGGCGAGAGGCACGCTCTATGCCATAGAGGTTTCCGCCCATCGGAACTGTGTTCAGGTATAGCTCCAGCAGTTCCTGTTTGGAATAGAGTCCTTCGAGTTTTCGCGCAATGATGATCTCACGCATTTTGTTGACGGGCATGTCCCATAGCCTCCTGCCTTTGCGCGGAAAGAGGTTTTTGGCTAGCTGCTGACTCAAAGTACTTCCCCCACCCGAGCTTTCCTGCTGCAGCAGCAGCGACTTGAAAAACACGCGGAGCATACTGCGCATGTCAATGCCGGCGTGGTCGTAGAAGCGGGCGTCTTCTGTCGCGATCAGGGCCTGGATGGCAACAGGTGCTATCTCATCGTAGCCAATATTGGTGCGGTCCTGAATGTAATAGCGCCCCAGCAGCACCTGGTCGGCAGAGTATACCTCGGAAGCGGTATTGTTCTGGATGGCTTTCAGTTCATTCCGGGAGGGCATGTCGCCTCCCACCAAGCCGGTGTATACCACCAGATAAAAAAAAGTGAAAGCCAGGAGCAGTAGCAGCATCCCTTTGAGGGCGAATCTGAAGATGCCCCGAAAATCTGATAACTGGGGGTTTTTCCAGTTTATCCGGCGGAAACGCTGCCATTTCTGCTGCCAGTAGGAGGCAGAAAACTTGGGTTTCTGGCTTAGGTAAAAAAGATGGAACTGCGTACCTAAAAATCTTAGGATGGGTAGTACAATGCCGTAAAAGATAAACTTGATGAACTTCAAAAGCATTCGCTTCATAAGGGTGATACTATTTTTTTGCTGCCTGGCGCATCGCGACCGCAAAAGCGATCAATAACCAAGCCATATCAGGGGGACTATACGAAATCAGTCTTATTGCGGCGAAATCCGGGGAAAAAACCTTTTGCCACACCGCAGCAGGTATAACGCATGGTAGCGCAAGATCATTTCAGCAGCCTTATTATTCCAGTTTATTCTGCCTTGAATACCGCAGATCAGAATACTTTCCTTCTGAATTCCTTTTGAAGTTTATTTCGTTGCCTGGCTTGCCTCAACTTGCTTGGCAGGTATGGAAGCCATGAAACGTAAAAACGGGAAGGCCCTTTGTCGGTCAACGACAAAGGGCCTTCCTATTCATTGCCCGAAAAGGATTCCAGTTAAGCAGATTCTTCCATCAGCCATTCTGTAGCCTCTTCCTCCGATAAAAAGTACCGGGTATCATAGGGCAGATTCGCTTCTCTCAACTTACAGCCGATCACCTCACTGCTCATCTGCTGCAGCGAGTCTGCAGAAGTCACGACGGCCAGTTTTCTGAGCTTTGTTCTTGGTAAGAGTTGCAGAGACTTTGACACGAGCCAGCCCTGATCCTCGAGTGTGAGTATACCCAGGCGCTGGTTGTTCAGGAGCACCCGCTCCAGCTTGTGCTCAATAAGTGCACGGGCGGCCTTCAGCATGCCAAACCTGTATTGCCTGCTAATCGGGGGCTTCTTCCAAATGATGCGCATGAGGTTTTCGGCTTGGCTGAGCGAGATGAAAACAAAGTCGGTGCCTAAGTGAAAGTTGTCAGGCAAAGCAGAAGCGGCGTAGATGACCTGTGGATTTTCGTCCAAGTGCTGAGCGCGCTGTTGAGCCCTTTTGTTGAGGATATCCTGATTGAGCAATTTCAGGTTGAAGTTGAGCGGAATCGTGATTCTGCCTTCATCAAACAGCCTGGCTGGATACCCATCCAACAGCCACGCTTTGGCTTTCTCCGTGTCGTGAAAGAGGCCGATGTCATAGGGTAACGTAGAGGTTTTGTTCATCACCTGCTGCATGGTTTCAGGTTGGGAGCCGGAAGCCGAGAAAACCCTGGCGCTTTTTCTGATGGAGGATTTTGAGAGGGCATTCTTCAAGAAGTTTGCCGTCCATTCCTGGTCTATCTCTGAGATGGACACCAAGGCCGTTAGGTCTATCAGCACGAGCTTGGCCCGGAGAAAGGCTATGCTTCGCGCAATCATTCGTACCGCTTGCCGGTATTCTTCGCTACGCATGGGTTGATGCCATTGAGCACAGAGGAGCTTAACCGCCGGGCTGAAGCAAATAGACAACGTGTCCGAATCTGCAGTGTTTAATAAAGTTGGTTGGTTGGTTTTAAGTTTGTCAGTTAGTGGTGCTTCTAAAGTTTTGTTGTTCATACATTTAATTGAGTAGAAAACTTGTTTTCACAGGTGTTGCCGGTAAAATGTATCAATGCCAGGACATGTAACCTCTTCCTGTATAGTATAAATTACCGGCGCCCTTATAGTCAATCGGGTAAATGCGTATGTATAATTTTAAGCTTAATTATAAATGCTTTGGTACTTTAACTAAATTGTAAGTGTATGAGTTCATGTGATTTATGATGTGATTCCGGCTGCAACGCGCCATTTGCTTAAGAATTTTCATTCACCCATCGTGTACCTCCATTCGTCCTGTAAAATGATCTATTCGTCCTAAAACGCAAAATTGAATTTGCATGCAAATATTTTTGGTAGGCTATACCTGCACGAGCTTTTACCCTTGGCGTCACCTACAGGACTTGGGGACTATAAGCGAAAAATCAAAACCGACATATAACGAAACGGGTAATTCGGTGGTGATCGGGGCTGGTCTAGTGAGCGCGACCCGTTGGAAGTGCGCAGTGAATTCAAATGCCGGGTAACAGTCGGCGCATTAAGGAAAAACAGGGCAGGTAGTGACAGGTATAGGTATAAAAAAAACGCCTCTCAAGCAGTAGCTTGGGAGGCGTTTCCTTTGATAAAACTCAGATTACCAAATTCTGATTCTGTCCTCTGGCTTCTTGTAAAGCTTGTCACCTGGCTTCACATTAAAAGCTTTGTACCAGGCATCCATGTTCACCGGGGCACCGATGGTGCGGTACATTCCAGGGGAGTGCGTGTCTGTCAGGATCAACTGTGCGGCTGTCTCAGGC
The DNA here is from genome assembly GCF_014773225.1 of Pontibacter aquaedesilientis. Classification (GTDB taxonomy): domain Bacteria; phylum Bacteroidota; class Bacteroidia; order Cytophagales; family Hymenobacteraceae; genus Pontibacter; species Pontibacter aquaedesilientis. The sequence goes on along the minus strand of NZ_JACXAJ010000001.1, from coordinate 996,033 downwards.
AGAATGTTTGTTCTCCATACCTGTGCCCAAGCCAGGAAGAATCGCTGATCCGGGGTGAAGCCGTCAATCTTCTTGTTGGACTTGCCTTGCTTGGTCATCTTGAAGGCCTCATAAGCGGCGCTCAAGCCACCCAGGTCACCGATGTTCTCGCCAAGCGTCAGCTTGCCGTTTACATGGATGGTATCCAGCACGGTGTAATCGTTGTACTGTGCTACCAGCTGGTCAGCTTTTGCCTGGAAACGGGTACGGTCTTCTGTTGTCCACCAGTTGCGCAGGTTACCGTCTTTGTCGTACTGGCTGCCTGAGTCATCAAAACCGTGGGAGATCTCATGACCGATCACAGCGCCAATACCACCGTAGTTTACTGCATCATCCGCGTTCGGGTCGAAGAACGGGAACTGCAGGATACCTGCCGGGAATACGATCTCGTTCATTACCGGGCTATAGTAGGCGTTCACAGTCGGAGGCGTCATACCCCACTTGGTTCTGTCAACCGGCTTGCCCAACTGGCTCACCATGTCGTTGTAGCCCCACTGCCCGGCATTGCGCACGTTCTGGAAGAAAGAATCACGGCTGATCGCCAGCCCTTCGTAGGTCTTCCATTTCTCCGGGTAACCTACCTTTGGACGGAAAGTATGGAGTTTGGCCAGGGCTTTCTCCTTTGTTTCGGCGCTCATCCAGTCCAGTCCTTTGATGCGGATTTCGTAGGCTTTGATCAGGTTGGCGATCATCTCGTCCATTTTGGCCTTCGCTTCCGGCTTAAAGTGTTTCTCCACATAAAGCTGTCCAAGTAGTTCACCTATAGTGCCATCTGTTAGTTGTGACATGCGCTGCCAGCGTGGCGTCTGTACCTTCTGGCCAGACAGTGTTTGCGTGAAGGCAAAGTTAGCGTTCACAAAGTCACTGCTCAGGTATGGCGCTGCTGATTTCAGCACGTTGAACTGCAGGTAGGTCTGCCAGTCAGCCACCGGGGTAACATTTAGCAGGCCATTAAGCTCCGTGAAGAATTTCGGGTTGTTAACCAGGATGGTGTCCTGGCCGGAGACTTTCATTTTTGTCATCAGCGACTTCCAATCCATGTTCGGAGTGGTCTTACTGAATTCAGCTACCGCAAATTTGTTGTACGTTTTGTGCGGATCACGCATTTCCACGCGGGCCATCTGGGCCTCGGCCATTTTCTTTTCCAGGTTGAAAATGGTTTCAGCGTTTTTCTGGGCGGTGGCCTGGTCAACACCGGTCAGGGTGAAGAGGGTCGTGATGTAGCTTTTGTACGCCTCCTGAATCTTGGTGCTGCGTGCGTCGTTTTTCAGGTAATAGTCGCGGTCAGGCAGGGTAGTACCACCCTGGCTCAGTTGTGGCACCATGTTCTCCACGTTTTTGCGATCCTGCCCTACATAGAAACCAAACATCGGGGAGCCTATGCCGGAAGTACGCATATAGGCCACTTCATTCAGCACGCCACTAGCATCCTTAATAGCTTTGATACGCTCCAGATCAGCCTTGATCGGCGTGTAACCTGCTTTTTCGATCGCGGCACTGTCCATGGCGGCGGCGTAGAAATCGCCCACACGTTTCTCAATGGAGCCTGCTGCCGCGTTTGACTTGGCAGCCGTTTCGTTCAGGATGGTTCTTACGGCGATAATGTTAAAGTCGCGCAGCTCATTAAAGCTTCCCCAACGGGTTTCTTTGGCCGGAACCGGGTTGTTACGCAGCCATACCCCGTTGGCATAGGTATAGAAGTCGTTGCCTGGCTTCACGTTCATGTCCATGTTGGACTTGTCAATGAATTTGGACTGCTTGGTCGCTTTGCCGCCATACTGGGCCGATGCCTCGACTGCGTAGAAAGTAGCCGCTCCGAAAAGCAGCAACCTCAGGCGGTTTTTCCAAACAGACTGTACTTTCACGGTCTGTGAAATCAAGGTAGTGTCTTTTGTTTTTTTCATGTTAGGTTGAATGTGTTTTAATGTTCAATAAACTTCTGTGTGAACAGCAATTTTTTGAATGCCCTAAAATAAGGCTTAATAGCGAAAACAGTACGGATTATTTTTTTGTAACAACCTTAGGACAGGTTTACGCAGCCCCTATAACACAACATGGTTGCATATAGTTTGACACCAATAAAACTATATGCAAATTCTTGCATCCATGTATGGCTGCGATGTTCTGTTTCCTGCCTGTCAACTTTGCCGGAACAGAGCGGTATAATTTAGTATGAAGCATTATCTCTTCTTTACCTTCAGTATCATCTTAATGTGTATTTTTACCGGCTTTGGGTCTTCGGGACAGGTATACCAAGACACCTTTCGGCAGGCGAAACGCGGCAGCACGATCGGCTATACCTTGGAGCATCCGCTGCATACCGTTCAAGGTATAAGCTCAGAGGTGAGCAGCCAGCTCACGCTATCGCAGGATGGCAGGAAAATATCAAAAGTCGAGGTGAGGGTGCCTGTCCGCTCTTTTGACAGCGGCAACCGTCGCCGGGATCGGGATATGCTGAAAGTAACGGAGGCAGAACGCTATCCGGAGGTGACATTCATCAGCTCACAAATCACGGAGCAGGATGGGGCCCTGGCCGTCACCGGACGTCTTACTTTCCACGGTATCACCAGGGAAATACAGCTTATTGCGCAGACACAATGGCAGGGGGAGAGTTTGCTTGTAACCGGAGAATTCGACATCAGCCTGGAGGCCTACCAAATCAAGCGACCTTCCATCCTGACCATGAAGGTGAAGGACATGCTGCAGGTCCGCTTTCGGATGGTGTACTGATTCCTTTGCAGGTATAGACCGACACTTAACGATGGACTTGCCTGCTCATGAGCAGCCTGGGGCTGTTGTCGAGGTAGTAGTCCGGGATGATTTCCTGCACACCGAAGCCTAGCCGGTTGTAAATGTTGATGCCCGCGGCATTGTCGGGGTGCACGGTCAGGTATAGTGTGGTAACCCCCTGCGACTCCATCTGCGCCAGACTGGCGGCCATTAGCTTTTCGCCAATGCGCCTGCCCCGGTGTGTGGGCAACACCCCCAACGAAAGTAACCAGCCCCGCGACTTCAGTTGGTCGAAATGCGCAAGTATGTAGCCCACCGCTACTCCCTCCGTTTCGGCTACGAGCAGGTAGTCGCCCGAGATGTCGTAGAACTGTCGCAATACAAACAGCGGATAGCTATCTGCCCCAAACAACAGCTGGTCGATTTTCTTGATAGGCCGAAGGTCGGAAAGCTCTGCTTTCCGAATGGTGATCATGGTGCAACAGGTTGGTTGTGTAGGCAGGTATACGGCTAAGACTTTCCTCGAAGCAGGTTAATGCTGATCGTGGCCATGTCGGAATCCGGGAACCTTCGAAAGGCCCCTTTGTCAGGGTATAGCCCTGCTTCGGATGCTACTTTATGAAATACTTCTACCTCTACTATATACTGGTCTGAGAATCCGTGTGTTGCGTCGTAAGCTGTGGCGGCGGTTTTACCCAAATGGCTTGCTGCCAGGGTAGGGGGGATGGTATGCAGTTCCATGGTCAGTAGACCGAACTTATCCACATAGGGTGTCCATTTTTTGAGGTGTTCCAGCAGGTTGTCTTCCACCTCGTTGTTGCTGATACGCTTGCCCCGGAAAGCGAAAGCCCCGGTCGAGTTGCTCACTCTGCCCGGTGTGCGATCTGCCGGTCGCTCCCAAATGCGGTTATGGTCAAGGAAGGTGCGCACGTTCAAGAGCTCTTTCAGGTCAATGTTGTAGTTCTCCTGCAGGTCCTGCGCCAGCAAGTCTGGCCGTCCGATATCGCCCCAGATCACTTTGGCCCAGATATCGGCTTTGATCAGGTTAGCCCGTGTAACCTTGAGGGCCGCCTGATTGTAGTCGGCGCCTACCAGGAAGAGCGGGTACTGGTCCAGCACCTTGCCACGCGCCGTCTGCCGCTCAATTACGTCGAACATATGCTGCAAGAACGCCCCATTGCCGCAACCCATGTCCAGTATACCTTTCGGCTGCTCTTCGATGGGCCGGTTGAACAGTTCGATGATGATCTCGTCGATCACGTTGAAATAGGTGGCATGCGCGCCGCCGCTCCCCCATACATTCATCTCGCGGTCTACGTGCAGCTCAGGTGCGCCTTCGGGTTTGTCCCACAGCACGTTAGGGTTTCCGAACAGCAGATCATCCAGGTGCCGGAAAGTCGGGATGTAGGATACCGTCACGCCATAGGCACTGCCCCGCTTGGCAAAAAAGACGCCTTCTTCTGTGTACTCATACTGGTCATTCACTTTGCGGAACCATCCCAGGTGCGCAAACAGGTCGAGTATTTTGCGGAAGTCCTCGTGGTTCTCATGGAATTCCTCCGGGCTGAAGCGGCTCTCCATAAAGTATTTGTGAAACATGCCGTTCATTCCCAGCAGAACAATGGCCGGCCCCATCAACAGTCCCTCTATATGCGCCAGCACCTGCTTTTGTACCTCACACTCAGTTGGCTCAGTGGACAAAGTCAGGCCGTAGCTGTTCTTATACCTGTCGGCCACTGTTGCCCATACCTGGTAGGGCTCCTTCTCAAATTTGCGTGGGTGGTATTTGCCGGAGAGTTGCATCAGCTTCACGACATCCTCATATAGCGGCACCAATGGAAATGCGATTTCGCCCCGGGGCGTCACGCTGAAGCTGATTTTGTCAGTGGCATTGTCCAGGTGCTGCTCCAACCAGCCTTGCGAGCAGAGTACACGCAGGGCAACGTTCAGGTAACCATCATTAGCCTCAAAAGCACTAACCAGCTCCAGCAGCGATACTTCTTTATTTTCAAGCAGGTAGGTGAGCACTCCTTTTTGATGCAGTGCAAAAGCAGTCGGGGCTGTCACGATGCCATCGAGGTGGCGGAAAATTGTTTCACGGAGTTCAGCTTTATTTCTCATACCATGATTATATGTTCTGGGTGACGTTTCAGTTCAATTCAAAATTTACACAAAGCGGCGGCAGCTTAGCCTGATCAGCAGGATCGCTCTGTCATATTCCAAGGTATAAAATTCCGACCAATTGCCAGCGGAAACCTTGCCCATGTGTGCTGATCGGAGGAACGCAGCAATTGAACCCGTCAGGTACAGGACCAGCATGATGTGGCTTTAAAACAGTTCGGGTTTCTCACAGGTAGGTTTGCTCAGATGGGGAGGTGGGCAGACAGTAGCCTTGGGATAGCACTTTTTTGACTTCTATCCATACTATTCTGGCATGTTCTTACCCTGCTTTAGTAGTACCTGCGTATATAGGCTTATTAATGAGTTACTTATGTGGGCTGAATTTCATTGACCAGCAACGGGAAGGCGATCAGGTTGCCCAAGTTGTTTTCTAATGTCGGGTGAGGGTTGCCTGTATAAAACACAACAATACCGTAGCCGCGTGATGATCCGAACTATTTATCCATCTTATAATTGAAGCATATGAAAAGAAATTTTTTACTCCTTCTCTGCCTGCTTTCCTTCCACGTACTCCTGGCCCAGGACCTCAACATTACCGGTACGGTGACAGATGCCGCCACCGGCGATCCGTTGATTGGCGCCAGTGTTATGGTGAAGGGAACGACAAGAGGCACGCAGACCGACGCTACGGGCAGTTTTTCCATCAGTGCACCGGCCAATGCAACGCTCGTCGTCAATTACCTGGGCTATAAACGCCAGGAGTTCCCGGTCAATAACCAGACTAGTATGAGATTACAGCTTACGGCCGGTTCTGAGCAACTGCAAGAGGTGGTGGTCACGGGTTACGGTACTCAGCAGAAGCGCGACGTAACGGGCTCTATCAGCTCGGTAAAGAGCGAGGAGTTTGAAAAACAGGCCTCCCAAAACCCAGTCAGTTCGCTGCAAGGCAAGGTGGCCGGCGTAAACATCACCAACTCCGGACAGCCAGGTGCCTCCCCATCGGTGCGTATACGCGGTGCCGGATCGGTACTGGGCAAGGTTGAGCCGATCTACGTGGTGGACGGCACGATCGTGAACGACCTGACATTCCTTAATCCGAATGACATCGAATCGATGGAGGTGCTCAAAGATGCCTCCAGTGCCTCGATTTATGGCGTTCGGGCTGCCAACGGTGTCATTTTGGTTACCACCAAAAGGGGCCAGGAAGGTAAACCCGTCATCAATTACAATGGCTTTGTCGGAGTTAAACGTGCTACCAATGTGCTCGAGATGGCCAACGCCCAGGAATATGCCACCCTGATCAACGAAAAGCTAGGTACGGAGACTGTCGATCCCAACCAGCCATCCACGGACTGGTACGACCAGATTCTCAGGACTGCCACCATACATAACCACCACGTATCGGTATCGGGTGGCAGTGAGCGTCTGAGCTACAGCTTCAGTGGAGGCTATCTCAACGAAGAGGGCATCATTCAGGATAACGTGTTCGAACGCATAACAGCCCGTTTGCAGACAGACGCCCAACTGACCGATAACATCAAGGTAGGTTACAATGCCATTTTTTCGGATTACGAATCGGATGACGTTCCGGGCAGCGTGTTGCTGAACGCTTTCGTTGCACCGCCAATCCTGCGACCTTTCCGGCCGGACGGCAGCTACGGCGATCCGGCGGATATTGGATTGGGAAACTTCTCTAATCCTCAGGCATCTCTGGACCGTTTCAACCAGATATCCAACGGGCAGCGTTTGGTTGGTAATACCTTTGGTGAAGTCAAATTCCTCAACGATCTGCTGTTCCGTACGAGTTTGAGCCTGGAGTATGGCATCAATGAGTTCCGTAATTACCAGGCGCAGGACTCGCTAACAACGGTGCAGTTTTCCCCTCGCAGCCGCCTTACAAAGTCCCGCGCCAAAGAAAACCAATGGCTCTGGGAGAATACCCTGACCTACACCAAAACGTTTGGGGATCATGACGTAACCGCCTTGCTGGGAACCTCGGCCCAGGAAATAAAGAGTGAGACACTATCGGGGTCTGCCAGTGACGTACCGTTCGATTCGGATGCCACGCTATTCCTGAACCTCGGCGACCCTGAAACTTTCGGAATCTCCAATACAGGCGATCTGGAGCGCTATAATTCTTACTTCGGCCGCATCAACTACAGTTTCAAGCAACGCTACCTGCTGACCGCTACACTCCGGCGCGATGCCTCCTCTAAATTCCCGCGTGACACCCGTTGGGATAATTTCCCGTCGATTGGCCTGGGCTGGGTGGTGACGGAAGAACCTTTTATGCAAGACCAGACATTTGTGGATTTCCTGAAACTGCGTGCCAGCTACGGCAAGTTAGGTAATGCAGGTATACCGACAGGTATAGCCGACCTCACCGCGACCATCGATCCACGCTATACAGCTTTTTTCGGTGTGCCTCCTATACCTTATGTGGGTGGTAGTATCGTGCGGGCTGTTCCCAACACCCTGCTTTGGGAGGTTGTGAACGAGACCAATATCGGCGTCGAACTGCACTTCCTGGAAAGCCGCCTGACGTTGGAAGCTGACTGGTACAATAAAGAAACCCAGGACGCTATTTTCGACGTGCCCAACCTCGGTACTGGAGGTTTGAGCAGCCCGTTTGTGCGCGGTAACTTTGCTGACTTCAGAAACAGAGGCTTAGAGATTGTAGCCAACTGGAGCGATAACATGTCCGCTGATTTCAGCTACAACATAGGGGCTAACGTTTCTTTCAATCGCAATGAAGTGACAGGGCTGTCAGCCGGCGATACAGACCAACCAGGCGGTTCGCTGCCAATAGGCGGCTATTTTACCAATGTTTCGCGCATCGGCAGTCCGATCGGTTCCTATTATGGTTTTGAGGTAGACGGTATATTCCAAAACGAGCAGGAGGTGGCCAATTCATCGCAGCCTTCCGCCAAGCCAGGCGACTTCCGCTACCGCGACATGAACGGAGATGGCGTGATAGACAACCGCGACAAGGTGATACTCGGCAATCCGAACCCAGGTATGTTCTATGGCATCAACACGAGTTTCAACTTCAGGAGCTTCGACTTTTTGCTGGACATACAGGGCGTGGCCGATGTGGACGTATACAATGCCAACAAAGGCATCCGGGTGGGTAACGAGAACTATACCAAAGAATTCTTCGACAACCGCTGGAGCGGGCCGGGTACTTCCAACTCGTATCCGTCCGCGGATGTGAGCAGGGCCAACCTCGAGCCAAACAGCTGGTTCGTGGAGGACGGAAGCTATATCCGGATCCGAAACGTGCAGTTTGGCTATACCCTGCAAAGCGATTTAGTGAACAGACTTAAAATGCAGCGGGTGCGCTTCTATGTGAATGCCCAAAACCCTGTCACGTGGTTCAGTTACAACGGTTTCACGCCAGAGATTGGTGGTGCTCCCAACGCGGCAGGTATAGACCTGAACGTGTACCCGCTGTCGGCTACTTACAACTTAGGCGTGAACGTAAACTTCTAACCCTGAAAGAACATGAAAACGATAAAGAATAATTACATCTATAAAGCCGTGTTCTCTGGATGTTTGCTGGCTGTTAGCTTTTTACCTGCCTGCAAAGAAGACTTTCTGGACGTAGACCCACAGGGACAGGCACGCAGCGAGGACTTTTTTCAGACACAGGAGCATGCCCTGCAAGCTGTGAATGCGATATACGGCAACTTGCGCGAATACAAGATAGCTGCCTTCCCGCACCTGGTGCTCACGCACGTGACCTCGGACAACGCAGAAAAAGGCAGTGATCCGGGTGATGCCGGCTTTGTGAACGACTACGATAATTTCACATTCACCTCTACGCAGTTTTTCCTGGCCGACTATTGGAATGGGCATTACCAGGGTATAAACCTGGCCAATCAGGCCCTTTTTAATATCCCCAATATCTCTATGGATCAGAACTTGCAGCAGCGTTTGCTGGCTGAGGCGAAGTTCCTCAGGGCGCATCATTACTTCACGCTGGTGCGTGCCTACGGCGATGTGCCTTTGCTGACCCAGCCTCCGCAGACGGCAGAGGAGATCAACCCGGTCAGGACGCCGAAGCAGGAGGTATACCAGCAAATCATAAAAGACCTCACCGAAGCTGCCGCTGTACTGCCACCGAGCTACAATGCGATGAATGTCGGACGGGCCACCCGGGGCGCTGCCTTGACCTTACTGGCCAAGGTGCAGCTGTACCAACGCAACTGGTCAGAGGTGTTGCGGCTCACCAACGAAGTGAGGGGACTCGGCTATAGCCTGACACCAGACTTCTACCAGGTATTCCGCATAGCTGGGGAAAATAACAGCGAGTCCATTTTTGAGGTACAGGCCGTGACTTTGCCGGGTAACTGTGGCGCCTCCAATTCGCAGTGGGCGGAGGTACAGGGCGTGCGCGGCCAGTTTGGCTGGGGCTTTGCCATACCGACCGAAGATCTGGTAAATGCCTTTGAGCCCAACGACAAGCGCATGGAGGCGACTGTGCTGTTCCGGGGGGAAGTAACGCCGGAAGGAGAGCAGATCAACCCCAATGCACCCAACCCGCGCTATAACCAGAAGGCCTATGTGCCGGGCTTTGTCAGCCGGGATTGTGGCTACGGCAAAGACCAGAACATTCGCTTGCTTCGGTTTGCAGAAGTACTATTGATGCAGGCCGAAGCAGCCAACGAACTTGGCCAGACTGACGATGCGCTTGCCGCTGTAAACCTCGTGCGAAACAGGGCAGGACTTGCCAACCTGACAGTGAGAGACCAGACGGCCCTGCGTAACGCCATCTGGAAGGAGCGTCGTTTGGAGCTTGCCCTGGAGAGCGGTGACCGCTTTTTCGACCTAGTGCGCCAGGGCAGGGCTGCCCAAGTGCTGCAGGCACAGGGCAAGCAGTTCCGCGAAGGGGTGAATGAGGTCTTCCCGATCCCACAAAACCAGATCGACCTCAGCGGCGGCACACTCACGCAAAACCCTGGCTATTAAGCAAAGTTTGATGTCCGAGTCTGGCTTACCCAATGGTGAGCCAGGCTTCGGCTTTGTTTTACCATACCTTACTTCAGATGATCCGACACGGGCTGCTATACCTATACCTGGTCTTACTTTGTGCCTCCATCGGTTGTAAAGATAAACCGGAGGAGCAGCAGGCGCCAGATCCGGACAAACCGGAGGAACCTGCTGTAGCCAGCACCACGGCCGATAAAGCTCTGTTGGACAAAGTGCAGGAAGCTACCTTCCGTTACTTTTGGGACTATGCCCACCCGGCATCCGGAATGGCGCGGGAGCGAACAGGCTCCGGCGATCTGGTAACCAGCGGGGGGAGCGGCTTCGGTATGCAGGCTTTGGTGGTGGGAGTGGAAAGGGGCTGGATCAGCCGTCAGCAAGCCTTGGAGCGCCTGCATAAGATTACAGACTACCTGGCGAAAGCCGATCGTTTTCATGGGGCCTGGCCGCATTGGATGAACGGAAACACCGGGGCGGTTATACCTTTCAGCGCCAAAGACAACGGCGGCGACCTGGTCGAGACTTCCTTTCTGATAAACGGCTTGCTGGTGGCCCGTGCCTATTTCAACGGCTCTGATGTCCAGGAGGAAGCACTTCGCAATAAGATCACCAAACTTTGGGAGGAAGTAGAATGGGACTGGTACGCCTCACGGGGCGATGGCCTTTTGTACTGGCATTGGAGTCCGAACTTTGGGTGGGAGATGAACATGCCCATTCACGGCTGGAACGAAGCCCTGATCACGTACATTTTAGCGCTTGCTTCGCCTACCCATGCCATAGCACCTCCGGTATACCAGCGCACCTGGGTAAACCGGAAGAGCGGAACCTACGAAGGCTACAGGTTGGAGATGGGGCCGGGGTATGGTGGTCCGTTGTTCTTTGCCCACTACTCTTTTCTGAGCCTCGACCCCAAACAGATGGAGGACCAGCTGACCAATTATTGGCTGCATAACCTGAAGCACACGCTCATCAACCGGGGCTGGAGCCTCTACAGTGCCCCCAAATCCTATGGCTACTCGTCAGGCAACTGGGGGCTCACCGCCTCCGACGATCCGGGTGGCTACCTGGCTCATGAGCCCCTGAATGACAACGGTACCATTGCCCCAACGGCTGCTCTGTCATCCTTTCCCTATACCCCATTTTACAGCATGCAGGCGCTGCGCAATTTCAACGGCATGCAACAACTCTGGGGAGCCTATGGCTTCAAGGATGCCTATAACAAATCGCGCAACTGGTTTGCGAGCGACCACCTGGCCATTGATCAGGGACCAATCGTGATCATGGTGGAGAACTACCGGAGTGGCCTGCTCTGGAGTCTGTTTACCGGCCTGCCCGAAGTACAGGCTGGATTAGCTAAAGCAGGTATACGCAAACCGGTGTATGAGTCGGGTTTCCCACTGGCTATACCTGACGTGCGATCGGGTGTGGTGGATTTGCTCAAGCATCCAGACAAGGACGCTTACCTGGTGGGGGTAGGTATAAAAGCGGGAGGCAGTTATACGCTTACACTGGAGACCACGGCTGGCAGCGTAGTTGAAACGATCTGGGATAATAAAAGCAAAACGGAGGGCCTGCACGAAGTGGCATTCGGAAAGGCTATACCTGTCGGGGCCTACAATTTGCGCCTCAAAGGCGGCGGCATTGATAAAGAACTCGCAGTATACCTGCGCTAGACTAAATACAGCCTATGAAACAGCATGACGCACCACTTCTGAAAATCCGGCAGATGAGTTGGGCAATCCCTTTCCTGTCGCTGCTACTCTTTAGTTGCCAGCAGACCACCGGAACTTCCGAAACCGTGGAAACCACAGCACCTCCCGACACGGTTGCTGTGCAGGCCGGCCAGCTCAGCGACGAAGCCCTATTGGATACTCTCCAGCGCCAGACCTTTCGGTATTTTTGGGAGGGTGCCGAGCCTACTTCTGGCATGGCGCGGGAGCGTTATCATGAAGACGGGGAGTACCCGCAGAAAGACAGAAACGTGGTGACCACCGGCGCGACCGGATTCGGGGTGATGGCCATTTTGGTAGGTATAGAGCGTGAGTTCATCACCCGCGAAGAAGGATTTAAAAGGTTAAAGCAAATTGCTGACTACCTCGAAAAAGCAGACCGTTTCCATGGGGCGTGGCCGCACTGGCTGCAGGGCGAGACGGGCAAAGTAAAGCCTTTCAGTCAGATGGATGATGGGGGCGATCTGGTAGAGACAGCTTTTCTGGTGCAGGGGCTTCTGACGGTGCGCCAGTACTTTGTTAATGGCAATGAACAGGAGAAGGCGCTGGCCGCACAGATAACCAAGCTCTGGGAGGGCGTGGACTGGAACTGGTACCGCAACAAGCAGAATGCTCTGTTCTGGCATTGGTCTCCGAAGTATGGCTGGAAGATGAACTTCCCGGTGCGTGGCTATAACGAGTGCCTGATTATGTATGTGCTGGCCGCTTCCTCACCCACGCATGGTGTGCCTGCCGAGGTATACCATGAGGGTTGGGCACGCAACGGTGACATCCGGGCCAATGTCGAGCTATACGGACACAAGATCGTACTCGATCACCAAGGCGAGAAGGGGAGTGTGGGGCCGCTATTCTGGGCACACTATTCCTACCTCGGCCTTGACCCGCGCGGCCTTCAGGACAGGTATGCCGACTACTGGGAGCACAACCGCAACCACACGCTCATTCACTACGACTATGCACTGGAAAACCCCAAAGGCTTTAAGGGCTATGGCGAAAACTCCTGGGGCATGACATCGAGCTACTCGCCCAAAGGCTATGCCGGCCATAGTCCTACCCGAGACTTAGGGGTGATTACGCCGACGGCGGCGCTCTCTTCTTTTCCCTATACCCCTGACGAATCCATGAAAGTAGCCCGTTACCTCTATGGCGACCTGCAGAAGAAAGTGATCGGAGAATTTGGCCCTTATGATGCTTACAGCGAAACAGAGGACTGGTTCCCGAAACGCTACCTCGGCATAGACCAGGGACCGATTGTGGTAATGGTGGAGAACCACCGCAGCGGCTTGCTCTGGGATTTGTTTATGAGTGCGCCCGAAGTTCAGAATGGCTTGAGGAAGCTTGGGTTTGAAAGTCCGCATTTGAAGTGATGTAGGGGGCTGAAGTTGTGCTCAGGGCTTTAAGTTCTGTCGAATACTATGCCCTTGAGGGGATTATAGGGGTGTGAGTTGGGTGCTAACAAGTCAACCATTGGCTAATTTGAAATACCCGCACATGAATATACACCCCTCTGCGCTCCCCTCAAAGGGAGAATTTGCCAGTAATTAATAACCCTGCCTCGGATAAGGGGCAGAGAGCTCATAAGTTGAAGTGATTTATCAATGAAATGAACACGATGTCAAACTTTTACAACGAAAGAATAAAGTATAACATGAAGTGCCGGTTGTGCACGTTTTTACTGAGTGCAGCTTTCATGTTAGCAGGTATAGGCCAGATTACCATGGCACAAACGGGGCAGTCCCCCAAGCCGAGCACCTACTGCAATCCGCTCAATGTGGACTATACCTACATGATCTACAACGCCCACAACGACCTGTCGTACCGCTCTGGCGCCGACCCGGCCGTGGTGCAGTTCCGGGGGGAGTATTACATGTTCGTAACCCGCTCCATGGGCTACTGGCACTCCACCGACCTCAACAACTGGACTTTCATTCATCCGGAGAAGTGGTACTTCCAGGGCACCAACGCCCCGGCTGCGCACAACTACAAAGACTCGGTGCTGTACGTGGCCGGCGACCCTTCGGGCTCTATGAGCGTTCTCTATACCGACAACCCCAAGAAAGGCGATTGGAAAGCCGTGCCGGGTATACTTAACAACCTGCAGGACCCGGCCCTGTTTATCGATGATGACGATAAAGCCTACCTGTACTGGGGTTCTTCCAACCTGTATCCGATTCGGGCGAAGACATTGGACCCGAGCAAGCGTTTCCGGCCTTCCGAAAAAACCTGGGAGCTTTTTAAACTCGATGGCAGCAAACACGGCTGGGAACGCTTCGGGGAGAACCACGCCGACACGGCCCGAGGCTATATGGAAGGCCCCTGGATGACCAAGCACAACGGCAAATATTACCTGCAGTATGCGGCGCCTGGCACAGAGTTCAATGTGTATGCCGATGGCGTTTATACCAGCAATAATCCGCTTGGGCCTTTTACCTATGCACCCAACAACCCGATCTCCTACAAGCCAGGTGGTTTCGCCAATGGGGCCGGGCATGGCAGCACGGTAATCGGACCGAAAGGGCGCTACTGGCACTTTGCCTCTGCCTCAGTGTCTGTCAACGTGAACTGGGAACGGCGCCTGAACATGTTCCCGACCTATTTCGACAAGGACGGGTTGATGTGGGTGGATACCTACTTCGGGGATTATCCTTATTACGCACCGGCCATACCTGGCAAAATGGGCAAGTTCACCGGCTGGATGCTGCTCTCGTACAATAAACCCGTGGAGGTGTCGTCGGCTCAGGAAAAATTCGGGGCGGAGAACATCGTCGATGAGAACATCCGAAGCTTTTGGCTAGCAGCCCGAAACGATGATCAGCAGTGGATCGAAATCGATCTGGAGAAGCCGGGTCAGGTATACGCCATTCAGGTAAACTACCACGATTACCAGTCGGACATGTACGGCAAGATTCCGGGCCTCTACCATCGCTATACCGTTGAAGGCTCTGCGGACGGTCAAAACTGGAAAATGCTGGTTGACAAAAAAGGCAACAAGCGCGATGTGCCCAACGACTATGTGGAGCTGGCTACGCCGCAGATAGTTCGGTATATCCGTTTCAGGAGTCTGCACGCGCCCACGCCGCACCTGGCCATTTCAGGCTTGCGGGTATTTGGAAAGGGCGGGGGCAAAGCGCCTTCTAACGTTCGAAACTTAAAGGTAGTCCGTCAGAAAGACCGCCGCGACGTGCAGCTCAACTGGGCTGCCCAGCCTGGTGCACAGGGTTATAACGTTCTGTGGGGGATAGCGCCTGACAAACTCTACAGCTCTTGGATGGTCTACGGCAAGAACGAACACTATATGCGCAGCCTCACCGTGGATCAAGGCTACTATTTCGCCATTGAGGCCTTCAACGAAAACGGTGTTTCGAAGCGCACCAAACCGGTAAAAGTAGACTAAATGAATCTGAAGGCCCCATACCGACTTTTATACCTCTTGCTGCTGTTAGCAGGTATAGCTTGCTCCACTACAGAGCAGCCGTCATCAGCAGCAGCGCAGAACCAGCAGACGCCCGATCAGGTTCAACGGTCTAAAACACTGCCACCGTTTTGGGACGAAATTCGGGCTTTCAAGCAACAGGACGCTGCCCAGATGCCACCCCGGCAGGCTATCCTATTTGTGGGGAGCTCGTCCATCAGAATGTGGGATAACCTGCAGGAGATGTTCCCGGATAAGCAAGTTATCAATCGCGGATTTGGCGGCTCCAATTTACTTGACCTGCAGTACTACCTGGCCGATATCGTGTTTCCCTATGACCCCAGGCAGATCGTGATCTACTCCGGCGAAAACGATATCGCCTCCGACACCGTCAGCGCCCAGGATGTGCTGCAACGCTTTGAGGAGGTGTTTACTTCTATCCGGCAAAAATTGCCTGAAGTGCCTGTCACCTTTGTGTCTATTAAACCAAGTCCAAGCCGACGAAAATACATGCCGGTCATGGAAGAAGCCAATGCGCTCATTCGAAGCTACCTGCAAGCAAAACCGAACACCAGCTACGTGGACGTATACCAGCCCATGCTCATACAAAACGGGAAACCGCGACCAGACATTTTTATAGCCGACAGCCTGCACATGAACCAGAACGGCTACCGGATCTGGCAAAAAGCAATCGAACCTTATCTCACCAACAACAAACGATAGCCATTATGAAAAAAACATCTACCATATTTTTACTGCTCCTCTGCATGGGATGTGCCCAGACGGCCTCGACCTCCCAAGAGCCAGCTGCTTCAGAATCTGCTGCCCAAACCACCATGCCGGCCACGAGTGTTCCTGCCCGTTCCTCCGATCCGGAGATGGACAGGTTTATCACGGACCTGATGGCCAAGATGTCGCTGGACGAGAAGATCGGGCAGTTAAACCTCGTGTCGGTGGGCTTTGACGTGACTGGCCCGATTGTGAGTGAGAATGTGGACGAAAATATCAAGCGAGGCAATGTGGGCGGCGTGTTCAACACCTATACCCCAATTGCGGTACGCAAACTGCAAGAGTTGGCTGTGAATAGCTCGCGGCACAAGATTCCGCTCATTTTCGGCTACGACGTCATCCACGGCCACCGTACCATTTTCCCGATACCTTTAGGACTTTCCGCCAGCTGGGACTTGCAAGCCATTGAGCGCAGCGCCCGTATTGCCGCCGAAGAGGCCACTGCCGACGGTTTGAACTGGGTATTCTCCCCGATGGTGGACATTGCCCGCGATGCGCGCTGGGGGCGTATAGCGGAAGGGGCCGGTGAAGATCCCTTTCTGGGCTCCCGCATTGCCGAGGCCATGGTACAAGGTTATCAGCTTGATAACATGAAAGACCCTAACACCGTGATGGCCTGCGTGAAGCATTTTGCCCTGTACGGAGCCGCCGAGGCCGGACGGGACTATGGCACCGTGGACATGAGTATGCAGCGCATGTTCAACGAGTTCATGCCTCCTTACAAAGCGGCACTGGACGCAGGAGCCGGTAGCGTGATGACGTCCTTCAATGAAATAAACGGCGTGCCGGCCACTGGCAACCGTTGGCTTATGACGGAGCTGCTGCGTGAGCAGTGGGGCTTCGATGGTTTTGTGGTGACTGACTACACTGCCATCAACGAAATGATCGCCCATGGCGTGGGCAATGAATCGGAAGTGGCTGCGCTGGCGCTTAAAGCCGGGGTGGACATGGACATGGTGGGTGAGCTTTTCCTGAAGGAACTCAAAGCCAATGTGGAGCGCGGCACTGTTACCGAAGAAGAGATCAACACCGCCTGCCGCCGTGTGCTGGAGGCCAAGTATAAGCTGGGTTTGTTTGAGGATCCGTTCCGCTACATCAACGAAGAGCGCGGCAAGACGGCCATGCTGACAAAAGAGCACCGCGAAGCTGCCCGCGAGATTGCCCGCAAGAGTATGGTATTACTTAAGAATGATAAAAACACGCTGCCGCTCAAGTCATCTGGTTCTATCGCGCTAATCGGTCCGTTGGCCCGCAACCAGCGCGACCTGATCGGCAACTGGAGCGGGGCAGGCGACTGGAAACAGGCCGTATCGGTAGAACAAGGTATACGCAACGTAATGGGCAATAAAGTGAAGATCAATTACGCCAAGGGAGCCAATCTGACTGATGATGCCCAGATGATTCGCCGATTGAACGCGCATGGCGGTGAACTGGAACTCGACAAGCGCTCCTCTGAAGCCATGATCAAAGAGGCCGTGCAGGCGGCCCGCAACTCCGATGTGATCGTGGCCGTGGTGGGCGAGTCGCAGGGGATGAGCGGGGAAGCGGCCAGCCGTGCCGACATCGGATTGCCGGGTCAGCAATTGGTTTTGCTCAAAGCCCTGAAGCAAACCGGAAAGCCACTGGTGATTGTGCTCATGAACGGCCGTCCGTTGACGCTGCCATGGGAGCACGAGAATGCCAACGCCATACTCGAGACCTGGTTCGCCGGAACCGAGGCGGGCAATGCCATCGCCGATGTGCTGTTCGGCAGCTACAACCCATCCGGCAAACTCACGGTTACTTTCCCGCGCCATGTAGGGCAGGTGCCTATTTTCTATAATGCCAAAAACACCGGTCGGCCCTTCAACGGCGAAGAGCTCAACAAATATACCTCCCGCTACATGGATGTACCTAACGAACCGCTATACCCTTTCGGTCATGGGCTGAGCTATACCTCCTTTACTTACTCCAAACCCAAATTAAGCAAGGCTTCCATGACAGCCGGTGAGTCTCTGGAGGTGAGCGTGGAGGTGCGCAACACAGGCAATTACGACGGAGAGGAAGTGGTACAGCTCTACGTCCAGGATGTGGTCGGCTCCATTACCCGTCCGGTAAAAGAACTCAAAGGGTTTCAGAAGATCATGCTCAAGAAAGGGGAGAGCCGAACAGTTACATTCAAGTTAACCGCAGACGACCTAAAATTCTACAACAACCAGATGGAATATGTGTATGAGCCCGGTGAGTTTAAGGTATATGTGGGCACCAGCAGCAGTGAGTTGCAGGAGGCCGGTTTTCGGTTGAACTAGCGCTACCTACTTAACCATAAAACTAATGGCGATGGAAAGGATAAGAAACAAAACTGCTTGGTATGGCACGCTGGGCCTAATGGTGTGTCTGGTGCTGGTGGCTGTGGCTGTTTTCAGCTTTCAGGCAAAACAGAAACCAAGACAGCAGCCCCTTAACGTCATCTTCATTCTGAGTGATGATCACCGGTATGACTTTATGGGTTTCATGAACAAAGTGCCGGGGCTGCAAACCCCGCACATGGACCGTATGGCCCGGGAAGGGGCGCATCTACAGAACGCCTTTGTGACCACTTCTCTCTGTTCGCCCAGCCGGGCCTCCATCCTCACGGGGCAGTACGCCCATACCCATACCATCGTCGATAACAATGCCCCCTTACCCGAAGGGCTGACTTTCTTTCCGCAGTACCTCCAAAAGCAGGGATACCAGACCGGCTTTTTCGGGAAGTGGCACATGGGCAACGTGGACGATATGCCGCAGCCCGGCTTCGACCAGTGGGTCAGTTTTAAGGGACAGGGTGTTTACTACGATCCGGTCTTCAACATCAACGGCAAATCGGTGCAGCAAGCCAAGGGCAGCTATACCACTGATCTGCTTACCGACTATACCTTGGAGTGGCTCAGCAAGCGGGATAAAAAGAAACCTTTCTTTGCCTACCTCTCCCATAAAGGCGTGCATGCCGAGTTCCAACCTGCCAGACGACACGAAGGCAAGTACAAAAACATGCCCATCATCAGTCCGCCCTCCATGTACCTGACCGCCACTGACTCCAGCAAGGTATACGGCCAGAGGCAGGAACCCACGGGGCCGGTCAATACCCGCGATATACCGGAGTGGGTACGCCGGCAGCGCTGGAGCTGGCATGGGGTAGACGGCATGTATGACGGCGACATCAAGTTCGATGACTTTTACCGGCGGTACAACGAAACGCTGATGAGCGTGGACGAAAGCATAGGCCGTGTGCTGGACTGGCTTAAAAAGGAGGGACTCGACAAAAACACCGTTGTCATTTACATGGGTGACAATGGCTTTATGTTCGGGGAGCACGGCCTCATCGACAAACGCCACATGTACGAGCCCTCTATCCGGGTGCCTCTGTTGGTGCGCGGTCCGGCGGTAATCAAACCGGGTACTAAAGTGCCGCAGATGGTCATGAACATCGACATTGCGCCTACTATTATGGAAATGGCCGGTTTGCCGACTCCCGAAAACATGCAGGGCAAATCGTTTCTGCCGATACTGAAAGGGCAGCCTATACCTGACTGGCGCGACAAGGTGTATTATGAATACTATTGGGAATGGGCCTTCCCGCAGACGCCCACCATATTCGGGGCACGCACCGATCAGTATAAGTACATTTTCAACCATGGCGTGTGGGACATCAACGAACTTTACGACATCAAGGCAGACCCCGAGGAAATGAACAACCTCATCCGGGACCCGAAATACCAGGACGTGGCGATGCAACTGAAAAAAGATATGTGGAACTGGCTGGAGGCCACCGGAGGAATGCAAATCCCGCTTAAGGGCACCGACAGCAAACGCATTGACCATCTATACAGAGGCACCTATTGAGCATGCAAAAGTACCTGATCACCCTTTTTATAGGTATGATTTTCTTTTATGCGTGTCAGCAAAAAAAGGAAGACAATGCGCATGAAACTGCCGCGGCTATACCTGACGCTTCCTGCCATGGCAATATCCCCACCCGACCATCCGGAAAAGGCCCTGCGCAAAGGTATGCTGCGGCAGCGGATGTCTCGCACAAGAACATGGTGTGGATTGAAGGAGGCGAGTTTTGGATGGGCGCAGCCGATCGCGAAGGTCGGCCGGACGAATACCCGCAGCATCAGGTAAAGGTAAACGGTTTCTGGATGGACGCTACCGAAGTAACCAATGCCCAGTTCGCCGCCTTTGTGGAAGCGACCGGCTATGTGACGACCGCGGAGCGCGCACCGGACTGGGAAGAACTGCGGAAGCAGGTGCCGCCTGGTACGCCCAAGCCCCATGATAGTTTGCTGGTGGCCGCTTCGCTGGTTTTTGTAGTCCCGGCTCAACCTGTCTCCCTGCATAACGTGTCACGGTGGTGGTCCTGGCGGAAGGGTGCCAATTGGCGTCAGCCACAGGGACCGGGAAGCAGCATTGCAGGCAAAGAAAATCATCCGGTCGTGCAGGTGTCGTGGGAGGATGCGGCCGCTTATGCCCGATGGGCAGGCAAGCGGTTGCCAACCGAAGCAGAGTGGGAATATGCCGCACGGGGTGGCCAGCAACGTGAGCCCCACCCCTGGGGCGATGAGGATGTGGAGCAAGGCAAACCCAAAGCCAATACCTGGCAGGGAGAATTTCCGGTTAACGATATCGGCTGGGACAGGTATAGCGGGCTGGCACCCGTCAGGTCTTTCGCTCCCAATGCCTTTGGCTTATATGATATGGCCGGAAACGTTTGGGAGTGGTGCGCTGACAGGTATGGGCCTTATCCCCAATCACCGCTTGCAGGCAGTAGCCAGGCACAACCCTCGATGCAGCGACAGGTAGAGGAGCGGGTGCTAAGAGGAGGGTCCTATTTGTGCCACGCTTCTTACTGCAAAGGATACCGGGTAACGGCCCGCATGCATGCCTTTCCTGATACCAGCCTGGAGCATACCGGCTTTCGCTGTGCAACTTCTGAATGAAATTCAGCTAAACTACTCACAGTGATTAGTTAGGTCTCGACCGGCTAAATCGGATAGAATGACATCCTTGTTTAGCCTAATTTATAAATACTACCTACCTGCTGAGCATCTATAGCGAAAAGCTTATTTTAAAAATTACTATAATAAATAGAATAAAAATCAGCTTACTTTCGTAAAAAGTTCTGAATCAAGGCTTAATCATACTTCAACCTAAAATTCAGCACATGATGAAATCCGTTTTTTATGAAAATCTTATAAAATATGGGGCTTGGCTGCTGTTGCTGTCCATCTGGTCTTGCAGTCAGCAAGCCACTCCGACTGCTTCGGACACCGGCACAGCAACTGCCGAGACGAGCAACCCCGCCGTGGAGAACTCTTATCAGATACCGGTGGATTACTACACCCTCGACAATGGCCTGAAAGTCGTGCTCTCACCTGACAAGACAGCCCCATTGGTGACGGTAGCCGTGTACTATAACATCGGTTTTCGAATAGAGCCAAAGGACCGCACGGGTTTTGCACACCTGTTTGAGCACATGATGTTTCAGGGCTCCGAGAATCTGGGCAAGATGGAGTTCATACAGTTGGTACAGAAGAACGGTGGCATCCTGAACGGCAGTACCCGCTTCGACTTCACCAACTATTTTGAGATCGTGCCGGCGCACAAGCTGGAGACCATGCTCTGGGCGGAGGCTGACCGCATGAAAGGACTCAATATCACGCAGGAGAACCTGACCAACCAGCAGGGGGTGGTGAAAAATGAGGTGAAGGTGAATGTGCTCAACCAGCCCTACGGTGGTTTCCCTTGGCTGGACATGCCGCAGTACGCCAACAAAAACTGGTACAACGCCCACAACTTCTATGGCGACCTGGAGGATTTGGACGCTGCCAGCCTCGAGGATGTAAAGTCTTTCTTTGACACTTTTTACTCGCCCAACAATGCGGTGGTGGTCGTGGTCGGCGACTTTGAATCGGAGCAGGCGAAGGCCTGGATGCAGCAGTACTTTGGCAGCATACCGTCCGGCAACTTGCCCGAACCCGCTAACCTGACCGAGCCGCGCCAGGAAAAGGAGCAGCGCTTCACCAAAGACGATAAGCTGGCTACCCGTCCGGCGCTGGCCTTCGCCTACCATATGCCCGAGCGCAACTCCCCCGAGTACTATGCCATGGGCCTGCTGGATCAGATTCTGCTGCAGGGCAATGACAGTCGTTTGTACCAGGCGCTGGTGCAGGAGCGGGGCTACACCGGGTCTGTGGATGGGGGGATCAACGCTTTCCTGGGGAACATGTTCAACTATAACGGCCCCATGCTCTGGATGGGCAGCCTGATCCATGATAAGGACGTGGCAGCTGATTCAATTGTAAACGTGCTGGATATGGAAATACAGAAGCTGCAGCAGGAAGGTATAAGCCAGGAGCTCATGGAACTGGCCATCGTTAAAATGCGCTCGTCACTTTACGATCAGCTGAGCCAGATGTCCGGTTTCGGGAGGGCCGACCTGCTGGCATCTTTCGCTCTTTTCGACAACGACCCGGCTCGTATCAACCAACTCGAGGCTGAGTTCAGGAAAGTGACCCCGGAATTGCTTCAAAAGACGATCAGGGAGTACCTACGCCCAACGAACCGTACTGTTTTACTTGTAAACCCACAGGCAAAAAGCTAATCTGTTATGAACAAAAAGATATTTAAACTAGCACTTGGCGTGTTGCTGACCCTACAGGCCGGTATAGCCACTGCCCAAAAGCAAGCCCCCCCATCAGGAGGAGACCCAAAGGATTTTAAATTGCCAGCCAAGCAGCAGTTCGATTTGCCAAATGGCCTGACCGCCACCATGGTGCCTTACGGGGAAGTGCCCAAAGTAACGGTGAGCATGGTTGTGGAGGTAGGCAACGTGCACGAAACCGAAAATCAGAACGGGCTGGCCGATATGGTGGGCAACCTGCTGCAGGAAGGCACCGCTACCCGCAATGCCCGCCAGTTGGCGGAGGAGGTGGCCAGACTGGGCGGGTCGCTCTATGTCAGTGTTGGCCCCAACCAAACCTGGATTTCGGGTTCCGTGCTGTCGGAGTATGGCCCGGAGCTGATCGGGATTATGGCCGACCTGGTGAAGAACCCGGCCTTTCCGGAGTCGGAGCTGGCCCGGGTGAAAAATGACTTCAAGCGTCAGATGAACCTGCAGCGGCAACAGCCTGGTGCTCAGGCGCAGGAGAAGTACAGAGCGGTGCTATACCCGAATCATCCGTATGGCCGGAAATTGCCGACCGATGCCGAGATCGATCAGTATACGCTGGAGCAGTTGCGTGACTTTTACCAGAAGCAGTTCGGGGCCGACCGCACCAACGTATACGTCGCCGGTAAGTTTGATGCTGGTGCCATGAAAGAAGCCATTTCGTCTACGTTGCGCGATTGGAACAAAGGGCCGGAACCTCAAATACCGGTAGCCAAACCTGTTACCAAAGGTGACATGATCGTGGTGGACCGACCGGGGGCACCGCAGTCTACCATTGTGTTCGGCTTGCCGGTGGTAGACCCTTCGCATCCGGATTATATGGCGCTGCGTGTCACGAACTCGCTGCTGGGTGGTTCCTTCGGTTCCCGCATTACCCGCAACATCCGCGAGGACAAAGGCTATACCTACTCCCCATACAGTTCGCTCGCTGCCCGCTATAAGGTAGGGGATTGGGCACAGGTGGCCGACGTAACCACGGAGCATACCGGTAACTCGTTGCGGGAGATCGTGCGCGAGATCAGTCGGCTGGGAAAAGAGGCGCCAACCGCCGAGGAATTGGAAGGCATCAAGAACTATGAAGCAGGTTTGTTTGTGCTGCGGAATTCTTCTCCGAATGGCATTATTTCACAGCTAAGCTTCCTGGATCTGCACGGCCTGCCCGAGAGCTTCCTCACCAATCAGGTGCAGCACATCCATGCCATCACCCCGCAGCAGGTACAGCAAACTACCCAGAAATATATCCGTCCCAAAGACATGACCTTGGTCGTTGTAGGTGACCGTAAGCAAATCGATTCACAATTAAAGAAGTTTCAGTCAGAGCTGATGAAAAACCCGCTTTAGAAATTAAAGTTTATAAGCGTTATATAATAATCAGAAACAGCCGTCCTCGTGTAGGGCGGCTGTTTCTGTGTGTGCATTGGAAAGGGCAAAAAAAAGAACAGGCCCTTCGTAAAGGACCTGTTCTTCTATTGAAAAGATTAATTCTAACAATAAACTTTTCAACTTTTAGCCATCCTTTTATACGGCGCTGGCTGGCAACAGGTTATGAATTGTTAGAAAATAATTGATTTTTTTTCATCTTCTTAAGTGCTGAGAGTTGTATAAGGAACATCGCCCATGGGATTGCGTTAAAAAAAACAGTCCTGCGAGCC
Organism: Pontibacter aquaedesilientis; assembly: GCF_014773225.1. GTDB lineage: Bacteria > Bacteroidota > Bacteroidia > Cytophagales > Hymenobacteraceae > Pontibacter > Pontibacter aquaedesilientis. The sequence continues at coordinate 971,883 of NZ_JACXAJ010000001.1, read as the reverse complement.
CCAAAGCGGTGTTAGAGCTTAATTTATTGCATAACACTATATGCTTATATACTGTTATTCGTATCTTAATCGTTAACTTGTTCGTTAATACGGGGCAGCTGAACATTTATCCAGTTCAATGGTGAAGGCTTGAAAACCTTATACCTGTTTCCGCAGTAATGCCCAATGCTTATAATACTATAACGCATGCTCCAAAAAAAGTCGATTAGCGGTACCCTCTTCCTATGGCTAGGCCTTGTCCTCGTTCTGTCCGGCTGTTATACAAAACAAAATGCCGACGAGGCGCAAGAGCCGCAAGAAACCACTTCCCCTCCAAGCGGCCCACAGGTAAGAGGCCCTGTCAGTACAACCCAAAACAGCACTCCCTCCCTTGTCAACGTAGACGTATACCTGGAGATCTCGAACGGGATGAAGGGATTCATGCCTGCCTCGGTTGCCGGCAAAGAGGCGACTGCCTTTCAGAGTCGCCTGAACAAGCTGATTTCGGAGGTGCAGGATGGCCGCTACGTGGATCAAAAAGCCTTTTACCTGGCTAAGGAGGACGCAAAAGGAAAGCCAGTGCTCGACAGCGTTTCCTACAGCACCATGAAAAGCTACATTGTGAGTGGTATTCAGGACGACGTGCGCGGTACGCCGCTGCCGGACATGCTGCGTGCCGCCTTGCAACAATCCATCGATCACGGCTCAGTCAGCGTGATCATCTCAGACTTTATACACGGTCCCAGCGATCAGGGGCAGTTTTTGTCCCTGGATTCGGACATCCGCAGTGCGTTGCGTGAGGCGGAACGGCAGGGGCTGGTGGTTGCCGTACTAGGCGACGTCTCCGCTTTCCATGGAACCTACCACCCGGCAGTGAAAAAGCCGGAAGTGCGCAGGACACTGAAAGGGGAACAAATTCCGTTCTATACCTGGGTGATCGGCAAACAGCCGGAAGTGCAGGTGGTCATCAACAAGGTATTCCGGGATTTGCCGAAGCAGCAGGCCTATTTTGGTTTCGAATACAACGCGATACCTTATTCGGCCCTACTCAAAACCGGAAGTTTCAAGCCGGCCGGAATCGTTTACTGCAGCAGCCGCAACGCCGATCCCTGCACCGCTGTCAATCTGCAGCCACAGGCAAAAGAGCCGGTGGAATTCACGGTGGGGCTGGACCTGAGTGCATTGCCAGCCAGCCTGCAGCGCATGGACTTCCTGAAGCAGCACCTCAAAGTGCTCGGAAACGGCTGCCGGGCGTCTTTGGCAAATCTGACGTTGGCTGACGAAGGTATAAAAGCCACACCGGAGCTTTCCGGCTATACCCACTTTGTGCGGGTGCGGGTGCCACAGCTCACAGCTAACACGGGTTCTGTCTACATTCAGTTGCCGCACGTATACCCAGCCTGGATCAAGTCGTGGTCAACCGAGAACGACAACAACCCGATAGCGGAGCCTGGCAGAACCTACCAGTTGACGAAAATCATGGATGGCGTGCAGGCCCTGTACCGCGACCAGAGCGACAATATTTTTAACGTAACCGTGCAATTCAATAAAGCAGACTAACCCTTATGATCCAAAACTTCTTCTCAGGGCTGTATGAGCTCTTTCTGGGCCGTCCTATACCTGCCAACTTCACCAACGACTACCGCGAAGTGGTTTTCCCCAACACCGGACTTCAGCTTTTCATCATCACCCTGGCCATTGTGCTCATCTATTATTATGTACTGAACCGCATGTTGAGCACCGGGCTGTACAAAACACAGCACTGGGTAATGTTTCTGTTGCTGAATGCGGTGATCGCTTTTATCATCCCCATTGTGCAGGTGAGCAGCAACGGTATCGAGACTCACTCCTATACCTACATGTTTGCTTTCGTGAACACGATTTACAGTCTGATTCTTTTCTTTCTTTTCTCTATTCTACTCAAAAGGGGCTCTGTGCAGGCATGGACAACCCCGATGAAGTGGCCCAATAAAAAATAATTATGGCAAAGCTTTTTGTATTCGGAATTGGTGGCACGGGCTCCCGTGTTATCCGCTCCCTGGTGATGTTGATGGCAGCCGGTGTTAAGGTTGAGAACTGTGATAAGATAGTGCCGATCATTATCGACCCGGACACGCAGAACGGCGACATGAACCGCACCGTGGAACTGCTCAAAACCTACAAGCATCTACACGACTCGCTGGGTCGCCGCGAAGACGGCTTCTTCCATACCGATATCAGTACGCTCTCCAGCATAGCCGGAGACGGAAATGCCAAGATTCGTGATAGTTTTGTGTATGACTTCGGGGGGATCAACAAACCCTTCAAAGACCATGTGGGCTACAACCAGCTCGACGTAGACAGCCAGGCCATGATCGATCTCCTTTTTACGCCGGAGAACCTGAACAATAGCCTGGATGTGGGCTTCCGTGGTAGTCCCAACGTGGGGAGCGTGGTGCTCAACGAGATCATTGATTCCCCGGAAATGCGTTTTTTTGCCTCGAACTTCCAGGCAGGCGATCGTATCTTCTTTGTGAGTTCGATCTTCGGAGGAACAGGCGCAGCTGGTTTCCCGCTTCTGCTCAAAAACTTCAAGGATTCACGCACTAGCCTGCCTAACGCAGCCAGCCTGAACACAGCACTAACTGGTGCGATGGTGGTGCTGCCATACTTCTCGCTGGAGCAACCAGCGGCAGGAGTAGAGGCCGACTTCATCGATTCGAACACTTTTACTACCAAGGCGAAAGACGCGCTGTCCTATTACCAGCACCACCTCAACGGGGTGAATGCCGTGTACTACATGGGTGATGCGCCGGACAAACCGATGGAGAATAACCCGGGCCGCGCCAGCCAGAAGAACGATGCGCACCTGGTGGAACTTCTGAGTGCCTTGGCTATCGTAGACTTTATGGACTACTCCGACAATGAACTGGAGGGGAATGAGGTATTCCATGAGTACGGTTTGCGAGAGGATGTGAGCAACGTGCAGTTCTCGCACCTCGACAGCGAAACCCGTGACCGTATCGCTACGCAGCTCATCCGTTTCCATTATTTTGAACGCTACTATACCCAGCACCTGCCAGACGATACCCAGGCGGCATATGCCAAGAGCGTGGACCTGGGCAGCGCCGTGCGCAACGATCCGGCTTTTAAGGAGCTGAATAAGTTTCTGACGAACCCGGATTTTGGTTATCAGGCCTGGCTGCGTGAACTGGGCCGTAAGGAAAGAACATTCGCAGCGCTCGACCTGAATGAGACAGACTTCAACCGCATGGTGTCTGACAAGCAGATCGAGACAGGTTTCCTGAACAAAGGAATACACCAGGGTTCTTTTGTAAAGGAACTCAACCGTGCATCCGAATCCATCTCCGACCGAGACGCTTTCAAGGCCACCATCAAAGCCTTCGAGGCTGCCACCGACAGGCTGGTGGAGGAGAAGCTGAAATACAGTTAGGATCAGGATTTATACTGATAATAGCACTCGCTCGCGTCCCGCGAGTATGCGTTATCGGGTGGCGTTACGCCACTTGTACCAATAGGTACAAACCAAGCGGCCGGAGTCCGCAAAATTGCTCACACTCGCGGGACGCGAGCGAGGGCTGGTAGCCATACTCTACAACATTCTTTAACAAAACAAACATGCCGAAAGTACTTCGACTTCATAAAACCGGATCAAACGTGGAGGGCTGGGCCAAGACCAGCCAGATCACCAGCACCGAGATCAAAGATATCACCGATGGCTCAGGAGGGAGGGCGCTTAAGATAAACGCATCCATACCGACGCCTTTCGCCCGTATGCACCTCTTCGAAACCGCCTTCGACTTTGTAAAACGTGGCGTGGGTGGCTCAGGCACGAACACGATCTACCACAAGTTTGTGACGCATTTCTGGGATTTGTGGGAGCTGCTTTATAACCACCAGAGCTATGCCCAGGCTGGTAACAAGATCGTTATTCGCCGCTGGAACAAGCACCAGCAGTTGGGGGCCATGCAGTCCAATCCGAACACCAATCTGCTGGGCCGGACGCTGGAGCTGTTCATGAACGACAGCCGATTCCAAGGTATAGAGGATATCTTCCTGATTTTCTTTGAGTCAACCGACCCCCGTGGAGAGCGACAGTTGCAGCTGATCGGCGGAACTTCGCCTTTGACTTTTCTTTTTGTGGCGCCCAATGTGCGGCCTTTAGGCATCAACCGGGCGCAGAACATCGGCACTTACTTCGATCATAACTATGTGTCGCTGGAGGACCGGGAGCGTGATTTCAAGGAGTACGTGCACAAACTGTTCGTTTCCAACCCTGCCATGATCCAAGCTTTTCCGGCGGTGTACAATGCGCTGGACGAAAACCTGCTACGCAACATCAACATGGCGGGGGCTGTGGGACAAGGCGCCATTGCCTCAGAATACCTGCAGTTAGTAGATTTCCAGCAAAACCCAGTCCATGTGGGCCATATCAATTTCTTGGTGAAAAAGGACCAGACCGCCGTGACAAGCAGCGACCTATTCATTCGTCCGACCCATACCGGTTTTGCAGGTGAACGTCCGATCGTGCTCAAGCCGGACCTGCGACTGGCCCCGAACATCAAGTATGTCAACAACCTGGCCTGGCCGGTGAATACGGTAGTTGGTTATGCGGATGAGAAACCACTGGAGAACCGTTCGCTGCCGGGCGTTGGTTTTAACTACCCATACCTGACCATCAACGACCTGCTGCAGGAAACGCTGGTGCAGGTGCCTTACGAAGTGAACACCGATCGCTTCTACAGTGGCACGGTGGTCTACCAGCCAGGCGTGACGGAGAAATACTTCAACTACCTGCTGCCGATCACGAACCTGTATTTTGATTTCTTCACAGCGCAGGACCTGGCCAATCACCTGACTTTCCATATCGATGTGAACCATGTTAGGGTGACGCTGCGCGTGCCCACCGAGAAAGGCGATGTGGTATACGAACGCAGCTATTACGACAATCCGCTCAATTCCAAAGACGCGCACGGTAACGTGATTCCGGAGAAAGGGCACATCCTCAAATCCAGGATCGGACTGGGCGTGTTCCCGTTCTTCAAGTTCACGGACGCGGCACAGTACAACGACTTCTATAAAGTGATGCTGGTGGACGAGGACATCGACCCGCTGCTGGTGAACCGCAACCATTCGCTTAGTTTCTTTGCGGGCGGCAAACAGTTGGAGGCAGGAGCCGGCATCATTTCCGCCACGGCGCACAAACGCACCAAGAAGAGCAACAGCAGCGCGGGCAGTACTTACTATGAGGTACGCGGCACGCATTTCGACTTTGCCGAATTCACCCACGCCGGCGTTGACTTCACGGGCAAGGCGCTTATCGTACCGAAGTTCCAGGAACTGCAACAAGGTATACACAACTTTACCTTTGCCGTCGACTTCGGTACATCCAATACGCACATTGCCTATACCTCCGGTCCGAACCAGGCGCCGCGTGAGTTCAATATCACGGCTAACGACCAGCAACTGGTCATGCTCAACAAGCCGTCCGACGATCCGGCCCTGACCGACTACCAGCGCTTCCATAAGCGCGGCTTCGGCCGTTTGTTCGCTGTGGAGACTTTGCTCAAGCGTGAGTTTATACCTTTGCTCATCGGGTCAGGCGACTCCCTTTACAATTTCCCGACGCGCACGGCTACCTGCGAGTCCATCGACTTCGAAAACCAGATCACCAACCTGTTTGGGAACATCAACATTGGTTTCTCCATTAACACAGAGGGGACGCACCAGGACCAGTACAGACAGACCTATCATACCGATCTGAAGTGGAGCGAAACGCTGACTAATACTGGTAAGCGTCGCATAGAGGCTTTCTTTACCGAGATCATGCTGCTTATCCGCAACAAGGTCGCCTTGAACAACGGCAACATTGCCAGCACCAAGATCGTGTGGTTTGCGCCCTTGAGCTTCGATGAGTATTCACGCAACATGTTCCAGAATGTGTGGGACACGGTGTACAACAACGTCTTTAAGAATAACAGGACCACGGTTTGCATTACTGAGTCGGTAGCGCCGTTTTACTTCCTGTCCAGAACGGGAGCCGTGGTGCCGAGCCAGGATGAGAACCTGATCAACGTAGATATCGGAGGCGGCACGACGGACGTGCTGTTGTTCACCAACCGAAAGCCTTCGCACAGCTCATCTTTCCGCTTCGCCGGCAACGATTTGTGGGGTGATGGTTTTGCAACCGTGAAGACCAGCAAGGACAACGGCCTGCTGCAGTACGGTGTGGATCATGTGCTGCGTATACCTTTGACAGAGGAAGGCCGCGAGTACCGCAAGTTCCTGGAGACGGCCCTGGATAACCCGGATTTCAACTCTGCCGACATCAGCAGCTTGCTGTTCAATTACGACAAGGAGTTGAACTACAGCCAGCAGTTATTGCAGGCCCGCCAGTTGCGACTCATGTTCTACCTGCACTTCGGTTCGCTCATGTACCACCTGGCGCAGCTCGTGCAGCAGCTGGATGTGAAAGTGCCAAGGTATATCTCCTTCAGTGGCCGCGGTAGCTTGTACATCAAGCTCCTGAGCGCAGGGAATAATCTGTCGAATGTGGAGCGCTACGCCAAAGCCATTTTCCATAAAGTGACGGGGCAGGAGCCACCGGCTAATTTCAAACTGGTGCTGGTAGACAATCCGAAGCAGGTGACGGCCAATGGCGGTGCCATGGCGTTGGAAGGCACCGACCTCAACGACCTGACCAACATTCCGATCATGCGCCCGACGGGGTCTGCTAAAATGGACGAGGCACTCACGCCGGTAACTAAAACCCAAATCACGGGCGAGTTGCGCCAGGAGGTGATGGACAATGTAATGGCTTGCCTGGAGTTACTGCTAGACGACCCGGACGTGTCGCCGCTGATGCGCTCGATGGGAGTGGAAGTAGACCCGATGAAGGTACTGGAGTTCATGCGCATGAACCTGCAGGACAGCTATACCATGATTCTGGAGGATACCGTGCGTGGCCTGACGGACCGCGAGCAGTTGCACGAGACCATGTTCTTCATGCCACTCAAACAGTCGCTCTACCTCTTGTCGAAAGAACTCTATCGTCAGCAGTCCCAGGTGAGTGCTATTTCATAATTTTAGTGTTAACGCTATACCTGCCCCGGCCACCACGTTCAACAGGAAGTGGTGGTCAGGCTTTTTAAAAGTGAATCATCTACTTCTCAAACCAACATTGAAAATTAACAGCACTGCTATATGAATACAATTTCCATTATCATCAGCCTGATCGCCTTAGTGGGTGCCGGTTTCGCATTTCTGAGAGCCAGTACTTCTCACCGGATGCTTGGCAAACGGATCGAGCAGCTGAAAGAGAAAAATACTTTATTGGAGCAAAGGCTCAGGAGGCTGGAAGGGGGCAACAGCAGGAGCAAACGACCGACAGACGAAACCAGTGAGTCTGGTCGCAGAAACAAACCGCGTCAGGAAGAGCAGGAACAGACACGTGAACCGCGCCAAAGGCAGCGCGACCGCCAGCCCCGCGAGAATCAACCGCAGGAAAGGCAGCCACGGGAAAATCAGCCGAAAGAGCGACAGCAGGATAGAAAATCTCAGCGTGAGGATGAAACGCAACCCGGCGAGCCTCGCCGCAAGAAAGAAAACAGAAGACGCAACGAACCGATGGACAGAAAAAGAAACGATGAAACCGGCCAATCTGAGCAACAGCGGCCTGCGTCAAAACCCGTTAACCTGGAAATAGTAGGAGGTGACCTGTTGGAAGAGCTGGAACAGGCAGCCTCTGGCCAGCAAACGACCACCGCTAACCAGGTTACGCAGCCTGAGCCCGAACATTCCGGTAAAAAATACGCGATCATTCCGGAGGACGGTGTCATCCGCCAGCACCAGCTCCAACAGCAGCCTGACTCCGACAGCTACATCGAAGTGGACGCCCCAACAGAAGGCAGCAACAGAACACGCTACCGCTTCAACCTGTCCGGCAACCACGCTTTTGTGATCTCACAGGGTATAGACCGGCTGGAAAATGCCTTTGCTTTCGAAAAACCATCCAACCGCATGGTGAGCCAGGTGGTGTTGCAAGGCGACGGCGTATTGTCTCGTGTGGGCAACGGCTGGAAAATAGAAGAGAAAGCACGGATCGATTTCAGATAACACACACATTCGCTATACCTAGGAGAGCACTTTTGCCCCTTGGTAGCAACACATTCACATGGAAGGTATATTTATTTTCGAGGCGATTCTCATCCTGGGCATCCTGGGCTACCAACTGTTTGTCTACAGGGGCACCCGCAGCAGGATCAGAAACATAGCGGAGCTTTTTCCTTCCGAAGACCGGCTTTCCCTCCGGGAGCATGTGCTGGAACAGCCGGAGGCGAAAACTATACCTGGCAAAAGCCCGGAAAATCTCAGGCTGGCCCTGCTCAACGGACAGCCATTCCGGGAGTACATGCCCTCCAATCCAGTGGTGAAGCGCATTGTTGCGGTAGAGGGTGATACCCTGCAGGTAGAGGCAAAGGGCGGACCTGTGCCCAGGTATACCCTCTCTTTGGAGAAGTTTGACAGGCTACTGAGTGCCGGCAATCTGCATCCGGTTTCCGGTGATCCTGAGGCGCTCGTCACTACGGCATCGTCAGGCGGCAAAGGCACGGGTACCACCGATCTGATAGAGGTACAGCAGCCTTCCGAGACTTTCAGCAAGATCATCAAAAGCACCAACCAGTACCTGCGGTGTAATAAGGGAGCGGCCGCTGACTTTAACATTCTGAAGGACGTGGCCGAGCGCTATTCCGAGGCGATGGACAATGAAGTACAGTCGACTATTGCCACCCCTTTGTATGTGGGCTTGTTGGGGACTTTTTCGGGGGTGATCATTGGTTTGTCCAGCCTGGTTTTTACCGGACTTGTGACAGCTGAAGTTCCCGAAGAAGGTATAGCCGTGGGTTCCTCTTTTATCACAGATCAGAATATTCCGAGCTTTCTTTTCGGTGTGCTCATTGCCATGACGGGTAGCTTCTTCGGCTTGTTGCTCACCCTGCTTGGCAATCATCACCTCAAGAACGCCCGCAGCACCCGCGATAGGTATCAAAACGATTACTATACCTTCCTGCAGACCAATCTGCTGCCCAAACTAAACTCCGACATGGCCGCCAGCCTGGGTAACCTCAAGTCTGTGCTCGATTCGTTCAACAAGGATTTCCTAGACAAGGTGCTTGGCTTCCGGCCCATTGTGGAGTCACTCTCTGAGAATATCCGCACGCAGAAGGAGTTCATTCACAAACTGGATGAGATCGGCTTCACGCAAATGGCCAACGCCAACTTGCAGGTGTTTGATAAGCTGAAGGAAAGCGAACAGTTGTTTCAGAATTTTATACAATACCAGGTGGCCCTCAACGAATCGGTGCAGAAGGGTGGCGAACTGACGCATAATATTGAACAGGTGCTGAGCAGGCTCACGGGCTTGCAGGAGGGCTTCGATCAGGTACCGGGTTATTTGCAAAAGCACGACGAATCCATTCAGCGGCAGGTTGAGTTTTTTGGTCGCCATGAGCAGGACCTCAACAATATTGCCGCACGGGTGGAGCAGTATTTCGATAAGGCGGCCCTAAAGCTGACCGACCTAATGGAGGCCAGGCTGCAACACCAGGAACGTGACGCCCAAAACGCCTACGAAAAATGGCAGGAACACTTCAGAAGGCTAAACGAGGACAATGTATACGATCGCATACTCGACTACATGCGCCCGTTCGAGAACCTGCAGGAGGAACAGAAAAAACTGAACAGCAACCAGCAGCAGCTCACCGGTGAGATCAGGCAGACGAACGAGCGTCTGTTGCAAAAATTAGAGGCCGATGCCCAGGTACAGCAGCAACTGCTGCGTCAGTTGCACATCCTGAACGTCAATGTGATGAAAGCCGCTGAACCTGGTCCTCTGCGGGCCGCTTTAGGAAAGTTGTTCGGCACCAGCCAAAATAACAAGAGGTAGGCGCCATGAGCAAGGAAAGCAGAGACTTTTTCTGGCCCAGCTACGTCGACCTGATGACAGTGCTTTTTCTGGTGATGCTGGTGCTGTTTGTGCTGAGCTTCAAAATGTTCCAGGACAAGGCAATGGAAAACCAGCACACCCTGGCAAGGCTGGAGGTAGAGCTGGAAGAAAAGAAAAAGCTGGACGAGATAAAATCGGCTTTGAGTCGCTTAGATGACCGGTACTTTCAATACAACGAGCAGCACAAGCGGCACGAATTGCTGGTCGATGTACTATTTGAGCAGAGCCGCGCCGAGATACCGCAGCGGGCATTGGCACCGCTCCGCCGGGCCGGCGAGAACCTGAGCCAAGTCATTAACTCCATTGACGATAAAGAGGTGAAATACCTCATTGTGATAGACGGGCGGGCTGCCAGTTACCCCAAAGGCGATCCACGCAACATCACCGAGCGGGAATATGCCCTGGAGCTGAGCTATAAACGGGCGGTTGCGCTCATGAAATTCTGGCAACGATCCGGTATCAAATTCCCGAAAGACCAGATAGAACTGGTGGCTGCGGGCAGCGGCTTTGAGGGTGCCGGCAGAACAGGCGACATCCGGGATCGCCGCTTCGTGATCCAGATCCTCCCGAAAGTGGGCACGCTAGGCGATTAATCCCAAAAACAGGACCTGGCGGTATGGGCTATACCTTATAGGGACAGGCCTTATGGTGTACGTCGCTTTATACCTCGGGTGGGCGGTGCCGTCAGCGGATCTTCGGGCCAATGGTGCTTCGGGTATCGGCCCCTCAAGTCTTTACGCACTTCAAAATAGCCGTTGCTCCAGAAACTGCGCAGGTCTCGTGTCACCTGCACGGGGCGCGAAGCCGGGGAGAGCAGATGAATGAGCAAAGGTACTTTGCCGCCGCCAATGCGGGGAGTGTCCAGCAGTCCGAATACCTCCTGCAACCTGACGGCCAATACCGGAGACGAAGGGTCACTGTAGTCCAGGGCAATGCGGGAGCCACTCGGCACCTCCAGGTGTGTCGGGGCAAGTCGGTTCATCTCCTGCTGTTGCTCCCAGGAAAGCGTGGCGAGCAGTATCTGATTTAAATCCAAGCGGGCTACCTGCTCCATTGTGCGCAGTCCGGACAAATGAGGCAATAACCATTCCGCTATACCTTCAGCCAACACCTCATCCGACACATCCGGCCAATTCCCAGGCTGCAGTTGGTGTAAAAAGGCGAAGCGCTGCCGGGTGCGCCTGGCCTCGTCTGACCAGGGCAAGCGGTCTATCCCTTTGTCCTGCAATGCTTGCAGCAAAGCCGCTGCCATTTGTTCTGGGTCCGGATTACTGATGGCTTTTTCTTCCAGTACCAAGGCGCCGAGCCGAATGATTCGGCGAGCCACTACCCGCTCACTTGCGCTATCCCAGCGAACTTCCTTTAACTCCTCCAATTGATCATGAAAATGCTGCAGCAAATCCTCCTTTCCAAGGGGCGCTGCCAAAAGGATGCGCGGATGTGCTCCGGAGTCGAGGTGGGCGATGCCGTAATAATCTGCCTCGCCAAACAACTCGGTCGGAAGGCTGGCACGCTGGCCTGTCACCAGTCTTACCCGACCAGAAGTTTCACGCTGGGCGATTCTGTCAGGATAGGCCAATGCCGTTAACAGCCCTGCATCTTCGGGTCGGATGGATGATTTTGGTTCGCGCAGTCGCTGGCGCAAATGCTGGGCTTGGTCCTGCACGCGTCTTAGGGCATTTTCGTCTCTAGAGAAGCCAGGTGTATGGGGCCGTTTACCAGCCAGCAATTCCAGGCGCAGCATCAGGTCTGGCATAGGGGCTCCCGCCGGCACCTGCATGGATTTGATAATGTCGCGTTCTGCCAGCAGGGCCGCCAGGGCACATGCGCTGTCCGTCATTCCAAGTTCGCGGCCTCTTATAACCAGATGCCCCAGCCGTGGTGTCAAACCCATGTTTGCAATGGCTTTGCCATGTGGGGTAGCATTACCTGCTCTGTCCAGGGCATTCAGTCGAAGCAAAAGCTCACGTGCCAGCGAAATGGCTGCTGCAGGCGGGGAATCGAGCCACTGCAGGGTGTTGGTGTCTTTTATACCCCAAATGGCAAGTTCCAGGGCAAGTCCCGAAAGGTCGGCCTCGCAAATTTCAGGATCCTGCCGCACGGGCAACTGCAACTGATCCGCTGTAGACCAGAGGCGGTAACAAACACCGGGGCCCAGACGACCGGCACGACCCCGGCGCTGATCTGCCGCCGCTTTGGAGACAGGTATAGTAACGAGGGTAGTAAGGCCGGTGCGGGGAATAAAGCGTGGAACCCGGGCAAAGCCACCGTCCACCACAATTTTCACACCTTCAATGGTTAAGCTGGTTTCGGCTATGCTGGTGGCCAGCACAATTTTGCGCCTTCCGGCAGGGGCAGGTTGTATGGCGGCCATTTGTTTGGAAAGCGGCAGATCGCCGTGCAGCAGGTGCAGGTCCGTGGCAGGAGGGAGTCTGTCTTCCAGTTGTTGGGCCACCCGGCGCATTTCGCCCATTCCGGGCAAGAATACCAGTACATCGCCTTCGGTCTCTTCTAACAGTGTTTTTCGAATGGTCTTAGGAACCATAGAGGTCAGTCTTTCGGCTGGTCTATTTCCAGCCGCGGCCATTTCGGCAGGAGAGAGGTAATGCGTCTCTACAGGGTACAGCCGGCCCTCGCTGCGAATGACCGGTGCCTGCAGCCAGTTGCCTATACCTGTGGCATCCAGTGTGGCGCTCATAATGAGCAGGCGCAAATCAGGACGTAGCACGGCCTGCGCATCCAATGCCAGCGCCAGGCCCAGGTCAGCCTGGAGACTACGCTCATGAAATTCATCGAAAATGACGGCGGCTATACCTTCCAGGGCGGGATCTTCCTGCAGCATGCGGGTCAGGATACCTTCCGTCACCACTTCCACCCGGGTTTTGGAGGAAACCACATGCTCCATGCGCACCCAATACCCTACCGTTTGCCCCAATGGCTCACCTAACAGATCGGCCATGCGCTGTGCCGCTGCCCGTGTGGCCAGTCGGCGTGGCTCCAGTACCAGTATTTTGCCATCCTGCCGCCAGTCGGCCTGTAGTAATGCCAAGGGTACCAGCGTGGTTTTGCCGGCACCGGGAGGCGCTTCCAGCACAGCACGCGAATGGCAAGCAAGCGTTTCCAGCAAGTGTGGAATCACTTCTTTAACCGGCAGGTCAGGTAAGTGGGAAAGTAGGGCAGCATCAGGCATAACACTGCAATTTCAGAAATCTTTCTGAAATATCCGGTTTTGCAAGCAAGGTCAGGGGAAATCTGGCACTGCTGCTGGCCAGGGCTGCGCAGAGGCTATACCTGTTAGCAAAAGACCGGTCTAATCACTTACTTGGTCGAAGAAACGCACTTTCAGGCTACCGGGGACTAACTTCAAGCCTTTGGGTATACCTTGGTGCGACTCCTTCATGTGTTGCTTATACCACTCTTTGTAGCTGGTTTCATCTGTCCAGGTTGTCATCACCCAGAACTCGTTTCCGTTTTCCTGCGGCGTGAAAACTTTCATACCCAGAAAACCCTTCTCACTGTCGACCATGTGGGGTCGTTTCACAAATGCTTCCTTTACGTCGGCTGCCATGTCGTTGGCAACCTCAAACATGCTCATTGCTATGTACATAGTCGGTTTATTCTTTTTTGAAATACAGCCTGAAGGTTGTGCCTTGGCCTACCTTGCTGTCCACTTTGATTTCTCCGCCCGAGTTGTCGATGATGCGCTTCACGATGTAAAGTCCCATACCGGTACCGTCCACGTGGGAGTGAAAACGTTTGAAAAGCGTAAACAGCTTGCCTTGCTGCTCTTCGTTCATTCCCAGGCCATTGTCCTGAACAGTTAGCACCAGGCTTTTTCCATCCCAACTGCTTTTGATTTGCACCTCGGGTTGCTTGTCCGGTGAGCTGTATTTGATCGCATTGCTAACGAGGTTGTACAGAATGCTGTACATATTCTTCCGGGAGAAATTGATGGCCGGTGCCTCGCTGAAATCTGTCTTGATCACCGCATGTTTCTTCGTGGCCTCTTCCTTCAGACTCAGGTATACCGTTTGGTAAAGTTCCTCCAGGCTCAACGGTTCGGCATCACCGTCCACATCGCGCTGCACCTTGGCAATATCAGTCAGGTCTCTGATCACGTTCTTGAACCGGGCAATGGAGTCCTTAATCATGACAAACAGGGGCTCGGTCGGTTCGCCAGGCAATGGTCCGGCCATTGCGATCTGCTCTTCCAGCAGCAGCATCAATCCCTCAATGTTGGCGATAGGTGACTTTAGATCGTGGGAAGCGGTATACACGAAGGTATCCAGGTCCTCAATCACCCGCAACAGGTGTGCATTGGTATCCTGAAGCTCTTCCTGAGCCTGTTTCAAGTCTGTCAGGTCGATAAAAGAGCCGATTACCCGGTAGGGCATCTGGTACTCGTTGTACTGGATGTAGGCTCTGTTGGAGACATAAATGTAATCACCTCCTTTTTCCCTGATCCTGTATTCGCCCGACCACTGTTCCTTTCGCTCGTTAATCGCTTTGTTGATGCTCTTCACGATCGTGTCCCGGTCTTCGGGGTGCAGTTTATCAAACCAGCTGTTGGCGCCGCCGATCATTTCCTGCTCTTCGTAGCCGAGCACCTTGTGCAGACTGTCGCTCCACCAAATGTCGTTCGATGCCAGGTTCCAGTCCCACACCACGTCGTTGGTTGCCATCGAAACAAGCCGGAAACGCTCATCGCTCTCCGCCAGTTCTCTGGTACGGTCCGCTACGATTTTCTCCAGTTCGTTATTCAGTTTCAGCAGGTTTTCCTCTGCTATTTTCAAATCTTCAAAAGCCTGCAGAACCCGGTCCTCACTGTTTTTCTTGTCGGTGATATCTGCCATCGTGACTGTCAGACCATCGCCCATTTTGACGGCCACAATCTCATACCAGGCTTTGCTGCCATTCAGCTCCAGATAATGCTCTGCGTGTAGCGATTTGTCGGACTCCACCACCGCCACAAACTTTTTGAACAGCCCGCTTTTGTATAGAATCGGCAGGGTAGAGAGCACGCTGGTAGTGGTCAGGTTTGCGCTCGATTTGCCCAGCATGGACTCGGCTTGCTTGTTGAGCAGGGTCCAGTTGAAGTCTTTGATCTGCATATTCTCGTCGCGCACAGCCTTGAAAGCCATGATGCTGCTCAGCGAGCTGTTCAGCACCCCGTTTACGACACTACTAAGCGTCCGCAGCGTTGTGACATCCACAAAGCTGATTACAACGCCATCCTTGTTTCCATCACGCTTGAGGTAAGGGATAATGCGCATCAGGAAATAGCGTCCTTCCGTGGTTTCTACCTCGTGCTCTACCTCATTGGAGGTGTTGTTGACATACTGTATATCCTCAACCAGGCGGGAGTATTTCAGGCTGTGGGACAAATGATAAACCGGCCTGCCGATGTCGCCTCCGATAATGTTCACGATGCTTTCGATGGAAGGCGTGTACTTCCGGATATACAGGTTGTGATCCACAAACAGCTGCCCGATGTTGGAGCTTCTGAAGTAGTTGTCCAGGTCTTCGTTGAGTTCCTGCAATTCCTTTATCTTGAGTTGGTGCTCAGAATTGACCGTGTGCAGCTCTTCGTTGAGCGACTGCATTTCCTCGTTGGAGCTTTGCAACTCCTCATTACTGGACATGAGCTCTTCGTTGCTCGACTGCAGTTCTTCATTGGCCGTGCTCAGGTCCTGTACGGTCATCTGCAGGTTGTCCCGGGTTTCTTTCAACTCCATTTCCAGAGCCGTGAGCTGCTGATAATAGTCAGAGTCGGAAACCAGGGAGAGTTCCGAAATTTTTGGAGTCTGGTGCACCTCGGCCATCTCCTGCAGTAGCACCAGAATAATTTTCGGCTGTCCCTTCTCGATGGTGACAGGACGGATGGAGACATTGACCATCTTCTCTTTTTTGCCGAATTTTACGGCTACCTGCCGTGCGATTACATTGCGGTTGTTCTTCAGGGCTTTGCGAATGCCCACGCTCAGTGTCACGGCAAGCTCTTCCGGCACCATCTTGATAAGGTTGAAGTGCAGGCGCTTGTCCGGGAACTTCAGAAAACGGTTGATGTCTCCTATGCCATGCAAAAGCTGGTAAGAGGCGTCGACATAGAGGGCCGTCACCTTAAAATCCTCTGCGAGTGCATCCATGAATGCCTCGTTGTAGCGATTGAGCTGGGTGGTTTTGTACTGTGAAGCCTGGCTTGGCTGTATCTCCGTCACATATTCCTTTATACCATAGGATTGCTGCGTACCGGTCCGGTCTTTTATTTTCCGGAACAGTTTCCACTTGCGGTCTTCTTCTGCGAAATACTCTTTTAAATTGCCAATGTGCTCGCTCGGGCCCAGAAGGAGGAAGCCATCTTTGTTGAGGGCGTAAGGGAAAAGAGAAAGCACTTTGTTCTGCAGGGCCGGGTTGAGGTAGATCAGCATGTTGCGGCAGGTGATCAGGTCGATCTTGCTGAATGGCGGATCTTTCTGGAGGTCATGCTGCGCAAAGATCACCATCTTGCGAATTTGATCGCTTACCTCATATTTGTTGCCTTTCTTTTGGAAGAAGCGCTCTAAACGACTTTGCGACACATTTTTTGAGATAGATGGATTATACGTGCCTTTGGAAGCCTGCTGCAGGGCGCGCTGATCAATGTCGGTGGCAAAGAGTTTAACGTTAGGCTCAATTCCGAGTTCGTGGTATACCTCACAGAAAAGGATGGCGAGTGAATACACCTCCTCGCCGGTACTGCAGGCGGCCACCCATACCTTAACAGGTTCATTTGCCTTTTTACTCTGGATGATTTCAGGTATAACCCTGTCCTTCAGTAATTCAAATACCTCCTGATCGCGAAAAAAGCTTGTCACGTTGATGAAAAACTCCTGGCACAGCTGTTTGATTTCAGCCGGATTGTCATGCAAATAGTGCAGGTAAGCCTCCATGCTTTCCAACTTCAGGTGCTGCATGCGTTTATGCACCCGCCGGTTGATGGTGGCCATCTTGTAATTGGTGAAATCCATTTGCGTATGGCTGCACACGAGTTCCAGGATTTCCTGCAACACAGCCTCCTCATCCGTTTCAGCACTTGACCGGCCATTTTCGATGATGGACTTGAGTAGGGGCATGCGGCGAGTATGCTCTATGATCTCTTTGGACATTTTGTCGGCAGTCAGCACAAAGTCCACGTCCCCGGTATCGATTGCGCTGCGGGGCATACCGTCAAATTTCGCTGATTCCGGATCTTGTACCACCACCAGACCGCCTGCCTGCTTTATGGCTTTCACGCCTTTGCTCCCATCGGTGCCGGTACCCGACAGCACGATGCCAATGGCATATTTTCCCCTGTCGATAGCCAATGACTCAAAGAAAACATCGACGGCAAAGTTTGGCTCCCGACTGCGCGGCTTTTCTGTGAGGCGCAAGCGTCCGTGCTGCAGGGTAAGTTGCTTGCCACTAGGCAGCACATACACGCAGTTGGGCCGCGTAAACATGTTGTCCTCCGCCTCCTGCACCTGCATGCGGGTATGCTTGGACAAAAGCTCGGCCATCAGGCTTTTGTGGTCGGGTGAGAGGTGTTGTATAATGACAAAAGCGAAGCTGGAGTTGCTTGGAAAGTGGTCAAAAAGCTTATGGATAGCTTCCAGGCCACCTGCCGAAGCACCAATGCCTACCAGGTAATGATCTGCCGGCCTTGGCGTTACCTTGCTGCGGTTTGTCTTCGGAAGTTGCTGCGACATGCTGTTGATTCAGGGATAATAGGGTAGTAGACTTAGAACTTCTCGCGGATGATTTTTCCCATCACAGCGTTTTGCAGTGTTTCTGCCGCCGCCACTTCCTCTTCCAGCCACGGAATAGAGGTGAATTTCACCGTTTCCTGGTATAAGGCAAAAGAGTTTCTTGGATGGTACTTCTTTCCGTCAGGTTCTAACTGAATCGCCTGGTCAGGGTTGCCACCCCAGTTTACGGTTTGCAGCGTCTCTTCCCGGAAACCCAGTATAAACTCGCCCTGCTCCGTGTTGAGAGGGATGGCAATCAGTCCGCTGGCTTCGTTCTTATAGTCTTTACTGTTTGGGTAGAGGTGCGGCAAATGGTGGGTATAGAATATTTGTTCTGTACTGTTACGTCGAAGCCAGGATACAAGTTCTTTCACCTTCTGAATAGGGGGCGTATTGCCCATCGTTTTGATCTCCCCATCGTAGCTCACGGCCGCGCCTGTCAGCGACAGGAGTTCCTGCAAGTTTGTCTCGCCGTGAAACAAGCCATCCACAAACGAATTGCTGTTATACAACTGCTCCAACAGGGTGGCGTGTTTGGACCGGAGCGTGAGTTGCAGGCTGATCACGTTTTCTCTCTCCTTTGCCGCAAGTTGGCTGGATATAATGGAAGACAGCAGCTCCATCGCATTCCGCTCTTCGAAGTCCGGGTTCTTGGCCGTTTTATGGTGGCACGAGATGATTCCCCAAAGTTTGTTTTCGATGATTATGGGCAGCGACATAGAGGCCATGATGCCCATGTTGGCCATATACTCCAGGTGCACGCCTGCCACGCTGCGCAAATTACAGTCCGATAGGTCCGTGAACCGCTGTGTCAATGGATTAATTACAGGCAACAGGCGAACCGGTGTGTAGTCGCGTGTCGGGATCAGGCGGTAAGGACTCTTGAAGTAAAGCTCGCGGGCCTGCTTGGGGATGTCGGATGCCGGAAAGCGCAGCCCCATGAAATCACTCATGTCGTCTTCTTTGGCCTGCCCGATCACGGTGCCATTCCACTGCTTGTCAAACTGATAAATGAGCACCTTGTCGAAATCAGTGAATCGCTTGATTTCCTCCGCCGCCACCCGGGCAATTGATTCGACGGATTCGGTTTGCTTGAGTCGGGAGGTGGCGTACTTTATCTGCTGGAAAAACTCCGTGATCGTATGGCTTTGGTAATTGGCTCCTTCTTCCAGTTCTATCAGCAGGTAGGCTGGTTCAGTGTGTATGAGTGCCGTGAATTGTTTCTCTTCCCCACTTGTGTGGAAGCTGAGGGTAAAGGGTATTTTCTCCCCCTGGTTACGGAGTTCTAGTTTGGCAAGCAGCTCTTCATACTGCGCTTCGTTGACATATTCCGCCAGAGGCTTTTCAAGAAATTCCTCGGCCGGAATACCCAGGTGATCCGCCGCATTTTCGCTTATCTGCCGGATGCGCAGTTCACTGTCCAGCACGAGGAGCATGCCGTGGGGTTGGGTCAAATTGATCAGGTGAAGCGGTATGCTTCCGCAGAAATCAGAGTCATAGTTTTTATCGACCCCGATTCCGTTGTTATTCGTGAGATTATTCATAGTCATACAGCCTCAGCCCGGGCTAGATCCTTTTACATGTTACAGTTGATAGCCAATTTGATTATGCTACTCTGTACAGAAAGACGTCAGGCTGCCACGTCTAGACCCATACCGTGCACAAGAAAAATGAGGCTCCCCCATAGAAGGGGCAATTAAGCTGTAATTTAACCAAATTTGGATTAAAAACAGTCCAAAAACGAAAAGGTTACATGTTTTGATCTAAACCGCATTGCCGGCTTTCTGTTCTGGCTGAAATGCTATCAGACTACAGTAGCGCCTTACGGGCGGATTTTTGGATCGTTAGACGGCACCATTGTGACTTTGATCGGATGGTACACTTGCGCCGCCTTGATTTCCTGCGGGATGTAGCCAGTTGCGCTGATGAGAAGAGCGTGGTTTTCCGGCACCAGTTCCAATCGGAAATTGCCTGCCGCATTGGTCCTGGTGGACTGGTCAGTTCCCTTCCACTGCACCATTGCGTCGGCTATACCTGTTCCGTTGGCCGAAACGATCTGACCAAGTAAATACCGATTTGCCACAGCCTGTGCATCAGGCCTATTGCGTGTGGCAACGGGAGGGGCAGGTATATCCAGCACCAGAGCGGAATCGATGGTCCTGGCCAGCAACTCTTCAGGGGTGGGAGGGAGAATCCCGCCCGGGTAAGCGGCCCGCTTCTCCTCAGTGACAGAGCGGGTATAGTGATAGAACAACAGCAGTCCCAGTGAGACGAACATCATGAGCACAGCCGTTGCCACGCGCCAGTCCCCGAGGCCATGCAGGGCCCTTGGCCTACGCCTGTTTTTTCGGAGCCTGGTCCGGATGCGCTGTAGAATCCTGTTCTTGGCCTGCTGCGTACGGTTTCGGTCAGCCAGCGCCATGCCACTGAGTATGTCTTCACAGAGTTCGCAATCCATCAGGTGTCGCTCCAGCTCATTGCTCAGGGCGGAGGAGAGTATACCTTCCTCGTACTGCCGGAGCGTTTCGGTGGAGGGGTGCTGGTCGAGTCCCCAGTGGCTGTTTGCTATTTTATCGCTGCGCATGATGTTTCTCCATATAGTTTTTCAGGTTACGGCGGCCATTCTGAATATAGCTTTTCACTTGCGCCATGTCACAGCCTGTCAGTTCAACGATGTCTTTGTAGCTCTTCTGCTGCAGGTAAAACAGTTCCAGGCAGGTGCGCTGCTCCGGCGACAGCGCGATCAGGCCCCGCTCCAGCGCCTGGATTTCGAGTTCTTGCTGCTCGGCGCTGCTTGGTTGCAGATCGGTGCCAGGTTCTATACCTGGTGCTGCTACGTGGCGCGCCTCCAACTTGCCTCTTTGGCTTTGTGCACGCAATAGCTGGAGGCAATGGTTTTTGGTGAGCGTATGCAGCCAGGGTTTGAAGTTGGCGACCTCATGCTTTTTGAGGGCTGTTACCAACTGCTCAAAAACCTGCATGGTGGCGTCCTTGCTCTCGTCCTCGTCCTGGAGGTATTTCATGCAGACCAGGTATACCATATCGGTGTGCCGCTCAAAGAGTTTTCCGATCACGTCCAGATCGCCCGATCGCCGATACTGCTGTACCAGCTCCAGGTCATCCGGCGGGCGATCTTTGGAGAAGAACTTTAGAAACATAGGGGCTATAACTGGTGCTACGGTAAATTTTTTGCTGTCACGCTTCGTTCGAATTAAGGCGAGAATTCATCACCTGCATGGCACGAACAAAACCATGGCTGGCACTAAAGAAAATAAAAAATTTTAAATATATCAGCGATTAATTCCGGCAACCAGTTTGCGGTCTTCATCAGTAAGTTTTACCAGGGCAAATTTCCGGGTGTCGGTGATCTTGAGTTCGTCCAAGGCGTCCACCAGGTTTTTATAGCGCGAGGTTTCCATCGCTTTCATCAACACCACCATATTCCGGTTGGCCTTCACCCGATCCGATAGCAGCACCTGGCGTATACCCGTGGCGGAGAAATCAGTTTCTACCACTTCCGGCTCGTCACCCGGAAAGCCGAAGTAATAGTATATTCGGTTTTTTTCACCCAGTATTACGGTCATCGCGTTTTTACCGGCTATGGGCGTGTCCACTCCCTGGTTGGCCGGCATGTTGATTTCCATCGTTTGTGGTTTCGCAAAAGTGGTGGTCAGCATGAAAAAGGTGAGCAGCAAAAAGGCCAGGTCTACCATCGGGGTCATGTCCAGGTGGATGCCTGTTTTGGATGCGCTTCTTTTACCGCCCTTAGCGCCTGTCTGTTTTTTCTGAATCTGTGCCATGTTGTTTTTCCTTTCCGATTGTGTCGTCTTAACGCTGGGCAGTCTTTCCGCCCTTGTTATTCAGTAGATGAAAAGACGATCTGATTTCCATAAGAGACTGGTGATTTTATTTTGAAAAGATGCGCTACATTTACTGACGGTGCACTGCACCCGACTTCAACGTTAATTGTCAAACCTCATGATCCAACGCCAGGTATACCGTATGCCCAAAGCGGGTTCGATTCAGGACCTGGGCTTACAAACAGAAGAATTGGAAGCGCCCCAAGCAGATGAAATATGCGTCGAAGTGAAGGCAATCGGACTCAACTTTGCTGATATCTTTGCCATGCAGGGGCTATACAGTGCGACCCCCAAGGGCTCTTTTATACCTGGTCTGGAGTATGCCGGCGTCATTACGGCGGTAGGAGAGGGAGTTAGCAATTGGAAAGTAGGCAACCGTGTGATGGGTGTTACAAAATTTGGCGGTTATGCGTCGCATCTCAACAGCCACCACCGTTACGTGATTGCACTGCCCGAATCCTGGAGCTTTGAGGAAGGGGCGGGCTTTCTGGTACAGGGACTCACGGCCTATTACGCACTCGTCGAACTGGGAAATCTTCAACGCGGAATGACGGTACTGATTCACAGCGCCGCTGGGGGCGTAGGTATACTGGCCAACCGCATCTGCAAAAAATTCGATGCCTATACCATTGGCACAGTCGGGCAGCCAAACAAAGTGAATTTTCTGATGAAGGAAGAGGCCTACGATGAGGTGATCCTGCGTGATAAGTATTTTGCTCACAAACTGAACAGGGCTTTGGGGGACAGACCCCTCCGGCTGATCATGGAATGCATTGGGGGCAAGATTCTGGCTCAAGGCTGGAAAGCCATGGCCCCGATGGGACGCATGGTTGTATATGGCAATGCCAGTTTTACCAGTCATGGCAGCCGGCCCAATTACCTCCGGTTAGTCTGGAAATTTCTGCTTCGCCCGAAGATAGACCCGCTGCACTTGCCAACAGAGAACAAGTCGCTGATGGGCTTCAACCTGATACACCTCTACGAGCAAACCAACCTGATGCACCAGTTATTGGATGGTCTGCAAGCCCTTCAACTCAAGCCGCAGCACATCGGCCATGTGTTTGCTTTTAAACAAATGCACGAGGCCATTCACCTCTTTCAGCAGGGCAAAACCATAGGGAAGGTTGTGGTCCGGGTCAGAGAGTAAGGGGCTAAATAAAACAGGTTAAGAATTAATATTGCCGATCACGGTAAGCTGCTCCAGAGTTGGTTCTTGGCTACCGCCGATTGGCTCCAGCGTGACGGCAAAGGCCTGGGCTGCTGTGATGTTCTTCATTTGCTGCAGGGCATAGGCAGGAGATGCAGCATCGATCATGCCGGCGTCGATGGGCTTGCCGTCAGCCAGGGCCCACAACTGGTATTGTTTGCCTGTTGGCGGTTTCGGAAGTGCCACCTGGTCCACGTATACCTGCGCCTGCTGCTTGTTCCAATACACCACCATGCGGGCATCCGGACTCTCTTCCACGCCCTGCAACTGTACCGCCTGGAAATCCGGGTTTCGGAGAACGGCCAGCACCTCTTCCTGGTTTTGAAGTTGAAGTGAAGTCTTCTGGAAATTCTGGGCCAGTTGTAGCTCTGATGCGACCACACCGGCCAGCCTTTCCTCGGCGTGTTGCCATTTGTTATAGAAATGAAAACTCATGACACCGGACAAGAGAAACAGCACGATACTCGCAGCCATCATCCATTTGTAGGCAGATGTTTTTTCCGAATTTTCAGGGTATAGCGTTCGCACATTGTCCGCTGCTATACCTGCAGGCGTACCTAAATCTGTTGCCTGCTCCGGGCTTTGAAACTGTTGTAAGATGCGGTCTTTCAGTTCAGGGCGGGGTTTTACCGCATATAAGTTGGCATAGCCCTCCATGGCCTCGCACGCCTCATCCAGGGCCATGCGGATATCCGGCGAATCTGCCGCCCGGCGTTCCACATCCTCACGCTCAGTAGGGGTGAGGCCACCCGCAGCATAGAGCTCCAGGATGCCTGATGCTATGTATTCTTCGTTATGCACGACCTTTAAAAAATTTAGATAACATTTTTACAGCGCTGCGTGCCCTGGTTTTCACAGTCCCCAAGGGGATATTATAGGCATCTGCGATCTCACTTTGAGACAGCCCTTCAAAATACATTAAATCAATTACTTGTTTCTGGTCAGGAGTGAGATTATCTATCATATCACGTACGCCTATATGCTCCGGTTTAAAATCTTCTGAAGAAAGTCCGGAACGAATATTTGCCGAGAAATCCTCTGTTTTATTACTTACGCGGTGCTGTTTCGACCGGATTGCGTCGATGGCCTGATTTCTGCAAATATTTAGCATCCAGGTAAAAAGTCTGCCTTTGTCGGGGTCGTATTTGTCAAAGGAGTTCCATATTTTGACTAAGGCATCCTGTAGCACGTCTTCTGCTGTCTCTTCAATCTTCACGATCTGCAACACGATACCATAGAGGGTCGCGCTGTACATATCGTACAGCGTGGACATCGCTGAGTTGTCACGATCACGCAGTCGTGCTATCAGCTCTTCTTCACTGAGTTTTGGTCTAAGGTATTTGTCCGCCAATTATTCCGCATTTATGACCTGTACTGCCACAGATCGGCTGTTAAAGATAGTAAAAAATTAATACAACATGTTGTACGTAGCTAACAAAGAAAAAGAGCTACCAGGGGCAGCTCTTTTTCAATATAGGGTGATATGGGAATTTCTGGAAGAACAGGTAAAGGGTTAAAAGGTTTATTCAAAGAGTGAAACTATCTGTGCAACCTGCTCTTTTGTCAGCGGTTCATCAAAGGCTCCGGTGGCTATCTCGGCGGAGTAACCTGCCCCAACCGTCTTCACATCGTTGATACCTCCTTGTGCCACATTGTCCTCGCCTGCATAAACGGGCTGTGCACCTGCCGGTACATTACTGTTCGCGCCTGCGCCTACTATCCAGCCGGCGTTGTTGCGCATGCGACGGATGTGTGCCGCGTGGCGGGCCTCTACCGAGTGAATCTGCAGGGCAGCTGTCAGGACAGCATCGTTGCTGATCAGGTTACCGGCCTGGCCTTTGTAGGCACGCACGCCGGTATCTTCGAAGGCCTGCGCCAGTGTCAGGAAGGTTTGGTAGTTGGTGTTCCAGTCGGCGAAGTTCTTGCCGAAGTTGAAGGTCGGTTCGCTGATCGGCGTGCCGTTCAGGCTTTGGATGGTGGCTATCAACAGCTTCACGTGCTCTGCTTCATGCACCTGTATTTTCTGGATGGCCGTTCTGGCGGCTCCAGCCGGTATAAGGCCGTTGGCAGCTAGTCCCTGGGTATAAAAATTACGCTCCAGGTACTCCAGCTTCAGGGCAAAGTTTAGTACTTCCAGTATGGTGCTGTTGCTCTGACCGTAGGCTTTCTGAAAAACCGAGCCAAGGGCAAGCGGTATAGCAGCCAGAGCCGCTTTCTTACCTACGCTACTCATGTATTTGAAGGCATTGCGACGGGAGTCAAGCTTATTGTATACTTCCGGATCGACTTTTTCTATATCTTCTATTATTCTGAAAATGTTCATAGCGCGTCTTATTTAGGTAAGTTGTTTGCTGTAATTTTTGTCTTGATAAACGGAGCCGCCGCAGCGAGCACATCGGCTGGTGCCATAGCTGGGTCCAGGCCTTTTTCGTTGGCTGAGTCGGAGAAGGTTCCGTTTGAGATCAGGTCGCGGATGACAGCAGCATGGCGTGCCTCCACCGATACGATCTTACCGGCGAGCGTCAGGAAGCCGGCGTTTTCGAGCAGTTTGCCGGCGCCATTGTAGGCGGCAACACCCAGGTCTTCGAAGGTACGGGCTGTGGTGAGGATACTGTTTTTATCATTGAAGTTGATCGCGCTGAAATTCACTTCCAGGTTTGGAATAGCCGAAGTACCCAGCGCTGCTTTCAGGAAATCACGGTGAATGCCTTCATGGCCTTTTATATCCTGCATGATCTGTTGCTCAGCTTGGCTGAACATGCTGAGCGATTTGGCGACAACCTCAGCGTAGAAAGCCGCTTCCAACTGTTCCAGCGCATAGGCATAGTTCAAAATACCCGTGTCACCCGACCCCAGGTCAACTGCCATCGGATCTGTCGGAGAATCATCGTCATCGTCACAGGATGTGGCAAAGAGCAGGGTTGTCACAGCTGCGGTAGCACCGGCATAGCGCATGAACATACGGCGCTGCATCGGCACTGCCAGCGATTTGGTTAGGCTGTCCTCTTTCGCCGTAGGCTTATCTTGTAGGTTTTCCATAGTATTTATTTTTATTTAAAATGAAAAAGAAACTGCTACAGGAGAAGCTTTCAGCCTGTAGTGTTGCAAGACCTACGACGCGGACTATTGCACTGGATTTAGGGAACTGTAAAAAATTGTATGATTTTTTTAAAAATCGTGTTGGCCTTACTGATACAAGGGAGACTCCAAACGAAAAGCCCACTCAGAAAGTGGGCTTGCCAAGGTAACTCCATGCAGTGGTGACCTAATTAGGAGGGGTGTCTTTTTTTTCGTTCACTGAATTCTCAAAATCATTTTTGATCTCTTTTGAGGCGTCTTTAAACTCCCGTATGCCGCGTCCCAGGCCTTTTGCCAGCTCCGGTATCTTCTTGGCCCCGAAAAGCAGAATAACTGCCAATAGTATCAACACTACCTCCGTGCCGCCCAAACCTCCTATAAATAATAATATACCTGTCGTTTCCATAATTCTCGTGATTAGTTAAACATATTAACGAGCGCCAGGTCAGATCGGATTTAAGAGAGTGAATCAAATGGGTGACTATACCTTCTTAGCTGACACCTCAGTAGCCATACCTCAGAAAGTCACAAGCATCTTCATCGCAAAGCAAACCGCGTAGTTCCGGGTCCCGGAGCACCTCGCTGTAGTCCATCCATTTGCGGCCGACTCTGATCTTGCGGTATACCAGCCGGATGCCGTGGCTATAGTCGACGTACAAGTTGATGTGTCCGGTATAGAGTGGCTGTATCGGTTTGCCGCTGGGGAGGTGCCAGCCGTAAATGGCTACCCGGTTAGGTCTTGGGTCACGGGACACTTTGCTGCTAATCACCACATCTTTTTTATGACCGGCGATTAGTCCTTTACGGCCCTGACGCTGTGCCTCTACCAGCAGGTGATGCGCATAGAAT
Source organism: Pontibacter aquaedesilientis (assembly GCF_014773225.1). Taxonomy (GTDB): domain Bacteria; phylum Bacteroidota; class Bacteroidia; order Cytophagales; family Hymenobacteraceae; genus Pontibacter; species Pontibacter aquaedesilientis. The sequence continues at coordinate 945,141 of NZ_JACXAJ010000001.1, read as the reverse complement.
GTCGGAGTGCTGTCGCGGTGGGCTGTTAAGGGTTGTGGGGCCAGCTTTACGCTAGCGTGCCTATAAATGTCGTCTATAATTTTACGGGTTGGCAAAAAACAATGCAGGCTGTCTGCTACCTGTTGGGCAGCCATAGGGGTGAGAGGTACACGGGCCCAGTCTTTCCGGTGACCCACGCTCAGGTAGTCAGGACTCACATAAATGGTGGCTTTGATTGTTTTGCCGGAAGGACTCGCCGCTGTGACAGGTATAGCCACGAATTTTTTCAGGAAGGGGGGCATGTTGCCGCGCAGCATCTCCTTCACTGCCAATGCGTCACGCTGCTGCCAGTCATAACTTACTGCTTGCCTGTAAAATTCTGAGCCGGAGAGGGCATTGGCGGGTCGCGCAGGTATAGCCAGTTGCCTGAAACCAGTACACGATGCGCAGAGCGCCAAAACAAGGTATAGCGTTGCCTGGAGAACAAGGGATCTTAAATCAGGCAGGGGGCAACTGTTTACCTTTTTCATGAACAAGAGACTATATGGGTTCATTTAGACATCAAGTTGAATAGCTTTGGCTAAATCTAATCAATTTGCTTTGTTTAAGGTAAGTTGAAATTGAACTTGAAAACAAGGGATTAAATTTACAGCCAGAATACCATATATTCGCATCTGTATTTTTAGATACTTCGCCCGTCTTCCTGCCACTATAAAACACTGAAAGAAATCCGGTACTTTATTTATCATCCTTAAAGATCTGAAATGAAACGGTTATTTTATCTGCTCTGCCTGGGAGTAAGTTTGACAAGCTGCGTAGGCACCAAGAAATATGCGACTTATGTCGATGGAAAGCTGAAGACAGTGGCTCAGACGACAGAACAGCAAGACTGGCTGCTGGTGCAGGCTCCGGCTTCCGCTCCCCAGTCTAGCAATTTCATCCAGCTGGAGTCGTCGTTCATACCGGCTATTGTATACTGGGGCTGGAACTCGACCATTGCCTGTGAGGTAAACCCGCACGCCACGGCTGAGTTTGTTAAGCGCGGCATTTACCAGGCGGCCCAAAACCTGGATGTAAAGCAAAGGCTCGGCGGCAGGCAACTGGTGATCGAGCTGGAGAAGGTGCCCGGTCAGTTCAGGTATGAGAATAAGGGAAGCACGATTTTCCTGGTTTTTGCGCATGTCACAACCGGTGAGGAGCTCATCACTCCCAGGCCAACCGATTTGCTGGTCAGGTATAAGCTTATCGAAAATGGGGAGGTAATTGCCTCAGGACAGAGCGTGAATAGCAACCAGGAGCAGCCTTTGCGGAATATGTGGAAGTCAACCAAAAAGTTTACCTGGATGCACCTGGAGCTACTCGAGCGCGAAGCCGTGCGGATGGGAGCCGAGTCGCTGATCGATATTGTAAAGCAGCTGGAAGTCTGATTTTTTTGATGGTGATATGAACCGCTAGACACCGTTTCAGCAAGTAGATTCAACAGCATAAGCGTAAATAATGGTAACCAGGGGCAGGGCATCTGGTTTCCAAAGCCTGAACAAAGGGGCTATTGCAACGTTTACTTATTATAAATCAACTACTTAAAAATATCACTTATGAAAAAATTAAGCGTTTTCTTTTTCTCGGCCTTGCTGCTGTTTGGCTGTAACACAAATGAACAAGCCACTGATACCTCAGAAATAGAGGATACCGAAATGATGGCTGCCGACGACACCATGAACACAGACGACACCACGATGGATGGACCTAAGGATATTGTAGCGCTTGCTTCAGAGACTCCTTCGCTTTCTACGCTGGTGCAGGCCTTGCAGGCAGCCGACCTGGTTGGCGCATTGCAGGGCGCAGGTCCTTATACTGTTTTTGCACCAACCAACGAAGCCTTTGCTGCGTTGCCAGCCGGTACATTAGACAACCTGCTCAAGCCTGAAAACAAACAACAGCTCGCTGATATCCTGAAGTATCATGTCGTGGAGGGCAACGTAAAATCAACTGACCTGTCGAACGGCATGTCGGCTAAAACCCTGAACGGTGCCGACCTGAAAGTAATGCTCGATGGTAGCAGCGTGAAGATAAACGATGCTAATGTGACCATGCCGGATGTGGAAGCCTCCAACGGTGTGGTGCATGTGATTGATAAAGTCATGATGCCGCCTTCAGGTAGGTAAGAACAAACTCCATAAATAAAAACGGGTAGGCGCTTTTTAAAAGTGTCTGCCCGTTTTATTGGGGGTGGTTATGAGTTTTTACTCTATCAATAAACTCAATAAGATAACAATGATTGTACGCAGTCTGTATTTCGCATATTCAATTAGATTTTAACGATCATTATAATATCAGACTGGGGTAAAAATTATTAATATTTAGACGTTAAACTTTACGCCACACTCATATCACCCCACTTGCTATACCTGGCCTCCGCTTGCTCCATCACTTCATCCAGTATCTCCTGCAGTTCCGAATTCACTTTAAAGCGCAGCACCTTTTTTACGGCTAGTTGCAGTTGGGCTTTGGTGTCGTCTTTTTTGTACCAGTCGGGTTGCTGGGCGCTTTTCTTTACTTCGACCAGTATCTTTTGCACCAGTTCCTTTATCAGGTCGAAGTCCTGCACGGCGTTGGGGTGATTGGCCAGAATTTCATAGAAGGCTTCTTCCTCGTCGGTGAGGCCGAGCTGGTTCCTGCGCTGGTCTTCTTCCTGCATCTGTTTGGCCACTTCACGCAGCTTTTCCATGGCCACCAGGCTATCAAAAAAGTGGTTGTGGTAATCGGCCAGGATTTTCTCTACTGCCTCTTTCAGCTTGCGCGACTTTGCCAGGTTTTTAAAAGAGAGCACTTTTATCTCATCGTTCAGGATTTGGCGGATTAGCTCCAGCTTCAGTTCGTTACCGGTTTTCTGGGCTTTGGCGGTGGCCAGGAAATCGTCGTTGATGATGGAGATATCGAAGCGCTCGATGCCGGCCATCTGGAACACGTCTACTACGTCTTCGCTCTCGATAGAGCGGTGGATGAGGTCCTTAACCTGCGTGGCTGCTTTCCTGATGTTGCGGTCAGGGTTTTTTAGTTTGCGAAGGGCCGCACCTACGTGCTGCAGGTAGATAATAACCGCTGCCAACTCGTTTATACTTTCGTGGCTTTTGATGATCGGGGCGAGGCTGCTGAGAATCTTCTCGTTCAGCATAAAAGCCTTGCAAAGCTCATCATCCGACACAAAGTGGTTGGTAGTCTGGCTTACCATCTTAATCTTTTCAGGTCCGGTTAAGGCAAGCCAAGGGCTATAGTTTATGCCGTCCGGCAACGAATCTTGCAGCAGCACTATTACTTCCTGTGTAAGCGAGAAAGCCTCCTCTATATCAAATGCTACTTTGCCCTGGCCTCCGGAGGTGGTGTATTTGTTGGTGGCGTCGCGGAGCCTGTCGCCTATGCCGATATAGTCCACGATCAGGCCGCTGGGCTTGTCGCGGAACACGGTGGCTACGCGGTTGACGGCTTGTATCAGGTTATGGCCGCTCATTACCTTGTCTACATACAGTGTGTGCATGGCGGGGTTGTCGAACCCAGTCAGCCACATGTCGCGCACGATCACGAGTTTTAGCGGGTCGTCGGGGTCTTTGAAGCGGCTTTTAATGGCCTCCATCTGCTCTTTGGTGCGCACGTGCGGGTTCCAGGCGATGGGGTCTTTGGCGATGTTGGTGGTCATGATCACGGCTACCTCGGGGCAGCCTTCCAGCGCGGTGAGGGCATCGTAGAGCTTCACGCAGTTGCGACGGCTCATGCACACGATCATGGCCTTGCCGCTCAGGCTGGCATTGCGGTTGGTATAGTGCTGCAGCATGTCTTTGGCGATGGCCTCCACACGCGCGGCAGAACCGGCTGCGTCTTCCATGGCAGCCCAGAGTATCTTATTCTTGTCACTGTCTTCCAGACCGCCGATTATTTCTTCGGCTTCTTCCTCTAGTTGTTCGTTGCCTAAATGCAGTTTGGCCAGGCGCGGCTCGTAGTAGATCGGCACCACGGCTTTGTCTTCGGTGGCTTGCCGGATGTCGTAGGTATGGATGATCTCTCCGAACACGGCCTCGGTGTCGGCGTCTTTGCTGTCTACGGGGGTGCCGGTGAAGCCAATGAAGCTGGCCTGCGGCAGGGCGCGGCGCAGGTTGTTGGCAAAGCCCTGTATCAGGCCGTACTGGGTGCGGTGGCACTCGTCGGCAATCACAATAATGTTGTCGCGGGTGCTCAGGACGGGGTGCTCCAGCTCGCGGCCATTGGCGTTATCCTTCAAGTTAAATTTCTGCACGGTGCTAAACACCACGCCGCCGCCTTCTCCGCTCAGCAGGCTGCGCAGCTCGTCGGTGGTGTTGGCTATGCGCACGTCGCCTACCAGGTCTTTGGCTGCCACGAAATCGTCGAAGAGCTGGCGGTTGAGGTCGAAGCGGTCTACCTGCACCACAATGGTGGGGTTCTTGAGCTCGGGCAGCTGGCGCAAAATGCCGGTGTAAATGGCCATGGTTATGCTTTTGCCCGAGCGGGTGGTGTGCCATACCACGCCAATGCGCCCGTCGCCGTAAGGGCGCACGCTCTTCAGGGTTTGCTGCAGGGCGTATTGTATCCCGAAAAACTGGTGGTACTTGGCGCCTTTCTTTATCAGTTGGCCTTTGTCTGGCTCATGGAAGATGAAGTAGCGCACGTATTGCAGGAGGCGCTCTGGCACGAGCAGGCCTTTGATTAGGGTTTCCAGCGCGAAGCCGTTGTTTACCACCTCGCGTCCGTCTGTGCTTTTCCAGGCGGCAAACCACTCCAGGCCGCTGCTGTACATGCCGTGCAGGGTGGTCTGGCCATCGCTTACCACGGTCAGGGCGTTGTACTCGAACACCTGCGGAATATCCAGGGTATAGTGCTGCACCTGGTTGTAGGCGGCCTCTACGGTGGCGTCCTGGCTGAACAGGTTTTTGAATTCGAAGAGCACCAGCGGCAGGCCGTTCACGAAAATGATGAGGTCGGGGATGCGCTTGCTTTTGCCGATGATGGTGAACTGGTTAACGACCTGGAATTCGTTCTTCGAAATGTCGTCGTAGGCGATGGGGTAGAAGTGGCCGAAGTGGGGCTTGCCGTTTTCGACTTTACAGATTAAAATCTGTGGACTTAGTTTATCATAAACCCATTCCCCAAATAGCAGGTCTCTGAAATTGTTTTAAATAATATAAAGCGCCAGAAGCTAAATCAAATGAGTCTTTAATATTTGTAAGCCCTCCCCCTATGCTATTAATCTCAGTAATACTATCTCTGATGTCTGTAAATAAATCAGTTGGGTTGATCTCAGATCCAATAGAGTTAATTACTCCTTGATCATGTGACAATTTTTCCCACCAAAACCTTAAGCTTTCCTTATTTATTGAAGATGTTTCAATTAGGTTATTTGCTGCTCCTGTAGATAATCGTAGAAGTAGGATTGCTCTACAAATTAAAGGGAAAGGATCTTTTTTATTATTATCAGAATTTAAGTTGTCTTTTTTCGCTTCAATAAAAATTAAGGCATCTTCAGGATTTGATCTTCTTAATAAGAAGTTAAATAAAGTTTGTTCAGTATCTTCACCTAATCGATTAAAAATTGACTCAACGTATTTAGCATAATTAGGTCCAACTGGTTTTGCCCCTTTACTCTTTCTGTAAATTCCTTCTAATGCAATTCTCAATAAATGTTGATCAAGATGCAAGAAACCACTTGAAGGGGAAGGCTCAAGTAATTCCCAAACTTCTGTTAACTTAGTAAGTAAATTTCCAATATCAATTTGTGCAGTTAAGTAATGAGGTCTGTAGCTCATTTCATTTCTAATAAATTGATCTCTTTTCAGATGTAAATCTACGCTCCATCTTTTTAGCCATTTATTTATAACTGAGTTGGCATATTTACTATTTGTTGAAACCCCAGATTCTCTGATCCAATTATCTAAACTTCTATTTTTTACTTTTACTAAATCGAATAAAATATTTTTTTTCGTTGATAAACCTGCCCAAGCTTCCATCCCACTATTTACTAGTGAATGAGTAGTAAATCCTCCAAATAAACTGGCACTCTTGTGCGTGTCAAACCAGATATGCTTTTTATTGAAAACACCTACTCCTTCAAATGCCATTAGTGACATTGCTGATCTTAATTCTGCATAATATGCGAAATGAATTGAGCTAGCAATATCACCGTTAATAAGGCTTTCTATACTTCTAGACAGGTAATTCCATCCATCGGTGCAATGAACTAAAACTGATGAAGCTATATATTCTTCAATCTGATTTTTCTTAAGAGAAGCAACAGTAGCACTGTCCATTCTTAGTGCTGTATCTTTTAAATAAAAGTTTCTCTGGCCTATTAGAGATTCCTTGGGTATATGCTTTTTAATTACTCGCTCAAAACCTTGTTTAATAGCTATACCAGAGCTATCTCTCATAATGTCCTCAATTGCCATATCCTAACCCCTTAATAATAAAATTAGCATTTGAAGAAACTCTTGTAATATTTGAGTCTTTTAGAAGTCTTAATAATTCTGATCTAATTTCTTTATATCCACTACTACCTTTATAAATCATTTGCTTCTGCTTTGTAATTCTATCAAGGCCTGGTGTAGAAGCTGTTCGCCAGTCAAATTTTATAAGCTCTGAAGTTAATTCTTCTAAATAGTCTAACAACTTGGTATTTTTTCTAAAAATTTTCAGAGCGCTTTTTAAGTCAACTTCATCAATGCGATCTTCTTTAATCTCATCAGGACTCTGTATGTTATTTAATTCAAGTTTGTCACTTTCAACATAAAACATATCGTTGATAATGTGTAAGAAACCTCTAACACCTTGATCTGTTGAAATGAGACTTAGCTTGCTTGCGTATGCAGGATCTAGTTTTTGAACTTCTTCCTTAAATAGTTCACCCTGCGGGGATGTATAATAAGCTCTAAGATCTTCAGCCCATTCTGCTTTACTATTTTTGATAGCTGTAATCATATACTCCCAGGCCAAGATTAAGAATGCAGCCTGTTGAGTTCTATTCCATACTAACAAACTTCCATCTTTTAATTGGGAACCAAAAAGACCACCTAATCCCTTAGATGAAGAGCTTTTGATAAAAGTTGCTATTAAACTTCTTATAAAAGCCGACTGTGTAATAGTAGGCAGTACTGACCCAGACCCCTTTTCATACTTCTCACCAAGCATGTTAATTCTATCTTTCCAAGGGCTTGTTTCAAATGACCATAAAACCTCAACTAATTCTTGAGCTCGTGTCTCTTTATAAACAAATGCACCATCAGGAGATCTCTCAAGCCAATCTTGTACTCTTAATATTGGATACAAATCAAAAGCTAAACTAGCGTTTATCTTCTTAGGCTTTATATTTATCGTATAAAATAAATATGCTTGCCAAGAAATATCTAAATCGTAGAATGCTACAACTGGTAGTTCAAAATCTCCGTTTAGTTTTTCATCTTTATTAAAAGCCCATAATCTATGCTGACCGTCAATAATTTCTATTGGTGGAACTTCAGGTATCCATTCTTTTTCACTTGTTCCCTCTGGTAGTACAAGTTTAATTTGGCCATTAGAGTCTTCAAGCTTAATAATATCTGTTTCCTTTATAGTGACACCTCCTCTAACTGTTTCTGGAGCAATAATATTAGCAATGATTGCTGTTGGCAACCAACCAGGCATTTTGAGATCAGAAAATTCATTTGAATTTCTTTTTGCATCAGATAAGTCAGACCAAGGAAATCCACCAAATACATATTGTCTAATTTTATCAGAACGTTCAGGATCATGTTTACGCTGAACTCCTATCTCTGCATTCCTTTTTTCATTGGCCTTACGGGGATAGACTTTGGACAACTTCTTTAGAGTGTTGGCACTAATACTGAATATGTAAAAATGGGGCTGTGGTTTCTTCCTAAGACTCCCAAATTGTACGTTATCCCAATCTTCTAGCCATTGCTTAACTCTGATTGCTGAAATTGATGTTGATTCTGTCATTTATAATTAGCTTAACTAAAGATAAATTATTAAAAGATTTATCTTTGAAATCATCGAATACTGTAGGTTCCTATAATTCTGTATTTGTGAACACAAATTCACTTGTGTGACCTCTCTTTGAGTTTAACCCTCCAATCAAACTTGCCCTATTTAATAGTATCTTTTTGTCCCCTTTATCAAAAATCTCTTCAATTGTTTTATGAGCAGCGTTAGTTAAGATATAAAAGGCTCCTTTAGTTTTAATTACATCAATTAGATTACTCAATCTCATTTGATCTTCTAATGAAAAGATTTTTTCATTGTATTTGATAAACCCATTATTATTATGAGAAACTGTGTAGGGTGGATCAAGAAAGACTAAATCATTCCTTTTAATATTATCTTCTATACTATAAAAGTCGCATTGCTCTAAGTGAGCTTTTTTAAGAATATATTGAGCACGGAGTAGATTTTGTTCATCAATAAAATCTTTCTTTCTAAACCCGTAAGGGACATTATATTTTCCTTTCAGATTTACACGATAAATTCCGTTATAGGAAGTTTGGTTTAAGTATATAAACTGAGCAGCTCTTTCAATTTTGGAGTCAAAAGCCGTATTTCTAATTATATAATAATCTTCCTCTGTATTATTAAAAGTTTTCAGTTTATTGATTATATCAGAAGCATGATCCCTTACCGCTTTATATGTTTCGATTAAATCTTCATTTAGATCAGATAAGTAAGATTGTTTTTTAGGTAATAGGTAAAAAAAAGTCGCACCTCCCCCTAAAAAAGACTCGTGGTAATTACCATAGTTAGATGCTTTTATTTTGCTTAAGTACTTAATTAACCAGGACTTACCACCTGCCCATCTTAAAAATGGTTTTCCTGTATCTGCATCTATATTAGTTAGCTCTCTCACGTTTATTTAATTGACCTAATACATTCATAGATCTTAAAATACTTTCTATTCATGGTATTATTAATATGAATGGGCAATATATAAAGGAATTAATTTATTTCAGTTAAATATATATGATACTCATTATGCAACGTCCTTCCAGAAGCCTTCGGTGTCGGAGTAGCTGCTACCTATGTTGCGCCAAGTATGGTAGGTGTCGGCAATGCGGGCCACGTCGGCATCTTCGAACACGCGCAGGCGGCGGCTGGCCATGGTTCCCAGTTTGCGGGCATCAATAAAAAGTATCTCGTTTTTGCGCTCGCGGTGTTCGCCGTCGCGGCCGTCGCGGTTCTTGCTCAAAATAAAGATACAGGCGGGTATGCCGGTGGTCAGGAACAGCTTGTCGGGCATCTGTACAATGCAGTCTACCATGCCTTGCTGTATCATGTGCTCGCGCACGTTCTTTTCGCCGGCGCTTCCAGTGGTCATGGCGCCGTTGGCCATCCCACGCCTGCCGTGCCACGCTCGCTCAGGTGGTGCCACAGCGTCTGGAACCACATGTAGTTGGCATTGCCGGGTGTGGTAAAGGTGTCTTTAGAACCGAATAATCTCGGGTCGTTGTCGGGAAGCAGTTCAGGGTGCCAGTTCGAGATATTGAACGGCGGGTTCATGAGGGCGTAATCAGCCTTTAGGTCCGAGAAGCGATCCTGCAGCAGCGAGTCGCCCAATTTTACGTCGAAGGAGAGGTTGCGCAACAGCAGGTTCATTTTGCAAAGGCGCAGCGTGCCTTCGTAGCGCTCCTGCCCGTAAATGGAGATGTCATTTTTGTCGCCGCCGTGCGCCTGCAAAAACTTGAGGCTCTGCACAAACATACCACCCGAACCGCAGGCCAGGTCCATGATGCGACCTTTGAGCGGTTCCAGCATTTCCACGAGCAACCGCACCACCGAGCCTGGCGTAAAGAACTGCCCCGCACCGGAGCCTTCGGCCATGGCAAACTTGCCGATGTAGTACTCATACACGCGGCCGTAAATGTCGGACTCGGGGTTGTTGATCTCGGAGAACTTCTCTTTGGAGAACAGGTTGATAAGCCCGGCCACCTGCGTAGGGGAGAGCTGGCTTTTCACGAAGATCGGCTCCAGCACGCCTTTATAGTCAGGGTTGCGCTTGGCCAGCAGCTCATCGAGCAGTACAAAGGCCTGGTCTACCTTTACTTTTATGTCGTCCTGCTCAGCGTTTTCACGCAGGTACTCCCATGTAGCCTCGCGGGGCAAGCGGTACACGTTCTTTACCTGGTACTCCAGTTCGTCTTCGAGCACCTCGGCCTGTTGGTGGGCCTCTATGTTATAGTAATCGCTTTCGGGGTTGGCAAAGTCCTGCTGTATTTCCTGCTTGCGCAGTTCGTAGCGCTCGGAGAGGTGCTTTACAAACAGCAGCGAGAGCACGTAGTCTTTGTACTGGTTCTCGGCTACAGCGCCACGCAGCTCGTTGGCGGCATTCCAGAGTTCGTTTTCAAAATCTATATCCGCCTTTGCTTTGGCGGTGGGGGTATTGGTAGTGGCCATGTATTCTTGTACTCGGTGCTGAAACAAAGGCTCAAGGTAATGAAAAACATAGAATGTTAAGACGATTATATAGTTTTTTTTAAATGTTCAAGGTGGGTGGGTAAACGCAGTCAATTATAGCTACCTGCATAAAAGAGTTCTTTATGCAATGGCACCTATTCAGTAATGCTTACCCGCCTTATACCTGAGTTAACTGCATTTCAGGTATGGTGATTATACATCCATGGTTTTGGCAACGACAATGACGCGCTACTACTGCCTATCACTGCTTATCCAGTCAACGGCTTCGCGGTAAGTCATGAAACTCTGTATTTCAATGTTGGGGCTGAGTTGCTCTATGGTTTGGCTGGCAAGCTTCATAAAGGTCGCTACACTTTGCTCGTCGGAACAGATTCGGGCTAATTTTCTCAGGGTGGTGGGAGCCAATGGCATAAATTGCTGCATGGCAGCTTTCATCTCTTCGAGCGGTACTTCGCCCAGGTGGTTTGTGTTCTGTATCCAGTAGCGGATGTGGTTTTCACGCAAGAATCCTATAAAAATTTCCGCAGCTTCCCGATACTCCTGTCTGTCCGGTGACCTTGTCCACATGGAGTACATCAGGTGCGCCCTTTCATCAACGATCAGGTATAGGTAGTCGTTGCAGAATTCAGGCATCTCTTCCGTATGTGAATTGTGGTCAATCATGTGGTTGTGAACTTGTACCTGCTATACCGAAACACCCTAAATGTAGCAGCGGGATGTAAGCAGGAGGTGGCCAATCAGGCACAAAGCAGTGCGTGTGCTTTAATGTATACGCAAAAATTAGTGTAATTATTATAAATAATTACACTTTATCCTGTGTTTTGGGCAAAGGGAATGGAAATGGGGGTTAGAAGTCAGTCTATACCTGAGCGAATACGGTGGTGTTCACGAAAGAAAGGCACTTGAAACAGCGAATATTTTCGGGCTAATCGATATCAAAATGCTCTTTCAGCAGTCCTTTCAATTTTTCGCGGGTAAGGGGTTTGTTCAGAAAGCCATGGGTGGGCAGGTCGCCAAGCCGGTTGATGTCCCGTGGGTGCATGGAGGTAGTCAGCATGATGATTTTGATGGAGTTCTTTTCGATATCCAATTCATTGAAGGCTTCCAGGAAATCAAAGCCGCTCATAACCGGCATGTTCACATCCAGCAGAATCAGGTTCGGGCAGCGGCCGGCATGGTACTGCTCCTGTAGCAGGTTAATACCTTCGTGGCCGTTCAGGGCCACCAAAACTTCTTCCAGGCAGCCTGTGTCTCTCAGCAATTTTTTATTGACGAAGTTGGTGGTCTGGTCGTCATCTATCAATAGCGCTGATGTCAAAATCTTCATTTACTACTCGGTTAAGTTATTTTGTTTTTATTAAGGCAGCGGGCTATCGCTTAAACCATACGCTGAAGGTTGACCCTTTCCCCAGGCAGCTTTCCACCTGCAGGTGCCCACCGGCGTTCTCCACCATTTTCTTAATCATATAAAGGCCAATGCCAGTGCCTTCCACGTGGTCGTGAAAGCGCCGGAACATGGTAAAGAGATACTCCTGGTTACGTTCCGAAATTCCCAGTCCGTTATCCGTTACGCTCAGCACATGGTATTCAGGTGTGAGGTAGCAAGCCACTTTTACCTGTAGCACGCGATCAGGCGAGCGGTATTTAATGGCATTGCTGAGAAGGTTCTGGATAACACTGCGCAGGTTTTTCTCAGCAAAACGGATATTATGGCAGGAGGCCACTTCGAGCTCGAGTAAGCCGCCGGCTTCTTTTAGCATAGGCTCCAGGTCCAGGCGTACTTCCTGCACCATTTCAGGCAGGCTGACCAGGGTTGTGGCGAGATCGCTCTCCTGCTGCAGTTTCACGACGTCTGTCAGGTTGGTGATCGTCTTTTTAAAGCGTTCCACCGAACTCTTCATCAGTTCCATGATCTGCTGTACTTCTGTATGGTCTGTTCGCTCTCCGGATAACTCCAGGTATAGCAACTCCAAAAGGCCTTCGATGTTTGAAATAGGAGACTTTAAATCGTGTGAAGCCGTGTAAATAAAGTTATCCAAATCGTTGTTGATCTGTGTCAACTGGTCGTTTTTGGATTTTAATTCTTCCTCTTGTTTTTTTCGGGCCGTTACATCGCGGGTCACGGCCAGTTGTGCGGTGCCATTGGAGCCAGGCAGCATAACCGCGTGGGTTTCCATGCAACGGCGCGTCCCTTTCAATCCAATAATATCAAATTCCCAGCTCAGGCGTTCTCCTTGACAAACGCGGCGGAGGTTTTCTTTCCAAACTGAGCGATGTTCAGGGGCAATAATATCTAAAATAGAGGCATTCCCAAGCAGTTCGTCATCTCCCTCAATCATGGCCAATCCGTAGGTGTTCATGAACAGGAGAGTGCCATCTTCAGAAACGATCTTGATGCTCTCTGGCGTCGTTTCGATAATGGCCTGCAGTCTAAGTTCGCTTTCCTCTACTTTTTTGCGGGCTAGTACCTGCTCCGTTACATCGTGGGCTACATAGAAAACACCGGTTGGGTATTTGCTGGTTGCTGCTTCGAAGTAGGGCTGGCATACGACATTATAGTAGCGTAGCTTTTCCTGGCCCTCCGCTAAAAACATAGTCGGAAATTCGGTGGCGGAGAAGGTCTCCCCTGTTTTGCGCACCTCGTCCAGTATTTCAGCAAAGCCTTGGCTCTTAGCCTCCGGCACTACCTCAAAATAAGGCTTGCCAATAATGTCGGCCGTTCGGCTCCAGTTCTTGAGTATCTGCTCGTTAGCAAGCTCCACGATGTTCTCTGGCCCGCTGAGTATGGTTATACCGACGGGAGCCTGCATAAGCAACTCGTAGGTCTTGTTGATTTTTTTATTTGAGCTTCTTTTCTTGGCTACAATCTGATCCGTGACTTCATGTGATGCGTGTATGATATACAGGAGATCACCATTTTTGTCTAAAACGGGCTTGCTGGATGAGGACCAGTAGCGTTCATCAAAACCGCCATGGGCGTTGGGTACATCATACCGCACGATTGGCATCTGGTCCGGGGTCTTGTGGTGGACGACATGCTGCAACGACACCATCAGGCTGGACGGACCAGTGGCTGAGTTTATCTCCGGGTTGTCGGGGTAGGCATCGAACACACTCTTGCCCACGATATCCTCCCGCTCTCTGCCTGTGTTTTCAAGCAGTTCGTCACTGATGGCAAGCACAGTGAAGAGGGGCAGGTTTGGAGAGATGAGGAGATAGCAACCAGGCATGCCGTTAAATGCTGCTTCAAAGTCAATTTCCAGTGCCGATTTCGTCTCAAACATGTCGATGTGTATTAGAAAAAGATAAAAAATTGACCAATGTGCTGATTTTAGCCCATCTGCAACAATACGGAAAAGGGTTTAGTCTGTTCCTCAAATTTGCACTGTTTAGCAGCATTAAAAATTGAAATTAGGAATTATAATGTTAATCTCACTCCCTATACCTGTAATGAACTGAAATTTACTCAAAAACCTGTCTGTTTTTGTTCGCGGCTTGTGTTAACAATTAACTAGGATTGGATGCTAATTGGCACAATTGGTAATCGCTTGCAACAAACCCGCTTGTAAACAGGTTCACCCAAATGGCAGGAAGCGCACCGGAACAGGCTGAAAATTAGGACGCAACACAACCCGGCGAGCAGCATTGCCGCTGGATTTACCTACTTAAAGGCATACATGGTAAGCTTACAGAGCGCTTTCACTAAAAAAGACGGGCTAGGGCATACCTAGTCTGATAATGAATGGCCTGATTTCGTATAAGTAAGGTATAGCAGAAAGCAAAGCGAGGCGAGGGTTAAGCCGCTCGCAGTGAGCTTTCAGGTTTTATAATCAATGAATCAATTTTGATTTACTCAAAATTCCTATCCAAACAGGATACCTGCCTTGACCGCACTTATAGCACGTCCACACCAGCGTGACGTGCTCAACTACGCATTCTCCCACCACATCAAGTTTATTACTGAAGTCATCTATGACGCCATGCCATGTCAGTTAATTTGATCTCATAGCAAATCTTGACTTGCGCATCCCTTTACTTCTTTTCGTCTAAAAACTATGTCTATGAAAAAATATTTATGGTTTCTGTTCTGCATTGCTTCTCTTTCGTTTATGTCCTGTAATGAGGACGAGGTATTTCCAGGTTCTCCCAACAATCCCGTCAAACCAAATCCGCCTGGTCCAAATAACCCTGCTGTACCTGACACGACAAAACCAGTCATTCAAATCTCCTCCCCAAATTCCAATGCTGATTTGATGGTGATTGACAGGCTGAAAGTGTATGCTAACATATCGGACAATACTGGACTGGAGAGCGTGAGGTTATTTTTGGTTGATCCAGATGGCACCCGGAAGGAGATGGAGGGGCTAGCGCATCTTCGATCCCTTAATAAAGCAGTAAATACGATCGTGCAATTTTACATGCATTTGCCTACAATTGCTGAGGTAGGCACTTATACTATAGTCATCCAAGCAGAGGACACGAAGCAGAACATCGCAAAAGACTCCATAAGATTTAACGTATATGCACCTGACTTTGCTAAACCTGAATTTGCTGAGGTCTTTTTTCGGAATAGCTTTATAAGTGCATTGGCTGATTGGGAAGAAAATTTCCTGACTCCAAACAGTTTCAGCTCAGGATTTTATTATGTGATGGATCGCGACAATGACAACAACATACTGAAAGCTGAGTGGGAAAAGTTTGTGTTGGATTTCAATCTGAAAAACCGTGACTGGACTACATGGGACACAGATGGTGATGGAAGCCTTTCGGCAGCTGAATTTAAAAACGGGCTAAGCAACTCTCGCCTGTTCCATGAACTGGATACAAACAAAAATGACCTGATCAGTGCAGAGGAATTGGCCGAAGGATTGTTTAGTCGCTGGGATAATAACAGGGACGGTAAATTAACCAGATCAGAATATCACCAAAGGCTGTCTACCTATTTTTATTTTTAGTTAAGGGTGATCATAGCCTTAAACTATACTATAAGGTGCCAAATCTTTAAAATACAATATCATAAGGTACAACCTGTCTAAACCACCTCAAATAGTAAGAGGCGGTTTTTTGTGAGGGCAAACAGTCGGGTTTTTGAAAAACTATTCATTCTATAAAAAATCAGACATTATAGATTTTGGCTATGTTGTGATAGATAATTCGAATCGATTTAATTTGTATTAAGTCATTTGATCCGGTATATTTATAAAAATTAGATAAAATATATAAATTAAATCCAAATCATTTAAACTGACTATGGAACATAAGAAAGACAGACATGTAGCCCCCAATACCCCTGTGTGGGATACCAACGAGTCCAGGAGGTGCCCATTTATGGGAGGTGCCGTTCATTTTACGGCTGGTAGCGGACGGTCCAACCGTGACTGGTGGCCAGATATGCTGAACCTGAAGATACTGCATCAGCACTCCTCCAAATCGGACCCTATGGGAGAAGGTTTTGATTACGCAGCGGAGTTCAAGAGCCTCGATCTAAATGCCGTGAAGCAGGACCTTTTTGACCTGATGACGGATTCTCAGGATTGGTGGCCGGCAGACTACGGACACTATGGCCCGCTTTTTATCCGGATGGCCTGGCACAGCGCGGGTACCTACCGTATTGCGGATGGGCGCGGGGGAGCCAACTCCGGATCTCAGCGTTTTGCCCCTCTTAACAGCTGGCCCGATAATGCCAACCTGGACAAGGCGCGTCTGCTGCTTTGGCCGATCAAACAAAAGTATGGCAGAAAGATCTCCTGGGCTGACCTGATGATTTTGGCGGGAAACTGCGCCTTGGAGTCAATGGGTCTGAAAACCTTTGGCTTTGGCGGCGGCAGAAAGGACGTATGGGAGCCGGAGGACGATATCTACTGGGGTTCGGAAGGAGAGTGGCTTGGGAATAAGGAACGCCATGCAGGCGGGGTACTGGAAAATCCGTTGGCTGCTTCGCACATGGGGCTTATCTATGTGAACCCGGAAGGTCCGAACGGTAACCCTGATCCCTTAGCAGCTGCGCACGACATCCGGGAAACTTTTGGCCGCATGGCCATGAATGATTATGAAACCGTTGCCCTAATTGCAGGTGGCCATACCTTTGGAAAAACGCATGGTGCCGGCGACCCGCGTGAGTTTGTGGGCGTAGAGCCTGCCGGAGCCGACATTGCCGAAATGGGCCTTGGCTGGAAAAACACGATGGGCAAGGGGCATTCTGAGCATACCATTACCAGTGGCCTGGAAGGTGCCTGGACGACTACCCCAACCAAGTGGAGCAATAACTTCTTCGAGAACCTGTTTGGGTTCGAATGGGAGCTTACCAAAAGCCCGGCGGGTGCACACCAGTGGAAGCCAAAAGGCGATGCAGGCGCAGGTACCGTACCAGACGCCCACGACCCGGCCAAAAGGCATGCCCCCTTTATGTTGACCACGGATATCGCCTTGCGCGAGGATCCATCCTATGGAAAGATCTCCAGACAATTTCTGGAGAACCCGGATGAATTTGCGGAGGCGTTTGCCCTGGCCTGGTATAAACTGACACACCGTGACATGGGCCCTATCACGCGCTACCTGGGGCCTGAAGTACCTGCCGAAGAACTGATCTGGCAGGACCCGATTCCGGCGGCTACCCACGAACTGATCAACGACCAGGATATTAGTGACTTGAAAAGCAAGATAGTGGAGTCCGGCCTTACTGTTTCGCAAATGGTTTCTACTGCCTGGGCCTCAGCTTCTACTTACCGCGATTCTGACAAGCGGGGAGGTGCAAATGGCGGCCGTATCCGTTTGGAGCCGCAAAGGAATTGGGAAGTGAACAACCCCGTTGAGTTGCAAAAGGTACTTCAGGTATATGAGAATATTCAGGCGGACTTCAACAAGGCGCAGCAAAACGGCAAGCAGGTATCCATGGCCGACCTGATCATATTGGGTGGCTGTGCCGGTATTGAAAAGGCAGCCAGCAAGGCGGGCCAGCAGGTAACTGTGCCGTTCGCGCCAGGCCGTACCGACGCTTCTCAGGAGCAGACAGATTGGGACGCATTCGCAGTGCTGGAGCCTAATGCGGACGGGTTCCGTAACTATCACAGAAACCGGGACAACATCTCGGCATCAGCGGAGGAAATGCTCATTGACAAGGCCCAGTTGATGTCGCTTACTGCCCCTGAGTTAACTGTGCTATTAGGCGGTATGCGTGTGCTGAACACCAACTATGATCAATCCAGCCGCGGTGTATTCACCGATCAGCCTGAAGCACTGACGAACGAATTTTTTGTGAACCTGCTCGACATGGGCACTACCTGGAAAGCGACTTCGGATGCACAGAATGAATTTGAAGGGCGTGACCGCAGAACCGGAGAAGTGAAATGGACAGGCAGCAGGGTCGACCTGATCATCGGTTCGAACTCAGAGCTTCGGGCCATTGCGGAAGTGTATGCCTGCTCAGATTCACAGGAGCGCTTCGTAAAAGACTTCATCAAAGCCTGGGATAAGGTAATGAACCTGGACCGTTTCGATTTGAAGTAAAATGCCATGCGCATGCTGCGGTTTCAGCGCCACTGCATGAGCTTGATTTTCAATTTAAGTTTACCGCTTATCCGGATATATTCAAAAGAGCTGCTCTATCTTAGATGGAGCAGCTCTTTTTTATAAACTAAAAACCGAACCTGAAACAGTTACGACCTGATAGAACGCGCCGTTTTATTGAACTGTGTGCAGTTGTTCCCTGTGAAGTCTGTCATGACACGCTGTTCCTTGTTTTATGATTTAATCATGTGATGTTCTTAAAATCAGGGAGAAGTACCAGTAAGTCTTTTACTTCCAAATTTAGTGGATAGGGTAGCGGTTGATGTAATTTTCATACAATGCAGGTATAATCAGCAGTTTATTATCTAAATTGTAATAGCAACACCGCAAAGGTTGCCTCTGGTCTTAAGGGGGTGTGCAGGTTGCAATATTTCTAACTTAGGACTACCCCATTAAATTTACGATGAAACCTACAGATTTTAAGTTTGACCTATTCTTCGAGATGTCGCCGGATCTGTTGTGCATAGCAGGGTATGACGGTTATTTCAAAAAGATCAATGCAGCTGTGTCAGACTTGTTGGGCTACACGATGGAGGAGTTGTATGCGCGACCGATCAATGAATTTATTCACCCTGATGACAAAGAAATAACATCAGCTGTAAGAAACGAATTGGTCAAAGCCAAACCGCTCAATAATTTTGAGAACCGATATATTACAAAGGCTGGAGAAACAGTGTGGCTGTCCTGGACCTCATTGCCAGTGGAAAGCGAGGGAGTCATATTTGCCATTGCCAAGAACATAACGCACAAAAAGAAGCTAGAAGCGGAGAGGAATATACTTTTGGCAAATCTCACCAAAATCAATCAGGATCTGAAGCAATTAAACTACACCACCTCTCATGATCTAAGGTCGCCTGTCAATAACCTGCTTTCTCTCTTTAAACTCATTGATGTCTCTAAAATAGAAGATCAGAAAACAATTCAACTGATCAATTACCTCAAGCAAACAGGGGATAAACTAAAGCAAACGCTCAATAATTATGTAGATATTTTAACCGAAAAGCACGATATAAACGCTAACCTAGAAGAAGTAAGCTTATCAGCGTGCTTAGATGAAGTATTGGTTTCCATCAGCGCACTGATCAAAACATCTAAAACGACGATACACACCGATTTTTCAAAAGCGCATACCCTTGCCTTTAACAAGGTAAATCTGGAAAGCGTGCTGTTAAATTTAATCACAAACTCCATCAAGTACGCACGCCCTAGTTGTCCTCCTGACATCTCTGTCAGATCAGAAGTCGATGAATGGGGTACTTCTCTTGTCTACACAGACAACGGCCAAGGATTTGATCTGGAAAAGGTAAAGGACAAGATTTTTGGTTTAAATCAAAAGTTTCATAGCCATTCGGATAGTAAAGGAATAGGCCTTTATCTGGTTCATAACCATGTTACAAGTGCTGGTGGTAAGATTCAGGTAGAAAGTAAGGTCAACGAAGGCACCACATTTACCATTACGCTTCCTAGAAAAACCAATTCAGAAAGACGGGATAGCTGATAAAGCCAGTGCCCGGTCTGGTGGGTGATTAGTAGAGAAGAAGCTGTTGTCTGATGTTGACCAGCAAATTAGGGGAGACAATATTTAATTACATAAAATCAAAAAACGGGCTCAGATCGCTATCTGAGCCCGTTTTCGTTTTTTTGTAGTCCGTAGGGGAATCGAACCCCTGTTGCCAGAATGAAAATCTGGAGTCCTAACCCCTAGACGAACGGACCATTCTGTCGTATTGTGTTGCAAATATAGCGGGTCGCTTTTATTTTGCAAAACCTGAGGTAGGTTTTTAAGCAAAAAAATGAGGTGGTAGTTGTAACTGGCTCATTTTGAATTCAAAAAAATAGCATTAGACTTGATGCGCAGATGGTCTTATCCTCAAAGTGTATATTATGGTAGCTTCCTTCCCCGGTTTAGTGCCGATTGCGTATATGCTAGCGAAACAACCCAACAAATAGATGAGTGTAGTAGTGCATGCCAGCAGCCCGTCGGGGTATGTGGCCCAGATAAAAATGGAAGAACAGTCCTTTACAATTGACGAATCAGGTATAGACGAAGGTATAAAAACGGGCCCCGACCCGGACGATTACATCCTAAGTGCATTGGGAGCCTGCACCGTGATTACGCTGCATATGTACGCCCGACGAAAAAAATGGGAGTTGGAAAGGGCTGAAGTCAGTTTGCACATGGAGTCTTTGGCCAGTGGCACAAACCCTGGTGTAAGCAGTAACAATGGAAACGGAAAGCAGATCGTGAAAACGCTCCGTTTGTCGGGTAAACTCAGTCCGGAGCAAATAAAAAGGCTGGAGGACATTTCTTCACGATGCCCGGTGCAACGCACCCTGGAGTCAGGTATAGCGATACGGACTGTATTGGAGAAAGACAGCGCAACGGATTAGTGGAGCAAGGCTGATTCCAGTTCGAAGTACTCTTCCAAACTGTGATCTCCAACAGCAGGCGCAATACAATCATCCTTAGAAACGGCCAGCATGTAGGCGATTTTATCGTACAGGCTCCTGCTCATCAGTCGGACAAATGGGAGCAGCGGCTCAACGAGTTCAAACGGAATTTCTGATATCCGGCCACTGTAGCCGACGGCCTCACAGGCTATGTGGATCAACTCGCGTCGGGAGTAAGTTAATTTTCCCCCGAGCGGCAGCGTTTGGTTTGCCTGCCCAATACAGGATACGGCAACTTTGGCGACATCCCCTTCATAGATCGGGTTTACTGTTTTGTCACCTTTCCCGAAAAAGCCCACCCGTCCTTTGCGGGCCATGTATACAAGCTCATCCAAGGCAGAAAAGAGGGCAACAGGCTGCAGTATGGTATAGGATATTCCGCTGCTGCGCAAGGCATTTTCAAAGTCGTTGTGTGCCTTGAAATAGGCTAGGCTAGCATACCTGTCAGCACCATAGACGGAGATGTAAATAAACTGCGACACGCCTGCCTTTTGGGCTTCACCAAGCAGGTTCAGGTTTGCTTTGTAATCAATATCCAGAAAGGAACCGTGACTCTGACTGCGAAGACTTGTGTTTTTGCCGATAGCCGAAATGACCACCTTCACACCGGCGCAGCAACCTGCCAAAGATTCTCGCTTTGTGGCGTCTGCCAGCACAAGTTCTTCCGGATCAGGGAACAGTGCCTGTGCTTTCTTGAGATTGCGTGCCAGCACGCGCACATCATAGCCCTGCAGTTTAAGCTCCCGGAAGATATACTTCCCCAATTGCCCGGTGGCACCGGCCAGTAGAATTTTTTTCATAGTGTAGGTTTTGTATGGTTCGGCGAGCTTGAATATACGTTGTAACTTTTTGATTTGCAATCTTTTAAGGTATAATTTAAACCCTCTATACCTGTAAAAACATGCTTTGGTTAAAAATTCCTATCTTCGTCTATCAAATTAAAACCTGTAACTGGCCATACCTTGTTTGTTTGTGCCGGTATCATAGCACATGATTATGTCTCCTAATAAAATCTATGCTGCCCTGCTTGCTACTAGTTTAGCATGGGGTATGGCTGCCTGTGTTCCGATCGAGCAACAAGGACAGACAACATCAGGTCAGCGTACACAGCAGTCGATCCGTTACGAAGATTACGTTTATGACCCTAGCATAAGGTCTGTGCAGTGCTATCGTGCTACGGGTGGCCCTGAAGCCGTGCTGGAGCCGGCTGTCATATCGCTTGGGCAGGAACAGCCCATTTTGCTCGAGTTTGACAGGCTGAACGCCGGCCCGCAGCGCCTGGTAGCCAAGCTGGTCTACTGCAATGCCGACTGGACACCCTCCGGTCTGAATGAGCAACAGTACCTCAACGATTTTAATGAGTTTTTTGTAACTGATGTCCAGAACTCCATCAGTACGCGCGTACCTTATGTGCACTATCGCTTCCGGGTACCCCGTGTAAAGCTAAGCGGCAATTATGTGTTGCAGGTAAGTGAGGAGGGGGGCGGCCTTCTGCTGACACGCCGTTTCTTGGTGTACCAGAACCTGGTGGCTGTAACCGCAAAACTGGGCGCACCCATGGGACCAAACGGGAAGGAGGCCCGTCAACCGATTGAGTTCAATGTATTCTATAAAGACTATGCGTTGGTAAACCCGTCGCAGGAAGTGCGGGCCGTCATGCGCCAAAACCATCGTTGGGACAATGCCAAGGTATACCCGAGACCTACCTTCGTGCGGGATGACCAGCGTCGCCTGGAGTATGTGTTCTTTGAGGCAAGTGAGCATTTCAAGGGGCTGAGTGAGTTCCGCCCCTTTGACACGCGCAGCATTCGTTACAAAGGTATAGGCGTAGACCAGATCAACCTGGAAGCTTCGCCCGTTCACGTTCTGCTGCAGGCTGACCGCAGCCGTGATGGCCTGGCCTATAGCCAGGACCCGGATGTGAACGGAAAACAGCTCTATGGCAACCGGGAGTATGGTAACTCCATTGTGAATGCCGATTATACCTGGGTGGATTTTGAGCTGAGAACAGGAGAGGTGCAGAACGGAAGTGTTTATATTCTGGGAGGCCTTACAGACTGGCAGCTAAATGAGGAATCACGTATGCGCTACGATCAGGAGCAGCAAGCCTATTCCGGGCGTTTGTTGCTGAAGCAAGGCTATTACAACTATTACTATGCCCTTAAACAGAACAACAGCAATACCCTTGACGTCAGTTATTTCGAGGGCAGCCATTTTGCTACCGGCAATACTTATGATATTCTCATCTACTATCGCCCACCGGGGTCGCGTGCTGACTTGCTTATTGGCTATGAGGAATTGTCCTTTAACAGAAGATAGCGACCAGTTGACAGGAAACACATAGGCAGATGGATGTAAGAAACGCTTATAACGCCTGGGCTGAGCAGTATGACACGAACAAGAACCGTACCCGTGATCTGGAAGGTATAGCTCTGCGTAAGGTGTTGGCTGGGGTAGCCTTTGATAGTTGCCTGGAAATTGGTTGTGGGACGGGTAAGAACACTATGTGGCTGCTGGATAAAGCCCGGTATGTCGCAGCGGTAGACTTATCGGAAGGTATGCTGGCGAAAGCAAAGGCCAAGGTTAATAATAATCGTGTAGACTTTATCCAGGCTGACATTACCCGGGACTGGCAATTTACGGATACACGTTTCGACTTGGTAACCTTTAGCCTGGTGCTGGAGCATATCAGTGATCTGGGCCATGTTTTTGCTCAGGCGGCCAACGTGCTAAGGCCAGGTGGTTATGTGTATGTGGGGGAGTTGCATCCGTTCAAGCAGTACGCAGGTACCAAAGCCCGTTTTGACACGTCCGAGGGGCGCCAGGAGGTGCCTTGCTATACTCATCATGTTTCCGATTTTGTGCAGGCTGCCAACCAAAGCGGGTTCTCGCTGCAAGGTATAGAAGAGTTCTTTGACGAAGCGGACCGTACAACCTTACTGCGTATTCTTAGCCTGCTTTTGCAGAAAAACTAGCACCTCAACTTGTTAATGATAATTTGTACAGTCAGGGTTAAATCAGCATCCATTCAGGTCTAATTCCTGATTATTGAGGTCAATTTGTTTGGTGCATTCCCCACAGGTATAGGCATAAAAAAAAGCGCCAGCGATAACACCGGCGCTTTTAACATATGGGAATGTATTTATACGTTAAATCGGAAGTGCATGATATCTCCGTCCTGCACCACGTAGTCTTTTCCTTCTACCGCCATTTTACCGGCTTCCTTTATCTTGGCTTCCGTTTTGTACTCCTGGTAGTCCTTCAACTTAATTACCTCGGCACGGATAAAGCCCTTCTCGAAGTCAGAGTGGATCACACCCGCAGCAGCCGGAGCTTTCCAGCCTTTTCCGATCGTCCAGGCACGCACTTCCTTCACACCCGCGGTGAAGTAAGTGATCAGGTCCAACAGCTCGTAAGACGCACGGATTAGTTTGTTCAGCCCAGACTCTTTCAGTCCATACTCAGATAGGAACATTTCCTTCTCCTCTGGGTCGGTTAGTTCTGCGATCTGTGCTTCGATGGAGGCTGAGATTAATACCACCTGCGCATTCTCGTTTTTTACGTGCTCGGCCAGTGCGTTGGAATACTCGTTGCCATCGTTCATGGAGTTTTCGTCCACGTTGGCTGCGTAGATTACCGGCTTGTCAGTGAGCAGGTTTAGTTCGCTCACAGTCTCTTTGTCATCTTCTGTAGCCTCCAGGCTGCGGGCATTGAGGCCCTGCTCCAGGTGGTTCTTATATTTTTCCAGACTAGCCAGTTCTTTCTTGGCTTTTGCGTCGCCTGCTTTAGCCGATCGCTGTACCTTGATCATCATCTTTTCGATGGACTCCAGGTCTTTCAGCTGCAGTTCCGTGTCAATTATTTCCTTGTCGGAGATAGGATCGACCTTACCGGCTACGTGTACAATGTTAGGGTCTTCGAAGCAGCGCACAACATGGATGATGGCATCTACCTCACGAATATTCGCCAGGAATTTGTTGCCAAGCCCTTCGCCTTTGCTGGCTCCTTTCACGAGTCCGGCGATGTCTACAAACTCGATCACGGTAGGCAGTACACGTTGCGGGTTCACCAGTTCTTCCAGAATCTGCAAGCGCTCATCGGGCACCGTAATCACACCCACGTTGGGCTCGATGGTGCAGAAAGGGTAGTTGGCAGATTCTGCCTTGGCATTAGAAATAGCGTTGAACAAAGTAGACTTGCCTACATTGGGCAGTCCTACGATTCCGCATCTTAGTCCCATTAATTCTTATCGTTTAATATCAGGGCGCAAAGATACAAATTTTCGGGGAGTTTCAGAGGAGGGGAGAGGCATAAAAAAAGCCCATGGTTTCCCATGAGCCTCTCTATAGCTAAACTAAAAAAAACAAGTACTTATTCCCACTTCAGTTCTTCGTCAAAAGAAACTTCAGCCTCGGCAACAGCCACAGGAAGTTCGCTGGACACTGTCGGGTTTTCGAGTGAGGCGAGGGCCTCTTCCGTCAAAAGTTCTGATTTAACGTGATCGATTGTGCCCTGCAGCGCTTCCATAAACTTCACGAAATCCTCTTTGTAAAGGAAGATCTTATGCTTCTCGTACGAGAACTCATCATCCTTGAACTTGCGCTTACTTTCTGTGATAGTCACATAAAAGTCGTTAGAGCGAGTTGACTTCACATCAAAGAAATACGTTCTCTTCCCGGCTCTTACTCTTTGGGAATAAATTTCTGCTTTTTCGTTGTTCTCTTCCACCGTTTATAAGACGTTAAATTCAACTTTCTAAGCCTAAAAGTAACATATTGTTCTGAT
Source organism: Pontibacter aquaedesilientis (assembly GCF_014773225.1). Lineage (GTDB taxonomy): Bacteria > Bacteroidota > Bacteroidia > Cytophagales > Hymenobacteraceae > Pontibacter > Pontibacter aquaedesilientis. The sequence continues at coordinate 919,896 of NZ_JACXAJ010000001.1, read as the reverse complement.
ATATAAAAATTTTTGAATTTAAAATTTAGCAATTAAATAGGCTATTGATAATAAATTATATATTTGCGATGAACCAAATATAGTATATCATGAATATCTATTCACTTATACTAGTATTTCTGCTTTCTTTTCCTGCTGGCCGCACCCTTTACTCCGCTGACGGAAAGGCTTCCTTTTATGCGGATCGGATGCATGGCAGTCGCACCGCAAGTGGTGAGCGCTACAACAAAAACCAGCTCACTGCAGCCCATGCTTCCCTGCCATTCGATACTTACGTGCAGGTCACCAACACCCGTAACGGTAAGTCGGTTGTGGTGCGCATCAACGACCGCATGGCCCATAGCCGACACCGGGTTATTGATATTTCGAAGGCGGCTGCCCAGCAGATTGACCTGATTCGGGCAGGTATAGCGCCGGTGCAGGTACAGGAGTTGCCTGGCAGCGGACAACCTGAAATGGCTACCATCGTTTCTGAGATAATGCCAACCGGAAAAAAACCGAAACTGAGTTTATGAAAAAGCCCCTCACACTTGCCGACGTTCAGAAATTCGAGAACATGGAGTTTCTGGCAAAGCAATTGGTGGAGGGCTTTATCACAGGTTTGCACCAATCACCTTACCATGGCTTCTCGGTAGAGTTTTCGGAACACCGGCTTTATAACAGTGGCGAAAGCACCCGTCACATCGACTGGAAGGTATACGCCCGCACCGATAAGCTGTTTGTGAAGCGTTTTGAAGAGGAAACCAACCTGCGCTGTCATATGCTGCTGGATGTGTCGCCTTCCATGTATTATCCGGTAGAGAACAAAGGTAAAATCACGTTCAGCATACTCTGTGCAGCGGCGCTGGCCACCTTGCTCCGGAAGCAGCGTGACGCGGTAGGGCTGGTGACCTTCGCCCAAGCCATCAGGCAGCAAACGCCTGTTCGCTCCACTGCCTCCCATCTCCATACCTTATTACTGCTACTCCAAAAGCAACTGGAAGAAACTCCTGTCCGGGAAGAAACCAATGTGCCGGAGGTGATCCACCAGATCGCACAGCAGATTCCGAAGCGCTCCCTTGTTGTGATCTTCAGCGACATGTTAGGCCGGCATGAGGACAGTGATGCCATCTTCGCGGCTTTGCAACACCTGAAACACCAGAAGCACGAGGTGCTCATCTTCCATGTGATGGATCGCAAAACTGAGGAGGAGTTTGATTTCGCAGAGCGCCCCTATGTGTTTGTGGATGTAGAAACGGGTCAGGAGCTAAAGTTGCAACCTTCACAGGTAAAGGAGCATTATCGCAGCGCTATAGCCAACTACAAACGTGAGTTGGAGCTGAAGTGCGGTCAGTACAAGATCGATTTTGTGCCGGTCGATATCAGTGAGCCATTCGACAAGGTGCTGTACAGTTACCTGGTGAAAAGGGCGAAAGTACGGTAGCTATACCTATTTTCTAGTTAAGCAGGTGCATTATTCAAAGACTGCCATAGGTACTTGCAGGCAATCGTTCGGTATGGCCGCCACTTCTCTGAAATTTCCAGCATCCTCACTCGTAAAGCTTTGCCTGTTTCCTCCAGTCCATACTGCCGCTTCATGGCATTTTGTATGCCCAGGTCATCCAATGGCATCACATCCGGTCTTTCCAGCGCAAACATGAGTAGCATTTCCACGGTCCAGCGTCCCACACCTTTAATCTGGGTCAGGTGTTGGATTAGGGCTTCATCTTCCATGGCGTCTATAATCGAGTGCTCCAGATTTCCTGCATGAGCAAATGCGGCAACATTCCGGATGTAGCCAATTTTCTGAAAGGAAAGTCCCGCCCCACGTAGCGTTTCATCGGATGAGTCTAACACGAGGTGGGGGTTCGGATACTGGTCAGGGTATAACTCCCTAAACCGCCCAAAAATAGTGGCAGCGGCCTTGGTGCTGAGTTGTTGTGAGACGATCGCACTCAAAAGTTTGAAGTACACGTCCTCCGACCTTGAGGATTCCAAAGGCTTTCCCCTGCTGATAACCTCCAAGATAACCGGATCATTGGAGAAAACAGCCATTACTTCGGGACTTGGGTAACTGGGCGAATTATTAATCGTCATCTTCAAAGCCTTCAGGTATAAGTTTAGGTATAGCCAGTGTCTATATCGCCACGTGTGTCTTATTCAGTTTGTGTAGTACTTGCAGGACATGTTGTAGCATGTCGTCGCTTACATCGAGGTGTGTGACAAAGCGCACCATTTGCGGTCCGAAACTGGAAGCACGTATACTGTTTTCTGCCAGTGCCGCTACAAAATCGACATCCTTATACCTGTCATTCAACTTAAAGATGACAATATTGGTCTGCACAGGCAGCACATACTCCACATAGTCAGCCTGGATCAGCATTGATTCTATTTCCTTGGCTTTGCGGTGGTCCTCGGCCAGGCGTTCAATGTTGTTTTCCAGGGCATAAATGCCAGCTGCGGCCAGGTAACCGCCCTGGCGTATTCCGCCTCCCAAAACCTTGCGGATGCGGCGTGATTTTTTGACAAATTCCTTTTTGCCCAGTAGCAGAGAGCCCACCGGCGCACCCAGTCCTTTGGAAAGGCAGATGGAGATGCTGTCGAAATAATTGCCATATGCCACCGCGTCTTCGCCTGAGGCTACCAGGGCGTTGAAAACCCGTGCACCATCCAGATGCAGCGCTATACCCTGGCGCTTGCAGACCTCTGAGATGGCCGCTATCTCCTCCAAGGTATAGAAGGCCCCTCCGCCTTTGTTGCAGGTGTTCTCCAGCGCTACCAGGCGGGTAGGAGGGTAGTGTATGTTATCCGGTCGTATATGGGCCTCCACCTGCGCAGGCGTCATTTTACCACGTTCCCCGTGCACCAGTGCCACCGAGGCACCGGAATTGAACATGATGCCGCCTCCCTCATACTGGTAAATGTGCGCCGTCACATCGCAGATTACCTCCGTCATCGGTTCGGTGTGGGCTTTGATGGCGATCTGGTTGGTCATGGTGCCGGAAGGGCAGAAGAGGCCGGCCTCCATGCCAAACATGGCGGCTGCTTTCTGTTCAAGGGCATTTATGGTCGGGTCTTCCTCATATACATCGTCGCCTACCTGGGCGGCAAACATGGCCTGTAGCATGCCGGGCGTAGGCTTGGTCACGGTATCTGAACGGAGATCGGTTATGTTCATATCGAATTTGATTCTAGAAATACTTTACTTTGTAAAAATAATAACTTACTTTTGCCCTTCAAATTTAAATTTTGCAACGATGGGAGTTACTAGACTTAAAAGAAAAGACCGTAAGAATAAGGCAAGAGCAAACAACAAGGTTGCCAGAATTAAGCAATTGCTTTTGACGCCTGTTATTAAGAACGTTGACATGGACGAGCTGCGTGCTCAGTTCGGTGAAGCGCCAAAGAACAAAGTAGAAGAAACTTCTGCTGAGTAGTCCTTTTACGGCAAAGTAAAACCATCTGCCTGCCAACGCTGTGTAAGCTTCGGTTGGCGGGTTTTCCAAAGATTTCAAAGTGTGCTTGCACCAGCAGGCACGCTTTTTTTATGCCCTTTTGCCTAACTCAATCACTTGCAGGTCACGCACTTGCCCTTGCTCAATGGCAAATCGGACCATGGTCCGCACCTTGTGAAAGCCGTGCTTGCCCGCTGCACCCGGGTTAATGTGCAGCAGGTTGCCCAGACTTTTGTCGGGCATGATTTTAAGAATGTGCGAATGGCCTGTTATGTAAAGCTGGGGCGGATTGGAACGTATTTCATGGCGAACATCGGGGTGGTATTTTACCGGATAGCCGCCGATGTGCGTCATCATCACATCCAGTCCTTCCACTTCAAAACGAAGCACTTTCGGGTATAGCTGCCGGATGTCCTGGCCGTCTATGTTGCCGAAGACACCCCGCAGCGGGGCCACCGCACGGAGTTGCTCTGCTACCCGGGCAGTCCCAAAATCACCTGCATGCCAGATCTCATCGCGGTCGCTGAGGTAACGCAGGATCTGTTCGTCCAGGTAATCGTGGGTATCAGAGAGGAGGCCGATCTTCATGCTATACCTTCCAGGTTTCAGGCGATTTTCGCCATTCCGCCAGTGTTGGCATGGCTGATTCAGGTATATAGCCATTTTGCATAGCAGCTTCAGTCAAAGCCTGGTAATCGCTCAGGCAGTGCAAAGGAATTTCTGCCTCCTTAAAATTCTCTTCTGCCAGCGAAAAACCATAGGTGAATATAGCAGCCATACCAATGACATTGCCACCCGCCGAACGCACAGCTTCAGCAGCCTTTAGCGAACTGCCCCCCGTCGAGATCAGATCCTCTACCATCACCACTTTCTGGCCCGCTACCAGCTTGCCCTCGATCTGGTTAGCCATCCCGTGGCTCTTAGGTTGCGGACGCACATATAAGAATGGCATCTCCAACAGGTCGGCAACCAACACGCCCTGCGCTATACCTGCCGTTGCCACACCGGCAATAGCTTCTGCTTCCGGAAAATTTTCCTTCACCAGTTCGGCCAGCTGCTGTTTGATGTAGCTGCGTATATAGGGGAAGGAAAGTGTCACGCGGTTATCGCAATAAATAGGCGAATTCCATCCGGAGCTCCACTTAAAGGGCTGTTCCGGTCTTAGTTTCACGGCCTCTGTCTCGAGCAGGAAAGAGGCTACCTGATATGCTATCGTCTGATTATCCATGGACGAATTTAATAAATATTTCCCCTTTTTATGCCCCTATGATTTCTTTGGAGTGAAATATTGATTGATTTGTGTAAATTTCAAGCCTGTTAACCATGCACCATACCCCATGAACGTTTTTATTAACGATATTCCGCTTATCCTCAAAAAGTCGAACGAGAAGATACACCGCCATCATTACGACCTGGTGCTGGACGCCGATGACCACTTCTCTTCCAAGGACCTGATAGGTGACGTATTGATCAAACGGGTGGATACCCTGCTGATAGACAGGATAGTGCGCCTGATGGAGGTGAAAAAGCTAAAGAAGCTACGCTCCCTTACACTGGTCACAAACAAAAAGAAGCAGCTGATCGAACATCTGAAAGATCAGTTCAAAATAGTGAAAGCGGCCGGTGGGTTGGTGCTGAAAGAGGGCAAGATTCTGATGATCTACCGCCTGGGTGTGTGGGACCTGCCTAAAGGAAAGCTGAACAAACGCGAAAAAACACTGGACGGTGCCCTGCGTGAAGTAGAAGAGGAGTGCAACATTAAAGTGGAGTCGCTCGAGAAACTGCCTAAAACCTGGCATTCCTATGCTTACAAAGGCAAAAAGATCCTGAAGAAAACCAGTTGGTTCCTGATGAACTGCACCGATGACAGCCTGATGAAGCCGCAAGCGGAGGAGTTTATTGAGGAGGTGCGCTGGATGACACCCGAGGAGGCGATGGAAGTGTTACCCAAAGCCTATACCTCTATTGCCTTTATTGTGCGGGAATATCTGCAATCTTTGAAATCGGGAAAGGTATAAACTCATCCACATTGCCACCGAAGCGGTGGATTTCACGGATAATGGTGGAACTGATGGCAGCCAGTGCAGGCGATGTGATCAGGAAAACCGTTTCCAGCTCCTTGTTGATGTGACGGTTTGCCTGTGCGATGGTATTTTCATACTCGAAGTCGGTGGTATTGCGCAAGCCCCTGAGCAGAAAATTGGCCCCCACCTCATGGGCAAACTCCGCTGTGAGGCCTTTGTAAGACTGCACCGAAATATTGTGCTGATCCTTGAAAATCTCCTCGATAATCTCCACCATTTTCTCCACGGGTATGTAGCGGTTCTTGACACTATTATTGCCGATTGCGATTACAATCTCATCGAACATACGAGTACCTCGAAGCACCACATCCAGGTGTCCGTTAGTGAAAGGATCAAAAGACCCCGGGAAAATGGCGATTTTCTTCATGTAACTTTTTAAAGTTTAATTGCTAAATGGTTTATTCGTTAACCAAGGAACTGCTGTTCGTGCAGCACTATTTACTGGAACAACAATTTAACAATCAACAATTTAACAATTAGTTTTATTCACAAAAATGCAGGCTGTAGAGTTCGAAGTAGCGGTGTTCAAACATGTCGTCGAACTTGTAGCTGTACCCCACATCTGCAGGGCGCTTGCCGAACCGAACCTGGCGAATATATTTTTTTAATGTGTTGAAGAGACTGGAGTCATGTGTGATGTCGCCCCAAACGGTTATTGTCTCCTGTTCCGGGTTCATTTTCTGTTCCTGCATCACAAAAATGACGAAGTAAATGAAGTCCTCGGGGCTCAGGTAATGGAACACATTGCAGAATTGCAGGCCATTTTCGTCAACAACCAATATGGTGTCGTAATTACGTTCCACGAACAGCTGCATACTACGGCCATCTTTGCGGTCATTCTGATGCAGCGCACTGCGAATAAGAGAGCTGGTATGGTGCACAAACTGAACGCTACGCTCCGGAAACAGGCTTTGTGCCATGCGGTAGACCACACCATCTACGGCAAAAATGTTGACTACTTCAGGGCCACAGGCGCGGTTGTACAGGATGACGTGCTGCTTTGGGTCCAGGTCGCTGTGCAGTTGCAGATAATCCTCCTGGTGGGCCGGATCGAAGAGCGTTTCGGGCACGAGCGTGAAATACTGGTTGCTAACACTAATGCGCACGTTTAGCCAGCGTTGCTCCTGCAAAACAGGGCTATGTGCGGCAATCAGGTTTAGCTGCTCGGCCACCTGCAGCGGGGTGAATACCGTGATGAGCTCATAATCTTCCAGCACCACAAACTTATTGCGCTCCACATCGACCACGGCAAAACGAACAGCCTTCGCGCTGATGGCTATATATAGATTGCAATTGCCTGCCTGCGAAAGTTGAAAGGCCTCATCCTTAATTTGGTGAGACAGCCGAAAATGTGTGTTGATGGTATCCAAAGTTAAGTGCGCTCAGTATGGCTAGATTATGCTATGCAAGTATAATAAAAATATGGCAATAGGGCAGCAAGGGCGGCATCAGTTAAGGAAATGATGCGGCATGCCGAAAAGGTCATCCATCGAAAAAAGATAATGCAGGATGCGATGTTTGTCGGCTAGCGGAATTTTACGGATCTCCTCCAGACTTAAAAAAGACACTTCCTCAATCAGTTGATGTTCGGCAGCGGCTTCCGGGTCTGAGCCGGTGTTCAACTCACCACTTACGACTTCCAATTCAAAAAACAGCTCCACGGCCTGCAGTGGATCTTCCCGGAACTCATTCACGAAAAGAAATCGCTTTACTTTCGTTTGAAGACCCGTCTCTTCGAGCACTTCACGGAGCAGGCAGGCTTCGATGGTCTCACCAAACTGTAGCCCGCCCCCGGGAGGAGCCCAGAAAGCCTGGTTCTTTACAGTTGCCTGATGACGGACCAGTAATAATTTATTATCCTGCAGACAAATGCCACAGACGCGCACTCTCACCTGGTGGGCATAGGCGGCAGTGTTAGGGTTTAGCATATTCATGTTTGCGATAGCGGGGTATAGGTGGTAAATTTACAAAATGATTCAGACGTTTAACCCCGATTTCCGGGCTGATATAAAAGAAAAACTGGAACGCCAGGAGTTTATGAAGCTGATGGGCTTCCAGGTAACCAAAATTGAGGTTGGTAGAGTAGAGGGGGAATTGGTGCTGGAGCAACGGCACCGACAACACAAGGGCTTTGCCCATGGCGGCGTAATCGCTACACTGGCAGACATTGTGGCTGGATTTGCAGCGGTTAGTCTAGTGCCTAAAGACCACCATGTGGTGACGGCCGAGATTAAAGTATCCTATTTTCACCCTGGGGTAGGCGATAAGCTCCTGGCCAAGGGTTTTGTGCTGAAGCAGGGCCGAAAACTGAATTTCTGCGAAGCAGAGGTATACGTGGTAACCAAAGGCAAGGAACCCCTGCTCATAGCCAAAGCCAGTACCTCCATGGCTACTATCACCCCGGAAGACCTGAAGCGAGTTTAAGATTTAGCGAGTTTATGAGTTTGAGATTGATAAAAATGATCTCTATTATAATTTAGTTTATCACTCCTAAACTCCATTTTAACTCCCTAACTCTTGAACTCTTTTAACACATTAATTCCTAAACTCAATTTATGCGTCCAGTAGAGGCACTTAGAACAAGTTTTCCGTTTGAGCCTACACAGGATCAGGCGCGGCTCTTTGCCAAACTTGACGAATTTATACAGAACAAAGGAGAGGACAAGTCGGTGTTTCTGCTGAAAGGCTACGCTGGTACCGGTAAAACAACCGTAGTGACCTCCCTGGTAAAGATTTTGAAAACATTCGGGTATAAGTATGTGCTGTTAGCCCCAACAGGCCGCGCTGCAAAGGTGATGGCTTCTTACAGTGGCAGAACAGCCTTCACGATACATAAGAAAATATACAGGCAGACCGCCAACCCTTATTCAGAAGGACTTTCCTTTACCAGACAACCTAATAAGGCAGAGAATACCTTTTTTATTGTGGATGAGGCCTCGATGATCTCTGATGACAGTGGCTTTGGACAGAACGGCCTGCTGCAGGACCTGCTCAGCTACGTGTTCGATAATAAGAGCAACAAACTGCTGCTGATTGGGGACACGGCACAGCTGCCACCGGTCAACCAGGTGATGAGTCCGTCTCTGAACGCAGACTACCTGAAACACAATTTCCGTTGCCAGGTGCAAGAGTTGGAGTTGCGGCAGGTGATGCGCCAGGCAGAGGCATCGGGCATCCTGATGAATGCGACCCAATTGCGAAACCAGTTACAGAACGCCACTCCGGAGGTCAAGCTGCACACCAAAGGCTGGCGCGATATTTACCGCATGACGGGCGAAAAACTGGAGGATGGTTTGCGCTACGCCTATGACAAGTTCGGTGTGGAGAATTCCATTGTAATCTGTCGGTCCAACAAAACCGCCAACCTGTATAACCAGCACATCAGGCGCCAGATCTTCTTTTCGGAGGATGAGATTGGTGTAGGGGATTACCTGATGATCGTGCGAAATAACTACTTCTGGTTGCCGAAAGACTCCAATATCGGTTTTATGGCAAACGGAGACTTTGTAGAGATCACCAAGATCATCCGGTACGAGGATATGTACGGATTCCGGTTTGCAGATGTGCGCGTGCGTTTCGTGGATTATCCCGATGAGGAGGAACTGGAGGTCAAGATCATGCTGGACACGCTATATACCGATGCCCCTGCGTTGCCAGCCGATCAGAACAAGAAACTTTATGAAGAGGTGCTGCAGGACCACATGGACATTAAAACCAAGAAGGACCGGGCTAAAAAGCTCAAGGAAAATCCATACCTTAATGCCCTACAAGTGAAGTTCGCCTATGCACTTACCTGCCATAAGGCACAGGGTGGCCAGTGGAAAGCGGTCTTCGTGGACCAAGGTTTCCTGAAAGATGATATGGTGAATGAGGAGTTCGCCCGCTGGCTCTATACGGCATTAACCCGATCGTCTGAAGAGCTATACCTGCTGAACTTTAGCAAGCAGCTTTTGGTTGACTGATATATCCATTTGATACCTTTGCAGATCGAAAACTTAACAGCAGATGTACCGTAACAGCATTATCTAACCCATTATACCCATGAAGCAAATAATCCTATCATTCGCAATGGCAGCCCTGGTAGCCAGTGGTGCCATCGCACAGCAAGGCCCAGCCAAACCAGCCGCTGCGCCGCAAGCGCAGGCTAAAGCAGGAGCAGCCATCACGTTTGACGCCACGGAGCATAACTTTGGAGATATCGCACAGGGCGATGTGGTGGAGCATACCTTTACGTTTACCAACACAGGTACGCAGCCGCTCATCATCGATCGGGTGGATGTGACCTGTGGCTGTACGACACGAGCCTGGACAAAGGAACCCGTGATGCCGGGCAAGACGGGTTTTGTGACTGCAAAGTATAACAGCACCGGTAGAATGGGCCAGCAGAAGAAAGCAATTACGATCCATTCGAATGCTACTAACGGTGCTTCCTATGTGTACATTGTCACGAACATAAAAGAGAAACCATCCTCAACTGCCAAGACGCAGTAAGCGGTACTACATACCTATCACAAAAAAGCCCTCTTTCAGGAGGGCTTTTTTGATGCATTAAAATATTTGCTGCTACAGCGACTTAAGTATGGCATAAAATAGCGCAGCCCATCCTACGATCAGGGAGAGGCCTCCAATCGGGGTGATGGCGCCAAGCCAGGTAATGCCGGTCATGCACAAGGTATAGAGGGAGCCTGAGAAGATGAGGATACCAATGAAAAAGGCCCAGGCCGCTACCTGAAGCGCTGGATGCTCTACCCGAAACAACAAAAGTCCGACGGCCAGCAATGCCAGGGTATGGTACATCTGGTATTTCACGGCTGTCTCAAAGGTGTCGACACGGTTAGTGGCTTGCAGCATGGGAGCCAGAGCATGGGCTCCGAATGCTCCGATCATTACGCTCAGGGCTCCAAAGGCAGTGGCTATTAGTAAGATGGTTTTTTGCGTCACGGTCAGTTACGTTATGATTCAGGCAGCAATTTACTTTATTTATTTTGCCGCCTCTAATTCCTGGTATAAGTTTGGGTAATCGGAGATCAGGCCATCCACCCCCATGTTTTTCAGCCGCTTCATCTCTTCCAGCTCGTTAATGGTCCAGGGTATAAGTTTTATACCGCGGGTATGGCATTGCGTAACTAGTTTTTTTGTCACCAATTTGTAGTAAGGGCTATAGATATTAGGTACAAAGCCCAATATTTCCAGATTTTTTTCAAACCCTTTTCTGTTTTCCACCAACAAGGAAGTTTTCACCTGCGGATATTTTTCATGCAACACTTGCAGGGTACGCACATCGAAGGACTGAATGATGACCCAATCTACAATTCCTTTCTCCTGAATCACGCCCATCAGCAATTCCACGAACTCGGTGGGATTGGGGTGCAGTTTGCCGTCTCCAGAGGGCTTTGACTTGGTTTCGATGTTGTAGTATACCTGCGGCAAACCATGCTGTTGGAGGTAAGTCTGCACAGTATCGATTAGTTCGGAGAGCAGCGGTTTGTAGGTATTGATTTTTTCCTGCTGCGGAAACTTGTCGTAATACTTTGACCCGGCATCGAATGATCGGATGGTTTCATACTCCAACTGGTATAGCGCATATTTCTTGTTGTCAGATGCTGCTATTTCCCTGCCATCAGGCAAGAGATCATGCTCCGGATTTATGTAAGGGTCGTGCGACAGCAGCACTTGCCGGTCTTTCGAAATATGCGTGTCCATCTCCAGCGTGGTCACGCCCAACTGAAGGGCTTTGAGCATACCCGGGATGGTGTTCTCGGGCATGAGGCCACGTGCGCCCCGATGCCCTTCCAGGTCGAAGGGAGGCAACTCCTGGTTGGTAGTATTAGTTTTAATGTAACCTTGATTCGACATGGAGCAGGACATGGTTAAACACAGGAGCAGTAACGATGTTGAGAATGTTAAACGTAGCATCAGGCATGTTTTGAAAGCAAATCAGGCAGGAAAAGTTAATTTCTACCTAAAATGAGGTTATGAAACTATTACACTTTTCCTGCCTGATAACACGTTCGAAGTCGTGTATGGTTTAGCCTCGCCCTTTGCGGGGGTTACTCTTCATCGCCTTCCAGTGCTTCGATCACTTGCTCTTCAAATTCCTCCTGACTGTCGTACTGGCTAAACTCAAGCGACTTACCTTTGTGCTTCAGCTCATTGATCACATCCAGTGCCACGATCAAGGGCTCCATTTCTCTACCGCTCAGGCTCGCATCCCAGTCAGGACCAAGCAGCAGTTGATCACCGTACATGCCTACGCACCAGTTCTCGAGGAACTCTACCAGTGAGATAGACTCAGGCTTATAATCTTTCCAGTCATCCTCTGCGCAAGCTTGGGCGCCCGCCGCGTCAGACCAGAACAGGATCACCTCCGCATCCTCAAACTCGGCCGAGCTGGAGGTCGCCCAGGTTTCATCGTGTGTCAGTCCCCAAACCGCGTTGGTATCCACTACCTGCTGGATAAATTTTCTATAATTGGCCTCCATGTTGCCGGTGGTGTTCTCTTCCATGTTCTTGATTCTTTTAGTGGAATAATTGCGTTAGGTTTCTAGTTGTTGTAGTTGCGTGAGCCGAATATACCGCTCCCAACCCGAATGAGCGTACTTCCTTCTGCCAGGGCCAGTTCCCAGTCGGATGTCATGCCCATGGATATTTCGCAGAAGTCTGCATTGGCAAAGAAAAAGGTTTCTTTGAGTTTATCAAAATAACCGCGCAAGGTACGGAACTCATTCCGGAGTTTTTCCTCCTCGTCGGTGTTTGTTGCAATGCCCATGACACCGGTTATCCGAATAAAGTGCATGTTGCGGTATTCTTCCGATTGCAGCAGGTTTACCGCGTCCTGGTATGTCATGCCATACTTGGTTTCTTCGTCGGCAATGTCAAATTGCAGCATGCAATTAACCGGCGTCGTACGATTAAACTGCTCGGCTCTCTTGTTGATTTCAATTAAGAGTTTCAGGCTGTCAACTGACTGAATGGTGTCGATAAACTGTGCGATCTGTTTTACTTTGTTGGTTTGCAGATGACCGATCAGGTGCCAGGCTATGTCGTGGGGCAGTTGATCGCGCTTCTCCAGCAGCTCCTGTACCTTGTTTTCCCCGAATATACGGTGACCGGCATTATAAGCCTCCATGATCATTTCGGGAGAGTGGGTCTTCGAAACCGCTACCAGTCGGCAGGGCGTGTTTCGGAGCTTCTCATCAAAATAAAGGATATTATCAGCAATAGCAGCCATGGTTTTGTATCGTGTAGTGTCAATAATTTCAAGAGTTTCAGCTGACCGAGACTAACTCGAAACGCCAAAACGCACTTACTCTTAAACTTTACTCAGTCTTCCAGCACGTTGGTGAGGAACGTGTTTTTGAGAAGCATCCAGCAGACCAGCAGCAGCAGTGCCCACTTCAGGTATACCTGGTAATAATCGCGGGCATCGCGAAAGCGTTTCTCGGTAATTTCCGTTTTCTCGTACTTGTCGATACTCTGGAAAATATCCTGTAGCCCGTCCCGGGTGTTTGCCCTGAAAAAGCGGCCCTCACCGGTTGAGGCAATGTCCCGCAGGCTTTTTTCGTCTAACTGTGTTTCTACCAACAAGGTTTTGCCGTTGGCGTCTACATCATATGGCACGAGTCCGTCTTTCCCTATACCTATGGTATACAGTTTAATTTGATGCGCAAAGGCGAGTCTTGCAGCCATAATGGGATCGAGGCTGCCAGCCGTATTCTCCCCGTCGCTTATCAGAATGGCCACTTTGCTTTTGGCGGCAGAGTCGCGCATCCGGTTGATGGCTACGGCCAAAGCACTGCCAATGGCGGTTCCGTCATTGGGGATCATGCCGTATTGGATGGAGTGGATGTTCTCGCGTAGCAACTGGTAATCTGTTGTGAGGGGGGCCAGGGAGTAAGCATCACCGGCAAACACAACGAGACCTATACGGTCAGCCACCCGCCCGTCTATAAAATTGATGGCCACCTCCTTGGCGGCCTCCAGCCGGCTCGGCTTGATATCTTGCAGCGCCATAGAGCCAGACACATCCAGCACCAGCACAATGTCTATACCTTCGGCCGTTTGTTCCACCTGCTCGTTTATTTGCTGTGGCCGAGCCAGGGCAACCAAAACCAACATGGTGAAAACGATGAAGAGCGAGTCAGGTATAAAACGCAGCAGACTGGTCCATTGCCAAGACATGCTGCCCTCGAACATGGCCATGTCCAGTTTGTTGCGCGACTTATACCTGAGCAGGCCTTTCACTATAAACAGGATCGGGATAACAGGCAGGGCATAGAGCACAAGCGGATATACCCAGTCAAAGGAACGCAGGGTACCGTAGCTGAACCACTCCAGGCTGAGCCAATCCAACATGTTATCGCTGATTCTTAGCATTTCGGGTCAGTTCGCGTTGTGTTTTATAGCGGCCTCTTGCAAAACGTCGCAGCATGCCCAGGGCCTGGTTGGTTTCCGTGTCGGGCTCCGCCACCACATTGCCGTAAATGGCTTTGTCACAGAAGCGCAGTGCGAGGTTAACCTGCTCATCGTCATCGTAGAATTCCACAATCTCTTTGGTCGTGAAAGAGTTGATGGCGCTTCTTTCCAGTTTGGTCAGATAGTTCTTCCAGAGCGCAACGGCTTTTTCCATGCTGCTGGCAGAGCCGGATTTCACGAAGCGGTCCACGTGGGAATTGTAGCGGGAGTTGAAGTACAGGTGGTCTTTGCGCAGCCGGTATAGCTGGTATTTGGTTTTGATAGCCTGTCCGAAAACGAGCCAGATCAAAGCCAGTACAAAGATCGCTGTCAGCACCCATAGCAGGATGATCGGCCAATCGAATCGCTCAGGTATAGGGATGAGCTCGGTCTGAGTCTTCAGGGACAGCGGATCCTGCACGTAGGGAACCATCTGTTGCAAAATGACCTGTTGCGGAGGAGCGAATACCTGTAAGGTATCCTGACCGTGCAGCGCTATGACCGGCAGCACCAGACGTTGCAAAGGCATAGTCTCGAAAGTGCGAAGGGTATAGACAGCACTGTCGGTACTGATGCCGGCTTTGGTGCGGGTTGGGTAGAAACTTTGGCGCACCAACTCAAACGGACTAAAATCGAAGGAGGAGTCTGGCAGGATCACTTCCTGGGTGGCCGGGTGCCGGTGCACCAAGGTATAGCGCAGCAGTTCTCCTATCCGGATGGTGTCGCTACTGAAGCGGCCAACCGGCGGCATTACCTGCTGAGCCCAGGTTGATAGGGTAAACAGGTATAGCAGTATAAGCAGAAAGACCTTACGCACTTTTCTTTGTTGTTCTGTTTCTGATCCTGAACAGGTTTACCAGCTGCGGCACATAGTCTTCGTTGGTCTGAATGGCCAGGTAATTGGCCTGGTACTTTTGGCAAATCCGGATGATCTTGTCCTGGTTCTGTTTGTATTGGGAGAAATACTGCTGCTGAAATGCGGCACCGGAGGTGTTCAGCCACACCGTCTTGCCTGTTTCCTTGTCGACCACCGGCACAATGCCCATGCCCGGTATGCTGCGTTCGCGCATATCTACCAACTGAAGCACGATGAGGTCGTGACGCTTGGCCAGCATAGCCAATTCCTTTTCGTAACTCACGTCAATAAAGTCGGAGATGAGCAGGATGATGCTGCGGCGCTTGACAATATCGAGTGTAAGCTTTATACCGGCCGACAGGCTGGTCTTCACCGACTTGGGCTTGAGCTCATGCAAGGCCTTTATGATAGTATAAGCCTGCTCTATACCTTTGGCCGGCCGTATGTATTTTTCTTTCTGATCGCTGATGCAAATGATGCCGATCTGGCTTTGCTGTCGGGCGGCGGCCAACGCCAGCACGCCGCAAATCTCTTTGCCTACCTCCAGCTTCTGCTGTTTGCCGGTACCGATTGTCTGGGAAGCACTCACATCGAGCATCAGAAATACGGATTGCTCTTTTTCCTCGCGGTAGGTTTTTACAAAGGTGCCGTGGCCTTTGGCCGAAACGTTCCAGTCGATGCTGCGCACGTCGTCCCCGTACTGGTAGGAGCGCACGTCGTCAAATTCCAGCCCCGAACCTTTAAAGACGGAATGGAAATCGCCCTGCATCTGCGTGTTGATAGCCTTCCGGATGCGTATCTCATACTTTCGTAGCTTCTGAACAAGCTCTTTCATAACCTAGTGCCGTGGCCTCAGATTTTAAAATTAGGACATATTCCCGTAAATTACATCCGTGAAAAGATATTTCTGCATACTTTCTTTGGCTTTGCTCTTCGGTTGCCAGCAACAGAACCCTCAAAAGCCTGACAACCTGATTCCTGAAGATAAGATGGTTCAGATTCTGGCGGATATACACATCCTGGAAGCCCAAATAGAAACCCGCATCGTTTACCCCGACACGGCCCTGATGGTGTTCAACAAAGAGCAATTGCGCCTGCTTGAGAAACACGGCGTCGAAGAAAAGGATTTCAGGGCAACCTACAAGTTCTACCTCGAGAACATTCAGCAAATGGATAAGCTGTATGATATAATTCTGGACACCCTGAGCGTGCGCGAAGCCAAGGTGCGAGCCACCGACACGCTTTCCACCAGTCCAGCGCCTGTTACCCCAAACTCTAGTGGGGAGGGAGAGCTAATGATGGGGCACTAGGCTGCTTTACATCAGCTTGCTGCCATTGGGTACTTTGCCGGCAGGCTGCGCCAGCACAATATCCCCGTTTTCGTCTGCAAAGCCTGTTACCAGTACTTCTGATATGTATTTTCCTATCTGCTTTTTGCCCAGGTTGGTCACACAAAGTATCTGTCTGCCTGTGAGCTCTTCTTTAGTGTAGTGTTTCGTGATCTGGGCGCTGGATTTCTTCAGACCCAAAGGCCCCAGGTCAACTACCAATTTATAAGCTGGTTTCCTGGCCTCCGGGAAGTCCGTGGCTTCTACTATGGTGCCAACCCGTATATCGGTTTGCTCAAAATGCTGCCAGGTAATGGTATCCATGGTTTCTGATGGTGCGTGCATAGTCATGTCTGATTAGGGTGCACTAAGGTAACAATTCTCTTTTAAATCCTCTCGCATGTAGGTCTCTGCTTCACCAATATACCTCCTGGTTATACCCTGCCGTGGGGTCTGGGCCTGTATCCGGTAACATTAGGTTTTCAGCAGCGTATCCAAAGCAACTGGCTTTTATCCTGTTGGTCAGGGTATAGGTACAAGCCCGCTAACCCCTTGCAAATAAAAACTATGAAAAATGAATCAGGAGTAACAATGCCCGTTTGGATTGAGGACATTGCCATGCCCACTACCAACCCCATGCACGAGAATGTAAAGTGTGATGTATGTATAGTAGGGGCAGGCCTCGCAGGTATGACCACAGCCTATTTGCTTGCTAAAGAAGGAAAAGATGTTGTGGTGGTAGAGGCCAAGGAAATTGGAGGAGGGGAGACTAGCCGCACCACCGCCCATCTGTCGAATGCCTTGGACGAAGGGTTCAATGAGCTCATTCGGTTATTTGGTGTAGACGGTGCCCGGCTCGCGGCCCAGAGCCACGGACAGGCGATCGATAAGATCGAGGAAATTATAAATCAGGAGAAAATAAACTGTGACTTCTCACGGGTGGATGGCTACCTGTTCGCCACAGACAACAAGGAGCAGGATCGGTTAATGCAAGAGTTGGAAGCCCTGCAGAAGATCGGCTGGCTGGATGTGGTGTTGCGCAAAAAAGCCCCGTTGAATACGCTGACGCACCTGCCTTGCCTCCACTTCCCAAACCAGGCGCAATTCCATGTCATGAAATACCTGCAGGGCCTCGCCAGTGCTTTTTTGAGTGCAGGCGGCAGAATTTTCACGCACACCAAAATCAACCGGTTCGAAACCGGGCCTATTGTGACGGTTGTATCCGAACCCGGACACGCGGTGATGGCTAACCACCTGGTTGTGGCAACCAACACGCCCATCAACGACATGGTGACGATGCACACCAAGCAGGCACCTTACCGCACTTACGCGATTGGCGCCACCGTGCGTCGGGGCGATGTGCCGGATGCCTTGTATTGGGATATGCAGGACCCTTACCATTATGTGCGTTTGCTCAAAGGTAAGGCAACAGACAACGAAGAAGCGGGACTGGACTTGCTGATCGTGGGGGGAGAGGACCACAAAACCGGACAAGGAGATGACCTTAGTCTGCGGTTTGACAACCTGGAGCGATGGATGAACAAGCACTTCCCGATGGCCAAGGATGTCGTTTACCGCTGGTCAGGCCAGGTGCTGGAGCCTGTGGACGGACTGGGCTTTATTGGCCGAAACCCGGGTGATTCTGATAATGTCTACATTGCCACTGGCGATTCAGGCCACGGTATGACGCACAGTACCATAGCCGGTATGCTCATCACAGACCTGATGATGGGAAGAACTAACCCTTGGGAAAAGCTGTACGACCCTGCCAGGGTTAGTTTGAAGTCGGCAGGAGAGTTTTTGAAAGAGAACCTGAATGTGGCTGCGCAATTCAAGGATTATGTGACGCCAGGAGATGTAGAAGACCCCATGCAGGTACTGCCAGGCACCGGGCGTGTTATGCGCAAAGGTATGACGAAGGTAGCGGTATACTGCGATCAGAACGGGGTGCGCCATCAGTGCTCCGCCGTGTGTTCGCACTTGGGCTGCGTGGTGCATTGGAACGATGTCGAAAGCTCCTGGGACTGCCCATGCCACGGCTCCCGTTTCGATCCGTTTGGCAAGGTGATTACAGGCCCGGCATTAAAAGACCTGGGGCCGGCGGAATAGCCTGATCATCCTGACTTACAGCAAACACCCCCTGTTATACCTAAGGTATAGCAGGGGGTGTTTGGTTATTTGTAGGCTTCCAGTGCCGCCAGCCGTTGCGTGATAGTGTCGGCCCATTCGGTCTGCACGTCGGTGTCGAGGCCGTGGCGGGAGATCTTGTCAAACTGTTCCTGCTCTGCTTTCCATTCTTTGAAGGCCGCGCCAACCAATGTGTTGAGCTGTGTTTTCATGAGCTCGCAGGAGTTTCCGATTCCCCTTAGTTTCTTCCGTAACTGGCGGGCATGTACCTCCGTCAAGTCAAAATGCAGCTGCTCATGTGCCAATAGCCTTTCAGAGTGCTTGTTTTTAGACCAGGACTCGCCCGGAAGAAAAACGCATTTTACCTCGTAGTAAAACTTGTTGTCTTTGCATCGGGCATCCACGGCCAGGTTAGCGGCTGTCAGGGCATGATGCGGGTTGCCGTCTTCGGGCGAAGCCTGAAAATCTTCCCAATTCAGTTTCCTGGTTTCTGACCACGCAATGCGATCCTTACTGTAAGCAGAAGTGGGTACAGGTATAGAAGAGGCGATAGGGGATAACCCTGCCGCAGTTGGAGCGGGCATAAGAAGCCCCAGCAACAAGCTAAGGAGTAGAGTTAGGCTAAACATCGGCTAAAAGTTTAAAAGTCTCTAACCCGGGAACACAGACCTTTTAAAATAGGTGCCCGATTTGCATTATTTTATTTGTCAAGTTGATGGCTTAGCATTTTGAAGCGCCAAAATAGTAATATAGCTGCAACAGAGAGACCCACCAAAAGACCGGTCCAAACTCCGTTCACCCCAAAACCAGCTTTAAAGCAAAGGAAATATCCTACCGGCAAACCAATTACCCAATAGGCCACCAGCGAGATCAGGCTCGGTATGCGAACATCCTCCAGGCCGCGCAAAGCGCCAAGCCCAACCACCTGCACGCCATCCGATATCTGGAATAATGCTGCAATAATCATCAGCATAGACGCCATTTCAATCACGGCCGGGTCATCAATGTAGAGGGAAGGTATAAAATTTTTGCCAGCAATCATAAGGATACCACTGGCGATCATGAAAATAACCCCCATCGCAAAGCTGCTGTTGCCGGCCATGCGCATTGCCCGGAAGTTTCGCAGGCCCTTCTGGTTGCCTACCCGAATGGTGGCGGCTGCCGCAATACCGCTGGCCATCATATACGTAACCGATGCCACATTAATGGCGATCTGGTGCGCTGCCAGCTCACGCGCTCCCAACCAGCCGATCATGATGGCCGAAAAACTGAATGCACCCATCTCAAAGACCATCTGACCGGAAATGGGAAGCCCCAGCTTAAAGATATGGTACATGTGGATAAGGGAAAGATGCCTAATAGTGAGGAATCTGTGGAAGGCTGCGAATCGTTTCGCATACAGCACATAGGCACCCATCATCAGCGCCATGATAATGCGGGAGATCAGTGTTGCCCAGCCTGCGCCCACCAGTCCCATCGGTTCGAATCCCAGTTTACCGAAGATCAGGATATAGTTGAGCAACACGTTGAGGGCATTGGCTACAATGGAGATGTACATAGCCTGCTTGGTGAGCGATAAGCCTTCGGCAAATTGCCGGAAAGCCTGGAAAACCATGAGCGGCACCATGGACAGGAAAAGAATATTGATATAAGGTATAGCCTGTCGGACAACTTCTTCCGGCTGATCCAGGAAGGTGATGTAGGGTGACAGGAAATAACCGGCAATGAAGAGGAATACCCCCAGCAGTAGATTAGAGAAAAGACCGTTGAGCAGCAGCAGCGAAATGCGGGTGTAATTCCGCCTGCCGTCTGCGGCGGCAATCAACGGGGTTATGCTGTACGATACGCCCAGACCAAACACCAGCGTAATGGTGAAAATACTGTTTCCCAGCGATGCAGCGGCCAACGGGATCGTGCCGATCTGCCCCACCATCAGACTGTCGAACACGCTCACCATGATATGGCCCAACTGGCTTAAAACAACGGGATAGGCCAATAGGAAATTCTTGCGAAAATGCTCTCTGTATTCTTCTGATCTCATGCCGGCGGTTTAGGGAAAGGCTCGCAAAATTAGCCTTTTTTACTTTAACCTATACCTCCGGTGTAAATTATACCTGATAGGCAGGTATAGCAGTTAAGATTTAATTTGAACCTTGGTTTGTCCCGTTCATCGCAAAAGTCCTACTGTTGCCAATCTTTGCGCCATAGTTTGCTCCGGATTCCTTTGGCAGGAATGGGAAGCAAGAGAAGGGCAGTGGTGATCAAAACGGTTTTTATTTTCACGGCTATGTTGGTTGGGTTACAAAGGTTTAGGAAGCATCCAGGACAATATCAGCGAAATATTCATTCTTGTCTTGATAGACCGTATCCACTTTAAAACCGCAAAGCAGGGCCATTTCTTCTACCTGATTCAAAGTGAATTTATGTGAATTCTCAGTGTGGATCGCCTCCCAAGCTTCAAACTTATAACGTTCCCCACTTGACTTCAGGTATACCTCTTGCGCTTCTTCACTTACCAAGTAGCTTTTCATAGCGCCTGCCTGAGGGTCGTAAAGTGCGAAGTGACGGAACTGATCCACTTTAAAGTCACCACCCAACTCCCGGTTGATACGGTGCAGCAGGTTAAGGTTGAAGGCAGCCGTTATACCGGCTGCGTCGTCATAGGCCTTCAAAATTGTATCAGGGTTTTTGCGAAGGTCTACGCCTAGCAGCAATTTATCGCCGGGGTCGAGGCACTGTCTGATGCGTTGCAGGAAAACAATGCCTTCCTCCGGCTCGAAATTGCCAATATTGGAGCCCAGGAACAGAACAACCTTAGGACCTGTTTTGTGATGATGCAGCCACTCCAAGGCCTGAATGTACTCACCCACGACAGCCTGCACCTGCAATCCTGGAATTTCTTCCTGTAAACTTCCGGTCAGTTGCACCATGGCGTCGCCCGAAATGTCGATCGGAATGTAATCGAAATCTTTGCTTCGCTGAGTCAGTTCCCGCAGCAGCAATTTGGTCTTGAGCGCATCGCCAGCGCCCAGGTCCACTAAATGGAAGAATCCTTCCGCTGCAAAATGGGATGCCATGGCTTGTCTGTGCGTATTGAGCACCTCAAACTCGGCACGGGTCAGGTAGTACTCCGGCAGTTCCATGATTTGCTGGAAAAGCCTGCTGCCTTTGGCATCGTAGAAATAGCGTGACGGCAATTTTTTTTGCGCGAGCGAAAGTCCGGTGGCCACATCGTGGGCAAAGGCAGCGGTGTCGCGGCTACCGTCATCTTTCCGGCTTAGGTCTATCAGGGAGTGTTGTGTCAAATCTTGAAGCATAGTTTCTTATTGGGCCAGTCGAATACCGGTGTATTGCCAGCGCTTGTCAGGGTGAAAAAAATTACGGTAGGTGGTGCGGATGTGGCTTTGCGGCGTGGCGCAGGAACCGCCACGCAGTACCATTTGATTAATCATGAATTTTCCATTGTACTCTCCCAGCGCTCCCGGGGCAGTGGAAAAGCCTGGATACGGATGATAGGCGCTGTATGTCCATTCCCAGGTGTCGCCATAAAGTTGCTGCATACCGGTAGATGAGTCGGCAGCATCAGGCTCCAGCCTGCCCGATTCCTGGAAATTGCCATTAGATGGCGGGTATACCTGCGACGCCGCTTCCCACTCAAACTCGGTAAGCAAGCGTTTGCCTGCCCAATTGGCGTAGGCCTGAGCCTCATAAAAACTTATATGGGTGACAGGTTGGTTCAGGTCGATTTTTTTGAGCCCCTGCATGGTATAGTGTAGCCATTCGCCGTCCTGTTCCATCCAATAGAGCGGCGACTTCAGTTCCGTTGATCGTACCAGGGCAAGGCCCTCATCCAGCCAGAATCTGAAATCACGGTAGCCCCCGTCCTGCACAAAATTTAAGTATTCACCATTTGTCACCAGGCGATTCATTACCTGAAAGTCAGACAGCAGCACGTCGTGCACTCCTAATTCATTATCGAAACAAAAATCATTGCCCTGGTAGCCGATCGTGTACACGCCGCCCGGAATATCCAGGAAAGTGGCTTCAGGTATAGCTGTGATGTTGTCGGCCGTTCCCTGCTGCTTCTGGTAGGCTGGTAATAAAGGATTGGTGCTGAGGATGTACTTGATGTCGGTGATCAATAGCTCCTGGTGCTGCTGTTCGTGCTGCAGGCCAAGTTCCAGCACAGGCATCAATTCAACGATCGTGGCTTCATTGGCCGTCTGGAGCAACTGTTTCAAATGCTCGTTCACGTGCTTCCGGTAGGTATAGACATCGCGAAGCGGCGGTCTGGTAAGGGTGCTTCGCTCGGCACGCTGTACCCTGTTGCCCACCGAGTTGTAATAAGAATTGAACAGGAAACTGTAACTGGGGTGAAAGACTTTATATCCTTTGAGATGGGGAAGAAGGACAAATTGCTCAAAAAACCAGGTCGTATGTGCCATATGCCACTTGGGAGGGCTCACGTCCACCATCGGCTGCACTACCGTGTCTTCAGGTTCCAAGGGAGCACAAATGGTTTCGGTCTGTGTCCGGATTTGCTCAAAACGCTTGAGGAGCTGTTGCGTGGTGGAATCGGTAAGGGTTTGCATATCGGAAGGTTTTATGGCCTAAGGTCAGGAAATAGACGCCATGACAGTCACCAATCATGTCGCCTTATGACAGGTATACAATAGCATTCATACTAGATTATACCTGCCGGAATTGTCGTATTAACTCTATTTGTACGTATTTTGTTTTCTGAAAGTCTTATATCCAAACCCTAACTATTTTCCAGTAGATGTCCCTGCAACTATCCATCACGCCGCATTTGCTTCAGTTTAAGTTTGATGCGCGCACCTCCCGAGGTGCCATGGCCACGCACCGGGTTTACTACCTCACGTTATTCGATACAGCTAATCCAGGTATAGCAGGGGTGGGAGAGTGCGCACCATTGCCGGGCCTGAGCCTGGACGCCACTCCAGACTTGGAACCTAAGCTCAAGGTTTTGCAGGAATGGATAAACCATAGCGAAGTATCAGCCGACCTGCTCCAGGACTATCTGGTAAGCGATGCCTTGCGTGAGTGGCCCGCTTTGCGGTTTGGACTCGAAACTGCGCTGCTAGATCTTAAAAATGGAGGCCGTAAGCGAATTTACGATAATGCCTTCAGTAGGGGCAAACAAGGTATACCGATCAATGGATTGGTCTGGATGGGGAATAAAGCATTTATGCAGGAGCAGATACACCAGAAGCTAACCCAAGGCTATACCTGTCTGAAGCTGAAAATTGGCAGTCTGGATTTTGCTACGGAGCTCGAAATTCTGAAGCAGATCCGGGAGGTGGCCAGTGCTGTTGATTTAACCATTCGGGTGGACGCAAACGGTGCCTTTTCGCCAGAAGAAGCTTTCCGGAAACTGGAGCGACTGGCACGCTATGACATTCACTCCATTGAGCAGCCTATTCGGCAGGGGCAGCTGGAGCAAATGCAGCAACTCTGTGCCTATACCCCAATTCCGATCGCTTTGGACGAAGAATTGATCGGTGTACAGGACGCTGAGCAGCAAGTAGCGTTACTGGACTTTGTCAAGCCACAATATATTATATTGAAGCCCACACTGGTAGGAGGTATGCAGGCTAGTGCTGCCTGGATTGATCTGGCAGAAACACGTAAGATCGGTTGGTGGATGACCTCTGCCCTGGAGTCAAACATTGGGCTAAATGCAATTAGCCAGTTTACAGCCAATTACCCGGTCAGTTTGCCGCAGGGCCTTGGAACAGGACAACTCTATCACAACAACATCGAATCGCCTTTGCAAATCCAGGCCGGTACCCTTTGGCATACCGCTGGAGAATGGGCTAGTCTGCCGCAGGGGTAATCTTGCTTGTCAGAAAACAGAAAAGGCCTGCAATGCTGCAGGCCTTTTCTGTTTTAAACCAATACTTGGTTAGTGCATTCCTCTGTAACCACCAGGGCGGCGCTCCATGTTTTCCTGCGGCGACTGGGCACCGGCAAAACTACGGATGTTATAGGAGAAGGTCAGCATAAAGAATCGCTGTAAAACGGTTGACTGCACGTCCTCTACATACGACTCAGTGATGTTCCGGCGAATACTTACATTTTGCTTCAGTAAGTCATTCACGCTCAAGCTAACCTCGCCTTGCTTGTTCTTGAACAGCTTCTTGCCAAGGCTCATGTTCCACAGCAAGTAACTGTTGTCAACACCAGAAGATAAGCCGGAGTTGTACTGGTGGTTCAGCTCGGTGCGGTATACCAGGTCTTTCCAGAGTATCCAATTATAACGCAGGTTCGTGTTCTGGTTGAAGAAGTTGTTGTTCTGGTTTGTTTGCAGCGTATTGGATACAATGTTGTAGCTGGAGAAAGTGGAAACCGTGAAATCAATCTTCTCGCTGATGTTGCTGCTGATGTTAAAGCCTGCACCCAGGTTCGTGTTGTTTGAGTAATTCACCTGCTCGTCTATCATACCCGGTATTCTCGAGTGCCCGATAGAGCCATTCAGGTTAAAATTGGAGCTGATGAAGTTTAACGGACGACCGAAATTGAAAAACGAACGCACATTCCAGTAGCCGTCCATGTTCACCGGGCGGCTCAGTCGGGCACCCGGGCGCAATTCATAGCTATTGGCCACGTCTTCTGGCACCGAAGTAGTGTATACGGCATTGGCAATATAATTCTGAGTCATGGTACCGAACATGCCGATGAAAAATACGTGGTTGTTCTCAGCATTGAAGTTACGGTAGCGGATGTTCACCCTGTTCTGATAATCCTGGTCCAGCTCATCGTTACCGATGCGCGCCTGCAGCGGGTTGGAGATGTCCAGCACTTCCTGCAACTGCTCCACAGATGGTGCATTAGTGGCGGTTCTGTAGTTAAAGGTAAGGTTCTGCGAGTTCGAAAACTTATACTCGTACTCCGCCGAAGGCAGGACATTGGAGAAGTTGCGGCGCAGCGGGTAGTTCACCGGGAATTCATTATTGCTACTCAGGGTAGCGTATTGGTAATTGGTCGTAAGCTGTAGCCTGGTTTTGTCTTTTCTGTACTGATAGCTGGGGCCAATGCTTTGAGTCAGGTAGTCACTCTTAAACGTGCTGCTCAAAGGGGTGTTCAAGCTGGAGTACGACCCGGAAGTCTCTTCATAGTCAAATGTTCTTTTGTCGGAATCGCGCAGCTGGTTGCTGATCGTGTATTCCAACTGCAGGCGTGAGTTTTCGCCCGCACGCTGCGAATAATTCGCACTTCCTGACCAGTTTACATTCGTCCTGTCTAGTCGGATATACTGGTTCCTTAAAATGCTCTTGTCTGGGTTCTCGAAGTTATCGGTGTCTTCCAACTGGTAACCATCGCCTTCCACGTTGCTTACGCGGGTACTGAAATTGGTTGTCAAGATTCTGCCGGAACTGCCGAAGCGGTGCGAATAGAGAATGTTGTTGTTAAAATTGAGTGTGGCGTTGTCTGAGGTTGATCTGTTCAGAGACTCGGACAGCGTGCCGCTTTGGTCAAAGGTCCTGGCCTGGCGCTCGGTCAAGGAGTTGTCCTGCTGAATGGTCAGGCTAGGGGTGACTAATAAGCGATTGTTCTGATTGATGTTGTATTGCAGGCGGAAGTTGAGGCGGTGCGCATCTTCCAGGTCGTTGTTTTGGCTATTCTCTATGTACTGCAGACCAGCGTCATTCGATACGAAGTCGCGGAAACGGTACTGGTTGTTCAGGATGTCGCGGTTAGAGTAGTTGTAGTTGCCGCTCACTTCTATCTTCTTTCCCCACATGTCCTGGTAGTTTATACCAAAGTTGTTGGTGTTGATGATGCCGTTTGGCTGTCCGCCGCCCCAACCGCCTCTGCGCCCACGCATGCCGCCGCCAGGCGTTTCGCCTACCGAGAAATCGAACATGTTAATGTTGTTGGTTAAGCCGGTAACCGTTATACGGCGGCTGTTGTTGAAATAATTGATCGCAGCGCCCAGCATATACCTGTCGTCGGTGCCGTAACCAGCCGATATTTTGCCGGTATAGCCCTGTCGGCGTTCTTTCTTGGTGATAAAGTTTATGGTTTTGAGGCGGTTGCCGTCTTCAAAGCCACTGAAAGCCGCCTGATCGCTTTGGGCGTCAAATATCTGCACGTTCTCGATCATGTCGGAGGAGATATTGCGCATAGCCGAACTCACGTCATCACCGGTAAAGCGTTTGCCGTCGATCATAACCTGGCGCACTTCCTCACCCTGTGCCTGAATGCGGCCATCCTGTATCTGGACGCCCGGCATTTTGGTTACGAGGTCTTCGGCGCTGGCGTCTGGGGTTGTTTTAAAAGCTTTGGCATTCAGTTGGGTGGTATCGCCCTTCTGTTCGCCCAAAGGAACTCTCCCGATCACCTGCACCTCACTGAGCCTGGTGTTTTGCTCCTGTAGTGACAGTACGCCCAGATTTACCAAGCCCTGCTGCACCTGCACCGGGCGCGTCAGCATGTCGAAACCCAGAAAGTGGACTTCCAGGGTATAGCTGCCGGGCTGCACACGCTCGAAACGGAAAGTGCCTTGGACATCTGTTGTGACGCTCAGCACGGCTTCCGAAGCGGCTCGCTTTAATACCACGCTGGCACCCGGGAGGCCGCTCTTATCGCTGGCGCTCTGTATAGTGCCGGTTACAGCCTGCGCGTATACCTGTGATACACTGATCAATAAGATCAGGAAAGAGAATAATTTTCTCATTGGAAAGTTTTTGGTAGTTTTTTTTAATCTGATAAAACAAGGCATTATGCAAGATTAGTAGCTGCGACGGCATGGGTAATGCTTTTTCGCCACAGGTATAATCCGGTGCATTTAGGCTGTTAGAATAAAGCAGGAAGGGGAAGGTTTAACACCCCCTCAAAATTATTTTTGAAGGGGGAGGGGAGGGGAAAAACTACAAGTCCTTAGGGACTCGAAAGCAGGTGGGGTATACCCGTGCTTATTGATGAATTCTGCCAGTGGAAATCGGTTTAAATGGGCTAGCGGAGATATTTCTTTCGCAACAAGGCCGCAACTTTCACAAGGCCGGTGGTCGCTTTTTCTTCAAATAAGTGCAGATTCTGTTTCGGGCGGATATAGGGCAGTTTGGGGTCTACCACTAAAACGGGGGCTTCGGCAGGCACAAGGTCCACCAGTCCGGCTGCAGGGTATACGACAAGCGAAGTGCCTGCCACCACAAAAATGTCAGCCTGAAGTGTCTCCTCCATGGCTTGCTCCATCAGGGGCACAGGCTCACCAAACCAGACGATATTGGGGCGTAGTTGGGAGCCTCGTTCGCATTTGTCACCTAGCTTTAGCTCCCAGCCTTCCAGCGGGTAAACCAGTCTCGGGTCTAGTGTGCTGCGGCTTTCAAAGAGTTTGCCATGCAAGTGTATGACATTAGAGGAGCCAGCCCGCTCGTGCAGATCGTCCACATTTTGCGTGACGATGCGCACGTCAAAATCTTCCTCCAGCTCTGCCAGTGTGAGGTGACCTGCATTGGGTTTTACGCTGAAGGCATTTTTGCGTCGCTGGTTATAGAAATCGAGTACCAGCTCCGGGTTTTTGCGCCATCCCTGCGGCGAAGCCACTTCCATGACGTCATGCCCTTCCCAAAGCCCGTCGGAATCCCGGAAGGTGGCAATGCCGCTCTCAGCACTTATACCTGCTCCTGTCAGAACGACCAATCTCTTTTTTGCCATACCTGTAATTTCGCTATACTTTGCCTGATGGCAATTTTACTGTGAAATATTGAGTTAGGTTAGCTTATACCTAAACTGGAGTAACTTATACCTTTAAATATAAAAACCGCCCCCTGATCGGGGCGGTTTTTATAGCAGATTATTTTTTCTTGGGAGCTGCGGCCTTTTTAGCGGCTGGCTTTTTGGCGGCGGGTTTCTTCGCTGCAGGTTTCTTTGCAGCTGGCTTCTTCTCAGCCGTGGCGGCCTCTGTTTTCTTTTTAAAGCCCCCTCGGCCTTTCTTTTCTGGCGTCTGTTCCGCCAGGTCCAGACACTCCTGGAGGGTTAACTCAGCAGGCTCTTTGCCTTTCGGGATCTTCACGTTCTTTTTGCCCGCCACAATGTAAGGGCCATACCTGCCGTTGAGCACCTGCACATCCGGATTCTCCGGGAAGGACTTGATGAGTTTCTCGGCGTCGGCTTTTCGTTTCGCCTCGATCAGTGCAATGGCTTCTTCGGCCGTCACGTAGAGCGGGTCCATGGTTTTAGGCAGCGAATAAAATTTGCTGCTGTGGCTGATGTATGGCCCAAAGCGACCTATGGCAGCTTTCATCTCCTTGTCTTCATATACCCCCACAATGCGTGGCAGTTTGAAGAGTTCCAAGGCATCCTCCAGCGTCAGGCTTTCCAGGAACTGTCCTTTGCGCAAGCTGGCGTATACCGGTTTTTCACCCGTTTCCGTGTTTTCTTCTCCAAGCTGCACATAAGGACCGAAACGCCCTAGTTTGGCGATAATTTTTTGACCCGATACCGGATCTATACCTATTTCACGAGCCCCTGATACGTCGGCCCGGTTAATGCTTTCGCTGTTTTCTATGCGTTGGTGGAATTTCTCGTAAAACTTCTCGAGCATTTGTTCCCATTCCTGCTGACCATGCGCGATCTCATCAAACTCAGCCTCCACGCGGGCAGTGAAGGAATAATCGATCACGTTCGGGAAGTGCTCCACCAGAAAGTCATTCACCACCATGGCGGTGTCGGTCGGGAAAAGCTTGTTCTTCTCTGCACCGGTTATCTCCGATTTGGTCTGCGTCGTGATATCGTCTTTTTTCAACGTCAGAACCTGGAATTTACGCTCTTTTCCTTCACGGCTGTCTTTTTCCACATAGCCACGCTTTTGTATCGTGGAGATGGTTGGAGCATAAGTAGATGGACGTCCTATACCCAACTCCTCTAGTTTCTTTACCAAGCTGGCCTCTGTATACCTGGGAGCCGGGCGTGAATAGCGCTGCGTAGCCTGCATTTGGCGTAAAGCCAATGTCTGTCCGATGCTGAGTGGGGGCAACATGCCTTTTACATCCTCATCCTGCGTGTCTTCGTCATCCTTCGACTCAATGTACACCTTCAGGAAACCTTCAAACTTGATCACCTCCCCGGTTGCGGTCAGTTTTTCCGGTTGGTTGGATATGTCTATGGTCGCGGTTGTTTTTTCGATTTCGGCATCAGCCATCTGTGATGCGATGGCACGCTTCCAAATCAACTCATATAATCTTTGCTCATTGCGGTCGCTGCTGGCCACCAGCTGCGAGAAGTCGGTTGGGCGAATGGCTTCGTGCGCTTCCTGTGCTCCGGATGACTTTGTTTTGAAACGGCGGGTTTTCACAAACTTTTCTCCGAATGAGTTTGTGATCGCATGGGTTGCACCCTGTATTGCCTCATCAGACAAGTTAAGGGAGTCGGTACGCATGTAGGAAATCTTTCCGGCTTCGTACAGTCTTTGTGCAACCGTCATGGTTTGTGCTACCGAGAAATAGAGCTTGCGGCTGGCTTCCTGTTGCAAGGTAGAAGTTGTGAACGGTGGCGCAGGGCTTCGCTTAAGCGGCTTGGTCTCCAGGTTGCCAATGGTATAGCTCACCCCAATGCAGCGTTGCAGAAAAGCTTGTGCCTCCTCTTCGCTCTTAAATTTTGTCGGCAGCTCGGCATCCAGGGTTTTGCCCTGAACATCAAATTGAGCCGTTATCCGAAAAGCCGCCTCCGCCTGAAAACGCTCGATCTCCCGCTCGCGCTCCACCACCAGACGCACTGCCACGGACTGAACACGTCCAGCCGAAAGACCGGTCTTTATTTTCTTCCATAGCACTGGCGATAGCTCAAACCCAACCAAACGGTCGAGCACCCGGCGAGCCTGTTGGGCGTTCACCAGGTCCATGTCGATACCACGCGGAGAGCTGATGGCATTCATGATGGCGTTCTTGGTTATCTCCCGGAACACAATGCGGCGAGTCTTGGCTTCGGTCAGATTCAGCGCCTCGGTCAAATGCCAAGAAATTGCCTCCCCCTCGCGGTCGTCGTCCGATGCGAGCCAAACGGTTTCCGCCTCCTTCGCTAGTTTCTTGAGCTGGGACACCACCTCCTTTTTGTCGCTGGAGATGACGTATGTCGGTTTAAACTTATTCTTGATGTCAATGGCATTATTGTCCTTAGGCAGGTCCCGCACATGGCCGAAACTGGATTTCACCACAAAATCTTTCCCCAGGTACCCCTCAATTGTTTTGGCCTTGGCAGGTGACTCGACTATGACTAAGTTTTTTATCATTCTATAGTTTTAGAGGCAATTCATTTCAATTTTGCCCAAAGTTCAATTTTTTTTTCAAACAAATACAACCTGAAATTGATAACATAGGTTTAACATGCCATCATCAGTTTGAATTAAAGGTTGATTTCTATACCTTAACTTACCTATACGGAGCTATTTTTTATTTATATGCAAAGATTATTAGTCATCTGCCGGCACGCTGAGTCCAATGATCCTTTTCCACTGCAGCCTGACTTTGAGCGGGAGCTTACCAAAAACGGCATTCAGCAGGCCCGCATGACAGGCCAATGGATGCGGGAGCACTACCAAAGAATAGACACGCTGTTAGCCAGCCCCGCACCCCGTGCCAGCACCACCGCGAAACTTTTGGCGTCAAAGCTATATTTCGATGAACAAAATATAATTTACGAGCCTGAACTTTATAATGCCCGAGAAAGTACCTTGGCTAATGTACTGAGCAAGCTTCCCCCTGAAGTCACCCGGATTTTGCTGGTTGGCCATAACCCAGGTATAACGGGACTCGCACGCACCCTCACAGATCAACACATTGGTTACCTGGAGCCCGCCGCAGCCATCGCCATCACAATGGACCTGCCATCCTGGCAAGACATACACCTACATTCAGGAAAACTAATGCAGCAATTTAGCGGATCGTGATTAACTAACCGTCATCTTAAATTATTTTGCTAATAAAAATTTTGATAGCTTTATCCTCCAATCAGGGTATATCATTCTTATCTATTGCTGAATCTGCATGAAAACTAAAATAGTCGCTGTCATCAATCAGAAAGGCGGCACTGGCAAAACAACCACGACTATCAACCTGGGGAGCGCGCTCAGTAAACAGGGACATAAGGTGTTACTTCTGGATCTGGACCCACAGAGTAACCTTTCCTATTCACTGGCTGTTTCATCACCCGACCAAACACTGGCGGAGGCTTTTGTTGGTGCTAAATCCCTGAAGGAAATCTTGGTTGAAAAAGATGGGCTTTGGGTGGCTCCCGGCTCCAATGAGCTCGTCGATGTAGAGATTTCTCTGGTGACGCAGCCGGAGCGAGAATCCTTCCTGAAATCCATGCTCTCGCAAGTCAAAGGGTTTGATTATGTGCTGATTGACTGTCCGCCCTCGCTTTCTGTCCTGACGTTGAATGCCCTTACCGCAGCCCATGAGGTGCTTATACCTTTGCAGATGGAAGTACTGACACTGCAGGGGCTCGACCAGATCATGAACACGATTGAAAAGGTGAAAAAGGCCTTCAACCCGAAACTAAAGATAAAAGGGATCGTAGTGGTCATGTTTGATGTGCGCCGCAAGCTAAGCCTGGAGGTACTCGATTACCTGCGGGAGAACGTGCAGGAAAAAATATTCGATAGCCACATCCGGCTGAATGTTAAACTGGCAGAGGCGCCCTCATTTGGCAAAAGCATTCTGGATTATGACAGCACCTCCAACGGTGCAAAAGACTATAAGGCGCTGGCCGCCGAATTTAGCCTGGCATGATCTGACCAGTTTAGTGATACTTTGACCTAATTTGACTAAATTGCAGTAATATTCAAGTGAAATCTTAAACCTGGAAGCCCTATTTAGAAAGCTTTAAGACTTCGCTACCGATACCAAACCCAATCTACCATAACATATGGCCTTAGGTAAAAATTTGAAGCTGAGCAAAGACAAGCTCATTAGTGACGCAGAATCCAGCCAAACAGAAAAGCCATCTTCTTCCAACGCGAAGACGAAGCCAAAGCTCGACGCGCCAGCTACTACTGTAGTGGAGGAAAAGGAGCCCAAAGCTGCCAAACGGTCTGCTGAAGCCACTGCGACGGAGGCTGTAGCTGCCAAAAGCATGGACGCTCCAAGTTCTGTGCCGATTAAAAGCGGCCCTAATGGCAAACTCAGCCGCAAACAAGTGCTGCCATCCAGTCCGGAGTATATCAGTGAACAACTCAACAAGGTGCTTTATGCCCTTGACGCCTTTAAGAAGGGGGATATCTCTGTTCGACTGACCAAACAAAACGAAGACATATTTGCCGAGATAGCGGAAGCCTACAACTCGATGGTGGAGATGATCGGCGGTGTAGGGGGCGAGGTATCCCGTATCTCGAAAGTAGCCGGAGTGGAGGGTAACCTGAAAGCACGAGCTTCAGCGGAAAACGCTTCTGGTTTCTGGAAGGATATGATCAACAATATCAACGGTCTGGTAGATTCCATTGCGGTTCCGGTATTAGAAGTAGGCAAGGTACTGAAGAACATCTCGCGTGGTAACCTAGACGAAACATTCCAGATTCCGGTATCGGGCGACTTTAAAATCATGGCCGAAACCATCAACCGCACCATCGATAACCTGAACCTGTTTGCGGGGGAGGTAACCCGTGTGGCGCTCGAGGTGGGTACCGAAGGTAAACTGGGTGGTCAGGCATCGGTGCCGAATGTGGCCGGTGTATGGAAAGACCTGACCGACAACGTGAACACGATGGCCAGCAACCTGACCTCACAGGTACGGGACATCTCGAATGTAGCGACTGCGGTGGCGAAAGGTAATCTGGCCCAGAAAGTATCAGTGGATGTGCGTGGTGAGTTTGCCCAGCTGAAGGACAACATGAACCAGATGGTGGACTCGCTCAACATCTTTGCTGATGAGGTAACACGCGTGGCACGTGAAGTAGGTACGGAAGGACGCCTCGGTGGCCAGGCCAAGGTACCGAATGTGGGTGGGGTTTGGAAGGATCTGACCGACAACGTGAACACGATGGCCAGTAACCTTACCTCGCAAATGCGTGACATCGCCAATGTATCCACGGCGGTTGCAAAAGGAGACCTGACGCAGAAGATTACAGTGAATGTGCGCGGCGAGATGGCCGAGCTGAAGGATATCATCAACCAGATGGTGGATTCGCTCAATATCTTTGCCGGAGAAGTGACTCGTGTGGCGCGTGAGGTGGGCACTGAGGGTAAACTCGGCGGACAGGCTGCTGTTCCAAATGTAGAGGGAACCTGGAAAGAACTGACCGACAATGTAAACCTGATGGCAGGCAACCTGACCCTGCAGGTACGTGACATTGCTGAAGTAGCCACTGCCGTGGCGAAAGGTGACCTGACCCAGAAAGTGTCTGTGGACGTGAAAGGCGAGCTGGGCGAGCTGAAGGATATTTTGAATGAAATGGTGGACCGACTGAATGTGTTTGGCGCGGAAGTAACCCGTGTAGCACGTGAGGTGGGAACCGAAGGTATACTGGGCGGACAGGCCAACGTGCCAAACGTGGCCGGCATCTGGAAAGAACTGACCGACAACGTGAACTACATGGCCTCCAACCTGACCTCTCAGGTACGTGACATCGCCAATGTAGCGACCGCGGTGGCTAAGGGTGACCTGAGCCAGAAGATCACGGTGAATGTGAAAGGGGAGCTCGCCGATCTGAAGGAGAACCTGAACCAGATGGTGGACTCACTCAACATCTTTGCTGACGAGGTAACCCGCGTGGCGCGTGAAGTGGGAACGGAAGGACGCCTCGGTGGCCAGGCCAAGGTACCGAATGTGGGTGGGGTTTGGAAAGACCTGACTGACAACGTGAACACGATGGCCAGCAATTTGACGCTGCAGGTACGTGACATTGCCAATGTGGCGACTGCCGTGGCTAAGGGCGACCTGGCTCAGAAAGTGTCTGTGGACGTGAAAGGGGAGCTGGGCGAATTGAAGGAAAACATCAACCGCATGGTGGACTCGCTCAACATCTTCGCCGGTGAGGTAACCCGTGTGGCGCTTGAGGTGGGTACCGAGGGTAAACTGGGCGGCCAGGCCAACGTGCCAAACGTAGCCGGTGTATGGAAGGACCTGACCGACAACGTGAACACGATGGCCTCTAACCTGACAACCCAGGTAAGAGGTATAGCCAAAGTAGCCACTGCGGTAGCAAAAGGCGACTTGAGCCAGAAAATTACGGTAGAGGCAAGAGGTGAGATATTGGATCTGAAGGAGAACCTGAACCAAATGGTGGATTCTCTTAACATATTTGGTGATGAAGTTACCCGCGTTGCGCGTGAAGTAGGTACCGAGGGTAAACTGGGCGGCCAGGCCAACGTGCCAAACGTAGGCGGCACTTGGAAGGACCTGACCGACAACGTGAACTACATGGCCTCCAACCTGACCTCTCAGGTACGCGACATCGCCAAAGTGGCGACTGCTGTGGCTAAAGGTGACCTGAGCCAGAAAATTACTGTGGAAGCTCGCGGGGAAATCCTGGACCTGAAAGAGAACCTGAACCAGATGGTGGATTCTCTTAACATCTTTGCCGACGAAGTAACCCGTGTGGCGCGTGAAGTGGGCACGGAAGGACGCCTCGGCGGCCAGGCCAATGTGCCTAAGGTACGAGGCACCTGGAAGGAACTGACTGACAATGTGAACACAATGGCTTCCAACCTGACCCTTCAGGTACGCGACATTGCCAAAGTGGCGACCGCAGTGGCCAAGGGTGACCTGACGCAGAAGGTGTCTGTGGACGTGAAAGGGGAGCTCGGCGAACTGAAGGAAAACATCAACCGCATGGTGGACTCGCTCAACATCTTCGCCGGTGAGGTAACCCGCGTGGCGCTTGAGGTGGGTACCGAGGGTAAGCTGGGCGGCCAGGCCAATGTGCCGAACGTAGGCGGAACCTGGAAAGACCTGACTGACAATGTGAACACCATGGCTTCCAACCTGACAACTCAGGTAAGAGGTATAGTAAGAGTAGTAACGGCTGTGTCGAAAGGAGACCTGACCCAGAAACTGACCCTTGAAGCTAGAGGCGAGGTGGCAGAACTTGCTGATACAATCAACACAATGGTGGTGGACCTGAACCGCCTGGCTGGTGAGGTTAGCCGCGTGGCAAGAGTAGCCGGTGTGGAAGGAAAACTAACCGAGCGTGCTACACTGCAAGGTGTAGGAGGGAGCTGGAAAGAACTGGTAGACACGCTTAATGATCTATTAGAGTCCATTGTGACGCCCGTATTGGAAGTATCACGCGTGGTGCGTGCTATCTCGGAAGGCGATTTGACCCAAAAAGTTGAGGCCCATACAGCCGGTGATATCCTGGATATGGCTAACGCCCTGAATCTTGCTGTTGACAACCTGAATGCCCTGCTGGGAGAAATCAATGACTCCTCCCTTGTAGTGGGAAGCTCTTCCGAAGAAATGGCAGGCAAAGGGCTGGAGATGAACCGCGTAACACTCGATGTGGCGCTTGCCATGCAGCAAATGGCGGAAGGTGCACAGAACCAAGCCCTCAAAACAGATCAAGCCTTTAAACTGATAGAAGAAATCATGAAAACCACGAAAGACACGGCTAACCGGGCTGAAGTGGTGAACAAATCAGCCTTGCTAGGTGAGGAAACTTCCCAGTTGGGTCTGAAAACAGTAGCGGAGGTGGTGAAAAACATGGAAGAAATTTCCAGCTCAGCATCCCTGACCTCTAAAACGATTGAAGTATTGAGCGCCCGTTCGCAAGAGATTTCCAAGTCACTTGGCGTGATTACCGACATTGCAGCACAAACCAATTTGCTTGCCCTGAATGCTGCCATTGAGGCGGCCCGTGCAGGTGAGGCAGGACGCGGCTTTGCGGTAGTAGCCGAAGAGATCCGTAAACTGGCCGAGGGCTCCCGCAAGTCGGCAAGTGAAATTGCCACCCTGGTAGAAGACGTGAAGAAAGACACGGCATCTGCAGCAACGGCGATTTCGACCATGGAAGGACGAGTATTGAAAGGGAAGAATGCGACATTCGAAGCGTCCGGCGCCTTCAAGAACATTGCAGCCTCCAGCGGTGAAACCCTACGTACCGCTCAGGACATCCTGACAGCAACGGAGGTACAGAAGTC
Source organism: Pontibacter aquaedesilientis (assembly GCF_014773225.1). Taxonomy (GTDB): domain Bacteria; phylum Bacteroidota; class Bacteroidia; order Cytophagales; family Hymenobacteraceae; genus Pontibacter; species Pontibacter aquaedesilientis. The sequence continues at coordinate 883,515 of NZ_JACXAJ010000001.1, read as the reverse complement.
ATCAATCGGAGATGTGGTGAAATACGTGGAAGAAGTAGTAGCCATCGCAGAGCAGACTGCCTCCGGAACACAGCAGGTGGCAAGCACGGCCAAGCAACTTTCCACTTCCATGCAAGAGTTGACTTCGTCTTCTCAGAACCTGAACGATATTGCGGCAGACCTGCAAATCAGTATTTCGGCCTTCAAGCTGGTGGATGGCAACCTGGTGTTTAACCAAAGTCACAATGCACGACGCCTGACAGCTGTGCCCAGCAGAGGCAAGCAACCAAAACAAATTACAGGTAATGCACGCATGGCGACCAATACAGGAGGAAGAACCAAAAACAGTGAGGATATCACGAAATAACCGTTTCCAAACTGATGAAGGATCAAACCATAAACAAAGAACAGGTAAAATCTGAATCCGCTACTTCGACGCCACCCTCTAATCCGAAGGAGGCAAACAAGCAAGAGACCGTGGCAAAACCTGCTGCGGTCAATACAGAGACTATCCACCTGATTGTATTTAAATTGGGAACAGAGGAGTATGGCATTAAGATAGACCAGGTAAAGGAAGTAACCGTTACACCCAGTGTAACGCGGATGCCCCGCACCCCAGACTTTATTAAAGGAGTAGCCAACATTCGGGGTGATATTATCGCCATCATGGATCTGGAAAGCCGTTTCGGGATAAGTCCGGCGCCCCTGTCCAACGACTCGAATCCTGCAATCACTTATACCTTGGTGGTAGAAGCCAAGGAGTACAGCATAGGGGTTATTGTAAGGGAAGTACCGCAATCACTGAATATGCCGATGACCAAAATAGACAAGACACCCTCTTTTCTGCAGGACATCAACATTCAAGAAAATTACATTGAAGGCATTGCCAAGGTGAATAACCGCCTGATCATTGTACTGGATATGTTTAAGATCCTGACCCAGGATGAAATCAGGGAGCTTAAAAATTAATAATTGCATTCAATCAAACTGAAGTTATACCTTAAAGTATGAAGAGAATACTGATTGTAGATGACTCATTCTACATGCGCACCATGCTCAAAAACATGCTCACAGATGCAGGTTATGAGGTGGTCGGCGAAGCCCCAAATGGTCAGTCGGCACTTGAGCTGGCCAAAGAAACAAAACCTGATTTGATTACCCTGGACGTCATACTCCCGGACAACACCGGTCTGGATGTGCTGAAAGGCATTAAAGCAGAGCAACCTGACATGAAGGTGGTGATTGTGAGTGCTGTTGGCCAGGAAGTAATTGTAAACGAAGCCCTGGAGTATGGTGCCCTTTCCTATATTGTGAAACCATTTTCAGAAGAGAAGGTGCTGGAGGTTGTGAAGAAGGCGCTAGGGGAGTAAGGTCCTCTTGATCGGTTAAAGTACGGCAGAAGTTTAAGCTGGCAAGGAGGTGTACTTTGATAAAGCAGGATAAAGCGCTTCGGGTGTTGGTAGCGGAGAATTCAAGTTTTTCGAGGTTGGTGCTGGAGGACATACTCAGTAAGGAATCTGACCTGAAGGTAAACTGCCTGGCAGGGAATGGGGAGCACATGCTGCAGCAAATTTGTCAAAATGAGGTGGATGTGGTGATTGCCGCAGCAGATCTCCGGCAAAATAAGCGGCTTTATGCTTTTAAACGCATATTCAGTGAGTGTCCTACTCCTATCCTAATGCTGATAGAAAAAGAACAACTCACGCTGGAGATTCTGAAAGAGGCCATCGAACTGGGGGTATACAGCATTGTTTTGAAGCCTGGTCCAACAGCCAGACCCAATTTCAGGAGCATTTCGGAAGAGATCCTTAAAAAAGTGCGGGCGGTACGTGAATCGGAGTACTGGGATTCAGCTAAAAGACTTCAAATGCTGTCAGAGGATGTGAACCTGTTCACCCCTAATAGAGTGGCCCTGAAAAACTCCACTGCTGACACGATCATTGTAATTGGCGCCTCAACAGGGGGAGCACAAGCTGTTGAAATGATTGTCAGGCGACTTGACCCCGCATTGCAGGCCAGCGTTTTGATAGCCATCCATATGCCGCCAAAGTTTACGCACAGCTATTCCAGAAGACTGAAGGAAGTAACATCTTTGCTGGTGATCGAAGGGCGAACCGGACTCATCCCTAAACCTGGGAAGATAATTGTTGCGCCAGGCGGACGAAACATGATCGTGCATTCTGTCATGGGCAATGCCGCCAGCCTGAAGATCGGGTTTTCAGAGGAAACGCTACCGGCATACGACACGCCATCAGTAGACTTATTGATGCAAACAGTTGCCAAAAGCGGCGTCAACCGTGTAATAGGTGTTATCCTGACAGGTATGGGAAAAGATGGTTCTAAAGGTGCGGAAGCTATCATGAACCGGCCCGGAGGGCACGTGATTGCCCAGAACGAAGAGTCTTCGGTTATTTTTGGAATGGCCAAATCCGCAATTGAAAGCGGGAACACGCATAAGGTGCTGCACCTGAATCATATAGTAGACTATTTGAACAGCTATGTGGCAGCGCAACAGCAGGTCAGTGAAACTGACGATAATACATGAAATCTAGAGAGCAGGAGTATAAAGAAATATTTGTAGCAGAAGCGCTGGAGTATTATGATGCCCTAAACAGGCTCATCAGCGAACTGGAGAAGCGCCCGCAGGACGACCAAGTCCTGGCGGAGATATTCCGCATGCTACATAATCTGAAGGCCAATGCCAAGGCCATCGGTTACCTGCAAATCTCTGATGTGTCGCACAAGCTGGAAACAGCCTTTGGCCTTATACGCAACAAAGAGCTGAGTTTTAGTGATGAAGTGGTGGGGGTGCTTTTTGACGGCATAGACCTGTTGGGTGAGCTTATCAAGAGCATCGATTCAGACAAACAGGTGGAGCCGGATCCGGTCCTGCTCCGTAACCTGGATGTAATTGTTGACAGTCTGTCTGATAGCACCGTTGAGCTGGCTAAGGTTCAAAAGTTCAGCAGCTCCCGAAACCTGACGCTGTCTGACCTGATCTATATTCAGATCAAGAAACTAGATCACCTCATGAACCTTGTAGGAGAGCTGATCATTGACCGTGACCGTATCCTATCTTTAAGCAGGGAGCTCGACAATGATGAACTGAAATCGGTGAGTTCGCATCTGTATCGCATCACGGAAGACTTGCAGTACAGTGTAATGGATGCCAGACTGGTTAGTATAGGTACCTTGTTCAATAAATTTCCGCGGGTGGTGCGCGACATTACCGCAGCCGAGAAAAAAGAAGTAGACTTGGAGCTGTCCGGCCAGGATATACAGATCGACAGAAACATCCTCCAGATCATGACCGATTCGCTGCTTCACTTAGTCCGAAATGCCATTACACATGGTATAGAAAGACCGGCGGATAGAACTAAGGCAGGCAAACCGAAAACCGGGCACCTCAGGTTGTCTGCCCGCAGCGACCGTGAGAGTGTAATCATCAGCCTTGTAGACGATGGCAAAGGCATTGACCTGGAACAGGTGAGGAGAGCGGCCGTAAAGCAGCAGCTGGTGCCGGCTGATGTTGTGGAGGAGTTGCCGGAGTCAGAGGTTTTCTCCTTCCTGTTCGAGCCCGGTTTTTCCCTGGCCAAAGAGGTGACGGAGTTTTCTGGCAGGGGAGTCGGATTAGATGTGGTGAAGAATGCTATTGACTCAATTGGCGGTCGCATTCGTATAGACTCAAAAAAAGGAAAAGGCACCACATTCACGCTGCAATTACCAACCTCAATTGCCGTTAAAGGAGCATTGCTGTTTGAGATTGACAGTATTTTTTACGCCATACCGCTGATTCATACCGACTCAGTAATAGCGCTCGACAAAGATGAACTGCACGAAGTAGGTGAAGTGCTCATTGCTGATATAAAAGGGGAGACCGTGACGGTGGTATACCTGCACGAGCTTTTGAATGTGGAAGAGCCTCTGATGAGGCTTGGAGATAAGACAAGATTACAAGGCCAGGTACAGAATATCATTATCGTTTCGTACAACAACCGTAAGCTTGGCCTGATCGTGGACAAATTGTACAGGCAGCAGGACATAGTGGTGAAACCACTGAGCAAGCCGCTGGATAGTATTGACCTCTATGGCGGTGTGACGCTATTGGGTACTGGCAAAGTATGTCTGGTACTCGATGTGCCCGCTATAACCAGATATTTTGTGAACAGAAAATAGGGCAGGGGCGATGAATAACAAAACCAATAACACGACTACCATGATGGATCCTCATGTAACGGAGTTAGAAAAAGACATCATCAAAGAAATATTGAATATAGGTCTTGCACGGGCTGCTGACTCATTCGCCGCCATCGCCAAGGACAAAGTGCTGCTCAAAGTGCCGGATGTGCAATTGCTGGAGGTGAAGGATCTGCTGTCGCTCGTAGCCAAATACGAGGACACGCATATCATCATCCAGTCGGATATCAAAGGGGACTTTAATGGGTCTACTTTAATGCTATTCTCTGAAGACCATGTTGCCCTGCTGTCGGAGGTGTGTCTGAGCATGCTGGATGTGCGCAAGGGGGAGTTGAGTGTCATGCAGGAGTCGCTTCTTCTTGAAATAAGCAATATCATTACCGGAGCATTGGTTACGCAACTTGCCAACATACTTAAAAGCAATATCTACGGTTCGCCCCCTAAAGCTCCCAAAAGCCATATTGCCACTTCATTAAAAGATATTTTGGTGCAACATCCATTATTCCAGCCACTTGTCTTTACGGTTATTACCAAGTTTCAACATAACTCAAAGGATGTTGAGCTCCCTTTGCTCTTATTTTTCGATACCACTACGCTGCTGAAAATCCTGGATATCATCAGGTCCTTTAATTATGATAAAAACAATATGTTCGAAAACACTTGAAGAGCACGATGATAAGGTATAGCCTATGCAGGGCAGTACATTTAGCCTTTAGCTGCTTATCCCTAAAGTTTTATTTCAGTCCATCATTCCAATGCAGGCCTCGAGCCTGCATTATTTTTTTGGTAACACCTAAGGGATCGGAACACGCTGTTACAGTTGCTAAAAGAAACATTACGTACGCAAGTAAATAGCTTCCGACCAAGGTATACTTACCGAACATAGTTTGATTATAGCGTTAGTTTTCGTTTTTTTGCTTTTTTATTATACTGTAAACACAAATTCCATTGATGAACGCCTTAGGAAGACACATTTTAGTTGAATTTTACGATTGCTCTCCTGAATTGATGAACGATGTGATGCACATCGAAAACAGCATGGTTGCTGCTGCCGAGACAGCAGGAGCCACTGTCATCAACAGTACATTCCATCACTTTTCGCCCTACGGTGTATCTGGAGTGGTGGTGATTCAGGAAAGCCACCTGGCTATACATACCTGGCCGGAGTATGGCTATGCAGCCGTAGACCTTTTCACCTGTGGCGACTCAGTTGATCCATGGGTTTCGTACAGATACCTGAAAGAGGCGTTTGAGGCTGGACATGGTTCTGCCATGGAGTGCCGTCGCGGGCAGCTGGACCTTTTGAAACGCAAGGATTTCAACCTGGAGTCAATGCGTGATGTGTCTCCTAAGCCAGTAGAAGTGGCGGGTACCATTACACGCGATGTGTGGTTTACTGAGCGTGATGAGAATATAGCCCTGTCGTTAAAGCACTCTGGTAATCAACTATACAAGAAAGACTCTGATTATCAGCGGGTGGAAGTATATGAGACATTGGCCTATGGCAACATGCTGACCCTGGATGGCATGGTGATGTGCACACAGAAAGATGAGTATGTGTACCATGAGATGATTACCCATGTGCCGATGTTCAGTAACCGCAAGGCTAAGCGTGCACTTGTAATTGGCGGCGGCGATGGCGGTACGGTTCGCGAACTGTTGCGCCATGAGCAACTGGAGGAAGTAACATTGGTTGAAATCGACGAACTGGTAATTGAAGCCTGTAAACTGCACTTACCGGAAACAGCCGTTGCATTTGATAACCCTCGTTTGAACCTCCTGGTGGAAGACGGAATCAAGTACATTAAAGAGTGTGCTGATGCGCACTATGACTTGATTATCGTGGATTCAGCCGATCCGGTTGGTCCGGGAGAAGGCCTGTTCACGGCTGAGTTTTACAAAGAGGTATACCGTTGTCTGACAAATGATGGTGTGATGATCACGCAGAGTGAGTCGCCACGCTTCAACAGTGCGGTTTTTGTTGAAATTTACGACACCTATAAGCAAATATTCGGCAAGGAGAAAGTACATTGCTACCTGGCTGCTATCCCTACTTACCCTACAGGGACCTGGAGTTTCTCTTATTCATCCAAGGGTAATGCGCACCCATTGCAGTTTGATGCGGAAGCCGCTGCTGCGTTCTCACAGAGCCAGGGACTTAAATATTACAACGAAGGTATACATACAGCTGCGTTTGCTTTGCCAAACTTTGTGAAAGAGCTGCTCAACTCAAACCCAAACAACGTGACCGATGAATACTCCGCAGAGCCAACCAACTAACAGCAAGGAGCAAAAAATCGCCAACTTTGACCCGAATGGCGTTGGCGATATAAACGGGGGCCTGTTCGGTCTGCCGTTTACGGTAGAGGAATCGGAAGTGGTGCTTATACCTGTTCCATGGGAAGTAACGGTGTCTTATAGTGCGGGTACGGCAGCCGGACCAGAGGCAATCATGGACGCCTCTCCTCAGCTCGACCTTTTTGAACCGGCCATTAAGAATGCTTGGAAACTAGGTATAGCCATGGAGGATATATCGCAAGAATGGGCAGCTGTAAGTGACAACCTGCGTCAAAAAGCAGAGAACTACATCAATTGGCTGGAAGAGGGAAGTCCTGAGGCGGATAAGAGTGAATTTGAAAACTTACCGGCTGAGGTCACCCAAAAAGGGGAGGAGCTGCTGAACTGGTTAAAAGAGAGAGCCCTTACCCATCTGGATAAAGGTAAATTGGTAGGCGTGGTAGGAGGAGACCATAGTACACCGCTCGGGTTAATGCATGCACTTGCTGAACGTCACGAAGAATATGGAATACTGCAGGTGGATGCCCATGCCGACCTGCGTGATGCATATGAAGGCTTCAAGTACTCTCACGCTTCCATCATGTACAATGCCCTACAGTTGCCCCAAGTGAAAAAACTGGTACAGGTAGGTATACGGGACATTTGCCAGGCAGAGGCAGAGCTGGCGGACCAGTCCAATGGCCGTGTGACCATCTTCTACGACAGTGTGCTGAAGGAGAATATGTATGAAGGGGACAGCTGGAAGAAAGAGTGTAAGAAAATCATCGCCCAACTGCCGCAGAAGGTATACATCAGCTTCGATATAGATGGTCTGGATCCTAAACTGTGTCCTGCCACTGGTACACCTGTACCCGGAGGACTCGAGTTTGAGGAAGCCATATACCTGATCAAGGCACTTGTAAAATCCGGCCGCGAAATCATCGGGTTTGACTTATGCGAAGTGGCACCAGGCGATAGTGAGTGGAACGGAAACGTAGGTGCCCGTCTGCTCTATAAGCTGTGCAATTGGATGGCTGTGTCTCAAAAGCGATTGGAAATACAGTAAGTTACCTTTTTCAGTTAATACCGTATAGCGTGGTATGAATAATAAACTATCACTATATATTATCTGATTGAAATGGGACTGATCGTAAAAATTCTACTCACTGGTGTAGCAGTTTTGCTGGCCGCCTACATTTTGCCTGGTGTGCAAATCGCCGGGTTCGGTTCGGCCCTAATATTGGCTGTCGTGCTGGCCCTCTTGAATGCTGTCGTTCGGCCGATACTGGTTATTTTGACTATACCTGTCACAGTCATCACATTAGGCCTGTTTCTGCTAGTCATCAATGCACTGATTATACTGCTGGCAGATTTCCTGGTGCCGGGTTTCCAGGTGGACGGCTTTTTGTGGGCACTCATATTTAGTTTAGTTCTTTCCTTAATCGAAGCTGTGCTGGATATGATTTTCTAGTGAGATAGACTAAGAATTCAAAAGGCCCGGGAACTGCTTGTTCCCGGGCCTTTTCTTTTGATAATTTTATAGGTAAGACTTTTTGTTATCTGCCAGACATCCAGGCTTCGCAGGCGTCAGCGCATTCACGACAGGCATCGGCGCATTTCTGGCAATGCTCATGTTTGTGTTTGCGACATTCTTCTTCGCACTGACGGCAAATCTCAATGCATTCCTTCATCACATGCTTGGCATGGGCAGAGTCCCGCGCAACAAAACGGGCCGTAATCATGCAGATATCGGAACAGTCCCGGTCCAGCATGATGCAACGTGCCATCATTTTCACGTCATCTTCCTGTAAACATGCCGTTGCACAAGTCTCGCAGGCGGTAATACATTTAATCAATACGTGCTCAAGGTCGTTCGTTCTTTCAGACTTCATAGTTTGTTATCTTATAGGTTCATGATGTTGTATTGGTACGGGACTCCATGCTGTTTGTTTATGGCAGGAATAACGCAAGTCCCTCAGGAACTCAAAAGATGATATTTATGGTTAACTTTGGAATTGAACCCACCAATTTTTTCGGGCAATATTCAGGTAGTAAGACAGTATGAGTACAGGTATACGAGAAGCACGCGAGGCACTTAAACTATATTTCGGGTATGAACAGTTCAGGCCCATGCAAGAGCAGATCATCTCCAATGTTTTAGGTGGTCAGGATGTTCTGGTTCTAATGCCAACAGGAGGTGGTAAGTCTGTGTGCTACCAAGTGCCTGCCGTTGTGATGCCTGGTCTGTGTGTGGTGGTGTCGCCGCTGATTGCCCTCATGAAAGACCAGGTGGAGGCCCTGCTTGTCAATGGTATACCTGCCGCCTATCTGAATAGCTCGCAATCAGGAGAAGAACAGTACGACATTGAAAACAAATGTCTGAACGGAGCTATTAAACTGCTTTATGTATCGCCGGAAAAGCTACTTTCAGCAGGTTTCTTCTCATTCCTGAAACGACTCCAGGTTTCTCTTTTCGCCGTGGATGAGGCACACTGTATATCTGCCTGGGGACATGATTTCCGTCCGGAGTACACACAATTGCGTGCCCTAAAGCAGCAGTTCCCCGCTATACCTGTGGTGGCGCTGACCGCCACTGCGGATAAACTCACGCAGAAAGACATTCAGGAACAATTGCAACTCAATCAGCCTGAAGTCTTTGTTGCCTCCTTCGACCGTCCCAACATCAACCTGATGGTGCAGTCTGGCCAGAACCGCTTACACAAGATAACGGAGTTCCTGGGGCGCCATCATGGACAGCCCGGAATCATATACTGCCTGAGTAGGAAAGCCACCGAAAGCCTTGCTAAAAAGCTGAAGGAAAACGGGTATAACGCTACTTTTTATCACGCAGGCATGAACGCGCAGCTACGTGCCAAGGCGCAGGAGGCATTTTTGCGCGACGATGTTCAGATTGTTTGCGCCACGATCGCGTTCGGTATGGGGATTGACAAATCGAATGTGCGCTGGGTGATCCATTATAATCTTCCTAAAAACATCGAAGGTTATTACCAGGAGATAGGTCGTGCCGGGCGTGATGGCGCTAAATCAGACGCTCTGCTTTTCTATAGTTTTGCCGATGTGATCAATATGCGCAACATGCTCTCTGAAAACGACAAAGCGCAGACAGAGCTGCAATTGGTTAAATTAGAGCGCATGCAACAATTTGCAGAGGCAACGTTTTGCCGTCGGCGCATCTTGTTGCAGTACTTTGGCGAGACCATGCCTAAAGATTGCGGTAATTGTGACATCTGTCGTAATCCACCTACCAGCTTTGATGGCACGCTGCTGGTTCAAAAAGCGCTTTCTGCCATTGCACGCACACAAGAGCGGGTTAACATGAGTTTGCTGGTAGATGTATTGCGAGGATCACGCAACAGTCAGGTGCTTTCATCTGGTTACGACCGGATCAAAACCTATGGGGCAGGTCGCGATATCGGAACGCTTGACTGGCACCGTTACCTGCATCAGATGCTGAACGCAGGTTTGATTGAACTCGCTTACGATCAGAACTATACCTTGAAGCTGACAGACCAGAGCCGACAGGTTTTGTTTGAGGGCAGAAAAATTGAGTTAGTGAAGTTCGAGGAAGTGAAGCAGCAGGATGAGCCTCGCATCAAGGAAAAACCGAAACGGGAGATTATACGCGACGCTCTGTTCGAGCGCCTGAGAGCCCTGCGGAAGCGGTTGGCTGACGAATTGAATGTGCCGCCGTACGTTGTCTTTACAGACAGCACACTGCAGGAAATGGCCGCTGAAAAACCTACCAACAAGATCGCGATGTTGTCGATAAGTGGGGTGGGAGCTCAGAAATTTGAACGGTACGGGCACGACTTTATCAGTGAGATTATTGCCTTCATGACGGAGGAACAGGCCAAAGGCAGTGCCATCAAAGGAGCAACGCATTTGGTAACCTGGGAGGCCTACAAACAAGGGTATAGCCCCGAAGAGATTGCACAGCAGCGTAAACTCAACCCGATCACCATTTACTCTCATCTGGCTACGTTGTTAGAACAGGGGTATGCTATACCTGTAAAGGATTTTGTAAGCAAAAGAGAGTATGATTCGATTGTGGAAGCTATAGAGAAGCTGGGTCGGGATGCCAAACTGAAAGAACTCTTCGAGTACCTGGATGAGCGCTACGAATATTTTAAAATCAGGCTATCGCTGGCTATGTACAAAAAGCAATATGCCTGGTAGAAGCCTTTTGACTTCACAAAAGCATAAAAACAAAGAAGGCCACTAATTTTTAGTGGCCTTCTTTGTTAAGAAATTATGTGCTTACTCTACAGAGGCAATTGGGTCTGGCCAGCTGTCCTTATCACCGTTCACGATACCCTGAGCAAATACCTCACCTCGTAAAAGCAGAATACCGGCCACGTGGGGCGAAGCGTAAGATGTTCCGGCAGATCCACTGCCGATACCACCGCCGATTCTGGTTGTAGTGATGTTTACGCCGGGTGCAGTGAAATCCACAGGGGCGCCATAGTTAGAGCTAGACCAGAACTGATGGTAGCGGTCCATGGCAGATACTGTATACACGCCAGGAGCGTCCACGCGGGCCGGTGAGTTCATCGAGCAATCAACGGCACTGTTGCCAGATGCTATGGCAAAGAATATACCTTTGCTGGCTGCGGTCATAACAGCATTATCCAGAGTGCTGGACACACCGCTACCCAGGCTCATGTTCACAACGTCACCAGGCTTACCGGTATTCGTCACATAGTTCACGGCACTGATGGCCCGTGAAACAGTGCCGTAGCCTGTGTTATCGAAAACGCGCAATGCTACGATTGATGCATTGGCAGCCACACCGATCATACCGGTGCCATTGTTTTTAGCAGCAATTACACCAGCTACCTGCGTTCCATGTCCGTAGCCATCCTCAACCGATTCGTCTCCGTAAATAAGTGATCTACTGCGCGATAAATCAACATTGAGGTCCGGATGGTCCGTGTCTACTCCTGAGTCAATCACGTAAACTGTTTTGCCAGTACCGTCACCGAACCCGTTCATAGCAATGTGCCAAGGCAGGTTTTCGCCTACAAGCGGCGTTATTTTAGTGTAACTAGCCGGTAGAGGCTCTTCTGGAGCAGGTGCAGTGGGTACTTCCGGCTCTTGCGGTTGCTCTATTACCGGTTCCTCTACCGGAGCGGGTTCAATAGGGGCTGGTTCTACAGGAGCTGGTTCTGTAGGAGTTTTGCCTTTGCCATTTGGTTTACTCCCTCCCGTAGTGGATCCATCTTTTTTACCTCCGCCATTGGAACCGCTTTCAGTTGGAGTTGGCTTGGCAAGCGCAATAATTCTGTCCTGCTCAACATACGCGATTTCCGGATCTTGGCGAAGTTTATCAAGTTGCTGTTGCGTCAAGCGGGCGGCGAATCCGTTTACAGCACCTTCATAATTTTGCTCAATAGCTGAGCGTTCAATGCCCGCAGAAGTAATCATGCGCTCACGGAGTGTATTGGTGGCACCACGGCTAGCTAGATTGAGAGCATTTACACCAGTAGCCCGCAAACTGGCACTGTTCTTAAACACTACAATGTACTGACCAGGAATGGCCTGGCCATGTTGAGTGTCAATCAGTGAAACCGAATTTTGAAATTGTTCTTGCATAAAAGCTTCTTTCTGGCAACCAGTAAGCGCAAAAACTGATGAGAAGGCAATTCCCGATAATGCCTTCAATAGTGTAGAAGTTTTCATCAATAATTTAAGTTTGGTTAGAAGATAATAAAATATAAAAAATCAACTTTTTGTATAAATTATCGCAACAGCAATGTTTTTCAAAAAGTTTAAATTCTAATAAAATTGTAGTTAGGTAATTTTTATTAGATAATTAAGTGTAAAAAATGGAAAATTCAATAGCAGAAATAGTGCTAAATGAATTCAACATGTTTTCCCGGAAGGCTAGTAAAATCGTCTGTTTAGTAGAGTTTTGCCATATTTATACTTAAGTGTCCTAATTGTTTCGATAAATATAAATGGATTTAACATGCAATTGCAACAAAATATATATTTATTTTTTAATGTAAATATATTAAGATTGAAATCATAAATTAAAAATACTGAATATTGATTTTTAATTGCATTATAAAGATGCTATACAGGAAATAAGATTTATGATGAATTGCATTTAAAATAATTTACTAACTAAATTAGTAATTAGCGTATACATTTAGTAAATTTACAAGAGCAAACTGTGTAGCATGTTTGCACTGTTTATCCGGACTTAAAGTTGTTCCAATGGAAAAGGTGACATCAAATATCAGACACTTGCGCAAGAGCGCGGGTTTTACCCAAGCGCAGCTGGCTGAGAAATTAGATATTAAAAGATCGTTAGTAGGAGCTTATGAAGAGGGAAGGGCGGAGCCTAAGCTGAGTACGCTTGTGAATGTGGCCAAGCTCTTCGATGTATCACTTGATGAACTGATCACAGCGGACTTATCCAATCCGCTTTACAAACCTACTGCAAATGCTAGTGGCGGCGGGAAGTTACGTGTACTGGCTATTACAGTAGACCAGGATGAGCGGGAAAATATTGAACTTGTGCCACACAAGGCAAGCGCAGGATACCTGAATGGCTATGCGGACCCTGAGTTTATTGAAGAATTGCCTCGGTTTAAGCTGCCTACCCTTGGCACTGGCGGCACCTACAGGGCATTTGAAATAAGCGGTGACTCCATGCTGCCCATTGCTTCAGGCACTGTTATAGTCGGTAGGTTTGTGGATGATTGGAGCTCGGTTAAAGACGGAACACCTTGTATTGTAGTAAGCGAGAAAGAAGGTGTCGTCTTCAAGCGAGTCTATAATAAACTGAAAGAGGCATCAAGTCTGCGGCTTCATTCCGATAACCCTGTTTACTCCCCATATGAGGTGCATATGGAGGACGTGCTGGAAATCTGGGAAGCCAAGTCTTATATCAGCTCTACTTTCCCGATCGCTGACCTCTCGCTCGACAAGCTCTCATCTATTGTGCTAGACCTGCAGAAGGAAATGCAAAAGCTCAAAAAGGCTTAAAAGGTCTGCTTTAAAAATGTATTTTAGATCATCCTGCTCAATTTTGGGCAGGATGTTTTGTTTTATGCTATTCAGGCAGCATTTGCTAACAAGAAACATACTTCTGCGTACTTGTTAGCAGAAATATATTTGCCTTTATCATTCAATGGCAGGAACTATATAACAGCGCTTCATGATAAAACTAATTACCGCCTCCGAAAGGCATCAGGCTAACGTGGGAGATTGGCTTAAATCGCACTACCTGTTTTCTTTTGCCGATCATTACGATCCATCCAACATGGAATTTGGTCCGCTGCGCGTGTTTAACGATGACTATATATCCCCGAAAGCGGGTTTTCCAGCGCATCCCCACACGGAGATTGAGATCGTGACTATTGTATTGTCAGGTGAGCTTACGCATAAGGACAATATCGGAAACCAGGCGACTATTTCGCCGGGCCAGGTACAGCGCATGACCGCCGGAACTGGCATGACACATTCGGAAAGTAATGAGACAGATGAGGAAGTACACTTATTGCAACTTTGGTTCGTGCCCAACCAACGTAATTTGGCGCCGTCTTACGAGTTGATGCAGGTAGACTTTCTGAGTACTAAAAATAAACTAACACCCTTGGTAACGGGCCAGAAAGTGCTGGAAGATGTTGTTTTCCTGAACTCTAATTCCACAGTATACTATGGTAGTGTAGACCAGGGGGAGGAAATCAACTTCAGGACTTTTAAAATCCGGAAGACCCTGCTTTATCTTTTAAGCGGCAGCTTGTTGGTCAACAATGTAGAGGCCGACATCCACGACCAGGTAAGGCTTGATGACCAGGAATTGGTAACCATACGTGGCACTTCCTCGGCTACTTTCATATTAGTTGATGTGCCTGCCTTAGAAGTTAACTATTAAGTATCAAAAAGGGGAGCCGGTTATAGCCGTTCCCCTTTTAAGTGTTTAATTTAATGGGATAGCATCAAACTTTCTTATTGCTATACCTAATGACCAGGTCACCCTAGCTTGTTTTCATCATGACCAGGTATGGCTTGAGCCTCTTGCAGCAGGCTTTCATCTATTGTCTTGCTTGTTTTGGCCCCTAGCTCCTTCAGTATCTCCACTCGCCTTATAAGGTTGCCTTTTCCTTCCGTTAATTTGTTCATGGCTGTGTTGTAAGCTCCTTGGCTACTTTCCAGATGCCGTCCAATAGTTTTAAGGTCGTCGACAAAGCCAACGAATTTATCATACAGCTTGCCGCTCTCTTCCGCGATTCTGAGTACATTCCGCTTCTGGTCCTCCTGCCGCCATACGCCAGCTACCGTCCTAAGGGTTGCCAATAGGGTAGAGGTCGTAACCAGCACGATGTTTTTATCGAAGGCGTCTGTAAAAATATTCTGGTCATGTTGAAGTGCCAGGTTGAAGGCCGGCTCAATGGGGATATACATCAACACAAAATCCGGCGAGTTGATGCCGCTAAGCCGATGGTAGTTTTTACGGCCCAGGTCAGTGTAATGGGTGCGAATAGAGCCAATGTGACTCCGCAGGTAAGCCTCCATCTGTGTATCGTCTTCGCAGCTGCAATAAGCTTCATAAGCTACCAACGAGAGCTTGGAGTCAATTACCAGGTGTTTGCTGTCAGGTAGGCGCACAATCACATCCGGACGGTATACCTTGTTTTCGTCATTCTGCCGAACTTCTTCGCGTTCATAATGCACCCCTTTCCGCAATCCTGACTTTTCGAGCAGGCTCTCCAACAGGTACTCGCCCCAGTTACCCTGCGTTTTGCTCTCGCCTTTAAGGGCTTTGGTCAAATTCAGCGCATCCTGGCTCATTTGCTGATTCAGCGAGGCCAGCTGGGTAATTTGCTCTTTAAGGGATATACTTTCCTTGAGCGTTTTCTCGTAAGTCTGGTCTACTTTAGTCTCAAACTCTTTAATGCGCTCTTTGAGCGGTGACAGGATGCGTTCCAGATTCTCAGATGAGGCCTTGTTGAAGTGCTCGGCATTGGTCATGAGCACTTGGTTGGAGATACTCTGGAACTGCTGAAGGAATTTCTCACGGAGTTGCTCAAGTTCCTTTCCTTGCTCCTGCATTCTGCTTCGGAGATGATCGTAGTCCGTCTCTACTTTTGTCAGCGCATTTGTCAAATCCAATGTTTCAGTTTGAGCGTCACGCAACTGCCGCTTAAGGGTTTCGGCTTCTTCTGATTTGATTCTAGCCTGTCCCTCTAACACGCCCTGGGCAACAGCCGCCTGGTTAGCATTTTGCTGCAAAGTGTTGAGCTTGCCTCTGAATACCAAAAACGCGACTACCAAACCACCCAGAAAGCCCGCTATACCTATGATAATCTCCATATGGTAAAGGTAAAGTTTTTTAGCATTCTTAACTATCTGCTAACTAAATTAGTTTTATATGCCATTACTGAGACTCAATACATTACTGTGTCAATTACCTGTGACCTTCCCACTCCGCATAAAACTGGTCCAGGAACTCTTCCATATAAACGTGTCGGGCAGCCGCTATACTACGCGCTGTTTCGGTGTGTAGCCGGTCTTTGAGCAATAACAGCTTTTCATAAAAATGATTGATGGTAGGTGCTGTGCTATTTTTGTATTCTTCGAAAGAAGCATGCTGAACCGGACTTATCTGCGGGTTGTAGAGCTCCCGGTTTTTGTGCCCGCCATAGGCAAAGGTGCGCGCTATACCAATGGCTCCAATAGCGTCCAGCCGGTCGGCGTCCTGCACAATGCAACCTTCCAGCGTTGGCATAGCCGAGGAAGTGCCGGCCCCTTTAAAAGATAAATCACTGACTATTTTACAAACATGTACAATGGTCTGTTCTTCCACGTTAAGTTTTTGAAGCCACGCCCGAACCATCCGGGGCCCAACCGATTCATCTCCATTATGAAACTTATGATCGCCGATGTCGTGCAGCAAAGCGGCAAGTTCTACAACGAAACGGTCTGCTTTTACCTCTTTGTCGGCAATGTGCAAAGCATTTTTCCAGACGCGATAGATATGCCACCAGTCGTGTCCTGAGCCTTCGCCCGACATCAGCTCTTTCACATAGGTTGCTGTGGCTTGTATAATTTCATTTGGTTGTTGCATGGCCGTTTTGTTGGTTTTGTCCAAAGCTGCTAAATATATGGCAATGCCGCAACGATTCCCTTTAGCGGTTGCACACCTTTTGATGTTGGGCTGCGAGTTAATGCGCTGCGGCATTGAACGAAGCTGCTCCTATTTCAAAGGAATTAATTGTGTAAAAACGCTACACCTTATTGTAGGAGGTATGCCGTGATAAGAACCTGTTTTACAACTTGCCCGATTTTTATAGCTAACCCGGCTTGGCTACCTTTGCTTCAATACACCAAAATACACCTTCAACTTGAATAAATATTTAAGAAATTTTTTAGGCGCTATACCATTTCTGCTCTGCCTCGTGCTGCTATCTATACCTGCGCAAGGGCAAATCCTTAACATAGAGCGCTCCAGGGTAGAGCGCGACACAGGAGAGTACCTGACCGGAAAAGCCGGGCTTAATTTCTCAATGTTCAACCGTAATGCAGGTCGTAACAATCCCAACAATTTCCTGCAACTGACCTTCAACGGCGATCTGGCTTATATCTCGGACAAGCACAGCTACCTGCTGCTCAATTATTATAACTACCTCGTGGTAAATTATGATACCAAAGAACAGCGAAATACGATTGCCAGCAACGGCTATTCGCATTTCCGCGTTAATTTGATGCGGCAACGGAAGCTTTCTTATGAGGTGTTTGCGCAATTCCAGGCTGACATGGCCCGTGGGTTAGAGCGCCGTGTATTGACTGGAGGAGGGCTACGCTATAAGGTATACCATAGTGAAAAGACCAGTATTTTTGCAGGCACTGGCTTCATGCACGAGCATGAAAGCTGGAAAGATCCGGAGCAGGAAGGGGTATCCCGAATTTCGAATCTGCCCAAATCCACCAATTACATCAGCCTGCGAGCTAAATTATCCGAACAGGTGGAAACAAATAACATAGCCTATTTTCAGACTGGGTATGACCCTGACATTAGCCGCATGCGAAACAGGGTGAGCGGAGAGTTGGGAATAAATGTACGCCTGTGGAGCCGCCTTTCGATGAAGACCAATTTCAGCTGTACTTACGAAGACCGACCAATAGTGCCAGTGACCCGATTTATCTATGCTATCACCAATGGGCTTCAGGTTGAGTTTTAGCAACAATAATCATCTGCCAATCAGTGATTTCCTCAATATAAGCGCTCTGTGCCTCACCCTTAATATCAAATTTTTTTAATATTATTTTCTCATCGTCAAACAAACTCTCTCTTTTTGGCGTATGCTGCGGCATAGGCTACATGTAATTCAGGGTTGAAAAGTGTTAGATTTTCTGACTCGTTGTTTGCTCGGCCGAAAGCTCTCTTGTTTATATTTTGATGATAGCAAGTTAACCCTTTGTTAAAAGGGGCTATACCTGTACGGGTAAAGGAGTCCTATTAAACTCATTCCCCAAATCAGGCTTGTTTAACTATGCACTGAATTATTCTTGTACATTTTATTTAAATGGAAAAATCTTCTAAAATCTACATCGCCGGGCACAGGGGCATGGTTGGCTCTGCCATATATCGTAAACTGAAGGCCGATGGCTTTGAAAACATCATTACCCGCACATCGTCTGAACTCGACTTACGCAACCAACAGGCTGTTCTCGATTTTTTTGCTGAGGAGCTACCAGACTATGTATACCTGGCTGCTGCTAAAGTAGGGGGCATACAGGCCAACAATACCTATCGGGCCGAGTTCTTGTTCGATAATCTGATGATAGAGGCGAACATTATTCACGCTGCCCATCTGAACAATGTAAAAAAGCTACTCTTCCTGGGTTCTTCTTGCATTTACCCTAAAATGGCTCCGCAGCCTCTTAAAGAGGAGTATCTGCTTACAGGTGAGTTAGAACCGACAAATGAGCCTTATGCCATCGCCAAAATCACGGGCATCAAACTATGTGAATCTTACCGCGACCAGTACGGCAGCAACTTTATCAGCGTGATGCCTACTAACTTGTATGGCTACAATGATAATTACGATCTGAACAACTCGCATGTGTTGCCGGCACTTATTCGCAAAATACATGAGGCAAAAGACAACAACGCGGCCACTGTTACCGTATGGGGCACAGGGAATCCGAAACGCGAGTTCCTATTTGCTGACGACTTGGCTGCCGCTTGCGTATACCTGATGGAGCAGTACGACGGCAGGGAATTGGTGAACATTGGAACCGGCGAAGACATTTCCATTAAAGAACTGGCGTTGCTGATTAAAGACGTGATTGGGTTTGAGGGCGAACTTGAATTTGACACTTCGAAGCCGGACGGGACGCCCCGCAAGCTAATGGACGTGTCGAAATTGCATAGCCTGGGTTTCCGCCACAAAATTGAATTGCGTGAAGGTATAGCACTGGCCTATGCCGACTTCAAAGAAAAATACGTGACAGCATAACAAAATATAAATGACCCGCATAAAATCGCGAGGTCAGCCTACAGATATTCAAAACAAAAAAGATCATTATAATTTAGAGATACAAAATGAAGACAGCCCTTATCACTGGAGTTACCGGACAAGATGGTGCATATTTAGCTGAATTACTGCTAAGCAAAGGATATAAAGTGCATGGTGTGAAACGTCGTAGCTCGATGTTTAACACAGAGCGTATCGACCACCTCTACCAGGATCCGCATGAAAAGAACATCAACTTCAAGCTTCACTACGGTGACCTGACGGATTCTACTAACCTGATCCGCATTATCCAGGAAACCCAGCCTGACGAGATTTACAACCTGGCTGCGATGAGCCACGTGAAAGTTAGCTTTGACACGCCAGAATATACTGCCAACGCTGACGGACTCGGTACACTGCGTATCCTGGAAGCCATCCGCATCCTGGGGCTGACTAAAAAGACCAAAGTATACCAGGCATCCACATCAGAGCTGTACGGCCTGGTGCAGGCTGTTCCTCAAACGGAAACCACCCCATTCTATCCACGCTCTCCTTATGCGGTAGCTAAGCTATATGCTTACTGGATTACGGTGAACTACCGCGAGGCTTATGGCATGTTTGCCTGCAACGGCATTCTGTTCAACCACGAATCGCCGCTGCGTGGTGAGACTTTCGTAACCCGTAAGATTACCCGTGCCGCCGCCCGTATTGCCATGGGGCTGCAGGATAGCCTGTACCTTGGTAACATGGATGCCAAGCGTGACTGGGGACATGCCAAGGATTACGTAGAGGCGATGTGGCGCATCCTGCAGCAGGATACACCAGAAGACTTCGTGATCGCGACTGGCGTTACCACCACCGTGCGTGATTTTGTGAAGATGTCTTTTGCCGAAGTGGGCATTGAAATTGAGTTTAAAGGCGAAGGTATAGACGAGAAAGGCTATGTAGCCGCCTGCAACAACCCTGAATATCAGATCGAAATTGGAAAAGAAGTAGTATGTGTTGACCCGAATTACTTCCGTCCAACTGAAGTGGAGTTGTTGATCGGTGACGCAACCAAGTCGAAAGAGAAGCTGGGTTGGGTTCCTAAGTATGACCTGCCGGCTCTGGTGAAGGACATGATGCAAAACGATATTGAGCTGTTCAAGCGCGACACTTACCTGATGGAAGGTGGACACCGCATTCTGAACTACCACGAGTAAGATCAACAAAAGTTTTATACCTTAAAAGGTATAGCCAAAAGGCAGCTTCAAGAAATTGGAGCTGCCTTTTCAGTTAATAGCGTTACACCGCCTTACGGTAGGGACAGGCCGCGACCGGTCCGATTTGGTCACAGGTATAGGTATAGGTATAGGTATAGGTATAGGTATAGGTATAGGTATAGGTATAGGTATAGGTATAGGTATAGGTATAGGTATAGGTATAGGTATAGGTATAGGTATAGGTATAGGTATAGGTAGGAGGGGGCTGTAAACGCAAAAAGCCCTTGATTTCTCAAGAGCTTTTAAGCGGTCTGGACGGGACTCGAACCCGCGACCTCCGCCGTGACAGGGCGGCATTCTAACCAACTGAACTACCAGACCAATAATTTAAATAAGAGCCATTTGCTTCTAAGCACTAAACCGCAGTTTAATTTCTGCGGTCTGGACGGGACTCGAACCCGCGACCTCCGCCGTGACAGGGCGGCATTCTAACCAACTGAACTACCAGACCAAAATTCTTGCAATAGAAGAGCCGATTGCTCTCGGATAATAAACCGCAGGGTTTAAACTGCGGTCTGGACGGGACTCGAACCCGCGACCTCCGCCGTGACAGGGCGGCATTCTAACCAACTGAACTACCAGACCAAAAGTTTTCCTTAACGCTATCCGTTAAAGTGACACAAATGTAGAGGGTAATTTTTGATTGTGCAAGAGTAGCCTAATATTTTGACGCTATATTTTTGGTGCAAATTTGTAACTTGCTCAAAACCAAATATTCTATTTTAATAATAAAGGATAATTTTTTCAGTTTAGCTGCAGCATATCCGGAAACTGTTAAATTTGTAGCTGAATTAGCGACTAGATAATATGCTTTTGGACTTTGAACAACCTATAGCTGCCCTGGAAGGCAAACTGCTCGAAATGAAAAAACTGGCTACTGAAAGCCAGGTAGATGTTTCGGAGGCAGTTAAAGCGCTTGAAGAAAAAATCAAGACGCTCAAGAAAGAAACCTATGCCAACCTCACCCGCTGGCAGCGAGTACAGCTTTCGCGCCATCCAGACAGACCCTATACCTTAGATTATATTGCCGGCATCACCGACAAGTTTGTGGAGCTGCACGGCGACCGCACGGTGAGCGATGATAAAGCCATGGTGGGCGGTTTCGGTGAAGTAGAGGGCCGTAGCGTGATGTTCATCGGGCAGCAAAAAGGTCGAAACACCAAGCAGCGCCAAATGCGCAACTTTGGTATGGCCAATCCGGAAGGTTACCGAAAGGCGCTACGCCTGATGAAAATGGCTGAGAAGTTTAACAGGCCAATCGTTACGTTTATAGATACACCGGGCGCATTCCCTGGTCTTGAGGCGGAGGAGCGTGGACAGGGCGAGGCCATCGCCCGAAATCTGAAGGAAATGTTCATGCTGAAGGTGCCTGTCATTTGTATCATTATCGGTGAAGGTGCTTCTGGCGGAGCTTTGGGTATAGCTATTGGCGACCGCGTGATGATGCTTGAGAACACCTGGTATTCTGTTATCTCACCGGAGTCGTGCTCGTCCATTTTATGGCGTAGCTGGAATTACAAAGAGCAGGCGGCCGAAGCTCTGAAGCTTACAGCCACTGATATGTTGCAAAACAAGTTGATCGATGGCATTATCAAAGAGCCGCTTGGAGGTGCTCACACCGAACCGGAGCGTATGATGCGCATGCTCAAGAAGGAAATCATCAAAATGCTGGACGAACTGGAAGGGGTTGCATCGGAAGACCGTATTATGCAGCGCATCGAAAAGTTCTCTGCGATGGGAGTAGTGCTGGAAGATTAACGCTTTCAGAGAATATAGTCATCAATCACACCCAGGCATTAATTTTAGCGGTGTTGTGATTTAAATGAACTGCTAATATTCTATCCGGTTGTAAGCCGGTTTAGAGTTCAACTATTATACCTTCAAAATTAAAAGAGGTGGCAAGGCTGATAGGCTTTGCCACCTCTTTTTGTTTTAATATCTTTAAGCAATAGGTTGAAATAACATGATGTAATCCGGTTTGCAACTAGTTTGCGGATTACATTAGCCTCATTCTCTCATTCACAAAATAGAATCATGAAATTACACGTAATCGATACAGGCTTTTTCAAATTGGATGGGGGTGCCATGTTTGGCGTGGTGCCTAAAACGCTTTGGCAACGTACCAATCCGGCAGATGAGAACAATTTGTGTACCTGGGCCATGCGCTGTCTGCTCATCGAAGACGGTGACCGCCTGATCCTGATCGATAACGGCATAGGCGATAAGCAGGACGCCAGGTTTTTCAGCCACTATTACCTGCACGGCGAAGCCACCCTGGCAAAATCCCTGCATGCAGCAGGCTTTTCCCATGCCGATGTGACGGATGTTTTTCTGACGCACTTGCACTTTGACCATTGCGGAGGCGGTGTAAGATACAAAAACAGTGAAGGCGCTTTGGACTTGGTGTTCCCAAATGCCACTTACTGGTCCAATGCTGACCATTGGAAGTGGGCCACTGAGCCAAACGCCCGCGAGAAAGCCTCTTTTCTGAAGGAGAACATAATGCCCATGCAGCAAAGCGGACACCTGAAATTTATCGATCCGAACCAACCTTCTCCTTTTCCGCAGTTCGACATTTTCTATGCCGATGGCCATACGGATAAAATGATGGTGCCAATTATACCTTATAAGGACCGCAAAGTAGCTTTCATGGCAGACCTGCTTCCGTCTACTGGTCATATTCCATTGCCTTATGTGATGGGATACGACACCCGGCCACTGCTCACACTGGATGAAAAAGCCCGTTTCCTGCAAACCGCTGCAGATGAGAATTATGTGCTATACCTGGAGCACGACTCCGTAAGTGAATGCTGCACCGTGCAACACACAGAGAAAGGCATTCGTTTAGAAAATTCATTCTCACTAAGCGAATTGTAGCATTATGCAGGTTGGGCTGGCGTTGTCGGGGGGAGCTGCCAGAGGTATAGCCCATCTGGGGGTTCTCAAGGCATTTGATGAATTAGGCATTAAACCGAGTATCATCTCCGGGGTCAGCTCAGGAGCCATAGCCGGTGTATTTTACGCGGCAGGCTATTCTCCAGACGATATCCTGAAGCTCATCAAGGAATTGAAAATCTTCAGTATTGTCCGACTGGCTATCGGACAGATCGGTATCCTGCACCTGGAAGCCGTAGAGAAACTCTTCTGCAAATACCTGGGGGAGGCCGCTACATTTGAGGATTTACAAGTTCCGGTGGTTGTGAGCGCCACTGAAATGAACGAGGGGGTGACAGCATACTTCTCGAGTGGCGATCTAATTAAGCCTTTACTCGCCTCCTGCGCCGTACCGATTTTGTACCGACCCATTGCCTATAAAGGGATGCTTCTAAACGATGGAGGTTTGCTGAATAACATGCCGTTGGACCCACTCGAGGGAAATTGCGATTTCAAAATCGGCGTACATACCAACCCCGTTAATCACCAGGCCCGCATTACTTCCCTGCGCAGTATGATTGAGCGCACCGCCCATCTGGCCATCAATAACAACGTGATGTTGCGCATGCATAAATGCGACTTTTTCATTGAACCTCCAGAGCTGAAATATTTCCGGTTGATGAGCTTCAGTAAAGCAGATGAGATGTTTGATATTGGCTACCGCTATACCTTAAGTCTAAAAGACCAATTGCTGGGTAAATTAATGTTAGAGGACAACTAATCGCTTTTTTGTATTTAAAGTATTGGTAAATTATCTGTAGCAACCTTGTTTAGCCAGTTTTTTATTCGTAAAATTCAATCAGTTAATCTGTAATTTCGTATATATCAATATTCTTATAAATAATCTTTGTTATGCCAAAGTCTTTACTTGCCCTATTGCTATTGGTCAGCCTTACAATACATTTTTCAGCCTATTCGCAGGAAAACGAGAGTTCGCTTATACGGGCAAAGATAAAACACGGCTCCGTCATGATAGGGGGAAGCATTAATGGAAGCTATTTGCTAACCTCTAGTGAGCTCAATAGCGCCGGCAATCAGGTTGACAGCAGAGTAATCAATGCCGCTTTGAGAGGTAAGAATGGTTATTTTGTAAGGGAGGACCTGGTCGTAGGCCTCGATTTGAGTGTACTGCATCGAAGCTCAAAAGTAACTTCAATTACTGATGCTCCGAGTGAAGCCAAACGAGAGACCTTTGTGATGGCAGGACCTTTTGCCAGGTATTATTTGCTGAATGGGGTTTTTGGAGAATTGAGCATGCTGGCCGGCCTGCAGAATTTCAATGACGTGAACGCAAAATATAAAGCCATAGGCGGGTCTCTGGGCGTCGGCTATGCTTATTTTATTAACGAAAAATTTTCATTGGAGCCGGTATTGTCATTCCGTTACTTCCAAAAAGTGGATCGTAATGATCGGAGTTACCGAGAACTGGGCCCTATGCTCGGCTTTGGTTTACAGGTATACCTTTTAAGAAAGCGCTCCCACATTATAAAGCAAGGCTTGTAAGCAATTCCCATTTTAATTTTTATATAGTATATTTGACATGCTAATCCGAAAACTCTTATCGAGTTTGTGGATTAGCATTTTTTATAACCAACTATATGTTTGCAAAAGCACTCTCCAAACTTTTATTCAAAGTATCGGGCTGGAAACTCAATGGCAACCTCAGCCCTGAGCTTCGTCGCTGCGTGATGGTCGCCGCTCCGCATACCAGCAACTGGGATTTTATTTATGCCAGAGCCGCTTTCTACATTATGGATGCCCCGATCCGGTTCACTATTAAAAAAGAGTTCATGAAGTTCCCGTTCGGGGGACTGCTAAAATCCATGGGGGCATTGCCAATTGACCGGTCTAAGAACACCCGGATGGTGGATGCCATGATTCGTATTTTCAAGGAAACCCCCGGCGATATGTGCGTATTGGTCACCCCGGAAGGTACTCGCAAGTACCAACCACGCTGGCGTATGGGTTTCTACCACGTAGCCCTCGGTGCCGGAGTTCCGATCGTTCTTGGATACGTCGATTACTCTAAAAAGGAAGCAGGCATAGGGCCCGCCATTTACCCATCCGGTGACATCGAAGCTGATCTGGATAAAATAATGGCGTTCTATCGCACCAAACAAGCCAAATACCCTGAGCAAGGGGTAAGGTAGAACCTATTGCTATACCTAATCAAGAGCACAATGAACATTGAAGCACTACGGGAGATTTGCCTGGGACTGCCCGGGGTAGCCGAGGATGTAAAATGGGGAGCAGATTTATGTTTTCTGGTAGGGGCGAAAATGTTCTGTGTCACAGGACTTGAAGGAGAGCCTGGTGTCTCCTTCAAAGTGGGGGAAGACGAGTTTGAAGAACTGTCTGCTTCGCATGCTATTATACCTGCGCCTTACATGGCTCGAAATAAATGGGTACAGGTAAAAGCCTGGGACCGGTTAACAAGACACGAGTGGGAAAGTTATGTTAAGCAGTCTTATGAACTGGTGAAAGCAAAACTTCCGAAACGGATCCAGAAAGAAATAGAAGCCAGCCAGGTATAGGGATTATCTTCTTTATCTAAAACCATCCATATTAAAACAGAGACGCCGCTGAATAGTCAGCGGCGTCTCTGTTTTAGCTAATTTTATAATACTTTAGGCAATTTGACGTAGATCCACAGGTATAACCCTCGATATACCTGCTTCGATCATGGTAATGCCGTACATCACATCCGTAGACGCCATGGTGCGCTTGTTATGCGTTACCACAATGAATTGCGACTCGTTGGAGAATGTGCGGATGATGTTGTTGAACTTGTCAATGTTCGCATCATCCAATGGAGCGTCCACCTCATCGAATATACAGAACGGAGCTGGCTTGAGCAGGTAGATGGCGAATAGGAGCGAGATAGCTGTTAGCGTTTTCTCTCCACCCGACAGCTGGTTAATAGTTAACGGACGCTTGCCTTTGGGCTGTGCCATAATCTCTATACGCGAGTCAAGTGGGTTTTTCGGGTCTGTAAGCACCAGATCGCAATTATCTTCCTCGGTAAACAAACTGCGGAACACCCGGATGAAATTATGCTTTATCTCATTGAACGAAGCCAGAAACTTCTCTTTAGCTACCGTATCAATCTCATTAATGGTGTCAATCAGCGCGTTTTTGGCGTTCACTAGGTCATCCCGTTGCTCTGTGATAAACTTATTGCGCTCCTCAATTTCCACGTAAGCCTCGGCCGCCATGGCATTTACCGGTCCCATCTTGTCCAAAACAGATTTTACGTCTGCAATGCTCTTACTCAGCTCATCGTTGCTGAGTTGGAAAAGCCCCTCATGCTCCATTTCAGGTATAGGCTGCTCCAAATCATCTGTCGCAATGTTAAACTCTGCGGCAAGGCGCTCTTGTACCGACACCAGCTTAATGCGTGTGTCATTGATGGCTTGCTGCATGCGCATAAGGAGCTCATCTGAGTTTTGGCGTTTGCGTTGCAATTCACGAATGGTCTTGTCTTTTTCATCCAGATCACCACGCAGGCTAAAGTATTTCTTCTCCACCGCATCCAGCTCATAGCCAAACTCACGGCGTGCCTCCACCATTGTCTCAACCAGCGCTTCGTTTTCTTCGATGAAATCTGTCGCCTGCAGGGTTTCTTCTTCCGATTTTGCCAGTTCCTGACGCAGCCCGGTTATACGCTCCTGATTGGTTTCCACCGTTTTCTGCTTATAGCTTATTTCCTGCTGTAAGCTCCCAAAGCGGTTTTTGAGCTGATGAAACTGGATGTTTTCCTGGTTATACATACCAGATATAACCGTGATCTGTTCCTGTTGCTGATTAATCTGGGAGTTAAGCACTGATAGCCGTTCTTCCAGCACCTTCAGCTCCTGCATATCTTCTTCGGCCTGAGGCGATACCTGCTTACTTTGGATATAAAGGTCATCGAGGCGCTGCTGCAATTCCTGTTGTTTCTGGTCGAAGTTCTTGCGGTTTTGCTGATGCTGCTCATTTTTTATCCGGACAGTCAGCAGATCCTGCTGCAGCTTGGCCACTTCCTTCTCCAAAACCTTAATGGCCTCTTTCTGAGATTCACCTTTGTAGTTTAACAGGATCTGTTGCTGTGCGTTCAGGCGGCTCTGTGTCAGGTCTACCTGGTGCTGAAGCTGCTCGATTTCTTCCGCCAGTTTGTCCAGGTTCTGCTTGCGGCCCAGTCGGCTGCCATCAAACAAACCAACAGAACCCCCCGAAAGGCTGAGTGGCTTTTTGATAGCTGAACCGTCTTTTAAGATAATCGTGCGGTAATCCTCAGCAGAGAAGTCGTCTTCTGAAGCATCACTGATGTATACATTGCGCAGCATGTACTTCAGGAGGCTACTGTATTTTTTGTCGGCAGAAACCACCTCGAAAGCAGCTTTTAAAGTGCCGTCGCTGAAGGTTGCGGTTGGCTCTAGTTCCTCAATTTCGGAGAGGATAATGAAGTTAGCCCTGCCCTTATTATGTTGTTTCAGCAAGGCAATCGCATCCACCGCATCCTGCAGCTCTTCCACCACAAAGAAGTTCATGTAGGGCTCGAGGTAGCTTTCGATAAGCGACTTATAATCAGGCTCGCACATGATGATGTCGGAGAGGAGGGGCGCTGGCTTTTTCCAGTCTTCCGACTGAGCCAGGTATTTGATCGCCTCCGGAAAACCCTCCATATTTTCAACCAATGACTTGGTAAGGTTGTACTGGTTCTGGCGGGCGTCGAGCGTTCTGTTCAAATCTACCAACTGCTCTTTCAGTCCTTCCATATCAACCTCGGTTTTCTCGATGCTCTGAAGCAGCGATTCTTCCTTAGCTTGCAAGCCTACCAGCAGGGTTGTCTTTTCTTCCAGTTCGGCCTGCACTTCCTGCAGTTGCTCTTGTAGGATAGCACCATCTTCCTCGGCATTGAGTTGTTGCTGACGAAGTTGTTCGAGGTCCTGCGTTAGGTTCTGAATCTGTACCTGGCCGATTTCCAGAGACTTGTTAAGCTGAAAAACGGCATGTTGCTTGGTGCGCTGTTCCTGGCTTAGTTCCTGCAAATCTTCCTGCAGGCTCAGTTTTTGTTCGTTGGCCTCCTGCAACTGCTCCTTCAAAGCATTCACCTGCTCTTCTGCACCGGCAAAGCCATCCTGAACTTCCAGCAATTCATCGCGGAGCGACACAATGCTATCCTGGGTATGCTCCAAGTTGGCTGTGTCCTGACTGATCTGCTGGCGAAGCTGCGTCATGCGTTCTTTCAGAAAGTTGCTGCGCTCAGATTTCAGTTTGATATCGTTTTCAAATTGGCGCAACCTGGCGGTCTGCACCTGCATGGTCTTTTGCATTTCGGACAGCTGCTCCTGGGTCTGGTTCAACTCGGATTTCTGGTCAGCAATGGCATCTTCGGCTTCTGTTACAGCCAATACATAGCTTTCCTTCAGACTCGTTTCCTGCTGCACGTCCTGCTCCAGTCGTTCCAAGGTAAGCTGGTATTGGGTAATATTACGCCTAGAATACTCAAGGCTGAATTTTTTATAGTCATCCTTTAACTGAAAATACTTGATCGCCTGTTTTGCCTGGCGCTCCAGCGTCTTCATGTTTTTCCCGATCTCGAACAGCACATCTTCCACACGCTCCAGGTCGGCGTCGGTCTCCTCCAGTTTTTTCAGGGTTTGTTTTTTGCGTACCCGGAATTTGGATATACCTGCCGCTTCCTCAAACAGCAATCGGCGCGAGTTCTCCTTATCGTTCAGGATCTCATCCACCATTTTAAGCTCGATGATCGCATAACTATCCGAGCCTATACCTGTGTCCAGGAAAAGTTCATTAATGTCCTTGAGGCGGCAGGTAACGCCATTCAGCATGTACTCGCTGTCGCCGTTGCGGTAATATTTCCGGGTTACCGTTACCTGAGAGTATTCCGTGGGCAGAATGCCCTTGTTGTTGTCAAAGGTAATGGACACCTCTGCCATTTGGACAGGTTTTCGAGTTTTGGAGCCGTTGAAGATCACGTTCTCCATTTTATCGGATCGCAGATTTCGTGTTTTCTGCTCTCCTAACACCCAGCGTATGGCATCCACAATGTTGGACTTGCCGCAACCGTTGGGCCCAACTATACCGGTGATACCTTCATCAAAATTGATGACGACACGGTCGCCAAAGCTCTTGAATCCCTTAATTTCTAATCTTGATACTTGCATTCGCGTCAGCGGAATCTATTCAAACCAAACTCAAAAATAAGACTAATTTGTTTACCAAAGCGAACCTAAGCAGTATAAATATGCGGGAAGCATGAGGGCAGAATAGTTTATTTATGCTATATTTGATAAGACACTGAGCGCATGGAAGATCTAAAACTAATACTCTATATACTGGCCATCGTAGCCTATTTCATCTATACGGCTTGGCGCAAAGCGTTTAAGACGCAAGACGACGATGGCAGGCCAGCAGCACCCCAGGAGCGTCCAGAGCACGAACGTCCCATGCAAAGGCCAGTATCTAACCCCCAGCCACAGCCACGACAGCAGCAAAGGCCTACTGCGCCCGCTACTTCCTTCGAAGACATTCTGCGCGAAATGCAGACCAAAATGGAGCGGGTAAATGATCAAAACAGAGCACCTGTAGAGAACCCAAAGCCTGTGCTACAGCCTACCATGAAGCCAGTTGCAAAAGAGCGGGTACCCATGCGGGCCCTGTCGCTGGAAAACCCTGAACAAGCTAAACTGTACAAACAGGAAAGGAGGGAGCGACTCGCCGCCGCTGATGCTATTTATGAAGCCAAGAAGCTGGAAAGAAAAGTGATACCCAATGTGTATGGTGAATTGTTGCAAAATCCGCAGTCTGCCCGCCAGGCGTTTATTATGTCTGAGATTTTCAACCGAAAGCAGTACTAATTGTCTAGGCTATACCTATAGATACTGGGTTAGGGCATAAGCTAGAATGTTAGCACCCATCTGCAGGGCTTCTTGCCGCTTGTTTTCAGGGTCATTGTGTACCTCGGTGTCTTCCCAGCCGTTTCCTAAGTCTGTCTCGTAGCTGTAAAAACAAACCAATCTTCCTTTGTGAATGATCCCGAATCCCTGAGGCGGTTTATTGTCGTGCTCATGGATCTTAGGGAGTCCGTTTTTGAAGGTATACTTTTGGCGATAGATCGGATGGTCAAACGGTAACTCCACCAATTCGTATTCCGGGAAAACTTTTTTCATTTCCTTCCGGATGTATTGGTCAAGCCCATAGTTGTCATCAATATGCAGAAAGCCACCGCTGATCAGATAATTGCGCAGGTTTTGAGCTTCCGCATCCGAAAACACCACATTGCCATGGCCAGTCATATGTACGAAGGGATAACTGAAAAGCTCCGGGCTGCCAACCTCTACTACCGCTTCCTCTGGCGCAATGTTCATGTTCAGGTTCTGGTTACAAAACCGAATCAGGTTCGGAAGGGAGGTCTTGTTAGCGTACCAGTCTCCTCCGCCACTGTATTTCAGTTTTGCGATTTTAAAACTATACTTCTGCTGCGCCTGTGATGTGCCACTAATCAGAATTATAAGTGTTATTAGAAGGAGGGCTCTTTTCATATTTAATTACAGTAAGGCAATTATAGCGGGGCATAGATATCATGCAATACCTGCAGGGTATGGCAAGCGACAAGGGCTGCCGTCTCTGTTCGAAGGCGGCTCTGGCCTAGTGTCACGGGCTTTATACCTAATGCGTATGCAGCCGCAATCTCTTTTTGAGAGAAGTCACCCTCCGGACCAATCAGAATACAATGCTGTCTGTCGTGCTTATAGTATTCCCTTATCGATTTTGTTGCATCATCTTCTAAATGAGCTATGAATGTGTCTTGGGGAATACAAGTCTGGATGAATCTTTCGAATGGTGTCAGTTCATTCAGAAGCGGTAGAAAACCCTTCTGAGATTGTTTCATAGCGCTGACAGCAATTTTCTCTATGCGATCCAGCCGCAACTGCTTGCGTTCAGAATGTTCGCACTCCAAAAAGGTAATCGCACTAACACCTATCTCTACGGCTTTCTCAACAAACCACTCTATGCGATCCATGTTTTTAGTCGGGGCCACAGCAATGTGCACATAGTAGGGGAGTTTGCCATAGTCTGTCTGCTTGTCTATTACCTGCAGCTTGCATTTCTTTTGATGGGCGTCCTGTATGATGGCCGTATACCGGCATCCACGTCCATCAACCAGGTATACCGTATCCCCGAGCTGTAGCCGCAATACGCGGGTGCAATGCTTTGACTCGTCTTCTGTTAAGGTATAGAAATCTTCGCTTATGTCGGGTGTGTAGAATAAATGCACGATTAATCTATATAATGAGGTTAATTAGAAGCTTTCTTACTAGGTATACGAAACTAGGCATTTTTTACTCAAGCAAACAGGTATAGCGCAAAAAAAGCCTTCCTGTTTTGGCAGGAAGGCTTTGTGTATTTAGAATCTGAATGGCTAGTCAATGGAGACTTCTACCTGTGGCGCACCGGCAAGTATATCTTCACTGGCGAAATCAGCGTATTTGCCGAAGTTTTTCACAAACTTAGAAGCCAGGTCTGTGGCTTTGGCATCATACTCCTCTTTGTTCGCCCAAGTGTTGCGCGGATTCAGGATCTCATCTGGAACGTTCGGGCAGGAGTTTGGCATTTCTACCCCAAAGATAGGGTGCTTGGTGAACTGCACATCATCCAGGTCGCCGCTAAGAGCAGCCGTGATCATGGCACGGGTATAAGGCAACTTCATGCGAGAGCCTACACCGTAAGGACCACCTGTCCAACCAGTGTTCACCAGCCATACATTCACGTTGTTCTCGGTCATTTTCTGGCCCAGCATCTCCGCATACTTAGTTGGGTGCAGCGGTAAGAACGCAGCACCGAAGCAGGCAGAGAAGGTAGTCTGTGGCTCCGTTACCCCTACTTCAGTTCCGGCCACCTTGGCGGTATACCCTGAGATGAAGTGGTACATAGCCTGGCTCGTATTCAGACGAGAAATTGGAGGCAATACACCAAAGGCGTCAGCTGTCAGGAAGAAAATGTTCTTCGGGATGTCAGCTCTGGATGGCTCTACTGCGTTATCGATATGGTTGATCGGGTATGCTGTACGTGTATTCTCCGTTACCGATTTGTTGGAATAGTCAACTGTGCGGGTACCTTCCAGGAAACGGGTGTTCTCCACAATTGCGCCAAAGCGGATTGCATCCCAAATCTGAGGTTCTTTTTCATGGGTCAGGTCTATCACCTTGGCATAACAGCCGCCTTCAAAATTGAAAACGCCGTCTTCTGTCCAGCCGTGCTCGTCGTCGCCAATCAGGCCCCGGTTCGGGTCCGCTGACAAAGTAGTTTTACCTGTGCCCGACAAACCGAAGAAAATGGCGGTGTCACCATCCTGGCCCACATTGGCGGAGCAGTGCATGGAAAGCGTATTTTTCTCCTCAGGCAAAATGTAATTCAACACGCCGAAGATACCTTTTTTCATTTCACCGGCATAGCCTGTTCCACCGATCAGGATAATGTTGCGTGTGAAGTTGATGATGGCGAAGTTAGATTGGCGGGTGCCGTCCACTTCCGGGTCAGCTTCGAATTCGGGCGCGCAGATGATTGTGAACTCAGGGTTGTGGTCTTTAAGCTCTTCTGCGGTTAAACGCAGAAACATGTTGTTGCAGAATAGGTTATGCCATGCCTGTGTGTTGACGATACGCAGATTCAGACGATATTCAGGGTGCGCGCCAGCATAGGCATCCCGTACATAAAGTCTGCGGTCCTTCAGAAAATCGGTCATCTTGTTATACAAGTTATCGAATTTCTCAGGGTCAAAGGCAATATTGATGTCTCCCCACCAAACCGTGTTTTCGGTTTTGGCGTCCTTCACCACAAAGCGGTCTTTAGGAGAACGGCCTGTAAATTTACCTGTGTCGCACATCAGGGCACCATTGTCTGTCAGGACTCCTTCGCCATTTTTGATAGCCTCTTCCACCAGCTCGGCAGGTGTAAGGTTCCAGAGTATTTCCTTTGCTTCAGTTATGCCTAGGCTTTCCAGACCTGATGTACCTGATTTAATACCAGATTCTTTCATTTGAAAATAAAGGGTTTAAAAGTGAACTGTTTGTTTCACAACTGTGGTACAAAAATATAAAATATTAGATATTAATATATGATTAAGTTCCATTTATAAAATGAAGGCCTTTGTTAGCGCATCAGGGTCGAAAAATTTGCCTATCTGCGTATAATCAGATATATTTACCCTGTTTGTACGCTCAATTTATCTAAACAATCAACCAACTAAACCCTATGTCTTACAAAGAACACACGCTAACTGACCAGGTAAGCGAACAAAATGCTCCGATCGGAGCTGACCCTTCCGGTCCTGAAATGTTCGGGCATCCGCAAGGACTCTTTTACCTGTTCTTCGCTGAACTTTGGGAGCGCTTCAGTTTTTATGGAATGCGGGCCCTGCTGGTTCTATACATGGTCAACAACCTGTTTGAATCGTTTACAAATCGGGACGAGATAGCTTTCGGTATCTACGCAGCCTATGGCGCCTTAGTTTATGCTACTCCTGTAATTGGCGGTATGATTGCCGATAAATTTCTGGGATATCGCAAGTCCATTATGCTAGGTGCCGTTTTAATGGCGCTTGGTCACTTTGCACTGGCAGTGGAACATCCTGTTTTCTTTTACGGGTCTTTGGCTCTTTTGATTGTAGGCAATGGTTTCTTCAAGCCAAATATTTCGACGCTGGTAGGTACGCTGTACAAGCAGGGAGACAAGCGTCGTGACGCGGGTTTCACTATTTTCTATATGGGCATCAACATTGGCGCTATGCTGGCACCGCTTGTTTGTGGCTGGTTAGGCGTTAACTACGGCTGGCACTATGGTTTTGGAGCAGCTGGCGTAGGTATGTTATTAGGCCTGATCATGTTCTGGCAGGGAAGCCGTAGCGGTGTTTTCGGTGACAGAGGATTGCCTCCAAACCCAACTGCTATCAAAGAAAAAGTTGCAGGCATCACAAAAGAGTGGTGGGTAAACATCCTGTCTATTTTGTCGCTTCCATTCCTGGGTTTAATGCTTTTCAATGGTACGCTAACACTGCCTGTCTTTGGCGAAACAAACTTTGATGGCTCACTGATAGACTATGTGATGTATTATGCATTGCTTCCGATCATCGCGATCATTTTGATCATGAACCTAATCAAGGTTGACAAAATAGAGCGTGAGCGCCTGATTGTGGTAATCCTCCTCACATTCTTTATCACGGTTTTCTGGTCCTTCTTTGAGCAGGCAGGTTCTTCGCTGACGCTTTTTGCAGAGCGTAACGTTAACCTTACCTTCATGAATGCGGCGCAGACCAACTCTATCAACCCATTCTTTATTGTGCTTTTTGCCTTGCCTTTCTCAGCTATGTGGCTGTTCTTCTCCAGAATGAAGATGAACCCATTCACACCTGTGAAGTTTGCATTAGGTATAGCGCAGTTGGGTCTTGGCTTCCTTGTTTTTGCGTGGAGTGCAAACTTTGCAGACGCTGATGGCAGAGTATCTATTTGGTTCCTGATTCTGGGCTATATGCTGATCACTACGGGCGAACTATTCATCTCTCCGGTTGGCTTGTCCAAAGTGACAGAGCTTTCACCTAAGAAGATTGTGGCCTTTATCATGGGTATCTGGTTCCTTTCTTCTTCATTTGCGCACCATATTGCCGGTATCATTGCCAAGCTGACATCTGTTAGCGGCGGTGAGGGAGAAGCCGCCTCAGGTATGGATTCACTGCTTGTGTACACTGGCGTGTTTGAGCAAATTGCCTATGTAGCCTTCGGGTTCGCAGTGCTTGCCTTACTTCTGACACCACTTATGCGCAAGTGGTCTCACGGCATTCACTAGTCAACTCAATATCAATTTGTAAAAGGCCAGCGCTATCTCAGCGCTGGCCTTTTGTGTTTATAATACTATTTGTATTTTTGCTGGCAAATTAGCTAAGCCTTTATCTATTAGCATAAAATACACACCTTGTTACTGTAAGTCAAACGCCCCAACTTCGTATTATACTATTCTTATATGAAAACTAAACTTAAGCAGCCACTGGCATTTGTGTTGGCATGCTCATTCTTCTTGCTTTCCTGCGAGTCATCCACCGTAAGCCACACTGACTTACCCCCAGAGCCTGATACAAGTGTGCGTTACATCATTAAAAAAGGGGAGCAGTCAACTCAAAGTACTTTCAAGATGATCGCTACTTCTAAAATCCGTTTTGAAGCCGTATTTGATCAGTCAGCGATCTATACGTCAACGCTGCCTGCCAATCAGGCCGATATCAATAAACTATACGGTGCTTCAGACTGCGGCACAGCACACCATACTAATAGTGCCCGGTTTGGTTGGAGGTGGTATAACGGGCGGTTGGAGATACATGGCTATACCTACTTCAACAGCAAGCGTAACACAGCCTATATCACTTCTGTCAAGTTAGGGGAGCCGAGTACCTACGAGTTAACCTTTGAGGATAATCAATATAGATTTGCCGTAAACGGAGAGAGTATAGTGTTACCAAGATCCTGTGCAGGTATAACAGAGGGCTACCAGCTATACCCTTATTTTGGCGGGAACGAACTTGCCCCACACAACATCACCATTTCAATTAAAGAGTTGCCTTAAGGCTACGATCTTTTCAAAACCAGTCAGGTATGAAACACAAAGCCCCGGACCATACGGCCCGGGGCTTTGCTATTGGAATCTATGGGAGTCGATTACATCATGCCGCCCATACCACCCATGCCGCCTGGCATGCCGGCTGGAGCAGCACCTTCCTCAGATGGCTCTTCTGATACGACACACTCAGTAGTAAGCAACAGGCCTGCGATAGAAGCAGCGTTCTCCAGAGCAAGGCGCGTTACCTTGGTTGGGTCGATGATACCGGCCGCAAACATGTTCTCGTATTTGTTGTCACGAGCATTGTAGCCATAATCAGCTTTGCCTTCGCGAACTGCCTGTACCACTACAGAACCTTCGCCACCAGCGTTAGAAACGATTGTGCGAAGAGGTGCCTCCAGTGCTGTCTTAATGATGCTCACACCAGTCTGCTCATCAGCATTGTATACATCGATGTTATTAAGGGCATCCAGCGCACGGATCAGGGCAACGCCACCACCAGCTACGATACCTTCTTCAACAGCAGCTCTTGTAGCGTGCAAAGCGTCATCTACGCGGTCTTTCTTCTCTTTCATCTCCACTTCCGTAGAAGCACCGATGTAAAGGATAGCCACACCACCAGAAAGCTTCGCAAGACGCTCCTGCAGTTTTTCTTTGTCATAATCAGATGTAGTGGACTCCATCTGAGATTTGATCTGGTTCACACGCGCTACGATGTCATCTTTCTGACCAGCACCGTTCACGATCGTGGTGTTGTCTTTGTCAATGATCACTTTCTCAGCCTGACCCAGGTAGTCAAGCGTAGCATTCTCCAGTTTGTAACCGCGCTCTTCAGAGATCACAGTACCACCAGTCAGAATGGCGATGTCTTCCAGCATGGCTTTTCTACGGTCACCGAAACCAGGCGCCTTCACAGCAGCGATCTTCAAGGAACCACGCAGTTTGTTAACCACAAGCGTTGCAAGTGCTTCGCCGTCCACATCTTCAGAAACAATTACAAGGCCTTTGCCAGTCTGAACAACCTGCTCCAACACCGGAAGCAATTCCTTCATCGTAGAAACTTTCTTGTCGTAGATCAGGATGTAAGGGTTGTCAAACTCTGCTTCCATCTTCTCTGGGTTGGTCACAAAGTAAGGGGAGAGGTAACCACGGTCAAACTGCATACCTTCTACAGTCTTCACTTCAGTTTCTGTACCTTTTGCCTCTTCCACAGTGATTACACCGTCTTTACCAACTTTGTCCATCGCGTCAGCGATCATCTTACCGATTTCGGCGTCGTTGTTGGCAGAGATTGTACCTACCTGAGAGATCTCAGAAGAATTCTCGATTTTCTTAGACTGCGAACGCAGGTTTTCAACTACAGCGTGAACCGCCTTGTCGATACCACGCTTCAGGTCCATTGGGTTAGCACCGGCTGCTACGTTCTTGATACCGGCTGTGTAGATTGCCTGCGCCAATACAGTGGCAGTTGTAGTACCGTCACCTGCCTGGTCAGCAGTTTTGGAAGCTACTTCCTTTACCAATTGCGCACCCATGTTCTCGATAGGGTCTTTCAGTTCGATTTCTTTCGCTACCGAAACACCGTCTTTAGTGATAGTTGGGGCACCGAATTTTTTATCGATGATGACGTTACGACCTTTAGGGCCCAACGTTACTTTTACAGCATTTGCCAGTTTGTCAACGCCAGACTTAATTTTGTGACGAGCGTCGGCATCAAATGTGATGTTCTTAGCCATAGTTATATTGCTTTGATTTTAGTTAAATGGAAATGATTAAAGGATAGCCAGAATATCAGACTCGCGCATGATCAGGTAGTCATTGCCATCGATTGAGATTTCTGTTCCTGCGTACTTGCCATACAACACCTGGTCACCTACTGTAACCTGTGGCTTCATCAGGGCACCCTGCTCTGACACTTTGCCTTCACCTACTGCCACGACTTCGCCGCGCTGTGGTTTCTCTTTAGCAGTGTCCGGGATGATGATACCAGACTTCGTTTTTTCTTCTGCTGCAGCAGGAGCTACGATCACTCTGTCTGCTAATGGTTTAATGCTGATTGACATAGTTTGTTATGTTTTAGTTTTTGTGGTTAATGATTTAACGTTGAAACCATACTGCTTCTATCACTTCTTGTGCCAAGCCTTAAAAACTGCCAAATCAAGCCAATTTTACAGTTTTTAAATTGCTTTACTGACAAACATGTCAGGGTGTGTCAGAGAGCAACCGGCATTTCCTTAAAATGTGACAGCGCCCTGAGTATAAAATAAAAAAGCCGACCCAAAAGGCCGGCTTTCATTGTTTTAAATTATCCTTAGTTGGCAGTGTCTGTCATGACAGGAATATCACCGGCATCAGGTATAGACATATCTTCTTCGGCTTCAGCGCCTGGCAGGGCAGCAGGGGCTGCTGGCATACCTGACTGGCGAGCACGCTCTTCGTTCACGCTGCGGTTCATCATCGAGGAATCATTTGTCGTGTCGATCATCATGTGCGTACCGAGCGTCAAGACAACCAGGGCGATTGCAAAACCCCAGGTCAGTTTTTCCAATAGGTCACCAGTACGCT
The DNA here is from genome assembly GCF_014773225.1 of Pontibacter aquaedesilientis. GTDB lineage: Bacteria > Bacteroidota > Bacteroidia > Cytophagales > Hymenobacteraceae > Pontibacter > Pontibacter aquaedesilientis. The sequence continues at coordinate 845,198 of NZ_JACXAJ010000001.1, read as the reverse complement.
TCACACCCATCAACTGGCTGGCACCACCACCGCCAAACTGGCTGGATAGTCCACCTCCTTTAGGGTTTTGGGCCAGTACGACTAAGATTAGCAGTACGCAAATGAATACAATGATGCTGATTAGGGCGATGTACATATTAGGTTATGTTTTGTAATTTCTCTATCTGTTCGGCAAAGTAAGACTTTTTTTCCGGATATTTCAAAATTAGCTGTTCATAAATTTTAAGGGCTTTTTTAGGCTTGCCCTGTTTAAGGAAGATATTAGCCAGGCTCTCAGAAGCCATCCCTTTCTTAATCTTAGAACTCTTTAAGGACAAATCCTCCTGTGGCTCAGGTTTTAGTTTTAAATTAGCCATCGTTTTCAGGCGTGGATTAAGCTTCAGGAACTGATCAATAATGTCCAGTTGGTTGCTTAATACATGATCGGTTGGCTGAATGGCTTTTTCAAGCTCGTGGGTTTTGCTGTATTCTAAAATCAACTCAGGATGGAAGCTCTGGGGGCGCTGGCGGGTATAGTCATCCTTCAGCTGCAGCACTTCTCCCATTCGGCTTGAACCCATCCAATAGCCCAGTGCATCTTCGGCGTATAGCCTGTCGATTTCGTCGGTCGAGTAATTGATCACAGCATCTTCCGGGGGGGCAGCAGGTTGGGTTATCTCTTCCTCCTCCTCAAATATCTCAATCTCTTCTTTTGGAGACTCTGCTATACCTGCTGGACTTTCTTCCAAAACGTCCATTGTTAATTCTTCTTCAGGTATAGCGACTAATTCTTTCGGCTCTGCCTCATTGATCTCGGTAAGGGCTTCTGCAGCCTCCTGGAAATGATCCGGAGATTCCTGGTCAGGCTCGTCTGTAAGTTCCTCCTGTGGTTGGTTGCGGGTGCTCAGTAAGTCAGTGGAAGAAGTGCTTATGCTGTTGAATGTGAAGAGCAAAGCCAGTTCAGAGTCAAGTTGCTCTTCAACGGTTTCCTGCTCCTCTGTGGCTTCTAATTCAGGTATAGGATCTACCTCAATGGGGATTGCTGACGGGTAAACTTCATCCAGGTTTTCTGCAGTCAGGTTTTCTTCTGCCAACGGCTCTGATGTGACAGACTCAACAGCTGTGGCCTCAATTTCTGCAGCCTCCGTTGTTGCAACAATATCAACATCTGCTTCTATACCTGTGGCAACTTCCTCTTCCTCAATTTCAGGTTCAGGAATGGTATAAATCAATCTTTTGAGCAACTGTCTGTCTGTGGCGTAGGAAGACGCCCGACGCAAACGCTGGGTAGAAAGCATGCTGCCCTTGTCATAAGCTGATTTTGCCAGCAACAAGTGTGCTGTCTGGCAATACGGGAAGGTAGCCGCCACTCTTTCCAGCTCTTCGGTCTGCTGGTCAGAGATGTTGGATACCTGTTGTATCAGTTTAAGAAAGGCTGATTTGTTCATGTAATGGTTAAGTGTGACTATAATTGAAGACTACCAGTTCGCAACCGTCTTGTTGAAGACATCCGCCACCAGTCGCTCCGTCATTTGTTCGATCGAGGCCTGCGGAATGCGTGTAATGTCAACGTCCTGCGGGAACTCCTGCGTAATGGTAAACTGCTGATCAAAATCCTGTTCTGGGTCCTTCGTATTGGTAAATCGGATTTGAACACCCAATGTTAAACGGTTCAGGGTAGCCTGGTCAATGTTTCCTTCGCGCTGAACTGCATTAGGTGTTAGGGTAAAACTAATAATCTGTCCTTCTAATTGCAAATCGCCGTCGCGTTGCAGCACGGTCAGGTTGGTATTGCGCTGGTAATAGTTCTTGAAGTTGTTGGTTACCACCTGTGTCAGGTTAGAGGGGCCTTCACCGGAACTGTTCACAAAATTCTGGATGGAGATGGTTTTGATGTCCGGAGAAATGGAGGTGCCTGTGAAAGAGTAAACGCCACAGGAAGTGCAGCATACGGCTAGCATAACCACCAGGGCCAGGGCGAATGCGCGTGCATTAGTTCTCAATGTCATACTGCTTTAGTTTGCGGTAAAGAGTTCTTTCGGATATGCCCAGGTCATTAGCGGCATACTTTCTTTTGTTGTTATGCTTTTTGAGCGCCTTCAGGATCATTTCCTTCTCCTTGGTCTCAAGCGACAGACTCTCTTCCTCAGTTTCATGGGTGATGTCTTCTACTTTTTCCTCATATTCATCATGCGAGGACTGCTTAACCGGAAGATAGAAAGGCTCAGGCTGCTCTGCTTGCTTGTAGGAGCGAACATGGCTGACCTGTTGGTCTATATTTTCAAACAGATGCCCGTGCTCTTTGAGAAGCTCATGGTCATTAGGCTGATGCGTAATTAGCTCAAAAACCAGTTTCTTCAGTTCGGACACATCGCGACGCATGTCAAACAGAACCTTGTATAGTAGGTCGCGCTCTGAAAAAGACTGCTCTGCCCCAGCTTCTTTTGTCAGTACCGCCGGAAGTTGGCTGCCTGCTTGCTCCTTTGGTAGATAGTGCCGGAGTTTGGCAGAATCAATCTCCCGGTCATACTCGAGCACAGATATCTGCTCCACTATGTTCTTAAGCTGCCGAATGTTGCCGGGGAATCTGAACTTCAGCAGCTCCTGAACTGCCTCGGGTGTCAGGGTAATCGGTTTGACTCTATACTTTTCAGCAAAGTCAGAAGCGAATTTACGGAAAAGCAGGTATATATCATCCCCCCGTTCGCGAAGCGAGGGCACTGAGATGGGCACTGTGCTGAGGCGGTAGTAGAGATCCTCCCTGAAACGGCCTTTCTCAACGGCATTCATCAGGTTGACATTGGTGGCGGCAACCACCCGTACGTCAGTTTTCTGTACCTTGGACGACCCTACTTTGATAAATTCGCCGTTCTCTAGAACACGCAGGAGGCGTGCCTGCGTACCCAATGGCATCTCACCAATCTCGTCAAGGAAAATGGTGCCGCCGTCTGTTACTTCAAAATAACCTTTGCGGGTGTCGGTTGCTCCGGTAAATGATCCTTTTTCGTGTCCGAAAAGCTCAGAGTCGATGGTGCCCTCCGGTATAGCTCCACAGTTAATGGCAATAAACTGACCATGCTTGCGCGGACTCAGTTGGTGGATGATCTTGGAAAATGATTCCTTTCCGCTACCACTTTCACCAGTAATCAACACCGTCATTTCGGTAGGTGCCACCTGCGCCGCCACCTGGATGGCATAGTTCAGGAGGGGAGAGTTACCGATAATGCCGAAGCGCTGTTTTATGCTTTGTATGTCTATGTTGAGCATGTAAAAGATTTGAAGATTAGAAGATTTGGAAATTTATAAATGAGGGGATGTGAAGATTTTCATTTTCAAATCATCACATTTCCAAATCTCCAAATCTAATTAACAGCTTCTCCGAAGAGCGTTCCTACTGAGCAATCATTTACGAATACGTTCACGTAATCACCCTTTTTATAATGTTTCTTAGGGAAGATCACGACTTTGTTCTGGTCATTGCGCCCGCTCAGGAAGTCGGCGGACTTCTTAGAGAAGTTCTCTACCAGCACTCTGTGCATCCTGCCGATATCCAGCTTGTTTCTGTTCAGTGAACATTCTCGCTGCTTCTCGATTATTTCAGCCAGACGACGCTTTTTAACTTCCAATGGAATATCATCTTCCAGTTTGCGGGCCGCAAGTGTACCGGGGCGCTCAGAATAGAAGAACATATAGGAATAGTCATACTGTACATATTCCATCAACGACAGCGTATCCTGATGCTCTTCCTCGGTCTCAGAGCAGAAACCAGCGATCATATCAGAAGATATGCCGCATTCTTCACCTAATATAGCGCGAATGGCATCCACTCTGTTGAGGTACCAGGCCCGGTCATAAGTACGGTTCATCAGTTCCAGCACGCGGGAGTTACCGCTTTGGGCCGGAAGATGTATATACTTGCAGATGTTGTCATACTTCTTCATGGTATACAACACTTCGTCCGTAATATCTTTTGGATGAGAGGTAGAGAAACGCACACGCAAATCAGGACTAAGCTGGGCTACTAGCTCCAGCAACTGGGCAAAGTTTACTTTCTCCGTGCCATCTTCAGATTCCCATTTGTAGGAATCCACATTCTGACCTAGCAGCGTTACTTCTTTAAAACCTTGTGCCACCAACCCCTCTGCTTCGCGCACGATAGAGTGGGCATCCCGACTGCGTTCGCGGCCACGGGTAAATGGCACTACGCAAAAGGAACACATATTGTCGCAACCACGCATAATGGAGATAAAAGCACTTACCCCGTTGCTGTTCAAACGAATAGGGTTAATGTCGGCGTAGGTTTCTTCGCGCGACAGCAGTACGTTCACAGCTTTTTGCCCCCCGTCCACTTCGTTGATCAGGTTAGGCAGGTCACGGTAGGCGTCTGGACCAACCACCAGGTCCACGATCTTTTCCTCTTCCAGCAAAGATTTTTTAAGTCGCTCCGCCATGCAACCGAGCACACCTATTACCATCGAGGGCTTTTTGCGCTTGTAATAATTGATCTGACCTAAACGGTTGCGAACAGTAGTTTCAGCCTTCTCACGGATAGAGCAAGTGTTAAGGAATACCACATCAGCATGCTCGATGTTAGAAGTGGTATCAAAGCCCTGCTCATGCATAATAGACGAAACGATCTCACTGTCAGAGAAATTCATCTGGCAACCGTAGCTCTCGATGTAAAGCTTACGTGTTTTGCCCGTGTTGGTCTCAACTGACACTTTAGTGTCGCATGATGCAGCGGCTGTAGCCTGCTCGGGTGTGCGGTTATCTATAAAATCTAAATCTATAATCGGATCCATGCTTCAAAATCTCTTTCCTGGTGCAAATATACTATAATCCCTTTTATAAACGTGACAGAATGGCAGAGGAATTCATCAATTTTGGGATGGTCATGTATTATTACTGAGGCTATATATGTTAGAGGCGGGTTTATTATTTCAAACCAAGCACTTGCAGGATTGCGCGTGCCTTTAGCAAGCATTCTTCATATTCCTTCTCAGGTATAGCCTCATAAGTAATGGCACTCCCCACCATAAAGGAGAGGTAGCCAGTTGTTGCGTTGTACTGCAGGCTTCTGATCACAACATTCAGATCGAAGTCCTGGTTTGGTTTGATATACCCAAATGCGCCCGAGTAAAGCCCTCTTTTCGTTGCTTCGAGCTCTTCTATAATTTCCATTGACCTGATTTTGGGCGCACCGGTCATGCTACCCATCGGGAACGTTCCTTTCAGGGCGTCTACTATGTCACACTCCGGACGTAATTGCCCACTGATAGTCGAAATCATCTGGGATACTTGTCTGAAACCGTATATGCCAAACATTTCCTCCACCTGAATGGTGCCGGTCGTGCAGGAACGGCGCAGGTCGTTGCGTACCAGGTCCACGATCATCATATTCTCGGCCAGCTCCTTCTCGTCGTGCCGAAGTTGCTGCTGCAGTTGCAGGTCTTCTGCTGGTGTTGCTCCTCTTCGAATGGTCCCTTTAATTGGTTGTGAGATTAATTTACGGTCCTCCTTTTTGAGATAGCGCTCGGGTGAAGCACACAGCAGGTAACGGTCATGATACTTGAGGTAACCGGAGAAAGGAGTAGGGGAAACAGCATTTAAAGCCAAGTATAGCGGCAAGGGAGATAGAGTTACCTGCTCTGCATAGAACTCCATGCAATAATTCAGCTCATAAACATCTCCCTCCAGAATATGCTGCCGTACCCGCTCCACATGCCGGATATAGTCTTCGCGGCTGACGCGTTGCTGCAACTGGATTTCAGGTATAGCCAATGGTTCAGAGGCAGCAGTATTAAGAATTTGCTGTATGGTTTCCGCTATGTTGTCCTCCTGACTGTATACCCTGATTTCTTCCTGCTCAAAGTACAGGTATAGCTCAGGCTCAAAGAAAAACAGCGAGGGGAAGCCCACGTGGTCCGGGTTATCGCTTGTGAGTTTTTCTATCTGGTTCTTGAGGTCGTAAGCCAGGAAGCCGCACCACAGAGTCTGTTGCCTGTCAAGATTCTCCTGCAGGCTTTCGAATGCGTTGTCCTGATCTATTGGCAAGGCTGCGCCAGACGAGACGGCCAGTAGCTCATCGAAGCCATGGTATGGGTAGGGGATGTCGTTGGAGGTATAACTGGCCATGAGTGGTAACTCGTTGGCCCAGGCAAGAGCCCGCTGACGAAAATCCGTCAGGCTAACAGGTAAATTTTCTGCTTTAAGAGTTAAATTATAAGACATTGAGTTTCAAAAGTCAAAGAGTTTGAAGTGCCAGCTTGGCCTTGCCGTCTATACTGTTTTTGTAAGCATGTCCTTTGTATGAAAGGGCTTTCATAAAATAATGTCGGGCCAGCTCAATCTGATGCGCCTGCTGGTACAGATATCCTAGTTGGAGTGCGGCGTTGGGCGCGAAATACAGGGTGGAGTTCTCGCAAGCAAGTATAGCCTGTTCGTAGTGCTGCTTGGCTTGTGTAGGCTCATCTAACCCATGCCAGATACGTGCCTTTCTGTAATAATACTCCGCTATAACCTCCTGCTCCATGCGGTTGTTCAATTTCATCTGCTGCAATACTGCCAGCGCTTCCCGATAATATCCGCCATCCGATTGAAGACGGGCCAGTAGTAAATGGCGATTAGGCTCGATTTGCTGTTCAGTGTAACGTTGGGCATAGGAATCTTCTTCTACGACTGACTTACCCACTTGCCTGATCAGGTTGCGGTGATAGATCGCTTGCTGCTGTTGCTGGTTTAGCCAACTGGCCAGGTATAGCTTATAATGTGCAGCTTTGATGTAATGCGCTCCTTTATGTTGCTGCAGAAAGACTTTGTTTTCCCGGATGGAGTTCTCAAAGTCCCCTTTGTACAGGTACAGGTCGGCTGCCATGTGGTGCAGATAGGGAAAGCTTATGTAGGCGTTACCAGTGGGGCGTCGCTTATCAAGGGTATGCGCTAAATCACTCTGTTTGTTTTTTTTGAGTATATGCAAGGCCACAAAGCTGAAAAGCAAATTGTCAGGTTTTTCGGTTGCCAAGGTGTACACCATGGTGGCTGCGTCTTGTTGTCTATCTTGGTCTACCAGGTGTAGGATCAAGCCATACATGAGTTTAGCTTCTTCCTGAAATGGGTTTTCGCGGCTAGAGGCGGTATGCAGGTTGGCCATACCTGTTTTGATGTCGCCTTTCATCCCGATGATGTTCAGGAAAAACTTATAAGAATCGGGGACAGAGCCGATCAATACCTGCAGGGCACCCAGTGACTTTTTATTGGGAAGGAAATTAGGGTAGCGCCGCGCATTAGAAAGGTACTGCAGATAAGCCTGACGCAAGTCCCAGGCAGCGGCAAGTTTTTGATCTTGCAAGAGTTTGCTCAACGCAACCTGCAGCCTTATCTCAGCCAAGGCAAAATCTGACCAGGCGGAGCGCTCTTCACTGGAAGCCAGTTGTTCGAGACGGTTTTCCTGAGCTTTCAGCAATGCTCCAAACCTCTTCGGGTTTTGCTCTACGGCAAGGGTCAGGAAGTCCTGTTGATTCTCCACCAACATGGCCGCCGCATTGGTTGGGTTAGCCTGCAACTCCTGCCGGATGATAGTCCGGCCATTGGAAATCCGGAGTTTAATGGTCTCACTGTAAGCTCGGCTTACCGTCTGGTTAAATACCGAAGTAGCAGCGACTGGAGAGGAGAGAAGCAGACACAAAAAAAAAGGATGGGCTATAGCCATCCTTTTATATGTAGAAATCAAGCGAAAAACGCTGAAGATCATCTCATTTAGAATACACGCTGCTCTACACCAGCCATGATACGGCCACAGTGCTCACAAACGATTACTTTTTTCTGAGCCGCAATGTCAGCCTGGCGCTGAGGAGGAACAGTATTGAAGCAACCACCGCAGGCATCACGCTTCACGGTAACAACAGCAAGGCCGTTGCGAACGTTTTTGCGGATACGGGAATAGGCGCTTAGAAGACGGTCCTCAATCTGGCCGGCTGCCGCATCGCGCTCCTTCTCCAGCTTGTTTTCTTCTTCTTCGCTCTCAGCAACAATCTGATCCAGTTCATGCTTTTTGTTATCGAGGTCTTTACGACGCTCTTCCAGGCGGTGCTTCGTACCTTCGATCTCAGTGATCTTCTGCTCGATCTGGTAATGCGCCTCCTTTATTTTCTTTTCAGCAATCTGGATTTCCAGTTTCTGAAGTTCGATTTCCTTCGTGATTGCATCGTACTCGCGGTTGTTGCGAACGTTCCCCTGCTGGTCTTCGTATTTTCTGATCAGGCCTTCTGCGTCTTTGATGGACTGCTTGCGCTGGGCGATAGAGTCGTTCAAGGATGCAACCTCGTCATCAAACTTTCGAACCCTTACCTCATAGCCCTCAATCTCATCTTCCAGGTCCTGAACCTCCTCAGGGAGGTCGCCTCTTACGCGTCTAATTTCATCAAGCTGCGAATCGATGTTCTGAAGCTTTAGCAATGCTTCCAATTTGCTGGCTACCGTACTTTCCATGTAGTTAATTAGGTGTATCTGATAGGGTTTGTGTTTACTTCCGATAAATAGACTGCAAAATTAGCAAAGTTTTTGGAAATTGTATCATAAAAAATCCCCTTTGTGAATACCTCGCTTTCATAGTGCCCGATATCGGCAATCAAAAGGCGGTTCTCGGCGTCAAAAAACTCGTGGTATTTCACATCTGCCGTCACATAGGCATCAGCCCCATTCCTCAGTGCATCTTTGATCAAGAAACTGCCTGAGCCGCCGCAAACTGCCACACGCCGGATAGTTTTATCACCCACAGGGGTATAGCGCACTACTGACAATTCCATTTTCTCTTTCAGGTAAGCCAGAAAAGCAGCTTCATTCATTGGCTCGTGGAGCTCACCAATCATGCCGATGCCCACTTCCTGGTTTGAGTTTTCCAGCAGGGTCAGGTAATGCGCCACTTCTTCGTAAGGGTGTGCCTGAAGGAGCGCCTGCATGATCTTGTGCTGTTTAAATGCCGGGAAAATGACCTCTATCCGGTTCTCCTCTACCTGCTCAGCCTTGCCAGGCACCCCTATGGTGGGATCGGCATTTTGCGAGGGTAGGAAGCGGCCCTTGCCCTGTACCTGGAAGCTACAGTCACTGTATTCACCAATTTGCCCGGCACCCGCTTTGTGTATGGCGCTGAGTACTTCCTCCGTGTTCTGGACGGGCACAAAAAAGACAAGCTGCATTAAGGTATGAGGCTTAGAAGACAACATCTTAACGTTTGTCAGCTGAAGCTTTTCTGCAATCCTGGCATTCACCCCGTTGTGCACACTGTCGAGGTTGGTATGGCTGGCATAAATGGCGATATTGTGCCGGATGGCCTTGATGATCGTGCGTTCCACATAGCTTCGGCCCGTAAGGCTTTTGAGACCCTTGAAGATAACGGGATGGTGCGCCACCACCAGGTTGCAGCCTTTGGCGATGGCCTCGTCGATCACCGCCTCTGTACAATCCAACGTCAGGAGCACGCCGGATACTTCAGCACTGGCATCCCCTGTCTGAAGCCCTGAATTGTCGTAGCTTTCCTGGTAAGGTATAGGCGCGTAGTCTTCCAGTACTTTAATAATTTCGGCTATCGTATTTTTCTCTCTCATGCTGCTTATCCTATACTGTTACTGCCCCAAAATAGTAAGTAAAGCCCAGCCATGAAAATTTACAGCACAGTTAACTGCAGATAGCCGGTGTCCGGGTGTCGCTTCAGCTCCTTGCCATTGAAAAAGAAAGCCGTATAGGTATAGTCCGTATAGCATTTGCCTCTGCTGATGGTATAAGCGATATCGAGCGTATCGGTGTTGGAACTGTTCAGGTGGAGTAGCAAGCGCACACGGGACTTGGTGTAGATGACAGGATAGGTTTCGAACACGATATTTCCAATGGCCTCGTCCCTGCCGGTGAACAGGTAACTAAAGGGCTCGTTTTCAAGCGACAGATGAAGGGAGTCAGGGTGTAGCCCATTTTCAGCCACTGCGAAGGCATTGTTGCCGGCCGAATCAACCAGGTAGAAGGCGACCGGTGCCGGCGGCTCGGGGCGCAGGGTAGCGCAGGGACTGCAGCCCGAGGCATAGAGCAGCAGGGTGAGCAACAGCAGGTATAGTATTCTGTTTGTATTCATGCAAAGTAGTAAGGCGCGGATTAGACTGAGAACTAAATATAGAACTTTTACTCTATATAAAACAAGCACCTGCAAAGTGCTCTTCCCATAATTCCCTACCTTTGTAGGTATAAAGATTGACTATGCGTTATTTCCGACTGCTGCTTTGGCCATTATCCTTGCTTTATGGCGGTGTTATGCAGCTTCGTAATATGTTGTATGACAGAGGGGTTCTAGACTCGAAGCGGTATGCCATACCTGTAATCGCAGTTGGTAATCTTACAGTTGGAGGCACTGGTAAAACACCACATGTGGAGTACCTGCTGCGCCTGTTGCAGACACGCCAGGTCGCCGTGTTGAGCAGAGGCTATAAGCGCAAAAGCAAGGGATTCGTTTTAGCCGATCACAAAGCGTCGGCAGCGTCGCTAGGGGATGAGCCTTTTCAATATCACCGTGACTTCCCGGGGGTGACAGTGGCTGTAAGCGAGAGCAGAGTGGAAGGTATAGACAAACTGCAAAGGCTGCGGCCCGACCTGGATGCGGTTGTTTTGGATGACGCCATGCAGCACCGTCCCGTGCAGCCCTCGCTCATGATCATGCTGACAGACTTCAACCGACCATTTTATAAGGACCATGTTCTACCGGCCGGATTGCTGCGTGAACCCAGAAGCGGCGCTAAAAGAGCGGACATCATCATGGTGAGTAAGTGCCCATCCAACCTGTCTGCTAAAAACAGAAGCGACATTGAGGGGCGCATACGTCGGTATAGCCAACCAGGTATACCTGTTTTTTTCACTGGCTTTAGGTATGGCAGACCTGTAGCGATTGGAAATGCCGGCCAGATCTCTAATAAAATCATCCTTCTGACAGGTATAGCCAATGATCGTCCTTTGGTCAATTACCTGGAAGAGCAACGCTATACCATTGTCAAACACTTGTCATTTGCAGACCATTATGCTTATACAAGCGAGGATTTAAACCGGATACAGCAATTGCTGCAGGCAGAGCAGAAGGGCAATGTGAGTATAGTTACGACGCGAAAGGACGCTGTAAAACTGACTGATTCATCCTTGAGGGAGATAGCGCTCCGACTGCCATTGTTTTACATCCCCATAGAGGTGGAGTTTATGGATGGAGAGGCAGACTTTAAGAGCTTGATAGAGCAGCATCTGGCATCTTTTGACAGCAATAACACCGCCGATCATTAAAATCCCCGTATTTATACCTTATACTTTGGCCCGGCACGTATACGGGTTGCGTGAAAATCACTAATTTTGGATTGTGAAAAGTAAGCTCTTAGCAGGAATATTACTCCTTTTGATCGTATTAGCCGGCCACCAGGCTGTCGCTCAGATTATTGATGACACAACCAAGGTCTTATACAGTCCGAAGACTACGCTCCAATTGTTTGAAAACGACGTATTGGAAGGGCGCTACTTGCAGCAGCGCATCGATACCAGCGTGCAGAACATACACAACGAGCGTTTCTGGTATCACGACACGGCTTATTTCCAGCATTTAGGGAATATTGGCACAGCAGCCAAACCGATTCTGTTCCGCATGCCCGACAAAATCGGCGCCAGACTTGGCAAGCAAGCTTTCTCCCGCTATGCCTACAAACCTGACCTGATCAACTATTATGATACCCGTTCGCCTTACTCGCATATCTATTACATACAGGGACAGCGCGGTGAGCAGGTGTTTGAAGGAACCCATGCCCGCAACATTACGCCCCGTTGGAACGCAGGTATAGCTTACCAAATCCTTTCCGGCAACAGACAGATCGGTGTATCCAGCCTCCGTGGGGATGGCTACCTGAGCAGTCAGGCTGTGAAGGCCTTTACGCATTACCGTTCCGAAAATGGCAACTACCATCTTTTTGCCAACTTTACACACTTTAACCACGAACAGATTGAGTTTGGCGGCATACAAGCAAGTGTCGGAGAGACGCAGGACGATCTATTTGGGTATCAGAATGAATTGACGTTTCTGAACCAGGCGGCCACACGCGAGTTCCGGAACAATTATCACTTGCTGCATATTTATAAACTAGCTGGTGAGAACCTCAAGTTGTTTCACTCCTTCGATTGGGCGCGCCAGCGCAACTTGTTTCAGGATGATGCTATACCACGGCAGGCCGATTCCCTTAGCTCACTTATCTTCTATCCTCAAACGGTCTACCATCCCAACCTGACGGATGACCGCACCAATTACAGGGAATACCAGAACGTGGCCGGCCTGACAGGTAATAACAAACTCTCCTTTTACAAGGCTTACATCAAGCATCGAAGCTCTAAGCTGGACTACCGGGTGCTGTATTTGAATCTGCAGGATACCACAAGCAGCAACATCCTGTATTCCGAAAAAGTTAACCAACTCTTTGTTGGGGGGGAGTTGCGGCTGATGTATGGACCCGCATTGGTCTCAGTGAACGGCGAGTTCCAAATGGCAAATGATTACAATGTGAGCGCAAGGGCCAAACTGGGGCCGCTGCAGTTCAGCGTGGCCCGGGTTCTACGATCGCCTTCACTGATAGAGCAGCGCATGGAAAGCAATCATTTCCAGTGGAATAACAATTTCAATAATTCGGTGACAGACAGATTGGATGCAACCTTTGCAGGTAAGCTAGGCGAGCGCCAGTATGTTCGCCTCACGGGGCACTATAACAACATCAAGCGTCATATTTTCTTTAACGAGCAGGCCCTGCCACAGCAGCTGACAGGCAACCAAAGGCTATTCGGGGCTGAGTTGCAGCACCGTATACGTTTCGGTGTTATTAATTTCGAAAATTTCGTGGCGTATACCAATACGGATGAAGCAGAGACCCTCCGTATACCTGAGTGGCTGTTCGATTCTAAATTGTATTTCGAAGGTGCCTTGTTTAAAAGGGCGTTGATCGGGCAATTCGGAGTACAGGTATACACACCTACTGCGTACAGGGCAGATGCCTATATGCCGGTTACGCAGCAGTTTTACCTGCAGAATGGTTTCGAAATTCGTACCTACCCTGTGACGGATGTTTTCATCAATGCCGATATCAAAAGTCTGAACGTGTTCCTGAAGATGTCCAACATCGCCACTGGCCTGACAGCCCCGGGCTATTTTACAACCCCCTTCTATCCAGGCATGCGCACGAGCTTCGTGTTTGGCATCAAGTGGATGTTCTTTGATTAAGCTATAAGTAATCACTTTGATTTACCCTTGTCATAAAGGGTTTTACCTATCATCTATTGTTATGTCTTCTCAGCCGACCAAAACTATACTTCGTCTCCATCTGCCGACAGACCCCCGTTGGGTGAATATTGCCGAAAAAAATATAGAGGAGATTTTGGTGGATCATGCCTACTGCGAGCAGAAAGCAGCCACGTCCGGTATATCGTTGATCGTAAAGTACCCGGACAAGACACGCTTGGTAGAGGAGATGACAGACCTGGTGGCGGAGGAGTGGAGCCACTTTGAGCGCGTAATGGCCGAGTTGAAAAAGCGCGGCTATGGCTTGGGCCGTAACCGACCGGATGAGTATGTAGTAGAACTGACCAAACATATCCGTAAAGGCGGTCTGCGGGAACGCCAACTGATGGATCACCTGTTGGTGAATGCCCTGATCGAAGCGCGCAGTTGTGAGCGCTTTAAACTCCTTTGGAAAAACATTCAGGACGAGGATTTACAGAAATTCTATTATGAATTGATGGTATCGGAGGCCGGGCACTACGTGAGTTTCGTGAAACTGGCCAAAGAGTACATGCCGACTGAGGTGGTTGATGCCCGCCTGCAAGAACTCCTCGAAATCGAAGCGGATATCATCCGCAACTTAGAACCCCGCCCGGACAGAATGCACTAATGCAGGAAACAGTTTTCAGTTATCAGAAAACATTGTGAAAGCTATTAGGTAACTGATTATTGTAAACTGTTCACTTAAATCACGTTTTCTGTTTTTTCTTTTTGGCGGCTGGGAAGAGGATGTTGTTGAGGATGAGTCTATACCCTGGCGAATTGGGGTGGAGGGCCAGGTCAGTAGGGTCTTCGCCCACCAGGTGCTGGTAGTCTTCCGGATCGTGACCGCTGTAGAATGTCCAGGTGCCACGAGCAAAAGTGCCGTGCATATACCTAATTTCGCCCATCTCCTTGTTCTCACCCATCACCACCACTTCTGGTTTCACCAATCCTTTTCGGAATGCAGTTGTCTGCCCCATGAAGCCCTTTATGGTTTTGGCGTGGTTCTGCGTCAGCATGGTTGGAATCGGATCCCACTTGGCTGAAAAAGTGAAAAGCTGGAAGAAGTCATTGGCCTCTGTCAGACCGCGCTCTTGTGGCTGCATGTCGATGTTGGAGTACTCGTATTCCAGTGGATTGCGCACCAGCGAGAAATCCTTGAAGGCAAATGTCTTGCTGTAATCTAGTTTGCTTTGGGCATTAGGATCGGAACCGTCGCCGTCATACATCGCCTCAATAAAGTCCAGCCCCTCGGCAGCCAGCGCAATGTCGTAGGTATCGGTTGCGGAGCACATGGCAAAAAGGAAACCGCCGCCAGCGCAAAAATCGCGGATTGTCCGTACCACAGCCCCCTTCAGTTCCGATACTTTTTTAAACCCCAAAGCTTTGGCCGAAGCCTCTGCCTCGCGCTGTTGCTCCTGGTACCAGGGGTAGTGTCGGTAGCTCGAGTAAAACTTGCCATACTGGCCTGTAAAGTCCTCGTGGTGAAGGTGCAACCAATCATATTTGGGCAAGTCGCCCCGCATGATCTCCTCGTCATATACCATATCATAAGGAATTTCAGCGTAAGTCAATACCAGGGTTACGGCATCGTCCCAGGGCATTTTGGACTTGGGGGTATAGACCGCGATCTTGGGTACTTTCTCCAGCTTCATCACATCCATGTTTGCTTCCGGATTGCTGATCTGTGTGAGGATGGAATTATACTGCGCGTCGGAGATTACGGTATAGCTGATGCCCCTGACCACCAGCTCATTCTCTAGCTGTGGCGCATGCTGAAAGGCGAAACTGCCTCCCCTGTAGTTAAGCAGCCAGTCTACCGTCACTTTGTTTGTGAGTACCCAATATGCAGCGCCATAAGATTTCAAATGGTCTTTTTGAGACTCATCCATAGGTATAAGCACAGTGGACGCCAGGGCCTGACAGGCAAGCAACAGTCCGGCAATCAGTAGAGATATAGAGCGAATGAGCATTTTCACAACGTAGGTATGGTAACAAATGTATTGAAATTGGTTCTTTTTTCAGATATTGGGGTTAAATTAGTATCCAGTCGCACTCCATTATACTTAACGTAGGGTAGAGCGTTGCACATACAAAATACTTCTAAACTATGAGTCTGCTCGAAAATATACGCGAAAGCATACGCGCCATTAAAAGCAACCTGCTGCGAACAATCCTAACCGGCTTGATTATCTCTATCGGCATCATGTCACTAGTAGGTATACTAACGGCAGTCGACGGCATCAAGCATTCACTCGACCAGACTTTTTCGAGCTTAGGTGCCAACTCCTTCGATATTCGCAAAAAAAGCAATAATGGCAGGGGCAATAACCAGAGCAGAACAGACAAGGTATATCCCGACATCACTTACGAGCAGGCGATCAAGTACAAAGAGTTGATGGAGAAAAATTCGAGGGTCAGCCTCTCTGCCAATATAGCGGGAGCAACGGTTGTGAAAAGCGCCACCGACAAAACCAACCCCAACATCACCATCGCAGCCGGAGACGAATTTTATATACCCAATCAAAATCTGAACCTGGCGCGTGGCCGTGGCTTTTCCTCCTATGAACTGGAGTTCGGGACCAACGTAGCAGTGATCGGAAAAGAGATATCGGACAAACTGTTCCCTAAAACCGACCCGATAGGAGAGTATGTGTCCTTCTTGGGTCGTCGCTTTAAAATTGTGGGTGAACTCGAAAAGAGAGGCAGCAGCATGGGAGGCAGCGGGGCAGACCGCATGATCCTGATCCCGCTCGAAACAGGTCGCCAGATTCCGAGAGCAGGTAATTCCTCACTCACTTACAACATTAAAACCTCGATCTCCAAGCCTGATGAACTGACTTACGTCATGGGAGAGGCAACGGGTGTCATGCGCAATGTGCGACAGGATCAGTTGGGGCAGGAAGAGTCTTTCGAAATAAAGCGTAGCGATTCCCTGATCCAAAGTCTGAACGAGATATCGGGCTACCTGAAAGTAGGGGGTTTCGTGATTGGTTTCATCACGCTGCTTGGAGCTTCTGTCGGACTGATGAACATCATGATGGTGTCGGTGAATGAGCGTACACGCGAGATTGGGGTGCGCAAAGCCATGGGGGCCACTTCGCTTCAAATTCGACAGCAGTTTCTGATTGAGGCTATCGTGATTTGCATATTGGGTGGTATGGTCGGAATATTCCTGGGTATAATGATGGGGAATGGCATTGCCTCTCTCATCGGCGAAGGAGGCTTCATCGTTCCCTGGATTTGGGTGATGGTAGGACTGACCATATGCGTGATCGTAGGGGTCCTGTCGGGTTACTATCCGGCGCACCGCGCATCCAAACTGGACCCGATCGAAGCGCTACGATATGAGTAGCAGAAAAAACTGGCAGAAATAAAAAAGGCGGGATATCAACCCGCCTTTCTGTTTTTATACTTGATCAGTTACTTTTTCTTCGCAGCTGAATCCTTGGTTTTAGATGCTTCTTTTTCTTCACCGTAAGCAGCATTCAGGCCTTCAAGAACTTCACCGGTTATATCGAGCGTAGAATCTCCGTATAGGATGGCGCTCTGGCCTCTTGAGTAAGTCAGCACCATTTTATAGCCTCTTTCCTGACTGAGTTTCTGAAGATAGGCCTCTACGCGGTCGTAGATCTTCTTCATTTCCTCTGCCTCTTCGTTTGCCAGTTGGCTGCCCGTTGTCTGGCTTTGCTGCTGCAACTGCTGTTGGCGCTGGGCTAGCTTCTTCTCCGTGGAGGCACGTTGCTCCATGCTCATGTTACCACCTGTGCGCTGGTAGTTCTGCACCTCTTTCTCGAAAGCAGATGCTTTGGCCTGCAGATCTTTCTCAGCTTTTTCTGTCTTGGACTGGAAGCGTGTGCGTGCGTCCTTAAAGTACTCATACTTACTTAGCAAGGAGTCAGAGTTGATATACACGATATCAGCATTAGCAGCAACTGCAAGAGAATCAGAAGCGGCAGCCGATGTAGTGGCTGTACCAGTGGTCTGAGTTTTCTGATCGGTGTTGCAGGCGGTTACAAGGGCTGCTGCTGCTACTCCCAATACAATTTTAGATAATTTCACAATGGTTGGTTTTAAGCTTTATGGATTGATTCAGGTTGAAAATATAAGGCAAATTTTTTAAAAATTCAGAATTTTTAATGTTTCAAAACCTCCGCAAAGCTCTCTTCTGCCTGCATTAGTCCTTGCTCGTTGATGCCCGTTAAGCGCACATGCTTCGTCTCGTTGACCAACACCGGGTCATACTTGGCAACGACCCGCACATAATTTTCAGTGAACCCTTCCATCAACCCGTCTTTCACGTCGTCTTCAAAAAGCACGGTGAATTCACGGCCAATGTTCTGCTCATAGAAATAGCGCTTTTTCTTCTCTGAGAGGATGCGCAGCATGTCGGCACGGCGGTTGCGGTCTTTTATACTTACTTTGCCTGGCAACTCTGGGGCCGAGGTGTTTTCGCGCTCCGAATAAGGGAACACGTGCAGGTAACTCACATCCAGGTCGTTGATGAAGTTGTAAGTCTCCAGGAAATCCTCCTCAGTCTCACCCGGGAAACCCACGATCACGTCTACGCCAATGCAGCAGTGCGGCATCAACGACTTAATGGTACTTACACGGTCGGCGTACAGCTCGCGCAAGTAGCGGCGGCGCATGAGCTTGAGTATTTTGTTGGAGCCTGACTGCAGCGGCACATGGAAGTGTGGCATAAACCGCTTGCTCTGGCTTACAAACTCAATGATCTCGTCTTTGAGCAGGTTCGGCTCGATGGAGGAAATTCGGAAACGGTCTATACCTTCTACCTGATCCAATGCCTGCACCAGTTCATAAAAGGTTTCTACCCGTTCGCCGTTCTGCAGGCCAAAGTCGCCCGTATTCACACCGGTCAGCACGATCTCCTTTACGCCCGACTCCACAATCTCATGCGCTGAGCGCACCACATTGGCGATGGTATCGGAGCGACTGTTGCCACGTGCCAGGGGAATAGTGCAGAAGGTGCACGAATAGTCGCAGCCGTCCTGTACCTTGAGGAAGGTGCGGGTTCGGTCTCCGAAAGAATAGGAGTTATGGAAAGTGTTGGCCTCGCTGATGGCGCTGGCGTATACCTGTGGTTGTGCCTTCTTCTCAAAGGTTTCCAGGATATCCACCAACTGAAACTTCTCGGCAGCACCCAACACTGCGTCAACACCCGGTATATCGCTGATCTCCTTTGGCTTGAGCTGCGCATAGCAGCCTACGATGGTAATGAAAGCGTTTGGGGAGTGCTTCAGCGCCTCTTTCACGATCTTGCGACATTTTTTATCGGCGTTGTCGGTGACAGAGCAAGTATTGATGACGTATATGTCGGGTTTGTCAGTGAACTCCACTTTCTCGAAGCCACGCTCCTGGAAGATTCTTCCGATGGTGCTGGTTTCAGAGTAGTTGAGTTTACAACCTAATGTATAGAATGCTACCTTTTTCATAATCAGGGGGCAAAGATACTAATTTTAGTTGTGAATGGGAGCATGTGCGCCTGCTATGCGTATTGTAACCTCACTTATGTCCATGAAATTTACTTTCGCACAAAGTCTTCAAACGAGGATTGCATGTAGGCCTTCCCATACTCCAGTTGTTGTTTTGTAAGCCCTTTGCCTCGTAAAATAGGTTTTTGGGAAACGTTGTCGAAAGAGAACACCGTGCCGGGCGTAATAAATCCAAATCCATCATTGAACACATAAAACGCAAATGGGTAGTCTGTTGGCGCCAGTAAGTTACGGCCCCACTTAAAGTCCCGGTAAGGCAGACTTAACTGATAGAGCAGGGTAGTGGCAATATCGGTTTGGCTGGCTAGCTCCTTTACCTGCTTTCCTTTTGCCGATAAGGCACCGCCCGCCAATACGAAAGGTATGCGGAACTTCGTGCTCAGGTGGTTCGGGTCTTCATAGGGCAGAGGATGTCCGTGGTCAGCTACCAGCACGATAAGCGTAGAATCCCACCAGGGTTGCTGACGGGCTTCTTCCATAAATCGGCCTAATGCCCAGTCGGTATAATAAACCGAGTTCCTGAACTTGTCGGTCACGCTCGTTCCTGGAAATTTGGCAGGTATAGGCGTCTCAAAAGGCTCGTGGCTGCTCAAGGTATAGACCGTCGTGAAGAAAGGTTCGTTGGCTTCCTTCAGGTCTTGCAGCACCCGGTCAAACAAGACGTGATCATGCGCACCCCACTTCGAGTTGTAGCTCTCTTCAGGGAAATCATACTTATCTATCAGCCGGTCGTAGCCACCATTCTGCAAATAAGAGCGGATGTTGGCAAATTCTAACTCACCGCCATAATAAAACCCAGTACTATAGCCTGCCTGTTTGAATACCTGGCTCAGGTGCGGCAATTGCTCAGTTTTTTTTGGGTTTTTGATGATGGAAGTCGTCGTTTGCACCGGATAACCACTCAGCAAAGCCACCATACCTTTCTCGCTTCGGTCGCCGCTGGCATACATTTTCATGAAGCTCATGCCTTCCGCAGCTATGCGGTCCAGGTTGGGGGTTACGCCTTGCTCGCCACCCAGATGCCCGATAAACTTAGCCGTGTAACTTTCCAGGATGATAAAAAGCACATTAGGGCGCTCTACTTGAAGGATGCGTTCTGCGGAGTCGCCGGCGCTTTGGTAGAGTCGGCTGACCAGTGCCTCAGCCTCGTCTATCTCCATGTACTGGTATGGGTTTCGGGCTTCCTGGTTATACTTGAGCATGGTGTTCATCAGGTTCCAGGGCATATTCAGGCCAGCGTGGTTGGCATAGGGGTTCTCCGAGAAGTAAACCACGCTCTGGTTAATCGGTATCTGTTGCCAGCCTCCCCGCATTGGCAAAATCAGCACGGCGGCAAAAGTCAAGGCTATACCTGCATAAGTCACTTTAGAGAAATTGAGGTGGTAATTCTGGTAATCGAAGGTATAGCGGAATAGCAGTGCAAACACCAGACTGGTACCCAGGGCGATCACAACCAGCAAAAGCACCGGGGCGGATGCGGCGGATGCGGCCATTTCGCCGGGCGTGTTCAGGTATAGCAGAGGAGTCGAGTCCAATCGGAAGCCCCAGAAGGTGTAGAGCTCTAGGTCCACGGCCATCAGCACCGACAATAAAGCCAGCGTGGTATAGGTATAGTAACGGATAAAACGGCGCACACGCAGCCCTGGAAAAAGCGTGGTTGCCAATATCGCCAGGAATGGGATGGCACTTACATAGCCGCTGAAGGACAAATCAAGGCGAAGGCCTTTGCTGAAAATGGTATACAGGTCTTCTGTAGAAAGCTGTTGGGTGCGACTACTGTGGTATAGCAGAAAAATAGCCCGGGCAGCTAAAAAGTAGAGTACCCAAAACAAAAAGTATAAGGGCTGATATAGTAAGCTTCGTTTCACGGCTGCAAATATACTAGATAAGGTGCGCTCCTCTTAACAATGGATGATTTAAGATGATTCACCTGAATTTTATTGTTAACTCATCTTTTGATTACCCCTCTAGTTTTTAAGGGGTGTTTTAGAATTTTGATAAAATTATTTCGAAACACCCTTTAAATTTTATACCCTGTTTTGTTAAATGTATTATATTTGTCTATACCTTTGGTAAAATTTAAGACCCTAACCTTTAACCCATGGCAATTCTTCGATTTAAGGCGCTCGAACTGGTAAGTCAGCGCAAACCGGCAGAGGTAGCGCTGCCATCGCTCAAAATTTCTGAGTATTTTGGCGAGAACGTATTCGGCTTTTCAGCATTGCGAGCCACGATGTCCTCTGAAAATTTCAAGCGACTCGGTCGCACGATAGAGGCTGGCGAAAAAGTGGACCGCGATCTGGCCGATGCCGTGGCGGCGGCCATGAAGACATGGGCTATGAGCAAAGGCGCGACGCACTATACGCACTGGTTCCAGCCACTTACCGGTTCTACAGCCGAAAAGCATGACTCTTTCTTTGACCTGACCGGTGACGGCGACGCGATCGAGAGTTTCAAAGGTAGCGCCCTGGTGCAACAGGAGCCCGATGCTTCATCTTTCCCAAGCGGCGGTATTCGCAACACTTTTGAGGCCCGCGGTTATAGCGCATGGGATCCTTCTTCCCCCGCTTTCCTGATCGAGAATGCCGGTACACGTACCCTTTGTATCCCAACCATATTTGTTTCCTATACCGGCGAGGCGCTGGATTACAAGACTCCACTGTTAAAATCACTTCACTTGCTGAACCAGGCGGCTGTACCGGTATGCCAGTATTTCGACAAGGAAGTAGTAAAAGTCAACACAACATTAGGTATAGAGCAGGAATACTTCCTAGTAGACCGAGCACTTTACGAGGCCCGCCCTGACCTGATGATGACCGGCCGTACCTTGTTTGGGCATGCGCCGGCCAAAGGCCAGCAGCTCGAAGACCATTATTTCGGTTCTATCCCAAGCCGTGTGCACTCCTTTATGGTCGACTTCGAGAAGTCATCCTTAAAACTGGGTATCCCGTTGAGAACACGCCACAACGAAGTGGCCCCCAACCAGTTTGAGTGCGCCCCGACTTTTGAGGACGCCAACCTGGCCGTTGACCACAACCAATTGTTGATGGACATTATGGACCGTGTGGCAGAGCGCCATGGATTTAAAGTGTTGCTTCATGAGAAACCTTATAAAGGTGTAAACGGCAGTGGGAAGCACAACAACTGGGCGATGAGCACCAACACCGGTGTGAACCTGCTTGCCCCTGGCAAGCGGCCGAAGGAAAACCTCCAGTTCCTGACTTTCTTCATCAACACCATCATGGCAGTGCATAAGCACGCCGACCTGTTGCGCGCCAGTATCGCATCAGCCAGCAACGACCACCGTCTGGGTGCCAACGAAGCGCCGCCAGCCATCATGTCCGTATTCGTGGGCCAGCAGCTAACGGCTGTTTTGGAAGAACTGGAGCGTACGGCCAAAGTTCCGATGGAAAAAGGCGACAACATGTACCTGAAGTTAGGTATAGACAAAATCCCGGAAATCCTCCGCGACAACACCGACCGTAACAGAACTTCCCCATTTGCTTTCACGGGCAATAAGTTCGAGTTCCGGGCAGTGGGTTCGTCTGCCAACAGCTCTTCTTCCATGACAGTGCTCAACACCATCGTGGCTGACCAACTGATGGAGTTCCGCCAGTCAGTGGATGAGCTAATTGAAAAGAAGGACATGAAAAAGGAACTGGCCATCATCCAAGTGTTGCGCGAATACGTGGCCGCTTCCAAAGCGATCCGATTTGAAGGCAACGGTTACTCTAAGGAGTGGGAGGACGAGGCTGCTGAGCGAGGCTTGTCCAACATCAAGTCTACGCCACTTGCCCTAGACGTGTATGAGCGTGAAGAGGTAAAAGCCCTTTATACCCGCCATGGCATCTTCTCAGAAGTGGAGCTTTGTGCCCGCCACGAGATTTTACTGGAGGAATACATCAAGAAGATTCAGATTGAGTCACGCGTAATGGGTGACCTGGCCATGAACCACGTAATCCCGACGGCTATCGCCTACCAGAACAAGTTGATTCAGAACATCCGTGGTTTGAAGGATCTTGGGCTGGAGGATGAGTACACGCAGACAACAATAGAGTCCATCAAGCGAATCTCCAGCCATATCAAGAACATCCAGGTCAATGTGGTGGAAATGATTCAGTCGCGAAAGGTTGCCAACAAGATAGAAAATGTGCGGGAACGCGCCATTTTCTACAATGAGAAGGTATTGGGCTTCTTCGAGCCAATCCGTACAAGTGTCGACAAGCTCGAGCTGATGGTGGACGATGAAGACTGGCCGCTGGTAAAATACCGCGAGCTGATGTTCAGACGCTAATCCGGATTCAGGTATAGCAAAAGAGCACCCAAATCGGGTGCTCTTTTTATTTAATGTCGGTTCCTCACCCAGCCAATAACTTCCCCGGATACTTTCGCCAAAATGATCGGCAAAAGTACTATAACCAACCCAGCAGCGATGACCGGCCGCAGCCCCAACCTGAATATAAGCCGTCGAACGATCTTATCACGAAGTTCATGCAACATGAATCTGCTGGCCTGTGTCATGGGTTTGCCTTTAAGCACTTCCAGCACCTCGCGCCAATTGCCGCGCTCCAGCTGTCGCCTGAGGAAGCCCAACACGGTGTCTTTGGTGATCAGGATGACATCGTTTGCCTGTTCCTGGCGTAGTCGCCCCCATTTCAGTACGGCGCGCAACTTCTCGTCTGCATTTCTGGGTATAAAGGCTGGCATGTGTATCATGGCACTTGGTTTTGTTAATTATTCAGGAGGTCCGAGACAAAACGTTTCCTCTTTGTGTCTTCTACGTCAATGGTGGACGCTTCACAGTATAAGGTAGCTATAAATTCCATACCAAGGTATAGGGAAGTACGGCGGAACGGTTCTTCGAAACCCAACGGAAGCGCATCATCTGCGCCGACAGCCAACAGGAAGGTCTGTTTCCCCTTTAGTTGGCGGCCGGTGTCCTTTTGGACTGTCACAATATCGGTGAACCTGTCAAAAAACGTTTTCATCAATCCGCTCATAGCATACCAATAGACAGGCGTTGCAAATACGATCCTGTCGTGCAGGAGCATCAAGTCCACTACTTCCAGAAAATTATCCTCCGTTGGGTACAGGCCATCGTATCGGTAGGGGCTGACGCTATAATCGAGCAGATCAATCAGGGTAACCGAATCAGCATCAAACAGTGCGTTCACGAGTTTGGCTGTATCGCTTGATTTCCGGGCGCTTGCCAGTATGATCAGGGCTTTGGTTGGCATGATTACAAATTTTATTTTAAGGTATACCTGCTGCTCAACAAATTTGGCTGACTTATCACACTTTAGAATAATGGTGCTAAATTTACGGGAATTGCCTGTTGAACAAAGCAGGCCAAACATTAGTTAAGAGAACGAAGCATCAGCTTACGCCTTTATATGAACAAGAACTATTGCCCTAGCCTCACGGAGTACAAACGTAGAGAAACCATTGTGGTGAACATTGGCGATGTGCCGATGGGAGGGAACCACCCGATTCGCGTGCAGTCGATGACCACCGTGGATACCATGGACACCCTGGGTTCTGTGGAACAGTGCATCCGCATGATAGAGGCCGGTTGCGAGTATATCCGCATTACGGCGCCCAGCATGAAGGAGGCGGAAAACCTGCGCCATATTCGGGAAGAGTTGCGAAGACGGGGCTATAACACGCCATTGGTAGCCGACATCCATTTCACGCCCAACGCCGCCGAAGTGGCTGCCCGCATTGTAGAGAAGGTTCGTGTCAACCCAGGCAACTATGCTGATAAGAAAAAGTTTGAGGTAATCGAATACAATGACATAACCTACCAGGCTGAACTGGACCGTATACGCAAACGCTTTGTACCATTGGTGCACATTTGCAAGGAATACGGCACAGCTATGCGCATCGGAACCAACCACGGTTCGTTGTCAGACCGTATTTTGAGTCGATATGGCGATACACCGCTCGGGATGGTAGAAAGTGCTCTGGAGTTCCTGCGCATCTGCGAAGAGGAGCAGTATTACAATATTGTTATATCCATGAAAGCCTCCAACACGCAGGTAATGGTGCAGGCTTATCGGTTGCTGGTGCAGAAACTAGACGAAGAAGGTTTGAAGCCTTACCCCTTGCACCTGGGCGTAACAGAAGCGGGAGAGGCTGAAGACGGCCGCATAAAATCGGCGGTAGGTATAGGCACTCTGTTGGAAGACGGACTGGGAGATACCGTGCGTGTTTCGCTGACGGAAGCACCGGAGGCAGAAGCTCCGGTAGCGAAGGCCCTGATAGACCGCTACACGCACCGTGCTGCAAAAGCACAGCCCATTCAGCCGATTTGTAAGGTGCCCATAGATCCCTTCCAGTACCATCGCCGCGAAACTTTGGAAATTGAGAATGTGGGGGGAACCAATGTGCCGCGTGTGGTGGCTGACCTCAGCCGCCTGACAGACATACAGTATGCTGACCTTAAGAGCGTGGGGCACTTGTATTCAATGCTGCTCGACAAGTTCAACATGAATGACTTGGGTGCTGACTTCATTTACACCGGCGATCATCCAATTTCGTTTATGCTGCCCAATGGCCTGAAGGAGATTGTGAACTACGTGCCCTGGCAGCTGGCCGAAGACCAGGAAAATCGCCACCCGCTTTTGACATCTCGCCAATATCTGGAAGCGGTTGCGCTTCATCCGAAGCTTAACTTCATCGAGACGAGCCTAGCCGATTTAACTCCTGAGCTGATCGAGCGTCTGAAAGCGGATCATACGGCAGTGCTGATGCTGCAGACAAATAATGAGCACGCCATGCCGGAGCTGCGCAAGTGTTTCTTTCGTTTGATGAATAATGGGGTAAAAACTCCCTGCATCGTTAAACGGTCTTATGGTCAACTCACGGCAGATGAGGTACAGCTTTACGCCTCCACGGATGTAGGCGGCCTGTTAATAGATGGCTTGGGTGATGGTATCATGCTAGGTACTGAACTTTTGCCGGAACAGGAAAAAGGGGCGTGGTTGTACGCAATAGACAAACTCAACAACTTAAGCTTTGGAATACTGCAGGCGGCCCGTACCCGCATGAGCAAAACTGAGTATATCAGTTGCCCGAGCTGTGGCCGTACTTTGTTCGATTTACAGGAAACCACCGCCATGATCCGCAAACGCACGGATCATTTGAAGGGTGTGAAAATCGGTATTATGGGCTGCATTGTAAACGGTCCAGGCGAAATGGCAGATGCAGATTACGGCTATGTTGGAGTGGGAAAGGATAAGATAGCCCTATACCGCGGTCAAACAGTTGTGAAGAAATCGGTGCCGGCTGACAAAGCGGTGGATGAGTTGATTGAGTTGATCCGGGAGGATGAGAAGTGGATTGAACCAATGAGATTGGCGGAATAGGAGCCAAGTCAGCTATTCCGATGCAATCTTATGGTTTACTATGATGTTAATACAAAACAGAAACTTACTTTGTCTGTAGGTGACTGTTGCTTAGATAAAAAACATGCCCATGAAAGGATTATTTGATTTAAAAGAAGTCGCCACGTATTTCTTCCGCAAGAAAGACCCAAATCGTAAGACAAATTTTAACCTCCGTGCCATGCACACCATCAACAAGATTTCGATCCTGATGTTTTTGGCAGCCATGGTTTACTTTGTTATCAAGCATTGGTAATTCATTTGGATGAATATTGAGGACTTTCGGGCATATTGCCTGAGCAAACCTGCCACATCCGAAGCGCTGCCCTTTGATGAGGATACCTTGGTCTTTAAGGTTTGCGGAAAAATGTTCGCTCTTTGCAGCATTTCAAATTTTGCTAAAGGTATAGCCCTTAAATGTGACCCGGAAAAGGCTATTGCCCTGCGTGAACAGTACACACACGTGCTGCCCGGTTATCACATGAATAAATTACACTGGAACACAGTTTTGCCCGAAGCCGGACTGTCTGACTCGCTTCTGCAACAATGGATAGACGACTCCTATACCTTAGTGCTCGCCAAGCTGCCTAAGGCGATAAGGCTTCAAGCAGGTCTTTAAATATAATGTCCGTTGTGAGCAAATAACCTCTCCATAGCTTCACTTTTTATTTAAGTGAATCCAAGAAAATGTCGGAGCCTGAAAAATTTTTAAATAAAATTTTTCAGGCTCTACCTCATCAAAATTAGTGCAATCCTGCATATAAACGCATTCTGTTGGCAAGCATACCTGCATGTTGATGCGGTTTCATTGGAAAAAATGCAAAATGCAGCTTTAAAGTCTTGTAAAACGGGAATAGTCTAAGCTCATCATAGGAGAACGGAGCAACATATATTAAATTATATATGTATATTAAGTTTATTTTTCGCCCAAAATACTACGTCTCACTATGCAATTAGAACGCCAATTATGCATGATTGCCATTCGCAACGAATGGCAGAAAGCTAGTCTGAACATCATCCTAACAAACAGTTTATTGATTAATGGTTACGAAGAGTTTTTCAAAAAGAATGACTTGACGGCACAACAGTACAATATCCTGCGAATCCTCCGAGACCAATTCCCCAAACCTATTTCTACATCCGTGCTGCGAAACTACATGCTCGACAAAATGTCGGACACCTCCCGGCTCGTCAGTCGCTTGAAAACGAAAGGTCTGGTCGATGTAGATCGTAATTCAAGCGACAAACGACTGGTCAATATTCTTGTATCAGATAAAGGCCTTAAACTGTTGGG
Source organism: Pontibacter aquaedesilientis (assembly GCF_014773225.1). Taxonomy (GTDB): domain Bacteria; phylum Bacteroidota; class Bacteroidia; order Cytophagales; family Hymenobacteraceae; genus Pontibacter; species Pontibacter aquaedesilientis. The sequence goes on along the minus strand of NZ_JACXAJ010000001.1, from coordinate 817,712 downwards.
TCTTATTGATCTGGAGTTATACAAACTAGATAATTTAATGCAGGGACTCTCAGAGGAAGAGGCGGTTCAGTTAAGCAACCTGCTCGAGAAAGCCCGAATGTCTATTAAAACGGCCGATGCCCGATTGATCAAAGAAATTCAAGAGGTATAACAACAGAGGCGGCTCTCACGAGGCCGCCTCTTCTTTTTAGTGGAAATGAAATCAGTTTCTACTGATCAGTAGATTTCTGAATATTCAGTTTGGCAGGTATAGTTTCTGCGGCATCGGCAAAGGGCGAGAGAATAAGGTCGGCATCTGTTTCTTTTAAACGGGCCGCGTCAACTGAGCGGTGGGCGGTGACAGCGATAATGCCTTGGTAGCCGCTGGCTTTCAAATACCTGATCAGCGCAATGTTAGCCCGAACATCCCCGAGACTGCTAATAACGAACCGGGTTGTGTTCAGCGGGAGCCGGGCAGGCATTTCAGGGTCTTCCACATCACCATACAATGCTGCTATACCTTGCTGCTGCCAAAACCTAACCTGCTGCGGATCGAAATCGACGCCGATCATTTTTATGTTCTCCCTCTGCAGCGTCAATGCAATATTGCCACCGTAACGACCCAAACCAAAAAGCACGACATCCACTTGTGCCGGGATAGCCTCGTCGCCATGCTCTTCCCGGAAAGGGACACGCCGCTCGAACACATGCAAAAAGGGAGCCACCAGATCGTACAGTTGATGGGAGTAGAGGATCATATAGGTAGATAGGCCAATGGTAATGAGACCTACCAACGTAATAAGCCCTACAGAACTTTCCTGAATATGCCCCATGCTTAGCCCCATGGCTGCGAAAATCAAAGAAAACTCACTGATTTGAGCAACGGTTAGCCCAGCCAGAAAACTAGTTCGCTTGCGGTAACCCATCACCCCCATGATGGCTACTACTATCAGAGGGTTTCCTACCAGTACAAAAACTGAAAAAATGAGTGAGGGTCCAATTTGCTCTCCCAGCAGGCTCAAATTCAGCTGCGAACCCAGGTTGATGAAAAAAAAGAGCAGCAGAAAGTCACGCAGGCTCACCAGGCGACCACTAATTATCTCTCGGTAGGGGGTAGATGCTAGTGACACACCCGCCAGAAATGCGCCGACCTCACGGCTGAAATCCAGGTAATCGCATGCTGATGCCACTGCCACCGCCCAGGAGATAGAAAACAAGACCAGAAGTTCCTGAGAGTGAGCAAGAAAATTGACGAGACGAGGCAGAATGAAGCGCATCAACAAGCCAATGACGGCCACGATGGCACTGCCTGTGAGCAAAACCTGTAAGATACTCACCATAGGAAAAGAACCTGCCTTGGCATCCAGCGCAGACAAAACGATCATCAGCAACACGACCACGATGTCCTGCACAATCAGGAAGCCGATGGCGATCTGGCCATGCAAAGAATCGATTTCGTTCTTGTCGGAAAGTAGTTTGACGATGATAATGGTACTGGAGAAGGTAAGGGCAATGGCAATGTAGAGAGAGGTAACGTGGTCATACCCTAGCGCAATACCAAGGATATAACCCAGGACAGATGTGAAAACAACCTGACCCAGGCCTGTCATCAGGGCGATTGCGCCGGTGGAGCGTATGAGTTTTAGATCCAGTTTGAGCCCTACCACAAAAAGCAACAGCGCTATACCCAGGTCGGCCAGTAAATGCACCATTTGGGAGGAGGAGACCAAGTTAAGCGCAGAAGGCCCGACTAAAATACCGAGGGCAATAAACATGACAATGAGGGGCTGACGAAGCAGCAGCCCAATACCCCCTAAGATGGCAGCGATGGCCAGTATAATGGACAGCTCAAAAAAAGGATTGTTGAGAACATGATCCATCGGGGTATTATTGATTGGGAAGGATTAGTATGGGTACTTTGGGCTGGGCCGCCAGATCGTCTGCAATGTTTTGGGAAAAGAAATCCTCCCAAATGCTTCGTCGGTCGGGAAACAACACGATTAAATCGGTACGTTTCTGTGCCATATGATCTTTCAGTCCAGCCAGCGTATCCGTTTCAGCCATCGAACTGATGGAGTGAGGAAATTCCAGTAAATATTGCCAGTTGGCTGTGTCGGTGCATATTTCTGTAATATTGTGGATTTGCCTTCCGTCCTGTGTCATAATCAAGAAATGCAGCGTGGCGTTATAACTGCTAGCCAGTCGTTCCAGAACTTTGACGCCTGGCCTATAGGACTGTGCCTTATGCTGCAGCAAAATGGTAACACGTTTAAACCCATCAAAGACAAAAAAAGAAGGTATAATGAGCAGCGGCACCGTCGTCAATCTCATCAGTTCCTGTGTGCTACTGCCCAGCAGAATTTTTCGTAGGCTGGTGCTACCCCGACTACCCATCACCACCAGGTCAATTTTCTCTCTGTATATCACCTCCAGCATAGATTCGGCAAACGGAGTGGGAACCACCACTGTTTTATAGTGGATCTCCCCGTGTCGCATATTCAGAATATCGAGCAAATGTTGACATTCTTCCCGCAGCTTCTCGAGGTTTTTTTGTTCTTCTTCCCGGTATAGCGATTGGAATAAATTTTCTGGGGAGTTGGCTGGCACTGGAGGTTTGGCCATGGCATGCACAAAGATAACCTGGCTACCGAAGCGCTGCGCTAGCCGCATGGCGACCAAAGTGGCATTGTAGCCATCCATGGAAAAGTCGGTGGGAGCAAGTATACGGAGCATACAGGTATAGCTTATAATAGCTATACGGCAACAGACACGATTATTGTTGACCCATATAAACCAAAAGCCGCCAGGTTGGGGACCCGAGCGGCTTTCAGAAAAGTTAGTGGTAAGATGGAAATACTTATACCACCACGTTGATGATTTTGTTAGGGACTATAATAATTTTCTTTGGTGCTTTTCCTTCAAAAAATTTCGTTACCTGTTCATCGGCCAATACAGTCTTTTCCATGTCATCTCGTGCTGCGTCTGTAGCAAAGGTCAGCTTAGCGCGTACCTTACCGTTTACCGAGACAGGATAGTCAAATGTATTCTCCACCAGGAACTTTTCATCCCAGGCCGGAAAGGGTGCGAAGGTAATGCTTTCACTGTGACCTAGCTTTTCCCAAAGCTCTTCCGCTATATGCGGTGCATAGGGTGCCAACGCGATGGTCAATGGCTCAAGAATAGCACGCTTACTGGTTTTCAGCGCTGTTAACTCATTTACGCAGATCATAAAAGTAGACACCGAGGTATTGAACGAAAAGCGCTCGATGTCTTCCTCTACCTTTTTGATGGTCTTATGCAATGTTTTCAGTTCTGCTGCTGTTGGCGCCTCGTCGGTCACGGCAAAATGACCGTCACTGCTATGGAAGAGATTCCAGAAGCGCTTCAGGAATTTTGTCACACCGTCCATGCCGTTCGTGTTCCAGGGTTTGAACTGCTCCAAAGGGCCAAGGAACATTTCGTACATGCGCAGTGTATCCGCACCGTTACGCTCTACCAGTATATCCGGGTTCACTACGTTGTACTTAGACTTCGACATCTTTTCGATCTCTACACCGCAGGTATACTTGCCATCTTCCAGAATAAATTCCGCCTTGGCGTTCTCCGGTCTCCAGGCTTTGAAAGCTTCCAGGTCCAGTTCGTCGTTCTCCACGATGTTTACATCCACATGCAGCGGAGTAGTGTCATAATCTTTGCGCAGGCCATAGGAAACATAGGTATTAGTATCCTTCACACGGTATACAAAGTTGGATCGCCCTTGGATCATACCCTGGTTGATGAGTTTTTTGAACGGCTCTTGCTCCACCACCAACTCCAAGTCGAACATAAACTTGTTCCAGAAGCGGGAGTAGAGGAGGTGACCGGTGGCGTGCTCAGCACCTCCCATGTAGAGGTCCACATTGCGCCAGTACGCCACCTTATCTTTATCGGCGAAGGCCTGATTGTTTTGCGGATCCATGTAGCGGTACCAGTACCAGCTTGAGCCGGCCCAACCAGGCATGGTGCTCAGTTCGTACTCATATTGCCCCTGATACTTCCAATCCACTGCACGCCCTAAAGGCGGCTCACCTGTCTCAGTTGGCAGGTAGGCGTCTATCTTGGGTAACTCCAGTGGCAGCTCGCTTTCGTTGAGCAGGTGTGGTATACCGTCTTTGAAGTAAACAGGAACCGGCTCGCCCCAATAACGCTGGCGGCTGAAAACGGCGTCGCGCATACGGTACTGCGTGCGGCCTTTGCCAACCCCTAGTTCTTCGGCCTTGGCTATACCTGCTTTTATCGCGTCTTTCACTTCCAGGCCGTTCAGGAAGCCGGAGTTGATGATTTTGCCTTCTTTTCCGGCATAAGCCTCTTCTTCCAGATTACCGCCCGCCACTACTTCTTTTATAGGCAAGTTAAAGTGCTTGGCGAAAGCATAGTCACGGGAGTCATGTCCCGGAACAGCCATGACAGCGCCTGTGCCGTAACCCGCCAGCACATAGTCAGCTATCCAGATCGGCACACGCTCTTCAGAAAGCGGATTGACAGCGTAGGCCCCTGTAAAGACACCGCTTACGGTTTTCACATCAGTCATGCGCTCACGCTCCGAACGGTTTTTAGCCACGTTTACGTAAGCTTCCACCTCTGCACGTTGCTCGTCTGTTGTAATTTGTGCAACCAACTCATGTTCGGGGGCCAGTACAACAAAGGAAGCTCCGAATATGGTATCAATGCGGGTGGTGAAGACCTTAATCTTCTCAGATGCAGCACCTTCCACGGCAAAGTCAAGTTCGGCACCGACCGATTTGCCAATCCAGTTGCGCTGCATTTCCTTCACTGGCTCAGGCCAGTCAATGGTGTCGAGTCCCTGCAAAAGGCGTTCGGCATAAGCCGTGATGCGCATCATCCACTGGCGCATGAGTTTGCGCTCAACCGGGTAACCGCCACGCTCAGACTGTCCGTCTTTTACTTCGTCGTTGGCCAATACGGTACCCAGGGCAGGACACCAGTTTACCACGGCATCCGCCACATAAGTCAGTCTGTAGTGGAGGAGGACTTGGGCTTTCTCCTGCTCGTTCATGGCTTTCCAGTCTTCAGCAGTAAAAGCAGGCGTGTCTTCGTCGCAGGCAGCGTTGATTTTTGCATTGCCGTTAGTCTCAAAGGCTGCGATTAGCTTGTCAATGGGCTCGGCCTTATCGGTTGTGTAATTATAATAGCTGTTAAACAGCTGCATAAAGATCCACTGTGTCCACTTGTAATAGCCAGGGTCAGAGGTTCGCACTTCGCGCTCCCATTCGTAGGAGAAGCCAATATTCTTCAGCTGCTCGATGTAGCGGGCAATGTTCTGCTCGGTCGTGATAGCCGGATGCTGCCCCGTCTGAATGGCGTATTGCTCGGCTGGCAGACCAAATGCGTCAAAACCCATGGGGTGCAGCACATTAAACCCTTTAGAGCGTTTGTAGCGGCTCACGATATCAGAGGCGATATAGCCGAGTGGGTGTCCTACGTGCAGACCCGCACCAGAAGGGTAGGGGAACATGTCCAACACATAATACTTTGGCTTATCGGTGCTTTCGGTCGCTTTAAACGTCTGGTTTTCTTCCCAGTAACGCTGCCACTTCTTCTCAATCTGATTGAAATTATACTCTGACATGGTTTCTCGTGTATTCGCTTGCTCTAAATCAAGCTGCTAAGATACTTGATAATTGTTAAATGGTTAAATGGTTGTAGGGTTAAATTGCTACATGGTAAACGGTTGTTGGTTAGCTTTTAAATTTCAGGTGAAGGAGTATCATACGCTATACCGCTTGACATCAGTAACATGTTTTCCTTCTCACGTGTAGCTCCTGCAGCGCATAGTTCAACAATTAACAATTTAACCATTTAACAATTAGTGTCTACCTTTGTAAGCTGAAGCAACACAGAAACAAGATGGAAAAATATGACCTGCTGGATGTTCCGCACCTGATTTATGTGATGGACCCGATGTGCTCCTGGTGCTATGGCTTTGCGCCGGTATTGCACCGTCTTAAAAAAGAACAGGAAGGCAAACTCAATTTCAAACTGGTGCTGGGTGGTTTGCGTCCGGGTACAACTGAACCAATGGATGAGCAGATGAAAGCAGCTGTGCAGCAGCATTGGCAGGAAGTTGAAAAAGCGACAGGCCAGGCGTTCGATTTCGGATTCTTTGAGCGAGAAAGTTTTGTTTACGATACCGAGCCCGCTTGCCGTGCTGTTGTGACCATGCGCTACCTGCAGGCAGACAAGGAACTGGAAATGGCCGAAGAGGTACAACGCGCTTTTTATGCCCGCAACAATGACGTAACCAAAGCGGCGGTATTGGCTGAGATCGCCTTTAAACTAGGTATAGAGGAGGACGCCTTTCTGGAGAAATTCAACTCAGATGAAATGAAGGAGAAGACGAAGCAGGACTTCCAGATCGCCCGTCATCTGCAGGCCGATGCCTTTCCCAGCGTATACCTGCTTACCGGGCACCATGTTAACTTGCTTAGTCGTGGCTATCGTTTGTACGATGCACTAAAGGCCAGATTGGAAGAGGCCCTGAAAGGCAGTCAACCGTCATAAAGCCACTTTTAAAAAAACAGCCAATACAAATTGTTGGCTGTTTTTTTTATACCTGCCTGGCAGATTACGTACAAATCAAGGTCTGATCTATACCTTAATCATCAAGACTTGAAAACCGCAGTCTGCCATGTCACCAAAAGGCAACTTCCACTTAACCAGCTGGTTTTAGGTGCCGCTATCCGTCGGCCTATTTTTAAACTGATACAGGCAGATTACCCTGACTTTACAGACGAGTCTTATGTAGCGGTTGGAAACCTGAATGTATATCGCAAGAAATACTTAGAGCAACTCCTGGAAAAGGAAATGGGCGAGATCACGGTGCTGGAAAAGGAGGTGCTCGACAGTATTCAGGAAAACGAGCTGCTGTCCACCAACATAGAGTCGGACATACTGGAGAACCTGCCCCTGGGTGACCGAATGGCCGACCGGATTGCCTCATTTGGTGGCAGCTGGATCTTTATAATGGCTTTTTTTGGCTTTATCCTGCTTTGGGTGCTAGTAAACGTATACTTGCTGGCCACCCTCCCCTTCGACCCCTATCCCTTCATCCTGCTCAACCTGATTCTGTCTTGTTTAGCGGCTATACAGGCGCCCATCATCATGATGAGCCAAAACCGTAAAGAGGCAAAAGACCGGCAGCGATCCGAGTATGATTATAAAGTAAACCTAAAGGCAGAACTGGAAATCAGGTTACTGCACGAAAAGATCGACCACCTGATCGTTCACCAAAACCAGCGCCTGCTTGAAATACAACAGATACAGGTCGATTTGATGGAGGATATTCTGAATCATTCCAGAAAGTAAGTGAAGCGCGCAAGTGCTATACCTGCTTCGAAAGCAACGTAACTAAAGGATTCTTTCCATCCCAAAGTCCATTACTCTCTTTAGGTATGAAGCGGGCAAAGAGTTCTTCGCTGTACCACTTCTCGGCGCGGGTTCGTTTAATGACTTCCTGATGCAAATTTCCCCGATAGGCATAGGCTTTCATAGCATCCATAGACTCCCATACACTGAAAGTGGCCTGCCGTATCAAGGGTAATTCCCCTAACCCGATCGAGCAGATCAAGCCCTGAGCCGTATCCAATGCTTTGCTTACTTGGGGGGTAAAACGCCAAAACTGCGGCAAGGCTTTCCAGTTAATGGATGCGCGGGTGAGCACAGCCACAGGTCCAACGTAGGGCGTTTCAGATAGTTGCGGGGTGAAGGGCTGTTTGCCATCCCAAAGCCCATGTGCCTGGGTAGGGAGCAACTTAACGGTCCAGATCTCATAGGTATGCAGGCGATATTCGAGCATGAGTTCCGAACGCTCCAGAAATTCATCGGCCGCTTCTTCGCTCTCCCAGGTACACAGCAGGCCATACCTTCTAAAATTAGGCTGTATGCTAAACCCTTTGCCTTTGCCGCTACCCAGTAATTTATAAAATAGTAGACCTGGCACCTGGTCGTGTGCGGCACCTTTTGTCCCCATCTGAGCCAGTCCCCAGCGGATATGCCCTTTCCGGAAACCAAAAAGCGTCAGGGTGGTCAGTTGGTCAGTACGGGGTTTAGTAGTTTGCAAAGTATTGATATGTAAAAGGTGCTACTGCTTGGGCAATTTACGAAACGCTCCTTGCAAAAACACCTGCCAAACCCAATTGTTTGGCAGGTGTTCAGGTTTATTTTGTGATGCCGTATACCTACAAATTGATTTTCTTATTCTCGCCCGGATCGTAGCTTTCGCCAGTCAGACTGGCTTTCACGAATCCGATCAACTGTGTTACAGCACTGTTTGGAGAGTCCCAATATTCGGCTTTATCTATGTCTACTTTTATAAGCCCAATGTTCGGATCATCTTTCCCCCCCGGGAACCAAGCCTTAAGGACAGGCGACCACAATTCATCTATTTTGGCTTTGTCCTTGGAGAGGGTAGCTCTTCCGGATACCGATACATACATGTTGTCAGAAGGCTTGGAGTAGCTCAGGTTCACATGCGAATCGTGTTTGATCTCGTGGGATTTGCCCGACTCGTAACCTGTGAAGAACCAAATCACGCCATCTTCTCCTAGTTTCTGGGTGCTCATCGGGCGGCTTCTCAGACTTCCATCGTCATCAACCGTGGTCATCATCGTGAAGTCTATGTCCTCTATCAGCTCAATCAGTTTTTGCAGATTCTCTTTTCGTTCGTTATTCATAGTGATATGTTGTAAATTGGATTTGTAATTGAGTACGGGCGCTTCAGCCAAAGAGTTTGTCAGCCCATACCTGATCGAAGTTAGAACCATTCCATCAGCAAGATGTTTGGACGAATACGCAAATAACCCGAATCAATTTGAACTACCTGGCCCATACCTTTCTATCAGGCAACGACGAAGAGCTTCTGATTGGCAATTTTATAGCAGATGCCGTGAAGGGGAAACAGGCTGAACGTTACGCACCGGGTATAGCCCGTGGCATAAAGCTGCACCGCCTGATTGATACCTACACGGATACGCACCCGGTGGTGGCGGAAACGAAAGCCCGACTGCGGCCGCTCTACAGAAAATATGCGCCCGTGGTAGCTGACTTGTACTTCGACCATTTTCTGGCTAGCCGTTTTGATGAGTTTTCGAGTGAGCCGCTGGCAGAATATACCAACCGTGTCTATACCTTGATCAGCGGGCATTTTGATGTGCTGCCTGAGCGTGTGCAGTATTTCTTTCCTTACATGATGAAGCAGAATTGGCTGCTATCGTACGCCGAGGTTTCAGGTATAGGGCAGGCCCTGGGAGGACTCAGCAGAAGGACTAGCTTTGAATCGGGGATGGATACGGCAGGAGAGGAGCTACTCAACAATTACAGCATGTATAATCGCGATTTTTCCATTTTCTTCCCGGAGCTGATGGCCTATGTAGACGAAACTATTCTATTACTTGACTGACAGGTATAGCGTAATAAAACAGAAAAGGAGCCGCTATACCTGCGGCTCCTTTTCTGTTTTATAAAAATGTGATGCTTAATGGTGGTGTACGCCGCCTTCGCCGTGAACGTGGCCATGGTCAAGCTCTTCGGCCGTAGCTTCGCGCACTTTCTCTACTTTGCCTTTGAAGAAAAGCTCTTTGCCAGCCAGTGGATGATTGAAGTCCATCAGCACAGTATTCTCTCTCAGTTCTGCCACACGGCCCTGGAGTTGGTTGCCTTCGCTGTCAGACATTGGGATAAAATTGCCCACTTCCAGCATGTTCTCAGGTATACCGCCTTCTACTTCAAATACGCTCATCGGCAGTTCTACCACAGCGTTCTGGTCAAAATCGCCGTATCCAGCCTCAGATGCCAGCTTAAAGTCGAATTCGTCGCCAGCGCTCTTTCCATCCAGGTTCTCTTCAAACTGCTCCGGAAGGCCGCTCATGCCATAGATGAACACCATCGGATTTTCTTCATTCGCTATTTCTACGAGGGTTTGCTCACTGTTTTCGTTTTGGATACGAAGCTCATAAGAGAGCGTCACCACTCTGTTTTTCTCGATTTTCATGTTAATTTTTTTGTTTTGATAGCAGAAAGGTAGAAAGATAAACCGGAGAAGCATAACCCGACCGGCATTTTTTCCAGTACCCTCTGTCTGTTTAAAATTAGAAATTTATACCTATACCTACGTTAGGGCAGGCTCTCCGTTAACTCCCAGGCACTTTTATAGGCGCCGATGCTTTCCACGTAAGTCAGCAACTCTGCGAAAAATGGATTCAGGGAAAGCGTGGCACTGTCGCCAACGATGATCAGTTTGCGGCGGGCACGGGTCATGGCCACATTCATGCGCCTCACATCAGCCAGAAATCCGATTTCGCCCCGCTCATTGCTGCGCACCAGGCTCATACAGATGATATCGCGCTCCTGCCCCTGAAAACTATCTACCGTGCCGATGGAAAGTTGCCTTTTACGGAACAGTTCCTGGAGGCGCGGGGTATGCTCCACTTTGTCCTGCAGGTAGTTGATCTGTGCCCGGTAGGGGGCAATTACGCCGATCTTCAACGGAGCCACTTCATCATCTTCGTCATAGTCCTGCAGTAACCTTGACAGGTGGTTGATCAGCAGGTCGGCCTCCTCCGGGTTAGCGGAACTCAAACTGTCAGGGATTTCGGTTTCGTTGTAGCCACAGCCTGCCGTATCGATAAACTCCACGGCCATGCCCGGTGCGAACAGGCTGCTATACCCATGCAGGTCGCTGCTGTGTACGCTTTCGTGCGCCACCAGCTCGCCACCGTAGAACTGCCCGTTCGAGAACTCCATGATATGATGGTGCATACGGTACTGCGTTTTCAGCATAACCGAAACCTCCGGCTGCCGCTCAATGCACTTTTCAAACAAGGTCGTACTCAAGCCGCCTTTGTCAGCCTCCAGCGACTTGATGGTAGGAGGCAGCTGGCAATGGTCACCGGCCAGCACCACCCGATTGGCCCGGCTTATCGGAATCCAGCAGGCCGGCTCCAGTGCCTGGGCAGCTTCGTCAATGAATACGGTATCATATTTCAGGTGGCGGATGGCTTTGTTGGCGGCTCCCACCAGAGTACAGGTTATCACCTGCACATGGTCCAGCAAATCATCGGTGATGTAATGCTCCACATTATCAGCTTCTTCCAACAAACGATGGCTTTCCGATTTGTATAACTGTCGCTGCGCCCGCTCCTGATGTCCGAACTTGCGCTTGAACTGGAAGGCCATTCGCTTGTACTCCTCTGCGGTTTTCCGAAGGTTTTTCAGGTCTTTGTAAGCGCGGTGCGCCATTACCTGGGCATCAAGCGTGTGTTCCAGCAGCACATCCGAAACCCGCGAAGGGTTGCCAATCCGGATCACGTTTATACCTTCGTTAGCCAGTTTCTCGGTCAGCAGGTCAACCGCCGTGTTGGAAGGGGCCGTAACAAGCAGTCGCTTCTGGGTTTTGAGGGTATGAAGGATGGCCTGCACCAGGGTAGTGGTTTTACCGGTTCCCGGAGGGCCATGTATGATGGCGACATCGTTTGCCTGCGAGATCTTCCGAACCGCCTCGTTCTGCGACCCGTTCAGTTCCTGAATCTCCTCCATCGGTGCATTGGTAAAGGAGGCCGATTTCACGCCCAGCATAATATCGCGCAGTTCAGCCAAACGACTGCCTTGCGCTTCCTGCACCTTTTTCAGGGCAATCTCCATTTCGCGGTAGCTGATCTCATCAAAAGTAAGCTCAACACCCAAGCGGCCATTGTCTATCCAATCAGGCAGATCTTCCTTGTTGGTGGCAAACAGTACTTTGTTACGCTTTACACTGAGCACAACGCCGCTGAGGTTGGTGCGCTCACCACTGTTGGAGCCGCTGTTGGTAAAGAGGGAAGCTGTTTTGCCGGGTTGGAAAAGGTGCAGCTGGTCACGGTCTGAGGTGCGCTCCAGTTCGAGCACTACCTTGTTGCCAAAACCGATTTCCTCTTTGGAGATCACTACCGGATACCAGCACAGGCCCATAGCCTTGCGCTCGGTGATGCTGCTTTTGAGCGCCTTCAGCTTGTATTGCTGCCGGTCTTCTTCCTGTTCTATTTTAAGCAGTTCCTGTACCTGCTTCAGTTCTTTGAATATATCGATCATTCGTTGTCCAAAAAGAAAGGCTGGTTTTAAGCGCCAGCCTTTGAAATCGCTTTTGTTATAAACATCATACCTCCGTTAGAGGCATCGTTTCATAACAAAAATTGTGCTTTAATTAATTCCAGCCTATACCTAAACAAATCCGCTATTACGCTAACCCTTGTCTGGTTGGTATATAAGCAGCAGCTCTAGAGCCTTACGCTTTCTTGCGTTTTTTGGTAGCAGGTTTTCTGCTCAAGCGAATCTGCAGGAACACGGCGTAGAGGAAAAGCACAAAAGCCAATACACTCATCACGGCAATCACGCGGTCCTTTCCGTAGCGCACCTCGTCTGTTCCTTTGAGTTGCTCCTGTAAGTCCAGAATCACGCGTTCCCGTTTTTTAGCCTGACTCTGCAAAGTGCTGATCTGGCCCTGTAAGTCAGCTATCTGACTGTTGATCAGGCGCTCATCCTGCTGTATCTGTTTGCCGGCACGCTGATTCTCTACTGTGCTTTGGGCAATTTTGCGCACGCTGGCTTCCTTCACGGCCGCTATCAGTTCAGAGTCCTTTCGGATGATTTCCTTCAACGTATCGATGATGTTGAGCAGGTCTTTTTTGGACTGCTTGCCCCAGAAATTGCTGTTCTGTTGGCTGTAGTATTGGTATTCGAGTATGAGCTGCTCACGATCGCTCATCAGTCGGGTTAATTTGTCATCCTGAGGCGGAGTTTGCGATTGTTCCTGTGCCTGAGTCCCCACAAACCAAAGGCAGCAAAAGAACATTGCCAGTAGTTTCTTCTTCATCATAAAAAGAGTTGCTATACTTTTAACACGCAAATATGGGCATCCTTATTGGAATAGGCGCAATTTATTTTCGAGCCGGTTTGTAAAAAAAGAGGATGAGAACGGGCAATAGCAGCAGGTCGGCCGCTACCGCAAAGAGCAAGGTCAGGCTCACAAACACCCCTACATAAAAGGTCCCGTCAAACGAGGACAGCACAAGGGTCAGGAAGCCGGCAACCAGTATGCAGGAGGTAATAATAATGGCTTGCCCGGCTGATATGATCGTCCGTTTGATGGCATATGGCAACGACTTACCCTGTTGCAATTCCAGCTTTAGTTTACCTAGGAAATGGATGGTGTCGTCGACGGCGATGCCAAAAGCGATGGTGAAGATGATCGAGACAGAAACGGTCATGTTGATTCCCAGGAAGCCCATGATGCCCCCGATCATCAGCAACGGAATGATATTCGGAACAAGAGAAATGGCGACCATGCGCAACGAACGGAAGATGATCCCAACCAACAGGGCTACGACCAGAAAGGCGATGAGCAAGCCCTGCATCATGTTGCTAACTACATACTCATTGTTCTTGTCGAGCATGACGGCGCTGCCTGTAAGCCGGGTTTGCAAAAGCGCGGGATTGATGTATTGGTCAATGAACAACTCCAGTGAGTCATTGAGTTCGGCGGCTCTCACGCTCCCCACATCCGTCATTTTGCCCGCCAACCGTCCTTCCTGTTGGTCATTCGTCACCACCGACCGTAGTTCACTCCGTTTGTTGAACGTGTCTAACCGCCGTTTCACTTGTTGCATACCTAGCGGACTTTCCGGCAAGGTATAGTAATTGTTCAGGCCGCCGTTCAGCGCCCGGTTGATGGTGCGCACCACCGTTGCCGGGGAAGTGATGAAGTTCAGGCCATAATCCTGGTAAAGGTATGTCTCGATCTTATTGACTTCCTGTAGCACTTCCAGGTCATTCATGGTTTTACCGGGCCCGGCGATCAGGTGCAACTCAAAAGGACGGACGCCTGAGAACTTGTCTTCAAAGTACTGAAAATCCTTGATCACCGGGTCATCGTCCCCCAGGTCTTCGAGCAAAGTGGTATCTACCCGTATCAGGCTGATGCCCATCATGGATACCAGCACAATGGCCATACTGGCATAAAGAATCGGTTTGGGCTTGCGCAAGACAAACCCATAGAGGCGGCGCAACAGGAGGGGCCAGGAAATGTCAATTCGCCGGGCACGTTGTGGGTTGGGTCTCTTGATCAGAAGCAGGATAGCCGGGAGCACTGTAAAAGCCAGGATAAACGCCAGGAAAATCGATATAGCCGTGAATACTCCAAACTCCCGGATCGGCACAATGGAAGTGGTCAGGAGGGTCAGGAAACCCACGGAGGTTGTCAGGGAGGTCAGCAAGGTGGCCAGGCCTACTTCCCGTAGCGTGGTTCGCAGCGCCTGTATCTTGGTGGCGCCCTGGCCAATCTCGGTGATGTAGCGCGACATAATGTGGATGACGTCTGACATACCCACCACAAACATAATGGTCGGCAGCAGCACCGTCATGATATCGATCGGTTTATCGAACAGGCCCATCACCCCGAGACTCCAGACAACAGACAACAGCACCACCACCAAAGGTACAAGCACACCCCAGGCTGTACGGAAGGCAACCCAGAGAAACACAATGACCAGCACAATGGACGCTGACATGAACACGGCCAGTTCGATCTTCATTTTTTCGATGAAAACAGCCTGTGCCAGGGCTTTGCCAGCCACGTGGTTTCGACTCAGTTTAAGGTGCTCCAACTGTTGATACATGGCCGCAATCAGCGTATCGCTGGCTCCTTTGCTCAGGTCGTCGCTGGTTTGCACAAACAGCGAAACGGCCGTGGCGTCTTCCGAAAAGAGCGTTCCGACCAATTCTCGGCTACTGTAGATCATGGCCGAATCCAAGGTATAACGCTCGGGTTCGGACACATGCAGGTAGGGAATCTCGAAATAACCAAACTGCTCCACGATCGGGCTTTTGACCGTGGTAGGAGAGAGTACCGATTCCACGTGCGGTTGGCGTTGCATAAATCGTGTCAGGCTGTCGACCCGGGTCAGGAAATCCTGGTCAAATATGCTGGAGCCATTGTCGAGCCCGATGAGCAGGTAGTCGTTGTCGTTTCCAAACTTATCGCGGTAGCTCAGGTAGTAGGCCAGGTCCGGATCACCCTTGGGAAAGAAATTATCGAAGTTATAATCGAATCGTAGGCGAGATGCGAAAAAAATACTCAGCGCCGTGAGAATGCCGATAACGGCAAGGACAAGAAAACTGCTGGATCTGTGGCTCAAGGGTTTAATAAAATGATAACAGTCATTTCAGACTTTTGATACTTCTTGTATATTTACTCACACAACAGCATACGGACATTTTCTGTTTTAACAATATTAAAACCTACCGAATGAAAAAAATTGTATTGGCATTGGCACTGTCAGGATTTGCTGGTGCAGGTATAGCCACACCAGCCCTGGCCTGCGAAGGCGGTAAATGCACCATGGAGCACACCGACAAAAATGGAAAAACCAAGAAAGGAAAAAAAGCCGCTGCAAAGGATGAAAGCTGCCACATGACGGCTACTGCAGGCACGACTTCTGAAGCGGGTAAAACTCCCGTAAAATCTTGCTGCGCTAAACCAGAGGCTTCCAAAGCTGAATCTGGAAAAGAGACAAAAAACCAGCGCTAACCTGCTCAAGATACGAAATAGCCGGTATCGGCTGCAAATGCAGTGAGTACCGGCTTTTTGTATACCTATACCTTAAGTGATGCTTGCTACTGTTCCTATACCTTATTTCAGTAGGCTTACCCTGAATTTTCTGCCTTTGATCTTTCCGGTTGCGAGGGCCTCTACGATTTGGTTTGCCTGGCTGGCAGGGATCGCCACAAAACTGGCCTTGTCCTGCACCTCTATACGCCCGATCTGATCTGCCTTTAATCCTGCGGCTGCAATAAGCGCCCCCACAATGTCACGCGGGCTCAGTTTGTCTTTACGGCCGGCGTTGATGTGCAAGGTGGTAAAAGCTTCTGTCACCTCCGGCTTAGCCTCGCTTGCTCGTGTGGCCAGCGCATCTGCAGACAACCATTCGTCCATACGCACCAAACCCCATTCTCTGAGTACTTTCTCGTCCCGCTGCGTCGCCATGGTATATACCACGCCGCTTCGGCCGGCTCTGCCGGTTCGCCCGCTTCGGTGCAGGTATGCTGCTTCATCGTCGGGCAACTCATAATGTATAATTGTATGAAGGGCTGCGATGTCCAATCCACGTGCTGCCAGATCGGTGGCTGCTAATACCTGGGTGGTTCCGTTTCGGAACAACGTCATCACCTTATCGCGGTCCTGCTGCTCCATACCGCCATGCAAAGCCCGCGCTCCGAATCCGTGATTGGCGAGCATGGCAGCCACATCGTCGGAAGCACCCCGTGTATTGCAAAACACAACTGTACCGGCTGGGTCTATACCTTGCAGCAGGTGGATGAGGGCTTGCTGCTTTTCTGGCTGGGTTACTTTTATACCTATCAGCTTCACCTGATCAGGTATAGCGTGTGGTGACACTTGCACAAACTGCGGATTTTTTAACGAATCGCTGATCAGCTGTTTAACCGGGTCGGGCATGGTGGCCGAGAAAAGTACGGATTGCCGTTTGGCAGGCAAAGCTTGCATTATCTGATCAATCTCATCCGCAAAACCCATCTCCAGCAGTTTGTCCGCCTCATCCAGTACCAGTTGCTTTACGCCACTCAGATCCAGAGTTTGGCGGTAGAGGTGGTCTGTGAGGCGGCCCGGTGTGCCAACCAGTACCTGTGGCGGGAAAGCCAATGAAGCTCGTTCCTGCGAGAAGGAATGCCCTCCATAAAATGCGCTGATTTTTAAATTGTTGACCTGTTGTGCCAGTTGCTTTAGTTCATGCCGTACCTGCACGGCCAATTCGCGGGTCGGTACCAATATAAGCGCCTGCACATATTGCTTGTCTGTGTCAATTTGCTGCAAAAGTGGCAATCCGTAGGCCGCCGTCTTCCCGCTGCCTGTCTCTGCCTGACCGGCTACGTCCTGCCCCTTTAGCAATAGTGGTATAGCGGCCTGTTGTATAAGCGTAGGCGTATGGAAACTCATCTCATCCAGACGTTGTACCAGGGCGGGAGAGAGGTTGAAATCAGCGAAAGTTGACATAAAAAAGCGTGTGTGAATTGCAAAGGTACGGATTTTAACACCGGTTTACTTCAAATCATTCCTACTCAACCAAGCCCTTTACATTCAACCTGTAGTCTTATACCTATTGTGTCTAGTTGCCTGATACTAAAATATACCCTTTCAGTTATTTTGGAAGTAAGAAGACTATGGGCAAAGATTTAAAGTTTGTAAAGCGATTAACTTTTTGGCTTTTATTTCTGGTTTTGCTGGTTTTTGTATTGGTAGAGGCTCGGGAGTTTCTATACCCATTGGTAATTGCGCTGTTATTTTCCTATCTGCTATACCCGATCGTAAAGCGGATGGAGAACTGGGGTGTTCCCCGGATACTGGCCAATATTGTGACGATCGTCATGACGGTGGCACTTTTTGCCGGGCTGTTGATCCTCCTCTACAAACAACTCTCTGTTTTTTTAACTGATTTCCCCGACCTAAAAGATAAGGCATTATTGAATATTGATCGCTTGCAAGTCATGATCGATCAGAAGCTGGGCGATAACAATCATGCCAATGAACGTTGGTTGCGCATGCAGGTCAGTAATTTTTTTGACCTCATTGGCTCTGCCATTGCCGAGGTTTTATTGGCCACAACCAGCACTCTTACCAAATTAGCCCTGATACCGGTTTACATGTTCCTGATGCTATATTATCGCAATAAATTTGAAGCCTTCATTCTGAGGGCCGTGTCGCCTTACCGAAAAGAAAAGACGAAGGCAATTATTGATGAGTTATCGCAGGTAACCATTCGCTATATGGGAGGGGTGGTAATCGTGATACTGATACTATGCTTTATTAACTCGATAGGGCTGCTACTGATAGGCGTTGAGTACGCCATTCTTCTGGGAGTTATTTCTGCCTTTATTAACTTTATACCTTATTTTGGAACACTCATTGGAGGGGCAATCCCTCTATTTTATACCTTAATTGTGCAGGGTGATCCCCAGAAAACGCTTGCTGTTCTTTTATTCTTCCTGGTGGTGCAGTTCACAGAGAACAATATTCTGACACCCAACATTACGGGCAGTCGTGTGAACATCAATCCTATGTTTACTATATTGAGTATTATCGTGGGTGGCATGATTTGGGGTTTGCCCGGCATGTTTGTGGCCGTGCCTTTGCTGGGCATGTTCAAGATTTATTGCGACTTCAACGAGCGAATGAATTCATATTCCTACCTGTTGGGCACGGAAGGCACTGAAGAACATGCCTTGACTCTCGACAAAATCCTGCACTTTTTTAGAATAAAAAAATAGTGATGTACAGATAACGACAGCCTTCAGGTATGGCTTGTTATTTAAGAGGTAGCTACTGCAGGACTTTCGGATACTTGCCTCTTAATTGAAGTGATGATCTTGACGGTTTGAATATCCAAGTTGTGTTTATAGCTACCCCATAAAACAATGTTCTGATAGGCAGGTTACTTTACTGAATAGATTGTATCAAAGAAGGTAAAATGCATGGCATAATTTATGTTGGGCAGTTTGCAACTGTTTGGCACTTCGTGGCGTCTTCCAGTTTGAAAGAGTTTTTCATCGTTTCCTGTTTTTTCACTCATTTAGAGTTTAGTCAAGGTTTGTCTTCTACCATTTTCACCTCATTTTTCAGGCGCCGTATTGCGCAACCTGTGTTAAACCTGCTACGGCAAGGCATGACACCGCACAAACTGGCTGTTACGGTTGCGCTTGGATCTGTAGTTGGGGTGTTACCGGCTCTGGGCATCACAACGATAGTGGGCACGGCACTTGCTGCCCGCTTCCGTCTGAATATTGCCGCTACGGTATTGGTGAGCTACCTGGTGCAACCGCTCCAATTACTGCTTATTATACCTTTTGTCAAGGCAGGCATTTCTATGTTCGGACTCGATGAGCTGAAATTCTCGCTCGATGAAATGATCGCCATGTTCAAACTGGACTGGCTTGCTGCCCTCAACAAACTATGGTTGGCAAACCTGGCGGCTGTTTCGGCATGGGCTCTGCTGGCTATACCTGCAGGTATAGGTCTGTATTTCATCCTGTTGCCTTTATTCCAAAGATTTTTACCCCAACCGCAGCCACTTGTAGTTGCGACGCCACTCACAGGTATAACAGAACCTGAGGCACTGCCATAAGGTACACTTTCCGGTATTAAAAAAATAGCCAGCTCCTTTCGGGGCTGGCTATTCTGTTTTAAGGCAAAACGGGCTTAAGCATTTTCCAGTATTTGGAACAGTTCATCCAGTTTCGGCGTCAGGATGATCTCTGTACGGCGATTTTTCTGCCGCGCTTCCTTTGTCTTGGCGTTGTCCAGGGGCACGTAAAGGCTGCGTCCGGATGGCGTCACACGCTCTGACTGTACACCTGATTGCGTCAGGATTCGGGTAATTTCCGTAGCGCGAAGCACGCTCAGGTCCCAATTGTCCTGCATGCCTACCGTACCGCGAGCGATCGGCACATCGTCTGTGTGGCCTTCCACTACCACGTTCACATCCTGCTGTTCTTTCAGCACGGTGGCCAGCTTCTTCAGAGCTTCTACACCTTTCGGGTCTACTTTTGTGGAGCCTGAGTTAAACAGTAGCTGCTCTGCCAGCGACACGTATACCTTGCCATTTCGGATATTCACGGTCAGGTCTTTGTCATTGAAGCCCAGCAAGGCGTTGCTCACTTTGGCGCGAAGTGCATTTACGGCCTTGTCTTTGTCGTCCAGGATGCGCTGCAATTCAGCCAGGCGCTGCTCGCGGGCTTTCAGGTCGGCGTTGAGTTTATCAATCTGCGACTTGCTCATGTTCAGGGTTTCTCCCAGGGCTTTGCCTTCTTTCAAGGCTTGCTGCAAACTTTGCTGGTACTCGGCTTTCTGTTTTTCGAGTTCAGCGCGTTCCTGCTCTAGTTTGGCTTTTTCATTTTCCAGGGCTGCCTTCTGCTGCTCCAGCGTCGATTTCTCCTGCTCCAGGCCAGACTTGTCTATTTCAAGCGCATTTTTCCGGGCCATCAAATCATCATATTTCTTTTTGGAAACCACGCAGGAGGAAAGCGAAAGACTTCCGACAAGTAGCAGGGCGGAGACTTTGTAAATATTCTTCTTCATATCAATAAAATAAGGTTGGTAAAAGGGTGTTTGTGGGGCAATCTGCTTTTCTAATTTGACTGCTGGGTATCGTTCTTAAAGATTCCCATCGGATCAGGCATCCGGGCCATTAAATCAGCCAGAAAATTATAGTCCAAGGTTAGCATATCAATATCACGGCTCTGATGCAGATAATCCCAGGCTTCGTCGTATTTCTTTTGATGGTATTTTACCTTCGACAGGTTGAATAGGGCATAAGCATTAGTCGCGTCTGCCGCAACAGATTGCTCCAGGTAAGAGAAGGCCTGCTTCAGGTGCTTCTTCTTTTTAGAGGAATCATACAGGTTGAGGTAAGCTGATGCTGCGTCAGCCAGCAAAAGGGAGTTCTTCGGCTGGTATTTCAACGCCCGCTCATACATCCCAATCGCCTCTGTGGCGTTGCCCTTGCCTTGCTCTACCAGACCGAAAGCCCAATAAGTGTTGGCATTGTCCGGGTTCAGGAGCCAGGCCAGATTGAAGCGGTATACGGCCGTGTCGGTCTGCCCTTCGTTAAAATACTCCCAACCCCGTTCCATGAAAAAGTTGCTGGCCTCAGTTCGGCTGGTGAAGTTCTTGTCGCAGCTGGTTAGGAATTTTTCGTCGGCTTTCTGCTGCGCTTCGGTCTTTGGCTGTTTGCCAAACATCGGCAACACCTTAGGGTGAGGGGTAGGGGCCTGGGCAAACAAAGCAGAAGCGCTCAACAAAATGATGGCGGCTGCCAGTGCTAATCTATTCATGCGGTGTAGTTCAGATGATGTTATGGTTTGTATTGAAATCTAAAAATACACTACAAGGCATTAATTAACAAGTGTAGGGCCGGGCTATCGCTGGTATTTCCCGGCCGGGTCTTGTTGTTTTTTCAGTAAGGCGGCTATGAATCCAGCATCAACCAGGCTTTGGTCTTTGCTCAGGCTCTTGTGCAGGTACTCCCACGCCTTGCCATATTCCTGAAGATAATAACTGTTGATGGCGAGCTTGTAGTAAACAGCTGCCTGTTCGGGTGCGAACCTGATGGCTTTCTCGAGCAGTTTCCTGCTTTGCAACAGGTCCTCGGGGTTGCTTTCTGCATAGAAACGACCCAGGTGACTGGTGGCGACATCGGTAAGCAATCTGGGATTATGCTGATCTTTCTCAAGTGCCTTGTAAAGTATGAAAAGCGCTTTGTCAAACTCTTTCTGCTGGCCGTATACCAGGCCATAGCCCCAATACACATCGTTGTTGGTGCTGTCCATGAGCCAGGCGCGGCCAAACAGGAAATTGGCAGAGTCGAGTTTCTCTTCGTTGAAATTTCGCTTGGCTTCCATGGCGTAATAGGCCGAGGCGGCCTGCCGGCTTTTAAAGCGCTTGATATTCTTATACAAAAATTTTTTGTGCTGTTGCCTTTCCTGAACCGTATTAGGATTTTTAACCGGCACCACATCGGCCAGCGTGTATTCAGGTATGGGGTTCTGTTTGTTTTCAGTAATGGCATTCTGCGAGCTACAGGCACCAAGGCCTATGGTTGCTGCTATACCGGCTGCGATAATCCAGCGTTGCATGTATTATTTTAAATTGGTTAGGCTATTAACGCACAACTACCCCCAATAGTGCCTTACCTGTTTATTCCTTAAAACTCAAGATGGCTGCATAACCTAATTTCAGAATTTCTAAATATTCACGACAAGAGACGTATTAAAAGCGACATATTTCGTATATTTGTAAAAAGATACGTATGGGACGAGCCTTAAAGATAGACGAAAGCATCCATTATGGGTTGATTGACGACAGAGATGTGTTTATGCTGATCAGCACGGTACGCGAAGGTATAAAGTATACCTTGTTTCAGAGCATCGCCGACAAGAGCCCTTTCAGTACCAGCGAGTGGTCTTCCTACCTGCACCTGTCTGAGCGCACGTTCCAAAGGTATAGAAAAGAGCAGCGCAAGTTCGATCCCCTTCACTCTGAGAAAATCCTGGAAATTACACTGGTCTACAACAAGGGCATAGCGGTGTTTGGCGACAAGGATAATTTTGATGCCTGGCTGGAAGCAAAGAACATCGCATTGGGAGGTATACGCCCTAAGGAATTGCTGGACAGTACGTTTGGCATCGGCCTGATGCGCGACGAACTGACCCGCATCGAACACGGCGTGCTGGCATGATCGTATACCGCCTCAGCAAAGGTACATACCGGAACGACCTGTCAGGGAAAGGCGCCGAATTGGCGGGGGGACGCTGGAACAGCAAAGGCACTGCCATGCTGTACACCAGCGAATCCATTGCGCTCTGCGCCGTAGAGGTGGCCGTGCACATGCCCCTGGGTATCATACCCAAAGACTATCACCTGGTGCAGATTGAGATACCGGACGATATTCCTCGGCAGGAAATAAGGGAGGCGGACCTGCCTGATACTTGGAAGTCTTTCCCCCATGCCAATGTGACGCAAGAGATGGGAGACAAGTTCGTGACTCAAGGCGATTACCTGGTGCTGAAAGTACCCTCGGCTACCGTGCAAGGCACTTTTAACTTCCTTGTCAATCCGAGGCATCCAGATTTCAGCAAGATAAGACTGTTGGCTACTGGCCCATTTGAGTTTGACAAGCGGTTGTTCATTAAATAAGGCACAAGCACTTTTCAGTTAAGCTCATAGGAAATTCCCATTTCAGCAATCGTGCAATTCCAACCTAACGAATCGGTTATCTTAAGCCGCAATGCATCCAGTGCCTGTGCCTCCCCGTGATTCAAGAATACCTGCTGCGGGGCTTCCTTAAAATGGCCAAGCCACCACAGCAGTTCAGCCTGGTCGGCGTGCGCAGAGAGGGAGGATATCTGGCGTATATCGGCTTTTACCTGGTAGTAATCTCCTTGCATCTTAATCTCTGTAGCGCCACTTGCAAGCAGATTTCCCCGTGTTCCCGGCGCCTGATACCCTACCAGCAAAATGGTACTCGTTTCATCATCCAGCAACCGTTTCAGGTAATAGAGCACACGTCCTCCGGTCACCATGCCACTCCCGGCAATCACGATCTTTGGACCCCTGTTATCAAGCACGCGCAGGGACTGCTGAAATTCCCGGATCACATGCACGTTGTGCATCATAGTGCGGCACTCCGAATCCGTCAGGCTGTGCCAATTGCGGTGATGCAGGTATAGCTCTGTCACGTCTATCCCCATGGGAGTATCGAGGTAAACAGGTATAGCCGGTATGCTTCGATCTTCACGCAAGGTGTTGAGCAGCAGCAGTAATTCCTGGGCACGCTCCACCGCAAAGCTAGGTATTACAAGCGTGCCACCTTTCTCATAAGTATGGTTCACCACTTCCTGCAACTCGTCGTAGGGCGACATCTGCTCATGCAACCGATCCCCGTAAGTTGATTCCAGCACCAGATAGTCTGCCTCTTTTATGAATTTGGGCGGGTCCATGAGCAGGGGCTTACGCCGGCCAATATCACCTGAGAAAACAATTTTACGGCCCTTGCATTGCAGTTCAACAAAAACGGAACCCAGAATATGACCGCTCTTACGGAAGCAGAATTTAAAATCCTCATTGATGATCACCCACTGCTCGTCCTCGTGCGTTTCGAACAGCGGCATGGTCAGGTCAACATCGTCGGAGGTATAGAGTGGCTTGGCAGGGTGGTGTCGCGAGTAGCCCTGGCGGTTTGCTTCGGATGCGTCTTCCTCCTGAATCTTGGCACTGTCGCGCAATATAATCTCGGTTACGTCGCGGGTAGGGGCTGTGGCATAGATGGGCCCTGTATACCCGTCCTTGGCCAACACCGGCAGGTAGCCACAATGGTCCAGGTGTCCGTGGGTGAGTATAATGGCGTCCAGTTGCGTGACATCCAGCGGCAACTCCTGCCAGTTGAGCAAGCGCAATTGCTTGATTCCCTGGAAGAGCCCGCAGTCGATCAGGACCTGATGCTGATCGTTTTTGAGCAATATTTTAGAGCCGGTTACGGTGCCTGCTCCGCCCAGAAACGTGAGCGAGATCGGGGAAGGGTCCTGAAGCATGTCATCCTGATTTGTATGGAGCGCAAAGCATTTTGTCAGTTGTACGGATTATTGACAACGATCTCTTGATGAAGCACATACCTAGGCCTATTTACTTAGCAGAGCTATACCTGCAGCAAGGCCAAGTGTGTTAATTTGGCGGTATAATATTTTGCGGCGCTGTGCGAAAAGGAGCTTTTCGGCTATCTTAGCCCCATGAAACCATTTATTACTCTGATATGCTGCCTGTTTGTCCAAGTACAGGCTTTCGCCCAGGCAGACACGTTGCAGCGTGTTATAACAGGCAGGTATAACAGTGCTTCGCAACAGGAGAAGCCCTATGTTATCCTTATATCGGCTGACGGCTTCCGGTACGATTACGCAGATAAGTACCAGGCCAAAAAACTAATCGCGCTGCGTGAGCAAGGCGTGCAGGCCGAATCGATGCTTCCGGCGTTTCCATCCAAAACCTTCCCGAACCATTACTCGATCGTAACGGGTCTTTATCCAGCCAGCCATGGCCTGATCAATAATTATTTCTACGACCCGAAGCGTCAGGAGTATTATACCGTGCGCGATCGCAGCAAAGTGGAGGATGGCAGCTGGTATGGCGGCACACCGCTCTGGGTGCTGGCCGAGCAGCAGCAGATGTTGTCAGCCAGCTTTTTCTGGGTAGGCTCCGAGGCGCCTATTCAGGGAGTATTGCCTACCTACCATTACCAGTACAGTGAGGTAATTCCGGTAGAAAGCCGCATCAAAACAGTAGTGGACTGGCTAAACCTGCCTGAAGAGCGCCGCCCGCACCTGATCACCATTTACTTACCGGCAGTAGACCACGCCGGACACCGCTACGGGCCTGAAGCACCCGAAACCCGACAGGCTGTGCTGGAGCTGGACGAACAGATCCGGCAGCTGACAGAGGCGGTAGCAACAACAGGCCTGCCGGTGAACTATGTGTTTTTATCGGACCACGGCATGCTCCACATTGACACAGAAAACACGTTGTCACTTCCTGCGGCTATCGACACATCCAAGTTTATCGTTTCGAGCGGAGATGTAATGGTGGAGCTGCACGCAAAAGATAAAAGCGCTATCAGAAGCACTTATAAGCAGCTAAAGAAAGACGCAGAAGATTACAAGGTATACCGCAAGCGAAACATGCCCAGGTACCTGCACTATGGCCGGAAGGATGATAAGTACTGCCGCATAGGCGACATACTCTTGCTGGCGGATGCCCCCAAAGTATTTCACTTCTCTGCGCGCAAGCCATCACCGGGCACACATGGCTACGATGCGACAGAAGTAAAGGAAATGCACGCCACCTTCTATGCCTGGGGCCCGGCTTTCAGGAAAGGACGCAAAATTCCATCATTCGAAAGTGTGGACGTGTATCCGGTTATCGCCGAGATTCTGGGTCTCCGGTATGGCCACAAAATAGACGGCAGCAGAAAATTGGTGAAAGAGGTACTCTAGCAAAAATCTCCTTAACACAATTGTAGCCCGCGAGTTAAGGGTATAATTAAGATTTATACCTAGCCAGTAGATTATTTTTCAGCACTGTAATCGGAAAGCAGGCCTTCGTAAATCCAGTTAGCCAGGGCCTGCCTGTTGTCTGAGATCACAAAGCGGCGCTGGTCCTTGTCGTTGCGGATGTTGCCGAGCTCAATAAATACGGTTGGCGGATGGGTATATTTGACCACATACAAGCTGCTACGCTGCGATACATTGCCGGAATAATCGCGGTTAGGCTGATAGCGCTTGTATTTATTCGTAAAGGTCTGGTGGATATTCTTGGCCAGTTGCTCCCCGTCTTTGCTGTTTTCGTGATGGTAAAAAAACACGTCGATGTTCTGGCTTTCGCTGCGGCTGTCTACATGGATGGCTAGCATACGCTGGTAAGCCCCTTTATGCTTGAGGTATAAACCATTGACAGCGTTCGTGCGCTGGCGTAGCCGGGCGCTGTGGTTTAGTGGTATCTTCTGCTTTGGATAGGTTACTTCATCACGGTCCATTTTCAGGACACCTTCGTCGCGAATACCGTCATCTGGGTCTTGAATGATCATGTAAACCGTTGCGCCATGCTCCATCAGTACACGGGCCAGCCGGATGGTCACATCGTAAGCGTACTCATCTTCGGCCAGGTCGTTGCTGCCATACTTACCAACCGCCCCAGGGTCAGGGCCGCCGTGTCCTGAACTCAGATAATAGACCGCCCCTTTTAACTTATCATCCTTAACTTCCACACGAGAGTATTTATCGCCGAACAAGGGTATATCGAGCACTCGCGAAGTTGACTTGGCCGGTGAACTTGCAGCTGTTTCTTTCGCAATAGCAGGAGAGGGGCCAGTAGTGGCTGGCGCTGCTGAGCTGCTGGCTTTAGTTAGTTCGGGTAAGGTATATTCCTTGCCAGCAATAAGGCCGTTGTCCTTGCCAAACCGCTCTTTGTTAAGCTCCATAAATTTGCTCAGGTGCTCCGAAGGATTGAGTCCGTGACGGCGCAGCAAGGTATAGACACCATCGCCTGGCAAAGCCACTACCTGCAGATTGGCGCTTTGCCCGAAGGTATAGATTGAGATAAGTAAGAAGAGAAAAGTCAGTATGGATGTACGCAAGGCTAAAAGTTTTACCGGCATATGTTAAAACCCGATATTACGAAAAATGAGTGAAGGTTAAAAGTTAATTACCTGTTGATGATAGTATCTAAGCAAGACTATATTCAGAAATAATATTTTTTTAAAGTAATGTATGAGACCGTAGCTTTGTATCCCCGTGGCTGTCGGAAATGACGAATCTTTTCATAAACAAAATTTGGTAAAAGGTGATTTTCCTGACCAGATCAGGAAAGGGTAGGTTTGCCAGGCAAAATAGCGGAGTTTAAATGTGCGAAAGAGACGAAATCATCATATAAAATGCTCCGACCAGTGCACCAGCACCCAATACGCCTACCCCGGTTCCTTTAAGTACTGTTATTCTTTTGCGTTTTTTTGCCTCCGCGGTATAACCTGCCATGTAGCTTGGGTTTTGTGCCAGGTACTGGTCTGGTATATCCTTATCCTTGACCTTTGCAGGAAGAGCAGCCAGTGCAATGGGGACTGCAAGCGTAATACCGGCGGTTAGTATACCCAAAGTAGTACCTAAAGCCGATGCAGTGAAAACAGCCGGCCGTTTAAAATATAGCCTGGCATTCTGTTTTCCCAAGGCATGCAGGATGGAGTCAGCGTGTTGGCTATCAATAAATTCCGCTAATACTTCCACAGGGACTTCCGAATCAGAGACAGTATCTACCACAACAGCAAATTCAGTTATTGGCAGTAAAGGTTCTGCTATAGAAACTATCCGGCTAGCATAATTTGAGTGTGAAATGTAATCCTGCCCGAGCAAATTCCCGGCATGACACCACACCAGGCAAATAAGTATAAGTCTCTTCATACTTCCTTATTTATAGATTTTGTCATCTAAAGTACTAAAAATTTGATGAGCGTAGACAATTGAGTTTCATAAAAGGCAATGAATTTAGGCTTTGGGTGTGCGTATTAAACCAAGTATGAAGTTGCATACGCAATTAAATATTTACCTTAGACCCGGAAACCTCATCGATAATAAGTTTTGCTATCGCGCACAAATACCCCGATACGGACAGTATTGGCAAACCTCCAGATCTTTGGTTTTACGGAAAGGTTCCTCCGGATCCAGCAGGCGGTTCACGAATTTGGAGAACAAACCTTCGGAAACAGGTATAAAGTCATCCTCAAACGGGAAGTTAGCCGATAGCACTCCCGCATCCAGGTTTCGGAAAGATAGAATGCCTGACTTCGCTACGATGCTTTGCGGTGATACATGCCGGGCGTTGCGGAGTATGTTTTGCGGAGCCTGCTGCAAGTTGCGCTGCAGGATGTACTGATAGAGCCACAGTTGGCGGGCTTTGTCGTATTTGGGGTCGGTAGTGAAGTGCAGCGCCACATCGTCGGGCTTCACCGTTACCTGTGCCCGTTCCACTTTGCCGGTCTTGTAGTCGATCACCCGCAGCTCGTTGCCTTTCAGGTCGATGCGGTCGGCTTTTCCGGCTACTTTCACAGGTATAAGCTCGTCACCCACCCGCACCTGCAGCGTGGCTTCCAGCTGCTCTTCCAGTCGCAGCACATAGAGCGGCAGTTCGTCCTTCGACTCCAACAGGCTCTCCAGGTACTTCTCCAGCACCTGCACCGCCACTTTGTAAAGCAGGTAATTCATGCCGCGCTCGGGTGTGGCACCGCGGGTTACTTTCCTGAACTCCGACTCCACCTTGTCGCTTAGCTGCGCCAGCATTAGCCTGACGTGTTGCTGCTCAATCGGCTGCCCGTTCTGCTCAAATGGCCGGAAAAAATCCTCGAGTACCTGGTGCACAATGGTGCCAAACTGGTCGGCCCCGAGCTGCTCTTCCACTTCGTCCATTTCCCGTATTTTGGCGATCCGGCTGAAGTAATACTGCAGCGAACAATTGATATACATGTTGAGATGAGAAGGGTATAGGCCGCGTTGGAGTTCTTTCCTGAGCTGCTCCTGCGTCTGTGAGTCCTTCTGTATCACGATGTCCTCATCATATTTCCGGGTCTGCTGCTGCTCGACGGCGGCGGTCAGGTCACGGAACTTTATACCTGGGTTTCGGAAGGCGAGGTCGTTCTGCAGCTGCAGAATAAAGCGGCTCTTTTCACCGGAGCCATAGGTATCGGAAGGCAGCACATACAATAGGTTCACGCGCTTGGCCCGCTGCAACAACCGGTAGAAATTATAGGCCATGGCGCCTTCGGTTTCGGCATAGGTTGGCAGCCCAAACTGTTTCAGCACATCGTAAGGCATCAGCGACTCGTGTCGCTTGGGAGCCGGCAAGGTATTCTCGTTCACCGACAGAATGATCAGGTTCTCAAAATCGAGCGCACGGGTCTCGAGCATACCCATGATCTGCACATCCGAAATAGGCTCCCCGCTGAAAGGGAGGCGCTGCGAACCGATCAGCTCATTGAGGAACTTCCGGAAACTGCGTACCGAAATCTTCTGCTCCCGACAATCGAATATGGTGTCGAGGCGCTTGACGATGGTATAGAAAATGTAGAGGTACTCTGTCTCGATGGTATTGGGCTGGTGGCTGTATACCTCCCGCAGCAGGTCGATCAGCTTATACAGGGAGGCAATGATGTCGTCGCAATCGCGCCAGCTTGTAAACAGCGTTTCGAAGAGCGGCTGGTGGCCGCCCATTTTCAGCAGGTCGTTTGCCGTGATGAGCACCCGGTTGTCCTGCACGATCAGGTCGAGCACCCGTTGTATAAAACCGTGGTGTTTTTCCTGCTCCGGCTGCTCGCTCAGGTATAGCTCATACCTTCGGATGAAGGGGTGCGTGAGCAGTTTGGTCACGGTGAGGTGATGGTACTGGTATACCTTGTAACCGGACTCCTGCAACTGTGTCACCCCCGTCAGGTGCACATCGAATAGCAGGTCGATGAGGTTGTAAAGCGGCGTACCCTTGAAGCTCAAACCCATGGTTACGTTGTAGTTGGGCACCTCGTCGGGTATAGAATGCAGCACCGGCAGGAGCAGGGTCTCGTCAGGCAGAATGATGGCCACCTGCGCATGCTTGTCCTGCTGGCGAATCTCCTGCAGCAGTTGTCCCGCCAGTTTGCCTTGCATACTTGCATTGGCCACCCCGATCACGTTGATTTCCTTCTCATCAGTCAGCAGCAGATTCTGCTGCCACCGCCATTCTTCCAGTTTCCAGGTGCTCTTATACTTTCGCAAAAAGCTACCCGCCCGGTTCGGCGTGCCTTCGTCCATGTAAAAATCATCCGAGTCGAACAGCACTTCGGCTTTGTTGTGCTTTAGCAATGTTCTGATGATTTTTTCCTCGGAGTTGGTCAATGCATTCAGACCAATGAAAATGTACTGCGCACAGCCTGGGTCTTTGGCTATACCTTCGATGCCCTCGGCCACCTTCCGAAAGGCCATTCCGGTATAGGCCTGCTTGTTTTCCAACAGGCGTTTTTTCAGGTTATGGTAAGTTTTTTCGATGTTGTCCCACAGGCTGAAGTACTTTTTCATGGTAGGAGAGAGCTCCGTACCCAGGTGCTTCGGGTCCCAACGCTCCAACGCCTTGGCCTCGCTAAGGTACTCAAACAGCTTACTTGTGTCCACCAGGTTCTGGTCTATCCGGCTGAAGTCGTCCAGCAGGGTGCCGCCCCAGGTCACAAACTGGTCGAAGTCCAGCGTTGGGTCCTGTTCCCGCATCAGGTCATACAGTTCCAGTTGCAGGTTAATAGGCTCCAGCACATCCGTCTTGGCCAGGCGGGTAATAAAATCCTCCATACCAGATACCTCCGGCGACCAGATGGGCTCCGGGGCCGCCTGCGCCAGCGCATTCTTAAAGAAGAAACTCGCACGACGCGACGGCAGGATAATGCACAACTCGCTGATATTCTCCTTATACTTCTCGTAAACGTATTTGGCTGTTAGCTCAAGAAAGGTCTGCACAGGGGTAATGTTGAATGGGTGATTGAGTGAATAGAGGAATTGTTAATTGCTAATTGTTAAATTGTTGGGTGCATGATTCGAAAAGGTCGCGACCTGTCCCTATAGAATATCAAGTTTTAACTCTCTAACTCCTAAACTTTCTAACTTTTAAACTTTCTAACTTAAAACGTTTCCCTTCTCATCTAGCGGCAGAAAGGGGTTGTAGGCGATTTCCCACAGGTTTTCGTCCGGGTCGGCGATGTAGCTGCTGTAACCGCCCCAGAATACTTTTTCAGGTTGCTTCAGAATGGTAACGCCTTTTTCCTGGAGGCGAGCCACCAGCTCATCCACTTCTTTTTCAGAGCGAACATTATAGGCCAGCGAGAAACCACGGAAGCCTTTGCCCTCAGCATCCACACCCGCGTCATCAGCCAGCGACTCCTGCGGGAAAAGGGCCAGCTGTAACCCGTTAAGCTGAAAAAACACAATGCGCTCGTTGCTGCTCTCCAATGGGTGCCACCCAAAGATGTTCTGGTAAAAATCTTTCGAGCGCTGCAGATTTTTGACGCCTAAAGTGATCAAGGTAATGCGTTGTTCCATGCTGGTATCTATTGTGTCCCTTCTGAGGAAGTGGAGCCGATAATTAAAATTGAAATTAAAATAAACTGAACGATGACAGGAATATGCAACAAACATCACCGGGCTTGTTCATAAGCTGCTTTCAACCAGCCAATCAATTCCGGATTAACGTCTTCCAAGCTCTCCAGCCTAACCCTGTGCGAGCACATGGCATTGAAGCTCCCGGATTTTTCCAGACGACCGACAGGCTCTGTTCCTTTCAGATTTATACCTACATCCAGACGGGTCTTCGTGGAGGGCTGAAAAAGGGCGAACTGCTTTTTTACTCTGACACTGACATAGGCGTTTTTAGGCGCCAACTCGACGTCTTCGCCAAACTGCTTTAGTTCCGTCACTAATTTATCATAGAGCGGTTTCAGATTCTCTTTCCCCTGGTACTGCTTCTCAATTAACTGCTCTGGGCTTTCTGCCGAGCCGGCATCAGTTCCTTTGAACTTGAGGGCGATCAAGTTGGCAAATCCGTGTGTAAAATTGTGCTCCGTTTTCAGGAATTTAAGGATGTCGCTGTGTTTCTGAATGCCCGAATCAGCCACGATCTGTTTCCATTCCTCCATCGATTTGCCTGTGTTCTTCTGTAGGTTATCGATCATGGTCTGTGCTGCCTGGTCCATGGTGTTTTTTTTATGAGGTTAAAACAATTAACAATACGCTATCAAAACCTGATTTTTAGATAAAAAGTACTTCATCAATTCTTAAAATCCTAAACTCCCAAAATCTTAAACTCTTTAAAGCGCCAGTCCCATCTGAAGGCTTTTGCCTCCATACTGCCATTCCAGAATCTCCTCTGTATCAAAATAATAAAGCACGCATTTTACCTTTTCGTAACCCAATTGCTTGAAGCGGAGCGCATACAGATCAAGTTTGTTGCGGTGCTCGGGTTGTGGAGGCGGCAATTTGAATTCGATCAAAACAACCCCTTCTCCATCGAATACGACCCGGTCTGGTTTGTAAAGATAGGCGCGGGCGTCGAGCAGTTCCTTTTCGTGTTCCACGACCACTTCCTCCGAAAACAAATGCTGCAGCTTAGGATGTCTCACCACCTCCTGCAGGCGCTCCCGAAGAGCGGGCTTCTCCCGTTCACTAATAATACCCTGGTATACCATCTGTCGCAAAACATGGTCGAGTTGCGGTGCCGTAATGATGCGTGCGAGGGCATAATGCAGCTTTTTGTTGAGGGTACGCTGTATGGTCTGCGTCTCAAAGTCAAACACGTTATTGGCATGCTGTTTCAGTTGCAGTCGCTTTGACCAGTCAGTGGAGTCCAGGTGACGCAAGGTATAGGTATGCTCCGTGTCCACTTGCTCGTGGTGCTGCCTTTCTGTGCCTTTGTGCAGTTGGTAACAGAACTGCCCCGGCTGCCACATTTCCTTATGCACCAGGAAGCGATAGAGCAGTTGACTCACATTCTTGGCAGTGCCCTCCAGTGCCCGAAGCGACTTCTTCTCATCCTGGAGTTCCTTGCCGTTGCCGATCAGGTATAGCCGGTCAATAGGGCGGGTGAGGGCCACATAGAGCATGTTCAGGTTTTCGATAAAGGTCTTTTCAATCTCAGTGCTGTACTGCCCCGCCAAAACTGTTGTCTCCAGTTTCGAACTTATGTTAACTGCCACACTCCGCAGCTTACCCGTCACGGTGACCTCTTCCGGCAAACGGCTCCACATCAAGGCACGTGTCTGCGGCTCGGTGCTCCAGTCGGCAAACGGTATAATAACAATTGGGTAAGCGAGGCCTTTGGATTTGTGGATGCTCGTGATCGTGATGGCGTTGCGGTCTTTGGGCGTGTTAATGCTCAAGCGCTCTTTCTGCACCTCCCAGTAAGCCAGGAAATTGTTCAGGTTGTTACTATTTTTGAGGCTATACTCCAGTACCAGGTCGAGGAATCGGAACAGGTACTCGCACTCATTATTATGCCCCAGCAGGTTGAAGATTCGGATCAGCTGTTCAGTCAGTTCATAAATGGAAAGGTTGCCGGTTTCCCGCTCCTTCACATCAAATCCCATCACGCGTAACTGATCAAAAAATGCCTGTGGGTCGGGTTCCCGGGCAATCGCTGCAATGGTCTGGGTCATTTCTGTATCCGGAATCTCTTCCATCGCCACGGCACAAACCAGGTATAGCGCCTCCGATTTAGCCAGCGTATCGTTGGGGCGATTAAATACCTTGAACAAGGCAATGACCAGATTGATCACCTCAGCAAATTGCAGCGAAAGCGAGTCCTGCGAGATGATGTCATACCGACGTTCTTTCAGGAAGTTGGCGATTTGCTTACTCCTAACATTGGTACGGCAGAGTATCGCCATGTCCTTCAGGGTATAGCCATCGGCCAAGCCCTGCTGTACCAGTTGCAACACCATATTCAGCGTACTTTCCTCGTAACTGAGCACTTTTTCGTGGGCATATTCCTCATATAACTCCCCCGACCGGGCACAAGTGTTCAGATCATACTTGAAATTGGTATCGTCAGGGTGAGTGAACAGGATCTGCACGTGTCCGCCGCTTTTGTCGCCATCCGGCACCCGCTGCACAAAGTTTTCGTCGTAGATGGAAGCGAACATGCTATATGCCGCATGCTCCTTGCTGATATAAGTAAACAGTTGGTTGTTGAATCCAATGATCTCTGCGCGGCTTCGGTAGTTTGTTTGCAGATCGTCCGGTTGAAGGGCATGGTCAACTGACTCGTAGCGTTCTCGAATCAGGTGTCCATGGCGGCGGTTCTCATAGAGTAACCTGGTATTCTGTTTGTAAAGGTGAAGAATTTGTTCCATCTCACCTCCGCGCCATCGGTATATAGCCTGCTTCGCATCGCCCACCACCATGCTAAAATGACTGGAAGCCAGCGCATTGTCTACCAATGGCAATAGATTGTTCCACTGCAGCACCGAGGTATCCTGAAACTCATCGATGAGGATATGGTTGTACTTCTCGCCCAGTCGCTCATAGATAAAGGGTACCGGCTCCTGCAACACAATATCGATAATACGCTTGTTAAACTCGGAAATGTGTACCGTGTTCCTATCCAGCTTGATTTCCTGCAGGCATTTTTCCAGTTCATTCAAAACCGACACCTTATAGAGGTGCGGTACCACCGAAGCAATTAGTGTAAAAGTGCTGGCAAACTGTTCCTTTATACCTTCGATGTTATAATAAAGCTCCCGCAGCAACATGCTGACGCCATCAATCTGGCTCTTTGTATGCGAAGAAGCCTTGCCGGCATACCACTTGTCATCTTCCACGGTCTGCCGGGCATAGTTGTTACCATAAGTAAGGTCAGCTTCGCGGGCAAACTTATTGAAGTAGCCCCAGAGTCCCCGGTTGCCCTGGTAAAAATCGGAAGGGGAGAGGCCTGCGTTTTCTACAGCTACCAGGGCTTTGCTGGCTTCTTCCTGCAGTGCCGCCGCTATACCTTCCTGTAGCTCTTTTAGCTGTTTTCGTATACCTTTAAAGTCCTCCAGTGTGAGCGATTGTATATCAGTCACGGCTTCGTATACCTGTTCGTTTAGCAAATTTTTGGCAAATTCGGCCAGGTCGTCCGGCAGCGTGTTCCAGCTCCGTCCTTCCCGGGCTTTCTCCAGGGCATATTGCTCCAGTGTCTCCGAAAGGAGGTCGTCCTTGCTGTTGGTCACTTTGTCGAGCAATAACTGCACGGCGGTACTGACAAGCGTTTGCGAATCGAGGTCTACTTCGAAGTTGTAAGGAATGTTCAGCTCCCGAGTAAAGGCCTGCACGATCTTATTGACGAAGCTGTCGATGGTGCTAACCGAAAAATCGCTGTAGTTATAAAGTATCTGGGTAAACAGTCTGCCAGCCCTTTCACGAATGGCCTCTCTATCGAACGGCTCCTCCGGATATTCTCCCTGAAGTTCGGTGGTGATAAAATCCAGCAATTGCTCACTTTTGGCCCTCAATCTGTCACTCAGGTTAGGGTCATTAAAATTCCGTAGATCACCCAATATACGCTCCTTCATTTCGGCGGCCGCATCATTGGTGAAAGTAATGGCTAGGATAGAGCGGTAATAATCAGGGTTGGGGGTATGCAGGGCCAGCTTCAGATATTCCTTGGTCAGGTTGTAGGTTTTGCCAGAACCGGCAGAGGAGGAGAGTATCTTGAATGTAGACGGCATAGCTTGAATCCTGTGTTATCAGAATTTTAAAGATACATCAGCCGGTCGGCTAAAGCCAATAGCAACCAACAAAAAATAGCGACAGGAGCTATAACACCCTGGGCGGTAGCCTTAAAATTCAAAAAGCTCCTTCCGTGTCAGCCGGAAGGAGCTTTTGCCTTTCTACGATGTGGATAAAGGCTAGGCGTATGCTAACTGCCCCTTTTTGACTTCCTTTTCCTTCGTTACATGATCATTCACACACACATTGCGCATAATACGAGCCATAGAGATAGAATAATCCGTGATAATACAGTTCTGTTGCTCTGTGCTGATTAAGGCCTTTCCGCCGCCTAAAGTCAGTTTATTGAGCTCAATTACTTCATCAAAATTCTGGCGCAGCATCTTCAGGGCTTTAAACGAAGGCTCGTTGTAGAACATCGGGATGACCTGGCACACAGCGAAACTACCCTTGGCCCGTTCCTTTGCTATCATATTGCAGAGCGACGCAGCGTTCATTTTGTCCAGATCAGAAATGATGACGAAAAACACCTTTTTATGGTCATTATTGTCAGCCTTCAGTACCGCGTTACTCTGCAGGAGGTTTCTCGAAACCTTGGTCCCTTTCATGAAGGTTTCGTCCTTGAGTATCTTGTTGTGGATTTTAAATGCCAGCGCACCCGAAGCGATCAGATTGAAGTCTTTGCCTTTGGTTGAGATTTTGGAGAAGTGTAACATAGTTAGAAAGGAATTAAAGGGTTAAGAATATTTATTCAGTGTTTAATGACAACAATGTTCACAGGACACAATTGATCCTGATACTGTTTTCAAGCTAAGGTGGAGTGGTGGTGCTGGTGGCGCTAATGCAACAGAAAATTTTCTTTACCTGGTTGCTCCTATATACAGGATTTACCAAATATGTCCGTATCAATCCTATTCCTGTTCTAAACTACGGCCTTTAAATAGGATAAACCAATGATAAATTTTAAAATCAGCAAACAGCCAGAAATCAGATGTAAATGTTCTCTTCTTACGTGTGAAGAATGGCCTTGTTTCTTATTTCAATATTTATTTGAATTATTTTTCTGCAAAATAAAAATTATTTTTAAAATTATCTAACGCAGAAACACTTTCTTAAAACAATTTTATAACAGAATAATACTGAGGTATTTGTGCAATCCTGTCTGCTTAATAATAGTTTGCGATTAATCTGCAAGTCTCGAATATTCTCCGTACCTTTGCAGCCGATTTGGAATCAGTCTGATTTAGGTATAACTGGATACTCCGCTTTTGGCATAACCTGGTTGATTTTAGTTTCGTTTCGGACTTTTCTTTCGTAGAAGAAGGGTGTTAAGGACAGGCTGCCTCCAAGTGATGTAATAAAAAGTTATAATTAACAGAATGAACAAAATCAGATTTGACGAACTTCCGCTGTCTGCGGAAGTCCAGCGTGCTATCGCTGACATGGGCTTTGAAGAAGCCTCTCCCATCCAAACAGAAGCAATCCCGGTTGTATTAGAAGGACGAGACATTATAGGCCAGGCCCAGACGGGAACCGGTAAAACCGCGGCTTTTGGTATACCTACCATCGAGAGCATCGATGAAAACGATCGCAGTGTGCAGGCGCTAATTCTTTGCCCGACACGCGAACTTGCTATTCAGGTAGCCGGAGAAATCCAGAAACTTATTAAGTATAAGCCGGGCATCAGCATTGTGCCTATTTTCGGTGGACAAGCCTACGACCGTCAGCTTCGCGCCCTTAAGCAGGGTGTGCAGATCGTGATCGGTACGCCGGGCCGTGTGATGGACCACATCGAGCGCGGAACGCTGAAGCTGGACAAGATCAAGAAGATCATCCTGGACGAGGCGGACGAAATGCTCGACATGGGCTTCCGTGACGACATTGAGTTCGTGCTGAGCAAAATGCCGGAAGAGCGCCAGACCATTTTCTTCTCGGCCACTATGTCGAAGCCGATCATGGACCTGACCAAGCGTTACCAGAAGGATCCTGTGATCGTGAAAGTGGTGCACAAGGAACTGACCGTAACCAACATCGATCAGGTATACTTCGAGGTGCGTAACAGCATGAAGCAGGAAGTGCTTTCCCGTATCCTGGACATGCACAACATGAAGTCGGTTATCATCTTCTGCAATACCAAGCGTATGGTGGACGAACTGGTGACCAATCTGCAGGCACGTGGCTATTTCGCTGACGCGCTTCACGGTGACCTGAACCAGAACCAGCGTTCTAACGTGATGGGCAAGTTCCGTAACGGCACACTGGAGATACTGGTAGCTACTGACGTGGCTGCTCGTGGTCTGGACGTTGACAATGTTGAGGCAGTATTCAACTACGACCTGCCACAGGACGAAGAGTCTTATGTACACCGTATCGGTCGTACAGGCCGTGCCGGTAAGTCTGGCCGTGCTTTCTCTTTCGTGTCTGGTCGTTCGGACATGTACAAGTTGAAGGATATCATGCGCTATACCAAGGCCAATATCCAGCTGCAGCAGGTACCTACTTACGAAGACGTAAACGAACTGCGCACCAGCGCATACCTTGAGAAGGTGCGTGAAGTACTTGAAAAGGGCAACCTGAGCAAGCACATTACCAAAATCGAGAGCCTGGTAAACGAAGAGTATACCTCACTTGAGATCGCCGCTGCTCTTTTGAAAATGACTTTGAAAGAAGCCAAAACAAAAGAAGCGGGCAAAGAAGCCGAAAAAGGTCTTGGTGGACCGAAGGCTGGTTTCGACCGTCTTTTCATCACCATCGGTAAAAAAGACCGTGTACACCCGAAAGACCTGATCGACCTGCTGAGCCAGAACGCCGATATTCCTGCCTCTAAAGTAGGTGACATCGACCTGTATGACAAGTTCAGCTTCGTGGAGGTGCCTAGTGAGTACACAGCGGATATCCTGCAGAAAGTTGGCCGCATTGAGGTTGACGGACGCACGGTGATCGTGGAGAAATCGCAGAAGAAAGAAGGCGGAGCCGGTGGTGGCCGGGAAGACTTCGGTTTCAGTGATCGCGGTGCTGATCGTGGCGGCGACCGTGGTGGCAAACGCTTCGGCGGTGGCGACCGTGGCGGTTACGGCGACCGTGACCGTGGTCCACGCAAAGAAGGTGGCGGATACGGAGGCGGCGGAAGCCGTTTCGGTGGCCGTGGCGACCGCGATTCGTTCAGAGGAGGCGACCGTCGCAGCAGCGGTGGCGACCGTGGCGGTTTCCGCAAAAAAAGATTCTAAGTAACTGAACCTGCCTGCGGGCAGCACGTATAAATAGATATACAAAGCTTGAAGAATTCAAACCCTTCAACTTGTTAGAAAAGGCCGACTTGAAACGTCGGCCTTTTTGTTTTAAGAATTTTCAAAATCCTGCAACCAGCCTGTACCTATCTCCGTTAAAGAAGATATCATAAAAAGGTTGGAAGATTATTCTACTGTTTTACGCAGTTAGAACTGATAAGCCTGACATCAGACGGATGTCAGGCTTATTATTTTTTATACCTGTTATACCTAAAAACTTCATACAAAGTCACAAAAAAAGGAGCCGAAGCTCCTCTTTGTTACTATGACCTGATCGGTTCCTTAACCATTGTCACGCGCATTGTCGCGAAGCGAGCGAATGTGGTCGTGCGCATTCTTTACATCGCGGTACTGCTGCTCTACGATAGGCTTCAGGTCACCTGGCAGGTTTTTCTCCATCGCCTCCTCATACGCTTTCACGGCATAGTCTTCTCCACGCTCACACTCCTCCAGTATTCTTTTTCTATCCTTAGAAGAAAGAGCAGCCTTGATGTCGATCCAGGCACGGTGCAACGAACCCTCGATTGAACTTGACTCATCATCTGTCTTCCCCATCTTATGCAATTGGTCCTGCAACTCAGTGATCATGCTGTCGCGCTGCACGGCGTATTTTCTGAAGAGGTCTTTCAGATCCTGATCTTCTACGTCTTCGGCGGCGGTCTTGTAGCCTTTTACACCATCCTTGCAACGTTCAATCAAATGGTGCACAGTTGAATAAACTTCTTTATTAATTTCCATAGTGATATTTTTTTAGTTTTTGTATGCTGATGTACTGCAATACATTACTTTTTGTTACCATCTATGGATATATGGCTATGCTAGGATATGGAAGCAGCGATCGCTTTACCGGCCAGATAGCCCGTGGTCCAGGCTGCCTGGAAATTAAATCCACCGGTTATACCGTCAATGTCCAGCACCTCACCGGCAAAATAAAGCCCAGAGTGCAGGCGGCTCTCCATAGTTTTCATGTTCACCTGGCTCAGGTCCACTCCGCCACACGTCACAAACTCCTCCTTAAAAGTCGTCTTGCCGTCTACCTCTACAGGCATGCGCAACAAAGCTTCGACAAGCTTATTCGTGCTTTTGGCCGTCAGTTCAGACCAGATCACGTCCTGATTCACTTCGGCTATACCTGTGAGTGCTTTCCAAAGCCGCTGCGGTAAGCCAAAAAGCGGATTGGTGACCACTACTTTCTTTGGGTGTGCCTTGCGGAACTGCTGCAGCTGCTCACGCAGACTTTCCTCGGTTTGATCGGATACCCAACTGATCAGGGCCGTGAAGCGATAGTTGCGCTCATGGAAAAGCCGTGCCCCCCAAGCCGACAGCTTCAGCACTGCCGGTCCGCTGTAGCCCCAGTGCGTGATAAGCAGCGGGCCTTCATATTCCAGTTTCTGTCCTGCTATGCGCACCCGGGCACGCGGCACCGAGATTCCCTGTAACTCCTTGAGCGGGGAGGCCGGTTCATTAAAGGTAAAAAGCGAGGGCACGGGTTCCTGTATGGGATGCCCCAGCGCTCGCAGCCAGTCGTAGTTCTGGGTTTTGGGATTGCCGCCCGTGCAGACCAACAAGCGGTCCGCATGCAGTTCTTTGCCGCCAGTCAGGTATAGCATGAAGCCAGTTTCGCCCTCTTCACCTTGCTGTGGCTCGATGCGCTCCACGGCCACTCCAGTCTTGATCTGAATTCCATTACGGTTTACCTCCCGTTGCAGGCAATCGATAATAGTTTGGGAATTATCTGTTATGGGGAACATGCGACCGTCGGCTTCGGCTTTTAAGTTCACGCCTCGCGACTCAAACCAATCGATGGTTTCTTTGGCCCCAAAGGTTTTGAAAGCTTCTTTCAGTTGCTTGGCACCACGTGGGTAGTGCTGCGCAAACACACTGGGTACAAAACAGTTGTGCGTCACATTGCAACGTCCGCCGCCTGATACCCGCACCTTGGAAAGCAGCTTGTTCGTCTTCTCCAAGAGGATTACCTGAGCTCCCGCATTGGCCTGCGCACAAGCGATCGCACCAAAGAAACCAGCCGCACCGCCTCCTATAACTACTATATTCATGATTGATAATTGTTCATTGTTGATTGTTTGCTCTAAGAATGAATAACCAT
The DNA here is from genome assembly GCF_014773225.1 of Pontibacter aquaedesilientis. Classification (GTDB taxonomy): domain Bacteria; phylum Bacteroidota; class Bacteroidia; order Cytophagales; family Hymenobacteraceae; genus Pontibacter; species Pontibacter aquaedesilientis. The sequence continues at coordinate 776,936 of NZ_JACXAJ010000001.1, read as the reverse complement.
TAGCAATCAACAACCAGCAATTTTTCATCAAAGATACTAAAAGAAAGCCATGGGGTTGGGGTGGGAGAATACATAAGACAGGTCATCCTTCAATTTCTGGCTGCTAATAAGCTTAAACTTTGTTTCCTCCATGTCAGCAAATTCTGGCGGCTCTAGTCCAAGGGCTCGTGTTGCTTCTCGGTAAAAGTCCCTCCGGCTGGGGTGCCCGTCCGCGCAGGCGTTGTATACCTCTCCCCATTTTTCCTGCTCTACAATCCGCTGCAAAATATTAAGGCAATCATCGAGGTGAATCAGATTGACCGGGGCATCGCCGTTGGGCAGGTTCTGCTTGCCGGCCATGAAGCGGCCCGGCTGTCGGCTGCCACCCACCAGTCCGCCAAAGCGCACTACAGTGCATACCCAATCCTCGCTATCCCGAAACATGTTCTCTGCCAACAGCAGGGCATTTGTCGGATCTCGCTCCTCTGTATAGAACACATCCTCTTCGGATACCGCCCGATTGAGGTCTTGGTAAACAGAAGTGGAGGAGACAAACAAAACCCTGCTGACTGGAGATGCACGCAGGAAAGTCAGCAACAGACGCATTTGCTGTAAGTAGCTTTCACCACCATCCGAACGGAGCTTCGGAGGGATATTCAGAATCAGCACTTCAGCCAGCAGGAAATCGCGCAGCGCTTGCTGGTTCTCACTAGCGTTAGCTAGGTCAATCAGGTAAGGATCTATGCCCTCCTGGCGTAAATTATCCAGCTTTTCGGGTGTGGTTGTAGAGCCTTTTACACGGTAACCCAACTGTGCAAAACGCCTGGCGAGCGGGAGACCCAGCCAGCCGCAACCCATGACACTGATAGCTGCTTTTTCTTTCATATTATCACTTTGTTTAAGGCATAAAAACCATTAAGCCACAGGTTTGAAATCAGCGTGCTCTATAGAAGGTTAAGATTGTATCCACCAGCAGCGGCAAAGCAAAAACCAAAACGAAAACCACGATAAGGGCAACAATACGGACGTGCCGTTGTTTGCCTTGCAGGTTCCTGACCAGCAGGTATCCCAGCCCGAAACCGATTAGAGCCAATACTGCCGTTATCAGGACCATCAGCATGAGGTCATTGGCCAGGCCCCGTGCCATTAGCCAGGCACTTAGCATGGGAAGGAAGAGGATTAGCTGATCAATGCGTTTGTCTGTCATGGGAGAGGGGCTATACCTGCATGTACCTGTTTTGGGAATTTTCGTTATCATCGGCTATACCCGGGCCTAAATTTACGGGACATTTCGCATAAAAATGAAGTATAACGTCATCTTAATCGGATCGGGTTTCGGCTCGCTGACAGCCGCCGCCCTGCTAGCTAAACGGGGGATGAAGGTGTGCGTGCTGGAGCAGGCAAAGTATCCGGGTGGATGCGCCTCATCCTACAAGCGCAAAGGCTATTGGTTTGAGACAGGTGCCACCACACTGGTTGGGTTGGACGAGCACATGCCGCTGCATTATCTGCTCAAGGAAACAGGTATACAGGTGCCGTTTCGAAGGCTGGAAACGCCCATGCAGGTCCACTTGCCCGATGGCCAGCTAGTGACCCGTTTCCAAAAGCTGGACGAATGGATAGGGGAGGCGGAACGCGTCTTCGGGAAAGGCAGGCAGCGGGATTTCTGGGAGCATTGCTTTAAAATCAGCCAGGAGGTATGGCGCACATCACTAGAGCAGCGCAGTTTTCCGTTTTCAAACCCGAAGGATGTATGGCAGGGGGTGCAGCATACACGGCCACGCCAATTGCGATTGCTTCCCGGAGCCTTCAGGACCATGGAAGATTTGCTGCGCAGGTATGGCCTGCTGGAGAACAGGCTTTTCGTCGGTTTTGTAAACGAACAACTGCTCATCACCGCCCAAAACCACATGGAGGAGGTCAATGAGCTTTTTGGCGCTACGGCACTGTGCTATACCTTGTATGGCAACTATTACGTGGATGGTGGCCTTATTCGGCTGGCCCGCGCCATCGAACAATATCTGACGAGCAAGGGATCAAGCATCCGTTACCGTCATGCGGTAAAATCGGTCAATGCAACTGCCGAAGGCTACGACGTGACAACGGGGGCGGGTACCTTCCAATGCCGTTTCGTCATCAGTGGCATACCGCTGAACAATACCCATGAGCTGTTTCGGGATGAGCATCTGAAGTCAAAACTGCGTCGCTATACCTTGCCGTCCGAAAAGTTGAATGGAGCCTTTACGATGGGTTTTGTGATTAAAAACAGATTCCGGCAAAGTGTTCTCCATCACCAGGTGCATGTGCCCGAGGGACTCCCGATAATTGGAAGTAAAAGTTTTTTCGTCAGCTTCAGTCATCCAAACGATACCGAAAGAGCGCCGAGTGGTCATACCGTAGTAGCAGTCAGTACGCACGTATCGGACCCTGAACACAGTGTGATTTATGATAAGAAACCGCTGGTAGAAGCCATACTAGCCCTAATGGAAAAGGAGAAACTGCTGCAGCGGGAAGACATCCTATACCTGGATTCGGCCACGCCAGGCGCCTGGATCTTCTGGACACAAAGGGCTTTTGGCATGGTGGGCGGCTATCCGCAATACAGACACATTAAACCCTGGCAGATGAAAGACGCTCGGCTCGACCACAAGGGAGCCTATATCTGCGGCGATACCGTGTACCCCGGCCAAGGCATTGTGGGGACTTGCCTCAGTGGGATTATAGCAGTACACAAACTGCTGCAGGATCATTTCTAAATTGAAATATATCACCAAAGTTCGAAGCGGCAGACCTCAATCACGAATGCTGATTTAGCTGTTGAAACATCAGTTATATGGTTATAACGGACTTCTGTAGGCCAGTTCAAGGATAATATATTTACTTATGAAAATATAATAATCTGATAATGTAAACCTGAGGGAAGATTGCCATATTTACCGCTTCAAACAAACTAAAAAAATTATGTTCAAACAATTTCACCGCCTTCTCTCTCTGTCATTACTGGGATGGATGCTGGTATCCTGTTCGCAGGAGGATTTCACACCCAAGTCCAGTGAGCAGGATCTGGGCAGGATCGATTCTATTGCGAACGCCACCGCCACAAAGGACGACAACAGGGCGATGGGCAACCCGAGCGGGGCGAACACCAGCTATTCCAACTACCTCATCGACAAGCCGCAGTACTCAATGTCCTACAACTCCTACCGGGGCACCCCGAACTGGGTGAGCTGGCATTTGAGCAGCGCCTGGCTTGGCAGCACCCCGCGCCAGGACGACTTCAGGGCAGACAACTCACTGCCGAGCGCATTTTACAAAGTGCAGACCACGGACTATACGGGCAGTGGCTTTGACCGTGGGCACAATGCCCCATCAGCGGACCGCACCCTTACGGTGACAGATAATTCCGCCACTTTCCTGATGTCGAACATGATTCCGCAGGCACCCACCAATAACCAGCAAACCTGGGCCAATTTGGAAAATTATTGCCGCACACTGGTCAGCCAGGGCAATGAGCTTTACATCATCATGGGGCAGTATGGCAAAGGCGGTACCGGTAGCAATGGCTACAAAGAAACATTAGCAAGTGGCAAAATTACCGTGCCTAACCGTATCTGGAAAGTGATTGTAGTGCTGCCTGTAGGCACCAGCGACGTGAGCCGTGTGACGACAAGCACCCGCGTAATTGCCATCGACACGCCAAACTCTACCAGCATCAGCACCAGCTGGGGAACATACCGCACCACCGTTGACGCCATCGAAGCCAAAACCGGTTACAATATTCTCTCTAACGTGCCGGCCTCCATTCAGGACGTAATTGAGGCGCGTATAGACAACGGCCCTACTTCTTAAGGTATAGGTATAGCCTTCCTGATAAAAAAAAATCCCCGGCCAATGTGGCCGGGGATTTTTTTTATCAGGTTTCAACCAGCATCGTTTTGAGACCTGTAATCTCACCGGCTGGGGTTCGGCCTAGTATGAGTGCCAGAATCTGGGTTTCACCGATGCGGTATACCTTGACGTCCTGCAAAAGTTCCCGAAGCTTTTTCTGCAATTCCTCGAATCGTTTGGCCTGTTGCATGCCGGCTTCGCCTTGCTCGGGTCTGGCATGGGTCATGTTCCGGAAAAAATACGCCAGCTCCACAACCTCCACGGGATAGTCGGCCGGCATGGCAGCCATTTTCAGCACCGTTTCTTTGTTCAGCGCTTCGTTCTTGAAATTCTCTTCGTGAAAAAATTCAAAGGGAGCATCCGTTTCGCTCATCATAAGCAGGCCGTTGGTCGCCTCCTTCAGTTCAGTTTCAATCTGTTTCAGGTCCATAGTTTAGTTGCTTTTGCAAAAGAATGCTTCTTTTACTCCATTTGTCAGATCAGGTTCTTATATTTAGGTTAGACAGTGCGATGCTATTATACGTTAGCAAACCAAAACAAACAAGATAAAATTATGAAGGCAGAACCCATGCTGAAAGAAGGCGCTTTGAAAGGCAAAACGATCATCGTAACGGGGGGCGGCACTGGCCTTGGACGCTCCATGGTAAAATATTTTCTGGAGCTCGGAGCCAATGCTGTCATCTGCAGCCGCAAACAGGAGGTGCTGGAGCAGGCCGCACAGGAACTCATGCAGGAAACAGGCGGAGAGGTGCTTCCGGTGGTCTGCGATGTGCGCAAATACAACGAGATCGAAGCCATGCTGCAGGCCACGCTCGACAAATTCGGCAGGGTGGATGTGTTGGTCAACAACGCAGCCGGTAATTTTGTGAGTCCAACAGAGCGCCTAAGCCACAAAGCCTTCGACGTAATCACCGACATTGTGCTGAAAGGAAGCTACAACTGCACGCTGGCGTTGGGCAAGCATTGGATCGGGCAGAAGCAGGAGGGAACCATCCTCAACATCGTGACTACCTACGCCTGGACCGGATCCGGCTATGTAGTGCCATCCGCCTGCGCCAAAGCGGGCGTTCTGGCCATGACCCGCTCCCTGGCCTCAGAATGGGCGAAATACGGCATCCGTTCTAATGCCATTGCACCAGGTCCTTTCCCCACAGAAGGTGCCTGGACGAGACTCTTCCCGAAACAACTGGCAGATAAACTGGATCCGGTAAAGCGTATACCTGTCGGACGATTTGGTGAGCACCAGGAACTGGCCAACCTGGCGGCCTACCTGGTGTCAGACTACGCCGCGTTCGTGAACGGTGAAGTTGTAACGATAGATGGCGGCGAGTGGCTCTACGGTGCCGGTGAGTTCAATGCCTTCGACCAAATACCGCAGGAAATGTGGGATGCCATGGAGAAGCAAATGAGAGGGAAGCAGAGTTAGTGAGTTTAGGAGTTTGAGAGTTAAGGAGTTAGAGAGTTTGGAAATTCGTTGAACAGTAGAATTTTGCACGGAATAACTTCCTTTTATTAATAGTCTGCTTTCCGCAAAGAAAAAATCCCCGGACTGTGCACTCAGTGCTGCCCGGGGATTTTTCTTTGCAGTGCATGCCTTGTTATCGGCTCGGGCTTTTATGCAAACCGCTTTTCAATTTCACTGTCAGCATTACAATCGCTGGTCTGATAAATCTATAGGTAAGTATTCCAATAAGTGCCAGTAAGAATATGAAAACAGTGGGCAATATTGCTCCAAAGGTATAAGTCATGCCAGTTATAAATTCTAAGATAAACTCAGCGTAAAATATGGGAATAATTAAGCTGAGCACTAATATGATGTAAGGAATGTTGTCTAAAAAGGCGCTGTATCCATTTGTGAATGAAGTTGCTATCAAAACCCCTAAGCCCAAACCTGTTACAAAAAGTCTTAAAGCCTGTATTTGTAGGTTGCGCGTTTGCTGTCCCTGTGAAGATTGTTTGCCAATCCTCTTTTCCGATATACCTACAAGAAACCATGTAAGAACAGGAAGTGACAATCCGCTCCACCAATTGGAGATTGCAGGCAGGTTTTGTTGTTGCAGAATATGATGACTGGCGATACCACCATGATAATGCTCCCAAATAAGTAAGGAGAGAACTAAAACAGTTACAATACCTGTAAAAAGGACTTTGGAATTTGACCTGTTTTGTCCTCGAGCGATCTCTTTATTCATTATCATTCTCCATCCAATGATTGTCTGCTTGGCCTATAACGGCTGGGCTAAAGCACGCCTTGGTATGTTTTAGGTTGTGTTGGGCCAGGCAATTTTATTTCAACAGTGCTTCTATTTCGAGTTCAAGATTTGGGAGTTCCCGGATTACAATAGCCCATATAATATCTTCAGATACGGTATCATAGCCGTGAATTATTCTATTTCTAGTGTCTACAATTCTGCGGGCATGTGTTATCTGTATGTCAGGCTCAACTTTCAATATTCTGTGGATAGCTTCACCAATTATTTCCAGATTACGCTCAACTGCCCTTATTGTCTTTAGGTCTTTTTGGAAGAGTAGAAAATTCTTCTCGGCGGGTAAAAACTGATTTATTTCAGAAATTGCTTTTTTGATGTCAGCCAGCCAAATGCGGATTTAACTTTCCATAAACAAGTATCTTCGTCTGATCAATCTCCTGTTTGAGAAACGGATTCATGATTGCTTTCTGCTCTAGAAGGTCGATCTCCCTTTGGAATATTTGTTCTAATTGAAATTTTAATGCAAAGTAATGGTCAGAGTATTCTATGGGATCTTCAGAAGCAATGTCCACAACTAGATCAATATCACTGTCAGGCTTAAATCTATCCGTTGTTACAGAGCCAAATGCAAACAAAGAGCGAACACTATGTTCATCACACAGATTTTCGATTTGCTGTATATGATCTCTGATAGCTTTCATGGTGTCACAATTTACGCTTATTTTATTATACTGTTGATATTGATTTTTGTCTCGCCCAACGGACTGGTGTAGACGATGTGTAAGGCGTAGCCGAGCATAAAGTATACACGTGGTTGGCAGATGTTATTTTAGAAACCAATTTGAAAGTAGTAAAAGTCCTTTATGTAGTTTCCGTCAATGTTCTTGCGGAAATAAATCTTTTTTTCTTTCCTATCAATAATTGCCTCTTGAGCGATAAAGTCATTATCAATTACAGGAGTAGTTAAAAATTTTATTGTGTCTCCTTCAAGCTTGTACTTCCCTTCAAACCTTTCCTCACCAAACATCCAGTTAGAGAATATGATGTATTTTCCATTTTCATAGAGCGCTATGTCTATTCTGCTTCTGTCATCCAGGAAAGCGGCGTCCAATATTTTTCCACCTTCAAACATTCCATTTCTATTCCCAAAAGTGAGAAAGTAGCAAAATGCTACAGCGCAAGTGATTAAAATTGTAGACTTTTTTGGGAGATGCTTTGTTTTTGCTGAAGCTATAACAACTTTGAATATGTATACTATGCTTCCAACCAATGTCGCGAATAAAGCAAGGTCTACAAATATTTCATAAAGAGTGATGAAGTCAAATGCTACCACAATGTAGAGAGCATATGAAATACTTAGAATGAGCAAAAGCAACTTTGAATCCTTCTCTATACTTTGGGTATTATTCATCTTTTAATTAGAAATTGCTGCCAACGGCTTGTACATAAGGCGAGCAAGGTATAGCCGAAGCTTGGCTTATGTGCTGGGTTAGCCAAAGAGATTCTACTGTACAGCTTCCTGTTTATTTATCTGCCGAAATTTTAGAAATGTTGCTATAGTTCCAGCTGCTGCAAATGCCATGAATATTTTATTCACGATTCCTCCCGGCTCTGCATAAAGTAGCTCAAAGTAATTCGAGTTACTGCTTATGATTATTTCTACTGTTATGCTGAACAAGGCCAATGCAGAGAAATAAAACAGAGCCCCATAAAACACCTTTTCTTTTCTTCTTTCATCCTTAACTGCTACATACCTTATTGTCATGCCGACCATAAGTAGAGCGAAGGGTATTCCAATCATTTGCCCACCATGCCCATAAGCTGTCCAGATATACCCGAAGCGAAGACAGTAAAGGACTGATAATATTGTCAGTATTGATAAAGTGAGTCCTTTCATTCTATAACATTCATTTTGGCTAACGTTTAGTACAGGCTGCGAGCGAGGCGTAGCTGCGTATGGAGCCTGTGCCATGTTGTAGCAAGTTTTATTCAATTACTTTTCCAATAAATGGGAGCACCATTCCTAACAGAAGTGGCAGAACATAGACAACTTTATCAAGAAAATTAACATCTCTCATGTCCTCTGCGTCATAGCCAGATAGCCATACATAAGTAGGCTCAACTTTGTATATACTTTTATACAGCTTTCTAAGAAGTCCATATGAAAGCACATAGATGAAAGGGCCAAACAAAAAGTCAGCTGCATTCCCTCTTGCCATACCTGTACTTTCACTTCTGATTAAGAATCCAACAATGCCAATTGTCAAGGCTGCGACACCCATAACTAGTAATGTCCTATCACTTCTTAACCTTTTATCTATTCCTGCCAAAGCTATAATTACTGTTAGGGCAAGACCAACATTAGCAATTATTGAGGGGCTAATATTCATTAATTCAAATTTACTACAACGGTTTGTACATAAAACGAGCAAGGCGTAGCCGAAGCATGGTTTATGTGCTGGGTTAGCGTATGCAGTTTTACAGTTTTTTCAGTTTAATTAGAGAATACTCTCTCTTTAGAAGCTTTTTGTACTCTGTAGAATCAATCCATGCATATTTCACGTCTGATTCTCCATACTTCCATTCTTTATTCTTTGGAATGAAGTCATTATGCTCTCCAAACTCGCCACCAGAAAATTTCAAATATAGCTTTAGCTCTTCAACTAATTCACTCTCCAAATCTTCCGTTGTCCAATCAAAAGGATCAAAAGTAGAACCTAATTCAAAGGAGAGTACTTCGTAATATTTTATAAAGTCGAGGTCTCCTTTAAGAAATTCAGAAGTAATTCTCCTGAGGGTTAGAATAGATTCTTTCCTATCATCCATTTCGTGAATTCGTAATTACCTGTTGACGCTAACGTACTTGGCCATAAGGCGGCGTAGCTGGCTTATGGGTGTGGTTAGCCACAGGTTTTCTTCAAATTTTGTACACTACCTTGAGAGATGAATTGATTCTGTCTTTTAGCATTTCTATCAGTTCAGGCTCAAGGTACTCGTATTCATCTTCTATATGAAGTACTTCTAGGGGAGGTAATTCCAATTGCCTGTTGGTTCCTGCAATTCTTGCCCCCTGTCCTTGTTCCATAACATAAATGATGTCAGCCCAGAGTACGTCCTTTTCTTTTATTTGCCTTTCACTCTTTGGGCTAAGCCCGACTGACCTGATGTTAAAGCGCATGTCATTTTTAAAGATGTACTCTGCTGTTCTGCTTCTTCTCTTGTTTCGTCCACAAACTACCAGTATGTTCGGTTTTTCAGTCACAAAGGCTATTTTTCTTATGTTTTTATAAATTAACTTAGGGCTAACGGTTTGTACATAAGGTGAGCGAGGCTTAGCCAAGCTTGGCTTATGTGCTGGGTTAACTGATGTTATTCTTCGTTCTCCCAGAAATCCTTAATCTCTGGTATTTTGGCAGATGTTTTAATCATAATCCCACTTGCAACTACTCCCATTCCAAATCCACAGCTATAATTGTAATCTTCTGCTTCGTGATTGATGGTAACTTTTTGCTTGTGAAATGTGAATGTCAATCTACAATCAGATGTAGGTATTTCAGGCTCATCATAGGTATAGACGGCCTTATTGTCAACATAATCCAAAGTGTCCACAAAGGAACCAGAATTGTAGCTTGGATAGCCTTTATTGTAGTAGAAGCTAATTGCTAATCGGTTGTTGCCAATAAGTTTCACATGAACTTCACCGTAGTTAGCTCTTTCTCCATTCTTAAGCTTTTTACCTTGCAAAGTATATGAACCTGTTGGGTTAACATAGTTATTCTGGCCGTAAGACAAGACTGTCACAAGAATTAAGGCAAGGCCTAAAAAGCATTTCTTTTTATTCATAATTCTTATAACAGTTAACGGACTTGGCCATAAGGCGGCGTAGCTGGCTTATGGGTGTGGTTAGCCAATGTATTATTTCTCGATAATGCTTCTATTGATTTTGCCCAATAATGGTTGGATGTCTTTTAGGTTTTCTGGCCAATTATCTTCCCATGGGTATACCCCACTTACAGTTGGATAAACACACTGCAACACAGGGAAATCATTGCTTTCATAAAACCTGCTTGCCTGCCCAAAGTATTCATCATAGTTTTTCGCTTCTACGTCTAGCATTAGGCACTCAAAATCATCTAATATATCAGAGTAAAACTGTCCACCCTTGAATATTTTGCCTTCTTTGATGTCAAAGGCAATATTATTGATCAGTATATGGGCTAATTCTCTTTTTAGCCCAATCATTATGATTTCTGGATGCTGATAATTGTGAAACAGCCCTACTGAATAAGAAAAGCTAGGACCTTTTTCATCTTCTAAAACATGAATAACATGTAGTCCATGCTCTTTAATGTCAGAAAGTTGTTTTTCATACCCTGTCTTTTCTTTATTCATCTTTTCTATGATTACATATGCTGGCTAACTATCTGATAGCAGGACTACCTACTCCTACTATCTGCACTATGTGTGGAGTTTGGATACTACCTTTTTATGGGCTTTAAAACCAGAGGAGCCTTTCATTTCCATCACTTCCATAGCGCAACACTAATATACTTCATTTCTACAGATTGTCAAGCGGGCTCACGATTTTATCCAAGGCGTAGGTGGTAACGTGTGTGTAGATCTCGGTAGTTTTGCTGGAGCGGTGCCCCAGAAGCGTCTGGATGTAGCGCAGGTCAGTGCCCTGCTCCAGTAAATGGGTGGCAAAGGAGTGCCTGAGCGTATGGGGCGTGGCGTTGGTCTTCACCCCCGCCTTTTTGCGGCAGGCCTGGAACACATTGCGCAGGCTGTCTGCCGTGTACTGCCCGCCAAACTGCCCCTCAAAAAGCCACTCCTTCGGCCTGTGCTCCCTGTAATAGAGCCGAAGGTTCTCCAGCAGCCTCTGCGAGAGCACGGTGGTGCGGTCCTTTTTCCCCTTGCCGCCCCTGATCAGCAGCAGGTTACGGTCCGATTTCACGTCGGTGAGCCGCAGGTTGATCACCTCGCCGATCCGAAGCCCGCCCGCGTAGAGCAGCTGCAGCATGCAGCGGTGCTTGAGGTTGTCGGTGGCCTCCAGAATCCGCTTCACCTCCTCCTTGCTGAGCACGGTGGGCAGCCTATCGGGTTTCTCCGGGCGCTCCACATTGTTGAGCTGCACCTCGTGGCGCCCCAATACCCGCTGGAAGTAGAACTTGACAGCGTTAATGCTCTGGTTGATGAAAGAGCAGGAGTAGGCCCCTGCCTGCACCATCTGCCGGTGGTACTGGTTGATGTCCTCCTCGGTGAAGAGGTTGATTTGCCCCAGCCCCCTGTCTTTGTGGCTGTTGAGAAAGCGCAGCAGCAGAGAATGGTAGGTGCGGATCGTGTTCATGGAGTAGTTGAGCAGGTAGAGCTTCTCCAGGTAGTCCATCGGGCAGGGGATGTAGTCCGCCCCCTTCACGTAGGTCTGCTCCCAGAGCCTGCGCAGCAGCACAATATCGCGCACCACCAGCTCCTGGCTCAGCCATAGCCAGCCAATGCCCTCCAGTTCCTCGGCCAGGGCCTGTATGTGCTGTCCGCCTTCGGGTATGGCAAAACACTTTTGCTCCAGCTGCCAGGTGGCCAGCCTGCTGTGGCGCAGGGTCTCGTATACCTTCTGGCTGTGGCGGAAGGTGATGCCGACCACCGTCTTGTTTTCCCCCACCAGCATGGGCTGGAGCTTCACCACCGGCAAATCCGGCAGCTTTTGGAGGGGCTCGCCCTGCTGGCCACCAGCCAAAACAGCCACCAGCTTGCCAGGCTTCAGCCTTTTGGGCCGGTAGAGGTAGCGCGTGTTCACCTGAGCCAGCCCCTGAAAGTGCGCGAAGGTCATTTCCATGCTCTGCGGGCGGTGGTGCATCACAAAGCACCTATAGGTCTTGCTGTACTTGATCCAGTTGGCCTCCCTTAGCCGCTTCACTATAAAAGGGTTGGGCTTGTGCCATAGGCGGATGTATTTAGCGCCCTCATGCTCCAGAGCGTTGAGGTAGATAACTGGCTGATTGGACGGGAATTGCATGGTGCTTGAAATTAACAACCGCAATTAACCACATAAATCCAAGCCAGTCGTAAAATACCCGGGTAAGTCCGGCTATACCCGGCTTACCCGGGTATAGCCGGATAAAGGCGAATAGAACATGCAAGAGAGAACATGCAAGAGAGAACATGTGAAAACTGCAGCGTGAAGCTGACGGGCAGAATCGATAAGCGGTTCTGCGGCGACCAGTGCCGCTCGGTAGCCAAAAACAGCCGAAAGGCACAGAACGCGGGCGAGCGCCTGATGAAGGAAATCAACAACAAGCTGCGCCATAACCGCTTTGTGCTGCAGCGCCACAGCCCCGAGGGCAAGACCACCCTGCGGCGGGAAGTGCTCCAGGCGGCCGGCTTCGACTTCCGCCACTTCACCCACCTCTACCGCACCAAACAGGGCAACACCTATTACTTCTGCTATGACTACGGGTACCTGCTGCTGCCCGACGAGAAGGTGCTCATCGTCAACTGGCAACCTTACATGGAGCAGAGCTAGGTATAAGGACACCCGCACGCCAATATAGCGCCAACAAAAAGCCCCGTCTGATCGACCAGACGGGGCTTCCTGCAATAGGGGAGAAACAGTACTTAGTTTACAACCTCAGCTGCCTCCTTTTCTTTCTTTTTGGCGGCTTTTCTGGCGGCCTTCTCAGCTTTGCGCTTTTCTTTATCAGAAAGCTGCGTTGCCTCTGCCGGAATTTCGGATTTGCGACGAGCGTCAACCTGCGGCAGACCCGACGTATTGTCATTTACCAGTGTCATCTCTTTCACCAAATGACCGGCACCGGCAAATTTGTCTACAATAAACAGCATGTAGCGCACGTCCACCGAAATGTTGCGTACCTGGTCCGGGTTATAGGTCAGGTCGCTCATGGTGCCTTCCCAGTTACGGTCGAAGTTCGTGCCAATCAGTTGGCCATTGGCATTGATCACCGGAGAACCAGAGTTACCGCCAGTGGTATGGTTCGAGGCGATGAAGGCGACAGGCAGCTGTCCGTTTACGCCGTAAGGGCCGTAATCTTTGTTGTCATACAGTTCCTGCAGGCGGGCAGGTATAGCATAGTCTTCCGCAGCACCGGAGGCGGCTTTCTCTATAATGCCTTCCAGCGTGGTATAGTACTTGTATTTCACGCCGTCCACCGGCTCATAAGGCTCCACTTTGCCGTAAGCCACACGTAGCGTAGAGTTGGCATCCGGGTAGAACTTACGATCTGCCTGCATCTCACGCAAACCGGCTACATACGTTCTGTAAAGCAGGTTCAGGTTATCGTTTACCTTGGTGTAGGTAGGCAGAATATTGGTGCGGTAGTGGTCGTTGATGCTACTGGCCAGTTGGAAGCCCGCATCATTTTTCAGCGGGTTGCCTTGACCGGCCCTTGTATCTGCAATAGCCTGGCGAACGCCTTTCTCCGATGTGAACAGCGATTTGCCGTATACCTCCTCGGCATATTTACTGAAATCACCCTTGTACTTCTGGCGAACAGTTTTAAAAGCCTCCGGATGCATATTCGGGTCTATCCCTTCGTAATACATGCTCATCAGAGCGGCAAACACTTTCTTGTCGGTAGGAGCGTGGTAGTCTTTATAGAAACCAGGTATGCCGCGCTCCAGACGATCCAGCTGTGCATTGATTTCCTGTTGCGGTGCCTTGGCCTCAAGCAGTTCGTTCAGTTTGATATACTCATTGGCATACCTGACGAGCTCCACGCCCCAGGCAGCTTCCAGTATGTAATCACGGGAAATAGTGATGCCTTCCAGCGCCTTGTAGTTGTTGGCAAACTCGGTAATCAGGTTACCATAGGTCTGTTTGCGGCTGGCATCCGCATTGGCCCACTGTGTAAACTGCTGCTCGAGTTCCTGCTTGCGGGCAATCGTGTTGGCTTTGCGCAGGCCACGGTTCTCACCGATCCACTTTTTCCAGGCATTGGCCACGCTGGCATATTTGGCGGCGTACTGTATGCGCACCGCGTCGGAGGCTTTCATGTCTTTATCCAGAATCGCCAGTTTGGTATCGCGGATCTTGATCTTTGCCGGGTTCGATACTTCGTAGATTTCCTCAATTGCATGCGAGGTCAGGTACTCGTTGGTACGGCCCGGGAAACCGAACACCATGGTGAAGTCGTTCTCCTGCACACCACTCAGCGAGATGGGCAGGTGATGCTTTGGCTTGTAGGGTTTGTTGTTGGGCGAGTAGTCGGCTGGCTTGTTGTCCTCTCCTGCATAGATGCGGAAGATGGAGAAGTCACCGGTATGGCGTGGCCACATCCAGTTGTCGGTATCGCCACCGAACTTACCGATTGAGGACGGAGGTGCACCCACCATGCGGATATCGCGGAAGGTTTCCGTTACATACATGTAGTATTCGTTGCCATAGAAGAACGGGCGAATCACGGCATCATAATGCGTGCCGGCAGTAGCCTGCTGGCGCACTTTGCTGATGTTTTGCTGCACCATTTTTTCGCGCTCGGCCTCGGAGACATTTGCCGGTATACCTGCCAGAATCTGCTGTGTCACGTCTTCCATGCGAACGATGAAAGTAGCGGTCAGGCCCGGATTCGGAAGCTCCTGTTCACGGGTCATGGCCCAAAAGCCCTCTGTCAGGTAATCCTTCTCCACGGTGCTGTGGTTCTGGATCTGGCCGTAGCCGCAATGGTGGTTGGTAAGCAAAAGACCTTCCGAGGAAATCATCTCGCCGGTGCAGAAACCGCCAAACGAAACGATGGCGTCTTTGAGGCTGGACTGGTTGATGCTGTAAATGTCTTCGGCAGAGAGTCTCATGCCTTTTTTCTGCATTTCCGATTCGTTGAGCTGCTTGAGAAGCATAGGCAGCCACATACCCTCGTCAGGTCGGGCCGTGCTTATACCTAAACTCAGGCAGGCAGCAGCAAAAAATGCTACGATGCGTTTGCTGATCATGTTAGATTTATTTTGTGTTGGTTTTGAAAGCCGAAGATACAGAATAAAGAGGAATTAGGAATTGAACCGGCCTCACCAATTAATATAGAACCAGAACAGGAACCACTAAAACAAAAGGCTGTTGCAAGATTTGCAACAGCCTTTCGCTTATTTCCCCTGATAACATCAAGTACACGCACAGAGTCTTTTACAGGGAATGCCTGAGAGTCTATAGATGAAATTCTTAATTCTTAATTCTTAATTCTTAATTCTTTAAAGCGTTCCCATGGTGGGTTCAAAGTTTTTGCTGCTTTCCCAGGCCTTGAAGTTTGAGATCTCTTTCTGGAAGGAGTCGATGAACCAGGCCATCAGGCTGATATCGTCCAGGAATCCGATCACGGGTATAAAGTCAGGTATAATATCCAGCGGCGTGACCAGGTATAGCAGCACCGCCACGCCAATCAGCATGGACTTTTTGGAAACATCCCGGTAAGACCCGTTAACATAGGACCTCACCAGGCGAATGAACGTCTGCATAACCTCCTTTACCTGCTCAAACCCGCTTTTGCCGCTGTCTACATCCACCAGCTTGCCATAGGCGGTCGTCAGCAGCATGCCCAGCTTCACCGGCTTGGACATCAGTCCTCCAGCTTTCCCCAAAAATTTCTTAAAAATCGTGTGCTGCGATAACTGCAGTCCCTTATTTATCAAATCTTGAATCATGGTTTCGGATTTTCGTTTGGACCTTATACGGTGTCGGTTCTGATTAGGTATAGGGGAAAGGAACCGTCTGTAGCCATCCATCCATGTCAATAAAAATAATTATGGGCCGATGCTTGGCTGAATGATTTTTTCTACTTTAAATTGGTGTACCTTTAACAGCTAATTGTACAACATTCTTCCAGGCATTTTGCAGATTTTATGAAAGCGTCGCTCTACGTGCTGGTATCGCTGCTCATGGCGGCGACTGCTGTTTATTTTGGTTCCTACCTGCTGCCGGTGTCTTACGAAGTCAGTCGTTCGGTTACGGTGCAGGCAAAGGCAGAACAGGTATATCCGCTCATCAGCAACCCTACCGAGTGGGAGAGGTGGAATGCCTGGAACAAGTCCTATGACCCGTCCATGATCCGGTTGTATGGAGGCCCCATGGCAGGCAAAGGGGCATCGCAGGAGTGGCACGGCGATAGAGTAGGCACCGTGAGAATGCAGTTCACAGAAAGCACGCCACCTTCGCTGCTGAATTATAAGCTGTATACAAAAGGCACAGCCCACATCACCAACGGAGTCTTCAGCCTGGAACCTGTCACGGAAGGAACACGCATAGTATGGCAACAGGAGACAACCCTGGACGATTCTACGCTGGGCAGGTATAAGGGCTTCTTCAAAAAGCTTAAAACAGAGCAGGAAACCGAACAAAGTTTACTGGCCCTGAAGTCGCTGGTTGAAAACAAAAGCGGCTCCCTCACCAAAAATTAATGGTTACAAAAGCCCGATCGTAGTTTATGATAGGAAGCATTTAAAAGCAAGGCCCTGGCTATACCTTAGCCAGGGCCTTGCTTTTTTAAAACGAGATCGCTAATTATAGCAATTCATTAGCCAGGTTCGCCAGTTCGGAGCGTTCCCCTTTGAGCAAAGTGATGTGTGCGTATAAAGGGTGGTTCCGGGCCCTGTCAATCAGGTACGAAAGGCCATTACTCTGCGAGTCCAGATAGGGTGTATCGATCTGGTAGATATCACCCGTAAACACAATCTTAGTATTCTCGCCGGCCCTTGATATAATGGTCTTCACTTCGTGCGGAGTCAGGTTCTGCGCCTCATCCACGATGAAGTAGATATTGGAAAGGCTGCGCCCGCGAATGTAGGCCAGCGGTGTAATCACCAACTTCTCCAGATCTACCAATTCCCGGATCTTCTGATACTCCTTGCTGTTCTCGGCATACTGGTTTTGGATGTACTTGAGGTTATCCCATAGCGGCTCCATATAAGGGTTCAGCTTCGATTTGATATCGCCAGGCAAATAGCCAATATCTTTATTGCTGAGCGGCACAATAGGCCTTGCCAGGTATATTTGCTTGTAATCGCGGCGCTGCTCCAACGCACTGGCCAGGGCCAGCAAGGTCTTGCCAGTTCCTGCCACCCCCTGTATGCTGACTAGCTTGATCTTTGGGTTGAGCAGGGCATGCATGGCAAAGGTCTGCTCGGCATTGCGCGGCTTCACGCCAAAGGCACTCTGCTTGTCAACCCGCTCAAACTGATTCTCAGAGGGATTGTAGTAAGAGAGGATCGAGTTTTTAAAGCTTTTGAGCACATAGAAGTGATTGTCGGGCGGTGTTTCCTTGGTCACTTTGCCACTTTCGCATATGCCTTGCTCATACAAGTCGTTGATGACGTTGGGTGCCACATCCTCCAGCGTATCGCTACCGGTATAAAGGCCGGCCACGTCCTGAATCTTGCCTGTCTCGTAGTCTTCGGCCGTCAGGTTGAGAGAACGGGCTTTCAGGCGTAGGTTGATGTCCTTGGTGACCAGCACCACCTTGCTTTTGGGGAAATCCTGCTGCATGTGCAGGGCTGAGTTGAGGATATGGTGGTCGTTCTTATCCCCGAAAATCTTGGTGGCGTCGAGTTTGGCGCTGCCATTCATCATGACCTTGAACTTGCCTTTGGTCTTGCCGTTGAGCGGAATCCACTCCTGCAGCATGTGTTCTGAGGAGAGCTTGTCGATGAAACGGATAAATTCACGCGCCTCAAAGTTCTTGATGTCGTTGCCTTTCTTGAAGTTATCGAGCTCCTCAAGCACCGTGATCGGGATGGCAACATCGTGCTCCTGAAAGTTTTGCACCGCACTGTGATCGTAGAGAATGACGGAGGTATCGAGTACGAAAATCTTCTTGGTTTTGGCTTCGGCAGTTTTGGTGTTATCTGCTGCAGTGGCTCTTACTTTGCTGGCTGTGCGGGACAGTTTCTCAGACGTCGCCTCCTTGGGTTTCTGGGTTTGCTTGGGCATAAGGGTAGGGCTAAAGGGTGAACTTACTCTTATTTACGAAAAGCCCTGCGCTTTGGTCTATATCCAAAACACTATATTGGAATCCACGAACAAATCCTGTTATAGCGGCTTAGCAAAGCAAAATATAGAGGCCTGATTTAGAAAACCTTACAAACCAAATTTAGTAAAACTAAATATTTAGTTTAAAAAATAAAATTTTTATATTTGAACAGGAAGCCCACCTTAACTTCATGCTCAACCCTATGCGTAGCAGTTACGTCTTATTTTTCATCTTGCTCATTTTAATGCCTTTTATGGCAACAGCAGAGCCTGTCAGGAAGAAGCTGCAATGGCCGTTTAAGCCCAATCGTTACGACAAGGCAAACCGCCAGCATGGCATGTGGAAGCTATACCTGAGCGACAACACCACACTGTTGCGCAAAGGCAGGTATAGGCACGGGCAGGAGAGAGGAAAGTGGCGCTATTATTATTCGGACGGCACAATAAGAAAGATTGAGTACCATAAGCCAGGCAGCAAGGAATTTCTGGTTAAAATTTTCCACGACAATGGCCAACTGGAAAAACAGGGAATGGCTAAAGTAGTGGAAACGGCGCGGGACATCCACTATTTCTGGTTTGGGACCTGGCAGGTATACAACCGGCAAGGACAGTTCAGCCACTCCGAATACTATGAAAAAGGAAATGAAATAACTTTGGACTTGGTTGGCAGAAAAAACTTGCAGCCCGACTAACTCAAGGTATAGTAAGCTTCTTTTTCTTTATCGTGGAGTCGCAGGTAGCCATGTATCACCAGCTTGACCAGCAAGCGGTAGGCCCGTCGTTCAGAGAGGTTCGCTATTTTCGTGTACTGCCGCAGCGTAACACGCCGGTTCAGGGCCAGGTAATCCAACACAGCCTGTTCATGCCGATCCAAAGGTATAGGCTCAAATTCTGGCTCCTCTGCCTGCATTGCTTTATTCACCATCTTACTGGTTTGCACGCTGGTGTCTTTCACGCGCACATAGCCGCGCCAATCGCCCTCTTTTACCTTGGCAAAGTGCGGTTTGTGGCTGCTCTCCGGTACAGTCACTTTCAGGATAGTGTGCCCATCCACCTCGACTTCCTCATACGCCAGCTTTAAGGGCGGATCACAGTAAAAACCGGCGGCCAGTTCCAAAGTATGTTTCTCTTCTTCGGGGTCTATACCTACCAGCCTCCCGTCGTCCTTTACGCCAATAAGAACGGTACCACCCCGGGTGTTTGCGAAGGAAACCAGCGTGCGGGCTATTTTGTCAGGTTGGGTGACACGCTGTTTAAAATCTACCTGGTCGTTTTCACCCTGCCAGATCAGGTGCTGTAGGTCATCCATAGGTGAGGGTTTTTGCAATGGGAGGAGACGGCTATACCTTAAACGAAAGCATGGTCTCCGGTTTATGGATACTGCCACAAGTATTTAAAATGTAGAAGGCATAAAAAAAGCGAGCCACAGGGGCCCGCTTTTCTTTACGTAATATTTTATTAGAAAGGCAGGTCGTTGTCTGCGTCGCTGCTATAGAAAGACGGAGCGGCTGATTCCTGAGCCGGGGCACCAGCAGGAGCGCCAAATCCGCCGTTGGCCGCAGCACCTTCTATACGCCAGGCCTGCAGGTTCGTGAAATACATGGTCTGACCGTTCTTGGTGAAAGGCTTGCCGGTCAGGTTGAAGGTTACTTTGATCTCATCACCTTGCTTGTACTGCTCTATCAGGCTGCACTTATCCTGCGTGAGCTGGAACTTGCAGTGCTGCGTGTACTGCCCGTCAGGAATCTCCAGTACGAACTCACGCTTTCTGAACTTTTCACTTACTTGCTGCTCCTCAAACACTTCGTACAGCTTTCCTTGAATATCAAACGACATAAAATAAACTTTTGAATGAATACATTGATCTAATTACAAATATACAAAATCTTTGCCTTCATGCGGACAGAATTGCGGTCGGTCCCATATTTTTTCGCCTGATTTTGCCTCTTCCTGAACAGGGCTGCCAAAATGGGCGTAGGAGGCTAAAAAACCAACCAATACCATACCATGCCTGACTTTTCAATCGCCATACACGGAGGTGCCGGCACCATTACCCCGGCATCTATGACACCTGAACTCGAAAAAGCTTACAAGGGCGCATTGGCAAAAGCCCTGGACAAAGGCTATCGTGTGCTTGCTGACGGCGGAACAGCCCTGGACGCCGTTGAAATAGCCGTGGCAGAACTAGAGGATTCGCATTTGTTCAATGCCGGAAGAGGATCTGTGTTCACCAAAGAAGGAAAGCATGAGATGGATGCGGCCATCATGTGCGGAAAGACACTCGAGGCAGGCGCTGTCGCCGGCGTGCGCAGTATCCGGAATCCGGTTACGCTGACCCGGGCGATCATGGAGCACTCTGACCATGTGTTCATGAGCGGGTATGGCGCCGAGGAATTTGCCCGCAAGCACGGCATCGCCTTTGAGCCGGAGGAGTATTTCTATGACTCGCACCGCTATAAACAGTGGCGTGATGTGCGCGATACCGATGTGTTCATGCTCGACCACACCGAAGAAAGGAAATTTGGCACAGTGGGAGCTGTCGCCCGGGACGAAGCAGGTAATCTGGCAGCGGCTACCTCAACCGGCGGCATGACCAACAAAAACTTCAATCGAATAGGGGACACCCCGATCATTGGCTCTGGCACCTATGCCAACAACAAGACCTGCGCCATTTCCTGTACCGGACATGGGGAGTATTTCATCCGGGCGGTGGTGGCCTATGACGTATCCTGTCTGATGGAATACAAGGGCTATACCTTGCAACAGGCCTGCAACCTGGTTGTGAAGGAAAAACTGGTGAAGTTCGGCGGAGAAGGCGGCCTGATTGCTGTTGATGCGGCCGGAAACCTGGCCTTGCCATTTAACTCAGAAGGTATGTACCGTGGTAGCCGCACCAGTAACGGCGATGCGAAGGTGGCTATTTACAAAGGCTAACTGCGGTCTTCTGACTGAAGCTCTTTCTTTTCGAGCAGTTCCATGCTTTTGAAAAACACCCGTGAATTGATATTGAATACATTGCCTTTGGCCAGAACGTGCATCATCATGCCGGCTATTGCCACTGGTTTGCCCGGTTCGATGTCATTTATATTGGTATAGTCCACGCCGTGCCCATCTACTATCACAACCAGGTTTGAGCCAATGGTCTCGATCATGTGGCCTTGGGTGATGAGTACCCCGGTGTCTTCGCCCAGGCCTATACCTACGGTTTTGGGATGCGTTACCACGGCTTCCATGAGCCTCCCGAAACGCCCCCGGATCACGAAGTGCGAATCGATGATGACACCGGAAATCAACCCAAATCCCTGGCCGATTTTAACAGAGCCGCGCAGCAGGGCCTCTGTCGAACTGCCTCCTTTGATCATGATCTCAGACATGGCCATGGCACCGGCGCTTGTTCCGGCCACCACAAACTCCTCGTTCCAATAGCGGTGCTTCACGATTTCAAGAAATTCCGTATTGCCAAAAATCCTGGTCAGCCGGGACTGGTCCCCCCCGCTGAACATCACGCCGTCAGCCTTTTTGATACGCTCTAAATACTCAGGTTTCAAGGCGTCTTCCTCTTCCCGGATGTGCATCAGGTGAACGTTGTCACAACCCAAAATGGCAAATGCGCTTTCATAGCGCTCCCCGACCTCCTCAGGTATAAGCGAAGCCGTGGTGATCACTTCAATAACAGGGGCTTTGGCGGGAATCTCGCTCAGGAAACGCTTCAGAATACCCAGCTCAAAAAAATCAAGGTAATACTTTTTCTTTGTCCTTGGGTTTGGGTACGAACCCTTGTCTTCATTTCCGCCAATTGCAATAAGCTTTCCTTTAGGTATTTCCACGTTTTTGCTGCTTTACTCTGGTAATGTATTGAATGCGCAATGAAATTATTTTAGGTATACTGCTCTAACAGACTACCCAACTAAGAGTACCAAAATTTTACGAATTCGTTACGCCATCCCGGCATTTATTAATAACCTGGTTTGCCACCAGTCCGATTCAAAAGCCCGTTCTCGTAAAGTTACAGATATAATTATATAGTAATAGTCATATACACGAAGCAATCCAATTTTGCAAATATAGACTTTGCCTAATAATAATTATATTTTCTAACCTATGAAAAAACATACCGTATAGTAAGTCCACAAGCAATTGTAATTAATAATCGACGCTAAACCTTTCCAAGCTATGAAACTAAACAACCTGAACGACTTATTTATCCACGAACTCAAGGACATCTATAATGCCGAAAAGCAAATCACAAAGGCGCTGCCTAAAATGATGAAGGAGGCTTCTTCGCCGCAGCTGAAAAAAGCGTTTGAGATGCACCTGGCTGAGACTGAAACTCAGATTGAGCGACTGGAGAAAGTCTTCGAATTAATGGGCAAGAAAGCCTCTGGCGAAAAATGCAAGGCGATGGAAGGAATCATCAAGGAAGCGCAGGACATGATGTCCGAAAACGCTGACTCTGATGTGATGGACGCCGCCCTGATTGCCTCAGCACAACGCGTGGAGCACTACGAAATAGCAGGATACGGTACGCTATGTACCTATGCCAAGCAGTTGGGCCACACAGAGGTGCTGAACCTGTTGCACAAAACGCTGGAGGAAGAAAAAGCCACTGACCTAAAGCTGACCGATATTGCCGAAAGTAAAATCAATATCAAAGCTGAACACAAGCAGAAGTAACACGCTAAAACATACCGAAAAAAATCTGTCCTTTCCCCAAGCTACCCAAGCTGGCCAGAAGGAGACAGATTTTTTTCGTTTCAGCCAAAAAACAAAGCCCCGCTTGATGGCGGGGCTTTTTGTTTTTAAGGCAGGGGTAATCTATTTCAGCAGGGCATCCAGTGTGTTGGTTGACACAGCATGGTAGTTAGGTTTTGCCCTTACATAAATCTCCTGTGCCTTTTTCTTGCCCGTAGGCGTGGTGATTAGTGCTTTATAGAGGGGCACCAGGAACTTGCGACGGCCCACACTGGTCAGGAACTTGTCGAGTGCTTTGTCAGCCGCTGTATAGTTGTTGCGGATGGTATGGATAAACCACGCGGCCAAAACCTCCGAATTGCCAGAGTTGGAAAACCCAAACGCCTTATCCAGTTCCGCCATCTGCTGCTGCGACATTTGCTCCGGAAGCAAGCGGATGAAATGCAGCCATTCGTGACTGGACCAGTCTTTTGTTTGAAGCTGATTGGCTGGCTTACCGCTTTTCCAGGAATTAAATGCTGCTGCTACCTGTGCAAATCGGCTTGAAGTCGGTTTTTTGTGGTCGTCAGGCAAGCCGGGCGTATACACCCAGCCTTCAATATTGATCTGCTCGGCCAATTGCTCATCCCCCTTAATCAGCTCTGTTCTGAGGAAATCCAGGAAAAGGTCGGTATTGGTGCTCTTGAAAGCGAAGGTCTGGAAGTACTTGTTGAGGAACTGGTCAAAACGTTCCCGTCCGACGGCACGCTCTATGTTTTGCAGGAAGAAATTGCCTTTCTCGTAGGCGATATCCGTCAAACCTTCGTCCGGGTCACGGCCTTCCAGGTCCAGCTTCAGGCGAGTATCGTCGCTATTGCTTCCCAGTTCTTCCAGGGTATGCTCGAGGTCCTGATACCCGAGTACGTTGAGCATGTCTGCATAGTCTTTGCCATAAATTTCCTCCATGATGCGGCGTTCAAAGTAAACCGTGAAGCCCTCATTAAGCCAGAAATCATCCCAGGTGCCGTTGGTTACCAGGTTGCCGCTCCAGCTGTGTGCCAGCTCATGGGCAATCAGGCTGGTCAGGGAGCGGTCTTTGGCCAACACGGTAGGCGTTACGAAGGTCAGACGTGGGTTTTCCATGCCACCAAAAGGGAAGGAGGGAGGCAGTACCAGCAAATCGTACCGATCCCAACGGTATTTGCCGTAAAGCTTTTCGGCTGCCACCAGCATTTTATCCATTTCAGCAAACTCGTAAACGGCTGCGTCTATCGTGGCAGGCTCAGCGTAGATACCGGTTTGGCTGCCGATTGGCTTAAACACCATATCCCCCACAGACAAGGCCATCAGATAAGAAGGGATAGCCTGACGCATTTCGAAGGTATAGGATCCGGTGTTGTTCTTCTGCTGTGGATTTTCAGCACTCATCACGGCCATGAGCTCTTTTGGCACTTGCACTTTGGCGCTGTAGGTGATGCGTATACCTGGGCTGTCCTGTATCGGAATCCAGGTACGGGCCAAAATGGCCTGCGACTGCGTGAATAGGAAAGGGTGCTTCTTGCCGGCCGTCTGCTGCGGATTGAGCCATTGCAAAGCATCAGCGTTGGCGGTTGTGCTGTACTGAATGGTTACATAATCAGTTTCTGGCTTAATATCGACAATAAGTGGTTTACCCAGAAATTTCTTTTCGTCGCCAAGCCTAAAAGTGGTGGGTGTTTGCTCCTTCCCCAGGTATACCTGCTCAATGTTTAGTCCTCGGGTATCGAAAATGATCTGGTTTCCTTTTGCCAGGTTCTCGATCTGATAAGATGCCTTGCCACTGATGACTTTCTTATCGAAGTCGACAGCTATATCCAGATCCAGGTGGCGGGCCACGGCCTCAGCGGGTTTGGCGTAGCTGTGCACGTCGGATGGTGCCTGGGCTATACCTAGTTGTTCGGTTGTCATAGTTTCTTCGGTGCTTGTGGTTTGAGTACTGCAGGCGGCCAGTTGCAGGCATCCTGCCAATCCTAGGCCAAGTAAATAAGTACGGTATGGGTTCATAGTCTTTATATAATGGTGTTGTAAGATACATGATTTGACCTAAAGAATAAAAAACCCTTTGCCGCAACGCCTTATTCCGTATTATATATATGTCATGTTATGCAGGGCCATATCACTTATATGGGCCTCTACGTCGGAAATATATACCTGAAACTATCTTTTAAAAGAGGGCCATGCCAGGCTATCATAACATTTTGGTCGAGATTGAAGTACATAAAGCAAATTCAAAGACTAACGGCAACCTGCTGCATTAAAATAGCACAATTTTAAGTAAGGCAAGAATTTATCCTGCACCAAAGACAGGAGACTTCCCCTGACAGCAGCGTTGCTCTAAAACCCATAAAAATGAACCCTTCAAGATTAACAGAACTAAAGCGATACAGCCTCGCCCTGCTGTGCTCCGTGTTGGTTGCTTCCTGTAATGGGAGCAGCGATGGCAAGGAAGAAAGTTCAGGTGTGAAAGACCTGCTTGGCATGTCAACGCTCACGCAGACCAGCACCGATAGTATCTTTATCAAAAACTACATCGAAAAAGAAGCTCAGTTTAAAGAGCATGCTGATTTGATCTACCTGTTTTACGGCGACCGGGACTATAACCTGGCTTGGTTTAAAGACACTGATCTGGTGCCGCAGTCTGAGAAACTGCTCACTACGCTCACCCAGGCATCTAAAGAAGGACTTGACCCGAAAGAATATAAGGTAGTGGACATTAATGAGATGATTGCCCGCTATGAGGGGCTAGGTCGTAAGGACTCCGCTCGTCTTGAATTGCAGCAGCAGATTGACGTGGCGCTTACGGCCACTTATTTCAACTATGCCTCTGACTTTTACCGCGGGCGGTTAAACCCAGGTAATGTCAAGAAGGTGCAGTGGGGCGTGCGTAACAACAAGATCAAACTGCACAAAGCCTTGCAAACCATTCTGAAAGAACGAGAAAGCACTTACCCCTACTATGAGTTTGAAGCCCTGCACAAAGGGTATATCGATTTGCGCGATGCATTGCAGAAGTACCGTGAATTAGAACAGAAAGGCGGTTGGGCAAAAGTTGAGCTAGGAAACAGAAAGTCATTGCAAAAGGGTGACACTGCAGCGGCCGTTGTCGCACTCCGCAAACGTCTGAACCCCACTGCGCAAATAGACGCCAACAATCCCAAAATGCGCCTCTTCGATGAGAGACTGGAAGCGGAAGTAAAACAATTCCAGCGACTGCACGGGCTCGATGAAGATGGAAAAATAGGCGGCAACACCCTGAAAACCATGAACGTGCCAGTGGAGGACCGCATACAGCAAATCATGATGAACATGGAACGCTGGCGCTGGATACCGAAGCGACTGGTGCCTAAGAACCTTGACCAAAAGTACATTTGGGTGAATATCCCGGAGTACAAGCTCTACATTTACGAAGATCCGTCCAATAGTCCGGAAGCAGAGCGGGCTTATAAAAAGACCATGGAAATGAATGTGATCGTGGGTAAGACAATGCACTCTACTCCAATCTTCAGCGACAAAATGGAATATGTGGTGCTTGCACCTTACTGGAACGTTCCCAACAGTATTGTGGAGAAGGAAATAGCCCCGGCCATGCTGCGCAATCCAGGCTATCTGGAGAGGCAGAATATGGAGATCGTGACAAAAGAACGCAACCCCAAACCCATTTCGGCCAGCTCCATCGACTGGGGGTCTGTGACAGAAAAGAACTTCCCTTACATGGTGCGCCAGCGTCCGGGTTCTAAAAATGCCCTTGGCCATGTTAAATTCCTTTTCCCCAATGAGCACGCCGTATACCTGCACGACACTCCTACAGATCAACTTTTCAGCCAGACACAACGAGGCTTCAGCCATGGTTGCGTTCGCCTTCAGCGGCCGCTTGATTTGGCTAAATATGTGCTGAAGGACATGCCCGAATGGACCGAAAGCAGAATTCAGTCAACGATTAACGGAGGGGAAGAAGAATGGATCACCTTGCCTAAAAAGCTACAGGTATACCTGGTGTACTTTACCAGTTGGGTCGATGAAGACGGCAACGTCCACTTCCGTGAGGATATTTACGGACACGACAAAAAGCTAGAGCAGGAATTGTTTAGCTAACCAATTCTAGCAGCATGTATCACCCTAACATTATAGCTGTGAAAAACCTATGGCTTGTTTTGTGCCTTGCCGCCGTTTATATAGTGACAGGCTGTGATGGTAGTAAACAGGATGATTCCAATGAAAAGGCCGGGGATGTCCTGAAGCAACAGGAGGCTGTGCAGGATACGACTTTGCAGAAAGTGGAAGAAATTTCCATTCGGGCAATAGGAGGGGAGGACACCGCCCGCATGGCATTTGACCAGGATACCTTGGAGGTAAAGGCCGGTTCGTTGGTTCGGCTAGAACTGATTAACGAAGGTACAGACCCGAAAATGATCTTGAACATCGTTTTTATTAGGCCGGGGCTTTATCAAATGGCAGCAGAGCAAGGCAGCAGTGCCGGAGCTTCGGGCAATTACCTTCCCGATAGCGCTATCATGCTGGCGGCTTCCCCGCTGGCATTGCCTGGCCAAACGGTCAGTATGGAGTTTACAGCTCCCCTTGAGCCCGGAGATTATGATTTTGTCAGCACTTATCCTGGCGACCACCAAAAGTTGAGGGGAAAGCTGATCGTGAAATAAAGAGATACAACAAGGCCCCTGCCATAACGGGGGCCTTGTTGCTTTATGTATGTAAGAAAATGCGCTAACTGACTTCTAAGTCACAACCCAGCTGCTTGTCAGCAACTGTTGAAACTCCACTCTGAGAACCATTAGCAGGCAGAGTCAGTAAAAACAACATGTCACAATCAACCTATTTTGCCTTCTGCCATGAGCAAACTCTTTAGCAGACTCAAACTGGTGCTCCAGTTTATCTATACCAGTATTGGCTTCTTTCCGACCCTCATTTCGCTGCTGTTCTTTGGTTTGGCAGTGCTCATGATCTATTTTGAAACAAGAGGGATCAGCAATTACCTCAAAGATGACCTGCCATTTTTCATCATTACGCACGGCGAAACGGCAAACATGATCCTGAGCACAATTGCCTCGGGCATTTTCTCCCTGATTGTATTCAGCTTCACCATGGTAATGCTGGTGCTCAACCAGGCTAGCTCCAACTTTTCGCCCAGGGTTATACCTGGCCTCATTTCCTCCAAGTCTAACCAAAAAGTACTGGGTCTATACCTGGGCACACTGATTTACACATTGGTGGTGATGGTTAACGTTCGATCGGAACATTACGATGCCGATCTGCCGGGCCTGGCCGTTTTCCTGGCGATGTGCTTTACGATTCTCTGCCTGGCATTTTTCGTGTATTTTATACATTCTATCTCCGCTTCCATACAGATCGACAATATACTTGAGGGCATTTACAACACAACACTGGCAAAGCTGCACAAAGAGATTGAATTGGATGAAGGGGCAAAGTTGCCAGCGATATTCGAGACAGGAAACTGGCTTGATCTGGAAAGCAGGCACACAGGTTACCTGCAGCATGTAGACCGCAAATCTGTCATTAGTTTATGCCAGCAACACAACGTCGTGCTTGAGTTTCTGCAACCGCTTGGGAATTTTGTCATCAAAGGGCTGCCCTTTGCCCGTGTCACCAACACGCTGAAAGACAAAGATTCCTTTTGTGAAAATCTGGATGTTCTCCTCCACTATTACCAGGAAGAGCTAGCCGAGATCAATTATCTGTACGGCTTCAAGCAGATTACCGAAAGTGCCGTTAAGGCACTTAGCCCAAGCGTGAACGACCCCGGTACAGCCATCAAAGCGATCGACTACCTCACAGATCTGTTCATTGTGCGCATGGGACTCACCGATGAGAAAATTTACCATGACGATGAGGGCACTTTGCGTTTGCGACTGGATGAAGTGAGCTTCGAGGAACTGATGGGTGCTTGCCTGGGCCCCCTCAGAGTCTATGGCAAAGAAGACCCTGTTATTTTGCTCCGCCTGCTGAACCTCTTCCAAAGTCTTTGCTATGGAGTGGCAAAACATCCGAAGTACAAGGACATCCTTTACAACGAGGCCAGTCATATCCTGCAGGATGCCAATGCAACCATTAAGAATCCGGGAGATCGGGGTAAACTCAATGCGATGGCAAAGGCCCTGAACACCACAGATGCCCTGCCGCGCAAGCTTGCATTGCTGACACCCTGAGTTGGGTTACTGGCTTAAAAAGACTATTTTTGCCGAAATAGCAATTTCCTTTCTTATGATTTTCAAAACCCTGAAAAGGTCACTGGGCAGTGTGCTGAACATTGTAAACGAGACCGACGAAGAGGGCACGATCCGTGAGATTTATGATAAGATTCCGGTAAGGGGCAACAACACCTGGATGCTGATCTGCTCTGCCATACTGGCGTCTATAGGCCTTGACACCGGCTCCGGTGCCGTTATCATCGGGGCCATGCTTGTCTCGCCCCTGATGTCCCCTATACTGGGGGTGGGCCTTTCGGTTGGCATTAACGACCGGGAAATGCTCATTGCATCCGTCAAAAACCTGGGGATCGCAGCATTGGCTGGCCTCTCCGTGAGTACGCTCTACTTCATGCTAACACCGCTCGGCGAACCAACCAATGAG
Source organism: Pontibacter aquaedesilientis (assembly GCF_014773225.1). Taxonomy (GTDB): domain Bacteria; phylum Bacteroidota; class Bacteroidia; order Cytophagales; family Hymenobacteraceae; genus Pontibacter; species Pontibacter aquaedesilientis. The sequence goes on along the minus strand of NZ_JACXAJ010000001.1, from coordinate 747,584 downwards.
ATCTTGGCCCGCACTAAACCCACGCTGCTGGATGTGATGGTGGCGTTCTTTGGTGGAGTGGCTGGCATTGTTTCCATTTCGCGCACCGACAAATCCAATGCTATACCTGGGGTGGCTATTGCAACGGCCCTGATGCCGCCGCTCTGCACAGCTGGCTATGGCCTTGCAAGGGGCCGTTTCGACTTTTTCTTCGGTGGCTTTTACCTGTTCTTTATCAATGCCGTTTTCATCAGCCTGGCTACCTTCCTCATCGTTAAGTACCTGAAATTTGACATCAAACACTACCTGGACAAGGCTACCGAACTAAAAGTGGCCCGCATCATGGCTGTGGTGTTGTTCATTGTTGTGTCTCCAAGCATCTATTTCCTTTACAATATCTACCAGAGCGTTCAGACGAAGAAGAAGATAGAGCAACTGATCGTGCGTGACTTTGCCAGCCGGGACAATGAAATCATCAAATGGGAAGTAACAGAGACAGACTCCCTGAATACCATTAAGATATACAGTGTAGGCAGCCCCGTTCCCGACACCATGATAACTTATTACAACACACTCCTCACCGACAACTCACTCTCCAAGCACCGGGTGAAGTTGGTGCAGCTGGATGTGTCGGCTGAAGACGTTCGCCGCATGGCTTCGGACATTACAAATAACCTGACCAAGGATTTCCTGAAAACGATCGAGATACAGAAACTCCATAGCGAGCGGGCCGACAGCCTTCTCAAACTCGCCAGTGCCTACACGCCCGTGAGCGCCAGCAGGGAGCTAAAGCTTATTTTCCCGGAAATCAACAAGGTAGAAATAGGGGAGATGGTGTCGGTCGCGGAAGGAAAAACCCGCCTCGACACAGTCATGCTGGTGATGATTGACTGGAAAAAGCAGGAGCAGGTGACAGTCAAAGGAAAGAATCCCGTTGCACCAGGTATAGATGCTGAAATGGTCCGGGCGTATGAGACCAGAATCAGAAATTACATGTCCAACCGTTTCAAACGCGACTCTGTGCGGGTGAGCTCCACAATTTGATCTGAATTAATCGTATATTGATACGTAAAGCCCAATTACCTAGCACCGCTATATGCCAGTCACAGATAAAGATCCACTGAAAAAAAAGCTCCATACCATCATCTTTGAAGCTGAAACCCCGGCGGGTAAAGCCTTTGACGTCATCCTGCTTTTGCTCATTGTGGCGAGTGTGGTCGTCGTGTCCCTGGAAAGTGTCGTGGCATTCAGGAGAGACTACCTTCTAATTTTTCAGATACTGGAGTGGACTTTTACGATCCTCTTTACAATTGAGTTCATGCTGAGGTTGTACAGTTCATCGCGGCCATTAAACTATATTTTCTCCTTCTTCGGCATAATCGATTTTCTGGCCATTATCCCGACATACCTCAGTTTGTTTGTGGTTGGGTCGCAATATCTGCTTGTTATTCGTGTTTTCCGTCTGTTGCGCATAGCGCGTGTGTTTCGGTTGACCCGCTTTGTGAACGAGGGCCATGTGCTTTCGAAAGCGCTACGGGCCAGCTTAACCAAGATCACCGTTTTTTTGGGAGTAGTGGTGATGATGGTTATTGTGGTCGGCGCTCTCATGTATGTGGTGGAAGGACGGGCCAGCGGCTATACCAGCATACCTAAAGGCATTTACTGGGCCATCGTGACAATCACAACCGTAGGATTTGGAGACATTACCCCTGTCACGCCATTGGGGCAGTTTCTGGCCAGTTGTCTGATGATTACCGGATATGGTATCATAGCGGTGCCAACAGGTATAGTTTCAGTGGAACTAGCGAACGCAGAGCGGCTTAGCACTTCGACCCGTGTGTGCCCTAATTGTCACACCGAAGGTCATGCTGCCAAGGCCAATTTCTGCGACAACTGCGGTTTTGAACTGCACAAAATAGATGAATTGGTTTAATGGTAACCCGTCATCAGTCTATGATATAACGGGGTATGTTCATAGGCAACCTGGTGAGTAACTCGTAATTAAGCTGGGTGCTTAGTTCTGCGAACGAGGCTACTGTAATACTTTCTTTTCCTTGATTGCCAAGTAGCACGACTTCGTCTTTCAAAGCCACGTCCGGAATACCGGTCACATCGACCATGAGCACATTCATGTTCACAATACCTACCACAGGCGCTCTGTGCTCCCGTATCAGCACTTCGCCCTGGTTACTGAGCGCCCGGCTATATCCCCAGGCGTAACCAACCGGCACGGCTGCGGTCTTCATGTCAAACGTTGCCTGGTAACTGGTGCCATACCCGATAAATTCGCCGGCTTTTACCAGCTTCAGACTCATGATGTGACTCTTCCAGTTGATGATTCTTTTGAGGGGATCGGTACGGTCTGTGCTGAGGCCCATGTACCGGTAGTAAATCTCGGGACTTGACCAAAAACCGTATTGCATGATACCTACCCGCACCATGTCCAGGTGGGTTTCGGGGTAGGCCATAACCGCGGCTGAACAGGCGCTGTGCAGTTGCCGGGCAACAATGCCTTTCGTTTTGAGCAGATCCACGGCTTCGTTGTATCGGGCGATCTGCCCGGCTACCCGGTCATGGTTTTCCTGGCTTTCGGCCCCTGCAAAGTGCGTGCATATACCTGCCACTTCGAATAAAGCCTGATTGGCCAGGATAAAGTCGGCAGCCCTTTCCAGTTCATCCCCGCCCAAGCCAATCCTGTTCATGCCAGTTTCAATGTCAAGATGAACGCGGGCTGGTTTCTGCAGCTTTCTGGCTGCTACGGCAGCGCTTTCTAGCTTTTCAGTAGAGAACACATAAAACTCAATATCATGCGCAACAGCCCACTCCAGCTCCGAGTCATCAATGAAGCCCATGATCATAATCGTTGCAGAATTCGGCAAAACCTGTTGGATACGAAAGGCCTCATCAGCGCTGAACACCGAAAAGTGGTCCAAGCCGCAAGCATGCGCTATCCCTACAAATTCTTCGATCCCGTGGCCATAGGCATTGCCTTTCACAACCGAAGAAAGGCGCACGTCCGGTGCCAGCTGCTCTTTAATAAAACTGATGTTATGTTGTAAGGCTGACTTACTTATCTCTATATAGGAACTGTGGAACATAGCACTTAAGTGTTCAGGATGCGCTGAGCGATTCGATAATAAAAGGAACTTCCCGTTGCTATTAGTTCATCCGGAAAATCGTAATCGGCATGGTGCAGTTGTGGTTGCGCAAGGCCAGCGCCCAAACCGAAAAGTGCACCCGTGTAGGCCTGCGTGAAATGCCCGAAATCTTCAGACCACCTCATCGGATTGACGGCCCGTTGCACATCCAGTCCAAGTTCTGCTGCCGCCTCTGCAATCACCTCTACGGCAGTCTGGGCATTTACGGTGGCAGGAAACTCCTCTACGAACTCGAAACTGTACTTCAAGCCGTGCTTAACCGCTACAGAATTAACCGCTTCCAAGGCAAGTGATTTGAGCAGCGCAAGGTCCTGCTGCTCAAAAGCGCGAAGCGTTGCCATAACAGTCGCAAAACCCGGATTAGTGCCATATGCAATTTCCCCCAGCCGGGCATGTACCACGGTCAGCAGCGCCAGATCCTGAAATTGGCTTTGGTCTTTCACCAGTGCGTTCAGCGCCAGAATCAGTTCGCTCATAGCTTCCCCTGGGTTAAGACCGTTCTCTGGTTCTGCCGCATGCGACTCCTTGCCTGTCAGGTATACCTGGAGGCCAACCGAAGCCGCTGCAAAGGTATGGCTACGTAGCAATACCTGATTCATTGGCAGTCCTGGCATGTTATGCAGGGCAAACACATAATCTGGCTTCAACTCCCTGAATATTTCGTCCTGAAGCACTGCCCGTGCGCCGGCGCCCGTCTCCTCCGCGGGTTGAAACAACAGAATGACCTGACCGGTTGGTAACGGATCATAATGCAGTAAACTTGCCAGCCCCATCAGGATGGCCATATGTCCGTCATGCCCGCATTTGTGACTTATACCTGCTTGGGTAGAGCGGTAGGGAATATCGTTTATTTCAGTAATAGGCAATGCATCCAGTTCAGCCCGGAATAGGAGGGTAGGCCCACCAGAGGCTAGCCCACTAAAAATGACAGCGATGCCTGTTCCCCCAAGACCTGAGAGAACTTTCACTGGATTGTAGCGCTTTACAAACTGCCGGATGGTATGGCTGGTATTGGTTTCCTGTCCGGAAAGTTCAGGGTAGCGGTGCAAGTGCTGCCGAAACGACTCGATATCCTGCAGATCGCGAATGGCCATTGTAGAATCAGAAAGTGGCATAAACGTAATAAAGAAGTCTTCTTCCAAGGTACTCATATCTAACCAGCTGACCAAGATTAAATGCAAAAAGCCCGTAACGCTATGCCGGTTAAGGCCATGCGCTACGGGCTTATAAATTTGGTCCAGTACAGCTATTCAGTCGCGATTTCGGCCCTGATCTGCTCCACTACCATCATCATCACCCTACACACTTCCTCCACTATGGTCTGAACCTCAGCCAGATTGCTCTGTTGCTTTGCATGACTTTCGACGAAACGTACCTTTTCTTTCAACGAATCGATCTTCATGGTGTCAATCGTCGATTTGATTTTATGTGCCAATGCACTGACTGTAGTCCAATTTTCGCTTCGGGCAGCTTCCTGCATGTTTTGAATCGATTCAGGGATGGTGTCCACAAAAAGCTGTCGCGCACGGTTCAGGAATGCCGGATTGTTGTGCGACATCTTGCTGATGATTTCCATGCTGTACAAGGGTGCATGCACCAATTCAGGCTCAGGTGCAGGAACCGGGTTTTCAATTGGCTGGTTCACATAATGCATTGCCTTGTCAGGCAGCAATGCGGCGATTTTATTGAATAAAACCCCCTCATCAAAAGGCTTGGACAGGTAATCGTTCATGCCTGCCTGTAGGTATTTCTCAGCATCCCCTTTCAAGGCGTTGGCCGTAAGCGCTATGATCGGAATTGAGGCCTTTCTGGAATCCTGCAAATCCCTTATCTGGAGCGTGGCGTCAATTCCGCTCAGCAGAGGCATCTGAATATCCATCAACACGATGTCATAGTCATTTTCCTGCATCATGTGCACGGCATCCACTCCGTTGAGGGCAACGTCCAGACTAAAGCCCCAGTCTTCCATGATAGACTGGGCCAGGAAAACATTCACCTCGTTATCTTCGGCAAGCAGCACGCGAACTGATCCCAGGCTCTTGAAGTCTGTCACAACATTCTCCTTGGCCGGCAGTTCCTTTTCGCTGCTCTTCGGGTAAGTCAGCATGAATTTGAAAGTACTTCCGCCAGCTTCGTTGTTCTCCACCCAAATATCACCACCTTGTCGTTCGACCAGGTTCTTGCATATACTCAGCCCCAAGCCAGTTCCGCCATACTTTCTGGTCGTGCTGGAGTAAGCCTGCGTAAAGCCTTCAAAAATAACCTCATGCTTGCATTCAGGTACGCCTATACCTGTATCTGCCACCGAGAACTCAATGGTGAGCGTGGAGGCTGTTTCTTCCAACGTACGGGCACTCAATGTGACACTGCCCTCTTCCGTGAATTTTACCGCGTTGTTGAGCAGGTTCAGCAGTACTTGGTTCAGACGGTAAGGGTCACCTTGCAGCAGGGTGTGCTCCAATTTGAGTTCTCCCAGCTGAAGGGCTATTTCTTTCTCCTCTGCTTTGTATCTCTGCACCTGGAAAGCTGCGTGCACAACATCCACTACATTAAAAGGTATGGACTCCAGCTCCATCTTGCCTGCCTCGATCTTGGCAACATCGAGGATATCGTTTATCACCACAAGCAGGTTATCAGCAGACTGATTGATAATCTTCAGAAAGTTTTGCTGCGGCTCTTCCAGACGCGTTTTGGCAAGCAGACCTGCCATCCCCAGTATACCATTGAGTGGCGTTCTGATCTCGTGGCTCATGTTGGCCAGGAAATTTTCCTTTACACGGGCTGATTCTTCTGCGGCTTCCTTGGCTTTCTTCAACTCCCGCTCCGTTTGTATCCGGTCGGTAATGTCCTGTGCAATGCAAATCACATAGCCCTCTTGTCCCTCCTCACTTACCCGGTAGTTCTGATAAAAGAGGTAGCGCTCTTCTTTGGCTTTGTTAAGAATACAAAGAATGCCGTCCACCACGGCCATGGTTTCAATTTGACGCAGGTATTCAGGAAAGTGTGGACGATGCAGCAGCGGGAAAAACTGCATGAGTACTTTGCCTACCACTTCTTCTTCCTGATAACCGAGCGTGTTCAGCAGGTATGGGTTGACAGTCAGAATACGTCCCTGCATATCGTGTGTGCAGATATAAGCCTGACTATAGTTGATCAGGTCGCGGTATTTCTTTTCACTGTTCTTAAGGGCTTCCTCAGCCAGCCTGCGATCGGTGATATTGCGGGACGATGACTGGAATTTCAGCACCTCGCCTTCAGCACTCAAAATCGGCCTGATACTGGTTTCTACCCATACATAAGTGCCATTTTTGTGGCGCTTACGATGCTGCACGACAGAATTGCTCTTTTCATGGAATGCCTTCTGATGCCCCGTCTTATAGACCATTTGCAGATCATCCGGATGATGGAATTCGTAGGGAGACCTGCCGATCAGTTCGTCCGGTGTATAGCCCAATAGATCTTCTGATGCCTTAGACACATATAGGTATGTTGCGTCAAGCTCATGAAGACAGATCAGGTCACGTGAATTTTCAGAAAGCAAGCGGTGTAGTTCTTCGCTTTCCTCCAGGCGCTTACTGGCGTTATACTGTTCGGTAATGTTGGTAGAAATCCCCAGCACGTGCACTTCACCGTTATGCGTGAGCAGAGGCTTCTTGATCGAACTGAACCACTCCACCTGACCAGAAGGAGATGTGAATTTATCCAGCACTCTTTCTTCCTGGCCCGTTTCGATTACACGCTTGTCCACCTTACTGTAGTGCTCGAGCTCCTGCGGCAAGAGGTGAAACTCACCCACATGGCGATCCACAATTTCTTCGGGCGTGAGGCCGAAGAGGGCAGCACACTCCTGGTTGGCAAGTTTAAAGTTGCCCTTGCCATCTTTTACATAGATCAGTGTGGGGCTGGTATCGAGTACCAGGCGTATAAAGTCATTTTTCTCCTTGAGTTCCTGCGCTGATATTCGCTCAAGGGTAATATCCCGGATGATCGTCAGAACCTGATCGTCGTCATATTTAACAATCCTGCCCTCAAAACTCCGTCTACCGTCAGGTGTATCAAGTTCATACTCTAATGTATCTATCTGTTCGGTAAGCAACACCTCATTCACTGACTCATACACTTCCTGGTTCAGTGGGCTGGGCAGCAGATCGAAAACCGATTTTCCTATAATTTCCTCGGCCGGATAATTTGATTTTTTAACCTCTTTGTAATGCACCTCTTTGTATATACCATCCTTGTCAATGATAAACATCAGGTCAGGTATAGCATCCAGTATAGCCCTTATGCGGGACTCTCTTTGGTTGATTACCTGTTGTGCATTGTGCAGTTCTGTAATGTTCAGCCCGTGGCCGATAATAAGCTTGACTTCGCCCTGAGGATCGAGTACAGGGTTAAGTTTGCGGATATGATAAGAGGGATTGCCTTGTTTGTCGATCAGTTGCTCTTCAAACTCAACCTTCTTCTTTTCCTCCATGACCGTCAGCAGGCTTTGCTCACGGGACTTCACTCTGGAAAAGGGCACATTGCGATGAATACAGTATTCTTCGTTGGTTTTACCGATTATCCATTCCCGGACGCTGGGGTCGACCACTGCAGCCGGGTTAACAAAAATGTATCGCAGGTTACTGTCGTAGACAGCCACGTCGGAGGGCAAATGATTCAGAATGGCTTCATAAAATTCCTTCTGAGCGACTAACTCTTCTACCCGCTGCTCTGCCTTTAAGCGGGCTTTTCGTTCCCGGTCGAGTTCCTGCTGCAGTTCTAATATATTGTTGGTTACTTCCATTTTTGGGCTAAAAATCCTTCACATAATACCGTCACAGCCAAAAGTGGACGTGTATGCAAACATAAACACCTATTGATTCAAAATCATTACAATCGCCTCCGTAATTCCCGCCTCTGTGTTACCTCTTAACAATTAGCTTTAACCAGGGATGCCCCTGCTACTTCACTGTCAGTTCGCGACTCTGAATCATCCGGTAAATCGTTGACTTGCCAATGCCCAGCTTGTCTGCCACTAACAGCACATTGCTATCATACCTGTTCAGGAATCGCTGAATAATATCAGTCGTGTAGGCTTTGAGGGTACGCTCTTCTGCCAGAAAGTCTTTTTCGGTGTGGCTGGCCGTGAAGTTGATGTCATAGTCCTGAATAGCTTCTTCATCAGAAAGAACGACAGCCAGTTCAACCAGTGCTTTCAATTCCCGCACATTGCCCGGGAAAGAGTAGGAGAGTAGTTTCTCCTGGGCTGATGGGGCCAGGTGTTTCTTGCCCATCCCGTTTTCCTTGGCAAAGGCATCAATAAAATACTTGGCCAGTACCAATATGTCGCTGCCTCGGTCGCGCAAGGGTGGGAGCTGTATCGGAAGCCCCAGCAGGCGATAGTACAGGTCTTCCCGGAATCTGCCTTTTTTAACCTCATCGGCAAGGTTTTTATGGGTGGCCACGATTATCCGCACGTCCACCGGAACCACGGCATTTCCGCCTACCCGCGTGATTTCCTTCTCCTGCAGTACCCGGAGCAATTTGGCCTGCAGGCTGATATCCAGTTCGCCAATTTCGTCCAGAAAGATAGTGCCTTTGCTGGCTTCCTCAAATTTCCCCAAGCGTCTGGCTACAGCACCGGTAAAAGCACCTTTTTCGTGACCAAAAAGCTCACTTTCAATTAACTCACGGGGTATGGCCGCGACATTGACAGCTACATAAGGTGCTTTTTTGCGGGTACTGTTATAGTGTATCGCTTTGCCAACCAACTCTTTACCGGTACCGGTTTCGCCGTGAATAGAAACCGTGATATTGGTCTGAGCAGCTTTTGCCATCAGGTTGAACACCATTTTGATGGCCTTGCTATTGCCGATTATGACGTTGTTAAAATCATATTTCTGGCCGATCTCTTCCTTTAACTGGTCAATCTCTTCGCGAAGGGACACGTTCTCACGTATCTTGTTGATCGTGTTCCAGAGTCGCTCGGGTGTATCCTCATCTTTTACAATGTAGTCGTAGGCACCCAGCTTGAGAAGATCAACGGCGGTTGCGACATCCTCCTGCCCCGAAATCACCACCACCTGCACATCCGGATTTTGCTCCTTGATTCTTTTGAGTACTTCTGACCCGTTTTTATCCGGCAGCGAATAGTCGAGCGTGACTACATTCGGCCGCTGGTACATATTGGTCAGGCAGTCGTTGGCAGAGTGAAATTTTTTGATTTCGTAATCAGGGTTCAACGATAAGTGGTACTCCAGCAGTTCACTGTACCATACATCGTCATCCAGGATAAAAATTTTAAAAGGACCGTTTGTCATCTAGCTGTTGCGCGTAATTAGGAAAAGGTCAAATATAACAGTAAAGTTATATTTCCTAAACAGATTTCGTGTGATATTTGGTTTAATACCGCTAGATTGTCTTCAAATTCATTAAATATTCCATACTGCTAATAAAAGTTTAGCGGTAAGCATTCTGGGTTCAGTCTCTATTTTAACTTTGAGCCGCAAATTTTAATATCACTTCTAAAATTACATACAACATGCAAGGAAGCAGTTTCACACAGGAAACCAGAAATTTGTCTTTATCAGCTCAAGACATACTTGGGGCACAATATGATAAGTTAGTCCTGTTGCTACCCGAATTGCTGGTTGCGGTGGTGTTGCTGCTCCTATTTATCTTTGTGGCAGGCAAGCTGAGCCTGCTTGTGCAAAACAAATTGGGAAAGAGAGTGGACGATCCGCTTTTGGTCAGTTTTGTCTCGAATGTTACCCGTTGGGGCCTCATTTTGGTCGGCTTCATGTTGATGCTGCAAATCGTCGGACTAACAGGTATAGCAGGGGGGCTACTGGCAGGCGCTGGGCTTTCAGCGTTTGTGGTCGGTTTTGCGCTCAAAGATATCGCCGAAAACTTTTTGGCAGGCATCATTCTGGCATTTAACAGACCGTTCAGGGTAGAAGATACCGTGCAGGTACGCGACTTCATCGGTAAGATACTCGCCCTGAACTTACGAAGCACGCAGATGAAGACCTTTGATGGCAAGGATATCTATATCCCTAACTCCATTTTGCTGAAAGAGGTCGTGACAAACTATACCCGTGATGGCCTGCTCCGCATTGAGTTTTTGATAAAAATTGACTATCAACATGATTTCGAGACCGTTGCCGCAATAATCGTCAAGAACGTCGAACAGTTAGAGGGCGTGTTGAAAGAAGACAAGCCAGCCGTTGTCATAGAGGAGTTTACAAACTCGGGCATGTCTTTGCGGGTGCTTTTCTGGGTACAGTCTTTCGATTACAAATTGAGCACCATGCAGCTAAAAAGCAAGGCAATGGATGCCATCAAAAAGTCGTTATGGAGCAACGGGATTTCGCTTTCTGCCAAATGAAAACGCTTTTAAGGTAAAGTGTTATGGTTACATATCCGTGTTAATCACTTCGTACTTTGCCCTTACGAACATAAACACACCATAGGATAGGAGACCAAGCGCCAACGCCCCCAATAAATAAGAGCCGTATGCGTTCTCTTCGAGAAACTGAAATGCCTGTGAACTACTTCCTGCCTTTTGAAAGTTGGAATTAAGCGCGGCTTGCAACAGCAGATAGCCTATAATAAGCCACACAAATCCGCGGGCTATATACCCAATCTTGCCAGCCCGAACCAGAGTATCTCTCATCTCAGGTTTTATACGGGAGGCCTGCAGTTTTTTCATATACATATCGGAATAGGCACGGTAAAACTGATAGATTCCTACGGCCATCGTGCCAATGGCTACAGCACCTAGTAACCACTGGCCGAAGGGCTGTGCCAGCAGTTCACGGGCCAGGGTTTGACGTGAATCTGAGGAGCCGCTGCTACTGTTGCCCATAACCAATTGCGCTGCCGTAAAAGCCAATGCTCCATACACTAAACCGCTAAAGGCATAGCCAATGCGGCGACCGATTCCTTTCGCGTCAGTACCTTTGTCTTCTGTATCCGCAATGGCCTGTATGAAACGCCAAAGGGTATAGCAGAGCATACCTAGAGCGACTATACCTAATAGCACTTTACCATAAGGCTGCTCCATAATAAATCGGAAAACACCTGTTTTGCCCGCACTTTGCTCGGAGCGACCACCTATTTCGAAGGCAGCCATAAAGGCCAAAGTACCTACTAGACAATAAACTATACCTTTGGCGATCAAACCGATTCGGGCAAATGTTTTTACCCAACCTGGCTTCGTAGAAGGTATATTGGAAGTAACTGCAGATAGATCCATAGGTAGAGATTTTATATCTCCCATACACGCAAAATCATCAGTAAAGTTATAGCGGCTACATACTTTTGAATCGCTTGTGAGCCTCTTCCTCCAGATATGCACGGTGGTCTGGGTGAGCGATTTCTATCAAGGCTTTGGCCCGTTGGCGCAGGTTCTTGCCATAAAGGTAAGCCACCCCATATTCGGTTACCACATAATGCACATGCGCGCGCGTCGTCACGACTCCCGCTCCCTGGTTGATGTAGGGCACAATTCGTGAGACGCCCTTTGCCGTGGCAGACGGCAGTGCAATGATGGGCTTGCCCCCTTTGGAAAGCGCCGCTCCCCGGATAAAATCCATTTGCCCGCCGATGCCCGAGAACTGGTAAGTACCAATCGAGTCTGAAACCACCTGACCTGTCAGGTCGAGCTCGATGGCGCTGTTGATAGCCGTGACTTTCGGATTGGATCGTATCACGGTTACGTCATTTACATAATCGGAGCTTAGCATTGTAATGAGGGGGTTGTCGTCCACAAAGTCGTAGAGTTGCCGGTTGCCTACAATAAAACCCGTGGCGATGCGCCCCGGATGCTTTTTCTTAAACTCATTGGTGATAATGCCTTGCTCTACAAGCGGTAGAATTCCGTTCGAGAACATCTCTGTATGGATGCCCAGACCTTTGTGGCTGCTCAGGCACTGGAGCGTGGCGTCCGGTATGCCGCCTATGCCCATCTGCAGGGTGGCACCGTCCTCCACCAGCTCTGCGATGTAGCGCCCGATAGTTTCTTCGGTGGAGGTGATGCGTTTGCTGTAATCCACTTCCGGCAAGGCTTCGTTAACCTCCACCAAGGCGTCGAAGCGGCGGGAATGGATGAGTGCGTCGCCATGGGTGCGGGGCATTTGGTGGTTAACCTGTGCAATGACATGCTTGGCACTGATTACGGCCTGCCGGGCAATGTCTACCGAAACGCCCAGGGAGCAGAACCCATGGCGGTCGGGAGGAGAGACGTGCACGATCGCTACATCCAGTGGCATGATACCGGATCGGAACAGATTGGGAATCTCACTCAGGAAGATCGGTACATAATCACCGCGACCACTGTTGACTGCTTCTCTAACATTGGCCGAAACAAAAAGCGAATTGATGTAAAAGGCTTTGCTGCAGCGCTCTTCAGCGCAGGGCATGTCCCCGAAGGTAGAAATACTGACCAACTCCACATCTCGGAGCTCGTCTGAGCGATCAGCCAGCTTATTCAATAAATACTGCGGTGTGGCGGCGCTCCCGTGTATAAATACTCGATCACCGGACTTGATGACAGACAAAGCTTCCTCTGCAGAGGTATAATTGATGTGGACAGTATTCATGCAAATAGCGGTTAAAGTACAATGGAAATGTATAGCTAAGAGATACGGTTTCAGAAAACGACAGTTCCTTAAATGAATCGGTTAGAAGGATTGCACAAAAATATTTCCAAAAGAATATATAAATTTGACGACAAGCAATGATATTTGCTATACTGCATGGTTGAACCCGATTTCCTAATTGACCTATGAGAACTTTTACCAAAATTCTACGCTTCGCCTGCGTATTCCTGTTACTTATACCTGCCCTACTTTCATCCTGCGTGGCTACATCGGGTATAGACCAAACCAGTTCTATCTCGTCGCCCGAAAAGTCACTCAGCACCCAAAAAACCTACAATTGGTACCAGGCCGTACCTGTTGCGCCCGCTGCTTTTGAAAATGGCTACAGCAGCAGCCTACACCAACATCTGCTGAAGGCCATAGAGGTGGAGTTTGAAAAGAAGGGGTACAGTAAAACCTCCCTGAACCCTGACCTGCTGGTGGCTTACGACGTAAGCGTGTCTGTGCCAGAGTCGAAGGACAAACCAGAACTGTACGGTAATGGCTTTGGGTATAGCTATGCGTATATGGCGGGCTATCGCTACGATTATGGCAATGCCCAAATGCCCGGCTACCGTATGGTAGACCTCTTTAAGGAAGGCACCCTGATCGTGGATGTGATTGACCCGAAAAGCAAGCAACTGCTGTGGCGTGGCTGGACGGAAGGGGCAGTCAGCAATTTCAATGCGGGCTATGGGAAGGTCGAAGCTTTGGTCAAAGCCATCATACAGCGTCTGCCGGCAGCATCAAACCGGTAGTAACACCGGCTAACAATGCTGGATATACCTGATGCAAGCTTCCATGCCTAATCGGCCCGAACAAAGTTATTGAAGCGCATCACATCGGCGGGTTTTCCCACCACATAAATCACATCGCCCCGCTTCAGCTTTGTTTTGGCGTTTATATCCAGCAGGGTTTCCCCGTCCCGCTTAATGGCCACTATGGTGATGGCGAACTTGTTACGCACATCCGATTCAATCAATGGTTTATTCACCAGCGTGTCGTTCTTGGTGAATATGCGTAAGCTGGCGACTTCCAGATCGGGCAGGTCTATGCTAATATTGCCGGGGGTGTTTTTACGGCCTGTCAGGCTGCGCAGCATCTCATAGTTATCGGCTCTGATACTGTTTGTGAAAGCAGCTATTTCGTCGCGGGGCATCAGGTATTTTGAAAGGACTCTGGTAAATATCTCGATGGAAGTCTCAAATTCCTCGGGTATCACCTCGTCGGCCCCAATTCGAAAATTCTCTTCCATCTCTTGCACGAAGCGGGTGCGCACGATGACGTGAACTTTCTCGCTCACCTCCCTGATACTCGAAATGATGCGCCTCGTCGCCTCAGGATCAGAGATGGCGACCACCACCACCCGGGCCTTGTGTATGCTCACATGCGAGAGAATGACACCGTGCACGGCGTCGCCATACAGAATAGGCTCGCCACGAAGCCGCTCTTCTTTCACGGTGACAGCGTTCAGTTCCACAATCACATAGGGTATATTTGCGTGCCGGGCCGCCTTGGCCACATTGCGGCCATTGATGCCATACCCAATGATCACGATGTGGTCTTCCAGGTGATACAGTTCGTTGTTTTGATCTACCTCGGCCTGTGTATTGACAGGCAGATCCTGACCAGGGGAAAGTCTTAAACTGATACTATTGGCAATAACATGGAAATACTCTATCACAAAAGGAGTTATAGCCATTGTAAGCAACGACACAGATAGGAAATACTGGTATACCTCCACAGTGAGCAGGCCACTGTTTATACCTGTTTTGGAGAGGATGAACGCAAACTCACCTACCTGGAACAGCGAGAGACCGACCAGCAGGGAAGTCCGCAAAGGGTATTGCAGCAGGCGTGCAGCCATGACGGCGATTATACCCTTCAGGACAAAGGTACAGACCGTGAAAAGCAGTACAATGAGCAAATGCTGCAGCATGAAACTGAAGTCAAGGAGCATCCCGATCGAGACAAAAAAGAAGCTGGTGAAAATCTCACGGAAGGGTAGGATGTTACTCGTAGCCTGGTGGCTGTACTCCGATTCAGATATGATAAGGCCAGCCATGAAAGCGCCCAATGCCAGAGAAAGGCCCAAACTTTGGGTTAGCCAGGCCACGGCAAAGCAAATCATGACAATGCTCAGTATAAACAGTTCCTTGCTCTTAGTGCGGGCCACCACAAAAAGTAGCTTTGGTACCAGATAGCGGGCACTGATCAAAACAAAAACGATCACAAAAGCACCTTTCAGCACCATTAGTAACAACTCCACTGCTATATTCTCTTTACCACCGGCCATCAGTGGGGCCACCAGCATCATGGGCACCACGATGATATCCTGAAAGATCAGGATACCCAACACCACTTTGCCGTGCGGACTGTTAATCTCTCCCTGATCCTGCAGCAGTTTCAGCACAATGGCCGTGCTGCTCAGTGCAAATAGAAAACCGACGAAAAAAGCTTCTGCGGGACGAAAATCGAACATCATGAGCAACAAGCCCACCAGCATAATCGTGACACCCACTTGCGTAGCCCCTCCGAGCAGGACTGTGCGCTTGATCAGGGCCAGGTTACGAAGCGAAAACTCCATGCCGATAATAAATAGCAACATAATCACACCGATCTCAGCCAGGATCTCAATGTCGTGCACCGCTGTAATAAGGCTTAGGCCATAAGGACCGGCGATAATGCCGGTTATCAAAAAACCTAGAATGGTAGGCAGCCGGAACCGCTGGAAAAGCAGGATCACCACTACGGCCAATCCCAGAATGATGACAACGTCAGACAGTAAGGGTATTTCCATGCGTTTTATTTTGAACCGGGTTCTTCTTATTCGTGATTTGAGGTGAACAAGTTGAATTGCCTGGCAATATAGTCAAGTCCTGAAGAGGATTTAAACAAAGCGCCAAGTATTCAGCTCGAACACGAAAATTCGAAAGAAGATGCTTTTTATATTTGAGCCGGACTAAATTTATACCTTATCTTTAAGTTTCCTAACAGAAGACAAGACGCCTATACCTTATGAAACAGTATTTAGACTTGATGCAGCACATCCTCGACAAAGGGGTGAAGAAAGAAGACAGAACCGGGACAGGCACTTTGAGTGTTTTTGGCTATCAGATGCGCTTTGACCTGGCGGAGGGCTTCCCACTGGTTACGACCAAAAAGGTGCATCTGAAGTCTATTATACATGAGTTGCTGTGGTTCCTGAAAGGCGACACCAATATTGCATACCTCAAGGAAAACGGCGTCACCATTTGGGATGAGTGGGCCGATGAGAACGGAAACCTGGGGCCGGTATACGGGTCGCAGTGGCGCAGCTGGCCAACGCCGGACGGCCGCCACATCGACCAGATGACGCAAGTGGTAAATCAACTCAAGCACAACCCGGACTCACGCAGGATTATAGTGAGTGCCTGGAACGTGGCCGAGATCGAACACATGAAACTGCCGCCTTGCCATGCCTTTTACCAATTCTATGTAGCCGAAGGCAAGCTGAGCTGCCAGCTCTACCAGCGTTCTGCCGATGTATTTCTGGGGGTACCCTTCAACATCGCTTCCTATGCCTTGCTGGTGCTCATGATGGCCCAGGTAACCGGACTGGAGCCAGGCGAGTTCATCTGGACTGGAGGCGACACGCACTTATACCTCAATCACCTGGAACAAGCACAGCTGCAGCTCTCGCGTGAGCCATACCCATTGCCTACCATGCGAATAAACCCGGAAGTGCATGATATCTTTGACTTTAAGTACGAAGACTTCAAGCTAGAAAACTATGTATCACACCCCGGTATAAAAGCACCGGTAGCGGTATAACTGTTATAGAGAAAACCCTCGGTTAGGGCAGGGAAGGACCTTCCTCATATAGCAGGCGTCGACCTTCCAGGCTGCTCTGCATGGCCAGTTCAATCACTCGGATGGTATGGCGGGCCTGTTCGGGCTTCACAACTAATTCTTCCTGGCCCATGATCGCGTTGTACACATTTTGGTAAAATCCCCTATAGTCGCCCGCCTCGCTTTCGATTGTACCGGTTATTTGCAAGTCCTTATATTCTGTACTGACCCTCCCCCAGATTTCTGCGGGTTCAACACCCCAATCTACCGTACTGGCAGGGGATAAGCCGCTTTTCAGGGCTGCTTCCTGCACGTCGAGTCCATACTTTACAAAAGACCCCTGTTCCCCCGAAAGTATAAAGCGTGGACCGGGCTGCTTCACCAGCATACCTGCCTTCAATATCACTTTCAGTCCATTCTTGTAAGAGAGCGTCACATCAAAATTATCGACGATCTGGCTGCCGGTACGCTGAATCCTTAAATCAGCCCACACTTCGTGAGGCGGGCCGAACAGGTATAGGGCCTGATCAATCAGATGGGACCCCAGGTCGTAGAGTAAACTGGTGCCAGGTGTAGCTTCTTCTTTCCATGTATCTGCCTTGGGCGCTTGGCGAAACCGGTCGAAGTGGGCCTCGTACTCAACCAATCGGCCCAGCATATTGCTCTTGAGCACTTTCTGAACAGTTCTGAAATCACTGTCCCAGCGGCGGTTATGGTAAACTGTCAGTAGCTTGTTTTGGCTTTTGGCCAGTGCCATCAGTTCTGAAGCTTCAGCCGATGTCACGGTAAAAGGTTTTTCGACTATCACATGCTTTCCGGCCATCAATGCTGCTTTCGCCAGACTAAAGTGGGTGGAGTTGGTGGTGGCTACGACAACCAGATCAATTGTGTCGTCTTGGAGTATACACTGGTCATCTGGCACCACTTCTGCCTGCGGATACCGCTCCTGAGCCAATGCCACGCTCTCTGGTCGGCCGGCCCTGATCTTCCTGAGCTGCAGCCCCTCAACTGCTGTGATAATTGGGGCGTGAAAAACTCTGCCTGCCATTCCAAACCCTAAAAGCCCGACGTTGAGTATAGTTCGCATAAGTTAATGAGTTACAAATTTAGGTATCTACTACAATTAGCAATTATACCAAGGTATACCTTTTGCCTGTAAAATCTGCCGTCCCATAATCAAATTCAACTGAATCGAAGCCCGAAAATCCAGCGGGACCACGATATGATTTAACTGAAGGGGCGTATAAACTAATAGAGGAGGTAAGACATGGAATTGACGTTGAAGATCAGGCTACTATTATTGGCATTGTATGAATTCAAGTATAACGGAAAACTCTACGAACTGGGTGAACTGTTTTCCAAGAGTGGTGTTAAAATCAGCCGGATTGAGATTGAGGAGATCGCCAGAACCCTGAGCGAGGATGGGCTGCTCAAAACCATTACAGTAAAGGAGACTATATACGGTCAGATTTCAGTGGATGGTGTGGAGTTTCTGGAAGAAAACAAATTTTTTAGTGGCAGCAGCTATCTTCCAAAGGATCGCATCAAACCACTGGAACGTGAAATTTTGCGGAACAAGCTGAATGAGTTGTACACCGCAGTGCTACAAACTGAATTAGCTAGCGAGGTGCCTTCGGAGGTGCTGGAAAGGGAAGTGGAAGAACTGAAAGCATTATTAAACCTTTTGGGCAGGCACAGTTGGTTACAGATCCTGAAGGGTAAATTTTTGGAGATCGCCGCAGAGAAGCTTCCTCATACAGAGCTAAGTGAATTGCTGCAGGATTTCGAGCTAAGTTCTGGCAAAGGGGGCGATGTATCAAATAAGTCAACTAATTGAATCAGCAGAAAGTCAGATTCTTGAAGTTTAAAATCCTAGGCGCGCCTTGAGCTGATTTAAAAATTGATGATCAACGTGTAAAGCGCTATTGCCGAGGCTAAGTACGCTTCTTATACCTGTCACATTTGACCCAAATACGACCGATGCAAATAACAGCTCATCAGGCTTAGCCTGGACTTGCTGCACAGCAAATTCCTGCTCATGGCACCAATTCAGAATTTTTCGACGCAGAATACCGTTTACACATCCTGTTTCCAGATGGGGGGTATACAACACACCTTCCCGAAGCCAGAAAAGATTGGAGGAACTCAACTCTGACATATAACCTTCTACATTCAATAACAGCATGTCATCAAACCCCTTGGCTTGCTTCTCCATACTTGCCAGGACATAAAACGGCGCATGAGGCCCCTTAAAGTGGGAGAAGGGCGAGTAACTGATTCGGACTGTCTCGCAAATTCCGATGCGTACCCCTGCGTCGGGTGCGGGGTGATGAACTTCAGCCGTGGCCAACCATTCCGCATCGCGCGTTTGCGGCGTATAGAGTCCTTCACCGGCCCGCCATACCTTGAGCTTGATACGACCTCGTCTGGTCGCGTTGCGCTGCTTGGCTAGCCGCAACAGGTTGTCTTCCAGTTCCTCATCCCAAAAGTAGTCAGGTAAACTAATTTTCATAGCGAGGGCAGCTTCCCGCATACGAGTTTTATGCTCATTCCAGAAACGCAATCGGCCATCTACCACCATGATAGTCTCAAAGAAACTATCGTTGTACTGAAAGGCACGATTATGAAGCGGTATCCTAAGATCTTGTGCCGGTAGAAACTGATTATTGTAGAGAAGCAAGATAGTGTAATGGTTAGCGTGAGAACGAGTTTAGAAACATGGCCAATTCATCGGGTAAAGCGTATTGGCGGGCAAGGAACATTCGTATCCCGCCAATACGCTTTACCCCACGTGTACATGACTGCCTTTGAAAATAATATATTGACGCAGGCCTTCATCGGATCAAAGCGAATTTTTTCCCTGGCATTGCTTTCACAACTCCTTTAAACTCCAAAGCCAAAAGCACGGAAGCAAGTTGATTTACTGGCACTTGCGCCTTCCAACCTAAATTATCCATTTGCTCTTCACCGGACTGGATCAGCACCTGCAGCACCTGCATTTCTTCGGGTGTGAAATCGGCTGGGTCAAGAGCAGGTATAGCCTTTGCTCTTTTTACTGCCAGACTGTCTTCAATATCCCAGTTCAACAACTCAATCAGGTCCTGTGTAGCGGTTAGAACGGCGGCCTTGTGTGACTTGATCAGCCAATTGGTGCCTTCCGACATGGGGGAGTTGATGTTGCCAGGCACGGCCATGACTTCTTTGTCATAGCTGTGGGCTATATCAGCAGTGATGAGGGTGCCGCTTTTGAAAGCCGCCTCTATGACAATGGTGCAGTCGGACATACCGGCAATTATCCGGTTACGGGCCGGGAAGCGGGGTGCGTCAGGTTTGGTACCAAAGGTATTTTCGGTGAGTACACCGCCTTGCTCAAGCATTTTCTCAGCATATTTCTTATGCACGCCGGGGTAAATGATGTCGGGTCCGGAGGCCATCACGCCAATTGTTGGGAGCCCTGCCTGCAAAGCGGCGCGGTGTGCCGCAATGTCGATCCCGTAAGCCAGTCCGCTGACAACCATTACACCATAAGGCTTAAGTTCTTCTATTATCCGCTCTGTGACAGCCTGGCCATAACTCGTTGGCTTGCGGGTACCTACAATGCTGATAATGCGGTGATGGTTTAAGTTGGCGTTCCCCCTGTAATAAAGAAGTGGTGGTGCATCAGGCAACTGTTTGAGCCGGTTCGGGTACTTGGAAGAGGTATAGAACAGGAGCTCCACCTGTTTATCCGAGGCCTTTTTCAAGACTTCGTCCGCTTCAAGCAAGGCTTGCCGGCCATTATCCCGTATGCTCTTGGCCACCTTCTCGCCTACACCTGGCACTTTCATCAGTTTAGGCACCGGAGCATGTAACACGGCTTTGGCGGAGCCGCAATAGCTCACCAGCACCTTCGTCAGCTGATCGCCGACGTAAGGCAGAAAGGAGAGGGCTACTTCAAATTGGGCTTCATGTGACATGCACCAACGTACGCAAGCTTAGCTTTTGGTGTTCAGCTGTTCCTTTATTCCAACCAGGAAAGAGCGCACCTTTTCCAGTGAGTTGATGATCTCGATCTTATCCTTGGTCTGAACCGATTTGTTCTTCAGAACTTCCTTGGCACCTTGTATCGTAAAGCCGCGTTCTTTCACCAGGTGGTATACCGAACGCAGTTCCTCAATGTCCTTGGTAGTGTACTGGCGGTTGCCCTTCTTGTTTTTCTTCGGCTTTAGTTGGTCAAACTCGGTCTCCCAAAAGCGGATCAGGGAGGGAGCAACGTCAAAAATGGCCGCTACTTCCCCAATGGTGTAATATTGTTTTTCGATTTCTTTTTCTTTGTAAGGCATAGTTTCAGTTTCAAGGTATAGCGCTACAGCACTAATTTTCGGGTATAGCACGCAGAATTACGGCTAAAATTGCTACTTTTGCCCTTATGCAGACACGCGAAAGCATAACCCGAAAGGGCTGTTTCTGTCAGGCAAAAATTCTATATTTTTTGTTATTAAACAACAAGTATAGCACATTGTATCTAAAGGCTTAATAATCATAGATGAACTCAGCTGAGATTAGACAAAAGTTTCTCGATTTCTTCGCGCAGCGGCAGCACCAGATTGTGCCGTCAGCCCCATTGGTGGTAAAAGATGACCCTACCTTGATGTTTATCAACTCCGGTATGGCACCCTTTAAGGATTACTTTTTGGGCAACAAACCAGCCCCGTCCAAACGCATTGCCGACACCCAGAAATGTCTGCGCGTGTCGGGTAAGCACAATGACCTGGAGGAAGTAGGCTACGACACCTACCACCACACCATGTTCGAAATGCTGGGCAACTGGTCATTCGGCGACTATTTCAAAAAAGAGGCTTTGGCTTGGTCCTGGGAGCTCTTGACAGAGGTATACCAACTGCCGAAAGACAGGCTGTATGTGTCAGTCTTTCAAGGCGATGATTCGGAGAACCTGCCGATGGACCAGGAGGCGTTTGACATCTGGAAATCTATGATTGCAGAAGACCGCATACTCATGGGCAACAAGAAGGATAACTTCTGGGAGATGGGCGATACCGGTCCCTGCGGTCCGTGCTCTGAGATACATGTGGACCTGCGCACCGAAGAGGAACGAGCGCAGGTAGACGGCAAGACACTCGTGAATGCTGACCATCCACAAGTAGTCGAGATTTGGAACAACGTATTCATGGAGTTCAACCGTCTGGCGGATGGCTCGCTGGTAAAACTGCCTGCGCAGCACGTGGATACAGGTATGGGCTTCGAGCGTTTGTGCATGGCCATTCAAGGCAAGCGTTCCAACTACGATACAGACGTGTTCCAGCCGCTGATCCAGTTCATCGCCAAAGAAGCCGACGTGACTTACGGCGAGAACGAGAAAGTAGATATTGCCATCCGGGTGATGGCCGACCACATCCGGGCCATTGCCTTTGCGATTTCGGACGGGCAGCTACCATCCAATAACAAGGCGGGCTACGTGATCCGACGCATTCTGCGCCGTGCGGTCAGGTATAGCTTTACCTTCCTGGACTTCAAAAAACCTTTCCTTTATAAACTGGCAGCCGTACTGGCCGACCAGATGGAAAATGTATTCCCTGAATTGAAGGCACAGCTGAGCTTTGTGCAGCGTGTCATCGAGGAGGAGGAAAATGCCTTTTTACGCACTTTGGAGAATGGTCTGAAGCGATTGGATGCATTAGAAGCCAGATTTAAAGAGAACAACAATACCATAGACGGTAAAACTGCCTTTGAACTGTACGACACCTTTGGTTTCCCACTTGATTTGACCGCCCTGATTGCCCGTGACAAAGGCTTGAAGGTAGACGAAGCTGGTTTTGCAGTAGAAATGGAGCAGCAAAAGAACCGCTCCCGCAACGCCTCCGCTTCGGAGCAGAGCGACTGGGTAATCGTGCAGCCAGACGTGGAGACAGAGTTTTTGGGTTACGAACACGATGTGGCAGATTCGCATATAGTGCGCTACCGTCAGGTTAAGACCAAGAACAAGAGCGAGTATCATATTGTGCTGAACCGCACCCCGTTCTATGCCGAGAGCGGTGGACAGGTAGGCGACACGGGTTACCTGATCTCAGATTCTGAACAAATCGAGGTGCTGGACACCAAGAAAGAGAACGATCTGATCCTGCACATCACTTCTAAGTTGCCGCAGCATGTGGAGGCTCCGTTCAGAAGTGAAGTGGATTTTGAGCGCCGCAACCTGATCCGTAAAAACCACTCTGCTACGCACTTACTGCATGCCGCTTTACGTAAAGTTTTAGGTGAGCACGTGCAGCAGAAAGGCTCCTTGGTAAATGAAAAAGTGCTCCGATTCGACTTCTCTCATTTCTCTAAAGTAACAGAAGAGCAACTGCGCGAGGTAGAAACGATCGTGAATCAGCGTGTGCGCCAGGCTATACCTTTAGAAGAGCAGCGCAACATCCCGATTGCCGAGGCAAAGGCAATGGGTGCCATGGCATTGTTCGGAGAGAAGTACGGCGAATTTGTGCGCGTGATTGCTTTTGACCGTGATCACTCAGTAGAACTTTGCGGCGGTATACACGTGCACAATACAGGTGAGATCGGTTATTTCAAGATTATTTCGGAAAGCTCTGTAGCCGCTGGCGTGCGTCGTATTGAGGCCACTACAGCAGCGTCGGCTGAGGAGTACATGCAGCAGCAGCTAAACGAGCTGAATGCCGTACGCGAAGTATTGGGTACGCATAGCAACATATCGGGTGCTGTTCAAAAGCTACAGGAGGACAATAAAGCCCTGCAGAAACAGCTCGAGCAATTTGAACTGAAGCAACTCACCAGCTTGAAAGAAAGCCTGGTGCAAAAAGCTCAGTCCATCGACGGAGTGAATTTCGTGGCTGAGAAAGTGGATGTGAGCACGGCAGATTATCTGAAGAAACTGGCTTTCGACATGCGTCAGGCTCTGGATAACTTGGTGTTGGTACTAGCCGCTGAAATCGACGGAAAGCCACAGATTGCAGTAATGCTCTCGGATAACCTGGTGTCGGACCGCAAGCTGAACGCCAGCCAGATAGTGCGTGAGCTCGCCAAGGAAATCAAAGGCGGTGGCGGCGGACAACCGTTCTATGCCACAGCAGGTGGTAAGGAGCTTGCTGGCTTGGTGGCTATACCTGCAAAGGCGCAAGAATTAGTAAAAACCCTGTTGTAGAAGAAAGCAGCCAATCTGTTAGATCGAGACAGTATCAAAGAACCTTACATAATACAGCTTTCCAAATAAGAGACAATGGATAAAGCAATAAGAGACAAATACCAGGCAATTATCGGTTTGGAAGTTCACGCCCAGCTGCTGACAGAAAGCAAGGCCTATTCGTCAGACTCTACGGAGTATGGCGTAATGCCGAACACCAATTTGAGCGTGATTACATTGGGACACCCAGGCACCTTGCCACGCATTAACAAGCGTGTGGTCGAGATGGCCGTGAAAATGGGTCTGGCTACGAACTGCGAAATCAGACGCTACAACATCTACGCCCGCAAGAACTATTTCTACCCGGACCTTCCGAAAGGCTATCAGATTACTCAGGACAAAACGCCCATCTGTACAGCGGGTTATCTGGATGTGAAAGATGCCGAGGGCAATGACAAGCGCATTGGAATCACGCGTATTCACATGGAGGAAGACGCCGGTAAATCCATGCACTTGGCTGGCGAAACTGAAACACTCATAGACCTGAACCGCGCCGGGGTACCGTTGATCGAGATCGTGTCGGAACCGGATATCCGCGACTCGGAAGAGGCATATAACTACCTGACCGAGATTCGCCGTTTGGTGCGCTACCTGGAGATTTGCGATGGCAACATGGAGGAAGGCTCACTGCGATGCGATGCCAACATTTCGGTGATGCTGAAAGACTCGCCACTATGGGGAACCAAGGTGGAGGTAAAGAACATGAACTCGTTCCGTAACGTACAGCGTGCCATTGAGCACGAGATCGAGCGGCAGATCATGGTGATAGAGAAAGGCGGTAAGATCGATTCGGAAACCCGCAACTTCGACGCGAACACCGGAACAACCACGGCTATGCGTTCCAAGGAAACACTGAACGACTACCGTTACTTCCCGGAGCCAGACCTGCCACCGTTGGTAATTGAGCAGGAGTGGCTGGAGCGCATTAAGGAAACCATGCCAAGCTTGCCACAGGAGCTTTACAAGCGCTTTACACAAGAGTTCGGTCTGTCGGAATATGACGCCGGTGTACTGACAGACACCAAAGAGATCGCGCTTTACTATGACGAACTTTGTAAGTATACCAAAAACTACAAAGGTGCCGCCAACTGGGTAACGGGTCCGGTGAAGTCATACCTGAATGAACTGCAGCTGCATATCAAAGACTTCCCACTGCAGCCACACGCCATTGCTGAGATCATTGCGCTGGTAGACGAAAACAAAGTGAGCCACTCGGTAGCTGCTAAAAAGATTTTTCCGTACATGCTCGAGAATCCAGGTATACCGGCACATCAGGTTGCTGAAGAACAGAATCTGTTACAAGAATCTGATTCGGATTCACTTAAAGCTATTGTTGCTGAAGTTTTGGCTGCCAATCCGCACAAAGTGGAGGAATACAAGGCTGGTAAAAAATCGCTGGTTGGGATGTTCATGGGCGAGATCATGAAGAAGACCAAGGGCAAAGCCGACCCGAAAGTTGCTAACCAGCTACTGCAGGAAGGACTTAAATAGATGTTAGATTTTAGACGTTAGATACTAGACTTTTGATAAAAAATTTGGATGTTGCAGTCTGATATCTAAAGCCTAGTATCTAATATCTGTACTAAACTACACACATGATGAAGCTTAAAAAGTATGTAGTACTGGCTTCGGCAGCCGCTATGATGGCTAGTTGCCAAGGCAATAAAACGGCTACTAATGGCAGTGCCTATACCATAGAAGGTAAGTTGCAGAACGCCACGCCGGGCCAGATCTATCTGTTCGAGCTTGGTGAGCAGCAATTCATTGCACGCGACACGGCAAATATTGGACAAGACGGCAGCTTCCTGTTTGAAGGCACGGTAAAAGAACCTACATTTTACAGGTTGGGACTTGACCAGCAGAATGGCATGATGCTCGTGCTTGAAAACAAGGCCATTAAGGTAGAAGCCGACGCCAGCGACTTAAATGGCACAGCCAAGATCGAAGGCTCCAAAGACTCCGAGTTGTTCCAGCAACTGAATAAAATGGTGAATGATTCGCGACAGAAAGAAGCGGAACTAAGCCAGAAGTATAATCAGGCCATGACCGAAGGCAAAACAGAGGAGGCAGAAGGATATCGCATGCAGTACATGGCCATGCAAAAAGACCTGAAGAAATTCCTGGCTGAGCATCCGGGCTCTGTCGTGTCAGCTTTTGGAACACTCAACCTGATCAACCCGCAGTCTGATTTTGCTTTTGCAGACAGCATGGCGACACTGTATTCCGAGAAAATTCCGGATTCAAAATACACAGCCATGCTGAACAAGCGCCTGGAATCTATGCGCACGACCGCCATTGGATCTGTTGCACCTGACTTTTCGCTTCCATCCCCGGAAGGCGGAAGTATCGCTTTGTCCTCCCTTCGTGGTAAGTATGTGCTCATCGATTTCTGGGCCAGTTGGTGTGGACCATGCCGCAAAGAGAACCCGAACGTGGTGCGTATGTATAACAAGTACAAGGACAAAGGCTTCGAAATTTTCGGTGTGTCCTTGGACCAGTCACGCGAAAAATGGCTTAAGGCTATTGCGGACGACAAACTCACCTGGCCACATGTATCCGATCTGAAAGGATGGGAGAGCAGCGCCGCTCAGCTTTACCAGGTAGATGCCATTCCGCAAACTATCCTGTTAGATAAAGATGGTAAAATCATCGCCAAAAATTTGAGAGGAGAGGAGTTGGAATCAAAAATTGCCTCGCTCTTGAAATAAACTACAAGTATACACCAAAAGCAAAAGCCCTTCTGTAATGGAAGGGCTTTTGCTTTTAATAACGGTATGTAATGACTATAGAGCTCAAATAAAACTTCTTATTACTTGAATACCTGCTGCAGTGCTCCCCATAACAGTTTTTTCTGCTCCTGATCTCCGTCCAGCACCGCCAGTGACTGTGAGAAAACCACTGGCACACCGGCTAACAGCACCGGATTATACAGGGTGAACTTCTCGTGGGGTAGGTCTGTGTCGATGCGGCTGGCAAAGCTGAGGATATAGTTCGTCTGCATGCTGTTGCGCAGCGCTTCGAACTTGGCAATGGCACCCGACACGTTATTCACGAAAGCAACATCGCTGGGTCCAAACCCAATGGCCGCCAGAATCTTGGTCAGGAACTGCGATTGCGGCAATGCCCTAAATGCAGCGTCTGGCAGCGTGACCAGCACAACCAGGCCTTTTCGGTTCTCACCGATGATGTCAAACGCCTTTTGTGGAGGTGTTACTTCTACTTTCGGCAGTTTAGGTATAGCCGCAACCGGCGCAGCTGGTGGCACGGTGGCAGGTAAAGCCGCTACATTAGATTTTGGAGCCTGCACATCTGCCTGCACAGGTATAGCCTGTTGAGAAACAGCAGCTGTCGGCACAGTTTCGGGAGCATGTACAACCGGCACCATCTGGTCGCCATCGATCAGGTAGAGCGTTTCGGGCATAAAATGCCTGAGAAATTCCGCGTTCAATTGCTCTGGTGTTAGTGCCGCCATTTATATAGGTATAATTACTCCTGATCTTCTTTCAGATCAAAGATAGACTTCAGTTCGTTGGCTTCACTGGGCTTCATACGACCGGCCAATACCAGTCGCAGCTGACGACGACGCAAGGCACCATCATACAGTCTGATTTCTTCCTCGGTTTCAGGTATAGCCTCTGGCACGTCAATCGCTTTTCCGGACTGGTCTACCGCCACAAACGTGAAGAACGCCTGGTTTGACATCACTTTCTTGCCGGTCGGAATATCTTCTGCAAACACCACGATATGCACCTCCATGGAAGAGGAAAAGGCGCGCGTCACTTTGGCTTCCAGGGTTACTACGTTGCCCAACTTGATGCTTTCGGCAAATGATACGTTGTCCACCGAGGCCGTTACCACAATACGGTTGGAGTGTTTTTGTGCGGCAATGGCCGACACGATGTCCATCCAGTGCATCATCTTACCGCCCATCAGGTTGTGCAGGGTGTTGGTGTCGTTTGGCAGCACCAACTCCGTCATGATCACGTATGATTCGCTTACTTTTTTCTGTTTACGCATGTTAGTTTAATAAATTCCATCGCAAAGATAGGGCACGGAGGGCCAAACAAAAAACCACCCTCCGATTAAGCTTATGTTACTATCCTTGAAAAGGAGGCGAGTCCCAGCCAGACTTGCCCAATAAGGGCACAAACTTGAAGCTGGAGAACTCCTCTTGCGTGAACTCGTTTTCACCGGTGCGGGTGATTCGTAGCATTTTCTGGCTCGACTCACCGCCAACCGGTATCACCAAAATACCGCCAATGTTTAGTTGGCTCACCAGGGTCTTAGGTATACCAGGCGCACCGGCCGTCACAATAATTTTGTCGTAAGGCGCATGGGCAGGCAGGCCTTGCGAACCATCCCCGTGGAAGGTATGCGGAAACAGCCCGTAGGTTTTGAAGAACTTCACGGCTTTTTCATACAGCGCCTTGTTATATTCGATGGTGTATACGCTTGGGGTGATCTGTAGCAGGACGCAACACTGGTAACCGGAACCGGTTCCTATTTCCAGCACTTTATCGGTTGGTTTCAACTTTAGCAATTCCGTTTGAAAAGCCACCGTATAAGGCTGCGAAATGGTTTGCCCTTCGCCAATCGGAAAAGCTTTGTCCTGGTAAGCCTGCTCCAGAAAGGCTTTTTCAAAGAAAAAATGCCGGGGAACCGCTTCGATGGCCGCCAACACCCGCTCATCACGTATCCCTTTGTCTCTCAATTGTTTGACCAAGCCGCGGCGCATACCTTTGTGCTTATACAAGTCTGTCTGCATTTCCCTTTGAGTCTGTAATAGTGTAAAAACAAGCATTTGGCCAATTCAGATAAGGAATTGGGCTATACCTTATCTGAATTCAGCCAGAAGTTGGACTATGCGAAAATAAGCATACCTGCCCACAGTTACCTAACCGATTCGCAATTTAATATCAGGCCAACGCGTATTTAAGTAGTCCGACCGTGCTTTTGAGTTAAATCATGGTTAATTTTGAATTCAGAAAACAACACGAGTCGCTATGTTTACAGGTATAATAGAGGCCATGGGCCAGGTGCAGAACATTCAAACGGAAGGCACCAACAAGCATTTCACGCTGTCGGCCCCCTTTACACACGAACTGCAGATCGACCAAAGTGTCGCGCATAACGGTGTCTGCCTGACGGTAGTCAACATCACGGAGAGCGGCTATACAGTGACGGCTATTGATGAAACGCTTCAGAAAACTAACCTGAGCAGCCTGCAGATTGGCGATAAAGTGAACCTGGAGCGCTGCATGAGCGCGATTGGCCGCTTTGACGGGCACATCGTACAGGGCCACGTAGACCAAGTTGCTACCTGCGAGTCTGTAGAAGACCAAAACGGCAGCTGGGTTTTCACGTTCCGCTACGATCCCAATTTAGGGAATGTGACGGTTGAGAAGGGTTCTGTAACGGTCAATGGCATCAGCCTGACGGTGGTCAATTCCAAGGAGGACCGATTTTCTGTGGCGATCATCCCTTATACTTTCGAGCATACCAATCTGCATCAGGTGAAGGCCGGCTCCACCGTCAACCTGGAGTTTGATATTATCGGGAAATACGTAGCGCGGTTGTTGGGGAGAAGTTAATTTTGAAGGTGTGAATGAGTGAATGAGTGATTGAGTGAGTGAAGGAGTGAGCGAATGAGTGAATGAGTGAATCCTGTAAATCATGGGGGTAGGACCCTCAAGAAGATTCAGACATCATTCAACCACAATCCGGTGATAAGTCACACCGTAGCCACCCCAAACACCCAATCCGCCGATGATATTGGAGCGTGTCGTGTTGGGTGAACCGATGGGACTGCCGTTGTTGTTGCGTTCGTTCTCTAGCGTTAACCAGAAGCGGTAATGAGCCAGATCAATGGAGGCCCATCGCACCACTATCGTATCGCCTCTCCCGAAATAGCTATAGGTATCCAAGTCCACCTCTTGCCCGCGCGGTTCGCCACGGTCTAAGGGGTAAGTCAGATTCTGAACGCCGTTGATCAGCTCGTCATTGAAAACAGAAGCAAAATAGCCCGGATAAAACGGTTCGCTGTTCCGTTTTGTGAAGTAGCGCACACTGTTGCCCAGTGTGTCCGGGTCGCGGTAACGATAATAGAGCGTGAACAGGCTATCCTTTGCCGGGTCGGGGTGCGGTTCCAGAAAGAGCCCTTCTAAGGGATTTAAGTTTGGGATGGTGGTCGATGAGGTCAAAACCCGTCCTTCGTGGCTGATCCGCAACTGGTAGCTTTTGCCAATTTCGCCCAGCAATTCCTCTGAGGTATACACGTAGAAAATAAAATCGCTGCCACTAGCCAGACGTTCCTCTGGTATGCCGTACTGTTCCGAAACCACGCGCCGGAGCTGGGGCCAAAAAGCAGCGACAGGTACCTCTTTCAAGGTATAGCTTTTCCCGGCATGCGAAACCACTACCTGCGCCCCATGCACAAAACTGGCTTCGATATCGGCCGGAGTGGCCCCTGCAAACACAGGCACACTGCGGGTAAGCACCACCACCGGCGGCGCTCCCTGTTCGATGTGCCCTTCCACCACCAGTTGCTCCTGACCGGCAGGTATAGCAATGGTCAGGTTCTCTTCGCAGGCAAGGAAGAAAGGAATAAGAATCAGCAGAAAGAAATTTGTAGAACGCATAGCCTTACCATTTAAAATTCCAGGTGACAGACGGCAATGGGAACGGGATTAGAGACACCTTTTTGGCCTGTACCCTGGTCTCCGTGCTATAAGGTGCGCCTTCGCTGTCTATGTAATACAAAAAGGGATTGCGCCGGCCGTACACGTTGTAGATAGCGAAAGTCCAGCTCGACTGCAAACGTTTCAGGGCTTTCCCCTCCAAGGTGGCCGAAAGGTCGAGTCGGTGGAAAGGCTGCATCCGGAAACTGTTCCGCTCCCCGTACTGGTAGTTCACAGTGCCTTCTATGAGATAGCGGCGCTGCGGCATGGTGGTGGCCTGCCCTGTGCCATAGACAAAACTGCCTCCAAATGTCCAGCGGGAATTATACGTGTAAGTGGCCACTACCGACACATCATGCCGCCGGTCGAAGCGTGCGGGGAAAGTACGACCCTGGTTGATATTCGGAAATGTGCGGTCGGTCCACGACAAGGTATAGCCGAGCCAGCCCTGCAGGTTGCCGTAGTTCTTGCGCAGGAAAAGCTCTGCCCCATAAGACTCACCGCTGCCCCGCACAAACTCATACTCCAGATCGCGGTTAGAAGGCCCTGCCACATACCCTTCGCGGTACTCCAGCTGATTTTCCATGGTCTTGTAGTATACCTCAACGGAGCCTTCGTACATGTTCTGTTTAAAATTCCGGAAATACCCCATGGCGTATTGCGAGGCCCGCTGCGGCTCCACAATGGCAGAACTCGGCACCCACACATCCAGCGGCAACGTGGTAAAAGCGTTGGAGACCAAATGAAGGTACTGCGCCGAACGGGTATAACTGGCCTTGACGGAGGAGACCGCACTCAAGGTATAGCGCAGCGAAATACGGGGCTCCAGCGCCATAAAGGACTTCACGCGCTCTCCGGCGGTATATTCAACCGAGTCGATGGGCCGTTCGTTCTGATCGAATGAATAGAAAGTAAAAGGCCCCATCTGCACAAAATAGCTCCCCCGTATACCTGCACTAAGCAGCAGCCGGTCGGTCACGTTCCAGTCGTCTGACAGGTATAGCGCCGCTTCATGGGCGGTTTTGGCAAGGATTCGGTCAGTGGAGAATACGTCATCTTCGGCAGTTTCGGCGCTTCCGGTGCGGGGGCGCAGGGTGTGATGGGTATAGTGCAGCCCGTATTCAAACTGGTGACGCACAGAAGGGGTGTACACAAAATCAGTTCGAAAGGAATAGTCCCGCACCCCTGTCTCGACGGCTGTCTTTATCCCCCCAAAATCCCAGTCGAAGCTGAAATCATAGTCACTCACTATACCTGACACATCGACCACATGCTTATCCGTGAAACGGTGATGCCAGCGGGCAGTGGCTGCTGCGTTGCCCCACTGAAAATCGGCCACAAACCGACCGGAGGAGAGTATAAGCGAGCCTACGTCCTTGCCATAATAGCCGCTCAGGTATAGGCGGTCTTTGGGAGACAAGGTATAGGAGAGCTTTCCGTTGAAATCGTAGAAATAGTAGGGCACACCGCCCTGCTCAGTGTTGCGCAGAAAGGGGTCGAACAATACATCCACATATGTGCGGCGGGCTGAAAAAATAAAAGCAGCCTTGTCTTTTAGCAGCGGGCCCTGCACTGTCAATCGGGAGGCAATCAGGCCTATGCCGCCCTCGGCTTGCAGGCTGTCGGTGTTTCCCTCGCGCAGCTCCACGTCCAGCACCGACGATAGGCGACCGCCATACCTGGCCGGCATGTTTCCTTTGATAAGCGTGGCATTGCGGATGGCATCACTGTTGAAGACAGAGAAGAAATTGAGCAAATGCCCGGGATTGTACACCACCGCCTGATCGAGTTGCACCAGGTTTTGGTCGGCCCCGCCTCCGCGCACATAAAAACCCGTATTGCCCTCGCCGCCCGACTGCACCCCCGGCAAGAGTTGTACGGTTTTCAAGATATCCGTCTCGCCAAACAAAACGGGCAAGGTTTTCACCGATTCCATCGGGATGTCAAGTTCCCCCATCGTGGCGGTTTGGGTGATGGGCTTGAGTCGCGTCCCGATCACCTCCACCTCGCTGGTGCTGTACGTGGCAGGTATAAGTTTCAGGTCCAGTGTTTTGTTTTGGAAAAGCCGCAAGGTTAGCTCCTGGTTCTCGTAGCCAATATAGCGAATCAGCAAGGTATAAGTTCCCGCAGGGGCACGCAGGCTATACCTGCCATCGGCCTCCGAAACGGCGCCTATTGAGGGGCGTTCTTTTAGACTGATGGACGCGCCTGCCAAGGGCTCAGCGGTTTTAGCGTCCAGCACCCGGCCGCGCAATTCAAAGCCGTCCTGTGCCCATGCAGGCAGCAAGGGCAAAAGCAAAAGTGGCAAAAGGAGGTATAAGAGGTGTCGTAAACGCAAATCCAGTAATCGGCTGTTCTTACAATACGTCAGAAACAGCAGATTATGCCAAAGGTTTGTGATGAAAGCGGGTATATTTTCGTAGCCATAGCCGATAGCCCACTACCGCTAGCATGGCGGTTCCTGTTCCAACCAGTGCCCCCCCGATGATATCACCCGGATAGTGCACGCCTAGGTATATCCGGCTATAGGACACCACCACGGCCCACATCACCAGAAAAATTTTGAAAAACAGGTAGCGGTCGGAGAGAATCAGGTTAAAGAAAACCGCCAGGGCAAAGCCCGTGGAGGCGTGGGAGGAGAGGAAGCCGAACTTGCCCCCGCAACCCCGCACCAGGTTTACCATGGCCGAAAGCTCCGGATCGTGGCAAGGACGCAGGCGGGCAAAATAAGGTTTAAAGACACCCGAGGCCACATAGTCGGCCAGCCCTATACCTGCCACGGCCATCAGCAGCATCGGGATACTCTGCATTTTATAGCGCCAAATGATGTAGCTAACCAAAAGGAGATAAAACGGAATCCAAAAGTACTTATTGGAAACCATGACCATGACCGTGTCCCAGAACGGGCTTTGCTGCTCGTTCAGAAACAGGAACAGCTCCTGATCCAGCTTCTCCAATTGGTTTAGCATAGTTACTTAATGTGGATCCAGTCGATGTCTTTCTTGAGGTAACTCAGGGTCATTTCCTCGGGTCCGCCCGGTTCCGGCTTGTGGTTGTATACCCAGGAGGCATGCTGCGGCAGACTCATTAGGATAGACTCGATGCGCCCGTTTGTGGCAAGTCCGAATTTGGTGCCGCGGTCGTACACAAGATTAAATTCCACGTAGCGGCCACGTCGTATCAGTTGCCATTGTTTCTCGCGCTCCCCATATGGCAGGTCACGATTTCGGTTGATGATCCTCGTATAAAAAGGGGCAAAAGCATAGGCCACGTCGCGCACGAAAGCGAAACGATGTTCCATACTGATCTCATTGGTTGCCATCAGTCGGTCGAAGAAAATACCGCCTACGCCGCGCGTCTCCTGCCGGTGCTCATTGTAGAAATAGTCATCAGCCCACTTCTTGAACTCTTGGTAATAGGAGGGATGGTGCTTGTCGCACACCGCTTTCATGGCCTCATGAAACTCTTGCGCCTGTTGCACATTCACGTATATAGGTGTCAGGTCAATGCCCCCACCAAACCAGGCCGTGCCGTCGCCCGCTTCGAAATAGCGCACGTTCATATGCGTGATCGGCACCATCGGGCTATGCGGGTGCATCACCACCGAAACACCCGTAGCAAAGAACTTTGGATCGGGCATTTGCAGCATTTTCAGGAACTGGGGAGAAAGCTCCCCTTGAACTGCCGAGAAGTTGACGCCGCCTTTTTCGAGCACATGGCCGTTTTCGATGATACGGGATATGCCGCCGCCACCCTGCTCGTGCTGCCATTCATCCTTTTGGAAGGCAGCGCCGCCATCGCAGTTTTCAAGGTCACGTACCAGATCCTGCTGGAACTGGCGCATAAAAGCTTCAACTTCTTCTCTGAACATTCTTTTTAGATAAAAGACATTAGACATAAGGCACAAGACTTAGAACATGGAAGTCGCAGAACAGATGAAGCATCTAAATCTAAAACTTGTGTCGGATGTCCAGTGTCGTGTGTCCCTCTAAAGGAACTGCAAAATTACCAAATAAAGCCCGCTCTAACCAGCTTCAGATAGAATTTTAGAAAAAGGGCATTTTTTCTTAACTTCGGCCAATCACAAGACTTAACGTATGTCAAAAGAACTGATGGAGGCCTTTCGGGTAGATACAACCATTCTGAAAAAGGCCTACCGCCTCATGATAACTGCCAAAACCATGGCAGACACCTACGAAGAAAATAAAACTATTTGCAGTAAGTATGTTCACAGCACCTCCAGAGGTCATGAGGCCATACAATTAGCTGCGGCTTTCCAGCTAAAGCCATACGATTATGCTGCACTCTACTACCGCGATGACTCCATGTTATTGGGGATAGGTATGCAGCCTTATGAACTTATGCTGCAGCTCATGGCAAAAGCTGACGACCCTTTCTCGGGTGGACGTACCTACTATGGGCACCCATCACTGCGCCGCGAAGGCTTCCCGACCATCCCTCACCAAAGCTCTGCAACCGGCATGCAGGCGATACCTGCCACAGGTATGGCACATGCCATTTCGTATTTTGAATCGCAGGGCATCATGCGTGGCGAGGAAAAGCCAGTGGTGCTTTGTTCGCTTGGCGATGGCTCTGTAACCGAAGGCGAAGTGGCCGAGGCTTTCCAAATGGCTGTGCTCAAGAATCTGCCGATTGTATACCTCGTGCAGGATAATGATTGGGGAATATCAGCCACAGGCAAGGAAATGCGCGCCATGGACGCCTACGACTATGCGGCCGGCTTCAAAGGAATGGAACGTATCCGGGTAAACGGCGCTGATTTTGCCGAGTCACATGAAGGCATGCGCATTGCCTTTGAATATGTACGGGAGGTTCGTAAGCCTATTCTGGTACATGCCAAGTGTCCTTTGCTGGGCCATCACACCTCCGGCGTACGCCGTGAGTGGTACCGTGGCGGAAACCTGCAGGAGCACAGTGTAAACGACCCAATCCCAAAATTGCGTGAGGCTTTGCTGGACGCTGAAGTTAGCTCCGAAGAAATACAATGGTTGGAGAATGAGGCTCAGAAAGTGGTTGCCGAAGACTACCAGCGTGCATTGAACGCTCCTGTTCCTGATCCCAGCACTTTCGACCAGCATGAGTTTGCGCCGACACCTATAACAGAAGAAAAAGGCGAACGCAGCCCAGCCGGTGCTGACAAAGCCATTATGGTAGATGCCGCACTGCATGCCGTAGACGATATCCTGCGCACCTACCCGGAGGCCTTGTTCTACGGTCAGGACGTAGGAGGAGAGCTGGGAGGTGTATTCCGTGAGGCGGCTTTGCTGGCCAAGAAATACGGTGACAGCCGCGTGTTCAACACTCCTATTCAGGAAGCTTACATTGTGGGATCTACCGCCGGTATGTCAGCAGTAGGTGCCAAAGCCATTGTCGAGATCCAATTCGCCGACTACATCTGGCCTGGCATGAACCAACTGGTGGAAGAGCTTTCGAAGAGCTGTTACCTCTCGATGGGCAAGTTTCCGGTGCAGTCACTCATCCGAGTACCGATAGGTGCCTATGGCGGTGGCGGACCTTACCACTCCGGCAGCATTGAGTCTACATTGCTGACCATACGCGGAATTAAGGTCGTATACCCAAGCAATGCCGCCGATATGAAAGGACTGATGAAAGCAGCCTTTTTGGACCCGAATCCGGTTGTCATGCTCGAGCACAAAGGATTGTATTGGTCTAAAGTGGCTGGCACAGAAGACGCTAAAACAGTTGAGCCGGACGAGAACTACATCCTGCCGCTGGGCAAAGCCCATGTGGTGCAACACGCCAGCGACGAGGAGATCCGGATGGGCAACAGTATGACCGTGATTACCTATGGCATGGGTGTATACTGGGCCAAGACGGCCTCTAAACAGTTCAAGGGTAGTGTGGAGATCCTCGACCTTCGCACACTCAACCCACTGGACTTTGAGGCGGTGGTTGCCTCTGTGCGCCGCCATGGCAAAGCACTGGTGCTGACAGAGGAACCACTCATGAACTCCTTTGCCGAATCATTGGCCGGTCGTATTTCGAAAGAATGCTTCCAGCAACTGGACGCTCCGGTCTATACCCTGGGGGCCGCTAACCTGCCGGCCATACCTTTGAATGTTGAACTGGAAAAGATGATGCTGCCGAACCCCGAGAAAGTCGCTGCGGCGATGGAGGAGTTACTGAATTACTAAGCATCGGCAGAAGTATTTATAAACAGAAAGCCCCGCCGGTTAATCGGTGGGGCTTTCTGTTTATAAATAATCATAATACTCAGAATTTCATGTCGGTCTTCACTAACACAAAATTTTAGGGTTGGATGAATCTGAACAATTCAGGCCGACCCATCATTTTATTTTATTAGTTCTGGTTTAGAAAGGATAGCCTATACCTATGTTCAGGTTTGTTCGCCTGTCTGCCTGGTTTACCTGCTTGAAGATATCAGAAAAGCGGAAATCACGGATTACGAACTTATTGCCATTTGCGTCGCCTGCCGGATTGTATACCTGGGTGGCCAGGTCGAAACGCAATATCACAACTGAGAAATCAAGGCGGAGACCAAAGCCGGTTCCAACCGCAAACTCCTTGTAGAAACGGTTAAACTCAAAATGCGAGCCCGGACGATTGTCCGGTTTGAGGAGCCACACGTTACCGGCATCCACAAAGAATGCCCCATTAAAGAAACTGAACATGTTGAAACGGTACTCCGCACTGGCTTCCAATAGCACCTCGCCGGGCTGCTCTGGCAAGTCAGCAAGTTCTGTATCCTCATTTAGAACTCTGGTAGGATAGGAGCCCGGACCCAAACGGCGGGCTGTCCAGGCGCGTACGCTGGAAGCGCCCCCAGCAAAAAAGTACTTATCGTAAGGCAGTGCATTGGAGCCGAACAGCGGGCTGCCCACGCCTGCATTGAAACGGTACACAAAGAAGCGTCGGTCACCTAAAGGGATGTAGCGCCTGTAATCCGGATTGAGTCTGGCATACTGGAACTTTCTCAGGCTGCCTACATCCGGCATAATGCCGAGCTTGCTAGTCAGTCCGCCCACCTCTACCAAAGTGCGCAGGTAGCGTGCGTTGCGAGTCTGGGCAAAGTCATTGGTGTTGTAGGTAAAGCTGAAACCAACAAACGAGATAAATCCGCTCCGAAAACTTTCTCTGAAAGAACGGCTGCCGGAGCTTAAATTTGTCAGTGTGGAGTCAAATGCAGGGTCTATGCGTCCAACCTGGATGATGTTGACGTTCACAGGTGAAAACACATACTGAATGGTAGGCGTTTGCAGCGGTCGCGGATACTTATACCAGATATAGTCCAAAGAGGCTTCGTAAATAGAGCGCTGAAACTCTGACCGGTCAACGTTGGTATAGCCGCTGTAGACTCTGGTTCTGGGGTTATAATCCTGCAGAATGCTTTTCCCTCCGAAAGGAAGAATAAACACCGGGAAGGTGAGGGCTGCATCACCGCCAAACTCACGAATCATGACCGTTTGCGATGGATCCGATATATTGATCTGTCCTTCCAGGCCACCGCGAATCCCGAATTCAAGGTTTTCTGCCCCGCCGAACACATTGCGTACCTTCAACCGGATACTTGAGAAAGGTCCTGGCCGCCGCTCTGTGAAATTCATGCCCAGTTCAGTCGTTGCCTGGTATTTCTTGGAAGGCATCGCATTGATAAACGCGTTCAGCTGATTCCTTGCCAACGAATCCGTGGGGTCGGTTACTTTGTTGTAGCTTATATTACTGAACTGGAACACATCCATCTCAGCCAACCGCCGCTGGGTAAGCGTGGTCCGGAACTGACTGTACCGCTGACCAGGGTATACCGATACCTTCTTGTCTAGTATTTTGGAAGAATAGTTATGCTCGTAGGCCAGATAGTTGACATGGTTATACGCCAGGGTATCGCGCGACAGCCCAAAACGGTCGGCGTCGGTCTTGAAATAAACGTTGCGGATGGTATAGGCCTTGTGCGTGTTGCCATCCTCCGGGTTCTGGATCACGGTCCGCAACCGTACCGTGTTGCCTCCAAAACTGGTGTCCGGCTCAAAAATGATGTAGGCCCGGGCAAAGTCATAGTACCCGTTGTGCCGGATCATGTCATACAGACGGTCACGCTCCTCGCTGATGGCCTGCTCGTCGTATACCTCGCCCAGTTTCAGCAGGGACCGGTCTTCATAGCGTTTCACTACGGCCAAAAGCGTATCGTCCGGTATATGGTAATCGAAGCTGCTATACCTGTAGGGCGCATTCTCTGTGATGTTGATCGTGATGTATACCTTCTTTCCTTTTTCGAGCTTCTCATAACCGGCCAGATGGTTAAAGTAACCCTTGGTGTTCATGTACACGTCCACCTGATCCATGGTGCGCTCCATTAGCAAAGAGTCGTATATGGCGGGCGGCTCCCCGATCTGCATCAGCAGGTTGCCTTTTTCCTTGCGGTCGCGCTGGCGGGCAATGCGGCGATCAAACCGGTCCTGAATACGGCGCACTTTGGCAGAGTCTCCCCCGGCTTCACTTATTTTTTCTGAACGGGTGGTTCGCAGCTTCAAAATACGCTCGTCGATGCGGGCGGGACTGTAAAACTTTTTGCCGAAATTATAAATGGCCAGGTAAGGGGTGGAGCCAAGGAACACGCGGTTAGGCTGCTGCTGGTATACCGCCTCTATATCTGTCTGGCTCACATTCGAGATGCCTTTTGGCTCTATGCCGAGCAGAAGCTGTTCATTCTTTCCCAGGTTCTTGGTAGGAACACAGGCGTTGAAACTAATAATTGTAATTACCAGTCCGAATATGTAACATCGTGTTCTCAAACGATTCTCAGCTGTATGTTGTCGAAAGCAATCCTAAAGTACGTTAACTCGCTGCAAGTAAAAAAATACCGCAACCAACACCAAGCCTTTGTCGTGGAGGGCGCAAAAAGTGTGCTCGAGCTGCTACAGTCAAATTTTGAGCTGCAGCATCTTTTCCTCACAGAGGATTTTCTGCGAGAGCACGGCAACAAGCTAGGCAAAGGTATACGATATGAACTGGTAACGGAACAGGAATTGACAAAAGCAGGTACTTTTTCGAGTAATAATGCCGGTTTGGCCGTGGCCCGTATACCTGAATTACGCTATCTGAAATTTCAGCCCACTGATTTTGCTATTGCCCTCGATGATATACGTGACCCCGGCAACCTGGGCACCATCATCCGCATAGCGGACTGGTATGGCATCAGCACAATTGTCTGCTCCGAGACTTGCGCTGATTTCTATAACCCCAAAACCATTGCGGCTACTATGGGTTCTTTCACGCGTGTGAAGGCCTACTACCTGGACCTGGCGACCTGGCTAACCGAGCTGCCCGAGGCAACACCCGTCTATGGCGCTTCATTGGATGGCGATAACCTGCACCGCATGCAGCTTCTGCCGAAGGGAGTTGTCGTGATGGGGAACGAGGCCAATGGGATACGCCCCAGTGTGGAAGCGCATGTAAACCGGCTGATCAAAATCCCGGCATTCGGGAAAGCGGAGTCTTTGAACGTAGCCACGGCGACGGCCATTATCATCGACAATTTTATGCGCAACGCCTCGCTGTAAAACAACAAAAGCCCCGGCTGGAGCTTCTGTTGCAAACATTATAATCACCTAAATTAACAGCTTAGTTGAAGAGACGGAAACCGAAGCTGATCACATTGGCGTCTGGTCCGCGGTTGTCTTTGAACAAATCGTTCATGTTGTATTTCACGAACAGGTCCAGGTTGCCGTAGCCGATCACTCCAGTCAGGCCATACTGGAAGTCTGAGAGGTTGTAACTGCTGCGCACTTTCTCTTTCTGTGTCTTACCGCCATCTTCAAACTTCAACTTGGAATGAGCCCCCAGGCGGTAGCCGGCAAAAGGACCCGCTCCAATTTTGAATCCTTCCTTGCCGTTCTGGCGCTTAAACTTGAGCATGGGCATAAGCGGCACGTTCACAGATGAATGCGTTAGCTTCGATTTGTCGTAGCTCGTCTCCAATTCTCTGCGGAAAAAAGTCACTTCGTTAACATCCTCCTCAATCAGGTAATTCTTGTCGAACATATAGTTGTTGAAGGCGAACTCCAAACCTGATACCAGGTAGAAAGGGCTTTTACGGCCTCCAATCTGTGAGTTGAGGTGCCAGTTCAGCCCTACGTAGCGCGAACCCAGCGGCTTCAGGTCAGGTACCTGACTGTTATCGGTGTTCACGAAGCTGTTAATACCCAGATCGACATCAAAATTAAATTTCGTGGCTTTGTAATGCTCTTCCTTGTGCTTGGTGCGGATACTGTCCCGCTGCGCCTTGTCGGGCACGTTCACATCCACACGGGTGTTGCCATTCTCCTCTTCAATCTCCACATCGATTTTGAAGTTCTTATTGATCCGGATCTCATGTTTCTCCTTCTTAACTTTTCCATCCTGACCGGTTTCCTGCACCGTAATGGTCACGTTCTCGGGGTTTTTGGCGTCACGGCCAAACGATACGGTTGTTTCTTTCGATTTAAGGTCTTTGTTGGCGTTATCCATTTTATCAACCTGATCTACATATTTATTGAGCACCCGCATGAGAGAATCCAGGCTATAGTTTTCAAAAGCTTTCAGCTGCTCAATGTTTTGCAGGTATAGGACCATTTTAGCGCCGTTTGCCATTTTCACGACAATAGTGTCCTGCTGTCCGAAGCGCTCGCCGATGGTTTGACCGCCTTTGGCAGACACACCGGTGGCTGCAGCCATCATGATGGCCGTTAAGAGAAGTAGTATTCGTTTCATGGTTTTAAGAGGTTAGAGATTAATGACTTTTGATATTTTTTGTTTTCCGATCTGTGTCTCAAGTGCAATTTTGTCGGCATTGATACCGAGTTCCGAAAGCTCGACCCGCTCACCGTTGGAGAGGTTGCGCACCTGCTTAAAGAGGTTTTTGGCCAGTTTCTGCTTCTTTTCGAAGCCCGAAAGTTCATCGTAGTCCTCTACCTGCTGCACGGCCACGGCACGCTTGATTATAATTTCGACTGGCTGCGCGTTCATGTCGACGGTGTTGGAGGCAAAGCTAGCCGGTACGGTTTCTCCTGTGTTATAGTAATCGCCCTTTTCCGGGGTTACAAGTATAGCGGCTTTCTCGACCTGAGCTACCCGTTGCGTTGGAGCGGTGGAGCTGCTGGCACCGGATTTTGACCTGCTTATGTTCCCTGCTGCCTGAGGTGTGACTTTCGCAATGTTCGCTTCAGGTATAGCGGATGATTTTTTAGGCACAGATGCAACCGGGTTTGAAGTGTGTTGTTCGATAGGTGATTCTGCCGTAACAGATTCTGTTGCCTTGGCTATACCTGCGTTTGGAATTGGCTCGGTAATCTGCAAAGGCTGTTCAGCTACCTGGCCATTGTTACGGGCCATGCCATCCACCGCCACGGTGCCGCGCTGCACGTTGTAGAACACGATGCCCACCGACAGCACCAGCGCAATGGCCGCAGCGACAGAGTAGGAGAGCCACATGAAGCTTTTGGGCTTCCGCTCCTCTAGGTTAGTGCCTGGCATCTCTGTTTCCATTCGGTCCTGCAGCCGGTTCCAAAGGTCGGCGGGCGGCGTAGGTGCCGATGGGCCCAAACGTTCCTTAAATAGCTTGTCTATGTCTTCTGGTCTCATAAGTACCTCCTTTTTCTATTAGCTGGCGATTGCTTCCTGACCGGAAAGTCTTCGTTGCAACATGGCGCGGGCCTTGCTCAGTTGCGATTTTGAAGTTCCTTCCGTGATGTTCAGCATATCGGCAATTTCTTTGTGCGAATATCCCTCTATTGCATACAGGTTAAAAACTGCCCTGTAGCCGGCAGGCAAAGTGCGCAACAACTCAAGTAACTCACCTTCGGCCAACTCGTGGTCGGCTCCCATGCTGCCGGCCACTTGTACGTGGTCGTCTTCGATGGATAGGTATAGCGACTCTTTTTTTCTCAAGAAACCAAGTGCTTCGTTGACCATGATGCGTCTTACCCAACCCTCGAAACTGCCCTTGCCCTCAAACCGGTCTATGTTTTGGTATACCTTCATAAATCCGTTCAGCAAGGCCTCTTCGGCGTCCATCTGGTTTTTGAGGTAACGCAGGCACACCCCGTACATAGGCGATGCGAAACGCTCGTAAAGGCATTTCTGCGCTTTACTCTCGGCCTTCCGGCATCCTGCTATTAACTCTTGTTCCGTCACGTTGGGTAAAATTTTATCAAATATGTCGCTTTCTGGCTTTTGTCCTGAGCTGTTGTGCTGCTCTTTACCCCATAGATGTAAATACACCACCTGGAGGTTGCCTAAGCAGGTATAAATTTCTCATATTTTTTTTAGAGTTTGATTTCGTTTGCTACAAAATACTGGCTATCAACCAGAATTGCAGGATCTTAAAATGTAAAAAGCTGTCTCCCGGCTAACCGCTGTTAAAGCGTTTGACTGGAAGACAGCCTAATGTGGGCTGAAAAAGCACACAATTGACAGCAAGCTTAACCGTATAAACTCTGATGCGCCTAACTGGCTAAGGCAACCGCATGCCCCACAAACTTTTCTTCTGGCAGCGCTTCAAAAGATACATAGCGCCGGAACAGGATCCATGTTTCTTTCCTTAAGATATAAGGGCTGAACCCACAATTTTTACAGCCTTTTAAAGACGGAATATTGTGAACCTCTACAAATGTGATGACATATCTTGCCCCATTTTGATATGCCTGATCAGCTATCTGGCACATGGCCTCAGGCATGACGCGTTTCCCCCTAAAAGCGTGATGCATGAATGCTCCTTCCAATAAAGCTTCGTTCTGTTTTAAGTCAGGGAATATATTTCCAAAGTAACGCTTTATCTTTTTGTTATCCTGCGGTTTCAGCACCCATTGCATATAGCAAGGGGTGCCATCCTCAGTTACTGCCACATAGCATCTTTTCAAATCTGAATTCACCAGATTGCGTTGCACTTCCACGATCTTTACTTCCTTTTCTGTTAAGCCCTCAGTACAGAGTAAAAATTTTGTATCCTGCTCTTCTAATGGGCGAACCTGTATGTCGATATTCGCCTTCGGGCTCGCAAATGGTTTGCTCATATCCCTCCTTAAACCTACAGATTGCTTACTAGAGTAAATGCGCTTTCGTAGTGTGTTCCATAATGTCATGGCATGACCTTTTAAGAGAAGATTCACACCCTTTTTCGCTTTGCTGACTAAAGTACCGATACCTGTTTTCATAAGTATATTATTTATTTAAAACAGAAAATATTTAATTTATACTTGATAGTTTAGTATGAATACGGTATATATCAGCGTTTGTATATTTTTAGTTTTATATTCTATAGAAAAAGTATAAATAATGTAGCTCTAATGGTGTCCTGTTGTGGTGTAAGCTGAAGTAAAATAGACATACCTAACCTATTAATGAAATGGGGTTATTGGGTTTGCTAAATTCAGGAATGGAGAAGAAAACTTCGTCACGCACTGTCTTATCCGGATCGCCTGGTTTCGGATGCAGGCGTTGGTAGGTATAGATGGGCTTAGTGTATTGTTGTTAAAAACTGAGTGTAAAGGAAATTGGGGAATAGTTCGGTACAGAAAAGTCTAAAAAAATACAGCGCTGGCTCTACGGGAGAACCAGCGCTGTTATTTTTTGAAAGGATTAATTATTAATTAAACTTTCAACTTTTAGCCATGCTTTTATACGTGGCAGTCACGCTGTTAGGTTACAAATCTTTGTAAATAATCAAATAAATTTTCAAAATGTGCCTCAGGAGGCTCGTTTGGCCACTAAAATGGGTTCTATGACCGTCCAAACATTATCAGCCAGAATGCGCTGCCCTTCGATTGTAGGGTGTATACCATCGCCCTGATTCAATGCCTGGTCACCAGCCACGCCTTCCAGAAGGAAAGGTATGAGCGCCACATTTTTATCTTTTGCCAGTCGGGTGTATACCTGCTCAAACTCTTTTGTAAAGCGCTGCCCCATGCTTGGCGGCATTTGCATACCTGCCAGTATGATCTCCGCCTCCGGATTCTGTTCAAGCACTTTGTCTATGATCATGCCGAGGTTGTCGTAAGTGGATGCCGGATCAATCCCCCGCAGGCCATCATTAGCGCCCAGTTCCAGCACAAACACATCAATCGGCTGTTTCAGAAGCCAATCAATGCGGCTACGTCCACCGGCAGAAGTTTCCCCGCTCAAACCCGCGTTCACGGCTTTATAAGGCAAGCCCAGCGAGTCGATTCGCTCCTGTATAAGGGCCGGAAAGGCTTGGTCAGGCTCCAGCCCATATCCGGCGGTGAGGCTGTTCCCGAAAAACACGATGGTCTTGATACGTTCGTTTTTTGGGGCTGCCACCTTCGAGGTAGTGTCAGTTTGTACTTGCTGTTCCA
Organism: Pontibacter aquaedesilientis; assembly: GCF_014773225.1. Lineage (GTDB taxonomy): Bacteria > Bacteroidota > Bacteroidia > Cytophagales > Hymenobacteraceae > Pontibacter > Pontibacter aquaedesilientis. The sequence goes on along the minus strand of NZ_JACXAJ010000001.1, from coordinate 702,773 downwards.
CTGCCACCTGCTCGGTGGTGCCTCCCTGCTCGCAACCCGAAAGGGTCAGAAGCAGGGCGATACTAAAGCAGATAAATTTTTGCTTATTGTTCATGTAGCTTTTTTTTTGCTAAATTTAGTTCTATCAATCTTAAAACCTATAACGCCCGCCAGAAGTTATTAGGTTCGGGATACACAGCAAGTAGCGCTATACCTGAAAAAAGTTGATAGCTATTTTACCGTTCTTTAACCACAACCCTCGTGTCTACTATACTAGAAATCAATAACCTAAAGAAAACCTATAACAGCGGCGACCGTCATCTGACGGTACTCGAAGGAATCAACTTTACGCTGCAGGCCGGCGATACCTGTGCGATTGTAGGGCCATCAGGAAGCGGCAAAACCACTTTGCTGGGACTTTGCGCCGGACTAGACCGGGCCAGCAGCGGCTCTGTCATCCTCAATGGCGTGCGCCTGGACAACCTGAGCGAAGACGCCCGCGCACAGGTGCGCAACCAATATGTGGGCTTCATTTTCCAGAACTTCCAGCTTATTCCTACCCTCACTGCCCTCGAAAACGTGATGGTGCCCCTGGAACTGCGCGGTGAGCGAAATGTAAAGCGGGAGGCGATGGATTTGCTGGCCCGCGTGGGGCTGGCCGACCGGCACGATCATTACCCAACACAGTTGTCAGGTGGAGAGCAACAGCGTGTTTCGCTGGCAAGGGCTTTCTCAAACCGACCAACTATTTTGTTTGCAGATGAGCCTACAGGCAACCTGGACGAGGAAACTGGCGACAAAGTGGAAAGTCTTTTGTTTGAGCTCAACCGGGAAGCCGGCACAACATTGGTCCTTGTAACGCATGACCTGGAACTGGCCGAGAAGACCCAGCGGATTATCCGCATTAAAGGCGGCCACGTAGTTTCTGATACTGGGGCACCTGAGGCAACTCACCAACCGTATGGCTCCAACATATCCTAAGGTATAAGCAACAAGATCATAAAGACTTACTTCACTAAACATCAAGTATACCTTGTCTGACACCAAGCCAAATCCGGATAAACCGCAACTGAATATACCCTGGCTGCTTAAGATGGCATGGCGGGATACCCGCCGTAGCCGGGGCAGACTGGCGCTGTTCCTTTCGTCCATTGTGCTGGGTATAGCCGCGCTGGTGGCCATCAATTCGTTCCGGGACAGTCTGCAGTTAGCCATCGACGAAAAAGCCAGAACCCTGATCGGGGCTGATCTGGTAATGGGCATGAACAAAGAGCCTGACTCGCTTTCCATGGCCATTATCGACTCTGTGGGCACGCTGGGCAAGCGCTCAGACGAAAACCGTATGATGTCGATGGTGTACTTTGTGAACAGCAACGAAACCCGACTGGTACAGGTGCGGGCGCTGGGAGGTGAATTCCCATACTTTGGGGCCATCGAGACCAAGCCTAAAGAAGCCAGCCGAAGTTTCAGGGAAGACAGACGTGCGCTGGTAGACCATAACCTGATGTTGCAGTACGAAGCAGAGGTAGGAGATTCGATACGGGTTGGCGCTTTGACATTTGCCATAGAAGGAGCGCTGCATCGCATACCCGGGCAAACGGCCATGACCGCCGCCGTTGCCCCTGTGGTGTACATTCCACGACAATACCTGCCAGAAACCGGCCTTATCCAGCGTGGTAGCCGGGTATCTTACTATTATTATTACGATCTCGACGAAGCCGTGCAACCCGACACGCTGGGCAAAAAACTGGACCCTCGCTTAGAAGAATATGGCATGTTCTACGACACCGTGGAAACACGAAAAGCGAGCATGGGTCGCTCTTACGACGAGTTGGCCCGTTTTCTGGCGCTCGTAGGCTTTGTGGCTTTGCTATTGGGCTGCGTGGGTGTAGCGAGTGCGGTGCATGTATACATGCGCGACAAGCTGGCAACCATCGGTATCCTGCGCTGTTTGGGCATGAGCGGCAAACAGGCCTTTTTGGTATACCTGTTTCAGGTGATGGGCATGGGGCTGTTGGGAGGTATCGCCGGCGCTGCGCTAGGCAGTGTGGTACAACTGGTACTGCCTGAGCTGTTCAAAACCTTCCTGCCAGTTACAGTAGACGCTTATTTCTCAGCAACGGCCGCTACGCAAGGCGTATTGTTAGGTGTTATCGTGTCGGTCTTGTTTGCCCTCCTGCCGCTCTTGAGCATACGGCAGGTGTCACCGCTAATCACGCTTCGGGCCACGTTCGAGCACCTCACTAACCAGAAAGATTTGCTTCGGTGGGCGGTATACGGCTTGTTGCTTGGCTTTATAGTCGTTTTCTCACGCTGGCAATTGGGCACATGGTGGCAGGCGTTTTATTTCACGGGCGGCGTTATCGCCGCTTTCCTGGTACTGGCCTTGCTAGCCAAAGGCCTTTCTTGGACCGTCAAACGCTTTTTCCCAACCCACTGGGGCTATGTTTGGCGACAAGGACTCGCTAACCTCTATCGCCCCAATAACCAGACCTTACTGCTGATGGTATCCATCGGTTTGGGCACGGCTTTGATTGGCACGTTGTTTATGGTGCAACGTACCTTGCTGAGTGAGGTCTCGCTTTCCGGCACCAAGAACCAACCAAATCTGGTGCTCTTCGACATACAGAATTCACAGCGCGACCAAGTAGGCGAGCTAACCAAACAGGAGGGACTCCCGATCCTGTACTTCGACCCGATCGTCACAGTGCGGCTGGAACAGATCAATAACTTGACATTAGCCGATGTACGCAAGGATACCACCCTGGAAATCAAGCCCTGGAACTTCACAAGAGAGTACCGGGTAACATACCGCGACCAACTAAGCGATTCAGAAAAAACGGAAGAAGGCACCTGGATTAAGAATCAGTACAGCGGCAGTGGCAGGGTACCCGTGTCGTTGGAGCAGCGTTATGCGGAGCGTATCAAAGTGAAAGTCGGGGATTCGCTGCTTTACAATGTGCAGGGAGCTACTATGCCTGCCCGTGTGGCGCACATTCGCCGCGTGGACTGGAATCGGGTACAGACTAATTTCCAGGTAGTGTTCCCCGAAGGCGTGTTGGAGGAGGCACCTCAGTTCCATGTGCTGATGACTCGCAGCGACAACGAGCAACAGGCGGCGCAATTCCAGCGCAAAGTGGTAGAAAACTTCCCGAACGTATCGGCCATCGGACTCGACCTTATTTTACGCACCCTGGAGGAAGTAGTCGGCCAGATTTCTTTTGTAATTCAGTTTATGGCGCTGTTCAGTATTTTCACAGGTTTGCTGGTGTTGGTAGGCTCGGTTAATGTAAGCAAATTCCAAAGAGTGCAGGAAAGTGTGCTCTTGCGAACACTCGGTGCCAATAAAAAGCAAATACTAGGTATAACACTGATGGAGTACGCCATGTTGGGTATATTGGCCGCGGCTGTGGGCTGTGTAATCGCATTTGGAGCCGCCTGGGCTCTGGCAGTGTTCAGTTTTGAGATGGAGTTTGTGCCGGTACTCTGGCCTTTGTTGGTTATCTTCGTAGTGGTTACCCTGCTCACCGTGGCAGTGGGCTTGCTTAACAGCCGTGGCGTGCTGAACAGGCCACCGCTGGAAGTGCTGAGAAGAGAAGCGTAGAAGTTAAAGAGTTGTGGAGTTAAAAAGTTGAGGAGTTTGAGAGTTTTTAAATTGGGGAGAAGGGGAATTTAAAGTTATTAGAGCAATAGTTACTGATTTCTGAATCCGAATTGCCAGGAAACAAAAAAGGGATCTCTTGAAAGATCCCTTTTTCTAAAGATTGCATAGACAACAAATGCCATCTGCAAACTTTGATTATATTGGTTTATACGCCCGGCTTTCGAGGAGGTTGCAGCCCCTTTAAAAATTTCTGAAAAATTATTAATAGGTGCTGGAAGCCAGCATCACGAGCGTGCAATGGTGTAAGGTTTCTATACCTGCATCTTCAGCCATTTGCTCCAATTCGCGGTTTTCGGTACCCGGATTAAATATAATGCGCTTGGGCTGCAGCGCGATAATATAGTCATACCAGGAAGGCTGCTTTTGCGGTCCCACATAAAGTGTTACCGTATCTATACCTTCTACTTTCTGTGATTTATCGGTGATGATGGACTGCCCGCCTACTTCGCCTTTGCGAATGCCTACTGGCACTACGTCATGGCCATGCTGTTGCAAGCGGTGAATGGCCTTGTAGGCAAAGCGGGAAGGATTATCGGTAGCACCCAGAACAAGTGTCTTTTTCATGATTCAGATTTTTTGATCTCTCTATTTAACCGCTATACGCACCGAAACGTTACAGGGCAATCAGGTATAAAACCAATCCAATGCAGTTGATTATACCTGTCGCAACACCTTGGCAGCAATTTTCTCGGCGCACCGCTCGCCATCCATTGCCGCCGATACGATACCACCCGCATAACCAGCACCCTCTGCGCAAGGGTATAGGTTTCTGATCTGCACATGCTCCAGTGTCTCCCGGTCACGGGGTATACGCACCGGGGAGGAGGTCCTGCTTTCCACGCCGATAATCTGGGCATCGTTACTTAGATAGCCCCGCATTTTATTGCCGAAAGCCTTAAAACCTTCCCGTAAACGATAAGCCATGGCGGGCGAAAACAGTTTATTCATATCCACAGGCGTTAGCCCCGGCTGGTAGGAAGTCTCGAGTAAAGCACCACCGGTTTTCTGACGGGTGAAGTCGAGGAGGAGTTGGGCAGGGGCTTTCTGGGTGCCACCGGCCATTTCGCAGGCTTTGCGCTCCAGCTCTTCCTGCATGCGCAGTCCGGCCAACGGACCGTATTTGTCAAGCTCCATGTCTTCCAACTCAATCGCGACCACTATACCTGAGTTGGCAAATTTAGAGTCACGGCGGCTTGGGGACATACCGTTTACCACCACTTCGCCGGGAGCAGTGGCCGAAGGCACGATAAAGCCGCCCGGGCACATACAAAAAGAGAAAATGCCGCGCTGCTTGTTATCATACACCGTTTGGTGCACCAACGCATAGGAGGAGGCCGGCAGCCAGCAACCGCGATCCTCACACTTGTACTGAATACTGTCGATCAGGCGCTGCTGGTGCTCTACCCGTACGCCCATTGCAAAGGGCTTCGCTTCTATAGTTATACCTGATTGGTGCAGTAACTCGAAGATGTCGCGGGCACTGTGGCCGGTAGCCAGAATCACAGCCTCACCAATGTATTCCTGACCATCCTGTGTCAGGACGCCTTTCATCTCGTCATTCTCCAGGATAAAATCGGTGACACGTTTGTCAAACAATACCTCGCCACCGGCAGCTTCTATACTCTCCCGGATGGCAGTGATGATACGGGGCAGTTTGTTGGTGCCTATGTGCGGATGAGCGTCGAACAAAATGTCGCGGGTAGCGCCATGCTGCACGAAAATTTCCAGTATACGCTGCAGATCACCACGCTTTTTGGACCGGGTATACAGTTTGCCGTCGGAGTAGGTACCAGCGCCGCCTTCCCCGAAACAGTAGTTCGAATCCGGGTTCACAATATGCTCTTTGTTGATAGCAGCCAGGTCACGGCGACGGGCACGCACATCTTTACCACGCTCTAATACAATCGGCTTCAGTCCCAATTCAATGCAGCGGAGGGCCGCAAACAATCCGGCAGGGCCAGCGCCTACAATAATAACTTTCTTGGCATTGCTTACATCAGTGTAATTATACCTGGCTGATAGGATATCGGCAGGAGGAGTGTCCAGGTATAGATCAGCTCGCACACGAAGCAAGACCTGTCGGCCACGCGCATCGATAGACCGCTTAATACGATGGATATGCTTCACATTTTCCGGCTTGAGCCCGGCACTTTTAATAAGCTCCGACTCCAGCAGCTCGTCATTGTACGCCACCTCCGGCGACAACACCACTTCAACTTCTTTCTTCTTCATTTACAGTTAGTAAGGTAGTTATCCTTAAAGTTAATTTTGAATGTGTGATTGAGTGAATGAGTGAATAAATCGTGTTAAAGTATCATGAGAGGCAACGATCCAACAAAATCACTAAACATTTTTTACACTCAAAATTAATAATCACTCATTCGTTAATTCCTAAATATCCCCATTCAGCACTTTTTCAACCCAGCCTTTGCCCCAGTTTTCGAGTTCATCTTCGGTCCAGAGTTCAGGGTAGAAAATACGTTTCTGGAATTTTGGAGGCAGATATTTTTGCCAGTTTGTTCCGCCCGTGGCTGCGATCACTTCCGGGTCACGCTGCAGGTAGCGTACCGCTGATTTGTAATGCATCAAAGGCCAGTTCACGTTCACGTTGCTGTCCAATTCGCGCATTTGCCGGGTCAGCCTCGCATTCTGCTGATCTGCTTCTGGTAAACGCTTGTAGGCAGACCAAACGTTCATGTGCTCGTACTGCCGGGCAAAATGAATGAGTTGCTGTGTGTACTTTTCCTCAAAACGAAGTAATGTCAGAGTCTTAGATCCTGATGAAACCTCGGTAGCACCTTCCTTCCAGTAAATGCAATCCATCAATTCCTCATGCGTGCTTTGCAGGCCAAGAGCCTTGCGTTTCTCTTTGTCAGTAAGGTTGCGCAGTTCGGTAGAGGCAATCTCAATCATGCGGTACTGCACCGACTGAAAACCACTGGCTGGCATCAGCGCCATACGGAACTGTAGGAACTGCTTCGGATCCATGCCATCCACCATGACATCAAAAGAGTCGATCAAGTTCTCGAAGTAGCGGTTGATGCGCTTTAAGCGTTTGTAGAGCATTTCACCTGTAAGTTCTTTGTCTTCACCTATCTGTCGGTACTCTTCCAGGCAAAGCTTAAAGTATAGCTCCGTTATCTGGTGGTACATGATAAAGATTTTCTCATCCGGAATACTGGTACGAGGGTTCTGCAGACTCAGCAGCGTATCAAGGTGGATATAATCCCAGTAGTTCAGGTAGTCTGTGTAATAAAGCCCCTCCAGGTAAGCTGCCAAATCCTGACCGAGCGGCACATACTTTTCCTCCAGCCTTCTGAGCTGTTCGAGTACTTCGGGCTTAAATGCTTGATGCTCCATATTTCCAGATGGTTGTTTAGGTACGACGCTAAAATCGGCACAAAGTAAGTAAAACTATCTTTTAGAAGCGTGCTGTCGCTTTATTAATTGTTGCTTTACATGCTCATAACAAAGTGCAGCGTCAAATACTTCCACACCGTTCACGCATCCATTTAGATGTACCATCATCTACCCAAATGAATTACCCCGAGGCATGGCTTTGCAAAAGGCCCAACTAAAATCGCCTTTTATTTGATGGACACAATGCCAATATTGATAGAGCAAAAACCAAGGTTGGTATAAATAACAACAATATACTGACCAAAAAATGTTATAATTAGCCTAAATTGTTAAATTTGGGTTTTACGATATTTACCCGATTCCTCTTAAATGGCAGAAAAAAGCAGTGTCTTTGATATGATCGGCCCAATCATGATCGGCCCATCCAGTTCTCATACAGCAGGTGTGGTGCGGATTGCACGAGCGGCAATCCGGGTTCTGGGCGCCGCGCCTGATGAGGCCGTCATCACCTTCTACAATTCCTTTGCACAAACTTATGAGGGCCACGGTTCCGATAGAGCGATAGTAGCCGGCCTGCTGGATTTCAAAACAGACGACAAACGCATAAAAGAGGCTTTTGACCACGCCAAAGAACGTGGCCTGAAATATACCTTCCGTTCGGTTGGCAATGCCTCGACCATGCATCCCAACACCATCAAGCTGAACCTGAAAGCCGGCGACCGCGCGGTAGAGGTAATAGGGCAGAGCCGTGGAGGTGGGGTGATCAGGATCGTGGAGGTAGACGGTTTCAATGCTAACTTCTCTGCCAATCTGCATACCCTGATCATTGATGCAGGCGATGTAAAAGGCAGTATCGCCTTTATCGCCACCGTAATCGCGCACGACGATTGCAACATTGCGACAATGAACGTTTCCAGAAAAGGCAAAAACGAAATGGCACGGCAGTTCATCGAGATGGACTCAGGTATAAAACCCATCACACTGGAGTATCTCAAGCAGTTGAGCTGGGTAAAGCATGTGATCTATATCCCCAATATTGATCTTTAAGAAACGAACTATGAAAAAAATGTCTAACAAAGTATTGTTGCTTGCCCTGGGACTGACGATCGGCGGGTATAGTACCTCGCTGGCGCAGCAGCAGGGTGCAGGAAGCGACGGTATCTGGTCACTGGAAGAGGCAGTTAATTATGCCAAGACCAATAACCTGAACGTGCGGCAGAGCAGCCTGAACCGTGAACTCGAACAAGCAGACCTGAATCAATCAAGGGCATCGCGGTTACCGAGCATCAATGCCAATGGAAACTATAGCTTCAACACGGGTTCTTTCCAGGATCCGGTGACCTTCAGCTTGCTGACACAGAACGCCCGTACGTCGAATGTTTCCATAAACGCTACGCTACCGCTTTTTGCAGGCTTCCAACAGGTGAACCAAATCAAGCAGAACAGCCTGAATCTGGAGGCAAGCGAACAAGATTACCTTTCTGCGCAAAATGACATAACTGTCCAAATAGTGACGGCTTATCTGAACATTCTGTTTGCCAATGAGCAAATGAACGTTTCGGATCTGCAGCGTAACCTCACCAGGGAGCAGCTAAAGCGTACCAATATTTTGTTCAATGCAGGCAGTGTGGCCGAAAATGCTGTACTAGATATTGAATCACAGTTGGCTACGGATGAGTTGAACTATATTACGGCACAGAATCAGCGTGATATCTCCAGGTTAACGCTCATGCAGCTGCTCAATATACCTACGTCAGAAGATTTTCAGATTGAGATACCAAAGATACCTGAGCCAGATGAGAACCCGGTTATAGTAGATGGCAGCCAGGTATACGACGTGGCATTGCAAACATTGCCGGCTATTCGCGCAACTGATTTAAGGTTGCGCAGCGCTGAAAGAGGTATAGACCTGGCCAGGGGAGCTTACTACCCACGTTTAAGTCTTTTTGCTGGGGCCGGAAGCCGCTATGCGAGCACCAGTCGCAAACTGGTAGCCTTGGAGCAGGTTAATGTGGGTCGTGTGCCGCAGGTGGTTTATTACGACGCTGCCGGTTCCGAATCTGATATAATCTACTTTGATCAATTCAGTACCAGACGAATTGATGAGCATTATGGCATGTTCAGTCAGTGGGACGATAACCTCAATACTCAGTTTGGCCTTTCGCTTCAAATTCCTATCCTGAACAGTTTACAGGTACGCACCAATGTGCAGCGCGCCAAGCTGCAACACCAAAATGCAAAACTGAATGCTGATATCGCCCGCAATAATCTTCGCCAGACGATAGAGCAGGCCTATGTAGATGCCATCGCCGCACAGCGCCGCTATGCAGCATCGCTCCAGCAGGTCAACGCTTCTGAGAAGAACTTCCGTAACGCAGAACTAAGACTTCAAAACGGCGTCATCAACTCAGTGGATTTCAATATCATAGCGAATACTTACCGTTCCGCTCAGTCCAGCTTGATACAGGCTAAATACGACTATACCTTTAAACTTAAAATACTGGATTTCTACCAAGGCAAAGACCTTTCTTTCTAACATAAAATTATGGCTGCAAAAAAATCGAATAAGCTTATCTATACCCTGATAGGCGCATTAGTACTCATTTTGGTAGGCGTGCTCGTTGCTAAAAAAGCCGGGTGGATCGGCCAGGACGAAGGTACCGAAGTAGTTCTGTCTGATGTCAAACGAACCCAAATCATCGAAAAAGTAAGCGCCTCCGGCAAAGTACAGCCGGAAACAGAGATCAAGATCAGCCCCGACGTATCGGGCGAGATCATCGAGCTGACCGTGCAGGAAGGCGACTCTGTGGTGAAAGGCCAGTTGCTGGTTCGTATCCGCCCTGACAATTACCAATCTTTTGTAGACATGCAGCAGGCTGGCGTTAACCAGGCGCGTGCCAATCTGGCGCAGTCCCGAGCCCGACTGGCGCAGTCCAAGGCCAATTTCGTGCAGGTGGAGCAGAATTTTAAACGCAACAAAGCCCTTTTCGACCAAAAGGTGATATCAGAGGCCGAGTACCAGCAGATAAAGTCAAGCTACGAAGCCGGAAAGCAGGAAATTGAATCGTTGGTGCAAAGTGTGCGCGCCGCTGAGTTCAGTGTGCAGAATGCATTGGCCTCCCTTAAGGACGCCCGCGAGAACCTGAACAAAACCACCATTTACGCTCCGGTAAGCGGCACGGTATCCAAGTTAAATGTAGAGCAGGGTGAGCGCGTGGTGGGAACCTCCCAAATGGCCGGTACCGAGATCATGCGCATTGCCAACCTCAATAACATGGAGGTTCGTGTGAATGTGAACGAGAATGATATCGTGCGTGTGGCCCTCGGCGACTCTGTAATCGTAGAAGTGGATTCTTATACCAGCAAGGACGAGAAGTTCAAAGGTGTGGTGACTTCAATTGCCAACACGGCCAAGGACGCCGCTTCTTTGGAGGCTGTCACCGAATTCGAAGTACGCATCCGTTTGCTGAACGAATCTTACAGCCACCTGGCAAACAAAAACACGCGGCCATTCCGACCAGGCATGACCGCTTCTGTTGACATCATCACAGATCGAAAAAACAATGTTTTATCCGTACCTTTGTCCGCAGTGACAACCCGCTCTAACAAGCCAGAATCAACTGAAGGCGACAATGGCACTGACGAGCAAGCTGAAGAGGCGGCACAGCCTGTTGTTGCAGGCCCGGTTGAAGAGGTGGTTTTTGTGTATGACGCCAACAACACTGTAAAAACCGTGAAAGTAAAAACCGGCATCAGCGACTTTGACAACATTGAGATTCTGAGTGGTCTGGAGGAAGGTCAGAAAGTTGTTTCGGGTCCGTTCAGAGCGGTTTCTAAAACATTGAAAGACGGAGCGAAAGTGGCTGTGAAAGACGAAAAGTCACTGAATAAATCAGCGCTTGCTGACGCTAATGGTGATAAATAAAATAAATCCGACTTGGAAAAAATTGCAGTAATAGGAGGGGGCAGCTGGGCTTCGGCGCTGGTTAAGATACTTTCAGAGAACAAATCGCAGGTATACTGGTGGATGCGCAACGAAAACGATGTGCAGCACCTCAACAATTACCGCCACAACCCACGCTACCTGAGTGGCGTGACCTACGACCTGAACTACGTAAAGCCATCCTCAGACTTGCAGGCTGTGGTGGCCGTCGCAGATTGGGTGATTCTGGCTGTTCCGGCAGCCTTTGTGCAAGAGGCTATTCACGGGTTAGCTGCTGATGCGCTAAAGGACAAGGTTTTGATCTCTGCCATTAAAGGTATGATTCCGAAGGAAAACATCCTGATTACCGAGTACCTTGAAAAGCACTACAACGTTCCTAACAGTCATCAGTTGGTGGTTGCCGGTCCTTGCCATGCGGAAGAGGTGGCCATGGAAAAGCAGTCTTACCTGACCATTGGCTCGCACGACCTGCCCACCGCAGAGCGCTTCTGCAAATTGCTGCGCAACCGTTATGTAAATGCCAATCCACTCGACGATCTGGATGGCATAGAATATTGTGCCGTAATCAAGAACATCATTGCGCTGGCATGCGGTATAGCCCGTGGCCTGAACTACGGCGATAACTTCCAGGCTGTGTTGGTGTCCAACGCCATGCAGGAAATCGAGCGCTTCCTGCATGCTGCCATGCCAATCCAGCGTGATCTCAATGGCTCTGCCTACCTGGGCGACTTGCTGGTGACAGCTTATTCCCAGTTCAGCCGTAACCGTACATTCGGAAACATGATCGGACACGGCTATACCGTGAAATCAGCCCAGATCGAGATGAACATGGTGGCCGAGGGATATTATGCTGTGCAGAGTATTTATGCACTCAACAAAACGCTACAGGTTGACATGCCTATTACCACGGCGGTATACCTGATTTTGTACGAGCGGATTTCGCCAGCAGTGGAATTCGAGATATTGAAAGATAAATTAAAATAGCGCATACCTTATTTTTAATGCGAAAGGCATGCCGACAGGTATGCCTTTCGCGTTTTAGCAGGTAAACTCCCACATGAGGACCGCTGATGTAGCATGAAGCAACACTTTCAACAGATTGATCTACTAAAAGGCCTGGCCATTATCGCTGTCATCCTGCTACATTCGTTAAGCAAGCAGGAGTTGATAGAGAGCTTTGCCGTGTTTCATATCTGGCAGGCTGTTCCGTTGTTTATGGTGATCATGGGCTTTAACCTTGGCTTGTCCTACAGCGGCAAAACGCTTCAGTTCCGGCACCTCTATACCTTACATTATTTCCAGAAGAAAGCCATACGCATCATATTCCCGCTTTTGCTTCTGTATGTTATTGCTATCGGAGCGGGTCATGTATGGCAGCAACTGTATGGGGAGGAGATCTTTACCCTGGGCTGGGAAAACTTCATTGGTGTGCTACCCGTCTCCGGCAAAGGCAACTATTTCATCACCCTGCTTTTGCAATCCATCCTGCTGCTTCCCCTGATCGGCTATACCTTCCACCGCAAGCCTTATCTCACCATTGCGACGCTTATAGCGTTAGAAATTGCTTTTTTGATCATATCTTTCCAGTTCGCTTATTTCGACGAGAACCGTTACTTATACGACGCCGCTTTCTTTCGTTATTTGTCTGCCATTGCCCTGGGTATGTGGCTTGCCAGGCTGGCTTCAGGAGAACAACCCCGTGTCAAGTGGTTCGTGATCTTATCAGGACTGGCAAGTGCTTTGTACTTGTACATACATCAATACCAGGGTGTGTCTTTACCTTACATCCGGCCCGAATGGCAAGCACAGTTAGTTCTTACTTTTCCTTACGCAACCTTACTCATCTACCTTGCCATTCTGCTGTTCCCACAGCGGTCAGATAATCAACTGTTTGTCACCATGGCACAAATTGGGAAGGCATCGTATCATATCTTTCTGGTGCAGGTCCTTTACTTTGGTTTGATGCCAGAAGGACCTTCCGCATTGGCAAACCTTGCTTTTTGTCTCGCTGCAGGTTATGCATTCTTTTTGGTGGAATCCTGGTTTTCCGAAAAAATCACCTCCTGATTATAGTATCTTTTCAACATTTCCATTATTTTAAGCTATGCTTATCAAAGTTACCTGTGCTATCATTGAACAGTTCGGACGTGTGCTCATCACGCAGCGCAGCGAAACCATGACCCAGGCACTTTTGTGGGAGTTTCCGGGCGGAAAAATTGAAGAAGGCGAAACCGAAACAGAATGTCTGACCAGAGAAATTACAGAAGAGCTGAACCTGATTGTCACACCTACTCAGCGCCTGACACCTGTACAGCAACAGTACCCAACATACACTATTGAACTCATCCCTTACATTTGCCAGTATAACAGAGGCACTATTCAGCTGGCTGAGCATAAAACCTATCATTGGGTAACACTTGCCGACCTGAACGATTATGCCTGGTGCCCGGCAGATCTTCCTATCGTAAAGGAGTATCTTTCGTTGCAGTTAACGGTCTGAGAAAATAAGGTTTAATCGGAGATCTTACTCTCATCAACTCATTACCGGCCACACCCTTTGTTTTTCCTTCCGCCGATTTAGCCGTACCTTTAAGGTATGGAATTACCAATTTCTTTTGTTGAGCGCATGAAAACACAACTGGGATCAGCTTATGCCCAGTTTGAAACCGCGTTGCAACAGCCTGCTCCTGTCAGTATTCGCCTGAACCTTCGCAAGTTGGGCCAACAGCCACAACTACCGTCTGTGCCCTGGACTGACACTGGTTATTACCTGCCTGAAAGGCCGCTTTTTACACTCGATCCACTGCTGCACGCCGGGGCCTACTATGTACAGGAGGCCAGTTCCATGTTTCTAGAGCAAGCAATACGACAGACGGTAAACCTCGATCAACCACTTCGGGTATTGGACCTATGCGGTGCTCCTGGTGGCAAATCCACCCACATTGCCAGCCTGCTATCCGAGGACAGCATGCTGGTGGCAAACGAAGTGATCAGGAGCAGAGCAACCATTTTGGCTGAAAATGTGACGAAATGGGGCAGTGGCAATGTGCTGGTCACCAACAACGACCCACGTGACTTTGGCAAGTTGCCGGATTTTTTTGATGTGATGGTGGTAGACGCCCCTTGCAGCGGTGAGGGCATGTTCCGGAAGGACCTACAGGCCAGGCAGGAGTGGTCAGAAGAAAATGTAAAACTGTGCGCCCAGCGACAGCAGCGCATCCTGATGGATGTATGGGAAGCCCTGAAACCCGGCGGCATTCTTATTTACAGCACCTGTACCTGGAACGAGGCAGAAAACGAAAGCAACATGGCTTGGCTGGCCGAACAGGAAAACGCCACCAGTCTGTCACTGCGCCTGGACCCGGCCTGGGGAGTAGAAGCGTCAGAACTAAACGGTATGAAAGGCTATCGCTTTTATCCGCACCAAGTGCAAGGCGAGGGCTTTTTCCTGGCTGTGATACGCAAGGAAGGTATAGCCGAAGCACTTGTGCACGGCTCAGGCAAAAAGAAGAAACATAAACTGACTCCCGCCGGCAAAAAGGAGCAGGCGTTGGTCGCCGACTGGCTAATTGAGCCGGATCGATTTGAATGGCTGCAGCATGGCGAAGTGATTTCGGCTATACCTGCTACCATTTTTGAATACGCTGATCAGGTATACCAGAAGCTGTATGTAGTGTACGCAGGTATAGAAGTGGCAGAAGCGAAAGGCAAAAAACTGAAACCGCTGCATGCCCTAGCCTTGTCGCCCTACCTCAATAAAGCTGTTTTCAGAACAGAGGAACTGGACTTGGAATCGGCGCTGCGCTACCTTCGCAAAGAGGACATCAGCCTCGAAGGCAGCGGCAACGACTGGGTATTGCTGCAGTATAAAGGTTTACCACTTGGTTGGGCCAAGCAAATAGGCAACCGAATGAATAATTATTACCCCAAAGAGTGGCGCATCCGGATGGAGTTACCGCAAACATTAGAGGAAGAACTCTTCTCACTGGGGCAGTATTTATAGCAATTTATACTCAAAGAAAAGGCAGGTGCTTGTGAAGCGCCTGCCTTTTTTGTATTCGTTTATACCTATACCTTACTCGACAAACAATACCAGACCTTTCAGGTATTCTCCTTCCGGATGGAAGATCGAAATAGGGTGGTCTGCAGGCTGGGAGAGGTGGTGCATGATCTTGATGTTTCGCCCCGCCTCAATGGCAGCCGCCATCACCGTGTTGTTGAACAGATATTTGTCCACTACCTGTGAGCAGGAGAACGTAAACAGAATTCCTCCTGGCTTAATGCGCTTCATGGCTTCGGCATTAAGTCGCTTATAACCCATCAGAGCATTGTGGCGTACTTTTTGGCTCTTGGCAAAAGCAGGCGGGTCCAATATGATCACATCGTAGCGGTCTTCTTTGCCTTTCAGAAAATCGAAGGTATCGACGGCAAAGGCTTCGTGTCTGCCTGGTGCCTGGCTCAATTCTCCGTTCTTAATGGTCAGCTCAATGGCTTTTTTCGACACATCCACAGAGTGCACCTCACTGGCACCAGCGTTCAGCGCGTATACCGAAAAGCCACCAGTATAGCAAAACGTGTTCAGCACCGACTTGTCTTTCACATAACGGGCCAGCAAGTCGCGGTTTTCGCGCTGATCGATAAAAAAGCCTGTTTTCTGGCCGCTTTCCCAATCCACGAAAAACTGGTTTTCATACTCCGTCACCACCACGCCACCGTTCGATTCGCCAAACAGATAGCCGTTCACAGCCTGCACCGGCGATTTTGCCGGAAGCGACTCAGCACTCTTGTCATAGACGGCCCGAAGTCGGCTGCCATAGATTTCCTGTAACGCTTTTGCAATATGCTCCCTGATCAAATACATGCCGACAGAGTGCGTCTGTACCACGGCAGTATCTTTGTACACATCCACAATCAGGCCCGGCACACCGTCACCTTCTGCATAAACCAACCGGTAAACATCGGTATGCGGATTTTCGGTAAGGCCTAGGCGGCTACGATAGTCATAGGCCTGCTGCACTTTGCTTTTCCAGAAGGTATAGTCCGGCTCGGTTTGCACAAACGAGAACACTCTGACTGCAATGGAACCGGGCGCCCAGTGTCCCATCCCCAGAAATTCGCGCTGGCTGGAGTAAACCTCCACCGTGTCGCCCTCTTCCGGCTCTGGACCTTCCAATTTTTTAATGGCTCCCGAGAAAACCCAGGGATGAAAACGCTTCAGCGAATGCTCTTTGCCTTTCGCTAGGTATAATTTGGTAAATGACATCAGATGAAATTGCTATAATAATAACCGCAAAGGTAGGGTTATACCTGCAAAAGACCACTACGCAGGAATATCAGTTCCCTATTGCAATCAAAATAAAAAGGAGACTATATCTATACCAGTTGCTGGAGGTACTGATACAGCTTCTGAATCGGTAGGCCGACCACATTGAAATAGGATCCTTCTATCTTCTCAATCCCGATCATTCCGATCCACTCCTGGATTCCGTATGCACCGGCTTTATCGTATGGTTTGTAATGCTGAATGTAGAAGTTTATTTCTTCGTCGCTCAGCTCTTTGAAGTATACCTTGGTTGTATCATGAAAAACCGTCCTGCCCTCTTGGGTCAGCAGACAAACACCTGTAATCACCTCATGCGAAGTGCCCGACAAAGCCCGAAGCATGTCAAAGGCTTCTGTCGCATGGGCCGGTTTGTTCAGAATCCTGTCACCGAGGCAAACGATGGTGTCAGCCGTGATCAAAACCTCGTCTTTCAGGTCATCGGTATAAGCGTTCGCTTTATGGGAGGCCAGGTATTCGGCCACTTCCTCGCGTTGCATATGCGCTGGAAAGTCCTCATTCACCTCCTTGACACGTACTTCGAATTTGAGCCCGAGACCTGCTAAGAGTTCTTTTCGACGCGGTGAATTAGAGGCAAGCAGAATCGGCCGTGAGAAATTCATTTTCTTTAATTGAGCTGAATAAAAATCCGCAGATAACTTTCGGATAGAAAAAAGTTGACTTCTGGGGCATGATGGCCCCGCTGTGACATACCCGTTTTACCTGTTCCATGGATACATCGTTAGTAATAAGCGCTAAACGTGCTTTTCCGGAGTCTACCTGGCTGACACAGGCCGTAAAATTGCGCACATAGCTCAGGCCTGGATAGTCGCGTTGCGCTTCCCGGTCAATGCCCAGCACCTTCTCGAAAATAAAATAATGCATCACGGTCAGGTCCAGGGCTTTTACCTCTTGGGGCACTGGCCAGTCAATGAGTGGATGAATTTCTGGTTTGAGTCTCAGTTTATAGGCATTGCCGGACAGGTATAGCCCGAATGCCCAATTCTTGCCCACGATCACCTCGTTGAGTTCGTACACATCTTCCTTCGGCGTAACGACAAAATACTCCCGTAGCTTCTCCAGGAACTCCTCATCTGTCAGACTGATCTGCTGCAATACACGATGGGTTGGCAAAATGCGCAAATCATCGGCCTCGGTGTTGGTCAGGTACATCAGGTGGTAGTTGTACGCCTCCATACCTGTGTGGCCTGGATTCTGTGCCATACGTTTTTTTCGGTATTCTAGTGACCCCTCGTAACGGTGATGCCCATCAGCCAGCAACACTTGCTGGTCCTGCAGCTTATCAATAAAAAGTCTGATCACGTCATGGTCATGGATTACAGCCAGCACATCTCTTACACCCTGATAATCCTCCGTCTCATAGAGCGGCGACTGAATAGCCTCATCCATGTAGCGTTCCAACTCAAATTCAGAATCAGTGTACAGGCCATGGGTCGGGCTGGTGTTCAGCAGTGTTTTTTCAAGCAGTTCGATGCGGTCGTTTACAGCGCTCGGTATCGTGTTCTCGTGGCGGAGCAATACGCCTTCGTGCCAGTCATAGGCCTTTATGTGGCAGATAAATCCTTTGCGACAGAACTCCTTGTCGCTTCCGGTTAGCCTGAAGTACTGGTAGTACACATAAATGCCAGGCAGCGGATCATGCGCCAGTATACCTTCCGACTTCCATTCCTGCAGCGTATGCGCAGCATGATCAGCCGGGTCATCACCCAAAGGTACCGAGAGATGTATACTGTTGAATTTATTCTGGTAAAGTGCTTCCCGTTGCTTTGCTGACACTACATCAAAAAGCGGAGAGGTCAGGCTTTCAATTGCCTGATCCATTTCTTGGTTGTAGCGCCAGGCTTTGAAGGGTAGTATTTCTGCCATCTGTTATTACAAATATTAAGGTAGTTTGTGCTAGGGAGCAAGGCGTTTACGGCTCCAGTTTCCGCCTTCCAGTTCGAAGAGGATACGGTCGTGCAAACGGTTAGGGCGGCCTTGCCAGAACTCGATTCGCTCCGCCTTCAGCACATAGCCGCCCCAGTGCTGGGGACGGGGCACGACCTGCAGGCTTGCAAAATCATTCTGGTACTTCTGGTCAGCCAACTCAAGTTCTTCTCTGCTATCGATTACCTTGCTTTGCGGAGAAGCCCATGCCCCTACCTGGCTTCCCCGGGGACGGCTATGAAAATAAGTGTCCGAAACCTCATCAGCCACCTTGTTTATGCTGCCTTCTATACGCACCTGGCGCTCCAGCTCGGCCCAGAAGAAAGTAAGGGAACCGTAAGGGCGCTGGGCTAGCTCTTGTCCCTTGCGGCTTTCATAGTTTGTGAAGAACACAAACCCGTCAGCGGAAACCTCTTTTAGGAGAACCACCCGAGCTGACGGACGGCAGTCGGCAGACACCGTGGAGAGGACAAGGGCGGTTGGCTCCAGCACCTGCGCCACGATGGCCTCATTTAGCCATACCTTAAACTGATCCAGCGGGTCAAGCGACACAGAATCCTCCGTTAGCGCCTGCCGGGAATAGTTGATCCGGATAGAGGCAATGTCATGTTGAAGCGACATAGTTGAGATAATGGTTTGCCCAAAATTATAAAATAATCCGCTGCGGATAAATTTTAATTGATACTGTAATAAATTATAATAAATTTATAAAATTAGAAATTAGGTTTACATTGCAATTCAGTAAAGGGCTCCTAAATCGGGCTGAAATTTGCGAATGAAAGGAGGCTTTTGCCCGTTTTGATACCATATTGCATGGTTTGCGTAAGAAGGTATAAAACGGATGGTGCATGGCGTAAATAAGAAATTATCGCCCATAAGACACTTAAAAGCTGAATAACCAATGGACCAAGATAGCTTAAACAAGCCTCAAAACGGGAGCATACTGATATCAGAGCCCTACTTAGGAGACCCAAATTTCGAAAGAACCGTTGTGCTCATTTGCAGCCACAGCGAGGATGAGGGAACCTTCGGGCTGGTCCTGAACCGTATCTCCAATTTGAAGCTATCCGATGTGATTGATCTATATGAAGATACGTTTGAGGCTGAATTAGGTATAGGAGGCCCGGTACAGTACAACACCCTGCACTATGTGCATCGCCTGCCGCAATTGCCACAGGCGGTGAAGCTTGGTGAAAACCTTTATTGGGGTGGGGAGTTCGAAATGCTGCGAACCATGATAACGTCTGGTATCATCTCGACAGATGATATCAGGTTTTTCCTGGGTTATTCTGGCTGGACGCCAGGGCAATTGCAGGAGGAAATCGACAAAAATGTTTGGATAGTGAACAACAATGCTACAAATAAATTATTTAATTTAGAGGTAGATACCCTTTGGCGTAACATTTTGCGGCAAATGGGAGGGAAATACAAGGTACTTTCGAACTACCCCGTGGATCCCCGACTAAACTAACGCTTCTAAACGTGGAAAAACCTGAAGTCATGACAACTGAAAACCAGCACACCGACCCAACCGGAGCAGAGCCTAACAAAACCCAACAGCAGGGCGAGGCCCAAGCGAGCCAGCAAGAGGCGGAGTCTCCGATGAATATTTTGGAAAAGCGCCTTGCCGAGATCAACGAAAAAAACCAAAGCGGGCAGCAACCATTGGAAGAGGGTGTGCCAAAAGAAGAACAGCCAGAGATTCAACCAGACCTGAAGTCAGGCCCGGAAGCAGCGCAAACGGAGGAAATAACCGAAACCTTTGCCGACGCAAACCTGCCCGCAGGAGAAGCTACACAAGAAACTAGGGCAGATGAGCTTACTTCCGATCAGAATGCAACCTCAGCCCAGCAATCCACAGCCGAGGTAACTGCCAAAGCTGACACCGCTCCAAATGCTGCAGCAGCGCACGATGACCACCACGACGAAGAAGAGCTCGAAGAGGATGATCATCACTTAGATTATGACCAACTTTCAATAGATGAACTGCGCCATCACCTTACCCTCTTGCTTAAAAACCCGGAGGCACGCAGAAAGTACAAAAAGATTATGGAGGTACATCGGCACTATGAGCAGAAGTACAACCAGGAAAAAACGGAGGCGCTTGACCGATTCAAACAGGAGGGGGGTACAGAGGAAGACTTTGATTACCACGCTCCGATGGAGCATACGGAGATGGAGCAGTTGTATGCCGCTTACCGTGATGCACGCTATCAGGAGCGACAGCAGAGCGAGGAGCAGCGCCATCGCAACCTGGATCGCAAAAAGGAATTGCTGCAAAGGCTGCGTGAGCTTGTGGAGTCTGCCGAAACCAAGAACAGCAGCGACGAGCTGAAAAAACTCCAGTCGGAATGGAAGACAATTGGTCCTGTTCCGCCAGGAGAAGCGCAGGAACTTTGGGATTCGTACCATGCCCTGCTGGATATCTTCTACAATAATCGCAGTATGTTCTTCGAGCTGAAAGAACTGGACCGAAGGCGCAATCTGGATGCCAAACTTCAACTTATTGAGCGTGCCGAGGCACTGCAGCATGAGCCTACCATCAACAAAGCCTTGGCTGAACTGCGCCACTTGCATGAAGAGTGGAAAAACATTGGTCCTGTACCGAATGACCAGCGTGATGCTATTTGGGAGCGTTTTATTCAGGCTTCTGAAAAGGTACACGAGCATCGCCGCTCCTACATGGAAGAGCGTAAAACAGCGGAGTTGGCTAATCTGGAAAAGAAAAGGGCCTTACTGGACCGTTTGCAGGAGTTTCAGAACTTTAACACTGACCGCATCAACGAGTGGCGTGACAAAACGGACGAGATCCAAAAACTAAAAGAGGAGTGGGATAGCGCTGGATTAGTACCGAAAGAGTATGCTGAGGAAGTCAATAAAACTTTCTGGGCTAATTATAAGAGCTTTTTTCAGCACAAAAATCAATTCTTTAAAGGACTTGACGAGCAAAAACTCCAAAATCTGCGTCTTAAAACAGAACTATGTGAGGAGGCCGAAAACCTGAAGGACAGCTCGGACTGGAACGCCACAAAGGAAAAAATGATCCAGCTTCAGAAGAAGTGGAAAACAATCGGCCGCGTGCCCGATAAGCATTCTGATAAAGTATGGCAACGCTTCCGTGCCGCTTGCAACGAGTTCTTTGATAGAAAGCAGGCTTCAGAGCAGCAGAAAGGCGCTGAGATGGAGAAACTCTCCGCAGAAAAGCTTGCCCTTTGCGACCGTGTAACCGAAGAGCTTGCCCACCCTAACACCACTACGTCGCTGGAAGATTACAACAGCATCGTACAGGAATGGGGACAACTGGATGCCGGCAACAAGCGTGTAAGCGCAAAGGTAGAAGAGAAATTCCTGGCCCTGATGGAGCGCTACCTGGAAAGGGTACCAAACCTGTCTTACGATGACCGTACTTCCATGTTAGTGAAGTTGCAGGTAGACCGACTCAAGAGCAGTCCGGAAGCCTCGCATAAGTTGCAGCAACGTGAGCAAACAGTGAGACGTGAGATTTCGCAATTGCAGAACGATATTCAGACCCTGCGCACGAACCTGGAGTTTTTCGCCCGTTCCAAGAACGCTGACAAGCTTCGGGAGGAGTATGAAGGACGCATAGACGACGCACAAAAAAGAATAGATGTCCTGCAGCGGCAGCTGGCCGCCTTCAGGAGCTAAAAAAATTCTATCTGATTCTCAAAACCTTATCTGATTCTGAGAAAAAATCCTGCAGGGTCTATTTGCATATTAAAATCTATATTATACCTTTGCAACGCTTTAGAACGATAGGGCAACACAAATAAAGAGTACGCCTCCTTAGCTCAGCTGGTAGAGCAACTGACTTGTAATCAGTAGGTCGCTGGTTCGATCCCGGCAGGGGGCTCATCTTTATTGTCTCATTTTATTGCCTCCTTAGCTCAGCTGGTAGAGCAACTGACTTGTAATCAGTAGGTCGCTGGTTCGATCCCGGCAGGGGGCTCAAAATGACTTAAAGCCTTCAGAGAAATCTGAAGGCTTTTTTTGTGCCCTCTAACAGCGTTTCTCCTCCAAAATCAGGCAGCATGTACCTGCTGCAACCAAACCACTATGGTTTTTCAAGTTTTATGACTTATTTTGAAGCTTCACCCAAGCCAAGCATCGCATCAATGCAACTGATAGAAGTAACCACTCCTGAACTGGCAGAAGAGTTTCTGAAATTACAGATCAGCTTATATAAGAAAGACCCTAATTACATCCGTCCGCTGGACAAAGACATAAACCAGGTTTTCGACCCCAAAAAGAATAAACTGCTGCGAGATGGGGAAGTCATCCGCTGGATCCTGCGTACCGAGCAGGGGAAGACGATTGGCCGCGTTGCTGCTTTCATAAATAACAAAACAGCGAAATCTTTTGAGCAACCAACAGGGGGTATGGGCTTTTTTGATTGCATAGATGATCAGGATGCTGCCAATATGCTTTTTGATGCCTGCCGCAACTGGTTGCAGGAGCGAGGCATGGAGGCCATGGACGGTCCTGTCAATTTCGGTGAACGTGATAAATGGTGGGGACTACTGGTAGAGGGCTTTCATGCGCCAACCTACTGCATGAACTACAACTTCCCTTACTACCAGGCCCTGTTCGAAAATTATGGCTTTCAGCTATACTTTAAACAATTTGTTTATTATCGCACGGTAAATGACCCGCTACCGCCAGAGTACCATGAGAAAGCCCAACGCATAAGAAATGATTCTGACTACCATTTCGAGCATCTGGACAAGAACAACCTATACAAGTATGCCGAAGACTTCAGGACGATCTACAACAAAGGGTGGGTAAAGCACGAAGGCGTGAAGGCAATGGGAGAAGCTCAAGCCAAGTCGATCATGAAGGCGCTCAAGCCGATTTTGGACGAGAAGATCATATGGTTTACTTATTACAAAGGCGAACCCGCCGGTTTCTTTATTGCTATACCTGAACTGAATCAACTTTTTAAGCATGTGAACGGCAAGCTGGATTTGTGGGGTAAAATAAAGTTCGCCTATCACCGCTGGAGAGGTGCCTGCAAGACGATGTATGGCATCGTGTTCGGCATCATACCGGAGTGCCAGGGCAAAGGCGTGGAAGCAGCCATGGTTGTGGCGGCTTCGAAAGTGGTGCAGGGCAACCCGAGTATACCTTACGAAGACCTTCAAATGAACTGGATAGGCGATTTCAATCCGAAAATGATGAAGGTGGTGGAACAGGTGGGGAGCCGTATTTTCAAGACATACATTACCTACCGTTTTTTGTTTGACAGGACAAAGGAATTCAAAAGGGCCCCTATTATCAAGTAGGGCGATAAGATGGATTCGCTGACGCAGATAGTTTTGGGAGCCGCCGTAGGGGAGGCTGTGGCAGGTAAAAAACTTGGCAACAAGGCCCTGCTTTGGGGAGCGATAGCGGGTACTATACCGGACCTTGACGTGCTGGCCAACCCTTTGCTCGACATGGTTGAGCAGCTGAGTTTTCACCGCTCTATCACGCATTCCTTCCTTTTCGCCCTACTAGTTTCACCCCTGCTAGGCGGGGTGCTTTGGCGCTTTAACCAGAAAGAAGACGCTACCTTCCGGGACTGGAGCCTACTTTTTTTTCTGGGCTTCACCACCCATGCCATTTTGGATAGCTTTACTACCTGGGGTACACAGCTTCTATGGCCTTTCACAAATTATGGCGTAGCCTTCTACAATATATTTGTGATTGACCCACTCTATACCTTACCATTCCTGATTTGTGTCGTGGCTGTTGCTTTTTATGACAGAAGGAGCAGAGAAAGGAAAATATGGAATCGTGTGGGGTTAATCATCAGTTCGCTATATCTTGCATTCTCCTTTGCGGCACAAGCCTATGCCAAAACCGCATTCGAGCAGGGCATGAAGCAGCAAGATATAGCCTATCGCTCCCACATCGTAAAAGCCACACCACTCAACACGCTGCTCTGGTCGATCACAGCAGAGACTGAGGAAGGATTTTATACCGGCTTTTACTCTATTCTCGATCCAGATAAAAACATCCCCTTCAACTTTGAACCCCATCAGGCGCACCTATTGGAACCGTACAGAGGGGATCAGAAACTGGAGCGATTGCTGGACATCACCAAAGGGTATTACGTGGTAGAGAAGGCAGATCGTGGGTACTATATCAATGACCTGCGCTTCGGTCAGTTTGATGGCTGGCGAGAAGGAAAGGGCCACTATGTGTTTGTGTACCATATGTGGACTTCTGATGAAGGCACACTTCAGTTCGAAGAGATCAACAATCGCCCTAAAATAGACAGCGCATACCTTCAGTCATACCTTAACCGGATACTAGGAGGTAAATAACCCAAAAAGGTGCCTTGGTTGGCACCTTTCCTGATTTATGTCTAAGTTTTTCTATAGCGATTCGTAGTGCGCAAGCGCTTTGAGCCAGCCTGCCTCAGTCGAAACATCCAATCTGTTTTTCACTAAAAATGCCTGCATGTCCGACTCTTTATCAGAAAGCACTTTCATTAAGTTTCTGCGATTCAGAGCTACTCGTTGCATAGCCTTGTTTTTGTCTATAATGTAGTAAAACCGCTCTTCTGAAAACTCTTGGTAGTTTCTTCCTGCCGTGTAAGCTCCTTTGTAATCCGGCTTAATCAGTTTTTTCTGCGGCAGCATCAACAGTTGCACCTGGTCGCTGTCATAAAGCTTCACAAAAAACAAATGAAGCAGCTTGGGATCGTCCGTCTTTACATCCTTTGGCCTCGTGAATTCATAGGTCTTCAGCCCCAGACTGTCATTTAAAGTGAAATTCGATACATACTCCGCATTCAAAATCATTTCTGTACCATCCGACTTCCGGTAAAGAAAGTTATTTTCATACAGGTTGTATTTCAATTCCACATTGGCATAGGTATGATCATTATGCAGGTTCAGAACAGCTTTACCCCAGGACGAGAGGAAGTAGGGATTGCCCTTAATACCCTCATAAGGCCTGTCGAATGTTCGCACCAAGCCATTCACATTGTCGGCACCGAGCTGGTTTAAGTTATCCTGACCAGCGGTGCCCGTAGGCAGGGATGTGTTTTGCTGCGCCCATACGGAATGCACCATTAAAGCAAAGGTTATAAGCAGCGCTAACTTTTTCATGATGGAAATAGATATAAATTAAATATGGTGAACCCGACCAGGTATAGGGTTCCTGAAAGCAATATCAAACATAAACACCAGATTAGTATATACGATATTTAGTCGGCAATACCTGCCTATTTTTTAGTAACATCCCTTAAATTAGCCTTACTATAAAACGGAAAAAATATGATGCAGGAAAGATGGCTATTAACCGGTAAAAAAGCAGTGGTAACGGGTGGCTCCAAAGGTATAGGGGCAGCCACTGTCGAGGAGTTTATAGCGCTAGGGGCCGAGGTGTTGGCGGTAGCCCGAAAAGAAGCGGATTTAAAACAACTGCAGGATCAGTATCCCGCGCGATTGCAGGTGCTGGCAGCCGATGTAAGCACACCGGAAGGCCGAGCATCATTGGTGAATAAAGTAGAAACTGAATGGGGGAAGTTGGATATTCTGGTCAACAATGTCGGTACGAATATCCGAAAATCTACTACCGCCTATACCTTAGAGGAGTATGATTTTGTGATGGATACCAACCTCCGGTCGGCTTTTGAGTTAAGCAGGCGTCTGCAGCCATTGCTGCAGCAATCCGGTCAAGGAAACATCATAAACGTGACATCGGTAGCCGGAATGACCCATGTGCGTACGGGGGCTATCTATGGCATGACTAAAGCAGCCCTAGTACAGCTGACTCGCAACCTGGCGGCGGAGTGGGCGGGTGATGGGATTCGTGTCAATGCAGTGGCTCCCTGGTACATCAGCACACCATTGGCCCAGACTGTGCTTCAAAACGAGGTATATTATCAGGAAGTGATCAGCAGAACGCCTATGCGAGCCATAGGCAAACCGGAGGATGTATCCGCTGCGATAGCCTTTCTGTGTATGCCGGCAGCGGCCTATATCACAGGCCAAACGCTGGCAGTAGATGGCGGATTCACAATCAATGGATTCCAGCCGGCATAAATCGATAAAATGTGGCAAAAAGGCGCAAAAGGCCGGTAAACTATAGTCCCAAACACTGGTTTTTTAAAGCAAAATATCCTACTTTTGTATGATAAGGCTGCAAGAGCGCGCTATATATTTTCAGCGCTCTTCCTAACCCAAAATGCATGGCAACTACCCGACTGCTTACACTCTTCAGCATTGCTCTGCTGCTACTCTTATTTTCTTCCTGCAAACCGCTTTGTCCCATCAGTTCCTGCCAGGTACGCATGGTACATCGGCATGGTGGCGAAGAAGAGTTCAGGGGCATGCCTTTTTATAAAAAGCAAAACCCCAAAATAGGGGAGAGCCTTCCTAAGCAAACAGGAGAGGTCCGCAAAAGGACTAATGACAAAAGCTCACGCAAAAACTAGTATAACAGGCTGTTAGCCAATTTGTATAACCAACCACAAACTATTATTTAGACCTTGAACATGAACGAAGGCGAACGAATAATACCGATCAACATTGAAGACGAGATGCGCGGTGCATACATCGACTACTCAATGTCTGTTATCATTTCCAGAGCCTTACCTGATGTG
The DNA here is from genome assembly GCF_014773225.1 of Pontibacter aquaedesilientis. Lineage (GTDB taxonomy): Bacteria > Bacteroidota > Bacteroidia > Cytophagales > Hymenobacteraceae > Pontibacter > Pontibacter aquaedesilientis. The sequence goes on along the minus strand of NZ_JACXAJ010000001.1, from coordinate 675,946 downwards.
CGAGACGGCCTGAAACCAGTACACCGACGTGTACTGTACGGTATGTCCGAACTGGGGGTATCTTATAACAAAGCCTATAAAAAGTCTGCCAGGATCGTAGGAGAGGTGCTGGGCAAGTATCACCCGCACGGCGACTCCTCAGTGTACGAGACGATGGTGCGTATGGCCCAGGAATGGTCGTTGCGCTACCCGCTTGTAGACGGCCAGGGAAACTATGGCTCTATTGACGGTGACTCACCGGCCGCCATGCGTTACACGGAGGCGCGCCTCAAACGTATAGCCGACGAATTGCTGGCTGACCTAGAGAAGAACACGGTTGACTTTGTGCCTAACTTCGACGACTCCCTCAAAGAGCCATCGGTAATGCCAGCCAAGTTCCCCAATTTGCTGGTTAATGGTACGTCCGGTATCGCTGTAGGTATGGCGACCAACATGGCGCCTCACAACCTGACAGAAGTGATCAACGGTACGATCGCTTACATCGACAACCGCGAAATCACGATCGCGGAATTGATGCAATACATCACGGCACCGGATTTCCCGACGGGTGGCATCATTTATGGCTACGATGGCGTGAAAGCTGCCTTTGAAACCGGCCGTGGCAGGGTTTTGATGCGTGGCCGTGCTATTTTTGAGACAACATCAACAGGAAAAGAGCAGATCATAGTAACGGAAATCCCTTACATGGTTAACAAAGCTTCCCTGATTGAAAAGACAGCTGCGCTCATCAATGAGAAGAAAATAGAAGGTATAGCCGATCTTCGCGACGAGTCTGACCGGGACGGTTTGCGCATTGTGTATGACTTGAAGCGCGACGCTATACCTAACGTAGTACTCAACAACTTATACAAGTATACCCAGCTTCAGTCTTCTTTTGGCGTGAACAATGTGGCCCTGGTAAAAGGCCGCCCGATGACGCTGAACCTGAAAGACCTGATCCATCATTTCGTGGATCACAGACATGAGGTTGTTATTCGCAGAACGCAGTACGAACTGGACGAAGCGAGGAAACGAGCCCACATTCTGGAAGGCTTACTCATTGCCTTGGATAACCTGGATGAAGTGATTAACCTGATTCGCTCTTCCCGTGACCCGGAGATCGCCCGCAATGGCTTGATGGAGCGCTTCGCCCTGACGGAGATTCAAGCCCGCGCTATCCTGGACATGCGTTTGCAGCGTCTTACTGGTCTGGAACGCGATAAAATTCAGGCGGAGTATGCTGAGATCATGAAATTGATCGATTACCTGAACTCAGTGCTCAACGACGAAGCACTGCGCATGCAGATAATCAAAGACGAGCTGAACGAAATAAAGGAGCGCTATGGTGACGGACGCCGCACCAGCATAGAGGCTTCTACTGGAGATATTTCTTACGAGGACATGATCCCGGAAGAAAATATGGTGATCACGATTTCGCACGAGGGCTATATCAAGCGTACCTCCCTGAGCGAATACCGTAGCCAGAGCCGTGGGGGAGTAGGATCCCGTGGAGTTGCCGCTTCCAAAGAAAGCGACTTTACCGAACACCTGTTTATCTCCAGTACGCACCACCACATGCTGTTCTTCACTGAGTTCGGCCGAGTATTCTGGATGAAGGTATACGAGATTCCGGAAGGAGGGAAGACCACCAAAGGACGTGCGATCCAAAACCTGATCAATATAGAGAAGGAAGATAAGGTGCGCACCGTAATTAACGTGCGTGATCTTAAGAACCAGGATTTCGTACTCAACCACAACCTGGTATTCTGTACGGAGCAAGGTACTATTAAGAAAACCGTATTGGAAGCTTATTCGCGTCCACGCACCAACGGCATCAATGCCATCACCATTAATGAAGGCGACCGCCTGTTGGATGTGCAGCTGACAACTGGAAACAGTGAGATTATCATCGCGCTGGAATCTGGCAGAGCAATCCGCTTCAACGAAAGTCAGGTAAGACCAATGGGCAGAAACGCCGCTGGTGTGCGCGGCGTAACACTGGCCGGACCTGAAGATAAGGTAGTTGGTATGGTTTGTGTAGAAAATGAAAGCAAAGAACTCCTGGTTGTTTCTGAAAACGGGTTCGGTAAACGTTCATTGCTGGATGAGTACCGAATAACGAACCGTGGTGGCAAGGGCGTAAAGACCCTCAATGTTACCGAGAAAACCGGTAAGTTAGTGGCTATCAAAGGTGTGGAAGACACCGATGATCTGATGATTATTAATCGTTCAGGTATTACAATCAGGCTTCGTGTTTCTGAAATTCGTGTGATTGGCCGCGCTACGCAGGGCGTACGTCTGATAAAGCTAAACGAAGGCGATCAGATTTCGTCAGTTGCAAAAATTGAAATGGAGAACGAGGATGAGGCGACAGAAGCCCTAATGGAACAGTCGGAACTGAAACCGGAGGATTCGTTGCAACCTGATAATCAGATTGATCCAGAAACAACTGAAGAAGTATAATTTTACAAAAGGGAATTTTATTTCATTTATTTAACGTTTAACAACAAACAAAAACCAATCTCTGAAAAGTATGAAAAAAATACTTATGACAGCCTTAGCGGCAGCTAGCGTTCAGGTTGCTGTAGCTCAGAACTCAGCAGTGAACAGCGCTGTTCTTAACCATAAGAACGGCACGCTGGACAAAGCTTTGGCAGACATTAACAAGGCTACCGAGCACAAGAAAACACAGGACAAAGCTAAAACATGGTTCTATCATGGCGTAATCAACCAGGACTTGATCGGTCACCCGATCTATGGCAAGGTTGCGACAGAGAAGACTCCGGAAGTTGTATTGCAGTCGTTTAACAAAACAATTGAGCTTGACGGAAAAGACGGTCAGTTTGGCAAGCAGGTGCCTGAGCGCCTAGAAATGCTTTATGGCCAAATATTAAACCAGGCTGTAGAATTTCATAACAACCAGGATTGGGATAATGCTATTGCTAAATATGATCTGGCTTCTAGTGTAAACCCAACTGATACAACAGCTATCTTGTATGCCGCCTATGCATCTACTGCGAAGCAAGATTACTCTAAGGCTGCTGGTTATTATGATAAATTGATCAGTGTTGGCCATGCTACTGAAGACGTATTCAAAGCTAAAATCCAGTTGCTGCAGGCTGCTGAAGCCAGCGACGACAAAGTGATGGCTTCTATTGCGGAAGGTCTTAAAAAGCACCCGAACAGTGTATACCTGATGCAAGAGGAATTGCGCTATTACCTCAAGAATGACCGTGCTGAAGAAGCAATGGATAAACTTGACAAAGCCATACAAGCTGACCCTAAAAACGCTAGCCTATACGCCGTAAGAGGTAACTTGCAGGAACGTAAGGGCAACTTGGATGAGGCTTACAAGAACTATCAGAAAGCTGTTGAAATGGATCCGAACAACTTCGATGGTTTCTTTAACCTTGGCGTTCTGGAGTATAACAAAGGCAGCGAGTTCAACAACAAAGCCGCTAAAATGGACTATGCAACTTACAAGAAGCAGGGTGCCAAATTAGAGGCCCAGGCTAAGAAGCATTATGAGGCGTCATTGCCATACTTTGAGAAAGCCCTTGAAATTCAGCCAGAAGACCAGGCAACATTGGCTAACCTGCAGCGTGTTTATACACGCCTAAAGCGTACTGCTGACGCAGAGCGTGTAGGTAAAAAGCTCAAGAACTAATACAATCCAGTATTAAAAATACAAGAAAGGGAGGTTAAATTTAGCCTCCCTTTCTTGTTGCCAAATTTACTACTTAACATAATATAAATTATAAGACTAATTATATACGAGAATAATTCTCTATAATAAGTGTCACTAATAATATACTTTATGTTAAATAAGATTTTAGAAAGATAGGAAGCGCCAGCTTAGAGTTCATTGCTTGCAGTGAATTCTTTATTCAAGTCACTTTAACGATTGACCAAAAGAACAGTCACAAGATTTGGTAAACAATAAGGGCATGACTGTTGGTATAGCCATGCCCCTGTCTCAAAAAGCGCTTAATAGATTATTCTAAAATACACTCACCTGACGCGATCGGCCATCGTTTTGCTGTACGTATAGTTGCTCAGTTTTAGGCTCGTTGTTCAGCATGGCGTAATCATCGTCACCTCCTCGGGCCCAGCCCACTATTGCCAGAGCAATGCTCGTTGCCAAGGCAATCAAAAGCGCTGGCCACCAGCCATCAACCTTGAAATTGCGGACCAGCTTGTCGACAATCTTGATCATAAGTGTCGTTACGATTAACCCGATGATTGCCTCTAAAAGGAAAAATGACACCAGGTTAAGTACACCGCGTATAATCCAGCCAAGCGTGGCATTAAACAGTCCAATCAGGAAGGCAACCCACAAAGCAGTCAGAAAACTCTTCACATGCACTTGTGGCAAAGCATAAGCGAGCAGCACAATCACGCCGGCACTTACCAGCAAATTGAGTATAAAATCCATAGTTCGTCAGATTTATAATGAAAGATTGCCTCCTATACGAACTCCACAGAATTTAGATAGGAAGTGAATGTCATTCGAACTCAACAGTTCGACCATTACTGCTTTAAGTAACTGTTTTTTAATTTGTTCCGATAAGCGTCCTCGAATTTTTTGACTTTGGGACGGGCAACGGATACTACATAAGGATCGTCCGGATTGCGACGGTAATAGTCTTGGTGGTAGTCTTCGGCTATCCAAAATTTGTTTAGAGGCTCCAGCTGTGTCACGATTTTACGACGGAATGTTCCGGCTTCTTCCAGTTGGCGTATATAGGCACGAGCCAATTTCTGCTGTTCCGAATCATGGTAATAAATGGCCGATCGATACTGCTTGCCTACATCAGGCCCCTGTCGGTTAAGAGTGGTTGGGTCATGTGTTGCAAAAAACACTTCTAACAGTTCCCTATAAGATATTTCAGCAGGATTGTACAGTATTTGCACCGCCTCCGCATGCCCTGTTCTGCCATAACTCACTTGCTGGTAGGTCGGATTTTCTTCTTTGCCTCCAGTATAGCCAGAAACTACCCGGTCCACTCCTTTCAGCCGTTCAAAATATGCCTCGGTGCACCAAAAACAGCCACCGGCAAACGTTGCTTTTTTCAAGCCGGTCGTATCAGCGGTACTTCCGTACGAAAATGAGCTTTCCTCCAACTGGGTACGTTCTGTTCCTGACTCTGTGCAAGCCCAGATTAACAACAACAAAGGGAGAAACATGTAGGTAATTCTTCTATCCATCACAAATAAGCCTTTACATTGGCTACGCTAAAAAGTAGGCTTAGTTTACGAGCCCGTGTTTTTTATCCGAAATCACTTTATTGACATCCCAAGCCACCCTTTCCTGAAAAGATCGCCGACGCACTTTGCACCCAATTTTAGGGCAAACGCTGCAAGAAACTTCCACGCAGGGATCTGTGTGGATGAATAGTTCGATGTCCGGATCAATACGTTCCCGGATCAGCGAACCAACGGCTTCTACTTCCTCATGAGCCTGCAACACCGTCAGGTACCAGGGCACAGTTAGGTGACAATCGATGTGCAGGGTATTGCCATACTTGATAACACGCAGGTTATGAATGTCAATCCAATTCTCACGCCGGCTTTCGTTGAGCACATGCACTAACCGCTTAAGGAGTTCATAGTCCGCCTCATCCATGATACCGGCAAGCGATGCGCGCAGTATACGGTAGCCCGTGAAGCAGATGAATGTACCAAAGATTATTGCCACAACACTGTCCAGCCATACCATACCTGTTAGGTAAATCAGTAGCAGACCAACCAGTATACCTGCCGTAGAGTAGGCATCTGTTTTGAGGTGCTTCCCTCCTGCTACCAAAACCAGCGAATTAGACCTGTTGCCACGCTGTTCGGTGAAGTGCCCGACTATGTAGTTGACCACTCCGGCTGCTGCGATTAAATAGATACCTGTATTCAGTCTCGAAAGGTGCTGCGGCTCAAATAAGTTGTAAAAAGACTTGAAAATAATGGCTCCTCCAGCCACCAGGATCAAGGACCCTTCCAACGTAGCCGCCACGAACTCGATTTTACCGTGACCATAAGGGTGATTGAGGTCTTTAGGTCTTGCAGATAGAATAAGACTGTATAAGGAGAAGCCGCCGGCCACCACATTGATGATGGATTCTAGCGCGTCGGTAAGAATAGAATTGGAATTAGTGAGATAGTAAGCAGTGAACTTCGCGATCAAAAGCAGAACACCTACCAGCACCACAATGATTTGAAGCCGGAGGTTTTCGCTTTGTCTTTGCAGATTCCTTTTCATCAAGTTTGTGGAAACTCACTATTTTCAGAAGCTAGCAACTTCAAGAAAATGTTTTTTTAGCCATGTAAGCAGCAAGATACGCTTTTACAGAATGGCTGACTAGACTGAGCCAGTTTGATTTGATAAATTTAAAGAAAAAACCTGGGGTAGATTAGCCGGTTAAGACAACGTGTCGGCCAGATCAAGCCAATTGGGATTCATGGATTCTACCAGACGCGAAGCTTCCTCCAAGCTGCCTGACTTGATCTGCTGTTCGCGCACGCGTGCAAGCTCTTCCAGGTCGTAGTGCTCATAATATACTAGTTTTGGCTTATCCACTGGCTCAGCGCCAGACTGAATGTGCTGCTGCAGATTAGCCGAGACACCAATACTCAAGTCAGATTTTAGTTGGTTGCCTAGTATATAGACAAAAAAATGGCCTTGTGGAGAATGCATAAATCAGATCATTAAGTATTGATTATACGCACTCACTCCGGTGCCGTTGGAATTAATGTTCAGTAATTTCAAGGTACCATTGCGATGGCATCTAAAATGTTTCCAGCCAACCCCTGGCGTCATCCGAAGACATAAAAGTTTTGATGGCTATACCTGTCGTCAGATCTACAGTATTGTCAATCTCGAGCTGTGTGAAAAATTCATGCGAGTACACCCATCCAAAGTATTGCAAGCCAGCGTCTTTCAAGGCCGGAAACCAAACCCGGTTCATCCAACGGGTGTCTCCGGAGTGCCCGGTCACCTTGGAGTTATCATTCAATATTTTAAAAGCAGACAACTCCGTTACAGCCTTCACTATGTATCGGCAGCCCTTCTGAGCCTTAGTTGTATCCAGCCAGCCGGTCCAATCCGCCACCAGTAACTTGTTATTTTCTTCCCACTTCAGTTGGAGGAAATCTTCCTTTACTAATATTTCTTTATTAGGATTCTGTAATGTTAACATCTCATTCTACTCTAAACCAACCTTTGTATTTTTTACAACAATAGGGTTACTCAAGTTGCGTGTTCCACTTGCATCATTGAACTATCCTAATAATACATTTTTAAGTTGAATTAATCACCTCTAGAATTGTTCTAGATGGGTAATCAATGAGCCTTTCAACTTTAGCCCTAGCAATATAAATGATAATTTATAAAAACTCTTACTGCACCCTCTCCTATTTGTCTGCCGATCATACCATTCTGTTGAAATGGCTTCGGCAACCAACTTTTAAAATTCTTCTGGAAATTTATGATGTAGGAATTGACCTGGCTATGAATTATCGCGTAACCAATTGGATTGCGGATAATAGCATCGGAATACACTTCGATGTTTCGATGCAGCGTGCGCTCGCTGAATTATGTGCCAGGCGGCTAGCCAAAACAGATATCAGCCGTTTTGCAAGGGTTGTTCCGCCAGATGTGTTTCAGGAACTTGTTTCTCACAAAATGATTCATATGGTTAGCCAGCTATGCCATCACACGATCGCATTTGAATTATTTACTGAGCTCGAAGATGCCCAAAAATGGGCGGTAGCCCAGGACAGGACTCAAGCTTATGCCTGATTGTGAGGTTATTGCCTTAAATGATAAAGCTGTTACATAGTATAGTTGAAAATGCCACTAGGACCTAAATTGATAGAGAAACTCAACAAACTGTATGCGCCTGACAGCCGCATTGACCAGCATTATAATGGAAAAGAACTCACCTTCATCACCAACGATTTAGGCGAGCCTGTCACACTTTTTATTGGAAAACGGCTGGAGGATGGCGCTATTGCAGGAGAAAGGTATGTGCGCAAAATCATACGCGACGCCAAAAGCAACCGCATATTGCGTAGCCACTGGGACTTGAAAGGAAAAGTAACCCGCAGCAGTTAAAATTACTGAAGTCAGAGCTCCTGCATATCGAAGTCTTTGCCGCGACCATACTGCAACAGGTCATGCAGCAGAAAAGTATCTAGCGTATTCAGGTCTTTCACCAGGTAAGCTCCCTCCTGTGGCATGTCCATTACCTGAAACTCAAACTTCTCTCCGTAGTTCTGCAACATATACTTCTTTCCTTTTCTCAGGTTGTCAAACGATATCGCCATGCGCTCTTTCTATATTTCCGGTTCAGGCAGCAAGTATAGGCAGCCTTTTGATCAATTCTAAAGGATTACGATAATTTATAGAGGCAGGTATACATTCCTTTCTGTATGGAAGTGGTGAATTATACCTTGCAAGGGGAATAAGGCTATCTTTGTATAAAAATTTACAGAATCGTGCTGGAGATAGTTTTTGAAGATGAGCGTTATGTAGCGATCAACAAGCCCAATGGGCTATTGGTACATCGCACCCGCATTGCCGAAGAGAAGAAAGAGTTTGCGCTTCAGATGCTGCGCGACCAATTGGGTTGTCAGGTATACGCCGCCCACCGCCTGGACCGCGGCACATCCGGTGTATTGCTATTCGCTAAAAGTCCGGAGGCTACCGGGCCTCTGGTCAAAGCTTTTGAGGAAAGGGAAGTGACTAAAACCTACTTGGCCATCGTGCGGGGCTATACCTTAGAGGAGGACACGATCGATAACCCCATACGTCCGGACAAAGACCATAAGCACAAAGCCCCGCAAGATGCCATCACTCGCTATACCCGGTTAGCTACCATCGAACTGCCCATACCTGTCGGGCGTTACAGCACAGCTCGTTACTCCCTAGTACAGGTGCAACCTGAGACCGGGCGTATGCACCAGATTCGAAAGCATTTTGCGCACATCAGGCACTACATTGTCGGAGATAAGCGGCACGGCGACTGGCGGCATAATCAGATGTTCCTGGAAAAACTTGAAAGCCCCTATTTGTTGCTGCATGCCGCCCAACTGGACTTTACGCACCCGTATACCGGAGAAGCGATGTCCATAAAAGCACCAATGCCACAAAATATGCACCGACTTTGTCTTGAATTTGGTTGGGAGAATGTTTTAAAGAAAGCAGGTATAGCGACGGTAATTGCTTGCGATTAAGTTTGATTAAGCATACGTTTCACCATTTCGACCTGCAGTTGGGCGACGAAGGTATTGCGTGAGTCAGAGTTAAGGGCTGTGAGCAGGTAAGCCATCGGAGACAGTCGCCAGTCCTGCACCACTTCGCCGTTGCGGGACCTATACACTACCTTGAAATTTTCCTGCAGTGGCATGTGCATACAGGAACACACCTCAGTCGCTCTTTTAACGGCAATACGCAAATCCTGCAGGCTGCTGCATCCATGTTGCTCCAGTATCTCACTGGCATAACGCGTCAGGTTACGATCGGCGAGGCTATCTGTAAAGTTTTCAATCGGGTTATGGGTGGCGATGTGTTCAATGGTCATTAACATGGCTAATCTGGCTTATTTGATAATCTTAAACATTTGCGGTCTTTTGTTGGTGTAGGTCACGCAACTGCTGCATCAGGTGCAACTCTTCATCAGTCAGATGAACAGGGAGTTGCACTTCTATTTTTACGTACAAATCGCCATGCTGGTCAGGCTTACCATACAAGGGCATTCCCTTGCCACGCAGCCTTAAAGTTTTACCGTTCTGTGTACCTGCCGGAATTTTCAGCTTCAGTTTGCCTGACAGCGTATTCACCTGCACTTCACCACCCAGTATGGCGGTATACATATCCAGATTAAGCTTTGTATGCAGGTCATCGCCTTGTCGCTCTATGCCGGGGAAAGGCTGTACCTGTACCCTGATGTATAAATCTCCCGGTGTTCCCCCTCCCATGGCTGGACCGCCCTTGCCTTTTATCCGTAGCACCTGGGCATCCGCCACACCGGGTTTGGTGGTGATGCGCAATTGCTGGTTGTTTACATTTAACAGCCGGGAGGTGCCGCTGTAGGCTTCCTGTAATGTAATAGCCATTTCAGCCTCATAATCCTGCCCTCTGGGCGCTCTGCCTCTCCCTCTGAAATCGCCGCCCTGCTGAGCAAAACCACCGCCAAAGAACTGCTCAAAGAAGTCTGAAAAGCCGCTCCCCCCGAACTTATCGCTGGCATCGCCCTCGTAGTAAGTCCCCCCGAAACCGCCGCCTGGCTGTTGCCCTCTGAACGGGCCACCGCCCTGCTGTTGGAAATGACGCCAGTTCGCGCCTAGCTCATCGTACTGCTTGCGCTTCTGCTCATCTCCGAGCACTTCATAGGATTCGCTTATATCTTTGAATTTTTCCTCCGCAGCCTTATCCCCTTTTGTTTTATCAGGATGGTATTTCTTGGCAAGTGCCCGGTATGCCTTTTTGATATCGGCCTGCGAAGCAGACTTCTCTACACCCAGAATTTTGTAGTAGTCCTTGTATTCCATGCAGATGATTTTTTACTTCTGAAAAGGTATAAAGCACTGGTGCTTTACAGGTATAAAACGCAATACCACGGTACTAGTTGACAGCCAACACATAAAAAAGAAGCACTGCCATGCAGCAGTGCTTCTTGATGAATGGCAATACTTCTGTTGTATTAGATCGTGTCTGTCACTACCAGCAATGCGTAAATGATACCCGGAATGATACCCAGCAGCCATAGGATAATACTGATCCAAAAGGAGGTGCCAATACCGTCGTGCAGGAATACGGCCAATGGGGGAATCAGGATAGCTAGGATAATTTCTACGATGTTGGCACCGCCTCCGCGACGGTCCTGCTTCATCACTTCACGAACTTCTTTCTTAAACGCTTTCTTTTCAGCTTTAGTCATAGAACTGATGCGTTCCTTGGCCATTGCCATCGCTTCGGCCTCCGTGATCGCTACTTCCTCGGTAGCTGCCGGTGCAATTGGTGCGAGTTTGGGTGCAGGAGATGTTACTGCCGGTGCTGCCACGCTTGCCTCCAATACGGGTTCTGCGCTGTTCTCTGCCGCAGCTTTTTTGTCAGCTGCCGCCATGGCCACATCCGACAGGTTAATTTCAGGAGCCACTTCTTTTTCAGGAGCGGACTTCTTATTGTAATCGTGGTAGGGAGCCTGTTTGTTTGCTGCAAATTCGTAGTATTTAGCTGAACTACAGGCAAACATCATTTGTGCTGCAACCAGCACAAGCACAAGGTTGAGTAAACTTTTAATCTTCATAGTTTTATAAATTTAAAATATTAAATATTCACCGTAAGCGGAACACACCGCTTCAACTACTGCTACATGAAGATCGCCATTGTCTGATTATATGCAGAAGTCTTCATATATAAATAACAGTACTTATAAATGCTGTATTTTGTTCTTCTTATTCGCCTTCAAGTCCAAAATCAGAAAGCGCTCATCGGTTTTCCTGCAGCAATTCCTCCACCGTGTTGGTGAGCAATCTCTGGAGCGACGCCCACTTGTCCGATTCCTGGATTGGGAACCTTTGGTTTACTTCGAGCTCTATACCTATGTATTGGTCACCCGTGAATTTGCGCCTCAGGTAGCTTGGCAATCCATCGGCAATACCCAGGTAGGGGTAGTTAAAGCGAATAACTAAATCCTTGTCGTTTTGCTGCAACTTTTTTTTCCATTGCCTGCACAAAGCCTGTTCATGCTTTCGCTTCGGATCGTAGAGCAGCCCGATGTCGGCTTTGCGTTCTTCCCCATCAAGCACGGGCGTGAAGCTATGCACAGCAATATGCAAAACCCGCCGGCCAGCCGATACAAAATCCTGTATCATATGCTCTACCTTCTCTCTGTAAGGGAAGTAGTGCACTTGCAATAAACGCTCTCTGTCCTTTTCAGGAAGCACGCAACTAAACTCAGATAACAACTTAGGATGGCCAACGGAGCGGTTCAGTTCGACCAGTAAGCGGGTGGTTTCGGAGTGAAAGTGGACATCCGCGACGGATTTCATCTTGTCAAACAGTTCCAACGCGCCAATGTCGTACCCCCGATGCGTCTGTAGCGTATCTTCCTGACCTTTAAACAGGGCTTCATAGGATACAGGCACTTTGTTTCCGCCGTGTTCACAAGTCAATAACAGTCTCAACATGGTTTTTCAGGTATAAAAACATCGCCCTGCTGCAAACAACGGGCAAGTCCGGCATAAACATTTTTGATAGCTGCTTCCGAAGGATTCTCCCCCAAAGCATCCAAGATTCGTTTGGCAAGGCATCCGCGTGACAGGATGACGTTGAGAGCATAAGCGACGTCGGGCTGATCTTCCAGCTCCAGGGTCTCCTGCACCAAGTGCTTCCATAGCTCACCCACGGTACAATTCTCGAGGCACTCAAAGCCAAAGCATCTGTTGAATTCCTGATCGGTGATGATGGTCTCCTGGCCACTGCGGATCACCCGCAAAAGCAAATCTGATAGTTTATGCTCGTCCCATTTTTTCAACTCCTCAATGTTCACCCAGCGTTCAGAGGCCAGCGCCTGCATAACCGCAACTACCGCCTGCAGCACTGCCAAGTCTGCCAGCGGACTCTCCTGAATGTCTATGAGGCGAATCTCAATGGCATTTCGGTCGAAGCGGGCGATGGCACCCCGTGAGTTCAGGAATTCCTCCTGCAGCACACCTTCCGCGTCGTAAGGCGCGACAGCGCTATACATTTTCTGAAGGATCTGCTTTTCGTAATCCTGCTTGGTAAACACCGCCTCTGGCACAACCTTGCCGGCTATAGCCGGGATCTTGTGCTGGTTATGGCGGTATACCTCCAGCCTTGTATCCAGAAGTCCGGAGACTTTGCCGTCGAGTATAGGTGAAGAAGCCGCCAATGCGGGAATGAGAGGCAGCACCATCCGGATAGCGGCATGAAGTTTCCCAAATTCCTCGTCGTTGCCGAAAGGCAGGTTAAGGTGCGTGCTTTGCAGGTTGGCCCAGCCGTGACCCCGGCAATCGAAAATGCGATTGTAGGCTTCGTAAACTACGTTATGTTCATGCAGCCACAGCCTGGTTTCCTCATGAGGGTTCATGAGTGGATGAGCGCCTGTTGGCAAGAGCATGGCATTGTGCTTTTCGAGCAGCTGGTTGATATGCCGCACGTGTTGCTGAAAGGAGTGCTCCAATCCCAGCAAAGAAGAGGCCGGCTCCTGCGTTTTTAGCTCTATTACATGCAGCACCAGCTCGTTGGACCAGGCTATTTCTCCGAATTCTACATCTGATACATAGGCACCTACTTCATCGTAGATCAGTTTATCTGAGATAGGCTTTACCCGAAGCGTGTCCCTGTCCACGATCATATATTCCATTTCCACGCCGTAGGCCTCGAACAAGTGCAGTGTTTTGGCGGCGCTACCCATCGGTTCTAACGTTTTTGTTGTCATCTATGCGTTTTTTTATGGATTTAAGGATTGAGAGGTATAGTTCTTTTTTCAGGATCTGGTCTTCACAACCGGCGTCTATACTTGGGTTATCGTTCACTTCAATCACGTAGGCCTTTCCATCAATCTCCTTAATATCCACCCCATACAGGCCACCACCAATCAGGTTCGCCGCCTTGATAGCGGTATGCAACACAGCGAAAGGCACCTCTTCAAAAGGCACTGTTTCCGCATCACCCTCCGTGTCATTCTTCTTTTTGCCCTCCCAGTTATAAATCTGCCAATGCCCTTTTGCCATGTAGTATTTACAGGCATAAAGGGGCTGCTTGTCTAAAATACCGATGCGCCAGTCGAAGTCAGTTGGCGTGAACTCCTGCCCGATGATCAACTCAGAGTCTGCCAGCATTTCGTCCAGTTCCCTTTGGAGGCTTTCCTTGTCCTTTGCTTTCACCACTCCCTGCGAGAAGGAGCTGTCTGGTTTTTTGAGCACACAAGGTATACCCAGCTCAGCCTCTACCTGATTCCGGTTATCCTTGTGGATGATCATCGTCTTAGGTATAGGCACCCTCGCCTTGGTAAGCAGCTCGGCCAGGTATACCTTGTTCGTGCAACGAAGTATAGACACCGGATCATCTATCACGACCAGCCCGTCCGCATAGGCCTTACGTGCAAACCTATAGGTATGGTGGTTGACGGAAGTCGTTTCTCGAATAAAAAGAGCGTCGAACTCCGCTAGCCTACGGTAGTCGTCCTTGGTGATCAGCTCGGCGTAAAAACCAAGGGATTCGGCGGCGTCCATGAAATGCTGCAATGCCTTTTTATCGGATGGCGGCTCCTTCTCATCCGGATCAACCAGGATGGCCAGGTCGTAAATCTTGTTGCGCCCAATGCGTGCCCCAGAAAACCGGTGGCGTGCAAAATAGGATTTGGCAAACCGCATCAGGTAGCGCCAATGGTGCTCGGGCACATCGTTTATAGGTATAGCGGATATGCTCTGTAGTACCCACTCATCCTTGAAAACAAACTGAGCCCGTAACAAGGGGGCCTGAAACAGGTCATGCAAGTGTTTGCAAAGCTTCTCATACTTCTTGGCTACGTTCTGACCGAAGTAGATACTCAAGGTAAAGGACTTGGACCGCAGCCCGCCCAGTGTTTTCTGTATCAGGTCGTTCAGCTCCACGGTGATGGCCCGTACGATGGTCGGGCTTTTCAGGTCCTGCATGGTGGTTACGCTCGGAATGGGCTTGTGTCCACGGGCTTCTGCCAGCAGCGACACATAGTAACCGGCGCTCTGGTATTTGTAAGAGCGGCATAGGTTGAATATGCGCGCATTTTTTATATCGGTATAGGCTGTATCGGTGAGATAGGACTGTACATCCACCACCTCTACATCTTCTATCGCCACATCCCAGTCCTTGGGGTAGTCCACTACTACTATCTTTCGCATTATTTAATCTTCGATCGGTTGAGTATCGGCCGGCTGAATGGCCAGTAGGTTGGCATCATAAGTGGCCATTCCGAGCATGATGGAATTGAGCAGGTGTGATGCCTTCACCTCATAATAATTGTTCTTGAAAAAAGGGTTTTCCTGGTAAGGATCGGCCACTACAATGTGTTTCTGATCTTCGGCAAAACCACAGAGCACCACAAAGTGCCCCATCGGGTAGCCGCGCACGTCATCGTATACCGAGTTGCCTTCGGCGTCTCCAAACTCCCGGGCGCTCTGGTACAGGTAGGTGGCGCTAAGGCCGGTGAGCAGGGGGATTCCCTGGTCGAAATATTCCTTCAGCAAGCCTTTTGTCAAGTCTGTACAGCGCAGTTCGCCGCCCAGCCTCAGAAATTCGATGTAGGCTTGTGTCGCCCGGATGAATTTACTTCCTTTCTTTACCTCCAGTTGCTGCTCCAGTTTATCGATGATCTCGTCGTTGCTCAGGCTGAACCAGGTCGGATCGAAGATGTGCAGGTTATAGGTGTAGATGCGAGCCCTGTAACCACGGTTTAGGGCATGGCAGGCCAGCAAAGCTTCCAGTGTTCCGCCTTCATCCAGAGAGGGCACCTCTTTGATCACCTCCCCCAAAGGGATAGAATCTTTGAAATACCTGTACACCGCATGCAGACTCGTTGGCCCACAGGTGGAATCATCTGGCTGCGTATGTATTTTGATCGGGATCACGGCTTGCTCGTTTTGTTGAACACATTTAGTGTGCCTGTTATACGCTGCCAATCATATAAGTTTTTGGTATTCTATAAAGAATAATTTAACCCAAATTAACGTTAGGGCACAGACTTTGCAGGCAGCAATACGATACTTACTAGGTTTATATCCATTATTACTAGTATATTAGTAGGGAGAACATTTTCAAGAATATGAATTGGGCCTATAGAATTAATAAGCGGGATCAGGTAGCTTTTGCGTTGGGGGCTGTTTTTTCGATTATCGTACTGGCGAACTGGTTTGCCAGCTATAGTATCGGGAAGGTGAGCAATCAGTTTAAATCGGTATACCAGGACAGGCTGATTCCATCGCTTGACATTTCGGAGGTTTTGGAGCGCTATTACCAAAATCGTATGCACCTGGAAGAGCATATTCTCTCCGGTAGCGATTCACAACATGACAGTCTCCAGCAACTAGTGCAAAAGAATACGCAGGAAATCGACTCCCTGATACACAAATTTGAGCGGACCTATCTGATTGAGCGTGAAAGTGCCGAGCTTGCACAGTATAAACTGCAATTTGCGTCGCTCGTGAAAGTACAGGAGGAGATTCTAACCCTGAGCAGTACAGGAAATAAAGCCAGGGCACAACTCCTTTACAAATCGGAAGGTCAGGAGGCGTTTCTTAATTTGCTGAAGCCTTTACATACACTCATCCGTTTGCAAGGCGAAGTTGGGCAGGAACTTTATGAGTCTGCTGAGCGGCAGGTCAAAACATTAAAAGTGCTTTCTTACCTGATTATTGGGCTTTCAGTGTTCATAGCGTTGTTGGTTGCCACCCTGCTGCAGGCTACCCGCAAACTACGCCACATCAAGCCGCAGAACTATCATATGAATTAAGAGCAGGACTGACTGAATTTTAAAACATCAATTCATCCAGCATTAATAGAAAGATAAGCCCTTCCGATCATGTCAAAAGGGCTTTTCTAGTAATATCTTATTTAACCAGATCCTGCAATGCTTTTTCGGCCCGTTCAAAATTGAAATCGGCCAGGGCTTTGTTCATAAGTGCGGCAATTTCCTGGTTACACAAGTTGCCTATACTTCCCTCATGGGTATGCGCCACCGTTTCAGGTATAGCAAAGGTGTCTTGCTCTATGCTCTCCCCTACTTTCTTGTAGGCATCCCGGAATGGCAATCCTGCCAGCACTTCGGCATTAACGGCATCCACACTGAAGGCATACTTATACTTTTCCTCCTCCATAATCTTGTCACGCACTTGTAGTTGTGGCAGCATGTAAGCCATCATCTGCAAGCATTCTATCAATTCCGTGAAGGCCGGGAATAGCGACTCTTTCAGCAACTGTAGTTCGCGGTGGTAGCCCGATGGCAGGTTGATGAGCAGCATGGATATTTCGGTGGGCAGTGCCTGCAGCTTGTTGCACTTGCCGCGCATAATTTCGAACACATCCGGGTTCTTTTTATGTGGCATGATGCTGGAGCCGGTAGTCAGGTTATCCGGGAGGCTCACAAAAGCAAAATTCTGACTCATGTACAGGCACAGGTCCATGGCCATCCGCGCCAATGTTGCCGCTACTGAGGCAAGGGCTGTACTCACCACCCGTTCTGTCTTGCCACGGCCCATCTGAGCATACACCACATTGTAATTCATGGTCTCAAAACCCAGCAATTCGGTCGTCATTTTGCGGTTGAGCGGGAAAGATGAACCGTAACCAGCGGCAGAGCCCAAGGGATTTTTGTCCGTTATTTTATAAGCGGCCTGCAGCCCCAACACATCATCGAGCAGACTCTCGGCATAAGCCCCAAACCAAAGTCCGAAAGAAGATGGCATGGCTACCTGAAGATGAGTATAGCCGGGCAACAGCTTATCCTGGTGCCGCTCGCTCTGCTGCTGCAGTACATCGAACAAAGCCTTCACCTCCATTACAATCTGCTGCAGTTCGTGGCGCAGGTATAGCTTGAGGTCTACCAGCACCTGGTCGTTGCGGGAACGGCCGCTGTGTATTTTCTTGCCCGCTTCACCCAATCTTTTGGTTAACTCCAGTTCCACCTGGGAGTGAATGTCTTCTACGCCCGGCTCAATGGCAAACGCACCGGCTACAATGCTTCGGTAGATATTTTTCATCTCATGCTGCAGTGCATCGAGATCGGTTTTATCCAACAGACCCACTTGCGCCAACATGCGCGTATGCGCCAGCGAACCCAGCACATCAAAAGCGGCCAGCTGCATGTCGAATTCCGGATCGCGGCCTACGGTAAATTGCTCTATCTCCTTTTTGACGTTGGTATTCTTCTGCCAGAGTTTCATGAGTTAGGATTGAGTGAGTGAATGAGTGATTGAGTGAATGTATTTAGTATCTGATTGCGTTGCCACTTGCTGTTTATTGCGCAAGACGCCGAGCTAGTGTTAACTTTCTTGGGGCCTTTGGCCTGGTTGATTCTTTACTTAAGCAGCTTCTTGTGTTGCAAGTTTGCTATACATGTATTTGCTTCTGACGAAGCAGTGTAGTCGGAGACTACACATTATGGGTAAGCACGGGAATAATTCCCGCGCTAGTAAGCTAGTACCGCTAGTCAGGATTCGGGTTCGATTCCCGCTCCTGATACCTCTATCTTAGCACCTGCTCTAGTATCTCAATGAACAAGGCAATACCTTCCTCTATCTCCTTCAAGTAAATATACTCATCCGCCATATGCGAGCGAGCCGAATCGCCGGGGCCGAGCTTGAGGGAAGGTATAGGAAGCAGTGCCTGGTCCGATGTGGTGGGCGAACCATAAGTACTGCGACCCAACTTAATGCCAGCCTGCACCAGCGGATGTTCCATAGGTATAGACGAAGGCTTCAGACGCATGGAACGGGGCGTTACTTCAGCTTTTACATGCTGCCGGATTACCTCCAGCACCTCGTCCATCGTATAGGCATCGGTCAGGCGCACGTCCACCGTAAACTGGCACTTGTCCGGCACGACGTTGTGCTGCGTGCCCGCCTGCACCATCGTCACCGACATTTTTACGGGGCCAAGGTGCTCCGACTCTTTCGGGAATCTGTAGGTCTCAAACCATTGCATATCCGGCAGTGCTTCGTAGATGGCGTTCAGTCCCTCTTCGCGGGCTGCGTGTCCGGATCGGCCTTTGGCTACACAGTCCAGCACCAGAAGGCCTTTCTCTGCAACAGCCAGCTGCATAAGTGTAGGTTCCCCTACAATGGCTGCTTCCAGTTCGCCCAGCACCGGCAGTATCAGTTCAAGTCCGTTTCTGCCCGAGATTTCTTCTTCTGCCGTCGCGGCATATACAAAATTATACCGTAGGCCCGGTTGTTCATAAAAGTACAGAAAGGTAGCCAACAGCGCTACCAGGCAGCCGCCGGCATCATTGCTGCCCAGGCCATAAAGTTTACCATTTTCAAGGGTCGCAGCAAAGGGGTCACGGGTATAGCTGGAGTTGGGTTTCACGGTGTCGTGGTGCGAGTTAAGCAACAGCGTTGGCAATGCCGGGTTATAAAATTTGTTGAACGCCCACACATTGTTCAGCTTCCGGTGTACCTTCACTCCTTTGGCTTCCATTAATGCAGCGATCACATCAGCCGTTTTGTCTTCTTCTCTACTAAAGGAAGGTATAGCGATGAGCTGCTTTAGCAAATCCAGCGCCAATAGGTATAGCTGCGATCTATCCATGGTGCCATACTAGCGTGGTTCCTGAAAAACTCCCTCCACCGATAAGTTCCGGCAGTGCTTCGGCCTCCCCGATCAGTACGGCCTTTACGCCCTGCTCCAATGCTGCGAAGGCGTTGTCCAGCTTGGGCACCATACCGTCTTTTACCACACCTGTTGCCTTTAAATGTTGATAGGTATGCTCATCAATATGCGGAATTACCGAATCGTCCTCTGCTGCATTGGCCAGTACCCCTCTTTTCTCGAAGCAGTAGACCAACTTGACAGTATAAAATGGAGCCAAAGCTGTGGCCAGCACTGATGCAATAGTATCGGCATTGGTGTTGAGTAAACTCCCTTTTCCATCGTGGGTGAGCGGCGCGAACACCGGAGTGAGCCCCGCCTGCAGCAGAGCTTGTATGGCTGTGGCGTTAATCGTTTCTGGGCCTCCCACATCTCCTGCAAAACCGTAGTCGATTGCCTTAACCGGACGCTTGGTGGCAGGTATGGCATTGGCGTCAGCACCGGTCATTCCAATGGCGTTGCAGCCCAGCGCCTGCAGTTGAGCTACTACGTTTTTGTTAATAAGACCCGCGTATACCATCGTGACAACCCGCAATGTTTCAGCGTCGGTCAGGCGGCGGCCTTCTACATACTGAGGCGCTATACCTAGCTGTAGCCCAATAGTAGAAGCAATTTTGCCGCCACCATGCACCAGTAGTTTTGGTCCGGGCAGTGCTGCGAAATCAATCAAAAAACGCTGCAGCCGCTCCGGGTTATCCAAAACATTTCCGCCTATTTTAATGATGTACATTTTTTATTGAGTGAATGAGTGAATGAGCGATTGAATGAATGAATTAGTAAGTTACTAAATGGCTGATCTTTGAAGTAGCCAGCGTAAAGCTTTGAGTCATGAAAGAGTTGACAGAACCATTTCGCAAAAGATTAAAACCACTCATTCGCTCAATCACAAGATCACTCAATTATTCCCTTCCAGCATACGCTTCAATACCGCCTGTGCTGCATAAAGGCGGTTGTTGGCTTGCTCAATTACCAGTGAGTTCGGGCCGTCCAGCACCTCATGGCTCAGTTCGAGTCCGCGACGAACCGGCAGGCAATGCATTACCTTCGCATTATTAGTTAAGGCCAGTTTCTCATTGGTGATCATCCAACCTTCGCCGTCTGTCAGCACCTGTCCGTAATTCTCGTAGCTCGACCAGTTCTTGACATATACAAAATCGGCTCCCTCCAATGCTTCATTCTGGTTGTGCAACACCTGTGCGCCTTGGGTAAACTCCTCTGACAGGTCATAACCTTCCGGATTGGCGATCACAAGTTCTACATCCGCTTGCTGCATCCACTCGGCAAATGAGTTGGCCACACATTGAGGGATGGGCTTGATATGCGGTGCCCAGCTCAGCACAACCTTGGGTTTTTTACCGGATACCTTCTGCTCTTTAATCGTTACCAGGTCGGCCAGGCTCTGCAGCGGGTGCCGGGTTGCCGATTCCAGACTCACTACCGGCACCTTGGCGTATTGAATGAATTTGTTGAGCAGGTCTTCGCTGTAGTCCTCTTCTCTGTCCTGCAGTTTCGGGAAAGAGCGCAGCCCTATAATATCACAGTACTGTCCCATTACGGCGGCGGCTTCTTTGATGTGCTCTACCGTGGTGCCGTTCATGATCACGCCTTCCTGCGTTTCAAGTGCCCAGCCTTCTTTGTCCAGGTTCATCACCATCACGTTCATGCCCAGGTTCATACCTGCTTTCTGGGTGCTCAGGCGGGTACGCAGACTAGGATTCAGGAAGATCAGGCCGAGGGTTTTGTCCTGGCCCAGCGATTTGTGTGCATACGGCGATTGCTTTAGTTGCAATACCTCATCCACCAGGGCCGCTACGTCCTGCACATCGTGTACGGAAGTGAAATGCTTCATGATGCGAGTACTTTTTTAGAGAGAATAGAGGAAAATGCTTTCAGGAACTGGTCTGCTTCCGATTTGCTTACAGTCAGAGATGGCAACAGGCGCAGGGTGTTCTTGTTGGATGAACTGCCGGTGAAAATGCAGTACTCGTTCAACAGTTCTTTGCGGATAGCGGCGCATGGCTCATATAGCTCTATGCCAATCATAAGCCCTTGTCCGCGCACTTCTTTCACGCCTGGCATACCTTGCAGTTTCTCTTTCAGGTAGTGGCCCATGATAGTGGCATTTTCCAGCAACTCCTCGTTTTCGATGACCTCCAGCACGGCCAGTGAAGCCGCGCAAGCCAGATAGTTACCGCCAAAAGTAGTGCCCAGCATACCATGACGCGCATCGATCTCAGGACTGATCAGCACGCCGCCTACCGGAAAACCATTGCCCATCCCCTTCGCTACTGTGATCAGATCCGGCTTGATACCTGCATGTTGGTGCGCGAAAAATTTACCTGAACGTCCGTAACCCGACTGAACCTCATCCAAAATCAACAGTGCTCCTACACGTTTACAACCAGCTTCCAACGCTTTCAGAAAATCCGGCTCCGGAATGTTTACCCCGCCAACGCCCTGTATACCTTCCACGATCACAGCTGCCAACTCCTGTCCATATTCCTGCAAGGCCTTTTCAAAAGCAGGCGCATCATTGAAGGGCAGGAAAATTATATTCTCCGTTTCGTTGATAGGCGCGATTATAGCCGTGTCGTCGGTTGCCGCCACGGCAGCGGAGGTACGGCCATGGAAAGAGCTTTTGAAAGTGATGACCTTTTTGCGTCCTGTCTGAAAAGAGGCCAGTTTTAGCGCATTCTCATTCGCCTCGGCACCGGAGTTGCACAAAAACAGACTGTAGTCCGGATAGCCGCTGAGTTGACCGAGCTTTTCGGCCAGTTCCTGCTGCATAGGCATTTGCACAGCATTGGAGTAGAATCCGATGTCGTATAGCTGGCGCGCTATGCGTTTTACATAATGTGGATGGGAATGACCGATGGAGATAACAGCGTGGCCGCCGTACAGGTCGAGGTATTTTCTGCCTTCCTTATCCCAAACGGACAGGCCGGCGGCTCTAACTGGCTCAATATCGAAGAGCGGGTAAACGTCGAAGAGGTTCATGGCTATATAATTAGATATAGGAGGTTAGGAAATAGATGTAGAAAAGGGTTCTAGGGTATGCAAGCATTGTTGATTGTTAATTGTTTACTGATTACTGTTAACTGTTAAAACGCTGTGGCTTTCAATTTCAAACCGGTTGTCTCTTCCAACCCGAAGACTAGGTTCATGTTCTGTACTGCTTGTCCGGCAGCGCCTTTCAGCAGGTTGTCGATTAGGCTGGTGATGACGAGCATGCTGCCGTGTTTCTGCAGGTATAGCACGCATTTGTTGGTGTTCACCACTTGTTTCAAGTCTGGATTCTGATCTGAAATAATCGTAAATGGATGCCCACCATAATAGCTCTTATACAGTGCCTGCGCTTCTTCCAGCGAAAGCCCCGATTGGAGGTAGGCGGTAATGAAAATGCCTCGGGCAAACGGTCCGCGGTAAGGTATAAAATGAATATCCGACTGGCCTTCTGGTTGCAGGTATAGCAGACTGCGTTTTATCTCACGCAGGTGCTGATGCTCCATCACTTTATAAGTCGAAACATTCTCTGTTCTCCAACTGAAATGCGAGGTCGCACTCAGACTTTGACCCGCGCCGGTAGAACCGGTGATGCCGCTTACATGAACATCAGAAGTCAGCAAACTTTGTTTAGCCAGCGGCAGCAAAGCCAGCTGTATACCTGTGGCGAAACAGCCCGGGTTGGCAATGTATTGCGCCTGCTGTATCTGCTCGCGCTGCAACTCCGGCAATCCATACACAAAGCTTCTGCCACTGGCATCCACTGTGTCGCCTGACGTACCTTCGTGCCAGCGGAAATCCTGACTCAGATCAATGATCTTTGTCTCAGTTGGAACTTCATTTTCTGCCAGAAACTTGGCGGCCTCCCCGTGTCCGGCACAAAGGAAAAGCACATCAACTGGTATGGCAGCATCAGCGCAAAAAGCCAGCTCGGTTTCGCCTAGCAAATCGGGGTGCGCGGCGTAAACCGGCTTGCCTGCCTGGCTGCGGCTCTGCACGAAAGCAAGCTCTACGTTGGGGTGAAGCAACAGTAAACGCAGCAGTTCGCCTCCGGCATACCCTGCTCCTCCTACTATACCTGCTTTTATACTTGCTGCCATTATAGCTCCGTGTTGTTGATCTTGTGGTACATCATGGCCTGGTTGCCGAAGATCTTCGAGAAGCCTTTCACATCCTCACCAGACCAGGCATTGTTCATCTCGCCGTAGCTGCCAAACTTCGACGACATCAGGTCATGCTCTGATTCAATCCCTTCTACCTGGAAGCGGTAGGGCGCCAGCAGCACATGTACCTTGCCGGTCACGTTCTCCTGCGTTTCCTGCAGGAAGGTCTCGATGTTGCGCATGGTCGGGTCGATGAACTGCCCTTCGTGCAGCCAGTTGCCATACCAGGTAGCCAACTGGTCTTTCCAGTAAAGCTGCCACTTGGTGAGCACGTGTTTCTCCAGGGTATGGTGCGCCTTGATGATCACCATCGGAGCGGCCGCCTCAAAACCAACCCGGCCCTTGATGCCGATGATCGTATCGCCCACGTGGATGTCGCGGCCAATAGCGAAAGGCCCCGCTATACCTTGCAGCGCCTGAATGGCCGCCACCGGACTGTCGTATACCTGGTCGTTTATACCTGTCAGCTCCCCTTTCTCGAAATGCAAGGTCACACGCTCCGGCTGCTCTTTGGTAAGTTGGGTCGGGTAAGCGGATTCCGGCAATGGCAGGTGCGAAGTCAGTGTTTCTTTGCCGCCAACCGAAGTGCCCCAGATCCCTTTGTTGATGGAATACTGCGCCTTCACGAAGTCGTACTCCACGCCGTGCTGCTTCAGGTATTCGATCTCCTCTTCGCGGGAAAGCTTGTTGTCACGGATTGGTGTGATGATCTGGATATCCGGAATCATTACATGGAAGATCATGTCGAAGCGCACCTGGTCGTTGCCGGCTCCTGTGCTGCCATGCGCTACGTAATCGGCACCCAGGGCCTTGGCGTGGCGGGCAATGGCCATCGCCTGCGTCACGCGTTCCGCACTTACCGACAGCGGATAGGTGTTGTTCTTCAGCACGTTCCCGAAGATCAGGTACTTGATGCAGCTCTGGTAGTAATACTCAGTCTCGTCGAGGTTGGTGTGCTGCGCTACGCCCAGGTCGTAGGCGCGCTGCTCGGTCTGCTGCAACTCTTCGTCCGAAAAACCGCCGGTGTTCACCAGCACCGAGTGCACTTCAAGCCCCATTTCTGCCTTGAGGTACTTCACACAATAAGAGGTATCCAGGCCGCCGCTGAAGGCTAAAACAACTTTCTTCTTCATGATATTTTAAATGCTTGTCGGGTTACTGTGTTGATTTCCGTGGCTTTGCGCGAAGGTGCCATAACCCGCAGGTATAGCCTCTTCTATCGGCGTGAGAATTTGGAGCTGCTCCCGCGCAATGGGCTTCTGCTCCCGCGCCGGGTCATAGAGCATGGCCGTGCAGAGGCAGTTACTGCGGTCCTTCATCATCAGAATATCGTAGTTCACGCAGCTTTTGCAACCGCTCCAAAACGCGTCGTCGTCCGTCAGCTCCGAATACGTAACCGGACGGTAGCCCAGGTCGGAGTTGATCTTCATCACGGCCAGGCCAGTCGTCAATCCGAAGATCTTGGCATCCGGGTACTTGCTGCGCGACAGCTGGAATATCTCCTGCTTGATGAGCTTGGCCAGGCCGCTTTTGCGCAGCTCCGGCGACACAATCAAACCGGAGTTGGCCACGTACTTGCCGTGGCTCCAGGTTTCGATGTAGCAGAAACCGGCCCACACGCCATTCACGTCCAGCGCGATCACCGCCTTGCCTTCCAGCATTTTCTGGGCAATGTACTCGGGTGTGCGTTTAGCTATACCTGTGCCACGGGCTTTGGCCGAAGACTCCATCTCGTCGCAGATCTGCTCGGCATAGGAGGTGTGTTGCGCACTGGCAACTGTAATGATAAAGGGAGATTGATTGCTCATTCTGGAAAATATATACCCGGGCCCTGCTTGCGCAAAGCGAATTTTTACAATTGAAAAATATAGGAATACAACAGCTGCAGGCGATACGTTACCGTAGTTCCTTGATCAGGTGCTTATTCAGAAAAATATAAAGGGGAAGAATGACCACTGCGTAGGCGGTCGGGAAGCATGTCGGCCTAGGGCCTGTAGCGGACCACGGCGTTAATAGCCCTCAAAACTATCCTGGCAGACAGGATAGAAAAAGACGCACCCTTCAGCGAAAGGTGATTTACCATCACAGATGATAAAGTCGGCTTTTTTTTCATTTTCAACTATGCGTTCTAAAAAAGTTTAAGGCTTTTGCCTACTTACAAAACAAAGGTTTGCAATTATTATCGATTTAAACAAGTCTTGGTTTTATTTTATGATAAAAATAATAAAACCCATTAAAATGTTACAACATCAAGTGATATATATATGTAATTGGGTGACACTCAACTAAATTAATTTCGAATCAGTTTTGAGCTTCATTTTTCTGCCCATCATCAAAATCATCATTCAGCCCAGGCTGGGTGATGGCGAATCCTGCAGCTTTGTTTAACTTGCGTCTCCATAACAACCGGCCCGGCCGGACAGCTATACCCAGTTTATACCTGCATGAAGAATTTTTCACTAAGTGTCATCATCGGCATCCTGTTCTCGGCCATTGGCACGGCTTCTCTCTTTCTCACACGCGAAGCCCTAACGGCGGCGATCTGGCTTAGCTTTGGCAACGGCTTGATCCTGTCGAACCTGCGGTTCAAAAAAGTGGATGAAGCAGGTAATGTGGTGGTACCTCCTGTTCCAAAAGTAAGGCTATACGTTGGCTTGGGGCTTATCGTCATGGCGGTGTTGCTCTTGTTGTTTCAGGTATACCTGGATATGAGCCAGCAGTAAGCAGTAGCTTAAATCCGGCTCTGCAGCACCATTTCCACGTTCACATATTTGGAATCGCGCTTTAGTTTCATGCGCACCTTGCGGCCGGGCTTAGTGTCGAACAACTCCAGCACTTCTTCCAAGGCCAGTTCTTTGCAATCACGCCCGTTGATGTTGAGCAGCTGATCGCCGGGCATCAGGCCGCTGAGTTTGGCTGGGGAGTCTTCGATGACATGGGACACGATATAGAAATTGGCGCCTGGCAACGGCGTACTGATCTCCAGGCCTGTCATGTTGTAGTAGAACGGTTCGCGGTATTTCTTGTTGGGCACCAGGATCAGGCGTTGGTGCGGATAATCAAATATGGCTGTAAAGCGCTTCAGAATATCGGAGCCGAGGTTGCCGTTTCGGTTAGCCAGGTTGATCGCCGCCTTGATCGATTCTTCATCCGGATACGAAGCCGGCAAATCCTGGATCTCATACCTGCCCAGCATAAAGCTATTGATACGGCCTATTTTGCCGTTGATGTCCCCGCTCAGTCCCCTGCCCAGGTAGGCTTCCATTACTTTCGGGGGCAGCTGCAGCCGATCATCGGTTGGCAGGTATAGCGACACCGAGTGACTGGCCCCCGTGTCGATCACCAGCTTCACTTTTATGGAATCGCCGTTGTGCTGCTTTACGCCAGCCTCCACATAGGCCTTTGTGTTCTCAATCTGCAACGGGTATACCTCGCCCCGCTTCGGTACTTTCAGTTCAATGTCGGGTCGGTAGAGCGTCAGGGTTTTGGAGCTGTAATTGATCTTCACGATAAAATTCCGGAAAATGTCGTAGCCGATGATGCCGTGCACCGACATCCCCATACGGGTAGACAGGTTAAAGACATCCTCCATGAGCACGTATACCTGGTGGTTGTCTCCCCGAATGCCCGGCAATTGCATGGTATTACCGCTCGAATAAAGCGCATGAATTTCGGAGCCTACACCCAATCCCTGTATGGTAATTTTATCTGCCTGGTTGAGGCTAAGCGAATCGGAGTAGTGCAGGCGCGTGATCAGCGTGTTTTTCACGCCGGAGTCTAGTATGAAGTTGAGGGGCTGCGAATCGTTAATCTGAACCGGTATGATGACCAGGTTGTGAACCAGCTTGAAAGGAATGGTGATTTTCTTGCGCTTGGAGGTGAAATATACCGAGTCTTTTGCCACAAGCTGCCCTATAGCTTCATTGGAAACAAAGCAGAAAATAAGAATAAGGGATAGAAGTGTGGAAGTCCTTGCCATGGCGTATGCTACATAAGACTCAGATAATCAGCCTTATATTATATACGCAACTTTGCAGACAAGATAGGTGGAATACCGCAATTAATTGATTAAATCCTATGTAGACATCAACTAATGTACTTATATCTGGAAATAGAGGCTGTGTTAGCGCGTGGGCTTTTTGGGCCGTGACGCTGGCAGGGACGAAAGCCGCTGCCCCTTGTCACGCCCAAAAAAGATGTGCTTCGGACTGCCTATCACCTGTGATCCGTATATGCCGGAATGCCCCGAGAAAATGTAAGCCGTTACGCAGGCCAGTGCCATGTAAACACTACTCTCTGCCCCAAACAACTCGATGGCCATGATGGTACAAGTAAGCGGCGTATTGGTGGCACCTGCAAAAACCGCCACAAAGCCCATACCTGCCAGCAGGGCCATTGGCAAAGGGACGGCCTGCGACAACGCATTTCCCAAGGTGGCCCCAGTGAAGAATAACGGCGTCACCTCCCCTCCTTTAAATCCAGCCCCCAAGGTGAAGGAAGTAAACAGGATCTTGACCACACTATCGTATACCGGCAACGGATCGGAAAAAGCAGCTAGGATTGTCGGTACGCCCAAACCCACATACTTGGTGGTGCCGATGGCAAACACGACTCCCGCTAGCACCACACCACCAACCACAGGCCGCAGGGGTGCATAGGAAATATAGCGCTGAAAGATGTTGCCCCACAACAAAGTTGCCTTGGAAAATACCATACCTGCCAGACCGAAAACAACACCGGCCAGCAGGGCTGAAACAAAGCCGGTAACCGAGAGCTCCGGCACAAAAGGGATCGCATAAACGGTGTGGCTCACTCCCCAGAGGTGGTGACAGGTATAGTCCGCGATGACGGCCGCCAGGAAGCTCGGCAGCAGCGATTCATAGCGGATGCGCCCGACCACAAACACCTCCAATCCGAAAATAGCCCCTGCCAGCGGCGTACCAAACAACGAGGCAAACCCCGCGCTTATACCTGCCGTGATCAGCAGTTTGCGATCACGGGGTCGCAGGCGAAACACTTTTGTGAACTGATCGGCAATGGTACCGCCCATCTGCACGGCGGTGCCCTCCCGTCCGGCGGAGCCTCCGAAAAGGTGCGTTACCAATGTGCCAAACAAGACGAGCGGAGCCATCCGGAAAGGGATACGCTCCCGCGGGGTATGAATTTCTTCGAGCAGCAGGTTGTTGCCTTTCACCGATCTTCCGCCATAGTAATGGTATAGCAAGCCAATTACAAGCCCGCCCAATGGCAACAGGGCAATGATCCAGGTGTTTTCTTCGCGGTAGTTCGTCACCCAGTCGAGCGAAACCAGGAAAAAGGCGGAGGCCGAGCCGACCAGCAAACCAATCAAGATACAGATCAGGAGCCACTTGAAAGTATAAAGCAAGGCAGCACCCTGTTCGCCAGTGGCCAGCACGAGTCGGAGAATCGCTTTGAAAACAGCAGTTGGGTTAGATGGTCTTGACATAAGGTATAGGGATAACTGTCCTGGCGTACAGGAAAACCTGCACACACGCGGTAGGAGTTATCAGCCGGAGCAGCTTACCGGCGGTTCAGGGCAAACCCCATTGCCATCTGCTGCAAATATAGGAATTAGTGTCTGTTTAAGGCAAACCGACAAGGCACAAATAGGTAAACTGTCCACCAGACTTGCACATTGTTTATACCCGCAGCATACCGCGAAAAGCACGGCCAGCATAGTAAGACTGTGCTCCGTTGTGATAGAGGAAGACATGGCCAAAGCGACGATCACAAAAAAGCGCCCCACCGAGTTTCCTGATGTCGGCAGGTGTCTGCACCCAGCTCGATGTTTTCGTATCGAACTCCCCCATCTGCTGCAGCTCACGGTATTGAACTTCGGTTAACAGCTCAATGCCCATAGCGGCGGCCATGTCTACCGCATTGTTTTCCGGTCTGTGCTCTTTCCTGGACTCCAGCCCTTCGCGATCGTAACAAATGCTTCTGCGGCCCTTCGGACTTTCCGCTGCGCAGTCCACGAAAATAAATTCGCCAGTAGTCTCGTCATACCCGACAACATCCGGTTCGCCGCCTGTCATTTCCATTTCTTGTAGCGACCACATTTTGGCAGGGTTCGCTTCCAGCTTTGGTTGTACGTTAGTCCATGCTATACCTGCGTGGCGATTTGTGTTTTTATCGAAGCGGGTTTTTAGGTTGTTGAGTAGTTCTTGGTGTTGTGATGGTGGCAATTCTTTTTCAAGTCTCATAATGAAATAGTGTTGTCATATATTTTAAAAAATATTCGAATTGAATTTATGCCAATTGGGTAGAGTAGTCATTAAGTATAATCAAGAACGGCTTGTACAGGCTGTGAACGAGGCGAAGCCGAGTATAGAGCCTGTGCCTTGTTAGCACCTGTAATTCTTATTTTTGATTCTGGTAGTATTCCCTATTCCCTAATAATTGAGCAAGCTCCTGCACCCAAAAGGTATTAGTTCTAAGCGCTTTATTGTCTGCTGCTTCCATAGCCTTGTTCAATTCTTCGTACTGGCTATCTGTGAAGTCTGCGTCAAGAAAGGCGTCTTCGCCATTTACTCTAATTACTTCTTCAACAAATATTTTGTATAGAGTTAGAAACTGAAATAACTCTTTAACTGAAGAGTTCATGAATGTTGGCTCGAAGTCTTCTTCATGGTTCAAAGTCACGACTTGGCATTCATTCTGAAGGTCTATGCAAACAGGGTCACCAACACCGTCAGAGCCTATACTTAGATAGTATTTATGACTATCCTCTCCCGTCTCAAAGGTGTCAAAGATGCTACTTAATTCCTTTTCTGAGTCACCAGCAAATGATAAGAATGGTGCAGCAGATGTTGGTAGTCCGACACTTGATAGAAAGTCTGCTGTTTCTTCATTCAACCCTTTACCAGATAGGTCATGTATACTAAATTTAAATAGCTTTTCAGACTCCCAATCTTTTATCAGCTCTTTATAATCCATTGCTTAGTGGTTAAGGGAAAGCACTACTTCTACATTGCTACAAACTTTCTATGATAAGGTATATACCCGCCAAAATGAAAATTATGGAGCTTGAAAGAATTTTAATGTTACCTCCAAACCCAACCCCTTTAGAATGTAAATCTGTAATTGCTTTATATAATACAACAACACCAATCAGGAGCAAGGCTGAACCAATTAGAATTTTTACTGTCCCGTTCATTTATAATATTTGTTACCGCCAACGTGCTAGTGCAGCTAATGGGCGAAGCATAGCTGAGCATAAGTGCTGCACCTTGTTACATGCTTTTATTTTTCCTTTATTTTGATAGTTCTGATTGATTTAAGGAATGAGTCATTGTTTTGTGGTGTAAGGTTTCTACCAGAAATCTGTAGCATAAGCTTACCCATATTCCCAAATCCCAAACTATCGAAGTATACTCCAGTCAGTCCGTGCCCAGCTACTTTAGGTTCTACTATTTTAGCCTTATAACCGTCAATCGCTTCAAAGGAATTTTTCCATTTTCTGTACTTCTCCCTGTCAGACTCTTCTATTTTCTCCTTGTCAAGGAACACCATTCCTGTTGTGTCAATTTCCCTTTCCAAAAACCATGAAAGCATGCTGCTTGGGTACATTCTTATACTTGGCTCTTCCAATGAATTTGAATAAGGTCCATAATCAAAGCGGACGGTATCTCCGTCACCTGTAACTATTTCTCTGACGTAGGAATCAATTCCTTGCACTTCATTCACTTTCCAATCTGCTGGCAGGTCAATGGAGAAAGGTCCAAAATTCTGTCGCTCCATTCTAATGCTATCTTTGGCTGCACATGAGCTTAGTATAACAAATAGAATAGAAAATTTTTTCATACTTATAATTGCATGTAACGTTAGTCCAGATGGTGTCTCGTTGGAGGCTCGCTGTGCTCGGCAAGGTTCCTCCAATGGCATCTGGACGGTGTTGGTCGAGGGTGTTTTCCCTTTTTCTGTCCGGGTTAATGCGAACTTTCTCTTTTTATTTTTTTAGGGAAAGCACCCTGCATGGTTGGGTTATTTTCTCCTTTTAAAAATCAACTTCTAAGTGGTGCTTTAGCCGGAGGAAATACTGTTGATGCTCCGTATCGGCAATGTTTCCGAAGGCGTCAGGCTCCGGGCTGGCCACAATCGGTAGAAAGACTAATCAATCATGGGCCTCCCTGTTGACGCAACCGGCTGGCAGAGAGCCTCCTGTGCCGAAGTTGAATGCTTGACTTTGTCATTTCTCAAGTATAACTTCGCCCCACCAAAGTCTTGCCTGGACGCCCCCGTCCGAAAGCCGAGGCTTTCTCCCGGCTTCGCCGAGGCAAGACTTCAGGCCAAAATTCCATTTATGCCTTTGGCTCTCTGCCAGCCGGTTGCTGAGACTTTTGGCCTTTGATGCCGCCCAGCCCTTGGAAGCCTGAAAATCGCACCACTTTTAAATCTGAAAATAATCCCAATCACGGCCAACTATCTGCTAGCAGGAGTACCTACTCCTACTGTCTGCACTATGTGTGGAGCGAAATCACGTTATTCAACGAACCGCAACACACACAATATACACTTAAGCTAATATACAGCAATTTTCCATTTAATCTCGCTTATACCTTCCTTTTTATAGGCTATTTCTAAAACCTGTTAGCTATCAATCCTTGAAGTGATTCTAAGGGCTAAAATCCTCAAAATAACACCCTCTATCAAATAGTAATATCTTAACAAAACCAAGCCTTACCCAGCACAATTTAAAGACAGGTACAAGGTATAACCACTCCCACCATTTTGCACAAAAACTACAAGCTACATCAAGCACTATCCACTTAAAAACCTACTTTTCTGACTAAAACCAGGCAATTCTGCAAAAATTTGAGTATATTCAAAAATACCCATACTTAAAACCCGATCACAAACTTATACTATTCTAACACATGCACATTCTTGACCTTTCTATTTTCGTCCTCTACATGCTGGCTATGCTGGGGGTTGGTTTTTACTTTCTCAAAAAGAACCAGGGCGCAGACGATTACTATGTAGGCGGACGAAATATGAGTAGCGGGCACATTGGCCTCTCAGTGGTAGCCACAGATGTGGGCGGCGGCTTTTCCATCGGGTTGGGTGGTCTCGGCTTCGTGATGGGCCTTTCGGGTGCCTGGATGCTGTTCACCGGTTTGCTCGGTGCCTGGCTGGCGGCGGTGTTTCTCATACCTAAGGTCAAGCGCAATCCGGCTTTCGACAAGTTTCTCACCTTTCCGCAAATCTTCGGACATTACTTCAACGCCCGGGTGGCGCTGCTGGCTGGTATTATTTCCGCCATTGGCTATACCGGCTTCACCAGTTCCCAGATTCTGGCCGGCGCCAAACTTGCCAGCGGCACCTTCATCGACCTCGACCTTAACACGGCCCTGCTCATCATGGGCATCATTGCGGTGGTCTATACCGTAATGGGCGGCCTCAAAGCCGTTATCTATACCGACACCATCCAGTGGGCCATCCTGATGGGCGGACTTATCTTCATCGGTATACCTGTGTCCTTTTTGGCAGTCGGGGGCGGCGTAGAGCATATCGGCATTGCCAAGCTGACGGATTTTGCCTGGGTATCGGCGCAGTCCGGCCGCAGCATGGAGGCCATCCGTACGACCCTGCCATCCGAATTCCTGACGCTCACCAACATCACCTGGCAGCAGATCGTGAACTGGGCGATCACTATCATCCCGATCTGGTTTGTCGGCATGACGCTCTACCAGCGCATATATGCCTGCCGGGATGAGAAAACGGCTAAACGCGCCTGGTACCTGGCCGGTTTGTTCGAATGGCCGGTTATGGCCTTTATGGGGGTGAGCTTGGGTATACTGGCCCGCGTGGCGGCCGAGCAAGGCATGTTCGATGCCCTGGGCGCAGGCGGTGTGGTGGACCCCGAAACCGGATTGCCTATGCTGTTGCGCTCGGTGCTGCCCGTGGGTCTGATGGGGCTTATGCTCTCGGCCTACTTCTCGGCGATTCTCTCCACAGCCGACAGCTGCCTGATGGCTTCTTCGGGCAATATCGTGACAGACGTGATCGGGCACTTCACCAAATCAGATCCGGATTCGCCCCACATGCTGCGCCTTTCGCAACTGATCACGCTGCTGGTCGGTGCCCTGGCACTTGCTTTAGCTACCACCATGACCAACGTGCTCGATCTTATGCTCTATTCCTACGCCTTTATGGTATCTGGTTTGTTTGTGCCGATCATCGGGGCGCTGTTCTGGAAACGACGCAGCAACGTGGCCGCTTTCTGGTCCATGCTCGTTGGCGGCTTTACCACCATCCTGCTACAGACAACCATGAATGCCGATAAATTCGTAGAAATGCCGTTATTGGGGATTCATTTCAGGCTTCCTTACGGCCTCGACCCTAATTTATTCGGCTTAACCGCCGCATTGGTACTTTACATTACGTTAACTATACTATACCCCAATAAAACTAAGAAAGAGAAATGGCAGACAACAACTCCGTCCAATACGAAATCCATACCCCAACCAATCACCAGCAACTAAACCGCGATGAGGTGCTCGACTTCCTGTTTCACCACCTGGACCAGTACGGCGATGCCCGACAAGATATTGCCAAATGCATGGACTATGCCTTGTCAACGGCAGAAGGCAAGGGCGGCTCGGTACTGGTGGCCCGAGAAAATGGCCAGGTCGTAGGAGCGCTTATTCTGAACAATACCGGCATGAGCGGGTATATACCGGAGAACATTCTGGTATACGTGGCTGTGCATGGCAGTCAGCGTGGTAAGGGTGTCGGTAAAAAGCTCGTGCAGCTGGCTACCGAAAATACCTCTGGCAGCATTGCCCTGCACGTGGAGCCCGACAACCCGGCCCGCCACTTGTACGAGAAGATGGGCTTCACCAACAAATATTTGGAATACAGACTAATGCGATAAGGTATGGCAGTATTAAAACTGTGCCGCAAAAAACTCAGACACAACTACAACCACCTCGACCAGGTGTTCCGCGAGAAAGGGATCGACTGGGGCATCGTAACCAAATTGCTTTGCGGCGAAGAGACCTTCCTGAAAGAAGTGCTGGACCTCGGCGTCAAAGAAATCCATGACTCCCGGGTCACCAACCTGATCGCGATCAAGAACATGGCGCCTGACGTGCAGACGGTCTACATAAAGCCTGCACCAAAACAGAGTATACCGGATATTATCAAATACGCCGATGTAAGCTTTCAGACAGAGCTCGATATCATCCGGCTTTTGTCGGAAGAGGCCGTTCGGCAAAACAGGCTGCACAAGATCATCATCATGATCGAAATGGGTGACCTGCGTGAGGGCGTGATGGGCGAAGACCTGGTGGATTTCTATGAGCAGGTATTCAAACTGCCGGGCATATCGGTGATCGGGCTGGGCGCTAATTTTAATTGTTTGCACGGCGTGATGCCCACTCAGGACAAACTCATCCAGTTGAGTCTTTACAAGCAGATCATCGACGCGAAATTCAACATCGAAATTCCGTGGGTATCAGGTGGCACCTCCGTGACTATCCCGCTGCTTTTCAACCACCAGATGCCCAAGGGCATCAACCACTTCCGGATTGGCGAGGCCTTGTTCTTCGGCTTAAACCTTTTCACCGGCGAGACTTTTGAAGGCATGCACGATGATGTGTTTGAGTTGTCGGCGGAGATTATTGAGCTGAACGAAAAGCCCATGATCCCGACCGGTATGCTGGCCGAAAACCCGAGCGGCGAAAGCTTCGAGATTGATGAGAGCCTCTACGGCAAGACCTCGCACCGCGCCATTCTGGATGTAGGCCTGCTCGACATCAACCCAAAATACCTGATATCAAAAGACGAAAGCCTGCATGTGATCGGGGCCAGCTCCGATATGCTGGTGGTAGAACTCGGTGAGAATGAGCTGAATTACAAAGTGGGCGATGTGCTGCGCTTCAACCTGAGGTATATGGGAGCGCTCAGCATCATGAACTCCAGGTATATTGCCAAGGAGATTGTGGAGTAAAAGATGCTAGATGTTAGATATTAGATGTTAGATTTTAGATACAGGACGTAAGACTTAGGACACAGGACTTTTTAACTGACGATACATAAGTTTTTTCAAGCCTTTTTATTTGTTCCTGGCGCGAATCTCCGGATTCGTGTCTTAGAACAATATCGAGTCTGTGACTCGATTGGGCCGCAGGGCCAGTTATACTGTGCTCCTATTGTGGAATGCTAATACCGGAGAACTGCTTTGTTGGACTCTGCAAGCCTGTCGCGTCACAGACTCGGCTTTATTCAAAGTCACGGGCATGCTTCCCTCACCAGAACATAACATGATCGTCAGTAATATCCTATCCCTTTCAAATTCTTGCTTCTTGTGTCTTACGTCTAATATCTAACATCTAGCATCTAATGTCTAAAATCTAATATCTAAACTGTAAAGTATCTGTCCAAACTTTTAAGCTGCCGGCACGTCTAAAGGATAAATCGATATATCGCTATTATCTGTTTTTTCTTTGGCAGCAAAACCTTCTTTACTCCGCACTATCGTTTACTCCTTCCAGGGTTTTGAGCAGGTGCAGGTTCGTAGTGGCACCCTCACCCTAGTGGTGATGCTGCTGGCCCTTACCTGGCTCAACACCCCTTGGGGAGCAACCTACGTCCATACCTGGAATACACCGCTTACCATCGCTTTAGGCGGCTTGGCGATCTCCAAACCTTTGTTTTTCTGGATCAACCAAGTCCTGATGGCGGTGTTTTTCTTTGTGCTCGGGCTAGAGCTGAAACGCATGTTTCGGGTTGGGGAGCTGGCCACTTTCCGGGATGCGGCTTTCCCGGTAGCAGCCGCCCTTGGAGGGATGGTGGTACCCGCTGGACTATACCTATACCTGAACCCGGGCGATACGCAGCTTGGGTGGATCATACCGATGGCAACCGATGTGGCTGCCATATTGGCCCTGGTCACGCTGGCTGGCAACCTGTCCCTTTCGCTTCGTGTGTTTCTTTCCTCCGTGGCCATCTTACAAACTATCGTCGCCTTGCTGCTTAGCATTGTATTAGTCAGTGTTATCGGCAACCTGCTGATGCTCTCCGTCGCCACCGGTATATTCGGTTTTCTGATCGTATTGCGGGCCCTTCGCAGCCGCAGCATGTGGTTCTACCTGCTGTTGGGCTTGGTTATGCTGGGCGCTTTTCTGCTCGCCGGAATAAATGGAACGATAGCCGGGGTATTGTTTGCCATGGTGATACCGGTGCATTCGCGGGTACCCGAAGCGGAGTTTATAGCTACTGCAGATACAGTCATGGGGCAACTGCATGCCCTGCACATGGTCAAGAAGCCAGAACCCGGTGAAGAAATGGAGGAAGACTACCAGGCAGCCGTGCATACCCTGCAAGCCAACTGCAACAAAGCCCTCTCTCCGCTTCGCAAATTGCAGCACCGTCTGTTGCCTTGGGCGGGCTATCTCGCACTGCCATTGTTTGCGCTTGCGCAGGCACCTTTCGCCTACAACAACTTTGAGTGGCGGGACTTGCTTGGCACCCAGTCAATCGGAATTTTCCTGGCGCTCGTAGTGGGCAAGCCGATTGGCATGCTGCTTTTCTCCTGGCTCTCCACTTTAGTTAGGTTTGCTCCTAAACCACTCAACCTCAGTTGGACACAAATCACGGGTGCAGCGCTGCTAACAGGTATGGGTTTCATGATGTCGCTTTTCGTGGGCCAGATGCTTGTGGTTGACGAAGGGCAATGGGTTTTAGTGAAGATCAGTATATACCTGGCTTCAGCAGTGGCCGGACTAACGGGTGTTCTGCTGCTCTCCTTAACCGGAAAAACTAAAGAGCATCTAAACAATAACGGCTGACAAATTACCATGTCAGCCGTTATTGTTTAGGTATACCTAACTCCGTTAATCTTCGCTTAGCAGGGCATCCAAAAAGCCAATCGCTTCATTCGACTTCTTGTACACGATCATAGGGATGTCATTGTTATGGCGCAGGATTTTCTCTGTCACGCTGCCCAGCACGAATAGTGCCGCGGCCGATTTCCCTTTGGCTCCGATCACCAGCATGTCGGCCTGCTCCCGCTTCGCTTCTACTACAATCAGTTCGCCCATATCGTCGTCGTTCCCCTGCTTCACCAACTTCAGATTGGCGCGGTCGCCCAGTTCCGGGAAACGGGCCACTACCTGTTCAAATTTATCGCGGGCGAAGCCTTGCATACGCTCATCAAAGTCCTCGTAGCGCATACCCAGCGTAATATAGCCGGTCGGTACCTGGTAGATGTGCAGGCAGGTAATCTGTACTTCCGGCCTGGTGAGCGCAGAGTGCAGGATGCGGTCCAGGGCCATCAGAGAGTACTCCGAAAAGTCGACACTCACCACAATGTGGTTGAGAACCGGATGGGCGTTTTCCGGCACGAAAAGCACGCTCATTCGGCCGGTTCGCAAAATTTTGTGGGCGAGGACTCCGCTGCCACGCAGGCGCAGTTTGCGGCCTACCAGCACCATGTCTATCTGCTTGATTTTAGACCAGTGCAGCAACTCCTTCAGGGGCGTTCCCTCTACCACCTGCACCGCCATCTGGGTCCGGTGATCAGGGCCGAAGTATTGTCTTACCTTATCCTCCAGGGCCACCTTCAGCCTTTCATCGGCAGGTATAACATTTGGCATGTCCTCCAGCACCTCAGTAGGTATTTCAAGGCTTTTTTCGGCGTGTATGAAGTACACTTTCTCTATTTCGGAAATGGAGCAGAGGAAGGCCGTGTAGCGGATCAGGGTATCGTCCATTTCAGACAGATCGAGCCCCACCATAATACGTTTCAGCGTGTTCATGATGATGTTGGTTTATATAGATTATCGTAAGCCTTTCGCTGGGGCAAACCCTGGTCTGCCTCCACTCTAATATAGTCCTGACGTAACATAAAATGCGCAGAAAGGTACTTAATGTAATTAGCTACGAAAAAACCAGGGATACATTTACAAACGAAGCATTTTTGATGTTTTTAGCCATACTCGCAGGCCTTTTATTCGCTTTTGCTGCGCCTTTCCTATACCGATGGCTGGGCAGATGGGTCTATGTACCGATGGCGCTACTGCCCTTTTGCATTTTCCTGTACCTGCTCTCGCTTGCGCCTGCCGTGCTGGCTGGCAGCCCGCTGGGAGAAGTACAAAAGTGGGCACCCTCGCTCGGTATCAACCTGCACTTCTACCTCGACGGGCTTAGTCTGCTGTTTGCACTGCTCATTACCGGCTTCGGCACCCTGATTATGGTATACGCCGGCGGTTACTTAAAGGGCAACTCCCTGCTGGGACGTTTTTACCTGTACCTGACCCTTTTCATGACAGCCATGCTGGGTCTAGTGCTGTCGGGCAACCTTATCTCGCTGTTTATATTCTGGGAGCTCACCAGTATCAGTTCTTATCTGCTGATCGGGTTTGGGCATGAGCAGGAGAGCTCCCGCAACTCGGCCTTGCAGGCTTTGCTGGTCACAGGACTTGGCGGACTCGCGCTCATGGCCGGCCTGATCCTGGTAGGGATGGCCGGCGAGACCTATACCTTAAGTGAGCTGCTGACCCGTGGCGATATGGTTACATCGCATGCGCTATACCTACCGGCACTGGTGCTGGTGCTATTGGGGGCATTTACCAAATCGGCGCAGTTTCCGTTTCACTTCTGGTTGCCCAATGCCATGGCAGCGCCCACGCCTGTGAGTGCCTACCTGCACTCGGCGACCATGGTGAAAGCCGGCGTATACCTGCTGGCCAGGCTCACCCCCGTCATGGGCGGAACAGAAGTCTGGCAGTACACGCTGATGATCGTGGGAGGCATTACAACCTTATTGGGAGCCTGGCTTGCCCTGCAGCACTCTGACCTCAAAGCCATACTGGCCTATACCACCATCAGCGCACTCGGCCTGCTGGTCACCATGACCGGCATCGGCACCGCTCCTGCCCTAGAGGCCATGCTCGTATTTCTGCTGGCGCATGCCCTCTACAAAGGCACCCTTTTTCTGGTGGCTGGCAACGTAGACCATGCCACCGGCACCCGTGACATCAAACAACTATACGGATTGGCCCGCTCTATACGCCCTACTGCGATAGCTGCCCTGCTGGCCGGTTTTTCCATGGCGGGGGTGCTTCCCTTTTTCGGGTTTATTGGCAAAGAGCTCGTTTATGAAGCCGTGTTGGAAGAAAGTCCCTTGCGCTGGATGCTCTTCGCCGTCAGTTTTTTTTCGGGGATGGTATTTGTGGCTGTCGCTTTGCTGATCGGCTTCAGAATTTTCTGGGGTCGCAGCCAGTTGAGCACCCCGCTGCAGCATCCGGATAAGGCTTTACTATACCTGCCCCCTGTTGTGCTATCGCTGGTCGGTTTGTTATTTGGTCTGTTGCCTGGTCTGTTGGCTACGCCTATCCTGCGGAGGGCCGCCCAGGCTATGCTGGGAGAAGAACAAGTGTTCGAGCTGGCCCTCTGGCATGGATTTAACCTGGTACTCGGGCTTAGCCTGCTCACCATCGCGCTGGGCTATGTCGTTTACCGCTTCTCGGGCAGCCTGCAAAGTCACGCCAACCGCTTTGAGCGGCTATACCTGTTTGGACCGGACAAGCTGTACCAACATGCCGTGAAAGGGCTTATAACAGGAGCCACCAAGATCACAGCCACCATACAGAACGGTTATCTGCGCAACTACATCGTCACGATTGTTATTACCCATATTCTGCTTCTGGCGCTCTCGCTCTGGAAGGATGGTCCTGCATTGGAAATGAGTTACAGGCTAGAGCAGTTGAGCGATATACGCCTGTATGAACTGGTGCTTATCCTGTTGGTGATACCGGCGCTCATTTTCCTTTTCCAGTCGCGCTCGCGCCTCACCTCTATTGCCATCATGGGTATAATCGGATACTCCATCGCCTTGTTCTATATCCTCTTCGGAGCTCCGGACGTGGCGGCCACCCAACTGCTTATCGAGACACTGACCGTGGTTATCTTCGTGCTCATTCTGCACAAACTGCCCGCCTTCCAATACCTGACGCACGCCCGGGAACGCTACAAATATGTACTGGTTTCGATAGCCTTTGGAGCAGCCATGACCTATATTATCCTGCTGGTGAAACAATATCCCCTCGATTCGCCCCTGAAGGCGTATTACGGAGAGAACAGCTATTTGCTGGGGCAAGGCCGAAACATTGTGAATGTGATTCTGGTGGATTTCAGGGCGCTCGATACCTTGGGTGAAATTGTGGTACTGGCTGTAGCGGCCGTCGGCATTGTGGCCATGCTCAAACTACGCATGCAGAAAGGAGGGAAACCATGAAAACGCTTATACTATCCGTTGCCATCAAGTTGCTTATACCTGTGTTTATTGTCTTTTCGCTCTATACCCTTTTCAGGGGGCACAATCACCCGGGGGGCGGATTTATCGGGGGCCTGATCGGCGCGATTGCCTTTGTGTTCCATACCATGACGCACGGCCCTCAGCAAACCGTGGATACCTTCCTGAAAGTGAACCTGTATGGGTACCCCCGGCAGCCTAACCAAAGCCGATCGCTCTACCTCATGCGCATGATGCGCGTCAATGTGTGGCGCCGCAGAAGGAAGGCACGACAGCCAAATCTGAACGAAAAAATGATTCGCCTGGAGCCGATCTACATCATTGCGACCGGTTTACTGCTGGCAGCTTCGAGTGGGGTGGTGGGGCTGATGTTCGGCCATCCTTATATGCATGCCTTCTGGGCGGACTTTTACATCCCCATCTTGGGTAAGCCGGGAACCCCTATCCTGTTCGATATCGGGGTATACCTGCTGGTAATCGGGGTAGTGCTCAAAATAACCTTTGTCATGTCTGAAGAATAAACCCACATGGAAGTTATACTCCCTTTTCTGATAGGTATTCTGTTTACATCAAGTCTATACCTGATCCTTCACCGCCATTTTTTCAAGCTGATACTCGGGCTTATTCTGTTCGGTCTGGCCACTAACCTGTTTCTTTTCGTGATCGGGCGACTGACCCGGGGCGGTTCAGCCATCATACCCAAAACTGAAGATATGGCAGTCGAGCCTTTTGCAG
Organism: Pontibacter aquaedesilientis; assembly: GCF_014773225.1. Lineage (GTDB taxonomy): Bacteria > Bacteroidota > Bacteroidia > Cytophagales > Hymenobacteraceae > Pontibacter > Pontibacter aquaedesilientis. Next base: position 634,422 of record NZ_JACXAJ010000001.1, on the reverse strand, counting down.
ATCCTGTGCCGCAAGCCCTGCTCCTCACGGCCATTGTCATCGGTTTTGGCATCCAGGCCTTCTCCATCGTGCTCATCAAACGGGTATACCAATCGTTCGGAACCAACGACCTGGATGACATGAACACCACCGATCAGATAGAGGAAAAAGAATAAAGCGCCCCCATGAACCACCTGCTACTCTTGTTGCCCTTGCTTATTCCGCTATATGGGGCCATATTATGCTTATTTTTCTGGAGATTGGTCCGCGTGCAGCAGTACATTGGCGTTGCCGTTCAGATGGGGTTGCTGGCCTCTAACTTCATGCTGTTACTCTATGTCAACCAAACGGGCATTATCACGACGCAGCTGGGCAGCTGGCCGGCACCCTTTGGCATTACGCTGGTGGCAGACTTGTTCAGTTCCCTGATGGTACTGGTGAGTGCGGTTGTGGGCATGGCGATCTACCTTTTTTCGATCAAGGGGCTCGACAAAGCTCGGCAAACCTTCGGCTACTACCCGGTACTACTGATTTTGCAAATGGGAGTGGCCGGTGCCTGTCTCACAGGTGACCTTTTCAATCTGTTTGTTTGGTTTGAGGTTTTGTTGATCTGCAGTTTTGTGCTGATTGCCCTGGGAGGAAGCAAACCGCAGTTGGAGGGCGCCATCAAGTATGTCACCATTAACTTTCTGGCCTCCGGTTTTCTGTTGACAGGTATAGGCGTGGTCTATGGCATTGTGGGAACGCTTAACCTGGCCGAGCTGGCCGTTCTGGTACGGACCCCTGTGGCGCATCCAGCCCTGATCACCATGGCAGGAATGTTTTTCCTGATCGCATTCGGCATCAAGTCGGCCATTTTCCCTATGTTTTTCTGGCTACCTGCCTCCTATCATACCCCTCCCATTGCCGTATCTGCTTTTATCGCCGGCTTGCTCACCAAGGTAGGTATGTACGCGCTCATTCGCCTGTTTACGCTCGTTTTTGTACTGGACCAGGAGCTGACGATTCCGCTTTTCACCGTCCTGGCAGGCTTCACGATGGTGATCGGCGTATTGGGCGCAGCATCCCAGAATGATTTCCGGAAAATCCTCTCCTTCCATATTGTGAGCCAGATCGGGTACATGCTCATGGGGCTGGCCTTGTTTACGCCGCTGGCGCTGGCCGGCAGCATCTATTTCATCATCCACAACATCCTGGTGAAAACAAACCTTTTTCTGATAAGCGGGGTGGTGGCGCACCGGCGTGGTTCCTTTGCGCTGAAAAAACTAGGCAGCGTATACCTGCAGCACCCGGTGTTGTCATTGCTGTTTTTCATTTCTGCCTTCTCACTGGCAGGTATACCGCCGTTCTCGGGTTTCTGGGGGAAATTCATGCTGGCCAAGGCCGGTTTTGAGATTGACAGTTTTGCCATTGTCTTTACCTCCCTGGCTGTGAGTCTGATCACGATTTTCTCGATGACCAAAATCTGGAACGAGGTTTTCTGGAAAAGGAAACCGGACACAGATCCGATGCTGGATGTTATGTCGGAAGCGGATCAGCGGGTGAACAGGTTTTTGCATGTGCCGGTTATTTTCCTGGTCGTCTTCATCTTATTTATCGGCTTATATGCCGAACCCGTGATCACGATGGCGCAACTGGCGGCAGAGCAACTCCTCAACAGCGAATTGTACATCAACGCCGTATTGAAAAGATAACATGAAAACATTTTTCGTCCATTTGCTCATTGCCCTGATCAGTAGCTATGTTTATTTTAAATATGGCGACCCGATCTTCCCCTACAATGCCATCTGGGCAGTTGTCGTCTGGTCGGCTATCATGGTCGTGCTCTGGCTGACCACGCCCTTGTACCATAAGTCGTATTTCCGGAAGCTGCCCAAAGCGATTGCCTTTGTCGCGTATTTTCTGAAAGAACTGGTGGTGGCCAACCTGAAAGTAGCCTACGATATCCTGACACCACACTACCGGCTGCAGCCCACAGTGGTGGCCTTGCCGCTATCCGTGACAACCGATTTCGAGATAACGGTTTTGGCCGGCATCATTACACTCACACCAGGCACGCTGAGCATAGACGTCAGTAGCGACAAGAAAATACTTTACGTGCACTCGCTATACCTGAAACACAACGATGCAGAACAGCTCAAGCAAAGCCTGAAGCAAGGTTTTGAACGACGTTTAATGGAACTGACAGCATGAGCATCTTCTCTTTCACCTTGATTTTTGCCATGGCAGCGCTAAGTATCTGCCTGGTGATGACGGCCATCCGCTTTGCCATTGGCCCTACCCTGCCTGACCGCATCACGGCCTTTGATTTGTTTGTGGCCAACGTGATCGGCATCGTTGCCATCTATACCGAGCTCACCGGCAACGTGGATTTTATCGATGTGGCCATCATTCTGTCACTGTTCGGCTTTCTGGGCTCTATATCCTTTGCTTATTACCTCATGAAATCTACCCGTTGATATGCTAGAGAACGTCAATTTCCTGCTAATCAGAGAGATTATCAGCTCCGTGTTCATCATCATCGGCGTTATGTTCATGCTTATCGCCACCATCGGGCTGCTGCGTTTCCCGGACTTTTACATCCGCATGTCAGCCATTACCAAAGGGGCTACGCTGGGCCTGGGCCTTATTCTGACAGGTATGGGAATTTACTTCAATGAGCCGGATATGTTCCTGAAGGTAGCCCTGATTATCAGTTTTACGTTCATCACCTCCCCGGTGGCCGCGCATGTGATCGGAAGGACAGCCGTGCGGAATAAAATTCCTTTTTGGCCTAAAACCAACCTGGATGAATTCAAGGGCTACCTCCGAAAAGACCACATGACGCGAAATCATCAAAAGGAAGAGAAAGAACAGAAGCCCTAGTGGTGCGATTTGTGCAGGAATGGCCGGACAGACTCCGCATAGGTATCGAAAGCCTCGATGGTGGTGAGTAGGTGGTCTGGGTAGGTGAGCGAAGTAAGTTTGCCTCCAAAGACGCAGCCGGTATCAATATTGATCGTGTTGTTTTTCCAGCGGGGCTCATAGACCGGCGTATGTCCGTATACTACTACGGCCATACCGGAATAGTCAGCGGCCCAGTCCAGGCGAACGGGTAAGCCCCTTGCATCAAGCTCGCCGGTGGTGGGGCCATACAGGCAGAGGTCGCGCACCGATTTACTATGCCTACCGTGCAGACGCTCTTCCAACCCAGCATGAGCCACCACCAGCCGTCCGTCGTCCAGAATAATGTGGTGTGGCAAATGGGCAAGGAACTCTCTTACCCGATCATGAAATGCTTTGTCGTAGTTTTCCAATTGGGCAACTGTTAGCTCGAGCCCGTGCCTGACCTGTACGTTGCGCCCCAGTAGCTTGCGGTACAGCTTGTCGTCGTGATTTCCGCTTACGCAAAGCGCCACATCCTGCTCTACCATGTCCATCACCAGGCGCAGCACCTCCGGCGAATTTGGGCCCCGATCCACTAAATCACCGACAAACACCGCCATGCATCCCTTTGGCGGCAACACGTTATACCTGCCGTTTAGGGTGTCGTCGTCCACCTGGTAGCCCAGTTTAAGCAACAGCGCCAGCAGTTCGTCAAAGCACCCATGCACATCTCCAATAATATGGAAATGGCCATGTAGCTCCTTTAGAATCAGGTTACCGCTTTTATCTGGTTCGTGTGTCATTTTCGTTCTGATCAGGTAGGTTTGTATTGCCTCTGTCTTAATAATAACTTAAAAAATTGCACCGGGTTAGATTTGGGCAGATATTTTTTGTTAAAGTTTCTGTACAATTATAACTGCTTTTGCTTGAGCGTCGCCATTTAAGTCCTTAATTTTAAACTTCTAAAAACTCTCGCTGCCAAGAGCGTATAGTCCCTCAATGCTTAATTTAAAAAAAACCAAAATACCCTTACTGTGGTTGCGCCGGCATACCTCTACCCGGGAGTTCATCCTAATTTCGAGTGTGCTTGTAGGCCTTACGGCCGGGCTGGCTGCCGTCGTCCTGAAAACATTGGTGCATTATCTCCAGCAGTTGCTGGCCTACGGAAACCGCTTGCTGGAGCAGCCCTACTGGTTGGTGGTGTTTCCACTGGTAGGCATTCTGGTAGTGGTTTTTCTGGTACGTGTCCTGTTCCAAGGGCAGTTGGGAAGAGGCACTGCCAGTATTCTGCACGCCATCTCGCAGAAGTCGAGTATGGTGGAGGCGCACAAGATGTACTCGCACGTGCTCACAAGCGGGATTACGGCCGGCTTTGGTGGCTCGGCCGGACTTGAGTCGCCGATTGTGGTGACAGGCTCTGCGATCGGATCAAACTTTGGGCGCGAATATCACCTGAACTATCGCGACAGGACACTGCTGCTGGCCTGCGGCGCGGCGGCAGGTATAGCGGCGGTCTTCAATGCCCCTATCGCCGGTGTGCTGTTCGCCATCGAAGTGCTGCTGACCGATATCAGCATCTCGGCTTTCATTCCGCTTATCATTTCTGCCGTGGTAGGTGCGCTGTGCTCTCGGATCATTCTGCGGGAAGAACTGCTTTTCTTTACAGACCAGCTCACTACTTTTGCCGCTTCGCACGTTCCTTTTTACGTCATGCTGGGCATTCTCACCGGTTTGATGTCGGTTTACTACAGCCGCATGGCCTGGCGCATAGAAGCCTTGTTTGAGCCTTACCAGAATCAACCCTACCGCCGCGCTATGATTGGCGGTGTATTGCTGGGCCTGCTGATCATGCTTTTCCCGCCTTTGTTTGGAGAGGGCTACGGCGCTGTTAAATCGCTGGAGAGCGGCCATGCCGAGTCCCTTTTGCGTGACAGCTGGCTCTCTTTTTTCGGGACCAATGAATGGCTGGTAATTGGTTTTGTGGGTATGCTCGCACTCGTTAAAGTAGCTGCCACCACGTTCACGATTGCGGGCGGCGGCAACGGTGGAAACTTTGCCCCATCCATGTTTGTGGGGGCGCACGTTGGTTTCTTTTTTTCGCGATTAGTCAACATGCTGCAATTCAGCAAAATTCCGGAGAGTAGCTTTACGGTGGTTGGTATGGCCGGTATACTGAGTGGCGTAATGCATGCACCGCTCACGGCTGTTTTTCTCATCGCTGAAATATCGGGTGGCTATACCCTGATGATCCCGCTCATGATTGTATCGGCCACCGCCTACGCATTGGTAAAATACTTCGAGCCTTTCTCGCTTGACACCAAGAAGCTGGCCCAGAAAGGCGAGTTGCTTACAGCCAACAAAGACAGAACCGTTCTGCGCATCATGCAGATTCGCCATCTGGTAGAAAATGATTTTCACCCGGTAAAACCTGAAGCCACCTTGCGCGAACTGGTGGATGTGATTGCCCACTCCCGTCGCAACCTGTACCCGGTGGTAGATGAGCAGCGAAAACTTAAAGGCATCATTCTGCTGGAAGATGTGCGGGAGATTATGTTCAAACAGGAAAAATACGATGTGGTATTGGCCAGCCAGCTGATGGTGAAACCACCGGATGTGGTCCGCTATACCGATACCATGGCCGACGTCATGAAGAAATTTGACGAGACCGGCACCTGGAATCTGCCGGTACTTAAAGGCGAAAAGTATCTCGGTTTCGTTTCTAAATCCAGCATCTTCACCAAATACAGAAAGCTCCTGATCAAAACAACGGAAAATTGAGTTCTGAGTCGCGAGTTCTGAGTCTCGAGTTCTGATTAACAACTATGGAAGAATCGACTGCTCAAATCCACAACCAGGGCAAATTTTAACCTGTTTATAACTCTATAAACCCTTCAACCCAAGACTCAGAACTCGAGACTCAGAACTCATGACTTTAAATTAACGATTTGGATCCTGCAGGTTGGCACCGATGCCTTCTATACCTGCTGCGCTTCTAAAACCGCTCACCAGGCAGTCTTTCCAGTAATTAAGCACGGAGCGGCTACGGGCACGAACAACATTGATCTCACCAGGGCGCAGTTCTTTTCCCTCTTTTGGGTTGTCAGATGTGATCACAATTTTATTGGCTATTTTCGAGAGCACCTTCTTGCCAAACGATTGCCGTTTGTCCTCGTCTTTGGTCAGCACATCCACTTTAAAGTCAGTGTAGCGCACGTTCAGGTTTCCGGTCGCTTTGTTACGGTGCAGCACTATCTTAAAGTCGCTCTTTTGCAGCTTGCCTTCCTTTATGCTGATGAACGTGGTCGGCTCCAGGATGGGGTTGAGCGTAGCCGGATTGGCCGGGCCTGCTGTACCATGTATAGTATGATAACCGTTGGGGTCCAGTAGGTCGAGTCGAATCTTAAAGGCTACTGGCGCAACTCCATTAATACTGGTTTTGGCGTCAATAACTGCCGGGGTTTTGGCTGACATGCGCTTCTTATCATTAGAGATATTGGTTATCGTGGCATACAGGTTATTAAAAGTGATTACGCCGGTTTCGACGGCTTGCGGAGCTAGTTCTTCGTAGCGAATGTGCATGCCTTTCACCTCAATTTTCTGAAGATTGAGTCCTGTCTGCAGGTCCTGTACCATGTCATGCGGCAGTGGTTTATTTCCTTTGGGAGAAAAATGCTTTCGGTCCATGTAGGTGCTCAACGAGGGGTTCATGATGACCACATGGCTTGCGGCCAGGTTGTTATACCTGGAATGTGCTCTATAATCTACGCCACTGGCATTGATCTCGGGAACCTTCAGATTTAGGGTAGACACGGCCATTCCTCTGCGACGAGCCAATTCCGCGTTTTTAAGCAGTGGCACTAGCTGCAAGTTGCCAATATTTAAAGTGCCATCCGCTGTGTTAGCATTAAGGCCTGAGGCCTGCAAGCGGTAGGTGCCGTCTGGTAAAAGAAATTCCGCCTTGCCTGCTTCCAATGCCATGTTGCTGGCATAATAGGCTCTGCTTTCATCAAGAAAAGAAGTGCTGTCAAGCCGCATTTGGCTGACCTTAATCGTAAAGTCTTCCAGAGCGATCATGTCCTCTTTGGCATCTTTTCCCTTCCGTACTTTCAGCGTGCCATCCACTATTTCAATGCGGTCAATCTGAAGATCCTTTGCTATACCTTGCAGGGACTCATGCAAAGACTGTTGCTGCCTGGCTGTGTCCTGACGCATTTGAGTGATTACCAGGATCGGATTTAAAATCTCAAGTTTACTAACGTCGAGCGGCTTGCCACGCACGATACCCAGAAAGTTAACGCCGGAAATCACGAGGGAGCGCGTCTTGAGATCCAGCAAGGTGCGGGGTGCTTCCTCCTGTTCCGCAGTGTCTGATTTACCGGCCTTTGTTCTGTCTTGCCAGGCATCAAAATCAGGTATGATATGAAGGCTATCAACTGAGATACGGCCTCCGAACAGCGATGTATCCAAGCCGTGCAGGCGCAATGTATACAGTCCTTTGGTCTGCTGATGCACCGAAGTCTCCAGCTTTTCCTGCAGCCAGGGGTTGAAGAAATGGGATATGAAGACTGCCGCGATAAGGAACAAGGAAAAAACGGAAAGCAGGAGCCATACCCACCATTTCTGAAAAAGCGATTTGATTTCCACAGTTGGATTTAAATTTAAGGTTCATACGGCACTGAGCCTGCAGCGTTTGTAGCAGATTCCATTTATATAGTTTCGAAAGTTTGCAGCCTTAAAAAATAAACTTTAATATTGAACAAACGTTCATTCAATATACATGAGTAGATTTCAGGAGAAAAGAGAACAGAGTATCCATACGCTGACAGAAGTTGCTCTGCGCCTGTTTGCAGAGCAAGGCTATGAGGGCACTTCCATACGCACAATCGCCTCAGAAGCAGGCATGTCACTGGGCTTGCTCTACAATTATTTCAAAAGCAAAGACGAATTGCTCGAGGCGATATTTAAGCGTGGCGTGCAAGACATACACGATTCCTTCAGACAACAGCCGGATGGGGAATCGTCTGGCTCAGGTATAGAACGGCACATCAGGCAGACCGTGAAACTGCTCAAGGAGAAAAAGGATTTTTGGAAACTGCTGCACGGTATCCGTATGCAGTCGGCCGTCGTACGGCAGCTAATGGCAGACATGAACGAGCAAACAGCTTATATCGAAAGTCAGATCAAACAAAACCTGATTGCAGCCGGAATCCCTTTCCCTGACTTGGAGGCTAAACTGCTTTTCGCATCCATCGACGGCATGGCCCATCACTTTCTGCTGCATGAGAATTACCCGATCGATGATGTGGCCACGTTACTAATCATGAAGTACAAAAAGTGATTGTTGAATTTTTAGGCAAAATATATGAACTCTCCCAAATGGCTTGACCGAATTTTATACCCTTTTGCGCACCACACAATGCAGCTGCCAGATGGGCAAATGCACTACGTGGACGAAGGGCAAGGCGACCCGATTGTGTTTGTACACGGCACGCCTACCTGGTCGTTTGTTTGGCGGCAACAAATTAAACCGCTCAGTCGCAGCTACCGCTGCATTGCCCCCGACCATTTGGGCTTTGGACTGTCCGACAAACCAGCCGACTTTTCATATACTCCCGAAGCACACGCCCAAAATCTCGAACAACTGATCGGGCACCTGAATCTGAAAAACATAACCTTAGTCGTGCATGACTATGGCGGCCCGATCGGGTTGAGCTATGCCCTGAATCACCCTGAGAACGTGAAGCGCCTCGTTATCCTCAATACCTGGATGTGGTCGTTAGAGGATGAGCAGCAGATCATGAAAATCAGTGGTTTTCTGAATGGTATAGTGGGCCGGTTCCTATACCTGCGGCTGGGATTTTCTCCTCGTTTTTTACTTCCCAAAGGCTATCACGAGAAACGGCACCTTAGCAAAGACGTGCATCAGCATTATCTGCGGCCACTCAACAATAGTCGCAACAGACTCGGTACATGGCACTTCGCGAAAAACCTGAAGGAGTCCGGCCCTTGGTTTGCACAGCTTTGGAATCAGCGCGAGAGAATCAGTGCTATACCTAAACTAATCCTTTGGGGAGAGAAAGACAGTTTACTCCCTTTGCACCTGCTTGACAGGTGGGAACAGGCTTTTCCGGATGCAACAGTGCGCAGGTATAAGGCGGGGCATTTTGTGCAGGAAGAGAAAGGAGGCGAAGTAGCAGAAGCCATTAAAAATTTTATATAAAGATTTCTCTATATAATTTACAGTAATAGTAATCTTTTTCATAATTTTAAAGTCAAATTAAAACTATGAAAAAGATTATCTCTTCTATATGTTTATGCGCCTTGGCACTCTTATCTTTTTCATGCGATGAGACAGATGCAGCGTCAACTGTTGTGCCGAACGTAGAGGCGACCATGGAAAGGAAATTTAAATACCTGGAGACAACTGTAGACGAGAAGATAACTTATACCTTGGGCTTATCTGAAATGCACCTGCTCTCGGACGATGACAAGGTAGAGATTATGTTTGCCCCGACTCGCCCGGCCGGCAAAGATGCCCTGGTCTTCAAGATCAAGAAATCGGATTTTGCCAACGGTTACATCGGAACTTACCAGATCAGGTCGATTTTGAACGGTAAATCCGGTAAATCGGACCTCACCTATTATCACTACTACAACAAAACCGGCAGCACTGCCTTGTTCAGCACAGGCAACAGCATGGAAGGAAACATAGTGATAAAAACCTATGATGCTGCCACCGGACTGGCCAGCGGCAGCTTCGAGGTTAACATAAAAAACGTACTTGACCCAGCTTCCAACGAGATCAACCCTATCAAGCCTCGCAAATGCGATATAGTTCTAACGGGCGAATTCAATAATCTGAAACTGAACAGACAGAACTGATTAACAGACTACTTCTTGTGTCGCTCTTGCAGCACAGCGACTACATCAGCCAGTTCGAGGCCAGTGGCAGCCAGTAGTACCAGCAAGTGATAAAGCAAATCAGCAGCCTCCCCCTTCATGGTGTCGGTTTTGCCGGCTACGGCATCAATCACAGTTTCCACGGCTTCCTCCCCTACTTTCTGGGCTATTTTGTTTATGCCTTTGTCGAACAGGAAATTGGTATAGGAGGTCTCCTCTGGTTTGGCTTTACGCTCCTGTATCACCTCCTCCAGCCGGGCAATGAACTGAATGGCTGCCAGGCGTTTCAGGGCGGGGTCCTCTCCAAAGCAACTGATATCGCCGGTGTGGCAGGTGGGGCCATTGGGATTTACCTTGATCAGCAGCGAGTCGTTATCGCAGTCCTCCGCGATACTGACTACCTCGAGGGTGTTACCGGATGTTTCCCCTTTGGTCCAGAGGCGGTTTTTGGAGCGTGAGAAGAACGTTACCATGCCCTCCGCCACTGTTTTCCTGTATGCCTCCTCGTTCATGTAGCCCAACATCAGCACCTGGCTTGTTTGCGCATCCTGTATGACAGCTGGCACCAGCCCATCCATTTTATCGAAATCGAGATTCACGGTATTTTGAATTTAGAGAGTTAGAGTTTGGGGAGTTGAATTAAACACGAACATCCACACCATGCTTTTTCAGGAAGTGCTTCAGGTCCGGTATATCCAGTTCGCGGAAGTGGAACAGGCTGGCTGCCAGCGCTGCGTCAGCGTGCGCATCTTGGAAAACGTCTGCAAAGTGCTCTTTACTGCCAGCACCGCCGGAGGCGATCACGGGCACCGAAACGGCCTCGGAAACAGCACGGGTGATGTCCTGCGCAAATCCCCCTTTGGTCCCGTCGTTGTTCATGCTGGTCAGCAGTATCTCGCCTGCACCCAGGGCTACAACCTGCCGGGCCCAGTCCACGGTGGCATGCTCGGTCTCTACTGTGCCGGCACGGGCGTATACCTTCCAGCCGGTGGCCTCGGTGTACTTGGTGTCGATGGCCACGGTCACGCACTGGCTGCCGAAACGTCGCGCCAGGTCTTCCACCAACTGCGGATTGCGTATAGCAGCCGAATTGATGGACACTTTATCGGCCCCTGCCTGCAACAGCACTTCCACATCGGCCACCGTACTGATACCGCCTCCGACTGTGAAAGGTATATCGATATGACGGGCAATGTCGCGCACAAGCTCCGCAAAAGTCTTGCGTTCCTCGTTGGTTGCCGTAATATCCAGGAATACCAGTTCGTCAGCTCCCTGCTCAGCATACCACTTGGCCAGCTCGACCGGGTCGCCTGCGTCGCGGATATTCTCGAAACGTATCCCTTTCACGGTACGGCCGTCCTTGATGTCCAGGCAAGGTATAATGCGTTTGGTTAACATAAAAATCGCTCTAAGTCTTTTAACGAGATGGTCCCTTCATAAATGGCTTTGCCAATAATGGCACCTTCCACCCCTATTTCCTGCAGTTCTTCCAGGTCTTGTACGGTAGTCACGCCGCCACTGGCAATAATTCCGGCCGCGGGCTGGGTCAGCTTCAGGTGACGGTAGGTGTTCAGGGATGGTCCCTGTAGTTTACCATCCTTGCTCACATCGGTACAAATGAACAGACGCGCCCCGGTTTGCACATACCCGGAAATAAAATCCTGCAGTGGGTACTTGCTCTCTTCGGTCCAGGCGCTGATGGCGATGTTCGCCCCTTTGAAGTCAGCCCCGATGATGATTTTGTCGGCACCGTACTTAAACAACCATTCCTTGACCGTTTCGGGTTCGCGCACGGCAATACTGCCCGCCGTGATCTGCGCTGCTCCTGCGTCAAAGGCCTGTTGCACCGCTTCGTCCGATTGCAGGCCACCGCCAAAGTCAATGGTCAGTCCGGTGTTGGCGGCGATGCTTTCCAGTACGTTCAGGTTCACGGGTTTACGGGCGCGGGCACCGTCCAGGTCTACCAGGTGCAGGCGCTTGATGCCATGCGACTCAAATCGTTTGGCGACCTCGAGTGGGTTGCTGTCATAAGTGGTTTGCCGGGCGAAATCGCCTTCGGTGAGGCGCACGCACTGGCCTCCGATAATGTCTATGGCTGGGATGATTTCCATCATATGTCTAAGAAATTTTTGAGTATCTGTGCACCGGCAGGTCCGCTTTTCTCGGGGTGAAACTGCGCGGCGTAAAAGTTCTTGTACTGTAAAGCAGCCGAAAAGGGCTCGGGATAAGACGTCTGGGCGATGGTATAATCCGACAAGGGAACATAGAAACTGTGCACGTAGTACACGTAATCTCCCTCGGCTATACCTTGGAACAAGGGCGACTGAAGCTGCTCCAATTGATTCCAGCCCATGTGTGGCACCTTCAATTCTGTCTGGAAGCGCTTCACCGGCAGCGGGATGATGCCCAGCAAATCGGTATCGCCTTCTTCGGAGTGCTGACAAAGGAGCTGCATACCCAAACAGACACCAAAGAACGGTTGCTGCAGTGTTGGCAGCAGCTTGTCCAGGTTGCGGGCCTTCAGTTGGGCCATGGCCGATGAGGCCTCGCCAACTCCCGGAAAAATTACCTTATCCGCCGCCTTGATGGTTTCAAAGTCGCAACTCAGGGTAGCCTGTACACCCAACCGCTCCAGTGCAAACAGCACCGACTGCACATTGCCGGCTTTGTAATCAACTATTACGAGATTCATTTTATAGACGCAAGATTATAGACGTTAGACACAAGACTCAATTTTAGAACAAAGCAATACAACAAAAAAAGCCTGACTCTGTTCGGAGTCAGGCTTTTGGAATATATGCTTTTTAAACTACTGGCAAATCCATAGGCAGACGGCTCCGAAACTTTTGCTTCGTGCATGATGATGGTGCAGATGTGCCATTGTGCCTTTCATGGTGACAAAGATAAACGATTCATTCTGTAATGCACAGTTTATACCTTAAAAAATCAGGTCAGGTTATACCTTACAGTAACGTTCCGCTCAAAATACTGGCTGCAATGGTAAAGTACATGATCAGGCCGGTGACATCAACCAGCGTGGCCACAAACGGAGCCGATGACGTGGCGGGGTCCATCCCTAACCGGCGGAGCAGAAATGGGATCATGGAGCCGGTTAAGGTACCCCAGAGCACGATGCCGATCAGAGACAATCCGACGGTAGCCCCGATCAGGCTGGCATACTCCCCATAGTCGTAGAAACCAGCCTGCTGCCAAACCATGATTCTCAGAAAGCCAAACCCACCCAGGATAATACCCAGCAGCAAACCGGACAGTACCTCCTTGCGCATGACATACCACCAGTCCCGTAGCCCCAACTCACTGATGGCCATAGCCCGGACAATAAGTGTCGCCGCCTGAGAACCCGAGTTGCCGCCACTGGAAATGATGAGCGGTATAAACAAAGCCAGCACCACAGCCTGCGCCAATTCCTCCTCAAAATAGCCCATGGCAGAGGCCGTAAGCATTTCGCCCATAAAAAGAATAATAAGCACACTGGCTCTTTTGCGCACCAGTGTGAGCAGCGGCGTATCGGTATAAGATAGTTCCAAGGCCTCCAGACCACCAAACTTCTGTATATCCTCGGTGTCCCGTTTCTCAATCTCATCAATGATGTCGTCAAAGGTCACGATCCCCACCAGCACACCGCTTTCTGAAACAACGGGCATGACCGCCCGGTCGTATTTGTCAAACAGCTCGATGGCCTCGTCCCGACTCATGGTGGTGGTCAGGCTCACAAACTGGTAGTCCATCAAAGATTCTACCTTGTCCTCCTCCTCTGCCATCAGCAGCCTCCCTATCCGGATGTCGTCTACGAGGTGGTTGTTCTTATCAACAACATACAAATGGTTGAGCGTTTCAGCTTTCTTTCCATATTTTTTGATGTGGTCGAGCGCCTGCCGAACGGTCCAGCCTTTTTTAGCCTGTATATAATAAGGAGTCATCAGGCGAGCGATGCTTTTTTCCGGATAGCCCAGCAGATTCAGGGCAATGCTTTTCTCTTCCGGGGAGAGCAGGTTGATGGATTCCTTGATAAGCAGGTCGGGAAAATTCTCGAAAATCTCCGTGCGGTCATCCGGCGCCATGTTCTCGAGCATTTCGGCGGTATCAACAGAGCCCAGCTTCTTTAGCAGATCTTCCTGTTTGGTGTAGTTGAAATAGGTAAACACTTCGGCCTTGAGTTCTCCTGGCAAAAGCAGAAAAGCCAGTATGCGCTCCTTTTCGTTCAGTCCGCTGATCACATCGGCAATATCTCCGGGGTGACTGTTACTCAGGTCCTTCAGGTTCAGTTCTTCTATGGTAGCCGCCATCATGTCAGGTTAGTTTGAAAGTAGTTACGTAAGTCAGCCAGATAATTTGTGTGGTTTATAGGTAACATAAGTAAGATTGGTCACCTCTCTTACGGGAAAGCCAATTATGTAAATAACCGCATATCGAAAAAGCCTGCCTCTGGTCAAGAGACAGGCTTTTAGGTATACTGACCTTAAGGAATATCAGAGACTTATACATTAAAACCGCTCTCTTAATTCAAAGGCTTGGCGCATGCGTTTGATCAGGCGCTCCGACTCTTTGAAATTCACGGTCTGCTGTCCGTCTGAGAATGCTTCTTCCGGCTTCTGGTGTGTTTCATAGATCACGCCATCGGCTCCGGCCATCACCGCAGCCAGCGACATAGGCTCTACATGGTCACGCAGGCCAATACCATGCGACGGGTCCACGATAACCGGCAGGTGGGTTTTGGCCTTGAGTACGGGTATGGCATTTAGGTCCAGCACATTGCGATAGGCAGTTTCGTATGAACGGATACCGCGTTCACAAAGCATGATCTTTTCGTTTCCGTTGGAGAAGATATACTCCGCCGCCTGCAACAGCTCCTCAATCGTGCCGGATATACCTCGTTTCAGCAGCACAGGTTTCTGCGCCTCGCCCAATGCATCGAGCAGGTTGAAATTCTGGCTGTTACGGGCACCTACCTGGAAAACATCCACAAAATCCAACATGTCCTCGATCTGCGATACCTGCATGACCTCTGTGATGATTTTGATACCATTCTCCCGGCAGATCTGGTGGAACATGCGCAAGCCCTCCAAACCCAGTCCACGGAATGCATAAGGTGAGCTACGCGGTTTGAACACCCCGCCCCGCATGATTTTCACGTTGTTCTCTTTAAGATGCTGCACAACGAGCTCTATCTGCTTTTCGTTTTCGATAGAGCACGGACCAGCCATGATACTGAAAGTGCCCTCGCCGATCTGTACGCCATCACCCAAATCGATCAGGGTTGGGTTTACCTTCCACTTGCGCGAAATCAGCTTATATTCATCTGATACGCGGTGGATGTCGGCCACTCCCGGCAATTGGCCCAGCGTCCGGATATCAAAATCCTTCTTGCCGATGCCTACGATGTAGTGCCCCTCCTGCGTCTGTACCTCGTTCGCTTTAAAACCCACACTTTTAACCTGCTGCAGAATATTCTCTTTCACAGTGGCAGGTATACCTTGTTGCAATTGTATGATCATGCGTTTTGTTTCTTTCTGATGCTTTGAATAAAAGTGCTGATGTTTTCAGCTAAATCGCCCGCTTTACCAAGTGCTTTGATAAAGGCGCTGCCGATAATGGCGCCGCTTGCGTGGCTACAGGCCTGCGTGAAAGTCTCGCAGTCGTGAATTCCAAAGCCGATAATGCCCGGATTCTTCAAGGCCATACCTGCCACACGTTGGAAATACGCTGTATTGGCAACTCCCTTGTTGCCGGTACTGCCTGTCACCGAAGCCGATGACACCATATAGATGAAGCCGTTGGAATGCTCGTCTATTTCACGGATGCGCTGCTCCGGTGTCTGAGGAGTTACCAGGAATATATTGCTCAAACCATTGACCTCGAACAGCGGTTTGTATTCCCGCACATAATCCGAGAGCGGCAGATCCGGGAGGATGATCCCATCTATCCCTATCTCACTGGCCTTCTTCAGGAAACGCTCCACCCCATATTGCATGACAGGGTTGAGATAGCCCATGAGCACCAGCGGGATCTGCGTATGCTGCCGGATGTCTTTCAATTGCTCAAACAATTTAGGAATCGTCATGCCATTGCGTATAGCCACCTCACTGCTCTGCTGTATGGTGGGGCCGTCTGCCAGCGGATCGGAGAAAGGCATGCCCACCTCGATCAGGTCCACGCCGTTTTTCTCCAACTCCAGTATGATGGGCACCGTATCTTCCAGGCTAGGGTAGCCGGCTGTGAAGTACACCGAGAGTAGTCCTGTCTGCTGCTGCCCGAACAGGTTTTGAATTCTATTTGCCATCGAGTTGGAATCTGTCTAAGTAGGTTGTCAAATCTTTATCGCCACGACCAGAAAGGTTTACCACCACTACATCATCCGGCTTCGCTCCTATGTTGCCGAGTGCGGCCAAGGCGTGGGCCGTTTCCAGGGCAGGTATAATGCCTTCCAGGCGGGTGAGTTCCAGTACGGCCTGCAGGGCTTCTTCGTCGGTGATGCTTTCGAAAATGGCCCGGCCGGATTGGTGCAGGTGCGCGTGCAAAGGCCCAACACCCGGGTAGTCGAGTCCGGCGGAAATAGAGTAAGGCTCCGTCACCTGTCCATCTTCTGTCTGCATGAGCAAGGTACGGCTACCGTGGATGATCCCCTCGCGGCCAAGCACCGAGGTGGCGGCAGACTCACCGGAGTCTATACCTAAGCCCGCGGCTTCTACGGCAACGAGTTTCACCTCCGGGGTATTCAGAAAATGATAGAAGGCACCGGCGGCGTTGCTGCCACCGCCTACGCAGGCCACCACATAGTCCGGGTTCTCGCGGCCGGTTTTCTCCAGCAGCTGTGCCTTTATCTCTTCCGATATAACCGCCTGGAAACGCGTTACCATGTCTGGGTATGGATGTGGCCCCACCACCGAGCCAATGATGTAATAGGTGTCTTCCGGGTTGTTGATCCAGTCGCGGATGGCCTCATTGGTGGCGTCTTTGAGGGTGCGGCTACCACTGATGGCCGGCACTACGGTAGCACCTAACATTTTCATTCTGGCAACATTAGGTGCCTGTCGTTCAATGTCTACTTCGCCCATGTACACAATACACTCCAGGTTCATAAGTGCACAAACTGTAGCTGTGGCCACGCCATGCTGACCCGCTCCCGTCTCTGCAATAATGCGCGTCTTGCCCAGGCGCTTTGCCAGCAGCACCTGCCCCACCGTGTTGTTTATCTTATGAGCGCCGGTATGGTTCAGGTCCTCCCGCTTCAGGTAGATATTGGTGTTATACTTTTCGGAAAGGCGTTTTGCAAAGTAGAGTGGCGTTGGCCGCCCCACATAGTCCCGTAGCAAGGCCTGCAATTCTTCCTGAAAATCTGGCTCTGCCATGATTTTCAGGTAATTCTGGCGAAGTTCCTCCACGTTTGGGTATAGCATTTCGGGGACATAGGCCCCACCGAATCTGCCATAAAACCCGTTATCGTCAACGTTGTAATTCATTTTTGTTCCTTTATGTCATTTCGAATACAATGAGTGTCTGATACTATCAAATCCAGATCTCTCCAAACCTCGAGATGACAGTTTATTCAATTCTTTTCTTTCATCAATTTGATCAGTTCTTTGACCTTCTCCACATCCTTTAATCCCGGCTCTAGTTCAAAACCGCTGTTTACATCTATAGCGTGGGGTTTGGGACGAAGCTTCTCAAACTCTTTGCTTTGCAGGTTCTCCAGGCTCAGGCCGCCGCTCAGGAAATAAGGTACATCTGATAAGTAGCCTTTCAGTATTTCCCAATCGAAGGCAGTGCCATTGCCGCCATAGTTGTTGCCGCGCGTGTCGAACAGAAAAAAGTCGCAATACCTTTCGTAAAGCAGTGTGTTTTCAAAGGCAAAATGATCGTCCACTGAAAAGGCTTTGATAATGGTCATACCCGCTTCTTTCAGATCACGACACTGGCCAGGCGTTTCGCGGCCGTGAAGCTGAATCAGGTCAAGCTTATATGCCTGAACAGTTTCTAGGATAACCTCAGTGCTTTCATTTACAAACACTCCAACCTTTTGTATACCTGCAGGTATTTCAGCAAGCATTTCCGGGCGAATGTGCCCCTCGCAATAGCGCTTAGAGCCCTCATAAAAGATAAAACCCATGTAATCTGGCTGCAGCGCCGCCAACTGCAGGATATTCGCTGGCTCCCGCATACCACAAACTTTCAGTTTCATATATTGTTGTGCTTCGAAATAATGAATAACCACGCTGGAAGAAAGGAACCCGAGCTTAATATGAAACCGTTTGGCTTTTCTGCTCCTGTAATTGACGCAGCTCGCGAATAAACTCCGTGGCAGCACGCTCCGGTCGGCCATCCTCCATAAAACTCTCACCA
This sequence comes from Pontibacter aquaedesilientis, assembly GCF_014773225.1. Lineage (GTDB taxonomy): Bacteria > Bacteroidota > Bacteroidia > Cytophagales > Hymenobacteraceae > Pontibacter > Pontibacter aquaedesilientis. Next base: position 616,317 of record NZ_JACXAJ010000001.1, on the reverse strand, counting down.
ATCAAAAAGCCGTTATACCCGGCTTCCTGCAACTCCAACAGTGTTTGCGGATGGCGCAGTCCACTTTCCGATACCTTGGTTATCCCTTCGGGTATATGCCTGGCCAAGTCGAAGGACAGGGCCACATCCGTTTGGAAAGTCTGCAGGTTGCGGTTGTTGACGCCCACGACGGTCACGTCTTCGCAGAGCGTCTGCTGCAGTTCTTCCAGGTTGTGCACTTCGAGGAGCACTTCCAGCCCGAACGAACGAGCGAATGCAGCCAGCTGCTTCAGCCTACCCGGTTCGAGGGCGGCGGCAATCAGCAGAATAGCGTCAGCACCGATGGACTTGGCCTCCACGATCTGGTATTCGTCTACCATAAAGTCTTTGCGCAGAATCGGGCAGTAGTTGTACTTGCGGGCTGTCATCAGGTCTTCGTTCTTCCCCCCGAAAAAGTGCCCGTCCGTGAGGATTGAGAGTGCCGAAGCGCCCGCCTGCATGTAACCAATCGAGGTGCGCTCTACCGACACATACGGGTTAATATCGCCCTTGGAAGGAGATTTCCGTTTGATCTCCGCAATGATGCCGCTCTTGTCCGGCCGCAGCAGGTAGCGCTCCAGCGACAGGCAAGGCGTATCAAAGTACAGGCTTTTTTCAAGCAGCTTAACCGGATAAAGGGCTTTGCGCTCTGCTACTTCTTTGTATTTATGGGCAATGATTTCGTCGAGTATCGTCATGGTCTTTATATTTTGCGTTAAGTAGGCTTTATATTGTTTAAGCTTTTACCAGCTTTTCATCTTGTATCAACTTGTTAAATAAGGTATAAGCTCTCCCGGATTGAAGCGTTTCTTTCGCCATTTGCACCGCCTCAGGTATAGCCACCTCAGGACGGGCGCAGTTAATGGCCATGCCTGCGTTGGCAGACACTACCTCGGTCTGCGCCTGCGTGCCTTTGCCCTGGAGTACCCGCACAAAAATCTCGGCGGAATCGGCTATACCTTCGCCACCCTTAATTTGTTCATGCCGCAATTGGGAAAGGCCCAGATCGGCAGCATCCAAGAGTTGCTCGCTGCTATCGGCAATCACTTTGAAGGGACTGGTAAGCGAGATTTCATCGTAACCGTCCAGGGTATGGAGTATGCTATACCTGACATCGGGTTGTTGCTGGTAGAGGTAGCCATACATACGGGCCAGTTCCAGGCTGAACACTCCAACCAGCTGCTTTTTCGGGAAAGCGGGATTCACCATCGGACCGAGCATGTTAAAAAACGTTTTCACGCCCAGGTCTTTGCGGATAGGCGCCACACTTTTCATGGCCGGGTGAAACAGCGGGGCGTGCAGAAAGCAAATGTTATACTGTTCCATGCTCCGTTCCAGCTTGCTGCTGTCTGTGGTAAACCGGATCCCCAGCGCCTCCAGCACATTGGAAGAGCCACAGGAAGAAGACACACCATAGTTGCCGTGTTTAGCGACAGGTATACCGTTGGCCGCTACGACAAAGGAAGATAGGGTCGAGATGTTAAAGGTATCCTTGCCGTCGCCTCCCGTGCCGCAAAGGTCAATCGGGTCGAAGGCTTGCAGGTCAACCCGCTGGCATTGGTCGAGCAGGGCATTCCGGAAGCCTTCCAGCTCCTCAACCGTGATGCTGCGCATCATGTATACCGTCAGGAAACTGGAAATCTGGCTCAGGTTATACCTGCCCGCCGTAATGTTGACCAGCACTTCCCGCGCCTGTTCACGGCTTAATGTTTTATGTTCAAATAAGTGATTCAGTATTTCTTTCATGGTTCAGATCTTAAATTCAGATAATAGCAGGTATACCTGGGAATTTTAAACAGTCGGAGAGTCTAAAATCTATTGTCTCTTCTCCAGCATCTAATTTTTCAGCCAGTTTTCCAGCATTTCCCTGCCATACTCGGTGAGCACAGACTCCGGGTGAAACTGCACCCCGCGCACATCAAACTCCCGATGCCGCAATGCCATGATGTTGCCCTTGTCGTCTACTGCGGTCGGCACCAGGCAATCGGGTAAATGTTGCTCCACCAACCAGGAGTGGTAGCGGCCTGTGCTGAACTGTTGCGGCAGGTTATGGAAGAGCGGCTCTTCTGAGCAGGTTACGCGAACAGGGGTGGCCACGCCGTGCCATACCTCCTTGCTGTTGAGTAGTTTGCCCCCGTATACCTCTCCTATTGCCTGATGACCGAGGCACACCCCAAAGAGACTTTTCTCAGCACCAAATTCCTGGATAATGGTTTTCAGCAAACCGGCTTCATCCGGTATACCTGGTCCGGGCGAAAGCAGGATCTTCCTGAACCGCGACACCTCTTCCAGGCTTGTTTTGTCGTTGCGCCGAATCGTTACCTCTGCCTGCAGCTCCTGCAGCAGGTGCACCAAATTGTAGGTGAACGAATCGTAATTGTCTATTACCAGTACTTCCATGTTAGTTGATCTCCTGTGCTAAAGTGAGGGCTTTTCGTAGCGCCATAAGTTTGTTGTCGACTTCCTGCAGCTCACTCTCCGGGTCAGAGGCCGCTACTATACCTGCCCCAGCCTGGTAGTACAGTTTGTAGTCCTTGCTCAGAAAGGAGCGGATCATGATGGCGCTGTTGAAGTTCCCGTTGAAGTCCATAAAACCAATGCAGCCACCGTAAAAGGCGCGGTTCGTTGTTTCGTAACGGTCAATCAGCTGCATGGCTTTGTATTTGGGAGCACCCGACAAAGTGCCTGCCGGAAAAGTGCTGGCCACCATCTGTAGCGAATCCTCCTGTCGGTGCAAAGTGCCTGATACTTTGGATACCAGGTGGATGACGTGCGAGTAAAACTGTATCTCCCGGAAAGTCTCCACCTTCACACTGTGGCCGTTCCGACTCAGGTCATTTCGGGCCAGGTCTACCAGCATGACGTGCTCAGCGTTCTCTTTCGGGTCGGCCAGGAGCTTCTCGGCCAAGGCCGCATCGGCAGCGTCGTCGCCGGTTCTACGGAAAGTGCCCGCAATCGGAAAAATGCTTGCCTTCTTGTCCTTTATGACCAGCTGTGCCTCCGGTGAAGAGCCAAAAATCTTAAAGCTGCCATAATCGAAATAGAACAGGTAGGGCGATGGGTTTACGGAACGCAGGGCACGGTACACATTAAACTCATCCCCCTGAAAAGCCTGATCAAAACGTCGGGAGAGCACAAGCTGGAACACATCGCCCCTGAAACAGTGCTCCTTCGCCCGCTTAATATTCTGCAGAAAACCCTCGCGATTGATGTTGTAGGACTCTTCTCCTGTCGTCCTGAAGGTATAGCTCGGAATGTTGCGGCTGTTGAGCAGAGCCTCCAACTGCGCTATACCATTGTCTGCCTCTGCTTGATAGGTATGTGAAAAAATATAGGCTTCGTTGGTGAAATGGTTGATCGCGATGACATAGCGGTACACGGCATAGTACAGATCCGGGATTCGCAGCCTGTCGGGGCGCAAGGTCAACTCCATGTCCTCGTAATATCGCACAGCATCGTAGTTCATGTAACCAAACAAACCATTGCTGATAAAGTTGAACCTGTTTTCCTCTGTTTCGAAGCGACCTGCAAAACCGGAAAGCAAAGCAGGCACATCAGACTCCTTGGTGATGGGTGTGTTCACGGTGCTTCCATCCGGCAACACTTCTGTCAGTTTCTCGTCCTCCAGCTTGATACTGGCCATCGGGCTGCAGCAGATGTACGAAAAGCTGTTCTCGGCCCCATGGTAGTCAGAGCTCTCCAACAGGATGCTGTTCGGGTACCGGTCACGCAGTTTCAGGTATACACTCACCGGAGTGAGCGTGTCAGCCAAAAGGGCCTTAAAGGTGGTGTTGATTTTATACTTGTTCATCGCTTCGTGCTGGATTAAAAACAAAAAAGCCTGCCATTCAAGTGAACAGCAGGCTTTTATACCTTTGGTTGTGTGCTATATCTTAGTTTTTCTTCAAATATATAGCAAGGCTGTTCACGGTACTTTGCGTAACGTGCCACCACCATGCTGTATGAAGATTCTGAATCATATAATCAATTTTGTCGCCGGCCAAGTGTTGAAGCAGCCTTGCACCACAAATGTAAACGCTATTTTGACAATTACAAAAGAATCACTCAATTATTAGAATGTTAAGTGGAGCCACCACTGTGGTTAAAAATGGAGTCTTCACTTTCGGAACGGACATTTATTTTATTATTTGGGAATAAAGGACGCAATATTTCCATTTTTGGGAATAGGTGTTACAACCTTAAAATAGGCCTTTTACAAGAAACATCCTCAAACTCACGTTTCTGCAAACAAATCCGATCAGCCTTTACATTAGGTTTAATATTTGCTCAAGTAAATCGGAATGGCATTCGAGAATTCTCCTCCGCCTTGATTAAGTTTTAATTCTTGTGGTTCGTTCTCGCCAAGCTAAAAAATATGTACGTTACTACTTCAGATATTTGCGATAGTGTGGAAACTATGAAATTAGTCAGGAATGAAATTTTACACCGCGAAAGCAACATTTTGATTGAATTCAATCATGCGGATGGTTGGATTTATGTAAACTGGCGAGGCTATCAGAGTTATGATAGTGTTGTGGCAGGCTGTGAAAAAATTCTGGACTTGTTGTTAGATACCGGATGCACCAAGGTGCTGAACGATAACACCAATGTGGAGGGCATTTGGTCAGGCGCATCCCGGTGGGTGGGTTCAGATTGGATGCCACGCATGCAGGCCGCCGGGCTGGAGTGTTTCGCCTGGGTATATTCCCAGAGCGCATTCAGCAGGCTTTCGGCAGAAAAAGCATTAAACAATACGGAAGATCTTAGTTTTATTAAAACTTTTGAAGACATAGAGGCAGCGAGTGACTGGTTGCGCGCCTGCTGAAACGACCAACCGCTTCATCAACCAGATAAAAAGGCTGGCTGTTATCTTACAGCCAGCCCTTTTTATGCCTCTTGCAATCCAATCTGTTAGAGCGTTCCCTTTGTGCTAGGTATAGAATTGTCCGCTGGGTTGCGCTTGACGGCCATCTGAATCGCTTTGGCGAATGCCTTGAAAATTGCCTCGATCTTGTGGTGCTCGTTCTGACCCTCCGCTTTTATATTCAGGTTGCTTTTAGAAGTGTCGCTGAAGGACTTGAAAAAATGGAAGAACATTTCGGTGGGCATGTCCCCTACTTTTTCACGCTTGAACTCCGCGTCCCATACCGCCCAAGGCCTGCCACTGAAATCGATGGCCACTTGTGCCAGCACATCGTCCATAGGCAGTAGGAAACCGTAGCGCATAATACCTTTCTTATCGCCCAAAGCAGCCAGGAAGGCCTCTCCCAACGCTAATCCGGTGTCTTCTATGGTGTGGTGCTCGTCTATGTGCAGGTCGCCTTTCACTTGGATGTTCAGATCCAGTTTCCCGTGCTTGGCCAGTTGCTCCAGCATGTGATCGAAAAAGCCCAGGCCGGTGTGGATGTTCATCTGGCCAGTGCCGTCGAGGTTCAGGTCGATGGCAATCTCTGTCTCAGAAGTCTGGCGGCGAATGCTGGCGCGTCGTGGGGGTAACTTCAGGAAGGTATAGATCTCGTCCCAGTCGCTGGTGCTCAGGGCGGCATCTGCCACTACGTCGTCTCCTATGAAAATGGACTTTGCGCCCAGGTTCTTAGCCAGTTGTACATCCGTCTGTCTATCACCGATTACATAGGAGTTGGCCAGGTCGTACTCGCCCGTCAGGTATTTCTTCATCATGCCTATACCTGGTTTACGGGTTTCCAGACCTTCGTGCTCAAAGCTCCGGTCGATCAGGATGTCGGCAAACTCGATGCCTTCCCCTTTCAAGATCTCCAGCATTTTGTTCTGATAAGGCCAGAAGGTATGCTCTGGATAAGAGTCTGTTCCCAGCCCGTCCTGGTTGGTCACGAGCACCAACTCATAATTGTGCTCCTTGTAAATCTTGTACAGGTTGCGGATCACCTTCGGCACGAACTCAAATTTCTCAAAAGAGTCAACCTGATAATCTGACTTAGGCTCCACCAGAATGGTGCCGTCGCGGTCTATAAATAATGCTTTTTTCATGAAAGAAAGATATTAGATACTAGATTTTAGACGATAGATTCAATTTTTATAGCGTCTATGAACTGATTTCAAGCATCTATTGTCAAAAATCTAAATTTTAAAATCACTTATTGCCTGAAACAGCTGCTGGTTCTCCTCCACCGTTCCGATGGAAATTCGCAGGCAGCCTTCGCAACCCGGCAGGCTGGAGCGGTTACGCACCACAATGCCCTTATCGAGCAGATAAGCATACAGGCCGTTGGCGTCCTTTACTTTCACCAACAGGAAGTTCGCGTCCGATGGATATACCTTCTCTACTACCTTCAATGTTGGCAGCGCCTGTATCAGCATTTCACGCTCCTGCACAATCTCTTCGATCATGTAAGTCAACTCTTCTGTGTGCTGCAAAGCCTGGAGCGCAAGTTGCTGGGTAGCCTCGTTGATGTTGTAGGGCGGTTTTATCTTGTCGAGTAACGCAACAATCTCTTCTGAGGCAAAAGCCATTCCCAGCCGCAAGCCGGCCATGCCCCAGGCTTTGGAAAAAGTCTGCAGCACCACCAGGTTCGGATACTCCTCCAATCGAGTGGTCCAGCTTGGGCTGTCCGCAAAATCAATATAAGCCTCATCGAGCACCACCAACCCATCAAAATTGTCCAGGATGGTTTCTATACTTTCCGGGTCGATGGTGTTGCCGGTTGGGTTATTAGGTGAGCAGATGAAAAGGAGTTTGGTCGTGTCTTTCACTTGTTTGAGCACTTCCAGCACGGGTATCTGAAAATCAGCTGTCAACTGCACGGCTTCTAGTTCGACTTCGTTCAAGTTGGCCGACACTTCATACATGCCATACGTTGGCGGCAGGTGCAGCATGCTGTCCTGCCCCGGCCGGCAAACCATCCGAAACAACAGGTCTATGGCCTCGTCGCTGCCATTGCCCAGGAAAATCTGTGTTGGCTTCACTCCTTTTATACCTGCGATCAACTCCTTCAGCTTTTTCTGATGCGGATCCGGGTAACGGTTGTAATTTTCGCCGGCAAGGCTGCCTAGGTTATTCTCATTGGCATCTATAAAGACACTTGCCACACCTTTGAACTCGTCCCGCGCCGATGAATAGGGTTTCATCCTGAGCACATTCGGACGCACTATACTTTCCAGGTTAAACATTTCGGACCTCCTTTAATCTGATACTCACTGCATTTTTGTGGGCTTCCAAGCCTTCGGCCTCCGCCATCACTTCTATCGTGTTGCCGATGTTCTGTAAACCTTCGGGGGTGATGTGCTGGAAAGTGATCTTCTTGACAAAACTGTCCAGCGACACACCACTATATGCGCGGGCATAGCCATTGGTAGGCAAGGTATGGTTGGTGCCGGAGGCATAGTCCCCGGCCGACTCCGGGCTATAGTTGCCCAGGAAAACTGACCCGGCATTGGTGATCTTATCCAGCAGCTCCTCAAACCCATTAACGGCCAAAATAAGGTGCTCGGGGGCATACAGGTTAGAAAACCGGAGCATCTCCTCGACGTCCTGCAACAGTATACCTAAACTATTGTTTAACGCCCTGGCGGCAAACTCCTTACGCGGCAATGCCTCCAGTTGTTCTTGCAGCTCGTCTTCCACCTGGCGCAGCAAGTCAGCCGAGTTGGTCAGCAGCACTACCTGTGAGTCAGCGCCGTGTTCTGCCTGAGAAAGCAGGTCGGCAGCCACGAAAGCCGGGTTGGCCGACTCATCCGCTATTACCAGTACTTCGGAGGGACCAGCTGGCAGGTCGATCGCCACGCCTGTTTTGCTGAGCATCTGCTTCGCTACAGTAACATACTGGTTGCCCGGGCCAAAGATCTTGTTTACAGCCGGCACACTCTCCGTACCGAAAGCCATTGCCGCGATGGCCTGTGCCCCGCCCGCTTTCACGAGCTTCTCTATACCTAACAGCGAGGCTGTGTAGCGTATAGCCGGGTGGATGGAGCCATCCTTGGCAGGCGGTGTGCACAGGATAATTTCCGGGCAGCCAGCCAATCGTGCCGGAATGCCCAGCATAAGCAAGGTAGAAAACAACGGAGCTGTACCACCCGGTATGTAGAGCCCTACTTTATCGATAGCCACACTTTTGCGCCAGCAGGTTACGCCGGGCATCGTCTCCACCCGACTACTCTGCTCTGCCTGTTGTGCATGAAATTTCTCTATATTATTGAAGGCTTGCTGAATAGCACTTTTCAGCTCATCCGATAGTTCAGCCGCTGCACTGGCCATTTCTTCTGCAGAGGACAGCAAACCAGTCAGTCGCACGCCATCGTATTTCTCAGTCAGGTCAAGGAGGGCCTTGTCCCCACTCTCCTGCACGAGCCCAAATGTCTGCGCTATACCCGCTTCCAGGTCTCCGAAATTCTGTGTCGGTCTTTTGGTCAGTTCCGGCCATTCTGCTTTAGCCGGATTTGTTATCCTGCGCATCATACAATCATCTTTTCTATAGGCACCACCAATATACCCTGCGCTCCGGCCTCCTTCAGCTTCTCGATAATTTCCCAGAAATCATCCTCGTTCACAACGGAGTGCAACGAACTCCAGCCTTCTTCTGCCAGCGGCAAAATGGTAGGCGATTTTATACCTGGTAACAAGTCCGTGATGATATCCACTTTATCGGTTGGGGCATTCAGCAAAATATACTTCGCTTTTTGGGCCCTCTGCACCGCGTGGATCCGGAACAACAACTTATCCAGTATAGCCTGTTTCTCCGCGTTCAGCCCGCCATTGGCAATCAGAACCGCCTGTGATTGAAACACACGCTCCACCTCTTTGAGCCCATTGCTGATGAGTGTGCTGCCTGAACTCACAATATCGCAGATGGCATCGGCCAAACCTATGCTGGGAGCAATCTCTACCGAACCGCTGATCGTGTGAATGTGCGCCTGCACGCCCCTTTCGTTCAGGTAAGCCTGCAACAGGTTAGGGTAGGAAGTCGCGATATTTTTACCCTGCAGGTCCGTTATATCCTGATACTCATCGGACTTCGGAACTGCCAGTGACAAGCGGCACTTTGAAAAACCCAGCTGCTCGACGGCAAGCGCCTGCATACCTTCCTCTACCAGCACATTTTCCCCGACGATACCGATATCGGCCACCCCGTCGGCCACATAACCTGGTATATCATCGTCGCGCAGGTACAGGATTTCGAGCGGAAAATTGGTGGATTCGGTTTTAAGTTTAAGAGAGCTGGTAATGAAGGAGATACCGCACTCCCGGATAAGCTTTAGCGAGTCTTCACTCAGCCTGCCGGATTTCTGAATTGCTAAACGTAGCATAGATGTTTTTTATGGATTAAATAGGTATAAAAACGAATGACCTTGCTGCAAGCAAAGTATACGAAGGGTATGAAAACCCTATGGGGGGCTATATAGTGCTGTTCTTCCTCTTACGAGGAATGATGGAAATGATGGTGCGCAGCAGAACCACAGGCAACAGGCGCTGCCGTGAAAGTGGAAAGGATGATATGTAGCGTGGTTTTGCTCATACTGCTGCTGCAAAGGTACCAGGGTTTTTGGTTTATACAAAAATCACCAGCGAATGTTTTGCTACCTGAGCATAATTTGTAACCCTAAAAAGAGAAAGGCACTCGTCAGTTAGAGCGAGTGCCTTCCAATTTCAGGGTATAAATCCCTTTACCTCATAATTTACTTTTTCAGCAACATTTTGATGGTCTGCATTTTAGTGCCTGCCGCCAGTTTGGCAAAGTACACCCCTTCAGCCAGGTTACGGCCATCCAGTTCGAACTCGTATACCTTGCCGGCTTCTGCTGTACCAGCCGACATTTTTTTCACAAGAGCGCCTCTGATGTCGTACACTTCCAGCACATAGCGCTGTTCGGTATCGAATGCAAAACGGATGGTGGTTCTGTCAGCAAAGGCGTTCGGATAGTTATCGAAGCGGGCCGAAGAGAGTTCTTCGAGTCCACCGGCGATCTCCAGCTTTTTGCCTCCCGGCGTAGATGCCACCACCTTGTTCTCATGAATCACAATAGAACCGCCGCCCAGAATAGTCTGGTCACCTAGGTCAGCGTTTTCGAGTGTGCCTCTGGCATTATCGTATACCACATTGCCACCATTCCAGATCTTGATTCTGAACTTGTCGTATCCACCACCGCCATTTACATGACCGTCTGTCACAATTACCATGAAATCATAGGTTCCGGCCTGACCTGCAATGGTACCCGTGCCTTTGTAAGTTGCCTTAGGACCTGATATCACCAGCGAGCCTGCATTGTGGGCGGAGCTTTTGAAGCTTACATTACCCGCCTGGAACTGGAACTCAGTGTTACCCTCTACTTCGTTTTTGCCTTTTCTGTATTTAGCCACAAATCCGAAATTGGCTTTGCCGGTAACATCCGACCCTTCCAATGCGCCTGCAGGTGAATTGATCCAGCCACCGCCAGTTATAAAACCACCTTCTGGGTCGTAGATTGGCAGGTAAACCACCGGTGAAACAGAACATCCGGCTCCTGCCTCAGCGGTCACGGCATAAACATTAACCGCCAACCTACCCAGTGCAAACCTGGCAATACCGTTAGCGTCACTCTCGGCAGTGCCTTTTACCACACCGTCGAATAGAAGCTTTACAGTAACTCCTGGGACATTTACATTGCCATCTTTAACAGAAACTGTAATAACGACATCTTCATTGATACTTCTTGGGTTGCTGGCATTGCTGGCGTCCAGCGTTAAGCCATTGATCGTTAAAGTGCCGTTTATGTAGGTCACACTATAGTTGCTCAGCTTAGCAGATTCCGTGCATACCGGTCTGACCACTGTGCCGGCTATGATGTAGGTTGTCACGAGTTGTTCGCCATTCACAGTACCGCTAACCTGACAGTTATACCCAGCTACTGGATCTACCTGACCACAGTACTTGCTCATGCTCGGCGCCGTAATCGTAAGTGGCGCTGGGGTGATGTTCGCTGTTGTATTGGCGGTAAGGGATGTCAGGCTATAGTTAGGATTCGTGATGGAGACATTGGCACTCACTACCTTTCCTGAACCCACATTTTTGGTGTCGAAGTTGGCGTTGCTCACGATTATAACCACCACATCGTTGGCAACCAAATCAGTAGCCGGAATACTACCTGTGGCAGAGGCCGCCGTGGTACCGTCGTATACCTTGTTCGTTGCCGCTATACCTGCAGTGACTGGCTTAGGAGTAATAGAGGCAGTTGCATTTGCCACCTCACCCAGCGAGTAGTTGCCCTTGTCGGCACCCGCCAGCGTCACCGTGGCCGTAACAGTTCTTGGTCCGGCGCCCACCTGGTCGAAAGCTGCGTTTGTAACAGCTGCGGTTACGTTGTCACCCTCGATCACACCAGTTAACGTGGCTGTTGTGCCAGGCGCTGCCGTAGCGCCATCGTATACCTTACCGCTATTAGCCAGTGTAGCGCTAACTGCTTTTGGAGCGATAATCAGGGTACCGGTAGCATTGTCAGCAGCATAGTTGCTGTTGTTGATACTGGCCACTACCCCATACGAACCGGCTGACTTTGGCAAAGCGGTGCTGCCCGCGTAGGTTACGTTCACAGCAAGGTTTTCCGGGTTTGTAGTAACTGTCGCACCCTGAGCAGAACCATTGTATACCTTAGACAAGCCAGTCAGCACAATCGTGGCAGGTGCTTGCAGGATGGTAAGCGTACCCTCCGTTTTATTTACCTCGTAGTTGCTTAATTTCCCGTCAGGGTCCAGCAACGAAACGTTGATGGCATACTCTCCTACATTGGATGCAGCCGTTGCTGTGGTTGAGTAAGAAGCTGAAATATTATCCTCATTCTTCACGCCTGTTAACTCACCGTCCAGTACCGGATTCGCAATTCCGTATACCCTGGATTTGTTGTTGGCCATAGCCGTTAAAGCAGCTTTTGTAACCGTCAGCGTTCCATTGGTAGCTAAAACCTCATAGTTGCTAAGCGCTTCGCCTTCCAGTGTCGGCACGATCGGATAAGTCCCTATTGCGCTGCCCTTTGTGGCGGACGTAGTATAAGAAGCCGTGATAGCATCCCTGTTCACGATTCCGGTTACCGTACCATTGAATGCAGGATCATCATCGCCGTATGCTCTGTTCGCATTGTTTGCAGTAACAGCAAGGCTCGCTTTCGTTATGTCAAACGCAGCTGTGTTATAGGTGATCGCATAGTTGGACAGCTCTCCCTGTGGTTGCAGCGCAGCACTGATGGCATAGGAACCTACTGACTCTCCCGCTGCTCGTGTGAAGCTTGCTGTAATTCCATCGGTTGGTACAAATCCACTCATTGAGCCCGTTAAAGCAGGATCTTGGGTACCATATACCTTCGTGTTGGCTACAGGCGTTACGGAGGCTGGCTTCGCTGAGATATCAGCCAGGGTAGTACCCACGCCCGATAAGCTATAGTTGTTTTTGTCAGCGCCATCCAATACAGCACCTACTAATGTTACTGTTTTGCCTGTCGTTGCATTTTTATTGGCAAATGTGGCCGTTCCACCTATGAGTTCCACATCATCCTGCTCAATTACTCCTTCCAGGGATCTACCAGTAACAATGGCCGCATTGGTACCATCGTATACCTTGTTTGCGGCTGTGAAGGCTCCCGTAATTTCTTTGGCCGTGATATTCGCTGTTGTGCTTGCGGTGGAGGAAGTTAGGCTGTAGTTAGGATTCGTGATGGAGACATTGGCGGTTACTGCTTTGCCAGTACCTACGTTTTTGGTGTCAAAGCTAGCGTTGCTCACCGTTACAGCCACCTCATCGCCGGTAACCAGATCAGCAGCCGGAACACTGCCCGTGGCAGATGCTGCCGGAGTGCCATCGTATACCTTGTTAATAGCAGCAATAGAAGCCGTCAACGATTTTGGCGAAATATTGAATTTAACGCCATCCACAAAGTTGAGTGCGTAGTTACTGCTCAATGACAAGGTACCCAGGGTAATGTTGTATTCTCTAACAGTGCTGCCGGATTCTCTGGAAAGTGCGCCTGAGAAGGTGTCATTTCCAACCAGGTCTGAATGGGTATAAGTCAAAACTGGATCAGCACTGCCGTATACCTTGCCTTGTCCAGCATTTGGCGTAACTGCAATGGCTTTCGGTGTTATGGCCAAACCAGCATTTCCTGCCATTGTCAGACTATAATTACTACCCAGGCTTAAGTTACCCAGCGTGATGGCATAGTTGCCCACGTTTTCGCCTGCATCACGACCCAATGCACCCGAGAAGGCATCACCTCCGATGACAGAACCCGCTGTAATTGCATAGGTGAGCGCAGGATCTCCCTGACCATACGTCTTACTCTTGGCGTCAGCCATGATCTCGACGCTGCGCTGGCCAATCACGAAATCAGCACCCGTATAAGTAAGCGCATAGTTGGATGTGGCAGTCAGTGTGCCTTTTGTAAGGCCATAGCTTCCTACATTTTCTCCTGCTACTCTGGTTAAGGCTCCTGTTAAGTGAGCATTATCCAACAGGCTACCCGAAGCGATCTGGTAGGTATAAACGGCAGGGTCACTTTCCCCATATACCTTGGATTGCCCTGCATTGGCCATTACCGTTATGGGTCTGGCAGTGATTGTCAGTGTTCCATTTTGAGGGGTAACAGTATAGTTGTTGAGCGTGGCTCCTGTTACAGTTGGCACAATACTATAGTCGCCTACAGCAGAACTGGCATTTGCGTCAGAAGAGGCAGAAACGCTGAAAGATTCACCTGATACGGCTCCGCTCACCACCGCGGCAGTAAATGCAGGGTTTTCGTTACCATAGATTTTACTGGCGTTGTTGGCTTGGATTACCAGGGCAGCTTTCGCGACAGTTAAAGTCCCGCTCCGCTGCTCAGCAGTATAGTTTTCGTTGTCCAATGAGGCTACATACAGGTAGTTCCCGGCATTTAGCACGTTGGCAGCAGGCACATTTACGCCGCCCATTGTATATGCTACCGTAACGCCGCTCAGGTTGGCTGGGTTTGTGGTTACATGGATCGCTTTGGCCGTACCGTCATAGGTATGAGAAAGCCCACTGGCAGTGAGTGTTGCAGTAGCTTTATGGATCAGGAGCACGCCGGTTGTTTCGGCGGGTAAGTAATTGTTATTTCCTGTAAATGAAGCGGTAACGGCATAAGTACCTGCATTGGTAGGCGCCTCTACCGGATTGCCGTCTTTCGAATAGGTTACATTGGCATTCCCAATTGTAACTCCTCCTATACCTGTCACGGTTGCGCTGCTGACAAGTCTGGGAGAACCGTTAAAGGTATAAGGCCCACCCACATTCAATGATACCGTTGGTGTCGCCTTCGATACATTAATGCTAACAGAAGCCTGGGCCATATTATAGTTATTGGTTTCGGCAGCTGTTACAGTTAGTGTCTGGTTCTCGCCTGCGTTCAGTACAGTACCTGCCTCGGGTGAATAGCTTAAGCTGCCGCCACCGGTTGTCAAGATTGCGTTAAGCTGTGTCGCCGAAAGCGCCGTGCCGTAGGTGATGGCAGAAGGATTGCTCCAGGTAATCGCCTGATTGGCTTTGCTAATAACTAAAGTTCCTGTGATGTCGGTGGCCTGATAATTTGCATTGGTTAAACTGGCCTTAACATCGTATCGACCGGCATGGACTGGAGCAGACGTGGAATAAGTACTTTCGCCAGCATTTTCAACTTTATAACTTATAGCAACCCCATTTAAACCTGATGGAGAAGTGGTCACTGTAGCAGATTTCGCTGTAGCATCAAAAGTGTGCGTTAAATTATTCAGTACTAGGGTAGCTGGTTCCTTACTGACAATAAAGCTTCTAGCTACTTCTGGTGCTGCATTGTAACTGTTGTTTCCAGCCTGATTAGCCTTAACCGTAACGGTACCTGCGCCAGTTATGGTAAGGAGATTGTTCGCTCCCAAAGAGGCTGGACCTTCAACCGAAAATACTACCGGAAGACCAGAAGAGGCAGTTGCTGTAAGAGTAAATGGCTGGTCCCCGAATACTTTGTTTTCTAGACTAGAGAAAGTAATTGCTTGAGAGGCTTTGCTTATGTTCACACTAGGCTGGCCATTAGATGGAGCAACAGTTGTATTGTTACAGTTAATCGTAGTACCAGCGGTACCGTTCCAGAAAGCAGAAGTCCCCGCTAAAGCTAAGTTTGCTTTTGCTACAATAGAAAACTTTATACTACTCCCATTATTCGTCAGTCTGTCATTATTGCCATCAGCATTGATCTGAATTGTTTTTTCCCCTGTAGTTGTATTGGTCGTAACTGCAGATGTCCAATTAATGTTATTATCTGTGACAGAGTTATTAATATAAT
The DNA here is from genome assembly GCF_014773225.1 of Pontibacter aquaedesilientis. GTDB lineage: Bacteria > Bacteroidota > Bacteroidia > Cytophagales > Hymenobacteraceae > Pontibacter > Pontibacter aquaedesilientis. The sequence goes on along the minus strand of NZ_JACXAJ010000001.1, from coordinate 601,033 downwards.
CAAAACCTGTTGGTATTAACACCTTAATACATGCCAATTTATCACCCTGTGAAGTTCCTGTTAATGTCGCAGTAAAATTAAGAGTTGTCTCTTCACCTACCGTAACATTGGTTGGTGACATGGTTAGTGTCCAAGTAATAGCATCTGTAAAAAATGTTTTGGCAATGGCCTGACTCTGCTTACCTTCAACGGTCACTTCAAAATGAACACCTAAATGGCGGTCTTCTATGGGGTATTTAATTGTCCACTTTCCATCTGCATCAACTTTAATGTTATGAAAATCATGCTGATGCTCTAAATGGTAAGCAGGTGTTTCCTCAAAGTGTATGTCTACATACTGATCTTGTGTCCAGCCATAGCCACTGATAATCGCTGTATCACCAGGCTGATAATCATCCTTATCGGAAATAACGGTAGGTGCGTAGGTGTTAAAAGCGCTAACACCCACAAAGGAGAGCGAAGCTATTAAGGTAACCACATACAGCAGTCTCCACTTCGCAATGTGTTCTAGTAAAATTTTACCATTCATAAAAAGTTAATAAAGGGTTTAGGGTTATTGCATTAATTTTATTTTAAGTAGACAATCCTATCATTTATGCCCATCACCTGTCATACAATTGCTCAATTATCAATTTAAATAACACAATAAAATGAGCACACCACCTCCAAATCAACTTTGCGATTAAACCTGAGACAGAATGCTCTTACAGCAGACAACAATAAGATAAGTGTAAATAATTAATACATTTATACAAATGTACTGTAAAAAAGGTTTACACTCATCAAATATTTTTTTTGATTTTTTTATAATAATGATCTTGTTGATGTGATTCATTGAAGTTGTGTTATAATACAGTGCCTCCGTAAAATATGAATACCGGTAAGTCCTCAGATATGCTTAGTACTTGATTCTTCTAATTTTAATGCAGTTATCATTATCTTTGGACCTAATCAAAGGCCTTATGGCTAGCTCTGGCATAATTTTTTCAGTAGCTATCTCGAAATAATAAAAGTGCCACACTCGTATAATCAAACATGAAAAAGTATCTGCTCTGTCTATCATTCATAATATTCTACTTCAGTTACTGCCATGATGCCTCCGCACAGCTTAAATTGCCGCAGGCCAGCCCGGCGGCTATGGTCAAGCAGACAATCGGGCTGACTGATATAACCATCCGATACCACGCGCCGGGCGTGAAAGGTCGTAAAGTGTTTGGCTCACTTGTTCCCTACGGACAGTTGTGGCGTGCCGGTGCGAATGAGGCCACCCTGATCACCTTTCAGGATGACCTATACCTGAACCACGAGCGTGTGCCAGCCGGTACCTATTCTTTTTTTATTATTCCAGAAAGTGACTCAGAATGGCACATCGTTCTCAACAAAGACACGACACTTTGGGGTTTGGAGGGGTATAGCGAACTAAATGATGTGGCATATTTGCGTGTAACGCCTACGACAGTGCCTTTACAGGAAACACTTCAGTTTGCATTCAGCGACATTGGCACAAACACCGGTACGCTTAACCTTACCTGGGAAAACACGCAATTATCTGTCAGGATCGAGACTGAGATCGAGAAAAAGGCGCTGGCCAATATAAACAAAGCCTTGACCGAAGCCGCACCCGATGATTGGTACATCTGGGCGCAAGCTGCCAACTATATGATCCCGAAAAAAGAGCATCACCAAAAAGCGTTAGAGTGGATCAACAAGTCCATCGCCATCAAGGAAAACTTCTTTAACAATTGGGTGAAGGCCCGCCTGTATGCGCAGAATCGGGAATACCAGGTGGCAGCTAACCTCACCTCCAAGGCCATGCAACTGGGCAACAAAGAGCCAGAGGCTTACCAGACCTATGCCAAGGAAATAGAGAGTGCCTACAACGATTGGAAAAAGAGAAGAAATTAGTTTTTCAGGATTAAACAGCAGCGGGGCCGGCCAATGATTTTGACCGGCCCCGCTGCTTGTCGGGTGTTTCTAGAACTTTGCTATAAACCGTAAGTTCAGGCGCCGTCCGGTCAGAAAGTTAGGTATAGCATAGGTGAGTCCATTGACATCACTCACGTAGTTATAAGATATTCTGTTTTTGGCATCGATAATGTTCAACACCTCTAATCCGATCCATAAACTTTCGAGCGACACTTTGTTTCTGGCCGTTATTTCGTCTCCCATGGCAATCAGCTTCGAAAAACCGATATCAACCCGCTTGTAGGACTTTCCAGAAAATGAGTTCCGAAATTCCGGTCTGCCCGGAGGTCCGAACGGCAGTCCACTGCCATAGACCATGTTGAGGTACATGCGGATGGTGGGGTTGTCAGGTAAATGGTCCTGAAAGTAAACGCCCAGGTTGAGGAGTTGGTCTGTGGGACGACTCATGTAGCCACGAGGCGTTTTGCCCAAAATCTCACCGGATTCATTGTATACCAATGTGGAGTCGCCTAGCAGATCTTCTTTGGTCGTGAGCAAGCCCAGGCTTAGCCAGGACTCCGCTCCTTTTATAAACTCACCGTTTACCCGCACATCAAATCCGGCGGCATAAGCCTTGGCATTGTTTTGCGCATAATAGCGAAGCCGCACATTGTCCAGGTCATAGGGGATCACGTTGGTCATGTGCTTATAATAGACCTCCGTGGTCAGCTTGAAATCCCGGTCCCAGGCATTGAACAGGTAGTCGCTACCTATCACAGCATGCACAGAACGCTGGGCCTTCAGCTTCGGATTGAGTTCGCCCTGAACATTGCGTAGCTCCCTGTAAAAGGGCGGCTGGTAATAAAGTCCGAGGGCAGCTTTAAAAGACAGGTTTGGATTTTGACGCGTGATAAAAGAATACTGCACACGCGGTGTTATGGTCAGTTCATTGTTATAGTCCCAGTAACTGGCTCGCAGTCCGTAGGTGATCGTCTTTAACGAATCCAGTTCATAGGTGTGCTGGAGGTAGGTATTGTAGCGCTGCGAATTCAGGTTAAGCTCAGAATTGATAAAATAAGCAGGTCGCACAAAATCGGAGGAGTCCACGAAGCCATATTCATACAAACGGTCTTTGATCTGCTCCAAACTAACCTTGGCTCCGGCCAACACGGTACTGCGGGAGCTTAGTTGCCAGGTGTTGCGTGACTCTACTGCCAGCACCAGGGCTTTCAGCGCATTACGGGCATGGTCGAACTGACTGCCAAGTCCCCTTTCGCGCAAACACTCTCCCATGTCATTGCGACCAAGCGTGTTCACGTCGCACAACCTGTAAGCGGCTTCAATATCCCGGAATTCACGCTCCAGGGAGCGTACCCCTGATAAGATAAACTCTGTGAGCAGTTGATCCGATACACGGTGCGAGAGATTTGCCCCGACCTGGTAGGTATCGTATTCCATGTTTTCCTGCCCCTCGTAGCCTACCAACAACCGCAAAGGTGCCTGACGGGTGCCGAATGTTGTGCTACGGGTCTCAGGCTTCACCATGAAATTGTTACGGGCATAGCTTCCCAGTATACCTAAGGTCGTTTGCTCAGGCTCATTACCCAGGTCGAAGCTGATATAAGCTTGCCCATCGCTGAAGTTGGGCCGGTACTGACCATCCACTTGCAACCCCTGTAGCATGTACTGTGCATTTTTGTGACGCAACCCCAGCAGGTATGATACTTTTTTGTTTTTAGAGGTTTCCTCCAGGTGAAGAGAACCTCCTGTGAGGCTACCGGTGACGGAGCCGGCAAATGAAGTGGGACGCTTATACTGAATGTTGAGAACGGAAGAGAGTTTGTCACCATATTTGGGTTGCCAGCCGCCAGACGAGAACTCCACACTGCTCACTAAGTCGGGGTTGACAAAGCTGAGCCCCTCCTGCTGTGCCGCTGTGATCAGAAAAGGACGGTAAATCTCAATACCATTCACGTACACCAGGTTTTCGTCGTAGTTGCCGCCGCGCACAGCGTAAGTAGACGAAAGTTCGTTGTTGCTCGTAACGCCTGGAAGCGTGGCCAGGATCATATTAAAATCACCGAAGGCAGAAGGCAACGTTTTGGTCAGAGTTGGGTCAAGGCGGGTAACGCTTACCTGCTCACGGGTGTCGTTTTCGTTTTTGCCGCGCACATTCACCTGCCGCAACTGTTGTGGATCAGTCTCCAACACAAAGTCAACACGCAATTCCTGGCCGGTCTGAAGACGTATGCTTTTCTCCTGTACCTTGAAGCCCAGGTAGCGTACCACCAATACCAGCTCTTCGTTGGCCGGAAGCTGCAGTCTATACCTGCCCTGGGCGTCTGTCTGTACACCTAAGGGACTGCCCTGCACCCCAACCGTTGCCATTTCAAGTGGCTGGCGGCTGTTGTCCAGCACCGTGCCCGCCACTAGGCCTTGTTGCGCTAAAACACCTGATGGCAGCAATGCAAGCAGCCACACCGTTAGATATTTTAGCATAAGATCAATGTTATATTAGGCTTGGTTCTTCAAATTAGCAATGGTCTGGAGCGGATCAGTCGAGTTGAACACAAAACTTCCGGCCACCAACGCGTCGGCACCTTTCTCTAAAAGTAAAGGCGCATTTTGCTGATTCACGCCGCCATCAATCTCGATTAATGCCTGCGAGTTGCGGGAAATGATCAGATTCTTGAGGGCCTCAATTTTGCGATAGGTATTCTCGATAAACTTCTGTCCGCCAAAGCCTGGGTTAACCGACATGATACACACCAGATCTACGTCTGCGATCACATCGTCGAGCAATTGCACGGAAGTATGGGGATTGAGGGCTATACCTGCTTTGGCACCAGTCGCTTTAATTTGTTGGATGGTACGGTGCAGGTGGTTGCAAGCTTCGTAATGCACCGTAATGATTTCAGCACCTGCCTCCCGGAACTGCTCGATATACAACTCCGGCTCCACGATCATCAGGTGCACATCAAGCGGCTTTTTGGCATGGCGCTGAATGGCCTGCAGTACAGGAAAACCGAAAGAAATGTTGGGCACAAAACGACCGTCCATGATGTCGATGTGTAGCCAGTCAGCCTGGCTTGCATTAAGCATTTCTACTTCTGATTGCAAATTGGCAAAATCGGAGGCAAGTACTGAAGGGGCAATAATTGGTTTCATGAAACAAATATAGAGATTAAGATAGAATATGGCGCAGCAATTTGCTCATGCTGATCATAGTTTGATGAATCGTAGCGTTACGTTTTGGCTGTCTGAACTAATCTGGCACAGGTATACACCTCTTTTTAATCGGCCAGGCTTCAAACTAAGGGTATGCGTTTTTTGGTGAGCAGGCAGGCCTTGCTTTAGCAGCAGTTTGCCGGTCGTATCATAGACATGCGCCACGGCGCTTTCCTTTTGCCAGCTCTCCCCCATGGTGATAACCAGCTCCCGGTCCGTCATCGGATTGGTGATGGTAATGCCATCCTGGAAGTGCTTGGGTATAGAAGTAACATTCCGCGCATAGCTTGGCACACCGTACCCGATCGTAAAATTGGGATTGGCCGCATGACTACCCAGTTGCCTGACACGTTCAAGCAACTGCATATTGGTCAGGTCAGCGTTTGCCTGCCATAAACAGGCCACCATACCTGCCATGATCGGGCCTGAAAAAGAAGTCCCGCTGGATCGTGACAAGCGCCCTGATGACGACACAACGTATACCTGCTGTCCCATTGCTACAACGTCCGGTTTGACACGCTTATCGGCCGTAGGGCCATAAGAACTGAAACTGGCATGGTTTGCAAGCGAATCGACGGCTCCTACCGTCAAAACAGAGTCAGCATCAGCTGGAGCTGAAATATATCGCCAGGGCTTGTTTCCTTCGTTGCCGGCACTTACCACCACCAGCATACCGGTGGCAGCGGCATAGTCGGCGGCGCGCGTCACAATGGTGGTGTTTCCGTTAAGATCCGGATAGGTATAGCTGGTTGATGGCGGATCAAAAGCGGTATAGCCCAGCGAAGAGTTGATAATGTCGGCACCGGCACTGTCAGCATACTCGGCAGCCAGCAGCCAGTTCACTTCTTCTATGTTATGCTCGGTAGCAGCATCCTCTGTCCCGAAAAGAAGGTAATCAGCTTTGTATGCGGTACCGATCATTAAGCCTGGTTCATAGGCAGCCATTGTGGACAGCACCGCTGTTCCGTGTGCATTGTTGGCATACACCTGCGGGGATTTCTTCACAAAGTCGAAAGTAGCCTTAACCTGACCGTTTTGAAAAAGGTGGGCAAAAGCGGAAACAGAATTAACGCCCGGGAAGCCGGCATCAAAAACAGCAATAGCCATTCCTTCGCCCCGAAACCCTTCGTCGTGGAGGGCAGGCACTCCCAACATGTTGGCCTGGTGAAAGGCAGATCCATAAAGCTTGGCTTCCACATAAGTAGATGCCAGCGTCATGCTGTCAATAGAGAGTGTACCGCTTTTTCCAGCAGGATTAGCTAACCTGTTAAGTGATCGGGAAGATCGCACAAAAGGCAGCGTTTGCAGCTCGGCGAGTTTTTCAGTAGAGCACTGCACGACGGCAGCATTAAACCAACGGGAGGTATAGAGTAGCGTTACCCCCGTCTTTTTGAGGTCGGCTACATAAGCGGGGTTAACAGGAAAGTCGCGTGGCGTAACCGGAATGTGCTGCCTGCTGCGGCGTGCTAAAGCCTTGGGAGAAAGGTACTGCTCCGGAGAATTAATGGAATAAGGAGATTGGGCTTTATCGGTGAAGTAAACCAAGTGCTTCTGCTCCTCTGTGCTGCTGCCGGCCTGCCCTTTCGCAACAGGTATAATCAGCAGAAAACATATGGAGAAGAGCAAAAACCGCATGATCTTAAAGTTTACCGTGTTCTACGAGGACTTCGTGGCGTTCGTGACCGGACTGCTTGAAGTTTTCATCATCAACCGGGCAATCCTTGATTTCTGAACCTGCACAATACACGGCTCTGTTAAAAAGACGGTACACAAGGCCTATACCTTCGGCATACACTTCTTTGCGATTATCCAGCTGCACGTTGTCAAAGGGAGTACCCTGCGTAACTGTTACTGTTTTTGCGAAAGACTGCCCATCTATTTCAAAAGTTTCCCCTACTTCACCGTAGGTATAGGATTCTTTACCGTTATTGACAACACGACTATTGAAGGCATCTCCCTCCCATTTCAATCCTGCCTTCACCGGGAAAACAAGCTTCACGTATTTTGTGTTGTCTTTTGTCAGGAGTACTTTAGAAGTCGACTTGATGACTGTCATAACCGAGTCATCTACCCAGGGCCTGTTACTATTCGCCCTTACAGATCGCACTATTTTATGGACAAGCTGATTGGTCTGGTCATAGAAGCTGGTGTCTACGCGCTCACGCAACTGAAACCGGTTTATCTCGCTTACATTGCGTGTAATTTTGATATCCGTTACATCGTATATCCGGTAGTTCCCTACCTCCAACGGATAATAGTCGAAGCCCATTGCAGTTGGGTCTGGGTCTTTATACTTGTTCTCGCAAGCAGCCAAGAAGCCTGCCAGCACGACCAAAAGCAACAGCACTTTTCTCATTATTGCAGCACGTTCAGGTTATAATCTGAATTATAGTTTGACTCGATCCAGCCACCACCCACTACGTCGTTGCCTTCGTAGAAAACTGCTGCCTGACCTGGGGCTATCGCATGAACACCACTCAGGAAATGAACTTTCATTTTGTCACCCTCCTGCTCCACAATGGCCTCGGTGCCCGCATCATTGTAGCGTACCTTCGTGATGGTAGGTATAGGCTGACCAATCAGATTCTCATATTTCACCATGTTGAGCTTTCCTACGGTCATGGCGTTTTTGGCCAAATCTTCGTAGTTGCCCAACACTACACGGTTGCTGTCTTTCTCGATGCGGGTCACATAAGCCGGGAAACCGAGTGCTATACCTAAGCCCTTGCGTTGGCCAATGGTATAAAACGGATAGCCTTCATGATTTCCAACCACAGTTCCGTCTTCGAGCACAAACTCTCCGCCCGCTACCTGCTCCTCCAAACCTTCTACCCTGCGCTTCAGGAAGCCACGGTAATCGTTGTCCGGAATAAAGCAGATTTCATAAGACTCCGGCTTATTCACCAGTTCGGTAAAGCCACGGTCTAATGCCATCTGGCGAATCTCCGTTTTGCGCAAACTTCCCAACGGGAAAATCGTGCGGCTGAGGCTTTCCTGTGAAATACCCCAAAGTGCATACGACTGGTCTTTGTTTTCATCCAGGCCTTTGGAGATCACATACCGGCCGTTTTCTTCCCGGATGTTGGCATAGTGACCCGTGGCAATAAAATCACAACCCAACTGGTCGGCGCGACGAAGCAAGGCGTCCCACTTAATATGGGTATTGCACAGCACACAGGGGTTAGGCGTGCGTCCGGCTATGTACTCATCCGTAAAGTGGTTGATCACAAAGTCACCGAACTCTTCGCGTATGTCTATAATGTAATGCGGGAAGCCGAGCTGTACGGCAATGTTTCGGGCGTCGTTAATCGAATCAAGGCTGCAGCAACCAGTTTCTTTCTTGCTGGCGCCACTGGATGCATAGTCCCATGTTTTCATGGTCATGCCCACCACTTCGTATCCCTGCTCATGCAGCATAACGGCTGCCACCGAACTGTCGATGCCGCCGCTCATGGCTACTAAAACCCTTCCTAACTTACTCATCTATTTTGTAAAATGAAATGCGATTCTCTATAAATTTACTACAAAGATAGTAACATCGTACCACTAATAAAGATTCAGCGACCCAAATATTGAGGCGTTCAGGTATAGCCATACTACAAGCTATTGGTCGTGCGTTTAAAAAAAAGCTTAAAAAATATGGCATCGTACCCATTTTGGGGCTTACTTTGGAAATCAAAACAACAAATCGAACCGCTGGGTTTTATTTAAACATAGATCGCTATGGGCTTACGTACCTCCGTGATAGTAAACGGGATAAACAATTTGAGTGACGCACGCTACTGTGCAGGCATGGGTGTTGACATTATCAGCTTTAACCTGAAGCTGGACGACAAGGAGCGTATGCCCGCCGACACCTTGAAAGAAATCGTTGGCTGGGTGTCGGGCGTGAAGCTGGCCGGTGAGTTTGAACGCGCCAAACCCGATATCATTAACCAGTATGCCGAAGACTTTGGTCTGGACTTCATCCAACTGGATACGCCATATCTGATTGATGAGATCGAAGAAATTAACAGACCGGTAATCCAGAAAGTGTTCATCAACAAAGACACGGTGGAGAGCGAGCTATTGGAGATGATGGAACTCTACAGCCCTTCGGTGGACAGTTTCCTTATCTACTCCACTGATTTCAACGACATCGACGAAACCAATATTAAATTTCTTAAAAACCTGGCGAAAAGGTTCCCGGTGTACTTGGGCTTTGGCGTTCACCGCCACAACATCAGTGATATCCTCAAAGAGATCAAACCGACAGGTATAGGCCTGCTTGGAGGTCACGAGATCAAGCCTGGCCTAAAGGATTTTGACGAATTGCAGGAGATTTTCGAGGAGATCGAGGAAAACTAGACAAGTTTAGGAGTTTGGAAGTTAGAAAGTTTAGGAGTTAGAAAGTTACCCCCCTTTTAATGAAACACCTATACTTCAGATGAAGTAAGCTTTGAGAGGCTCGTTTACTTATAAAAAAAGCAGTACGGCCCGCTACACTCAGGTATAGCGGGCCGTACTGCTTTTGCTAGGTATAAACGGAATTTCGCAGCTATACCTTGAATTGTAGGTATTTGATGGTGATGCCCTCTTCGAGATAGCGTTTCTCATACGTGGTAAATATCCCCATAGTGTGCTCCTGCAAATCTGACTGATAAAGATCAGCAGTTGAGAGTAGTTCCTTTGGCTGTCGTTCTTGCAACACCTCCAGGGTATACTCAAACAACATTTGGTTATCTGTTTTGAGATGCACGATCCCTCCTGGCTTCAGTATCTTAGCGTATAAGTCCAGAAAGCGCGGTGAGGTCAGGCGGCGCTTGATGTCACGGTCTCTGGGCCTTGGGTCTGGAAAAGTTACCCAAATCTCGTCCACTTCGCCTTCGGCAAAGTTGTCTTCCAGGTTCTCAATAAAAGTGCGCAGGAAACCTACATTGTGCAAATCCTCTTCCTGGGCCATGGTGCTTCCTTTCCAGATGCGGGCCCCCTTGATATCAAGGCCAATGTAATTCTTATCTGGAAACAGACGTGCCATACCTACGGTATATTCGCCGCGCCCACAGCCAATTTCCAACACAAGTGGATTGCCGTTCTCAAAAAACTCCTGTCGCCACTTCCCTTTTAACTGGCCGTATAGCTCATCTCCGGGTTCAACTACATTCTCACGCTCAGCTATAGCGGCAAACTTTTCTAATTTAGATCTTCCCATTATTTATAATTCGTCAATCTCTGCGACCACAAAGGTACTACCTCCAATAAAAATAACCTCATCTGCCGCCGCATTTCCCCTTGCAGCCTCAATTGCTTCTGCTACAGTGGCGTATGCCTCACCCATTAGACCGACAGATGTCGCTTTTTCGAGAAGTTCAGCAACAGGCAAAGCCCTCGGAATCTGTGCCTGACAGAAATAATAGCGGTACTGCTTTGGCAACAGACGCAAAATGGTGGTCACATCTTTATCATTCACAGCTCCGAAAACCATATGTACCTGCTTGGGATCCAAGGCTTCTAACTGTGAAATAATCTGTTTAATTCCATCCACGTTATGGCCAGTGTCACATATTGTTAAAGGATTTTCGCTTATTACTTGCCAACGGCCTTTCAAGCCCGTCAGCGTTTTAGCGTGGGCTATACCTTCTCTGATGGCTTCTTCAGGTATAGCATAGCCACGCTCCTGTAACAAGAGCAACGTTTGTAAAACGCCCGGTAGGTTATACTGCTGATACACGCCCGCTAAGTCCGTTTCCAAAGAATCGAGCCACAATATCCCATCTTTATAGGCATCGAAAACTTGCTTCTGGAGAGTTCTATCCAGCAAATTGACCTGTATATGGTCTGTTGCAAAGTAGATCGAAGATTCCTCCATGGCCGCCTTCTGCTCAAAAACGTGCACTATTTCGGGCTGTTTCGTACTGACCACCACGGGAGTATGCGATTTGATTATACCTGCCTTTTCGCCTGCAATCTGTTCCAGGGTATCTCCTAATAGGTTCTGATGGTCATACCCGATGTTTGTGATCAGGGATACTTCTGGCTGAATAATATTGGTGGAGTCAAGCCTACCACCCAGGCCAACTTCTATCACGGCAACATCTACCTGCTCATCGGCAAAATACTTGAAAGCGAGAGCCACCGTCATCTCAAAGAAAGAGGGCTGTACCTGCTCAAACAGCTGTTTGTTGTCTTCAACAAATTGAATGAGGTAATTCTGCGGTAGTTCAGCGCCGTTGATGCGCACACGTTCTGTAAAGGACTTGAGGTGCGGTGAGGTATAAAGCCCGGTTTTGTAACCGGCTCGCTGTAGCACGGCGGCTATCATGTGCGAACTGCTTCCTTTGCCGTTTGTGCCGGCTACATGCACCGTTTTGAACCTGTGATGCGGCTGCCCCAACGCATCGCTCAAGGCGATAATGTTGTCTAGGCTCTTCTTAAAAGCAAGATTGCCGATGCGTTGAAACATCGGCAATTGCTGGTATAAATAATCAAGGCACTCCTGATAGGTCATGAAACCAAAATAATTAGCGTGATCTGATCACAAATGTTACTGTACCGGTGGCCCCGGTCGAGCTTCTGCCACCACCCGTTCTGCTAAAGGTCGTTCTCTGCAATTGGTCCCGGTACCATTTCTCTACATGAGGTGATACGGTACTCTCCAGACGCTCCACCGCAATCAGGTTACCATCGGCATCAATCCGGATCCGGAACTTCACAAAGCCGGTCTCATTGTCATAAGGGTCGCGCTTCGGCGATACGTCATAGCGCCAGCCAGCCATATCCAGGCCGTCTCCGCCACCGCCGCCACCGGGCTTACCCATCATGGCTTTGGCATCCAAAGAACCTGCCGGATCGCCTTTGTCGCCTACTTTGTTTGCGTCGTTGCCGTTGTTATTTCCGGTTGCCTCGTTGGAAGTTCCACTTTTGCCTGTGCCTGTGCTCTCGGTTGGTTTGCCAGGGTATAGCGAGCGCGGCTTCTCAGGTTCCGGCTTTTTTACTTCCTCCTTGGGTTGCTCCACAGGCTTTTTCACTTCCTCCTTAGGTTGCGGCTTTGGCTGAGGTTTCACCTCTTCCTTCACCGTGACAGGAGCATCAGCTGTTGTAGTAACTACTTTAGGCGTCTCTACCGGGGTGGGCGGTGTGGCAGCCGCCACTGGCTTAGGCTCAGGCTGCGGATCGGGCTGTGTCGGCGCAGGCTTACTGTCCTGCACGTTCTTCGATTCGTTGGGAGTAGCTTTCGACTGCACATCACCGCTCCCTACGGCATCCATGCCAAAGTTCAGCTCTATACCCAACTCCTCCTCCGGATTGCCCGGGGCTCCATTCCATGCCAGCAGGTAGAATAGAAGCAACAAGATGATCGCATGCAGGGTAATGCTGATACCCGCCGCAATTTTCTTGTTTTTCTCTTCTTCCTTTGTTAGTGCTATCTCCATTTCCGTTCTTTATTTCTCAGCCGGCACAGTGGCCAACGTGACTTTAGCATTCAGGCTTGAAGCAATGCTGGCAACATTTACCAGGTACTCCACCGGAACACTCTTGTCAACATGCAATACCACCACTCCTTCTTCAGTCCCTTGCAAAAGTGCTGCCAACTGTGGCTCCAGGTCAGTCAAGGATATCTCTTTCTCATTCAAGTAATACTTTAAGTCAGGTGTAATGGTCACGCTGATCTTTTGCATCACGATGTTGGATGACTTGCTAGTAGGTAAGCTCACCGGCAAACCGGTAGGCGTTACAAAGCTGGAGGTGAGCATGAAAAATATAAGCAACAGGAAGATGATGTCGGTCATAGACGACATGCTGAACTCGGGGTTGATCCTGTTTTTTGAGCGTAAGTTCATGCTTAAAGTTGTGGTTCTTGTAACAGATCAATAAACTCGATGGAGGAGTATTCCATGGCATGTACGATGTTGTCGATCTTCGATACCAGGTAGTTATACCCTACATAGGCTGGCAGACCAATCATCAGACCTGTAGCCGTTGTTACCATGGCCTGGTAAATACCGGCAGAAAGCAATTGTGGGCTAACTGATCCCTCTGCCTGCGCAATCGCGATAAAGGCCTGGATCATACCCGTTACAGTTCCAAGGAAACCCAGCATAGGCGCAGCACCTGCAATTGTTGCTAGAGCAGCCAGATTGCGTTCCAGCTTGCTGATCTCGATCTTACCTACGTTCTCGATGGAAGTCTCAATGTTTTTTAGCGGGTTACCAATACGGCTTACTCCCTTGCCCAGCATTCTGGATACCGGTGTGTTGGTCTGGGCGCACAGCATACGGGCACCGTTGATATCTCCTGCCAGTACCATACTTTTAATGCGGTCGCTGAAACCATCCGGGTTTTTGGCTGCTTTCTTCAAGGTCAGATAACGCTCAAAGAAAATGTAAACAGCAGCCAGTGATAATAGCGCCAAAGGAATCATAGCCCAGCCGCCTGCCATGGCAAGGTCAAGCAAAGAAACAGAGCTATCGGCCGCTTCAGCACCCTCAGCAAGAGCAACAGTCGTGTCAGCTGGGGTAGTTGTAATTTGTAAGAAAAGAGATGTCATGTTAATTATTATAAACCCAAATTGTTTCTCCGAATGATTGTCTGTAGGTATCCATAGCGGCCTGCGCCTCTTCTGCCGTTGCAAAATCAGCAACAGCTACCTTGAACAGTCTGTTGCCGCGTCCTGGTTCCAGCACTTTGGCCTCGTGCCCCTTCTCAGCTATTTCCTGTCGGCTGAATTCCGCATTGTGCATGCGGGCGTACCCTCCTGTAATGATGTAAAAGCGTCCATCCTTACCACTTATCGTCGTGCTAGGCTGCTCAACTTCCACGGCAGCACCTTGCTCATCAGCTTTAGCTATAACGCTTTCATCTGCTGCATATTGAGTCGCCTCTATTGAAGTTTCTGTCAAGCCTGAGCCTTCCGCAAGGCTAACTGCGTTGTCCTCCATTTCCAAACTCTCCTCTGCTGAAGCAAATTGATCTGCTGGCATTTGAGTAGTCACAGATGCAGATGCGTTTTCCTCGGCGGCCTGGCGCTCCGCACCAAACAAAGAGGTTGGACTCAAACTACTGATGGTATAGTCTGTCTGCAATGAAAGCATGTACAAACCTGCTCCTACCAATCCAGTTAGGGCCAGTCCGGCTGCAACATTATAAGCACGTCTCAGACGGCTACGCAATGGCTGTTTCACAGGTGCAGGTTCAGCCTTGCGCTCTTTGAGCAGTGTGCGCAGCACAGCAGGCTCTTCGGCGCGAATCGGTCTTGCCACAATCTCAGGCAATCCGAAGCTGGATTCAAGCAGGTTTTCAGACTCTTTGTATTCGAACTCTAACCGGCGTTCCGCATTGTATCGGAAAACACCAATGTCAGCCAGTTCAAATCGGTTTTCGCCATTTAAACGCGTGCGCGCACTGTGCACAAACGCCACCACCATTTGCTTTGCCTCCTCTTTGGAAATATTGTTGGCATAAGCGATCGTGCTGATGAGCAGCCCATCGTTCAAAACCAGCTTTTCGTTGAAAGCGATCTTTTTGGATGGCGGCACCAGCATGTGTTTCACCGGATTGATACTGGCCGGAACGTACCGCGTGATCAGTCCCCCAAATTCGGGAATGATCACACAGTCGTGATTAAAGAGCAGGTTCTTGATGTGCTTCTCTACCATAGGCACTTAGAATGAATAAGAGACTCCCCCTATCAGATTTATACTTTTGTTCGGGTAATTTACAAACCTTTCATACTTCTGACCAAACAAATTGTTTACCATCAGGAAAGTCGTGAACCTGTTGGAGAATCTGTAGTCTGCCTTCAGGTTCAGATCCATGATCGTATCTGTCTCCTTTAGCTCAGAAGTACCGTCCGGACGGTTAATGCGCCCGAAAGAACTCCCAATATAGTAAAGTTCTGAATTAAACAGAATCTTATCGTAGAAGTTGTAGGTGGCAAAAACACTCGCCATCAGCTCCGGGCGGTGAAATGCCTGCTCTAAGCTGGCTGTGCTATACTTGTTATAATCAGCCTTTAAACCTATGCGAACCTCGTCAGAATAATTAAACACGGCCTCTGCATAAACATTAAAAACATTTGTCACGCCATCATCATACACCAGGTCAAACTTGGTAGAGTCACTGGCGGAGTTGTTATAGAAGTACATGTTGCGGAAATTCTGGTAGGCAACACGTCCTGTCAGGTGCACATAATTGGCAATATTGGCCTGCATGCCGCCATATACTTCCAATCCTTTGTTCTGGTCAGCTACCCGCACGTTCGGAGCCAGGAAAGGATTCTCTTCTGTTAAGGTATATAAAGTAACCCTTTGCAAATCACCCCCTATACCTGCGTAAATCAATAGGTTATCTTTTATCGGCTCCAATCCTACACGTACCGTAGGGTAGACATTGAACTTACGGGCATCGTTTACAGTGTCGCCCGTGTGCGCGATGTTAGCGCCAACGGAGATGCGCAGCGCATTCAGCTGACGCTCATACTGGGGATGAATTTTGAACAAGCTGCGGCTAACCGAAGCAGAGTCTTTGTGCGACACCAGGGACAGATCAGCATCCACCTTAATGCCCGAAACATCGTCAATGCCATACTCACTGTTCAGCTTGAAAGCAATGTTCGTTTCACGCATGTCGTACCGGTCGTTGAGGTAATTCACGTTCATGCCGGCTTTATACAGGAAAGGAGCCCCTGAGGTGTGGTTGTGCATGTAGCCTTCGGCATTTACACGGTTAAACACCTGGCTGATGGTGTCTTTGTCGACTGGTAATTCCCTAACCGGATTATACCCGTAGAAATGATACTTGTCGCGTCCATACCCCAGCTTCCCGCCAATGGTTAGGCCCTGCATATAGGCTTCCCCGTTCAGGTTGATGGCAGAGTTGGTAACGGCAGAGTTGCCCTTGTCCACGGGACCTCTGGCCGATGTTATATGGCTGACGTCTGCACCATAGGAAGCCACATTACTACGCTTGTTATGGAAATATCCTTTCAGGTATAGCGTAGCATAGTTCCCGAGTCCGGCTTTCAGGTAGTTGCCATAGAGCTTGGTGAGTTCATCCTGCTTGATGGTGAGCACCTTCATTTGCAAATCAACGCTCTGGTCAGCCAGCCGGTAGTCGCTAAAGCGGTAACGCACGTTACGGTCGCCGGGCTCAGGCGGTGCCACGGCAAATTTCTGATAGTTTCGGGAAGCTCGCGGCAGTTCAATCTTGCGGTCCTTTTCTACCACCACTTCCGCGTCCTGCAGCTTAGCGCCCTCGCCCCAGCCTGTGGTTTGAGCGGCTGCGTTATTCATAAAGCTATACCCTACACAAAGTACGATTGCGAGCGAGGCTTTCTTAAATTTATTCTTCATGATGATGTTTCTCTTCAGCGTAATCAGTTGAATTACTTTCTTCCTGCTCCCTTCAGGGTGTCTGCCGGGTTACTGTTCTCACCGCCCATAGCGGCCAGTTTCTGCTTCGCCTCTGCCACAATCTCAGCCTCCGGGGAGTTTTCGATGATGGAGTTGAGCGTGGCACGCGCCTGGAACATTTCGTTCTGGGCCGCATAGTTATCGGCAATTACCAGGAAGGACTTACCCAACCAGTAGTCGTAGCTTGAGAATTTGTTGTTGAACTCGTAAGCTGCGTCTACAGACTCTTTGTATTTCTTCTGCTTGAACAGGATCTCAGCCACCAGGTACTGCGCTTCTGCACCGTTTTCGTCAGCCGCAGCCGCCGATGCCTCGCGTAACTCCTTCAAGGCCTGCTCCATGTTTCCTTCGGCATAAGTGGACTTCGCCTTATACAACAGGGCTGTGTTATAAGCATGCAAGGCGGCATTGCCCTGGCTGATCAATTCGTTGGCGATGCGCTTGGAAGAGGTATGATCATTGGTCAGGAAGTGGCTCTTCATCAAGCCTATGAGGGCAGTCTGCTGCTCACGGCGGTTGCTGGCCAGATCACGCAGACGGCTGTAATACTTGATGGCTTCCTTGTAGTTCTTCTGATCAAATTCCACATCGGCCACTTTCTGGATGGCACGGTTCACATAATCCGTTTTATTTTCGGCTACCACTTCTTTCATCCGCTCCAAACCAACTTTCAGGTTATTCACCCGCAGGTATGAGTCAGCCAGGAAATAACGGGCATCGCTCGCAAACGGACTCTTGGTATAAGTCTTCAGGTATGACTCCAGTTTCGCAATGGCCTGCTCGTATTTCTCGTTGAAGTACAATGTTTTAGACGCTTCGAACTCAATGCTTTCCAGCGCATTGCTTTCTGGATTGGCAGCCTTGAACTTGGCGGCATAGGCGTCAAACTCGTCGCTGCGGTTTTGAGTCGCCAACACTTCCTGCAAGCTGTAGAGCGAACCGCTGGCAGAGCGTGAGTTCGGGAATTCGTCCAGCACACGCTTGTAATCCTGTGCTGCCTCGGCATGCTTGCCCAGGTTGGCATAGGCTATACCTCGTTTCTCCAACGCGTTAGGCACCAGCTTGCTTTGCGGTTTGTTCTGTATCAGACTGGTGAAGCCAGCCACTGCCGGCTGGTAGTTGCCCGATTCAAAATCGATCAGGGCTCGCTGGTATAGGGCCGCCTCGGCGTAGCGGGAACTTGGGTACTGGCTAACAACCGTTTGAAGATTTTGCTTCGCTCCTTCTTTGTTGCCGCTCAGGCTTTGCACCAGACCTTTCTGGAAATAAACGTAGTCTTTGTCAGCTGAATTGGAAGCGAGTACTTTGTCGTAAACTCCCAATGCCTGGCTATACTGCTTGTTCACATAATGCAGGTCCGCCAGTCGGATCATGGCATCGTAGTGGTTCGGGTCTTTGGGAGTGGTGCCATCCACGTAGGCTTTGAAATGTGGCATGGCCTTGTCATACTCCTTGCTGTTGTAGTAAGCATAGCCTATACCGTAGCGCGACTTCATGTAATACTCAGACTTGCTGGCCTCGCTGTTCCGGAAAACGGCCGCATAACTATTGATGGCATCCACATAACGCTGCCCCATGGAGTAAGCCTCTCCTTTCACGAAGTGGCTTGCCGCCGTGATCTCTTTATCATAGGGGTACTGCAAAGACTTATCGAGCATGGATACCGCTGTCGGGAATTTACCCTCATTGAACAGGTTTACGCCATGGTGATAGGTCACGCGCTGGTAAGTCTGCAGGATGCGGTAGCTCTTGGTAGGCATACTCTCTATATGGCGTATGGCTTCCGGGTAATTGTTGGAGTTGAAATAGGCTTCGCTCAGCAGGTTATCTGCCTCAGCACTCAGCTCTGAATTCGGGAAATCCTTGTTGAATGTCTGCAGCGAGTTCAGTACTTCACGGAAATTGCCCAGTTCGTAACTCACCTGTGCATATTTGAGGGTAGCACCTTCTGTGATTTGCTTATCGTGATCGCTTTTGCGGGCCTGGTCAAAAGCCGTTAACGCAAACTGCTTGTTGTCTTCGCGCAGGTAACTTAACCCAAGGTAGTAGGCTGCATTCTGTCCCAACGCGTCTTTTTTCAACGCCACTTCTTTAAAGTTGGCGATCGCGTTTTTGTAGTTTCCGTTCTTGTAATCCGTGTAGGCGATTTTATACTGTACCACGGGCTCTAGTTTGCGCTTGCCCTGTGCATACTGGCTGAAATATTTTTCCGCTGCCTTGTAATCACCGCGCTGATAGTAGGCATCCCCCACAAGCAGGGCAATTTCGTCACTCTGCTGTACCTGCGGCTTTTTGGCAAGGGCCGCTTCACCATAGCGTATCACCTCAAACACATCCTGCTCCTTATAGAGGATTTCAGTGATCATATAAGGTACGATCTGAGCATAAGCCTCGTTCTTCTCAGCGATCAGCAGGTCGGCCTTGGCAGAGGCGTAGTCCCCTTCGCGGTAAGCAATGTAGCCGGCATAGTAGTTGGAGGCGAAAGCAAAGCGATGCTCCTCCTCCCGGAAACCAGTTGTTTTATTCTTATCAAACCAGATTTTGGCGTTCTTGAAGTCTTTATTGGCAAAATAGGAATAGCCCAGCTTGAACTCCAACTCTTTCTGCTGCTTGATGCTCAGCAGGTGTATTGGCGCCTTCTCCAACAATTCCACCGCCTTTTTATAGTCCTTGTTCTCAAAATAGAACAGGCCCAGTTCGTAGTTAGCCAGCGTCGTTTTGGGGTGGGCAGGGAACTTGCGTGCAAAGTTGAGAATCAGCTGCTCGGCATCCGGGTGCAATAGGTATAAGCCGCTCAGGGCATAGTAATACTGGGCGTCGGCTGTCTTGGCATCATCCCCGATCAGGTTGATATACTTACGAAAGGCTTCCTGCGCCGCACCATACTTGGCACGGTCGAACAGCTCCACTCCTTCGTGGTAATACTTATCCTTTGCGGTAAAAACCTGCGTGTGTTGCGCCGCGACCACATGGCTTCCACCAGCCAGTACAGATGCAAGCGCTACTTTATAGGCTATCTTCATATTTATCAGTTATGCCCCTACCGGAGCCAATCGTGTGTCTTAATCAAAGGTACTAATGCACGCAGCGCTGTTCGGCGCCGCAGGCAAGTTGCCTCAGCCAAAGTTAAATAAAAATTGACAGCCCAACGAACTGCAGGCAAGAAACCTCTTACCCCGTCAGGCTAAATTTAGGTGTACCCCCTATACAATGCGGTAGCCATAGCAAATATTGTACTGAATGCGAGAAATCAATCTTAATGAAATGTTAAAGTTCTGGGCACCGGATGCAGAATCTTGAAAACCAATTCCTTGAGAATATCCGATTCGCCCATATCGCCGCCGGTTATACCTTTCACCTGCAGGTCAGCAACTCTGATGTGATGTAGAATATCGGCTACCCGGCCCAAAGGAAAAACACGAAGCGCCTGCATGTACTCCTTCACCAGAAAACCCCGGTTGCCGAGGTTCTTCCTTACCCCTGACTCCGACTTGTCGCTTGACTGGTGCAGGCACAGCAGCTTCGTAAAAAAGGAGAATAGCAGGCTGAGGTTAGGTATAAGCGGGTTGTTTTTGGGGTTGGCTTCAAAGTAGAGAATGATTCGGTTCGCCTTCAAAGCATCCTGCGCGATCAGGGCCGACTGCAATTCGAAGATGTTATATTCCTTGCTGATGCCCACGTTCTCCTGCACTACCCGTTCATCAATCATCTGCCCGGGCTTCAGGTTAATGAGCAGCTTGTCGATCTCGTTTGCCTGACGCGACAAGTCCGCACCTATGAACTCACTCAGCAGCAGCACGGCCTTCGGACTTATCTGCAAACCCTTCGACTTAACATAATTATTAATCCAGGCAGGAATCTGGTTATCGTACAGCTTCTTGGTGGTGAGCAGCACGGCGTGCTTCTGCATGGCTTTGCCCAGTGACTTGCGTCCATCCAGGGACTTGTGCTTGTGGCAAAAAACAAGAATGGTGGATGGAAGCGGGTGTTGCAGGTAAGCTTCCAGTTGCTTCATTCCCTCCTCTTTCTCCAGATCCAAAATACTCTGCGCCTCTTTCACGATCACCACCTGGCGCTCCGACATCATCGGGAATCGTTTGGCCTGCAGCAGCACCGTGGCCACATCCACATCCTTCCCATACACCACCACCTGGTTAAAGCCTTTTTCGTGCTCTTGCAGGGTATTGGCCTCTATGTAGTCAGAAATCAGGTCGATATAATAAGGCTCCTCGCCCTGCAAAAAATAGACAGGCGCAAAGTGACGCTTGTGGAGCTGCTCTAAAATGCCTTCGGGTGTGTGGGACATACTGGAAAATGGCTATAGGTTGTAAGGAACAGGTATAGCCGGCTAGCTTCCTCCTGCCCTCCTACAAATTTAAGGTATAGCGGTCAAAATAAAATAGGAAAATGAGAGATTAGTCGGGCAAAAGTGCGGATAAATCGGGTCGCTATACCTGCTCCCTGAATTTATACCTGGCTTTTTGTTCGGTACCTTTCAGAGATTGCGTAAATTTATAAAGTGAACGAGTACTTGCTTTTTGTCGACACCGAAACTTCCGGCCTGCCCAAAGACTGGAACCTACCCTATTCTGCTCCTGATAACTGGCCGCACATCGTGCAGGTAGCGTGGGAGGTATACACCTGGGACGGTCAACAGGTCAAGGCTGAGAACTTCTACATCGCCGCATCAGACTACGAAATACATCCTGTCTCGCAGCGGATTCATGGCATCAGCCAAGATTTCCTTCAAAATAAAGGACTGGCACGAGGCACTGTGATGCAGTGTCTTCATGATGATCTGCTTTACTACAAGCCCTTGGTTGTCGGTCATTTCATGCAATTGGATTATCATATGCTGGGGCTGGGCTTTTACAGGGCCGGACTCGACAATCCCTTGCTGGAGCTTCCGGCCTTCTGCACCATGTTGGCGACTTCCCATTTCATTAGGGAATCACGGCAGCGGCACATGCGGCTGGGCGAACTGTACATGCGCCTGTTTCAGGAGCCACTCCAGGACGAGCATGACGCCTCAGTGGACGCCAACGCAACGGCCAGGTGCTTTTTCGAACTTTGGCGCAAAGGCGATATCAACGAGCAGACGATCGTGCTGCAGCAGCAGCCTATACCTGAAATGGCCCTCAGAGCCAAGCCCGGAACCAGGCAAAGCAAGTTGCTCTACATGGCCGGCGGCTTGTTGGGTATCCTGCTCATTTACTTAATCTTATCATTGGTTATATGAACGAAAAGTTTGAGTTTCTTAAAACTGTAACACCCTTCAACCTGCTTCCGGATGAAGTGCTGCAGGGTGTGTCTGATTTGCTCCAGGAGGTACACCACACCAAGGAGTCAATCATATACCTGCAGGATTCCTCCAAAATGCGAAGCGTCGATATTATTGTGGCGGGAGAATACGAGCTTTTCTTTTACGACAGCGAACAAAACAAACGGCTTCCTGACCACCGCAAGAGCGGTTACTGCTACGGTGGCTCTTCTATCCTGCTGAACCGGAAACGCTCTATCCGAACTGTCATCGCCAAAAAAGGAACGGTGGTTTACTCCTTGCACCGAAAGGAATTCATCGCCCTTTGCCAGGCTTACGAAGGCTTCTTTCATTTCTTTACAGCGGAGTATGGGCGACGCATGCTCGACGAAGAGTACGCTCACTTCGTAAGGCCCTCCAACACGGCTACCGAAAACTACATAGCGGCAGACCAGCTATACTCCCGCAAGCTGGAAACCATCGAGCCGCGAGACATCGTTGCCTGTACGGGCGATACCCCCATCTTCGAAGCAGCCAAAACCATGGTGTGGCATAAGATCAGCTGCCTTTTTATACAAAACCAGCATGCCCAGATAACCGGGTACGTAACAGACCTGACCCTGCGCAACAACGTGGTGGCCCGGCAGGTGGATGTTACCCGTCCGGTACGGGAAATAATGGATCAGCCGATCATATCCATCAGCGATCAGGCTTTTGTGTATGAGGCTATCCTACTGATGTTCCAGACAAGAGCACGCTATCTGCTTATCGCCAACAGCAAAGGGTATAGCGGTTTCATCAGCCGGAACAAACTGCTCAGCAGTCTGGCACAGTCCCCGTTTATGTTCATACAATCCGTTAAACTGGCCCGCTCCGTGCAGGAACTGCGGCAGAAATGGCAGAAAGTACCTTCTATCGTCTATCAGTTACTCGACCGAGGCGTTAAGTCCGAGATTGTCAACCAGGTGATTACCACCGTGGCTGATACAATTGCCGTGACCGTAATTGAAGGTGTTATTGAAGAGATGGGACCACCACCGGCTAAATTCGTTTTTATGGTGCTGGGCAGCGAAGGACGCAAAGAGCAAACCCTCAAAACAGACCAGGACAACGCCATCATTTACGAAGACAAGGCAAACGAACAACGTGAGATGGTCCGGGAGTATTTCCTGCAATTCGCCAGCACCGTGTCAGAGCGATTGGATACCATTGGCTTTAGTTTCTGCGAAGGGGGGTTCATGGCTAAAAACTCCAAGTGGACCCACTCCCTCTCCCACTGGAAACGCAATTACCGCACCTGGATGGAAGAATCGGACCCGGAGGCCGTTTTGAAAGTAGCCACCTTCTTCGATTGCCGCTACCTGTTTGGCGAGGAGGCTATTATGGATGAGTTGAAGGTCTTCCTGCACGAGGAACTGGAGAATCCCCACCACAGGTTTTTGCACCATATGGCCCAGAATGCCCTGCAATACGAACCTCCGCTTACCTTCTTTAAAAACATCAAGACCTTCAGCAAAGGCAGCCAGCAAGTGTTCAACCTAAAAAAGACCATGACGCCTATCGTGGATCTGGTGCGTGCCTACGCGCTTCGCAACCGTATTTTCAAAACCAACACCGGAGAACGACTGCAAGCCCTTACAGCAATGGGTGTGTTTACGGAAAAAGAGCAGCAGGAATTGCTGCAGGGCTATTATTACCTGATGGGTATGCGGCTAAAAAAACAGGCCATCCAGATTATCGATGATAAGGCAGAACCCGATAACTTCATTGACCCGAAGACACTGACAAAGATTGAGCAAGTCACACTCAAAGAGATTTTCAAGGTAATCAGTGACTTCCAGACTAAGATCAGGGTGGGGTTTATGAATACGCTGTACTAATGCCCGCTTTAAGGTACAGCTACCTTTACTATGCTCATTGTGTAAATCAATTACCCTAAAACCAACTGCATGCATCCACTTCTACGCACAGGCATACGCGCATTTACCCTTTTATCGCTTCTCTCGTTGGCTATACCTGTCTTCGGTCAGCAAACTAACCCGGTCTATGTAGACAAACAAGGGGTGCTCCGTTGGCAAAAGGGCAATGCAGAGGCAAACTTTTTTGGGGTGAACTATACCGTGCCGTTTGCCTATGGCTATCGCTCTCACAAAGCGCTTGGCTTGGATGTAGAGAAAGCCATCGATCAGGATGTGTACCACATGGCCCGGCTGGGCTTCAATGCTTTCCGGGTGCACGTTTGGGATACGGAGATCAGTGACTCGCTGGGCAATCTGCTTCAAAATGAACACCTGCGACTCTTTGATTACCTGGTGCATCAACTCAAACAGCGCAACATCAAGATCCTGATTACACCCATCGCGTTTTGGGGCCCGGGCTATCCGGAACCTGATATTGATACAGGAAGCTTTTCAAGCAAGTATGGCAAGCAGAAGGCCGTGACCGAAGAAGCAGCCTTGAAAGCGCAGGAGCGATACTTGGAGCAGTTTCTTAAGCACGTAAATCCCTATACCAAGCTCACTTACCAAGACGACCCGGATGTGATTGCGGCTGAGGTGAACAATGAACCTCACCATACTGGCCCCAAAGAGCGGGCAACGGAATATATCAACCGCATGGTCAGTGTGATGAGGGCAACAGGCTGGACCAAACCCATTTTCTACAACATCAGCGAATCCCCTGCCTATGCCGACGCCGTGGCCAAAGCGAACGTTGACGGCGTCAGTTTTCAGTGGTACCCCACCGGCCTTGTAGCCAATCGCACCCTCCAGGGCAATTTCCTGCCGCATGTCGATAAATACCAAATTCCATTCGATACTATTCCGCAATTTGCTGGCAAAGCCCGCATGGTATATGAATTCGACGCAGGCGATATAGCCCAGCCCATTATGTACCCCGCCATGGCACGCAGTTTCCGGGAAGCAGGCTTTCAGTGGGCTACCCAGTTCGCCTACGACCCGATGGCCACCGCCTATGCCAACACCGAATACCAGACGCATTATGTAAACTTAGCCTATACACCCTCCAAAGCCATTAGCCTACTGATCGCCTCCAAAGCTTTTCACAAGCTTCCCCGCCTCAAGCAGTTTGACGCGTACCCGGCTGATAGTGTATTTGACGTTTTCAGACTAAGCTACCAGGAGCAACTCAGTGAAATGAACACGCCTGCGGAGTTCTACTACTCTAACAACACACGCACAAAACCAGTCAATGCGTCAAAGTTGAGGCATATCGCCGGGGTGGGTACTTCCCAGCTGGTACAGTACACGGGTCTTGGCGCTTATTTTCTGGATAAACTAGAAAACGGCGTATGGCGACTCGAGGTGATGCCCGATGCCATACCTGTAAGCGATCCCTTTGCCAAAGCCTCGTCCCGAAAAGAAGTTACACGCATACAGTGGAGGTCACATGCTATGCAAATCGTTCTGTCCGACCTGGGCCAAAGCTTTGCGGTGGATGCGCTCAACGAAGGCAACAGGTATAGCACCAAGTCAAAAGGCGGGAGTTTCCAAATAGAGCCCGGCACCTACCTGCTCACCAAAAACGGAAGCAAGCGAAAAGACCCCAAAGGCAGCCTGGCCCACCTACAGCTTTCAGAGTTTGTGGCACCACAGCCTCATAGCTCCGATCCATACGTAACACATGAACCTATACCTGAAGTATCAGCAGGCAAACCCTTTGTATTGAAGGCATTGGTGACAGATATAACTCCTCAGGGCAAAGTCACTCTTTTGATGAACAACCTGTCTGGTATCTGGAAAACCATTGAGATGAAACCGCTGGATGTCTATACCTATCAAACTGAGGTGCCCGCTGACATCCTTACGCCAGGATTGGTAAACTACCGGATCATGGTGCAGAAAGGCCAGGATGATTACATCACCTTCCCGGGAAACCACAAAGGCAACCCACATGCCTGGGACTACTACCAGGACAACAAATGGCAACTGTATGTGGCCGCTGAGAACAGTGCACTTGAGATTTTCAATGCTGGCAAGGACCGCAACCTGATGGTATACCCTAACCTGTGGCGCAGCGATGAACGGCAGCTGATCACTGCCGAAAAACCTGGCCAACTTATTCTGAAACTAAGCAACAAAGACCTGAACATGAACGAACATGTTCTGGGCTGGCAACACTATTTTGCTGACAAGCTAGAAGGCCGCAGATCCGAACTGGCCGAATTTCAAAAACTGGTGCTACGAGCAAGGACTGACAGCAAAGAGCCAATACAGGTGAAGGTCACATTGATAAGTACCGAGGCCACGGCCTATGGCGCTAGCATCACATTGCACAACACCATGCAAGAGATGGCAATCCCACTGAGTGCTCTTAAGCCAGATAAGTTTATGCTGCTACCCAGGCCATACCCGGGCTTCCACCCCTTCTGGTTTCAAGCGGCAGGTATAGGGAGTTTTCGCCTAAGCCAAATTGAGAAAATCGAGGTATCACTCGGTCAAGGTATAGCACCGGAACATTATGACAAACCTTACAGTTTTGAAATAGAATCGATCTGGCTGAGCAAGTAGAATCATACTAATGCGCATACAGTCCCTCTATTCTGCCAACTCTTTTTTATATTTGCCCTGAACAGACGATTTAAGGCTTACATGAACCTGATAGAAGAATTAAGATGGAGAGGCATGCTCCATGATTTCATGCCTGGCACAGAAGAACAACTGGCCTCCGGTATGACAACCGGCTACATCGGTTTCGACCCGACCGCGTCATCCCTTCACATCGGCAACCTGGCCACCATCATGCTGCTGGTGCACCTGCAGCGTGCCGGCCATAAGCCAGTTGCCCTGGTGGGCGGTGCCACCGGTATGATCGGTGACCCATCCGGTAAGTCAGCCGAGCGAAACCTGCTGGATGAGAACACCCTTCTGGCTAACCAGGCAGGTATACGCAAACAACTGGAGAAGTTCCTGGACTTCAACAGCGGCGAAAACTCGGCCGAAATCGTGAACAATTACGATTGGTTTAAAGAGTTCAGCTTCCTGGGTTTCCTGCGGGAGGTAGGCAAACACCTCACCGTAAATTACATGATGGCCAAAGACTCGGTTAAGAAGCGTATCAGCGCCGACGAGGAGGGCGATCGCGCCGAAGGACTTTCCTTTACAGAGTTTTCATACCAGCTGATCCAGGGCTACGATTTTTATCATTTGTATAAGCACAACAACGTGCGACTGCAAATGGGTGCATCTGACCAGTGGGGTAATATCACGACCGGGACTGAACTGATTCGTCGCATAGATGGAGGCAAAGCCTTCGCGTTGGTGGGCAAACTGGTAACGAAGTCGGATGGCACTAAATTCGGCAAGTCTGAAGGTGGCAACGTGTGGCTCGACCCTGCTTTTACGTCACCCTACAAATTCTACCAGTTCTGGCTCAACCTATCCGACGAAGAGGCAGAGAAGCTGATCAAAGTGTATACATTGCTTCCTAAGGAAGAAATTGAAAGCCTGACAGAAGAGCACAAACAAGCCCCACATTTGCGCGTGCTGCAGAAAGCCCTGGCTAAGGATGTTACAATTCGGGTACACTCCGAAGAAGATTATATGGCTGCGGTAGATGCCTCTGAAATTTTATTTGGAAAAGGCGATTTAGAGACGCTAAAAGGGCTTCGGGAGGATATTTTGCTATCTGTTTTCGAGGGCGTACCACAAATAGAAGTATCGCGTCAAAACTACGAAACTGCCGCTACTGTGAGCGATCTGCTTTCTGAAGTGACAGGAGGCCAAATATTCGAATCGAAAGGCGAGGCAAAGCGCATGATTAAGAATGGCGGCGTGAGCATTAACCGCCAAAAGGTTTCGGGAACGGAAGACCAGGTAAACTTTGAGTTGTTGCAGCAAA
The DNA here is from genome assembly GCF_014773225.1 of Pontibacter aquaedesilientis. Classification (GTDB taxonomy): domain Bacteria; phylum Bacteroidota; class Bacteroidia; order Cytophagales; family Hymenobacteraceae; genus Pontibacter; species Pontibacter aquaedesilientis. The sequence goes on along the minus strand of NZ_JACXAJ010000001.1, from coordinate 573,391 downwards.
AGTACCTGGTTGTGCAGAAGGGCAAGAAAAACTACTTCCTGGTTTCAGTTAACTAACTACAAACCAGTTTATTACAAACAAAAAAGGTGGTCTTTTCAGACCACCTTTTTTGTTATGCTTACTTAAAAAGCTTATTATTTCTTCTCAGTAGTGCTGTTTTTCATGTCCTGAACTTCCTTACGGATGTCCTGAGCCATGTTTTTCAGATCTTGCATACCTTTACGTACACGAGTACCGGCAGCTGCGTTGTTCTTATCGTAGAATTTCTCGAAGTCAGACTCCAACGACATAACCAGATCCTTGAGTTTGCTAAAGTTGTTGTTCATTACAGGTGTTTATTATAGTGAAACATTTGTTTTTACTGCTCTAATATACACAATAAATGATAACATGCAAAGATTAGCAAACTTTAATATATGCCTTTACAGCAAATTAAGCGGATACCGTCGACTTAGAGTATAGACCTTTATCTAGCTTTTGTGCAATCTTCTCGAAAGCCTCAATTGTCTCTTTCACGTCGTCCAGCGAGTGCACGGCAGTCGGTATAAGGCGCAGCATGATCACATCTTTAGGAACCACCGGGTAAACCACGATAGAGCAGAAGATATTGTAGTTCTCACGCAGGTCCAGCGTTAACTGGGTAGCATCCGGAATCTGGCCGTTCAGGAACACTGGTGTTACCGGTGATTCCGTTGTACCGATATTGAAGCCTTTTTCGCGAAGTCCTGTTTGCAGGGCATTCACCACTTCCCATAATTTGTCTTTCAACTCAGGGTTTGTGCGCAGCAACTCCAGACGTTTGATAGCGCCTACAGTGAGTGGCATGGGTAGTGACTTGGCAAAAATCTGTGAACGCATGTTGTAGCGCAGATACTCTACCACTTGTTCATCAGCCGCCACGAAAGCTCCGATGCTGGCCATAGACTTGGCAAAGGTTGAGAAATACACGTCGATGCCATCCTGACATTCCAGGTGCTCGCCTGTACCAGCGCCTGTAGCACCCATGGTACCGAAACCGTGTGCATCGTCCACTAGTAGTCTGAACTGGAATTTCTCTTTCAGATCTACAACTTCCTTTAGTTTGCCTAAGTTACCAGACATACCAAACACACCTTCGGTAATCACCAGGATAGCACCGCCAGTATTGTCAGTCCAGCGCGTAGCACGCTCCAGTTGTTTCTCCAGGCTAGCCATATCGTTGTGCGCATACACAAAACGCTTGCCCTGGTGCAGACGCACACCATCAATAATACAGGCATGTGACTCAGCGTCGTATACAATCACGTCGTGGCGGTCTACCAAGGCATCAATGATCGATACCACACCCTGATAACCGAAGTTCAGCAATAACGCGTCAGGCTTCTTAACGAAGTCAGCCAGGTCAGCCTCCAGTTTTTCATGCATGTTTGAGTTGCCAGACATAATACGGGCACCCATTGGGTAGGCCATGCCCCACTCTGCAGCGGCATCAGCGTCAGCTTTACGTACTTCAGGGTGGTTCGCCAGGCCCAGGTAGTTGTTAAGGCTCCAGGTAAGTACTTCCTTGCCCCTGAACTTCATGCGCGGAGCGATCTCCCCTTCAAGCTTTGGAAACGTAAAATAGCCATGCGCATAATGTGAGTGGCTGCCTAACGGACCTCTGTTGGTCAACAACTTTTCAAATAAATCCACCTTGTGTTTAATTAAGTTTCGGGATAATTTAAGGTACTGATATAGTTAGTTGTGCTATATATCCAGTTCTAAGTATAATGCCAGCAAATTTATGATTTTATAGATTCATAAACAATTTCTAATACTATCCCCTTCCCTTTTTCGGCTACTCATTTTTAAGTTTGCCTACAATGCTGTTTCTTTGAAGAAAATAAAGCTTTGCTGCTGCATGAGAAAAATCAACAAGATACTAATAGCCAACCGAGGCGAAATAGCGCTGCGTGTTATGCGATCGGCCAAAGAAATGGGTATCAGCACGGTAGCCATTTACAGTGAGGCAGACCGTAACGCCCTGCACGTACGTTATGCCGACGAGGCTGTTTGCGTAGGCGGACCCAAGTCTAATGAGTCATACCTGCGTGGCGATGTTATTATAGACGTGTGCAAGCGTCTGCAGGTTGACGCCATACACCCAGGCTACGGTTTCCTGTCTGAAAATGCAAGCTTTGCCCGACAGGTGAAAGAAGCCGGTTTGATCTTCATAGCTCCCTCCCCTGAGGCAATTGAGCTAATGGGCAGCAAACTGGCCGCCAAAGCCGCTGTTGCCAAGTATAACATCCCGATGGTGCCAGGCACCGAAGAAGCTATCACGGATGTAGAGGAGGCCAAAGTAATCGCTTCTGAAGTTGGCTTCCCGATCCTGATAAAAGCCAGTGCAGGCGGGGGCGGTAAAGGTATGCGCGTGGTTGAAAACGTGGATGTGTTCGAGGAGCAGATGAAGCTAGCCGTAAGCGAGGCTACTTCTGCCTTTGGCGATGGTTCCGTCTTTATTGAGAAATACATTGGCTCTCCACGCCACATTGAGATACAGGTACTGGGCGATACGCATGGTAACATCGTGCATTTGTTCGAGCGTGAGTGCTCCATCCAGCGTCGTCACCAGAAGGTAATTGAGGAAGCCCCTTCGGCCGTACTTACACCTGGCTTGAGAGAGGAAATGGGACGCTGTGCCGTAGACGTGGCCAAGGCTTGCGACTATGTAGGTGCCGGTACTGTAGAATTTCTGGTTGACGAAAACCTGAATTTCTACTTCCTGGAAATGAATACCCGTCTGCAGGTTGAACACCCGGTAACGGAACAGATCACTGGACTGGACCTGGTGAAGGAGCAGATTCAGGTTGCAGAAGGCAAACCGCTGAGCTTCCGTCAGGAGGATCTGCAGATTACCGGTCACGCCCTTGAGCTGCGTGTATACGCCGAAGATCCGGCTAACAACTTCCTGCCTGACATTGGCCGTCTCGAAACTTACATCCGGCCGCAAGGATTGGGCGTCCGTGTAGACGATGGTTTTGAGCAAGGTATGGATATACCGATTTACTACGACCCGATGATCGCCAAACTGGTGACTTTTGGCAAAGACCGCCAGGAAGCCATCGAAAAAATGATTCGTGCCATCGACGAGTATAAGATCACAGGTATAGAGACCACCCTCCCGTTTGGCAGGTTTGTGCTCCAACACGAGGCTTTCGTTTCTGGTATCTTTGACACCAAGTTCATTGAGCTCTACTTCAACCCTAGTGTGTTGGAGCCTAAGGCGACCGAAGATTCAGAAGAAATTGCGGCCGTGCTTGCAGCCATGTTGCTGACAAAAAACAAACCTAAGGTTAGCACGACAACCGAAAGCAACCAGTCTGGTGGCATGGGGTCGAACTGGCGCAAGAACAGAGTAAAATAGGTATAGCAGCATACAAAAAAGGGGAGCCGTTTTCAGAACGGCTCCCCTTTTCATTTATATTGGTTTAGATCAAATCGAAAAGATTTCTGACACCTACTTTTTTGGCTGCCGTGAAACCCTCGCCATAGGTTACACCGATTGCATGCCCAAACTCCTTTCCCCTGGACTCGATAAAGCCCAGAAACTCTGGCGAAGAAATGTAGGTGTTGGGTGAGTTATCATCCGGATTGTAAAACTGAGTACGGAAAGCGCGAATGGTTTCCATTTTCTTTTCCCAGTAAGGCGTCACATCCATTACAAAATCAGGTGTGATATAGCGGTCCTGGATGAAGTTATACATAGCATTTGGTCGCCAGGCTGCCTGCTCCAATCCATCGTCCCCCAGTGTCTTGATCATTTTAAGACCTGCCAGGAAACAGGCCTCCAAAACAACGGCCGCTCCTCTTCCATGATCCGGATGACGGTCATGCAAGGCGTTCATTAGCACGATCTCAGGCTGATACTGGCGAACTTTACGGACAATCTGTAATTGGTGCTCTTTGTCGTTGGCAAAAAAACCGTCTGCAAAGCCCAGGTTATCGCGTACCGATAAGCCCATGATGTTCGCCGCCTCCTCGGCCTCTGCCACCCGTTCAGCTGGCGTTCCTCTTGTACCGAGCTCACCACGGGTAAGGTCTACTACCCCAGCTTTCTTTCCAGCAGCAATATGTGCTATAAGGGTTCCGGCACAACCCAACTCTACGTCATCGGGGTGTGCGGCAAAGGCAAGTATGTCTAATTTCATTGATGGTTTCTGAGTTACTTGATACGGAGAGATCGTCCTACTTTCAGGGTAGTACGGGTACTGATGCCATTCAGTTTGGTAATCTGAGTGACCGGCACGCCATAGCGCTTGGCTATACCTGAAAGCGTATCTCCGCTGCGCACTTTGTGGTATGAGGCCTTGCGCGAGCCGCTGGTAGAGCTGCCTTTTGCTCTGTTATAGTAGTTGAACAGCGCCGATGTGATGACAAAACTCTGTCCTTTCAGAAGGTAATCCGGAAAGTCGTACATTAACTCAGGATCCAGCGGGTTGCCTTGGTAGCGTACCTCATAATGCAGGTGTGGACCTGAGCTACGGCCTGTGCTGCCACCCAAACCAATCACCTCTCCGGCTTTCACAAACTGACCGGTCTGGGCGATGGTTTTGCTCATGTGGCCATACAACGTTTCAAGGCCGTTATAGTGCCGCAACACAATGTAGTTACCATAGCCACCGCCATCCCATTTGTTGATACGAACAACTCCATCAAACGCGGCATATATAGAATCTCCCGTATCCAGATCAATGTCGGTACCGTAGTGCCACCTGTATCCCCTATGACCGAAATGACTAGTGACAGGCGTTTTCTCAAGTGGCATTTTATAGTCGCGCTTCACCCGTGGATCATATAGCGTGATATCAACCGTATCTTTTAGTTGGCGCCCGTCCAAACGATACGGATTGATGTTCCGCGTATCCCAAATCGCATAATAGCCTGCAATTTTAATCCAGGATGAGTCAATGAGCACTTCCTCCGAGACCTCCACAATGTGCTGCTCCCCCATGTCCAGATCCGAAGTATCTTCACTGACAATAGAAAGTTCTTTTTTGGGATTGAAAAAGATAGACTTCCCCGCATCCGACTCTTCGTCCGGGAATTCCTCGTACTTGATCAGGATCGTGGTATCAGGGCGTACGTAATCGATCTTTGGGGACTTTACCTTGAAAAGATCTTTTACTTTACCCTGTGCAGCGGCACTGCCTGCCCCGAAAAGGAGCAAGACAAATAATAGTAAAGATGAAACGGGTGCTTTAAACTGTGGCATTAGAATCTTTATTGGGCGAAACTGCAGACTCGGTTTTAATCTCGCAATCACAACTACAGCAGCGCCATTTTATTGTAGGACAAACCGGCAAAAAGCACAAAAACTCTAAATCCGGGCATTGTCTCACGCATTTTTTAGTGCAAATCCTGAGCAGCCATGTAGCGTTCTGCATCAAGCGCAGCCATACAACCAGAACCAGCAGCGGTCACCGCCTGACGATAGGTAAAGTCCTGTACATCGCCACAGGCAAAGACGCCGTCAATGTTTGTTTTGCTGGTGCCTGGTATGGTGCGAATGTAACCATTCTCGTCCAGGTTCAGGTATTCAGCAAATATATCTGAGTTTGGTTTGTGGCCAATCGCCACAAAGAAACCCTTCACCGGAATCTCACGAAGTTCATCTGTGAGAACGTTTCGCACGCGCACGGCTTCTACCACGTCATCCCCAAGAATGTCATCGGTCACCGAGTTCCAGAGTATTTCAATATTCTTCGTTTTCTTCACACGCTCCTGCATGATGGTGGAGGCACGCATCTCGTCACGGCGAATAATCATGTATACCTTGTTACAGATATTGGAAAGGTAGGTCGCTTCTTCAGCAGCCGTGTCACCGGCTCCTACTATGGCCACATCCTGACCTCTATAGAAAAACCCGTCACAAACGGCACAGGCGCTCACGCCGTTTCCATTCAATCTTGCCTCCGATTCCATACCTAACCACTTGGCAGAGGCACCCGTCGAGATAATCACGGTATGGGCCTCAATCACTTTCTGGTCGTCAATCGTTACTTTGTGCGGCTGTGAAGAGAAATCCACGGCGGTGGCTATGCCATACCTAACGTCGGTGCCGAAACGTTCTGCCTGACGTTTAAAGTCCTCCATCATCTGTGGCCCGTTGATCCCATCCGGGTAACCTGGATAGTTCTCTACGTCATTGGTGATGGTAAGCTGGCCTCCGGGCTGAAGACCTTGATATAAAACGGGATTGAGTCCGGCTCTTGACGCATAGATGGCAGCTGTATAGCCAGCTGGTCCTGAACCGATAATAAGACACTTAACTTTTTCTATTTCCATGGGTGTTCGAAACAAAAACGAAATTTGGTTGCAAGTATACAAAATTTCTGATCCTCTGCCAGCATACTGCTCGTGTTAATTCCATGCAAGTGGATGTACCAACACAAAAAAGCCCCGACCACAAGGCCAGGGCTTCTCCAGATAATTTTGGTTAACTTAACCTAAATAAGGCTTCAATGCTTTACTTCGGGAGGTATGGCGCAGTCTTCTGATCGCCTTCTCCTTGATCTGACGCACACGCTCACGTGTCAGGTTGAACTTCTCACCGATCTCCTCCAGAGTCAGGGAATGCTCGCCGTTCAAACCAAAGTAAAGGGTGATAACATCTGCCTCGCGCTTGGTAAGCGTAGAAAGTGCACGTTGTACCTCCTTGCGAAGTGAGTCATTCATCAGACCAGTATCCGGAGACTCTTCGTCTTCGTTTTCCAGCACGTCTAGCAGACGGTTTTCCTCGCCTTGCACAAACGGGGCATCCACTGACACATGGCGACCTGAGATTTTAAGCGTATCCACCACTTCGGCAGTCGTCAGTTCCAGTACCTCTGCAATTTCCTCAGGCGAAGGCTCACGCTCAAATTTCTGCTCCAGTTCAGAGAAAGATTTAGAGATCTTGTTCAGGGAACCTACACGGTTTAGAGGCAAGCGCACAATACGCGACTGCTCCGCCAAAGCCTGTAAGATTGACTGACGGATCCACCAAACGGCGTAAGAGATGAATTTGAAACCACGTGTTTCGTCAAAACGCTTGGCTGCTTTAATCAGACCCAGGTTACCTTCATTGATCAGGTCGCCCAGGGAAAGTCCCTGGTTCTGGTACTGCTTAGCTACCGATACAACGAAACGCAGGTTAGCTTTTGTCAATTTCTCAAGCGCAAACTGATCTCCCTCTTTGATTCTCTGTGCCAGCGACACTTCCTCATCCGGTGTAAGCAAATCAACTTTACCAATCTCCTGCAGGTATTTGTCAAGCGACTGGCTTTCGCGGTTGGTGATCTGTTTGCTTATCTTGAGTTGTCTCATCAGAGTATATTATATATGCAAAAATGTAAAAATCTTAATTCCGGGCTCGGACAGGTAACATCAGAAAATCGCGCAAAGTTCTTACATTTTAGGAATAAAATCAAGAACGCGCATCGTAAATAGAAAAACATAATACTCCTGACACCACTCCGCCTTAAACGGATCGGGCATCAGGAGTATGTATGGTCAGGATTAATTTTGTTCGGCAGCGCCTGGCTTCGGCAGAATCGCCTTGCGGGAAAGCTTGAACTTACCTGTCTTTTTATCTACATCGATGAGTTTAACTTTCACTTCTTCGCCGATCTCCAACACACCGTCCATTGTCTCTAAGCGCTCATGCTTGATCTCAGAGATATGCAACAGTCCGTCTTTACCTGGCATGAACTCCACGAAAGCACCGTATGGCTGAATTGACTTCACAACGCCGATGTAAACCTCACCTACTTCAGGCTGCGCTACTATACCTTTGATTTTGCTGATAGCACTGCTCATGGAGTCCTGGTCGCTTGCAAAGATGTTTACGTGGCCCTTTTCGTTCTTCTCCTCGATGATGATGGTAGCGCCAGTGTCCTTCTGGATCTGCTGGATCACTTTACCACCTGGTCCGATTACGGCACCGATGAACTCCTTGTCGATCACCATGTTGAATGATCTCGGCGTATGCGGCTTGTAATCTACATTAGGAGCAGCAATTGTCTTGTTCATCTCGCCCAGGATATGCAGACGACCTTCTCTTGCCTGGGCTAGTGCCTGGCTCAATACGTCGTGCGACAAACCTTGTACCTTGATGTCCATCTGGCAGGCTGTGATACCTTTGCTGGTACCCGCTACTTTGAAGTCCATATCACCCAGATGGTCTTCGTCGCCCAGGATGTCAGAAAGAACGGCGAACTTGCCAGTGCTTTCGTCTGTGATCAGACCCATGGCTATACCTGAAACGGCGTCCTTCACAGGTACACCAGCGTCCATCAGGGCCAGCGAGCCGGCACATACGGTAGCCATAGAAGACGAACCGTTTGACTCCAGAATATCAGAAACGATACGGATAGTGTACGGGTTCTCAGCATCCGGCGGAAGAACTTTCTTCAAGGCCCTCAAGGCCAGGTTACCATGACCAATCTCACGACGTCCAGGACCTCTGTTTGGCTTCACTTCGCCTGTAGAGAAAGCTGGGAAGTTATAGTGCAGCAGGAACTTGTTGTAACCAGATACCATCGCACTGTCGATCATCTGCTCGTCCAGTTTGGTACCCAGGGTTACCGTAGTCAGTGACTGTGTTTCACCACGGGTAAACACTGCAGAACCGTGCGTAGCCGGCAGATAATTCACTTCAGACCAGATGGAGCGAATCTCGTTCAATTGACGGCCATCCAAACGCACACGATCGTTCAGGATCATGTTACGAACAGCGTCTTTCTCCACATCATGGTAGTAAGTTTTGATCAGGGTCATGTCGTAACCATGCTCCTCGCCCAGTGACTCCACGAATTCGTTCAATACAGCGGCGAAGCCTTCCTTGCGCTCAGACTTGTTCGCTCTGCCTCTTTTGGCAACTTCTAAAGCCTTGTCGTAAGTGGCAGCGTATACCTTCTGACGAAGTTCGTCATCGTGCGTTTCGTGTGAGTACTCGCGCTTCTGCAGTTTGCCTACCATTTCGGCAAGCTCCATCTGCGCCTGGCACTGTACTTTGATGGCTTCGTGTGCGAAAGCAATTGCTTCCAGCATTTCCTCTTCAGACACCTCGTTCATTTCGCCTTCCACCATGGCAACACTGTCGATGGAGCCACCCACGATCATGTCGATGTCTGCGTTACGCAGGTCAGACACTTTCGGGTTGATTACAAACTGACCGTCGATGCGGGCCACACGAACCTCAGAAATAGGTCCGTTGAAAGGAATGTCAGATACAGCCAGGGCTGCAGAGGCTGCCAGAGCGGCCAGCGCATCCGGCATGATCTCAGCGTCGGCAGAGATCATATGTATAGTCATTTGCGTTTCGGCATGATAGTCTCCCGGGAACATTGGTCGCAGGATACGGTCAACCAGACGCGAAATAAGGATTTCGTAGTCAGAAAGTCTGGCCTCTCTCTTCAGGAAACCTCCAGGAATCTTGCCAGAAGAGGCAAATTTCTCCTGATAGTCTACAGAAAGTGGCAAAAAGTCAACCCCTTCACGGGCTTCTTTATTGGAAACAACGGCTGCCAGTAGCATGGTGGTACCCATTTTCACTACGACAGAACCGTCAGCCTGCTTGGCTAGTTTACCAGTTTCGATGGTGATCTCCCGGCCATCCGGAAGAAAGATTGTTTTGGTTATTGCGTTATAGGACATCGTCAATTTTTTTTCGTGCATCTAAAAAACAGGGCTGCCGTTTGCTGCCGCTGTCAGGTACTGGCAAGGGGAAGGGAGTAAAGGAATGGTACTGAAAAAATTAGGGAATCCCTGTAAGAAATTCCCTAATTCTTTAATATAAGCTTATTTTCTGATACCAAGCTCGCTGATGATCGCTCTGTATCGCTCAATGTCGTTTTTCATCAGGTAGTTAAGAAGTCTTCTTCTTTTACCTACCAGCTTCAGAAGACCTAGACGGGTACCGTAGTCTTTCTTGTGAATTTTGAGGTGCTCAGTCAAGTCAGCAATGCGTGTAGTGAACAACGCGATCTGGCCTTCGGAAGAACCTGTGTCAGTCTTAGACTTGCTAATGCTGTGCTTTTCAAAAATTTCTTGTTTCGCTTCAGTAGTTAATTTCATTGCGTATAAAAAATATCAATCTGTTATGTTCAGTGGATAGTTCCCCGTATAAGGCGCAAAGTTATACAAATTATCTATATTAAAAAATAAAATGCACACTCTTCTTTAGCTGCCCCGTTATAATTTGTTTCTCCTTAGTCTTGTCATGAGCTTTCGCCAGAAATCTACCTCCAGCAAGCTGGAATCGTTACGTGCCTGATACAGGAAAAACAAACCGATCGGGAACAGGATGGCATTGGCCCCCCACATACCCACGCTTACCGGTATAAGTCCTTCCCTTGCCCACTTCTCCCCTAGTATGCCTAGCACGTACATGATGATGAAGAAGATAATGGAGATGATCACAGGCACGCCCAGTCCGCCTTTTTTTATAATGGCACCCAGCGGAGCCCCGATCAGAAACATGATGATAATAGCCGCAGACTGGGTATACTTCCGCCATATTTCGATCTCGTAATTGTTGGCGTCACGAGCCAGTGTGTTGACACGCTCCAGGTAACCGGAGGTAAAGCTTTTCACATTGCGGGCCTTCGTTGAGGCTACCAGCAGGACATCGACATTAAGCGGTGCCAGTTCCTTTTCTTTCTCCAGCACCTTTTCATTGAACTTTATCCCGTTTTTCACATCGCCCGTGTCCGCTTTGAAATACATGTAAAAAGGATCCACGTTGGGCGCATACATGGCTGTTTCCCGGGCCTTGTAACGGCGAAGCGAATCCGTGACAGAATTCAGCTGATCGATGTCTTTCATCATTTTGTTGTCCGAAAACAACTCTTCGCGCGTTCTGTCCAAATTAAAGGAGGATAAGCTAAATATGATCTTGCTGGCGTCGAACTTCTCCCGCACAAACTGTTCTGAGGAGTTCCGGAAGCCACCATTGTTTTGGTCAACATAGGTTTGCCCCCTGAATAACTCCAACACCAGGTAATTGTCATCATGCTCTGTGTACATGCGACCAGAGTCTGCGAGGATCACCGTGGTATTGTTACCGCCTTTCGAGTGGTCATAGATCATGATGTCGCGCAGCGACTTTCCGTCGTTCAGCTTTTCATTGATCTTGATGCTATACCCAGGCAATCCATTGTAAAAGGCCCCTTCCTTGAAGTTCATGGACGGTTTCTTCTGTCTGATATCCCAGAGCAGGCTATAAGCCTTCAAATTGGCCTTTGGCACAACGTAATTGTTGAAAAAGAAAGCCCCGATAGCAAGGGAGACAACCAGGAAGGAAACAGGGCGCAGAATGCGGGGCAGCGCTATACCTGAAGTCTTGATGGCGGTTAGTTCATGGTGCTCCCCCAGCGTGCCGAAGGTCATCAAGGCGGAAAGAAGCACGGCGAGTGGCAACGCAATGGGCGCCATGTTGATGCTGAAATAAAACAATAGTTCCGCAAAAACCTCAGAGCCCAGGTCTTTTCCTACCAGCTCGTCCAGGTACTTAAGCATATACTGTGTAAGCAGTATAAACTCCACTACGGCAAAGGTTAGCAAAAAAGGCCCGGCAAATGACCGGATGATAAGCTTATCTAGTTTCTTCATGTGAGCCTGCTGGCGTGAGGGCGATACAGGTGCCCGAATGTTTTAAAGTTTAACACCAGGCATCCAATAATCGTGCAAAGATAAGCACTAGCCCCGGAAGACGCATTACCCTCCTACTATTTCCCGCAGCTTTTGCATCAAATGCTCCCATAGCTCTGAGAGCTCCTCCAGATCATCCTCCTCAGAGTAGTCTGACACCTTGAGATACTGTTCCTGCGTGAGCTCGCTCGTCTCGATGGAAAAGTCTACGTAGGACGGATCGGAGGAATGGGTTTTGTCGTCGTTGAGGAACAGGAAGCGAACAGAGCGGTTAGTCCGGTGACTGGTCATTTCAGCAAAATGGCTGCGTCCATCCCATGCAAAATTGAAGATCTTGTCTTCGTCCACCAGCACATCGTCGCAAAACCACTGGGCAAGCCCGCTGGGCGTACTCAGATAAGGGTATAGCAGCTTGGCAGAGGCGTTGACCGGGTACTCACATACAAATTTAGTCTTTGTAGCTTTCATTATCGGGTATCGTAAGTGACTGAGTAAGTATAGTATTAATTTCTCATTGGCTAAATATACAGAAAATAAAATATTTTTTTATGCATCAATAGTTGCTTTTTTAAAAACTTACCCCTTATATTTGCACCACAATTCGGCGGGGTAGCTCAGATGGTTAGAGCGCAGGATTCATAACCCTGAGGTCGGCAGTTCGATTCTGCTCCCCGCTACAAAGCCCTGGATAACTTCCAGGGCTTTTTTGTTTACACACTTCACCGGTATAGTCATCCGCCCGCCTCTCTATACCTCTTACCATTATTAAAGCCTGTATTTTAACCTGCATGCCCTTCAGCCTGCCGTGCTTTCGAAGCTGCCTTATCCCATCCCTTGCATTTGCATCCTCCACACAGACGAAACCTCTAAGCAAAGCCTAAAACTTCCTCCAGGCTATTCCGGATCATGGGTACTGGAATCTTTAGACATGAGTCAGGCTATCCTGAACAAGCAGTCAGAGAGACCGTAATTCGGTGTCCTATGCAAAAGCCTCTTCAACTTTCTCCAACCTATGGCCTTCCAGTGCTGTCTTAGCTATTGCCAACTGGTTACTGATGGTGATGCTTCTGCAAGCATCACGTGTTCTTACTAAGCAACTACCGATCGTAAGTACAAAATAGGCCTAAAACGCAAAAAGGGCCTGACTTGCGTCAGGCCCTTTTCTGTAATATATGTGAAGTAAATTACTTTACTTTCTCAACGATGCTTTTGAAAGCTTCCGGGTGATTCATCGCCAGGTCAGCAAGTACTTTGCGGTTCAGGTCGATGTTAGCCTTCTTAAGGGCGCCCATTAACTGTGAGTAAGACATGCCATGCTCACGTGCACCTGCGTTGATACGCTGGATCCAAAGGGCGCGGAAATCTCTCTTTTTCGCTTTTCTGTCGCGGTAAGCATAAAGCAAACCTTTTTCAATTGCGTTTTTCGCAACTGTCCAGACATTCTTGCGACGGCCAAAGTAACCTTTGGCCATTTTCATCATTTTTTTTCTTCTGTGTCGTGCTGCAACGACGTTTACCGATCTAGGCATTTCTTGTAAAGTTTTAGCGGCTGGTGATCATCGTGATCTTTCATAAACCAGACACCGGGTTCGTACTAATAAATTTAACCTTCTAATTCAATGAATTAGATTTGAAGCATTAACTTCACTCTGTCCATATCAGCAGTGCTAACAAGGCCAGTGTGTGTCAAATTGCGCTTCTGCTTCGTCGTCTTCTTGGTCAGGATGTGGCTTTTGTAAGCGTGCTTACGCTTAATTTTGCCAGTACCTGTCAAAGAAAAACGCTTCTTTGCACCAGATTTAGTTTTAACTTTTGGCATGTGTATATAATTAATTAAACAAATTACTTTTTAGCAGGAGGAGCCACTTTCGGAGAAAGGATCAGGAACATTCTTTTTCCTTCCAACTTAGGCAACTGCTCTACTTTGGCGATGTCCTCAAGCGCCTGAGCGAATTTCAGAAGCAGGATTTCCCCTCTTTCCTTGAACACGATTGTTCTTCCGACAAAGTGCACATACGACTTTATCTTAAAACCGCTCTCCAGGAAAGCCTTGGCGTGCTTCAGCTTGAACTCAAAATCGTGATCATCTGTGTTAGGGCCGAAACGGATCTCCTTGATTACCACTTTCTGAGCCTTGGCCTTCATCTCACGGGTTTTCTTCTTCTGCTCGTACTTGAATTTCGAGTAGTCGATAATACGGCATACCGGTGGATTAGCAGTCGGCGAAATCTCAACAAGATCAAGATTCTGCTCGTTCGCTATTTTCTGAGCATCTCTTGTCGAGAATACCCCCTGCTCTACATTGTCACCAACTAACCTGACTTCTCTGGCAGTTATTTTATCATTGACTTTGTATGGCTCCTCCACTTTTCCGCGTGGGATGTAGCGCTTGTTTGGCGTAGCTATGGTTTTACCTCCTTAAATTTAGTTTCTACAATCAGGGTGCGAATATCGCAATTTTTATATCAAGAAAAAAATATCTTTTCTTAATTGTTGATCATCTCGGCAACTTTCGACTTGAATGAAGCAATGAATTCATCTACTGTCATCGTGCCCAAATCGCCTTCTCCGTGTCGGCGTACAGACACAGCACCGTTCTCCTGCTCCTTCTCTCCAACGATCAGCATGTAAGGCACTTTGCCTACTTCCGCATCGCGTATTTTACGTCCGATCTTCTCGTCTCGGTTGTCCACAAAACCGCGGATATCTTCTTGTTGCAAGCGGTCGTATACCTGCTGCGCAAAATCCTGATATTTTTCAGAGATCGGCAGGATGGCAAACTGCTCCGGGCTCAGCCAAAGCGGGAAATTACCGCCGCAATGCTCAATCAGTACCGCCACAAAACGCTCCAGTGAGCCAAATGGCGCACGGTGGATCATAACAGGACGATGCTTGGCATTATCAGCACCGATATACTCCAGCTGGAAGCGTTCCGGTAACTGGTAATCTACCTGAATAGTTCCCAGCTGCCACTTACGGCCTAAGGCATCCCGTACCATAAAGTCGAGTTTAGGTCCGTAAAACGCAGCCTCTCCCAGTTCGGTTACAGTGCGCAGGCCTTTCTCTTCGGCAGCCTCGATGATCGCGCTCTCCGCTTTTTCCCAGGCCTCGTCACCGCCAATGTACTTCTGCTTGTTATCCGGGTCGCGGAGGGAGATCTGCGCCGTGAAGTCTTCAAAGCCCAAGGCATTGAACACATAAAGCACCAGATCAATTACTTTTTTGAACTCCTCTTTCACCTGGTCCGGGCGGCAGAAGATGTGCGCATCATCTTGCGTAAAGCCACGCACACGGGTCAAACCGTGCAACTCACCGCTTTGTTCGTAACGGTAAACTGTACCAAACTCAGCAAGACGCACCGGCAGCTCCTTATAAGAGCGTGGACGTGTTTTATAGATCTCGCAGTGATGCGGACAGTTCATCGGCTTCAGGAAAAACTCCTCCCCCTCGTTTGGCGTCTTGATCGGCTGGAAAGAATCTGCACCATACTTCTCGTAATGACCAGAAGTAATATAAAGTTCTTTGCTACCGATATGCGGCGTTACCACAGGCTGATAGCCTGCCTTAACCTGCGCCTTCCGCATGAACTGCTCTAAACGCTCACGCAGCAGTGTGCCCTTTGGCAGCCAGAGCGGCAGGCCCATACCTACTTTATCGGAGAAGGCGAATAGTTCCAGTTCCTTGCCCAGTTTGCGGTGGTCACGCTTCTTGGCCTCTTCCAGACGCTCCAGGTGTTCCGTCAGTTCTTTCTGTTTCGGGAAAGTAACGCCGTAGATACGGGTGAGCTGCTTGTTATTGTCGTCACCGCGCCAATAGGCACCTGCCACGTTCATCACCTTAACAGCCTTAATAAAACCAGTGTTCGGAATATGTGGTCCGCGGCAAAGGTCAACAAAGTTACCCTGGGTATAGAATGTGATGGTACCGTCTTCCAGATCTTTGATCAGATCTAGTTTATACTCATCTCCTTTCTGTGTGAAGTATTCAATGGCCTCAGCCTTGGAAACCTCGCGGCGCTGAAACTCATTTTTATTACGGGCCAGCTCCAGCATTTTTTGCTCTACTTTGGCGAAGTCTTCCTGTGAGAAGGTCTTATCACCTAAGTCCACATCGTAATAGAAACCGTTCTCTACCGGTGGGCCAATGCCGAACTTCACGCCAGGGTATAGCGCTTCGAGGGCTTCTGCCAGCAAGTGGGCGGAAGAGTGCCAGAAAGCATTTTTCCCTAATTCATCATTCCAGGTGAGCAGCTGTATACTCGCGTCTTCCTCTATAGGACGTGAAAGATCCCATACGGTATCGTTCACCTTAACGGCCAGCACATTGCGGGCCAGGCCCTCACTGATACTGGATGCGATCTGAAGGCCTGTTACCCCTTTTGAATACTGGCGCACAGAACCGTCTGGCAGTGTGATGTTGATCATGTTTTTTTCTTAGGTATGCGTTAAAAACCCGAACGTCGCACAGCCATGCTATCCAACTGGGGTCTGGGTCGTTCTAATCTATACTTCAATCGTGCTATGCTCTGCTGTGCATAGGTATGTTTCGGTTCGATGGCTACCATCCGCTCGTAAGTCCGCAGCGCTGCCAGGTTCTCACCTAGCCGTTCATAAGCACTGGCCGTCACGGACAGGTATTTCAGCCTGATACCATACGTCTTCTTTGCCTGCTCCAGGTGTTGCAAGGCGGCCTCGTAGTTACCTTGTCCATGCTCTAAAAGGCCCATTTGGAAATGCGCTCCTTGCAATGTATCAGCCAATGAAAGCGCCTTACTGAAACTAAGTTGTGCGCTGTCCTTGCGCTGAGCGTCCAGTTGCAACAGGCCTTGGTAGTACCAGCGCAAAGGGTCTTGCGGAGCCAACCTGCCGACTTTCTGCAGATGCTGCTCTGCCAGTATCATATCACGGCGTGACAGGTACAGACCGGCTAACTCGCGATGAGGCTCCATAAAATCCGGGCGCTGTGCCAGGGCCTGCTTGTAATTGTAAACCGCTCTCGCTGTGTCTCCCATCTCTGACAGAATACGCCCGTTATAATAGAAGGCAAATTCATTTTCTGGTGAAAGCTCAAGTGCCTGCCGCACATACCGCCTGGCCTGCGCATAATTTCGCTTTTGCAGGTATAGCTCTGACAGCAACACATAAAGCGAAGCACTTTGGAAAGAGTTTCGCTCGGCCCTAAGCGCCAAAGGGAGGGCTTCCTCGTGCCTGCCCATCAGGTATAGCACCTGTGCTTTTACAAAGTAGTTGGAAGGATCGTGCTTTGAAAGGCTGATAGCCAGATTGACATCTTCCAGAGCTGCTTCCAGTTCCCCTTTATGCAACAAAACCATCGCACGCCTTGCGAATAGGCTCCCATCCTTTTTAGAGCGTTCGATTGCCTTGTTCAGACTTACCAGCTGCTTTCCCGGGTCATCGTTTTGCACGACTTCCAGATTCACCATTTGTTCTCTGCTGCTTTCCTCGGGACTGCAGCTCGAAAAGCCCAGCGCCAAAACGATCAACCCACACCAGCATGCTCGGGACTTCATGATTTATCTATTCCTATACCTGATAAGGGCGCTAAATTATAGATAATTTGCCTAATAACCGATAACTATACCTGTTATAGTTAAGCTAAAAAGCGAGGGGCCTGCTCCTATACGGTAGCAGGCCCCTCGCTTGCGCTGTCGATCAACTTACTTGTGTTGGTCTTGCAGCATGATTTTGCAGCGCCTGCTAAGCTCAAGTTCCTCCTTCGTCTGAAGGTCGAGATTGAGTGTAAGCGCCTGCTGCAAAGTAGACGCACATCCAGCTTTATCCTTCATTTCCTGGTAAATGCAGGCAAGGTCATAGTAGTATTGCAAATTACTAGGGTTATGCAGAATGGCCATCTCCATGGCATGCACGGCATCCTGATTGGTTACTTTATCATTTACACCGCCAAACATCATTTTCAACGCGGTGACCTCAGCGAAATTCAGATTGGCCATTTTAAAATACCAACGGCCAAGTAAGTGCCAGGCATCTGCATGACGGTTGTCATAAAAGAGTGCTTTGTCGAGGTACGATTTTATTTGATTGGTTAGTGCTAATCTTTGTTTTGGGCCGGATATGATAGCTGAGGAAGCCAGTGAAAGCGCCATAGCATAATTAGAACGGGTATTTGTAGTATCTAGCTGATAGGCGCGCATAGCGTATAGCTTAGCTGTGTTGAAATGCTCCATTTTGCGGCTGTCATCTGCAAACCGTTCTCCCATGCGGCAATGCAATAAACTGGCTTGGCAAAGCGCCTCGAAATTGTCCGCGTCAGCGGTGATGATCTGCTCATAGACCGCAAGCGCTTCTGTTTCCTTAAATTGGATTTGAAGTTCGTAGGCCTTTTTCAGCAGCACGTCATGCCCGGAGTTTCCTGCTGCCTCACAAGGAGGCAGCAGGAAACCGAACAAAATAAGAAAGGGTAAAACGTTTAGAAGTACTCGCATAGTCTAGGTTAAGCAAGCATAATGTATTGCTTTTAAACGACATATGCAAAAAAGGACTTCAATTAAAACAAATCCAACTGCTTCTTTTTCTTCAAGGCCTCCTTTGCACTGGTGTCATCCGATAACTCTTCTACGGTTTCCAGGTCGCCAAGTTGAGCCCCACTCACCTTAGCCGCTTCATCTGCCAGTTCCTTTAATTCGGATGGCAGTGTCACGGGTTCCCGCTTGGTGGCAACTTTCTTAGCCTTAGGTTTTTCTTCCTGCTCAACTTGCTCCTGTCTTGGTATTTTGACCTCGAAAATCTTGAAGTAGCTTAGTTTATTGCCCATGGCTTTCCAACCCTTCACATCGATGAATTCACTCAGTAGCAATTTCTCCGTTTCCTTTTCACCTCGCAGCGAACGCTTGAAGGAAATGGTAGCCATCGGCACAGTATGCGTCGATACAGCCTCCAGTCTGGAATTCTTGGTCTCCGCAATAAAGCTGAATTTCTTGCCTACCGTAGAAGTCTCGATTTTGAAACGCTTCACGTAATAGGTTTTGTTCTCGCCTTCGTAATATATAGCGGATACTACCAACTCTGGATCGAACTTCTGCAGCACCTTGATTTTCTCAACGGTGTAGTGGTTGGCCAGATCGAAGGTGGTTTGCTCATAAGTACCATCCTCGTATACCACCAAGATGGTATCGTCGGTGTTGAATGAGCCCAGGTAACGGCCGCGCCCCTCCGTATTCAGACGCCCAATCACTTCATCGTAGAAGATCTCGCGCCCACCCAGCGTTGATTCGCCCAGACTTTTCTGCACGACTTTCTTCACAGGATACTTTGTCACGATGTTACCGTTTGATCCTTTGCCCTTTATCATCAGCTCAGCAAAGTCATAGTCGAAGGCCTTGATACGGGCCGATGCCTGCGGAGAAAGCGTAATATTAACTACCTCCGACTCTGAATTCGGATTAGCGGTGAGGTAATGTACCTTAGAGCCTTTGTTTCCTTTGGTCAGATCGTACTCTTTGTCTCGGGTAATGGATTTTACAGAGAATCGCTTCGCAAAGGATACCCCCGTCTTGCCGTCTACATAGATCATATTGTAGACCATGTGCTCGTCGTTCTTGTTATAAACGCCGGCCATAATAATGTCTTTGCCTACAAATGTCTTATCAGCCACCTTGGTGACGGTGAACTTACCGTCCTTGCGGAAAACGATGATGTCGTCCATATCAGAGCAGTCGCACACAAATTCGTCTTTGCGCAGACCTGTCCCGATAAAGCCGTCCTTGGCATTCATGTAAAGCTTCTGGTTGGCGATCGCAACTTTCTGTGCAGTAATCACATCAAAAGTCTTCACCTGAGTTTTTCGATCGCGTCCCTGACCATACTTCTTCAACAAACCCTCGAAGTAAGCAATGGCGTAACGGATCAGGTTGGCCAGGTGCTCATCTACTTCGGCCATCTCCTCTTCCAGCTTTTTGATGTATTCATCAGCCTTGAAGGAGTCGAATTTGGAGATACGCTTTATCTTGATTTCCGTCAGTCGGATGATATCGTCCTGCGTTACCTCACGGCGAAGTAATTTTTTAAAAGGATCCAAACCTTTATCGATCGCTTCGAGCACAGCCTCCCACGTTTCGCACTCCTCGATGTCGCGGTAAATACGGTTTTCGATAAAGATCTTTTCCAGAGAAGAGTAATGCCACTTGTCTTCCAACTCACCTTTGCGGATCTCGAGCTCGCGCTTGAGCAAGTCCACTGTCTTAAAAGTGGAAATACGCAACAACTCATCCACACTCAGGAAGTGCGGCTTGTCATCGATGATCACACAGGTGTTTGGCGAGATAGACACTTCACAGTCCGTGAAGGCGTAGAGTGCGTCCATTGTCAGGTCAGGCGATACGCCCGGAGGCAGCTGCACTTGTATCTCCACATCGGCAGCCGTGTTGTCGACCACCTTTTTGATTTTGATCTTATTGTTTTCGCTCGCCTTAACGATTGACTCCATCAGGCCGGTGGTCGTGATGCCATACGGCACGTCACGGATGATCAGCATGGTTTTGTCTACTTTCTCGATGGTAGCACGTACACGGATTTTTCCGCCACGCATACCTGAGTTGTAGTTCGTAACATCTACCATACCCCCATTCGGGAAGTCAGGCAGCAGAGTGGTCTTGCGGCCTTTCAGCACCTCAATCGAGCCTTTGATGAGCTCTTTGAAGTTGTGCGGCATGATCTTGGTCGAGAGACCAACGGCTATACCTTCCACGCCCTGCGTCAACAGCAACGGGAACTTAACAGGAAGCGTAACCGGCTCGTTCTTACGGCCATCGTAGCTTAGCTGCCAAAGCGTGGTCTGCGGATTGAACACCACATCCAGTGCAAACTTAGACAGGCGCGCTTCGATGTATCGCGGTGCAGCCGCGCTATCGCCTGTGCGCACATCGCCCCAGTTACCTTGCGTCTCAATCAATAGATCTTTCTGACCGATGTTCACCATAGCGTCGCCAATGGAGGCGTCGCCGTGCGGGTGGTACTGCATGGTTTGACCGATGACGTTGGCTACTTTGTTGAAGCGACCATCGTCCATTTCCTTCATAGCATGCAGAATGCGGCGCTGTACTGGCTTCAAACCATCTTCTATGGCAGGCACGGCACGTTCTAGTATCACATAAGAAGCATAGTCAAGGAACCAGTTTTCGTACAGTCCGGATACCGGCGTCACGTTATGGATCACTTCTTCGTCACCGTCTGTAAATGCAACCTCAAGCTCGTCTTCTCTTTCTATACCTTCGTTATTCAGTTCGTCGTTATGCATATACTTCTTCCACTATGTCTTTCTCAAACTTCAGGTTCTCAATAATGAATTGCTGGCGCTCCGGCGTGTTTTTGCCCATGTAGTAGCTCAGCATTTTCTGTATGGTTGTATCCTTCTGCAGGAACACCGGCTTCAACTTGATGTTGTCCCCGATAAACTTACCGAACTCGTCCGGCGAAATCTCACCAAGCCCCTTGAATCGGGTAATCTCGGGACGCTTGCCCAATTTCTCGATGGCCGCTTGCTTTTCGGTTTCGTTGTAGCAATAAATCGTTTCCTTCTTGTTGCGCACCCTGAAAAGCGGGGTTTCCAAAATGTATACATGACCATTCTTAACAAGATCAGGGAAGAACTGTAGGAAGAAGGTCAGGAGCAGCAGACGGATGTGCATGCCGTCCACGTCGGCGTCTGTGGCGATCACTACGCGGTTGTAGCGCAGACCTTCCAAGCCTTCCTCGATGTTTAGCGCGTGCTGCAACAGGTTGAACTCCTCGTTTTCATACACCACTTTCTTTTTAAGCCCAAAGCAGTTCAGCGGTTTCCCTCTCAAACTGAAAACAGCCTCCGTGTCCACGTTGCGGGATTTGGTGATAGAACCACTCGCTGAGTCACCCTCGGTAATAAATAGAGTAGAAAGCAGGGAATTCTCATGCTTGTCCTCATTGAAATGCAGGCGGCAGTCGCGTAGCTTGCGGTTGTGCAGGTTGGCTTTCTTGGCGCGCTGGTTGGCCAGTTTCTTCACGCCGGCCATATCCTTACGCTCCCGCTCACTTTGCTCGATTCGCTTCTTCAGGGCCTCAGCCGTCGTCGGGTTCTTGTGCAGGTAGTTGTCCAGCGCCTCCTTCACAAACTCATTGATATAAGCCCGCACCGCCGGACCATCAGGCCCCATTTCAATGGAACCCAGCTTGGTCTTTGTCTGCGATTCGAACACAGGCTCCTGCACTCGCAGGGATATAGCCCCCACGATGGAGCCCCGTATATCAGCAGCATCGTAGTCTTTTTTGTAGAAGTCACGCACAGTCTTCACAATCGCCTCCCGGAACGCCGCCAGGTGGGTACCACCCATGGTTGTGTACTGCCCGTTCACAAACGAATAGTACTCCTCGCCATAATCGTTACCATGTGTTACCGCCAGTTCTATATCATTGCCTTTGAGGTGAATGATCGGGTAGCGCATGCTCTCTTCGTCGGCCTTGTTGCGCAAAAGATCGAGAAGGCCGTTCTCTGAGTAGAATTTCTTCCCGTTGAAGTTAATTGTTAGACCGGCATTCAGGTATACATAGTTCCATATCTGGTTTTCCAGATAGTCCGGGTTGAACTGGTAGTTCTTGAAAATGGTATCGTCGGGTGTAAAAACGGTGAGCGTACCATTACGCTGCGATGTGGCTTCCAGGGCCATATCGTTCGTAAGCACACCGCGCTCAAACTCGGCAACCTTCATCTGCCCGTCGCGCACGGACTGTATGCGGAAGTGGCTCGAAAGGGCGTTCACTGCCTTGGTACCTACCCCATTAAGGCCTACCGACTTCTGAAAGGCCTTACTGTCGTACTTGCCACCCGTGTTGATTTTACTCACACAGTCAATTACCTTGCCCAGCGGAATACCGCGGCCATAATCACGCACCTGTACCTTATGGTCTGATATTTTGATGTCGATGGTTTTGCCAAAGCCCATCACGTGCTCGTCAATGGAGTTGTCAATTACCTCTTTCACCAAAATGTAAATTCCATCATCGGCCGAAGAGCCGTCTCCCAGTTTGCCGATGTACATACCGGGGCGTAGCCTGATGTGTTCGCGGGGCTCCAGCGAGCGAATGCTGTCTTCGTTGTAATTATGCTCTAACTCTGCCATTCTGTAAGCGTAAGTGTATTTGATTTATTGGAATCACTCGGAAATATAGAAAAATAAAAGAAATCAGGCGCTACAAATAGTTCCGGCACCTGACTGATTCGGCTAGCAACAACGACTATTGCTAATATTTTTAGTCAACAAATATAGCTAATTTAGTTGAATTCTTCAACCACTTCTATACAACCAATCCATATTGCTTACAGTTCACTTAAATGAGAGAAAAACCAAGGCCATAAATGGCTAATATTTTTAGCATAAAAATATTTAGATTTACCTATACTTGCGCACTACATTTGCTTAATTGATTGCGGGTAGCGCGACCGTATACCTTAACTTCATTACACCCTATGGAAATTAAATTACCCCGGTACTTTAAGTATGTCATTATCTTGCTGGGTCTCTTTCTGGCGATCTGGGTATTGCAGAGTTTTAAATCGATCCTGATGCCTTTGGTGTTTGCCTTGCTTTTCGCCTTGCTCCTCTTGCCCCTTACCCGCGACCTGGAGAAGCTTCGATTTCCTAGAGCATTGGCTATTCTGACCTGTATCGTGCTGGTGGTGATCGTGCTGGGGCTCGTCATCTGGTTCTTGTCCTTGCAGGTAATGAGCCTGACCTCCGAGCTGGACACCATCGGTAAAAACTTTGATGCCTTGCTGATGAAAGTGCAGGAATACCTTTACCATAACTTTGGGATACAGCCAGCCAACAAGAGCGAACTGTTCCGCAACCTGGTGGGTGGCCTGCAAGAACTCTCTACTACTTTTGTCGGCAGCACAATCTCCCTGACAACCGGTGCGCTCACCATGATCACCATCGTACCCATCTTTGTGTTCTGTTTCCTCTATTACCGCGACCACCTCGAACAGTTTATGTTTAAGTTTGTTTCGAAGGAGCGTCGCAGTAGCCTTAACCATACCATCGACAATATACAGGTAGTGGCGCAGAGCTATATCTCAGGCCTGATGATTGTGATCGTGATTGTGGCCCTGCTCAACTCAGCCGGCTTGCTATTACTGGGTGTAAAGTATGCCATCTTCTTTGGCGTGTTCGCCTCTATCCTGACCATTATACCTTATATCGGTATTCTGATCGGGGCCATGCTTCCGGCGCTGTTTACGCTGGCCACCACGGGTCATCTGGTCGATGCGGTGTTGGTCGTACTGGTGTTTATGTTCGTGCAGTTTCTGGAGGGCAATTTCATTACGCCATATGTCATTGGCTCTAAAGTCAGCATCAACCCTTTTGCTGCCATTGTGGCTTTGCTTATTGGAGGTGAGATATGGGGAGCGGCTGGCATGATCATCTCTATACCGATGATTGCGATCTTGAAAGTATTGTTCGACGCTTACGAACCGTTGCGGCCCTTTGGCTTTTTGCTGGCCGATATTGATGAAGTGAAAGATAAAAAATCGGGCCGTTTCCGGAGGATGTTTGATAAGCTGCGTGAGAGGGCCAGAAAAGAACGTTACGAGGACGACCGGGAAGCGGAGCAGTAAGGCTGCCTTGCTAAATCTATTCGCACAAGGTATGGCAACGGCGCGATTTGAAACGTATTGCTAAGAATATTGGTTTACAGGATAACCCTTTGGAACAGACCAAAGACAGCTTACCGAAAGCCTTAAAAGAGAACCAGCTTGTACGCCATCATAGACATTGAGACGACGGGTAGCCAGCCCACCCAGGATAAGATCACTGAGATTGCCATCTTCATTCACGATGGCAAGGAGGTAGTTGACAAGTATAGCACCCTGATCAATCCGCAACGCCCTATACCTTATTACATCTCCCAGCTAACCGGCATTACTGACGACATGGTGCAGGACGCGCCTAAGTTCTACGAGGTAGCCAAGGAGATCGTACAGTTTACAGAGGGTATGGTGTTTGTGGCCCACAACGTGCGCTTCGATTATTCCTTCATCAAAAAAGAGTTCGCTGATCTGGGCTTCACCTTTCAGCGCAAGACACTCTGCACGGTGCGTCTCAGCCGTTCCCTTATACCTGGCCTGCCTTCCTATTCCCTTGGTAAGCTTTGCAAGAGCATCGACATTCCGCTGCAGATGCGCCATCGCGCTATTGGCGATGCCGAAGCCACGGCCAAGCTTTTTGACAAGCTCATCAAAATCAACCGTCCGGTTATAGACGGTAGTCACCATGTGGCCGATCCCGCCGAACAGCTTAAAAACGAGATAAAGGCGTCGCTCCTGCCTCCTGCCATCAGCAAGGAACAGGTAGATGCTTTGGCTACGGTACCGGGTGTATATTACTTTTACAACGAGGCAGGCGAGGTGATTTATGTAGGCAAGAGCATCAACATAAAGAAGCGCATTATCCAGCACTTCAACATCGACTACAAAAGCCGCAAATCCATTGAGTTCAAAAACCAGATTGCCGATATCACTTATGAGGTGATGGGGAATGAACTAGTGGCTCTTCTTTTTGAATCGGCTGAAATAAAGCGGATAAAGCCACATTACAACCGTCAACAGCGGCGCAGCGTGTTCAATACCGGCATTTTCACCTACGAAGACGATAAAGGGTATAAGCGCCTGACATTCGGCAGCGTGAACAAGGCCGATGATGTCAACATGACCCCGATCATCGCGCTTTCAAACCAATTCAAGGCTAAAGGCTTTCTGTTTCACAAGGTGTCTAAGTATAACCTCTGTCAAAAGCTATGCGACCTGTATAAAACGCCGGGGGCCTGTTTCGACTACCAGGTGCACATTTGTAAAGGAGCCTGCATTGGTGAGGAGAGTCCTGAGGAGTACAATGCCCGCGTAGATGCCGCTATCAAGTCGTTTACCTATGAACATAACAGCTTCGTGATCGTAGGCAAAGGGCGTGAGTTGGGCGAGAAATCGATCGTGGTGGTGGAGCACGGCACCTATCTTGGCTTTGGCTTTGTGGACGAGTATTTCTCAGCCAGTTCCCTGGACGATTTCAAATCGGAAATCCAACGATACAACGACAACAAGGATGTGCAACAGATCATACGCGGGTACATGCGCGGCAAGCACAAAGACAAGGTGCTGGTATTCGAATAAGCCCTCAGGTAAGGTACACATTCACTTTTCTGCAGCTCCCGTCATCTATTTTCGGTTTAGAACATATTTATACTTAATTTCAAATCGAAATAAAACTTAAACATTCATGGAAAAACGTTTCAGATCAGGGGTATTGTTCGGCGATGAAGTAACAGAGCTGTTCAAGTATGCCAATGAGAATAACTTTGCACTGCCAGCCGTTAACGTGATTGGCACTAACTCTATCAACGCCGTGCTGGAAGCAGCAAAGGCGCTCAACTCACCTGTTATCATTCAGTTCTCGCACGGCGGTGCTACATTCTTTGCGGGCAAAGGCCTTGAGAACGACAACCAGAAAGCCGCCATTGCCGGCGCTGTATCCGGTGCGCAGCACGTGCACCTGATGGCGGAAGCCTATGGCGTACCGGTTGTGCTGCACACCGACCACGCTGCGAAGAAACTCTTGCCTTGGATCGACGGGCTACTGGACGCCGGTGAGAAATATTACGAGCAGCATGGCAAGCCACTTTACAGCTCGCATATGCTCGACCTTTCAGAGGAAGAGATCAAGGAAAACATTGAAACCTGCGCCAGCTACCTGAAGCGTATGAACGCGATCGGCATGACCGTTGAGATCGAACTTGGTGTGACGGGTGGCGAAGAAGACGGCGTGGACAACACCGGCGTGGACAGCTCCAGACTTTATACCCAACCTGATGAAGTGGCTTATGCCTACGAAGAACTGAAAAAGGTAAGCGACCGATTTACAATCGCAGCGGCTTTCGGTAACGTGCATGGTGTATACAAGCCGGGCAATGTAGAGTTGCGCCCTGAGATCCTGAAAAACTCACAGGACTTCATCAAAGAGAAATTCGGAACAGGCGATAACCCGGTGAATTTCGTATTCCACGGTGGCTCCGGTTCTGAGAAAGCTAAGATCACAGAGGCAATTGGTTACGGTGCCATCAAAATGAACATCGACACCGATATGCAGTGGGCCTTCTGGGACGGTGTGAAGAACTACTACGAATCGAAGAAGGAATACCTGCAAGGCCAGCTCGGCAATCCGGATGGCGCTGACTCTCCGAACAAAAAATACTACGACCCGCGTGTATGGCTACGCAAAGGCGAAGAAAACTTCATCGCCAGACTGAAAGAGGCGTTTGAAGATCTGAACTGCGTGAATCGCAATGCTTAATCAGAATTAGCATAAGATGAAAAGGGTGAGGCTAAAGCTTCACCCTTTTTTATTTGTTTGAATCTCAATAAAGGGGCCCTACCCCATGAACTCACAGGATACAAAGATTGACAGGATTCCTGTGCACGATTGTTAGCACCCTTGCCGCATTTAAGAGAGGATACAAAATTACTGCTACATCAGCGATAGCAAATCTATCACTTATGCTCCATCAACCACTGGTATATCTCCTCTGTATCCTCTTTGCGGCAAAGCTCTGAGCCCGGCGTCATGGTCGCAGCGGTGCCGGCGGCCACCCCGTAGCGCACGACCTCTTCCATCGACTTGCCCTGCGTCAGGCCTAGTACAATGCCAGCTACCATACTATCCCCTGCTCCAACAGCGCTCTTTTGCTTCACGGTTGGCGGCACGATGTACTGTATACCTGACTCCTTAGAGGCGAGCATGGCTCCCCGTGGACCAAGTGACACCACCAGCACCTTGCACTTGCCTTCGTTTATTACCTGCATGGCAAACGCTTCCTGCTCCAGTGCCGAGATGTGCTCTTTGCCAGCCAGCTTTGCTAACTCTCCTAAATTCGGCTTAATCAGGTATAGCCCCTCCCCCGCGGCTTTTACCAAAGCGTCGCCGGAAGTATCAACGATCAACTTGAAATGGCGCTTGTGAGCGATTACTGCCATCCGATAGTAAAAGTCATCGGGTACGCCAGGGGCCAGGCTTCCACTGGCTACGACGAATTCGGGGACTTGCTCCAATTTCTCCAGCTTGTCCAGCACCTGTTGCCATTCAGACTCTTCGATTTGCGGACCGGGCATGCCGAAACGAAACTGATCACCTGTGCTATCCTCCATTACCATCAGGTTTTCGCGGGTCCAGCTTTTGGTTTTTCCTGACCAGTATTCCACGCCCTCCTCCTGTAGCAAGTCGCAAAGTTTCTCTCCGGCCGGTCCGCCGGAAAGCAGCCAGGCGCAGGAGTCGCCGCCCAGCTTGCGAATGGCTCTGGAAACGTTAATACCTCCTCCACCCGCTTCGAACACAGGCTCGCCACAGCGCAGTTTCTTCTCGGGCAGCACCCGCTTCACATGGGTACTTTTGTCTAAGGCGGGATTGATCGTGATGGTTATAATCTTGTGCATGTTTTTTTAGATTTGGCGGAAAGCTTCCTGCGCAGGTATAAGTATAGGTATAGGTATAGGGAGTTCAGCGTTGAATGTCAAACTCCTTTTGGTCTCCTGTCCGGAAGTTATGGATCTCGCCGCGCACGCCGATCTTCACTTCTTTCGACCAGCCCTTATCAAAAGTGATTACCATTTTCTCTGTTGTCAGATTCAGTTTTATCCAGTGTCCCCTGTAGCGGAGTTGAATATTCAGACAGGGCATTTCATCCGGGAGCACGGGGTTTAGCCAAAGCACATCATCGCGTATTTCAAGGCCGGTATAGGCACGTTGCACCAAATCCACGGTACCGGCCATGGCTCCGAGGTGTATCCCTTCTGCTGTTGTGCCTCCCTGTATATCTTCCAGGTCACTCATCAGAGCCGTTTCAAAGTTAACCCAGGAGCGTTTACGGTCAGAACGGGCCAATACCCAGGCATGCACGATCTTACTCAGGGTAGAGCCGTGCGAAGTCCGCTGTTCGTAATAAGCAATGTTTTCGGGTATACATTCGGGCTCAAAATCGTAGTTAAGCTGCTTAAAAACTGATAGCAGCTCTTCCGATGAAAAAAGGTAGAACAGCATCAGCACGTCTGCCTGTTTGCTGGCTTTGTACCTGTTCACGTTGTCGCCTTCACTCTCTAGAATGCGGTCGAGGCGCATGGTCTCTCCATACCTGGCTCTATACTTCTCCCAGCCAAATTCCAGTAATTGGTCGTAACCGTCGAACTGCGCTATAATTTTGGTGTCTTCCAGGAAGGGCACATACATCCGCTTCGTGATGTCCTCCCAACGCGATAGGTCATCCGGGCCGATGTGCAGCTTGGTAAGCAACTCTACGAATCTGGAGTCGTCCACAATCTCTTTCAGTTCGAGTGCTTTTGTTATCACCCAAACGGCAAGCACATTGGTATAGGCATTGTTGTTCAGCCCTACCTCCGAAGAGTCAGGGTACTCAGTGTGATACTCATCGGGCCCCACCACATGCAGAATTTCATAGCGACCCATCTCATGGTTCAACGTGGCGATGGTGGACCAGAACTGGGCAATGTCCAGCATAAGCTCGGCTCCGTGGTAACTGAGGAAATCCATGTCTTCGGTGGCCTGGTAGTAGTGCCACACATTATAGGCTATGGCCGAACTGATATGCCGCTGTAGGTAAGTATTGTCGGGCAGCCAGCGTCCTGACTTTGGATTAAGGTGGATGACCTGGCTTTCTTCTCTCCCATTACTGCCGCTTTGCCAAGGAAACATGGCTCCCCTGTATCCTGCCTCTTTTGCTGCACTTCTGGCCTCGTTTAACCGGCGGTAGCGATACATCAGCAACTCCCTGGTGATGGCAGGAAGGTGCATGTTGAGGAAAGGAAAAATAAATAGCTCATCCCAAAAGATATGCCCTCTGTAAGCCTCCCCATGCCAGCCTCGCGCCGGAACGCCTACGTCAAGGTCTACGGTATGCCCGGATACGGTTTGCAGCAAATGGAAAATGTGGAGCCGCAGTACGGACTGCGTTTTGCTGAGACAGGCCGTGTCGAGGTCGCAACGGTTCCAGAGGCGCTGCCAGGCCCGTTTGTGCTCTTCCAGGGATTCTTCAAACATACCCTGTCTACCGATATTTATACAGGCATCGAGTAAGGGTTCGGAGGTGGCCCAGTCGCGGGAGGTATAAATCAGTACGCTTTTCTCGAGTCGTAGCGGCTGTCCCGCTAAAGCTTGTAATGTGTACTGGTGCTCCACATAACCCTGTTCAATTTTAGTCAACGGAATCATACCACTGGTTTGGCCATCGAGGAATACCTGCGTGCGGGCGACCTGTGCCATGCGGATTTTTGATTGAACAGTCTGCACTACCAGATACATGGTTTCTTCGTTGTGCTGTCCCTGTTCTAAATTCTGGAGGTGCTGACTTGCCAAAGCGTGATAACGGGCTACACCACTGTTTATCACGCGTCCGTCCAGTGCGGCCCTCAGTTCTATCTCGCCAGACCAGTTGATAGGGGTCAGTTCCCATTCCAGCACTGCCAGGTGGGCATTGGCCATACTGACGAGGCGGCGCGTGTTGAGCATGGATTCGCGGCCTTTTCCGTCGCGAAAGTGCACAGACCGAAGCAGCAAACCATGTTTCATATCTAGTTCCTGCCGGAAATCCAGCAATTCCACCTTGCTCAAGTGGAACCAGTCCTCGCCCGCATGCCGGAATGAAACCGGCAGCCAGTTAGGCCAGTTAACAAGGTCTTCATTCTCGATTTGCTTGCGAGCCACTTCGGAGGTCAGGCGGTTGTAACCTCCCGCTATATATGTCCCCGGGTAGTTGATGTCCGCTTCGGCCTTCGCTTCCTCAAACGCCCCCCGGGTCGCCACATAGCCATTCCCAAGCGTGCAGAGTGCCTCACGCAGGGTTTGCTCCTTGGGTATCCATTGGTCAAAGATGATACTCCATTCAACCATTATTTTGTTTCTTGATGGTAGCGGTGAGGTCTTCCAGAAAAACTCGCACTTCCTCCACACTTTCCAATTGGTAGGTGGCAGCCGTTTTGTCGTCGTGCTCCCCTACCAGTATACCGATTCCATGCCCCTGCAGTGCTGCGAAAGCATCTTCGTCGGTAATGTCATCCCCGATGTAGAGCGGAATGTACTGACTGTCGTTCAGGCCCAACTCTTCCATCAACCACAACACGGCCTTGCCTTTGTGCCAATCCAAGTTCGGCTTCAGTTCATAAATCTTTTTGCCGTGGCCTATCTTCAACGCCGGCATAGCGTCCAGCACTTCGTTCACAGCATTTCGCACATTCTCTACCTGCTCGTCGGGCACGTTGCGAAAGTGCACCGCAATCGCATAGCGCTTGCGCTCTACCTGACTGCCTGCTACGTGTCGGAGTTTTTCCTGCAAAATGATTTCGGCCTTGTCCAGGGCAGGAAGCGCCGCTTTGGCTCCACCCGGCTCCGATGCCATACCATCCGGACCTGAAATGTCGAAGCCGTGGGAGCCAGCGAAGTAAAGGTTATCGAGTTTTACCAGCTGTTCTACATTCTGACGGTCTCGTCCGCTTACAACGGCCACTTTTGTGACAGAGGCCAGATCCTGCAAAGCAGCCCGCATGTAATCAGACAGGACAGCCATTTCGGGACGCTTTACAATGGGGGTCAGGCAGCCATCATAATCAAGGAAGACGGCGGGTGTTTTGCCTTGTAACTGGGTTTTGAGTTCGTGGAGCTTCTCGAGGGCCGAGGGCAGTTCGTGGGCCTCGTGTTTCTGTATCATCATGTCAATTTTGGGTGTCGATAATGGGGGTTTATACTTTAGGAAATTCTTGAATAACAAGGTCGGCCCCGTTTGACTTCAAGCCTTCGGCGTCGTGGTGGCGATCTATACCTACTACCAGTCCAAAGCCGCCGGCTTTACCGGCCTGCACGCCTTTTCGGGCATCTTCAAACACGGCAGCCTCTTGTGGCGCTATATCTAGCCGGCGGGCAGCTTCCAGAAAAATATCGGGTGCCGGTTTGCCTTTCAGTCCGAGTGCAGCCGACTGCAGTCCATCCACATGCTCTTCGAACAGTCGCTCTATACCTGCAACATGCAGCACATCCACGCAATTTTTACTGGCTGAAATCACGGCGGTGCGCATACCTTGCTGCTTCTGCTGCTTGAGCCAGGCAATTGTGTCCTCGTACACATCCACGCCATTTTGTTTGAGCAACTCCTGAAGGTACATATTTTTCAGATTTCCCAGCCCTCCTACCGTTTCATCTTCTTCCTCATCTTCCGGAGTGCCGTCAGGCAAACTGATACCTCTAGACTTCAGAAAATTCCGCACACCGTCGTATCGTGGAATACCATCTATATACTCCCGGTAATCCGTCTCAATATCCAGCGGCTCGTAGCGTTTGCCTTCTTTTTCACCCCGTTGCTTAAGGTAGGCATCGAACATGCGTTTCCAGGCCTGGGCATGCAAGCGTGCTGTTTGCGTGACCACACCATCCAGGTCCAGAATCAGAGCCTTGATATGTTTTTCGCTAAGTAGTTGGCTGAGGGTACTCATGCTAAGAAATGTTTAGGTTAAACTATAGTGTATGCCCTGCGCTATACCTGTTGGTTTTCGATCGCAACGTACCTGTTGTTTTCGCAAATAACTGAACCGCCGTTTCCAATCTAAAGGTATAGGATTTCAACATCAGGGAATGCCTTCCGTTCGCTCTTCAGGAGATACGTCGGGACCCTGTTCCGGTCTGGTGGATGGGCTTTCGCCTCCGGTGATGTATTCCGTGTGGGCCGGGGGAGTGCGTTTGCCATCGTCCTCACGAAGAATTTTCGCTTTAGGGTTAGTTTTCGGGCTAGGTTGATTTTTTTCGTGCTTCATCATCAATTTTTATCTTAACATTCCGGTTTATCTTCATACGAAACAAAGGCCTTCCGGAATAAAACAATCTGATTAAAGGCTACGCATCACATACCTGAAATGATACTGCGCTTCCTGTAGCTTACAAAAAGCTGTATATTTAGACCTGAAAAGCACCATATTTAGGATGAACTGATAACCTGGCGGGCACTTTAAGAGTAGTTTCTGCCATAACCACCTCTACAGAATATAACATGCTACACAACGACAATCCGACTGCAGCCAAAGCCTGGAAGAAACTGGAAGAACACGCAAAACAGCTAAAGTCGCAGCACCTGCGAGATTTGTTTAAGGCTGATCCGCAACGGTTCCAGAAATTCTCTTTTGAAGTGGATGGAACCCTGTACGATTTCTCAAAAAACCGCATAACGGAAGAGACGATAAAGCTGCTGACCGAATTGGCGGAGGAAATGCAGGTGCCTGCTGCTATCGACAGCATGGTGCGCGGCGAACGGATCAATGCCACTGAAGGCCGCGCCGTGCTTCATACAGCCTTGCGTAATTTTACCGATGAAGCGTTGATCGTGGAGGGTGAGGATGTGCTGAAAGAAGTGCATGACGTGCAGCGCCAGATGAAGGACTTTTGCGATCGGCTTCACAGCGGCGAATGGACCGGCTATACTGGTAAAAAAGTGAAGCATGTGGTGAACATAGGTATAGGCGGTTCGCATCTGGGTCCGCAGATGGTGACCGAGGCACTCAAAAAATATCAGAAGCCGGACATTGAGGTGCACTTTATCTCTAACGTGGACGGAACCGATGCGGCCGAGGTGCTGCGCAAGGTCGACCCGGAGACGACGCTTTTCATTATCGCCTCTAAAACATTCACCACCAAGGAGACCATTGCCAATGCCCACACAGCCCGCAGGTGGTTTTTGGAAACAGCTCGGGACGAAGCGCATGTCAGCAAGCATTTTGTGGCGCTCTCCACTAACACGGAGGCAGTTTCAAAATTCGGTATCGCACCCGAGAACACCTTCCACTTCTGGGATTGGGTGGGCGGCCGATTCTCACTTTGGTCGGCTATCGGTTTATCGGTTGCCTGTGCCCTGGGGTACGAGCGGTTTGAGGAGTTGCTGCGTGGTGCCGAAGCCATGGACAAACACCTGAAGACCGCCCCAATGCACCAGAACATTCCGGTGCTGATGGCCCTGCTGAGCGTGTGGTATACGAACTTCTTTGGGGCACAGTCGCATGCTGTGCTGCCCTACGACCAGTACCTGCGCCTGTTACCGGATTACCTCCAGCAATTGCAGATGGAAAGCAACGGCAAGTCGGCCATGCGCAACGGCAAGTTCGTAGACTACGAGACGCAGCCTGTGATCTGGGGAGCCGCCGGCACCAACGGGCAGCACTCTTTTTTCCAGCTGATTCACCAGGGAACCATGCTGATACCTTCCGATTTCCTGGCTCCTGTAAACAGCCAAAACCCGATTGGTGAACATCACCCGATGCTGCTCTCTAACTTTTTCGCCCAGACAGAAGCCCTCATGAAGGGAAAGACCGAAGCAGAGGTGCGGGAAGAGTTGGAGAAGAAAGGTATGAGCGGTGTGGAATTGGAGCAGTTGGTGCCCCATAAGGTGTTCGAAGGAAACAAACCCTCCACATCCATCATGTTTGACCTGCTAACGCCTTATGCGCTCGGCAGCCTGATCGCCATGTATGAGCACAAGGTATTCGTACAGGGTGTGATCTGGAACGTGTATAGCTTCGACCAATGGGGTGTGGAACTGGGCAAACAGCTGGCCGGCACCATTGAGGAGGAACTTTTGCATGATAAAGAAGCAGACCACGACAGCTCCACGGCAGGCCTGATTCAGTACTACCGACAAAAAAGAAAATAGCGCAAACCTTATGGAGCGGCTACGTTAAAGGAACGTATTCGCTCCATATGCAACTATTTTACTACAGAAACATACTCATACTGGCGCTTACCATTTTGCTGGGCAGTTGCGCTGATAATGATTTTTACCAGAAAGACGCGTTGGTGCAGCCGGGAGAACTAGACGTAGCCCCGGCTGGCCCCGACAGCGTTTGGGTAATCACGGGCCGCCACTATGAGCGCAACTGGTTCCACCGTCTGTTCTGGGGCCGGCACAACCGCGACATCTGGACTACACCCGTCAAATTGCCTGTCTTTAACCTGTCTCGTGTCAACGGAGGCATGGAGGTTGTTAAAAAGGGTGGCGGGTTTCAGACTAGCAGCTTTCACCTCCAAGACAGCCTGGGCCGTTTATACGCATTCCGCTCCATCGATAAGGACCCCGTGCTGGTGTTAGCCAAGTTCTGGCGGCCCACTTTCGTTACCAACATTCTCCGCGACCAAACTTCTTCTGCCAACCCCTATGGCGCAGTAGTTGTGCCGGTGCTAGCCGAAGCCGCCGGGGTTTTCCATACCTCGCCCAAACTGTATTATGTGCCTGCCCATGACACATCGTTTGGGGAGTACGCCTCATCCGTGCAAGGGAAGGTATACATGCTCGAGGAAAAATTCGAAGAACTGGCTGACACCCTGCCCATGTTTGGGAACTTATCCGGCTTTGAGGACTCGGATGATGCGCTACGCAAACGCTACGAATACAATACCCATCACTTCAACCAACATTCCTTTGCCCGTGCCCGTCTGCTGGACATACTCATCGGTGACTGGGACCGCCACAAAGGACAATGGGACTGGGCGGTATACAAGGATGGGGCCGAGACAAGGTATGAGCCAATACCCAAGGACCGCGATCAGGTATTCCTGAAAATGAACGATGGTGCCATACCATTTTTGGCGACCAGCAAACTAATGGCCCGCAAGTTCAATACCTTCGGACCTAAGGTTAAAGATGTGAAGGCACTGATGATCAATGCCAGGTTCATAGACGAGCGCCTGCTCCACGAGCTCACCCGGGAGGACTGGCAGAAAATAGCAAAGGAATTACAAAGCAACCTTACAGACGCTGTGATTGAAAGGGCTGTCCGGAGTTTGCCCAAAACAGTCTATACCTTGGTAGGTGCCGACATGACGCAAAACCTGAAAAGACGCCGTGACCAGTTGCCTGAAGTGGCTGAAAAAATGTATGAGATTCTGGCTAAGGAAATTACTATAGCCGGCACAGACCAGGAAGATATATTTCAGGTGCGTCGACTGGATGACAAGCGCACCGAAGTGACTCTGACTCGACCTGCCAGCGGTGCTATACCTGAGAGGTTACTTTACCGGCGAATATTCCTGACCAGTGAAACAGAAGAAATCACTTTGCATGGCCTGAACGGAGACGATGTATTCCTACTGGAGGGCGAAGTGGGAGAAGGCTTACTGGTAAAGGTATACGGCGGATTGGGATCCGATGAGATCATCGATAGATCGTCTGTGAAAGGTTGGCGCAGGTATACCCACATTTATGACACCGAGCGCGGCAACGACATTGAGTTCGGAAAGGCAAAGGACTACACTACCCGTGACGTGCGCGTGCACGCCTATGATCGGGAAGGAAACTGATTTAAGTTAGAAAGTTTGGAAGTTAGAAAGTTTGGAAGTTTTGTGCTTGAATAGCTCGTTATTGCCAACTTTCTAACTTCCACTCTTTCTAAATTTAATGCTTACTAACTTTTCATGCTTTTCTCCAGCATTTTCAATACAAATTCCTCCATACCTGTCATGTGCTTGACTTTAGACTGAGAGGCGTCGTGTTTCTTGAGGTAAGTCAGGAGTTTATCTT
Source organism: Pontibacter aquaedesilientis (assembly GCF_014773225.1). Lineage (GTDB taxonomy): Bacteria > Bacteroidota > Bacteroidia > Cytophagales > Hymenobacteraceae > Pontibacter > Pontibacter aquaedesilientis. The sequence goes on along the minus strand of NZ_JACXAJ010000001.1, from coordinate 537,131 downwards.
CCCGGAACAGGTTGACTACTTCGGGGTGGATATAATATTTACTGCAGACTGTAGGTGTGTTGCCTAAGCCATGGGCAACCATTTTTACCGCCTCTTTGATACTTTTTTCCTTTTCCAGTTCTGGGTTTTCATCGATCACGCTTTCCAGGCACTGCACCATGCGCACCGTACCGCCCCAGGTCCTGAAATCTTTGGCCGTGAAGTCGTGAGCAGTAGCTTCGCGTAGGTAGTCGTTTACGTCGCCAGACTCCAGTGTTTGCCGGTCTCCGTCTTCATCGTAGTACTGGAACAGATCGTAGCCCGGTATGTCTTTGCATTTTTTGACCAACTGCGCCAATCGCCTGTCTTTCAGGTCGATCTTCTGCTCTACCCCTTTCTTACCAACAAATGAAAAGGTGACGGTGCTGCCATTGAAGGTCACGTGCCGGTCGCGCAGCGTGGTAAGGCCGTAGGATTTGTTTGATTTGGCATAGTGCCGGTTGCCGATCCGGATGAGCGCATTATCCATAATCGATAAAACCAAGGCCGTGACTTTGCGCTTGTCCAGTTTGCGCGACTGAATGTCTTTGCTGATCTTCTCACGCAGGTCGGGCAGCGACTTGCCAAAGGAGATCATACGCCCGAATTTGGTCAGGTTGCGGGCATGCTGCCACTCCGTATGGTATAGGTACTGCTTGCGCCCCTTCTGATCGCGGCCTGTTGCCTGCAAATGTCCTCGGGCTGTACTGGCAATCCATACATCAGACCAGGCCGGGGGAATCACCAGATTCTTAATGCGCTCGAGCGTCTTTTCATCGGTCACTTTCTCGCCTTTGCTGTTGAGGTAATAGAAACCTGTTCCGGCTTTTTTGCGGGTGATCCCAGGCTTTTCGTCGGTGGTATAGCGCAACCCTGCCCATTGAGCTGAGAGGGCTGGATCTTTATGTAGATTGTGTATTTCTTCTTTGGTCATCTGTTAGGGCTTTAAGCACCTTCTGCTCCTAATACTTTACTTGCTTTCAAAAGTTGTAGGCAAGGCAGGTATGTACTGGCATCTGGTTATACCTGTTCAACAATTACGGCTATATTTGTTCCCGATAAAAAGACAAAAATGACCATACACAAACAGATCTCTTACCTCTACGCCTTTTTTGGCGTTTTTCTGCTGGCTTGTGGCGCCGTGGCTGTAGACATCGCCGGTGAACAGGCCCAAACAGCTCTTATCACAGGTATAGCCGGAGGTTTGCTGGCATTGGTGGCCGGGCACTTTCTGAACCAGCGCAAGCGCTGGGGCTATCTGCTCGGCACTAGCGAGGCCGCACTCCTCACCGTGCTGCTAGGATGGCGTGCAGGGACTTATTTTATCAGGCTTCTGGACATGGTGCAACAGCCCCAGGAGGCAAACACAACCCATACCGCTGGCATGGCCTTTCTGCTCACAACGGCCATGCTCGTGGTGGCGCTGCTGACGCTGGCAGTGTCCGTTATGTTCGCTAAACAGGTGTTTGCCGAGACAAAATAGGTATTCGTCTATATTTTGCTGCAGCATTAAACCTTTAGGTGTTATATTGGTCCTAACACAAGACCAATATAACACCTAAAACAATTTAACATGCTACAGAAAATCGGTTTGAGTATAGTGCTTACGGCTAGCGTGGTCAGTGCTGCCGAGGCACAGACAAAACTCGTGGAGAAGGTAACCAAGAAAAGCGATGAGCTGGTTATACCTTACGAAAAATACAAACTGGCCAATGGCCTAACCCTGATCGTGCACGAGGATCACTCCGATCCGGTAGTGCATGTGGACGTTACCTATCACGTGGGATCTGCCCGCGAAGAAGTCGGCAAGTCCGGATTCGCCCACTTCTTTGAGCACATGATGTTCCAGGGCTCCGACAACGTAGCCGACGAAGAGCATTTCAAGATCGTGTCGGATGCCGGTGGCACCCTGAACGGCACTACAAATCGCGACCGTACCAACTATTTCGAGACGGTGCCAAGCAACCAACTGGAAACCGCCCTTTGGCTGGAAGCTGACCGCATGGGCTTTTTGCTAGACGCCGTTACTCAGAAAAAATTTGAGGTGCAGCGCGAGACCGTAAAGAACGAACGGGGCCAGAACTACGACAACCGCCCTTATGGTCTGGTGTATGAGAAAACTTCGCAGCACCTATACCCACACGGCCACCCATATTCCTGGACAACGATCGGTTATATCGAAGACCTGAATCGTGTAAATGTAAACGACCTGAAAAACTTCTTCCTGCGCTGGTATGGCCCTAACAATGCGACCATCACCGTAGGTGGAGATGTCAATCCGTCTGAAGTGGTCAAATTGGTAGAGAAATACTTTGGGTCTATACCTGTCGGACCAGCCGTAGAAGACATGAAGCCCGTGGTAGCTACCTTGAACAAAGACCGCTACATTTCCTATGAGGACAACGTGCGCTTCCCAATGCTGCGCATGACCTTCCCGGTGCCTGAGGCAGGTCACCAGGACGAGCACGCACTGGACATATTAGCTGAGATTCTCGGTCAGGGTAAAAACTCCATCTTCTACAAAAACTTCGTGAAAGAGCAGAAGGCGCTTCAGGCTTCGGCATCTAACTCCACCTCAGAACTGGCGGGTGAGTTCGGCATCACGGTGATGACCTACCCGAACAACAACCTGGCACAGATGGAAGAATTGCTGCGCAAGTCGATCGCAGAGTTCGAAACACGCGGCGTTACCGATGAAGATCTGCAGCGCTTCAAAGCCTCTGCCGAGTCGAGCCTGATCAACAGAATGGCGAGCGTGAGTGGTAAAGTATCGCAACTGGCCGCTTACGAAACTTTCCGCAACAACCCTAACTACCTACAAGAGGAGATTAAGCGTATCAACGCGGTTTCCAAAGCTGACGTGATGCGTGTGTACAACCATTACATCAAAGGCAAAAGCGCCGTTATCCTGAGTGTGGTGCCAAAGGGCAAGTCTGATATGATTGCGAAAGCAGACAACTACACAGTAGACACCAACACCTCTATAGCACAGCCACAGGACTACAGCGGTCTTAGCTATACCAAGGCAGTAGACTCCTTCGACCGCAGCAAGCGCCCTGTAGCCGGCCAGGCCAAAGCCGTGAGCGTTCCGAATTTCTATACCTCGAAATTCAAAAACGGCATGAAGGTAATCGGCACCAAGTCGGACGAGATACCGACGGTTACGCTGCAACTGACGATCCCGGGTGGCCATCGTTTGCTGGCCAATACACCAGGCAAAGCAGGCATTGCGTCGCTTACAGCGTCCTTGCTTAACGAGGATACCGAAAACTACACTTCGGAGGCATTCACCAGCGAGCTGGACAAACTGGGCAGTTCAATCCGCGTCGGCTCTGGCACTGAAGACACATACATAACGGTGCAGTCCCTGAAGAAGAACCTCGACAAGACCCTGGTGCTGCTCGAAGAGCGCCTGTTCCGTCCGAAATTTGCACAGGATGATTTTGAGCGTCTGAAGAAGCAGCAATTGGAAGGTATAGCCAACCAGTCGACACAGCCAACGGCTATTGCCAGCAGCGTGTACAACAAACTGCTGTATGGCGAGAACCACATCATGGCTATACCTACTTCCGGCACGACCGAATCGGTAAGCAGCATTACCCTGGAGGATGTAAAGCAGTTCTATGCCGCTAACTACACCCCGACAGGAGCTGAGCTGGTGATAGTGGGCGATATCAACGAGAAGGAAATTCTCGGTAAGATGGACTTCCTGAAAAAATGGAATAAGAAAAGCGTAGCTATACCTGCCGACGTGAAAGCACCTACCATTGCGGCCACCAAGATCTACTTTGTGGACAAGCCAGACGCTGCGCAGTCAGAGATCAGAATTGGCTACGTAGCCCTACCATACGACGCGACCGGTGAGTACTACAGAACATCACTGATGAACTTTGTGCTGGGCGGCGCCTTCAACAGCCGCATCAACCTGAACCTGCGCGAAGACAAAGGCTATACCTACGGTGCCCGCTCCGGCTTCGGCGGCAGTCGCTTCGCTGGTCCCTACACGGCTTCAGCCGGTGTGCGTGCCGATGCCACGGCTGCGTCCGTGGTCGAGTTCATGAAAGAAATCAACGATTTCAGAACCAAAGGCATCACGCAGGAGGAACTTCAGTTCATGAAAAACTCCATCGGTCAGTCTGACGCCCGCCAGTACGAAACGCCTGGTCAAAAGGCCAACTTCCTGGGTCGCATCCTGCGTTACGACCTGAAGAAGGACTATGTAGGCAAGCAGACGCAAATCCTCAACAACATCACGAAGCAGGAGATCGATGCGCTGGCAGCCAAACACCTGCCGACCGACAAAATGCACATTGTGGTGGTTGGCGATAAAAAAACCGTATTGCCAGAACTACAGAAACTGAGTTACGAGGTAGTGGAACTAGATACGAACGGCAACTCCGTTGGTACCTCCTCCGTAAAATAGACCATACTACACTTGAAAAAAAGCCCCTGAATTTCAGGGGCTTTTTTATTGCCAATTTTCATTAGCGGTATACCTGCCCATGAACTATCAACTATGGCTGCATTTATGCGTAAGGGCATACTAAAATTTACTTTATCTAGTTTATAAGCCGGTTACAAGGTATTTAATGAGAGCGTTACAACGTACCCGGCGCTATTAAACACATTATTAATTTTGCACAATTTATGAAGTACATCCACACAACAGCACCTTGGTTATTAGTCCTCATCAGTGTATTTGCGTTTAGCAGCTGCAAGGACAACGAAGGCGTTATTTTCTCGACACAGGACGACATCAAGCTGGGCCAAAAGGTAGCGCAGCAGGTAGACTCAACCTACAGAGCGAAAGGACAACTGCTGGAGCGGAACAGCAGTAAAGCTAACGTTCAGAAAGCCTATACCCATCTCGATCGCATTGTGAACCGTGTGCTGAACTCGGGTGAGGTGAAGTATAAGAATGAATTTCCCTGGACAGTCAAAATAATCGATGACCGCGAAACGCTGAATGCCTTTGCTTCTCCGGGCGGACAAATATATGTTTTTACTGGTTTGATCAAATTCCTGGATGACGAAGACCACTTTGCCGGCGTGCTGGCACACGAGATCGCCCACGCCGACAAACGACACAGCATACAGCAGCTGCAGCGTGACTACGGTATAGCCATTTTGCTATCGGTGGCTTTGGGAAATAACCCGGGCGCCCTGCAGCAAATAGCAGCACAGCTTGCCGGTACGCTGGCAGGTTTGCGCTTCAGCCGCACCGCCGAAACCGAAGCTGACAACGCATCCGTTCTATACCTGAGCGGCACCAAGCACTACGCCTGCGACGGGGCTGCCGGCTTTTTCGTAAAGCTGAACGCACAGGCACAGGGCAGCAATCCGCCAGAGTTCCTGAGCACGCACCCTAACCCTGATAATCGCATTGAGAACATCCAGCAGCAGGCGCGAGACAAAGGCTGCTCTACCGCTTCGGCACCTGACACTGATTTTAATGAATTGAAGAAAAGCCTTAACCTGTAAACAGAAATGCCTGCCAACCGGCAGGCATTTCTGTTTACACCCCCTTATACTATGAAAAAGATAAAGAACGTGACTGGCAAAGCTATGCTGAAAGCGGAAAAGACGTTTGACACGCTTGCCTTCCAACTGCGCCGAAAGCTCAACTTGTTTGGGCCCTTGCACATTATGGCCTACCGAAGTTATGGCACCCCTACCCGACTCTATGTAAAAGGCCGTGTGCTGGTCGATAAAGGTATAGCGGTGTCAGAAAAGGATGACAGACTGTGGGATAACTTGCTCAACATGTACAAACGCTTCAATAGCCGTGAGATACCGGGCGCCCGGGTAGAGCTGTGCCTCGAAAACCAGAAACATGAAATCACGACCGATGAGGAAGGTTATTTTGTGCTGAACCTGGCCCCGGAGAAGCCGATCGAACTGGACGACATCTGGCACACCATCGACATTGAGTTAACTGATTCGCCGGTGCCATCTGAGGGCGAAGTAAAAACCAAGGCATACGTGCTGGTGCCGCCACCAGACGCCGAGTACGGCATTATAAGCGATATCGACGACACCATTGTGCGCACGGGTGCTACTAATTTGTTGCTGACTGGCCGAAATGTGCTGCTCAACAATGCGCATACCCGTATACCTTTCCACGGGGTTTCCTCCTTCTACAAGTCGCTGCAACTAGGCCGTAATGGCAAGCGTAACAACCCGTTTTTCTATGTATCCAGCAGCCCCTGGAATACTTACGATCTGCTCTACCATTTCCTGGAACTGAACGAGATCCCACAGGGGCCACTCCTGCTCCGTGACTTTGGGCTGGACGAGAACAAGCTCGGCTCATCGGACCACATGAGTCACAAGTTCAAAGAAATTGAGAATATTCTGATCACCTATCCGACACTAAACTTTATCCTGATCGGCGACAGCGGTCAGCAAGACGCCGAAATTTATGCGGAAGTTGTACGTAAGTACCCGGGCAGGGTCTTGGCCATTTACATACGCGACGTGAACATTGAGAAGCACACCCGGAAGGTGGTTACTATTTTCGATGAGTTTAAGGAATCAGGAGAAGTGGAGATGGTGCTGGTAAAGGAAACACTGGAAGCAGCTGAACATGCGGCCCAATGCGGCTACATATACACCGAGGAACTGCCCGAAATCGCCAAAGAAACCCAGTTGGACGAAGCCGGAGATGAGGGAGTTTAGTAGTTTGAGAATTTAGGAGTTAGAGAAGTCAGAGTTAAAAATATGAATCATAAACTCCCTGTTTTATACCTATTCATCAATTCTCCCTCAAACTCCCCAAATTCTCAAACTTAACTTGAATGATCTGCTATTATTTTCCAGCCTTCGGGGAAGCGTTTGAGGATGATAGAGAAATGCCCCTGCAGGTCGCCTAACTTGGTATCGCGCTGTAAATGCCATTTGCCAACGACCAGCATGGTTTCAGAAGAGAGCGGGCGCATTTCTTTCAGGTCGAAGCTCAGTTTGCCCATGGCCGACGGGTCGGGGTAGCTTTTGCGGTAATTATCGAGCGTTGGCTGCCAACCGTAGGTCAGGCCGCTTTTGCCGACAAAAAGCAGCGAGTCCGATTTCCAGTAGTCCTGCATAAAGCAGTCCAGGTTGCCTTGGCTCCAGCAAGCGGACTGCGCCTCCAGCACTGCTCGAATTTCGGCCTTTGCCGTTTCCACATCCTGCGTTGTGTTGCTCTTTCGCTCCCCGTGGTGCACGTTGGCCTGCTGGCACGCAGCCAGGTTCATAAAGAGTGCGATGGCCATTAAGCCTAGCTGTTTAGTTCTGATCATGGTCTTTCTCCGGAAGTATGGTTTTGATGTAGTTGGTCCCACCGAGTCTGCCCATGGCCCGGGCGATGCGCGCACGGCGACCCAGCACATAAGCCGAGGGCCTGGCAGCAGAAAAGCGTATAGGGTTTGGCAACACAGACGCCAGAAGTGCTGCCTGTTGGCGGCCTACCGCAGCAGCCGGCTTCTTGAAATACTTTTGACAGGCTGCCTCTACGCCAAACACACCATCTCCCATCTCCGCAATATTCAGGTACACCTCCAGAATTCGTTCTTTGCCCCAGATTACCTCAATCAGGAACGTAAAGTAGGCTTCTACCGCCTTGCGCAAATAGCTGCGCCCATGCCACAGAAAAACATTCTTGGCCACCTGCTGACTAATTGTGCTGCCCCCTCTTATGTTAGTGCCCTTTTGGTTGCGCTTAAAGGCATCCGCTATCGCATTGTAATCGAAGCCGCCGTGCTGCAGAAAAAGCTGGTCTTCTGACGCGACTACCGCCAGCGGTAATTGGTCCGACATCTCTTTCAAAGACACAAACTTATAGTGAATAGTTGGGTCTTCTTTGTCTGCCATACCTGCCTCTGCGCGGCGCAGCACCATGTGCAGCGTGACTGGCGGTGCCACCCAACGGTATACCAACACCCACAGCACACTCAGCAAAAAGAGGCTCAACAGAAGTTTGATTGTGATAAGCCTGAACTCTCTAAAGCCCAGCCGTTTCTTTTTCATCAGATTTGTATCAAAACAGGAGCGCAAAGCTACGCCTTTTGGATTATATTTCAAGTACTGTGCGGGCTGGCTTAACACAGGCGCCTGCCTACCCGTAATCACAGTAAACAGCGGTAAAACGTGATCAAAAATGTGTGCTGCACATACAAAAACCGCACTTACCTGTTATACATTTAAAGCTGAAGGCCATGCAAAAGTATCTGCCCCTTTTTCCGTTGAATGTGGTGGTGTTTCCTGGGGAGAAACTGAATCTGCACATATTTGAACCGCGCTACAAACAGTTAATTCAGGACTGTATAGATAATGGCAGCACGTTTGGCATACCGACCTATATCAACAATGGAGTAGGTATGTATGGCACCGAGATCAAGATCCTGAACGTGGAGAAAAAGTATGAGTCTGGAGAGTTGGACATTCGCACACAGGGCATGGGTATATTTAAAATCAATGCGTTTGACAGAACCGCACCCGGCAAATTATACGCTGGCGGAAACGTAGAAGAGGTCGATAACCTGGAGGATGAGGACATTGTGGTCAAGTTGCAGATCAAGGAAAAGCTCCGGGAACTCTATACGGCACTTGGCATCAGCAAAATATTCCTGGATCTGCCCGAGGATTTCAAGTCTTATGATGTAGCGCACCACCTTGGCCTGAATACAGAGCAGGAATATACCTTGCTTCAATGCCACAGCGAAGCTATCCGCCAGGACATGATCTTGCAGCATCTCAACCAGGTACTGCCTATCGTGGCTGAAACAGAGCGATTGAAGGAGCGTGTGAAACTCAACGGGCACTTCAAAAACCTGACGCCGCCTAACTTTTAAACTATCCGCATGCTGGCCTATTTTCTGATCATCTCCACTGTCCTTTTCACCGTTTTTGTGCTATTCAGCTATTGGCAGGAGCGCAAGTACCGTAACAAGCCGTATTATAAACTGTCTGATGTGGGCTGGCGCCAATGCGTGCCAAAACCCGAAGCACAGCTCGTGCACAGCATCGCTTTTTTGGGTGATGTGGGCTATGTGGCCACTGACGGTAGCGACCCTGTTTTGAAACTTCTGCAAGAGTGGCAGCACAGTGCTGGCTACAACGGCACGGTGCTGTTTCTGGGTGACAACCTATACCCTGTCGGGTTGCCGGCAGAAACCCATCGCCACCATGCGGCGGCTATCAGCCGACTGGATTATTTACTAGGTATAATTAACCCCTTTGAAGGCCGGAAAATATTCCTGAGCGGAAACCACGACTGGAATAAGGGCCGTAAAAAAGGGCTGGAGTATGTGCTGCGTCAGGAAAAACACGTAGTAGAGGCTTTGCAGGACGAAGACAGCTACCTGCCCCGCAACGGATGCCCTGGCCCCGACACGATACAACTTGCTGAGGGGATGCTGCTGCTTGTCATCAATACCCAGTGGTGGGTACAGCGGGGTGAAAAGCCCATGGGCCGTCAAGAAGGGTGCCCTTATGATGATATTGAGGATTTCTTCCTGCGACTGAACAAGATTCTGCGCCATAACAGGCATCAGCGCATCGTGGTTGCCGCTCATCACCCGCTATACAGCAATGCGCTGCATGGTGGCAAGTTTACTATCAAGCAACATATTTTCCCGCTTACAGCTGCCCACAAACGTATTTACATCCCTTTGCCCATCTTTGGCTCTATTTATCCGTTTTACCGGCAGCTGTTTGGTGCCTATGAGGATATGTCGCACCGCAAATACCGCAAAATGCGAAAACGCCTGCTTCGTATCTTTCACCAATACAGCAATATCGTTTACGTAGCCGGCCACGACCATAACCTGCAACATTTCGAGGTGCGGGATAACCATTACATCGTGAGTGGGTCGGGGAGCAAAACCTCCTTCGTGAAAAAAGGCGGCAAGGCCACCTTTACACTGGAGCAGCGCGGATTCTTTGTTCTTAACTACTATAGTACCGGCGAACTTTGGATAGAAGCCGCGGTCGCCAATGAGAACGAGACATCCCCCAAGCCGGGCGCTGTCGTGTTCCGAAAAGAACTTCACCCTGTCCTAAAACCCATAGAGCAGGTATAGGCATACCAGCTAGCTTTCCTCCTCAGGTATAGGCAGTATGACTTTAAGGCTTTTAGGGTGCATGGTCACTTTGATCTCGTTGCCCAATTCAGCCGGCTCTCCATCCACGTGCATGACTTCCCTGTCCACGTTGTAGATGGTAGCCCGGCGGCAACTGATCCGACGGGTATAAATGGAACTGTCGATGTTGTCGGTATACATCTTGTATAGGATACTCAACCCGGCTGCTTTAGGGAAAGGCTCGATCAGGCATATTTCGAAGCGCCCATCGTTCAGCACACCATTGGGGTTAATGGCTGCATTGCTCCCAAATGCATTGGCATTGGCGATGGTTACCATAAAGGCATCTCCCTCGAAATTCTCGGTATCTGTCTCTATCCGGTAAAATTTCGGCTCATAGTTCAGGTATTCCTGCAGCGCGATCCAGGCATAGGAGCCTGGTCCGCGTCTATCCCCTTCACAAAACCGTTGCACCACCAGCGCGTTAAACCCCAGGTCGCTTAAGTGAATGGAGGGGTGTCCGTTCAGGTCAATGGTGTCGATATTGCGAATCACATGGTTATGAATAAGCTGAAGCGCTTCTTCGGTATCCTGGGGTATGTTCAGATCTTTAGACAGGCCATTGCCGGATCCAAGCGGAATAATACCCAGGGGTGTTTTGGTTCCGATGAGCAGTGCCCCGACCAGGCTGACTGTCCCATCACCGCCCACGGCGAACACGGCATCGAAACGTTCCTCTTCCAGCAGGGCTTTTATCTTTCCCTGATCCTGCTCTCCAGTTGTCTTGTACAACTTGTGGTTCAGCTGATGCGCTTCACAGATAGCCTTTATCTCTTCTACCAGTTCCTCCTTCTCAATATCACCAGCAATAGGGTTGATGACAAATAGCAGGTTCTGAATTTTGTTTTCTTCTTGCATTGGTTTGCTAATGCTATACCTGGTATGCGATGAATGATAATTGTGGCTACTGCATCAATCCTGATGGTAGACCATTGGGGTATTCCTGTTGGATGGCACGCTCAATTTCCGCCACACGGTTGCCCGGGTTAGGGTGAGTCTGTGTAAACTCAGGTCCCCTGGCCCCGCCGCTTGCCTCCTCTAATATACGCATTACTTCAATCATCGCCCGCGGATCGTAGCCTGACTTTCCTGTTAGGCGCACGGCCAGTCTATCCGATTCCAGTTCATCTTCCCTGCCATAGCGCATGTTCATGAGTTTGCCAATCATAGCGGCCGCAATCGCCCCAGTCTGCGTAGCCGGATTGTCAGGATCGTAAGTAGCAATGGCGGCAGCGCCTGTCAGTCCCTGCGTGAGTTTGGCTTTGGCGAGTTGTTGGGCGGAGTGCCTTCCTACCACGTGCCCTATCTCATGGCCCAGCACACCGGCCAGTTGCCCTTCTGTGCTGAGTCTGCGTAACAGGCCGGCTGTTATAAAAATCTGTCCCCCCGGAAGCGCAAATGCGTTAACCGTCTGCTCATCTGCCAACAGGTGGAAATCAAACTGATAGGGAGTATCGCCTACGTTGGTGTTACCGACTATGCGCTGTCCCACCTCTTTCACTTTGGCAACCGCCTGCTCATCCGAATGCAGGCCACCATACTGCGATGCCATCTTTGGAGCCGCCTGAAGACCAAGGGCTATCTCTTGCTCCACCGTCATGTCGACATGTTGCATCTCACCCGTAAATTCATTTTCCTGCCTGTTACACCAGTAGGTAACCAGTGAAACCGCCGCAATCAGAAGTGCGACGATAAACTTCATTATTCCTCTCATTTTTTCACTTATTAAACTCTATCATAGTATGGTAGCTTCCAGCAAAGGACTTGGCGTGCATCACAACCAAATTGAACGGGCGTAACGACAGATGCACTGCATCAACATATACTTTTATGGGCACAAAAAGTATATGGTAATAGTAGGAAAATACTGAATGTGAGGGGGAGAAAACCGATTAAATCAAAAAATAGCTATCCTATTCTATAGTATTCCCGTAATACTCAAAAATTCGCTATTAAAGCGGCTTAATTTAAATCGAAAACTATGAATATGAAACGTACATTCGGTGCCATTCTAACCATACTAGGTATAGTGGGCATCATCTGGGGAGCATATGCATTTGTAATGGGAGGAGACGGAGCTTCCATTGGGCAGTATACCGCAATCGTACCTTTTGTGGTTGGCCTTATCTTCTTCTTTGCAGGCATAAACTTGGTCAAAACCACCAAAGACCAAACCTGATAGTATTTTTAAAATAAACTAAAAACGCCACTCTGAGCAATACAGAGTGGCGTTTTCAATTCTAGCTATCAAAGCCTGACAGGCCTTTAAACATTTCAGGCTCCTAGCTGCTGGCGCATGTCCATTTCAAGAGCGAATGCTTCCACAGCGAGTTCAGCATTTAAATAAGCGGAGGTATACTTTTTATCGGCAGTGTGAATGTACAGAACCGTATTGTCTTTAATCAGGTCAATCACATCACCGGAAATTTCACGCGGCACTGCCGGGCATCCCAGGCTTCTGCCAAGGCGACCATACTGCTTTACAAAAGCGTCGCTCACGTAATCGGCTCCGTGCAGTACAATGGCACGTTCCATGGCATTTGAGTTGTACTTCTCATCTTTTCCCGACAAACGTAGCGACAGGCCATGCTTGCCATAATATGTATGATCGGTCACATAAAAACCCATACTGCTCATGTTAGAGTTTGGCTCATTCGAGAACATCTCGGCCTTCACGTTGCCTGTGTTACGCCCATGTGCCACCAGCGTGTTATAAAGTACTTTCCCAGACTTGATGTCGATGATCCACATCCGCTTCACGTTGCTGGGTTTCGTAAAATCAACCACTGTCATCACCGGTTTATCGGCTGAGGCCACCCCCTGTTGTCTGAAATTCTGGTAGCCGGTATAGGCTCGCTCAAAAACACTGAAAGACAGTCCTGCATTTTTAAGGCCTGCCTTCTGATAAACGCCCTGTACATGCTCCTGATATGCCTCTTTTTTCTCTGCAAAAGAAAGCAAAGCCAGCGAACTGGAATTGAGCGTAGGCTCGGAAGAGGAGATTACAGTAGGACTCGAAACATCATTGTGAGCACCACCTGGCGTGGCTACTAACATGAAACTCAAGGCAAATGAGGTAATAGCGGCTCTTATCATAGGGTCTTTATTCTTTCGGGTTTTACGCAATTACAGTATCAACAGGGCCAGGCTCTAAAATTGTTCCCGAAGGCACCCTCAGGCACAACAATAAACGAAACAGGCCGCTCTTGCCCTTTCATATGTAAACGTTTTTCGGCTCACAGTTTAGTGCATCCTACCCGGCATATTTTAGAAATTTGGCAGCCGATGCTTACAAATAACCGAAATCACTTGTAACACACAAGCCTAAGCTGCAATTTTGAAGTAAGATCGCAATTATGAAAAAGACCCTCCTCCTATTGACACTGCTCCCTTTGGTTTGGGCCTGCTCTGAGCCAACCCGTATAACTGGCTTCGACAGCAACAAGTGGCAACAAGACAAAAAAGGATGTCAAAACAACCGTCAGCAGTTAGTACCTGAGTTCGAAAGTATCCGGCGGGAACTTTACGGACGAACTGAGGGAGAAATAAAAGACATATTGGGTAAACCGGATGCGGAGCAACTCATGAGCAGAGGGCAGCGTCTTTTCATTTATTACTTAGAGCCAGGCGCACAATGCCAACAGCGTAACAAACTTTCTGACGCTAACCGTGCTGAGGTGCGGTTCAATGCACTTAACAAGGTAAGCGAAATCACCTACCTGAGACCGATAACGATTAAATAAAAAATGCCCGGTATATGAACCGGGCATTTTTTATTTGATCGTTATCGTTGTATCCACTATTCTTCGGCTTCCTTCCCACTTAAAAAATGGATATGTTGCCTGCCTTCCAACTCCAGGTAGTGCTTCAATTGCTGCTCTGTCAGGATATTAGTCATCACTTTGTCGAGCGCAATGTGGATTTCCCTGAATTTCAGCTGTAGCTGCAAAGGACGCCGTACAAATACTCAGCTTCAGCCATATACTGGTAACGGTTCTGGTTAAGCTTCTCCAGTTGCCGAACCTGCTCATCAGTAAGCTGCAACTCACGCTGCATCTCCAGCATAGCCATCTGCGGACCTGTCAGTTCGACCAGCAACACTTGCTTATCCAGCATGTCATCCACTTGCCTTAGTTTTTGTGCCTGTGCTATGCCAGCACTAAGAATTAGCAATAATATGAAGGGTAGTAATTTTCTCATCCTATAAAAAATTTCAAACAATATAAAGGTATCATTTGCCTCTATATGAACGAATATGCCAAGTCTAAGTTATTGTATTGAACACATATTTTTTATATTTTTCCAATAGCATATAAATAAAGCTATTTTTTAATAAATATAAACATTCATAAAATAATTAAAACTATAAAAACAATCTTCTCTCATTTAGATACAATCTGCAACTATGCCACTTCGTAACAGTATATATAGGCATTAATCGATAAATAGTATTTTAAACAGTATCTCCGTCGCCAGCCGAAGGCCGATACCTCCATTCAAAGTGATAGACCATGAAGACGAAATATTATAACCCGAGCACGCTGGAAGTGAATTTCGCGAAGGCTTTTAAAGACCTCACACAACAACTAGAAGAGAGGTTAGACGCTGGCAAAGTTGTCGATATTACATCCATACACGACGCAGATAACCCCATGGTGATCTATAAACTTAAAGACAATGAAGGAGACTTGCATGAAGTAGTTATACAAATCATACAGCGACCAGACGGATTGGTCAGCTAACCACCTATAAAAGAGACGGCCCTGGAAAATTCCAAGGCCGTCTCTTTTATAAGTGCTATGTATTTGAATTACCTGACTCAAGGGCTTCCGGGCACTTTATGATCGCGACGCTTAAACCACTGCATGGCGATAAAAGAAACCATGAAACCGGATATGACACCTTCGACCATCAATACCATGAAGATGACGACTCCTGGGGTTATAGCCATGTTCTCGCCAAAGAACTGCTCTCCGGCCAACACATCCAGCAACGAATCGTCAAAAGCCTTGATATAAACAACCATGAAAACTGCAAAGATCACGGTTGCCAGCACGGCCGTTATAATGCCGGTGCCAAGGCCATGAAAGTAGCCAATCTCTCCGTTCTTGCTGATCTTATAAGCCCTAATGGCCAAAGTGACGCCAATGGCCATAATCAGGCCGTTCAGAAATCTCAGTTCAATAATCTGCTCCAGCCCTATCAGCTTCATGAGCAGGAAATATCCAATAAGTCCAAATGCCGTGAACAGGCCGTACTTCAGGCCAACTTTTTCCATAGGGGTGCGTGGGTATCTTTAACGAATGATTTTGTGAAGAACGGTTTCCATTATATTCTTTCCGGCATGGCATGATCCGCACGCTTAAACCATTGCATGGCTACAAATGCGATTATAAAACCCGGCACAGAGCCATAAATGATGGTCAAAACAAAAAGCGACAGCACTGATAGACTCACCGGAAAAACAGAACTGGACTGCAGACTTGCCAGATACGCCGGATCAAGCACCGTCACGTATACCCCCAGGAAGAGCGCCAGTATGGAGGAAGATACGACGCCGGTCGTTGCCCCTATGGCCAGGCCCTGGAAATAATTGATGGTTCCGCCTCGGGCACGCTTGAAGCTGGAGATGGCAATGGCTATACCTATAATAAGGAACACCGCGCTTAGGAAAGAAAGCTCCACTCTGTTTTGAAGATTGAGCAGACGCATCACCAGAAAATAAAGAATGTGTGCTATACCTACGAAAATGCCATATTTAATAGAAACCTTTTGATAAGTGATTCTTGAAAGTGCCATATGTGTGATTTTTATTTAATCAAATGTTTAAAATGAACAGATTGGCAGCACGAATGGTTATAAAAAGAATTGGCTGACCCGCTTCGTAACGAAAGAGCAAGTGCCATCTGCCTTATATTATTAAATCAATATACTAAAGAAGCTAGGGTGGTGTTGTGATTTGAAGCATAATTTTTTCGTGTTGCGAACAGAAGCCATTCATTTAAAAGGAATTAACAACCTCTTTCTCTTACCCTAGCCAGCTGGTTTACAGCAATTTGAAAAAAAGACGGTTTTTATTTCGTACTTTTGCACCACAGTCATTTTAAATACTCATTTTAAGCTATCTATGATTAGTACCAGCAATGTAAGCCTGTCATACGGCAAGCGTACTCTGTTTGAAGACGTAACAATCAAGTTCTTGCCTGGCAACTGCTACGGCCTGATTGGAGCCAACGGCGCCGGCAAGTCTACTTTCCTGAAAATACTCTCCGGTGAGATTGACCCTAACACTGGCACTGTGGATATTCCGGCTAATGCCCGCCTGGCGGTACTGAAGCAGAACCACTTTGAGTATGATGAATTCCCGGTTTTACAGACGGTGATCATGGGCCACAAGCGCCTGTTCGACATCATGCAGGAAAAAGATGCCATCTATGCCAAAGCCGATTTTACGGAGGCGGATGGCGAGCGTGCGGCCGAGCTGGAGGGCGAATTTGCCGATCTGGAAGGCTGGAACGCCGAATACGAGGCAGCGGAATTGCTAAGCGGCCTTGGCATTACCGAAAGCCTGCACTATGCGCAGATGAGAGACCTGAGCGGTAGCGAGAAGGTACGTGTGCTTCTTGCACAAGCGCTTTTTGGTAACCCAGATATTCTGCTACTGGACGAACCTACCAACCACTTGGATGCGGAGTCTATTATGTGGCTGGAGAATTTCCTTGACAATTTTCAGAACACAGTCATTGTGGTATCACACGACCGCCACTTCCTGGACGCGGTGTGTACGCACGTGGCCGATATCGACTTTGGCAAAATCAAAATGTTTGCCGGTAACTATGGTTTCTGGTACCAGTCAAGCCAGCTGGCTTTGAAACAGCGTTCTGATGCCAATAAGAAAACGGAAGACAAGCGTAAGGAACTGGAAGAATTTATCCGTCGCTTTAGTGCGAACGCCTCTAAATCCAAGCAGGCGACATCGCGTGCCAAGCTACTCGAAAAACTGACGGTGGAAGATATTCAGCCTTCTTCCAGAAAATACCCTTACATAGCCTTCAAGCCAGAGCGCGAAGCTGGCAACCAGATCCTGAACGTTGAGAACCTGAGCAAGTCTGTGGACGGACAGCCGATCTTCACCAATATCTCCTTTATGGTTGACAAAGGTGACAAGATAGCCGTAATTGGCCGCAATGACCTGGCCGCTTCTTCCTTCTTTAAGATTTTGTTCGACGAGGAGCAGGCGGACAGCGGTGAGTTCAAGTGGGGTACCACCATCACTTCTTCTTTCTTCCCGAAAGACAACCAGGAGTTCTTTGATACAGACCTGAACCTGGTGGATTGGCTGCGCCAGTATTCTGTGGAGAAAGACGAAAGCTTTATTCGTGGTTTCCTGGGCCGTATGCTTTTCTCTGGCGAAGAGTCGCTGAAGAAAGCCAATGTGCTGTCGGGTGGTGAGAAAGTGCGCTGCATGTTCTCGCGCATGATGTTGCAGTCTGGCAACGTGCTGGTGTTCGATGAGCCAACCAATCACCTGGATCTGGAATCGATCACCGCGCTTAACAACTCTTTGCGCGATTTCGATGGCACCATCCTGTTCTCGTCTCATGACTTACAGTTCGTTGATACTATCGCCAATCGCATCATTGAGTTAACACCAGGCGGTATCATCGACAAGCGTATGGGTTACGAAGAGTACCTGTCAGACGACACGATCAGAGAACTGCGCAAGAAGATGTATGCCACTGCCATGGTGTAGTGCAGCTCGCTGCCTTAACCTGTAAATAACCTAACTATGCCGCAGTTTTTGCAACTACGTTGGTTTTTGGGTGCTTTATTACTGTTTGCAGTATACAGCACCACTGCCCTGGCCCAGACGGAGCCGGATACGGTGCGCCGCAAAAAGGAACTGCCTACAGGTCCTGTGGTGGAGCCAAGGCAACAAAACCGTCCACCTGTTGTGCAGCCACAGGATGAGGTTATTCTTCCGCAAGTTGTAAAACCAGCGCAGGAGGCGCCCAAAGCACTGCTGGACCGCATGTTTTGGGGTGGCAGTTTTGGTTTGCAGTTGGGCACATTTACCAACATCTCGCTGCTGCCGGTATTGGGGTATAGGGCTACAGAAACCTTTTGGATGGGAGTTGGCGTCGTTTACCATTACCAAAGCCACCGTGGCCTGAGTCTACACAATTATGGCGGTCGGGTGTTTGCGCAGCAACAGGTCTTCAACAATTTTCTGATCCATGCAGATTACGAACAGTTAAGTGTGGAATATATGGCTCCTAACCAGAGCGCTGGTGTATATGAAAAACGCAGGGTGTCTAAAGGTATACCGATGGCCGGGCTAGGTTACCGGCAGCGCATTGGCGCATATGGAGCCGCCGATCTATTGTTGCTTTACAACTTCGACGATTCTTTTCCCTCCCCTTACTCCAATCCGGTTATAAGAGCGGGGTTCAGTATACCTTTCAGGCGATAACCTGCTGTGATTTCTGAGACATAAAAAAAGGCTGCAAACAAGTTTGCAGCCTTTTTCTGTTATGAGTAAAGTTTCTATCAACCCCGTATGAGTCGTAGCAATACTACGATCACGGCGATCACCAATAGAATGTGAATCAGTCCACCAACGGCGTCAGGAAACCCTAGGAATCCGATTAGCCAGAAAATCACAAGCACAACGGCTATGATATACAATAAATTTCCCATAGTTTTAATGTTTTTGTTTATCCAAAATTTATTAAGTTATCCTATCTAACGTAGTTTCGCTATATAGGTTAAGCTCTCCGAATAAGTCGCAGCAAAACGGCGATTACGGCTAGTACTAATAATACGTGAATAATCCCACCAACGGCGTCAGGAAACCCTAGGAATCCGATTAGCCAGAAAATCACAAGCACAACGGCTATGATATACAATAAATTTCCCATAGTTTTTTCAGTTATTAAATCTCCTAATTATCGGCATGCTTTCAGGGCCTTCTGCCCTTGCTGGCTGTGCCTATCGGTTTATACCCGACTTTGCATTTTTTTGTTTTAAGCTTTTTACGCTTCCTATACTTTAAAAGATTTATATAAACACATTTATTTGTATATCAATCAACGCCTTTTTTTTAAACCTGCTCTGAATATTGGTGAAATACAACACTTACCTCTCTAAAAACCAACATTATAACATTCTCATCGCTAACCAAAATTTAACAGAGTAAACGATATACAAATTTTATATATTTAACTGCACGTAGAATTCCTTTTTCAAAATATATGCTTTTTAAAATTGAAGTCTTCCAAGACCAACATATTTAAATCCTAGATTAAACTGAATTCTATTAGTTTTGTAAGGTATTTTGAACCATACAAACATGTACCTATGAAGAAAGTAGCAGTTATCGGTTCGGGCACCATGGGCAATGGTATAGCCCACGTTTTTGCTCAGAATGGTTTTCCAGTTTCTCTGATCGATATCTCAGAAGAGGCACTCAATAAGGCCCTCGCCACCATTTCCAAAAACCTGGACCGCATTATAGCCAAAGGCAATCTGACAGAAGAGCAGAAAGAAAAAACACTGAATCACATCACTACCCATACCAGTTTAAAGGAGGGCGTAAAGGATGCGGACCTGGTAGTAGAGGCTGCCACAGAAAATGTGGACCTGAAGCTGAAAATTTTCAAAGACCTGGACGCTTTTTCGAAGCCAGAGGCCATTTTGACCAGCAACACCTCCTCTATATCCATTACTAAGATCGCTTCAGTGACTAATCGTCCGGACAAAGTGATCGGCATGCACTTCATGAATCCTGTGCCAGTGATGAAACTGGTCGAGATCATCCGTGGATACTCCACTTCTGATGAGGTGACGAGTCAGGTTATGGACATATCGCTTCAACTGGGCAAAGTACCTACCGAGTGCAATGACTATCCTGGCTTTGTGGCTAACCGCATCCTGATGCCCATGATCAATGAGGCGATCTATTCGCTTTACGAAGGCGTGGCAGGTGTGGAAGAAATAGACACGATCATGAAGCTAGGTATGGCACACCCCATGGGACCGCTACAGTTAGCTGATTTTATCGGTCTTGATGTTTGCCTTTCTATCCTGCATGTGCTGCATGATGGCTTTGGCAATCCGAAATACGCCCCATGCCCGCTGTTGGTGAATATGGTACAGGCTGGTCACAAAGGCGTAAAATCAGGTCAGGGCTTCTACTCCTGGACGCACGGCAGCAAAGAACTGGTAGTGGCAGATCGTTTTAAGAAAAAGCAACACTTTCAGTAATCAATTAGCAGTAAACAGTTATCAGTTAGTGGTAATTGAATAAACAGAAAGCCCCGACTCCTGTAAGTCGGGGCTTTCTGTTTGGACAGAGATCAGGTATAGAACAACCTGATTTGCTTACTGCTTATTGATAACTGCTTACTGCTTACTGTCTAAACTGCTACTGCATTTTCACGCAGCGCGTCGTTTAGGGAAGTCTTCAGGTCAGTGCTTTCCTTACGCTGCCCGATGATAAGGGCACAAGGCACCTGGAAATCGCCAGCCGGGAACTTCTTGGTATAGGAACCAGGTATAACCACGGCACGTGGTGGCACATAGCCTTTGTACTCCACAGGCTCCGCTCCTGTCACATCGATGATTTTTGAACTTCCTGTAATTGTTACGCCAGCACCGATCACGGCCTCCTTGCCGATACGGCAGCCTTCCACCAATATACTTCTGGAACCGATAAACGCGCCGTCCTCAACGATGACAGGTGCCGCTTGTACAGGCTCCAACACACCGCCTAAACCAACACCGCCACTCAGGTGTACGTTTTTGCCAACCTGTGCACAACTACCCACTGTAGCCCAAGTGTCCACCATCGTTCCTTCGTCCACATAGGCACCGATGTTCACATAAGAAGGCATCATGATTACCCCTTTGGCCAGGAAGGCACCATAACGCGCCACTGCGTGCGGTACCACACGCACACCTAGTTGCGCGTAGTTGGTTTTCAAGGCGATTTTGTCATGAAACTCGAACGGACCAACCTCAATGGTTTTCATGGCCTGCATCGGGAAGTATAGCAGTACTGCCTTCTTCACCCACTCATTCACCTTCCAATTATCGCCCACCGGCTCGGCTACACGCAATCGGCCTTTGTCCAGT
Source organism: Pontibacter aquaedesilientis (assembly GCF_014773225.1). Classification (GTDB taxonomy): domain Bacteria; phylum Bacteroidota; class Bacteroidia; order Cytophagales; family Hymenobacteraceae; genus Pontibacter; species Pontibacter aquaedesilientis. The sequence goes on along the minus strand of NZ_JACXAJ010000001.1, from coordinate 515,859 downwards.
TCCTCGATGACAGCCCGCACTGCGTCTACCGTGGACTGATCTTTTAAAAGCTCCCGGTTATTCCAGGCAGTCTCTATTATTTGCTCCAGATTCATCTAAATTGTAGTTTGATAAAATTAATGCGCAAAAGTATTAAATTTAGGCGATGTCTGAAAAGAGAATCCTCCTGGCTTCGCTGCTAAAACCGATAAACGACACCCGTATGTACGAAAAACTAGGGGTGTCGCTCAGCAAAATACCCGGCGCGGCCATTCATATTTGCGGCTATACAGGGCCTATACCTTCTCATGCACCCGGCAATATCTCCTTCCACCCGATTTTCGAGTTCAAAAGAATGAGCTTGGGGAGGTTGGAGGCCCAGCGCAAATTTTACAACCTACTGGTTCAGCTAAAGCCTGAACTCCTCATTGTTACAACCCATGAACTTCTATTGGTTAGCCTTTTCTACAAACAAAAGTATGGCTGCCAATTGGTTTACGACATTCAGGAAAACTACAGCCTGAACCTAAGAGCACAGCATAATTACCCCTGGCTGGCCAAACAACTGCTAGCATTGGCTGTGCGCTCGACAGAAAGACTAACTACCCCTGCTATTGCTCATTTTCTGCTGGCAGAAAGAAGTTATGCGGAGGAACTGCCTTTCCTGGGCAATCGCTATACCTGCGTGGAGAACAAGTATAAGGAAAAAACTAACCAAGCCACACCGGCAATACCTGTCGCTATACCTACAATGGGTCCGCTATACCTGCTTTACAGCGGCACAATCGCAGAAGAGTACGGTTTATGGGAGGCTATTCGCCTGGCAGAAGAATTTCACAAAATCAACTCAGGTACCCGGCTGACCATAATAGGTTATTGCGCCAATGCACATACCCTGGCCGCATTGAAAGATGCTATAAAAGGCAAGGGCTACATTCAGTTGATCGGCGGAGACAGCTTGGTGCCACACGAGGAAATCTTGAAGGAGATCGCAAAAAGTCATGTCGGCTTACTGCCCTACCGGCCGAACCAAAGCACCTTCCGCTGTATACCTACCAAACTCTACGAATACATGGCGCACGGCCTGCCGGTGCTTATCCAGCAAAACCCTTTGTGGCATGCGATAGTAGAGGGAAACGGCGCTGGTTTATCCATTGACTTTATGAGTGCAAATGCTCCAGAGCTTTTGGAAAAGCTATACCTGACCTCCTTTTATACCGAAGGAATACCACAGGATATTTACTGGCACACCGAGGAGGATAAACTACTCCAGGTCATAAACAAGCTGCTGCGTTAAAATATAGCCATCGTAAAAATATTTTTAGACGAATCTAAATTCGGTAATTATCAGTATATTTGTAAAGCTAAACTCATTACTATGCGAAATTCTAAAATAGCCGGCGTAGGTCATTATGTGCCTGAGCGCGTTATCACAAACAAAGACCTTGAGAAACTGATGGATACCTCTGATGAGTGGATCAGAGAGCGGACAGGTATACAGGAACGTCGCTACTTCCAGGAAGGAGTAGACACCACCTCTAATATGGGAGCAAAGGCCTCCCTCAAGGCACTGGAAATGGCCGGACTAAAACCTGAGGATGTAGACATGATCGTGTTTGCAACACTCAGCCCTGACTATGTTTTCCCTGGCTCTGGCGTATTGATGCAGCGAGAGATGGGCCTTAAAGAGATTCCTGCGCTGGATGTGCGCAACCAATGCTCCGGCTTTGTATATGCCTTATCGGTAGCTGACCAGTTCATTAAAACGGGCATGTATAATACGATACTGGTGGTAGGTTCTGAGATCCACTCCAACGGTCTTGACTTCTCTACCCGTGGACGTAATGTGTCGGTGATCTTCGGTGACGGTGCGGGCGCCGTGGTGCTCACCCCTTCTGAGAGCAAGGACAAAGGCATATTATCGACGCACCTGCATGCCGACGGCGAGTTTGCCGAAGAACTGGCTGTGATCGACCCGGGCAGCACGAAGAAAGACCGCCTCACGCATGAGATGATCGAAGAAGGAACAGTCTACCCTTACATGAATGGTAACCAGGTGTTCAAGCATGCCGTGACCCGTTTCCCGGAAGTGATTGAAGAGGCACTTGAAAAGAACGGCTACAAACCGTCTGACATTGACATGCTTATACCTCACCAGGCTAACTTGCGCATTACGTCTTACATTCAGCAAAAGATGGGTTTACCTGCCGATAAAGTGATGAGCAATATTCAAAAATACGGCAACACAACGGCTGCCTCTGTGCCAATCGCATTGAGCGAAGCCGTACAGGAAGGACGCATCAAAGAGGGAGACCTGGTATGCATGGCCGCCTTCGGCTCCGGCTTTACCTGGGCCTCTGCGCTTATTAGATGGTAATTACAAATTGTGAGTGAGCGATTGAGTGAATGAGTGATTGTATACTCTAAAAAATTCATTCACTCAACCGCTCACTCACGCATTCAAAATTTGAAAAAGTGCACAGCTTTACTGAAGAAAACTACATCAAGGCGATATACAAGCTTTCGGCCAATGGCACCCAGGAGGTGAACACTAATGCCATTGCGGAGGCGCTCGACACCAAGGCTGCCTCTGTGACGGATATGCTCCGCAAACTGAGCAGCAAAGGTATAGCCGATTACGTGAAGTACCGGGGCGTGACCCTGACTGAAAGCGGGGAGCGTGTGGCCCTGCAGATCATCCGCAAGCACCGCCTATGGGAAGTGTTTTTGGTCGAGAAGCTCAAGTTCAACTGGGATGAGGTGCATGATGTGGCTGAGGAACTGGAGCACATCAACTCTGACCTGCTGATTAGGCGCCTCGACGAGTTCCTGGGTTACCCTAAGTTCGACCCGCACGGCGACCCCATCCCTTCTGAAGACGGCGAGATCAACATAAAGCAACAAAAGCTGCTGGCCGATATGGAACTGAGCACTTCAGGCACTGTAGTGGGTGTGAACGACTCTCAGCCACTCTTCCTGCAGTACCTAGACAAGATGGGGATATACCTGGGCGCCAAGATTAAAGTAATCGATAAAATACCATACGACAACTCACTGGAGATCAACATAGAAAATAAAAAGAATCTAGTTGTATCGAGTGAAGTATCCCGTAATATTTTCTTATCCGCTTAACATGAGACCTTCCCTCCTTTTACTGCTATGCTTATTGCATGTACTGCTTTTGCTTGGCTCCTGCACCCAAACCGAAACCAAAGGCGAAGTGCCCCAGGGCCAGCGTATGAAGATCGTCACGACCACCGGCATACTCCGCGACGCTGTGGCCAACATCGTGGGCGACGCAGCGGATGTGGAGTCTATTATGGGCAGTGGCGTGGACCCTCACCTCTACAAAGCCACCCAAGGCGACCTGAACAAGCTGACTGGTGCTGATGTGATTATTTACAATGGTTTGCACCTGGAGGGCAAGATGGGTGAGATACTGGAGAAACTGAGTCGACAGAAAACCGTGATCGCTGCCGGTGAAGGGATACCCACTACGGATTTGCGTAGTTCCGACCAGTTTCAGGGCAGCTATGACCCGCACCTTTGGTTTGATGTGTCGCTTTGGATGCAGGTTGTTATCCACCTGAGCAGCGAACTACAGAAAAAAGACCCTCAAAATACCGCTTTATACCAGCAACAGACCTCGGCATATCTGCGGGAGTTGTCTCAACTGCATAATGAAGTCAAGGCTGAGATTGCCTCTATACCGGACGACCAGCGCATTCTCATTACCGCGCATGACGCCTTCGGTTATTTCGGCGACGCTTACACTATACAGGTACGCGGCCTTCAGGGGATTTCTACCGTATCGGAGTTCGGTTTGCAGGATGTGTCATCGCTGGTGAAGTTTATAGTCGACCATAAGATCAAGGCTGTGTTTGTGGAATCATCGGTATCACCCAAAGCGATCGAGGCGGTGGTAGAAGGCTCCCGGCAACGCGGTCACCAGGTACAGATTGGCGGCACGCTATACTCTGATGCTCTGGGTGCTGACGGTACACCCGAAGGCACTTACATAGGTATGGTGCGCTACAATGTCCGCACAATTGTATCTTCCTTAAAGTAAGCCCCTAATAGCATGATACTTCAAGTAGAGAATCCAGTAGTAGAAGTACACGACCTCACCGTTAGTTACGATCGTAAGCCGGTGCTTTGGGGTATAGACCTTACCCTGCCTGCCGGTGCGCTGGTAGGTGTGATCGGTCCGAACGGGGCCGGCAAGTCCACGCTGATCAAGGCGATGATGGATCTGCTGGCATCCAGCAGTGGTTACGTGCGCATCTTCGACCAGCCCCTGAAACAGGTATACAACCGCATCAGCTATGTGCCGCAACGTGAGTCCGTGGACTGGGATTTCCCGGCCTCCGTATTCGATGTGGTTCTGATGGGAAGGTATGGCAAGCTGGGGCTATTCAAACGTCCCCGCAAAGCCGACAAGGACGCGGCCATGGAGGCGCTGGAGAAAGTAGGCATGCAAAGCTACGCAGATCGACAGATCTCACAGCTGTCCGGTGGGCAGCAGCAACGGGTGTTTCTGGCCAGGGCATTGGCGCAAAATGCGGATATTTATTTTATGGATGAACCTTTCGCCGGGGTTGACATCGCAACGGAAACGGCGATCATTCAACTCCTGCGCCAAATGCGCGACGAAGGCAAAACCGTGATCGTGGTGCACCATGATTTACAATCCGCTTCCGAATATTTTGACTGGGTGGTGCTGCTCAACATGCGCCTGGTGGCCTCTGGTCCTACCGAGAAAGTACTGACCCAGGAACTTCTGGAGCAAACCTACGGCGGCAAGCTCACCCTGCTTTCCAATGTAGGCGACCTGCTCCGCAAACAGGAATTCCCAGCAAGGGAGAAGCTATAAATAGTTAAATTGTTGAGGGCTAAATTGTTGACTCGCCATAACGTAACAAATTCAGATATCAAGCAGGGCCTGGTCGCGACCTGACCGAATCAGGCTTTAACAACCAACAATGCAACTATTGAACCTACAACCATTTAGCCATAAAGCCATTTAGCCACCAAAAAGAATGAAGGAGTTCTTCGAGTTTTTTTCGTTTGCAGATGCCAACATACGTTACGTCACGTTGGGCTCGGTGCTGCTGGCCAGTAGTTCGGCGGTGGTGGGTTGCTTTACGCTGCTTCGGAAACGTGCCCTTGTGGGTGATGCGGTAGCGCACGCCGTGCTGCCGGGGGTTTGCCTTGCTTTTATCCTCTCCGGCACCAAGAACCCGTTTATTCTGCTTATCGGAGCCTTTGTAACTGGTTGGCTGTCGCTGGTAGCCATTGATTTTATCACCTCCCGTTCACGCATCAAGGAAGACACCGCAATCGGGCTGGTACTTTCGGTGTTCTTTGGCATTGGCATTTTGCTGCTCACCTCTATTCAGCACTCCGGCAATGCCGCCCAAAGCGGACTGGATAAATTCCTGTTTGGCAAGGCCGCTTCACTGGTTGGCGAAGACCTGATTACCTTTAGCGTGGTGGCGGTGCTGTTATTGATAGCAGTCATCCTTTACTACAAAGAACTCACTTTGCTATGCTTTGACCAGGCCTATGCCCGTACGATCGGCTTCCCGGTTCGCGGACTGGAACTACTGCTGACGACTCTCACGGTGTTTGCCGTGGTGGTAGGTATACAGGCTGTGGGAGTTGTGTTAATGGCCGCCATGCTGATCACGCCTGCCGCTGCCGCCCGTTTCTGGACCGAGAACCTCAAAGTGATGCTGGTACTAGCCGCCTTCATGGGAGCTTTCTCAGGTATAGCCGGGGCTTTTGTGTCTTATACCGCGCCTGCCATGCCAACCGGCCCTTGGATCGTGCTCATCGTTTCGATGATCGCTATTTTATCGTTTGCATTGGCGCCCAGACGTGGCTGGATTGCTCGCATCCTGCGGCAGCGACGCAACAAGACCCGCATTCTGGAAGAAAACCTGCTCAAACTGCTGTTTCAGCTGGGCGAACTCCGACAGGATTACGAGGCATCCCGAAGTCTGGATGATCTTCTGGAACGGCGCAGCATTCCTCCTAAGCAGGCACTGCGTGGTCTGCAAAAACTAAAGCGACAAGGTTATCTGAAAAAGGAAAACCAGCGCTGGCTGCTGACCACAGAAGGCGAAAAGCGGGGCCGCCGGGTTGTGCGTCTGCATCGCCTCTGGGAGCTATACCTGACCCAGTACCTGAATCTGGCTTCCGACCACGTGCACGAAGACGCAGAAACCATCGAGCACATTATCACCCCGGAGCTGGAGCAAAAGCTACTGGAAGAACTTAACTACCCGGACTTGGACCCGCACAGCGCCAGAATTCCTTAATCGAGTTCTGAGTCCCGAGTTCTGAGTCTCGAGTGTTAGGGAGTTTGAGAGTTTAGGAGTTAGAAAGGTGAAATTAATGCATTTGGACAGGTCGCGACCTGTCCAAATCATGCACAAATAATTTACGATCAACGATTAACTAACAACAATTAACTAATAATAAGTGAACGCCTTCTGGATTATACTGACTGGTTCTTTGGTAGCGACTTGCTGCAGTTTGCTGGGGTGCTACCTCATCCTGCGCCGGATGGCGATGGTAGGCGACGCCATATCCCATGCCGTGCTGCCGGGTATTGTAATTGCCTTTCTGCTGACTGGCTCACGCGATTCGGTTCCGATGCTGATTGGGGCTGGTCTGCTGGGCGTGCTCACGACTTTCCTGATCGAGTTCTTTCACCGCTACGCCCGTGTGCAGGCCGATGCCGCCATCGGCGTTACCTTTACCTGGCTATTTGCCATCGGCATTATCCTGATCTCGGTGTTTGCCGGGCAGGTGGATCTGGACCAGGAATGTGTGCTGTATGGAGAGATTGCCTACGTGCCGCTGGACCTTTGGATTACATCGGGTGGTCTTAGCATGGGGCCGCGTACCGTATGGACCCTGAGTGTCGTGACCCTGTTGATCGCGTTTTTCATCATCATTGGTTACAAAGAGCTTTTCCTGACCACCTTTGATCCGGCTTTTGCGGCAGCTATCGGCATTTCCACTTCGCTTTGGTACTACCTGCTCATGACCGCTGTTTCCTTGACGACAGTAGCCTCTTTCGAATCGGTAGGGGCTATTTTGGTGGTGGCCTTCCTGGTTGCCCCACCAGCCACGGCTTACCTGCTCACCGATAACTTTAAGGCTATGCTGGTGATCTCTGTCATTGTCGGTATCCTCTCCTCTATCGTAGGTTACTACCTGGCCGTATGGATGGACGGCTCTATAGCGGGAGCCATTGCTACCGTAACAGGTATAGCGTTTACGCTGGCATTCCTTTTCTCTCCGACCAGAGGTATACTGCTCCGCCAGAAACGGGTGCAGGGCGTCAGCCATTAACCCCCACGGCCACTTGGTTACCAGCAGGTATAAATATCCAGTCAAATTGAATGTAGAGAATTAAATATTCATCTAGCATGTTCTCTTACCGAGAGCCTATTCCTTATGAGAAAGAAAACCTATCTATTGCCGCTGCTTGCACTGGTGTTCGTGCTGTCAGCCTTTACCTTTGTAAAGCCTTCACCGGAGAAAACGGCTGCCCCGCAGATCAATTGGCTGACCATGGAAGAGGCAGCCGCTAAAATAAAGAAGCAACCCCGCAAGGTAGTGATCGATGTCTACACAGACTGGTGCGGCTGGTGCAAGAAAATGGACAAGTCTACCTTCTCCGACCCGGCCGTGGTGGCTTACATCAATAAAAACTACTATGCCGTGAAACTCGACGCGGAGGGTAAAAAGCCCATCACTCTTAATGGCCATACCTACACTTTCAAGCCCGAGTACAAAGCGCACGAACTGGCCATTGCCCTATTGCAGGGGCAGATGAGTTACCCAACTACGGTATACCTGGACGAGAAATTCAATATGCTCACCCCAGTGCCCGGCTACCTCGACGCCAAAACGCTCCATAAGATCCTGACATATTTTGGCGATAATCACCACAAAAACATGACCTGGCAGGAGTTTGAGAAAAAGAAATGAGAAATAGCAGGAGTCCTTCTACACCGGAATCATGAAAGTGCAGACCGCTACATAAATCGACTTGACGCACTCCTCATTAACCGCTATTCCTTACCTTTGCGAAAGCAATTTCCTATACCTTGATCAATCCACATTTACATACCGATACGATTGTCGCCGTAGCGACTGCATCCGGCACGGGCGCCATTGCCGTCATCCGTTTGTCAGGTCCTGAAGCGATCACACTCACCAATAGCGTCTTCAAAGGGAAAGATTTGTCCCTACAGGCCAGCCATACCATCCATTTTGGTACCATCCGGGACGAAGGCAAGATCGTCGATGAAGTGCTGGTTTCCTTATTTGTGGCGCCCCACTCCTATACCAAAGAGAACGTGGTGGAGATTTCCTGCCATGGCTCCGACTTCATCGTGCAGCAGATCGTAAAACTGCTCCTTAAAAAAGGGGCTCGGTTGGCTAATGCCGGGGAATTTACGAAACGTGCCTTCCTGAACGGACAGTTTGACCTGGCCCAAGCCGAGGCCGTTGCCGACCTGATCGCCTCTGACTCGGCCCTCTCCCATGAGGTGGCCATGAAGCAGATGCGCGGTGGTTTCTCACAGGAGATTAAACGCCTGCGGGCCGAGCTGGTGCATTTTGCTTCTATGATCGAGCTGGAGCTGGATTTTGGCGAAGAGGACGTGGAGTTTGCAGACCGTGACCAGCTGCGTTCCCTTATCCTGAACATACAGCAGATCATCCGAGAGCTGCTCAAATCGTTTGAGCTTGGCAACGTGATTAAGAACGGCGTTCCGACTGTCATCGTGGGCAAACCCAATGCAGGCAAGTCCACCCTGCTTAACAAGCTGCTCAACGAGGAGAAAGCCATTGTATCGGATGTACCAGGTACGACCCGCGACTTCATCGAGGACGAGATCAACATGGGTGGCGTGACTTTCCGCTTCATCGACACGGCCGGCCTGCGCGAAACCACCGACAAGGTAGAGGCGATCGGCGTGGAGCGCACCATGCAGAAACTGAGCCAGTCCTCGCTCATTATCTACCTGTTTGACATCACCGACACGACACCAGAAGAACTTCAATCAGAGTTGGAGGTGCTCAATCCGAAGAAGCTGCCTTTCCTGCCGGTTGCCAATAAAATTGACCAGGCCACACCTGAAAAGTTAGCCTCTTTTGCAGGTATAGACGGACTCGTACAGATCTCGGCGGCAGAAGGCGCGCACATGGAGGACCTGAAACAGGCACTGGTAGACAAAGTAAACCTGGGTAAGCTTAATACCCAGCAACAAACTATCGTGACCAACCTACGCCACGTCGACAGCCTGAACAAAACCTACGAAGCGTTGGATGACGTGCTGAACGGAGTTGCTTTAGGTATGAGCGGCGATCTGGTAGCGGCGGATATTCGTCGCGCACTTTACAGCCTAGGGGAAATTACAGGAGAGATCACCACAGACGATCTGTTGGATAACATTTTTACGAAGTTCTGCATCGGAAAGTAACCTATATCCTCTTTTTAAAACCAGTTAAGGTCGGTTATAGAAAACTAAGGAGCTCCTCCCATTTTTAGGACCTGTCAAAAGTAGAGAATTCGGGTTCTACTATGTTATATTCTACCCACTCTTCTGGCGTCTTGTCTCCCAATGAGCTATGGGGCCTGCCTTTCGTCATAAAAATCTGCGCTACTGCCTGCTCGTCTAAGGTATTAGCCGCGAGTCCGTAAACGGTTTCGGTTGGTATGGCAACTAACTTCCCTCCTGCCAATAGTCGCCCTGCCCTTTTAAAATTTTTGCCGGTTACAGCCATCAATTAGTTACTTATGCAATGTTCCATTATAAATGATGTCGCAAAAATAACGCCCCTGATATATAAATTTTTATTTATATTATTACTACAAACTATAAACAAATCTTATGAATAGATTTCATTTGAAGGAATTAACCCAAAAATGAATAGGGATTTTGTCCGGTAAAAAGCTTGAAATTCTGTACCATTTGCCTGGGGTCACTATAAGGATTAGATTATCTAGTTTTATGACACAGAATGGGGTTTACACGTATGATTATATATACAGTTTACATTACTACAGCTCCAAAACTGTTATTAATCATTAAAATAGGTACTGCTTTAGAGTACCAAACGCCTTCTGGAGCTTCAACTGTAAGTTATCACCCTACCTCTACGTTGGAGTGGAGACCTTCGCTTAAAATCCCACTCTCAGGTATAGGCGTCCGAAACATCACATAGACAAGCATGTGTAAATAGCTAGCAAACGCTATACCAGCCAACTGAACGGAAAGTCAATTTCAACACATTAAAAACCATTTTTTTAACATTTATTATTCGGTAACACAGCAAGTTCTGTGTTCGACAGACCAATTGCATTGGTCCTGTTTTTACATGATTTATTCCGAACCCTAAAATTTTAAGATTATGAAGCTATTTAAAAATTATTGGCTGGTCGTCAGTTTGCTGCTCAGCCTGGTATTTGTAGTAAGCAGTTGTGACGACGATGACGACGGGGGCATAGACCTGCCTGACAATGAAGTGCGCTTCGATAATATCGCGTTGACCGGAGCAGCCGAAGTTCAAAACCCACCCGTAACCACGACTGGCAGCGGCGAACTGGACGCTGTCTATAATATGGACACTAAAAGGCTGACGTATGTCGTGACCTGGGCACTTGGAAACTCAAGCGACAGAACCGTCGGCATGCACTTCCATGGCCCTGCTTCCACGACTGCAAACGCTCCGGTTGTCATAGGGCTCCCCCTGACCGGTAGCTCCGGCTACGACCCAGGAACGAGCAGTGCTGGTAGTTCCGGTACAGTCTCAGGTCAGACCCGCCAGCTTACCCAGCAGGAGGAAGACGATCTGTTGAATGGGTTATGGTACCTGAACATTCACAGCACCACTTACCCGGATGGTGAGCTCAGAGGACAAGTGGAGTAACCTAGCACCGACAGGTACATTTACAAAAGCCGCACAGTTTGACTTGTGCGGCTTTTGTGTGCAGGCAACTTCTGACTCATGTCTTTATAGGCGGCTGAGAGGCTCTTTCTCCGCGATCGAATCAGGCAGGGTTCCCTCCTGCTCCAGGTATGGTGCCAAGAGCGGGGCCATGCCGCGCAATACCTGAACCGGCAGCGAGGAAGTGAAATGGAAATCGTCCGACTCACGACCGGGCACAAAGGCGGTGAGCGTACCAAAGTGATGCTCCCCCAGAAAGAAAACGAAAGTAGCGGTGCGGTTGACGGAGCGGGAAGCCAGGCGCTGCCCTCTTTTGCTCAGCGTCACGATGCGGTTATCGCCGGTACCGGTTTTACCTCCCAACCGGATGGTCTGGCCTACCATGCCAGGTATACCGCCCTGCAATCGGCGGGCAGTTCCGGTCTCCACGACCTCGAGCAGGTTTTCGCGCAGTATGGCGGCGACTTCTGGTGCCAGTACCTGCTCTCCTGCCGCCTCTTGCCATCTCATGCCGGTTTCGTAAGGGGTTTGGGCCGCAAATTGCAGTTCCTCTACCCGTAGCGTCCGTTGCCGAACGCCATCGTTCAGGATAATTCCCATCAGTTCCGCCAGTGCCTCAGGCCTGTCTCCGGAAGAACCCAATGCAGTCGCCAGCGAAGGAACCAATTGCTCGAACGGGTAGCCCAGCCGTTGCCAGCGCTGCTGCAGATCATCGAAAGCGTCAAGCTCCAACATGGTCCGAATGCGGGAGTCACGGGCGCTCTTGTGACGGGATCGAAAGAGCCATTTATATACCTCCTGCCGTGTATCCTTACTGGCAGCCACTACTTGCGGCCAGGTAGCTTCCGGATGCTGCTGCAGATACTGCAACGTCCAGAGCTCCAATGGATGAACGCGCGAAATATAACCCTGATCGTTCAAGTCAAACGCCTCGGGACCAAACTGGTGGTATAACTCCATGATGCGTTTATCTTTCAATTTCTTTTCCCAGGGCACACGCTGCCGCACTAATTTCCCAAAGCTTACCGAATCTGTTTCAGGATAAAAGAAACGATGCACTGTAGCGAACCGGACTGAGTTGAGGCGCATGCTCTTTACCAAGGTTTCAAAGCGCTCCGCTTCTGTCTTCCCTTTATACTTATGCCAGAAACGGAGCATATAGGTCTGCCCTTCCCGGTCGGCAAAGCGGGTCAGGTACTCCCGGCGGCGCGGGTCGTAGTCGTTTCCGACCAGGGTGGCGGTGCCGCCAGTGCGCTGCTGTATGCTATACCTGACCAGGTCACGCGTTATCCGGATAAAGGGCAGGTTGATGGACTTCAGAAAGGCTTCCCGCACGGTCGGGCTGCGCCCATTGTCGGTGTTGCTGAAATTGTGGAAGGTATGCATGCCACCACCCGTAAAAAACATCTCATGCGGACTGGCCGAGTAGCGTCTCTCAAGCGATGCCTGGAGCGTAGCCGGCAGACTTTTATCCCGGGCGTGCAGCAGGTACTGCAGTACCCAGCGGCTCAGGTTGTCCTGTGATTTGGCCAACTCTTTGCGCAGATCCGGTGCAGCCAGCCCGGTATACCTGTCATGTAGCTCGGCGATCACCTCAAGGTAGGTGACCAGTATGCGCAGTTTGGCGGTAGAGCCCAATTCGAGTTTGCTGCCCGCATTCAGGTCGAAAGGCTGGTCGGTGTTGTCGGTCTGTACACGCACCAAGTTCCCAAGTGGCGTGCGCTCATACAGCGTAAAGCTGTAGCGAACTTGCTCCGTACGGTCTGGCGACAGCAGGCGCTCTCCAAACAGCCCCGCACTTTTGGCGAATTCTGGCTCATTTAGCCGGGTCAGGTAATCGCTTACCTGTTGCTGCAACTCATACTCCAGGCTGGTAGTGGCGGCCAGGTCCATTCGGTCAAGGTCATAAAGTGACTTGCCCAGCAATCCGGATAAATGGGTACGCACCATGTGCGAACCCTTGTCTGTCTCCACAGCCACGGCAACCGGGTGCGTGCTGAAGTCGCGGTACACCACTTCCTCAGCCAGTGCCGCATCGCGCAGCCTGCCGCTAATGTGCGCATTGGCAGCCAGCAGACGCAGGTAGCTCGCTGTCAGCTCGCTCAGCGCTGCATGGCCCCTCGGGCTGAGGTAGTAGGCAGGCCTGCGCTGGGCAATCAACATCGAAAGCACCTGCCGGAGTGCCAGCCCCTGTGCCTGCAGGGTATCGCCTTCGGAAACGGGCATACTCAACAGCCTGTTCACCTGCTCAAAATCGGCCCCGAACCATACCCACAGGCCATCGCCTAGTCCATGCACTTCGCCGTAGGCTGGCGCACCATAGAGCGGCAGGGTGTTGAAATAGGTCAGCACGAGGTTTTGTCTGGCAGGCAATGTTTCCGGTCCCGTCTGGTAAGCCCGTACGCTGGCAGATGCCATTTGGCGCAGCTTTGCCTTCGGACTGGCTGTTATACCCTGGGAGGAGTGGCGGTACTTTTCGATCTGGGTGGCTAATGTGCTGGCTCCCATCGTTTCATAATCTAACCCGGCTCGGCTGGCCGCCATGTGCAGGCCTGCTTTTGAAAAGCGCAACCAGTCAATGGCGGGGTTCATAAAAGGTTTGTCCGGTGAGAGCAGTTCCCGGTTCTCGATAAATAACAAAGTCTGTGTGATCAGCGAGGGTACGGCTTCATAACTGGCGTACACCCGGCGAGGGTACCTGAATTGGTAAACAGGGTTGCCACTCCTATCCACAATGTGCAGACCGGCCTGCGTCTTTTCCGGGTACGGGGCAAAATACCCACGAGAGGTATAGTCGATCAGGGCTTGGGAGAACCTGGTCTGGTGTGCGACTTCCATCCCACGGGCCTGTGCCCGGTCCACAAGTTTGGGCAAGTGAGCGTATCCAAGTCTTTTATCGAAAGGGCCATGCGCCGGGAAAACGATCGCGTCGCTCGGTCCAACGTCAACCTGATACGTTAGGGTACTGGCGTAGTGCGCTATTTCACGCGCCTGTAAACGAGAAGTTCGGGCTTCATATAACACGGCAGCGATGACAACTCCTAATACAATGAGCAGCACTCCAAAGAGCATCCATTTGAGGATGGTCCCACGCTTTCTCTCCTTCCTGGCCGTGTGAGTGGGACGGTAATTGCTGACTACCATCTCCGAATTTATAAGGTGCTAAAAAAGATAAACTGGTAGTATTATGTACGTTTAAAGCAACCCAAAAGGGTATTCAAATAACTGTTTCTTAACAATATATATAAATATTAAGCATATAGGCCGCCCTTGTCAGCGAGTTGCCTGACAAAGACGGCCTATTTTACCATGCAATGCGACTGATGGATCAGGCAGAGTTGCGCTCCGCGTTGATGATGCCAAATGAGCAGCGTACGACCAGTTTCTCAAACACTTGTTTATCCTGCTGTGCCTCGCCCTGCTCCTCTACACGCCTGATCCGGGCCAAAGCATATTGCTGGATGGTGATCAGCGGCAACTCGATGCGCTGCCGCAGCTGAATCGAAAGCTCATCCATGGGTTTGTCCGCCATCAGCGTGTCGGCCCCAGCCAGCAGGAGCACGTACTTCCGGGTGCGCTCAAACTCCTCGTAAATTTGCTGCCAAAGCGGGCCGTACGTCGGGTGTTCTGCCAAATAGGCCGTTACCGGGAAAAAGCACTTCTTCATGGCCATCTCACAGTTATCGAGCAAGGTTTTGAAAAACAGCGAGTTTTTGTAGAGCTGTTGTAGCCGTGGCCATTCCCCTGCTGCATGCAAGGCCTCCAGGGCTTTGCCCACGCCGTAATAACCCGGCAGATTTTGCTTCAGCTGGCTCCAGGCCCCCACGTAGGGCACTGCCCGCAGATCATCCAGGTTTAATTTGCCAGCCTTTCGCTTAGAGGGGCGACTGCCAATATTGGCCTCACCATAATAGCGCAGTGGGCTCACGAAAGTCAGGTAATCCAGAAAAACCGGGTTGTTCTTCAACTCCGAATAGGCCTCGAAACTGACTTCCGCCAGTTCCTGCAACAGCCGGTCATCGTCCGGGGCCAGGGTAGGTTTTTGGCGGTCGAACAGGCTGCTGCTGATGCCCGCATACAGGAGCTGCTCCAGATTAAAGCGGGCCGCATCCACCGAACCGAAATTAGAACTAACCGTTTGGCCCTGTATAGTCAGTTGAATCTCTTTGTTGGCGATGTTATTCCCCATGGAGGCGTAGAACTGCTGTGTTTTGCCACCGCCACGGGCCGGCGGTCCTCCCCTTCCGTCGAAGAAGATTACCTCCACGCCATACTCCCGGCTGACCTGTGTTAGGGCCTCCTTGGCTTTGTAGATACTCCAGTTCGCCATCAGGTAGCCGCCGTCCTTGGTGCCGTCCGAAAAGCCGAGCATGATGGATTGGGTATCGCCACGCCGTTGCAAGTGCGAACGGTATACCTCATTTTCATAGAGTTGGCGCATCACAGTCGCTGCCTGCCGCAGGTCGGTGATGGTTTCGAAGAGCGGCACGATGTCAACGGTGAGCGCCTCGGGTTGCCAGCCTCCCAATCGGAACAAGGTATAGACCTCCAGCACATTCAGGGCACTGGTGCAGTGGCTGATAATGTAGCGGTGGCATCCCTCCTCCCCGTTGCGCTCCTGTATCGTCCGGATAGCGGCTACCGTCTCCAGCGTGTCTTGTAGCAGTTCATCGTCCCCAAATAGCGCCTGGTTTTCAAGGCTTCCGACTGTACCCAGCAAGGCGTCGATTTTCTCCTGCTCCGTAATTTGAGTATAGTTTTTGGGCAGGACATCGGTGCGTTGCGATAGCTCCTCAAACAGCTGATCATGTACCGAGGAGTCCTGCCGGATATCAAGGGAGGCGAAGAAAAGACCGAACAACTCCACGCTGGTGATCAGGGCTTCCACCTGGCCCAGGAACAAACTGTTGTGCTCTTCCTGTAGCAGTCTGCTGATTTCGCGCAGCGACTGAAGGATATCCTCCTGTCTGAGGTCGAGGGTATGGCCAGGCACAAAAAGGTTATTGTAGAGCTTTGTCTCCAGGTCCCGCAGTAAATCCTCCACTCCCTTAAAAGTAAGGCGGCGCTTCAACCGGCGCACATCGGCATAATAGGCTCTGATAACAGCGATGCGCAAGGCATCCGCCACCTGCAAGGTAGTATCCGCTTTCACGAAAGGGTTGCCGTCGCGGTCGCCGCCGGGCCAAAAACCCATCCGGATCAGCCTGGAGCCCTGTTTTGCAACATCAGGGAATTGTGCGTTCAGGTAAGAGACTATGCCACTGGCGGCACGGTAAAACACATTCTCCAGAAACCAGATCAGGCTGATGGCCTCTTCGTAAGGCGTAGGTTTCTCTTTTTTGAAAAACGGGGTTTTGCCCAGCTGCCGCAGGTAGGAATGTGCCTGTGAAGTATTGTCAGACGCCAGCGCTTGCGACAGGTCGTTGATGATTCCCAGCACGTTGCTTGGGTAAAACTGGGTGGGGTGCGCTGTCAGTACCATGCGCACCGCAAAGTCCTGGAGTTTTGCTGCCAGCTTTTCCTGCGCTTGCTCCTGCTGTACCGCAATGCTGAGCTGGTTCAGAGTGCCCACGCCCTGCATGTCATGCGTGTCACGGAAGGCGGCTTCTTCCAGCGCATCAAAAAGCACCACCTGCCGCTCAGCATATTGTATGAAACGAAACAGCAGGTCATGTTGCTCTTGCTCCGTGCGGTAAGTAGTATATTGTGTAAAAAAACTCTGGACGATCTCCTGTGGGCTTTGGCCACGCTGATACCCATCCTCGCAATGCAGCACCAGCAGCGAAAGCAGCACACCCGTTTTCTCGACCCGATGAAAGGGCAGCGAAGAGAACAGGCTGTTATACATTTCATAGCGCGTACCCACCAGGGTAGAGAAGGTTTCGAGGCTAGGGTTGGCTCGCGAGGCGATGTGTGTGGTCATAGGCTTGGGTGAAAGGACAAAACTTATCTCAAGATAATGAAAGATTTGGCATTTCGAATAATTTGACTCTGGCTTAATGCTATCAACATAGAAGGTATAAACAAACTCCGGACACCAGGCAGCTTGCTTGAGCGGGTTTTAGCATGTGGTATAAGATCTTAGCAGTGCGCTTACCGCCAGAGCTTAGGGTCTTAGCTTAAATCGTGAGATGGGCCATGAGCCAGAAGAAGGCTATCTGGCTTTTTCCTGTTTCAAGGTATGGAATGAAGGTCTGTCGGCGTATGAAAATCCAACTAGCGCTTTCAACCTTACTACAAGTCCACAAACTTCGAGACGATCCTTTCCACACATTTGGTCATCAGGCTGGTGGCAACCCCATCGAACAGAGACTGGCCCATGTGGTGGAATACCGACCTTTGCATATCCCGCTCCTCCGCTACATACCCTTCCCTGAATTTGCCCAGTGTGGAGGGGTTGTTGGTCTTCACGATCAGGGCGTTTACCAACCGGGTGCCCACCTTGAGCAGCAGGCCGGGATTGTCCGGATCGTCTTTGCTCAGGAGCTGAATCTTCAGGTTGCTATAGGGGAAATGCACCTGCCCCGTGGAGGTGGTGGCCGTCGACTCGATCGAGAAAGTCGCTTTTCCAACCTGTCCGCTCCTGATCCGGATGAAGAGCATGTTTTCAAACAAAGGGTTTAGTACTGTTAAGTCCATCGGGTCCAGCGTGCCCTCGTAGGTATAGCGGTCTTCCGGATGATCCATCTCAAAGGTATAGCGCCCCTGCAGGATGCTGGCCCCCATTAGCCGGGCCTTCACGTTGGCGGTTATGATGTTGTCCTGGCGGATAAGGGCCGTGTCGTTCGTGACGTTAAACAACTCCATGTAAACGTCTTCCAGCCGAAACACAGCAGGTTCACTGGCCTGAACAGCGATAACCGCATGCTCCAGGCTCTTTTTGTTGACCACCACCGTATCCAGTTTGATGTATAGGTCGGCCCCACGAAGCATCTGCTGCAAAGTCGGAGGCCTGCGCCCCGGATCAAGGCCGATGCTGTTGTCGCGGGAGACCTCCAACCGCGGATTGCGAATCAGCATTTTCTGCGCGATCAGGTCCTGGTTGTTGAACAGGTTCCGCAGGTTTGCATTTATTAACTCCAGGCTGGGTACCTCCAGTTCAGTCCGGTTGCGGGCATAGCCAGACTCATCGGCCTGATCCTCCTTGCTGAAAAGCGGCCGCAGATGAAGGCTGTCGAGGTGTAGCGAATGGCGCTGCATGGAGGCCCTGATCTCCTTTATCTCCAACGCATACAGGCTGTCGGGCATCTGGTAGGTATAGCCTTGTATCAACACCTCGATGTCGTCCACGTCAAAAATATCCAGCGGGTCGTTTTTCTCCAGCGACACCAACCGGAGCTCATCTATACCGAGCGCTACGTGTGCCAGTGCATGACTGCTACGAATTGTGTCGTTTCGGAGTATCTCGAAGTCGAAGGAACCGTCTGTCACATCCAGTCGCCCTACCCGCAAGGTCGAGATCAGTTCCTCCACACGCTCCCTAGTGCCGTTGCTGGAGGCCGTGTCCTGCTCGGCCAGCGCCATGCTCTGATTCGCAGGTACATCGTGGTCCTGCAGAATGGTCACCTTAGGGCCGGCAAGCAATAGCCTGTCCAGGTGATATTGCCCCGTGGCGTAGGCGTGTATCAGGTTAAAGCCCGAAATGCGCGATCTTCTGGCGGTAATATCGATCAGGTTGTGGCTGGCCAGTTCCGGTCTGTTTTCTTTGAGGCGCTCGTTCACCCCTCTGTCGGCATTTACCAACAAGGTGCGGGCCACCAGTTCCTGCTGCCTGCTGGAGTAGTGCAGGCTATCCAGCCGGATGGTATACAGGCTGTCGGTGGAACGGTAGGTATAGTCTGTTGCCACCAAGTTCAATTCCTGCATCGGGAGCGTGTCGTTCAGGTTTTTAAAACTGGTGGGCGTCAGCTCAAATCCAGTGATGGTGGCGGTGGCGTGTTCCAGCTGATGGGTGCGCATGACGGGCCTTAGTTTTTCGCTGAAGGTAAAGGAGCCGTCTTCGAGCCGGATGGTGTTCACCGAAATCAGCTCCATCCTTTCGAAAAGCGCCTTACCTGCCTCCCGCTGACCTGCGCCAGACTCCGTCACCTCCCGGTCGAGCAATATGGCCACATCCGGTTGTTGGAGCACAAGCCGGTCCGCCTGCAGCCGCCCCGTGTTGAGGGCCCGGATTAAATCCAGCCCGGTTATCTGCAGCGAATGGGCCGAGAGGTCGATGAGTTTGCGACTGGCGTTATTGCGAAGCTTCTGCTGGTTGTTAGCCCGTAAACTCGAGTTCACATCCAGCGACTTGGCCAGGAACTCCTGCTGCCGGGTGGAGTAGCGGAGTCCGCCCAAAGTGAAGGTATAGGTATTGTCGGGCATCCGGTAACGGTAGTTCCGGGCCGTTACCACGAGGTCCTGCAGCGGGAGAACCTGATCCGGGCCGAAGACGAAAGCGGAGTCCAGTTCGAGACCGATGGCCACCAACGAGGCATGCTCCAGCTGCTGCAGGCGCTGTATGTTTCTGTTTTTGCTGTGCTGCGTGAGGGCGGCATCGCGTATGCGGATCTCCCCTACTTCCAAACTGCTGACTATAGCTGATACCTGCCGGTATAGCGCCTGCAGGTCGGGGCCTTCTTCTGACTTCGGCACGCGCTGGTCGGTGCGCACATCGATCACGGGCTGCTCCGCGGCTATGCTGCCGATCGTGAGTCTGGACGACCGGATGGCCTCCAGCAGCTCCATTTCCTGAAATCTCAATTGCGGCAACTGGATGTCGTAGTGCGTATGCTTCGCCAGGTTCTGACTTTTCAACGCATCGTTTTTGTCCCAGTCGCCAGACAGGTGCAGAGCCTTTGCTTCCAGGCTTTTGTCGCGGGTGGACAGCTGCATGCCGGCTGTCTGCAAGGTATAGGGACTGCTGACCGGGTTGTAGGTATAGCGGCCTGTGCTGATGCTGACTGCTTCCGCAAAAACTTTTTCGCTGGGTGCAAAGAGCGTGAGAGAGTCGAGTTGCACCGCTTGCAGGTATAGGTTTGCGTTGGCCAGCCGGTGGATGGTATCCACCGCAAGGCCATGTTGCAGGTAAGAGAAATCACCATTCCGCAGGCGCAGTTCCTGTATACCGAGCGCACGCAGGTAAGGCGAGAGTTGGGTATAGCGGTCCTTCAGACTGGGGCTTTCTGTGGTTTCGGGTACGTTCAGGTTTTCGTGCAGTTGCAGGGTGCCGCGCTCCAACAGCAACTGGTCGAGTTGCAAGTCCTTTGTTTCCCAAGCCGAGGCTACATCCAGTCCCTGTAGGGCGAGCAGTGGCGCGCTGAACTCGTAAAGGGTGCGATGGGCCTGGTCTTTGGGAAGTGCCGCATTGGCCTGCAGGTTTGGTTGCACGGCAATGTGCTGCGCTTTCAGTTCCTGCTGCCCCGAAGCGTAGGTAAAGCGCCCGACCCGAATGGTATACACACTGTCGGGTGTACGGTAGGTATAGCGCCGGATGGCGAGGTCAAGGGCATCCGCCTGAAACACCTGGCTGATCGCCTCCTGCGTCTGCAGGTCCAGTTGCAGACCCTCTACCTGCAGCGACAGTTGCAGGATATCGTGCTGCGGCCTCCCCTGCTCCCCCAGCAGCTGGTAACGGTAGCTGGCATCCTGCAGGTCGAGCTCCCGTATGCGCAGCGCTTCCAAGCCGCCACCCCCTTTAGAGCCCTGACGGCTTTTCTTCGTGACAGCCGCATCGTGCCAGTGCGTGATCTCGGGTTTTTCAGCCACGACTTTGCCCACCGTCAGGCGGTTGTTGAAGAGGAGTGCCCGGAGGTTGATGCCGGTGATTTCGAGTTTCGGGCTTTGCAGCTCCAAAAGGCTTGGACTGGCCTGCCCCTTCTCCTTTTGCTGGTGGTGCAAGGCGGTATCCGGGTATAGATGCACGCCCTGCAGGGTGACGCCCCAGTTGCTGAAGCTCAGATCCAGTTCGTCGAAGTCGAGTTGGTATAGCCCATCGGTTTGCTGGGCCACCTGCTTTTTGAGATAGCGCTCTGCCAAAGGCTCGGCAAAAAAGAAGAGGACCAGCAGCGCCAACAACAGCAAACCAGCCAGGCTCACAAGCACAATGCTTGCAATTTTCAAGGCTTTCTGGCCCTTGCCGGGCGTAGCTGGTTCTGACATAAATCGTCGCGGTTCGTGGAAAAGGTGAAAGGTATAAAAGGATGCCGGTGCCTTGTTTTACGGGAGGAAGGGGTTTGAGATGTTTTTTGGGTGGGAGGTGTGGTGGGGTTGAAGTAGGATATGGTTATTAGAGAGGGAAGTTAAAGTGAGTTTGGGAGGGTAATAATTGGAACAAAACAGAAAGTAGAGGCTTTATTTATTAAATAAAATATTACATTTACTATATATAATAATGTAAAGAACATCATTACTTTCCAAGAAAAAACATAGAGCACTCTTTTCTATTTGTAAATTCTCAAAATGAAAACTGACTTAAATACTCTTAAACTATACCTAAAAAAATTTACCAAATTAAGACAAGGCGTCACGAAATACGGTAAGGCTCCACACAAGCCAGCCCTTCTGTTAACTTTTATTGAGCAGTTTGAAAAAGCTGAAATCAATGACAATAAAGTTTTCATTTCACCTGAGTTAGTGGCTCTGTTTAAAGAAACATTTGCGCTGCTAGTAAGAACCGCTCATACATCTGACTTCTCTTTACCTTTTTATCATTTAGCCACTGAAGGTTTTTGGACTGTAAAGACTAAGCTTGGATCTCCATTAAATGTTCACATTAAAAGCATCCACACACTTAATGAAGTAGTAGATTACGGATACTTTGCTGATGACCTTTATGCTCTGCTCATTATTACAGAAAGCCGTAACATACTTAAAACAGCTCTTTTAGATCATTACTTCCCCGACACAAAATCAGAATATCTTAAAACTAGACAAGGGGGCTACATTCAAAACCTTCAAAACTATTTACTGAACGAGAGCACCGAAGCCTATACCCTAACCCTAAACGATTCAGACGAAGAGGAGCAATTTATTCGTGGAGGTATGTTCAAAAAACTAGTACCTCAAGTGTATAACCATACTTGCTGTATCACAGGAATGCGCCTTGTCTCCAACCATGGATTTTCTATGATTGATGCATGCCATATCGTTCCATTTAGTTTGAGTAAGGATGATAAAATCAATAATGGATTGGCACTTTGCCCTAACTTGCACCGGGCTTTTGACCGGGGTCTTATTTCAATAGATAGAGATTTAAAAGTATTGGTTTCTGATGCTATCGCAGAAGATCTTTCAAACAACTATGCCCTTCAACATTTAAATGGAAAGAGCATAATTTTGCCTTTTGGTACAAAGCATTATCCTAATGGCTCAAACATAGCTTGGCATCGGGAGCACGTGTTTAAACAGTAGCTAGTAGATATAAAATAGCTACTTTTAACACTCACACTCTAATAAGCATATAATGCTGCCGAACTACTAGATGAGACTACCAAAAGTCAACTATTCACTACAAGCTTTAAAATTTATATGGGTCTAGTTTTGAACTATAAATGAGCTAGATCCTGTCTATAATAGCTCTGATTCTACTTACTTCCTTTTGTTTATCTAGATATTCTGAATAGGAATCTAATGAATCCTTAATCAGATCGTCATAGTATATTATTCTGCCATTAATCAATTTTAACAACTCAAGTGATTCATTATAGTCTTCATCATTGAACCGCTTCCCTAAGACAAAGATAATTTCTATGGGTGGATCACCCTGCCCTGCCACATTAATACATTTCTTTAGAGCGCTCCGATACTTCTTACCTTGATTGTATAATTTGGTAGGGCTAATAGGGTAAGATGGCAAATAACGTTTCAATTCTACTATTATATGTTTGCCTGCACTTGTTCGATATTTTATATCCATTCTTCCCGCTTTCTCTTCTGCAGTCAATCCAGCATTTACCTTACCAAATTCAGCATCTACATTCTTCTCAAGAATTGCATTACCAGAAGTTGCTCTTTCCCATGAAGGATTCAATAACCAAAGATTATCAAACAGGTATAACTGAAGTAATTTCTCTTTATTATTGTCATCAAGTTGTTCTTGAAACTTATGAATTACATCCACCCGCTGATAAGCAATGTCATAGTAAAGGTTAGCTTCTATATCACTCAAATCAGTAAAAATCGAAGCTAATTTAATGTCTTGGGGATTTTTTATTTTTTCAAGCTCATGAAGGCTATCCCTTAATTTCAACTTCTCAAAAGCTAAAATCCCTTGCTTATACAGTTCTCTCTTCTTTTCTTTTTCTTCTTGAGGTGTAAAATGCAATGTCTCTATAGCTGAGAATAGTTTCAATGCATGATTTTTTCTTGATTCAGTTCTCAAAGAAGAGAACCACTCCGTTAGTACTGGATTAAAAGCATCAGCCTTTTGAACAGCTGTTGCTATTGCTACCTCATTTCTTAAATTAGTCCATACCCCTTGAATTTGCTTTAAGAGTTTATAAATGTGTGACTCTAAAACTTGATACCTAGGATCTTCTTCATCAATTTTTTGTCTACTGCTTGTAGCTATATCGTCTTTATCGCTATCATCAAGGAAATCCGCATGCAATTCACCAATTAAATATGTAGCATAAATACCACCTTCATTAAAGGACTCAAGGATATCTTCTTGTGCCATTTTGCCACGACAGATAATGCTAATTTTATTATTATTTATATTATCTTGATCCAAGTCACTTGGTTTTTCTACAGCGCCAATCCAACCTGAAATTTTGTATGGTGTACCGTCTACATCACCATTTAAACGATTAATTCTTTCAAAATTGAACCACTTAGAATAGTCTATTAGATTATCTCCAACAGTCCAAAGGAATTGAACCTTTGACATGTAGTCACGGTCCTTGAATGTGATTGCCTCTTCATTGATAAAGACTTGAAAGTCTTTATCATCTATTACTGTAAACCTTCTTGCAAGCCTTTTCTTAAGAAAGTTATGTGTGTGACTTATATTCTTTTTAAGATCTGTAATAATAAGTCTTGTACCACAGTCTATATCAAATTCACTTTCTTCAACATTGGAAGGAATGTAAACACCTGTCTCATTTTTACCAATTTGTTTAACAATGTCATTCCGATTCATTATTAAACCATTTTTTTCTGTTAACCCTGAGTTAGGATTTTTACGAATGGAATGAACTTCAATATTGTTGGCTATTGAAAACAGTGATAATTTACCGATACCCTTCCGTCCCATAACCTTTCTTTTCAAACTATGAGATAGTTCCTCGGAGTTTTCCCTTCTTTGATACCCGACATATAAAAACTTTGCGTTAATATCATTCAAAGTCATCCCATGCCCATTATCCTTTATTATAATAGAGTTCTCTGTTAAGGTAATATCAACCCTTGTCGCGTCTGCATCATAAGCATTGGCAACAACTTCAGAAAGCACTGCAGGAATGTTACTATATAAATTTATGCCCAAATGATTAAGAACATTTAGACTCATTCTCATTTGATACTTTGGAGAAATAGCTTTAGTCATCTTATAATTGGCTTAGATGGTATTTTATAGTCCTTGCAATAAAGCTCCCAAGTAACACAGGAACGGCATTGCCAATGTGCCTACTTAATAATCCAATTGATATTTTCTTGTTAGGATTAATCAATTCGTAGTTGTCAGGGAACGATTGAATTATAGCTGCTTCTCTTAAAGAAATAGCCCTATTTTGTTCTGGATGTCCAAATCTGCCATTACCTAGCCCTATACATTGAGTAGTAAGTGTTGGAGCAACATCCTCCCATGTCATTCTTCCGTAGAAGCTGCCGTAGGTCTTTCCAGTTGCCCTATTATGACATTCAAGTCTTAGTTCTTCTGGCCAATTTGTCCACCCACCCCCATATGGGGTGGCTTCAATCCTTTTCTTATTTAATGGAGATAAGCTTCTAGATCGATGTAAGCTATCTTTAGCACAGACTTCACCATCAGAAATCTCAGGAAGATGTCCAATAGCTTTTTTAAGTGAAACGAAATTACCATCATTATGAGTAGGAGGTAGAAACTCAACTTTGCCATGCAAAGATGCTATAAGAATTAGTCTGTTTCTGTTTTGTGGGACACCGTATTCTTTAGCATTAAGTACCTTATAAGTTACTTGATAACCACTAATTTCCAACACTTTAACAAAGTCATTAAATACCTTACCTGAATCAAATTTCAATAAATTCGGCACATTCTCCATTGAAATTATATCTGGCTTTATTTCGCTGATAAATCTACCGAAAGAATATAGCAACTTCCATTTATCATTAAGTGTACTTTTATTGTTAAGAGTGGAGAATGCTTGGCAAGGAGCGCAACCAATTAAGACCTTTAATTTACTATCTCCAAATAACTCATTTACTTCACTTGAATGAGTCACTGTTAAGTCTCTCTGAAGAAATTTTGAATTATTGTTTTTTTCGTAAGCAAATCTACATTCACCATCAAAGTCAATACCAGCTACTACGTTAAACCCTTCTTTAACAAAGCCATGAGTAAGTCCGCCAATTCCACAGAATAAATCAACTACTTTTGGTAAGGTATTCATAGTGTTGATTGCTACGTTTTTAATTAGTTAAATATTTCGGATTATACGCAAATAAAAGCCTAATTAAACAATATATATATATTTTAAAAGGAGTTTTTTGCAAGTACCTGAACAATTGGATACTTTTTAATTTTACTATACCTTTAGTTTACATTCATATAAAACCGTCAATAGAATTTTGCACCTCATCGACAAACTCGCCTGGATCGAAATCCGGGACGGCAAAATACTGAGCACCCGCAGCAAGGGCAGAACCAAATACTATTTCCCCGGCGGGAAACGGGAACTGGGCGAGAGCGACTTTGAGGCGCTGTCGCGGGAAATAAACGAGGAGCTAAGCGTTTCCCTGATCGAGGACAGCACCCGATTTCTAGGTATATTTCAGGCGCAGGCCGACAGCCATCCGGATGGGGTGCAGGTGCAGATGACCTGCTATACCGGCGCCTACACGGGCACGATCGCTGCCGACAGCGAAATAGAAGAAGTAGTGTGGCTGACCTATCAGGACAGAGCCGCCGTGTCGCCCGTCGACCAGATCATTTTCGATTGGCTGAAAGAAAAGCAGCTTATTCGGTAACCTAGCTTAATTTCGAACATCCCATACAATTGCGGTACGCTGCAGGAGAAGAAGCAACTGTACAACGCACTCCGGTAGACAGCTAGCATGACCAATAGCTATACCTGCCTGGGTACCTGGCCACACAAAGGCCAACAGCTTTTCATTATGCCTGTCCACAAGAGCGGTCGGATCACTTCATCCTGCACTACCATGCAAAAGCCAGCGCAGTCCTAATGCATTTCCAACTACCTGACTTCTAACCAGAAGGAGAATTAACTCCGAAACTTTGTTCCTTATTATTATCCGTTAAGGAACGTTCTAAAAAAATAATCGCCTCCCCTAGCCCCCTTCAAATGCGCTCCTGCACTATTTCAAGCGCATTTTCAACATCTCCAATATTTTCACAACCTATATTAAAACATTTCTATAAATTAATGCGTTTATTTGTCTATTCTTAAATCATTCACGCATAAATACTTAAAAAGAAATATGCTTATGAAAACAACTCTACTCTGTATTTTTCTCTCGTTGGCGTTTTTCCTGAACGGGATGGCCCAAAACGCGCCCAAGCGGGAATTCCGCGGGGCCTGGATCACGACCTATGCCAACATCGATTGGCCCAACCGTACCCAGACACCAGCCCAGCAACAAGCCGCACTCATTTCTATTCTGGACCACCACAAGGCCACCGGCATCAACGCGGTGTTTTTGCAGGTGCGCAGCCAGTGCGATGCCCTATACCCCAGCCAACTCGAGCCCTGGTCTGCCGACCTGACCGGCCTGCAGGGGAGAGCACCAAGCACACCCTGGGACCCGATGGCTTTTGCGATTGAGGAGTGCCGCAAGCGCGGGATGGAATTCCATGCCTGGATCAATCCCTACCGTGCCATCGCCAACTATAACAATATCAACACCTTCGACCCGAGCCATGTGGCCCGTCGCAAGCCGGAGTGGTTGCTGGCGGCAGGTAACCAGCGCATCCTCAACCCTGCCCTGCAGGAGGTGCGTAATTATGTAACCTCAGTGATCGAAGACATCGTGACGCGCTACGATGTAGACGGCATTCACTTCGACGACTATTTCTACCCGAATGCGGCCTTCAACGACGATGACAGCTACCTGGCCGACCCAAGAGGCATCGCGGACCGTGGCGACTGGAGAAGGGATAATGTGAACATGCTCGTGCAACAGGTGAGCGAAAGCATCAAGGCGGCGAAGCCCTGGGTGAAGTTTGGCATTTCCCCTTCCGGCATTTACCGCAACAGCACCAACCCGGCTATTGGCTCCAATACCAGTGGCCTGCAGCACTACGTTACGCTTTATGCCGATTCCCGCAAATGGCTGCAGGAAGGCTGGATCGATTACCTGGCCCCGCAGGTATACTGGTACATCGGGCAACCTGGCGCCAATTACGGCGTGCTCATCCCCTGGTGGAACAACAACTCCTATGGCCGCCACATCTACGTTGGCATGGCCGGCTACAAAGTAAACGATCCGGCACAAGGTACACACTGGGCGAATCCTTCTCAGATTCCGAACCAAGTGCGCATGAACCGCAACGCCGCGCACAGCAACATCTATGGCCAAGCCATTTACAACACCAGCAGCATGCGCAGTGCTACCAAACTGGGTTTCCGCGACTCGCTGCGTTACGATTTCTACAGCAAGCCTGCCCTGCTGCCCAGCATGCCCTGGCGTGACCATGTGGCCCCTACAGCCCCGACAGATCTGATCGCACAGCGCCACAGCAACGACTCGGTGGTCATTACCTGGACCCAGCCTGCCGATACTGGCGATGAATTTGACAAGGTGAGGCAGTTTGCCGTTTACCGCTCCCTGAGTCCGATGATCAATCCGGAAAATACGGATAACCTGCTGGCCATCACCAACACCGCCACCGGCAGGTATACCGACAAGGCCCTGGCTTCGGACGCGCCGTACTATTACTTTGTGACAGCGCTGGACCGCTTCCATAACGAGAGTGCGCCTTCTAATGTGAGCGACTACCAGGCACCGATCATAGCCGGTGTGAGCAACCAGGAAATTTCGCTGGACGCTGCCAACTGCGTCGCTACCCTGCCTGACTATACCGCCATGCTGACTGTGAGCGACGACGTTTCCTTCCCTGATCAGATCACACTCACGCAGTCACCGGCAGCCGGTACGGAGATCAGCGGCACAGGTAACATGCAGATCACCTTTACCGCAACAGATGCCTCCGGCAAGTCCAGCTCCAGCAGCATGACACTCACCAAGAAAGATGTTACAGCACCGGTTATCCTGGTTCAGGATATTACACGCACGCTCCTAAATGGCATTGTGAACATTTCCGTTGCTGACATTGACCTGGGTACCTGGGACAACTGCGGTCTGGATGTAAGTGCATTGCAGCTCTCCCAGAGCAGCTTTGACTGCAGCAACATCGGTGAAAACAGGATAACCCTGACCGCCCGTGACCTGAGCGGAAACGAAGCTTCGGCAACAGCGGTGGTAACGATAAATGGTATGGTGCCACAGGCTGCCATCAGCCTCAGTAGAACCGACAACACCTATACCGGACTGCCTGACAATACCCTTGCCCTGGGTTACGGTGCCCAAATAGTGACACTCACGGCCACAAACGCCACTGCTGACAACAAGAACACGACTTATACCTGGTCGCCAGTTGCCGGACTGAGCTCGACCACGGGTGCTGTAACCGAGTTCGCACCGCAGGAAGCTGGCACTTATACCTTTGTAGTAGAGGCGACTAATGCTTATGGCTGTACTTCTACTGCCACCGTTACGGTAGAGGTGATCGATGTGCGCTGCGGCGAGAACAACGCGAAAGTGCTTGTATGTCACAAAACCGGAAGCGCTACGAATCCGGGTAACGGCATCTGTGTAGCGCCCGAGGCCGTGGCAGCACACCTGAGCAAAGGCGGAACGCTGGGCGGCTGTGCTCCTACCACAGTGGCCAGCACAGGCCCTGTCCTGAGCGCCTACCCGAACCCATTCAATGACAAGACATCAGTGCAGTTTACGCTCAGTCAGGATGAAGGAAACGTACTGCTGGAGGTATACGACCTGAACGGCAATCGCATAGCACGTCTATTTGAAGGCAGCGCAAACGCCGACAGTACCCATACTTTTACGCTGGACGGCAGCACCCTGCGGAACAACGTGTACATAGTGCGCCTGGTAACGGCCGCTGAAGTGAAGACTTTCCGCCTGATGAAAAGCAGGTAAACTTAGTAGTTTGTTTAGGTTGAAAACACCTGTCGGGAAATCGGCAGGTGTTTTTTTGTGCGTCTTGGTATGAAACCATATCTATACCCAGGAACGATCATATCTCAAAAAATACGAATCAATTAAAGATAGTTTTGCCTCTTAAAGCTGCTTCGCGCCCACACATCCCGTACCTTTGTGGTATGCTGCAAGCGCTGAGACAATTTATACGGAGCACCGACTTTGTAAAGGCACTCGTGATCACGTTTGGGGCCGCCGCGCCTGTGCTGCTGGGACTGTGGCTCGGGCAGGTGACCTACTTTCTGAGCATGGCCATCGGGGTAGTGCTGGCCTCGGGAAGCGACGTGCCGGGCAGCCAAAAGCATAAAACCGTAGGTATACTGGTTTCGGCGGCCATTGCCATGCTGGCCAGTATGGCCATTGGCCTGGCCTCGGGCAGTCTATACCTGCTGCTTCCGGTACTGGCGGTGCTGGTGTTCGCCATTTCCTTTGTTTCTGTGTATGGTTTCCGGGCCTCGCTGGTTTCTTTTGCCGGACTGATGGCCATTGTGCTGAGTTTTGTGCGGGTGCATACCGGTGTCGATATTTTGATACATGGTCTGCTGATCGGCACGGGCGGTCTGTGGGCGCTGCTGCTCTCGCTTCTCTTCCATCGGCTGCTGCAAAGACGGCAGACCGAAAACCTTTTGATCGACTGTCTGCAACAGACGGCCCGTTACCTAAAGCTGCGCGGTAAGCTGGCGATGGAGCGCCAGGACGCGGAGGCCCTGCAGAATGAACTCTACAACCTGCAAGTAAAGCTGAACGAAATACACGAGGCCTTGCGCGAGGTGCTCCTGAGCGAAAGGCAAAACCTCGGCACCTCCAATTACCACCGCCGGCAACTCCTGATCTTTATCGAGCTGATCGACATACTGGAGCTGTCGCTTGCCAACCCGGCTAATTATGAGCGGGCAAAGGAGTTGTTCCAGGACGCCGACAGGGTGTTGCAACCCTTCATCCAACTGGTTTTTGAGCTGTCGGATAAGTTAGGTGCCCTGGCCGAAAGTATGCAGCTGGGCACTGCCCTTTCAGCGGGCAAAGACCTGGAGCCCTTGCTGGAGAAGTGCTACGACAGGATCCGACAGTATGTGGAGGAACTGAAGCTGCCACAGGCGCGGGAAGGTGCGCTGCTGCTCCACAACCTGCTGGATTATGAAGAGAAGCAACTGGAAAAGATACAGGCCATCGAACGGGTATACCAGGACCTTGAAGAACAACAAAGCATTGGTTTGCAAAGTAGGGAAAGCCAGCGGTTTATCACGCAGCAGGATTACGATGCCCATACCTTAAAAGAGAACTTCACGCCCGAATCGCCTATTTTCAAGCATGCCGCCCGCGTGACCATTGCCATGCTGCTGGGCTATGGGCTGGGCATCCTGTTCCCTATACAGAACGCTTACTGGATATTGCTTACGATTGTGGTGATCATGCGGCCCGGCTATACCCTAACCAAGGAGCGCGCAAAGCACCGACTTTATGGCACCCTGATTGGTGCCGCCGTGGCTGCTGTTGTGGTGCTTTCGGTGCGGAACGTTTACCTGTATGGCGCGCTGGCCATGGTGTCGCTGGTCCTTTCCTTTGCCTTTATTCAGAAAAACTACCGTACTTCCTCTGTCTTCGTGACCACCGGCGTGATCTTTATTTATGCCCTCATCACCCCGAATGCCTTCGACGTGATTCAGTACCGGGTGATCGATACTTTGACGGGAGCCGCCATTGCCATGGGTGCTATCTACTTTTTGTGGCCATCGTGGGAGTCGCTGACTATAAAGGGCCATATCGTGAAAGCCCTGAGCGCCAACCGCAACTACCTGGCCGAGATTGACCGCTACAACCAGCACAAAACGCCCAACACCACCGCCTACAAGCTCGCCCGAAAAGAGGCTTTCCTGCAGATGGGCAACCTGAACGCGGCTTTCCAGCGGATGAGTCAGGAGCCGAAATCGAGACAGCAGCACCCGATGCGAATCTACAAGATCGTTGGCCTGAACCATACCTTTTTGGCGGCTGCGGCGGCGCTAGGCACCTTTATCCGGGACAACAATGCCGAGGCCGCCTCGGAGCACTTCGACCTGATCATCAAATCGATAGACGCCAACCTGGCGCAGGCCCTGCAAACGCTGCAACAGGATGCACAGGCAGAAGAAGTGACCAGAGAGGAACTGGTGGAGGCGTATGGGCAACTGGAGGGCAGGTATAGCGAGCTCGTAGCTATTCGTACTCGCCAGCTGGACGGTGCAACGTATAAGCCCATTGAGCCCGGCTTTCTGAAAAACCTGAAGGAGGCCCGCTTGATCTCGGATCAATTGAAGTGGCTGCACACCATATCCGGCAACCTGAAGCAGGCAGTGAAGGAACTGGCGTAATTTCCTGAAGGGAACTGGCAGGGTATAACGGCTTTAAACCGTAACTTGCATCCGGAAACCTATGTGACATACACCATGACCAAACAAGCCCACTACACCCCCATGGCTCGCCAATTATTCGGCCAGTACCTGGACAGTGCCATAGACCTGGACATGCTCATCGGGCGGCTGCAGGAGATGGAGCTGCAACTGATGGCCGACGAAGAGGTGGATGAGGAGGAGGAAGGAGTTAACAACAAGCGGCTTTGGTTCCGCTTCTTCGCCGGGGACGATATGAAGATCTCGATCACAGAAATAGCGGAGGAACTGCGCAATCCCTCCCACCCCAACGCCATGATTCTGCTGCGTGGCATTGCCTTCGGGTTGGCGGAAGATGAACTGGAGGTGCACTATTCTTAGCGAAAAACCGTATCTTTCGATACACTTAATCCCTATACCTATGGCAAAGTCACAAGACGCAAAAAAGGATGTAAAGAAAAAGCCAGCCAAAACTCCAAAGGAAAAGCAGGCGGCTAAACTCGACAAGAAAAAGAAAAGCTACGACTAGATGTAACGGCCCTGCCCCTGTGGCAGGTATAGCCCACATAGCAACATGAAAAGCAGCAGGCCATTGCGGTCTGCTGCTTTTTTAGATTCTGGGTATTTAGTTAACTGACTGAAAAGGATATCACTGATAGCAAAGGCCTTCCCGGTTGTTTCTTCGTTGCTGCCCTGATCATACAGATCGGCTGTGTTGAAGAAATTTATACCCTTGTCGAAGGCGCTGTGGAGCAAGTTTGCATTGTCCTGATGGCTTATTCCCAGCGACATACACCCAAAGCCAATCTCACTTACCGTTAAGTCAGATTTTCCCAACTGTATTTAATTCATCTTATTTTTGATATATTCGTCTTCGCTATACCTTCAGGATTACTCTCCGGCAGTAAAAAATGTTGGCTGGCAAAACCTATACCTTGCTATAACACACCTATACCTAACACAAACAACATCATGAGCCAACTAACCATCAGCAGCCTGCAGGAACTGGAAGCTTACCAGGGAAAAGAACTAGGCATTTCGGACTACCATACCATCACCCAGGAGCAGATCAGTAAATTTGCCGAGGCCACCCTGGACTACCAATGGATTCACCTGGACGAAGAGCGGACAAAAACCGAAACACCCTTTGGGTCCACCATCGCCCACGGCTACCTGACCGTGTCGCTGTTGCCTTACCTCTGGGGACAGATCGTTACCATCGGCAACGTAAAAATGCAGGTGAATTACGAGATCGAAAGCTTGCGTTTCAACCAGGCCGTGACTGTCAACAGCCGCGTTCGCCTGCACGCCAAAATGCTCACTGTCAAAAACCTCCGGGGCATCGCCAAAACGCAGATCGAGGTGACTTTAGAAATCGAAAACAGCAAAAAACCGGCCTATACCGGCATCGTGACTTTTTTGTATCACTTTAATTAAGTTAGAAAGTTTTAAAAGTATAAGTTAGAAAGTTAATGGCTAAACCTATGTTAACTTTCTAACTTCTAAACTTTCTAACTCCTAAACTGAAAAGCTCGTCTCGTTGATACCCAGTTTGTTTTTGGAGTGGAGCTCTACGGGGAAGCCCCAGAGGTATCGGATGTGCTTAAGGGTTTCTTTGGCGCTTTTGGTGTCGAGTTTGCGGTCTTTCTGAATGTAGTGGGTCAGGTATAACTTGCTGGTCTGGTGCAGGTCCACTTTGGTGACCTGTATGTTGGGAATGTGGGCGGAGCGGTCATATTGGTTGCTCAGGTTTTCGCGTACTCTGCGGTAGCCCCGTTCATTATGGATTGCCCCGATCTCGAATTCCGACTCCTGCTCGTTATCGATGATCGTGAAGAGTTTCATATCCCGGATGACCTTCGGCGAAAGGTATTGCAGGATAAAACTGTCGTCCCGGAAATTCTCCATGATATATTGCACCTGCTCCAGCCAGTCCTTACCGATCAGGTTAGGGAACCAAGCCTTGTCTTCGTCAGTCGGCTCCAGGCAAATGCGTTTGATATCCATGAAAATGTTAAAGCCCAAGGTATAGGGATTGAGGCCAGAGTAGAATTTGCTGTTGTATTCCGGCTGGTACAGCACACTGCTGTGGCTCTTGATAAATTCCAGCATGAAGCCGTCGTTGAGGTAGCCTTCCTCAAACATCTTGTTGATGATATGGTAGTGCACAAACGTGGCAAAACCCTCGTTCATGACCTTGGTGGCGCTCTGCGGATAAAAATACTGCGATACCTTCCGCACAATCCGAATGATCTCGCGCTTCCACTGCGGCAAAGTAGGCGCGTACTTCTCCAGAAAGTATAGGATGTTCTCCTCCGGCTCCTTCGGAAACTTGTGTTCCTCGGACGCGTTGGTGGCGTCGGGCAGATCAACCGCTTTAGGCAGAGTTTTCCAGAGCTCGTTGTAGTTCTCGTGCCGGATGGCCGATAGCTTTTTGAGCCGCTCGTTTTCCTCCCGGGCTGACATCTTAGAGGGCTTTTTATACTTGTCCACGCCGTGGTTCATGAGGGCATGCGCCGCGTCGAGCACCCGCTCCACTTCATCCGCCCCGAATTCCTCTTCACACTTCAGAATATACTCCCGCGCAAACGCCATGTAATCGACAATAGAGTCGGCCGAGGTCCAGTCCAGGAACATGTAGTTGTTGGCAAAGAAGGCATTGTGGCCCTGGCAGGCGTGGGCGATCACCAGCAGCATCATGCAGGTAGAGTTATTCTCCATGTTATAGCTGATACAAGGGTTGGAGTTGATCACCAGCTCGTAGGAAAGGCCCATGCGCCCCTTGGTATAGTTGTTCTGGTTGAGCACGAAGTCCTTGCCAAACTTCCAGTGCGGGTAAGATGTGGGCAGACCAGTCAGTGCATAAGCGTCCAGCATTTGTTCAGAGGTCACGATTTCGATCTGATTCGGGTATACCTTCAGCTTCAGGTACTCCTGCCCTATCCGGCTGATTACCTCATCTGCCGCCTCCAGCGTTTCGTAATCCCAGTTCGGGTCACAAAACATCGCCCGGTATTTCTCTTTGTCTGTCATGGCTGGTAATGTTATGTCAGAATCAGGAATTACAGGATTTTTGGATTCACAGGATTAACTACCAGAATATTTTAAAAACCCTTGAATTCTAATGTTGCACGTTCTGAATCTTGTGAAACCTTTACCCTTAGCTATACCTGTCTTTAATGCTCGCCTGCTTTTAATTCGCTGTTTCGGATTTGCAATCCGGAACCAGTTACTATGCGGATTTGTAATCCGCTTTTCTTCCAAATGCTACTGACTTTGCTAAGCGAATTGCAAATCCGCGGGTAGTAGACTTTCGGATTGCAAATCCGAAAGAGCTATGCTTTGATTTATGTTTCGATCTAAGCCTTTATATCTATTATCTAACATCTAACATCTAAAATCTAACATCTAATATCTAACTACTAATTTCACTCCTCTTCTTGAACAAGCCCTGGAACACGGGCCAGATCTCATGTACCTCGTATACCTGCCGGATCGAGAAGCTGTCGTCGTTGCTGATCCGGTTATAGGCTTGCCACAGGTCGCTTTCGCTGGCTTTGTTACTGATCTCGAGATAGGCCATGTATTGAATAGACGGCAGGATATTTTCCAGCAGGTGCTGCTTGCATTCGGTGGCATCCTGCTTGGACCACACATCACCGTCCGACGCCTGACAGCAGTACACGTTCCAGCTCTCGTCGTAGCGTGTGCGCATGATCTGCTCCATCAATTTGAGCGACGGCGCTACCACCGTGCCACCACTTTCGCGGGAATTAAAGAACTCATCCTCATTCACTTCCTTGGCTTCGGTATGATGCCGGATAAAAACCAATTCCACATTTTTGTATTGCCTGGTCAGGAAGATGTAGAGCAATGTGAAGAAGCGTTTGGCGATGTCCTTTTCGTGCTGCCCCATCGAAGCCGACACGTCCATGATGCAGAACATAACAGCCGACGTTATAGGTATAGGTACCCGCTCAAAGTTGTTGTAGCGCAGGTCAATGTCTTCAAAAAAGGGCAATGTAGCGGCCTGTCGTTTCGCCTTCTCGATCTCATCTGCCAGTGCTGCCTTTGTTTCGGGATCGGTTGCAAGCGCCAACTGCTCCTCCAGGCCAAGCACTTTTTTGTCGAGTACCCCCTTGAGCGCCAACCGACGACCCAGCGATTGCTGGTAGCTGGTCTTGATGTTGAGGCGGGAAGGCACACTGTCTTTGGTATAGCCGGCACGCCGCATCTCAAAGTTCTCTGTGCTCTCCATCTGTTTCTTCACCAGGTTTGGCAATTCCAGGTCGTCGAAGAAGTACTTCAGAAATTCCTCGCGTGAGAGCACCACCGTGAAGTCATCCTCTGTTACTTCGGGGGAGTTGGAGCCTTTGCCACGACCGCTTCCGGCACCACCGCCTTTGGGTTTCGGGATACGGTCGCCTTCGCTATACTTGTCGTTGCCAGGCCGGACGATCTGCTTCTTGCCGCTCTTGGGATCGTGGTGAAAGCTGGGCTCTTCGAGTCCGCGTACAGGCACTTTCACGCTGCCACCCGTGCTGCTGTCCTTGATGCTCTCCTGACTGATAATGTCAGGTATAGCCTTCCGGATCTGGTTCTCAACCCGTTTCAGAAACTTCTGCCGGTTACCAGTAGATTTCCCCTTGTCATTCTTCCGTCTATCTACAATGTGACTCATGTTTTATTGAGTGAATGAGTGATTGAGTGAATGAGTGAATATTCAATCTTGAATGAGCGGGTGAATGAATTCCTAATGGATAAAATATTCACTCAATCACTCATTCAAAACTCACTCATTCGCAACTACGCCATCGTTTTTCTGACCCGCATAAACCAGTCTACCAGGATGCGGATCTGCTTGTCGGTGTAGCCGCGGTCGCGCATGCGACGGGTGAAGTCGCGGTGCTTCTTCTCGTCTTCCTCGTTCGACTTCACGTTAAAGGACACCACTGGCAGCAGGTCTTCGGTGTTGGTGAAGATCTTCTTCTCGATCACCGATTTTATCTTCTCGTAAGAATCCCAGCGTGGACTCTTACCGCCGTGGTTGGCCTTGTGGCGCAGGAAGAAGTTGGTCACCTCCGAACGGAAATCTTTCGGATTGGCTATACCTGCCGGCTTTTCGATTTTTTCTAATTCATCGTTCAGAATGCCTCTATCGAATATCTCGCCTGAATCCGGGTCGCGGTAATCGTTGTTTTGGATCCAATGGTCAGCATACACCACATACTTCTCGAAGATGTTCTGACCGTAGGAACTGTAGGATTCGATGTAGGCCTTCTGTATCTCATCGGAGATGAACTCGGCATACTTGCTGGCCAGCACTGACTTGATCAGGTGCAGGTACTTGGTTTCTGTTTCGGGTGGCAGCATCATCTTCACTACTTCCTGCTCCAACACATAAAGCAAATGCACCGGGTTCGCAGCTATCTCCTCACTGTCGAAATTGAATACTTTAGAGAGGATCTTGAAGGCGAATCGGGTGGATATACCCTGCATCCCTTCGTTGATGCCGGCATCGTCGCGGTACTCTTGTATGGACTTGGCATTGGGATCGGTTTCGCGCAGTGTCTCGCCGTTGTATACTCTCATTTTGGAGTATATGCTGGAATTCTCCGGCTCCTTAAGGCGCGACATCACCGAAAACTCAGCCAGCAGCTCAATGGTTTTCGGGGCGCAAGGCGCTTCTTTCAGGGAGCTTTCCCGGATGAGCTTTTCATAGATTTTGATCTCCTCGCTCACACGCAGGCAGTAAGGCACCTGCACTTTGTAGATACGGTCCAGAAAGGCTTCGTTCTTTTTGTCGTTGAGGAATTTGGCCCACTCTGACTCGTTGGAGTGCGCCAGGATGATACCGTCGAAAGGTATAGCGCCGATCGGCTCGGTGCCTTTGTAGTTCTTTTCCTGCGTGGCAGTCAGCAGTGGATTCAGCACCTTAATCGGAGCCTTGAACATCTCTACAAACTCCAGCAAACCCTGGTTGGCCAGGCAAAGACCACCGGTATAAGAGTAAGCGTCCGGATCACTCTGCTGGTAATCAGCGAGTTTGCGGATGTCCACCTTGCCCACCAGCGTCGAGATATCCTGATTGTTCTCGTCGCCCGGCTCAGTTTTGGAAATGGCGATCTGCTCCTGTATGGAAGGGAATAACCGAATTACTTTAAAACGGTTGACGTCGCCGTCGAACTCGCGCAACCGCTTGGAAGCCCAGGGACTCATGCAGCCTGGCACGTAGCGGGAAGGGATATGGTACTCCTCTTCCAACTCCTCGGTGTAGTCGGCAAACAGTCCCAGCGGGCTTTCGAATACGGGACTGATCTGATCGCCGGCCTTGAGCACATAGATCGGGTGCTGCTGCATCAGGTGTTTGAGTTTTTCGGCTAGTGAACTCTTGCCGCCCCCTACTGGACCCATCAGGTATAGGATCTGTTTCTTCTCCTCAAGGCCCTGCGCCGAGTGGCGGAAGTAGGACACGATCTGCTCGATGGTGCTTTCCATCCCGTAGAAATCGCGGAAGGCGGGATAGATCTTGATCTTTTTGTTGGAGAAAATTCTGCTTAGTTTCGGATCTTGGCGCGTGTCCAGTATTTCAGGCTCACCGATGGCGTCCAGAATCCGTTCAGCCGGCTTGGCATATACCTTAGGGTCCTTCTTGCACTCTTCGAGATAGGCAGCTACTGTCATCTCGTTTAAGGAGGCACTGTAATTGGTCTTTATCTTCTCTAAAATGTTCATAGGGTGTGTCTTTATAACATAGTCAGAATCATTTTATACCTTGGAGCAATAAGCAGTGGCGCTATATGGATGGGTCCCCGGTTATTGCTTCACAGCTGATCTTGTCATAGCAATGTTTTTGTTTGAAATTAGCTTCAGTGGTTTCTGCCAGTACAATCGGTGGGCTGTTTTGCGGTGCCATACCTGTGCACAGGCTAAGGGCTGGAAATGCGTACACGTACACATGAAGCAGGGCGCTGCTTTCCGGTGGCCCGTAT
Source organism: Pontibacter aquaedesilientis (assembly GCF_014773225.1). Classification (GTDB taxonomy): domain Bacteria; phylum Bacteroidota; class Bacteroidia; order Cytophagales; family Hymenobacteraceae; genus Pontibacter; species Pontibacter aquaedesilientis. The sequence goes on along the minus strand of NZ_JACXAJ010000001.1, from coordinate 477,131 downwards.
CAGGGTGATGAAGGGGGCAAAAGTCTACAAAAAACCAGCTCCCTGTGCCCTATGTTATTAATACGTAAAAATCTAAAATACGCCAGTCTGAAAATCGATAAGCTGATGTTTATCAGGTTTTCAATTATGGTCTTTCCACTGAAACAGTTATCGGGATTTTTAAATTCAAAATTGATTATATTTTATAACATAATATATATACGTGCTTTCGCTGAAAAATATGGTCTATACCTGAATTTCTTAGACGCAACACGAAAAAGCCGCATTTGGCTGAAAAAATAAACCGTACATTTCATCTAATAAAAGACAACTGACACTAATGAAAAACGAGGATTTGGAACAATGGGATGAGGACAGGTATAAGGAGCTGAACACCTATTTCAAGGTGAAAATACAGGGCATGATCAACGCAGACCCCTACATTCAGGAGCTCATAAAACAGGAAAACGGATTGCAGCTGCAAGACCTGATAGACCGTATGTCGGAGCGCGACCAGTTGCTGTGGACGGAGTTCATTCGCCTAGACAGGATCAAGCTGCACATCGACATGCAGAATCATCTGGAAGGGCGCGGCACCCCCTATAGTCCGCAACGAGGGTTCGGTGGCGTAAGCAACGATTCGGGTAATGAGGACTTGCCCTGGTAAAAGTTGGGCCTGTCTGCTGCCATACCTTTTGGCCGGATGCAGACAGGGAAGGAAAAGATACTGGAAAAAGATAGGGATAGCGGCAGTGTGGCCGAAACTTTTTGTCGGATCGTCGTTTATACACTAGTCAGATCACGCGGCGGATTAAAACATTGTTAATTTACCATATATAGGTGCATTGCATTTCATTTTAATTACATTTTTACATAATTTCGCTTCGTTAAGAGACAAATCACGGACATATAAAACATATAAGCATGTCAGACCACGCTGAAATAATTTTAGAGGGCAAATCCTACAAATTCCCGATTGTTGTAGGTACCGAGGATGAAAAAGCAATTGATATTTCTGCTTTGCGCGCAGAGTCAGGTTACATCACCCTGGACTCAGGTTATAAAAATACAGGTGCCACCACCAGTGCCATCACTTTCCTGGACGGTGAAAAAGGCATTTTGAGCTACAGAGGGTATCCAATAGAGCAGTTGGCCGAGAAATCCAACTTCATTGAAGTGGCTTACCTGCTAATCTACGGTGCGCTGCCTACAAAGCAGGAACTGGAGGATTTCAGCAACAAGATCAAAATGCATACGCTCGTAAACGAGGATATGCGCAAAATCCTGGACGGCTTCCCGTCTGCTGCTCACCCAATGGGCATCCTTTCTGCCATGATCAGCTCGCTTACTGCTTTTTATCCGGAGTCGCTTAATCCGAACCAGTCAAAAGAAGAGATGGATCTGTCTATCATTCGACTGATGGCTAAAATTTCAACAATTGCTGCCTGGTCTTACAAGAACTCTGTTGGTCACCCGGTTAACTACCCGAAGAACAAGCTGGACTATTGCTCCAACTTCCTGCATATGATGTTCGCCTTCCCTACGGAGGATTACGAGATCAACCCGGTTGTAGTGGATGCGATCAACAAACTGCTTATTCTGCATGCTGACCACGAGCAGAACTGCTCTACCTCTACAGTACGTTTGGTAGGTTCTGCCAACGCCAGCCTGTACTCTTCTGTTTCTGCCGGTATCAGTGCCTTGTGGGGTCCACTGCACGGTGGTGCCAACCAGGCCGTGATTGAAATGCTGGAGCAGATCAAAGCGGACGGCGGCGACTCTAAGAAATTCATCGCAAAGGCAAAAGACAAGAACGATCCTTTCCGTCTGATGGGCTTCGGTCACCGTGTTTACAAAAACTTCGACCCACGCGCTACCATCATCAAGAAAACTGCGGATGATGTTTTGACAGCACTTGGCATCAACGATCCAATCCTTAACATTGCGAAAGAATTGGAAGAAGCTGCCTTGACGGATTCTTATTTCGTGGAGCGCAAGCTATACCCGAACGTAGACTTCTACTCTGGTATCATCTACCGTGCACTGGGTATACCGACCGACATGTTCACCGTGATGTTTGCCCTTGGCCGTCTGCCAGGTTGGATTGCGCAGTGGAAAGAGATGCGTGAGCAGAAAGAGCCGATCGGCCGTCCACGTCAGGTATACATCGGTGAGACTGAGCGTAACTACGTAGACATCGAGAACAGATAGTCTGATTTACTTAGAAACAAAACGGCCCGTTGCTGAAAAGTAGCGGGCCGTTTTGTTTCTTGAATGTTTTAAGCTAATTGAGACATATATCGAAGAACAAAGAAAACCAGTACTACTAGCCATGTCATCAAATGAAACACGATGATGTCATTTCGAGCGCAACGAGGAATCTGGAAGATTGCGGAAATCCAAAAAGAATTCAGATTTCTCACTAAGTTCGAAATGACAATCTTTTGCTAATAATTGGTAGTGATGATCCTACAGCACCCGCATTTCGATGCGGCGGTTCTGGCTTCGGTTTTCTTCGGATGTATTTGGTCTGACGGGCTTGCTCTCGCCATGTCCAATGTGCGTGATGCGATCTTTTGGTACCCCGTTGCTGCGCAGGTAATCTGCCACAGATTTGGCGCGGCGCTCTGAAAGTACTTTGTTATCCTGGTCGGAGCCTACGTCATCGGTGTGGCCTGAAATCTCGATTTTGACACCAATGTTCTGGCGCATGAAGGTGATCAATTTGTCGAGTTCAGTTTTAGACTTCCGCTCCAGCTTGTACTGCCCCGTGTCGAAAAACAGGTTGCTGAGCACGATGTTGGCGCCCGACTTGATCGGCTTCAGGTATACGTCCAATGCCACCGGGCTCAGGGTCTTTTGGGAGATGTAGTCAAAGCTAAGACTGTTCAGCAGAAAGTTAGGGGCGGAAACATATAAGGCGTATTGCTTGCCTTCTGACAACACAATGGTGTACTCCCCGGAAATCTTATCGGAATGAACCTGCTGCACCAGCGAATCGGAAGACACATCATACAGCTGCACGACGGCACCGAGCGGTTTTTTAGTATCCGCATGGAACACACGGCCTTGCGCATAAGTGCTGTTTACCTTGCTTCGCCAGCCTTCCGGAACGTCAAACTCATAAAGCTGAATCGTGAACACACCGGATTCCGTCATTTCCTGACGGGAATAATAGCCTTTTTTGTTGTCAGCGGTGATAAACATGGAACCTTCGTCCGCATGTGTGTTGAGCGGGTAGCCCATGTTCTGAGGAATGGTCCACTTTTGTCCCGGTCCCTGGCTGGTCTTGAACACATCCAGTCCGCCCATGCCCAGGTGGCCATCACTCACGAAATACAAGGTGCTGCCACTCACGTGCACAAAGGGTGCCATGTCACGGCCTTTGGAGTTGACCGGCTCGCCCATGTTTTCTGGTTTTTGCCAGGAGCCATCCTCTTTCAGGTAAGTTACCCAGATGTCTTCTTTACCGATGCCGCCACCGCGTGTCGATGTGAAGTATAAAGTGCGTCCGTCAGCAGAAAGGCTGGGCTGCGAGTCCCATGCTTTGGAGTTTACCATAGGGCCCATGTTCTTGGGCTTGCTCCACTCATTGCCGGTTCTGAAGGAGATGTACAGGTCGCAGTCTCCCTGGCTGTCGGAGCGATTACAGGAGGTAAATACCAGGGTTTTACCATCCCCAGAAATTGTGGCCGCTCCCTCGTTGGCAGGCGTATTGATGATCGCAGAAATAGAAGTAGGTTTGCCCCAGGAGCTGTTCTGCTTCTGGCTCACGTAAATATTCTCGTCCTGGTCAGGTCTGTTGCCGGTCCTGGCTGTAAAGATCAGGTTTCGCTGATCTGCCGTGGTGGAGGGGAAATACTGCAATTCGAAACTATTCACGTCAGAGGGCAAGCGTACCGGGTCAAAGTCCACGGGTTTTAGCATGGCCGCAGCCGCTAAGTCAGCCGACTGAATTTGCTGGCGGGCATAGTCCATCATTTTGGCATTACGGGGCTTGCCTTTCAGAAACAGTTCGAAATTCTTTTTGGACTGCTCATAATCCCCTCTTTCAAAATGGAGGTCAGCCAGGTCGAAATAGCTATTGACAAGGGAGGGGCTATAAGGCTTTAGTGCCAGGCCCTTCTGCAGGTTTTCAAATACTTCCGGCTTATTGCCCATCGCCCGATGCAGGGAGGCAATTTTGAGGTAGGCATCGGCATATTTAGGGTCACGCTCCACGGCCTCGGCCAGGTATACCAATGCTTTGTTGAAATCACGGCCCTGGGCTGCTTCCTCTGCTTTATAGTATAAAGTAACTGCCTTTCTGGAGTTGGTACTTGACTTCCCTGTTTGAGCAAAACTATAAGAGGCGGTGCTCAAAACTAACAGAAGAGAAAGAAGCAGATGCTTGACCATAGCGGTGTTACGGGATATCCATGTATTTATGTGTCTGAAGCGACACACGCCACTGGGGGTTATTTTTTACATATTCGACAATGAGCGGCATAAGTTGCCCGGCCTTGCTCCACTCCGGCTGCAGGTATAGTTTGCAGTTTGTTCCTACCCTGGCAGCATGCTCCTCAGCCCATGCGAAATCCGATTTGTTAAATATAATGACTTTTAGCTCATCTGCAAAAGGATAGACAGATACGTCAGGTGCTTTGAATTTTTTAGGCGACAGACATACCCAGTCCCATTGGCCGCTAATGGGGTAAGCACCAGAGGTTTCTATCATTGTTCTGATGCCCTGCTCCTGCAATTGCTCTGTCAGTGGATTCAGATTGTAAAGCAAAGGCTCGCCCCCGGTAACAACTACGGTTTTGCCCGGAAACACTTTGGCTGTTTCCACAATTTCACCCACAGGCGTAAGCGGGTGCAACTCAGCGTCCCAGCTTTCCTTCACATCACACCAGTGGCAACCCACATCGCAGCCCCCCAATCTTATAAAATAAGCGGCCGTTCCGGTATTTCCACCCTCTCCCTGGATAGTGTAAAAAGCCTCCATCAGTGGTAACTCGCTGCCATCTTTGGGCACCGTATGAATAGAGGCAGTCTTGTATGCTTTCGTTGATTCCAAATCTGTATTCCTTCAGCTATACCTTTCTATAGGTATACGCCATGCGATTAATCGGCCATTGCTATACCTTTACAGGTATAAGCCACACCTAACTTGCAAAGTTAGTTAAAAAAGCAACAAGGTATACAGGGTGTTCCGTTCCGAATGACAATATAGGTCCACTACCTTAAGGATTTCCATGATTGTATGCTGAACAGAATGCTGGATGAAAACATTATGCATGAGCTAAATCCAGCAAATACTCAAATCCTGAGAGTTGATATGCACACAAATTAAAATGAGTAGGGTCGTGCAAAGACTTACCCTACCCACTAATAAAATCCTGGAAATCCTAAAATCCTGGGAATCCTGATTCTGACTGATTAGGCATACACCTCGTTTCTGGCAGCCCTTAAGGTATTTTTAAGCAGCATCGCAATGGTCAGCGGACCAACACCGCCCGGAACTGGCGTGATGTAGCTACACTTCGGTGCCACGTTGTCAAAGTCCACGTCGCCGCGCAGTCGGTAACCCGATTTGCGGGTTGCATCTGGTACGCGGGTCGTGCCCACGTCGATTACCACCGCGCCTTCTTTCACCATGTCGGCAGTAATAAGCCCGGGAATCCCAACGGCTGCAATAATAATATCGGCCTGACGGGTATAGTAAGCTAGATCGATGGTGTTGCGGTGGCATAGCGTGACGGTGGCGTTGCCTGGGTAGGCAGCTTTGGCCATCAGAATGCTCATGGGAGAACCTACTATGTTACTGCGCCCGATTACTACGCAGTGCTTGCCATTGGTTTCGATATTGTAGCGCTCAATCAGCTGCAGTATCCCGTATGGCGTGGCAGGCAGAAATGAGGACAGACCAGCCACCATGCGGCCCACGTTTGCCGGATGGAAACCATCCACGTCTTTCTTCGGATCCACAGCCTCCAGCACCTTTTGGGTATTAATATGCTTTGGAAGCGGTAATTGCACGATAAATCCATCCACTTCCTTGCTCTCGTTCAGTTCCTGAATTTTGTTGAGCAATTCTTCTTCGGTCACATCGTCTTCGTAGCGAACAAGCGTCGAGCCAAATCCCACTTTTTCGCAGGCCAGCACCTTATTGTTCACGTATGTTACAGAGCCGCCGTCATTGCCTACCAATATAGCTGCCAGGTGAGGCACTTTGCCTCCATTTGCTTTGATTTCGGCAACTTCAGCAGCGATCTCTTGCTGAATGGCTTCAGATGTTTTTTTACCGTCGAGCAGGGTCATTTCGAATTATGAGTTAATAGTTATGAGTTCTGAATTTTCTTGACACAAAACTTTTTGAATTAGGACAAACCGAGATGTTTAGGATACCAAAGTTTTTTGTGCAAGCAATAAAAGCGACAAGCCCCAACGCGCAGGGGCACGTCGGGGCTTGTTATTAGTCGAGTTTGAGCACGGCTAAGAAGGCTTCTTGCGGGATTTCCACATTTCCTACCTGGCGCATGCGTTTCTTTCCTTTCTTCTGTTTTTCGAGGAGCTTGCGTTTACGGGAGATGTCACCGCCGTAGCACTTGGCCAGTACGTTTTTCCGCATAGCCTTTACCGTTTCGCGGGCGATGATCTTCTGACCGATGGCCGCCTGAATGGCGATCTCGAACATCTGACGCGGCAACAGCTCACGTAGCTTCTCGCACAGGCGCTTGCCCCACTCGTAGGCCTTGTCACGGTGCACGATCGCAGACAGGGCATCGACAGGTTCAGCATTAAGCATCACGTCTAGCTTCACCATGTTCGACTGACGGAAACCGATCAGTTCGTAGTCAAGCGAAGCATAGCCGCGGGAAATGGTCTTCAGTTTATCGAAAAAGTCGAATACGATCTCGGCCAGTGGCATTTCGAAGGAAAGTTCTACACGGTCGCTGGTCAGGTACGTCTGGTTTTTCAGAATACCCCGCTTTTCCATACACAGCGTGATGATCGGGCCGACAAACTCAGACTTTGAAATGATTTGCGCCTTTATAAACGGCTCTTCGATATGGTCGATATAATTTGGCTCCGGCATTTCGGAAGGAGCGCTTACTTTCAGTAACTGGCCTTTTGTAGTATGAACGTGGAACTGCACTGACGGAACCGTTGTGATCACCGTCATGTCGAATTCACGCTCCAGTCGCTCCTGCACGATCTCCATGTGCAGCATACCCAGGAAGCCGCAACGGAAACCAAAGCCAAGGGCAGCTGATGTCTCCGGCTCCCAAACAAGTGAAGCATCATTCAACTGCAGCTTCTCCATGGAATTGCGAAGTTCTTCGTACTCACTCGTCTCAACCGGGTATATACCGGCGAATACCATCGGTTTCACATCCTCAAAGCCTTGAATACCTACCGCCGGACGATCCACATGGGTGATCGTATCACCTACCTTTACTTCTTTTGCATTCTTTATACCTGAGATGAGGTAGCCCACATTACCAGCAGCCATCTCTGTGCGAGGCTCCTGGTTTAGCTTGAGCACCCCGATTTCATCAGCCTCGTAGGTCTTGCCGGTGTTGATGAACTTCACCTTCTCCCCTTTTTTCAGGGTACCGTTGTAGATTCTGAAGTATACCTCTATACCTCTGTAAGAATTAAAAACGGAGTCAAAGATCAAAGCCTGCAGCGGAGCGGCAGGGTCGCCTTTTGGGGCAGGCACACGGTCACAGATAGCGTTTAGAATTTCTTCTATACCTATACCTGCCTTACCCGATGCATGAATAATGTCCTCTTTGTCGCAGCCGATCAGGTCGATGATCTGGTCAGAAACCTCTTCTGGCATGGCGTGCGGCAGGTCAATCTTGTTGAGAACCGGGATGATCTCCAGGTCAGAGCCGATGGCCAGGTATAGGTTCGAGATAGTCTGCGCTTCTATACCCTGAGAGGAGTCCACGATCAGCAAAGCACCCTCACAGGCAGCGATGGAGCGCGAAACTTCGTAAGAAAAGTCTACGTGGCCAGGCGTGTCGATCAGGTTAAGCACGTAGTCCTCACCCTTATAACGATAATTCATCTGGATAGCGTGGCTCTTGATGGTGATGCCGCGCTCACGCTCCAGGTCCATGTTATCTAATAGTTGGTTTTGCATCTCACGCTCCGCCACTGTCGATGTAAATTCCAGCAGACGGTCAGCCAGGGTACTCTTCCCATGGTCGATGTGGGCAATGATGCAGAAATTGCGAATGTTCTTCATAAATATCTATACGAAAAACAAAGTTAAGAAGAATGTGGCTTTGTTGCTGCTCTCAGCCGATAAAATACAGGATAAATTGTCTGAATTAGGATTTATAGGATTAGAAGTTTGCCCTCAAAGCTTTCTCTATGTACAAATCATAGTATCTTCTAGACTTAGGATTGTTTTGGTTGTAATGAAGCAAATGCTATTCCCACAGGGCTCACAGGAACTGTGCAGGCTGTGAAGTCGTTGGAGCAGGCTGTTTACTGCAAAAGCTCAAGAAACACCTATTATATTTAATATAATTTACCCCTAAAGGCAATCCTGTCAATCCTTTAATCCTGTAAATCCTGATCAAAATTGACTATATTCGCATCAAATTTGAAAAAATCCTTGTTAGTAAATTATGCAACTTACTAAAGTAGAACCATATAAGCCGGTCAACCATATCCGTATCGTAACGGCTGCATCCCTGTTCGACGGGCACGATGCCTCCATCAACATCATGCGCCGCATCATTCAGGCGTCCGGGGCCGAGGTGATCCACCTGGGTCACAACCGCTCGGTGCAGGAGATCGTGGATTGCGCCGTGCAGGAAGATGCGCAGGCCATTGCCATTACCTCTTACCAGGGCGGGCATCTTGAGTATTTCAAATATATGTTTGACCTGCTTAACGAGCGCGGGTGCGGCCATATCCGCATTTTCGGCGGCGGCGGCGGCGTTATCCTTCCGACTGAGATCGAGGAACTGCACGAATATGGCATTTCCCGCATCTACTCTCCTGACGATGGCCGCGCCATGGGTTTGCAAGGTATGATCAACGACATGCTGGAGAAGTGTGACTTCCCGACAGGTAAGGACCTGAATGGCGAAGCAATGCACCTGCGTGACAAGGATCCGAAGGCCATTGCTCGCCTGATCTCCGCAGCGGAAAACTACCCGGAAGAAGCCCGCAGCATCCTGAACGAGGTAAGAGAGCAGGCGAAAGAAGTGAAAACGCCTGTGTTAGGTATAACTGGTACAGGCGGTGCCGGAAAGTCGTCGTTGGTAGATGAGTTGGTACGTCGTTTCCTGATAGACTTCCCTAAAAAGAAGATCGCCATTATTTCGGTAGACCCATCCAAACGCAAAACCGGTGGTGCCTTATTAGGTGACCGAATTCGTATGAACTCAATCTCTAACGAAAGAGTGTATATGCGCTCGTTGGCAACCCGCCAAAGCAACCTGGCCCTGAGCAAGTATGTGCAGGACGCCGTGGATATTGTGAAGGCTGCCGATTTCGACATGATCATCCTGGAAACCTCAGGTATAGGCCAGTCTGACACGGAGATTATTGAGCACTCGGATATGAGCTTGTATGTGATGACGCCCGAGTACGGCGCCGCCACGCAGCTTGAAAAGATCGATATGCTCGACTTTGCCGACGTAATTGCCCTCAACAAATTTGATAAGCGCGGTGCCCTCGACGCCCTGCGTGACGTGAAAAAACAATACAAGCGTAACCACCAGCTCTGGGACGTGAACGACGACGAGATACCGGTTTTCGGTACCATCGCTTCGCAGTTCAACGATCCAGGCATGAACCAGCTCTACCGTGCCGTGATGGCCAAGCTGTCGGAGAAAACAGGTATAGAATTCGACTCTAACCTGCAGACTTCAAAGGAAATGTCAGAGAAGGTATTTATCATCCCTCCTGCCCGCACCCGCTACCTGTCCGAGATATCCGAAACCATCCGTAACTACGATAAGTGGACGAAGGACCAGGCGGAAGTTGCCCAGAAACTCTATGGCATCAAGAAGTCGATTGAGGCGGTGCAAGGTATAGAGGTAGAGGACAAGGACCGTCTGGTAAAACAACTCGAGCAGGCTTATGCCGAGGTGGAACTGAGCCTGGACGGGCAGAATAAGAAGATTTTGGAGAACTGGAAAGAGAAGGTTCAGGCCTACAAGAATGAGTTCTATATCTTTAAGGTACGCGACAAAGAACTGAAGATCAAAACACATACGGAGTCTCTATCGCACCTGCAAATACCGAAGGTTTCTACGCCGCGCTACGAGGCGTGGGGTGATCTGCTGAAGTGGAACCTGCAGGAGAACGTGCCGGGTGAGTTCCCTTACACAGCGGGTGTGTTCCCGTTCAAGCGCGAAGGCGAAGACCCAACCCGTATGTTTGCCGGTGAAGGCGGACCGGAGCGTACGAACCGTCGCTTCCATTACGTAAGTTTAGGCATGCCAGCCAAGCGCCTGTCTACGGCCTTTGACTCGGTAACCCTTTACGGCGAAGACCCGGATTTCAGACCGGACATTTACGGTAAGATCGGTAACTCCGGCGTGAGCATTTGCTGCCTGGACGATGCCAAAAAGCTTTACTCCGGCTTTAATCTGGCCGACCCGATGACTTCAGTTTCCATGACCATCAACGGTCCTGCTGCGATCCTGACTGGCTTCTTTATGAATGCCGCCATCGACCAGCAGTGCGAGCTTTATATTAAAGAGAATGGACTGGAAGAGGAGATCAACCAGAAGATTGACGCTATTTATAAAGAGAAAGGTATAGCACGTCCGCAATACCAGGGCGAATTGCCGAAAGGCAACGACGGCCTAGGCTTGATGCTACTCGGCGTGACCGGTGACCAGGTGTTGCCGGCGGAGGTATACGAGCCGATCAAAACCCGCACATTGGCTGCAGTGCGCGGTACCGTGCAGGCCGACATCCTCAAAGAAGATCAGGCGCAGAATACCTGTATCTTCTCCACAGAGTTTTCGCTGCGTCTGATGGGTGATGTGCAAGCCTACTTCATCGACAAGAACGTGCGTAATTTCTATTCGGTGTCTATTTCGGGTTACCACATTGCCGAGGCAGGTGCCAACCCGATCTCGCAGCTGGCCTTCACTCTGGCCAATGGATTTACGTTTGTGGAGTATTACGTGAGCCGCGGCATGGACATCAATAAGTTTGCACCGAATTTAAGCTTCTTCTTCTCCAATGGCATCGATCCGGAGTATGCCGTGATCGGTCGTGTGGCCCGCAGAATTTGGGCAAAAGCGATGAAGCACAAGTATGGTGCAGATGCCCGTTCGCAGATGCTGAAGTACCACATCCAGACGTCCGGCCGCTCACTGCACGCGCAGGAGATCGACTTCAACGACATCCGCACCACGCTGCAGGCACTCTATGCCATTTACGACAACTGTAACTCGCTGCACACCAACGCTTACGATGAGGCCATCACGACCCCAACCGAGGCATCTGTACGTCGCGCCATGGCGATTCAGCTGATCATCAACCGTGAGCTGGGTCTTGCCAAAAACGAGAATCCGCTGCAGGGCTCCTTCATTATTGAGGAATTGACCGATCTGGTGGAAGAAGCTGTACTGACTGAGTTCGACCGCATCACAGAACGCGGTGGCGTATTGGGTGCTATGGAAACTATGTACCAGCGCGGCAAGATTCAGGAAGAAAGTCTCTACTATGAGACGCTGAAGCACACCGGCGAGTATCCGATCATTGGGGTGAACACTTTCCTTTCTTCAACCGGCTCCCCTACTGTGTTGCCGACAGAGGTTATCCGTGCCACGGAAGAAGAGAAGCAGTACCAGATCTCAATGCTGCAAGGACTTCATGAGCGCAATGCCGATCAATCACAGGAAATGCTGAAGCGCATACAGCAGGTGGCGATCAACAACGGGAACATTTTTGAGGAAATGATGGAAACCGTGAAATTCTGCTCACTGGGCCAGATCACCAATGCCCTGTTTGAGGTAGGCGGACAGTACCGTCGCAATATGTAAGCATAAGTAAAATACGCCGGAACCATCCAGCGTTATTAAAAGCAAAGGCCGGGCAAATGTCCGGCCTTTGCTTTTATACCACTTGACAATCAATTACTTCACAACATAATCAGGTATAGCAAGGTATAAGGCAACATAAAATGATGGAGTTTATGAAGACTAAGAAGAAAGACGATTTTCCCTTTATGCTGATTGGCTCTGCTCTGGTGTTCCTGGGTTTAGCAGCCTACGTATACCTGAGCACCAAAATCGATGAAGAAGAAATAGATTTTGACCTGTGGGATGAAGATATCAGCGACTATGCCTGATGGGACGCAGGTATAAATCATTACAGAAACACAAAAGCCAGTTCGCTATACCTTGGCAGGAAGCGAACTGGCTTTTGCTGTTTTTAGAAGTTAAAACCAGACAGCAAAATTGCCGGATGCCTCCAGTAGGAAAGTCACTTTCTTAGTTTCCATATCAGTTTAGAACATAGTTATTACTGATTTGACTGGGTGCAGCCTTTTTTGGAAAATACAGCTCTTGGAAGCTCTTATTTCTACCCTGCTCCACACGTCTGAAAATTTTATCAGGAGTAATCTGCCCCAGCGATTCGAATCCGCAGGCCTCCATCACTTCAATGGTGGATTTGATCGTATTGCCATGGAAATTGGCCACACGAACGCGCTTATCAGCCACATGAAGCCCTTTGTATAGGTTCTGATCCTGGGTGGCTATACCTACCGGGCAACGTCCCGAGTCACACTGCAATGCCTGAATGCAGCCGAGGGCGAACATCATGCCCCGCGCACTGTAGCAGATATCGGCTCCCAGCGAGATCGCCTTGATAATATCTACCCCTGTGATAATCTTACCTGCGGCAATCAACTTGATCTCGTCACGCAGCCCATACTTTTGCAGCATGTTCTGCACGAAGGCAAGCGAGTCGTAAAGCGGCATACCCAGGCTGTCGGTAAACTCGAGCGGCGCCGCGCCGGTACCTCCCTCTGCCCCATCAATCGTGATAAAGTCAGGAAAGATCTGATTGTGTTTCATCTCCTGACAAAGGCGCTCAAACTCCTGCTTATTGCCAATACAAAGTTTTATACCTATTGGCTTTCCTTCTGACAGCACACGCAGTTTGTCGATGAAGAGCAGCAAGGTGAACTGATCGCTGAAGGCGGAGTGCGCAGGCGGCGAAGCTACCGTGGTATAAGGCTCGACTTTGCGTATGGCCGCAATCTCCGGAGTGTTTTTGGCAGCCGGCAATATACCTCCGTGCCCCGGCTTGGCCCCCTGCGAGAGCTTAATCTCCACCATTTTGATGTTCGGGTGCGCTACCTGCTGCTGAAACAGATTTTCAGAGAAATGGCCATCTTTGTCGCGGCAACCAAAATACCCAGTACCAACCTGCCAGATCAGGTCGCCCCCGCCTGCTATATGAAACGGACTGACGCCCCCCTCACCCGTGTTGTGCGCAAAACCACCCAACTTTGCTCCTGCGCTCAGGGCTGTCACGGCAGTTTTGCTCAGCGAGCCATAGCTCATGGCCGAGATGTTGTAGATGCTGGCACTGTAAGGTTGCCGGCAACGGCTGCTGCCCACCGTCACCCGCAGGTCCTTCTGCTGCACATGCACCGGGAACATGGTATGGGCGATCCACTCAAAACCCGGCTCCTGGCTGTTGGCCTGCATCCCGAAAGGCACCGTTTCGCGCACGTTCTTGGCACGCTGGTACACTATGGAGCGCTGTCGCCGGCTAAAAGGCTTGCCATCGAGGTCGGACTCAAAGAAGTACTGCCGCAGCTCCGGGCGAATGCTCTCAAAGAAATAGCGCAGATAGCCTACCAGCGGGTAGTTGCGGAGAATGGAATGCTTGTCTTGCCGGATGTTGCGCAGGTATAGCAGGTGCAGGGGCACGATAAGCGCCAGCAGCCACAGGTAGGGTCGCTCAAACACCGAGAAGAACATGGTAATCAAATAAGCTGCAAAAAAGGCATAGCCCATAGACTGCCTCACACTGACCTTACTTGCCATAATGAATTATCAATGATAAGAAATATGTGAAATTAGAATTGTTACGCCATTATCGGAGTGGCCACCTAAACGATGAGCGCCAGGGCAAACAGCCCCGGCCTACTTGTTGAAGGCTTTGGGAGAGGTAAAGAAATGCAGGCAATACCCATTCAGCTGATCACAAAGTGCCAGGTGGTGGGACGCCGAAATCAGCCCTGCAAAGGGAGATGCCAGCAACAATGATTTAGTATGACCAAATGGTCTCATGCCGTTAGATTTGACAATGCAAAGGTATGCGAAAGAATTTGACAAAACCCAATATTAAGAGCTATAATAATTCTGACGCAGCCTCCGGAAACAGCGGTTCTACTACCTGAAAATTACTGCAGAGAGTCCCTCTATACCTGATCAGGAAACAATGGTCAGCCAGTATGACTTTTGACATAACCTTCACCGTTATATAGCGTTTTATAAAGCAAGTTTAACCCTTCAGGCTACCACATCATGATGCGCATAACTACTATTTCATCTTTACTTCTACTCGGCACTACATTCGGCTATCTTGTAAAGGGATGGCTGACGCCCCATGAGCTCGAAATTGACCTCAAAGAAGAGGATATCCACTTGTATCTTTAAACCTGCGACTGTTTACCTATTAGCAGAAAGGCGGACCAGGCAGTCTGCTTTTTTCTTTTAAACCAAGCCGCATTTAGGTTAATCCCCCCCGAAGCCGTACTTTTATACGATCAATCAATATATAATCCACTACATGACACTACAGGAAAAAATAAGCTATATTATTGGCCGCGATATGGCTGCCAACCTGAAGAAGCAAGGTATAGAAATTGAGGCCGAATCTTTTGTTAAAGGTCTGAAAGAAGTGATTGCAGGACAGCCCTCTTCGCTGTCGCAGCAAGACGTGCAGGAAGCCATGATGGCGTTGCAGCAGGAAATGCAGCAAAAGCAAGGTGCCAAGGGTTCCGAAAACCAGCAGGCTGGCGAGGCGTTCCTGGCAGAGAACAAAAACAAGGATGGCGTAAAGACATTGCCTAGCGGCCTACAATACCAGGTGCTGCAGGAAGGATCAGGCAAGTCACCTTCTGCTTCCGATAAAGTAACGACACACTATCACGGCACTTTGATTGACGGCACCGTGTTCGACTCAAGCTATGAGCGCGGCCAGCCAGCCACTTTCCCGGTGAACGGCGTAATAGCTGGCTGGACAGAGGCATTGCAGTTGATGAAAGAAGGTGCTAAGTGGAGACTCTTTATACCTGCCAACCTGGCCTATGGTTCACAGGGTGCCGGCGATGCGATCGGTCCAAACTCCGCCCTCATTTTTGATGTGGAACTGATCTCGGTTCATTAAAATAAAAAAATCCGGTATGGGAGGCTCAGCCATTCCATACCGGATTTTTATACCTATACCTTCAGTTTAAGCTCCTGCGTTTTTAAGGTCGGTCAGGGTCATTTCCTGCAACCAGCGGCGGCTCTCCTCCTTGAAGAGGAAATGGTTGATGATCATAAAATTATCCCCATCCATCAGCTCATCCCCGTCAATCTCGCTCACCAGGCTGTTGTAGGCGAACACTGGCATGATCACGGCTATAAACACACTTTTGCGAACAGCCCGTAGCACCTCCGGGAATATGTATTTAAAAACCCATTGCTGATCATCTTTCTCGATGGAAACACGGTTTTGCAGATCAAGAATCCATTTCTGAGGCCTGTAAGTGAACACCATGTCCATGATGTGAGCATAACCCTGACGGAGCTCGACCGAACTCACTGTCCCCTCCCATTTTATATAAAGTGTTTCTTCCTCTTTATCGTATTTGAGCGATAACCTTTCGTGCAGGACATTCCTGTTACGATCACCTACCGAAAAATGCTTACCGAAAGCATGGGCGCCCATTAAATTATCTGTAAACATAAAATCTTTAGGTTATTGTCATCAAAAGATCAGACCTCCTACACCAATTAGGGCAATTTTCGCATTGCGCTACAGCAATTGATGTAATCGTTATAAACAAAGGTGTAATATTTATAACATAAAAACAATAAATAGTTAAATATTTTATTGGTATCATATTAAATTTAATTCTAACTGTCTTTCAGACAATCATCTAACTGCTATATTTGCTAGTGAAGCGATTTGTAGCTATACCTGTTGCAACAAGGCTATATAGAACAAAACAGGCCGGAAGCCGTTTTAAAGTCATTTAATGCATCCATCAAAAAAATCTATAGTTGTATGGCAAACCCCCAACACGAAGGCAAGAAATTCCTGGACAGTGTGCACCAGTTCTTCGACCACGCAGCCAGCTTTTCAAGGCTCGACCCAGGTATACTGGCACAGATCAAGACCTGTAACAGTGTCTACAAAGTATCTTTCCCCGTCGAAGTCGACGGGAGAGTTGAGGTATATGAAGGTATAAGAGTCCAGCATAGCCACCACAAGCTTCCTTCTAAAGGCGGAATCCGATTCAGCATGCAGGTTGACGAGGATGAAGTGAAGGCGCTCGCCACGCTTATGACGTTCAAGTGCGCGGTGGTTGATGTTCCATTTGGGGGAGCCAAAGGCGGCGTGAAGATAAATCCCAGAACCAGTTCTGTGAAAACCCTCGAGAAAGTGACAAGGCGCTATGCAGCTGAGTTGATCAAAAAAAACCTGATCGGACCCGGTATGGATGTACCAGCACCTGACTACGGAACAGGCAGCCGCGAAATGGCCTGGATCGCCGACACATACCAGGCACTCAAGTATGGCGAAACCAATGCCCTGGGTTGCGTAACGGGCAAACCAGTTGGTCAGGGCGGTATAAGAGGGCGTGCCGAAGCAACAGGTTTAGGTGTGTTCTATGGTATTAGAGAAGCCCTCGGAGATGCAGACCTGATGCGAAAGACAGGCATCAGCGGCAATACCATGGAAGGTAAAAGAATTATCGTACAGGGGCTGGGCAACGTCGGCTACAACGCCGCTTATTTCTGCCAGCAGGATGGTGCCATCATCATCGGTATAGCAGAGCGCGAAGGAGGTATATACAACTCCGACGGTATTGATGTGGAAGCTGCCTTTAAACATCGCAGCGAGACAGGTTCGATCCTGAACTTCAGCAACGCCAAAAACTTTGAGAATTCTCTGGAACTGCTCGAAGAAGATTGCGATATTTTGATCCCGGCAGCCCTGGAAAACCAGATCCATGCAGGCAATGCGGGCCGGATCAAAGCCAAAATCATAGCTGAGGGTGCCAATGGTCCTGTTACCCGGGATGCCGAAAAGGTATTGCTGAGTAATGACGTCATCATCATTCCGGACCTTTACATCAATGCGGGTGGTGTTACTGTATCTTACTTTGAGTGGCTCAAAAACCTATCGAATGTCCGGTTTGGGCGTATGGGAAAACGTGCCGAAGAAGCCAGCCACCGCCGGTTGGTAAATGCCATAGAAAGCTCCTCGGGCAAAAGCCTGACAACGCATGAGCGCAGCCTCCTGATACAGGGCGCAGACGAGATCAGTCTGGTGCGCTCTGGCCTGGAAGACACCATGATTAATGCCTACCATGAAATAAGGGGGGTGATGAACAGAAAGAACATTGAGGATATGCGTGCAGCCGCTTTCCTCACCGCGATCGAAAAGATAGGCGTGAGCTACGAAGCGCTGGGAATTTTTCCTTGATCAATTAGCTTGGAGAACAAAGACATGGAAGTCAGGATTTTGCAGCAAGAGCGAAACCCTGACTTCTTTGCGTATAGGCAAGCCAGTCATGGGCCTCCACGGCATCCGTGAAGTAGTTCAGCTGGATAAACCCATGGATAGGCAGCAGGCTAGGCGCGACATAGTTATTAACCAAGGCGTTGAAGTGCTCTTCTGAAAAAATAACAGCTGCAAAGATGTTCGTTTGAATACAGTCCAGCACCTGCGGACAGAACTCCCAGTTGAGCCACAGTTCCTGTTCCTGATCAAACGGGCCAATCAGGGAAATATCGACGCAGTAAAAACGAATTTCAGGATGGGCTTTCACGAACTGAAGCCCCTGCCAATACACGTTTTTAAACTGTTCTAAACTAGGCCTGTCTTTCCATTTAATTGAAAGCACCTCCGATTGACTGGAATAGGTGATATAGGCATAAGGGGTATCGCATACCACCATATAGCAAAGCGCTTGGTTTTTAATTTAATATCCGAAATTTAAAACATAATTTCTGATCCAACAAATCCGGATACTCTCAAAAAAAATAAAAACCGTGCAATTTTACCATCTTTTTAAATTGCACTCATTAAACAGTATTTTAAATTACCAGATATACCTCCCATAAAAATTAATGATATTATATAATATACTCTCTTTATGAACCGTATTATAGGATATCGCTGCTAGCTCTACAATTTAACTACTATATGAGAAATAACTCTTCGCTTGTCATGGCTGCTGTTGTGTTGGGCATCAGTTTGTTGCTGTGCATGCTACTTTTCGTCACGTTCTGGCATAAGCGTGCGACGCAGAACCAAACGATTACGGTGACAGGTTCGGCCAAACGAGAGATCACATCAGACTTTGGCATTCTGCGTGGAAACATTCAGGCGAGTGCGCCGTCTGCAGAGGCGGCCTACCAAAGCCTACAGCGCCAGCGCCCGTTGGTGGTCGCCTACCTTCAAAAGCAGGGGTTCAAAGAGGAGAACATCAGCCTGACCACGATCAACCTCAACCCGATTTACGAACTGAGCAGCCAAGGTTATCAGACCAATAACATCGCACGCTACCAAGCAAACCAGATGATTGAGGTGCGCTCCAACGATGTGAACAGAATCAGGGAGGTGTCATTGGCTATAACAGAACTGGTAAGCCAGGGCGTGGACTTTTCGGTTATGCCGCCGGAGTACTACTATTCGGGGTTGGCTGACTTAAAAATCGAGATCCAGGCAGACGCGGCCCGTGACGCCCTGAACAGGGCACAGAAAATTGCTGAAGCTACAGGAAGCGAATTAGGCCCTATTACCAATGCCCGCATGGGTGTGCTGCAGATTACGCCAGTGAATTCCAACATGGTGTCTGATTACGGAATAAATGACGTAAGTTCTATTGAAAAGGAAATCACCGCCGTGGTCAATGCTTCGTTCCGGCTCGATTGATCAACCGATCTTCAAAAACACTAGAGGCGACTTCCGTACAGAAACCGCCTCTTGTGTTTTCAAGGTATAAGTTGGATTTTAAGTACCGGCCTGATGCAGCCATTTGTCATAGATTTTCTGCTGCACTGCCGTAGGGTTTGGCACCTTCTCGAAACGGTATCGTACGTTATTATCCTGCATAATAGGCACCTCTAAACTTAATAAACGGCCATCGCGGCTCACGGTAACCGATAGTTTATCTCCTATGCTTCGGCCGCTGATGAAAGGCTTAATATCCCCTTCCACCCGGTAGCCGTCTATGGCAATAAGTTCATCGTTTACGTTCAGGCCACCTTCCCAGGCACTGCTACCACGTGACACAACTTTGATCATCATTTTGCCGTTTTCCGAAGCGGTGGTTGCACCCCAGTTGATGTTTAGTACACCCTCATTCTGATCAACGAGGCGGAGGCCGGCTGCTTCGAAGTAACTGTTATAGTCAGGCGATTTGGTGCCGTTCACGTAGTCGTTGAAGAAACCGTCCAGCTTTTTGCCGGCAAAGCGTTCCAGCGCCTCTTTAAATTCCTGCTCCGTAAAGCCTCGATTCAACTTTTTGTAATAGCGATCATACATGTAGCGCATCACATCATCCAGGCTCTTTTCTCCTTTGGTTGCTTTCATGATCTCCATATTCAGCAATTGTCCCAGCACACCGCCTTTGGTATAGTAGGAAACCTCTGCGTTGTTGGAGTTCTCATTGCGGCGGTAATACTTGATCCAAGCATCGAAGCTGGACTCGCTCACGGTTTGCACCTGGTTGCCCGGCGTGTTCTCCACGGCACTTATGCTGCCCGCCACTACGTCCAGGTAGCGGCTTGGGCTCATCAAACCGGCCCGTTGGGTGATTAGGTCATCGTAATAACTTGTAATACCTTCCGATACCCAAAGCAGGCGGGTGTAGTTTTCTTTATCGTAATCGAACGGACCAAGTGGGGCAGGTCGCAGCCGCTTCACGTTCCATAGGTGAAAGTACTCATGCGCTACCAATCCCATAAAACCGGTATAGCCCTGCTCCGAGCTATAGTTCCAGCGGCTGGTCTGCAACGTGGTGGAGTTCAGGTGCTCCAGTCCTCCGCCGCCTTTGTGCAGGTTGTGCACAATGAACACATAGCGATCAACGGGTAACTCCCCCATCAGGCTGATGCATTCCTCGGTTACCTTCTTCATATCGGCTAGCAATTGTTCAGGCTGGTAATTGGCTTCACCGTACATGGCTACCTCATGCGGTACGCCTCCAGCCTCAAAGGTCAGCACTTCCTGGTTGCCGATTTCCAGCGGGGAGTCTGCCAGAATATCGTAGTTGGCGAAGGTATAG
Source organism: Pontibacter aquaedesilientis (assembly GCF_014773225.1). Classification (GTDB taxonomy): domain Bacteria; phylum Bacteroidota; class Bacteroidia; order Cytophagales; family Hymenobacteraceae; genus Pontibacter; species Pontibacter aquaedesilientis. Next base: position 456,649 of record NZ_JACXAJ010000001.1, on the reverse strand, counting down.
GTATAGCCCCCGGTGTTTTTTAGGCCGGTAGAAACTTTCTTCCACTCCTTGAAAGGCTGCACCACCAGCGAACCGCTTTCTTTTTGATAGCCCTCCGGGTACATAAACACACTGGTGCCGTTCACATAGCCATGCGATGCATCCAGAAAGCTGGTGCGCACGCTCATCTCAAATGCGTATACCTTGTACTTCACCCGCACAGCGTCCGCTTTGTTACTGTACACACGCCAGGTGTTTTTATTGATTTTCTCGGAGCGTAAGGCTTTGCCTGATTTGTCGGTAGCAGCGAAGCCTTCCACGTTTTTGGCAAATTCACGCACCAGGTAAGAACCCGGGGCCCAGACAGGCATTTTGTAGTCGATGTAGTTCTTGCGGGCGCCAGAAAGTTCTACTTCTACCTCAAAATAGTGTGTATGAGGTGCAGGCATGGCCAGCGTATACCTTAGGTCGGCTGCCAGAGTTGCGAAGGTATTCCAGAAAAAGAAACAGAGTGTGAGAAAGAGTAAGGGTTTGATTTGCCTTGGTTGAAGCATGCGATTATTTAGAATTTAGTTAAAGCAAAGGCATTTTACAACAAAAACCGTGCTTTTCAAAATCCCACCGCTGTTCGTGGCTTCCCACCTGCGACGCTCAGACGTAATTTGGATGTTTGCCCTCTAACCAGGAAGCTGCTTCCTCCAACTGGTAGAACGTATTGATGATAATAAAGGAATTGTAACTCTTCAGCCCCAATAGCCCGGACTCATCCACCATGTTGGCATAACAACGCTCATCCATCACTACCGCCACATAGTTTTTCATACCCAAGTGAATCATAATCTGTGGAAAAAGCTGCACCTGCACCCAGGTTTCATCTGCCTCACTCAACTTGCCTATTTCCCTCAGGTCCAGTAGCCACTTTTTGATTTGGTGTTCCCTGGCATATTGTAACGCTTTCGTTAACCCCGCTCTGAACTCCTCCGAATGCAGTGATTTTTTACAGCGGAGCAGTAACTGCTCTTCTGAATGCTGTACCATAAACGATTCGGATTTGTAGATTTCCATTCTGGAATACATGCTAATTGAATTACATAAATATACATAATATTATAATATATAACACTATTATACCAAAATAATTTCCAATTAAGTTAATTATCGACAGATAGTTTTAATTCTCTGATGAAGCGTTTGAAATTCTATGCAAAAGGCCCATAATTCGAAGCCAAAGTTTTTTCTGTTACGACATCCTCACTGCATTGTGGTGGTCAAAGCCAATCTTGGCACGATATTCTCATACTTGGTGTTATAACTCAAACCCTACAAGCTATGAAAAAGATATTTCTGCTGGTGGCAGCCCCACTCCTTTTATTGTTTCTACTGATTACCTTAAAGCCGGATCATATGGCAGGCAGTTCGACAGAGCCAGCGCCGGTGCATTTTGCCATTCATCATCAGGAGCCTAAAACAGACGGTGGAAATCAAACCTTTTCTAAGGCCAAAAGATCAAGCCATACGGAAGATAAGGCATGGTATGCGGCCCCAAAAGGACTGCCCTCCGATGAACTGATAGACTATGCCGTTTCGCTGATTGGCACCCCCTATGTATATGGTGGCACCAGCAGCAACGGCTTTGATTGCTCAGGATTCACTTCGCACGTTTTTGAAGAATATGGGGTACCCATTACCCGATCTTCTTCTACCCAGTCGCAAGATGGTGTAGCGGTTGACCGGGAAGACGCCCGACCAGGTGATCTCGTGATTTTTACGGGTACGAACTTGAATGTACGCGAGCCGGGCCATGTGGGTATTGTTATTTCAGAGCCGGGCGATACGATTTCGTTCGTACACTCTTCCTCAAACGGTGGCGTTAAAATCAGCCAGGTGGAAGGCACTCGCTACAATGACCGCCTACTGGGCATTAGGCGAGTGTTGTAATCATCCAGCCAAGTTCAAACATATCCGACAGTATTTTACGTAAGACGCATTAGGTAGCCGGGCAGGTAACTTTATACCTGTTCGGTTCTGTTGCTTTTAAAAAGTAGACACATGATGCATCCTTACATTATCAATACCATCAATGCAACTGTCCTTGTGGTAGCGGGGTTGGCGGGTTATTTCCTGCTTCCCTCCAGGCCAGTCATCGCTTTGCTTGCGCCGGCTTTTGGTGTGCTGCTGCTGGCCTGCACCTATCATTTGCGCAGGCATAACCGCTTTGTTTTTCATACCGTAACGGCTCTCACGCTATTGGCTGGGTTCGCACTTATTCTGCGCATCAATCCGGACACTTTTGAGTGGGATAGCAAGCATATTCTGGTGCTGGTTATGGGGGCCAGTTGTTTTCTGGCGGTACTCGCGTATGTGGCGTCTTTCCTGCGGGAGCGGAGATTGGGCAATAACACGATTTACAAAGAAGATCTCTGATGAGGCAAAAAGAAAAAGCGCTTGATGTAACCCGTCAAGTTACATCAAGCGCTTTAGAATCCTTCAAATCTTAACAAGCGGCACCCTGTTTTGCAGCAGCACCATCATTCAAGACCAAAGGTAATATTTACTGCGCAAGCAGTAGATACTCACTGCTTACTAAGCCAGCTCACCGTTGTTAAGGTGAACACTATTACCAAGGCTTACTAAGACGACTGATGGATTAGACATAGCACCTCCTTTCTCTTTAGTCCGACATGAACCCCGAACCTTATGCCAGCACTTGAGTTGGCGTCCGGAACTGAGCTGTAGCACTCGCTACTTTACTGATATTATAAAGATAAATGAACGCAGATAAGTTCACAAGGTTTGGCACTTATTTTTAGCCTCTATTCTGCATAAATGTTAGGGTAGTGCATCCCGTTGCCATGTTTAGGCACGTTAATTGATATAAATCACTCATTATAAACCATTTGGAATCCTGAATCAATTGCACTTAATTTTATCACATACTGAGAAGGCGCAAAACCGAATATCTTCAGACTACTCATCACGTGAAAAAAATCGACCCTAAGTGGATTTCAGTTGAAAAATGAATTATTTTGTCTATATTTCGTTACTAATCTTACAAAACAACCAACGAATCATGAAAAAGCACCTCTTAACCCTAGTGGTACTCATGCTGTTCTCTTCTGTAGCCTGGGCCCAAAAGATGTCTCCGGTAGGCACCTGGACAAATGAAGAAGGCAAAGCCCGATTTGAGATCTACCAGTCAGGCGACAAAATGTACGGCAAGATTGTGCAGCTAAAGGAGCCCCTGCGTAACGGAAAACCTAAACTGGATGACAATAACCCTGATAAGAAGATGCGAAACCGTCCTTTGCAGGGTTTGGTGTTTATGAAGGATTTCAAATACGACGGCGACAACAAGTGGGACGATGGTACCATTTATGATCCGGAAAGTGGCAAGACATACTCATGCTATATGAAGATGACTGGCAAAGACAAGATGGAGGTGAAGGGCTATATTGGTATCTCACTGATCGGCAGAACTCAGAATTGGACGCGTGTAGACTAATCAGACATAGCTTCCAAAAAGGAAAGGTTGGCATCGCTGCCAACCTTTCCTTTTTTCAACCCTTTACATCCTATCAAACTGATTTACTGCGCAAAAGGTTTTTATAAATATAACAGAAGCAAAGGCTATACCTATTCAGATGTCAGGCAAGCTATACCTGTGCATCAACCAGTCGGACTTAAGTCAGTCAGAACTTAGCCAATTCCCCAGCTGAATAGACCAAGCATTTCCTGTTCTTAAAACACTTGCAACACCTTATATTCCTTATCCCGAAACACGAAAGTGTCGCCTGATGTTTTTCCGGCCATGGCCTTGTAGAGCGGTGACATGCCGGATATAGCGTAGAACGAATCGCCGTCCACTTTGATTTCACCGAGGCTTACACCTATAAAGTAGTTCTGAAGTTCGGTCATCACAACTGCTCCGAGCGAAACGTCTTTGTTTTCCTTGGTTGCATTAACCCGTTTCAGCAGCCCCATGGTCGTGATGAGCTCATCCAGTTGCCTGGCGTACATGTCGCGTTGAATCTGACAGGCTTCTCTGAACGACTCGAATTTATCTTCGATGGCGCCATGGTGCTCGTTGGCACTTTCCTGCGCCTCATCCATCGCTTCTTTCGCCGCCTGAATCTGCACGTTCAGCATTTTAGTTGATTGCTGCAGTAGTTTTTTCTTTAGTTCAAGTTCTTGTGTCAACATAATGATGTAGGCATATAGTGTTTAGCTTCCAGCTTTAAAGCAGTGTTTTCGCATTTTTACACTTAACTGAAGTGCCCTCTGTTTGTTTAAAGGATGGTTGTCCAGAAGCCGTATAACGAATTTGACTCTTGAATGTTTAACCGGAACATTACAAAATTTTTCCTGATATCACGCAATTTATTCTGATTTAATGTAACTTAAGAGGCCATGCCAAGTTAATTTACATAATTCCATTTAGCCTGGTTATCACGATAAATATTTCTTCTAAATCGATCGGCGGATGAAACAGCGTATATTCCTCACTTTATGCTTTATGCTGTTGCTCTTCTGCAAGCAGGCATTGGCCACGCACATCGTTGGTGGTGAATTCGGCCTCGAGCACCGATCAGGCTATACCTACCGGATTACGCTGAATGTGTATTTTGATGATGTGAACGGTAACCCAGGAGCCATAGACCCCGAGGCCAGGATACGGATATTCGACAAACAGACGAACACCTCCAAAATCGACGAGATAAGTTTGCCGCTGCGGAGCAACACGTTTGTAAACTATACCGACATTGCCTGCACTGTAGGAGAATTACGCACCCGAAAACTGGTTTACTGGCTGGATGTCGTGCTGGCCCCGAATGTATTCAACAACCCGATGGGCTACTACATGGTTTGGGAACGCTGCTGTCGCAACCGTATCATCAACAACATTGTAAATCCTCAGAGTGCTGGTCAAACTTTTTACATGGAATTCCCGCCTGTTGTCCAGGGAAACACTCCGTTCGTAAATTCATCCCCTGTGCTTTTCCCTCCCCTCAGCGACTATGCCTGCGCCAACGAGCTTTTCTACTATGACTTTAGCGGAACAGACGTTGATGGGGACTCCCTTGTATATGACATGGTCACTCCGATCAATGGCTTCAGTACTGCTGACCCCTTCAACGCGGCGCCTACTCCAAGACCAGGCCCCTACCCTGAGATTGTGTGGCAGCCAGGGTATAGCCGCAGCAACCAGATACAAGGCTCTCCTCCCATTTCAATTGACCCACAGACAGGTAGGCTGACTGTGAAACCAGCCAGCAAGGGATTGTTTGTTTTTGGCGTGCGCGCACAGGAATTTCGGAAAGGCGTGAAAATAGGTGAAGTGCGGCGCGATTTCCAGCTACTCGTAAAAGACTGCCCCCGTAACGATAGTCCGAAGGTTTTGGCCCGTGCCGCAGGCCAGACAGGCTTTTATAAAAGTGGCGACGTGATACGCATCCGCCCAACGGATGCCCGCTGCCTTAACGTTGTGTTTACGGACCCGGACCCCAACTCCAGGATAACACTGTATGCCCGTCCCGTAAATTTCAGCGACAGCAACTATACCTTCAGCGGAACCACAACAGGCGTGATTAATACTGCTACTTCGGGTGATTCTCTCAAAGCTACCTTGTGTTTCAACGAGTGCTTCGACACAGAGGGGAAGGTATACAAGCTTAACCTGATCGTAAAGGACAATGGCTGTAGTTTACCGCGCCAGGACACGCTGCAGGTCAGTTTTATCATCGACCCTATACCCAACGAGCCTCCTTCTGTTAACCTCTCAAAACCTGACCGGGTGTTTACTGTCATGGAAGGCGATCTGATCGACTTTAATGTGCTCGGTTTCGATCCCGACAACGATGAGGTCACGATTTCAGCGACTGGCAAAAATTTCGACATCAATTCCGTCCCTATTCAGTTTCAGAGCCGTTCAGGTATAGGACAGGTGAGTTCGCCCTTTTCCTGGTTGATAGACTGCAATGCGTTGGGCATAACCTCCTACCTGATCGAGTTCACCGCCACGTCCAATTTCTGCGGCGAGCCAATAACCAGAACCGAACTGATAGAAGTGCGCACGGACTACCCGAACCGCGTGCCTGTTTTGACCACCAATAAAGAAACGCTTTTTTTTGAGGTTGACCTGAACGAGCCTTTCGAGGCTTTGTTCAATGGCACTGACCTGGATCTGCACAAGCTGAGCATGGCTGCCACCGGCCAGGGTTTCAGCCTGGCCTCATTAGGTATGACCTTTACTTCCACAGGCGGCAATGGCACGGCAGAGGGAAAATTCAATTGGGTGGCTAACTGCGACGCTTTCCGGCAAGGCGTTGTACGGGTGGACTTTGTGCTCAAAGAAGATGCCTGCGCCCCTTCTCCTGATCAAATACTGACAATGGAGTTTAAGGTGCGGGTGCCCGACTTCAAAACCTTCACGCCGCCCAACATCTTCACGCCCAACGGCGACGGGCTGAATGATTTCTTTGAAATACCGGGTCTGCCGGCCGATGTTTGCACCAGTACCTTCCAGCATATCAGGATTTACAACAGATGGGGCAAAGAAGTATTCGCCAGCAATGACAACACCTTTAGGTGGGACGGCAAGAACGTGAACGACGGGGTATATTTTTACGTGATAGACTTCGGCTCGGACAAATACAAAGGTTCTGTTACGCTGGTACGCTAGCACCCATCAGGCCATGAACAAAATCACCAGGTATAGGAAGAGCCAGAGCAAACCGATGAAGTGCCAGTAGGTACGCAGCATCGAGAGCTGAAGACGGCGGTACGGGTCACGAATAAAGATCAGGCTCCGAACCCCGTCATTGGCCATATGGGCCGTTTTGAACAGCAAAAAGGCCAGAAAGATCATACCGCCCAGCAAGTGCAGCAGATGCAAGGCCGAGATCAGGTATAAGTAACTGCCTGAAGCTTTGCCGGTGAAGTAGGCCCCCGAAGCAGCAATTTCGCGCCAGCCAAGCACCTGCGCCCCAATAAAAGCCACACCCAGCACAAAGGTAATGCTTAAGTATCGCGTCATTTTATGGAGTTTGTCCTTTTTGTAGATCCGGGGTACCTTGTTGATGGCATAGCTGCTGAAAAGCAAAAGCAAGGTACTGACACTGAAAAATTTGGGGATTGAGAACTGCTCATTTCCGAAACCGCCTGTGCGGGCAAAAGCCACCACCAGAATAAAGAAAAGGACTCCTATACCGATCATGCTTAGGTAGAGCAACATACGGATAGGGTGCATGCGCTCTATTTTGCCAAAGGCCGACCCCTGGCGTGAGTCTACTTTATTCTTTCTATCCTGATTCATGTCAAGCTTTCTTCAGGAGCCCCGCCTGCTTTCTATGTCGCGGACAACCTTTTTTAAATCAGATTGAGGGTAATTTTTCTATATCTGTATACCCTTTCGGCGGATTTATAGTTTTGCAAATGCGTCATAAATTGCCTCTCCATTCTGCTTAATTTCTTGTGCGCCATAATTATGAATCCGACACTACTGCTCCACTGCTTCCTAGGCTTCTTACAACACCTGTTATTTGCCAAAAAGGTGGCCATCGCTCTACCTTTCTACTCATTTTTGCGTTAGCAGGAGTATATCCTTTAGCGTGCCTCATCATGATCAAACGTTTACTGCCAGTCCTTCTTCTATTGCTTGCAACATGGGCTGCCCGGGCACAACAAAACCGCATACCTTATACCTCCAATAATACCATACTCATATCAATGGAGGGCGAAAAAGGGACCTATGACTTTTCGTCGGGGAAAATGCTGGTGCGCTACAACGAAAATACCAAAAAACTGGAATGCCTGCTCCCCCTCTCCAACCTGCTGCCGGCCAACGACTCCACTCCCATCGCCATGGTGCAGGAGGTGTTTTTCGCTTCCCGCTACCCCGATATTTATTTGGAGATTGAGGCACCGGTGGAGAAGATTAATGCGGGTACTCGCGCACGCCAGACAATCAACAGCCGTATATTCATAAACATACAAGGTATAAACAGGGAAATGGTCAGGCCGGTCACCTTCACACCGGACAGGAACATGATCACGTTCAGCAGCAGCTTTGAGATTAGGCTGCAGGACATGCGACTGATAGTGCCTGCCAGGTATACCACCATGCTCACAGGGCGCATCTTGTTTACCATACACAACGCCCGATGGGCTGACCTCCGATCCCGATAAACAGAACCTATAACATGCATCACCTGACGGCTGACTACAGCCTGCAATCCCATCATTCCGCAATCGGCCTCAGGTTGCGTACAGTTACGCTTGCCTGCTTGTTGCTGCTAGTGTCAGTACCCGTAAGCCTCGCGCAGAAAGTGGGCCTGGTACTGAGCGGGGGCGGCGCCAAAGGGATAGCCCATGTGGGTGTACTCAAGGCGCTAGAAGAAAACGACATCCCCATCGATTACATCGTGGGCACCTCCATGGGCGGTATTGTGGGGGCACTCTACGCAGCCGGCTACTCCCCTTCTGAAATCGAATACCTGGTCAGCACCGAGGCCTTCCAGGCCTGGGCCACCGGAAAGCCGGAGCAGAACTATACCTACAATTTCGCCTCACCCGAACCCAACCCCTCGCTACTAAAACTCCACATTTCCGTAGACACGGCCCTGCAGGCCAGGCTGACGTCTAACCTGGTCAACGATGCCTCGCTAAACTTTGCACTGGCACAGTTGCTGTCGCAGCCGGCCGCACGGGCCAATTATGACTTCGATAAGCTGATGGTACCCTACCGCTGCATCGCCGCCGATATATTTACGCAGCAACAAGTGATTTTACGGAGAGGCCAGCTGGCCGATGCGGTGCGGGCCACCTTGACAGTGCCATTGTTCTTCAAGCCGATCCGGATAGAGAATCGCCTGCTGTTTGACGGAGGTTTGTACAACAATTTTCCGGTGGATGTGGCCCGAAAGGATTTCAAGCCGGACATAATCATTGGTGTGAACGTCTCCTCAAAAATCTACAGTGAGTACCCTTATGGGAAGGACGATTTTGACCTCGCCCATACCCTGCTCTATGCCATGATGTCCAACTCTGACTCCACAGCGCTCAACGCCAAAGACATTTACCTGCAGCCGGATCTGGGCAGCCTCACCTCGCTCGATTTCAAAAATGTGGAAGAATTGTTTGCTGCCGGTTATGCGGAGGCCAGCGCCAAGATGGAGCAAATCAAACGGAAGATAGGGCGGAGAGTCAACCCGGCAGAACTTGCCAGCAAACGGGACCGGTTCAGGAGCGGTTTTGAGCCCCATACCTTCCGAAACATCAGGATACAAGGCGTGAAGGAGAACCAGAAAGCTTTCATTGAAAAGTTTTTCCGGGGCACGGAAGGCGCCGACAGCTATACCATGCAACAGGTCAAAACAGGCTATTACCGGTTAGCGGCCATCGAAAATTTCAGCAACCTGTACCCGACGATGCGATACGACCAGATTGCCCGGCACTACGACCTGCTGCTGGATGTCAAAAAGGATACCGGCCTGAAACTGGCCTTGGGTGGCGTGCTAGCTTCCCGACCAGTTGATAATATTTATGCAAGTCTGGCGTACAGCCTGTTGGGTAGCCAACTCTATACCTTTGCAGGAAGCTTCCAGACAGGACGTTTTTACCAGGCAGCCCAGCTAAGGACCCGGGTCGATGTGCCAGCCAGTACCCCCTACTATGTGGAGCCCTCGTTTACTTACAACAACTGGAACTTCCTGTCGACAAGTGGTTTTTTGCTGGAGCGCAACAAAATGCCTTTTATTGAGCAGTCAGACCGGAGCTATGCGCTCGACCTTGGCTTTACCAATACCTACAAAGGCAAACTGGTGATCAGCACGGCATTCACGCAGAATATAGACCGCTACAGCAACCGCCTCGACATCCTCAGCTCCGATACGCTGGACCGAACCGATCTGGAAGCTTTCACTGTGGCCGGCATATTCAGGAGAGGGAGCCTTAACCGAAAACAGTACGCTTCCTCAGGTCGCCTGTTCACGGCATCGGCACGCTTTGTGAGCGCCACCGAAAGCTACTCCCCGGGCTCTACCGCGACCAATCCCGAGAAAAAATCCACCGAGCATGAGTGGTTCTATGGACGGCTACTCTTCGAGGATTACTTTGGCGAGGGCAAGCATAAGTTTGGGTATCGGCTCGAGGGGGTTCTCTCTACCCAACCGTTTTTCAGCAATTACCGCTCTACCCTCACTTCTGCGCCGGCCTTTCATCCCCTCTCCGACAGCAAAACGCTCTTCCTGGACCGCTTTCGGGCGCATCAGTTCGTGGCGGGCGGATTGCAGTACGTATACCTACTCTCTCCAAGGCTGGAGTTCCGGACAGAGGGCTATGTGTTCCAGCCTTACAAACCGATCCTGCAGAACGATAACCAACGCGCCTACTATGGCGATACTTTCGGCGGAACGGGTCTGGCCGCCACAGCGGCTGTGGTATACCAGGGGATACTCGGGCCAGTAGCCCTGAACCTCAATTACTATAACGACGAGTCCAAAAACTGGGGCGTGCTGTTTCACCTGGGCTTTCTCTTGTTCCAGAACCGGGCGCTGGAATAAGTTTGTCCCTAATATTTAACGGTTTAGGCGTAGCAGCCTGCATTTTGTCTGAGGGAATAGCCTTGGCTTTTCAACTCACGCATTAATGTCTATATTTGACCAAACAAAATAATCTCACTGCATGAAAAATCTGTTTGTACTGCTGCTTGCAGCTGCCACACTATGTGGTTGTTCCCAAGCCACAACCGTTGCCGAAGACCAGGAAGTGACTGCAGGCGCTGCCGCTGATCATACCTATGGCACTGCCTTCACGGAAGAAAACGTGCTGTCTGCTTCCCAACTGCAGGAAGCGGTGGCCGGACAAGACTCTATACAGGCTACTGTGACAGCAGAGGTGGTACAGAGTTGCCAATCCAAGGGTTGCTGGATGGATGTGAAACTCCAGGACGGCAGCACCATGAAAGTGACCTTCCGCGACTATGGTTTCTTCCTGCCAGTAGAGGATTTGTCTGGTAGAAAGGTGGTTTTCACGGGTACAGCCAAGCATGAAGTGATTTCAGTGGATGACCAGCGCCATTTTGCCGAGGATGCCGGCAAAACGGCTGATGAGGTACAGGCCATTACGCAACCTAAAGAAGAGCTTCGTTTCGTAGCCGACGGCGTGATTTTGAAGTAACCTCCATTAACCCACGTTCCAGAAGGGCCGCTCTCTCAGAGCGGCCTTCTTTTTTATACCTGACAGCCAAAACGTTAACTAAGGCCTGGCTTGAAAATCCTATACCTGAGCTGATAATTCGGCCTAATCACCTATTATCCACTTGGCAGCATGGCCTGCATTTGATATTTTTACAGAAGTAAAACCACATACCCCATGGCATTAGCAAAAGACCCTGCTGCTGAGATTCAGGAGCTCACCCAACGTATAAACTACCTTAACTACCAATACTACCAGAACAGCATCTCCGAAGTTACCGACTACGAGTTTGACAAGATGCTGGAGAGGCTGCAACAGCTCGAGCAGGCGTACCCGGAACTGCGCCAGCCTAGCTCCCCTACCCTTCGGGTGGGTGGCACCGTAACCAAGAGCTTCAAGACAGTACACCATAAGTACCCGATGCTCTCGCTGAGCAATACCTACTCTGAGGAAGACCTACGCGAGTTCGACAAGCGGGTGCGTAAAGTGGTGGGCGACGAGGTGGAGTATGTATGTGAGCAGAAGTTCGACGGCGTGGCCATCAGCCTGACCTATGAGAACGGCTATTTTGTGCAGGGTGCTACCCGCGGCGACGGTACACGCGGCGACGATATCACGGCCAACGTGCGTACCATCCACGATGTGCCGTTGCAGGTACACGGCAGCGGCTTCCCTGATCAGTTTGAGGTACGCGGCGAAGTGTTTCTGCCGTTGCAGGTATTTGAAAATCTGAATGCCGAACGTGAGGAATCGGGCGAACAGCTACTGGCTAATCCCCGCAATGCCGCCTCAGGTACCCTCAAGCAACAGGATTCTGCCATTGTGGCCAGCCGTAAGCTGGGTTGTTTCTCTTATGGCTTTATGAGCTCCCCCAACCCATTCGACACGCATTCCGAAAGTCTGCAGGCTATTCAGAAATGGGGCTTCAAAGTATCGGACACCTGGCGCAAATGTACTTCTATTGACAAGGTGCTGGAGTACATCAACGAATGGGAAACCAAACGCCAGGAACTACCAATAGCTACCGATGGTGTGGTGGTGAAGGTGAACAGCTATGCGCTGCAGGAAGAGCTAGGCTATACCGCTAAAAGTCCGCGCTGGGCCATCGCCTACAAGTACCCGGCCATGAGCGCGATGAGCCGCCTGCTCGACATACAGTACCAGATCGGTCGCACAGGGGCCGTGACGCCGGTTGCCTTAATGGAACCTGTGCTGTTGGCAGGTACGGTCGTGAAGCGTGCCTCCGTGCACAATGCCAACGAGATCCAGCGTCTGGACCTGCGCCTTGGCGACACGGTGTTTGTGGAGAAAGGCGGTGAGATCATCCCAAAGATCACCGGGGTGGATTTGAGTAAACGTCTCGCTGATAGCCAGCCAATCGTATACCCTACGCACTGTCCGGCCTGCCGTACGCCATTGGTTAGAGCCGAAGGCGAGGCTAATTTCTATTGCCCGAACGAGGAAGGCTGCGCCCCGCAGATTCAGGCCAAACTGGAGCACTTTATCTCCCGCAAAGCCATGAACATCGACGAGCTTGGCCCCAAAACGATCGAGCAACTCTACAAAGCAAACCTGGTGCATAATGCAGCCGACCTGTACGACCTGAAATTTGAGCATTTGGTTAATCTGGATCGCATGGGCGAAAAGTCAGCCAACAACATCCTGCAGAGTCTGGAAAAGTCGAAGCAGACGCCTTTTGACCGGGTGCTGTTTGCGCTGGGCATACGCTATGTGGGCAGCACGGTAGCCAAGAAGCTCGCCGAGTACTTCCCCGATATCGAAGCGCTGCGCAGTGCTATTTACGAAGAGCTGATCGCAGTCAATGAGATTGGAGACCGTATTGCGCAGTCGCTGCTGCAGTACTTTGCCAGACCCGAGCATTTGGAAATAATTAAGCGCCTGAAGGTTGCCGGTTTGAAGTTTAAATCCGAAAATACCGCTCCTGAGATGGAAAGCGATACTTTAGCAGGCAAGACCTTCGTTATTTCGGGCGTGTTCGAGAGTGTGAGCCGCGACGAGCTACAGCGCATCATAATTAGCCACGGAGGCAAAGTAGTCAGTTCGATTTCGGGCAAGCTGTCCTACCTGGTGGCAGGCGACAAAATGGGGCCGTCCAAACTGGAAAAGGCCACCAAACTCGGCATCAGCATCCTCTCAGAAGATGAGTTTCTGAAAATGGTCGGCGCTTAGTATAAATCGCTTTAGACTATACCTGCAAAAAGAAGCGCCGGGCTGCATTCAGTCCGGCGCTTCTTCAATTAACAAACAAAAACAAACAATATAAACCTTAACAATTACAGTTAACACAAAGCGTGAGCCCGATCAGCTGGTTTATACCCGGCCTTAGGACTTACACTGCAAATGGAGTATATTCTGATCACATAAAAAAATGAATTAGACGAACAGCTCAAAACACTATACCAACAACCACCTGAGCCCGCTCGCGCATTTGTCAGGCAAAAAGCTCTTTTCATAGTGCAGATTACGGGCTTTGTATAGAGTCTTTCTGCCTATACCTGCTATACCTGTTTTTTTGCTTAACTTTAGGTAGATAAAAAGGTATCCTGATTTGCTGCCATCCTACATACATTCTGACAGTTTGAACACATTTGCCCTACCTGAGTTTTCTATGAAGAAGCGGTATAAATTGGCCATACACGTTGCGGCCTGGGCATTATTCGGTGCCTGGATATTTTATGTGCAGTACCAACGCGGCCTCACACTCAACAAGGCCATCGATTCCTTGGTGGGCCTGAGCTTTGCCATCATGATTTTTTACCTTAACTGGTATGTGCTCATTCCCCGCTACCTGGCCCGTAACCGCATCCTGTCCTACATTGCCATGGTGCTGCTCACACTCACAGCGGTTGCGCTTATTCGTTCCCCCCTCGACTTTTATGTATTCCGGGAGTTTAACCCGGGCATGAAAGTACTGTATTCCTACGACCGTATCCTCAACTATCTGCTGGCAGGCCTGATTGTCGTATTCATCAGCTCTGCGCTGAAAGTGACCGGTAATTACATCCGAAACGAACGGCGCAACAAAGAGCTCGAAAACCAGAAGCTGATGGCGGAACTCAACTTCCTGAAGTCACAGGTAAATCCGCATTTTCTCTTTAACACGCTCAACAACATCTACTCTTTGGCTTACAAGCAGTCCCCCGAAACGCCGGACGCTATTATGAAACTGTCGCTGCTCATGCGCTACATGCTCTACGAAAGCAACGACACGCTGGTGAGCCTGGAGAAAGAGGTAGACCACATACGCAACTTCATCGACCTGCAGAAACTACGCCTGCGCGAGCAGACCAGCATCAGGCTGAACGTGGACGGCGAACTGGCCGGAAAGCAGATTGCGCCCATGCTGTTGATGACCTTGGTGGAGAATGCCTTTAAGCATGGCCTGGTAAGCCGCAATGAGGTGGGCATTACCCTGAACTTGCTGGTGCAGGATGATGGGCTGCAGTTTACGACGGTAAACAACACCAGCAGCCACAAAAAGCGGGAGTTTGGAGGCATTGGGTTGCAAAACCTGAAGCAGCGCCTTACCTTGTTGTACCCGAACCGACATGAGCTGCACTTTGAGGAAAAAGCCGATACCTTCTATGCTTCGCTCAAGCTATACTTCCACACAAAAAGATAAAACTATGACGATCCGCTGCCTTGCCGTAGACGATGAGCCCCTGGCCCTCGACATCATTGAGAGCTATGTGAGCAAACTGCCGTTTCTTAAGCTGGTGAAAACCTGTTCGAGCGCGACCGAAGCCATGCAGGTACTGCAGGAAGAACAGATCGACCTCATGTTCCTCGACATCGAAATGCCCGAGCTGACAGGTATACAGTTTCTGAACATTCTCAAGCACCAGCCGCTCATTATTTTCACCACCGCCTACCCAGACTATGCCTTGGAGGGTTTTAATCAGGATGCCGTGGACTACCTGCTCAAGCCTATACCTTACGACCGTTTCCTCAAGGCCGTAACCAAAGCCCAAGAGCGGCTGCAGCGCAACGGCAAAGCCCAGGAAGCCCCAGCCGCACCAGCTGCTGCGTTACCCGCCGAGCACGACTTCATGTTTGTGAAGGCCGATTACAAGACCTTGCGGGTAGACTTCAAAGACATTCTCTGGATCGAAGGACTTAAAGATTATATCATCATCCAGACCAAAGACCAGAAGATTATCACGCTGCTCTCGATGAACAAGGCGATGGAAAAACTGCCAGAAACAAAGTTCATGCGCGTGCACCGCTCCTTCATTGTCGCCCTGCAAAAAATCGACAGCATTGAGAAGAGCCGTATCCGAATCGGTAATAAAGAGATCCCGATTGGTGAGGTATACAAAGAGCAATTCCTGCATTGGGTAGAGGAAAACAATATACAGTAGGCTTTTTTTCGTTGATCGTTGTTCGTTGATTGTGAAAAGCAGGTAGTATCAGATGTTAAAATTTTGTTGAGCTCAGTTAGGGATTTCAGGTATATACGTCTACGGGATTCACGAACAACGCATAACAATTAAAGATCAACGAATTGCTCGTTCCTGTTTGGAGAATCCGTTGGATAATTCGAACTTCGTGCTCTAGAAAAAACAGCGCATGATACAAGATAAATTAAGAGGAACAGGTGTTGCCTTGGTTACGCCTTTTACCAGCAGCCTGGACGTAGACTACGATGGGCTGCGCCAGTTACTTGACTTTACCATAGGTGGTGGTGTGGAATACCTGGTGGTGAACGGCACCACAGGTGAATCGGTAACGACTACTGCGGCTGAAAAAGCCGAAATATTGGCCTTCGTTAAAAAGCACGTGAATGGACGTGTACCCCTGGTCTACGGACTGGGTGGTAACAACACGCAACATGTGCTGGAGACGATCGAAAAAACAGACCTGGAATGTATAACCGCCGTGCTTTCGGTGAGCCCTTACTATAATAAACCATCGCAGCAAGGCATCTACCAGCACTACGTACAGGTGGCCAACGCATGCCCGGTGCCGGTTATACTATACAACGTGCCGGGTCGAACAGGCAGCAACATCGCGCCGGAAACCACAGTACGACTGGCTGCGCATGACAACATCATAGGTATAAAGGAAGCTTCCGGCAACCTAGAGCAATGCATGCACATTGCCAAGCACAAGCCAGCCGACTTTATGTTGATTAGCGGCGACGACATGCTTACCCTTCCCATGATCTCCTTTGGTGCTGTAGGGGTAATTTCGGTGCTTGCCAATGCTTTCCCTGAGAAATTCAGCCACATGATCCGTTTGGGGTTAGAGTACAAATTCAAAGAAGCCGCTGACCTGCTTTACGAATTCGTGGACATCAACCCGATGATGTATGAAGAGGGCAACCCCGTAGGCGTGAAAGCCTTGCTGGAGCGCTTCAGCGTATGTTCACCTGCTGTGCGTTTGCCGTTGGTAGAAGCCTCAGCCGGCCTCAAGGACAGGTTATTTAGCCTCCTTTAGGTATAGCTGTTTTAATAATTAAGATGTGTAAGAAAGGCTGGTGTAAACCGGCCTTTCTATTTTAAGGGCTTCCGAAAAAATATTTTGCTATATTAGCCTTCTTCTATCGAATTAGCCTTACTACAATGCGTTACCCGCTGTTTATTTTCTGTATGCTGACTCTGGTGGCCTGTAATTCCAAGCCTAACAAAGCCATTGAAAACAAGACGGATCACACGCAAATAACAGATACAGACGCCCAGTCGGCCGAAAACACCGATACGATTACCCAACCTGCCGAAGATGAATTACAACACTTTGCCATTGACACAACTGATCTGGCACCAGAACCCAAGACAGCGGTTAAGCTTTTGACGGAAGGCCGCTTTCACAAGCGTGAGGTATGGCAAGGAGTAGAAAAAAAGCAATGGCTGGGACTGGTTTTCGAGGACAGCACTTTTCGGTTGCGCCCTGTCCGTATTCAGGTACAGCCTTTCTTTGATCCCGTTAACGATAAAGGCAAACAAGTAATGTCGGGACGTGAAGTAAGCAGCGAATTTCCGAACACACTGCTGCTTATCGCAGGTATAGACCAGCTCAAAGCCGGCCCCGTGGACACGGTAGGCTATCCGGATCAAGCAATTTTACCCAATACGGCTATCAATCTCAAGTATAAAGGAAAAACCTATACCTTGGAGGCCAGAGGTGACAGCATAAAAGACGAAAGTTCCGCCTCCTACTCCATCCGAAACTATAGCTGGAAAATAAGCGGCACAAAGCAAGGAAGAAAAATTAGCCAGGTGCTGGCCACTGACGAGGATTTTGAGAGCGCCATCTATGTGCTGCTCTGGGCCGGCGACCTCGACCACGACGGTATACCTGATCTGCTGACCGATCTTTCCAGCCATTATAACACCTCACAAGTAACGCTTTTCCTTTCCTCCAAAGCTGATAAGGGCAAACTCTACAAAAAAGTCGCTTCTTTTAAGACCGAAGCCTACCCTGCTCCTGTAGTCAAAGATATTTCTAAGGCTCCGGCATTGTAGCACCCACACCTATACCTTTAGATCGTTATTAGGAAAGCACTGCCAGGCAGTTCCCCGATAATACGGTTGAGGAGCAACCGATAGACGATGACCAGACCGCCATAACGGAGGATTATGATCATCTGAGAAAGGCACAAAAAAATGCAGCCAAGGATCTTAGCTGCATGAAAGGTAATGGTTCACGTTAATCAGAAGTTGCCTAGTTCTCAGTGAGCAGACGTTGGGATTCCACCTCCCGCTTAATGTTTTCCAGTCCATCCTCAAACTCTTCGCCCAGGGTGCTATCGAGCAGCAAGCCCGAAAATTTACGGAGTGGATGGTCGCCCATGTATTTTTCGAAGTGCCAGGTAAGTAGAGTGCCTTCCGCTGTTTCAAGGAGCGTAAATGTACTGTGGGCCTTTTCTTCCCCTTCAAACTCCAGATTGGTGACTAGCCTTTTGTGTGGCTCAGCCGACACGATCGTGACCACGCCCGGCTTTATACCGCTTCGCTGACTGACCCAACTATGTTTGGTTCCTATGCCATGGGGCTGACTAGCCTGCATCACTGCGCGGGCAGGTTCGTGGTGATGTCCGGGTAACCAGTTGGGCCAGTTACGGATATCACTGATTTGCTCATAGGCAGCCTCAGCAGGTGCCTGAATGAGTATGTCACGCTGTATATAAATGTGCCTGGGCAAGCTGATGGAAATTATAGCCAAGATGGCTACCAACGTGATCGCTCCCAGAATTAATGACTTTAGAGGATTCATAGAAGTCTAGGCAAAAGTAAATTTGTTTCAATAAAAATAATTTTAATCCTATTTAAAAGATTCTTAAAATATGAAAAAAACCACAGCTGTGACGCTGTGGCCTTTCTCAGATGGAAATTCAATACTAATGTATAGTAGCTTATACGGCAAAATCCAAATAAGTATACAACTCCCAAAGGATTTGCCTTCTAAACTCTTCAGTACCTGTTTTTAGAACCATAATGATCGTCTCCGAAATCCCGGAATTCATCAACATTACCGTAGGCTCCATCGTGACGGTAGCCATGGTTACCGCGACTATCGAAGTTGCGATACAAATCGCCCTCCTCAGGATTATCATAGTTTGGATTATAGCCAGTACTGTAACGGTAGCGGGTACGGCCGAAACTGTCAGGGTTGTAGAACTGCGGGTTTCCCCAGCTTATACGGTCCAGGTCGTTTTCGGGGCCGTGTGGCAGGCCGTAGTCATCGTGGCGCGGCACACCGGTGTAGTTAGTGGTATCGTAAATCGTGTTGTAGTAGTCTTCCCGCATCCCCTGGTCACCGCCCCGTCGGCCATACGCCTGGCCGTGCTGCGCCCGGTAACGCTGCCCCAAACCGCTTTCTTCATTTGCCCTGGACTGTCCGTGTCTTTCAAAATGCCTTTCCTGGTGGTGTGGATGCTCCCGCTCATATTGTCGGCTATAGTCGCCGTAGTTCTGCTCTCTGTTATCTCTCATCGTTTTAATATTAGGTATAAAACAGTCGGTATACTGGTTCCTGCTGTCAGTCAGATCTGTTGTTAGTATTAGCGTTAATGACGGTTATGGCGATCTTCGAAGCGGCGTTCTCGTCGGTTCTGGTTCCAGCTGCCCATGTTGCTGTAACTGGTGTCTTCCCCAAAGTGGTCGCGCCCCTCGGTGTGCGTACGTCCTGCAAAACCTCCGCTGTAGTCGTTGTCATACGCTGGGTTACCCATCTCGTAGCGACGGTAGGATTCGTAATCGCCGATGGCTGAATGCCCTCTGAAGGCTTGCTCATCATGGTCGCGACTACGGTCTATATCATGGCCAAAGCGCTCATTGTATGAAGTTGGACGCACCCGGGAACTGCCTGGTCGGCGCAGGTCCTCGTAGTCGCGGTTGTCGTAGTTCGCATCTGGGTCATAGTGGCGGCCAGAGTTATAGCTATCATCAGGTATGTAACTCATGCCATAAGGGTTGTGGCTGCTGCCAGAGTCACGCGAGGCAAAATCACGGCCGCTGTACTGTGCTCCTCCGGGCTGAAAGCGCCCCTGCCTTGTCCCATACCCATGGTCAGTATTTGTGTTGAAGGAACGAGAATCATAGTAATCGTCTTCTTGCGCACCATACCCTCTATTGAAGTGGGAGTCAACGGTATAATTGCCACGGTCAGAATTTTCGCCATGGTGGTGGCCATGTGCCCAGCGTGGTTCCAGATCACGGTAGTTGCGATTTTCCTCTCTGTTGTTTCTCATAGCATCAAAGTTTTAAAATGAACATGCTTACCAGTTGTATTTACGGGCACGCCCTCGCTTTGGGTTAATTCCGGAGGTGTAAACTCCAATCTTGAATACCCGTTTATAAAGGAGAGAATAACGCAAGAAACAACTTTAACTATGGAAAGGAATAACTGGCGAGACAGACCGCAGCAACGGGATGACCGCAGCATAAACTGGGACAGAGACGAATCGCATTACCGCGGGGCCTACCGTTTGGACACGGACAGTGGCCACCGCCACGAGACCACTTACGATGGCTTCAACAGAGGCAACCAGGGCCATCACGGACAGGCGCAGCAAGGAGGTGACTATGTGTACCGCCGGAGCCGCAACCTGCAGGACAACGACAACTATACAGACCACCAATTCAGACATAGCTACGACGACAACCGTGGCAGAGGCAATTTCGAGGGCCGCGATGGCGCATACAGGCACGACAGCCCGCCGCGCTACGAAAGCGAACGCAGGCAGGCAGCTGAGCGCACCTATTACGACAGAAACAGAAGAAGTAATTTCGAGGCCAACTATGGACCGGACAGGTATAGACACCGTCCGGGCGAAAACTATGGCAACATGGCTGGCTCACTGAGCTATGGCTACGATGGCGACTCAATTTCCGACCCAGACTACAACAGGCCTTATAACCCAATGACTGGAGAAATGCGCAGCTACCGTGACAACTATAGGAACCGCCCCCAACGCTATGGCCCGCCAGACCGCACAGGCTCTAACCCGGACTACGACCGATATTAGGAATCATAAAATAGAATTAAATCAAATTACACATTTAAACCAAGCAGACAGATGAACACAGATAAGAATAAAGACCAAAACAAAGATTTGATAAATAAAGGCAACAAGGTGCCAAACATCCACCCCACTGCTCAGAAAAAGGAAGGGGACGATAAGTTCCGTTCAGATGAGGACGATCAGGCCGGACGCAGCATAGGCAATGAGCCACGCACTGGCGGTCGACAGGGCGGCAAAAGCGTAGAAGATGGCGGCCAGGACATTGGTAGCAGCGCCGGCAGTCGGTAACGAACCATCTATGATACAAAATGCCTGCGGGGGCACCTGTTGTTAACAAGTGCCCCCGCAGGCGTTTTGCAAATCCGGCAAGCAATGCTATACCGTTGTCAGTATGCTGTTATTGTAGCTCTTCCTGCTCCATATACTCCCACATTGCGTCCTCATTTGCACCGGTTCTGGCGGCGTAAATCAACATCGTCGTATAGACGGCAATCAATAGGAAACTAAGCGGAATAGAGAATACAAACGAAATAACAAGGGTTTTTACCGGGTCAGGCTTCGTGTCCATTTTAGTAGAGGCGTACCAAAAGAAACAGATGTTGAAAATTCCGGCAAGAGCAACAAAGTTGATAATATCTAACATCGGCTAAAAGTTAAATGTTTTATGGTAATAACCAATTAGTATGCCACTCCTGTAAAATCATTACAATCTGGCTTTCCAACTGGCTTTCTCCTACCCTTGAATGTTTGGCAGCGCATTAAGGTACTTAATGCATTATCCTGAACAGCATAATGCAATTTAGAAGGCTTGCTGCTATTTCACAAGCTTCTGCCTCAAAATTTTAATAAAAATTTAACACTTAAGCCGAAAACAGCCTAAATGCATTCTTTTTAAGCTTTTTTTAAGAACTTCACATTTTCAACGCCAATTGCGCTGGCATAAATGTATAGTAGCATAGTTCAATTCTCCGAAACTCTTCTTTCGCTTACACCTGACAATCAATTGCTTAGATTCATCACTTCTCTAAAAAAACCCAAAAGTACATGAACCGGGATCAGCGCATAGCTTACATGGGGCTACGGCTACCATAGCCGGAAACGATGGCTCCGATATACCTCGAGCCAGTGCTGTGAGATCTGACTTCTATGGCTATCAATTGCTGTTTACATCATATCCTCCTGCAATCCCCAACCAAGCCCTGCGCCTGAACGTTACAAACTGACTATGGCAATAGAAGCACAAGCACCCAAAGACCCGCGCGAGGCCATTTTGCAGCTGGCCCGTCAGCTTTTTTTTGAGAAAGGCTACAGTAAAGTGCTCATGGCAGACCTGGCGCGTCAGCTCGGCATGAGCAAGAAGACCCTATACCTGTATTTTGACGGAAAGGAAGATTTGCTAAAAGCTGTCATCAAAGAGTACCTTGCCGAGGGTCGCCAAGAGATAGAGCGCATTCTGAGCGATTCCCAATTGCAATTCCAGGAAAAGGCGAGCCGCTATTTCAGCTATGTCGGCAGCCGGCTGCTGGCCGTGAACAGACAGCTGATGGACGATATCCGTAAACACGCGCCGGGTAGCTGGCAGCTTCTCCACGACTACAGGATAGAAGCAGCGTTTATGCGCTTCAACGCCCTCTTGCAGGAAGGTATGGAGAAAGGCTATGTGCGTCAGGATATCAATCGGTCACTTGCTGTTATTCTATACGCCAGCGCACTGGAAACCATCTTCAATCCGGACTATACCCGGCAGCTGCCCGGTCAACTGACAGAGGCTATACCTGATAATGCGTCGGAGGTATTCGATGGCCTGGTGCGTATTATCTTTGAAGGGGTGCTCGCTAAAAAGTAACCCTGGCTTGCCAGAGATAGCCTGGCCGCAGTTGCGCTTTCACGAACATAAGTTAAATCCAACTCAAATCCTCCTTGCTTATACCTTTCTTCCTGATTAGTGAACACATACATTGCGATTTTGTACCCTTACTCAGTTTTAACTAAATTACAATAACTATATATCTATTGACGCGTACTTAAAAAATACAATATACACGTATCTCAAAAACAGCAGCATTTGAGAAAGCAGACAAAGAAGAAGAGGTTGTGTAAGTAATTGCAAGCAAACTCCTGATAAGGTTTAACCCTGCGATTGGCCCCTCCTCTGCATGTTTAACTTTTTTAAGAGGCATCGATATGGAAATAACCAACCACACTCATCGCAACCAGCACGCCACAATTGTACAGGGACTTGTAAATGAACAGGCATTTGCCGCCATCCGGCAGGCGCTGTCCACCGCTCTTCCCCTCCAAGACCAACAGCTTTGGATTGACTGTTCGCACGTGGACCGCGTTCACCTGACCAACAGCAGCATATGCTCCTTTGTGAGCGAACTCCTACAGATCAGAAAACAGAACGTGAAAGTGGTGCTTTATGGCATGAACGCCACCACAGAGCGCCTGTTCCGCTTACTCCAACTTGACACGCTCTTTGATAAGGCCCGCACGCTGGAGGAGCTGCAGGCAGCGGCCAAAGCACAGCCGATAGCCGCATAACCCAGCAGGTATAAGCATTAATAACAAAGGGCAGCCCGATCTATTTCGGTGCTGTCCTTTGTTATTAATGCTTCTGGTTCGTTTACTGCTCGATTGTTTTGAACACCATATGGGTCAGAAAGTCCTCCAGCTCGTTCCGGTTGTCGTCATGAATATCCGTCAGCGAGGGCAGGTGCAGTGCAAAGAACTTTTGGTAATGCGCACTTTCGGCCACAGTGGAAACCAGGGAGGCCGGGTACTTGTAGTCCGGGTTGATCTCCAGCACAATGTCGGCAATGCGCTTGCACAGCCGCTTGTAGCTTAAGAAGAAGCCTTCCTTGTTATTGGCGTCTACCTCTTTGGTCAGGTAGGCTTTGGCCGATTCAGCCACCACAATGCGCTGCAGCGTCACTTCGTCGATGTGCTCAAAGTCCATGTCGTTCTCGATCCTGCCTGACAGGATGCTGATGGCGATGCGAAGCCGGGCCTCTGCCGATGCAATGTTGTTGGTCGCGAAAACGAGTCGGTACTCCAGCCAGTTCCAGTACCAGGAGATCAGGTATGAGAGCAGCATGTGCTTACTCTCAAAATACCTGTAAATGGTCGCCTCCGTGCTGCCGATCCGTTCAGCCAGTTTTTTAAAGGTGAAGGCCTCCAGTCCCAGTTCGTCTATCAGCAGGATACCATGCTTGATGATGTCACGTCCCTTGCCCGAAGCTTCCGGGTCTTTGAGGTATACCTTCTCCTCTACTCTAATCTTAATATTTGCCAGCAAGTTCTTCATGCAAAGCTTCCGTCATATTCTCAACGTCGTCATAGAACGTTACTACGCCGGTTTCCACGTCGTACATACCGCCTACAATCCCAATCTCACCTTTTTCAATCATCTCCCGAAGGATCGGACTGTTCTTTTTGATTTCGCCAACCGTCCACACAACGTTGGTCTCGGCTACTTTTTCCACGAAGTCTGGATTCTTGGAGCTTCTCTCACCATCATAGCTCACGGCATTCACAGCTGGCTCAATTTTGTGCAGCAGTGTACTCAGGTTGCCCATCTCCACATGGTCGCAGGCCCCTTTTATGGCGCCGCACTTGCTATGGCCCAACACCACGACCAGTTTGGAACCAGCTACTTTGCAGGCAAACTCCATGCTGCCCAGTATGTCCTCGTTCACGATGTTGCCGGCAATGCGGGCACTGAAAATATCACCCAACCCCTGGTCGAAGACCAACTCGGCTGAAGTGCGGGAGTCGATGCAGCTCAGCACAATCGCGAATGGAAACTGGCCTTCGGAGGTCTCGTTGACCTGCTGCAGCAGGTTGCGGTTCACTTTTAGGTTGCTTACAAAGCGCTTGTTTCCTTCCAATAGAATTTCTTTTGCGCGCTGCGGGGTTAGTTCGGCCTGTGTTTCTTTGTTTTGTGTTCTCATGGTTCTCATATTTTTAATCTGGTTGATAATACTTTTATAGTTATTGGGCGGCAACCCAATGAAATAAGCTAATTCGGGTTTAGAACTTCATGCCCTCGTATTCCAGCTTTTCATCCTCAGCTGTTTCTTTTATGCTTAGCTTGATGTTGTTGCTGCGGGCCGTGTTTTTGTAGTCCTCAATGAGTTCTCGCACGTCGGGGTCCACCACAGCCGATCGCGACATGTCGATCTCGAGCTCGGCGTTGGCTGGTATTTTCCGGAGCGTTTGCATGATATTGCCTTTGTTCAGGAAGGTCACCTCCTCGGCCAGCACCATCCGGTACTTCTCTTTGCCTGCGGGCGTTTTTTCTGTTAGCATGGTGTGCGACACATGGTAGCTGTTTTTCAGGATAAAGAAGATTCCCACCACCATACCGATGCCTATACCTGTGAGCAGGTCTGTGAAGACGATGGCCAGCACGGTTACCACAAAAGGCAGAAACTGGTTCCAGCCACCACGGTACATGCTCTTGAACAGAGCTGGTTTGGCCAGCTTATACCCTACCACGATCAGGATGGCGGCCAGTGAAGCCAGCGGAATCATATTGAGCAGGCCAGGTATAGCGATAACGCTGCCTAGGATGAGCACTCCATGAATAAGGGCGGAGAGTTTGGTGCGGCCACCGGACTGTATGTTGGCAGAGCTGCGCACAATCACCTGCGTTACCGGTAAGCCGCCCAGCAGCCCAGACACGATGTTACCCACCCCTTGGGCCTTCAACTCCCTGTTAGCCGGGCTGATGCGCTTGTAGGGGTCGAGTTTATCGGTTGCTTCCAAGCACAGCAGGGTCTCCAGACTAGCCACAATGGCAAGCGTACCCGCTAGGAACAGCACCTCGTAGGTCAGCACACGGCTAAAATCAGGCGCGGTGAACTGCTGGAAGAAACCGCCCAAGCTGTCAGCCACTGGCAATTCCACCAGATGATTGGCGCTCAAGGCCATTTCGGGGTAAACGTTTAGGAAAAGCAGGTTGAGCACGATGCCCAGGATCACCACCACCAGCGGCCCCTGTATGATCTGGAAAATTTTCCCCTTCTTGGATAGTATCTGCTCCCAAAAGATCAGGATGGCAAGCGACAGCCCACTGATGATGACAGCGGCGGGCGAGACATACCGGATCGCATCAAAAAGAAGCGAGAATGTGGTCTTTCCGTCCGGCTCCATGAAGTGCAGGCTCCCCTCATAGCTTTCGTCGTACCCGAAGGCATGGGGAATCTGCTTTAGGATAATAATCACCCCTATACCTGACAGCATGCCTTTGATAACCGACGACGGGAAATAATACCCAATGCTGCCCGCTTTCAGGAAGCCCAACGCCAGTTGGAAGGCCCCCGCCAGCACCACGGCAGACAGGAACACCTCATAGCTGCCCAGGCCCTCGATGGCATGCAGCACAATGACGGCCAGCCCTGCCGCCGGGCCGCTTACCCCCAGCTGCGAGCCGCTGATGAGCGTTACGACGATACCACCGACAAAGCCGGCGATGATGCCGGAGAAAAGAGGAGCGCCAGACGCCATCGCAATACCCAGGCAGAGCGGCACTGCCACCAGAAACACGACAATGCCTGCCGGCAGATCATTCTTAATTTCTTTAAAACTAACCATAGCTTACCTCAGTTTACCAATAGCTTTAAACCATAAAACAATAGCATTACTATAATATCACAAAGCAAAGCACTATTTTGTTTAAAAGCCACTAAATTTTAATGAATTTCATTCCTGCTGTGGGCGCCCTGGCCTCTTCCTAAGGCACAGACTAGACTAGACAAGACAGGTATAGCCGTGCGCGTTTCGGGGGGGGGGTACCTACAGGGCACTTGCCGTATACCTATCAGCCGTCGCCCCGGCACCTTTGTAAGCTTGCAGGAACAAGGCCAGTTTGTCCATCGTTTTGCTCAGCTCCTGTATTTCGGGCAGGTATACGATACGGAAGTGGTCCGGCTGCTGCCAGTTAAAACCGCTGCCCTGCACCAGCAGCACATGCTGTTCCCGCAGGAAATCCAACACAAAAGCCTGATCATCTAGTATGTTATACCGCTTCACATCAATTTTAGGAAATAGATAAAAGGCGCCTTTGGGTTTCACGCAGGAGATGCCAGGTATAGCGATGAGCTTGTCGTAGCAAATGTCGCGTTGCTGCCGCAGCCTGCCTGTAGGCGACACCAGGTCCTGTATGTGCTGGGAGCCCTCCAGCGCTGCCTGTATTCCGAACTGCGCCGGCACGTTGCTGCATACCCGCAGACTGGCCATCGTGTTGAGCCCCTCAAGGTAGCTTTTAGCCTTGGCCTTGTTGCCGCTCACCAGCATCCAGCCCGCCCGAAAGCCGGCCGCCAGGTAGTTTTTGGACAGACCGCTAAAGGTCACTGTGAGCACCTCCTCCGAAAACGTGGCCGTGGAGCGGTATTCCACCTCATCGTACAGGATCTTGTCATAGATCTCATCTGAGAACAGCACCAGGCTATGCTCCGCCGCCAGTTCTACCAACTTCTGCAACAGCTCTGGCGCGTATACCGCACCCGTCGGGTTATTGGGGTTGATGATGACAATACCCTTGGTACGGCTTGTGATCTTACTTTTAATGTCCTCCAGGTCAGGATTCCAGTCTGATTGCTCGTCGCAGCGGTAATGCACAGCCCTGCCCCCCGAAAAGCGCACGGCCGCCGTCCAGAGTGGGTAATCCGGGGAAGGCACCAGCACCTCGTCGCCGGTATTGAGCAAACCCTGCACGGCATGCAGAATGAGCTCACTTACGCCGTTGCCAATAGAAATGTCATCCGTATGGATGCCAGCTATACCTTTGGCGGTATAATAATCTCTAAGGGCCTCGCGGGCAGACAGCAGTCCTTTATGGTCGGAGTAACCCTGCGCATGCCATAGGTTATCCATAATACTCCGGGTTACTTCCTCCGGCGCATCAAATCCAAAAGGGGCCGGGTTGCCGATGTTCAGTTTGGTGATGCGGTGGCCCGCCAACTCCAGTTCTTTTGCCTTCTCGTATAGGGGGCCGCACAGTTCGTAATGAACCGCATCGAGCCGTGTGCTGCGCTGTATCATGCTTTGTATAATTTCCTCAAATGTAAGCTTTTATCCCGCACAAAGAACTACTATGCCAGCACCCATGCCGATAATCATTGTAAGTCGTTTTGGCCTGCTAATAGACTTCGGGTACCATTCGCTTGGAGTGTTGATAACCACACAAATTACCCTAAATTTATACTTAACATAAGCATATAAAAAACACTGACAACAAGTTATTTAAACAAAAAAAAGATACAATAAGTCAGCTTGCCCAAATGCTGTGCCCTCAGCAGTTTGTCGGCTTTTGCGATGGACACATCGCCTGCGAAAAAACAGTCCTGTTGATGGGTTCCCATTTGGCCTGTGCCCCCCAATCAGACTTCTTTAAAGGCGAACGAACATTTCCCGAAGAAAACTAAAAACTAAAATTTTTAGTATATATTGCCAAATATATTAGCAAACTCTATATTTGAGGCGTGTGTCGCGAAAGAGACCAAAACAGACAGCACTATGGAAAAAACACATACCCTACACGCCTTGCCATGCAACCTCGAACTGTTGCCCATGCCCTTGCCCGAGCTGCTGGAATTGCCCATCAGCCAATGCTATGTCGCTGCGGGATTCCCCTCCCCAGCCGATGATTACCTGGAGGACAAGATCAATCTGCAGCAGGTACTCATCAACAACCCCACTGCTACTTACCTGGTGCGGGTGCGGGGCGAGTCCATGCGCGATGCCCGCCTGCACGACGGGGATATCCTGGTGGTAGACCGCTCCCTGAAACCCAGTCACGGGCACATCATCATCGGAGTGGTAGATGGCGAGTTCACAGTAAAGCGCCTCCTCAAAAAAGGTTCGCGCATGTTCCTGCAGCCAGCCAACGACGCCTACCCGCCGATGGAGATTACCGAGGAAATGGATTTCAAACCCTGGGGCGTGGTGGTGTGGTCGCTTCATAAAGTAGACAGCCGCCATGACTAGCCTCTTCGCCCTCGTGGACTGCAACAACTTTTACGCCTCCTGCGAGCGGGTCTTCGATCCGAAACTTGAGGGACAACCCATCGTGGTGCTCTCCAACAACGACGGCTGCATCATCGCCCGGTCCAACGAAGCCAAGGCGCTGGGTATACAGATGGGCGAACCAGCATTTAAAGCAAAAGATGCGATAGAACGCCATAACATACACGTTTTCAGCAGCAACTACACCTTGTATGGCGACATGTCGGCCCGGGTCATGCAGACGCTGGGGCAGTTCACGCCTAACCTGGAGGTATACTCCATCGACGAAGCTTTCCTGGATTTGGGAAACTTCTACGGGCGCGACCTGAACCAATACGCCGGGGAGCTGCGCCATACCGTGAAGACCTGGACAGGTATACCGGTCTCGGTAGGTGTGGCGCCGACCAAGACGCTGGCCAAGCTGGCCAACCGGCTCTCCAAGAAATCGAAAAAGGCGGATGGCGTATTGGTACTCACGGACGAACGGCACACCGAAGAGGCATTGCGGCGCACGGAGGTAGGCGATGTGTGGGGCATTGGCCGCCGTTACGCTAAGAAGCTGGCCGCTTTTGGCATACATACCGCGCTGGACCTGCGCAACGCCCCCGATGCTTTCGTGAAAAAGCACATGACGGTAGTGGGGCTGCGCACCGTTCGGGAGCTGCGCGGCGAACCTTGCCTGGACCTGGAAATGGTTGCTGTGAACAAGCAGAACATCTGCACCTCCCGCTCCTTTGGCGCTGCCGTTTCGTCGCTGTCGCAGTTACAGGAGGCCACAGCCAACTATACCTCGCGCTGTGCGGCCAAGCTGCGCCGTCAGCGTAGCTGCGCAGGGGCTATCACGGTTTTCCTGCAGACCAATCCCTTCCGGGAAACCGACCCACAGTATTTCAACAGCAAAACCATGGCGCTTCCTACGGCCACCAACAGCACGCTGGAGCTGGTACAGTACGCTAGTTTGGCCCTGCAGGCGCTCTACCGGCCCGGCTACCGCTATAAGAAGAGTGGTGTGATCGTGTCGGAGCTGCGGCCACAGAACCAGGTACAGACCTCCCTGCTCGACACCGTGGACCGCGACAAGCACCAGCGTCTCATGCAGGCACTCGACAAGCTCAACAGCGCCTGGGGCCGCGACAAGGTAACCTGCGCCGCACAGGGCACCACCCGCCCCTGGCAGCTTAAGTGCGAAAAAAAATCGCCTTGCTATACCACGCAGCTGGAGGAATTGCTGTGCATTGGAGTGGGGTGAAATTCAAAACAAACACACAATGAAAGCAAAGGAATTTTTGAAAGGCCGGGGCGCACAGTATAATCCCGCCAACCCCTACCTGAAACAAGCATACGTCGCCGAGCACGTCGAAGGCCTGGACGAAGCGATGCTGTCCAACTCTAAAACCGAGTTCTTTGCCGAACATCCGAAAAAAATCGTGAATAAAGTGGAGAGCCCGGACCTGGGCCTAACCTACTCCATGAACCCCTACCAGGGCTGCGAACACGGCTGTGTGTACTGCTATGCCCGCAACACGCACCAATACTGGGGCTACGGTGCCGGGCTGGACTTTGAGCGCAAGATTATCGTGAAGGAGAATGCCCCGGAAGTACTGGCCAGGCAGTTGGAGAACCAGAACTGGCAGGTGATGCCCATTATGCTGGCCGGCAACACCGACTGCTACCAGCCGATCGAAGCGAAAAAGAAACTCACCCGGCGTATGCTGGAAGTGCTGCTGCAGTACCGCCACCCGGTCAGTATCATCACCAAAAATGCGCTCATCCTCCGCGATATCGACCTGCTGCAGCAGCTCAACAAGCTGGACCTGGTGCATGTGAACATCAGCATTACTACCCTGGACGAAAAGCTACGCCAGAAACTGGAACCCCGCACCGCCACCGGTGCCCGGCGCATGCAAGTGGTTCGGGAATTGGCCGCTGCCGGTATACCTGTCAATGTGATGGTCGCCCCCATCATTCCCGGCCTCAACGACTCTGAAATACCGGCCATCATCAAAGGTGCAGCCGAGGCGGGTGCCAGCAGCGCCGCCTATACCATCGTGCGGCTTAATGGCAGCATCGGCCCCATCTTCGAAGACTGGATAAGGGGGGCTTTCCCGGACCGCGCCGACAAGGTATTGAGCCAGATCGCGGACTGCCACGGCGGGCAGCTAAACGACAGCCGCTTTGGCACCCGCATGCGGGGTGAGGGCAAGTTTGCGGATGCCATCAATAAACTCTTCAAAATGAGTCGCAACAGGTATATGGCAGGTCGCAGCATGAAACCGTACAACCATAACCACTTCTGCACCAGAGCAGGGAAGCAGCTTGGCTTCTTCTGATCATTTAACCTATACCTGTTCAGGCATAAACGGGAAGCAGGACAGAACGAGCGTATGCAGCTAAGGTATGGCAGGCCAGGTTTAATGCCAGGTTGCGAATCACGCTGATAAACGCTATCATTGGTGGACACAACCATGGAGGCAGCAGTCAGGTATACGGCAACAGCACCACCTGCTATTTCATGACAATTACTCCCTTTGCATGGAAAAACAAGGAAAAGACATCATCGTAACCAGTTGGGCCGAGGTACAGTCGGCCCTGTTCGACCACAGCTGGAACGACAATATCAAGCGCTTCCGGTCCTCTTATGCTTACCGAGGTTCCTGGAGTAAACAGTACGATCTGAGCACCAGCCTGACCCGCCTCGGCAGCCGTTACCACGAGTTGGAGCCGCACATTCTCCGCAATTTCAAAAAGTATGCCCACAGCAATGCGGCTCCGGGCAATTCGCTTTGGAACTGGCTGGCTGTTGCCCAGCACCATGGCTTGCCAACCCGCCTGCTCGACTGGACTTACTCTCCTTACGTGGCCCTGCACTTTGCCACCCAAAACCTGTCTAGCTACAACGAAGACGGTGCTATCTGGTGCGTGGATTACGTGAAGGCAAACGAATTCCTGCCGACTACACTCAAATCCGCTATCCGGGAGGAAGGCTCCAATGTGTTCACCCCAGACATGCTGCAGCCCGTTTGCTCCTCGCTGAAGGAACTGGCGCAACTACAGGCAGAAGAGTTTGTGGTTTTTCTGGAGCCCCCTTCTCTCGACGCCCGCATTGTGCATCAGTATGCCCTCTTCTCGCTCATGTCAACGGCACAGGCCAATATGAGCGCCTGGCTGGAAAGACACCCGGAGCTTTATTTCCGGGTGATCATACCTGCCGAACTGAAATGGGAGATCCGGGATAAGTTAGATCAGGCCAACATCACGGAGCGTGTGCTGTTTCCAGGTCTGCAAGGCCTGAGCCAATGGCTGAAAAGGCATTATACGCACGAGTAGAAAATTAAAATTTTTATTAAAAAATGGGTTCAGAACGCTGCTTCCTCACGAAATATCCATACTTTGAGTAACAGTTTCCTGAATATTCTACACCTGACAGATGAGCCCTTTTTTACTACCGACACTCAAGACCACCAACGGCCTTGCACATAACCACTTACCCTACTATCACTTAAACAAACAGCTGAAGTATGCGACTGGCGTCATCGCTGCAGCCCTGTTGCTGAGCACTACTTCCTGCACGCAGGACAAAGAAGTACACTCTGCTACCATACCCGTTAGCACAGAAAGGTATGAACAGGCAGTTGTTAAAGACAGCGTTTCCCCTCTCCCTGCGGATACCGTTGCGGCCAATGTTGCTTCAGCCCCGGCATCTGCCACGCCAGCCGACGAATACCCAGGCCCAGCACCGCTGCCGGGCGCCATATTGCCCCATAAACGCATATTGGCCTATTATGGCAATCCACTCTCCAAGCGCATGGGTATACTGGGAGAATTCCCGGCCGAGGAAATGCTGAATCGACTGGATGAAGAGGTAGCCAACTGGACCAAAGCCGATTCGCTTATACCTGTACAGCCTGCCTTGCATGCCATTGTGGTGACCGCCCAGGGGCACCCGGGGCGGGGCGCCAAATACCGCCTGCGCATGACCGACAAGATGATTGAAGATGTGCTGGCAATGGCCAAACAACGGGATGCAATCGTATTTCTGGATGTGCAGGTAGGCCGCAGTACCCTGCCGGAAGAACTGCCCCGCCTGACCCAATTCCTGAAGCTGCCAAACGTGCACTTGGGTATAGATGCAGAGTTTGCCATGAAAGAAAACGGGATTCCGGGCAGAAGTATAGGGAGCTTTGACGCCAAAGACATCAATTACGCTACCGAAATGCTAGCCGACATCACCAAAGAGCATAATCTGCCGCCTAAGTTACTCATTGTGCACCGCTTCACGCAGCGCATGATCACCAACCATCAGGAGATAAAACTGCGGCCAGAGGTACAAGTGGTCATGCACATGGACGGTTGGGGATCGCCGGCTCTCAAAAAGGACACCTACCGCCGCTTTATTGCCAAGGAGCCCGTGCAGTATACAGGCTTCAAGGTGTTTTACAAGAACGACACGCGCAACAATTCGCGCCTGATGACGCCCGAAGAAATCCTTACACTAACCCCAAAACCGCTTTACATCCAGTATCAGTAAGCAAAAAGCATGGCCTGCACGACAATTGCGCAGGCTATGCTTTTAAGCTTGCCCTTCTGTTTACCACCCCGATCGGTTATGGATTGCGCAGTGGCGGTGCAGCGGCTCAGGGTTCTTCTCTGCCCTGAACTAAATTTCCGTCATTTGAATTGCTTTGCTTTCCATATCTGAAAAAAATCCCGAAATTATCAGCCTAGACTACGCAGAGAAAAAAATAGAAATAATCGGGAACAGAAATGAGTAGAGAGGCCCGAAATTTGCGTTACAGGTATAAGATATTTTCCATCGCAGCAGTTTTAAAGCCAGAAGGGCCTTAGGCGCCAGAAACCACAAAAGCCAGGAATCATGACGCAATTGTTCAAGCTCTCCAATCTGACTACGTTTTTAGTTCGGTTCATTCAGATCATCATCGTGTTCCCGATGGCGGTCCTTATCAGTTTTTACCTCCCGCCCATCAGTTTCATCGACTATGAGCTGAACTTCCTGCTGTGCGTTATACTCGCTGCTATCGTTTCGGTAGTGGTCACCACTATCAGTCAGAAACTCATCCTGCTGTTGTTTGTGGGTATCATGGGGGCCATGTTCTTCAACAGCACCTTCGACGACTATACGGTAGAGAACCTCTACTCTGACTACAACGCCATGCTGGTGAACATGACCAGCAACTCCAGCAAGGTATCTTATTTCAAGCCAGTGAAAGGCACTTACTTCCAGGAGCGCCGCGTAAAAAGCGCCATGCAGCCGACACACCCTGCCGTGCGCTCCTTTGCCGTCGAGAACTCCACCCGCTTTTTTCATGACGAATACTACCGCAAGTATGGTAAGATCGTACGCTACTTCTCGCTCTTCAAGCATGTGCGAAACAACTGGCGCTACGTCAACGACCCCCTGGGGCTGGACTACTACTCCCCTCCCACCGAGAGCATCAAACTGCTGGCTGGCGACTGCGACGATTATGCCATCCTGATCGCCTCCTCCATCATGTCTATTGGGGGTGAGGCCCGCATTGTGATTTCCCCTAACCATATGTATGCGGAAGTGAAAATGGGCACGGTGGAAGATCTGGACAAGGTAAGTTATGCCGTGCGCTCGCTTTTCCCGGATGAAGTAACAG
Organism: Pontibacter aquaedesilientis; assembly: GCF_014773225.1. Classification (GTDB taxonomy): domain Bacteria; phylum Bacteroidota; class Bacteroidia; order Cytophagales; family Hymenobacteraceae; genus Pontibacter; species Pontibacter aquaedesilientis. The sequence goes on along the minus strand of NZ_JACXAJ010000001.1, from coordinate 422,338 downwards.
GCGGCAAGATCCACTTCCATGAAACCAACGGAGAGCTTTGGATCAATTTTGACTATACGGCCGGTTACCCGGGTGGACCGTTTCTGGAGCCGGAGCTTTACAGTGTGATCAACTTCACCAGTTCATGATCGGGTATTATACCTGAATCGTTCATCTAATTTTTAAGATATATCGTACAAATGCAGCAGCCGCTTGATTAGCGGCTGTTTATTTTATATACTTATCCTCACAGAATAAAACGAAAGAAAAATATGCCCAAAATCCTGATTATAGATGACGAGCGGGCCATCCGCAGCACCCTGAAGGAGATATTGGAGTTTGAGAATTACAACGTAGACGAGGCGGAAGACGGGCAGAAAGGACTGCAGCAGCTTGGCAAGACCAAGTATGACGTGGTGCTCTGCGACATCAAGATGCCCGGTATGGATGGGATCGAAGTGCTCGAAAAAGCCATGGAACTGTCGCCCGACACCCCGTTCATCATGATATCGGCGCATGGCACCATCGACACGGCCGTGGAAGCGACCAAAAAAGGTGCATATGACTTCCTGCAGAAGCCACCGGATCTGAACCGCTTGCTGGTATCGGTGCGCAATGCACTGGACAAGTCCAGCCTGGTGACCGAAACCAAGATCCTCAAGAAGAAGATTTCGAAGACTTATGAAATGGTGGGTACTTCCGAAGCGCTGGGCCGCGTGAAGCAGGCCATTGAAAAGGTAGCGCCGACTGATGCTCGCGTGCTGATCACCGGGCCCAACGGCTCAGGCAAGGAACTGGTGGCCCGTGCCATACACGAGCACAGCAATCGCGCCAACGGCCCGCTGATAGAAGTAAACTGCGCGGCTATACCTAGCGAACTGATCGAGAGTGAGCTGTTCGGGCACGAAAAGGGTTCATTTACCTCTGCCGTGAAGCAGCGAATCGGTAAGTTTGAGCAGGCCAATGGCGGCACGCTTTTCCTGGACGAAGTAGGCGACATGAGCCTATCGGCACAAGCTAAAGTGCTGCGTGCCCTGCAAGAGCACAAGATTACCCGTGTGGGTGGTGACAAAGACATACAGGTAGATGTGCGCGTACTGGCCGCTACTAACAAGAACCTGTTGGAGGAGATCGAAGCCAAGACTTTCCGGGAGGACTTGTATCACCGCTTGGGCGTCATCCTGATCCATGTGCCGCCACTGAATGAGCGCCGCGAAGATATACCAGACCTGGTGCAGAAATTCCTGCAGGACATCGCCAACGACTACGGCAACAAACCCAAGTCCATTACGAACGATGCGCTGGAGTACCTCAAAACACTGGACTGGCGGGGCAATGTGCGGGAACTGCGAAACGTGGTGGAACGCCTGGTGATCATGAGTGGCCAGGAGATAACCATGGAAGACGCCAAAGCCTATGCCCGACCAGTATAGCCGCATTAACTGATCTTAACGCTTAACTGATACTCACCTTTGCAAAACGCCCCGGCCAATGGCCGAGGCGTTTTGCTTTATACCTATGCAGCCGCTGCTAGCGTTCCTTTCTTTTGCAGGCAGCAGGACTTATACTTTTCCCCACTGCCACATGGGCAGGGCTCATTCCGGCCCAGGCGCTTGCCATACGGGTTGAGCAGGCTCCTGAAATTGAGGCGGAAGCGGCGTTTGGGGTTCTGCTTGAATATTTTGGTTAGCATCTCATAGAGGCGCGGATGTTTCTCGGCCAGCTGATCTGGCTTCTCGAAGAAATACTCTGTCACCACAGCAAAGAACTCTGCCTCACTGGTGGCGCCATACGAGTTGATATCAGACTTCCCTTTTTCGATCTGACTGATTTTGCGGTACATGAGTTCTTCCCAGGGGCGCACCAGTTCATCGGGCAGGTAGGCTTTCGGCACACCATCTATCTCGCCATCGGCCTGGTCGAGCATGTGGGCGAATTCGTGTATACCTACGTTCTTGCGGTCGGCCATGTCATTGAAACCCTGTTCCAGTGCTGGCTTGGAGAGTGTCACGTAGTGGTCGTTCTGAAAAGGGTTCACCCGGCCCAATACCTCCGAAACAGCTTCGTTCTCGGGATCCTTAAACCGTTTGATACTCCCCGGAAACACGAGCACCTCGCCCAGGTTATGGTACTCCCAGTCCTTAAACCCGAAAATAGGGATGATGGCACTCGCCCCAACCAGCACTTTGGTTGTGTCGTCGACTTCGGTCTGTATACCTGTAATGCGCTTCTCTGACACGAAAAGCAACAGTTTTCGCTCAAAGCGCTGCTGATCTTCCTCCTTCAAGGTATGGTAAAAGCCAACACGGTCCTGTAGGATCTTACGCCACTCCACCGGAAAGCCGTCTTTCAGAATTTGCTGGCGCCTGCGCTCTTTGCGGGTGGCCCATCTGTAAAAAAGCAGGACCATGCCTGCTACTATCGCTATGAAAAATATATAACCCATGGGGACGTATAACGCAAGAGTGAGAACAAGGATGTCAGGCGATCAACAAATTGCAGCCCCGGATATCGGAGTTGTCGAAGCGGCCGAGCACCTCAAAGCTACCGTTTTCTTTTATTCTACCAATGTCCTTGGTCTCGATGAAGGCGCAGGAGTCCACATTGGCCAGGTCAACCACGTTGATGCCTCCGGAGCGCATGTCGGGCCGGATGTCGAAGGGATCATTCAGATCGCGGAGCAGTATCTGCATGGTATAGCCAGGTTTGAAAATACCATTGCCCTGCGAATAGGCCTGCGAGAGCAGTTCCGTCATCCCATACTCAGAGTGGATCGCCTTTACCCCAAACCCGTTTTTAAGGCAGGTATGCAACTCTTCCCGAATCATCTCGCGGCGGCGGCCTTTCATACCGCCCGTCTCCATGATTGTCACATGGCTGAAGTCTTCTCTGCCCTGTAGTTCGTCGGCCCAGTCCAGCAAGGCATAAGATACCCCGATAAGCAGAATTTTCTTGCCTTTTTGCTGCACATCTTTGACTGTATGCAGCAGCTGCTCATGGTTACGGAGGTAAAAGCCCTCCTCCTGCTGCCCCGACTGTTTCACAAAATGATCAACCATGGCCACCAGCGACGAACCGCCCTGCTCCAGGTAAGAGGGCAGCAGCGCCAGCACCACAAAGTCAGTCAGTGGGCCGTAGAAAGCCTCAAAAATCCGTTGAGAAATTTGCTTATACCCATCCAGACTTGACACCAGGTGGCGGCTACGTGCTGTTTGGGTGGTACCGCTGCTATAAAAGATCACCTCGGGCTCAAAGTCTCCGGTCTTCACATCATGTGTCTTGAAAAACTCGATCGGGAGAAAAGGAATTGCCTCCAGACAGTTGATATGCTTGGGGTCTACGCCAAGATGCCGCAGGTAGGCTCTGTACATGGCGTTATACCGAGCCTGGTAATGGAACAATTCAAGAGCAATAGCCTCGAAGTCAAAAGGCTGAGAACCGTGCAGTTGGCTTAAGTGTCGGGCTTTGAAGTTCATCCAAATTATTTATAACAATTCCTGTATCTGATCGTTTGATTTAGTAAATTTAGCTTCATTTTCTGAGATCCTACATGAGATACATGCTAAAGTATAGTATAGCCTGCCTCTTTCTGCTGTTGGCCCTAAGCTCCTGCCGTAAAGAACCCGTTTATGATGTCGTACCAGAGATAGAATTCAGGCGGGTGGAGCAATACTTGTTTGAATCCAACAACGTGAAGCGCGACTCGCTGGTGCTGGTGATTGGCTTCAAGGATGGCGATGGCAACCTGGGTTTATCCGGTGACCGGGAATCGCAGGACTTGCAGGCTCCTTTTAACGAAGGCTCCATTTACTACGACAACTTCCATACGGTGATGTATGTGAAGGTGCCAGACCCTAACAGCGCAACTGGCTCTCGGTTTATACCTTACCCTTTCCCTATACCTGGCTTCCAGTTCTCAGGGCGCTTTGGCCGGCTTTCTGCCGATGAGCGTCCGGAACCGCTTGAGGGAGAAATCAAGTATAGCATCAATGAAATCAACTCTGCCGAATTTCCGCTGCTACGACCGGGCACCGTCATTAAATTTGACATTTACATTTATGACCGCACCACTCCGGTCCCTAACAGAAGCAACATCGTGACGACAGACGAGATCGTTCTGTTCCAACCAAACTAACGTTTTGCTTATAAAATGAAAAGGCCCTGCATGATTTGCAGGGCCTTTTCATTTTATAGCCACTGATTTCTTAGTAAATCACAGGGTAAGCCTTTGGGTCAGACTCGTGCATAATTTCATACACAGTCTCGAACACATCCTCCGGGTTCGGCTTGGAGAAATAGTCGCCATCGGAAGAGTAAGGCGGACGGTGTGCCTGCGCAGACAGACATTGCGGTTTGGAATCGAGGTAGCGCCATGCGCCCTGCTCATCCACCACCTGCTGCATCATAAAGGCAGTAGCGCCTCCCGGCACGTCTTCATCAGCGAACAATACACGATTCGTCTTACGGATAGAATCAGTGATCATGTGCTCCAGGTCAAACGGCAACAAGGACTGTACGTCAATCACTTCGGCTGAAATACCAAACTCCTCTAGCTGGCGGGCAGCCTCCAGCACGATGCGGCACATAGAACCGTACGTTACGATGGTGATATCAGAGCCTTGCTTCAAAATTTCCGGCTTGCCCAACGGCACCGTAAATGTATCGAGGTTGCTAGGTATACGCTCCTTCAGGCGATAACCGTTTAGACACTCGATCACCAAAGCTGGTTCATCAGCCTGAAGCAGGGTGTTGTAAAATCCTGCTGCCTGCGTCATGTCGCGTGGCACGAGCACATGCATACCTCTTATGCTGTTCAGGATCATGCCGATCGGAGAACCGGAGTGCCAGATACCTTCCAGACGGTGACCACGTGTACGCACGATAAGCGGCGCTTTCTGTCCGCCCTTTGTGCGATACTGCAGGCAGGCCACATCGTCAGACAGAATCTGGATGGCATACAGTAAATAGTCGAGGTACTGAATTTCGGTGATCGGACGCAGACCGCGCAGAGCAGCTCCTATACCTTGCCCGATAATGGTGCACTCGCGTATACCTGTATCGGTTACACGTATCTCACCGTGTTTCTCCTGCAGACCAGCGAAAGCCTGATTCACATCCCCTATTCGACCTACGTCCTCCCCAATGGCGAACACGCGCGGATCGCGGGAAAGAATGGAATCGAAACAAGCCTGCAGTACCTCACGGCCGTCAACCAAGGGAGCATCTTCCGCAAACTCAGCCTTTACTTCCTCTACCTGCAGTGCCGACTCATCGGATTGGCTATACAGGTAAGAGTTAAAACGGTCCGAGTTTTCGCCGAGTGTCTGCTCCAACCAGCCAATCAACTCACGCTTGGCCTGGTTATTCTCGTCACGCACGTAGCGCAATGCCTTGCGCACCGCTCTCACCGCATCGCTGCGGATTGGAGTAACTGTTTTGCGCAGTTCCTCTGTGATAGTGGCAATTTCTGTGATATGCTCGCTGGCAGTCGCCAGGTTGTTCAAGAGCGTCAGCGCTACTTCGTGGTCTTCATTAATGCCTTCGGCAAATGCGTTCCAGGCAGCACTACGGGCTTGGCGAACGGCTTCTTTGGCCTCTGACTCAATCTGATCCAATTGCTCTGTGCTGGCAACTCCAACGCTCAGCATCCATTCGCGCATTTTCAGGAGACAGTCGTAATCTGCTTCCCAAGCCAGGCGGTCTTTTGACTTGTAGCGTTCGTGCGATCCGGAGGTAGAGTGGCCTTGCGGCTGCGTGAGTTCCTCCACGTGCACCAGCACCGGTACGTGTTCCTCGCGGCATACCTTTACGGCAGCCTCGTAAGCTTCGCAAAGCGCCAGGTAGTCCCAGCCCTTCACTTTAAATATCTCATAACCTTGCTCCTCGCGACTGTTGCGCTGGAAACCGGCCAGTATTTCAGAAATGCTTCCTTTCGTGGTCTGGTACTCGGCTGGCACTGAAATACCGTAACCATCGTCCCAAACCGACACCAGCATAGGCACCTGCAACACCCCAGCCGCGTTAATGGCCTCAAAGAACATACCTTCGGAAGTCGAGGCATTACCAATTGTTCCGAACGCCACCTCGTTCCCATTCACCGAAAACTGCTTCATGTCCTGCAGGTCCGGGTTCTGGCGATACAGCTTAGAAGCGTAAGCCAGGCCCACAAGTCGTGGCATCTGGGAGGCAGTTGGGGAGATATCGGAGCTGGAGTTCTTGGACTCGGTCAGGTTTTTCCATTTTCCTTCATCATCCAAAAGGCGGGTACCGAAGTGTCCGTTCATGGCACGACCAGCTGTGGAAGGCTCTGCCTCTACATCGGTGTGCGCATAAAGCTGTGCAAAGTATTGCTGGAGCGTCAGTTCACCGATGGCGAACATAAAGGTCTGGTCGCGATAGTAGCCGGATCGGAAATCACCGTTCTGAAAGAACTTGGCCATCGCCAGCTGGGCTACTTCCTTTCCGTCACCAAAGATACCGAACTTGGCTTTGCCCATGAACACCTCCTTGCGGCCGGCAAGGCTCGCATGCCGACTTTCCCACGCAATGCGGTAGTCGTTGAGTATTTCCTGGGTGCTTAGTCGTTGAGTTATAGATGCTTCAGCAGTTTGCATGTCTTCTCTGTAAAAGCTTTTTAGTAAATTTTACCATCAAAAGTACATAAGATTAGCCTAAAATCAAACCTGTAAACGCCAGAGGGCGCACAGGGGCATAGTTATTGTTGCTATTTATTTGCAAAAAGATTTTATATCTTTGTTTGCTTTGCATAATAGAAAATAAACGAAGCGGCATTAATAAATTCCTGAACATGAACAAAAAATTTTACTTCCTGACAGCGATTTGCCTGTTTTTGGCAGGCTTCAGCGCCCAGGCACAGGGCCAACTCAAATTCGAAAAAGAAACACACGACTTTGGTACCATTGCCGAGGGGGTGCAGGCTTCTTATGAGTTTGTTGTAAAGAACGTGGGTGACAAGCCTCTGGTTATCTCCCATGTGCAGCCGTCTTGCGGATGTACCACACCGGATTGGACGAAGGACCCGATTATGCCAGGCAAAACAGGCGTGATCAAAGCGATGTACAATAGTACAGGCCGCCCGGGACCGTTCCATAAGTCCATTTCCATCACCTCAAATGCTGCTACGCCGCATGCCGTGATCTTCATCAAAGGTGAGGTTGGGCCACAAGATTTAAAAACAAGTTACACGCCGGAACAAAAAGCAAACTCACCGCGTTTGGCTGTTGGAACTACTTCGCACAGCTTCGGAAAACTTGAAAAAGGGCAAAAAGCCGTAGCGAAGTTTACCATCAAAAACACGGGTCGGCAGGACCTGGTGGTGCAGGGCGTGAAGGCAAACTGCAATTGCGTGACCTATAAAGTTTCGCAGCCTTCGTTAAAACCCGGACAGCAGGCAACTTTGGAACTAACCTACGTTCCCTCAATGTTAAAGGAGCAAAACGAGGTAGTAACCATTGTTTCGAATGATATTGTAATGCCAGATCTCAAGCTGACGCTGAAGGCTACTGTAGTAGAGAGTCTGGCTCAAAAAAATATGTTAAGGGAAGGCAACCAGCCGACACCTTTCAGATAGTTTTTTTCATAGTTTTATTTTGTACTAATGGCAGTGATTTTATCACTGCCTTTTTTCATTCTATACCTTTCCGTTTAAGTTCTCCCCCCTACAGGCATACACCTTTGCTCCTGCTTTAGGAAGCCGCGCCTGAAATCATAGCTGGGGTATTTACCCCAGCCCCTCCCCCGCCAAGCGACTTGCAATCAAACACCTACAAAAGTTTAAACATTGTGAATGCAGCTTTGGCAATAGCCCTTTTATTTCAAGATAGATATGGTATATTTGCGCAGCTTTTCCAATATCTAATACTATAAGAAAGAACGACATGATTATTGGTGTTCCAAAGGAAATCAAGAATAACGAGAACCGTGTAGGCTTAACCCCTGCAGGTGTTATCGAACTCGTGCGCAATGGCCACAAAGTTTATGTACAGGCTACTGCCGGTGAAGGCAGCGGTTTCATGGACGAAGATTATACCACAGCCGGTGCTTCCATCCTTCCTAGCATTGAGGAAGTATACGGTATCGCAGAGATGATCATCAAAGTGAAAGAGCCGATTGAGTCGGAGTACAGCCTGATCAAAGAAGATCAGTTGCTTTTCACTTATTTCCACTTTGCTTCTTATGAGCCGCTGACGCACGCCATGATTAAGCAAAAGGCGGTTTGCCTTGCCTACGAAACCGTAGAGCGTGCCGACAGAAGCCTTCCGCTCCTGGTGCCCATGTCAGAAGTGGCTGGCCGTATGTCAATTCAGGAAGGTGCCAAGTATCTGGAGAAGCCACTGAAAGGCCGTGGTATTCTACTGGGCGGCGTACCGGGTGTGCGTCCTGCCAAGGTGATGATCCTGGGCGGTGGTGTGGTAGGTACCAACGCAGCCAAAATGGCGGCAGGTATGGGTGCCGACGTGACGATCCTGGACACGAACCTGGCCCGTCTGCGTTACCTGGACGATATCATGCCAGCCAACGTGAACACCTTTATGTCAAACGAATACAACATCCGCGAACTTCTTCCAACGCACGACCTGATCATTGGTGCCGTGTTGATCCCTGGCGCTAAGGCTCCTCACCTGATCACACGCGACATGTTGAAAGAAATGCGTCCGGGCACCGTGGTGGTAGACGTAGCCGTTGACCAGGGTGGCTGCATCGAGACCTGCAAGCCGACTACGCACGAAAACCCAACTTACATCATCGATGATGTGGTGCATTACTGCGTAGCCAACATGCCAGGTGCCGTGCCTTATACTTCGACGCTGGCGCTTAACAACGCAACGTTGCCTTATGCGATCCAGCTGGCTAACAAAGGCTGGAAAAAGGCTTGTGCCGACAGCAACGAGCTAAAGCTTGGCTTGAACATCGTGCAGGGTAAAGTGGTATACAAAGGTGTGGCTGAAGCCTTCAACCTGGACTATACTGAAGTTGATTCTGTGCTATAATTTAAGCTAACACCGTTCATACTAAAGCGCCTTCCTGACCAATTCAGGAAGGCGCTTTTATTTTAATTGCGGTAATCAGCAACGTTTTAGGTATCTTTGCCCACCAATTGGACAGGCAGCTGCACAGCTGGTTATTTTCATATTTGCCTGGTCTTGTTTAGGGGCTGCAGGCTTACAAAATTTTCATAAACTCGATGTTCGACGGTAGTCTCAGGCTCCTCCTTCGCCGGCTGGGCCTTGTTTTCCTGTTTTATACCTTACTACGGGCAATCTTCCTGCTATTCAATTATGGTTCCTTTGCCGATGCCTCTTCCGGTCAAATAGTACTGGCTTTTGTGCACGGGCTCCGGTTCGATGCAGCGGCAGTAGTGATCGTTAACGCGTTGTTTATCCTGCTTTCGCTTTTCCCACACGGCCAGGTGCAGCATCGCACGTATCAGCGCGTACTCCATTGGGTGTTCGTGCTCTCCAATGCCCCTTTCATCGCCCTGGCGCTAGTCGATGTAGAGTTCTTTAAATTCATTGGCCGACGGTCAGGCAACGAGATTTTCACGATTACAGGCGATATCGTGAACCAGCTGGGTCAGTTGGCGAGTTATTACTGGTACATGGGTCTGGGATTTATGGCGCTGGTCGTGGTATTGGCCCGGCTTTTCCCGAAAGCTCCGGCTATACCTGTCGGTACTTCCAAAACATGGCAACGTTATCTGCGCCTAATAGGTATGGCCGCATTTGTCGTGCTGGGTATACGGGGCGGCGTGCAGTTAAAACCCCTACGCCCCGCGCATGCCTTTGTATATGGGCATACGTCACTTGGTCACCTGACACTTAACACGCCTTTTACTTTCATCAAAAGCATTGGCAAGACCAAGCTCGAAGAGAAACATTATTTTGACTCCGATAAGGAATTGCTGGCAGCTCTTCCGTTCGGCCCTGAAGTAAAAGCACAAGCGGATGGCAAGCCAATACGTGAGAACGTGATGCTGATCATACTGGAGAGCTTTGGGTCAGAGTATGTCGGGGCTCTGAACAACGGCGAGGGCTATACCCCTTTCCTGGATTCCCTGTCTGCCGAAGGCCTGCTTTTCCGGAACAATTATGCCAATGGCCGTAAGTCCATCGAAGCGCTTCCTTCCATCATCTCCGGACTGCCCTCACTCATGCAGGAACCTTACATCACTTCTCCCTATCAGTCGAGTACAGTTTATAGCCTTGGTCATATTTTAAGTCAGGCAGGCTATACCTCTGCTTTTTTCCATGGGGCAATAAATGGCAGCATGGGGTTCGACCATTATACGCAAATGGCAGGTATAGCGCGTTACTATGGCCTGGATGAGTATCCTACTGAACACAGGGATCGCGACTATGATGGCACTTGGGGCATTTTTGATGAACCTTACCTGCAGTACGTCATCCGCGAGCTTAATAGCTTTCAGCAGCCGTTCTTTGGATCAGTATTTACTCTGAGCTCGCATCAGCCCTATGCTATACCTGCCAAGTACAAAGGAAGATTCCCGAAAGGAGAAACGGAGATACACGAATCGATTGGATATGCGGATCATGCTTTGCGGGAGTTTTTCAAAACGGCATCGCAACAGCCCTGGTACAACAACACCCTGTTTGTGGTGGTATCAGACCATACCCAGAAGAGCGTTCGCCCGGAGTATCAGCATGAGGCGGGCTACTACCGGGTACCCCTGCTTCTTTTTCATCCGGGCAAAAAGCTGGAAGCCGATGTAAATAAAGTGACGCAGCACGCCGACATTTTACCCACGCTGGTGGATTACCTTAAGCTCCCTTCTGGCAGGCTCCTGCCTTTTGGGCAATCTGTGTTGGATAGTTCCAAGCCAGGGCATGCACTCTTCTACAATGGCGCTTCTTACTTCATGGTGCAGCAAGAAGGGATGACCGAGCTAACAGCCGATGACCAGGTGCATTACCATAGCTTTAATGGCGAAACCCCGGATTATACCCAACGAGGGCAGCAACTCAAAGCCTACGTGCAGTATTTCCAAAATAAGTTAGTGGCTAACGATCTGTACCACTGGGCTAACAGCAAAAAGTAGCGGTATAGCCATTATAAAGAGGCATCACTGAAAGCCGGTATACCTGGCAGGGGCTGAAACTGGCGTGTCTCGAAATTAACTTCCCAGCAATAATGCTCCAGTCCGTTGGTGATGGCTACGTACCGCGCCTGCAGTACCTGGTTGTAAACTGATACCTGCCTGACGACTTCCTGCGTAATCGGCACATGTGCGGCCTTGCACTCTACCAGGAGATAGGGCTTGCCCTGCTGATCATACACACACATATCGGTGCGTTTCTGCAACTTGTTATAGGTCGTGCCCCGTTCTATGCTGATAAGGCTTTTGGGATACTGGAGTGAACCGATCAGGTAGTGCACGAAATGCTGGCGAACCCACTCCTCCGGCGTAAGCAGCACATATTTTCGGCGGAGCGCGTCAAAAATCATGACATTAGCGTCAGAATGCTTAATTTTGTATTCAAACGACGGTAGATTCAGCGTTTCCATGCCGCAATTTACCATTTTTCAGCCTCCGCCCCAGCAACCCTATCTGCCAAGGCGGCTTTTTTATATCTATTTACTTATATTTATATCATGAAAACCAAAGAGGAAATTGTAGGCGATTGGCTACCAAGGTATACAGGGGTGCCCCTGGACGAATTCGGAGAGTATATACTGCTCACCAACTTCATTAACTATGTGCGCATGTTCGCCGACAGGTTTGGCGTAGAGATCAGGGGTCTGGACAAGCCTATGCAAACCGCTACGGCCAACAACATCACCATCATTAACTTTGGCATGGGCAGTGCCATGGCGGCCACCGTCATGGACCTGTTGTCAGCCATCAAACCAAAAGCGGCCCTTTTCCTGGGCAAGTGCGGCGGTCTGAAGCGCAAGACGGCCATTGGTGACCTGATCCTGCCGATTGCGGCCATACGTGGCGAAGGTACATCCGATGACTACCTGCCACCAGAAATCCCGGCTCTGCCTTCTTTCCGTTTACAGCGTGCCGTTTCGTCCATGATCAAAAAGCATGAGATGGACTACTGGACCGGTACGGTGTACACCACCAACCGCCGCGTGTGGGAGCACGACGAAGACTTTAAGGAGTACCTGCGCCAGATCCGTGCCATGGGCATTGATATGGAGACCGCCACAATCTTCACCGTAGGCTTTATCAACGAGATTCCGCATGGCGCCTTGCTGCTGGTGTCGGATAACCCGATGATACCGGAAGGTGTGAAAACATCGGAGAGCGACAAGCTGGTGACCACCAATTATGTAGAGAAACACCTTAGTATAGGTATAGACTCCCTGATAGAGCTCATCAACTCCGGTGAATCAGTGAAACACATGCGTTTTGAATAAGCACCATTCATGAAGAAAACCCTACGCACGTTTGCAGCCGCAGCCCTGTTGGGCGCATCACTCTTGAGCGGTTGCAGTTCTAGCACTACCGGCAGCGAATCGGTTGATTTGATTGTGTACAACGGCAACGTGTATACCGTCAATGAGAATTTCGACCAGGCCGAAGCTTTTGCCGTGAAAGACGGCAAGATCGTAGCGGTTGGCACCACGGCCGAGCTGCGTGCCAAGTACAAGGCCACCGAAGAACTGGATGCCGAAGGCAAGACCATTTACCCGGGCCTTATTGACGGACACGCCCACTTTTACCGCTATGGCCTGGCCTTGCAATCGGCTGACCTGACGGGCACTGCCTCCTTTAAAGAAGTGGTGCAGAAAGTGGTGGACCAGCATAAGCTATACCCAAATGCCGACTGGGTTACAGGCCGTGGCTGGGATCAGAACGATTGGGCGGTAAAGGAATTCCCTACGAAGGACACCCTGGACCTGCTCTTCCCAGACACTCCGGTTATCATCACCCGCATTGATGGTCACGCCGCACTGGCTAACCAGAAGGCGCTGGACATGGCCAGTGTAACTCCTGCCACCAAAATGGTAGGCGGACTGGTGGAAGTGGAAAAAGGTCGCATGACCGGCATCCTGATCGACAATGCTGTGGACATGGTGACCTCCAAAATACCGGAAGCCGACGAACAGGAGCAGCGACAGGCTTTGCAGAACGCGCAAAAGAACTGCTTTGCCGTGGGCCTTACCTCCGTGGCAGATGCAGGACTGGACAAGGCCACCATTGACTTGATGGACGCCATGCACAAAAGTGGGGAACTGCAAATGCGCGTGTACGCGATGCTTAACCCGGGTCAGGCAAACCAGGACTATTACTTTAAGAACGGCCCTTATAAGACGGATTTCCTGAATGTGCGCTCCTTCAAGGTATACTCCGACGGTGCGCTGGGCTCACGTGGCGCCAATCTGCTCAAGCCTTATAGCGACCGCAAGGGGCATTACGGATTCCTGCTGGCTACCGAAAAAGAGTTTCGCGACATCGCTGCCTTACTAAACCAGCACGGCTTTCAGATGAACACACACGCGATCGGCGACTCGGCCAACCGCCTGCTGCTGGACATCTACGGCGAAGTGCTGGGAGGCAAAAACGACAAACGCTGGCGTATTGAGCACTCCCAGATTGTGAATCCTGCGGATATGAACAAGTATGGCAGGTATAGCGTGCTTCCATCGGTACAGCCCACACATGCCACTTCGGATATGTACTGGGCTGGCGACCGCCTGGGGAAAGAACGAATAGCACATGCCTACCCTTTCAAGCAGCTGCTGGACCAGAACGGCTACATGCCTTTGGGCAGCGACTTCCCGGTAGAGGACATTAACCCCGTATATGGGTTCCATGCGGCAGTAGCCCGTCAGGATGGCAAAAACTGGCCTGAGGGTGGTTTCCAGATGGAGAATGCCCTGAGCCGTGAAGAGGCCATGCGTGGTATGACGATCTGGGCAGCGAAGGCCGCTTTCGAGGAAAAAGAAAAGGGTAGCATTGCGCCAGGTAAATTCGCAGACTTCGTAATCGTAGACCGCGACCTCATGACCATTGCCCCGGACCAGATGCGCGGCCTACAGGTTTTGCGCACTTACGTGAACGGGAAGCAGGTTTACAGAAAACAGTAATCAGTAAACAGCGATCTGTTCTACACAAAAACGGCGGCCTGATGGGGCCGCCGTTTTTGTGTAGAACAATTTGTGAAGTTATCGGAGCACCGCCTCTGTTTCCCCTTGCGGTTGCAGCGACTTATTGCCTTTTATCAAAGAGAGGAAGATCAACCCCAAACCAAAGAAAAGGATAAGTGCCAGTATACTGTAGCGCATCGAGCCGGTTGCCTGCGCAATGGCCCCATAGGCCAGCGTGCCCAGCATGATGGAAATTTTCTCGGTCACGTCATAAAAGCTGAAGTAAGAAGCATGGTCCTGTGTCGTAGCCGGAATCAACTTGGAGTAAGTAGAGCGTGACAGCGACTGTATACCTCCCATCACGGAACCCACTACAGCAGCAAGTATGTAAAACTCCATGGCGGTGGTGGTGAAATATGCCGCCACACAAATACCAATCCAGACGATAACCGCAATGATCAGCGCCCGGATATTTCCATACCTGGCAGAGAGCGCTGCGAAGCCATAGGCCCCGGCAATGGCTACCAACTGTATGATCAAGATGGTGATAATCAGCGCTTCACTTGGGAGCTTCAGTTCTTCAATCCCGAAGATAGTGGCCACGTACATGACCGTCTGTACCCCCATGTTGAAGAAAAAGTAAGCCAACAGGTAACGTTTGAGCAGCGGCAGTCCCTTTACCTGGGCCAGCACCTTTTTGAGTTCTTTCACACCATTGAGTATCCAACTGCCTTGAGGGTTACGTTGGTAGACATTGGATGGCAAATGATAGAAGGTATACTGGGCAAACCCGAACCACCAGATTCCGGTGGTCAGAAAAGCTATACGTGGTGGCAAACTGGTGTTATCGGCAGCAATACCAAACCAGCCCGGTTGCAGAATCATGGCTAGGTTGAAGATCAAAAGAAGCACACTGCCTACATAACCCAAAGCAAATCCACGGGCACTCAGACGGTCATATTGGTCTTCGGTCGCAATTTCGGGCAGGTAGGAGTTATAGAACACAATACTACCCGTAAACCCTATGGAGGCCAGCATAAACATGACAATCGATATGGAAAAGGTCTCCCTTGTAAAGAAGAAAAGGCTGGCACAGGAAATAGAACCCACGTAGCAGAATAGCTGCATGAACAGTTTTTTTCGCCCGCTATAATCAGCAATAGCCGTCAGAAAGGGGTTCATGATAACAATAAGCAGGAACGATCCGGAAACCGCATAAGAGAACAAGACCGAGCTCTGCAATTCTACACCGAAGAAACTGACTAGGGTTGATGCCGTTTCGGGGTGTTTGGATACCGCACTGTAGTAGATAGGAAAAATAGTGGAAATAATGACCAGTGAGTACACGGAATTAGCCCAGTCATACACGCACCAGGCCCTAGTAATGGTAGGGTCGTTTTTTAGCATAGCTGAAATATAGCAAAAATCTAATCCGCCGGATCATAAAACTCCGAAGAATTTGTTTTGTAAAGCTAGCTGCCCTATTTCTCAATCAACTATGTAGTTGTAAAAAGTGCTGGCACCAGCAACTACCTCCCCAGTGGCCTGTCCCTAGTGCAGTCAGCTTCTTTACTTCAACCGAGTGTCAATACCGTTTTCTTTTCTGGTCAGGATCTGTAAAATGAGATCCCACAAATGCTCGTAAGGCACAATTTCTATTTCCGCGTAGGCATCGCCGGGTGCCGGGGTAGCGATCAGTCTCCTGTAAAGATTCTCCCCTTTTCTACGGGACTGTTCGGCGTCATACCCTTCGGTGAAGGCCAATATCAGGAGTTTCAGGAACAATTTGCTGCGGAGGCTGAATACATCTTTCAGGTGGGTCGAGATGTATTTTTTGAGGCTTTCGATGCGGTAGAGAAGCGCCTCCGAATCTCCTTTTTCCAGTAGGTATATATACTGCAGGGTCAGAATGGCCACGTTAAAGCCAAGTTTGTCTTTGCTATACTCCGGCAAAGATAACAGGTAGGGGTTTTTTGCCTCATTGCCGGTGAGGGTTGCCTGTGGGTAGATCAGCCTGAAATACGACAGGTACAGCATCCATCGCTCCCGGGCGGTAGTCGGAACCGAACTGAATGAAAAGTTATCGAAGACCTGTTGCAACAGTATGTTGCCGAGCTCATACTGCTTCGCATGTACCGCCAACAAGAAATAGTTTTCCATGTAGGCAAACCAGTTCAGGGACGAGGTATTGTATAAACTTAGATTCTTTTCTGCATATTGCAGTCCATTGCTAAAGTCCTTGGCTCGGAGGTGCGCATAAACCAGTATGTAGTTATTGTACATCAAATCAAAGCGATGTGAATTCACTTTGTTATTGTCCACTAGTTTTAAAGAGTTTACCGTTATGCTAATGATCTCTTTGAAATTACCTTCCAGCTCATGGTACCAGATGAAGGTTTTGTAATACGCATCGAAAGCACTGAACGTACCCGAACTTAGCCAAAGGTCCTCCAACTGTCTGATGATCTCGGGAAGTTCTGGCAGAAACTCCTTTCGCGTTTTGATCGACTTGCGCAGTTGCACCGTTACGTGCTGAAAAATGGAAACGGCTTCGCGTTCCTTTATAAAGCGCTCCAGCGCATGCCGAAGCTCTTTCTGTACTGTTAGGAATTTCTTGGAGGACCCAAGTTCTGAATAACTGAGGTTTAGCAATTCCAGTGCATTTACTTCCAGGTCCGTGAAATCCAACTCACGGGCAATTACCAGTGCTTTGTTGGCGACACTTGTCACCAAACCAAACTCATACTGGAGCCGGAGTACGTTGGCCTGATAAAGCAGATTGTTGCATTCGAGCTCTTTTTTCCGGACATCGTTGAGGCCTGACTTGTCGGGGTCTACAAAATTCAGGTTGCCATAAAGTCTGTTTTTGACTCTATGTTTCAGCATTTTATACCTAACATCGTCAGGACCGGAGTTGTAGAGATCAGCAGCGGCATCTGCATCATTCTTATAAGCCCCCTCCTCCAGGTTTTTAAGAAAGAGCTCCTCTTTACAATAGAGCTTCAAGTCTTTGGCCGATGCGTATGCATAACCTGTTACGCTTGACACGATCTTTGATAGTTTGGTCAGCTCTTTCATAAGAAAAACATAAGTGCAACAAGGTCAGGCTAATTTCATTTAGTTTAATTTCGGATTAGCTTAACTTAGCACCGGTTTTAGTAAATAAAACACTTGGCTACTTTCAAATATAAGTAGGAAAATGTTACTTTTTCTTAAATCCGCTGGTAATTAATTCAAATTACTGCTGTCATACTCAAATAAAACAACTTTCTATTTGTAAAAACAAATCAAAGCCTTAATAAATATAAGTTACTTTTAGGTATGAATATTCCTTTATTAGTTGAAAGACTTGTTTCATCTTTGTCTTAACAAAACAACACTCTAAAGCACTAAAGACATGACATCTATCATCATCGCCATCATCCTGAATCTATTGCTCGGAACAACTACAGAAGAGAAAAAAGACGTAGACACGAACACGACTACTACTTCGACTGACGCAGACACAAAGACGAACAAAAAGTCCGGTGATACTTTCTCAACTATGGGTGGCACTGGCAACTGGACTAATGTTGACAAATAGTCACCCCCTTTTGAATTGGGCATAATCTCAATTTTCCTATCTTGCCTTTGCTATTATGGAAGTACAAGGCCAGAAAATTGAATGAAGAAGCTCAAAGCTGCAATCCCACTCCTATTTTTATTACTTAGTTTTTGTAATCAGCCGGAACGGCAGCCCGATGAAATAAGAATTCGTTTGGCTGCCGACATCAGCAGTCTCAACCCTGTTAGCTACAGTGAGTTAGAGGCGCTGCAGATTATAAACTTGCTATACAACAGCCTTTTAACGACTGATCTGGCCGACAATACGCTGAAGCCGGGTTTGGCCTCCTCAATGCCGCAGGTGGAGCGTAACGATTCGCTGACGCTTTTCACCTATCAGATTCGGGAGGAAGCTGAATGGGCCAATGGTAGCCCTGTTACAGGGGCCGATGTAGCTTTCACGCTCAAGGTGTTGAAGGCTCCTTTTATCAATAATGAAAATTTAAGTCCGCAAGTTGAGTTTATCCGGGACATTGTACTGAATAAGTCCAACCCCAGGCAATTCACAGTGGTGTGTACCGGGTATACACCTGAAATGGAACTGCTCACAGGTGATTTTTTCATACTTCCAGCCTATCTGCTCGACCCGGAGGGTTTGTTTGCAGGTATAGCACTTCCCTCGTTGGCAGATAGCAGTATAGTGCTTCGCAACAAGGGCCGTATACAGTCCCTTGCAGATCGTCTGAATCGGATGGGCTCGCCTGGAAGTACAGAATTGCTGAGCGGCAGTGCTGGCTATACCTTGGAGCGCTGGGCAAAAGGCCAATATGTGACAGTGAAGCGGAAAGATAACTGGTGGGGCAACACCACAGGAGCAGACGGTCGCCACCTGGCTGCCAACCCTGCCCGAATCAGCTTTCAGGTAATCCCAGAAAACACCACCGCGTTGCTGGCGCTTAAAAACCGGCAACTGGATGTGCTGGATAATATTCCGGTTACAGAATTTGTGCAACTCAACCAAGACAAGGTATTTTTAAAGGACTATGAGCTGTTTTCCCCTCAGGGCTTTAGTCTTGTGTATGCCGGACTCAATACACGAACTCCCAAGCTAAAGGACAAGCGCACCCGACAGGCCATTGCCCATCTGCTGGATGTCGAAAACCTTATCAAGGCCACGCAGCAATCCTATGCGACCCCGACTGTGGGGCCTATACCTCCCAGCGTGAAGAAATTCTACCACCAAAACCTTGCTCCCTATACCTTCAGTGAGCAAAAGGCGATGGCACTGTTAAAATCTGCTGGCTGGATAAAGGAGCAGAATGGTTGGTTCCGCCAACTAAACGGGAAAAAAGAGCAACTCACGCTGGAAATCATTTACATCGCAGGCAACACAGTGTATGAGCAGTCTGCCCTTATCTTCCAACAGCATGCAGCCAAAGCAGGTATACCTGTAACAGTGCAGGCCTTGGAAAGCAACTACTTCAACCAAAAGATCAATGGCCGCGATTTCGATATGTTTTTCCGGGGCATATCAGGCAACCCTTTCGTGTTCAACTTCAAACCTTTGTTCCATAGCACCTATGCTGGCCCGGGGGGCTTTAACACCACCGGTTTCGGCACTCCGGAAAGCGACGCGTTACTGGATGCCATCAACACAGCAGAGACCGAAGCAGATAAAGCCCGCCTGTTGAAAAAATTGCAGGCAATATTGCACGAGGAAGCTGCTTTTGTATCACTCTATTACCGCAAGGAAAAACTGGCTATTCATCGCCGTTTCTCAAACACCAAAGTGTCTGGTCTTTCCCCTTATTATGATGTCAGTTCTTTTATGCTGAAAAAGTAGGAAACGATGGGGCCTTATCTGCTGAAACGGTTATTGCTGGTTATACCTGCGCTCTGGCTGATTGCCTCGCTGGTGTTTCTCCTCAGCAAGCTCATGCCGGGCACTTATGGCAGCCAGCAGCTGCAGCAGTCCGATGCAGGCTACTACAGCAAAGGTGATCCGGAGAGCCGGGAGAAAGCCTTTCGCCAGTACCTCCGGAAAACCGGCCAGGACTTGCCGCTCTTTTATTTCAGCGTCACTTCCCTGCCCGAGCCTGATACACTTCACTTGATCTACCCTGAAACAGAACGCCTTTTCCTGAAACGAATGGCCTGGCTCTACGGCGACTGGACATTAGTATCTGCTTTCTATTCGAGCTTGCAACAATTGGAAGGTTCGCTTACCGCTACCGAGCGAAAAAGTATCCAGCCACACATGCATGCCTTGTACCAGCATACCCGCTCTGAACAATTGAGTAGCGCGGTCGATTCAATCGCTTCTACCTTAGCGGCTTCAACTGATCCACTCCGCCGATTACAAGCCTCCACCCATACCTTGTTAGACACTCGTGAAGAGTATGCATATGTGCTGCCCGATTTCCGTTGGCATGGCCCAGACAATCAATACCACCATTGGATGCGCCATCTCTTCGAAGGCGAGCTTGGTACTTCCTACCGGGATGGACGTCCGGTCGTGGCCTTACTGGTGGAGGCCATCGGCAATACCTGGTGGCTTATGTTTATCAGCATGGGACTGGCTACTTTGATTTCGTTAGAACTTGCCATGCTTATGGTCAGACGCCATGGCCGCATCTGGCGACGGTCGGTTTTGCCTGCTTTGTTTTTCCTGGATAGTATTCCGCTTTTCGTTCTGGCCATGCTTCTGCTGGTCCTGCTGGCAAGCCCGGCTTTTCTGCAGCTTTTTCCGGTGTATGGCATGGGCTACTACACAGAGGTAAGCCTTTCCTGGCTGCAGGCCATGAACCAATGGCTCCTTTTTATGGCCCTCCCGATGGTTTGTTTGGTGCTGGCCAACCTGCCCTACCTTACCAACCAGTTTTACCATGCCCTGGCAGGTACGGCCAGCCAGGATTATACCCGCACAGCCCGGGCCAAGGGACTTTCGGAAAGCGGCGTGATCCGCCGGCACATGTTGCGCAACGCCCTGCTTCCCATCATCACTTTGCTATCCGATTTTCTACCTGCCCTGGTGGCAGGCGCCGTTATCATCGAAACCATCTTCGCTATACCTGGCATCGGACGTCTGCTCATCGACTCGGTAATGGCCCGCGACTATCCGGTAATGGTGGGGATCGTGGTGCTGGTGGCGCTTTTTAAACTGCTGGCGCACTTGCTATCCGATCTGCTCTATGCCCTGGCAGACCCGCGCATACGACATACTGCCGCATGAGAAGACTTATGGAAACCATAGGGACACTCTTTAAGGCGAAACTGGCTTTCAGGTTGGCTTTGCTATACCTGAGCGTACTGGTGCTGCTGGTGGTTGCGCTCCCCTGGCTTCCGCTGCCCTTCCTGCCCAATGAGCTTGATCTGAGCAAAGTCTTTGCCCCTCCCTTCCATTGGGAGCACTATGCAGCAAACCGCCCATTCCATTGGCTGGGAACGGATGCCCTGGGGCGGGATGTGCTGGTGAATATCGTCTACGGAGCCCGGACAGCGCTTATGATTAGTTTGCCGGTCATGCTTCTGGCGACAGGTCTGGGTCTTTTCATGGGATCATCTGCCGGACTTTTCGGCAACCATAAGTTACGCATAAGCAATGCCAGGTTACTCCTGCTGCTCCCCTCCCTAGTGGCTATGGCGTACTATACCTTGTATGTCCCGTTTCAACTGGCGCTGCTCAAAGCCGATATGAGTGCCTACATACTTCCGACCATACTGGCCTTTGCTATACCTGGCGTGTTGCTGTTTATCGGGGCACCCATGCTGATGAGATGGGACAGCCTCAAAAAGACCACTCCTTTTCCCTTCGATCACATCGTGTTGCGACTGATCGAAACCCTGACCAGTATACCTAAACTTATATTCATCCTGGTGCTGGCGGCTTTCGCTCCCCCTTCCCTCCTGCTGCTCTCGGCGCTGCTTGTGCTGACTTTCTGGACAGGTCCCGCCAGGCTGGCCAGGGGAGAGATGCTGCGCATAAAGGAATTGCCCTATTTTGAGGCTGCCATCAGCAGTGGGGTGACGCAGTGGCAACTTATATGGCGACACGCCATGCCCAACCTGCTGGCGCCCGTGGCGGTGTCCTTTGTGTTCGGCCTGGCTGCCCTGCTCATGATCGAGTCTACGCTCTCTTTCCTGAATATAGGTGTTTCTACGGAACTGGTGAGTTGGGGCAGGATGATCTCCGGAATACGCGCCAACACGGCTGCCTGGTGGCTGGTGGCCTTTCCGGGAGCTTTTTTATCCCTTACCGTACTGGCTTTGCAGACCTGCAGCTATTACCTGCTGCAGGCTTCCCAGGAAAAAAGGTAAACCCATTTGTTACTTTTTCATAATTTTTGTCTCCCGATCAGAGCCAAACCTCTACGTACATCCCGCATATACCCCTAAACTTTGCATACGCCGCGTTCCGGATAAATAAAATACCATGTATTACACGCAAGACACAAGTTATGTGCTATGCAAATATTCCTCTTTTATACAGCCGAAACTGTGTAGTATTGCCTTATAACAAAACCCTAACCCTACGTCACATGGACATCTATGAAAACTCAGCAGTAATAACCGGCTTGGAGAGCGGTTGCTGCGCCGTATCAACAACCTTTGCGCCTCCCAGAAACGGTCATCAGGAGGAAGATTCGATGGAGTACGCCACCATCGACGGGGAAGTCGTTACCTGCATAGCTGGCGCAAGTGCGCTCGAAAAAGGCGCAGGCATCATGATCGGAGATTATTTCGTGGGTATTCTGGAAAGCTTGTCCGGGCTGAGCAGCAAACCTTTTCTGAGGTATTGACCCCTTCCCAAATACAGAATAGAATAGTTTAGTAATAATAAATAGTGTTGGTTGTTTGTGTTTAGATTAGGCATTTGCCCTGCAGTAAGCTGCGGGGCATTTGTTTTTAAACCGAAACAGGCGCTGTCTTCCGGAATGGAAAGCAGCGCCTGTTTCGGTTTATTTTATCAATCGGTAATTTGTTATACCCATCTTTTGCGTTCGCTGAAGTGGTTGCAGCCGAACATAGCTCCGGTGATCATCTCAAACTGTCTCGGCTTTTTGTCCTCTGGCCCCTCATGGATCAGGGGGAGCACGTAAGATGGCTCCAAGGCATGCTGCCCGGTGAGCTCATCGCATACGCCGAATTCTTTTGTTTGCATCTGAATTTTGTTTGGGTCTTGTTCCCAGTGATTACAATTATTGCAAGTCGCTTCCATAGTCTTCAAGTTTTGAAATTCAACATTGATTTCTATTAGCTTTTACTTTATCTACCCCTTCACTGGTTTCATTAATCCGGTGTTACCAAACAATTTAGAATTATGCTAAACAAGCTATCGATAAAACTGCATTATTATAAAAGCAGCTCCCTGACCGGCGGCGGCCACTGCAGCAAGGCGCATGACAGGTGTAGCGCAGGCGAAAACTAAGAGGTCTGCTGTTTCAAAATGGCATCTATCTGCCTCAACTCCTGGTCCGAGAAACGGGTGTTCGCCAGGCTTTGCAGCGAGTCGGCTAACTGCGCCACAGAGCTTGCCCCGATCAGCACCGAACTAATCCGTTCATCCTTCAACAGCCAGGCCAGCGCCATTTGGGCCAGTGACTGCCCCCTGCCTTGCGCCAACTGGTTAAGCTCCTGAATTTGGGCTATTCGCTCGTCTGTAACGGCATCCCGCTGCAGGTTTCCGTGCGACTTGGCAGCGCGCGAGTCGGTAGGTATACCCTGCAGGTACTTGTCAGTCAGGAGGCCCTGCGCCAGTGGTGAGAATGGGATACAGCCTACCCCCTCCTGCTCCAGCAGATCCAGCAGGCCGTCTTCTACCCAGCGCTCCAGCATTGAGTATTTAGGCTGGTGAATCAGGCAGGGTGTCCCGAGTCTGCGGAGTATCTCAAAAGCCTGGGCGGCTTCCTCGGGTTTATAGTTTGAAATCCCCACGTAAAGGGCCTTTCCCTGCCGCACTACCAGATCAAGCGTCGCCATGGTTTCCTCAAGCGGTGTGTCCGGGTCGGGGCGGTGGTGGTAAAATATATCCACGTAGTCGAGGCCCATGCGGTTCAGGCTTTGGTCCAGACTTGAAACCAGGTACTTTTTGGAACCCCAATCTCCGTAAGGACCTTCCCACATTTTGTAGCCTGCCTTGGTCGAAATGATCAGCTCATCCCTGTACCCCTGAAAATCCTCTTTCAAAATCTTTCCGAAATTTTCCTCGGCAGCTCCCGGCGGCGGCCCGTAGTTGTTGGCCAGGTCAAAATGGGTGATGCCGGCATCGAAGGCATAGCGCAGCATTTCGCGTGCATTCGCCAGCGTATCGACATGTCCGAAGTTATGCCAGAGCCCCAGTGAAAGAGCCGGTAGTTTCAATCCGCTGGTACCGCAGCGGCGGTACTCCATCGAGGTATAGCGTGCCGGATTGGGCGAATAGGTCATGGTTCTATTTCAAATTATAAAGATGGAAAATTACAAGGCTGGCTTTCAATACCCATTGTGTAAGCGAACCAGTTATCGGGATATGCGTTTCCTTCTAATGCATATCGTGGAACCACGAAATGCTCCTGCTTTACAAAGATACGCGCCATACCGGACTGTTTCGCCTGATTTGAAATATCTAGGAGATTAATGCGGTCCCGTTCAATTTCTGTCAGGAAGGGTGCCACACACTTTTGTAGGCCATTTGCATGCTACTATCATACCAGCGACTTATACACGTTATGCAGTATGCATGCAGTTCTACTATACTTTACATCAGTCCGGACAATATCTTTGTGTTGCCCCCCAGGATGCCCGCAGCATCTGCCTGCAGCCAGTTCTGCAGTAGCGTGGCATAGACATTCCTAAAGTCAATTTGATACATCAGGTCGCCCTGGTCCAGGTTTTGTAGATCGGGTGCCTCATTGTACATACCGGCTTTTTTCAGTCCGCCCCCGATTAAGAACAGGTTGTTGGCCGTGCCGTGGTCGGTGCCGCCGCTGGCGTTTTGTGCTACCCGCCTGCCAAACTCAGAGAAAACCATGATCATGGTATTGTCAAATTCCCGATGCTGCTTCAGGTCCTGCACAAAGCTGTATACACCTACCGATAGCTCTTCCAATAGTCGTCCCTGCTGCAGTTCCTGCCGCACATGCGTATCGAAACCGCCCAGAGAGGCATAATATACCCGTGACTCCACACCAGAGGAAATCAACTCGGCAATAGTTTTCAAATGATTGGCAAATTCCCCTTTGGGGTACGACTGTCTGGAACGGTATACCTTCGTCTTCTCTTGTAGGTAACGTGCCGACTGCTGCGTTTCGATCAGGGTTTTGTAAAGGTAATCTACCTGGTGGTGGTCGTGCGCTTCCTGATGCTGTCCGGCTGCTTTGCGAAGGAAATCCTGATTGGAAGCCTGGTAAAAGCGCTGCACATCCTGCACGGCAATTCCCATACGCTGCTCCCCTTTCAGGGCCAGACTCAGCATATCATCCACCTCGATGGCGGAATGGGCGGCAGCCCCGCCAGGTATAGAATCGAGGTAACGGCCTAACCAGCCAGTATGCAGGTACTCGTCGGAGGCGCTGGCCGATTGCCAGATGTCCATGGAACGGAAGTGCGAGCGGTCCGGGTCTGGGTAGCCTACGCTGTTGAGCACCGCCACATGGCCTTGCTCGTAAAGCAGGCGTAGCTTTTCCATGGCAGGGTTCAGCCCCAGCCCACTATCCAGCGTGAGCACCTTTTTGGCAGGTATAGCCAAGCCCGGACGCGCCTTATAGTACAGGTCATCTAGGTATGGCACAACGGTGTTGAGGCCGTCGTTGCCCCCGCTGAGCTGGATCACCACCAGCCTTTTGCCGTTGGATCCCGGCATCAGCGGCATCCCGTGCTTATCGAGTCCGTGCAAAAAATTAGGCACCAGCAGCATACCCGATGCCAGCGCCGATAACCTGATAAAATCTCTTCTTGATGTGGTCGCCATGGCGTTGATTTTTCTTATGAAAGGCCTAACATAACTGGTACTCGGGTAAGGACAGCATATACTGCGCGATCTGATGAATTTTCTCTGTTCGGGAAGCAGTAGCAGGTATACCCTGCTCGATGAGCTGCTTCGTTTCCGGTTTAAGTGGCACCTGGAGGAGTAATTGGCTGATGCTACTTACCAGCGCATCGTCACTCACCTTCTCCAGTCTTTTTTCTAAGCCTACAATGCTGGCTTTGGCCCGAGCGATGCGTAGCCCGTCTTTGCGCCCATTCGTCGGCTTCGAGGGTTCACTGTCATCATCGGGTTTCAGGTATACCGCTAGCGCCGCGTCCTGCAGCAGCGCAGGCCCTATACGCAGACGATAGGCCAGCGTGGAACTGTCGATCCAGTTACGGCCACCGGGCCAGCCGCCGACATTGGGCGGTTGCAGCAGTTCCTGCCCCAGCGCCCGCTGCAACACATACGGACTGCGGGAGTCGGCATAGGCTACGGCAAACTGACGCTGCAAACCCACCAGCAACTCTACCGGCGATTTAATTTTGGCACCGGCTAGAGCAGGCTCATAAAACCACTTGGCCGTGAACATGCGCTCCAGCAAACCCGAAATGTCATACCCCGATTTGTAAAACCAGGCGCTGAGCTTGGCTATACGTGGTGTATCCGGCAAATCACTTACAAAATAGGTATAAAGCTTCTGGGTGATGAAGGTAGCCGTCTGCGGATTTTGCACCACCAATTTCAGGATATCCTCGCCAGTGAAATTTCCGGTATGCCCCATAAAAGTTTTAGGCCCGGCGTCGTGCTGGCGCTCCCTGAACACAAACTCACCTTTGGCATTGTAACCCCAACCGGTAAAGGCGCGGGCCGCCTCCTTAATATCCTGTTCGGTGTAGTAGCCGCGGCCCAACGTGAACAGTTCGAGCACTTCCCGGGCAAAGTTCTCGTTGGGGCTCCGCTTGCGGTTTTGTTGGTTGTTGAGAAACTGTAGCATACCTGGGTCTTTGGATATGGCCAGCAGTAGATCTGGGAACTTACCTAGCGCATGCTGCCGCAGGGTGTTGTTTTGGAGTTGCATCAGGCCGGGCTCCCGCAGGCGGCAGGCAAAATGCCCGTGCCAGAACAGGGTCATTTTTTCGCGCAACTGCTCCCGTGCCGTGACCATTTGGTTCAGCCAGGTATAGTTGAGCTGTTCGATGGACTGCCTGCGTTCCCGCTGTTGCTTTAGTCGTGCGTTGGCGTCCAGCATGCTGTTCTGCCCTTCCTCTAGCGGTCTGTAGGCGGGTTGAAGCAATGGTTGCTGGTGCTGTGCATCGCGCAGCATTTGCCGGACTGCTTGTTTAATGCTGCCAGGTGCATTTTCTTGGCGGTAGGTTGGCCCGAAACCAGCACGCCAGTACAGGTGCTGCAGTTTGCGGTCTAATGCTCTTTGCTCCATGAGTTTACCGATTTTCGGTTAGAGCTATACCTGTGAAAAAGGTTTAATGTCGCGGAAATGAAAAATTGCCTCACCTAATGTCAATAGCGGAATAGATTCAGATAGCCGTGCCTGGATAGGCCAAGGGTTAAAAAAATAAGCTGATCCCACCTTTGTATAATGAGAATAATGACCAGCTGTCAACTAAAGCATGGGCTAAAAACAGTGCGTATAGATTTTTTCTACTCAGGTAGTACCCACTTCCAAATACTAGGGCAGCCACCA
Source organism: Pontibacter aquaedesilientis (assembly GCF_014773225.1). Lineage (GTDB taxonomy): Bacteria > Bacteroidota > Bacteroidia > Cytophagales > Hymenobacteraceae > Pontibacter > Pontibacter aquaedesilientis. The sequence continues at coordinate 395,087 of NZ_JACXAJ010000001.1, read as the reverse complement.
TAATGCCCAGCACACCGGTTATACCTTGAAAACTATGAGAAAACCCGAAATAAAGAGCTGTCAGCAAAACGATTACATGTTGGTGGTACTTGAAATTGTTGAATACTCTTTCCAGAAAGTAGAAGGTAAAGCCACGATAGAAGATTTCTTCTGCGATAGCCGCACTTATCATTGCTTTCCACCAGTAATCTAAGACAAATTCTGAATTTCCCTTCAACGGACCATAGGCAGAAACATCCACCTGGTGGTCTAGTAAGCGCTCCATGATGGGATTAAAAATGTTACTGACTCCTACCACTATAGTCAGCGCAATAGCTGCCCCCCACAGAAGGGTTTCTTTCCATCTGAGTTGACCTAAACCTATCGGCTTCAGGTCTTTATAAAAGTAAAGTATATAAATGATAATTATAAAGGCAATCGCAGGTACTTTCCAAGGGAATGGTATGGGCTTGAAGTAGGAAATCGCTATCAGTATTAAAAAAATAGAGAAATCCACCCATAAAGGTGATTTATCTTTTTTTGATAATTTGCATGTTAGCTTATAGGATTGGTCAGGAATTATCCAAGATAGAAATCCTATTAAATTTTACAAATTTTGCACGGATAATTGTTGCACTTGTATAGTGATGAGGAGTAAAAATAGGTATGGAAACCTGATGGGTGTATGTTTCACTTTATTCAATCATGATTGTGGTATCTTATTTTCTTTGAATTCACAGATAGTGCTTTCACGATCAATCTCGCTCAAATTGTTGACGGCACAAAAGACATATTCTCCAACGTTAAGTCTGGGGGCCATGCCTTTTACCAAGTCAGATAAATTTGTTTTTCCAGCCATCTAATGCCTTTACCGTCTAGTATTCATACACGCGGATAATCTCCCCATTGCCCTTCCCATTAACACTTCTCACAAAAGCATTGACTGCTTTCTTCATAGGTACGGGGTTGTGTCCCGGGAAATAAGCCTTGTACTTGTCATAGGCATCTTCCACCATGCCCAGCGATACCGCATTTACCCGAATGCCCTTTTCAATTTCTAATGCCACTGCCTTAACGAAACTGTGAATTGCACCATTTACCATCGCCGCGCTTGTCGTTTTGGCCACAGGGTCGTCTGCTAATATTCCGGTTGAGAGCGTGATCGAGCCGCCTTCGGTTAAATAGTCTTTCCCAATCCGAACCAGGTTTACCTGCCCCATCAATTTACTTCTCAGCCCGATATAATAATCGTCTTCAGTAAGATCATTAAAGTCGGCCCATTTAGCTTCGCCTGCAATACAGATAATAGCGTCAACTTTTTTCAGGGCTTTCAATCCTTTTTCGATGGAGTCAGCGTCGGCTATATCAATGTTAATGTCTCCACTACTCCTGCCTGCCACAATCACTTCGTTCTCGTTTTGGAAGTGTTCCGCTACGGGCTTTCCAATTGTTCCTTTTCCTCCTATAATTAATATTCTCATAATCGTTGTCGTTTACTGCTAATGGTCAGAGTATGAACAAAAGCGGATTTTATTTTTCAATATTTTATTTCCTAATATACTGATTAAAACAAAAAACCGGTTTAAGTCAGCCCCAAACCGCTATAGCTCACACACAAAATGGGTGCTTTGAGTTACTTTCTACTTATTCGCCAGCCGATTAATATCATCTCCTTCCAGAAGTTTTAAGTCCTGAGGATGACCAATCAGATTAACCATGGCTTTGCCGATGTTTATGGTTGTGGTTACCGATTTCATTTTCTTTAAAAAAGGAAAAATAGGTCGGGTAAGGATATACATTGAATTGTAGAGGGTTGTTTTTGATTTAACGCCACGTTCGGGCAGAATCACTCCCGGCCGAAATGCATAGGCATCCTTAAAACCTTTGTTGAAAATCATATTTTCGGTTTTACCTTTTACCCGCGCCCACATGGTGCTGCTTTTTTCGGTGCTGTCTGTACCTGCCCCCGAGACATAAGTAAAAAACATGTTGGGGTTGGCCTTGTAAACGGCATCAACCAGTGCTTCCGTAACGGAATATGTTAGCTTATAATAGGTTTCGTTGCTTATACCTGCAGAAGATACCCCCATGCAATGAAAACAAGCATCAAAACCCTCAAAGTCATTCTGAATAGAGCTAAAATCTGTGAAATCGCTGTGAAGAATCTCCTTCATTTTAGGGTGATCAATGTCTATTGGAGACCGGTTGATCAAAAGCACTTGCTCTATCCGGATATCGTCCAGGCATTCTAATAAAACGCCTTTGCCTACCATTCCGGTGGCACCTGTAAGAATTACTTTCATACCTTTTGATAAAGCTGTGTCAGCCATATTTAGCTAGCTGATAAAGGCGTCAAACTATTTGTGATGCATGATTAATTGTTTGTGATAAGCGTCAATACGGGCATGGGCCGTTCCATCTATCAGTAAAATAACAATCATCATGGCTATAGTAGTGATACTGATGGCCCGCCAGGTTGGCGTATTGATAAAGATGATGATCAAGGCTGCCGCAATAATTATGAGAGGCACAATCTTGAAAACGATGGTTTTGTACTCGTTTAACGTGCTTTCTGCACGCACAATTTCGGAGGCTACAAAAGCCGACGCATCTGTATTATAAGCTTTCTCAAACTGCGTTATTCTTGATTTGTTGGTGAAAAATAAGCCAAGCCCTATGGTTAGGAGTAAAACACCTGCAACCAAAGTGGGTATGATGTAGGCCCTTGCTATGTCGGTTTTTCCCAATTGCCAGAACCCAAGGCTTCCTGCCATAAACGCCAGTCCGAAAAGAATGAAAAAGGGCGTAGAAAAAAGTTCGGCTTTAGCCCAGTCTGTTGCTGCTTTTAAAATATCCATGTTGTTAAGTTTTTAAAAGGTTCATTTAAACTGTTTCAATGGCATGCTGCTTCACCTGGAGTGTTATACCTGTTACTTTTTCTGATAAAGTCCACAGTTCAACTGCAACAGGTTTATCCTTGGCATGTGGCTCTAACTTGCATTCGCCAACAGGGCCTGTCCAATAATTTCTTCCGGTAGGGCCATAGAAGGCGGTTTGGACTAGGTTGGGCTCTGTGGCGCACATCAACATAGGATAAGCGCCTTTTTCCGCTGACTGTACCAATGGCGATATTTTTATCAGCTGCCAAACGAAACGTGTCATCAGACTGCCGCTGGTTTTGATCAGAGAAGTAGAAGAAGCGCCGGGGTGACAAGCATATACTTTTACATTCGTGTTGCCAGCCTCCATCAACCTGTCCTGCAGCTCATAAACAGTCATTATCTGCGCCAATTTACTCTGGCTATAGGCATCGTTTCCGGTGTAGTCCCTGTCCCAGTTCATATCGTCAAACTTGATGGTTTTCAGGCCCATTTTATAGCCTTCACTGCCCACCACTACAATCCGCCCCATGGACTTTTCAATCAATGGAAAGAGCAGGCCTTGAAGCGTGAAGTGGCCGTAGTGGTTCACGCCAAGCTGGCTTTCAAAGCCATCAACGGTAAGTTTCTGCTTTGGCACCTGGGCAATGGCAGCATTGCAAATCAGTGCATCAATATGCGTCACTTTTTCAAGCACCTCGGCTGCAGCTTTTTTTACAGAAGCCTGTTCTGCCAGATCCATCCGGATAAATGAAACATCGATGCCATCACCGAGTTCTTTTCTGTAAGTCGCCATCACCTCTTCTGATTTGCCGGTATTGCGGTTTAACATCACCACTTTTGCGCCCCTGGATAGCAGTATCCGCGCTGCCTCATAACCCGTGCCGCTTGTGGTGCCTGTAATCACGTAGGTTTTGCCTTGTAAGCTTTTTATTCTATCGGGTGTCCACCCTTGCTTTCCAAATGTATTTTGATTCATCTTTTTAATTTTAATTGTTACTAAATGTTATTCCTGGTGTTATGGCCTGGGTTTATTTTATACCCTGCCACCATGGGGTAAATACCTGGCTGCTATCATTAAGCAGCACTAATTCACCAATCATGGGTGTGGCAAGTGGCAGGTTGGCTTCTGCTGCATACTTAAAGGCCATTTCCAAAGGCTCGTACCAAGGGTGTCCTCCCAAATCGAACTTGCCGGAGTGTACAGGTAATATGCGTTTGGCATTCAAGTCTTGGGCAGCCTGCACCAGTTCTTCGGGTAGTGTATGTATCTGGTGCCAGGCTACATTGTATTGGCCATTTTCTAGAATGGCTAAGTCGAAGCCCCCAAACTTTTTCCCGATGGTCTCGAAATGTGAATCGTAACCGCTATCACCGCCAAGGAAGATTTTCCTTGAAGCTGTTTCCACCACGAAGGATGTCCACAGTGTTTGGTCGCGCTTTAACCCACGGCCCGAGAAGTGGCGTGCCGGTGTAAGGTGTATGTTCATGTTGCCGCTGATGGCTACCGTTTCCCACCAGTCTTTTTCGATGATCCTGTTTGCCGGAAAGCCCCAGTGCTCCAGGTGAGCGCCTACACCCAACCCGCAAATCACCATACCCACTTTATCTTTCAGGCCTTTCATAGTCTCATAATCAAGGTGGTCGTAATGGTCGTGGGTGATGAGCAGGATATCCACAGCCGGCAGGTCTTCGAGCTTATACACATCGGTGCCATCGAATGCCTTCGTGGTCCAACTTACCGGGGAGGCATAACCGCTTAGCACAGGGTCAACCAAAATTTTCTTGCTATCTACTTGTAACAGGTAAGAAGAGTGCCCAAACCATACCAGTACATCTTCGGCAGGCAAGTTTTGCAGGTCGGTTTTTACCACAGGAATAGTATGGTCGGGCTTTACATCCTGCTTCTTCCCGAATAAATAATCGTACATCACACCCGCATAGCTATACCCCTCCGACACCGTGGTTGTGGGGCTCAGGTTTTGAAACCTGCCATCGCGGAAATTAGGTGATTGTTTGATGCGTTCGAGGCGCTGCCCCGTAGGTTTTTTTCCAAATTGTGGTAGCTGCATATAGATACATCCTGTTGTTGTGATCAGTATAATAAGGCTCAGTAGGGCAATATCTGCCCGCATGAACCCTTTTTGGGTTCTTGTCATGTGATAATATTCTGTGCAAAGGCGGTCTGAATGATGTTCTAGAACATCCGTTCTACCACCGTACGCTGCTAATTCAGGTTGCGGTATTCGGAGGGGCTATAACCGGTTTGCGCTTTAAATAATTTGCTGAAGTGCTGCGGGTATCCGAAGCCCAGTTCGTAGGCTATCTCGCTAACCGAGCGTGTAGAACCAAGCAACAGGTTTTTGGCCTGGTCTACCAGGTATAAGTGTATGTGCTCCTTGGCGCTTTTACCGGTTTCGGCTTTTAACAAATCGCTTAAGTAATAGCCCGACATATGTAGGGCCTCACCACATTGCTGCACGGTGGGCAAGCCTTTTTCTGTCAGTTCCGGCGAAGCGAAGTAGGTTTTGAGGTATTGTTCAAACCGCACCAGGTAATCTTTATTCAGGTTGCTGCGGGTATAGAACTGCCGGTCGTAATACCGCTTGCTGTATTTTAAAATGCTTTCGAGATTGTGCACAATCAGCTCCTGCGAATGCTTGTCCATGTTCTGGCCGATCTCGGTACTGATGTTATTCACCAGCTCCTGCAACATCTTCTTTTCCTTTTCGGCTACGTGCAGGGCCTCGTTTATGTCGTAGTCAAAAAAGGAGTAGTCGGATATGGAGCGGCCCAGCGATGAGTGCCTTAACAGGTCAGGGTGAAAGAGGATCGTCCAGCCACCGGCCCCCGGCGGTGTGGCCAGGTGGTCGCTGTCGAAGGCAAGCACCTGCCCCGGGGCGGTAAACACCAGGGTGCCATCCTGGAAATCGTAGGCATTGCGACCATAGAAAAACTTTCCTGTTCCGGAGGTTTTAAAACCAATGATATACAGGTTGAGCAGGAAGCGGTCACTGGGTGCTTCTATGTTAGTGGGTACGTCTTCGGCATGGATAACGGCTATGAGTGGGTGCTGCGGCCCCGCCAGCCCCAACAGGCGGTACATGTCGCGAACGGAAGATATGGTGGTGACTGGCTGCATAATGGTATCCTTTATAGTGCTAATTTCTTATTACAAAGATCTTACTTCTAACGCTAGTAATTGAATACGTTTTCCAGAATCCTGTATACATTTTAAGGATTAGCGACTGGCTTACACTTACTTGAAGGGTATACTCAACTGCTTAAACCAAAACAGCCCATCCTATGGGACGGGCTGTTTTGGTTTATACTATAACCTACACTATGATACCGGTATAAAAAACTACTGTCATGCCTGTGCAGAATAATTAGCAGTTAGAAGCATAGATAAATGGCTTGCAAGGGTTATGCGTATTGGCTGTTCGTTATTGCAAGCGTTACCTCTACGTTATTTTTCAGCGCGTTGGAATAGGGGCAAACCTGGTGTGCTCTCTCAGCAAGTGTTTGCGCTTGTTCGGCGCTTACATCCGGTATGTTTATCTCTAGCGCTACACCAAGGCCAAATCTGCCCTCTCCCAATGCTCCTAACGATACTTTTGCCGTAACTGCCGTTTCGCCGGTTTTTACTTTTAGCTGTTTGATCACAAGGTTCAAGGCACTGTCGAAACAGGCTGCGTAGCCTGCCGCGAAAATCTGCTCTGGGTTTGTAAAGTCGTCGTTAGCACCACCAAGTGCCTTTGGCATTCTAACTTCTAAATCTAACACTCCGTTATCGGATTTTACCTGGCCATTTCTTCCGCCTGTTGCCGTTGCTGCGGCCATGTACATTGCTTGCATTTCGTTGAGTTTATTATTTTGATTGTGTGTAATTATATTGTGTGCAATATTTATATTTAAAATGATAGCGTACTTCTCTAAATGTTTAGTACGCTTTAGATTTCGATCCTATTGATGCCTACTGGCTTTGTTGCACTAATTGTAAACCAATAACAGAAGAGCCTTAATGATTTATTTTTTATTATTAAAGGCAAAAAGTTTATTCGTGATGGTGCGTATTGCGTCTACTTCTTCTTTAGTGATATTCATTTCATCAAACATTTGTGATGGGATACACGCCGCTTTGTCCTTAAGTCTCAACCCCTTTTCAGTCAGGCTGATCTCTACTACACGCTCATCTACTGTGCTTCTTTTTCTGGTAAGCAGTTCTTTGGCCTCCATGCGCTTCAGCAAGGGCGTTAAAGTGCCGCTATCCAGGAAAAGCTTCTCTCCAATCTGGTTTACCGTTTGGGTGTCATGCTCCCACAGCACTAACAGCACCAGATACTGCGGATAGGTAACGTCCAATTCGCTTAAGTGCTTGCCGTATAGTTGCGTTATCTCTCTGGATAAGGCATAAATAGGAAAGCATATTTGGTTCTTCAGCTTGAGTACTTCCATGGGTATCTGGGGCAATTGCTTATGCAAAGGTATGAATCATATTTTGCAAAACAATATTGTGTGCAATATAATTTAGATTTTTACTTCGAATCATCGCCAGTCAGGGTCAACATGACGGGTATGGAAATCAGGAATGACTTATTGCTAAGGGAGTAAAGCAAAAGGGACAGATCGTAATCTGCCCCTTTTTTAGTTATTTATACCTATAACGGCTTTATCACCAGTTATACATACCAGATTAAGGATTGGTAGACCATAAAGAGGCGCTTTTTAGCATCGCTCTCTTAGGCAGCTTTAAACCGGCAACAATCAATTCGGCAAAATCTTCTGGCTGCAACACGCTGTCTTCCGAATCGCGGGAAGCAATGCCCAGCTCTATAGACATATCAGAGGCAATGGTGCTCGGTGTCAGCGTGGTAACCCTGATGTTTTGCTTACGGACCTCTTTCATCAACGACTCTGACATACCGATTACTGCAAATTTAGAGGCAGAATAAGCTGAGGTTGATGCGTTTCCGGTTAAACCAGCCGTGGAGGCTACATTGATAATGTCGCCTGACTTTTGGGTTAACAGGTGTGGCAAAACTTCTTTCGTTACATAGTACATACCCAGGAGGTTGGTCTGAATGATTTGGGTCCACTGGCTAACCGGCATCTCCTCTAAGGTTCCGAATGCTGCAATGCCTGCGTTATTCACCAATATATCCACCGACCCGAATGTGTCGATAATCGTTTTGATGCCGGCCTTTACTTCCTCATAATTGCCCACATCAAACACAGCGTAAATTGCTTTTACCCCATAAGCGCTTAACTCGGCTACAGTTGCCTGCAACACCGCTTCATTTCTGCCTGTTATGGCAACGTCAATTCCTTCTTTCGCAAATGCTATGGCGGTAGCCTTGCCTAATCCTCTGCTTCCGCCCGTTATGATCGCTTTTCTGTTTTTCAAGTTTTCCATTTCTAAAAACTATTTTTTACTGTCGTATTAGATGAGGCAAAGAACTGCATTTTAAAAGCGGAAAGAGTTGAAGAAGTTCAACTCTTCCCGCTTTTATGCTTAACTATTCTTGATCTTACTCAAAAACTCATGCCGTATACCCAGATAACTCGCGATTTGCTTATCGGTGAGTTTAGCGGCAATATGCGGGTAGGTTTGCACGAAATGGGAATAACGCTCTTTTGCAGTATAACTATGGCTTTGAATGACACGCCTATGGTAAGACACCAGTGCTTTCTGGAAGATGACGCGAAAGAGTTTATCTACAGCAGGGAAGGCTTCATATAGCTTCAGTTTGTCCTGCCTGTTAATGACAAGCACTGTACTGTCTACCAACGCTTGCATGTTTAAATCTGCAGGGGTTTGGTTCATGAAACTGTCTATATCCATCAGCCACCACTCCTCAGCCGCAAAGTATAGGGTGTTTTCCTTTCCGTTTTCATTTAAGTTGAAAACCCTGAAGCAACCTTCCACCACAAAGCCTTCAAATTTGCACAACTCGCCTTGCCGCAGCAGAAACTCATTCTTCCTGACAACCTTAGGGTGAAAGCAGGCGCAAAATGCTTCGAGTTCGTGATCTGAAAATTTTACGTTCCGCTGAATATAGCGCTTCAATAAGTCGATCTTCACTGCGTATGTTATCTGTTCGCTTTTTTAGTAGTTTTCCCTCTTTTTACCACTTAGCATATTTCTTGTTCTATAATTGGCTTATCCATACAAGAAATAAATAGCTGCACTTGTTTGCGATTATAGGTTAAGTCAAGGGTCTCGGGTATGAAATGTAAGCTATTTCGGAATTGTCTACCGAGGCAAAGTTTGCTACGAACCCTGAACTTACAGATAGTTCTGTCCGCCCTATGTGTTATACCCATCGTTGTGTGCCGTTTTTAGAGTGGTAGTTACTTCAAAAAAAAAGTCTAAGATAATACGTTGAAAGTATCCGTTTTAAGGATAGTATATTTCCCCATATTTCCCATTAGCATAATCTTCATATGCTAGCACAACACCTTCTTGGCTGTTCATTACAAAAGGACCTTGTGATACCATAGGCTCTCCGTATGTTTCTCCACCAAATAGCAGAATATCCAGCGTCTCGTCAGATAAGTTTTCTATCTCAATTACTCCGGCTTCCTTGTCAAAGGCAATTAATTCACCTGCTCTAAAACTTTCAGCATTGATTATTGCCGAAGCCGTTGGCAAAACGGCCGCAACTTCTAATTTTTGCGAAAAGTCTATGCTAATTTTTTTTCCTGAGTTTAGCACAACATGAAATAAGAACTGCTTGGTGTAGGTGGGTATTTTGGATGTCAATTCTTGATAACTCCCCACAATAACCCGAACAACACCTGCCTCTTCCGCAAGTTGTTTTTCGGGAACCTCCTCCGCATGTACAGGCAGGTACTCCGGTTTTTCTGCTTTTATTTTTGAAGGCAGGTTAATCCAAAACTGAAAGGCATACATTTCCTTTTGGTTGGAATCACCACTAGCCTTTGACCGCTCGTCATGAACAATCCCGTTGCCTGAATTCATCCATTGCACACCACCAGAACTTACTATGGCATGATTCCCTAAACTGTCAAAGTGATCAATCTGGCCCGTGATGGCGTACGTTAACGTAGCAATGCCCCGATGTGGATGAGGGCCTGTGCCCCCAGATTCGCTACTATTTATCTTCATGGGCCCCGCCTGATCCAGGAGGATAAATGGCCCAACAGCTTGCGTATAACCGTTAGGCAAAAAGCGACTGATGGGTGTGCCACCTACCGAACTACTTTGTGCTGTATTTGAAAAGCTAATTTTCTTTTGCATGATTAGAAGGCTTATTTTTCTTCGGTTGTACCATCGGCATATTTCGCAAACCGTCCTTTCGCCCGATCAAAAACTTGTTCAGTTGCAGGCCATGGCCACCCGCCAAATTGAGTTTTCCGGTATTCTGCAAATCCCTGGTTTAATTCCTCTTCGGTATTCATTACAAAGGGACCACGGCTCGCTATGGGCTCATTGATAGGTTTCCCTTGGAGTATGAGGAGATCAGCTTCTTTATCGCCATTGGTAATGTGCAAACGCTGGCCTGGCTTCACTTTTACAAGATGGTTTACTGCAATTTTTTCACCTTCTACATCAATTGAGTTCCCACTGTAAAAGTATAGCGTATTGCGCACCTGCTCGTTTGCTGGTGCAGGAAGTATCCATTGGGCATTGGCTTCCATTTTTACACTAAAAATGGCTACCCCATGATCAGGGTTGGCCGCCCAGGAGTCTGGTGTTGGTTGTGGTGCCAGGTTAGATTTATAGCTACCTGCGTAAACCTCAAGGGTTGTTTTCTTCCCTTTGTCATCAATTTCATCAATTTTTGGAATGCTCTCTTTCCATAGCATTTTATAATGAGGCTCTACCAGTTTGCTCTTACTGGGCAGGTTTATCCAGATTTGAAAAATCTCCAGTGTATTGGGCTTATCCGAGTGAAGGAGCGGAAACATTTCGGAGTGCTGAATTCCTTTTCCTGCTGTCATCCATTGTAGATCGCCTGCACCAAACCTCCCTGCCCCCCCAAGAGAGTCAGTGTGGTCTACAAAACCTTGCTTTCCAATCGTTATTGTTTCAAAACCTCTGTGCGGATGATATGGAAACCCGGGTATGGTTTTGCCATGATACATGTTATAACCATTCTGCCCGGCAAAGTCATGCCCTATGTTTCTGCCTGCTAACTCAGATTGCTCTACCCCCATTTTCTCGTTTCCTTTTGGGTAGTGATCAAGATGATGCACAGCCAACAAAAAGGGATCCTCAGTTTGCCAAGGTAGTTGCAGCGCTTCAATTGCTAATATTTTGCCTTTCATACGTTTCAGTTTAAGATTACCATTTCTAAGACCTGCCTATATGATTGGAACAATGTATAGCCTTCCAATTGCTGCGAACAAAGCGAGCAACATCAAAACCAGGTTTGTTACGGTCTTGCTTTTTTCTTTTCGCTGATAGTGAATTTGCATAGCCCCGACCATAGTCATGGCAAGTCCTATTGCAGCTAAAGGGGTTAATATGGGAAGGACACCAATGGCCATTGGCAGGATGATGCCTATAGCTCCTAACACCTCTACAAAGCCTATTAACTTAATGCTGACGCCAGTATATTGGTCTATCCAGTCTCCTAATTTTTCACTTAGCTCTTGTTTGGGTTTACTGAGCTTCATTGCTCCGGCCATGAAAAACATAAGCGCTAACAAACCTTGGACTATCCACAGTACTACATTCATTCTTTCTGATCTTAATCGTTTAAAATTTAATTACGATACAAAGATCAGGGAGCAAGAATGGCTATACATTAATGTAGATTAAGAAAACGGATAAACTATTTCTGAGATTTCAGGCGCTGGCTTTTAGCGGCACTCAGTGCTTCAGGGGTAATCCCTAGGTAGGAGGCGATCATGTACTGAGGTACTCTTTGTACAATGGTAGGGTAAGTTGAAATAAAGTGTTCGTAGCGATCAATTGCGGATGCGCTCATAAGCATAATAATCCTGCTTTGCAGCACCCTGATCCGCTTTATGAATTTCTTTTGGTCGAAATCTAACTCGGTGTTTTTTTCAATTTGGATAACTACTGAATCTTCTAAGGCATCAATATATAAATCACATGGTTCATCTCCCGAAGCATAGTCGGTAACTATCCAACCCTCAGGCCCGAACATAAAAATGTGCTCTTTCCCATTTTCATCAATGGTATAGCTTCGGAGTAAACCAGACTCTACAATATAAGCTTTGCTATATAAGTCACCCTTTATTTGCAGGACCTGCTTCTTTTTTACATTGATTTTATTCATCTGCTATTTGACCCAAAGTTTGATTCTCTGATGTAGTGGCACCGTACTGGTGCCATAATGTGGGAAGGCGTAGCCGAACCTAAATTATGCACTTTGTTGGCAGTAGAGTTTCTGCTCAAAGTATTTGGTCCAGATTCTTTCTTTTTTCAGGATAAAAGCAGTTCCCAATCCGAATATTGTAGCAGTTGCAATTCCAACCATTGCAAAGAAAGGCTTATCTGGAATTCGCACACTTAACTCTGATGCAAATGCTGCATAGAGACCCAGAACCGAATAGTACATAAACCAAACATGAACGGCTTTATACTTTCTTGGCAAATTCCTTAAAAACAAGGGTGCCATTCCCAATACCAAAGTTAGGGAGCTAACAATAGCCATTATATGAAACACCCCAAATCTTCCAGTCAGGTTATAGATACCCAGTGCAGAACCACAAATTAAAACCATGGCAAAAACATAAACATAGCCCGCCCTTTTATGCTGCACTGTACCCTTATTAGCAGCTAAGGCAAATGCACCAGCTAGCATAGCTAATAAGGCAGTAGCCAAGTGAAACCAGCCTAAATTGGAATTTACAAAGCCATACATCTTCGATTAGTTTTAGTTATTTCCTATTTTAAAACTCTACTAGATAATTGAAATTTTGTGTTTCTATACATTAGCTTTGCTGCCAACGATTGGTAAATGCATAGCCCGCTGCGTAGCAAGGGATTTGTATATATAGTGTTAGAAGGGTGTTTTTCTTTTAGTATTCCTGAATGAGCACGTTTGTTGGAATATTCAAGGTCTTATGCAGATTCCTTATCATTTCGAGTGTGAGTTTCCTTTTTCTGTTCAACACTTCACTTACCCTACTCTTGAACCCCAGCACTTCGGCTAAGTCTTTCTGCTTTATTCCAAGCTGCTCCATTCTGAACTTTACTGCTTCTATCGGGTCTGGTGCCTCAATCAGGAAATGCTCCTTTTCGTAGGAGTCAATCAGGAAAGAAAGTACCTCCAGTTCATCGCCCTCTTGGGTGTCCGGTTCTGCGTCAAATATCTCCTCCAGCCTTTGCAGGGCCAATTGGTAATCTTCTTCTGTTTTTATCAGCTTAATATTCATTTCTTTTTCTTTAAATTTTAGTAGCGTCAACCTTGTCGTATTCAGCATGTGTTCCGATGAACCGTATCCAGACAACTCCATACTTGTAGTTGATTCGGACGATTAACCTATAGTTGTTCCCCTTTATGTTGAAGACCATTCTGTTATCCTCCAGTATACTAGCTGATGGGTAGTCTTTCTTAATGTCGTTCGGGGACTTCCAGTCAGCCTGCTCTGCCTCGCTATACCAAGCTTTTAGCTGCTGCTCACTATCGGCATGCTTTTCCCAAAAATCCCGCAGTGTCCGTTTTGCTATTACTCTCACTTCTTTATTTTAGAACTCAAATATAAAGAAAAAAGTTACCGTTATGGTAACTTAAAGATGAAATTTTGTTCTAAATCTCTTCTAACGGTTAGTACAGGCTGCGGGCGAGGCATAGCCGAGAATGGAGCTTGTGCCGTGTTAGGAGAGTTTATTTTTCTTCTTTTATGAATACCAATTCCCTTTGTGACTTCGGGTCTTCCTTTTTCCAGGGATAGTATCGCAGGACTACATTATCTTTTTCACTACTTATCCTAAAGCTTATCTCTTGATTCAGATTTTCTTCAGGTTTTAGTTTCAATTCGTAGTAGTCCCAGTCAATGTACTCCCATCTACCTTTAGCATACTGAGACAACTCAGGTAAATAATCCATTTGGTACGTGCTGTCAGCTTTGAGAACCATCTTAATTTGTCTTTCTCCCTTTAAGCTATACTCCCCGTAAATCAATCCTCTGGTTTTATTGTGATGCTCGAAGCTCGAAAACAGGTATAATACAGGTATACACAAAGACAGGACGCCAAAAATAAACCTACTCTTCCTGCTACTATACTTGTTTGAAAAGATAGTCGCAATGAGACCTATGCCAATGACTGGAAAGACAATAAAGAGAAATAGAGAAACAAACCCTTCCATTTTATATAATTCTAATCACTTCTAACTACTGTGTAAACGTCACCGTGACGTTTATCTGCCATATATGCGAAGGTAGTTTTGTCTAAGTCAGCTTATTTTTTTGAGCTTTCGTGCAACGTTTCTACCTCTTTGTATATGGTTAAGCTAATATAGCCCATTTTCATAGATTATCAAGCGGACTCGTGATTTTGTCCAGCGCATAGCTTGTCACATGGGTGTATATTTCCGTGGTTTTGCTGCTTCTATGCCCGAGCAATGTCTGGATGTACCTTAGATCAGTGCCTTGCTCCAGCAGATGAGTCGCAAATGAGTGACGCAGCGTATGCGGGGTAGCTTTGGTCCGCACGCCCGCTTTCTCCTTAGCCGCCCTGAAAACGTTGCGTAAGCTCTCCACCGTATACTGCCCGCCATGCTGCCCCTCAAACAACCATATCTTAGGGCGATAAGCCTTGTAATATTCCCGCAGGCTTTCAAGCAACTTCTGCGATAGCAGTGTTGTGCGGTCTTTCTTGCCCTTGCCCCCGCGTATGAGCAGCATATTCCTACCCGACTGCACATCGGTGATTTTCAGATTGATCACCTCCCCAATGCGCAAACCGCCCGCGTAGAGCAGTTGCAGCATGCAGCGGTGCTTTAGGTTATCGGTTGCCTGCAGTATCCGCTTTACCTCTTCTTTGCTGAGTACGGCCGGTAGCCTGGAGGGCTTCTCAGGTCGCTCTACCTGGCTGAGATCGAGCGTGTGTCGACCCAGCACCCTGTGGAAGTAGAACTTTATGGCATTGATTGACTGATTAATGAGCGAGAAAGAGTATTTCTGGCTTTGCACCATCTGACGGTGGTACTCGTTTATTTCCCCCGTGCCAAAACCATTGATGGCCTCCAGACCCTTGTCACGGTGACCATTAAAAAATCGCAGCAGCAGGCTGTGGTAGGTGCGGATAGTGTTCAGGGAATAATTGAGCAGGTACAGCTTCTCCAGGTAGGGTAGCGGACAGGTGATGTAATCCGTATCCTTCAGGTAGGTCTGTTCCCAGAGCCTGCGCAGTATACTCATGTCCCGGATATGCATAGTGGCCGCGAGCCACACCTGCGCTGTTCCTGCACCTCGTCGAGCAGTTGGTGTAGGTTTTTGGCGTCGGTGCCCACGGCAAAGCACCTCGGCTCGGGCAGCCACTGGCAGCAGGAACTGCACTTCAGGGTTTTGTATATCAGCTCGTTAAAGGGAAAAGAGATTTGGATAATCGTCTTCCCTTCGTGCTCCAGCGGCTGCAGGCGTATGATGGGGAGCTCAGGCAGCTTGGCCAGCGGCTCGGACTGCAGGTTGCCCGAAGTAACTACCGCGCCCATAGCTGGCCGAAGCCGTTTGGGTCTGTTGAGGTAGCGCACATCCACCAACGCCACTCCCTGAAAGTGCCTGTGCAGCAACTCAATTGCCTCCGGTGTTTTGTGCGTCACGTAGCACTTGTAGGTTTTGCTGTACTTAGCTACATCGCTGTCTTTCAACAGCTTGGTAATTCGGTGATCAGGCTTGTACCATAGGCGCATAAACTGTTTTCCTTCATGCTCCAGCGTGTTCAGGTATAAGACTGGCGATGTGCTGTAAGTTTGCTGCATAGCTAATGTATTAGAGGCCTGAAATTAAACCCTATGCAGCACGTATCCGTGTTATTACTCGAGTATACCCGGATATACTCGAGTAATAACACGAATAATGAAGCAAACAGTAAGACATTGCCCCACCTGCGAGGATGAGATTATAGGCAGAACAGACAAACGTTTCTGTTCAGACCAATGCCGGTTCCTGTTCAACAACGCAAAAAAAAGGGAAGACAAAGGTGAACGACTCATACAGAAAATAAACGCCATACTCAGAAAAAACAGAAGCCTGCTTAAGCAGGCCAGCCCCGAAGGCAAAACAACCCTTAGGCGCGAGTTGCTGCAGCTGGCTGGTTTCGACTTTCGCCACTTCACCCACCTCTACCGCACCAAACAGGGCAATACCTATCACTTTTGCTACGATTATGGCTATCTGCAACTTGAGGACGGAAAGGTGCTCATTGTGAGCTGGCAACCTTATATGGAGAAGGGATAAGGTATAAAAACAGAAAAGTATAAAGACAAAAAAGCCTGTCAGTTTTACACTAACAGGCTTTTTTGGGTTATGCAGCAGAGAGCAAGGGATTCGAACCCTTGATACCCTTTTGGGGTATACACACTTTCCAGGCGTGCTCCTTCGACCACTCGGACAGCTCTCTTTTTGAGAGTGCAAATATACGCCAATATCTGGCACTATCGCAAATTTTTGGCCGGCTATACCTCAAATATATTCTCCAAAGCTATTTCGTGATCTCACCGCGCAGGTTAAGGCGCAGCAACTCTTTGGTTTGCGATGCAGGTAGGTCAAGCCCCAATACAAACATCAGTTTGGTAATAGCCGCCTCCGTGGTAATGTCGTCGCCGCCGATTACGCCCATGTTGAGCAGGTATTTACTGGTTTCGTAGCGTCCCTGGTCCACACGCCCCTCATCGCACTGCGATACGTTCAGGATATAGATCCCGCGGGCAATGGCATTTTCGAGCAGCTCGAGCAACCAGCCAGCCGTCGGCGCATTTCCGGCCCCAAAGGTTTCCAGCACCACGCCACGCAAGTCCGGTGCCTCCAGCACACTCCGCATCACCTGCGGCGTTATACCCGGGAACAGCTTCAGGATGGCTACCCGGTCATCCAACTGCTGATGCACGTGCAGCGTTTTTTCGGGGTGCGGCAGGATGGCGCTCTCATAAAAATCGATGCTGATGCCGGCCTTGGCCAGCAAGGGGTAATTCTCCGACTTAAAGGCGTTGAAATGCCGACTCTCCACCTTTTTGGCCCTATTGCCACGAATAAGCAAGTTATGGAAGTAAATGCAAACCTCCGGCACCACGCTTTTTCCGTTCACTTTGGTGGCTGCCAACTGTAGCGCCGTGATCAGGTTAGCGCGGGCATCGGTGCGTGTCCGGCCAATCGGCACCTGTGCACCGGTAAAAATCACTGGTTTTTCAAGGTTTTCGAGCAGGTAACTCAGGGCCGATGCGCTGTAGGCCATGGTATCGGTGCCGTGCAGCACGACAAAGCCGTCGTAATCGGCGTAGTTGTCACGGATCAGGTTGGCCAGCATGAGCCAGTCGCTGAGCGCCACGTTTGAGGAGTCGATGGCAGGCTCGATGCTCAGCACCGTGAGCATGTACTTAAAGTTGCTGAGCTCCGGCACCTTCTCCAGTATCTGGCTAAAGTTGAATGGTATCAGGTGATGCTTTTCGTCATACACCATCCCCACCGTGCCTCCGGTATAAATGATCAGAATGGACGCCTCCGGGAATGCGGGCGCCGCTGTGTCTATTTGAGTTTTGATGACAGCCATCTTTATAATGCAAACAGGTTTAAGGCATTGTTAGTGGTCTTTTCGGCTACCTCTTCCACGGGTATCTGCAGGAGTTCTGCCACACGCCGGGCTACCAGCGGCAGGTATACGGGCTCGTTGCGTTTACCTCGGTGCGGCACAGGGGCCAGGTAGGGGCAGTCGGTTTCGAGCACGAGGTCATCCAGCGCCACATGCGGCAGCACTTGGTCCAGACCGCCATTCTTGAACGTCGCCACGCCGCCTATTCCCATCAGAAAGCCCAGCTCCTTCACCTTGGCAGCCTGCGCTGCCGTGCCCGAAAAGCAATGGAATATCCCGGTCAGGCTGCCATCTTGTGCAGCGGCTATGATCTCATACGTTTCGTCGAACGAGTCGCGGGTATGCAGCACGATCGGCAACTGGTGCTTTTTAGCCAACTCCACCTGCACCCGTAGCGCCTCCTGCTGTTGCGGCAGGAAGGTCTTGTCCCAGTACAGGTCGATGCCGCATTCCCCCACTGCCGCGAATTTGCGTTTGCCCAGCCACTCCTCCACCAGGTATAGCTCCTTCTCAAAATCCTTGTCCACGGAAGTTGGGTGCAGTCCCATCATGGCAATACACTGCGCCGGGTGTTTCGCCTCGGTTTCCAGCATGCTATCAATGGAGGTATGATCGATGTTGGGCATGTAGATCTTCTCTACCCCCTCCCCCAATGCCCGCGCCAGCGCCTCGTCGCGGTCCTGGTCAAACTTATCTGAATATATATGTGCGTGTGAATCAACTAAAGTCATCATCGTTTTTTTCAATCAAATTACTCCTGTCCGTACAAAGGTCCGAAGTTATGGCTAAGGCTGCAAGAAAGAGAGAAGTTTGAGAGTTTGGAAGTTTGGAAGTTAGAAAGTTGGGAAGTTGAGGAGTTTGGGAGTTGGGAGTTGAGGAGTTTGGGAGGTAATCTTGTTGGGACAGGTTGCGACCTGTCTGAGTCGTGCATAAGTAATCAAGTAATGAATTCCATGCTTTGGTATACTGTTTCTGTATAGGGTTTTAACCCAAAAAAAGCGGGTTAATTCCGTTGCATAGACTACCTTGGTGAGCGGACAGGTCACGACCTGTCCCTACAGAACTTTTAACTTCCCAACTTTCTAACTCTCTAACTCCCAAACTCCTAATACCTCCTCCCCTTCCACATTAGTTTGGTAGGTAGGAAAAAGTAGATAATCAGGATAATGGAGGAGACGAGCAGGTATAGCTCGAAGATCAGGTATAACCACCAGGGGGCCGTTCGGTTTAGGCGCTTGAGGCAGGTGTGCAGGTATAGGCTTTGCAGCAGCAGTTTGGCCAGAAAAATGCCTCCGGCTATACCGGTCGGGGCCTGAAAAAAGAACGGCACCAGCACCGGGTAATAGGCCGAATGCAACACGAAAATGGCAAACATATAAACCGGCAGGTATACCGACCCGCGCATCCAGCGTTTGCGCTGCTGCAGCAGTTCCCCAAAAGAAGCAGTGGGTGCCGAAAGCGCCAGCACGCTAGGCTCGTAGATGTTCCGGAACTTGTAACCCTGCTTAAGTACCTGATTGAAAATGGCGATGTCTTCTGTCACCGAAAATTTAATATTCTCAAAACCTCCCGCATCCTCGTAAGCTTGCCGGGTAAGCAGCATGTTGTTGCCCATGGTCGTGACAGGCATGTTCAGGTCGCTGAACACCTGCATGAGCCCGAGCGAGTAAAGCCAATCCAGGCTCTGCAGGCGGGCAAAAAGGCTACGGCCTTTCACGGTGGTCAGGCCAGTTACAACACCTACCTTTTGATCCAGGGCCGACAGCATGGCCTTCACCCAGGTAGGCGGCACTTCGATGTCGGCATCCGTGAACAGGAAAATGTCGGTTGTGGCTTGCCGCGCCAGTTGTGCCAGCACATTAGCTTTGCCTTTGGCCAGCCCTATCGTGTCGGTGATAGGGACACAGGTATAGCCGGGCCTGCCTTTAGCGAATTCCTCCACCAGTGCACGGGTACGGTCTGTAGAGCCGTCGTCGCCGACCAGCACTTCGATCTTATCATGCGGGTAGTCCAGCGCGGCGATGGCCTGCAGGCAGTTCAGGATATGGTGTTCCTCGTTGCGAGCGGCAATAAGGATGCTGATGCGGGGGTAATAGGTGAGTTGGCGGGTATAACGCTTCCGGTTGAAAAGCAACAGGTATAGCAACGTCAGAAAGACGAGAAAATACAGCACAAAGTAGGCCACCGATACCATCATAAGGTCTGAAAGGTATAGCCTTGTGCGGTAAAATGTTCTAAAAATCGGGGAAGGGCGTACCTCATGTTTCGCTGCGCTTTCAGGCTGTCGTGAAATACGATGATGCTGCCGCTTTGGGTACACCGGATAGACTCCCGCAGGCATTTCTCCGGCAACAGGCTATTGTCATAATCATTGGTGAGCACATCCCACATCACCAGTTCATAATCGGGCCGCAACGCCGTGGCCTGCCTGGAGGTAATGCGCCCATAAGGCGGACGGAAAAGCTTATGATGGGCAGTTGAGGGATCCAGTTTTTCCAGTTCCTGCTGGCATAACTGCACGTCGCTGAGGTAGCGGGGCAGCGAGGTTTCCCAGCCGCGCAGGTGGTGCTGCGTGTGATTGGCCAGGCGATGCCCTTGCGCCAGTACTTGCTCCGCCACGTCCCGATGCTTCACCAGGTTTTCGCCTACGGCAAAAAAGGTGGCTTTTGCGCCATAAGTTGCTAGTTGCTCCAGTACACAGGGGGTTACCTCCGGAATCGGCCCATCGTCAAAGGTCAGGTATAGGGTCTTATCCGGTCCTTCCTTCAGCCAGGTATAGCCGGTCATCAGTTTCCAGAGCAGTTGGGGCGTTTTGTAGAGGCGAAACAATGTCGTTGTTCGTTAATCGTTGATCGTTTCCTGACTGATGAATGTTTTATTGCCAACTTATAAATTGAGAATCCAAAAACTGATTCAAGTAATCTTGAAAGCAAAGGGCTCTCTATTTAAACTGACTTCTATACAACGTGACGATGGACCCTGAGTGCTTTTCTTAGAATCTGACGATCTACATCTAATTATGAACCTCAACTAAGGCACAAATTTCCCCACGAACAACGAATAACGAACAACAATCAACCTACTTGAATCTGCACGACAACAGCGTAATGTCGTCGCCGAAAGAAGCGTCTTCGTTGTAGAGGTTGATGGCGTTGAGCAGTTGCAGGTGCAGCATTTTGGAACTCAGAAAGCGGTTTTTCTGCAGGAAGTCGATCGTTCCTTCAATGCCGAACTCCGACTCGTCTACGTCGAACACCTCCGTCAAGCCATCGGTATAGCACAGCAGCACGGCATTTTCGGGTACGTTGATTTTGCCCACATTCATAAAAGGCAGCACATCGAATACGCCCAGCATGGTGCAGCCATCGTTGAGCAGGTCGTGTGTGTTGTTTTCGTAGAGCAGCACCGGGGCATTGTGGCCGGCGTTTACATAACTCAACTCGCGGGTACTGCGGTTGAAAATGGCCAGGAAAGTCGTGATGAATTTCTCGGCGATGGCATTGCGGTAGATCAGGTGGTTGAGTTCCGACACTACGGTATTCAGGTCGGCGGTCTGACGCAAAATGGTGCGCAAGCCTGCCTGGAAGTTTGACATCAGCAGCGAGGCTGGCACACCCTTGCCCGACACATCGGCCACGCAGAAAAGAAACTGGTCCTTGTCTATCTCAATGAAGTCGTAGTAGTCGCCGCCGATGGAAGAATGCGGTATATAGCTGGCATGGATGGCAACGTCTTTGTCGTTGGGCAACGACTTAGGGAACAGCATGGACTGCACTTCGCGGGCAATCTCAATCTCTTTCCGGATAGACTCCTGCGCCAGTCGCTGTCGTGCCATGCGGTGGTTCTCGATGGCCACCAGCATGATATTACTCACCGTCTGCACAAAGTTGAGCGCTTCGATGTTGGTATAGTACGGCTGAATTTTCCCGATCATCACGAAGGCAAGCACTTTGCCGTTGTGCAAAATCGGGATCACGATTTCGAAAGCCCGCCATTTCTTGTCCACGCTCAGTTTCGAAATACGGGTGATTTCCTTCAACTCCAGAATGGCGTCGGGCAGGTTTAGCTTGGCGGCGTCGAGGTCGGTTCCAAAGCTCACTTTGCAGTCCCACTTCTCGTCGTGCACAAACAGGGCCAGGCGGTTAATCTGCAACTGAGCCAGCAGCGTGAAGCGGTAGATTTTGTAAAGCGCTTCCTCTGGCAGGTTATCGTTAATGGCCTGCGTAATCTCCAGCAGAGCCGACAGCTCCAGCTTTTTCAGGTTCAGTTCCTGCTGAACATTAGGTGTGATTATTTCAGGCATTCTGTTTCATAGGTTATAGGGCTTTGCCTACTGTGCTCGCTTGTGGGGCCAGTAGGCACCCGGCATCACAACAGCGCCAGGTATACATCGTGTAAATTTACAAAAAAACTACTGCAATCTTTTCCCTTCTACCAAAAACCTGCTCTTTAATCCGTATTCGCCGCAGTTACAGCATGGCAACCCGCCGCGTCACAAATTGTTCAAACAAAATTAAACTGACCCATGTGCGAACGGAAATCCAGACACTTGTAAATGCGATGCTTAGATAGAATTGTGCACCACCAGACCCGCTTTGGTCGCCAGATAGAAATAGTCCTGGCATTGCTGCCCGAACGTTTTCTCGTCGAAGGCATGCTCTGTATCAGGGTCCGGATAGAGGATTTTGATGTAGCCTTTGGCGATCAGGTCGCGCAGGGCGGCGCAGAGTTCCTCGTCGGTGAGGGCACTGGTGCTTTTCAGGTCGGGGTACGACGTTACGAAGTAGAGTTCGTCGAGTAGGGTAAATTCGTTTTCAGTCATGGTTTCGGATGGTTCGGCCTTTCCAGTTATACCGGCCCGTAAGGCCTTTTATAGCGGTATATAGTACGTAAGGAATGTAAACTAGCTGCAGTGGAAGCATATAAATAAGTAAATTGCGCTGCCGCATGAAAGTTAGCATACGGTCTAAAAACAAGAAATCTATCGTAAACTTGGCAGCATACGTCAGCCCGAAACCCCACAGCGGCAGCCCGCCAAAGAGCACGGCAGGTATAGCCAGAAACAGCAGCAGGTTCACGGCAAACACACTAAGGGCCACCAGTTTCACGTCCCAGTTCTGGTAACTCCGCCACTTGCTTGCCCAGCGCACCCGCTGCGCAACGAAACTTTTCACGGTCTTTTGGGCAGCGGTATAGACAATGGCCTGCTCATGCTTCAGAAAAGCGATGCGCTCCGGGTATAGCCGGCTGGCTTTGTGCAGCAAAAACTCATCGTCGCCGCTGGCTATCCCTTCGTTCCCCTCAAATCCGCCGACTTCCTCGAACAGCTGCCGGGTATAGGCCAGGTTGGCCCCGTTGCACATGTTGGGTTGCTGGAGCCCGATCGATGCCCCCCCTACCCCGATCAGTGAGGCAAACTCCACCAGTTGCATGCGCTCGAGCCAGGTAGGAGTATGATGAAAAGCCACAGGCCCGGAAATAAAGACTGCCTGGGTAGTGGTATAGGTATAGGCAAAGAGCCTGAGCCAGTCGGGCTGCACGCGGCAGTCGCCGTCGGTAAAGACCAGCAACTCGCCATTGGCTTGGGCTATCCCTTGCTTGATGGCCGCTTTTTTGCCTGTGTCTGCCTCCGATAGCTGCAGCAACCGCAGATTCAAGTTTGAGTCAGGTATAAACCTTTCGATGAATAAGGCTGAGTCATCATCCGAATGATCGTCTATCACCAACACTTCAAACAGTTCGGCCGGATAGTTCTGCTCCTCCAGGTCACGCAGCAAATTCAGTATATGTTGCGCCTCATTCCGGACAGGTATAAGCACGGAGAGTTTTGTGCCAGGTATAAAGCCGGCAGGTATAGCAAGTATAGGCAGGCGCTGCCAGGCCACGAAACAGCGCAGGATGATCCAGCCATAAACGAGCAGCGAGAGCAGGAGCAGCAGTGTGAACATCAGGCGGCCCCTCCCCTTTTCCCCAATTTCAGGCGCAGCACAAAAACCAACCCGACGGCGCTCGGCACCACAATATTGAGCAGCCACAGACTCAGGCTGGCACTCAGCACCTGCAGGCGTTCCTGCCCCAGCAGCCCGAACACGTACATGGCCGACAGTTCCCGTACCCCCAGGTCGGAGAGCAGCGACACCGAAGGCACCACCGACTTCAGAAAAAAGGCAGTCGACACACCACTGATATACTCTACCGGACTTAGTCGCACCTCAAACAGAACGAGCAGCAAAACGAACTGCAACAGGAAAACAAAGTAACGCAACAGCGAGAGCATCAGCACCTTGTTCATTTCTGCAAAGGTATAGCTGCTCATGATGGCCACATATTTAGCCAGTTTCCGCACGGGCCTTACGGCCGCCACCAATGCCACCATAGCGCGGGCATTAAAGAGCAGCAAGAGCAAAGCCACATTGAGGACAAGCAGCAAAAAGAAAATACTCATACAGATACCCGGATAGTCGCGCCAGTAAAGTAGCAGCGCAAAGTAAACCAGGCCTAAAGTACCGACCAGCACTGTGGCCACCAGCTGACAAAACCTGCCGATGAACACCGCACCTATCCCCTCCAGTCGTGCTTTGCTTTTGAGCTCGAGCACACGGCCGGCATAGTCGCCCAGTCGGTTGGGGGTGATAAAGCCGAGCGTAAGCCCGACCATAACGGCGCGGAATGCCCGTAGGTAGGAGATGCGTTCCAGCTTTTGCCCCAGGATTTTCCACTTCCAGGCTTCTACCCCCCAGTTGGCAGGTATAAGCAGAGCACTCAGCACCAGCAGAAAGGTATAGTCGCTTTGGCGGGCGGCCCGCAGTATACCTCGCCACGAAAGCAGGGTGTCGGGCGCCGTAAAAACGGCCAGGTAGAGGAAGTAAAGGGTGAGCAGCACCACGACAATTTTGCCGGTGACTAAAAGGAACCTTCTGTTGCGGGTGATGTTCAAGATAATGTTTTAAATTGCGCCTCTTATGGTTTACTCTTCCGCACTTCCCCCTAATAAACTGATTCTTGGCATTGACCCAGGCACACAAGTCATGGGCTATGGCCTGATAGAGGTGACGGGCTCCAAGGTAAAGGTAGTGCAGTACGGCGTCATTCACCTGAAAAGCTACAGCAACCACGCCATCAAGTTAAAGAAAATTTTTGACCGCATGATACAGCTCATCGACGAATACCTGCCCGACGAGCTGGCCATCGAGTCGCCCTTCTTTGGCGTGAATGTGCAGAGTATGCTCAAACTGGGTCGCGCACAAGGAGTTGCCATTGCCGCGGCCCTTTCCCGTGACATCCCCTACGTGGAGTACGCCCCCAAAAAAGTAAAGCAGTCGGTTACCGGAAACGGCAACGCCTCCAAAGAGCAGGTGGCCAGCATGCTGGTGCAGATCCTCAAAATTCAGCCCGACCCGAAAATGTTCGACGCCACCGACGCCCTGTCCGTCGCCCTATGCCACCACTACCAGAAAGGCAACAACGCCAAGCAAGGCGGCAAATCCTGGAAGAGCTTCGTTACTGACAATCCGGAGAGGCTTATGTAAAGTTAGAAAGTTTGGAAGTTTAGAAGTTAGAAAGTTTGAAATAAGACATTGCTGATGCTCTTTCGTATTTGTAATCCGAAAGTCTATACCCAGCGGATTTGCAATCCGCTTATGAAAGGCCGTGGCTACCAGCAGGCAAGCGAATTACAAATACTAAACAGCAACAGTTTAGGAGTAAGAAAGTTGGGAAGTTAGAAACTCAAACAGTCCTTCGTCCTTTGTAAGCAAAAAATATCGTGCTCCGTAATTTGCCTTCTAACTTCCAAACTTTCTAACTTTCTAACTTCTAAACTTCATTATCTTCCGTATGTAGTCTAAAACCTATGTACTGGTAGCCTGTTGTGTTTTTTTATCGTAGTTTGCACCGGCGTACCAGTTTTCACCGCAGTTAAATGGATCCAAGCAATCATCAGTCTGGCCCTAAATATGTCCTCTCCCGCAGAATGGACCGGATATTTATGGAACTGGCCAGCATTTATGCCTTTGTTGCCCGCTTTTTCAGGGAGGTGTTTGTGCCGCCCTACGAATTCCGTGAAATCATCAGGCAATGTTACGAGGTGGGTGTTCGCTCACTTCCGCTCATCTCCCTTACCGGTTTTATCATCGGTATTGTGTTTACGAACCAGTCGCGTCCCTCGCTGGCCGACCTGGGCGCGACAGCCCTGTTGCCTGCCCTTATCTCGGTGGCCATCGTGCGTGCCATGGCACCGCTGGTAACCGCCCTGATCGCTTCTGGCCGGGTGGGCTCAGGTATAGGCGCCGAGCTGGGCTCCATGCGGGTAACCGAACAGATCGACGCCATGGAGGTTTCGGCCACCAACCCGTTTAACTTTCTGGTCGTGACCCGCGTGCTGGCCACTACCCTCATGATCCCGGCCCTGACCATGTATACCACTTTTGTGGCGCTGATGGGTGGTTTTGTGAATGTAAGCCAGAACGAGCTCACTAGCCTCACGACCTTCTTCACGCAGGTTTTTGATGCCATTACCTTCCTAGATATCATTTCGTCTTCCGTTAAGTCCGTCATTTTCGGTTTTACAATCGGGATGGTGGGTTGCTATAAAGGGTATAACTCTTCGAAAGGCACAGAGGGCGTGGGCAAGGCGGCCAACTCGGCTGTAGTAACGGCTATGTTCCTGATCTTTATAGAAGAGCTGCTGATCCTGCAGGTGGTAAACGCCCTACGCGGCATCTAAATCAAGGTATAGCATGAAAACCCTAAACCCTAAAATAGACAAAAGCAGCAAGGTCATCGCCATTGAGGGGCTCAAAAAGGCTTTCGATGATTTCGAAGTACTCAAGGGCGTGGACCTGGAATTGTACCAGGGCGAGAACCTGGTGGTGCTCGGTCGTTCCGGCACTGGCAAATCGGTTCTTATCAAAATTATCGCCGGCCTGCTGCGACCTGACGAGGGCATGATCAATGTGCTGGGTCAGGAAGTAGACAGACTCACGCCGAAAGAGCTCGACCGACTAAGGCTGAAAATAGGCTTCTCGTTCCAGAACAGCGCCCTTTATGACAGTATGACGGTGTACGAGAACCTGGAATTCCCGCTGGTGCGGCACATGAAGGAACTGGGCAAAGCCGACCGCGACCGGAGCATAGAAGAAGTGCTAGAGGCAGTGGGCCTTTCGCAGAGCATCAACCAGATGCCATCGGAACTTTCGGGCGGGCAGCGCAAGCGGATCGGGATAGCACGCACCCTGATCCTGAGGCCCGAGATCATGCTCTATGATGAGCCAACCGCCGGCCTCGACCCGATTACGAGCATGGACATCAATAACCTGATAAACGAAGTACAACGTAGATTCAATACATCATCCATCATCATTACGCACGACCTCACCTGTGCCCGTGCTGTTGGCGACCGTGTGGTTATGCTCCTCGATGGGCAGTTTCAGCGGCAGGGCACTTTCGACGAAGTGTTCGCCACGACAGATGAGCGTGTGAAAGCGTTTTACAATTACAACTTTATAGACTAAATGAGCGCAGCAGATAATAAACGTTCCGTCATTGTCGGAATTTTCGTATTCCTGGCCATCGTGATCCTGGTGGCAGGTATTTTCACTTTGGCAGGCCAGCAGAAGCGGTTTATCCGAACCCTGGAGGTAAAAGCCGTGTTCGACGACGTAGCAGGACTTAAAACCGGTAACAACGTCTGGTTTTCGGGTGTAAAGATCGGAACCATCAAGGCCATCAACCTGTATGGCGACTCGCAGGTGGAAGTGGTGATGAACATTGAGGAGCGCGTGCAGGAATATATCCGCAAGGATGCCGTAGCACGCATCAGTTCTGAGAGCTTCATCGGCAACAAAAACATTGTGATAGACGGCGGAACGCAGCAGGCCGCACCTATCCAAACCGGTGACCGACTACAGGCCCAGAATCCGCTTAACACCGACGATCTGATGGAAACCCTGCAGAAAAACAACAAGAACCTGGTGGCCATCACCAGCGATTTTAAAGAACTGAGTGGCAAGCTGGTACAAGGCGAAGGCACAGTGGGCGCCATCCTGACAGACACGACCCTGGCCAACGATTTCCGTAACATGGTAGCCAACCTGCAGCGTACCTCGCAAAGCACCGTCAATGCTTCCCGTGCGCTGTCCTCTTTCACCAACAAACTCAACGCACCCGGCGGACTGGCCAACCAACTGGTTACCGACAAGCAGGTATTCCAGCAACTCAAATCGTCTGTGGCGCAGCTGGAAGAGGCTACGACCTCAGCTTCTGAGATGACCGATAACCTGCGTAACGCCAGTAATAAATTAACCAACAGCAACAGTGCAGTGGGTGTGTTATTGAATGACCAGCAATTCGCCCGTCAGCTGCAAAGCACCATGAAGAACCTGGAGACAGGCAGCGAAAAACTTGACCAGAACATGGAGGCCCTTCAAAATAACTTCCTGCTGAGAGGATTTTTCAGACGCCAGGAAAAGGAAGAAGCCAAGCAAAAGGAGCAGTTACAAAAGCAAGATACCTTAAAACAGCAGCAGCCTGATACGGTACAGCAGATCAAAAATTAAAATTAAAGCTGCTCCAATTTACCGTTTGACGTAGAAATTGGAGCAGCTCTGAGACCTTAAAACAGAAAGGGGCGAATCTCATGAGATTCGCCCCTTTCTGTTTGGGCTATTCATGCTAAGGCTATACCTTAGGCAGTTTCATATGCTTGACGGATCTTGTCGGCTACCTCCTCAAACTCCTCCTTGCTGTACTGCTGCTTGTTGGCGAAATTCATATCGCCCATCTTATTCAGCGGAATCAGGTGTACGTGCGCATGCGGCACTTCCAGCCCTACGACCGCTACCCCAATGCGTTTGCAAGGTATAGCTTTTTCTACGGCGGCGGCCACCTTCTTGGCGAAAGCCATCAAGCCCAGGTATAGCTCGTCATCCAGGTCTAACAGGTAGTCGATCTGCTGTTTCGGAATGACCAGCGTATGGCCTTTGGTAGTCGGGAATACGTCCAGGAAGGCCAGGTAACGATCATCCTCAGCTATTTTGTAAGCAGGGATCTCGCCTTTTACAATTTTAGTGAAGATGGTTGGCTCCATAATTTTAGCGGCTGATTTCTAGTACCTCAAACTCGATCTTACCTGCTGGTACGGTAATTTCGGCGATATCGCCGACCGATTTACCCAAAAGACCTTTCCCTATTGGTGATTTAACAGAGATTTTACCGGATGCCAGGTCCGCTTCTTCTTCCGCTACCAACAGGTAGTCCATCACCATGTTGTTCTTCAGGTTCTTGATCTTCACCTTGGAGAGGATCAGTGCCTTGCTGGTGTCCAGGTGTGTCTCATCGACGAGACGGGCGTTGCCTACCACTTCCTCCAGTTTGGCGATCTTGAGTTCCAGGTGGCCCTGGGCATCTTTGGCGGCGTCGTATTCGGCGTTCTCGCTCAGGTCGCCCTTGTCGCGTGCTTCGGCCAGTTGGCGGGCCACTTCAGCGCGGCCTTTTGTTTTGAGCTCTGCCAGTTCGTCTTTCAGTTTTTGCAAACCTTCTGCAGTATAATAAGAAATGTTGCTCATAGTGTTGTCTTCACGTTTTAAAACACAAAAACAAAAAGAACGGCTATGTTTTACATAACCGTTCTTTTTGCCAAATATGTTGATGATTAATGTTTTCTTCTTCAGCCCGGCCCCTTCTGCGTCGCCAGGCGGTCTGGGTAAGTTGCAGACTCTCGGGCTTCCCCCGTTTGCGCTGCACAGAGACAAATATACAAATTTATTTTAATACCAAATTTCCGCTGGCACATAAAAATTCACTCGAAAATGGCCTCTCTTAAAGTCTCTATAGCGGATATACGTAAATTCGGACAGGCGGGGCAGCACAGAGGCAGCAATTCTACTTATTGCCAGTCAGCTTCGCACAGCCGGGCTATCTTCTCGACCAGCACCTCGTTTATTTTCACGTAAGACTCATGCGTCCAGCCGGCTATGTGCGGTGTGAGCACCACATTGTCGGCATTGGCCAGAAACTCAAAAGTTTGCTTCTGGAGCTCGGTGAGGGTATGGAGTTTTTCATTTTCCAGCACATCCAGGGCTGCGCCCTTCAACCTGCCTGACTGCAGGCTGCTCACCAAAGCGGTCTGATCCACCACCTCGCCACGAGAGGTGTTCATGAACCAGATGGGTCTGCGGAAGCCCTGGAAAAACTCCTCGTTCGCAAAAGCCCAGTTTTCAGGTATATAAGGTATATGCAGGCTCACGATATCTGCCTCTGCCTGCAGTTCACCGAGCGACACGTTTTCAGCTGGAGCGGATATTTTTTCGGGCATATAGCGATCGTAGGCCAGTATGCGACAGCCAAAGCCACCCAGTACCCGGGCAAAGCTTTGCCCCATGTGGCCGTAACCTATAATACCGACTGTTTTGCCATTGATTTCCTCCCCCCTGTTTTCTTCGCGAAGCCATACCTGGCCACGTACCTGGCGGTCGCCACGGGTGATGTTGCGCATGAGGCTGAGCAGCATACCGAGCGCATGCTCGCCCACTGCCTGTCGGTTGCCTTCGTTGGCACCCAGCAAAGCGATACCTTTCGCTTCCAGCGCCTCCGCGTCAATATTGTCCAGCCCCGCTCCTGCCCTTGCCACAAATTTCAGCTTATCAGCCAGTTTGATGGTGTCGGCTGTTATCCGCATTTTGCTCCGCACGATCAGCCCGTCAAATCCAACCAGCGCCTCGCATACCTCTACCGGCTTGATGTCTGGCCGGTACTCATAGGCTATACCTATACTTTCCAGCATCGGAAAAAGACTGGGGTGCACTTCGTCGATAATCAATAGGCGGGTTGCGGACATGGATGCAGTATTTAGAAAGAAACTATTGCGCAAAATTATGAAATCGGAATTGTATACCTATACCTCTAAACGAAACTGAGCCCGTGGTTATGCATTCCCTTGGGCTCAGTGCTAGAATAAGGAGTAATTATTATTACAGTTCGTAAAGCATATGCGCTACCCCAAAGTAGATGGCGAGGCCCAGCAGGTCATTGGCCGTCGTGATGAACGGACCAGCCGCCACAGCCGGGTTTACACCCATTTTGTCGAGTACCATCGGGGTAAGGGTACCCATGAGCGAGGCCAGCATCACGACCGAGAACAAAGCCACCGACACAACCAGCGACAACTTGAAGTCCTGCCGGAACAGGTAAGTGAAACCGAATACCAGCGATGAGATAATAAGGGCATTCAGGAAAGCCACCATGATGAGCTTTAGAAGACGCTGGGCAAAGTTCTCAAAGATCACGGCGTTGGAGGAAAGGGTCTGGATGATGATAGACGAGGACTGTATACCTACATTGCCACCGGTTGCCGTGATTAGCGGCACAAACAGCGCCAGGGCTGGTAGCAAGGCAATATCCGCCTCAAAAAATCCCATAAACTGCGCGGCCAGTAAACCACCCACCATGCCAATCACCAGCCAGGGTATACGGGAGCGCGAGATCCGGAAAACGCTGTCGTCCTCCTCCACATTCTCCGAGATACCCGTCATGAGCTGGCGGCTAAGTTCAGCCTGCTCCTGCATTACGTCAATCACGTCGTCGATGGTGATCCGACCCAGCAACCTGCCTTGTATGTTCACGACAGGTATGGCCTCCAGGTCATATTTCTGCATCACGCTCACCACCTCATTCTCGTCCCGGAAAGACTCAATCGAGATCACATCCGGGTTATAGATGTCTTTCACCAGCTTGTCGTCCTTGGAGAGCAGCAGGGCCTTCACACTTACTCGTCCCACCAGGATATCGCGGTTATCCACCACATACACGGTATAGATCTTCTCCACATCCTCGGCCTGCCGGCGAATCTCTTCAATGCATTGCCGCACCCGCCAGTTAATGTTTACTTTGATAAGCTCCTTGGCCATCAGACCGCCGGCGCAGTCCTCCTCATAGTGCAGCAGGTCCAGGATGTCATCGGCCTTCTCCTCGTTTTCGATCAGCGCTATTATCTCTTCGCGACGCTGTACATTCTGCTCGTTCAGAATATCCACCGCGTCATCCGAATCCATCAGGTTGACATAGCGGGCTACCTCCTCGCTTGTGAAGTATTGCAGGAAATCGGTGCGTATGTCGTAGTCCAGGTCGCTGAGGATTTCTGAGCCTACCTCCGGCGGAAGCAGGTCCAGCACATACTTCGACTCGTTGGCGTCCAGCTCGTACAGCACGGTAGTGATGTCAGCCGGGTACATATCGGCCATCGTCTCCAGTATGAATGCCTTGTCGTCGCGTGCTATCGCTTCTTCAACCTGGTCTATGTACTCGCGTGTGATCTCTACCTGCATGGTATTACTTGTTCTGCTCGATGAGCTGGGTCAATGCTATAAAATCCTCTACCGACAGCTGCTCCGCTCTTTTGTCGAAGACAGGCAACGCCGTTACTTCTGGCGGCAGGTTGAATGTCTTGAGGCAGTTACGCAGCGTCTTGCGCCTGGTTCCAAAACTGTTCTTCACCACAGAGAAAAACAGCTTCTCGTCGCAAGGCAGGCTTTGGCGGTCGTTGCGCACGACACTGATCACGCCGGACTTTACTTTGGGTGGCGGATGGAACACATTTTCATGCACCGTGAACTTATACTCAATGGTATAGAAGGCCTGTAGCAGCACACTCAGAATACCGTAGGCTTTACTTCCGGGAGGCGAAGCCAGACGCTCGGCCACTTCCTTCTGGATCATGCACACCACCTCCGGCACCACATCACGATGCTCCAGCACCTTAAAGAAAATTTGGCTGGAGATGTTGTAAGGGAAATTTCCGATGATGGCGAACTTACCCGGGAACAGCGTGCTCAGGTCTGTCTTTAGAAAGTCCGCTGAGATAATGCGGTCGCCTAGCTGCGGAAAATGCTGCTGCAGGTAGGCAATGGACTCACGGTCTATGTCCAGCACCGTGGTCCTGTATTCCTTGTGCTCAAGCATATACTGCGTGAGCACGCCCATACCTGGGCCAATCTCCAGCACATCCTCCACCCCCTGGGGCAAAGTGAGTTGCTCCACGATCTTGCGGGCGATGTTCTGGTCGACCAGGAAGTGCTGGCCCAGGTGCTTCTTCGGACTTACTTTGCTCACTTGCTATGCGTTATGCCTCCGGCTTGTTAAGACAAATTTGCCGGAAACCCGTTATACCTTATTTATATGCGATACCAGGACTGGCTATACCTGGCTCAGGCTTTTTCGCATTACACTATATACTTACTATATTGCGCACTCAAAGATACGAATGACAAATGCCAACACAACTCAAATACAATACATCGGTAGGTAAAAATACAGACGTAGCCCTGATTGTGCGGGCTGACCAGGCCGCTTCGCTCTCGGAACTGAGCGCTGAGGAGGCCGCCTATGTGAAACGCCAGCTGGAGGCCGAGGCCAAAATCGTTACGCTGAACCGCTATACCCAGCGTTTGTACCTGGTCGTATACGCCGAAGCCAAAACCGAGAACGCCGGGAAAGAGGCACTGCGCCAGGCTGGCTATACCTTGCTCAAGCAACTCAAAGCCGACAAAGTGGAGGAACTCGCCATTCAGGACCTCACCAAGTCAGACGCCAGTCCCTACCTGGCCGAGGGCCTATACCTGAGCAACTACCAGTTTCAGAAATACAAAACCAAAAACAACAAGCCTAGTTCGCTGCAGACTATCGTACTCACCGACGAAGACCTGTCGGAGTTTGACGTAATGGAGCTGCAGAACGTGCTCGACGCCGTGACTGTTACCCGCGACCTGGTAAACGAACCGAACAGTCACCAGTCTGCCACGCAGTTCAGTGAGCAACTGGTCGAGCTGGGCAAAGAAGCCGGCTTCACGACACAGGTATTCGACGAGTTGCAGATTCAGTCGCTGAAAATGGGCGGTTTGCTTGCCGTGAACCAGGGCAGCGAAGAACCGCCTACCTTTAATATACTGGAGTGGAAGCCGGGAGGCGCCACGAACGCCAAACCTTATATATTGGTTGGCAAAGGCGTGGTATACGATACCGGCGGACTCAGCCTGAAGCCAACGCCGCAGTCCATGGACTATATGAAGTCCGACATGGCTGGCGCTGCCGCTGTAACCGGCGTTATGTATGCCCTTGCGAAAAACAACATACAGCTGCACGTGATCGCACTCATACCTGCCACCGACAACCGTCCGGGCGGTAAGGCCTATGCGCCAGGCGACGTGCTCACCATGCACAACGGCATGACCGTGGAAGTGTTGAACACGGATGCCGAAGGACGCCTGATCCTGGCCGATGCCCTGAGCTTTGCGCAAAAGTATAAGCCCGAACTCGTGATCGACATGGCCACGTTGACGGGGGCAGCTGCCCGAGCCATCGGCAAAGAGGGCCTAGTGGCCATGAGCAATGCCGGTGACGAGGTGATGGGCGCTCTCAAAAGAGCTGGTGAAAACGAGCACGAGCGCATTGTGGAGTTTCCGCTTTGGGACGAGTACAAGAAACACATCGAGTCGGACATCGCCGACATAAAAAACCTGGGCGGTGCCGAGGCGGGTGCTATTTCAGCAGGTGTCTTCCTGGAGTATTTCACCGATTACCCTTGGGTGCATTTTGACATTGCCGGCACGGCCTACCTGCTCGGCGAGGACTCTTACCGTGGCAAACTGGCTACAGGTTCGGGCGTGCGCCTGGTTTACAACTACCTTAGCTCTTTGGCTAACTAAGAAAAAATGGACAACAGATACAAAGCGAAAATAGGCATTAGCATAGGCGACACCAATGGCATTGGCCCGGAGGTGATCGTTAAAACCCTTTCGGACCAGCGCATACTCAACTTCTGCACACCGGTCATCTACGGTTCCGCCGACGTGATCAACAAAGTGCGCAAGGCGCTGAGTGCCGAGCATTTCCATTACCAGCAGGTAGGATCGGCGCAAGCCCTTCTGCCGAAGAAGGTAAACCTGATCAACTGTTGGGAAGAAGACATTGCCGTGGAGCCGGGAACTCCCAAACCGGAATCCGGCAAAGCCTCGCTCGACTCGCTGCTGGCCGCCGCCCGTGACCTGAAGGCCGGCCTGCTGGATGGCATCGTAACAGCGCCAATTGATAAGGATAACATCCAGTCCGAGGAATTTAAGTTCCCGGGCCATACCGAGTTCCTGACCTCCTACTTCGACGCGGCCGACAGCCTGATGCTGCTCGTAAGCGACGACCTGCGCGTGGCTACCGTGACAGGCCATATACCGATCAAGGAGGTGGCCAGCAAGCTCAGTTTCGACTTGCTCATCCGCAAGATCACCATTCTGCAAGAGTCACTTCGCCAGGACTTTGGAATTTTGAAACCACGCATTGCGGTGCTGGGCCTTAACCCCCACGCTGGTGAAAAAGGGCTGTTGGGTACCGAAGAGGTCGAGATTATTCGCCCAGCCGTCATGCATCTGAAAGATAAAGGGCATCTGGTGTTCGGCCCCTACCCTGCCGACGGCTTCTTCGGCATGCGCATGTACAAGCAGTTTGACGCAGTGCTGAGCATGTACCACGATCAGGGACTTATACCTTTCAAGACACTGGCCATGGAAAGCGGCGTAAATTACACAGCCGGCCTTTCAGTCGTACGGACCTCTCCTGATCATGGCACGGCCTACGACATAGCCGGGAAGCACATCGCCGATGAAACCTCTTTCAGAGAAGCGTTGTTTCTGGCCTGCGACATCATAAAAAAGCGTCAGGCCGAACAAAAGCCTGTTCTTAAATAGGACAGCTATTTTATTTGTCAAAATAATGTTCTAATTTTGCGTCTTGCAATAAAAACACGGTAGTGAAAAAGCTAAGAGACTACGAAATCGGTATTGCCAAACTCAGCAACAAGAAGCATGCATACGAGTTTGAGATGGACGATTCATTCTTTGCTTTGTTTGAGCAGGAGATCATACTGGGGGGAAAGCTACTGGCAAAGGTAGAACTTGATAAGAACGAGTCGCTGCTGACGTTGCACTTTGACATAAAAGGACATGTGCGCCTCACCTGCGACCGCAGCCTGGAAGAGTTTGACCAGCCAGTGGATGTGGAGGAGACGCTCCGTATTAAATACGGACCTGAAAACATGGAGCTGGATGAGGATTTGTGGCAGATCACGCCCGAGACGCAGACGCTTAACATAGCACAGCACCTGTATGATTACATAGGTCTGTCGCTGCCGATGAAAAAGCTGCATCCCCGTTTTGTGGAGGAGCAGGACGAAGAAGATGAGCAGGATATCCTGATCTACTCCTCGAAAAACAGCGGCGTAAGCGACGGGGACGACGACAGCGATGACGATGAGGACATCGATCCACGCTGGGACGCACTCAAGAACCTGAACTAACAAGCAGTAGAATTAAAAATTATAAAATAACAGCAAGTAAATTTTTAACTGAAAAATGGCACATCCTAAACGCAAGATTTCGAAGACCAGAAGAGATAAGAGAAGAACTCATTACAAACTTTCTGAGAAAGCTATTGCTATCTGCCCAACTACAGACACGCCTCACCTATTCCACCATGCATATGTGGTAGAAGGCGATCTGTACCACAAAGGCAAATTGGCTATCAAAAATTATACAACTAACGCTCAGTAAGCTTAGCCTGTACTCCGTTTCAGTTCCGTATAATTTAACTTCATCCAGTACATGAGGATCGCCCTGGACGCTATGGGCGGCGACTATGCACCTGAAGCAAATGTGAAAGGTGCTATGTTAGCCGCAGAGCAGCTCGATAAAGATTATGAAATCCTGCTGATTGGCAAGGAGGAAGTAATTAATCCGCTGCTGAAAGAATATGGTTACACTGGTTCTGGTATCAAAGTGGTAAACGCCACCCAGGTGATTGAGATGGGAGAACACCCCACCAAAGCACTCACCCAGAAACCTGACTCCAGTATTGCAGTAGGCTATGGTATGCTGAAAGCCGGGAAAGCACATGCTTTCTGCAGCGCAGGCAACACCGGTGCCATGCTGGTGGGAGCCATGTTCAGCGTTAAAGCCGTAGAAGGTATCCTGCGCCCCGCCATCGGTGGCCTGGTTCCTAAACTCAACGGTGGATTTGGCATCATGCTTGACGTGGGCGCCAACGCCGACTGCAAGCCCGAAGTACTGGAGCAATTCGGCGAAATCGGATCCATCTACGCCAAATACGTGCTGGATATCGATAAGCCAAAAGTAGGTTTGATGAACCTGGGCGAAGAGGAAGGCAAAGGCACTGTGAACACTCAGGCTGCCCACCAACGCCTCAAGGTAAATCCAAACATCAATTTCATAGGCAACATCGAAGGACGCGACATGTTCAACGACAAGGCCGATGTGATTGTGTGCGATGGCTATACCGGGAACATCATCCTCAAAATGGCCGAGTCCATCTACGATATACTCAACGAGAAGAACATGCACGATAATTTCTTCGACAAGTTCAACTATGAGGCCGTAGGCGGCAGTCCTATTCTGGGCATCAACGGCAATGCCGTTATTGGCCATGGCGTATCCAGCCCCCTGGCTGTTTGCAACATGGTACTGCAGGCTCAGAAGATGGTGGCTTCTAACTTATCGGAGCGATTCAAGAAGAATATCAGCGCCTAGTGCGCAGGCCCTTAGGGCAAACATTACGCTTGGCACATACTGCTTCAGTTACTCTTTTTAAGGTACTGACAGTTTGTGCCAAGTTTTTTGTTATATTGCCGTCTTAAACTTCCAACACTAAGACCTTTTCACAATGAGTAAAATTACTGCCGCTATTACTGGTGTGGCCGGCTACGTTCCCGATTACGTTCTTACTAACAAGGAACTTGAAACGATGGTGGAGACCAACGATGAGTGGATTCTCTCCCGTACTGGTATCAAAGAAAGGCGCATCTTAAAAGGCGAAGGAAAAGGAACCTCACATATCGCTGTGCCGGCAGTGCTGGATCTCCTGGAAAAGACTAACACGAAGCCGGAGGAAGTTGAGCTATTGATTTGCGCCACTACAACTCCAGATATGGTTTTCCCGGCTACGGCCAACCTGATCACTGCTGAAATTGGCGCAGTCAATGCATTTGGTTACGACCTGCAGGCAGCTTGCTCAGGCTTCCTGTTCGCACTTGCCACCGCATCCAAATTCATAGAGTCAGGTCAGTACAAAAAAGTAGTAGTAGTGGGGGCCGACAAAATGTCTTCTATCATAGACTATACTGACCGAACTACCTGCATCATTTTCGGTGACGGAGGTGGAGCTGTGATGTTGGAGCCAAACACGGAAGGATTTGGTGTAATGGACTCTGTGTTAAAATCTGACGGTACGGGTGCGCAATATCTGCACATGAAAGCAGGCGGTAGCCGCAAACCAGCTACCATGGACACCATTCTGGCGCGTGAGCACTACGCTTACCAGGAAGGTCAGCAAGTGTTCAAATTTGCCGTGAAGGGCATGGCTGATGTATCGGCAGAAGTAATGGAGCGTAACAACCTAACCTCAGAGGATGTGGCCTGGCTAGTGCCTCACCAGGCAAATAAGCGCATCATCGACGCGACAGCTAACCGTATGGGCGTAGGCAGCGACAAGGTAATGCTCAACATCGAGAAATACGGCAACACCACCAGCGGCACGATTCCACTGTGCCTGTGGGAGTATGAGAAACAACTCAAAAAAGGTGACAACGTTATTTTGGCTGCTTTCGGTGGTGGCTTCACCTGGGGGGCCATTTACGTGAAGTGGGCTTACGATCCGCAATAGGTATACCTATATAAACAGAAAAAGCGGCTTCGAGCCGCTTTTTCTGTTTATATAGGTCTTAACCTATTAATATACATCAGCCCGTACAGACAGCCTTTTTTCGATCTGCGTCAGCAAACCCTGGAATTTATCGGATAGTTTCTCGATATCCTTCATCCCTTGATGGGCCTGATCGATGCTCCCGCTTCTGTATAGGCTGAAAAGCCTCTGTGCATTGGCCATCAACTCATTATGCGTCTTGTGCAAACTAAAGAGTTCGGGCTCCTGGGCATACTTCACTCTTCCCACCTTCGAAAACCATTGATTGATTGGTCCGGCCTCTGAGAAGAACGCGGTATCTAACACCCCTCCATATAGCACAGAGCGTACCTTGGACTTAAACAGTATATGTTTAATCCGGACTTGCTGAAAATCGACCTGTGCTGAATTCATCCTCTTTAACTTCCCTCCTGTCTCTATTATGCTTTACTCTGCTGAGCTCAATTGCTCTAATTTCTGCTTCAGGGCAAACTTGTCTGACACATCATAGCCAAACACCAGTATTCCGACAATCTGATCTTGCTCATCGTAATGTGCCTGGTAGATAAATGTGACGTGCTTATCCTCCAGTATACCTTCCGCATTGGCTATTTTTACCGTGATGTCTTCCGCCAGGAAACTTTCTCCGGTGTTGTATACCTTGTCGAGCAAATCCACGAAACCCTGTTCGGCCACCTCTGGCAAAGCTTCCGCCACAGTCCTGCCAATCAGATCCAGATGAGGGAACAGCGCCTGATACTTCTCGTTTATAAGTTCGTAGCGGTGCTGAGGACCTTTCAGGATACAAAAGAAGGCCGGTGCCTGCATGAACAGCCGCTCAATCGTGAGGCGCTCATTCTCGGCTTTGCGGTAAGCAAGCTGCACCTGATCCGAGAGTTCCGACATTTGCTCATTCGAAGCCAACAGCTCTTCCACCATATTCTTCATGTCGTGGATGTCGTTGCAACTTCCGATCCACATTATGATTTTGCCGGCTTCATCCTGCATGGGCAGATAGCGGTTGAGGAACCAACGATAGTCACCGTCCTTGTCTCGAATGCGGATCTCCAGTTGACAGGCCTCCCCGTTATGCAGGGCTTGTTGCCATAAGGTTTCCGCAGCGATCAAATCGTCAGGGTGTATCGCTTCTTTCCATCTGCCCTGCATCAGTTGCTGCACCGGTATACCAGTGTAGTTTTCCCACTGCTTGCTAAAATAGTTGGATTCTCCATCCACGTTATTCGCGTCGATCAGCTGCGGCATGGAGTCGGCCATGAACCTGAACTTATGCTCACTCTCTTGCAAGGCTCGCTTAGCATTCTCCCTTTCGGTCACGTCTTTGGTTTCCTGAATCACGTAGAGCACTTCTCCCTGGGCGTCCATTACCGGCGTGTGCGATGCTTCCCAGAAGCGGACATCATATCCTGTTCCGTCTGGCCGTGCGATATCATAGCGAAGTACATCCAGCCACTCCTTCTTTTTGGTCTGTATTGCTTTTTCTATGGAGATGCGAACGGGGTTGTCCTCGTATGATACAGTGGGCTCCGGAAAGGCTTCGAGAAGAAAATGTTTACCCAAAAGGTCTTCTCTGCTACGCATGGTTGTCTCAAGATAGACATTGGATGCCCCAAGAATTTTCATGTCTGGTGAAATTAGCACCAAGGCTTCCGGAACATGTTCAAATACCTGCTTAAAATCCATAAATGCATGCTTTAATTCAAAAAAAACTCCCCGGCATAGGAGCACCGGGAACTACAACTAACTCCCTTACGGAAAAACTGGCGAAGGAAGTTTATCTAGCTTTAATTTTAACAACATGCAAGTTATGCATTAAATCGCACATTACGCCAAAAATCCGCCACATTCGGTATTCAGAACGTTTATCCGGAGGCTTCCACCCAAAACGATTACTCTTTTTTTGACCACTTTTTCATCAGATTAGCTAACTTTGTTTGCAAGACAGCGATTTGCGCTATACTTTTATCGTTTGAATTTAATATTAAGCGTAACCACACCATATTATGGCAACCACAGCTGACATCAGAAACGGTCTGTGCATGGAATACAACAACGACCTCTATGTTGTTATTGAATTCCAGCATGTTAAACCAGGCAAAGGACCGGCTTTCGTTAGAACGAAACTCCGCAACATCAAAACAGGAAAAGTAATCGACAATACCTTCTCAGCTGGTCACAAGATTACGACCGCGCGCGTGGAGCAGCGTCCGCATCAGTTTATATACAAAGATGACATGGGGTATAACTTCATGGATATGAATACTTTTGAGCAGGTTGCTTTGGATGAGAAGATGGTACCTTTTGCCGACCTGATGAAAGAGGGACAGGAAGTAACAATCCTTTTCCATGCGGAAACGGAAACCCCGCTTACCTGCGAGATCCCTCCTTTTGTGGAGCTTACGATTACTTATACCGAGCCAGGTTTGAAAGGCGACACAGCCACTAACGCTTCTAAACCGGCTATCGTAGAGACGGGCGCGACCATACAGGTGCCTCTTTTTATCGGGCAGGACGAAAAAATAAAAGTAGATACACGTACTTATTCTTACGCAGAGAGAGTAAAATAACTATATGAAAGCCAAAGAAATCCAGGACCTTATTGACTTTATCGCCAAATCCGGCTTGAATAAAGTAAACATCGAGACAGAGGAGTTTAAGATCTCCGTAAAACGTGATCCGGACCAGCAGGTAACCTACGTTAAAGAGGCTGCCTCTGCCCCAGCGATGCACGCTGCAGCGCCGGCCCCGGCCGCTGCACCACAACCGGCACCTGCTGCTCCTGCCGCTCCGGCACCAGCACCTGCCAGCGACGACAGCAAGTACATTGCCATCAAAGCGCCTATGATCGGTACGTTCTACCGCTCTTCCAGCCCAGACAAACCATCATTTGTCAATGTGGGTGATGAGGTGAAAAAGGGCCAGGTGATCTGTATCATCGAGGCAATGAAACTCTTCAATGAGATTGAGTCTGAGGTGTCAGGCAAGATCGTGAAGGTACTGGTAGACAACGCCACGCCTGTTGAGTACGATCAGCCACTGTTCCTGGTAGATCCTAGCTAATTCATTTCAATTTGAAAGTTTGAAAATGAGAAAATTTGAAGATGGAGATGGCTTAGGTGATCTCCATTTTCATGTATAATTTTCAAATCTCCAAATCTTCAAATCTCCAAATCTGTACCTATGTTTAAGAAAATACTAATCGCCAACAGAGGCGAGATTGCCCTGCGCATCATCCGTACCTGTAAGGAGATGGGCATTAAAACGGTAGCCGTATACTCTACTGCCGACAAAGAAAGCCTACATGTGCGCTTCGCTGACGAGGCCGTTTGCATAGGCCCGCCTCCAAGTGCCCAGTCTTACCTGAACATGCCAAACCTGATCTCGGCTGCCGAGATCACCAACGCCGATGCGATCCACCCGGGTTACGGGTTCCTTTCCGAGAACGCTGAGTTCTCCCGTATCTGCGCCGAGCACAACATCAAGTTTATCGGTGCCACACCAGAGATGATCAATGCCATGGGCGATAAAGCCTCTGCCAAAGATACCATGAAGAAAGCCGGTGTACCGACTATTCCTGGATCTGACGGTTTGCTTAAATCTTTGGAAGAAGGTATAAAACTGGCTAAAAAGATCAAGTATCCGGTGATCATCAAGGCTACTGCCGGTGGTGGTGGCCGCGGTATGCGTATCATCAAGCACGAAGACGAGTTCGAGAAAGCCTGGAACGATGCCCGTACCGAATCGAAGGCCGCTTTTGGCAACGACGGTCTATACCTGGAGAAATTCATCGAGGAGCCACGTCACATCGAGATCCAACTCATCGGTGACCAGCACGGACAAGTGGCACACCTGTCGGAGCGTGACTGTTCAATCCAGCGTCGCCATCAGAAACTGGTGGAGGAAACCCCTTCCCCGTTCATTACCGACGACCTGCGCGACCGCATGGGCAAGGCTGCTATCAAAGGTGCCAAGGCCATCAACTACGAAGGCGTGGGTACGATTGAGTTCCTAGTGGACAAGCACCGCGAGTTCTACTTCATGGAGATGAACACCCGTATCCAGGTAGAGCACCCTATTACCGAGGAAGTAATTGATTACGACCTGATCAAAGAGCAGATCAAGGTAGCAGCTGGTGAGAAGATTACAGGAAAGAACTACTACCCGAAGATGCACGCCATTGAGTGCCGCATCAACGCCGAGGATCCAAAGAACAACTTCCGCCCTTCGCCAGGCAAAATCACCAACCTGCACGTGCCGGGTGGCCACGGGGTTCGTGTAGACTCTCACGTATACTCTGGCTATACCATCCCGTCGAACTACGACTCTATGATCGCCAAGCTGATTGTGAGCGCACAGACCCGTGAGGAGGCCTTGGTGAAGATGAAGCGTGCTTTGAGCGAATTTGTGATCGAAGGTATAAAGACAACTGTACCATTCCACCTGAAACTGATGGATGATCCAGGCTTCAAGGAAGGCAACTTCACAACGGCCTACCTGGATAACTTTGATTTTAACGCTTTGTAGTCTCGTTTTCGCGAAAGCTATACCTTAACAAAAAGACCGGTCTCTAGAGGCCGGTCTTTTTGTTTTCATGCGACACCCCAAGTCAAATATTCATGATTTAAATTATAAGTCTTTCCTATTATCTTAGTTGTGATTTTAAGATGAAGGCATGAAACTAAGTAGAATCCGTGCTGTACTTTGCTCCCTGCTCGCCCTGCAGCTTAGCAGCTGTGTAACTTTGCTCACTCTGGAAACCGTGCAACCGCCCGCCGTGCAGGTAACGCATAATCAGTGGAAAATCCTGGTAGTGAACAGGTACGATGCCAGCCAGGCTTCAAACAAAAAC
This sequence comes from Pontibacter aquaedesilientis, assembly GCF_014773225.1. Taxonomy (GTDB): domain Bacteria; phylum Bacteroidota; class Bacteroidia; order Cytophagales; family Hymenobacteraceae; genus Pontibacter; species Pontibacter aquaedesilientis. The sequence continues at coordinate 351,877 of NZ_JACXAJ010000001.1, read as the reverse complement.
GAGCGTGTAATTGAGGTTTTCCGGGATGGTGCCAACCAGGCTGCCGGCGGTGCCATGGGCGCAGTCTACAACGACTCTACCTTCGTGCTGATTAATCCGGACTCGGCCATTGTGCTTCCCTCCTCTGCCACTGCGCAACTAGGCCAAGAGGAAGTCCGCCGACTGTTTGCCAAGTATAGCCCCCACCTGATTCTGACACTAGATCAATTCGATGCCCGGATGAAGAAGCAGGTGGACACTTACGAGGACGAGGAAGGTTCCCGCACCAAGATTGCCAATTACAACCTGCTTGTCAGGACGAGCTGGACACTCTATGACAGTACCGGCACTGTTATTGACCAAGCTGATTTAATGCACGATGACTTCTACGACTCCCGTACAGCAATTAGTGGCCTGCTGGCTATCGGGCCTGCCATCGCAAAAGCCGGGCCTGCTATCAACAGACTCGCTGTCGAAGCCGGGTATAGCTATTGGGACCGACTATACCCGAAGCCCATGTTATTGGTTCGCCAGGTACACAGTACACAGGCTCTGTCGGAATCCGCTGCTTACATCCACACCAACCGCTGGCAGCAGGCGATCGACCTCTTGCTTCCGATGGCACAGGATGCCAGGTATAAGCATCGCAAAAAAGCAGCCCATAACCTGGCGGTAGCTTATGAAGGGGCTGGCAATTACGAACAGGCAATCTATTGGGCCATGCAGGCAGCGGGCCAGGGTGACAAATGCTCTGCTTTGCTGCTGGAAGCGTGGGAAGAGGCAGGCATCTTTAAGTGATAGCACACGGTCCATACCTGTCAGAAGGGCGTCTATACCTATCAGCAGGGTCAGTAGACTAAAACCAGCTAACCTGAAAAGCAAAAGCCCGACTTGAGAAGCCGGGCTTTTTATATTTTCTGACAGCTTGACTTAGGACGTAGCGGCTTGTTGCTCCTCCTCGATCATCTGTGTCAATTCATTATACCATCCTTCCCCGTACTTCCGTATTAGGGGCTCTTTCAGGAATTGGTAAACCTTCACGCCCAGGTCTGCCCCGAAATTGCAGGCCGCGGCACAAATGCTCCAACGGTCATAGTTCAGTGCCTCGAAGTCGTCGTATTTAGTGATGCGAATCGGGTATAGGTGACAGGAGATCGGTTTTTTCCAACTTATCTTACCGTCGTAATAGGCCTGTTCAATCGCACATTTGAGTATACCTTTCTCATCATAAAGGGCGTAGGCACACTCCCGGTTTTCAATGGTTGGGGTAGAGTAGTCTCCTTCAAAATCCTGAATGTACAGCCCTTGTTCTTCCACGGCCAGCTTACCGGCACCCGTCATATAGGGTTTAATCTGCTCGTAGCTCTCCTGCAGAATCACCAGCTCGTCTTCCTCCAGGGGAGCACCCAGGTCCCCTTCTACGCAGCAGGCGCCTTTGCACTTCTCAAGATTGCAGACAAAGAAATTATCACGGATGTCATCGCTGATGACGGTATTCTGAAGAACGATCATGTAGGTAAAGAAAAAGACATGTACTGGCAGGCGCTATACCTGTCAGCATGAACTAGAGACAAAGTTACGGAGAAATTAGTTTAGATTACCGCTTCGGCCCTCTTGACCCGGCGGCGAGCAAAATGTTGTGCACACTTTCACGCTTCGTGAAATCTATGGCAACCCGGCCCTCGTAGTCACGAAGCCCCGGATCGGCACCGGCACTGAGCAGGGCCACGATCACCTCATTTCCGCCATCCAGCTCACAAGCCAGCATCAGGGGAGTCTTGCCTTCCAGGTTCTGGATGTTGGGATTAGCCCCTCCCTGCAGCAGCCTGTTCATCTCCATCAAGTGCGTACCGTTAGCGAAACGCACGGCGTAAAACAGTGGCGTGTTGCCCAGATTATCCACAATGTTCGGATCGGCTCTGAACTTGAAAAGGGTATCCAGTAAGCGGGCTTGCTCTATCTCGAAAAGCTCCGTATTGATGCGCGCTCCCGACATGGCATAATGCAGGGCCGTTTTGCCGTCCTGATCAGTGGCATTCACATCGGCTCCTTTGCGCAGCAGTTCACTGGCGACCTGAAGTCGCACATCTGGTTTATAGATCACGCCATAGTCTTCGAGCAGCAGCGGAATAAAGATGCCGTGCATAAGCGGGGTGCGCAGTCTGAAATCGAAGTCATAGCCATTCGGAACAGCCAGTGTGTTCACGTTCGCCCCGTTGGACAAAGAACGCTTCACAATATCGGGGTTTCGCTCTATAGCTGCCAACACCAGTTTCTGGTCTGCCGTCTGGCTCAGGTACTTGAGTTGTTCGAAGGCATTGGCGCTTCCTTTGGCAATAGCCTGGTGGTAAAGTTCACGGGCTTTCTCCGGCTCGGGCTCTCCCAGGTTGCCTTCTTCGTAAAGCAGGCCCAAGGTATAGAGCGCTTCTTTTGAACCGGCTGCCACACCACGCTCGAGCCAGTATTTAGCCTTTTCGGTATTTGCTTCCACTCCCTCTCCAGTCAGGTAAAGGTTAGCCAACGAGGTATAAGCCACCACGTCGTGCCTGTTGGCGGCACGCTGAATGTAGTTAAAGGCATATTCTTTATCCTGCATTTCGCCATAACCGGTATAGTACATGCTCCCCAGAATCCTGTTGCAGAAAGCATCGCCAGCCACGGCCATCTCTCTAATCTCCACGGCAGCACTGCGCATCAGTTGCGTGAAGCGTTTTTTATCCTCTTCATTACGCAGTGTCATCATTTCGGCTAGCCCGAGGTTACCCAACAGGTTGTTGCCTTCCAGTGCCAATTCAAAAAGTGCCCTGGCGGAATCAGGATTTGCCGCATAGACCGTCTCAGGGTTGCGAAGACGAAGCGAGTCTGAAAGCGCATCAGAGTCTTTCAATTCGCCATATTGGTGCATGCGTCCCATAAAATAATAGGCAGCGGCTTCCTCCCGGGCAGCGGCCTGACGAAACTTTTCATAGGCTTCCTTGTACTGCAGGCCCATATAAAGATCCACGGCTTCCTGCATTTCCGGGGTGCGCCATACCTGCCTGGCGGTGCGATAAACTTCTAAAGTTTCCTGTTTTGTTGCTTTAGAATTAATGGAAGTATCTGTTCGGACGCTCTGCTTGGCAGGCACACTGCCATAATGTTGGTTTGTACCGGTCAGGGCCATCGCAAGATGGCTGGCAGGTAACAGCAGCAGTATCAAAAACAGTCTCTTCATGGTAGGTATAAGGGTCATGGAAATTCAAATATTCCTGTTAGGCTCTATACAGCGCCTGCTTCTAACGCGTCAATTTTTTACAAAGATATAGATTATAGGCCTTTTATCTAAGCACGCAGGGCTTCTAGCCATACCTTAGGTATAGCCCATCATGCATCGCAAACGGGGTGCCAAATCTGTCGCATTCTAACTAAGAAACCAAGTGGCTTCGCATCTGGTTCTGTAAATGTGCCGAGGGCATTCCTAAAACGGATTAGTATTTGTAAATTGCATGGATTATTAAAGACGCACGCGGAAGAGACGAAATGGATTATATTAGTTTACTGAACGAGTCGCAACGCAAGGCCGTGCTCCACACCGAGGGGCCTGCCATGATCATAGCGGGTGCCGGCTCAGGCAAAACACGAGTACTTACTTACCGGATCGCCCACCTGATCAGCCTGGGGATTGATCCGTTCAACATACTGGCCCTGACCTTTACCAACAAGGCGGCCAAAGAGATGCGCCACCGTATCGAAAAAGTAATCGGGAACGAGGCCAAGAACATCTGGATGGGTACTTTCCACTCGGTGTTTTCGCGCATACTCCGTGCGGAGGCCGATAAAATTGGCTATCCGAAAAGCTTCACGATTTACGATACAGACGACTCCAAGACACTCATTCGCACCATCGTGAAAGAGATGAACCTAGATGACAAACTCTACAAGCCGAATGTCGTGCTGGGCCGCATTTCATCAGCCAAGAACAAACTGATCTCGCACAAGCAGTACCTCAACGACCCGGTAATACAGGCCGATGACGAGGCCGCCATGCGCCCCAAGATCGGCAAGATTTATGAACAGTATGCGAACCGCTGCTTCAAGGCGGGCGCGATGGACTTTGACGACCTGCTGTTCCAGACCAACGTCCTGTTCCGCGACCATCCGGATGCGCTCAACAAGTACCAGCACATCTTTAAATTTGTGATGGTGGACGAGTACCAGGACACAAACTACTCCCAGTACCTGATCACGCGCAAACTCGCCGCCCAGAACCGCAACATTGTGGTGGTTGGTGACGATGCGCAGTCCATTTACGCCTTCCGGGGCGCCGATATCCAGAATATCCTCAACTTTGAGCGTGACTACCCAGAACTGGAGGTGTTTAAGTTGGAGCAGAATTACCGCTCCACCAAGAACATCGTGAATGCGGCTAATTCGGTGATCAGGAACAACTCGGCCCAGCTCAAGAAGGATGTATACACCGACAACGAGCAGGGACCACTGATCGAGGTGATCAAAGCCAATTCGGACAACGAGGAAGGCAAATTGGTGGCCACGACCATTTTCGAAGAGAAGATGAACAACCACCTCTCTTACGACGATTTTGCCATCCTGTACCGCACCAATGCACAGTCCAGAGCCATGGAAGAGGCCCTGCGCCGCATGAATATAAGGTATAAAATTGTGGGCGGCCTGTCGTTCTACCAGCGTAAAGAGATCAAGGACCTGATCGCTTATCTGCGTTTGGTGGTGAACCCGAATGACGAGCAGGCGCTGCGCCGCGTGATCAACTACCCGAAACGAGGTATAGGCGAGACGACCGAGCAGAAGATTTTTGTAACGGCTGACGAAACCAACCACAGCGTGTGGGAAGTGATACAGAACGCCGGTCAGTTTTTGGGTAACCGGGTGGGCACCGCTATCGAGAACTTCTCGATTATGATCAAGGATTTTGCCCGTATAGCCGATAACTCCGATGCCTTTGAAGTAGCCAAGCATGTAGCCAAGCATTCAGGTATAGTCGATGACCTGTACCAAGACAAAACCGTGGAGGGCCTCGCCCGCTACGAGAACATACAGGAATTGCTCAATGGTATAAAGGAGTATGTGGACGACCCGGAGAAGGAGGACAAAAGCCTATCGGCTTTCTTGCAGGACATCGCCCTGATTACCGACGCCGATACCAAGGCGGACATGGACGGCGAGTACGTCACGCTCATGACCATTCACTCGGCCAAGGGTTTGGAGTTCAAGAACGTATTTATTGTGGGTATGGAAGAGAACCTCTTCCCGAGCCAGATGATGCTTAACTCCCGCGCCGACCTGGAAGAAGAGAGACGCCTTTTCTATGTAGCCATCACCCGTGCCGAAAAAAAGCTATACCTGACCTACGCCACCAGCCGTTACCAGTGGGGCAACCTGCGCTCCTGTGAGAAGAGCCGGTTCCTCGACGAGATTGACCCGAAGTACCTCAACTTTAAATATGGCGAGCAGAACACGGCCACCGGGGGCAACGTGTTCGACCGCGTGCTGCAACGCAAGAGTAGCATCAGCAGCCTGGTAACGCCACCGCCGCGCAAGCAGGCGGCCACAGCCTATACCGCTCCTGCCGATTTTCAGCCAAGCGATACCTCCAATTTGGCAGCAGGCATGAAGGTAGAGCACCCTAAATTCGGATTTGGCGTAGTAGCCCGTATGGATACGCAAGGCAACAGCACCAAAGCGATCATCAACTTCGATGAAGTGGGTGAAAAAACGCTCCTGCTCAGCTTTGCCAAGCTGCGTATACATGAGTAATTACGAATTAGGGGTTAAGAATTAGCAATGGACCTATCTGTCTCCATTTACAACTATAATTTTTAATTCGTGATATTTAATTCGTAATTCGTAATTCTTAATTCGTAATCGATAATAATGGAAGCAAGTACCACCTTTAAGCAAGACCTGTTGCTGCGCGAATACGGCAGAAACGTACAGGATCTTGTGAACCACATACTGAGTATTGATGACAAAGCAGAGCGTACACGCCTGTCTTACCTGTTGGTCAATCTGATGGCCAAGCTCAACCCGCAGCTTCGCGACACCCAGGACTTTCAGCAGAAACTCTGGAACCACCTGTTCGTCATGTCAGGCTCTAAACTGGATGTGGATGCGCCATACAAACTGAGCGCGATGGAGTACCTCAACGACAAGCCGCAGCCCATGGAATACCCGCTTAACACGCCAAGGTATAAGCACTATGGCAAAAACGTGGAGTTACTGATTCAGCGTGCGACAGAGTTAGAAGATGACAAGGAACGCGAAGCGGCTACTATCTCTATCGGGAAACTGATGAAGACGCTGTACCGATCTTACAACAAAGACAGCATAACAGACGACGTGATCCTGAGCGATATCCAGCAGATCTCCAAAGGCAAGCTGAACCTGGACCTTGGCTACATCGAGAGCAATAACCTGTTTGAGTCCGTGGGTGGCAGAAGCCAGCAGGACAGCGGCAGCAATCGTCCGCAGCAACAGCAGAACCGTGGCGGCGACAACCGGGGCCGCAAAAACCCCAGAACTACATCCAACCAAAGAAATAAATAGTAATAAATGGCTTCATTTGAAGTAATTGGCGGCAACAAGCTGCGCGGTGAGATCATTCCGCAGGGTGCCAAGAACGAGGCACTGCAGATACTTTGTGCCGTCCTGCTGACCCCCGTAAAAGTTACCATTTCCAATATCCCCGATATTCGGGATGTGAACAAACTCATCGAGCTGCTGCGTGAGCTCGGCGTTGCCATCGAGCGCATTGCTCCAGATACCTATACCTTCCAGGCTGATAATATTGACCTGGATTTTCTGGAGACGGATCGTTTCGTGGAGCTTGGCCGCGCCATCAGGGGTTCTGTGATGATCGTTGGTCCGATGCTGGCCCGTTTCGGCAAGGCCAAAATGCCGAAGCCGGGTGGCGACAAAATTGGTCGCCGCCGCCTGGATACGCACTTTATCGGTTTCGAAAAGCTGGGAGCAAAGTTTGAGTACAACTCAGAGGAGAGCTTCTATACCGTTACGGCCGACCGCATGAAAGGAGCCTACATGCTCCTGGACGAGGCCTCCGTAACAGGTACGGCTAACATCCTGATGGCCGCAGTGCTGGCAGAAGGCACGACCACGATTTATAACGCTGCCTGTGAACCCTATGTGCAGCAGCTTTGCCGCATGCTCAACCGTATGGGCGCCAAAATTAGCGGCATCGGCTCTAACCTGCTGGTGATTGAAGGTGTGGAGCAGTTGGGAGGTACGGATCACCGCATGCTGCCCGATATGATCGAGATCGGCTCTTTCATCGGTCTGGCCGCCATGACGGGTTCTGAGATCACCATCAAAGACTGCCAGATTCCTGAGCTTGGCCTTATACCGGACACGTTCCAGCGACTGGGCATTAAGATGGAATTCAGAGGCGATGATATCTTTATACCTGCGCAAGACCTTTATGAGGTAGACACCTATATCGACGGCAGCATCCTGAACATATCGGACCATACCTGGCCGGGCCTGACGCCTGACTTGCTGAGTGTGGCGCTCGTGGTAGCTACCCAAGCAAAAGGTACTGTTCTCATTCACCAGAAAATGTTTGAGAGCCGTCTGTTCTTCGTGGACAAACTCATTGATATGGGCGCGCAGATCATCCTCTGCGACCCGCACCGCGCCACTGTGATCGGACAGAACAACCAGATCCCGCTTCGCGGTATCCGCATGGCCTCCCCTGACATCCGTGCCGGTGTAGCCCTGTTGATAGCCGCGCTTTCAGCCGAAGGCACCAGCATCATCGACAACGTAGAGCAGATCGACCGTGGTTACCAGAACATCGATGGCCGCCTGAATGCACTCGGAGCACAGATCAGAAGAATTTAATGTTAGATTCTAGATGCTAGATATTAGACTCAGGAAATTGTTTTTTTAAGATCTCATCTTTGGCATCTTACACCTGATAAATCAAAAAGAGCACCTACTGAGGGTGCTCTTTTTGATTTATTGACTCAGAAGATTGTAAGGTATACCTGCAACAGCATGCTAATCTTGCTGCGCTTCTTCTTTACCCTCTCCCCTTCTGCTGCCTCTGTACAGTTCGTATTTCAGCAGGCGGCAATCGATGGCTCCGTTGTAGAGGGGCGTACGGCGGGATGCCCGCAGACCGATGTTCTTGGCGGCATCCAGATTACCCGTTAATACAAAGGCGTCGAATCCCTGGTAGTTGTTTTTAAGGGCATCCCCAATTTGCTTGTAAAGTTGGTTAATGTCATCAGACAGAATGCGCTCGTTGTAGGGTGGGTTCATCACCACTACTCCCTGCTCCGCTGTGGCTTTCGTCTCGAAAAAGTCAGCCAGTCCGATTTTGATCACATGACCCAGTCCGGCATTCTCGATGTTCTTTCGGGCAGCCAGCACATAATCCGGGTCAATGTCGTACCCAATGATCTCAGCCTGCGGCTCACGCTTCTCTTTTATCTCTGCCGTTTTCCATACCATCTCAAAAAGCTCCTTGTTATAGTCTTTCCAGCTTTCAAAGGCAAAAGGGTCGCGCCGGAATATACCTGGTGCAATGTTCTGGGCCATCAGGGCAGCCTCGATCAGAAATGTGCCGGAACCGGCCATCGGATCAACAAAAGTCGATTTCTTATCCCAGCCTGTCAGGGCAATGATTCCGGCGGCCAGCACTTCGTTGAGCGGGGCAACGTTGGTCAGCAACCGGTAACCGCGGCGGTGCAGTGAGTCCCCGGAGGAGTCTAGCGACAACGTGACCATGTTTTCGTGCATATGCAGGTTAATGCGCACGTCCGGACGTACCCGATCCACGGAAGGGCGCTCACCGGTGGCTTTCCGGAACTGGTCCACGATGGCGTCTTTGGTAAGCTGCGCCACAAAAAGCGAATGCTCAAAGGTAGAGTGGCTCACCACAGCGTCAATGGCGAACGTCTGGGACAGGTCCATTACCTCGGCCCAGTTGGTTTTCTGTACCTGTTCATACAGGTCTTTCTCATCACGGGCTTTGAAATTGCGGATGGGCTTGAGAATACGGATGGCGGTACGGCACCACAGGTTAGCCTCGTACATCTGACGCAGTGTTCCGGAGAAACTTACGGCACGGTTGCCTACTTTAATATACTCCATGTCCAGGGCGCGAAGCTCTTCAGCCAGCACCTCTTCCAGTCCGCTGAGCGTGGTAGCAACCATGTTGAAATTGCCGCTCGGTTTTTGTTTTGCCATTGTAATTCGTTAATGCTTCCACAAAGATAAGGAAATGAGAAGTGAGTTCTGATTAAAATAAAACTCGGGACTCAGAGCCCAAGACACAGAACTTAAGGTTTTACTCTTCACTAATTAACCTTATTTTTGCTGTAAATACCCACTTATGAAATTTGAGACCGACTTTTCCCTTAAACCCTACAATACCTTTGGCATAGATGTGAAAGCCAGGCACTTTGCGCGTTTTGACAGTGTGCAGGAGTTGCAGGAGCTGTTGCAGAGACCAGAAGTGAAGGATGAGCCGAAACTTATCCTGGGGGGCGGCAGCAATGTGCTGTTCACCAAAAACTTTGAGGGGATTGTGTTGCTCAACGGCATTAAGGGAATAGCGGTATTACGCCAGGACAATGCGTTTGCCTACGTAAAAGCTGGCGGCGGTGAGGTATGGCATGATCTGGTACAGTTCTGCCTGGAGCATAACCTGGGCGGCGTTGAGAACCTCTCGCTTATACCTGGAACCGTGGGTGCTGCCCCCCTCCAAAACATCGGGGCCTATGGGACTGAACTAAAGGATGTATTTGTGGAACTGGAAGCCGTGCACCTGGAAACGGGCAGCATCCATACCTTCGATAAAAACGCCTGTCAGTTCGGTTACCGCGAAAGTGTGTTCAAGCATGCGGCAAAAGACCAGTTCATTGTCACATCCGTCACACTCCAACTGCACAAGCAGCATCAGCTCAACACTGCCTATGGTGCCATTAAAACCACACTGGAAGAAATGCGGGTGCAGCAGCCCACTATACAGGATGTGAGCGCCGCCGTGTGCCATATCCGTCGCAGCAAACTCCCGGACCCAACCCAGATCGGGAATGCGGGCAGCTTCTTCAAAAACCCCGAAATACCGGTACTGCTGTTTGATGTGCTCAAAGAAAAGCACCCGGATATGCCTGCCTACCCAGTATCGGAGGACAGGGTCAAAATACCGGCCGGTTGGCTGATTGAGCAATGCGGTTGGAAAGGCAAAGAGATCGGGAACTACGGCGTGCACAAAAACCAGGCGCTGGTGCTGGTGAACTATGGTGGTGCTGAAGGTGAAAAATTGTTGCAACTGGCCTACGATATTATTGATTCAGTACAGGAAAAGTTTGGAATCATACTGCAACCAGAGGTGAATATTCTGTAGACAAAATTTTTGACAACCTCTCCTAAATTTTAGCGAAAAAGCAGGAACTAAATTAGCGTTAAAGCGATATACAAGGGTATAATTTTCTAAATATATATACCCTTATGAACATACTTAAAATAAGCTTTCTCCTTCTGATGGCTGTGTTCTCGCTTACCCTATCAGCCTGCGAAAAAGATAAAGATACCGAACCTACCAAGACCGATTTAATTGTTGCGCATGAGTGGAAAGGTGATCGGGTTACGGTTAATGGCTTCGACGTTTCAGACAGACCTGAAATCAAAAGCATGCTGCTGGACATAAAAAGCACTACCCTGACACTTCGCCGAGACGGCACTTACACGGCAGTGTATACCCAAAATGGCGTCCCTCAAAACACCACGGGTACCTGGACTTTCAAGGAAAACGAAACCATTCTTTATTTTGACCTGCTGGGCGATCTGCAAATCATTTCCCTTACGGGCAGCAACATGAGCCTGTTTAAAACCGTGACCCAAGGTAATACCACATATGATGCAGAGGTGCACTTTGTAAAATAAGGACTGGCTGGTACAATCCCTATACCTGCATATTAACCTTCCAAAAGAGACCCGCCACCGATTAGCTACAGCAGCTAACGGTGGCGGGTCTGTTTTTTTTCAAATAAACATATATATCATATTCACATTTATTACAGATGTCCGTATATGCAATAATTCAATATATTTTTTAACTAATTTAATTTATCATGTATACACAACGATTCTATGGTTTTCTGTTAACTTTTGTGTTCATTGTATTACTCACTGGTTGTGATAAAGACAAAGAAGAAAGCTCTCCAACAAAAAGCGACCTGTTAACGGCTGGCACCTGGACAGGTGTATCCATGTTCCGAAATGGAGAAGACGTTACCCAGCTCCTCATCGAAAAGGAAAATTACGATATCAAAAAGCAACTGTGGAAATACGAGAAGGATGGTAAATATGCAAGCACCTATGAGCGGAAAGCCTTGCTGGGAACCTGGGAGTTTGTAGATAATGAACAGCACATACTCCACGATAAGAATCAAACGGACGAATTAAGCGTCCGAATTACAAAACTTACAGACAAAGCACTAATCTTGGAGTATACTTATCGCGAGAAATTGTACGAAGAGCGATACGCCAAATAAATGACAGTTACCTGAATAGGGATTTTATATCGCTACAACAACGAAAAGACTGCACAGCAGTATGATGTAGTAACAGATAAAAGCTGTGAGAACCCATCCCGATGGCCTCTCACAGCTTTTCCGGCAGAACCTTTAACAGCAAACCACATGAAAACACAACGAATTATTCCTTTTCTCTTCGCCGCCTTGCTTTTGGTTTTTACAAGCTGCGACAAAGACGATGAAGACAAGGAGCCCTCTAGGAGCGACCTCCTGACCACTGGCCTCTGGACCGGCAGTAGCGTTTATATACAGGGGCAGGACATCTCACAGCTTCTCCGCGACTCTGCTAATTTCGATGTACGCCAGCTCAGCACCCGCTTCGACAAGAACGGAGAATACCGGGAAACCTTTGGCCGCACGATTGTCGGCACTTGGGAATTCGTGAACAATGAGCAGGAAATCCTTTTCGACAAAGGCACTAACCAGGCCTACACCGTCAAAATAAACAAACTCAACGCCACCGAATTGTATTATGAGCAGGAAATCGATGGTTTGCCTTTTGAGTTCAGGTTTTCACATTAAGTCAATGCCAGCATAAAACCCGCCCCAAACGGGTATCTTTTTATGCTGGCATTTCCTTTATTTCAACACCGCCAGGGTAGCACCATCACCTCCCCTTTCCTCGGCTTCGCTGCTCAGGCTAGCCACTTCCCGTACGGAGTATAAGTAGTCGCGCACTACCTGGCGCAGAACACCGTTTCCACGGCCATGGATGATCTTGATCTCCGGCATACCCAGCATAATCGCCTCGTCGGTAAAGTTCATCACTTTGGTCAGGGCTTCTTCGGCATACTCCCCCCTTATATCCAGTGTAGCGGTAAAGTCCGCCATACGCTGTGTGATGTTCATCCCGCGGGTATAGCCTTCTGTGGCTTCGGCTTTTTTCTGCTTGGCCGTCTGCGCCTCAGCCCGCTCCAGGTTGTCCACCTTCACGATTGTTTTCAGCCCGCCAAAGAGTACCTCTGCCGTTTTGCCTTTGATACCCACAATCTGGCCTACTGAATCCTGCCCGATCAACGACACGCTATCACCCGGTTTCAGCGGTCCTCCATTGCTGGCTACCCGTCTGTGAGCTGGGCGCGGCTCTTCTTTGCGCACAACTTCCGTCGCAAAGGTCTCCAGATCGCGCCGGGCAGCTTTGGTCTGCTCCTTCTCGGCCTGGCTCTGCTTGATCTGCTGTATCGTCGACTCGATTTTTTGGTTTGCGTCTTTCAACAACAGCTTGGCTTTGCCTTTGGCTTCGCGCATCACATCCTGCTTACTCTCCTCCAGGAAGTTTTTCAAGTCGTTATACTCCTTCACATTGCGCTTCAGCTTCAGTTCCAGGGTTGTGGCTTCGCGCAGTTTCTTTTCCAGTTCCTGCTTCTCTGTCTCCAACTCCTCCAGTAACCGGTCGTAGCGTATTTTGTCCTTGCCCACCAGGCTGCTGGCTTTGTCCACGATGTGCTTCGGCAGACCGATCTTACGGGCAATCTCAATGGCGAAGGACGAGCCCGGTTTTCCGATTTCCAGCTGGTAGAGTGGCTGCAGGTGCTTATGATCGTAGCGCATGGCCCCGTTCACAATACCTGGCGTGCGCTCTGCAAAGTTCTTCAGGTTGGTGTAGTGCGTCGTGATCACGCCAAACACCTTGCTGTCGTTTAGGTTCTGGAGCACGGCCTCGGCAATGGCACCACCCAGCACGGGTTCTGTGCCTGTACCAAACTCATCAATCAGCACCAGGCTTTTGTTATCGGCCACCGTCACAAATTTCTTCATGTTGGTGAGGTGCGAACTATAGGTACTCAGGTCGTTCTCGATAGACTGCTCATCCCCGATGTCGATAAAGATATCGTGGAAGATGCCCGCCTCCGACCCATCGGCCACAGGTATAAGCATACCGGTTTGCAGCATGTACTGCACAAGTCCTACAGTTTTCAAACTCACGGATTTACCACCAGCGTTTGGCCCTGATATAAGCAAAATCCGCTGATCGCGGGTAAGTTCCAAATCCATAGGCACTGTTGGCTTGCCCAATTGTTTGTGTGACAGGTATAGCAGCGGGTGGATGGCTTGTTTCCAGGCAATATGCGGATACTTATGCAGCTTCGGCATGGTGGCCTCCACCCGTCGGGCAAAGGCTGCTTTGGCCCGGATAAAGTCCAGCAAACCCAGATACTGATAGGCCCTACGCAACTCAGGTATAAAGTTACGCAGCGTGTTGGTCAACCCGATCAGGATACGGATAAGCTCCCGGTGATAGGCATTATCCAGGTCTTTGATGTCGTTGTTGAGTTCGAAGATGGATTCCGGCTCAATGTATACTGTCTGGCCTGTGTTCGACTCATCATGTATCAGCCCTTTGACGCGGCGCTTGTGCTCGGCAGTAACAGGTATAACCAGACGCCCGCCACGAATGGTTGGCTCGGCATCTCCTGGTGTCCAGCCCTCGTTCTTGGCATGCCGCATGATCGAGCTGATCGTCTTGCGCAGGATTGCCTGCTGGGAAATCAGGTCTCGCTTCAAACGCTGCAACTCAGGCGTGGCATCGTCGCGCACGGCACCAGCATCGTCCACCACTTTGTCGAGGGCGGCGATCAAAGAACGCTCCACGATGATGTTGGCACCCAGCGCCTTCAGCGCCTCGTAAGTACCTTCCTCGGCATTGGAAATAAATTGTAGGGAGTCGCGGATGGTGCGCAGCGACATCTTGATCTCGAAGAAAGCCTGCACATCGAGGTAGGTGCCCTCAATGGCTGCTCTGTCCAGATAAGCCGTGGCGTCGAAGTAGTGCTGCAGTGGAATCTCGGCATCGGACTCCAGCAGCTGCTTAAACTCGTTGGTTTGTTGTAAAAGTCGCTGAACCAGGTCTTGCCGGTTCAGAAAAGTCATGCGGTTTACAAAATGGCGTCCCAGCGGACTCAGGCAAAGCTCTAGCAGCATTTCGCGTACCTGTGCAAACCCGATTTTTATTTCAAGATTCTCTGGATAGATCAATTGTTATCTCTTAATTTAAGGCAAATTTAGCATTTTATAACAAGTAAAACCTGTGGTTTAGTTCTGAGTCTCGAGTTTTGAGTTATGAGTTTTTTTCACACATTTCAACTCGTTACTCATAACTTTCTAACTTCTAACCATTCTAACTTCCAAACTCCCATGATACTCGATAAACTGGCCAACGCCAACCGCTATACCTGCCTGCACCCGCTTTTCGAACAGGCCTTTGATTTTCTGCGTGAAGCTGACCTGACGGCACTTCCGATCGGACAGAAAGCCATCGTCGGTCAGGATCTCTTTGCCATCATCTCGGAAGGCACCGGTATACCGGAGCAGGACGCCAAGTTGGAGGTGCACCGTAAATACATCGACATACAGTATGTTATCTCCGGCACCGATCACATGGGCTGGAAGGACCTGGCGCAATGCAGCCCACCTAACGATCCGTACAACGAGGAACGGGACGCAGCTTTTTTTCCGGATAAAACAAGAAACTGGTTTGATGTGCCGGCCGGCTCATTCACGATCTTCTACCCCGATGATGCCCACGCCGCCATGATTACCCAGGAGCATGTACGCAAAGTAGTTTTGAAAATTGCAGTGCAGTAACTGGTATGCTTAAACAAGCCTTCAATATCAGGAACGCCGACCCATCCGAATTCGAGGCAATCGGTAAACTGCTGGTGAGTGTCTACTCCCAACTGGACGGCTTTCCAAAGGAAACAGAGCAACCTGCCTACTATAACAGGCTATATAATATCGGTGAGTTTACACACTATCCGGGGACGGAACTGCTGGTAGCGACTCATGCAGAGGGTGACATAGTGGGTGTAGTGGTTTACTTTAGCAACATGCAATACTATGGCTCTGGCGGCACTGCCACGCAGGAGAAAGATGCAGCCGGCTTCAGGTTGCTGGCTGTTGCTCCTTCTGCAAGAGGACAAGGTATAGGCAAACTTCTGACAAACGAGTGTATCCGGAAAGCGCGTGAAAGCGGGCTTTCCCAAGTGATTATCCATAGCATCAAGGCCATGCAGACGGCTTGGAAAATGTATGAAAGCATGGGGTTTAAACGCTCTGAAGACCTGGACTTCATGCAGAGCGAGCTCCCTGTGTTTGGCCTCAGGCTGCTGCTTGACCGTCACGCGGATTTTCAACAAGCCTAGCCCCTACTTTATACCTACTTCTATGAACATCCAATTAATAAGAACAGATTCTACTCATGCTGATTTCGTGGAACTTGTGCGCTACCTTGACGCGGATTTGGCCGAACGGGACGGCGAAGAGCACTCATTTTATGCCCAGTTCAACAAGATTGACATGATCAGGCATGTAGTGGTGGCCTATGCAGGAGAGAAACCGGTAGGTTGCGGAGCTATCAAAGCGTATGATTTACAAACAGTCGAAGTAAAACGGATGTATGTTTCCCCTGAAAGCAGAGGCACAGGCGTTGCCACTTCAGTGCTCTCGGAATTGGAAAAATGGGCCAAGGAACTGGCCTATCAAAGGTGCATCCTCGAAACCGGAAAAAAGCAGCCAGAGGCGATCGGGCTTTATCAGAAGCATGGCTACAGCGTGATTCCCAATTACGGGCAATATGCTGGCGTGGAAAACAGCCTGTGCTTTGAAAAGCTTATACCTTAACCCTACAGTTTATTGCCATGCGGAGGAACTGACTCCTTGGTTTTTATCTTGCTTCTTATCGCGTTAGTTTGAGTAAATCGCGCACCAGCCTGGACTCCGGACGCAGCAACGGAAATTTATGCAGTTCATCCAAAAAATCTGTTAGGAGATGCGGGTTATCCGCCATATTGGAAAAATAAGCGATCAGCACTTCACAGTCAGGTATACGGATAACCAGGTTGCTGAAACCGCTGGTGTTGCCGGTATGGTACATTTCTAGCCCTCCATCCCTGCGCTTTGCAAAGAACCAACCCATGCCGTAAAACCCGTTTGGATAACCTGACAGCGGAAAAGAAGCGTCGTCCAGCTTAGGTGCCCTACCTGCCTTGTTCAGCGCCCGGTAACCGTGCAGGTAATCACTTACGGAGGTATAGATACAACCATCGCCTTTGGTTGCGGTACAGATTCCCTGGTCTGAGTTTATGATTTGTCCTAAGGCATTTCTGGCATAACCCATGGCCCGGTTAGGTATAAGTTTCCCGTGTTCATAGAGGGTAGTGTTATGCATGCCCAGCGGCTCAAAAATTTGCTGCCCTAGAAAATCGGCATAGGCCATACCTGACACCTTTTCGACTACCAGTGCCAACAGCACATACCCTGTGTTGCTATACCTATATCGGGCTCCCGGCGAAAAATAAGTAGCTGTTTGGGCAGCGGCTATGGCCAAAACTTCCTGATCGCCTATTTGCCAATCCGTTTGCTCTTCCACAAACGCTTCGTAGTCCAGCAGTCCGGAGGTATGGGTGAGCAGATACCGTAAGGTGATCTTTGCGCCCACCGGGGCAAACTCTGGAAAGAAGCCCAGCAAGTTATCCTCATACGCGAGAAGCCCTCGCCGCTCCAGCGACTGAATCGCCATGGCCGTGAACTGCTTGCTCACCGAAGCCAGCCTGAAATTTGTATGAGGCGTAATCGGCTCACCGGTGGACAGATCGGCTATACCTATCCCTTGGGCATACAGCACTTCCCCCTGTAGCGCCACCAGCACCGCTGCACCGGGCCCGGTACGGCTATAGTTCGACTGCAGGTGTGCATCCAGGGCTTCATGCAACAGGTTCATCATGCGCGAAGGTATACAATCAGGTTAAACTATCGGATGGCGTGGGAAGGTACAGCATGGTGATTTCCGACCTCAGTGGTCTTGTGTCTTGTGTCCGTTTAAAATTTCTCCTCCACACCCAGCCCAAACAAAGCATAGTCGTACTTCACCGGGTCCAACGGGTCGAAAACTCTGAGGTGATCGGTCAGTTCTTCGGCGGTCTGCCAGTCCATGCCTTTGCGGGTGATGAGGCCCAGGCGGCGAGCGACACGCTCCACGTGCACATCGCAGGGACAAACCAGATCGGCAGGCTTTATGGTATGCCACAAGCCAAAGTCCACGCCCCCGTCGGCTGGTCGCACCATCCAGCGCAGGTACATATTCAGCCGCTTACAGGCCGATTTTCGAGCCGGTGTGGCGATGTGCTTGCGGGTGCGGTGCGGGGCGTCCTCCAAGCTAAAGACGAGGTCGTGGAAATATGTCAGCCGATCTTTTTGCGACTTTATTTCATGCTGCTCACCCGTGAATGCCGTCTCCAGGCTCTCGTGCTGCTGGTAATACCACCTGAAAAAATGCAACAGGTATAGCAGATCGGTGTCGTTGAAAGTACGGTGCTTAAAACCCAGGAAGCGCGTAAGGTCCTGCTCCTGGTGATGCAGAACGAAATCATACGGCGCGTTATCCATCAGATCCATCAGTTTCAGGCAATTGTTGATGATGGTTTTGCGCTGCCCCCAGGCCAGGATAGAAGCAAAGAATCCACTGATCTCAATGTCCTGCTTTTTGGTGAAACGGTGCGGGATTGAAACCGGGTCATTGGGTATAAAGTCCGGCCGGTTATACTGGGCTACCCGGTTGTCCAACAAGGCTTTGATCGCAGCAATATCCTGTTTCATAGGGTGGGATCGTTTAATGGGTAATGGCAAGTTAAGAAATATTGCCCTCCTCTGGGAACCTGAACAGACATAAAAAGAAAAAGCCTGGGCTACGTGCCCAGGCTTCCCCTGTATGCTGATGCCTATACCTGATTAGGGCATATAAGACAGTTCTACTCTGAATTTCTGATCAACGGCACCCAACTTCTGGCAAGCCTTTTTAGAAAGGCGAACTACCACTTTGTCGTTGGCGCCCGTATCTGGCAGTTTGCCAATTACGCGCACGTATACTACCTGGTCGTTCATCGTGTTCTTTACTTGCATGATCGTGCCAACCGGGGCCGATTTGTGCAGGGCCAGGTACTTGTTCGTATCGGCCTTCGGATCGATCATCTCAGCCATACCGCTTTCCATGATCTTCTTGGCGCCAGAAACATCATCCACTTCTACCTCCACTTTCACTCCACGGTCTGCAGCCGGGGCTGGCGTTGGTGCGGAGGGTGTTAAAACAACATGCGTATTGTTAGGGGTTGTACCGCCCAGTGTTGTCGTGTTTGATGCGACGGCAGTCTCTGTCTCTTTTGGCTTGGCTATCTCATCATCCGATTCGGCTACGTAGATCGGCTTCTTGGATGAAGCTTCAAAACCTTTGCCTACGATCAGGGCAGCTCCCACACTGATGTTGTTGTCTGGCAGGTTGTTCCAACGTTTGATGTCCTCTACTTTCACGCCGTGCATGCGGGATATCGCGTACAGCGTTTGCATAGGCTCCACCGTATGGATTTTCTCTCCTTTGTTATTCACCGTGAACGTACGGTTACTGGCAGCAGCGGCTGCGGCTGTCGTTCCGGTTGCCGGAATGGTGGCAGGCGCTTTGGTGGCTGATGCTGTGTTATGTGCGGGTGCCTTGCGGGGAATCAGCACGATTTGCCCTATGTTAATCGTCGTCTCCACGGCGGGGTTGGAATCCACGATCTGGGCTACGGACACGTTATACTTCCTGGAAAGCGCATACAGCGTCTCCTTTGGCTCCACTCTGTGCTGGAGGTATAGCTTGCCGTTTTTACGCTCTACGCCAACAGAATCGCGCAGCACCGATGTATCAAAGGCTGAGGCGGAAAATGGGAGCAGTAGGGCAGATAAAATGCTGATGAATAGAATTCGGATCATAGCTCAAGTAGTAACTATAAAATTAAGAGAATATGCCTTCAAAGATATTTGGTTCTGGACGAAGTATAAACTTCGCATAAAGATAAAAAAAGTATCTGAACCAACGCCATTTAATCCTCCGGCAAGTAACTCATTTAAGTGCAAAAAACCATTTAAATCAAAAACAGCCAGAAAATTATCTAACTTATTTTTTTCATTGGCCACGTAGTAACTGATGACCAGACCGTTGTCGGTTTCGGCATACTCCACCGCCTTTATCGGCTCACAGTCAAGCTGCTGCGCCAAGAAATCGCGCACCTGCTCAAAGTATTCCTCCCCTTCCCGGTACAAAATCGGGTACCCTACCTGGCTGTAACGCTCCCGGCTATAGGCCTCCACCCGGTCAGCTGCCATTTTTTGACTGATGCCTTTTTGCAGCACTTCCCCGGTCCGCAGGTCCAGCAGCTGTAGCGGCTCTTCCGGCAAAGCGGCGTCGTGGGCCAGCAGCCCTGTGTCTTCTATTCCGTAGAAGGTCAGCCCGGGCCGGTGCCACTGTTCCTCTCCTGTGTTGGCCGACAGCGTGCGTATACCTTTGTGCTGGCCCAGTTTGCGGTCGCCGTAGCCGTGCAGGTAGACCATGCCCTGCCGCGCATCCTCTAACCCAAGCCACCAGGTATGCTTTTCCGCCAGTTCCAGCTTCAGAAGGGTATGGCTCTGGCAGTCCAGGGTATAGAAATAGGCCAGCAGCAAATCGCTGTCACGCACCTCCAGCGCCAGCCGACCGGCGGACGTGTCGATGCGGATACGCCACACGGGCGCTCCGAAATCGTATTTAAATAGGAAAGAAAGAATAAGCTGGAATATTTTTAGTATCTTATATTCAATTGGCAAGTAACGAGCCCAAATGTATGAAATCTAACGCAAAACTCTGGCAGTGGCAGCTGCTCTTCCTGTTGCTGGCTGGCCTGCTTCTCCCCTCCGACACCCTGGCGCAGGAGAAAAAAAAGCAAAAGGTGTTTATCATGGAGATCGGGGACAACATAGACCCACGCACCAACCGCTACACCCAACTGGCGCTGGACGAGGCGACTCGCGTGGAGGCTGACCACATCCTGCTCAAGCTCAACACCTTTGGCGGAGCGCTGAACGATGCTGATGCCATTCGTTTGCGCCTGCTGGAATACCCCAAGCCTGTTTATGTGTTCATAGACAAAAACGCCGCCTCTGCCGGAGCCCTCATTTCCATCGCCTGCGACAGCATATACATGGCACCCGGGGCTAACATCGGGGCGGCCACCGTGGTAGGTGCCGATGGTGAGGCTGCGCCGGGTAAGTATCAGAGTTACATGCGCTCCATCATGCGCTCCACTGCCGAGGCCAACGGGCGCAACCCCTACCTGGCAGAGGCCATGGTCGAGGCCAGCGTAGACAGCACGCTCTCAGCCGGTCAGGTACTGACGCTCACTACTTCCGAGGCTATCAAACATGGTTACTGCGAAGGACAGGCAAACAACATCGAAGAGGTACTGCAAAAACTCAACCTGCAGGACGCCGAAATCATTCGCTATGAGTTGAGCTCCACGAACAAGGTCATTGCCTTTTTCCTGAACCCCGTCATCAGCGGCATTCTGATTCTCGTTATCATCGGGGGACTGTGGTTTGAGCTGCAGACGCCTGGTGTGGGATTCCCGCTTATGGCGGCTATCGTGGCCGGTGTGCTATACCTGACGCCCTACTACCTAAACGGGCTCGCAGAGCATTGGGAGATCCTGCTCTTCGTAGCGGGTATTGTGCTCATTGGCTTGGAGGTCTTCGTTGTGCCAGGCTTCGGGGTGACAGGTATAAGCGGCATTGTACTTGTCTTCCTCTCCCTGCTCCTGATCATGGTCAACAACCAGGCCTTCGACTTCACCTTTGTGCCTTCCGATCAGCTGATGGAAAGCCTGATATCTGTCTTGCTGGGTATGATTGGGGCTGTCGTGATCGTGGCCATGACCTGGAACCGGGTGCTGGGCAGTCGTGCTATGCAACGGGTCGTCCTCAGCAACACCTTCCACAGCAACGAAGGTTACCAGTCCGCTAAATCCGCTGAGCACCTTATCGGCAAAACAGGTATAGCCCATACCCCCATGAACCCTTCCGGCCGCGTGATGATCGACGACAACCTCTACGACGCCCAGGCCCGCGACGGCTTCATCGAGAAAGGCGACACAGTACAGGTAATCGACCAGAGCACGTTTGCGCTACGAGTGAAGAAAATTGTCACAAGTTAGAGAGTTAGAAAGTTAGAGAGTTTGGAAGTTAGAAAGTTAGAAAGTTTAGGAATGGGCGATGCAACGATTTGGCATCATACTGGGTCGTGTAGATATACTATACACTAAAACTTATACCTGATGAAGCACTTTCTACCTTACTCCCTACTTTTGGCCACTCTCCTGCTTTTTGGCTGCAAAGCTGAAGTTTGCAAAGACCTGTCTATTGTAGAATCAACCGCTACACTCACCTGGTCCGGGGATTACGCGGCAGATGGATGTGGTTACAGGATTGAAATAGACGAACAGATTTATAAACCTGGAAACGAGCAAGATATAGCCGAGTCATTCAAATCTTCCGAACCCATACCGGTCGATGTGAAATTTATTTTACAGGGGAGAAAAGATATACAGTGCGGTATGCTCCCTGCCTCGCAGTCCGTGCAGTTCATCCAAATTATATCCATCAAAAAAATATAGATACCCTACAACGTTCATTGCTAACCTTAACTTAAAAACAGATCCCTATGAAATGTAAACTTGTACTGCTAGCCATAATTGGCTTTTCTGCCTTCTTTTTCACATCCTGCCAGGACACCATGCAACAAGACTCTGAAACTGCGGAAGCAACCCTTGTCTGGTCGGGTGAATATATGGTGGACGGCTGTGGCTTTGAAGTGATCATCAACGACAAAAAGTATAAACCGGAGAACGAAGACGACATCGACGAATCGTTCAAGGTAGAGGGCCAGATGCCGGTCATCATCGAATTTGTTCGTTTAGGTGAGCAGATAGACCGCCGCTGTGGTCTGTCTACCCAGAGCAGAGCGATGGACGGAATACGGGTTGTCTCCGTCAAAAAGAAATAAAATAATGCCGCTATTGATGTAAATTTGTCCGGCTTGCCTCCTTCTGGCAAGCTTTATCTTAACGCCCCGCCCTATGGAAATTCTTGGCATCATACCTGCCCGCTACGCTTCTACCCGCTTCCCCGGAAAGCCCCTTACTGTTATAAACGGTAAAACTATGATACAGCGGGTGTACGAACAAGCTTCCAGTTCTTCTCTAACTGAAGTAGTTGTGGCCACTGACGATCAGCGTATTCTGGACCATGTCGTGTCATTTGGCGGAAAGGCCGTCATGACAGCGGAACATCACCAGAGCGGCACCGACCGCTGCTTCGAGGCTTACCAATTGCATGGCCAGTCCTTCAACTACGTCATCAACATACAGGGCGACGAGCCTTTCATCCGGCCGGAGCAGATTGACCTGGTAGCCTCCTGCTTCCGGAACCTGCAAACGCAACTCGCCACACTCATCAAGAAAATCGAAACGGCGGAGGAATTGTTTAACGTGAACGCCCCAAAGGTGGTGGTTAACCGGGCTGGCGAAGCGCTTTACTTTAGCCGCCAACCTATACCTTACTGCCGCAATGTGCCCAACGATATCTGGCACAAGCAGCATACCTACTACAAGCACATCGGCATCTACGGTTACCGCACCGATATCCTGGAGCAGATCACCCAATTGCCGCCATCAGGCCTGGAACTGGCCGAATCGCTGGAGCAGCTGCGCTGGCTCGAAAATGGCTTCCACATTGCTACTGCCATAACCGAGTTTGAAACCATCGGCATCGACACACCGGAGGATCTGGAAAAAGTGAGGGAGTTGGGGAGTTAGAAAGTTAAAAAGTTTAGGAGTTAGAAAGTTGGGGAGTTTTGGCAATATATACTCCATTGCCTTTACAATTTTATAACAACATAATAATCAATCACAATATACCAACCGAATAAGGTATTACATTAAGTGAAAAACTATACTTTGCAGCGCTTTGTAAAACTGAATCTGTACTTCTTCGGGATGTATGGGCTGCTGACTGCTGCCTGGTATGGTTTGAGTGGAAGGTTTGGGGAGGACGCCGGAACAGCCATCCAGGAGATTCTATCCAATGCGGCCATCTTTTCGCTTATGTTCACAACGGCACTTTTGGTTTGGTACCGCAGGACGGAGCTCCGTATACCTGTCAAGACGATTTCGCAAAGTGGGCTGGAGGACAAACTAGAGACATTGGGCTATGAGCGTATACCTGCCCCAAACAAGGGTGCAGCGCAGGTATACAAACCACGCCCGCCCAAAGCACCCGTTCTGGCTGGCAAGATCTTCGTCCTTAAATCCACCAAATTCTACCATGTTCGGGGACCGTTAAGGAAGTTAGAAAGTTTAGAAGTTTAAAAGTTAGAAAGTCAAAATGCTTACTATCACTTCCAAACTTTCTAACTAAAATCACCCTCCCGCTTTCTTTGCTTTATACCCAGCGGCTTGCAGGACTTGCATGACCTTATCGCGGAAGTCGCCCTGTATCAGTATTTCACCGTCTTTGGCTGAGCCGCCCACCCCGCACTTGTTCTTGAGCATTTTGCCCAGTTCTTTCAAGTCTTCGTCAGAACCGACAAAGCCGGCTACCAGTGTCACCTGCTTACCGCCCCGCGACTTTTTATCGAGCATGACTTTCAGGTTCTGCTGCTGAGGCGGTAATGTATCGGCTTCATGCTCCTGCTCATAATCGTAGTTGAAGTCTGAGTTAGTGGAATACACTACCCCCTGTCTTCCTTTTTTATTCTTATCACTCATAATGCTTTTTTGTATCTATCAACTTATACGCAAGGCGCCACCACATGCAGCGACTGCGGCAGCATGCCCACAATAAACTCAGAGGCCTTACCAATAAACTCTCCGTCGGCATGGTACATGATATGATGGTCTGTGATCACCTCCACTTTCTCTGCCTTAAAATATTCGGCGCTGTCGGCTCCGGCTGGTTTTTTGGCCAGCATGGAGTAACTCAGGTTTAGGGCTTTGAGCATATCCAGTTGCCGTACCAGGCAAACATCGAGCAAGCCATCGCGGATATTGGCCATCGGCGCAATGTAGGCATTGTTGCCATACTGGGCGGCATTGGCAAAGGCCATGACAAACATATCCGTATCGATCGTTTTGCCGTTGATAGTCGCCTTAATGGGCAGGTGACGGTAGTTGCGCACTTCTTTCAGGATCAGCTCTACATAAGTCTTGAGCCCGCGGCGCTTGCTGCCCGCAAACACAGAGCTGATGTACGCATCGAAACCTATACCTGCCGTCGTGAAAAAGGGGTGGCCGTTGATGTTGCCGCTGTCAATTTTGGAACGATGGCCCTGATTAATGAAACGGATCGCCCCATCCACGCTGAGCGGCACCTGCAGGTGTCGGGCCAGTCCGTTGCCTGAGCCCCTTGGAATGATTCCCAGCGCCGTTTCAGTGCGCAGCAGGCCTCGTGCTACCTCATTTACGGTACCATCGCCCCCAACTGCCACCACTACTGCGCAGCCACCTTCAGCAGCCTGCTTTGCCAACTCTGTGGCATGGCCTGCATAGTCGGTATACACAATGTCGTGGCCATACTTGTCGTGGTCGAGGTGCAGCTTGATGCGGGCGGCAACGTCTACCCTGCTTTTAGGCCCTGACGTAGGATTGATGATAAACCGAATATGGGGGTGTTTTGTCATATCAAAGACTTTACGCAAAAATAGCCCTTTCCGGGATAGAATAAAAAAAGCCCGGCGACAAGGGCCGGGCTTTTGTGCGTGGATGCTATACCTAGCTCTATTTAAGATGGAAGGTCAGCACAGGAATGTTGGAATGGTTCACCAGATCTTCGGCGATACTGCCGCTCAGCAGGTGCGACAGGCCGGTGCGACCGTGCGTGGCCATCATCACCAGGTCGGCTTTCATCTCCTCCGCAAAGTGCAGAATGCCATCTTCTTCTATCGTATCGTTGTATACATTGATGGTAAAGTTCTGCAACCCGTAGCGCTCAGCGGCTGTCTGCATACGCAGCCGCAGCGTGTTCGTTGACTCAAACGCCCCCGGCGTATTGATGTAAACTAGGTGAAGTTTGGCGCCAAACACATGCTGGAAATATTTAAACTTCTCTACCGCCGAGCCGATCTCCCGCTTAAAATCAGAAGCCAGCACAATATTGCGGATATTAAAATGAGGCATGCGCCCTTTCACCGTCAAGACCGGGCACGCTGCTGTGCGCACCACCTTCTCTGTGTTAGAACCTATCAGAAACTCATCCATACCGCTGGAGCCCTTGGAACCCATCACCACCAGGTCTACCTTGTCATCACTGATCACACGTTTGATCTTTCGGATCACATTGTCGGTATCCACTTCCTGCACCACTTCCACTCCCTGATGCGCGATGGTCCGTTCCAACTCCGCCATACGGTACCGGGTGTTCTCCAGCAGCTTCATCATGTATACCTGCTCCATGCCATTGCCACCTACCAGGTCACCGGTAGCACTGAAGGAATACGAAGAAGGCATCTCAACAACGTGCAGCAGTTTGATGGCGGCACCCGTCTTCTGCGCGATGGCTACGGCTACTTCAAAAGCGTTTCTGGCCTGGTCAGAAAAGTCGGTGGGAACAAGTATTCTTCTCATAAGTTCTGTTGTGGTTTGTACAATGGTTGATTCCTGCTATTAAATTACGGCTATGCTACCCTAATCGATATGGCAATTAGCATTTTACACAAAATATAGTAGAAATCTTTTATATACGCCAATAAATACAAAAGCCCGCCAAAAAGGCGGGCTTTTGCAAAATAAGGTATAGAAGCTAAGATTAGCCAATTTTGGCGATCAGGTCGGCGGCTCTGTTAGAGTAGCCAGCTTCGTTGTCGTACCAGCCTACCACTTTCACAAGTGTTTCGTTGGCCGATGTCATATCTGCGTCGAAGATGCAAGAGTGCGTGTTGCCGATAATATCGATAGAAACGATCGGATCCTCCGTGTACTCCAGAATGCCTTTCATTTCGCCTTCAGCAGCCTTCTTCATCGCAGCGTTGATTTCCTCCTTCGTCGCTGGTTTCTTCAATACAACGGTTAAGTCAGTTAAAGAACCGTCCGGAATAGGAACGCGCATTGCTACGCCATCCAGTTTGCCCTTCAGGTGTGGAAGTACCAGACCAACGGCCTTGGCAGCACCAGTAGAAGTAGGCACGATAGAGTAAGCAGCGGCACGGGCTCTGCGCAGATCGCTGTGAGGCGCATCCTGCAGGTTCTGATCAGCTGTGTAAGCATGAACTGTGGTGATATAACCTTTCTCGATACCGAAAGCGTCGTCCAGCACCTTCGCCATTGGCGCAAGGCAGTTAGTCGTGCACGAAGCGTTAGAAACGATGGTCTCTTCGCCGTTCAGGATCTCTTCGTTCACACCCAGTACCACAGTTGGGATGTTGCCTTTGGCAGGCGCAGAGATAACCACTTTGCGGGCACCTGCTTCCAGGTGACCACCAGCACCCTGCTCGTCAACGAAACGGCCAGTAGACTCCAGCACCACGTCAACGCCCAGTTTGCCCCAAGGCAAGTTCTTCGGCTCACGCTCAGCAGTGATCTGGATTTCTCTTCCATTTACGATAATACCGTTGTCAGAGGCTTCCACTGTACCATTAAAACGGCCATGCACTGAGTCATACTTCAACAGGTGCGCCAGCGTTTTTGTGTTGGTCAGGTCGTTGATAGCCACTACCTCTACGTTGTCCTTCTCCAGAAGGGCCTTAAAAGTAAGTCTGCCGATACGGCCAAAACCGTTAATTGCAACTTTAATTTTAGACATGGTATTTGGGATTGATTTGTTTAAATTTTTGATGGTGCGAAGTTACGATTCCGATTAAGGAAAACCAATATTTTTTTCTAAGCTGATTCTTAGTTAATTACGTAAAACAAGGCTAAAAACATAAAAAAACATTTGCCTTGTAAGAGCTTTGCCGTATATTTGCACCACAATACGACAGAATGGTCCGTTCGTCTAGGGGTTAGGACTCCAGATTTTCATTCTGGCAACAGGGGTTCGATTCCCCTACGGACTACTAAAAAAGGCCTTCAGACAACACTTAAGGCCTTTTTTATTTTGCTTGTGACAAGCACCAGAGCAAGCTGGACAATACCACCCCACTAAGATTTTATTTCCTTCACAAACTCCAGAAACACCTTTTTATGGCGTTCCAGATCCATGTCCGGCGATAAAGCTACACGGGCAATGTAATCTTTGTCGGCTTCTTTGGTTGTACCCTGTGTGGATGTTGCTGGTATGGTCCAGTAACAGCCCTTCAACTGTCCGTAGCTCACGCAATATTTACTTTCCTGAGGTATTTCATTGATCATCATATGGATCAGCTTATTATTCAGCGCTCTTTTATAAGTCTCTCTTTCCTCTTCCGTATTTCCTTTAGTAGGCAAATCCAGGGAGAACACAGAAGGGGTAAACCCTTCATTTGCCAATTCTTCTGAAACGAAATTGATCTTCGCCTCTGGTAGAGTTTCCTTAATAAAGTTTACAAACGCACGCGTGTTCTTATAAGCAGCTTCAATCCTTTCGTTCATGGAAGGCAGTTGCTTAGCCAGTATTTCGGTTTGAAGCGCTGTAGCCTCGTTGTCGCAAAGTATAAGGTGCTTTTCTATTTTTTGCAGCAAGTCTTCCGCTTTTGTGTTTGCCACACAATAACCTGCGGTGCTTTTGCCTCCACTTGGGAATTTAGAACCACTAACATAAGCTATGGCCCTGATGGCTGAGAAAACCCCGTCTTTGCTCAAAAATTGCACATTAGGGCAAAAGGTTTGATCTAAGATAAATACTGGGTCAATAGCAGTTCCTCCTGTTGCAGTTTTACGCTCTTTGCTTAAAACCTCCTTTAGTTTTAAAAGGTCCGGAACCTCTACTCTTGGGTTTGTAGGTATTTCAGCGATTATGTACGGAACAGCATCCTGGCTGGCTATATTCGCCAGCACTGCCTCAATACTTTGCACCATGTCATTGTCACCGTCAACTGGCAGGTCCATGACTTCAACATTATCCAAGCAAGCAGCTACTCGCCTAGCCTGGTCGTTGGTTCCGCCATAGCAATTCGGAGGAACAACAAACTTGATGGCCTTCCCTTTGTGGTTTTCCAGGGCATCGTGCACCAAGCCCATCATAATCGCATACTGAATAGATAACCCTGAGGAACCAAGCAGTGCATTTGTATTGGTAGCGGTAACCTCTTTTATGGTATCTAAGACAAGTGCTTTGTTTGCTTCGAAATCACTTTTCTCCGTATCAGATGAAGATTCTCCTATCAGCTGCTGCAAGGCAACAAAACAATTGGCTGGGGTCATGGCGATTGTCTCTCTCCTTCTTACATGCTGAATCTCTGAAATGTATGACTCATTCTGTTCCCCGTTAACCAGTAATATACTACCCAAATCAGGATGAATACTGATGTAGAAATCAATGTGTGGGGTAAGATTTAGATGACCAATTGCATCATCTTGTGTCACAAAAACGGTGCTGCCGTTAAACTCAGTAATACCCTCTACATTCTCAACCTGCTTTAGGTCGAATTTATACCCGTAAACGCTTTTAATAACTTCAGCATCAAAGGCATCCGGTAACTCACCAGTATATAAAATCTGGGTGTGTTTATCGTCTAAAAGGTTTTTTCTTAGAACTGCTAAAATCGGAACTGTTCTGGATGAAAAACTGATCACACCTTCCGGTTTTAGATTATTTAACCTGGCTATTGCCCATTCTAAAACCGAAGATAAGGGATGACCAAGCCTAATATAGTCGTAGGCAGTGGGAAGCTCGCTTAATGCTGCTGTATCAGAATTATTATTGCTGAATAATTTCTCAAACTGCTCCAGAAACTGGGTTTTGGCTAAACTCTCGTCATAAATATCCAGCCGGTGGGTTGTTAGCTTCAGCCAATCCGCTGGTATGTTATTCAAAATATCTTTTATATAGTTGAGCAATTTATCTTCTTTCATGTTCTATAGCTTGATAAAAGCTTAAAGATACAAAATAGTATAAAATAACATTTCAGGCTTGGCTTTAACGTGATAGGCAGGTTGCTCATTTTCTGAGCTTATTCATCCTAGCAAACTTATTTGATGGAGGAACTGTAGACTATTTAGAAATCTATAGAGACAAGCCTAGTCTTTGCTTTCAGAGCTTTTGTCATCATTCTTGGATGAATTTTGCTTAGCTTTTTTTGCCGCAAGTTTAAGAGACTCCTGATGTGCCTTCCTTTCCTTGAACTCCTTTTGGCGCTGCTTTTTTTGTTGGTCGTTTGCTCTTGTACTCATTATTAATGGACACTTAATTAGCTAACCTAATCATTTTTTCGCAAATACTTCCCAAAGTATTATCAGGCTTTCATGTGTATGATTTTAGACCTACCCTGGTTTAGTTCAGCAACGTTACGATCTATCGTGCTGAGGCGGTGGTAAGCGGCACCTGCAAAACCCCGCCAACCGGAACAGTAAACTGCCCTTGCTTCTTTCCGCTGGCCGTAAGTTTGATTTCTTCGGCGCTTAGCGAGTTGATCGTCAGCACCTCTCCTTTCATGGCAAGCCTGAGATCCTGCGGTTCAGTTAAAGTCAGGGTGAAGCCGGCCACCTGTATGCTTCGGCAGCCGAAAAGCACAAACTCCTCGCCGCGCGCCAGCACATGGTCTGCCTGTATGCTTGTATTTTTAGAGGTATACTTCCCTGCGAACAACTGCCAATCGCCCAGCTCCTTTTCGGTTGCCTCAATGCGGTTAGAGAAGCCTTGGTAAGGGCGCAACACTGTCAGGAATGTATGCTTTTTGGCGGGTTTGGTATGGTACACAATCCTGTTTTTACCGTTATTGCCGCCTAGGGTGGTACGCTCAACAGGCTCCAGTTGCAGGATGTCGAGGCCGGTGGCGTCTCCGAAGTTGGCCCGGGCCAGAGCAGGCGCATCCTCAAGGGAATAATTGCCTTGCCACACCTGCTGGTAGCGGTGTTCAGTCGGGCTCTGGAAAATGTCTTTCACGATCCAGAAATCATCTTTCAGAAAAATCACCTTGCGAGTATAGCTGATCTGCTGCTTGTCGTAGCCGTTGTGCGTACCGATGAACAGGTCATGTGTTTCTGTTGGTTGCCACACCTGCACTGTTGCTTTTGGCAGCACGGCAAACTTACCGAAACCGCTGCCCCCGGAGTTGCCTGCATATTGCTGTCCCTGCGAAATGGAATCTGCCAGCGCCACGTTTTTCACCCACGAGTTTTTGAACAGCTCCAGATCCGGCAGCGAGTAACGCACCTGGTAATTAGGCAGCAAAGGCACTCCAAACGCGTAAGCCTGAACCCCTAGAATATCTCCGTGCTGATGATCCGGTTTCTGCTTGGATACTCCCGTTGAGATGATCATGTACATGTCGTTCGGGTTCCAGCCTTCGCGCATTACGTAGTAGCCGGTTTCGGGCAGCGTTATAGAAGTAAAGGCCGGTTTTTGGCGCTCGATTTGCTGAAGTGCCTGCAGCTGCTCCCGCGAGGTTAGCCAGTAATACGTACTGCTGATGGCATCTGAGGCAAAGTAGCCGTACGCAGGATCTTTGAACACCAAATACCCGAGCAACATAGCTTCTCCTATCTCGTTTTGCGTTGCCCAGGGCTCGTCGGTATCGTCCTGTAGCACCGGAGCGTTTTTGTTCGGAAAAGCGATGGCTGACAAAGCGGTAAACATCCGTTGCAGGCTTTCAGACCAGGCGGCATCTACGGGCATGTTATTTCGCTGCGCCAGCTGGTATACCATAAAGTAATTGTCGATGTCGCCGATGTGGTAGTGCACGGTGCGCTCAAACTGAAAGCCGTCCGGGTTGATTTCCTTGGTCAGGTGCTCGCCGAGTAGTTTCATCGCGTGCGCATACCATACCTTAGACTCCTCCACCTCCGGAAAAAGCATGGCAATCATGGCCAATGCCGTCATGCCCTTGGTTTGGTGGTTGCCATACTTAAACTGCTGGTTATCGCGGTACAGAAAAGCGGCGTGGTGCAGAAAAGTACGTATCAGCAGCAATTGCTCTTCGTCGGAGTAGTGCTCGGAGGCCAAGAAAGCGTGGTGCGCAAAGAGCCAGTTGAGCATGCGGTTCCCGCCCCGGAACGCCTCGTAGGTGCCGTTTCCGTCTTCCAGCGTCTCCACTTTGCCCGCATTAAACGCCGTGTTTAGCGAGGCCACCTGCTCCGTGAAATAGTTGATATACTTTTCGTTGCCAGAGATGAAATGACTAAGCGCCATGTCCGGTGCTTTGTGCTGGCGCGATAAATGCCGCACAGCATACGCATTTACGTCTTCGCCTTTCTGGTTTTTGAAAGGCAACTTCCAAACAGTTTTCGCCGGGTACAGGTCCATGTGCGAAGCGGCATTTACCGGATGGGCCGCCACCTTCTCGGGGAAGCGGGCCAGGTAATCGCTTAGCCGCTCATCAAAATGCTGCCAGTTAAAATAATACCGCTCGGCCGCCTTCTGCCGGAAGTATGCCGCCAGTTGCTGCACCGCCTGTTCGCGGTTTTTCTTTCCACCTTTTTGGTGCAGCTGCAGCGCCTGTGCCAGCGTCGGGTCCGTTGCTCCTTGCAAAACCTTAAACAGCTCCTGTTCCGTCAGCACCTTGTCTGCCGGCACTTTAGGTGCAGCCGCTGCCGCTGTAAAAGCAGTTAGCAAGCAAAGTATAAAAAAAGTACATTTTATACCTGATCGAGAGAAATCTGAAAAGCTATACATACTCAATTTCAGTTTTATATTTTGGAAATGAAGCGTCTGATTCGCTACTATAAATTAACCGGCAACTCGCCGCGCAAGCCATACCAATGCGTGCCCTGCCAGCGCACCTTTTTGCCGTCCAAAATAACTTCAGAAGGCCCTGCCGATACTGGCCCTTTTGACAACAGCAGCACGCGCTCCTCACCGGAAGCAAGGCGCAACCCAACTGCCATACCTGTGGCAGATTTTACCAGCAGCTCTACTGCCGCCACCTGGCTTGCCGTACTACGTTTGGCATGCGGTTCCACCACTGACACAAAAGTATAATGCTTTGCCTGTGGCACCCGAAGCAGCAACCCCGGCTCATGGCGCAGGTTCTGGTCTGGGTCCGTTGCACCAATCTGAGTAAATAGCACTTGCGTTTTGTCTGTAGCTGCAGTTGTCAGGGTATAGAATTGCTCCTTGTTTTGCCACGTGATTTGTGCGGCTCCCTTGCCGGGTTTTGCCTCGGCTTGCAGCAGCAGGTGCTCATAGCCATGATCCTTGCCCAGAGTAGTTCCTACAATTTCTTTCCGCTCGAAGTTTGTGGTTGTTAATGCTCCTAAATAATAGTAGGGCAAATCATACTGGTGCTCAGTATCCGAGGCAAGGTCAAACACATCGAGCAGCACAGGCTCTTGCAGCTGCGCATCCTGGATAAGGGCTACGTAGCGACTCATCTTCACGCCCGGAACGGCATCGGTTGTGGTGGCGGCAGAGACCTGAACGGCTGGGTTCTCGCTGTTAAAGTATAAACCCTGTGGTGCCGACGTTTCGGAGCGCCTGATGTCACCGCCAAAGTGTGATTGCCCATCGACCACGACTGTATTATGCGCCACCGTTTGGTGCGCCCAAGTTTTGTTTTCAGCTAGGTAGCGGCCGCCGTTCTTCTCCAGGACGTTCACAAAACGTACCGCGCCATAATCCTGCAGCACCTCCTGCCCCTTGTCGTAAAGCAAGATAGAAAGCTTGTCGTAATGCCCGTGGCTGAGGCCATGCGCGCTGTACTTGAACACGGCACAGGTATGGTCCGGCTCAGCGACGCTTCGCAAAATACCGATGCCCCCATCATTTCCCTGCGCACCGTCGCGTACTGCCATCGAGCGCCAGTTAAAAGGCACAGCTTCTCCTTTGCTTAGGGCAGCGGCAACCGCAACACCTTCCGCCGTCAGGATGACGCGCTGCTGCATGTTGGCAATGCTCAACAGCTCGCGCTGGCCTGTGTAGCCATACACCAAATCCACGGCATATACCAGTTCATCGGTTGTCAGGTTCTCTCCTTTGATGGCATCGTTTAGAGGGAAAAAATCGCCGTTATAAGTGAGTTGCAGGGTTGTTTGCACGGCCTTCACCAGTACGCTGTCGCGGTAGGCAAAGGGGTTATACTTGGGTTGGTGCTGCGCAATGGCCTTGCCGAACAGCACGAAGGGCATCATGGCGTAGCGCTGGTAATAAGGCCCTTCGGTATAGTAACCATCCGGAGAGAAAAGCTGATCGAGCTGCGCAAAAAATCCACCTTTGCCGTCTTTGCCTAACCCGTACAACGACTTCTCCACCAACTCCTGATCGCCCAGCACATAGCCCGTCATGCCTACTGCGGCTACTGTCCAGGTACCGTGGTTATGTATGCGGTTAAAAGAATAGGCCGATTCCTCGGACAAGAATTTCGTCATCGGGTAGAAAAGCTGCTTGTTCAGCGTGTTCCGATCCTCGGGGCTCAACCAGGTATAAATGCAATCGTAAGCCTGGATGGTGTGCACCAGCCACACGCAATCATTGAGGCTTTGCCAGAAAAGCTTGCCGGGTGTTTTGGAGGTAGCCTCCGGGTGCAGCGGCAAAATCGGGTAAATTTTAGCGTAAGCCAGCAGCATGTCCCGGATGAAGCGGGCGTAGCGTTCGTCTTTGGTCACCTGGTACACCACGCCCGCCGCCTGCATGGTTTTGTAGTTTTTCTGGTGCTGTTTGTGGGTATGCCCGCCGGCGGGGTCGCGCGGAAAAGGTACGTCCATTTTCGCCTTGAGCGCTTTGTCAGCCTCTTTTTTCAGTTGGGCATACGATTGGTCCAGCAAGGGGTAGCTGCCCAGGCTTTCCTTTATCTGCCGCGCGCCCTGCTCCGTCAGCAACAGCGACGGATGAGCCGTTTTGACTTTAGATGACTGCTGCGCCAGCCCCTGCTGCCACAGTAGCAAACAGCAAATCCAGAAAACCTTCAGGCTATACCTAGCTTTCATAATGGCTTGGGTAAGAAAATGGATCTATACTTATACTGGTCTCGAAACTGCCTTTAAAGCGCAGGCCGCAGCCACTCCGGGCCAACAGCGTCGAGGCTAACAGGCAGTTCCCGATCCGGCGCACCTTTCACTTTCCAAATGCCGTTCTTGCCTTTCACAAAGGTTTGCTTGTTTCTGGTGAAACCCTCTACTGGGGTGGGCACACCAATGGTATACTTGTTTTCGCGGAAGGTAATGCCGGGCAAGGGGTTTTCCATTTCGTACACCACCTTGCCAATGGGGTTGTAATAAGTGTTGTCGGCGATAAGAGTGCGCTCCGGTTGCTGCGTTTGCTTTGCTCTGCTGCCCACGCCCAATTGCCAGGGGCTGCAAAACACAAACGTATTGTCTTTGATCGTGACATCGCGCACCTGGTGGTAGCCGTTCAGCGGAGAATTTATAATACCGTTCATCACCACCAGACTGGACTTGTTCTCGCTGCCGTTCAGTTCCTGCAGAAAGTTGCCGTATACCTGGTGGCCCTGATTGATCACGCGTATCCCGCCGGTGCCCTTCACTCTGTTCCCAATAAACACATTGTCGCGGACGATGTTGTTGTTGCCGTGGCGCAGCACCACAGACCCCTGCGACTCGTAAAACACATTCTGTTGAATCACATTTTCGGCTGATTTGATAGAAATGATCTCTGCCTCACCATCGCAACGGTAAAAGTAATTTTGCTCCACAACCGTCTGGGAGCGGTGCATCGAGTGGTCCGAAGTACCGATACGGATCGTTTCGCCACCGTTTTTGCCCAGCGCGGGTCGATGTCCGAAATAGTTGTGGTCAATGCGGTGCTTGTTCTCAAGGCTGGCCGAGTCACTGAGCCATACCACGAGCGTGGTGCCCTCGCTTTTCTTGCCCTCCAGCATGTTGTGATCGAAGCGGTTGTACTTGCCGTAGA
This sequence comes from Pontibacter aquaedesilientis, assembly GCF_014773225.1. GTDB lineage: Bacteria > Bacteroidota > Bacteroidia > Cytophagales > Hymenobacteraceae > Pontibacter > Pontibacter aquaedesilientis. The sequence continues at coordinate 316,547 of NZ_JACXAJ010000001.1, read as the reverse complement.
TGTTCACCCACTTCTCGTCTGCGCCCACATTGCTGTAATCCTGAATCACGCAGTTGGTGACGCGGCAGTTGTTGGCTACTGTTTTAGAGTCTTTTCGGAAGGAAATCACCGTGTTAGAAGGCGCCATCCCATTTTTAAAATGCAGGCCGTTTACCTCCAAATGCTCCCCGGCTATCCGGATTTCGCTTTGGCCGCTCAGGATCACTTTTCCTTTTTCCTGGGCGAGGAGCACAATAGGCGCTTCGGGTTTGCCATACCCCTCAAACAGGATGGACACGTTTTCCCATTGCCCGTTGGCCATCACCAGCGTGTCGCCGGGCTTGGCCTTGGCAATGGCTGCTTTCAACTCTGTCTGGTTTTTCACGAGGGTACTAGTGGCGCGGGGTGTCCAGGCACTGCTCCCAAGTCCGATGAGCAGGAAAAGGCAAATGAGGATACGGTACTTTGTCATAGGGTATGCTATGAATGTTAAATGCGGTGAAAATGGTGTTTGAATAACCCACCCCTACCCCTCCCAAGAGGGGAATTCTGTAGGTAGTTTAATAAGTATTACACATAAAAAGCACCGGTTAACCTGTAGCCTATACTTGCTAGGCAAGTAAGCAGACTGGCTAACCGGTGCGGGTAAGAAAACTTTGGCTATCAGTTAAAAAGAATCTGTCATGTCCACGGCGCCAATGCCTGTCAGAACTTTATCCGTAATGGAGATCCAGTCGATGTTTACTTCAATTGGCACGTTCTGCTGGCTATCTATCAGGAAGTTCATGCGGGCATAGCTGTCAGTAGCAATTTTGGCATCTGTGACTGCCGGACCCAGATCTTTGAGGCGCACGGCGATCAGTGCCCATTGCTTACCGTCTTCCCCAAACACTTCTTTATACTTTTCAGGGCTCAGGTTTTTCAGTCTCAGGTAATAGCTATCCGAGTTGGTCAGGTATAGCCTGATGGTAGGCGTGGTGTTGTTCACGTTTAGCCAGAAGTGCAGCACAGGCTGGCCGCTGGCGTTGTTGGCAAACATCGTTTTCCAGGAGTTGTTTGCCTGCTTGTCGAAACGGATATAGGTGATGGAGCTACCGCCTGCGTCGCCTTTCGAGTCGAACATGTTGGCGTGATAGTAAGCGTTTCCTGCCGGGAAGGCTGGCTGCTCAACCGTACCGTTGATGGCACTGCTGAGGGTGTTTGCCGATTTACCTACCGTTACAGCCGCCAAACTTCTGTCCTCGAAATCGAAGTAAGTCTCAACGTTGCTGGCAATGTAGGCTACCGGGCGCTCCAACACTTGCTGCTCGCCATTGTTGGTGTATTGCAGTTTCAGGCTGGTTTTGGCAGTTGTGCCGCCTGGTGCCACAAAAGAGAGGGAAACTGCCTGCTTATCCGTAATGGTAGCCTCGGTTGCTCCTACAAAAACTTTTTCGACCATATTCAGGTTCTGCCCTTCCAGAGTATATGTTTTCCCTTTTATAAGGAGCGGTACCCAATTGCTTACCCGTGGCGATGGTGTGATGATTTGCACGCCAGACTTAACGGCGACTTTCTCGCTACCCACCGGCGTGAAGTAAGAATAGGAAATATCTACCACCTGATCATTAGGGAAAAGCGGCACAAGCACCGCAATGGAGGCAGCACGCTGGTAAATGATGGTGGCTGCCTTTTCGCCGAAAAACACTTTGTCGATTACATTGAGCTTGGATCCGCCTAGCACCACTACATTGTTAGCGAGGAGTTCATCCTTTATCTCAGACAACTCCGGCTGCACGGCCGGCACCGGATAGTTAATCTGCAACGTGGCTTCCGAAATACCTTCTTTCTTTGCTGCTGTCAGTACTCTTACCTTGCCGCTCTTTGCCTGCGGCGCAACCTGCAACACCAGCTCGTTGCTGTTTATGCGTCTGTAGATGGGGCTTAACACACCGCCAATATACACGCTGTCCACAAAGTTCAGGTTCTCGCCATACACGGTTACAAGTTCCTTAACGTCTGCCGCTTCCGGCTTAAAAGAAGTAATAATGGGGTTCACCCCACGTATCTCTTCCAAAGTTTGATCCACTTCCTCATCATAGCACGAGGTCATGAGCACCAGTACCATCAAGAACTGGAGTAACCTATAATTCGATAGCTGTAACATGCTGTTTATTCATTTTATGTAACGATACATTTTCTAATAGGGCATTGCTTCCTCAGCCACTAGTACCCGATATTCTGCGTAACCCGGGGGTTCACGTCCAACTCAAACTGCGGAATAGGCAACACGAGCTGCCAATCTGTGATTGGTCCGGTGGAGAAGAATCCCTGACTGGGGTTGTTATAGTATGGCTCTGTCTGGAAGTGTGCGTTCATGATCGATTTGGCCAGGCCAAGGCGCAGCAGATCGAACCAGCGCTGGTTCTCAAACGCGAACTCCAGGCGCCGCTCTTTTGCCAGGGCAAGTACAAAGTCGTAATAATTACCGGCATTGGTAGTGGAATAGGGTTCGCTGCCGGGTTTTGCACGTCTGTGTACCTGGTTAAGGTATCCGATGGCCTCGCCGGTTGGGGCTCCGCTTTTCTCGTTAATGGCTTCGGCCAGCAACAGCAACACATCGGAATAACGCAGAATAGGCCAGTCATTTTCGGCATCGAACGCTACCGCAAATTTGGAAAGGTACTTCGTTACATAGTTGAGGTTGGTCACCTTCCCTCCTTTGCCAACCCAGCTTTGCGCCATAGAGGCTTCTTTTCTGGCCAGGTCGCCTTCATTCAGAAAAGCGTTGGTAATGCTCTCGGTGGGATAGTTGTACTCCTCGCCGTCTCCGGTCACAACATAGTTTTCGCTGTTGTCGGGCCCGAACAGGTTGGCGAACGGAGAGCCCAGCCCTACGTTGCCCGAGGTATAGCGCACCGCAAACAAAATCTCGCTGTTATACTCATTGCTAATGCTGAACACCGAAGCATAGGTATTCTGCAGGTTGTATTTACCCACTATCTCGCGCAGCAGGCCCTCAGCTTTCTGTGCGTCTCCAGAGCCTTTGGCCGTCAGGAGCGCTTTGGCCCACAATGCCTGCGCCGCCCATTTGCTTACGCGTCCTTTGGCCACATTTGTTTGCAGCATGCCGGTAGCCTTCTCCAGGTCTTCAAGTAAGAATTTGTATACCTCTGCCTCTGTGCTGCGCTGGTAGTTCTTCCCGACAGCCTCTACCCCTGTCATGGAGTGGTCTGTGATAAAAACGCCGCCCCACAACCTAACAAGGTTGAAATAGGCCAATGCTCTTAAAAAACGTGCCTCTCCCTCGTACTGCCCTCGCAGCACCGGGTCAGTCACGACCTCGATGTGGTCCAGCACATCGTTGGAGAGTGCAATGGTGCGGTAGGCCGCGCGCCAATAGCTCTCAACATACTCGTTAAGGGGGTTCACCACAAACCGGTCCAGGTCACGCACGGTTATGTGTCTTGCAACACTGGCACTCGGAGTTATGGTGGTGTTATCGGAACGGATTTCAGTAAGCGTCCACTCATCCTCCATCATACCGTGCAGGCTGTTGTAGGTGGCAATGAGCGCCTGGTTCACATCTTGTGCGTTCTTGTAAAAGCCGCCCTCTTCTACCTCAGAGATGGGGCGAAGGTCGAGCTTGTCTTCGCAGGAGGAGATAAAGCAGGTGGCCGCTACCAATGACAGGCTGATACCTGTGTGCTTTAATATCGTATGGATAGTTCTCATTTCTATAGCAACTTAAAATTTCACATCAACACCCATGGTCACTGTGCGCTGTATCGGGTACGCTCCACGCTGATAGCCCACAATAAGCGGTGACTGGTACACGCCACTCGTCATTTGCGCTTCCGGGTTAAGGCCCGTGTATTCATCAGCCATCAGGTATAGCAGGTTGTAACCAGAGACATATACTCTAATCGTCTCCAGCTTTACCCGGGAGGCCAGCGATTTGGGCAGGGTATACCCCAGCACGGCGCTGCGCAGGGCAGTGTAAGAGGCGTCATGCACCAGGTAGTCTGTGTGTACCCAGTCCCGGCCATTTTTCTCACGGGGCTTCGACGCGGCATAGTCTGGGCTGAACCAACGGCCATCCGTGTAATCGTAGTGCAGGTAGCGCGACTCCGTATAGAAACCGTCTCCACTGAATACTTCAGCTCCCTGAGACCCTTCAATCACCACGCTTAGATCAAAGCCCTTGAAGTTTATTCTGTTAGTCAGGCCCCAGGTATAGTCAGGGAACGGGCTTCCCACCGCCGTGCGGTCGTTTGCGTCGATCACGCCGTCGCCGTTGATATCGGCCACCCGTATACCTCCAGGGGCATCCTCAGCAGAGTGCGGGTTGGCATTGATCTCTTCCTGGTTCTGCCACACACCGATTTTTTTGTAGCCGAAAAACTGCACCATCTCCTGCCCTACCTTAGAAAGGTACTGCTCCCCTCGCTCACCAGTGTTGATGAACTGCTGGGCACCTCCCAGCGAAAGCAGCCTGTTACGGTTTGCAGAGACGTTGGCCCCAACTTGCCAGCTAAACTCAGGTTTGTTAAAGGCATAAGCACTCAGCGACAGTTCCAGGCCCTTGTTCTCAATGCGGCCAATGTTGTTCCAGAAATTGCGATAGCCTGAGATGGCGGTGATGTTTTGCTGATAGAGCAAATCCTGTGTTACAGAGTAGTAATAGTCAGCGGTGAGTGACAGTCGGTTTGAAAATAAGCCCAAATCAAGACCATAATCAAACTCAAGGGTTTTTTCCCAGGTGATGGCGCTATTGGAGATTGTCTCGTTGATCTGCCCAAGGCCTTGTGCGACACTGCCTATACCGTCGCCAAAAACATAGTTGGCGCCAGCCAGCGTGTTCACATTCACGTAGTTGGCGATGTTGTTGTTGCCTGTCAGGCCTACACTGGCGCGCAGTTTAAATTGGTTGACAACGCCCAGGTACTCGGCCCAGAATGCTTCATTGGCAACGTTCCAACCGGCCGATGCCGACGGAAACGAACCATACTTTCTGCTGTCGCCAAACCTGGAGGAGCCATCTGTTCTCATCGCAACAGAGAGGAGGTACTTGTCATCGTAGGCATAATTAACACGCCCGAGGTAGGAGATCAGGGCATCCTCTTCCTTTAAGGTATAGGAGTTTGCCAGGTTAAGCGTGGTGGCCGCATTCACGGTTGGCACGTAATCGGTAGGCTGCTGCGAGCCCTCTATTGAGGTGTGCTTGTAATCGGTGTATTGGTAGGTATAGCCAGCCAGTGCATTGATCGTATGCTGGCCTTTTGCCCACTTGTAATCCAGCGTGTTTTCACTCAGAAGGTCTTTGGTGAGCAATGTGTTATTGGAGGAAAGGCGGAGGCCGGCTTCATCGGCTTGCGAACTACGCCATCTGTCGTAGTCTCTGTACTTAATGTAGGTACCAAATGTCGTTTTGAAGCGTAGGTTCTTCACAATGTCCCACTGCAGATTTGAGTTGGCAACCAGGCGGTAATCGTACTGTTGGCGCGATTCATTTTCCATGCGCGAAACAGGGTTATTATTGCCAGTTCCCCAGATGTTGGAGTTTGTAACAGACTGCTGGTTTCCCTCGGCATCCATGTAGGTCAGCACAATATTCCTGTAGTGCCTGCCGTGCGCATACTCCCCTAGGGCATAGCCTGTGGCAGCAGAGGTATAGGCGTTGTGCCTGACCGGCGACCAGGTATGGGTACGGGTGAAATCTGCGTAAGGCACCGAAGACCTTTGGGTACGCGTATAGGTGGGCTTGATATCAAGTCCAATCTTGATCTTCTTGGTTAATTTGGCGTTTATTTTGGCAGAGAGGTTAAATCGGTCCAGACTGTTATCCTTCAGTATGCCCTCATCATCCACGTATTGCCCCGATATGAAGTAGTTCACGTTTCCGCTTCCGCCAGCTACGTTCAGCAGGTAACTTTTCATGGTTGTCAGGTCGCGGGTAGCTTCGTCCTGCCAGTCGGTTATACCTGAGTTATCGGCGATCAGGCGCATCATCTTCTCCCTTGCCGTAAAGTTCAGTACCTTGGCCTCCCTCCCTGCGCGTGCGGCGGCAGCATTCTCAATCAGTTGGTTCTCGCGGAGCAGCATGTCGGTATACGCATAGGCATCCATCACATCCTCTTTCTTATAGAATGACTTCACACCGAATGAGGACTGGAAATCGTAGCGTGGCTCATTTGCCTTACCCTCCTTTGTTGTCACCAGAATTACCCCATTGGCTCCCCGCGAACCGTAAATTGCGGTTGAACTCGCATCCTTCAGCACCTCGATCGAAGCTATGCTGGCAGCGTTTATAAACTCCAGGCCGTCGTTTGTAGGATAACCGTCCACCACCACAAGCGGAGCGCTTCCGGCACTGATCGAGCTGACGCCCCGTATACTCACTTCAGGCGCCTGGCCGACTTCAGACGTAATATTCTGAACCCTTACACCCGCAATCTGGCCTTGTATAGCCTGGTCAATGCGTGAGACAGGGATCTGCTCCAGGTTCTTGTTCTCCAGTCGGGAGATAGAGCCCGTCAGGTGCGATTTCTTCTGTTCGCCGTAACCGACCACCACAACTTCGCTTAGCTGCTTGGTGTCGGGCTTCAGCGACACATTCAGTTGCTTCTTCCCTTCCAGAGGCACCACCATTTCCTCGAAACCTATATACCTGAAAACCAAAACACTGCCTGCTTCGGCTTTTACCTCGAAACTGCCATCAGCTCCGGAAGCCGTCCCGACAGTTGTACCTTGCACTATTATCGTCACACCTGGCAGGGGCTCTCCCACATCATTGGTAACTTTTCCGGTAACAGTGCCGGCCGCCTTATTATTCTGCACGGCCTGTGAGTAGCCGGTAGCGCAATACAACAGCAACACAGCGTACAGAAGCATGTATTTCAACAAATTTCTGCTTTGTGGCTTTGCGGGTAAAGCATTTTGCATAATTTTAATGGTTTAAGGTGATAAGTTAGAAAAGGGATTTTTGGTATACCTTTAATTGGTCAACCAATATAATTAAATTTTAATCATATATTCTATTTTTATAAGGCTTTTTTAGTAAAAAACTTTCAGCCTGTAACAGAAACCTTCAATCAAGCTAAATTACTGATATATTGGGCACTAGAAACTGGAACGCTTCGATTGGTTTCTTCTGATAAGATGAATCAGGCTACCCCATTGCGAATACGTTTGATGGCGTCCAAGGCCGCTTTTGTAGTTTGCTCGATAGCACCGTAGTTGGACTTATCCGCCATCAGTTTTGATCCTGCCCCAACGCAGCTTACCCCTGCTTTAAACCAGGGCGCAAGGTTTTCCTCCTCCAGGGACACGCCACCGGTAGGCATGATCTTAGTCCAGGGGCAGGGGCCCTTAATTGCCGATACAAAACCTGGGCTTATACTTTCGCCCGGAAAAAGCTTCACAATCTCAGCGCCCAACTCTTCAGCGGCCGCTATTTCGGTAAGCGTTTGGCAGCCAGGCAACCACAACACCTTGCGGCGGTTACATACCTTGGCGATATCCTCGCGAAGCACTGGCGTCACAATAAACTCAGCACCGAGCTGCATGTACAAAGCGGCCGTGCCTGCGTCGGTAACGGAGCCAATGCCCAATATGAGTTCGGGCAACTCAACCCGCGCAAATTTCACCAGGGCGGCAAACACCTCGTGCGCAAACTCTCCCCTGTTGGTAAACTCCACAACCCGGGCTCCACCTCTGTAGCAACTGCACAGGATTTGCTTGGCTACCTCAAAATCGGCTTCGTAAAAAAGCGGGATCAAACCTGTTGCCTCCATGGCTAAGGCTACTTCAATTCTTGTGCGTCTAGACATTCGATATTGTTTTAACGGGATACACGTGCGGCAACGGAGCCACCCTCTAACAGCTTGGCCACATCGGCCACTTTCACTAGGTTGGCGTCTCCTTCTATGCTATGCTTCAGCGCAGATGCGGCTACAGCAAATTCCAGGGCATACTGCAAGTCATCCGAATGTTTGATCAGGCCATAAATAAGACCGGCCATAAAGGAATCTCCTCCGCCTACGCGGTCAATGATCGGGTTCAGGTCGTAAGTCTGGGATACAAGTGACTCATCATGCTGGAGCATCAAGGCGGCCCAGGTATTGTGGCTGGCATTTACGGTGCGGCGCAGGGTAGTGACTGCGGTTTTGATGTTGGGAAACTTTTGCACCAGGAGCTGCAGCACCGCCTCGTTATAGGCTGGGTCATCTATATCATACCCCTCCGCTTTTATGCCGAAATAGTGCCACACATCATCAGGGTTAGCAAGCACCACATCGGTTCGGGCCAATAATTCTGTCATGATTTCCTCCGGCGAATCGGTATACTGCCATAGTTTGCTGCGGTAGTTCAGGTCACAGGAAATCTGCAAGCCGAGCTTTTTAGCCATCTTGACACCCTCCAGGCAAACTGCCGCCGCACTTTGTGAGACAGCCGGCGAAATGCCCGACCAATGAAACCACTCGTGCCCGGCAAGATGCGCTTCCCAGTCTATCATGCCCAGCGTCAGTTCAGCAAAGGAAGAGTGAGACCGGTCGTAGATGACTTTGCTGGAGCGGAAACCAGCCCCGCTTTCCAGAAAGTATAAGCCGAGCCGGTCTCCGCCTGTGTAAACTCCCTGCGTTACCACCCCATACCTGCGAAGTTCCTGCCACACGCACTCACCTAAATCGTTGGCAGGCACACGGGTAATAAACGAGGCAGGAACGCCGAAAGTAGCCAGTGAAATGGCCACGTTGGCTTCTGCCCCCCCATAACAGGCGTTAAACTGCCTGGCTTGCCCAAACATCTGGTGCCCCGGGGTAGACAAGCGCATCATGACCTCTCCAAAACAGGCTACTTTTTTCATAAGGCTTCGTGTTAATTATAAGCAGAAAACAACAGTGTTCAGGTCGCTGTGGGTGCCCATAACATGAACACCTCCAGTTACTTCAACAACTTTTGCCTCTAAACCTATCATCTTTTTATTAAAACAGTCTGATAATTGTGCTTTACCTATTTTATATACCCAAGGCCTGCCCACCACCTACTTGTATGGTCTCAGCGGTAATAAATGAGGCATCTTTGCTAGCCAAGAAAGAAACAACAGAAGCTACTTCTTCAGGCTTGCCCAGTCTTCCCAGCATAATATTATCTTTCCAGGAAGCGAATACTTCAGGCTTGGTGGATTTGATCTGGGCGTGGAATGGTGTATCGATTGTACCAGGGGATACCGCATTTACTCTGATGCCGTATTCAGCTAGATCTTTCGCCAGTGCTCTGGTGATGGCATGAACCCCGGCTTTGGAGGTGCCATAGATTCCCGCTCCAGGTCCGCCGGCATTCCATCCTGCGTTTGACGTGTAATTGATGATAGAAGCGTTTTCTCCTTTTTTGAGGTATGGGATAGCAGCTCTTGAAGTAAAGAACACTGAATCAAGGTTTAGCGCCATCACTTTTCTGTAGAATTCAGTCGTCATCTCTTCAAATCTTGCTCTACCTCCTAGGCCTCCGGCATTATTTACCAAAACATCGATTCTGCCATAGTTTTCGCCGATTCTATTAAAATTGCCGTTCACCTCATCCTCATTGGTAACATCAAAACCATAATACTCTGCTCTGATACCTTCTTTTCGAAGCTCTTCCACCTTTTCAGCTCCCGCATTATCGTCGATACCGTTTAAGATCACCGTAAAATTATCTTTACCTAATCTTTTTGCTACCTCAAACCCAATACCTCCAGTGGCACCTGTTACAACTGCTACTCTATTTTCTGATTGATTTTCCATAATCCTTTATGATTTAATTAGGATTGTTATAAATTATTTGATAAAAACTAATTCAATACAGTTTCTTGTTTTGCTTTCACCGTGATGGGCTTAATCTCGCCGCTAAGTACCCAAACAGCAAGCATGGCAAGCGGCACCAGAATTGCGCCCAGTACGAAGAAAGGAACATAAGAATCTACTGTAATCACGGGCACCAGCCATGTGGTAATAAGAGTACCCACAATGGCAGCCGTACCACTGACGCCAGCCAAGGAGCCAACAGATTTTCCTGAGAAGAAGTCGCTGGGTAATGTTTGGATATTACCAATAGCTATCTGAAACCCAAACAGGATAACAGCAATCAGCAACACAGCTATTAGCGGCGTAGCTGCAAATGCGGTCAAGATCAAAGCAGGCAGCATGATGGCTCCACCAAGGGAGATGATTATTTTGCGGGTTCGGTTGACACTCCAACCTTTTTTAAGCCAGAAGCCAGCCAGCCAGCCCCCGAAAAGGCTTCCGATGGCTGCCCCTACATAAGGCACCCAAGCGAACAGGCCTATCTGCTTCACGTCAAAGCCAAATCGGTCAGCTAAGTAAATCGGAAGCCACGACACGAACAGCCACCACACAGGGTCGATGAAAAAGCGAGTCGCGATTACAGCCCAGCTTTGTCTGTAGCGCAGCATTTCAAACCAGCCTGGCGCATAGTCTTCCACGGGCTCCGAAGCCAAAAAGGAGGATTTTTGTCCTGATAAGATATATTGCCTTTCTTCGTCTGTTAGCCAAGGGTGCTTGCCTGGAGATGCTTTGTAGAGGATAATCCACGGAATAACCCAAATGATGCCTAAGGCAGCAATGACTAAAAATGTGGTGCGCCAACCGATGGCTACATAAAGCAAAGCAATGATGGGCGCCGACACCACAGCCCCGATGGATGCACCGGAATTGAAGATACCCTGCGCAAAAGCCCGCTCCCGGATCGGGAACCACTCGGCGTTGCTTTTGGTGGCACCGGGCCAGTTGCCCGCCTCGCCAAAGCCCAGCGTGAACCGGAAAATACCGAAGGATGTAACCGATTTGGCAACCGCATGCAGGGCAATGGAAGCCGACCAGATTACAATGGATAGCACGAATCCAGCCCTTGTGCCCAGGCTGTCGAAAATCTTACCGAAAGCAGACTGGCCCACGGCGTACGCCACCATGAAAAAGGATAAGATGAGGGCATAGTCATCCTTGCCAAGGTTTAGCTCTTCTGCAATACTGGGCCACATCACGGCCAGGGCATTGCGGTCGATGTAATTGATTACCGTGGCTAAGCCCACCATGCTCACGATAACCCACCTGAGTCCTTTTACTTTCATGTTGTAAGTGTTTCAGGTTTAAAGAAATCCTCGCGAATCGGGCTGAAAACATCGATCAAGACACCTGCCTCCTGGCATACGGCGCCATGCCATACATGCGGCGGAATGTAAAAACCATCTCCTGAGCGTAGTACTTTCTTCTGGCCGTCTATCTCCACCTCGAAAGCGCCGCTCACCACGTAAGTTGCCTGGGCATGAAAATGCTCATGCACGGCACCAACGCTTCCTACCTCGAACTGCACTTTTGCCATCAGAATCGTTCCGTCGTAACCCATCAGCTGACGTTTTACACCAGGGGCTACTTCTTCCCAAGCCAACGTTTCACCGAACAAGTACTCTTCACTTTGCTTTTGCATATCTTTTATTTTTTTAGTTTGAAATAGTGATAAGGTCCTACCCAGTTCAGTTTGCCTGACTGCGTTTTTATGTTATGCTTAGATTTAGCTGCGGGGTTAGTAGCCAACGTAAAGGCACGCAAATCGCCGTTCACGGTCTCTATCCAGATGATTTTAGCGCCGTCCTGCTCCTGCAGGCGCAGCGACTTGATCTGGCTGCTGGCCTGGGTGGTGTACTCGTCTTTGGCGTTAAACTCGCCGTGCGGCTCCAGCACCGACACAAAAACCGTTTGGCCGGCATTGCCTTTTTTGCGGAGCATCAACCCGGGCTCGTTACGAAGGTTAAAGTTAGGGTCGTTGGCACCAATGCGCGTGAACAGCATTTCGGCGTTCTCACTGCCAATGGTGGAGTAAGTATAAAACCTGTTGCCGTTGAGCCAGGTAACCTGTGCCGTACCTGCAGGCAGCTTGCCTTGCGCCACCTGCCACAGGTGCTCGTAGCCATTCTTCTGCCCCACCGCCTTCAGTTGTGAGCTGTTGCTTTGCACCTCAAAGTTGGTGTTGATCAGCTGCCCCTGGTAATATAAAGGCAGGTCATACTGCTGCTGCGAATCTTTTGCGTTTACCTCAAACACATCAAGTATAATCGGCTGGTCAAAGGCTTCATCGCGGAGCATGGCCATGGTGCGGATAAAGTTCACGCCTGGGTATACTTCCTTTATCTCCGCTGACATCACCTGCACATCCTTGTTAGAGACATCGAAAAAGCGCGATGTCGGGAATGACTTCATACCCAGGTCATAGTCGCCTTTGAAGTGGCTCTGCTCGTTTACCAGCACCGTGTTATGCGATACTGTTTGCTTGGCCCAGGTCTTGTTTTCCGGTAGGTAGTGCCCGCCATACTTGGCTTCCACATTCAGGTAGCGCGCCGCGCCGTAGTCTTGTATAATCTCGTTTCCGTTGTCGTAAAACAGCCAGGTCAGTTTGTCGAAGTGGCCGTGGCCCATACCCTGTGCGCTATACTTCATCACCAGGGCCTCGTCTTTGTCCTGAATGCCGGAGCGGAGCACACCCACAGCACCTTCGTTGCCCTTAGCGCCATCGCGCAGTTCCATTGAAGTAAAGTTGAAAGGCTGCGCCTCCTTGTTATCCAGCGCTTTTGCCACCTGCACGCCTTCCGCAGAAAGGATCACCTCGCCCTGCTTCTCGGCAATAGAAAGTAAACGCTTGTCCTGGGTGTGGGCATAGGCGATGTTGGTTCCGTACACTAGTTCTACCGACCGCAGGTCTTTCTCTTTCAGGGCATCGTTGAACGGGAAAAACTTCATATCATAAGTCAACTGTAGGGCCGTATTAATGGCTTTTAGCAGAATATTGTCGCGGTAGCTGAAGATCTTGCGCTGCGGCTCGTTGTTGGCAATCGCCTGCGCAAAAACCACAAAAGGCATCAAAGCATAGCGTTGATAGTAAGGACCTTCGGTATAGTATCCGTCCGGTGAGAACAGTTGGTCGAGCTGCGCTATAAATCCGCCCGTCCCTTTCTCATCCAGTCCGTATAGCGACTGCTGCACCAGCTTCTTATCGTTAAGCACATAGCCCGTCATACCTACAGCAGCAACTGCCCAGGTACCGTGGTTATGGATTTTGTTGAACGTTTCGGCAGATTCTTCGGAAAGGAAGCGGGCAGCCGGGTAGAAAAGATTTTTCTCTATGTTTTGAATCTCCTGCTGGCTCAAGTGTCCTTTCACGGCATCATAGGCTTGGATAGTATAAACCAGCCACACGCAATCATTCAGGCTTTGCCAGAAAAGCTTGCCCGGCGACTGCTCTTTGCGCTCCGGGTGCAGGCCCAGCGTCGGGTAAAGCTTTGCGTAGGCGTTGAGCATGTTCTTCACATACTGCAGGTACTTGTCTTCGCCGGTTACCTGGAACAAGATACCGGCCTGGTGCATGGCCTTGTAGTTGCGTTTGTGCTGCTCGTGCGTAAACCCGCCACCGGCATCCTTGGGCACAGGCACGTTTATACCAGCCCTCATGAGCGCATCGGTGCCCTGCTTAGTCTCCTGAAAACTGGAAGTAAGCAAGGGGGCATTGCCAAGCGTGGCCTTAATGGCAGCTACTCCGTCTGGTGTAAGTATAAGTCTAGGATATTGCTGTGCTTGTTGTGCGTGAGCGGGTGAGGCATGAACCATCAGTGCCAGCGCCAGCAAAACGGTGAAAAAGGTGCGTAACGAGTGTATCATGTACTATAAGTTGTTTCCGTTGGGGTTCAGTTTTCCGTCGCTCCAGAGGGCACCAAGCGGTTTGCCGTCGCTGCCTTTGCCCAATAATTTTGAGCCTGACCTGAGTTGAAAATTGCCTTGTCCGGGTTGGGTATATTCTGGTTGCGCTGTGTACATGTGCTTGCCAGTTACATTGCCATAAAAGGAGTCAATTTTGCCGGACTGGTAGAGATTAGAGTAGTCGATGCGGTTATGCGACCAGCGTGGGCTCTCGAAGAAAACCGCCCGGCCACCTTGCCCGCTGTTGCTAAAAATGCTGTTAGTGATTTCGGCCCATTGCACGCCCACCAGGCGCAGTACCGAGCCAAGTTCTGTGTTATTCACTTTATTGAAGGTGCAATGGTCCACTTTCAGGTATGGGCCGGCCGTACTTTCGTCGTTGCCGCCGCGGTATAAATCCAGGGCGCTCCCCATTACACCGTTAAAAAGGCAGTTCTCTAGTATAACATACTCTGCGTTATACTTGCCTTTGTCATCACGTTCGGCCGACAGGTTGATCGCTATACCTGAAATATCCTCGAAGCTGGAATTGGTGAAGGAAACTGTATCGGCAAAGGTGCTCTGGTAGGCTTTAAAAGCGCCTGCACCGGACTCGTTGAAACCGTAGAATGCACAGTTATTTACAAACAGATTGTAGTGCTGGATCATCGGTTTGGTGCTTGTCCGGATGGCCTGGTCGGCTACACCTCCGTCAGAATACCCGTTGAAGGCAATCCCCTCCATTTTTACTGTGCCGCCCTTTGCAATCGCGAGCAGCGCCTGTCCTTTGTCGTTGTAGCTCATCTGGATGACAGGCTTTGTCGCGAGGCCGGACTTGGCACGCAACGTTATGCCGTGCGGCAACTCTATCGTTTTGCTGATGTTGTACTCCCCTACTTCCTGCAATTCGATAACCGCTCCTTCTGTTGCGTTTTGTATAGCCTGCTCCAGCGCTCCTTTTTCTCGTGTAACCTTTGTTATAGAAGCCGCTGCTGCGTTTGCGATTTCGGGCTTGTACCAGCTTACGCCGGTTGTGTTGGCGTCAGCTGGAAGCTTAGGAGAGAGAGTCCCATTGGCAGAAGCCCACAAACCTTCTGCTGTTTTCTGTAGCTGAAGATTTGAATGCTCAAATCCGTCTACTTTGAAGCCTTTCGCGGTACCGATTACTTTATTGTTCTGGAAGGAAACCCCGCTGATGTCATCCAGGGCGGTGTATGGGGCCTGCGCAGTGGGCGTATAGAAGATATTGTGCTGCACCTTTACGTTCTGCGGTGTGGCAGTGCGCTCGCTGTCGCTACCCACACCGAACTTTACATGGGCGCAATTCATAAAGGCATTGTCTTTTATCACAACATCCTTAACCTGGTGATAGCGGTTAATAGGCGAATCTGGCACTCCGTTCATCACACCGAGCGCAGCAAAAAAGCGGTCGCCTTGCAAATCCTGAAAATAGTTGTTCTGGATCGTGTGGCCCGCATTTATTACCCGAATACCGCCGGTGTTCTTGCGGTTGTTGCCGATAAAGTAGTTACCCTCTACTAAGTTATTGTTGCCGTGACGCAGCGCTAGTACGCCTTCCGACTCATAGAAGGTATTGTTACGAATGATGTTCTCCCCGGATTTGACGGAGATAATCTCCACTTCCCCGTTGCAGCGGTTGAAAAAGTTATTCTCTACTAGGGTGTTGCTGGACGTGAGCGATAAAGTGGAGGTACCGATTCGCATGGTTTCGCCGCCGTTGGAGCCGAGGCGAGGCCGCTCCCCGAAGTAGTTATGATCGATACGGTGGTGGTTCTGCTGGCTTTCCTTGCTGTTGAGCTGAACGACCAAAGTAACGCCACTGTTGAGTTTGTTGTTCAGGTAAGTGTGGTCTACGCGATTGTTCCGGCCGTACAAGTCAATCCAGGTGTCACTTTTAAACCGGTCTGGCTGGTTATACCCGTCTATCACACATTCCGTTACCCGGCAGTTATAGGCCAGGTTGTCTTTGTCTTTTCTAAAAGCGATAACCGCATCGTCTGGTGTATAGCCATTCACAAACACCAGCCCCGACACCACCAGGTACTCCCCTGCAATCTTCAGACTGGACTTACCCTCTAACTTAACGGCACCCGGATATTGAGCCATGAGCACAATGGGTTTATCCGCTGTTCCTTTTCCTTCAAACACCAGGCGGGCGTCTCGCCAAACGCCTGCAGCCATACGCAGCGTATCACCGGGTTGCGCACGGGCTATAGCCGCAGCAAATGCTGATTGCTCCACAACCATGCTTGCTGTTGGCGTGGAGGTATGGGTTTTAGTAAACGTACTGCAACCAAATACCATAAAGGCAGCAAGGCTCAGAAAAAAGGGGTAGTTTTTCTTCATAACTGCTTGAAGTAATCGTTTCTTTATTTTAAACCTTCTATGGATTCGGTTAGCCTCTTTTAATATGCTGTTAAGGTATCGCTGCGATGGTGAAGGCAGAAGTGAAACTCATTCAACATCTAACCAAAGCAACTTAGCAGGTCGTTTCCCTAAGAGATTACTAAGCTAAGGAAATTTTGGTAAACTTTAAACTGGTTAACCAATTTAATTTTCAAAGGTCCTTTCTTGCGTTTATTTTGCCATCTAGGTACAGCAAGGCTCTCAGTAAGTAGTAGCGCTATACCTGGGTGTGATTAGCTTTTAAAATTTACGACATCTTTCAGGTGGGTGCTCATGGCAGCTTCTGCCTTATCGGGGTCTTGTATGCGAATGTATTCCAGAATGTCCATATGCTCTTCCAGTGCTCCATAGGGTCTGCCTCCGCCACAAACATTCTGTTGGGTAAAGTGTGTTAGGATATCGGGTGTCACGATGAGCATTAAGGATTTGAGCACACTGTTTTTGCTTGCCTCCGCTATACGGATATGGAACATCAGATCTTCTTCGATACCTTGCTTGCCATTTTTAACCTTTGTCCGGTAGGCTTCCAGCGCTCTTTCCAAGTCGGCAAGATCTTCCTCAGTCCTGCGCATGGCCGCTAGCCGTACGGTTTGCTTTTCAAGAATCAAACGTGTTTCAATCAAAGAGTGGAAGTCGTGCCCCTCTACCATCAACACATCCGTAATCAACCCCTCCAAAGCTGTAATACCCAGGCCTGCGACAACGGTTCCGCTTTGCGGCAATGTCTTGACAATACCGTAAAACTCGAGCTTACGGATAGCGTCCCGCACATAGCTTCTTCCCACACCCAACTTCTCACACAATTGGCGCTCAGGCGGCAGTTTGTCTCCAGGCTTCAGCTGTCCGGAAGAAATAAGTTCCTTTATTTGCTTAATGATCTTATCAGCAGGTTTCTCAACTACTATCTCCTTAAAATTACTTAATACTTCCATAGCCTTTCTATATCTAATAATTTACAAACCTGTAATTGGTTAACCAATTATACAGATAATATGTTACCGTTACAACTATTTCCGTTTAATTTTTTTGAAATAAATGTTTCACGACCAAGCTGAGGGTAACCTGGGGCCTGTTCAATGGCCATAAAACCGATGATTGGGTAGGCTGGTGATTGGTTTTCATTTGAAGATTTCTCTCAAAACACGCATCTCCGAACAGCCCACCACCCCCATGTTCTCACCTGATCCTGAATCAGTCCTGCCTATCTCTCAGGGCATAAATATAAGCCATGCTTTTTGTTCTGTTTTATAGCTATCTTTGGTGACAGCTGTAAAAGATGAAACAAGAATTAAGAAATGCATTTGGCAGAGTTTTCCTGACTATTGAGGTCATGCCGACCGACAGGTGGGTCTATGTCAATTGGATGGGATACCTTACTCCGGATAATATTCGGACCGGGGCAGAAGCTTACATCAAAGTTTTGCAGGAGCAGGGCTATACCTGCGTCCTTAACAATACTCGCCTTATTGTAGGATCCTGGGATCACTCTATGGATTGGGTAATTCAGGACTGGGCTCCGCGTGCAGCCAAGAGCGGATTAAAACGCCTGGCCATGATCAGCACGCCGGAGACCTTCGGGGAGGCTTCGGCATCCCGGTTTTACACTGACCTAACGGCATTTCAGACACAGCTTTTCGATGACAAGTCCAAAGCAGAGCAATGGCTCCGACAGTATTCATTAGTTAATCACTGATTAAATCTTATAATCCGATGAGTGTACTAAAAAGAAATAACGTGACGGTGAAAGGCAAGGGCCAGCAACCAATGCTGTTTGCCCATGGCTACGGCTGTGACCAAAACATGTGGCGTTTCATTACGCCAGGCTTCGAAGAAGACTATCAGATCATACTTTTTGACCACATCGGCTTCGGTAACTCCGACACTTCCTCCTATTCCAAAGAAAACTACTCTTCCTTGAAGGACTATGCCGCAGATATACTGGAAATATGCCAGGAACTGGAGCTGAAGGACGTGATTTTTGTGGGTCATTCGGTCAGTGCCATCATTGGCATGCTGGCAGCCATCATGGAACCGGAGCGCTTCTCTAAACTGGTGCTTATTTGTCCCTCCCCGAGTTTTATCAACGATGGCGACTACGTTGGGGGCTTTACCAGGGAGGCTATCGAAGGCCTGCTGGAATCGCTGGAAAGCGATTACCTGGGTTGGTCTAATACCATTGCCCCTGTTATCATGGGGAACCTTGACCGGCCTGAGCTAAGCCAGGAGCTGGCAGGTAGTTTCTGCACGAGTCACAAAGGTATAGCGAGAGACTTTGCCCACCTAACTTTCCTGTCTGACCATCGCAAGGATTTGCCTTTGGTGAAGACCGATACACTGATATTGCAATGTTCCGACGACGCAATCGCTCCTTTACTCGTAGGAGAATATAACCATCAGCAAATACAGGGAAGTAAGCTGGTGGTGCTTGAAGCAACCGGGCATTGCCCAAACCTGAGTGCTCCTGCAGAAACGATTGCAGCGATGAAAGGCTTTTTGTAAACAAAAATGCACTTCGGGTGCTGGGAGGTAGTTTGAGAAGGCTATCTAGAATTTAAACGAGCAATAGCGTGTTTGAGAAAAAAGAAATAGCACCTTCCACTACTAAAAAGGAGCTTCAGAAGGCAAACGGAGACATTTTTTTAGAAATAAGAAGAATGTCTGACAACTCCTTTATAGCCACCAACTGGATTGGGTTACAGTCCTTAGAGACAGTGATGATGGGTAGCACTCAGATCTTGACTATGCTCCGGGAAAGGCCTTGCAAAGGCTTCCTGCATGGCAACCACGAACTGATTGGACCTTGGGAGATAGCCGTAAACTGGCTTGTTCAGAAGTGGATGCCGCAGGCCAAGGCAGGTGGTATACGTTACTATGCCTATGTGCAGGGGCCGGGCATTTATGGGCAGCGTTCATTCGATGCATTCTATGAACTTGTCAAAAATGAATTTGAGGTAAAAGTCTTCACCGAAGAGGAAGACGCCAAGGAATGGCTTCAAGAAAAATCGCTTTAACATCTACCCTTTAAACCCTTCCCGGTTTACCCCACATACCTAATCAAAACCCTATAAATTCCCCGTTACATTCTTTCAGCAACAGTTTCAAGTATGTAAGCAATATGGCGTGAAAGTCTGCCTCTAGGTATAAGCACTTCATAAAAGCTACAATGCCCACAAGCTTAAAGAAAACCTGAATTTATACCTTCACTAGTGCAGAGAATTCGATATTTCCTGTTTCACGATCGAAAAAAGCTGAACATAGTCCCAACTGACCTAGACTCACCTGCTCCCTGATATACTGGTTTTGATCCATTATTCTTCTCTTAGATTCTGCCAGATTCCATAAAGTGATCTCGTCAACTAATTTATTGAGGTTTTCTTTTACTAGCTGTTCCGGACTGATCGCTCTAGAAGCAAGTGCAGGACCCAGCAAAGGATACAGGTAAGATTCTTTACCAGCTAGATAACACTCCAAAGCCTCGCTGATAAAAGAGTTTCCGGAGTTCCCCATCAGAAGGATCAACCTGGCACCTTGCTTCCGACAGGCGATTTCGGTACTATAAATCAAAAAATCGCTCATCAGGTTACCTGCAGCACGCAGCGGTATCAAATCCCCGATGCCTGTGTTCAGAAGCATGTTCAAGGGTTCACGCATGTCTATAGAATTGACAACTGCGGCCAATGGGGCTTCTTTTATGAAATCCATCAGCTCTTTGTTTCTCAACCTCCTCGACACCAGGTTACCGTCCACATAGCGCTGGTTGCCATCCTTAAGGTAATCCAGGATATCCTGCGGTGTGGCTAGCACATTAGTTACCTCCGTATTCACATCCATTACCTCCTCCTGGTTTTTGGCTGCATAACTTTCGCGCAGGCCTGTCATAATCACCTCAATATCGTTTTCCCGAGCGAAGGTATCTTGGAAGTCGTGCAGTATCTCAATTACATCAGGCTCGATGTAGGTGGCAAACGTAGCGTCGATGATAATCTGGGAGTTTTTAGGCAGATTCCATAAGGTGGATTTTATGGCCGGTTTGTTCAGAAACGACACCTCATTTGACAGCTCCAGCCTATAGACCTTTCCTTTTGGGGTGCTCGTGCTTTCGATGTAAAACGGATTATAGAAATTACCTCTGAGCAAGAAAAAGATGCTGACAGCGGTACCTATCATGACACCGATGAGCACATCTGTAACCAAAATAGACAGGGTTGTCACAACAAATGGAAGAAACTGCGGCCATCCCTTTAAGTACATGCTCTTGAAAATGGTAACAGAGGCTAACTTATAGCCAACCACCAACAGAAGCACCGCCAGCGATGCCAAGGGAATCAGGTTAATCACTGAACTGAGAAACAGAACACTTACCAGCAGCAGGGTGCCGTGTATGATTGTGGAGAGCTTTGTTTCTGCCCCTGTCTCAATATTGACAGAGCTTCTCACAATTACTGAAGTGATCGGAATTCCCCCCACCAGGCCTGCCAGTGTATTGCCTATACCTTGCGCCACCAACTCCCGGTTAGGAGGGCTTCGTCGCTTATGCGGGTCCAGGTTGTCTGCTGCCTCAATAGCCAGCAGCGATGCAATCGAGGCGATCAATGCGATGGTAAAGGCATATGTCCATACCTGAATGTTGCCAATCGCTGTAAAGTCAGGGAAAGTAACAAATGACGCAAACCCTTCAATTTTCGGGATGTTCACCAGGTGGATACCATCCAGATATAAGGAAGGTATAACATACTTAAAGAACTGATTCAGGATAACGCCTAAGATCACCACCACCAGAAATGGCGGAACAAGCTTCAGCTTACGCATAAAAGTCTTATCCCAAAAAACCAGCACGCCCATTGATATTAGAGAAAGCGTGATCGCTCCGGGGGCCATGGACTTGAAGATAAAGGTCACTTTCTGCTGGGCTCCAGTAAAGAAGTTTTGAGAATAATCCATCATCCGACTTTTACCCAACTCTACTCCCATCGCATAGGGAATTTGCGAGATGATCAGGATAAGCCCTATCGCGGCCAGCAGTCCTTTGATGATACTGGTTGGCAGATAATCCGCTATCAATCCTGCTTTCATCAGGCCGAGTGCTAACTGTATCAAACCACCAAGCACCAGGGCCAGGAGAAAGATCTCAAATCTTTCCAGATTTTGAATAGCCACCAGTACAACAGCCGTCAAGCTGGCGGCCGGGCCGCTCACGCTGACATCGGACTGACTAATAGCACCAATTACAATTCCTCCGATGATTCCTGATATAAGCCCTGAAATGAGAGGTGCACCGCTGGCCAATGCAATGCCCAGACAGAGGGGAAGTGCCACCAGAAATACAACTATACCTGCGGGAATATCTTTACCTGGCTTGCTAAAAATAGACCGCTTCAAGTTCTCTACATTCGACTTACCGACAACACTGCTGATATTATCCTCTATATTCAAAATATGCGCTTTGAGGTTATTTGCTTCTTTAAAGGTAAAAGTTCCACTTTTATTCTTGCAAATATAGCTATATAACCATACAGCTTACGTAGCTTGCTTCTGGTGTCTAGGTATAAACTTGACAGCAAGGGTCCTATGTTCGAAAACACTTAAAACTACCCCTGTGTCACCAGGAACGCCACGTAAGCGAGGTATATCACCAGAAATACGATACCCTCGGCTCTGGATAGTTGCCTGCCTCTTCCTGTAAAAATGAAGATAAAAAGCAACATGCCCGCCGCTATGTTAATGGCAATGTCGATAAATGCGTTAGCGCTGATCTGAAGCGGGGTTACAATAGCAGACACACCCAGTATAAGGAAAATGTTGAAGATGTTTGACCCGACTACATTGCCAATGGCGATGTCTACCTTCTTCTTGCGGACTGCGACAATGGAGGTAGCCAACTCGGGCAGCGAAGTACCAATAGAAACAACCGTCAGGGCAATGAGCCTTTCGGACAAACCAAATGCCTGCGCCAAACTGACTGCACTGGTCACGATCAAACGGCCGCCTAAGACCAGCCCTACAAGGCCTAAAGTTATGAATAACCCGGCTTTCAGGTAGGTATAGGGCTTTGTTTCCTCTTCGTCTGCGGGGTTATTTTGGGCGATCTTCAGGTTATAGACCAGGAAAATGGTGAAGAACAGCAACAGGATCATGCCATCGGTTCTGGATATATAATCTGCCGCAGCATTGTCAAACAGCATGTCATTTGCTACCACCAATACCGCTATGGCAGCCAGCAGACTCAATGGAATTTCGAGCCAGGTGGTGTTAGTCTTGACAGAGAGAGGATAAATGATGGCTGACACGCCCAGAATCGCCAGCACATTGAAAATGTTACTGCCCAGTACATTGCCGAGCACCATCTCCGTGCTTCCTTCAAGTGCGGCAAACACGTTCACAACCAACTCAGGAGCTGATGTACCAAAGGCCACAATCGTTAACCCGATCACGATATTGGGTATACCCATTTTGGCAGCTAAGCTCGAAGCAGCGTCCACCAATTTGTCAGCCCCAAGAATGAGCAAAACAAACCCAGCAAGAAGAATTATAACATCTAACATTTTTGATTCAACATAAAACTGAACTTGATTTAACAGCCAAAACCTATCTCACCTGCCTTGCAACTGAATGTAAGCTGGTTTAGCAGCCATCGGTAAGGTATTGGCAGCAAAATTAGACGGTATTTAAGTATTTCTCTTTCGATTGGCAATTTAAATATGTTCAGAATGAGAGTTTAACTCATCATAAGGACGCCTTCACGCAATATACCTTTCGAACGCAAACAATTAATTTAAAAATGTCGTGAAACAAGGAGGCTGCAGCAGACAGCTTGCAGGCGTTATACCTTAATTCACCGACTGCCATGAAAGAACACATCAAAGGGTACGCATATGGGGAGGCCGGATTGGAACATTCTCCCGTTACCAAGCAGGACCTAGAACTGCTTAAGAAAACTCTGCTGTGGAGCGACGACGACAACCGCTTTCTCAAGATGGCGGGCGATGTGCTGCAGGACCAGACCGACGCTGTGCTGGACCTGTGGTACAACTACGTAGGTAGCAACGAGCATCTGGTCTATTATTTCGGGGAGAACGGCAAGCCGAACGAGCACTACCTCTCTGCCGTCAGGGTCAGGTTTAAGCAATGGATACTGGACCTATGCCACCGCCCCTACGATCAGGCCTGGCTGGACTACCAACATGAAATTGCCAAACGCCACCATTCCACCAAGAAAAACCAGACCGATCAGGTCCAGGCTGTACCGATCGTGCACTTCCGGTACATCGTGGCCTTCATTTACCCCATCACGGTCACCATCAAAGACTTCCTGAAAAAGAAAGGACACTCCCAGGAGGACGTGGAGGGAATGTACAATGCCTGGTTTAAAGCCGTCACACTAACAGCCCTGCTTTGGTGTCATCCATTTGTGCATCAGGGTGAGTTCTAAGATTAGCATCCAATGCCCATGTCACCATCTGTTAATACCCTTCTGCTTATCTCATTACTGGCTTTCCCCATTCTCAATCAGGGCAACCGCCCTGTTCAAAAAGATCCTTTCGAGGAAAAGCGGGAGCATATGGTCAGGCGCCAGATCGAAGCCCGGGGCGTGTCTGACCTGGCTGTATTGAAAGCGATGCGCACCGTCAGGAGGCATTTGTTTGTCCCCCCGGAAGTCGCTTCTAAAGCCTACGCCGACCACGCCTTGCCGATCGGCCTCGGACAGACGATCTCACAACCGTATATGGTCGCCTACATGACAGAGGTGATCAGGCCTACTGCTCAAATGAAGGTGTTGGAAATAGGAACGGGCTCTGGATACCAGGCAGCCGTGCTGGCAGAAATTGTGAGGGAAGTCTATACCATCGAAATCGTGCCTGAGCACGGAGTCGCCGCCGCCGCCCGATTGAAAAAGCTTGGCTATGAACAGGTGCAGGTGAAGATAGGAGACGGCTACCAGGGCTGGGAGGAACACGCTCCATACGATGCCATTGTGGTGACAGCCGGCGCTGAAACGATACCGCCTCCCCTGCTGGAGCAGCTTAAGGAAGGCGGCAGGATGGTGATACCGGTGGGCCCTGCCTACAGGACGCAAACCCTGAAATTGATTGAAAAGAAGAAAGGGAAGCTTATCACCAAGAACCTCATGCCGGTGATTTTTGTGCCTTTCACCAGGAGCGGCAAAAACTAGGTATAGCCGGCCCGGCCCTACTGACTTTTAAGCCTGGGTCAGCATTTCTGGCGCCATCGCCGGTGCCGGATCAACTGGCGCTAGCTGCTTGATGACACGTGCCGGGTTGCCTACGGCAATGCAGTTGTCAGGTATGTCTTTCACCACCACAGACCCGGCCCCAATGCGGACGTTGTTACCGATCCGGACCTCACCGATGATGCATACATTAGAGCCGAGTTCGACGTTGTTGCCGATCACCGGAGAACCGGTATAGCTGCCGTCCTCACGCCTGATGTTACCAATGGTGGTCGAGTGCCGGAAAAAGCAGTTCTCCCCAATCACGGCACAGCCATTTACCACGAGCGCCTGCCCGTGCCCCAGAAAGAATCCCTTGCCGACCGTGGTCCAATGCGGCAATTCAATGCCCATGAACCACTCAACCAGTATTTTATAGAAGGCCAGGTAAGGCAGCCAGATGATTCGGAAGAACTTATTGATGGATGCCGGTCGGCCCAGGCGGAAAAGCACCATGACGAGCCTGCCCTTGAGGTTTTGTTTGTTCGCATCCCAATCCTGGAACACATAAGATAAAAACATACGCAGAGACTTTATTCAGATTCAGCATACGCTATATAGCCTGCTCTCGTTGTGTCCGACTGCATGCTATACCTGATAATTTGGGTAATATTCGCGACAAGGCCCTATACTGCTTCACTTTATCGCCGTACGCTAGAAGAGTACTGTTCCAATTTTCAAAACAAACTTAAAGCTTATGGCGATCAAACTTAAACCATTGCACGATCAGGTGATCGTGATGACAGGCGCTTCCAGCGGTATTGGGCTGGCAACGGCTTTCGCAGCTGCTGCAAAAGGAGCCCGACTGGTACTCGCGGCCCGCAATGAAAAGGCACTGCAGGACATCGCACAGGAAATAAACGAGAACGGCGGCCAGGCTATACCTGTGCGGGCGGATGTGGGCAGGCAACAGGATGTGCAGCGAATAGCCGATGTGGCCCTCTCCCATTTCGGCGGCTTCGACACCTGGGTGAACGATGCCGGCGTGTCGGTCTACGGCCGACTGCTGGAGGTGAGCGACGATGACAACCGCCGCCTCTTCGACACCAACTTCTGGGGACTGGTATACGGTTCGCAAATGGCGGCCATGCACCTGCGCAACCGGGGCGGCGCGATCATCAACATTGGCAGTGTTCTCTCCGATGTGGCTATACCAATGCAGGGCATGTACAGTGCCAGCAAGCATGCCGTAAAGGGCTTTACCGATGCCTTACGCATTGAGTTGGAGGAAGAGAAGGCACCCGTATCGGTCACGCTGATCAAACCATCGTCCATTAACACGCCTTATCCCGAGCACGCCAAAAATTACACAGCACACAAACTCACACTCCCACCGCCTGTCTACGAGCCTGAAGAAGTGGCCCAGGCTATTCTGTATGCAGCCACGCACGAGAAACGTGACATCACGGTTGGCGGAGGCGGCAAATTCATGAGTATCACCAACCGCCTGGCACCGGGGCTGATGGACCTGTCTAGCGAAGAGCTGATGACCGATCAGCAGTTACGCGACGAACCAGCACGGCAACGGGAAGGTACCTTGTATCAACCGGGCGAGGGCGGCCGCATACATGGCCACATTAAAGATACCATGTCGACCAGTCTGTATACCCGGGCTGTAACTCACCCGGTCATCACTGGAGCCGTTGTGGCGGCAGCGGGGGCTGCAGCTATTGCGCTCATGGGCAAAGGCCGCAAAAAGCAAAACAAGCAGCCAAGCGATTCGCCTACAGCAGTTGAGGTCGTGGAAATTGTGGAGGAAGTCTATATTGTGCCGCCTCCACAGCAACCTTTATAAGCTGATGAATGAGCAGGTGCAGGAATCCATGGTTTCTGCACCTGCTTGTTTAGGAGGTATAGCTGGACGAATCACATCGCTTCAAAATAAAACTTGAATTAATTCAAAATAAAACACTAAACGCCTACCCTTTCATCAGACTTAAACATTTTCCTGAATCATAGTAAACGCCTTAAAACCAGCCCATAACTACACATTAACTGAACTATGGTGCGATTTCTATCAGTTCTATAATTATAATTTTAAAATCACTATATCAAAAAACTACCAAATCACGTTGAATCATTCCCTGACCTTACCTGTTACACCAATAATATTCAGGGAGTTACAGCTCAGGGGGGCAGCAGGAACATTTAAACTAATTTAACATGTTCCGCTACTAATTGATGTATAGCCACAGGTATTGATATTATATTTGCAGGCATTTTATGCCGTAATAGCCTACTTTTACAAAGTTTATGTTTGAAACGCTTCTTTATACCTTCCTTTTGAGCATTTCCCCGTTTGGGGAGGCGCGTGCAGGTATACCTTACGCTATCCTGAACAACGTCCATTTCATCGTGGCCTTTTTGATCGGTACAGTGGCCAATACCCTGGTGTTCCCGATATTCATGTGGCTGATCGATACCTTTAGCCGTAAGTTCTGGCCCTTCAAGGTATATAAGAAAGGGGTGGTTTTTCTGTCGAAGCGGGCCAAGAAACTGGCCGGTGACAACGTGCAGAAGCATGGTTTCTGGGGGTTAATGGTATTCGTGATGATCCCGTTGCCTGGCACCGGTGCCTACATGGGTACGATTGCGGCCAATATCTTCAAGATCGAGCGCAAGAAGGCTTTCCTGGCCATTAGCCTGGGGGTGATCATCTCATCAGTGTTCATGGCGCTTGCCACCTACCTGGGTCACATGGGTATAGCACAGCTGTCTTTAAATTAATCGATTTCCGGTCAACTTTCCGGAGTCCACATAACCAATCGGCCTGTTTGCAAAGGTATAGCCTGGCAGATAGGCCGCTTTTTTTATATCTAAACATCCTGCCTACAGCCTCTGTTATTCTTTAGCAATCATTACGATATAGTATATTGCAGGCACCCTATTTAAGCTCATCCATGCCTTTAAAAAGAATCTTTTTTTACACTTTCCTGGTCCTTTTCGTCCTGGTGTCAGTAGCTGGCTGCAGCTTTATGTCTCTTTCGCCCCAGTTTGGCAGTGAGGCCAAGGGCAACCGACTGGAAACTATCCGGCAATCGCCCAACTATGGTGATGGGGTGTTTCATAATCCCGTGGAGACCAACATGGATATAGGGTTTAAGGGCTATGTGAAAATGATCAACTCCAGATTATTCGGGAGGTCGGATGACCTGCGCCCGGACTGGTCTATACCTGTGCTGCCGGTCGATCCCCGTCAATTCGATACCGCCCAGGACTCCGCTACCGTACTGACCTGGTTCGGACATTCTGCCTTCCTGATCGAGCTAGACGGGAAGCGCATTCTGGTAGACCCCATGCTCGGAAAAGTGGCCTCTCCTGTCAGCTTTCTGGGCCCGACCAGGTTCAACGACAAGCTCCCGATCTCCATCGAGGACCTGCCCAAGATCGACGCCATCCTGATCTCCCACGACCATTATGACCACCTCGACTTCAGTTCCATCAAAAAACTGGCAGCCAAGACCGGGCACTTTTATGTGTCCCTTGGGGTGGGTGCCCACCTGGAGCGCTGGGGCGTGCCTGCCAGCAAAATCACCGAGCTGGACTGGTGGCAGGAAGCGCATTTGGAAGGTATAAAATTTGTCGCGACGCCAGCCCGGCACTTCTCCGGCCGTGGCTTTTCAGACAGAATGAAGACGCTCTGGGCTTCCTGGGTGATTCAAGGCAAGCACGAAAGCATCTTTTTCAGCGGCGACACCGGCTACTTTGATGGCTTCAAGGAAATCGGCCGGAAGTATGGTCCCTTCGACATTACCCTGATGGAGTGCGGACAGTACAACGAGCTCTGGCCCAACATCCACATGATGCCAGAGGAAACTGTGCAGGCGCATCTCGACCTGAATGGCAAACTGCTCATGCCGATCCATTGGGGTGCCTTCGCGCTGGCCATGCACAGCTGGACCGACCCGATAGAGCGGGCCAGCCAGAAAGCGAAGGAACTGGGTGTCCCCATGACTACCCCGCGCATAGGCGAACCGATCATCCTGCACCGGCAGATTCCGCAAAGCCAATGGTGGACCCAGCGGCCCTAGCCAAAACACAGAAGCCCGAATCGCAGTAACACCTGTATAAGCGGCTATTGGGCATGCCCACTTTGCACCGGCAAAGAGCGCCATGCACTTAGTCCCAAACAGTTGATGAAAGGGATAAGGTTTTGTGAAAAAAAGAGAAGACAACCATTCGGCATCCAAACCCAGGCGGTTATTTGACTGCATTGCCTGGCAAGGCCATCATTTTCCGCTGGAGGACATGCTGGCCACGAAGGAGAACGACCAATGGAAAAGGTATAGCACCTCGGAAGTACAACGCCTGGTTGACCGCATCAGCGGCGCCTTGCTGCAACTGGGCTTCTCCAGGGGCGACGGCACTGTGGAGGGTCGCGACAAGATTGCCATCCTGAGCCAGAACTGCCCGGAGTGGATGCTGGTCGACATGGCCATTCAGCAAATCGGTGCCATCTCCGTGCCCATCTACCCGACCATCAACCCCGACGAACTTCGATTTATTCTACAGGATGCCAGCGTGAGAATGGTGTTTGCAGGCAATGAATCGCTCTACCACAAAATTGACGGCATGCGCCGGGAGTTGCCCGCGCTGCAAGCCATCTATACTTTCAGACACACGGCTGATGCCCCACACTGGGCGGAATTATTGACCGATCTAAATCCCGAATTGGAGCAACAGCTAAACCGAAACCGGGAAACAGTGCAGGAGTACGATGTCGCCACGATCCTGTATACCTCCGGCACCACCGGCACTCCCAAAGGGGTTATGCTCTCGCACTTCAACATGCTCAGCAATGTGTTCAGCAGCGCCCTGGTCATACAGGAGATCGGCGTTTTCAAAAAGCGGGCGATCAGCTTCCTGCCCCTCAACCATGCCTTCGAGCGTATGGCCACCTACTGTTATTTCTACTCCGGTGTGTCTATTTACTATGCCGAGAGCATGGAAGGTATAGCCGGGAATTTGCGCGAAGTAAAGCCTACCCTGTTTACCACCGTGCCGCGCCTGCTCGAGAAAATCTACGAAGGCATCGTGGCCAAAGGATCACAGCTGAAAGGCAACAAAAAGCGTCTGTTTTTCTGGGCGCTGGAACTGGCAGAAAAGTTCGAGATCAACAAACCCATGCCGCTCAGCTACAAATTACAGCTGGCGGTGGCCGACCGGCTGGTTTTCAGTAAGTGGCGGCAGGCATTGGGCGGCAACGTAAAAGCAATTATCACCGGGGCCGCCGCCTGCCAGGTACGTCTGTTGCGCGTCTTCACCGCTGCCAAAATCATCATCATGGAAGGCTATGGATTGACTGAGGCATCCCCGATCATCAGCGGTAACCGTTATTCAGAACAGAACCGCATGTTCGGCACGGTGGGGCCGCTGCTGGAGGGCGTGGAAGTGAGAATTTCGGAAGACGGTGAGATTCTTTGCAAAGGCCCTAACGTGATGGTAGGCTACTACAAGCGACCTGACCTGACGGCTGAGGCCATCCGGGACGGCTGGCTGCACACCGGCGATATCGGCACACTGGTAGACGGCAAGTTCCTGAAGATAACCGACCGGAAAAAGGAGCTCTTTAAGACAAGCGGCGGCAAGTACGTGGCCCCGCAACCGATTGAAAACAAGATGGTGGAGAGCAACTGGATCGAGCAGATCATGGTCGTGGGCGAATCGCAGAAGTATGTGGGGGCGCTCATCGTGCCGGCTTTCAGCAAACTCCGGGCTTGGTATACCCAGCAGGGCAAAACCTACCCCGGCAACCAGGCTGTGGTAGAAGACAAGGACGCCTACTCCCTGATAAAGGAATCGGTTAACGAATTCAACCAGCTTTTTAACCCGGTGGAGCAGATCAAGAAGTTTGTGCTTATACCTGCCGAGTGGACCACCGAAGGCGGTGAACTGACCCCTACCCTGAAGCTGAAACGAAAGGTAATACTGGAGAAGTATGGTGCATTCGTGCAATCGCTTTATAACTAAACTTTCAAACAACTTAAGCCCATGGACAAAGACCAGGTACTGCGCGACCAGTTAGTCAAGCTTTTGCAGGGCGGACAAGCCTACCAGCCGCTGGAGGTATACCTGTCAGGTATAAGCGCCGAAGTGGCCGGCAAGACTGCTGCTGATCTACCCTATACCATCTGGCAACTGATCGACCACATGCGCTTTACGCTGCACGACATCCTGGACTTCAGCCGCAACCCCGGCTATGTGGAACCCAACTGGCCCGATGACTACTGGCCAAAGGAGAAGTCCCCGAAAAGCCAGCAGGCCCTGGACGAATGTATCAAAGACTTGAAGGAAGGTATGCAGGAAATGATCCGGCTGGTGCAAGACCAGAATCACAACCTGTATGAACCTTTTCCGCATGGCAGTGGCCAGAACCTGCTTCGAGAAGCCATGCTGGTTGCCGAGCATAATGCCTATCACCTGGGCCAGATCATGGTGTTGAGAAGGTTGCTGGGAGATTGGGAAGTTTAAGAGTTTAGGAGTTAGAAAGTTTGGAAGTTAGGAAGTTATACTTGCTGTGGACAGTTGTTTTCTGTCTTGTATAACTCTTATAACTCGCATAAAACAGTCTCGTTTCGGAGGCCTTTTTTAGAGTGTACCACCTCATCTGCTCTAACTGTACAACCCCCTTCCCTGCGCTGAAGTATTATAATTATGGAACACCCTGAAAAAACGCTGGAAGAAACCGGCACCGTCATGCCTGACCCCAAAACCCTGGTACCGAATACTCTAAAGAAAGACAATGTTTTGTTTATGGGCGCCGTCGAAGACGGCTATTTTATGCCCGTACCCGACATCAAGCACAGTCCGCCCCGCTGGGAACCGGGCAGCTACCGCATTGCCGCCGGCAAGTGGCCTTCGCCTAACCTAAGCGCCGACCTGGTGGACCTCACGCATTATAACGGACAATCGATCATGCTCATCGCTTCGAACTGGAACGAAGAAGTGATCAGTGAGGCGCGCATTTTTGGTGTGCTGGACAGGGTTAGTTGCGATGTGCTCCAGAAGTTTGCCTACGAACACATGCAGGAGACGGAAGAAGAAATTGCCTCTTACATCTCAGGTATAAGCAACTAGGAATGCTTCGGCTGTATAGGGCAATTTTTAAATGACCAATAGGCTGTTAGTGCCTCCGTATTCATTGGACGTCTCCCCGTCGGCGTCTGGGTCGTTGCGCCATTCCGAACCATTTACAAGGTATTTAAACTCGTGCTGGCTATTCTTGGGCAAGGTCTTCACACATTCAAAGATGTCGCCTTTCTTTTTGCCCATGGCCACCGGATTTGACCAATCGTCATTCAGCCCCACAAGCTCGATTTTTTCTGCATTTTCCATGCTGATGGTAAACTTCACCTTGCACTGGTCCTTGGTTTTCAGGTAGGTTTTCTGAATCATAATCCTCAGTTTTAAATACTTAGCATTCTATTAATGCTAAGTATTTCTTTTTCTCCAGAAGGCGGGATTTTGTTAACACTTCTTATTCATTTTGTCTGAGTCAGGGTGTGTTGCTGTACCAAGTCCAACCACCCCTAGCCCCTCCTTGTCTAAGGAGGGGAATTTTTGTTTCGGAGCCGTTGTCTATAAATAGCAAAATCTATTGAACAATGAAGCTGCACAACAGGCAATACCTAAAGGATTTTAGAAGGGGGTTACGCAACAATTCTACTAGTGCTGAAAGCGAACTTTGGAAATATTTGAAAGGTGCTCAACTTATGGGCCGCAAGTTCAGGAGGCAGCACAGTATCGGAAACTTTATCCTTGATTTTTACTGCCCTTCTGAAAGGTTAGCTGTAGAATTAGACGGACAAGTTCATAACCATGCAGCGGCAGAATTAGCAGACCAGGAACGCGAACAAGCGCTATATAGCCTAGGCATTAAAGTCATTCGTTTCGAGAACAAAGAGGTATTCCAACAATTAGAAGCCGTTTTGCATGAGATCAGCGATAACTTTAGTAAGTAAGAAAAACTCCCCTCCTTGGACAAGGAGGGGCTGGGGGTGGTTGGACCCGGCACTGCCTAACTAAACACCAAAAGCCAGACACTCACAGGCATAAAAGACGCTGTGAGGTCTGACTTTCTAACTTTCTAACTTAAAGGCCCCTCTCCCACTCCACTTCCGGAAACACCACTTCCAGTTGCCTTTTGATAACCCTATAATTCCCCTTCCAGAAGCTAGCCAGGTCTGATACAGTTGTGATAGGCTTTAGCTCTGGGGTTAATAAAGCCAGCTCTACGGTCATTTCGCCTTCGTCTACGGTTGGGCTTTGCTCCCAGCTTAGCACATCTTGCAGGCGAATTTCCAGCTTTGGCTGTGCGCCATCGGGTTTATACTCCAGTTCTATACTTGAGCCATCAGGCAAGGTCAGAAAAGCCGGGGCCAGTACGTCCAGCCTGGTGCGTTGCTCTTCATTCAGGTATTTGGCTTCCAGAATCGGTTGGAGGTCCAGCTTCATCAGGTCGTCGGGGTGCTCTATGTCGTAGAGGTGTGGGGTTAGCCAATCGGCATTGGTCATGAGCAGCGTGGAGGTGCTAACATCGGGCCAGAACTCGGAAGGGCGCCACTTACGCAGACTCAGCACGCGGTTTTGCCATTGGCTTAGGTCGTGGTTGAAGTCCAGGAGGTGCTCGCCTTCGTGCTTGATGGCTTCGATCATAGCCGGCACGCGGTGCTTCTCGTCGGGGGCTGGTAGCGGTTTGCTTTGCAGCACAATGCTTCCAATCCGAGTGTCCATGGAGGCGGTAAGCTCTCCGTCGTTCACATCCCAATGGTAGCTTACCTGCTGTTTTACGAGCGGGGCCAGGTCTTTGGGGTTAAGCGGTGATGCCATAAAAATACGGCCCGGATTATCCTCTCCTCCGGCATGCAGGTGCGCGATGGCCAGCCAGGGCTCGTAAGCCAAATCATCGCGGTGGCCTGCAGAGGCATACTTGCCGTTTGCCAACTGGAACTGCGCGTTGTTTCCGGGGCGTGCATAGGCAATGCGCTCGGGGTAGCAATGCGTTAGCAGCACACCAGTTTCATACTCATCAAAAGTACTGTTATCGGCCTCTATGCTAAACATGCTGCGGTACGAGCGGGCTACCTTCTCTATCTTCCCGAAACGCTTGCCCTGCCCCTGCTCTTTTCTATACCTGCGAAGGGCTTCTATTCTTAGATTAATGTCGATGCCGGCGTTGCGGTCCAGGGGGTCGCGCTCTTCCAGGATAGCGGCAATATCGGAGGCCAGGGCCACCTGATCGGTTTCCTCGGCTTTGAGCAACATGTGGGCAATACGCGGGTGACATGGTAGGGCGTGCATTTTTTTTCCATGCTCGGTAATACGGCCATGCTCCAGTGCCTGCAGTTGGTGCAGCATTTCGGTGGCAGACTGCAGGGCCGCTCTCGGAGGAGGATTCAGCCAGGTAAGGCCACGGATATCCATAATGCCCCATTGCGCCATATCCAGCACCAACGACGACAGGTCTGCTTCCAGAATTTCGGGGGTGCGGTGGGGGGCCATGCGCTCGTGCGTGGTTTTGCTCCACATGCGGTAAGCCGTACCTGGGCCTAAACGCCCTGCACGACCTGCACGCTGGTCGGCTGCGTCTTTGGAGATGCGCACGGTTTCGAGCCGAGACAAACCGGACTTCGGATCGAAGCGGGAGGTTTTGCCAAAGCCTGTATCCACTACCACCGTAATGCCTTCTATGGTTAAGCTGGTCTCGGCAATGCTGGTGGCCAGCACCACTTTGCGTTTGCCTTCGCGGTTGGGCATAATGGCTGCGTACTGCTTATTAAAAGGCAGCATACCAAACAGCGGATGTATCTTAAAATCGCGCAGTTGCCTGCGGAGCAGTTCTTCTACTTTCCGGATGTCGTTTTCGCCGGGAAGGAACACGAGGATATCCCCTTCCCGCTCCTTTGCTGCCTGCTGCACAATACGGGCCGTCATTTCGGGCAGCATTCTGTCGTCGGCATCGCCGGTGTAAATGGTCTCGACGGGGTATTGCCTGCCCATACTTTGCGCCACCGGTGCCTGCAGCAGTTTGGTAAGCTGGGGCATATCCAACGTGGCCGACATCACCATAATGCGCAGGTCCGGGCGAAGTGCGTGCTGCGCCTCCCGGCTCAGGGCCATGGCTACATCTGCATGGATGCTGCGCTCATGAAACTCATCAAAAATCACAATGCCCACGCCCGTAAGTGCCCTGTCGCTGTGGATCATGCGGGTAAGGATGCCTTCGGTTACAACCTCGATGCGGGTTTGCTCCGAAATGCGCGTCTCGAAACGGATGCGGTACCCCACGGTCTGGCCTACCTCCTCGCCCAGCAGTTGCGCCAGGCGCTCGGCAATGGTTTTGGCTGCCAGGCGCCGTGGCTCCAGCATGATGATCTTCTGGCCCGAAAGCCAGGCCTCGTCCATGATAGCCAGCGGCAGCAAGGTGCTTTTACCAGCTCCGGGAGGGGCGTTCACGATCAGCGTGTTCTGTGCCGAAAGGTGCTCCCTAACGGCAGGTATGATTTCCCTAACGGGAAGGTCTATGTTAAATGGGTTGAAGGGCAAAATTCAGTTGAGAATTAAGAATTAATAATTAGGAATTAAGGGTTTGGCCTTATGGTATCAATGCCCTATAGGAATAGTTAAGTGCCCTGAGGTTCGCCTGATACTGCTCGAGGTATAGGGCTTTTGTTTCGTTATCCAGAAAACAACGCGACACCAGATCACTGATGGCTTCCTTTTCTTCCCGATATGAATTTAAAAGCTTGCTGACTCTTGATTCCCTGATGCCGATTCGCATCCCGAACTCATAAAAGTCGTCGTAGGCATAGTAACCGTTCGCTGCAAAGCTAGCGGTTTCATACTCGTCTTGAAACAAGCCTCCCTTCAGAGCCAGGTACGAATCATCTACGTGAATCCGGGTGTTGATGAGATCATAGGCAGGGCTCAGCATAAAGTCGCCATTTGGTGTTTCGATGATGCTGAAGTTTTTCAGGTGTGCATCTCCGTTCGAGAACAGATAATTGAACACGACCAGCGAAAACAGCTTTTCCAATTCTACGACAGCCGCCGCTATGTAACGTTTGACCAAGGCGGCCAGGGCTTCGTAGGTATAATCGTACTTAAAATCCGGGCCGGCTGTTTCGGAGGTTCTGCCGGCCAGCGAGGCGAAATCTTCTACGGCATACTTACTTCCGCCCGGCTTCACATCGAAGCGTTTGGTCAGGTAAGCAGGCTCTCCGTTCTTGAAAAAAATGAGTGCATTCTCCGCTGTCTGTATACCGTATACCTGCCGCGCGATCTGCATGGTCAGGTGCTCGTTGGCAGGCACTTGATTCACTTTTCTGAGGTCGCGGGGAATGGGTTTTAAAATATAAGTGCCCTGCTCGCCTGGCTGCGTCAGCCGCAGTTTATTTTTGTCCAGCACCAGCGATAGTTTCTCCTGCACACCCGAAATGGAGATACGCTTTCGGTTCTCTATAAACTTCTGCGCGTCTTCTTCGCTCGTCTGCGGCGCGTTGTAAGGTAGCACATGACTTACCTTTTTGCCGTCGAAAACGCGTACCAGACAGGTGCGGCTGTAGGTATGGAAACCCGCTGCCAAAGTACCCGGACATGTATTTATTTCAGGAAAGGCCATAGGGGTTTAAGAAAGTGGTTTTACGGTAACCGCCCCGATGGTATCGGCCCCGGCGGTGGCTAACAGCAGTCCGAAATAGTCCTTCTCATCGATCTTCAGCTGGCGGGCCTGCAGTTGCCGGTTGACACCCTCCGACAGCATGTTGAAGAAGAAAGGAAACAAGTGATCGGACAGGTATACCTGCTCCGTTTTAGGCAGCGTCAGGCTGATGGCAGGCAAGGCACTGTTCTGAAACCACTCATCGGTATACCTGAACTCATATCGCCTGTCTGGGTACTGGGTGAGTAATCCGGCTAAGGTCCCATTTCTATAAACTCCCGCTTGCCGCATCGCTTAAAAGTTTGGTTTCTTTACCTCCAACTTCAGCTCCATACCGAGCACTTCTGCCAGCTTATGCAAGACCTTGAGCGTCGGATTGGCTTTGCCCGTTTCAATCCGATACAGCGTATTGACGTTGATATCGGCTAATTCTGCCAGATCGGGCTGTGTAATGTGCAGCATGTCGCGCCGGCGTTTGATCTGTTCCCCAAGTTCCTGAGCTAACATTATAATGTGATTTAGTGTGTATAGCTTTACAAAAATAGTAGATTTTAATTAATTATCACATTATAATGTGATTTCAATAAAATTAAAGCAATACATCTGATGAAATATACTTAATATCACACTATAATGTGGAACAAATATTAGTTTACTACATCTTGCAGGTATGCCACGCTATAGATCGAATTGCATCGTGCAGTTTTAGCAAGTGGTTTGCAAAGGTATAGCAGCATGAGAAAGTATAGCTTGGGTATAGGTATAGCGCCGGAAATCTGCCTATACCTCCTCGCCCAGCAGTTGCGCCAGGCGTTCGGCAATGGTTTTAGCTGCCAGGCGCCGTGGCTCCAACATGACAATCTTCTGGCCCGAAAGCCAGGCCTCGTCCAGCAAAGCCAGCGGCAGCAAGGTGCTTTTACCGGCTCCGGGAGGGGCATTTACGATCAGCGTATTCTGGGCCGCAATGTATTCCCTAACAGCAGCTATGATTTCCCTAACGGGAAGGTCTATTGTAAATGGGTTGAAGGGCAAGGGGATATCCTACTTGATGTATATGAAATTTTAGCTATAATGAGTTACATTATAAAATATTACTTATACAAAGGTAGGTGAAAAGTATAATGTAAAGGGTATAGATCAGGTTAAACGTAAGAAATGAAATCATTAATGCTTCGAAAAACCTTTTTATATAATATATGTAACTAATAAAATTATATTAGATTTGAGGGCTAAATGAAAACCGAAATTAACATAAATACGGATATTCTTGTCTGGGCTATAACTCGGGCGGGATATCAGTTGCATGAATTTGCCCCAAAATTTCCTAGAATTTTAGATTGGCTTGATAATAAAAAAACACCAACGGTTAAGCAGCTTCAAGATTTTTCTAATAAGGTTCATATACCTTTTGGTTATTTATTCTTAAAGGAACCGCCTAAGGAAGATATTCCGTTTCCTTTTTTTCGTACTGGAAATACTGAGACCACTAAAGTTAGTCTCAATGTATATGAGACAATATTAATTGTTCAGAGACGACAAGATTGGTTGAAAGAATATTTGCAAGAACATGACTTCAAAGCCTTACCATTTGTTGGAAAGTTTGAAGAGGTCAATGATTATTTAAAAATTGTAGAAGACATAAGATCTACACTGGGCTTAGAGAACGATTGGGCAAGTAATTTTAAAAGGTATGAAGATACCTTAGAATTCATTACTCAAGCCATTGAAGAAATTGGCATTATTGTAAATTTCAATAGCATTGTTGAGAATAATACAAGCAGGCCAATCAAAGTTGAAGAATGTAGGGGCTTTGTTTTAGTTGATGACATAGCTCCTTTTATGTTTATAAATTCTGCCGATGGCAAAGCTGCTCAGCTTTTTACCATCATTCATGAATTGGCACATATATGGACAGGTAAAAGTGCCGGTTTCGACTTCCGACAGCTTTTACCAGCAAATGATCCCATAGAGCAATTATGTGACAAAGTTGCCGCTGAATTTTTAGTACCAGCCGAATCTTTTAATGCTATTTGGCAAGTAAAACCAGATATAATATATATAGCAAAACATTTCAAAGTAAGTCCTATAGTAGTTGCAAGAAGAGCTTTAGATTTAAGCAAGATTACAAAACCTGCTTTCTTTCAATTTTACAACTCTTATGTTAGTGAGGTGAAGTTTAGAAAAGAAAACCAAAAAGGAGGTGGTGACTTTTATGCAACACAAAAGAAAAGATTAAGTCTGAGTTTTGCTGCTCACGTAGATCGAGCAGTAAAAGAACAATCTCTTTTATATAGAGATGCATATAAAATAACTGGACTTAGAGGCGAAACTTATCAAAATTTCATTAACCAAAAGCTTTATTCTAACTGATGAGTGTTTTTGTAGTAGATAGCAATTTCTTTATTCAAGCTCATCGGGCTGCATATCCCTTTGATATATTCACAAGCTTTTGGGAAAAAATTAGACAACTAGCTGTAGAAGGTAAGATTATCAGTATAGATAAAGTTAAAAGCGAGCTTTTTCAAAATGAAGATGCTTTAAAACAATGGTGTGAGCAAAATTTACCTGATAGCTTCTTTGAAAATACTGAAACTATTATTACATCATATTCAGATATAGTCAATTGGGCAGCCTCTAAGAGTACCCATTACTTACAAAAAGCACTAGATGAATTTTTAGATGCTGACGAAGCAGATGCTTGGCTAGTTTCATATGCACTTGCAAAAAATGTGACTATTATAACTCATGAACTGAGCCAACCAAATAGGAAGAATAAAATTAAAATACCTGATGTATGTGAACCATTTGGAATACGCTACACCAATACAATTGAAATGCTTAGACATTTAGGTGCACAACTATAAATTACAATTTAACCACAATCACACTTACACTTTTAGCCCAGACTTCCTAACTTATCAAAGTATTTGACTTATTATAAACAAAGTTAAAATGCAATTCAGTTATCCTCAGAATATTAATGAATAAATCAGAACATCAGCAAGAAATTGCTGAAAAGATGAAAAGTACAGCTTCAATCGGATTACTAATTACAACTTTAATTCTTTTTTGTACTTTTTGGGTTTGGCTATGGTATAAAGATGCTCCTATAGATAAATTGGGTGATTATATGGGTAATGCTGGCCCGATTGGCGACGCAGTTGGAGGATTAACAGCTCCTATAATAAATCTTACAGCAGCAGTACTAGTATATTTATCATTTCAAGAACAACTAAGGGCCAACAACATTCAAATTAGGAACTTCAGAAAAGACCACCAACAAGCGCAACTAGCCTTTATTAGCCCTCAGATTTCTGAGATATTATCCGAAATCAATTCTTTATTGGATACTATTAGTTTCACCGCTAGCTTAAAAGAGAAATTTGATGACAAAGCTATTGGGAAAACCTTTGATAAGGAAATTGAAAACTACTCTGATAAAAAAGAATTCGCAATAAGTATTGCTGCAAAAGTCCTGACTCCACTTGCTAAAAAATCATACTACCATAGAGGTAAGCTTTACGTGAGGTACTACAGTTATGATGAAAAAAAGCTGTATAAGATTTATCTTAATACTACTTATGTACTAAGTCTGCTTGAAGTTCTAGTAGAGTTAACAAAAGTAAACTCTGATGCAGATTTCAACTTACATAAAATTAGAGTTAAAATCTTTTATGAATCTAAATTACAAAATCAGTTATTCCACTTTCAAAGAGCACTAACAAGTACTGAAAATCCTCTTTTTAAACCTTTTGCTGAGGACTTCAAAGTAAAGTTCGATAAAATAGAAATGTATCTAAATCCTAATAAAGCAACCGTTTAGCCTCCCCCCGCTGGCGCGAGCTTGTAGCTCGTGCCTTTTCTTTTCCACGCAGCTATACCTTCAGCTAAAGTAACAGTACGAGCTGCAAGCTCGCACTAGCAATTTTTACTTGCACTAGCGTACAAATACCTACATCTGCAAACTGCTATTTAAAGTATAAACCTTACATGAGCAGGAAATATAAATTCCATAACAAGGAAGGGCTATACTTTGTGAGTTTTGCCGTGGTGTACTGGATAGACGTATTCACGCATGAAGAGTACTTTGCCATACTTACAGACAGCCTGGACTATTGCCGCAAAAACAAAGGGATGGAGATATATGCCTGGTGTATTATGCCCAGCCACGTGCAACTCATCTTCCGGGCCAGCGATAAAAACCCGAGCGCGCTGCTGAAGGAGCTGAAGACTTATACTTCAAAGCAAAACATCCCCCTACCCCCTTCAAAGGGGGACTGAGTATTGCCGAACACAATCAGGAGAGCCGGAAGGAATGGATGCTATGGCTGATGGAACGGGCTGGCCTGAAGAACAGCAACGTAAAGCACCGGCAGTTTTGGCAGCAGCACAACAAGCCTATCGTGCTTTGGAGCGCTGCCGTGATAAATCAGAAAATCGACTACGTCCATAACAACCCTGTAGAAGCTGGCTTTGTATCGGAGCCGGAGCATTGGAAGTATAGCAGCGCGATAGATTTTAGTGGCGGAAAGGGTTTGCTGGAAATTGCTATTGCTTAATAGTGGAGATACGAGCTACAAGCTCGCACCAGCATGTGCTTGCACTAGCATGCGTTTACTTGAGTTTGATATTACCTGAAAGAGAAGATACGAGCTACAAGCTCACACCAGCATGCTTAAATTCAGCCACAGCAAAAGACTGCTTACCCTCGCTGGCCCTTCGCTGGCGCGAGCTTGTAGCTCGTGCCTTTATCTTTTCCACGCAGCTATACCGTCAGCACAGGTAACAGCTTGAACCACAAGCTCGCATTAGCAAGTACTAGGTATAGCTAACGACATTGGAAGCAGACCCTGAATTACGATAAATCCAATCTTATAAATCCTTATTTGGTTTTCCACAGCTACACTAATCCTTAGTAATTCATACCTGTATTTTCATCACTTCTTAGTCATATCCCATATAGATTATAAGGATTTTAAAGGTTGCTATTTGCGTGTAAGTATCAGTAAATGAAATCGTTTATATTGATGCAATCGTAGGTAACTATAGAGACATAAATAACATATTATGAAAGAACTTACACATAAATCTATTTCATCTTTTTGTTTCATATTGCTGTTCCCGCTGTTGTTGGGCTGCTCCACCTTCGGAGGTAGTCAGGTATCTGACGACCCTGCTATAGTGACGCAGCAACAGGAGGTAGATCAACTGAAAAAAGAGGTACGCGAGGCAGAGCGGTTATCGGAAGAAGCCAGGCAACGTGAAAAAGCCGCTAAAGACAGGCTTAATGCCGCTGAGCATGAACTAAAAGCGCTAGAGGAAAGAGCTAAAAGAAGAAGCGAATACTAGCAATTTTACTCCTTCGCTGGCGCGAGCTTGTAGCTCGTGCCTTTTCATTTTCTACGCAGCTGTATTATCAGCTAAAGTAACAGTACGAGCTACAAGCTAGCACTAGCATATTTACTCTCCGCTGGCGCGAGCTTGCAGCTCGCGCCTATACCTTTCCACGCAGTTATCCCTTCAGAAAAAGCAACAGTAGGAGCTACAAGCCCGCACCAGCGAACATACCGGATGGTCTGTACATAGGCCAGAAGTACTTTATCAGGCCATTCCAAAGCCTTAAGCCAGGTGCTTACTGCAACTGTAACTTTGGCCTGCCGTTTAGAAAGAGCAGTTACACTGACATAAGCGTGTTAAATAAAAGCTGCGCTGGTTGGTAGTAACTGCTGTCTCAAACCAAACACCTTGTATATGCAAGACGCCTACCGCAATTCTTCCGCTGATCTGATCTCGGTGATTAACTACTACTGGGAAAAATTTCTGTTTCTGCTTCCCAACATTCTGCTCACCATCCTCATCTTTGTGGTGGCGGTGTGGCTGGCGGGTAAGATCAAAAATTGGCTGGAAGGTCGGCTGACCACCAAATCCCATGACAAGATCACGGGCCGGTATATCGCGATGGTCACCCGGTGGATTGTCATATTCATTGGGCTACTGCTGGGCTTGCAGGCGCTTGGCCTAAGCGGTGTGGCGGGTGGCTTGCTGGCGAGCGCAGGCTTATCTGCGTTTGTGATTGGTTTTGCATTCAAGGATATTGCCGAGAACTTCCTGGCCGGCCTGATACTTGCCTTCGACCGTCCCTTCGAGATAACGGACACCATCGAGGTAGAAGACACCATCGGGAAAGTACAGAACCTGCACCTGCGCTCCACCCACCTCCTCACCTTTGATAGCCGGGATGTGTACATCCCGAATGCCAAAATACTGAGCTCCAAAGTAACTAACCTGACCCAAAACGGCCGTATCCGGATGGACTTTGTGGTGGGTATAGATTACAATGATGATGCACAGGCAGCCATTGACCTGATTGAGAGAACAGCCTTGGGTGTACCTGGCGTCTTGCAGGAGGACCCTCCCTATGCCGCAGTAGACTTACTCGACGTGAGCACCTTAAACATCAAAGTGTTTTTCTGGGCCGAAACCAAGGATTATAAGAAAAACGTCGTGCTGCTGAAAGGCCGAATCATGCAGGCCGTTTCAAAAGCCCTGCTGGAAAATGGCTTCGGGCTCCCGGCCAACATTCAGGAACTCAAGCTGTACGATTACCAGAAAGACCTCCCCATCCGGATGGTAGAGAAGTCGGCGCAGGAGTAAACCTCACTGGCGCACCGCTAGCCTCGCTGGCGCGAGCTTACAGCTCGTGCCTATACCTGTCCACGCAGCTATACCTTCAGAAAAAGTAACAGTACGAGCTGCAAGCTCGCACTAGCACATCAACTCGCACTAGCATAGTTACCGCACCAGCATAGTTAAGCACTCCTCCGCTGGCGCGAGCTTACAGCTCGTGCCTTTTTCCCACGCAGCTATACCTTACCTTTTACAACATAAAGCCCACGCCAGAGGTAAAGTTCAGGATACGGGTACTCTGGTCTCCTGCCACATAGATTTGCTGTTTGCCTGCATAATAATCGGAGGAGAGCATCAGGCTCCAGCGGTTTGCAAATTTCCTACGATAACCTATCCCGATCGAAGTGCCGAGTGTTCTGTTTTCGGAGGTATACACAAGTGTTTCGGAAGTTCTTTTTTCGGAGGTATAAAATGACCCCAAACGTAACCTGACATCCAAAGCATCTACATCCGTCAGATTCAAGGTATACATCGGGCCAATCATCAGCACACCGTAGTTTACCTCAACGTGTGCCGACGATGTGGAACTGCTTCCATGGTGATGTCCTGCGTCCTCCACATCAAGGGCATGCGCTCCGCCCACCCATGTGCCCGTTATGCCAAATCCTTTGCCTATGGTGTAGCCAACATTCAGCAGGTTCAAATGCAGCCCCGTGCCGGTTTTAACCTCCTTGCTGCCCAGTAAGAAACTTGGCCCCAGCCCTACCCCGATATACCCCTTGCGAGGGCTGTCCTGGGCTTTTAACGAAACTTGAATAACGGCCAGCAGCAGCAGCGTAAGGGCGATAGCACGACAAAGTGTTTGCATGATCTTAACTCGGAAAAGTATAGCACAAGTATATATAATTTAAACTATTCTAATGTGATCCTGAACATTTATTTTTCACCGATAACCGGTTTCTCTTTTCCGTAAGCCGTTCCCTCCAGCCTGTGGCACAACCTCAATCAATGCAAACCTGACCTTCTGCCGATACTGGTACAGCCCGAGCGGTAAATACGCTGTTCCGATGGATTTATCACTAGCCCCAAACAAGCTGCAACCAACTGACTAATAAGCAGATAATATTAGCCCATCTGTACCGGGCACTCGTAAATCATAGGAACAACTTGTGTTACATAAAACCAATTACAACCATGAAAAACCACTTCAACAATCTAAAGCGATACTTCAGGGCAGGATTGACCCTATTCGTATTAGGGGGCTTGGCGGCCTGCGGCGGCAAT
Organism: Pontibacter aquaedesilientis; assembly: GCF_014773225.1. GTDB lineage: Bacteria > Bacteroidota > Bacteroidia > Cytophagales > Hymenobacteraceae > Pontibacter > Pontibacter aquaedesilientis. The sequence goes on along the minus strand of NZ_JACXAJ010000001.1, from coordinate 272,638 downwards.
GATAAAAAAGATATGGCAGAGGACACCGCCGCTGTGCGAACCGAAAAAACAGGGAGATTTGCAGGTACAGCCAGCGCGATAGACGGCACCCGAATGTATACTGATTTTGCTGCCACCGACTATTTTACAGGTTGGGACGCCAACAATGACAATATGCTAAACAAAGAGGAGTTTGCTACATCCTTTTTTAGCACTTGGGACACAAATGGGGATAACACCCTGGACAAAAGCGAGTGGAGCACGGCCGCAAACGACTTCGGCTTTAAAGACAACCCCAACTGGGACTGGGCGGCATGGGACAATAACAAAGACAACAAACTCAGCATGAACGAGTTTAATACCCAACTTGCCAAGGCCCAGTTATTCGAAAACTGGGATAAGAATAACAACAACTTGCTGGACCAAAGAGAATATGCCGACGGGCTGCATACCATGTGGAACGAGGCAGACGCCGATGGCACCCTGAACGAAGAGGAATACAAGGGCAAATTCAACAAATACTACGATAGTAGCCAAAAGAGAATGATGCCCGAAAGAGGCTAGTTCAGGGTGTAAGGGCTGGTATTCGGGTAGGAGTTTATGCGCCCTAGCCTCATCTACACAACCACTGCCTATACCGTCGGAAAATCGATCACGATGTTGGTGCCTTCGCCACGCTCGGCCACTCTGGCCACTATGGATGCGCCGTGACTGTGTACGATGTTTTTGACAAGGGCCAGTTCCAGCCCGCTGGAGTGCTCATTCCCGGTTGCTTTGCCTTCCAGGGTCGCATAGCGAAAGAACATTTTGCTCAGGTCGGCTTTGGTCAGAGTGCTGTGCTCATTGCTGATCTCGACGATAAACCGCTGCTCGTCCTCAAATATGTCGATGGCGATGGAGCTCTGCTTTGGGGTGTATTTGATCAGGTGATTGAGAAGCAGGAATATTGCTTCGTATACCATGTCTGGGTCTACCAACAGCTCACGACGGCTGGCTACCGTAAAGAAAACCTCCAGTTCTTTGGCATCCGCCAGTGGGGTCAGTTCATCCACCACATTTTTGGCAATCGTAGCGATGGGCACCATTTCGCGTTGCAGAATAAGCACATCTTCCTCTTTCAGGGAGGAAGCCTGAAGCATTCTCACGTTATCGCTCATGTCGTCTACCAGTTGTATGGCCGTTTTGAGAATGTTAACGGGCTTTGGCACGTGGAGCGCCTCTTTCAAAAGCAATTGCTGCTCCCTGAGGGGAACCTCCACCTCCCGCACCAAACCCGCATACAGTTCGTCGTGCTTGCGTATTGCCTTGCGGGCCATCGCGCGCATCTCGATGTGGTTCATGACCAGATTGGCCAGATCCAGAAGAATTTTCTGCTCCTCTTCGCTGATGGTTCGGGGCTTGCCGTCTATTACGCACAGCGTACCCAGGTTGTAACCGTCATGTGTTATTAGCGGAGCGCCGGCATAAAACCGGATGCCGTTTTCGCTGCTCACAAAAGGGCTGCTCAGCAACGAGGGGATGTCGTGGGTGTTCTCAAAAACAGTTACCTTCTCCTCGTTGATGATGGTGAGCGAGCAGAGGCTGTCTTCCCGGTCTACGCAGGGCACATCCAGCGTACTGAAATTGGCTTTGTACCATACTCTGTCTGCATCCACAAGCGAGATAAAGGCACTGGGCGTATTCAAAAGACGGGCTACCATGCGGGTTATCTTCTCGAAAAACTCTTCCGGGGCCGAATCCAGTATCTCGTACCTGTAAAGCGCCCGCAGGCGGGCCTGATCATTTTCAGGTATAATGGATGCTGGCTTTTCGTAGGGCAATGCCCCTACCTGGATATCGTTCTTCATCATTGTCTAACATGTCAGCCGGTAGAATGTTATCCGACAGGGGTTTCAAATTGGAGGCTTACAAAGCTACCATTATTTCACTGATAATTACCAGCCTTTTTTATTTGCCAACGCCTTAGGCTAGCTTCTGCCTTTCAGGCCACCGTTTGACCACCCTAAACAGGCGCTACACTACGCTTAGCCGTTGCAGAATGGCTTTGCAGGGTATAGCCGATGTTACGGTCAGTTGATGGGGGGCGTGCAGTGGCACTTCAAAAAAATCGCCGGCGGCCAGGTTATAGTTTTTTTCTCCGGCGCGCATCAGGCAGGTGCCCTCCACGATCAGGAAGCGTTCGTGCTCGTCGTGGTGTATTTCCTCTTCGGTTTGTTCCCGTACCCACACAATGGCGGTGGTGGCGGTGGGGGTATAACCGATGATGCGGGCATGGATCTGTTCGGCATCGGCGGGGTGCACGGCGTCTTGGTGCAGCAGCCACTTGTCAAAATCGCTGCGGCGGGAATGCGGCGTCAGCACCGGGGGCGACTCCGGCAGTTCCCCTTTCTTCATGCGCTCCAGGTAGTCGATGGTGGCCATCAACAGTGTCTTGACCGTGGCGCGGGGCTTCACGGCGCGTGACTGGGCATAGTGCTCCATGGCCCGGCTGATCTCGCTGATCTCCTCTTTTACTTCGGGGTGGGTGGCGGCCATCTTTTCTACGGCAAGCACATCTGCTTCGCTGGCAGCCCCCAGTACATATAGCTCCAGTATACCTGATTCTATAAACTCTGCAACTGTGTTCATGCTGATTTATCTGCCTTTAAATGGGTGAATGCACTTTTGAGCACTTCCTTCAATGCTGTCTCGGACATGTGGAGCTCCCCTGCCGTTTCGGCGCAGCTGCGCCCCTTCAGGTATAGCAGTTCGAGCGCTCTCTTTTCCAGTGGGGCAAGCGAGCAAATATCTTCGCGACCAAGCTGTCCGTTCAGCAAAGGTACATTTTTATTTGGCGACGGGTTAGTTTCGTTTTGGGCAAAGGATGTGTAACGATCCGCTTTCACGGCTTCCAGGGCTATGCCCCGGGCGATGGCCAGTCCCCAGGTGAGCAGGCGCTCTTTGGAGGCGTCGTATACCCCGATGCGTGTCCAGATGGCGACAAAAGTTTCCTGGAGCACTTGCTCCGCCACTTCCGTATCCGCCACAATCCGGGAAATCACCCCCATCATCACGGGCGCGTAAGCGTCGTACAGTTTCCCTAGCATTTCCTGCCTGCCCTGCCTGAGCGCGGCAACCATGCTTTGCTCCGTCTCATCCTGAAAAAAAAATCCTGACATATAGTTTGATTTCACCGATTAATGGCTTTGCAAGAGTTGAACGGCAAAACAACTTTTTAGTTAAAGTACAATTAGTCGCTCCCCTGTGCTGGCAATACTTCAGGTTAGGTTTGCAGTTAGCTTCATATCCATCAACCTTTGTGGCAATGGCAGGCAAGTAGCCGGTTCGCTTTAAGCCACTTCCCGTACCGATTGGTTTAGACCTTTCACCCTCGCTGTCCGTTTGTTGACTAAGTAATTCGCTAAAATATAATTATTAAAATATTATTTGTTATTTTAGCGTAAAAAAATTTACCTCTCACCTAATACTCAGAACTATGAAGCGGATACATTCTTTCATCGGTTGCCTGGCAATAGCCTGCATCGCATTGTTTGCCCAATGCTCCGAAGCCCGTACTGAGCAAAACAATGATGACATCAAAGTCACCCAGACGTCAGGGCAGAACGACCAGCTGCTGAAACAGGGCGAGCACCTGGTGCTCATCGCTGGCTGCCACGACTGCCACACACCCAAGAAAATGACGGATAAAGGGCCTGTAGATGACATGTCGCGGGCACTCTCAGGACACCCAGCCAATATGCCGCCACCTGATGTAGACCGTGCCGAAATGGAGAAGAAAGGTCTGGCCGTTACCCAAACCCTGACCGCCTGGGTAGGGCCCTGGGGCATTTCCTACGCCTCCAACCTGACCTCCGACAAAACCGGTATCGGCAACTGGACCGAAAAAAACTTTTTCACGGCGATACGGCAGGGCAAGCACAAGGGGATGGAGAACGGACGCATGCTGCTGCCACCCATGCCCTGGGAAATGATCGCACACATGACGGATGAGGAGTTACGGGCTGTTTTCACCTACCTCAAATCAACCAAACCGATCAGTAACGTAGTACCGGCCCCGCAACCTCCCGTGAGCGCAGCACCAGGTAAGTAAGGTGGTAGTGAGCCGGCATTGCCCGGCTACCTGCGTTCAGGCTCTGAAGAAGCATTTTATTTGCGCTCTGACACAAGCCGTTTTGCCCAGGGCCAGCCATCGGCCTCGGGCCGCGGTGTCACCCAGCTTTTGGCACCCCAGGTATAAGGCACAGCCGCCAGATCGACGGTTGGGTCTACGATGGGGTGCGGTGGGTAGCCGTTGAGACTCAGTTGGGAGATAGCGTATACCTGCGGCCTCTCCATCCCCTGCCGCTGGTACTCGGTTTTCAGGAACTGGGCGAATTGCCAGATCATGTCCGGATGCTTGGGCAGTTCCCGCATCTGCTCCCGCACCAGGTAGGTGCCTGGGTTCACATAAACGGTGTGCTGTGTGGCCCCATCCTTTACCAGAAAATCTACGCTGCCTCTTTTGGTGCGCAGCATCATGCGCCAGGAGAAGCGATGTCCCTCTTCGGTCCAGTTCACGTCACCGGGAATAAAAAAGTGCCGCAGCGGAAAAAGCAGTTGCCAGGTCAGGTATACGATGCAGAACTGCGCGCCCAGTCGTAGCTGCCAACGGGGCTGCCTAAGCGGTGCAAGTGTCCATGTTTCAGGCGATATGCGCTTCTTGAAAAACCAGCGGGCGATCTGTTCCGGGCTGAAAAATAACACATTGGCCGCGATCATAAAATAAGGAAACACCCCCACATGGAACACAGCCGAGTTGAAAATGTGGAAGGCAAAGGCCACCCAAAAGGCAACTAGCCGCGTGCGAGGCCAGAGCAGGGCAAAGCCAATGGAAAAGTCAAACACGATGCCGCCCCACACCACCAGCCAGATCATGGCGGGCGTGTCGAGGTAGGGCCCGATCACGTAAAAGTGCGTCTTGGCGGCCATCCAGATGCTCACGGACTTGGCCGCCAGCCAGTCGGGTTGCAGTTTGGCCACCCCGGCGTAGAAGTACACCAGCACCAGTTGCGCCCGGAAAAGCCAGAGCGTCCACTGCGGGGCCACCTCGCTTTCGAGTTCGGGCTGTCGCCGCACATCCAGCGACAGTTTGCGGTGGGCGGGCAGAATGACCATCAGGCCACTGATGAGCCATATCAGGTAATGGTGATTGAGGTAGTGGGTTTTCTCGCAAAAAAAACTGTAGCCAAAGAGCAGGAAGAACAAAAAGGAAGTGACCTTATAACGCCAGCCCACCATGATCAGAAAGCCTAGCAGGGCCATTGTCAGGTATAGGTATACCATGCCATAGCCGGGCAGCGGCTTTAACCACTCCAGTCCGATGTAGCCAAAATGGATGGTCGGCTCCACGTAATGCTCCTGCACCCAGTCGATCAGTACAGCGCCTATACCTTCGCAGAACATCAGCAACCCGAACAGGATGCGGAAATATACCAGTGGGTAAATGCCGATCGGCTTGAGGAGCTGCTGCATAGTGGTCTTAGTTTAAGCTACCTACGGCGTTGGGAGAGTTAAGGTATAGCGGAGCTGCTGCATTATACCTGCGCGGAAAATTAACTGCTAACAAGAGGTATAACCGGAAACAGCCCCCTACACCCATTCTGACAAGACTACCTCCCATCGGACAGGTATAGCACGTAATAACTGACCTGCGCATGCCAGTTGCAACCCTAAACAGAGGATGCTGCCTGTACCGCACTACCCCATTTATCTGCTTACTTCAAAAAACGCCCGGCAACCTGCATCTTTCTGCTTAAATTTACCAATTAACACTATCATTTTCAGCTATTTAATAGGTATTAACGAGGCTGGTGAGATAGAAACCATCCTATTATTTTATAGAAATAAGGCAATTTTGCATCTGTATTTTCAAACAATTGAAACTAAATATGGGGAGTGCAGTACCTTATATAAGCCGAGCACCCCTAGGCGGGGCTGGCATTATCCCTTCTAATGCGTGTGGGGTCCTTCCCAAATTTTCAATCTTGTAAAACACAACGATTATGGATAAACACGAAGACTGGCAAGAATGTAACTCAGAAACATTTTGGTGTGAAGTTGGCAGTTGCTCGCATGTCGTGCAACTGTATGAGAACGAGGAAGCACTCCTCAGTATGCTGGAGGATTTCGTGGTGGGAGGCATCATGGCGGAGGAATCCGTTATTTTGATCGCCACCAGTGAGCACTTGCATGCCCTGGAGGAAAGATTGCACAACTACGGGCTGCATGTAAGCGCTTTAAAGGCTGCAACACGTTACATTCCACTCGATGCACAGGAGACACTCTCTAAGTTCATGCTGGATGACCGCCCCGACTTCAACCGTTTTTCAGCTGTCATCACCGAGCAATTGGACCGCGTGCAGGCAACCGGAAGGAAATTGCGCGCTTTCGGGGAAATGGTCGCCATCTTGTGGGAGCAGCAAAACAAGTCAGGTACCATTTTGCTGGAACAGTACTGGAATGAGCTTCTGGAGAACACAGCCTTCCCTCTGTTCTGCGCTTACCCCCGAAACACATTCCAGGCTGATGGCAACAGCGAGCTTTCGGCTATCTGCCATGCCCACTCCAAACTAATCAAGCATTCGGAGGTGTCCAAGTTCGATCTGTCTTACCAGGATGTCACCTGACCGTCAGGCTTCAATTCGCTAGGTTATACTTGGCCTTAAATTCTGGCCTGGTAGGTATACAATTGGTAGTATCTCCCTTTCTTTTCCAGCAATTCCTCGTGTCGGCCCTGCTCTACTATGTGCCCTTGCTCAATAACCAGAATCTGGTCGGCCTGGCGAATGGTGCTGAGTCGGTGGGCAATCACGAAAGTTGTGCGCCCCTGCATCAGGTTTTTCAAACTGGCTTGTATCAGGCTTTCGCTCTCTGTGTCGAGATTGGAAGTGGCTTCGTCCAGAATCAGGATGCGCGGATCGGCTAGTATAGCACGAGCGATGGCGATGCGCTGCCGCTGTCCGCCTGAGAGTTTCACGCCCCGCTCCCCTATCAGCGTGTTCAGTCCATCAGGAAATCGATCGGTGAACTCCTGCACGTGGGCGGCTTCCACGGCTTGCATGAGTTGGTCATCTGTGGCGTTAGGGCGCGGAAAGAGGATGTTGTTCCGGATGGTACCCTCAAACAGAAAGTCGTCCTGCAGCACCACTCCCAGCTGGCTGCGGTAGCTCTGCAGGCTGATGGTTTGCAGGTCGTGGCCGTCCACGGTGATGGTGCCACTCTCCGGGTTCAGGAACGAAGCTGCCAACCCGGCGATGGTGGTTTTGCCTGAACCGGATGTCCCGACCAACGCCGTAACAGAACCGGCAGGCGCTTTAAAGCTGATCTCCTTTACCACATCCTTCCCTTCCTCATAAGCAAACGAAACCTTATCGAAAACCACATCCCCATGGATCGGCTCCAGGTTGAGGGTACGCTGTCCGCCGGCATTCTCCAGCGGCATATTCAGGATTTCCTCCGTACGGTCCAGACCGGCAAAGGCTTCCGTAAACTGGCTCCCAATATTGCTCATTTGCAGAATAGGCGCTATCATAAAACCCAGGTATAGCGTAAAGGCCAGAAAGTCGCCGAAGGTCATTTCGCCACTCATGATCTGGTAACCGCCAATGCCCATGATGCCCGCCGAAGCGAGGCCCAGCAGCAGGGTAGCCGAAGAAGTAACCAGGCTGGTGGTGATCAGGCTCTTCTTCACGTTCAGGAAAAGTCGGGTCACGCCATCTTCAAAGGTTCTGATCTCCTGCTCCTCGGCATTGAACCCCTTGATCACGCGCACGCCTCCGAGCGTTTCTGTGAGCCTGCCCGTTACTTCGGCATTGATGACGCCACGTTCCCGGAAAATAGGCCGTATCTTGCCAAAGGCCTTCAGGGAAATGAAACCGAAAATCGCCACGGGCAGCAAGACATAGGCCGTCATGAGCGGACTGATGTAGATAAGCAGCACCAAACAGATAAGTGAGGTCAGCACCCCGCCGATCATCTGGGCAAAGCCCGTCCCGACCAAATTGCGCACGCCCTCCACATCGGTCATGATGCGCGACACAAGCTCCCCGGTTTTGGTATTGTCAAAAAAGCGAATGGGCAGTTGGATGATGTGTCGCTGTACTTTGGCTCGCAGCTGCGAGATCAAATGCTGCGCCTCCACGCTCAGTATCTGCGTCAGTGCAAAGGACGTGACCGACTGAATCACAATAGCCCCAACCACAGCCCCGATCAACCACTTCAACAGGGTGCTGTCTCCGTTCGGGATCACGTCGTCGATCAGGAATTTGCTGGCTCCCGGCAACACCAGTCCGGCCAGGCGGCTGATGATGATCAGGACCAGGCCAATGGCCAGGTAATTCTTACGGGGCAAGATAATGGTTCTGAAGACCTGGCCCAGGGTCACATTGTTAAGCTTTTTGGATTTCGACATGGTGCGCTGCTTGAATCCCAAAATTAAGCTTATTAATCCGTAGCGGAAACTTTAAAGCGTCCGCAATTCTTTGGATGGCATCCGTTCTGAGTTTTTGCACTACCTTGTATACCTGATTTCAGCATAGTCTAATCCTAACAATTGCATGCGTTATTTCTTCCATATTGGGTATAGCGGTACCAACTACCGGGGCTGGCAGCGGCACCCTTATGGGGTAAATGTGCAGGCAACGATAGAGGCGTGCCTGGGCAAAATCCTGAGAGCGCCGGTGGCCATTGTCGGATGTGGGCGCACGGATGCCGGTGTGCATGCCAGCCAGTTTTTCTTTCACCTGGATGTCGCCCAACCCTGGGAATTCGACATGTTGTTCCGGCTCAACAAAGTACTGCCTCCGGACATTGCTGTGTTCGACATCATACCGATGGAAGGCCTGCCCCATGCCCGCTTTGACGCCAACAGCCGGAGCTACGATTATTTTATCCATACCTATAAAGACCCTTTTCTGAGCGATGTGAGCTCCCTATACCTGATCCGGCACCTGAACCTGGACCACCTGAAAACCGCTACGGCCCTGCTCCCCTTTTATAAGGATTTTAAGAACTTCTGCATTACCCCGGCTGCACACGAGAGCACCCTCTGCCATGTAACGACGGCCCAATGGCTGGCATCTGAAAATGGAGACAGGTTGCGTTTTCAGATATCCGCCAATCGGTTTTTGAGCAGGATGATCCGTATCATCGTCGGAAAACTGCTGCAGGTTGGTACCGGCGCACTAAGCCTGGATGAGTTTGAGAGCTATCTGGCCACCGAACACACCCCCAAAATCCTGAGCCCGGCTTTTCCGCAGGGGTTATACCTTTCTAAAGTCACCTACCCCTACCTCAACCTCGCGCCCCGAAGTTCCTCTTCAGGTATAGGGCAGCCCAGCATAATTTCCGGCTGGCAAACCGTATAGGACGCTCCGGGCTATACCTTCTGCCGAATATCCGTATACAGCATATTCGCAATCGGTCAGGCTGCGAAAAGTAACATCTTGTATGGCTGATGTAAATGGACTTTTCAAAAGAAATCATGTATGACCAGAACAGTATCTTAATCGTTACTACCCTGTTTGTTTTGATCCTGTTGGCAAACGAACTGGGCTACCGGCTGGGCCACTACTACCAGACCAAAATTGATGTGGATGTCAAAACGCAGACCAACACCATACAGGCCGGCACCCTGGGTTTGCTGGCCCTTATACTTGGTTTCACCTTCAACATGGCCCTGCAACGCTTCAACAACCGCAGCGAGGCCGTGATCCACGAAGCGAATACCATCGGCACCGCCCTCCTCCGAACCAACCTGCTCCCTGCCCCACTCGATACACTGGCTGAACAGCAACTGCAACGCTACATAGACCTTCGGCTTGCCGTGAGCGCAAGCGGTACTGTGATGGTGAGTGAGCTCCATAAGCTAGAAAATGAGACCAAGAAGCAGCAACACGAAATTTGGCTCACAGCGGTTAAGGCCGCCCGTGTAGACCCTCGAAACGTAACGACAGGTTACTTCATTGACGCCCTCAACAACATGATCGACGCCTTCGGGAGGCGCAACGCGATCCTGGCGCTGCATGTGCCGGAGGTGATCCTCTTTCTGCTGTTCATCGTCTTCATTGTGTCAGGTGCCCTGATGGGTTACGCAAGCGGACTGGGCAAGAAGAGAACCACCGTACCGGCCATGATGATGACCCTGTTGATCTGCCTGGTCGTTTTTATCATCATCGATCTGGATCGGCCCAAGCGAGGAATCATCAAAGTAGACCAGTCCAGCATACTCCAGTTGAAAGTGCCGACGGAAGTGGAGTAATTTCCCCCATCGGGGTTGGGCAACCTCCTGAAAACGAATCCCAATCTGCATGTGACAGGAACATTTCCATGGAAACACAGTTAAAGGAAAAGACCTGAAACGGCAGGCTTTTTTTCCTATTTCTAACACCAAAACAAACTTAAAACTATGTCATTTATCGAAACCGAGGACATCCAGAAAGGCGAGAACGTGTACATCAATTACCAGGATTATGGTGAAGGGCAACCCGTTATCCTGATACACGGCTGGCCACTGAGCCACAAAATGTGGGAGCACCAAATACAGGCTCTCGTGAATGCCGGCTACCGCTGCATTGCCTACGACCGGCGCGGCTTCGGCGATTCGGATCACCCCTGGCACCACTACGACTACAGCTCCCTGGCCCTTGACCTGCGCTCCCTGATCGAGCAGCTGGACCTTTACCATTGTGTGCTGGTGGGCTTTTCGATGGGTGGCGGCGAGGTGGTGCGCTACCTTTCGATGTTCGGTGATGACAGAGTTTCCAAGGCAGTGCTCATCAGCTCCATTATTCCGAAGGTGAAGAAATCGGACGATAACCCGGATGGTGTGCCGGATGAGAAACTGGAAGAAATCATCGACTCCCTGAAGACCAACCGGGTTTCTTTCCTGGCAGAGTTCAGCAAGCTGTTTTACAACTACAGCGACAACAAGGGTAAATCGAGTGAGGAACAGCTGCGCTACGACTGGACAATCGCCTCGCTTGCCTCCCCGCGCGGCACCATCGAAACAGCCAAAGCTTGGGCCTACACCGATTTCAGACAGGAATTGCGAAACGTGCGGGTACCGACCCTGATCATGCACGGCGATGCGGACCAGATCGTGCCCATTAAACCCAGCAGCGAGAAAGCAGCCGAAGGGATCCGGGAAAACAAGTATGTCGTGATCAAGGACGCCCCGCACGGAATGTTCGTAACGCACAAAGAGGAAGTCAACAGTCATTTGCTGGACTTCCTGCGGCGATAAGGTATAGATTGGAATTTCCGGAACAGCCGCTGCCAAATGGCAGCGGCTGTTTTTTTTAGGTTTCACGCACCCGGGAGGCCAGTACTTTAAACAGGATGTACAGCAACCCAAAAACAGCCATGGCGATCAGGGTCCAGAACTTCTGTCGATTTTTCTCCTGCCAAAAGTCGCGTTCCGCTTCGGTGGATTTGAGTTTTTTACGGATGGCCTGGTTGGCAAGCAGCTCTATCTCCAACTCTCTGTTCAGTGAGTCCAGCATCACCGTGTCTGGCAGGTATAGGGTTTCTGTTACGATCGTAGGCTCACAGGCAGGGCATTCCAGGGTATAGGCAGGACGAGCGACTACCGGGCTTCGTTCCAACACAGGGACAAGAACCGACCTTTTGGCTACAATCGGACGCGGTACAGCAATGGCGGGCGGGTAATACTTAGGTATCTTTTTGTCAGGCTGCTTTTCTGCCTCGCGTTGTGCGACGCAGGAGCACAGCAACAGCAGCAGTAATAGTGTCCATCTCATCTTGGATTATGCTCGTCTTTCGATTTCCCGACTGCAGCCGGGTACTTTGACCTACTTCCTGAGTACGTACGAAATACAATGCTTTCTCGCTGCTTCTCTTTCGGAATATACCTCTGCAAACTTACTGTCGGCAACATAACCCGAGTTTGCAGGGTAGGGCCATTTGGGGTGCGCAGCTATTTACCTGGCAGTTTCCAGGCAGCTAAGGCGGGAACGGTTGCAGATTTATTTAAAAAATCCGATATTCACAGAATATAAAAAACTGGCCTATCCCCTCCGAAACCAAGTTCCTGAGATGAGCCAAACCGGCTTAACCGATTTTCGTACTCCTCATTAATTTTATGCTGATTGTGCGGGGAGTTACCTTTTATATTTCGATTAAATGACATGACAAAGATTGCTGCCTTGCCAACAGAACTACTACATTTTATAGAAGCAGTACCTGATCTATACCTGCTCCTAGCTCCTGATTTCACCATCCTGTCGGCCAGTAAACCTTATCTGGCAGCTACACATCGTACTCTGGACGAAATAAAAGACCGTTACCTCTTTGATGTGTTTCCAGAAAACCCAGCCCTTTCTGCCCCAGATGGTATTAAGAATTTACAGTACTCCCTGAATTGGGTGCTGCAGCACAAGAAGCCCCACCAAATGGCTCTGCAGCGCTATGATGTACAGCTGCCACTAGGTTCAGGTGAATTCAAGGAAAAATACTGGCTTCCGACCAATACCCCCATCATGGATGAGGCGCAAAACATCCAGTATATACTTCACAAGGTGGTGGACGTGAGTGAGCAGGTGCTTACCCAGGAAAAGCTGGAGCAAAGCGAGCATTTGGTGGAGGTGCTCTCCGGTGAGCAGAAAATCACGAAGGCCCAGTTGGTTTCGGCCAGAGCAGAAGCTGAGCTTGAACGCCAGAAACTCTACAACACCTTCATGCAGGCCCCCGCGCTGATCTGCCTTTTTGAAGGCCCGCAGCATGTATTCAAGTTCGTCAACCCCCTCTATCAGGAACTTGTGGGGGACCGCCCCCTGCTGGGGAAACCGATTATTGAGGCCATGCCTGAGCTAAAAGGGCAGGGCATCGTGCACTTGCTGAACCAGGTATACGAAACCGGTGAAAGCGTGTACGCCGTCGAGATGAAGGTGCAACTGGACCATGCCAACACGGGCCATTTAGGCGAGAATTACTATAACTTCACCTACCAGCCCGTCCGCAACCTACAAGGGATCATAGAGGGCATTATGGTGTTTGCCTACCAGGTAACCGCGCAGGTAGAAGCCCGCCTCGAACTGATGCAGGCCAATGCGGAGCTCTCCGCTGCCCAGGAAGAACTGAAGAAACTCAACATGGAGCTGGAGGCGCGCATAGCGCTCCGGACTCAGGAGTTGGAGCGCTCCAAAGCCTTAACGGAATTGCAGCATAAGCGTCTCCAAACGTTGTTTGTGGATGCCCCTATCCCATTTCTGTTGCTGGATGGACCAAAGCACGTTTTCCAATTGGTGAACCCGGCTTTCCAAAAGATCTTCCCGGGCCGTAAAATGCTGGGCAAACCCTTGCTGGATGCGCTGCCTGAATTGAAGGATTCAGCCATACCTGGCATTTTGGATCAGGTATATGAAACGGGCAAACTCTATGAAGGCAACGAGTTTCCGCTGATGCTGGCGCGCCACGAAGGGGATGAACCAGAGGAGATCCTTTTCACCTTTACCTACATGGCACGCCAGAACGAGCACGGCAAAGTGGATGGCGTGATGGTGTACGCGCAGGATGTAACAGAGCAGGTGCGGGCCCGGCAAAAAGTAGAGCAGAGTGCGGAGCAGCTCCGTCTTATCACCGACGCCCTGCCTGTGCTGATCGGCTACCTCGACAAGGAAGAAAAGTACCGTTTTGCCAACAAGGCCTACGAATCCTGGTTCCCTATCAAATCTGCTGACCTACTGGGTCGCTCTGTCCGCGAGGTGGTGGGCGAAAGTGCCTACGAGGGCGTGAAACAGTATATCGACCGGGCTCTAGCCGGCGAACGGCTCGATTTTGAGAGTGAAATGCCTTATCGAAAAGACTTCGTCAAGTACATCAGGACCAGCTACGTGCCGGATATAAGAGATGGACAAGTCGCCGGTTTCTATACCTTGGTATCAGATATCACAGACCAGGTAGAAGCGTTTCATCGGGTAGAAGCAAGTGGGCAGGAAGCAAAGGCACTTTCCAGGAAACTGGCTGCCACGAACCTGCAGCTAAGCGCCGCCAACGAACAGCTGATACGCACCAATGTGGATCTGGACAATTTTATCTATACGGCCTCTCATGACCTGAAAGCGCCGATTTTCAACATTGAGAGACTGGTGCAGATCCTGCTGGAGTCTATGCCACCTGAGTTACTGAAATCAGAAGAACTGACGCAGGTCGTCAGCATGATCGAAGATTCCATCAGGCGCTTTAAGCGAACCATCGATCACCTGACCGAGGTCATCAAGTTGCAGAAGGAAAATAGCCCGGAAGCCACCTTGATTGACCTGGCAGAAGTGATCAACGATGTCCGGCTGGACCTATCTTCCCAGATGGATGTGGCCGGGGCGGAGCTGGATATAGACATTGTAGCCTGTCCTTATCTTCACTTTTCGCATAAAAACCTGCGCTCCGTCATCTACAACCTGCTCTCCAACGCTATCAAGTATAGTTCGCCGGACCGCAAACCCAAAATCCGGATCACCTGCCATCCAAAAGGAAGCTTCTATTTGCTGATGGTCCAGGACAATGGACTGGGGATGAACCTGTCAGGGAGTCAAAAGCTATTCACGATGTTCAGCCGCATGCACAATCACGTGGAGGGCTCCGGTATCGGGCTTTACATGGTGAAAAAGATCGTGGAAAACGCCGGTGGCCACATAGAGGTGGAAAGCCAGTTAGGGGTCGGCTCCACCTTCCGGGTATACCTGAAAAAGTAAAACAGCTCGTCTGCCTCTCCGCCCAATACCCATGAACCGATTTCTGCCCAAAGACAAAGCCGCTGAACTGCTCCGAACCCTCGAGGCCTCCGCTGTGCGCACAGAGTATGACCCCGACAAGCACCGGCTCGCGCTTCTGGATGAAGGTGGGAATGAGCAGGTATACTTCAGGTTGCCGCTACCGTTGCCATACACAGGTATTGCGTTGGAGAAGCACATGAACTACGTGATCCTGCTAATACAATCGGGTAGCTGCGCATTGGGTTATTTTGAGAACGGCCGCTGCCTGGACCATAAGGTATTCCGTTCGTACATGGTGCGCAAAAAACAGGGCAAAAGCCAGATCAAGTACCTCAAAACCAAAGGCAAGTCCCGGGCAGGTTCACGGGTGCGGTTAGGCGAAACATTAGAATTCTTTGAAAACATCAACGGTCGGCTGCAGGAGTATTTCGAGGAGCATGAGGTACAGCGCATCGCCATCAGCTGCTCCAAAACGCTTATTCCTTACCTGTTCAATTCCAAAGTCAGAACCCCTTTCACCAAAGACGACCCGCGTCTGTACAAAATCCCAAAGCACATCCATACCCCCATCTACGACGTGCTGCTCGACACCAACCGCTTTCTGCAGTGCGGGGAGCTGATTAGCCTCACCGACACCGGGTTTGCCGCTGTGCCTGTGCTGCAGGATTTCCTGGACCAGCTTTCCTCCACCGCAGCTGCTGAGGAGGATCTGAACGATGCCTATACCTTAGATGATGAGGTTTATATAACAGACGATTGGGAAGATGATTTCACTGGCCATGACCCGGATGATGAGGAAGATACCATAGAAGACTGGTAGGCACCACAACAACTGCTGCTTTCCTATACCTGTTGCTTCGTTTCTGAGATAGTTTTACCGGATTTTGCGTATACGCACCCATTCACTGTAGCGGTTATTGTATACCTGCGCCCTACCTGATACCTGAACCTGCTCATGACAAAAGACAATAAAGCACAACCCAAAGAGTTTACCGGCTTCGTAGAGATACGCGGTGCACGCGAACATAACCTGAAAAACATCAGCCTGGCCATACCGCGCGATGCCCTGGTGGTATTCACGGGCGTATCCGGCTCGGGCAAATCGTCGCTGGCCTTCGGAACGCTTTACGCCGAGGCGCAGCGCCGCTACCTGGAATCCGTTTCGCCCTATGCCCGCAGGTTGTTTCACCAGATGGCCGTGCCGGAAGTGGACGCCATCAATGGTTTGCCACCGGCCGTAGCCTTACAGCAGCAACGCGGCACACCTACCACACGCTCCTCGGTTGGTAGCGTAACCACGCTCTCTAACCTGCTGCGCATGCTTTATTCCCGCGCAGGCGACTACCCACTGGGGCAGTCCATCATCTATGCAGAGGCATTTTCGCCCAATACCGCCGAGGGTGCCTGCCCTACCTGCCATGGCCTGGGCCGCATCTATGAAGTCACCGAAAAGTCGATGGTGCCCGACGACTCGCTCACGATCAGGGAGCGGGCGATTGCGGCATGGCCCACTGCCTGGGGCGGACAAAACCAACGCGACATACTGGTAACGCTTGGCTACGACGTAGACAAGCCCTGGCGCGACCTGCCCCAAAAAGACCGCGACTGGATACTCTTCACAGAGGAGCAGCCCGTTGTGCCAGTATACCCCGGCTATACCCCCGAGCAAACGCAAGGCGCCCTCAAACGCAAAGAGGAGCCAAATTACATGGGCACGTTCAGCAGTGCCCGTCGGCACGTGTTCCATACCTTCGCCCATACCAACAGCCCGCTCATGAAACGGCGGGTGATGCAGTATATGCTGAGTACCGACTGCCCTACCTGCCAGGGCAAGCGCCTGCGCCCCGAGTCCTTGTCTGTAAAGTTTGCCGGTCTTGATATCACTGAGCTGTCCAGGTTGCCGCTGAAGCGGGTGGCAGGTATACTACGCCCATTTGCCGACGGTACAGCCAAAGGACACGAGCAGCAGGAAGCTGACCATCCGGAGCAGACCATTGTGGCGCAACGCATCGCCGAGGATCTCTGCGCCCGCATTAACGTATTGCTGGATCTGGGTCTGGGTTACCTGTCGCTGGAGCGCAGCACCCCTACCCTGTCGCCGGGAGAACTACAGCGTTTGCGGCTGGCCACCCAACTCTACTCCCATCTGTTTGGCGTGGTTTACGTGCTCGACGAGCCTTCGGCAGGTCTGCACCCCGCCGATACGGTGGCGCTGCTCAAGGCACTGGACGGGCTCAAGCAAGCGGGCAATTCGCTCTTCATCGTGGAGCACGATATGGAAGTGATCCGGCATGCTGACTGGATTGTGGACGTTGGCCCGGCTGCAGGTGAGAAAGGTGGCGAGATTCTGTATAGCGGACCGCCGGAAGGACTGCGAAAAATCAAGGCTTCCCGCACCGGCGCCTTCCTGTTTGGCAAATCTGCAGGACTCAACAGCCAGCCTAGAGCACCTAAAGCCTGGCTGCGGCTGGAGGGTGTGACCCGGAACAACCTGCACAACCTGTCTGCTGCGTTTCCGTTGGGCGTATTCACCGCTGTAACAGGCGTGTCGGGATCGGGCAAATCGAGCCTGGTCAGCCAGGTACTGGTTGAGTTAGTGGCCGCGCACCTGGGCCATGAACTACCCGTGGAGGAAGAGGAAGGCGATGAACTGGAACGGGCCGCCCCAATCCACTCGGCAGGGCATATCACGGAAGGGCTAGAGCACATAAAACGAATGGTGCGCGTAGACCAGAAACCAATCGGGCGTACCCCGCGCTCCAACATGGCCACCTACACCGGCTTGTTTGACCATGTGCGCAAGCTGTTTGCCGCAACACCCATGGCGAAGTCTCGCCGCTATGACGCCGGTCGTTTCTCCTTCAATGTAGCCAAGGGCCGCTGCGAAAACTGCCAGGGGGAGGGCTTTGTGATGGTGGAGTTACTTTTTCTGCCCAGCGTATATGCCCCCTGCCCGGTTTGCCAGGGTGCCCGCTACAACGCCAAAACCCTGGAGGTAACCTACCGCGACAAGAACATAGCCGAAGTGCTGGACATGACCGTGGATACCGCCTGGCAGTTCTTTGACGAGGAACCGGCCGTGCATCGGGCTCTTACTGTGCTAAGGGAAGTAGGCTTGGGCTATTTGAGGCTCGGTCAGCCAGCCACAGAGCTTTCGGGCGGCGAAGCGCAACGCATCAAACTGGCCACGGAACTGCAACGATCGCAGCGCGGAAACACGCTCTACATACTCGATGAGCCCACTACCGGTCTGCACCCAGCCGACGTTGAAAAACTGATGACCCAACTGAACAAATTGGTAGAGGCCGGCAATACCGTGATCGTAGTAGAGCACGACATGCGCGTAGTCGCCGCCAGCGACTGGGTAATCGATATTGGCCCGGGAGCAGGTGAGGAAGGTGGCAACGTAGTAGTAGCCGGAACACCGGAGCAGGTGGCCAGGTCCGGAAAAAGCAAAACTGCCCCGTTTTTGAAAAGGTGACCGTTTGAAAAAGTGACCGAAAGCATAAAATCCTGCGTGCGAATAATTCCTGTGTCCTAGGCTGGCTATCTCCTTACAGTGTAAAGAGCACGTTGGCCTGCAAAATCGACTCATTAAGCCCTGCTATACCGACTACGTTGTGCCAGTAGCGCCACTCCGAACCAACGTATACCTTGCCGGGCTTTTCCCAGAAATTACCCATATCCACGAAAAGTTGTGGCTGCGTGAGGTATTGCGTGGTACCCGGCCCGCGATCTCCTATAAAATCCATGAAACCCCGGAAACGAAAACGGGCACGCGCTGCTATAGGTATAGGAATGTCCCAGCTCGGCGTAATCTGGTAGGTGCCGTGGTATTCAGCGCCATGCTGTTTGTAGTAATAAGTTTCGAGTTGCAGTAAGCCCTGGCCAGGTATACGGAATTTGAACGCCGGACCTGCCGTGTAGGCGAAAAAGTCTTCTGTGCCGCCGAACAGCACGTTAATGCCGCCGCCTACCAGCACATCGCTTATCGGCCCCAGGCTCACCTCACTTTTCGTGGCACGGCTCAGGCTGAGTTTCGGGTACCACTCTAGGTACAGGTTGGGAGCAGCCAGGCTGGCATCGTTGAACAGGTCTGCAAAACCGAAGTGCTCAAATGCACCGACATCCCCAAAATGCTCCAGGGTGATGGTAGCGAGCTGCCCCGACTGATTGAGGTTGCGCCCGTAAAGGAGCTGCACATTGGAGCCTCCCTTGTAAATCACCTGCGCCTCTGCCCGGAAACTCACCAGCATCGAGAAGGCAACAAGCCACAGCAGCGTACAGAATCTTTTGCCGAAATATTGGACCGGCCAGCGGTTATCAGGAAGCATATATGGTTTAAGTTAGGTTAAGATTGCGTTCTGTTCACAGAATACGGACTAAAGCCGCCAGACAGGCAGATTTTTTATGGTGAACTAGCCCTTGTCTGGCGCCGGTTCACGGTATAGTGTAAGTCTCTCACAAATTGAAATTACGTGAATGGCAACTTAATAGGTATTTCCTTAGTTTTGTAAGTAGGGAAAAGCTGTAGGGAGAAATCAATGGAATACAGATTTGTTCATCACTGGAATTATGAACTGGGCGAGCAGGAGCATGCCACACTGGAAGCGGCGATTTCGCTCACGTCCAAAGCCAGGCACGATAACTTCTTGCACGAGGTAGGGGTTTTTATTGCAGAGCACACCGGAGCCCTGTACGTTCTGATCGGTCTGCTGTCTGACGACAACCAGCACATCACGACCTGCATTTTCCTGAAAAACAAAAAAGTGGTCGATAACTTCACCTACCCGCTTCAGCATACGCCCTGTGACTCAGTGCTCACCCAAAAGTTCTGCTATTACCCTTTCAATGTTTCCAAGAATTTTCCGGAAGATGCCGAACTGCAGGAGTTAAATATCGAAAGCTACCTGGGCAGTATTTTTTTAAGTGAAGAAAGCGAGCCGATTGGCCTTATCGCGCTGATGGACGCAAAACCGCTTGAAAACCCCGCTTTCTCCGAGCACCTCATCCTGGTGCTGAGTCCGGCCATAGAAGAAGAACTGAACAAACTCAAAAGTAATATTTAGGGCTTTTATACCTGCCCATTACAAAACCACCTCCCATATCTGGCTAAACTGACAGCCAGGTATAGGAGGTGATTTATTTGGTGGCTACCCTTTCAGGTATAGTGCCTAAATTTAAATAGCCGGATCGTTTGGCGTGTTCGGGTTGTTACGGCGCTCCTGGTCCGGGTATGGGTAAAAGTTGCGGTTACGCTCAGTGGTGTTGCTCGGCGGGCCAGGGCGACCGAAACGACGGCTATCCTCCCACTTCTGACCGCTCAAATACATTTCGGCGGAGCGTTGCTTGTATACCTCCAGCAAAAGCGCCTCTCTTGTAACCGGACCTGTGTAAGCCGGAAGCCCGGCATGCACCCCAAAGGGATCGCCAGCTGTCTGTGTCCGCACCTGGTTGATCAATGCCAGCGCCTCGTCCAGCGAACCGTTCGAACGCAGTATTGCCTCTGCTTTTATGAGTTTCATCTCGTCGGGCAGGTATACCGGTATGCTGGCCGTTTGTGTGTTGAAGAAACCAGCCAGTGTTTTCACAAGGTCGCCCGCCACATCGGCACTCGGATCGGTCATGTAAAAAGGATAACGCATATCTGCTGCCTCAAACAGAGCATCCGGAAGACCGAATTTATCGCGCGGTCTGAAGTAGGCCAGTATGAAAATGGTATTGTAGATCGGGTTGGGGCTCAGCGTGCTGTACACAAATTCTGATTTTTTGCTCAGGTCCACCTTATTGGCATTGGCAATAGCCGCCTCGTAGTTACCGGCATACAGGTTATACCTGGCGTTGTAGGCATACAGCGTATTGCGTAGGTCGAAGGCAGTACCGGTCACCTGTGTCACAAACTCCTGCGAGATAGGGGTGGCCTCGATCAACGCTATACCTTGGTTCAGATGGAAAATGGCCTCTGCCAGTACCTCGGCTCTTGGCCTGAACGTCACCTTATCGGTTCGGCTGGTTTCAACATTGGCCTGCTCGAATGCATTGGCCAGGTTCGCCAGCGCGATCGCATTGAACAGGTGTGCATGCGCCATCACCCCGCTTAGGGTACCGCCCGTCAGCGTTTGGATCTTCGGGGCATTCTCCAGAGTCTGCTCACTCATGAGCATGGTGCGCTGCATTCGCGCCCAGAGCCCCAGGATGTTGCCGTTGAAGGTAGGCAATGAAGTACCGCCCGCTTCCAGTTCCAGCACATTGGTAAAGGTCGCCACGCCTTTCATCTCTCGACCTGTCACACCAGGGTATAGCAAGGCCGCCTCTAACCCGGAAGTGGAGTAAAACTGTCGCATGCCCACACTCAGGGCAATTATACCTTCGCGTGAATTGAGTACTTCGATGTCGCTGGCCGCATTGGGGTTCGGTATGTCCAGTTCGCAGCCGCTCGTTAGCAGCAAAGCGCCGGATAACAGACCTATTTTTAAATAAGAAGCTATATTTTTCATGTTATGATTCCTTTTGATGGTAGAAGATTAGAACGTGAGGTTAAGGCCCAGTGCGTAGGTTCTTGGTATCGGCACCTCCACAAAGTCGAAGCCTCTTACCGCGTTGCTCTGGCCGGCGGCATTCACTTCCGGATCATAGCCACTGTAATCGTCAATCGAGAACAGATTGCGGCCTGCCAGGCTGAGGCGTACGTTATTGCCACCCAGAAAAGCGGGTTTGAAGTCATAGGCCACCGAAACCTCTCTTAGCTTAATGTAAGAACCGTCTTCTATGAAATTCTCGAAAATACCGAACAAAGCGGCCGACGTACCTTTTGGCACCTCACCTCTCAGTTCCGGCTCATAACCGGCCAGGCCACCGTAAAGGTCGCGCTCTCCCACGCGGCGCGTGAAGTTGAACACGTCAAAGCCATAGGCTGCGTCAAACTGGGTACGGAACGACAGGCTATTGCCAACCATCAGTTCGTTCACCCACGATCCTGTCCAGTCCGGGTTCGGGTCACCGATCACTTTCGGTTTGGTGGCTCCGGTAGGCTGACCGGTTTCGGGGTTGCGGCCTACACGGTCGGCTTGCGGCAGGCCGGCTGGATTAAGGAGCAGAGACCCATCAGCGTTGCGGGCAAAGTACGTGCTGTAGAAGGAGCCCAACGGAAAACCGTTCACGGCTGCTACCTGACCAAATCCACCCGGGAACGTCAATACGCCGCCCGGTATGTCATTCACCTCATTCTTGTTTCGGGAATAGATCAAGGTGGAAGTCCAGCGGATTCTCTCTGTTTGCACCGGTGCACCGGTCAGCATCAGTTCGAATCCTTTGTTGGTCATGGTACCGATGTTCGCAAATTGATTCAGATACCCGGTAGAAGGCGTCAAGCCAACGAACAGCAACAGATCCTTCACATCTTTCTTGTATACCGAGAATTCCAGTCCCAGTCTACCGTTCAGGAGGCTCATGTCAGCTCCAACCTCGGTTTCTACCTGCCGCTCCGGTTTAATGGATGCATTACCCAACAGAGTGGACGGTATTACGCCAGGCTGACCAGGTAATGAAACAGGGTTATAATTGGTATAGCGCTCATAAGCACCAATGGCCGTCAGGTTACCGGCTTGTCCATACGATGCCCGCAGCTTGAAAATAGGAACAATGCTGCTTAAGCCCTGCCAGAATTTTTCGTTGGAGACCAGGTAGCTACCACTCACTTTCGGATAGAACTGCCACCTGTTGTCCACGCCAAAAACCGAAGACACGTCGTAGCGCCCGGCTCCTGTCAGGAATAGTCGGTCACCAATGCCAAAAGTCTGCTGCGCAAAGAAACCCATGATATTGAGGTCTATGCGGCTATCATTTGAGACAACGGTCGCGCCGCTGGTACTGGTTTGGGCAATCGGGCCAAGCTGCGTACCTGTTATGCCTGTGGTATAATATTTTTCGGTCTGCACCGTGCCCCCTATACCTGTCGTGGATTCCAGCCAGTCGGCCAGGAAGGTGCGGTACGATGCATTCAGGTCATTGTTAAGCAGATAGGCGGTACGGTCGGCGCGGCGTGAGTAACCAGCGTTGTAAGATGGCGTAGTGTTCCCTACCGGTATGAAGCCTGTACCGATCTGAGTGGAATTATCGTAACCGAGCACATAGTTGATATTCAAGCCATTGATAGGTGTCATGTTTGCCTGAAAGTCGCCGATGAAACGGTTGGTGCGCTGCTCAAACTCAAACCGGTCGATCGCTTCCAACGGATTCGTTCTTCTTAGGATGGCGGTCGGTGCGGTAGATGGGTAGACCCCGTCCACCGGCTCAGGGTTGATGAAGTTGTTACTGAAGATAAAGCCTGTCAGGGCCCCGTAGGCCTCGCTCAGTCCACCGTTCGGAATCTCCTCACTCGTGCTCAGCACGTAGTTGGCGCCCATCGAAACAGATAGCCAATCCTTAATCGTCTGGTCAACCCGCAGGCGGGCTCCTCCCCTTGTGAAATTGGTGTTATCGACAATACCCTGGTTTCTCAGGAAGTTGCCGCTCATGTAATACTGCGTGTTGGCGCTACCACCCGAAACAGACACGTTGTTTTCGGTGCCAAATCCTGTCCGGAAAATCTTGTCCTGGTAGTCGTAGCGCTGCACGGGCTCCTGTGTGAGGTCACCAGGCAGTGTGTTCACGAAGCGGAACGGGTATTGGTTATAGTCCAGTGTCTTGCGCACCTCGCTCACTCTGAACTGGGTCGAAAAGTCTATTTTCGGTTTTCCTTCCTTACCGCGTTTGGTAAAGATCTGCACTACCCCGTTGCTGGCCCGTGAGCCGTAGATGGCCGCCGCCGCAGCGCCTTTGATGATCTCAATGCGGTCGATGTCGTTCGGGTTGATATCGACAAGGCGGTTCTGGGCATAGCCACCCAGGTCAATCAGCTCCGGGGAGCCATTGTTGATGATCACACCATCCACGATGTAAAGCGGGTCACCGGAACCTACCACCGTGCTGGTACCGCGCAGACGCACGCTGATACCGCCAGCAGGGTTACCGGAGTTTTGTGAGATCTGTGCACCTGCCACTTTACCCGCCAATGCTTGGTCGACAGAAGTGGCCACACTGTTTTCGAGGGAAGCCGCAGAAACCGTGGAGATGGCATTGCCAAGTTGCTTTTTACTCGTTGCCACCGAGGTACCGGTTACCACCACTTCCTCCAATCCCACGATGTCTTCGCTGATCTGGGCATCCACCGTTACGTCGTTCTGGCTGCCTAGCACCAATGATCTGGATTCCGGCTTGAATCCGATGAAGGAAAAGTTGAGCTGGTATGTACCGGCCGGCAGGTTAGCCGACAAGGTATACTGCCCGGCGCCATCGGTGGCCGTGGCGATGTTTTGGTTCTGAAACTTAACCACAACACCCGGCAACGGGGATTTGGTGCGGGCGTCTGTTACAGTTCCCGTTACGGTGTAGCGTGTGACCTGTGCCCATGCAATCTGGCTTACCATGGTCAGCAGGAGCATACACAAGAGGACGCCCTTCACGGCGACTCCCCTTTCTAAGTAGATTTTTCTCATAGTGCTAATTGTTTTGTACTGTACATAATAGGTGATCTAGGTTTTCAATTTCATTCCGGCAGACTGATCTTTCCCATGAGCACGGAGGGCACGCGGGTCTGGCCCGGCCCAAAATCGATGGGCTCGCCCACCAGGCACTCATTGGCCAGCGTGGCAAACAGCACAGCCTCCTTCGCGTCGGGCGAAACGCCCAGTTCTTCGGTGTTCCGGACAGTCACGCCGGGCAGCATTTCCTGTATGTTCTGGATCAGGAGCGGGTTGTGCATGCCGCCGCCACTCAGAAAGATCTCAAATTTTTCTCCTTGCAACGTTCTGCTTAGCGCCTCGCAAATGCCGCTGGCCGAGAAGCGGTTAAGGCTGGCCATCACGTCTTCCGCCGAGAGATGCTGGGTATCTGACTTGCGCTGGGCTTCCTCCAGGTAGGCGAGGTTAAACAACTCAGGTCCGGTGGTTTTCGGGAAGCCCTGCTCGAAGAACGGATGGTATAGCAAAGCTGCTACCAGAGCCGGGCTATACCTTCCCTTCAGGGCGATGGCGGAGTCAGCGTCGTAATAAGTGCCGGGGAACTGCTGCTGCACATAGGCATCCATAAGCGTGTTGCCGGGGCCTACGTCGGTCGAGAAAATACGGGTGGTGTCCAGGTCGCCGGGCAGGAACGTGAAGTTGGCGATGCCACCGATATTGAGCATGATGCGGTTCTGACCTTCTTCTGAAAACAGCAAATAATCCCCATACACCGCCAGCGGAGCGCCCTCGCCGCCTGCGGCAATGTGCTTCTGCCTGAAATCGCTTAAGGTGATGATGCCCGTTTTCACAGCAATGTGGTCGCCGTCCCCTATTTGCAGGGTAGCGTCCGGCATGCTGGCTATACCATGCAGCGAGGCCGGCGCATGGTAAATGGTCTGACCATGACTGGCAATAATATCTACTTCACTTTGTGCTATACCCCAGTTCTTCAGGCATTGGTTGATGAGGTCGGCATGAAAGCGGCCGATGTAGGCGTTCATGACGCATACCTTTTCGAGGTCTACCTGGCGCTTTGAGAAGATGGCTTTCACCTCCTGCTTAAAGGTTGAGTCGTAAGACATGGTCGTGAATTCACGCAGGTTCATGCGGGTTTGGGTGCCGTGTCCCGTAAAATCACAGAGCGCAATATCCAGCCCATCCAGCGACGTACCCGACATCAGACCGATGATGGTCCTTTTCTCTTTGTTGGCTATCTCAAAAAGTTGCTGTAGACCTTTGTTCATAAGTTAAGAGTGGAATTTTAAACGGATCAGAAATGGTTTATACCTTGCCCGAAAGGTATAAAACTATCGCAATATAACTTCTAAACAATATAAAGCTTAACGTTCCCCAGCTAAATCAGGCTGTGATTCGGAAAGCTTTTTTTGCTTGAAAACATGAGGCAGGTTCTTATTTACAGGACTCACACCCATAAACGATTTTAAACTAACCTGTACTTCTTGAGGTTTTCACAGTCACATAATCAGTGCCGGATGATGCGCCCATCTTCCATTTCGATGATGCGGTTGCTGTTTTCTGCAAACTCCGGGTCGTGCGTCACAATGAGCAGGGTTTGGTTGTGCACCTCGGTCAGCTCCTTAAAAATATCGAAGACGATATCGCTGTTGCGCTTGTCGAGGTTGCCGGTGGGCTCGTCGCCCATGATGATGTGCGGGTCGTTGATCAGGGCACGGGCAATGGCCACCCGTTGCTTCTCCCCACCAGATATACGGTAGGCCGATTGGCTTGCCAGCTGTTCTATGCCCAGCATTTTGAGGCGCTCCAGGGCGCGGTGCTCCACTTCCTGTTCGCTATACCTGCCTAGTTTCATGCCAGGCAGCATCACGTTTCGCAGCACCGTAAACTCGTTGAGCAGATAATGGAACTGGAACACAAAGCCGATCTTCTCGTTGCGGATACGGGCCAGCTCTGCGTCAGGCCGTCCTGTCATCAGTTCCTTGTCGATGTGCAATTCGCCAGAATAGTCTGTGTCCATGGTGGACAGGATATATAGCAACGTGGACTTGCCGCAGCCCGATTTGCCCATGACGGACACAAACTCACCTTTGTTCACCGTAAAGGTGATGTCGCGGAGCACCTGCACCGTTACCGGGTCATGAAACTCCTTGTTGATGTTCCGCGCTTCGAGTATGACTTCCTGCATGAGATTTCTGCTTTGGTTCGGTTGGGCGGCTATACCTATTTGCCCCTGATGATTTCAACGGGATCTACCTTGCTGGCCTTGCGGGCCGGAAAGAAACCGGCCAGGTAGGTCGTAATCAGGGAAAAAGAGCCGCCTATGAGGTAAAACACCGGACTGTAGTTGATCGGGTATGTCTCGATCGTAGGCAGTGCCGCCGTGTTGAAAGGGATGTTATCGATGATGACGGAAAAAATGAATCCGAAAACAAGGCCCACCATTCCCCCAAAAAAACCAATGCTCATGGCAATCAACAGAAAGATCCGGTTTACGTCGCGACCTGAGAAACCAGTGGCCTTCAGAATGGCGATCGAGTCCATCTTTTCGTAGATCATCATGTTGAGGATATTGAAAATACCAAAACCCGCCACCACGAGCAATGTCACACCCACGGCGTAGGAGATGAGCGACCTTATATTGCTGCCTGTCTCAAACTGGGCATTGGCTGTCTGGATATCTTCTGCATCTATCCCGAATAATTGCGCGTATTCCCTTGCCACCGCAGGAGCCTGGTTCAGGTCGTGCAGTTTCACCTGTATATCGGTCATGTAATTGGCTGGCTTGCCAAGCAGTTTCTGGGTAGTGGCAATAGAGGCATAGCACTGTACCTTATCATACTCCTGTATACCTGACTGAAAGTAGCCCACCACCTTGAGCGGGAAGCGCTCGCCCTGCGCTGTGGTTACCTGCACCACATCGCCTAAATCCGCCACGAGAATATCGGCCAGCCCTTTGCCCAAAATGATGCTGTTGGCCACGTTCCTGGCGTCGATAGCGTTGCCGGACGTCACGTAATCCTGAAAATTGAACAGGCGACTCTCCTCCTCCACATCCACGCCATTGATCACGCCGGTAATGTCGATGGTGCCCTCGTTAAAGAAGACTTGTGCCGTGAGTTTGGGGGCAGCGCCCAACACCCGATCATCTGCTTTCACGGCCTGCATAATGGGGCCGCTGTTGTAAATCTCCTGACGGGTTATACCTGCCTTCACCGAGCTGATGAAATTGTAGGAGTCCTGGTACTCGGTCGCCATGTTCACGGGCTGGTTCTCGCTGGGCTTTACCTGGTTGTAGAGCCGCACATGCGGGGTACGGTTCAGGATCAGGCTGTCGAGCATGTCGTTGAGTCCGTTCATAAAACTGAGCAGCGTGATGAACATGGCAATGCTGAAAGTCACGCCCACGGCCGCCACCAGTGTCTGCCGCCAGCGGGCCAGCAACATGGATTTTGCTATACCTAGTATCAGTCTGCGGTTCATGAGCCTGGTTTCACAATTTCGTCCTCTTTCGTCAACCCCTCCAGTATCTCCACTTTCTGATAGTCCTTGAGGCCGGTCTTCACCGGTACCCGTTCCTCCTTTTCCTTTAGCACAAAGCCTCCGTCCACCAGGTACTCCCGGGGAATGGTCAGGGCATTCTTTTTGGCCTGGATGACGATGTTGGCCTCTATGGTGAGATTAGGGTACAAGGCCTCGGGCTGTGTCACAAATTCGGCTTCCACGGTAAAGGAGCGGGTGCGCTCGTTCATGGCCGGGTTGATCTTGGTGACTTTGGCTTCAAACACCTGCCCTTGGTAACTGTCGAGGTTGAGCAGCACCTGCTGGCCTGGCTTCACACGGGCTATGTCGTATTCGTCCACCTGCAGTTCCAGTATAAACTCATGGGCGTCGCCGATCACGGCCACCGGTATTTGCGGACTCACCAGTTCGCCCTTCTCCCGCAGCATGCTGTATACCTTGCCGTTTGTCTCGCTTTTCACGGTATAGTCGTTGCTCATCGTCTGGCTAATCTGCAGATTCTTCTGCGACTGGCGTGCGGCAAAATCCAGTTGTTTTTTGAGGTCATTGTAACGCAAACGGGCTGAGCGAAAAGCTGTAACAGCGTTTTTGTAGGCGAGTTCGCGCTGCTCCAGTTCCACGCGGGTACCAATTTGGTTGGCCCACAGGTTGCGCTGCCGTACCAGTAGCAGCGAGTCGTTGCGCATTCTGCTGCGGGCCAAGTCGATGGCTTCCTGCAGTTCGGTCAGTTTCTCAGTGTTGGCGCTCACACGGGCGTAGTCAGCGGCTAATCGGGCGTTCTCGGTATTCAGGCGTGCCGCTTCGTTATCGATCTTCACCAGCACATCGCCTTTTTTCACGGTATCGCCCTCCGTCACCAGTATTTGCTGAATGATGCCACTCACCACCGGAAATACCTGGTACTGATTGCGGCTTTTCACCACGCCAGAGGCATACACGGATTCTGAAATATCCTCCACGGTGGGCTGAGTGGTCTCCTGTTTGCCTGAGCACGAAGTGAGATAACCCACCACACCCCAAAGTAGCAGGTATAGCTTCAGGTTTATGCAGGGTATCCATTTAGTTGACGACATATACGAGGTTGTTTTATGCTGAACCGTGCCTTTGGGCAACATCGCCCTTTACCTATGCTGCTCCTGATGCAACGCTGCCGGAGCGTTGTTTGCTGATGCACGGTATGCTAATATAACGAAAGTACATCTACAATCGCTCGTAGACAGCACCAACTATTTAAACCGCTTTGTATTAGTGATTGGTTTGATATACTTGGTATACCCTTAAAACGCCAACAGATTCCAACTCAAGGCTAAAGATTCTGCCAGACTGTTCACCGGATGTGCCCTGCCTGGCATCTGCCTGCCACAGCAGCATACCTGCGGAACATGCCGCGCAACCTGTTTCTTTTCCATCCGGGTACTTACTTGATTATAAATGAACAGAAAAGCAACCACCTGATGGTAAGTTGGCTAGCTTAACTACCTGTCCGTAAGATAAGTAAAGAACACCAACAAGTAGCGCCACCTTACCATGCATGTGACAAAGGAAAAACAACAGATCAAAGAACCCATTTCACAGGACAGGCACCACAGCTGGCACAGCATAGCCGCTGAGGAGGCGCTTGAACTGCTGGATGTCTCGGCCCAAGAAGGCCTGACGGAGGAGGAAGCACAGCAGCGACAACAGCGCTATGGCCTCAATGTGATGACGCCCAAAAAGCAACAGAGCGCATTCGTCAGGTTCCTGCTGCAATTCCACCAGCCCCTTATCTATATTCTGCTGGCCGCAACTGTTGTCACGTTTACCTTGGAGGAATACATTGATTCGGCCGTAATTTTCGCAGTCGTTTTCATAAACGCCATCATCGGCTATGTGCAGGAGACCAAGGCCCTGGCAGCTATTGACGCCCTGGCCCGCAGCATGACGGCCAAAGCTCAGGTAATTCGAAATGGCAACAGACAAAATATAAAGGCGCAGGAGCTTGTGCCCGGCGACATCGTGCTGGTGCAGTCCGGCGACAAGTTCCCGGCAGATGTGCGCCTGCTACAAGTACGCGACCTCAAAGTGGATGAGTCGGCGCTTACAGGCGAGTCGGTGGCAGTGGAAAAGAAGACACAGCCTGTAGCCAAGGACGATGTGCTGGGCGATCGTTTTTCGATGGGATTTGCCTCTACGGTCGTAACCTACGGACAAGCCAGGGGCCTGGTCGTGGGTACCGGCGACCATACTGAGGTTGGCAAAATCCAAAAGGCTATTTCCGGAGCCCAGGACCTGGAGACTCCCCTCACCAAGAAGATAAAGGAATTCAGTCAACTCCTGCTCTGGGTAATTTTGGGCCTGGCGGCGGCAGTATTTGCCGTCGAAATCAGCCGCGGCGCAGATTGGGCTGATACGTTTATGGTGGCCGTAGCCCTGGCCGTAGGTGCCATACCGGAGGGTTTGCCGGTGGCTGTTACCATTATGCTGGCGCTGGGTGTTTCCAAAATGGCCAAACGTCGCGCCATCATCCGCAAACTGGTGGCGGTAGAGACGCTGGGCAGCACCGATGTCATCTGCTCAGACAAGACGGGCACGCTCACCGAAAACCAAATGACCGTGCAGCAGATCGTGGCGGCAGGCAAGGTATACGCCGTCCATGGACTCGGTTATCGACCGGAAGGCCACATCCTGGAGCAGGATCAGAAAGCAGACTTAAGCACCAACAAAGCCCTGGAACAGCTGCTGATTGCCGGCCTGCTTTGCAACGACAGTGCGGTAAAGGAGGAAGCCGACAAATGGACCATAGAGGGAGACCCGACAGAGGGAGCTTTAGTAGTGGCCGCACAGAAGGCTGGCTTTGAACGGAAAAAACTAGAGCAGGAATGTCCACGCAAAGATGCGATCCCATTTGAATCGGAGCAACAGTATATGGCTACCCTGCACGATGGGGCACGCCATGTCATTTACCTGAAAGGCGCTGTAGAGGCCGTGCTGGACCGCTGCCGGGGCATGTTGCTGGCAAATGGCCAGGAGGGGCCCTTGGATACGGACGCCATCAACAAACAGGTGGAGGAAATGGCCAGCGAGGGGTTGCGCGTGCTGGCTTTTGCAATGGCAGAAGCCCCGGACGGCCTGTCAGGTATAAGCCACGAAGATACCCGCTCCGGACTTTTGTTTCTGGGTTTGCAAGGTATGATAGACCCGCCGCGCCAGGAAGCCGTGGAAGCTGTGCGGCTGTGCCAGTTGGCAGGTATAGAGGTGAAGATGATCACAGGCGACCATGCCCTGACCGCCTCCGCCATCGCCAGCAAGATCGGACTGCGGGGTGAGACACGAAACGGGAAACTGGTCGCGATCACCGGCAAGGAGTTGCAGCAGATCGAAGACAAGGACCTGGAAGATGTAGCAGCGCATATTTCTGTGTTCGCCCGTGTATCGCCTGACCAAAAGCTGCGCCTCGTCAAAGCACTGCAGGCGCGGGGTCATGTGGTGGCCATGACCGGCGATGGCGTGAACGACGGCCCGGCTCTGAAACAGGCCAACATCGGTATTGCGATGGGTATAACCGGTACGGATGTGGCCAAAGACGCCTCCGACATGGTGCTCACCGACGACAACTTCTCTTCCATAGAAGGAGCCGTGGAAGAAGGCCGCAGCGTGTTCGACAACCTCACCAAATTCATTGTCTGGACACTGCCCACCAACCTGGGCGAAGGTTTGGTTATTCTGGCCGCCGTCGTACTGGGCACGCAGCTGCCTGTGCAACCCGTGCAACTGCTCTGGATCAACATGACGACTGCCGTGTTGCTGGGTCTTACGTTGGCCTTCGAGCCCAAGGAACCGGGCATCATGGACCGACCGCCCCGCCCGCCTCATGAGCCCATCATGACGCGGGACCTGATCATGCGCACCTTGCTGGTAGGCACCCTTTTGCTCATAGCCTGCTTTAGCCTATACCTGTACGAGCGGCGCATCCTGGGCACCAATATAGCAGAGGCCCGCACGGTAGCCACTACGGTGTTTGTGGTGCTGGAGTCTTTTTACCTGATCAGTTGCCGCTCCCTGGTGCGCCCTATGCGGGAAATCGGATTCTTCACCAACAAATGGGTATATTATGGGATAGCGGCCATGTTCTTCTGCCAGGCACTCTTCATCTACCTCCCCCTTATGAACACCCTTTTCAGCTCGGCTCCGCTGGACATCATGCAGGTACTGCGCATTCTTGGGGCTGGCGTTATCCTGCTCCTCATCGTGACCATAGAAAAGACTATCCGTTTCAGGATAAACAGACGTAAAGAAAAAGAGAAAGCGGTGACCGAAAGCTAGGCTCCGCTTATACCTCAACGCATGTTTTTAATTCGCTTTTGCAAGCGTGACACTATCGGATGATACAGGACCGATTTGCAGCACACAAGAGTGAAATAAACCATGCACGCACAGAAAGGGCTTTGAACACTATTATTAGGACAGCGATTATACTGGTTTCTATTTACCTGTTGCTTATGGGCTTTCTATCTTTTCAGCAAGAGAGTCTGATCTTTTTCCCGGATAAACTCCGGCCTGACTACCAGTTCAGTTTTAACCAGGAGTTTGAGGAGGTGTACATACCCGTGGAAGATGGCATCAGGCTGCACGGCCTCTACTTTAAGGCGGCTACGCCCAAGGGGATGGTATTTTATCTGCACGGCAATGCCGGGTCTGTTGACCTTTGGGGCTGGATCGCCGATACTTACACCAATCTGGGTTACGATATTTTTGTGCTCGACTACCGGGGCTATGGCAAAAGTGAAGGCAACATCAGCAGCGAGAAACAGTTTTATGGGGATGTTCAGGCCGCCTATGACCACCTGAAGGCAAGGTATAGCGAGGCGCAGATTGTCATCGCCGGTTATTCCATCGGCTCGGCGGCAGCCGCCAAACTGGCTGCAGAGAACAAGCCAAAACTCCTAATCTTGCAGGCACCCTACTACAGCCTCGGCGATTTAATGCAAAGCCTCTATCCTTTTGTGCCGACATTCCTGCTCCGGTATAAGTTCGAGACTTTTCGGTATGTAGCCCAAACCAAAGCCCCCATTGCCATTTTCCACGGTGTGCTGGACGAGATCATCTACCCGGGCTCCTCCGAGAAACTGAAGCCTCACCTCAAGCCCACCGACAAAGTGATTCTGCTCAAAGGACAAGGCCACAATGGCATGAATGACAATCCCGCTTTTCAACGGGAACTGGCCCGGCTACTAAAAGGACCTGAATGACAGGTGAATGCTACCTCCGGACAGGGATAAATTTGTACATACCTGCCGGAAAAATTGCTTTGCCATACCTGATATAACAATTGCGCAACAGACGGAGTACCTATGGAAAGGAGAATCAAAAAATAACTGATGGAAGGAGTTTTCAACACAACGGGCAGGTCCGATATACCTGACTTCTATACCTACGCGCCTCAAAACGAGCAGGAGGCTTGGATTGCGATCATGCATGCCTGCATCGCGGTGGACGACGATGTGGCCGATGTGGAACTGGATGAACTGGCCCAGACGCTCACCAGCAAGCGTCTTTTTGAGGGGCACGATAATATGGCCTATAGCCGAACCGTCTTTTATGCCCATACCCAGGTGGGCAGCAAGGTACTCATCGATAATTCGGTTGATAAAATAGCGCCCGAGAACAGGCCTGATTTGTTTGCGCATACCATCCAACTGGTGCTGGCGGATTGTGTGGTGACCGAGAAGGAGGAAGAACTGATTCAATACCTTTACTCCGCCCTGGACCTGGATAAAGAGATGGCGCTGCAGATCGTGAAAGATGTGCTGATCCAGAACAATAAAAACGCCGCCCCGCCCCCCGCTCAGTGAAATATGAAAGCCGTGAGCAGTCTAACACATGACAGTTAAGCCATCAGCTCAAATTTTAGGTCCGATGTGCCTGATCAGCGTTTGCAGGGTGGCGGGAGCGCTTGCCCATGGCAGCGTCTATACTCCAAATACCGGCGCCGCGTGCGGCCATGTACAGAAACAGAAAGGAATAGAGCACGGCTTTCTCACCGTTGTTTAGCAGCGGGTTCCAGCCATCGGGAAAGTGCGTCATAAAAAAAGCCACCGCCATCTGACCACTGGCAACAAAGGCCGCCCAACCAGTAAACAGCCCAAAGGCAATCATCAGACCGGCAACCAGTTCGACCACGCCTGCCACGCCCATCATAGAGGCAAGATCAACGGGTGTACGGTCACCGGGCCACGCAAATAGCTTCTGGGTGCCGTGCATGGCAAACATCAATCCTGAAACAATGCGCAGTATCGCATAAAGCTGCGGGCTAAAGGGGCCGAGAAATCTTTCCATGGTTTTCAAGCATTTACGCCCATATACATAACAGGCTTTTGTACACTTAGTTACACAAGATTCTTAACGTATTGAACACCGTTATGTTGATTTCGCTATACATATGACATGTGCCGTGTTGCAGGTATAGCGGCATCCACTCTTAACCTTTCGTACGCTGTAACTCGTACTAATAATAGACCGCAGCCTGTGCTGCTGGTAAAATTTTATGTACTACTTAAAGAAAACAAACCATGAACGACAATAAAGAAAAGCACAACGCCAACCAGAAAAACAACCCTGAAAACACCAAACAGGACAAGGACAATCCCAGACAGCAGAAAGGCCCACAGAGTACCCACGCCAACCTGGCTACGACCAGCCGGGGCGCGGACAGTACCGACAAGGAGTTCCGCAACGACCAGCCAAACCCCAGCACCGTCACCGACCCTGACATGAAAAGCAAAAAAGGAAATAGCTAATGCTATACCTTACTTCAACTCATCCAGCACGCCGTACATTTTTTTGACAAGCGTCGCTGCCGATCCATTGCAGTTGTTTACCACAAACGCAAATATATACTCGCGGCCATCACGGGCTTTGTGATAACCGGTATACCCTTTCACACCGCGTATCGTGCCGCTTTTCATCTTCATGCCATTGTAGACGGGCAGCGATGCATAAAAACCACGGTACCAGTTTTGCTGGCGGGCGTACTGCAAAAGGCGCACCTGTGCATGGGTGGTCACGCGGTTGAGCGGCGAAAGGCCCGAGCCGTCCACCATCGCCAGTTCGGTCCCGGCTATACCTTGCGCGCTCCAGTGCTGCCGGATAATTTCCAGTCCTTTGGGGGTATCGCTGGTATGGGTGTTTTTGTAGGCAATGGTCTTTACCAAGGCCTCACCGTACAAGTTGACGCTCTTGCGGTTAAACCAATACACAATGCTGTCCAAAGGTGGAGATTCGACCGTGTGAAATTCGGTATAGCCTAGTGGCGATACGCTGTTGTGTTGCAAGACAGGCTGATGTGGCAGGCTTATACCTACGGTCTTGAGCGTGTCGGCCAACATACTCACAAACTGGTGGGCACCCGAAGGCAGCGCACCGGATATTTTAAAGCTGTTTTCATTCACAGGTATAGTTCCCCGAATAGCGGCCGTGTTGGTGCCCATCGGGAAATAGATATAGGCATTGTCGCCGGTGCCGACCGCGGCTGAGGTCAGTTCTGAGCGCAGCGCATAGCCGTTGAGGCTGGGCACCGTCCTCACCACCGAAACCGGATCACCGACCTGCTTGCCTGATTTCAGAATCACATCGTACTGGTTTTCGCGCCAGTTAAGTTTAGCTGCCCCCGCCCCGTAATAATTGGCGATATCCTGCCACATCCATCCATCCGGCACGGTCTCCTCGTTCCATCCTTCGTTGCTGATCACTACCTCGCGCACTGCCTTTATACCTGTCCGCTGCAAGGCTTGGGCGATACCCTTGAGCACGTTTCCTTCTTTGGTCAGGGGCCAGCGCCAGCTGCCGAAAGTGGGGTCACCACTGGGCATCACCAACAGCGAAGCATGGTCGCCTTTATGCAAGGCAAATTTCG
Organism: Pontibacter aquaedesilientis; assembly: GCF_014773225.1. Classification (GTDB taxonomy): domain Bacteria; phylum Bacteroidota; class Bacteroidia; order Cytophagales; family Hymenobacteraceae; genus Pontibacter; species Pontibacter aquaedesilientis. Next base: position 236,960 of record NZ_JACXAJ010000001.1, on the reverse strand, counting down.
TCTTATACCTAAAATCCTTGCCCAACAGCTCGTAGGCACTGATACTGGTGATGATTTTCATGGTGGAGGCCGGTGCCAGCCCTATTTTGCTGTTGCGGTCCAGCACGACCTGCCCGGTTTTGGCATCAATGACGTAAAGCGAGGCGATGCCGTTCTGTAGCTGCGGGTCAGCCTCGAACTTCTGAAAGGCGGTGGCGAGTTTAGTGGCGGTGTTCTGGGACCAAGCCAAGGAATGCGCCAACAGAGCCGCAGCAAGCAAGGCAGATTTTCGGGAAATTAACTTCATACCTTGAAAATAGGGAATTCCTACAACTTATGCAGCTGGAAATAGCCCAAATGCATTTCATCTTCCGGCCCATCGCCTGTCAGCACCTGCAGGCTATACCTGGCTTTGTCACCGGCAGTCAGGATATCCTTCACTTCATACACCTCGTCCACATCCACGCCAAACTTATCGTCGATGTGCGATGCCGCGCCTTTAAAACCGGTGTGCTTGTAAAACGCCGTTTGCTTGGCTTGCTGTATTGCTCCCGCCTGGTTCTCAGCCACGGCCAGCATTTTATAATGGAACTCATCGAACTCCCCTGGCTTATAGCCCCCGAGGTTCAGAAAAAACAATTTGCCTGCTCCCGGTTTTGCCGGTAAGTCCTCCTTCGGCACCACTTGGATCTGGTGCCCGTTCACCTGCCTTACTTCACGCCAGGCATCTACGTGGATATTGCCTTTCGCTTCCGGCCAAAAGGCTTTAATGGCAGGGACAAGGTCACTTACCTGTTCGCCGATGGCAAATAACATATCGTGCTGCTCGGTGTTGCGGCCCTCCGGACGACAGCCCAGCATCAGCATAAAAAGCTTCGGATTCTGCATGATTGGTTTGGTTTGAAATATTGTCTGAATCAGGATTCTCGTGCATAACTAACCCTTTACTCCCGCAAAGAGAATTAGCCGCTGCTTTGCCACAGGTATAAGTCTTACTTATACCCGATAATCGAAGTAAACGACACCTTACGCATCGGCTGTCGCGACACCGGGTTAATCGCCTCTACTATACCTTCCGCTTTCAGTGCCTCAAACGCCTCTTTGTAATTACCCCTGATGTAGTTGGTGCCGATGTTGTGGTGACGGTAAATGCTGTCGATGGGCAGGTTGTGGTAATAGCTGCGTTTCTCGGCCAGGTCTGCGATCAGGTTTTTGATGGAGTAACGGTACTGCTCCTGAAACAGGGAGAGCTGGTGCTTGATGTTGGCACCGAAAAGCGGCACACCGTCCTCCTGGTAGTCGCTGTACATGAGCATGAGCTCCTTCATTTTCATGTAGGGCGCATCGTTCTTGGACACAAAAAACAGGTAATGGCTTGTCTGGTTCTTCTTGGGTAGGCTGATCTTGAAACGGAACGTCTTGTAATCCTTCTCCCGGAAAACATCCTCAAACTGGTCCACCATAAAGTCCTCGCGCTGGCCGGCGTCCTGGTAGCGGTCGCAGAACTCGCGTATTTTCTCAAGTCGCTCCTTGCCTAACACATCGGCCATGATGCTATCTTCCGTTGCCTGCTGCACGGCGGCACGCAGTTTGGCCGGCGTGAAGAGCATAAACAAATCCAGCCCCCAGCGGCGTACCGACTGTAACAGCAATTGCTGCGAAAACTCGTAACCAAACGGATCCAGGTATAGCAGGGTGGGCGTGTCGTTGCCAAGCAGTTTCGCCAGCGCCGCCAAACTGCTATCCTCATGCAGCAGCACCGGCTTGTGCTGCAGGTCTTCGTAATAAGGCAGTTGTTGCAGGTTCTCTTTCAGTCTGGCCGTCACCGTCTTCTTCTCGTCGTTGAAGAAGGTGCGCACCACTTTGTTGAGGTTATACTTGTCGGTGGCCCCAAATATGCTGTTGAGCACACGCACCGGCGTGGCAGGCTTGCCGTCCTCGGGTTTGCCGTCGCCGGCGTACAGGTCGATAAAGGCCAGCACCGGGTTGGATTTGTAGCGCTGCCCCTGCAACTGGGCACTGCACCACGCTTTGAAAAACTCGTTTAGCAACTCCGATTTTATCTCGGCGCTGCTTCGTTGGGTAATGAAAAAATCGTTTGTATCGGCAGTAGACATGGTTTCTGTAGGGAGACTTAAGCGTAACGGCAAGGCGCTTTGGGTTCAACAACAAAGTTAAGCTGTAATTTTAAAGGGAAGGTAATAGAATGTTTGTTTAAATTATAAGCTTAATTTTGCAGCATGAAACTGACCGGCAACATTCTCAACGTCAAAAACAAGCGCGACGACCGCCATGCAGGTATAACGCTCGAGATTGACAAGATCGAATATATCACGCACAAAAAAGACGGAAAATACTACCAGCCCTTCGACCTGATGGTGGAACTGGATGAGCCCGTTACCCTTACCGGCGACTGCTTGGCCCGCAAAGAGGACAAGAACCTGCCTGAGGGCGAGTACGATTTTCTGGTGTACGACAAGGAAGGGGATGACTATGTACTCAATGAGAACAAGTTCCTTTCGGTGCTGCTGGTATACGACGACGAGGAGCATGAGCACATCCTGTCCTCGGTGGAATATACCATAACGGTTCCGAACGATGAATTTAAGGTACTCAAGGAAGAGCAGCACAAACTGCGTGCCTCCAAGAAAGGTATAGGCCGCAAGAAAAGATAGCCTGCGAAGGTATAAAAGCAGAAAGACCTGCCCTCAGTAAAGCTGAAGGCAGGTCTTTCTTTTTATGTTTCGTCATATAGGGAAGCAATTCTTCCAAAAGCTTCTACAAGCTTTTACTCAGGTTGAAACCTGTCTGAACGATAACATAGTTTTTATACCTTGAATATACGAATCCTGCTAACGGAGGTTAATACCAGGACACCTATTTTTTGTTCATGCCCAGGTATAGGCCATACCCGATCAGGGCTGCGCCGGCGGCGAACAGCACATACTGCTGTTGTTTGATGTCCAGGCCTTTATAAATATCCAGGCCATACTTCCCGGGGTTTTTCACCACGTTCAAGATTTCCATCGGGTTGTGTAGCAGGTTTTCGAGCGGATTTGTAGATGAGTTGGTCTCCATAGTTCCATTTTATTATTTACACTTCTCTACGGTTATAAACGAAAAGAAGGTTTCATACAGAACCGCTTAGCTAAGTTGGGTTTGTCTATCGCTTTTTAACCTGAATGTAGAAGATATAAGCTTGTTCTTCTGAAATCATAAAACTATTCTTATATTTAAAAAGGTGTGCCTTCATTTAAAGGCGTTTACTCCTATAAATATAGTGCAGATAGCAGGAGTAGGTACTCCTACTATACAGTAGTTGTGGCACATTTAATAAATAAAAATGGGACTTGATTGGAAACCATTAAATAAGCCTCTGGCAGGTAGAGAAGAAGAATACGAAGACATTTTTCTTACTTTATCAGGAAAAAAGAAAGCAAGCACTTCAATTCTCGGAAATTTATTTGGGAAGAAGCAGAAAAGCCAAGAAGAGTTATTAGAGCAATTTCTTGAAATATCAATACCAGCCTATGAGACGCTTGCGGCTCCAAAGGTAGGCTTTGACGATAAGGCGACTGAATGGGCCAAAAGTCAGTTTGAACAGCGGACTGACAAGAACCAATCGCTTGAAAAATTCCTACAAACAATGAATGGGTATTATGTAGTAGACCTTGTTACGGAACACGATGGAATCCCAATGTACATTGCTCCACATTACGAACCACATGTTTTCAGAGCCCAGTTCCTGCAAGATTGTGAGGAGATACTGGGAAAGGAAATGATGGAGGAGGCGTACACATCCCAACTTGCACTTGGAACGGTGGACTTTGGACAACGATTATTGAAAATAGCTGATGATTACGCGACCAGATACAATGTACAATATCTAAAAGAGCAAAGAACACCTCCAGATTCTGACGAAGATACACCTGAAAGCAAAGCCCATATAATGTTCTCGGCTGCAAAATGGCTTCTGTGGTGGGGACAACGAGGCCATGGCTATGAAGCAGACTTTTAAAGAAAAACGTGCCACAACATTGTGTAAAAGTCATGTTTCCGCCGACAGCCTCACACGTCTTTTACACGAGGCCGTTGGGGGTAATAAAAATTATAAATGTTAAGAGCAATTAAGAAACTACTTGGAATAGAAACAGACATTAAAGGGAAGGAGATTGACTTTGACAATTGCTGGATTGTAGATGAAATCAACGATAGAAATAAGTTTCTTGCGCTAATTATTAGTATTGTTCCAGAAGATAGCATTTGGTCAATTGAAGGATTAGCAGATGAAGAAATTTATCACCTGCTTTCCATATACCCAATATCAGATGATACTAAAGTATGGAAAGGAACAGTATGGCCAAAGCAGAATTCTTTTAAAGTAAAACTTTCAAAAAAGGCTAAAGAAGAAATTTTACTAGCTCTTCCCAATTGGAACTTGGAATCAAACTTCGTTCACCAGCATATTTATAAGGATGAAGAATTCTATCTCACTTCTTATGACAACTTGGACAAAGCCTGTACTTGGGTTTCAAAGAGTTTAGACCAAGGAGAATTAGAGAAATTAAAAGAGCTAAGAGTTATTGATTTCTATGATTGCAGTGAGAATTAAAAAATTACTTCCCCCAACACGGTACAGGCTCCAAACTCGGCTATGCCTCGTTCGCAGCCTGCACTAACCGTTACCTGTAAGTGAAATGAGGAAATTTTTAACAGTAATCATTCTCTTCAGTTTAAGCCATTTCGCTTGCTCGCAAACCATTGTGCAGGAACTGAAACGGAATAAGAAAACCAGGAAGGACAAAGAACTTATACTTGAAGCAAAAGAGTTTTTTAAAGTTGTAAACGATAGCTTAGGTATAGACTTTACAACAGCTGACACTCTTTACTATATAAGGGGCGTGGATATTCAAGGAAGGACTGGCCACGGAATCGTATGGACTAAAAATCATGCGATAACATATATAGACCCCAAAATTTGGGACGGTTATAGAGTCGTAAGACCAAATCCACAAATTACATTTGAGCCAAACGTTCACTTGGTGCCAGATTTTGGTCCTTTGATAAATAAGATTGAGCAAGGCAAAAAGCAAGAAGTTTTGAAATACGTCGCTGAAAGTCCTGAAGTATTAAGCGGCATAATGGGTTGGGACATCATGACCTTCATCAAAAAAGAGAAGAACTATACTATGGACTCATATAGAGTCAGAGACTTCTCCGACTTTAAGCCTAAATTAAAAAAATAGAACACGTTCTGGTAACCACGCCTATAGGTTAGCTTCGCCACCCTATAGCAACACCGTTCACAAAACCCCAGATAACAAATAGCTTCGATTAAAGCTTAGAGTTTACCTGCGGTTCGCTTCACGTCTTAACACTTCAAAGGTGGCTTCACCTCAAGTCGTGCGATAAGCAGGTTGCCGGCAAAACAAAGGCCAGCCTGTGTGCGCTACAGGCTGGCCTTAGTGCTTAGTAAAGGTATAGGTAAGCTCTGTCAGGAAGCAAACACCTCCTCCGGATTCTTGAAAGCCTTGAACTCGAGTGGGTTTTGGCTGTGGTCGAGCACGAACATGGTGCGCTGCTCCCCTACCTCTCCCTCGTAGCGGGTATAGGGCTCTACTACGAAAGGTATAGCGTGCTGCACCAGGCGTTCGCGCACTTCATCGAACTGCCCGTAAGTCAGCAAACAGCCAAAATGCGGCACGGGCACACGGATGCCGGCCACTTGCCCGCAGTAGTCCGGCTCGGGGATGTTGGTGCTGACATGGGCCGAAAGCTGGTGACCGAAAAAGTCGAAATCGGTCCAATGCTCGGTGCTGCGCCCCTCTTGGCAGCCTAAAATGTCCACGTAAAACTGGCGGGTCGATGCAATGTCCTTCACCTTGAAGGCATAGTGGAATGGGTTCATTTAGTATCCTTTGGTTTTTGAAACAACATTGATAAGGGCCTCACCGTGACGCATGCGATCGTAGTTCTCCAGAATCTGGGACACAGCCGACTCTGGATTGGTGACGCTGGCAATATGCGGCGTGACATGGATGGCCGGATGCGACCAGAAGGCGTGGTCTGCCGGAAGCGGTTCTTCCCTGAACACGTCCAGACTGGCGCCCGACAAATGCCCCTGGTCGATCATATCGATCAGGTCTTGATCCACCAGATGCTCGCCCCGGGCCACATTGATAACATAAGCGCCCTTAGGCAGCTTGCTGAATGTGTCCTTGTGGAGGATGTTTGCCGTTTGCTTTGTGAGCGGCAGCAGGCAGATCAGGATATGAGAGGACGACAGGAAGGAATCGAATTCCTCGGGCCCGGCAAAAGCCCCTACCCCTTCCATTAATTTGGGAGAGCGTGACCAGCCATGCACTTTAAAGCCCAGTTTGCTCAATTGCTGCGCCGCGTAACTGCCCAACTCTCCCATTCCCATCATACCGATCACGACATCCTTGGTGCGCAGGTAGCTGTGCTGCTTCCAGGTGTGCTGGCGCTGCGCTTCTTTATAGCTGTGTAGTCCACGCACCTGGTTCAGTACAAGGGCCGTCACGAAGGCAGCCATGTCATGGGTCAGGTTTTCGTCCACAATGCGGGTGATCTTCACCCCTTCCGGCAGCTCCGGGTCGCGCAAGATGTGGTCTACTCCGGCCCCCGTTGAGGCGATGCATTTCAGGTTGGGGAAGGCTTTGAAAACTCCCTGCGGATGATTCCAGGCCAGGGCGAACTCCACTTCGTCCGGAGACCCTGTTTCAGGATAAGTGCGCACCTCCAAACCGGGACGCCGCTCGCGAAGCGCATCTGCCCAACGGCTTGTGTTTCTTCCTTGGCTAAATATGGTGATTGACATAAGGTATAGTCTGCTTTAGAATGAATAGCTCGGTATTGTCAGCACATACATACGGTCTATTCTGGGATTGTCCGCTTAAATTTAACTAATCTTGCAGAAATCTTGTTAAGAGAAGTTAAAAGGCGGGCAAAAGTAGAAGCCACAGGCCCACTAATCTCTCCTACACCTTAAACTGAAAACGATGGAGCCATTAAGCTCAAAAACCTATAAGAAAGAGTTTGTCAGCCACTTCGCCGGCGACGACAGCGGCACTCTAACCCCGCGCCAGACGCCGGGCATGTTCTACAGCAAAGCCAAACCCACCCCAGTTGCAAAACCCAGCCTTTTGGCCTGGTCCGACGAGCTGGCCCATATGCTAGGTATAGCCAAACCGACGGATCAGCAAGACATCGATATTCTGGGAGGTAACCATGTAACGGAAAGCATGTACCCCTATGCTGCCTGTTATGCCGGGCACCAGTTCGGCAACTGGGCCGGGCAGTTGGGCGATGGCCGCGCCATTACCCTGGGCGAGTGGGAGGCACCGGACGGCAAGACCTGGGAACTGCAGCTGAAAGGGGCAGGGCTCACCCCCTACTCCCGCCGTGCCGATGGCCGAGCCGTACTGCGCTCGTCCGTGCGCGAATACCTGATGAGCGAGGCCATGCATTATTTAGGGGTGCCGACCACACGGGCCCTGAGCCTGGTGAGCACCGGAGAACCCGTGCTGCGCGATATGTTCTACAACGGCAACGCGGCCTACGAGCCGGGCGCTATTGTGATGCGGGTGGCGCCGAGTTTCCTGCGTTTCGGTAATTTTGAGATGCTGAATGCCCGCAAGGAAATTGACAACCTGCGCCAACTGGTTGACTGGACCATCAACCGGTACTACCCGCACATCACAGGGGATAACAAAGTAATCGACTGGTTCAAGGAGGTGGTGGACCGCACTGCCCGCCTGATGGTGGAGTGGATGCGCGTGGGCTTTGTGCACGGTGTGATGAACACCGACAACATGTCCATACTCGGCCTGGCGATTGATTATGGCCCCTACTCTTTCGTGGACGATTACGACCCCGACTTCACACCCAACACGACTGATCTGCCGGGCCGCAGGTACGCCTTTGGCAAACAGCCGTCTGTGGGTTACTGGAACCTGGGTGCTTTGGCAGGAGCCCTGTTGCCGCTGGCTGACAAAGACCAGTTGGTGGCCACGCTGGAGACGTTCAAAGATGTGTACTGGACGGAATACTACGGGATGATGGGCCGCAAATTGGGCCTTGACCAAGTATCGCAAATAGATCGCGACCTGATCAGCCAGTTTGAAAAGGTGCTGGCCGAGATCAAACCGGATATGACCATTTTCTACCAATTGCTCATCGACCTGCCCCTGGCTGTTGACAGCGAAGAAGAGGTAGCGGCCTATTTCAAACAGGCGTTGTACAATGACTTGACGGCCGAGCAAAAAACAATACTCTATACCTTGATCAGCCATTACCTGGATCGGTTGAACACAAACACGATCAAACGTTCTGACTCGCAGGATATGATGCGCAAAGCCAATCCGCGGTTCGTGCTGCGCAACTACCTGCTGCACCAGGCCATTGAGGGACTGGAGAAAGGCGATGATACACTTTTTGTGAAGTTGCAGGCAGCGATGAAGGAGCCCTACACCACCAAGTTCGACGAGTTTTTCCAGACCCGTCCTGACTGGGCCAGTGCCAAAGCCGGATGTTCCATGCTCTCCTGCAGCTCCTGATCCATAGCCTTTCCTTAGCCAATAACCCTGATTCCGATGGGTTTATACCTGTTTTACCGTTTGGATAATGACAGGTATAAACCTATCGGATTACCTTTGTAATTAACATTTGAACAAGCACTTGAAAAAAAAATTAAAAAAAACTGAAAAAAAACTGTTCTTCATGTTGTCTTCATCTTGACAATATAGTTTTGGAGCATAATCTGATTAAAACCATTTAAAGACATGAAGAAAATAACTATCCTTGTTGCAGCTCTGCTAAGCACAGCTACAGCGTTCGCCCAATCAAACAATGCATCTACAAAAGCGTCCTCTAACACATCAGCACAAGTGGCTGCAAATGATAAAGGACAACAGATCGCAGTAAATAACGCCACCTCCGCTACCTCCGAGACAGAAGCCAGTCCTGCCAAAAGCAAAGCCAATGGCAAAGCTGCCCTGGACGGATCTGCCAAAGTGAAGACGAAGAAAGACAAGAAGAAACCAGCCGAAACAACGCCGGCTCCGGAATCGCCTGCGCAGGACAATGAAAAGGCGCCACAAGAAAACCATGGCAAGGTAGTCTCTGAAACGGCACATAGCCTGAAGGCAACAGCCACTACAGAGGGTGAGCAGTCGCAACAGCGCGGTCAGGCCGTGGCCGAGGTAGCGCAGAGCAATGCAACAGCTGCCGAAGCAAAAAGTCGTAAAACAGCCCAGGAGGGTGCCGAAACCGCTGTTGAAGTAGGCCAGAAGTCTGAGAATAAAGTAAAAGCCGAAGGAAAAAGAGCTGAAAATACCGGAAGAGCAAACGTGGAAGCCACCCAAAAAACCCAGGCTTCGGTACAGGCCGACGCAGCTGAACATTCGGACAAGGGTCTTCAGGTAGCTGCTGCAGCTTCACAGAAAAGCAAAGCTCAGGTTGCCTTGCAGGCTGAGAATGCACAGACACACGGTCAGGCAGTTGCAGAGGCAGCACAAGGCACCCAGACGTCTGGCCAGGCAAAAGGCCAGGAGGTGAAAGAAGTAGCCACTGCCAAAGCAAAGGAAAAGCCTGCTACGGTAAATGCGAAGGGTGAAGCGTCCAGCAAAACCAGTGTAAAAGGCGGTGCCAGCCGTGCGGCCGGCGTTACGAGAGCCAGCGGCGCTGCCAGAACTAATACAAGTGCAGAGTCTGCCAAGACAAAAGTAGGTGGAGCGGTAAACTCTGCCACAAAAGTGGCAGTGCCTAGCCAATCTAACCGTCCGGTGCAGGTAGGCGGTGCCATCAATGTAGGGGTGGGCAGCAAGATAAAAGTAGGAAACTAATCTATACCTGAATAAGTATTGCCTGGCAGTCCGTGCTAACTCACGGACTGCCATTGGCTATTAAAAGCTGAATCGAATGAAGACAATTTGGACACGCATTGGGTTATCTGTGCTTCCTTTGCTACTCGTCGCCTTCTCGGCACGGGCAGGCATGGACGAAGCGGCAGACTCCACCAAAACCGGATGGTGGGTCGTTGGGATGGAGGCTTCTAACAACTCATCTTTCTATGGCCGCAATACTGCCAACCGCTACCCTTACATCGCCCCATCTGTGAGCTATATTCACCGCACAGGTATATGGGCTTCGGTTTCAGTTCATCAGCTGTTCAACACAGAGGACTATATCGACCAGCTAGATATGACCTTAGGGTATAGCTTTAAGATTCGAAAGCGGCTTGAGGTCGATCTGGCTTACTCCCACTTCTCGTTCGGGGAAAACACGCCCCTGGTGAATGCCAGCACGACGGATGCCCTGCTGGCCAAAGCCGCCTACGACTGGAAATATGTCTACACGGCGTTCACGGGCAGCTACATCCTGGGCAGCGGCAACGATGTGTTCACGGTGCTGGAGAATTCGCGCTACATCCCGCTTAACCCCCTGTGGCAGGGGCTCCTGCCTGTCGGGCTCGATCCGAAGGTAAGTATAACAGCGGGTACCCAGCGTTTTTCAGAAACGCACACCACTACAACCCGAAAGAAAGCGGCAACAGGCAACGGCTCCTCAGGCAGCGGACCGGTTGGCGGCATATTGGACCCGTTGAAGCCCGGCGGTGGCTCTAATAACCCGAGCCAAGGCCCGGACGAGGAGGTTACAACAACTACCACCACAAATGTAAGCCGGTTCAGGGTGTTGAACTATGAGCTGAAAGTGCCTGTGGTGGTTTACTATGGCAATTTTGAGTTTGAGCCTTCCTGGCGCTATGCCATCCCGGTGAACAAACTGGAAGGCGATGAATCAAGGGCGCAGTCTTTCTATACCTTAAGCGTGAAGTACACGTTTTAGCACTCTACCAACATCCTACCGAAACATGCACGTACTCATAGTGGAAGATGAGGTTAGCCTGGCAAATGAACTGAAGCATTTTCTGACCCAGGAACATTACCTCTGCGACTGGGCCTTTACAGGACGTGAGGCCTCTGAGAAAATTGCCGTCAACCGTTACGATTTCATACTGCTGGACCTGGGTCTCCCCGATTACGAGGGGCTGGACCTGTTGCGCGAAACAAGGGAGCTGGAGCACCAGCCTGCCATTATTGTGCTCACCGCCCGGGGTGCCCTCGAAGACCGCATCGAAGGGCTGGGCCTGGGCGCTGACGATTACCTGCCCAAGCCATTCTCCCTGCTGGAACTGCAGGCCCGCATGCAGGCCATTATGCGCCGTAAGTTTATGCTCAAATCCAATGTGCTGGAGTTTCGGGGTATACACCTCGACAGCCTGGCCCGCACGGTAACCTACCAGGGCCATGACATTTCGCTCACCAAAAAGGAATTCGACCTGCTGCATTACATGTTGCTGCACCGCAAGCGCATACTGACCAGGCTGCAACTCACCGAGCATATCTGGGGCAACATCGTGGAGGATAACTACGACTCCAACTACATTGATGTGCACATTAAAAACCTGCGCAAGAAGCTCTCGGAGTACATACCAAACGATTGGCTGGAGACAGTACGGGGCGTTGGGTACAGGCTAACGGTATAACATGAGACTGCAGTCCAAGCTCATCCTCTTCAGTGCGGCCACCAAGGTAATTATTTTGCTGGTTTTAGTGATGGTGTTGCCGCTTTTGATCAATCGCATCGCCTTGCACAGTACCGACCAGCGCCTGCTTCAGAAAAAAGAAGAGGTGTTTGATATTGTGGAGCAACGCGGCATAGATTCCTTTTTGCCGGATAAGACGGACAAGGCCTATGGCAGTTATAACCTGCTCAAGGAAGAGTTCATTTCGATGGAGCCGATCGACCCCATCCAGATCAATAACCGGATCGAAAACACCTTGCGCAAAGTGGAGGGCGAGATAGTGGAATACCGTGTGCTCAGCCTCGCCTTTGAGCTGCACGGCGAAACGTACCTCCTGGAGATTGGCCGTAGCTTGGATACGATCCGCGAGACCAGCAACACACTGCAACGCTATGCGCTGTATTTCCTTTTCGGTGTGGTCATCCTCACGCTCTTTCTTGACCTGGCCTTTGTGAAAGTGCTGCTGCGCCCGCTTTCCCTCATCCTGCGAAAGTTGCAGAAGATCGCGCATCCCGACGCATTCAAACCCGGCCCGATTCCTTCCAACACCAGCGATTTTGTATACCTCAACGACACCATAAACGCCATGATGGGGCAGGTGCAGGAAGCTTTCCGCAAGGAGAAGGAGTTTATCGGCAATGTGTCGCACGAGTTGTTAACCCCTGTCTCGATATTGCAGAACAGGCTGGAGAATATGATGACCGACCCCGAGGTACCTGACTCTGTGTTGTTAAAACTGGTGGAAAGCCAGAAAACCCTGCATCGCCTCAAAAACATCATACAGGCGCTTCTCCTTATCTCCCGCATCGAGAACGAACAGTATTTGAAAAACGAGCGGGTAAACCTGAGGGATTTGGTGCAGGAGGTGGTAGATGAAATACAGGACAGAGCAGAACTGAGGGAAGTGAAAATCAGCACCTCTGTGCCTGACCATTTTATGGTGCCCTATGCCAATTACTCGCTGCTTTTTACCATGATCTTTAACGTGGTGAACAATGCGATCAAGTACAACAAGGAAGGCGGCAGCATAACCATTAGCGCCGCGAAACAGGGTAAAAAGCTAGCACTCACCGTAAGCGATACCGGCACAGGAATAGCGAAGGACCAACTCCCCAAAATCTTCACACGCTTTAAACGCACACACGCCCCCGACGGCGAAAGCCATGGCTTAGGGTTGGCTATTGTACAGACAATCGCCAAGTTTCATAAGGTGAAGCTCGATGTAAGCTCGGAGTTGGGTAAAGGGACAAGGTTCAGCTTTGTGTTTAAAGTATAGAACGAAGGTTAGCCAGGCCTATCCAGTAGTATTTACCAAAATTGAGAACAGGTGTAGCGCTCCCTAGAACCCGGCTACCTGAAAAGCCCTGCAACTCATTCGCTTCTACTGCTTACTGCTTTGGCCTGTGAGATTTCCTGCCCAAAAGACTGCGAGACAATAGGAGCGGCATGTTCAGACGCTATGACTCATTAGACAACAGCGCCTCTGCCAAAGCAGAGGCGCTGTTAATTTGGTACTTACTGTTCAACTCAGAACTCGAGACTCAGCACTCAGGACTCTTTACAAGCTCTTCCGATGCATTCTCACCGGAAACAAACGATAGTCCATTAAGCTCACCGCATAGGGGAATCCACGCCAATGCACGATCGGCACATGCCGGGCTGGACTGGGCCCCTTGGTGTCAGGTATAGCCAGCATAGCGTTGCCCACATAGTTCATTTCCGATTTATCAACTCCCAGTTTTCTGGCCACATGCTGCAGAAACACGTCCTTATCTGTATCGGAGGCTGTAAAGGAAATCTCGCGGGACATCGTGCTGCCGCCTTCCAGTTCTGTGGCATAAAACACGCGGGAATAGGTATCGATGGCGACAACCGGGGCAGCCAAAGCAGGTATGCTGGCCTGCATCGTGTCCGACTGGCCCATGGGGGCTTGGTTGGCAACCCGTTTGACCATCTCCGTTACCTTCTGGGCGGTATAGATGCCCTTGATCGTTTCAGACTCGATGCGCTTGAGCACCTGCTCCACTTTTGTCTCGAAAGGCTGGGGCGGATTTCGCTGGGGTTGCGGCGCAGCCTGGCGCTGGGGGCTCACGGTCGGCTTGGGTTGCGAGGTAGGCGGATGCGGAAGCGGCTGTGCCCTGCCTCTTTCCCGGTCCGGCACGTAACTGTCTTTGATGTGCCGCTCGTGCACGTTGATGACCGTGGTGAAGGTGCTGATGAAATGCTCCGTGTTCTGCACATGAAACATCTCCAGTTCGTGCACCCGCTTGCGGGTGACCAGGTAGTTATGGATGAGTTTGGTCTTTTCGAAAACCGCCAGGATCTTGTCGGCATGCACGGTGCCCTTATACCTATCGTAGAGCTGGTGCAGGGCATTGAGGCGAGCGTTGGAGGCCCGGATGTATTGCACTGCGCTGGCGTCGGCTGCGTTGGGGTGCGCCATTACCGTGCGGGTAGACTCCTGTTCCAGCCCGAAAAATGAACGGAATATTCGGATCATCGGGACAGGATTCGTTTCAGGTGCTGGGTTTCGATCTCGACCTGCAGTTTCTCCGATAGTTTCATCTCCTCAAAGATATGGTCGATGTGCTGTATATAAAGATCCAGCACAGCCTCCTGCTCACTGCTCAGGATGCGGTGCTGGTGGGGTACTTCGTCTTTCTTGTCTTTGAATAGCATTATTCGATTTCAATCTTTTTGGACTTGCCGAAAGTGCCGATGATTTTGCTGTTGAGCTCTTCCTGCACCTGTGCCAGTTCTTTTACGGCTTCCGCCCGCTTCTTGCTTCCCTCCTCCGATATTTTGATCACCTGGTCGAGCGTTTCCACCATATCCTTGTTCACTTTTTTGAGTGTCTCCACATCCACAATGCCGCGTTCGTTTTCCTGCGCCGCGATCACCACGTTTTTCTTCAGCAGCTCAGAGTTTTTGCGGAGCATCTCGTTGGTCGTATCGGTCACTTTTTTCTGGATCTCGAGTGCCTTGCGCTGTTTCTCCAAACCCAATGCAATGGCCACCTGCTGCCGCCAAACCGGTATAACCGTGACGATGGAGTTCTGGATTTTCTGGGCCAGCACATCGTTGGTGGTCTGGATCATGCGGATCTGCGGCATCGACTGCGTGGCAATGGTATGCGACAGCGTGAAGTCATGCACCTTTTTCTCCAATCGCTCCTTAAAGGCGATCATGTCGCTGAGGCGTTGCACAGCCAGTTCGTCCTGTCCGCTGTTCTCCACTTCCTCCTGCATTTTCGGGATGATGTCGCTTTCGATCTCCTCAATCTTCATCTTGCCCGCTGCAATTACGGAGCGGATCTCGTGGATGTACTCCACCGCCTGGTTAAACATCACTTCCAGCGAAGTCGAGTCTTTCATGATGCTCTGGCGGGTGCGCTCCAGCTTCACCACCACGTCGTCCACATTGGCCGAAACGGAGTTGTACTGCGAGGCGATCTGCTTCGACTTGTCCGAAAACTTTCTTACGAACGGCAGCCGTGAAAAGAAGCCCCCCTTCTCCTGCTCATCGATCTTGATCATGTTGATCTGGTTGAGCAGTTCGTTGATGGCGTCGCCGGCCTCACCGGAGTCTTTGGCTTTCACTTTGGTAAGCAATTCGTTGGAGTAGTGACCTAGCTTACGCTGCGTCTCCACGCCAAAATTGCTCAGGCTTTCCGGGTTTGCCGGGTCTATGGACTTGGAGATAGCCAGTGCCTTCTCTTTTATCTTCTCCTGGTTCTCAGCAATTGTAATCTCTGTTTTCTCTGTTTTTTCCATCTTGTTCTATTACCTGAAAAGGTTGTGGTTGATTAGGTCCAATGAGTTTAAGTATTTTTTGATGTTCTCGTGCCGGTCGGTGGTTTCGTACCACTCAATGTCGTTGAGCGGCAGGTACTCGCCAAGCAGGTCGCGCACTTCCAGAAGCAGTGCCTCGCCCTTTTTTGTTCTGAAGTCGGGGTTGCGGTACTGGGCACTCAGATACTCCACCTTCACCTGACCGGTTTTGGTCACGGCCAGTTCGCGCACTTCCACCACCAGCTCCGAGGATTTCCCGTTGTCGGAAACGATGGTTTTATACACGCCTTTGTTGCCTTCCTCGAGTGCTGTAGCGCACTGCTTGCGCACGTCCTGCAGGGCCTGGCGCAGTTGCCGATTTGGCACGATGTAGTGCCCTACGATATAGCCAAGTATAGCCGCTATTAAGAATGTCCAAAAAATAGCCATTGGGTTTATAAAGTTTAACGCTCCGTTACCTATGTAATGAAGCAAAATAAATTGATGTAATCAAGCGCCGGCGAGGCAGATGTGTCCTGGATAGGCTTATTGTAGCCGGAATGATTCCTTTCCCCTCCTGTTTCGTCTATACCTGACCGGCCGTTTCTTTTATTCTATACGCGGAAGCGGTTGCGGGGGCTGCCGCCTGTGCCGGGTCGCGATGGGCAAGGTATAGCGCAGGCCACTTCCCGGCCCGGCCTCATCTTATGTTTGTCCTATTACGCAAAACGAGCTGCTGCCTTTACGGTGCTTGCCGATAAATTCGGGGGTTTTGTCTAATTTGCAGCTTTATCTACCCCTCATTTTATACCTTCGCTTACATGCAGCACCGGCATTTTATTTTGCATAAACCCTACGGTTACATCAGCCAGTTCGTGACCGACAAGAAAAAGAAGAAACTGCTCGGCGACCTGCACGATTTTCCGGCCGGCACCATGGCCATCGGCAGACTGGACGAGGCCAGCGAGGGCCTGCTCCTGCTCACCACCGACGGCAAAACGAGCGAACAGGTACGCAGCAAGCAGGTCGAGAAGGAATACTATGCGCAGGTGGACGGCCTGATCACGGACGAAGCTATCGCACAAATGCAGGAAGGCGTGGCCATCGGGATTTACGGCGAACAGTACGGCACCCGCCCCTGCACTGCCTTTCGGCTGGAGACCGCACCCGATTTTCCGGAGCGCAGCCGCCGCATCCGCGACGACCGCCACGGCCCCACCAGTTGGGTGGCCATCACGATTTCGGAAGGCAAAAACCGGCAGGTACGCAAAATGACCGCCGCCGTGGGCTTCCCGACGCTACGGTTGGTGCGGGTTCGGATTGGGAATATGCACCTGCAGGAGTTTGTGCCGGGTACTGTGGCTGAAGTGGAGCAGTTTGATTTGGGGTGAGGCTATACCTGCCGCCCGGGAAAATTATGGCGAAAGTTAAACCAAAGCACCTGAAGTCAGTCTGAACATTAGATTTTGAATAGTCTATCCCTTACATAACCTATACCTTAAACCAACCATGAAGAAACACCCTTTCCGCATTCTGGCGCTGGCCTTGATGCTTTCAGGCGGCGTGAGCAGCGTAACCTTTGCGCAGCGACCGCAGCAGCACCAAGCCCAGAAATCGCAAGATCCTGTTATCGAGAAGATCATCAAGATGGCCACCGAAAACTCACAGCTGGAGAAGCTGGGCCACGAACTGATGGACGGTGTCGGTCCGCGCTTGGTGGGCACGCCACAAATGAAGGAGGCCGCTGACTGGGCCGTAAACAAATACAAAGACTGGGGCATTGATGCCCGCATAGAGAACTATGGCGAATGGCGTGGTTGGGAACGTGGCATTACCCACATCGACATGGTGCACCCACGCGTGAAGTCGCTGGAAGGTATGCAGCTGGCCTGGAGCCCTTCTACCTCCTCCAAAGGCGTAACGGCTGAGGTCATCACCATGCCTGAGTTTACCGACTCCCTCGCGTTCCAGCGCTGGTTGCCAAGCGTGAAAGGCAAGTTTGTAATGGTATCGATGAACCAGCCGAGCGGCCGTCCGGAGTACAACTGGAAAGAGTTTGCGACCGAGGAGTCATTCGAGAAAATGAAGAAAGAGCGTGATGCGCAGAACGAGGCATACCGCAAGCGCATCAGCGCGACTGGCAAAAACGCCCGCACCCTGCCGGTTGCCCTGGAGAAAGCCGGTGCAGCCGGTGTTGTGATGTCGAACTGGTCAAGCGGTTTCGGCGTGAACAAGATCTTCAGTGCCTACACCAAAAATATCCCAACGGTAGACATCGCGCTGGAGGACTACGGCATGCTCTACCGCCTGGCCGAGAACGGCAGCAAGCCAAAGATCAAAGTGGTGGCAGAGTCCAAGCATGCCAAGAAGCCAGTGCCGACTTTCAACACGATCGCCGAGATCAAAGGCTCTGAGAAGCCGGACGAGTACGTGATCCTGTCGGCTCACTTCGATTCCTGGGACGGCGGCACAGGTGCTACGGACAACGGCACCGGCACGATCCTGATGATGGAGGTAATGCGCATCCTCAAGCAGGTATACCCGAACCCGAAGCGTACCATTCTGGTAGGCCATTGGGGCAGCGAAGAGCAGGGCCTGAACGGTTCCCGCGCTTTTGTGGCTGACCACCCGGAGATCGTGAAGAAAACACAGGCCGTTTTCAACCAGGACAACGGCACGGGCCGTGTGGCGAATATCTCGGGTCAGGGTTTCCTGCACGCCTATGACTACATGGGCCGTTGGCTGAGCGCCGTGCCACGCGAAATCACCAAGGATATCCAGACCTCCTACCCTGGCTTCCCGGGCGGCGGCGGGTCAGACCACGCCTCGTTTATTCCGCATGATGTGCCGGCCTTTATGCTGAGCTCCCTGAGCTGGTCTTACGGCAACTATACCTGGCACACCAACCGCGACACTTACGACAAGATCGTGTTTGACGACGTGCGCAGTAACGTCATCCTGACCGCCATTTTGGCTTACATGGCCAGCGAAGAGCCGGAAATGGTATCGCGAGAGCGCAGTGTGCTGCCTGTCAACCCACGCACCGGCGAAAGGGCAAGCTGGCCGGAAGCCAGACCTGCGACGCGTAAAGGTGGCCTTGACTAAGCAAACCTATACCTGGTCTTAGGACATAACTTCAAACAGCCGCTGTGGGTACTCCTGCAGCGGCTGTCTTGCTTTTAACCAAATGCTTTGCCTCAACACTACTCCTCAAAATACAGTACAGGTGTTTGGGAACTTACATACGGGCCGGACAAACTCAGGTTAATCAGGTTCAGAACACATAGGCCAGCAAATTATGATTGGAAAATCGACTTACCAGGCAGCCCGCAAGGTCTCCAAAACCATGGAACAGCATTTCGCCGGTCAGATTGCCGAGGCGCGACTGCGGGGGGACGACCATGTGGCCACTGCGCCCAGGGCGGAGATAATAGAAGCGATGATAGATGCTGCCTTTTGGGCGAGCCTGCGGCGTGAGGAAGGGCACTCCCCGAAAATATCTTTGGCTTTTCTGCCCCCTGATCAGGCGGTGCAGCCCCTGCTTTTTGAGCATCACCTCACCCTGTCGCCATCCGTGCTGACTAAAATCGGGCCTGGGGTGGAGCGTCCGGGCATTCACCTGGGGGTA
Organism: Pontibacter aquaedesilientis; assembly: GCF_014773225.1. Classification (GTDB taxonomy): domain Bacteria; phylum Bacteroidota; class Bacteroidia; order Cytophagales; family Hymenobacteraceae; genus Pontibacter; species Pontibacter aquaedesilientis. Next base: position 217,978 of record NZ_JACXAJ010000001.1, on the reverse strand, counting down.
TGGTATGAAAAGGACTACCTCTACATATGGGGTACGACGCGCATTATACCTAATTTCTGCTTTGTGCTGGATGTGCCCGAGCCGGGCCTGCTCGTCGTTAAACACCGCCGCCAGGACGGCTTCGGCAAATTCGTGAACGTAGCCGTGCTGCTCGGCGATCAGGTCAAGATTGTGAAAGAGCAAAACGCACAGGTGCCCGAGTGCCCCGATCTGCTTAACTCCCTGCTCGGATTCAGCACACTGAGCGCCTGGAATCAGTCACTCAACGTATTGGTGCAGCTGGCCGTGTCGATGCGGGCGCACAAAAGAGGCGGTATACTGCTGGTAGTGCCTGCCGGCACGGAGGAATGGCGGCAATCTATACGCCACCCCATGAAGTATTCGGTCGGCCCTGCTTTCTCCGGTCTTGCAGAGCTCATGCTCAAAAATGAAGATGAGCACGAGTATAGCTGGCAGGATGATGTGAACCGGGCGGTGGACGCCCTGGCCGGCCTGACGGCAGTGGATGGCGCCACCATCATCAGCGACAGGTATGAGCTTTTTGGTTTTGGAGCGAAAATAAAACGCCGGGAAGGCTGCCCCTTGGTGGAAAAGATCATCGTAACAGAGCCGGTTGTGGGCGGCGAGGCGATGGTCGACCATCCGGCTCAGAGCGGGGGAACACGGCACTTGTCTGCCGCCCAGTTCGTGCACGATCAGCAGGATGCCCTGGCTTTGGTGGCCTCTCAGGACGGGCGGTTCACCATTTTCAGCTGGTCGGCCTGCGAACAAATGGTGCTGGCGCACCGCATTGATACCCTGCTGCTGTAACAGGTCTCAAAAAACCTTACCTTTGCCGGGAGCAACACATATTCTCCCTTTATGCCCCACACCTTTACCGCCATCGATTTTGAGACAGCCCAGGGAAAACGATGCAGCATCTGCCAGGTCGGATTGGTCCGCATCGAAAACGGGCAGATCACGGAGCAGATCAGCAAGCTGGTTTGCCCCCCCCGAGAACGCCTATTTTTACCGCAACACAGCCATACACGGCATCAGACCACAGGACACCTGCCACTCCCCTTCCTTCGAGGCAGTTTGGCGCGAAATAAAACCTTACATTGAGCACCAGACCGTAGTGGCGCACAACGGTGCGTTCGACTTCAGCTGCCTCCGCCATACCCTGGATTACTACGGCGTGGAACAACCCTCCTACCTGCCTCAATGTACCCTCAAAATCTACAAAAAAGACCTGGCCACGCTCTGCCGGGAGCACCGGATACAACTCAACCACCACGATGCCCTCTCGGATGCTCTGGCCTGCGCCACGCTATACCTTCATGCCCTGCAAAACCAGGAGGTTTAAGCCTTGCCCCACTCCCTACATTAAAAATCCCGGTTGCTTTTGAAGTAACCGGGATTAGAGTAAAAGAGACTATGGCTCGGATCGCAGATAATGACTAAGATGCGGCAAGCTCAATCTTGATTGATGAACTATAACGCTTAGACGCTTTTCCTGCTATACCTGGCCCTTGCCTCCAGTATCTGGTCGACGTTTAGTTTGGCCCAATCAGCCAGATGCAGCAACTGCAGCAGCAGGCTCTGGCCCAGCGGAGTCAGGCTGTACTCTACCCGGGGCGGAATTTCAGGGTACACGGTTCTGCTCACCAGCCCGTCTTCTTCCAGAGATCGCAGTGTAACGGTAAGCATGCGCTGCGAAACGCCTGCGATCAAGCCTTTCAACTCGTTAAACCGGAGTTTTTCCTGCTTCCCCAACATCAGAATGGTATAAATGGACCATTTATCGCCAAAGCGGGCCATTATATCTTTGATCGGGCAGCATGGCTCGGGTTCTGTTTGTGTACACAAAACTTTATCGATCTTTTCCTTTATCATAAGTTGCTGATTTTCAACAATAGTTACTGCCATGATACTTAGTACTGTGCAGGTGCCTTCTTGTCTGTCTCAAATATACCGCATAATTTTGAGTTACCAAAAGTAACCTAGTTATGAAACGTTACTGAAACTTTAATGGTTGTATAGACATGAATATCCTGGAATCTTTAGAATGGCGCTATGCGTCGAAGCGAATGAATGGCCAGCGTGTGCCATCTGATAAAGTAGAACGAATCTTAGAGGCGATCCGGCTGGCTCCTTCCTCCATGGGCCTGCAGCCCTACACCGTGCTGGTGATTGAGGACGAGGAGCTGAAAAAGCAGATCAGGCCGATCGCCATGGACCAACCCCAGATCGAGGAAAGCTCTCACCTGCTGGTGTTTGCCGCCTGGGACGATATCACCCCGGATCAGATTGAGGAGTACATCCAACACGCGGCGGAGGTACGAAACATGCCGGCTGAGCAGCTGCTGGACTTTAAGAACATCCTGCTAGGTATAGCCGAACGCAATACACAGGAACAGAACTTTAACTGGGCTGCCCGACAGGCTTACATCGCCTTTGGCGTGGGATTGGTGGCTGCTGCCACCGAGCAGGTAGACGCCACTCCGATGGAAGGTTTCGACGCTGCCGCTCTCGACAAGCTACTCAAACTTAACGAGAAAGGATTGCGCAGCGTAACCTTGTTGCCGCTTGGCTACCGCGATGCTGAGAACGACTGGCTGGCTGCTTTGCCAAAAGTGAGAAGACAGCGAGAGAAGTTCATCATCGAAGCCTAAGTTTTTTCAATTGCCTATGGCCGACAGCTGCCCCATCGGACAGCTGTCGGCTTACGCTTTTTTAACAAAATGACCATGACGAAGCAAAAAATCAAAATAGATATCTTCTCCGACATCAACTGTCCCTGGTGCTATGTGGGCGAGCGCCGTCTCGGCAAAGCCCTGCAGCAGGTACAGGACCAGTACGATGCTGAGATTAACTTTAAGGCCTTTGAGCTGAACCCGAACATCCCGCAGGACGGTATGGGCCGACTCGAATATTTCAAGGGCAATTACGGCGAACAGATTTTGCCGCAGGTACCTGCCATGGACCAGCGTATGGCCGAAGCAGGAACCGAAGAAGGTATAAGGTTCAATTTTTCGGAGGAGATGACGGTGAACAACACCTTCAACGGCCACCGCCTGATCTGGCTGGCTGAGCAGTATGAAGTACAGCATGCAGTAGCCAACGCCTTATTCAAAGCTTATTTCACTGAAGGCCGCAACATGAACGACACTGCCGTGCTCCAGGAAATAGGGATAGCGCAAGGTATACCGGCCGAGCGACTGGAGGGATTTTTTGAAAGCGAAGAAGGGAAGCAGGAAGTGCGCGAGATGGAAGCCTTCGCCCAGTCTGCAGGTATAACAGGCGTACCGGCTTTCGTGATCAACGACAAATTTTTGGTGAGCGGTGCGCAGCCGGCTGAGACTTTTCTGAATGTGTTTCAGCAGGTAGCCCCTTCTATTCAGAAACTGGACGTAGAAGGAAACAGCTGCGGTGTGGACGGCATCTGCTAAGCTTGTTTCAGGCTATACCTGCATGCATTGATTTCAAACTTAACTAGCAAGATGGGAAGTAACAGCAAAAAGCTAAGCGATATCAAATTATCCGTACTGGACCTGGTTCCGATCCGGACGGGCAAATCCATAGCCGACTCATTTGAGCACAGTCTGGCCTTGGCCCGGCACGTGGAGCAATTGGGCTACACCCGCTACTGGATGGCCGAGCACCATAATATGCCCGGCATTGCCAGCTCGGCTACAGCTGTGCTGATCGGCCACATAGCGGGCGGCACCACGTCCATCCGGGTAGGATCGGGTGGCATCATGCTGCCCAACCATGCCCCACTGATTGTGGCAGAGCAGTTCGGTACGCTGGAGGCTCTGTACCCTGGCCGCATCGACCTGGGGCTGGGCCGTGCGCCCGGCACCGACCAGGTTACGGCCCATGCCCTGCGCCGCGACCTGCAGGGCAATGTGGAGGATTTCCCGAATAACGTGGCCGAGCTGCAGCAGTACCTTAGTGCCTCCAACCGTTCCTCTAAAGTAAGGGCTATACCGGGAGAGGGACAGGATATACCGATCTGGCTGTTGGGATCCAGTACGTTTGGCGCACAGTTGGCGGGCATGTTGGGCCTGCCTTACGCCTTTGCGAGTCACTTTGCGCCGGCCGCCCTACATGTGGCCCTTAAGGTATACCGCGACAATTTCACGCCATCCAACCAGTTAAAGGAGCCCTATGCCATGGCCTGCGTAAACGTGATCGCCGCGGAAACGGATGAAGCGGCAAACCATCTGGCCACTTCCCTTTACCAGTCTTTCCTGAATGTGATCAGGGGAAAAGCGCTCCCGATGCAGCCACCCGTGGAAAGCATGGGCAACCACTGGAGTCTGCAGGAGGAATACGCGGTGAAGCAAATGCTCCGCTATACCTTTGTGGGCAGCCCGAAAACCATACAGGAGGATTTGCAGGCTTTTCTGGATGAGACGCAAGTGGATGAGATCATGGTCTCGACGGGTATCTATGATACGACTGCCAGATTGCGTTCCTATGAGCTACTGGCTGAAACCTGCGCAAAAACCGCTAGTATAGCCTGACAGACTTCGATAAGCTACGGATGAAGTAGCAACCTAAAGCGAAAAGCCAAAGAGGCGCGGGACCAACCCCAGCGCCTCTTTGGCTTTTATACCTGGTTCACTAATCCCTAAACCCTCCAGAATCGGCTACCCGTTTGCGCTCACGAAAATTGGCAGTACGTTCCCTCCTATTCGGTGTCCCTCACGTTTGACCAACCGTACATTAAGTTCAGGCATTTTCATAAGATCGGCAACGGCCTCCGGCCTTGACTGAATTTTATGGGCAATTGCTAATTGGTAGGATAACCGACATCTAAAACAGACGACAATGGATACTCAGCATAACAACAAAGCTTCTGTTATTGAGCAACTGGCCCAGCGGTTGGGCATATCAGCGAACGCCGCCACCATCTATGGCGAGCCGGTGGAGCGGGAAGGCGTTACGGTTATACCTGCGGCCAAGGCCATGTATGGCTTCGGCGGTGGCGCAGGCTCCAAGGCAGGCGAAGAAGGCACCGGAGGCGGTGGCGGGGTGGCCATCAAACCGGTTGGCTACATCGAGATAAAAGACGGCAACACGAAATTCAAGTCCATTCCGGACCCGGAAAGGGTGATCAAGATCATCGGTGTTGGAGGTGTTGTTGCTTTTTTGTTGATGAAAAGCATAGACAAGTTGGTGAACCGCTAGCGACAGGTTAGCAGTTCATGCAGACATCAGTGCTTTAGTCTTGGCTACTGGCCTGTCTTGCTGCGTGGCGGATTGATCATGATATGGGCTCCGTGCGTGCCGGGGTACATGATCCAGGGCATGGCATCAGCCCCTGCGTCCGGCTTTAGCGGCAGGCCGGTGCTTTCGGCTGTGGCCCAAGGGATGTACACCACATAGCGCAAATAGCCATTTTTCACCTCCCCCGTTTTCATATCCGCATCTTCTTCGGAGGCGGTGTACACGAAGAGCGAAGTGGGTTGCTTGGGCATGCGCAGCTGACCGCTCTTGGCTTCTTTTTCACGCGTCTCGAAAATCTCCTCGCTGCTTTTGCCGGCTTTTCGCAGCTCCCTGCCCCGGGCCATGAACGGCTCCAGATCGCGGTGGTAGCACGAAACGGAGAAGCCTTTCTGCTTCGGATCGTCTGCCAGGCAAATCAGCTCATTGGAACCTTTGCGCAATGTAACGAACTCCCCTTTCTGGTTATACCCGAGCACGGTGGCTCCCTCCCGCTTGTCGGCTGGGGCAGCCAGCACGGCAGATTTAATTTGAGCCTCCGAAGAAGGTATAGTACCCTGTGCCTGCGCACCGTAACCGGCAAGCAAAGCGAATAGAAGCGTTAGTATCTTTCTCATGGTCCAATGATTTTTGGTGTTGAAGTAGATGATGGAGATTTTTCACTGCTTACCTCCTTTACGGCACTTCTACAGAAAAAGCCGTTTTGTTATTTCATTTATACCTGAAAATCAACCAAATACAACCGAAAGTCTGTCACCTATACTGCTCTACAGTCGGCCAACCTGTTGGTCTATACCTGATATTGCAAATTAGAACTTGTAATAATTTTATATTAACTTAACGCTATAAACCATTTGCCCCGCACCCATGGCAGAACCCAACTACCGGTTACAATACTATATGTTCCTGCTTAGCAAGCATTTCCGAAAGGTCTTGCTCGGCTTGATTTTATTGATCCTCATTTTCACCTCTGTGAAGACGGTTGGCCCCGAAGAAGAAGGCGTGGTCATGTATGTGGGCCACTACGACCGCACCGTACAGCCCGGACTGAATTTCATTCTTCCCTTTGGCATAGAAGAGATGAAAAAGATACCGGTGCAGCGACAGCTGAAGCAGGAGTTTGGTTTCAGAACGGTAGAGGCAGGAACAAGCACGCAGTACTCTAAAGCGGACTTCAACGATGAGTCGCTCATGCTGACCGGTGACCTGAATCTGGCCAATGTGGAGTGGGTGGTGCAATACCGAATTGTTAACTCTTACAATTACCTGTTCAAGGTACGCGATGCTGAGAAGGCCCTGCGCGATATGTCCGAGGCTGCCATGCGCAAAGTCGTAGGCGACCGCACCGTGAACGAAGTGCTGACAGTGGGTCGCCAGGAGGTGGCAACGAGCATGGAGGTACTCCTGCAACGGATGTGCGACGAGTACGAAAACGGTATACGCATCGACCAGGTTGTGCTGCAGGATGTGAATCCGCCGGAAACAGTTAAGCCTTCTTTCAACGCTGTGAACCAGGCGCAGCAAGAGCGCGAAACACTCATCAACCAGGCCGAGTCCGAGTATAACCGCATTATTCCGCGTGCCCGTGGCGAGGCCAGCGAAACCATTCAGTTGGCCGAGGCTTTTGCCCTGACCCGAGTAAATGTAGCCACCGGTGAGGCTGCCCGCTTTAATTCCCTGTTCGAAGAATATGTGAAGGCGCCGGAAGTGACCAAAAAGCGTCTCTACCTGGAGACCATGGAACGTATTCTGCCCAAGATTGGCGGTAAGATCATTGTCGATGAAAAAGGTAATAACGTCCTTCCTTTGTTAAACCTGAACCAGACTGAAAAGAAATAGCCCGTGAAAACCAGAAACATACTTTCGCTCATAGTTGCTGTTCTCCTGCTCACGCTGGCCTTTACCAGCATGTTTGTGCTCGACGAAACACAACAGGCCATCGTGACGCAGTTCGGAAGGCCCGTTGGGGAGCCTCGCACACAACCGGGTCTGCACTTCAAAATACCCATTATTCAAAAGGTGCAGTTTTTTGACAAGCGCTACCTGGAGTGGGATGGCGACTCCAACCAGGTTCCGACCAAAGACAAGAAGTTTATCTTCGTAGACACCTACGCCCGCTGGCAGATCATCAACCCGCTGCAGTTCTTTATCCGTCTGCGCGACGAGCGCTCCGGCCAGTCACGCCTCGATGATATACTGGACGGCGAGACACGTAACGCCATTGCCAGCCACGACCTGCTGGACATTGTGCGCTCCACCAACCGCGAACCTGAAGTATCCGACGCCTTGATGGAAGACCTCGACAACCTGGACGATATCACCGTGGGACGCGACAAGATAGAGGCCTTGGTACTGAAGCGCGCCAACGAGCGCACTGCCGACCTTGGTGTTCAGATTCTGGATTTTCGTTTTAGACGCATGAACTACGTGGATGAGGTGCGCAACCGGGTATACGACCGTATGATCAGCGAGCGAAACCGTATTGCGGACCAGTTCCGATCTGAAGGACAGGGAGAGGCACGCAAGATACAAGGTAACAAGGAGCGCGACCTGGCCAAGATCCAGTCCGAAGCTACCCGCGAGTCAGAGATGATCCGTGGTAAGGCCGACGCGCAGGCAACTTCTATCTATGCTTCAGCCTACAACAGAAACGCCCAGGCCCGCGAGCTTTACAGCTTCCTGCGCTCCATGGAAACCCTCGACAAATCCTTCGATGAGAAAACCAGCATTATCCTGTCTACCGATTCAGAGTTGTATAAGTACCTAAAGAAAGCAAACTGATAGGAGTTTGGGAGTTTAGGAGTTAGGGAGTTTGAGAGTTGAAGAGTTTAGGAGTAGATATGAAATAAAACTGTTTGCAGGGACAGGCGACAAATTACCTGAATCGGGCACAAGCGCATTACCCTAAGTGAATTATCAGAATAAGAAAGGGCCAGCTGTTATCTAGCTGGCCCTTTCTTATTATCAAATCTTCTTGAGATTATAAATCTAGCATCTAATATCTGGCATCTACAAGCTCAAAACAATGACAGTTGCTCCCCTGCCGTTGTGATATCCTCTACAGTTAGGGTGCGACCGAAGATATCGCCTTGGTTGCTGATATGGTACACGGCTGTTTCTGCAAACCTAGAGGCTACAACGATCTCAGTGCCATCAGCGCATACATCGAACAGGCTTTTTGCGTGCTTCGGGCAGTTGTTGTCTTTGGAGAGGTGCGACAGAAACACATGGCTCATAAAAGCCGGTTTGTGCGCCACAAACAGCTCCAGCGCCTGCTTATTAGATAAATGCCCGTGGTTGCCACTGATGCGGCGCTTCAGGTAGTAGGGGTAATAACTCTGTTCCAGCATACCGTCGTCGTAGTTCGCTTCCAGAAAAGCGGCGTGGCACTGCTGGAAATGCCGGATCAGGTGGTCGCAAGGGGCTCCTATGTCCGTAAAAACGCCGATCTTCACACCGTTGCCTGCCACCACAAAACTGTGCGGATCCGCTGCGTCATGAAATTTCGGGAAGGCCGTCACCGACAGTGCCCCGACTGCTACAGGCTCGTATCCGGTAAATGAAAGCACTTCTATTCCACTCAAGTCCATCCGGGAACGGTATAGCGTATCGGGCGTGATGTATACCGGCAGTTTGTACTTTCGGGCGAGCACCGGTATACCTCTGATGTGATCGGAATGCTCATGCGACACAAAAATGGCCTTCACCTGCCGCATGCTCAGTCCAAGCCGCTGCATGCGCCGCTCGGTCTCCCGGCACGAAATACCTGCATCCACCAGCACGGCTTCCTGGCCGTTGCCGATGTAGTAACAGTTTCCGTTGCTGCCGGAATTTAAAGAGGTGATGGCTAATGGCATAGTGGCACAAAGTTCGGGCTTATCCAGGGATTAATCAACCTGATGGCATCCAAAAAGATTCCTGTACATTGATTATAAATATTTGGCACCAATGCTATACCTGGGTAAATAAATAAGCCCCAGCAGTTTATACCTGCCGGGGCTTATTTATCTCAGTTCGTAGTGAGGGCATTTCTCAGCTATACCTTTACAGCCCCTCCGCTGCCTCCAACCTGTTCGATTTAAACTGACTCAACACCTCTTTTATACCTGCCAGTCCGCCGGAGATGTTTTCCATTTCGGAAAGCACCTGCCCGACCTGGTTGTTGCCGCCAAAGCCTTTGAGCTTGTTGTTGCGCACGAAGGTCGCTTTGATGTCCTCCCAGCGTTGCGCCTCTGCCTCAGTCATAATCCCGATCAGTTGCTTGAATTTGAGCATGTTGGCTTCGGCACCGGAAGTGAGCGTTTGAGACTCGGCTTCGTAGTGCGACAAGATGAGCGTCTGCAGTTCCTGGTCGTTCATGATCGGCATAACCTTTTCGGCCAACTTGTTCATGTTGCGGTAAGAGCCCTGCAGCTTGAAAGCCGGCTCGGTGCGGTACTCGTCTGCCTGCGCCGCCGAGCGGATGTACTCCAGGTTCACTTTCAGGATCACGTCCTGAATCCTGAGCAGTTTTTTCAGCACCAGCACATACTCGTTGAGCTCGGCAGCCGAGTGGTTACCTTCAAATTCCAGTCCTTCGCTGTCGCCGGTTTCGGCCAGTTGAAGCAGCGCATAGATGTCCTTCTGACTCTTCGCGGCCAGCTTCGCCAGCACCGTGTTCGACGTGAGGGAGTTTTCGATGTAGCTCAGCTTGAACACGTCTGCGGTGTCGCCGATTATATCACCCAGGTTGTAGATGTCGGCACGGTTGGCAAGCATGTCAGGTATGCGGAACTTCTCCCCTGTCTCGGTATAAGGGTTGCCGGCCATGACCACGCATACCTTCTTGCCCCGGAAGTCATAGGTTTTGCTGCGGCCTTTGTACACACCTTCGATCTTGCGCTGGGCGTCGCAAAGCGAGATGAACTTCTGCAAAAACTCCGGGTTACAGTGCTGGATGTCGTCGAGGTAAATCATCACGTTATCGCCCATCTCGAAAGACAGGTTCAGCTTCTCCAGCTCTTCGCGGGCAGCGGCATTGGGCGCCTCTTTCGGGTCCAGCGCCGTAACCTGATGACCAATGGCCGGACCGTTTATCTTCATAAAGATAATGCCCAGCCGGTTGGCGATGTACTCCATAATAGTGGTCTTACCATAGCCTGGAGGCGAGAGCAGGAGCAGCATACCCATCAGGTCGGTGCGCTTGGTCTCGCCTGCCGAACCAATCTGCTTGGCAAGGTTCGCGCCGATTAGCGGCAGGTATACCTGGTCGATCAGCTTGTTGCGCACAAACGACGAGAGCACCCGCGGCTTGAATTCGTTCAGACGCAGCGCCTGCTCGGCCTGCTGCGTGAGGCCCTTCTTCAGCTCCGTGAAAGCTGTGAAAGCGGTGGCAGTGCTGTAGGTATAGTTACGGAGGCGGTGCAGGAACTGGTGGTAGTTCAGCTGATACTGCCGGCCCTGTACCTGCTGGTGTGCGCCCTGCATACCTTGCAAATTCTCTTTCAAAACGGTATGCACCACTTGCAGTGGACTGTAGCTGTCGGTCAAAAGCAAAACAGCTACTTCGGCTACAAACTCGGTCTTGTCGTGCTGACCCGTCTGTGCGATGTAAGCCTTGAGCCAGTGCTGGATCAATTCAAACTGGTGCGCCACGTTCTCCTGCAGTGCCTTCACGGATTCCTCAAATCGGTCCAGCACTTTGCGCTCCGTCAGGAAATGCTTGAAACCGTCATACAGCACATCCGCCTGACTGTCGATCACAAAGTGGTCGCCACGGGTGAGTTCGTAAAACAGGTATGCGCCTGCCTCGCTTGCATTGGCCGCTATGCACAGTCCGGTCTCCTGCTGAAAGGTAGAGAGCTCCTGCTGCAGATCGGCCTTCACGTCGTCAAACTCGTGCGTGTCGGGGAACACCTGCAGGATGGCGCTTATACCTTGGAGCTGGTGATGGAGCATTTTCTTTTTGGCTTCCGGCACAAATACTTTCCAGTACAGCTGCGCACAGGCTCTGTCGATGGAGGTATAGCGGAGCAAATCGGCGGTTTTGATCAGGCGGATCAGCGCACCTAAAATCAGGGCCGCGTCGTGGTCGTGCACACCTTTCATGTAGCCCTCGTTGAAGCGCACGGCCATGAACTTGTTCACGTAGTCCGTCAGTTCGGCTTCAGTGAGTTTGTGGAGCTCGTCAATAGTCAGGTGATGAAAACTGTTCTCCTCATGCTGACCGGCTATACCTGTTTCCTGCGCTGCTTCCAGCACTTTAAAGGCAAGGTACTCGGCGCGGTATACCTGATTGTTTTCCGATACCAGCGTCTGCTCCCACACCGGACGGAAACTCAAAAAAGATTCATCGGTGATCTTCTCGAAAAAGTTGGTACCCGTGAGGTGGTAGTACATGGCGTTGTCGCGGTGCACCACGCTCAGCTCCAAGGGTTGGGTGTTTACGGTGAACTGGTGCTTGCCAAACTTCAGGATGTTGGCGCCTTCCACGAATAGCTCCTGCTTGTCCTTCAGCTGACGAACAGCGTCTTCCTTGAGCGTTTTAAGGCGGCTCTGAATGGTGTCGGCTTTTACGGTATCACCGATCCTGAGCAACTCCTCTACCGTGCTCCGCACCTTCTCGATCATCAGATCGGAGGCGAAGTAGCCATTGATCTCGTTCACCGAAGTCAGTTTGCCGGCCCGGTTCTGCACCGCTTTCAGGATACGGTCTGCTGCTTGCTGCAGGCTGTTGGCACGCTTGTTCTGCGTCTCCTGTAGCTGCACTTTTTTTGATTCAAAGGCACTGTAAATCTCCTCCCGTTTGACGGTGAGTTGCTCCATGAACTCGTCGAAATCCGGAAAACGGCCTTCGAGCTCTTCCAGCTGCACCATCAACTTAGCCAGATACTCTTCGCACTTCTGCGGCGAGTCCGACACGTCGAGGTAGTTGACCACGCTCTGACTGATCAGCTTGATTTGCGAGTTGAATTCGGCCTTGCCTTCCTGACTCAGGAGCTCCTTGCGCTTGCGGCGCAGGGTGGCTTTGGTCTGGTTGAAAGTGGCGTAAATGGCCGAGATGGTGTCGATGATGCGGGTGGTCTGTGTCGCGTCTTCGATCTTGAGGTTGCTCACCACATCGATCAGCATTTCCAGCTCTGCCGATACAGCTGCAATCTCTTTGTCAGTCGCATCGGCCTCCACCACCTTCGCAATCCCTTCAATGGCTGTGTTGATCTCTTTTACCTTTTGCTCGTAAGGTGCCAGCGCATGGGGTTGCAACAGGAATTCAACCGCTCCGTTGGCGGTATCCTGCGCAAATTGATGCAGCTGTGCCTCGTATTTTTCAATGGTTGGCAGGTCGGTGTAGCGCAACTCTTTCAGTGAGATCACCTCACCGCGTATACCGCGCAGGTCGGCCAGATATTTCACATAGTCGTTAATGCTCTCGGCCTTCTTAAACTTCAGCGTCTGGATCAGCGCATCGGCCTGCCCCAGCACCTGACTGATCTGTGCCTGCGTGTTTTTCTTGATGCTGAGCACCTTTTCGTACTCCTCCACCGCCGCCGTGGCCGTTTGCCGGATTGCCGAAATCGGGGTAGCCAAGTTATACGTCTCCGCACGGTTGAGCCAGTGGTAAGAATCCAGCACATCCGTGGTCTTCTTGATCAGATCCAGGTATAGGTTGGCATAGGAATCGTCCTTGTGCAAGAGGGACAGTACCTCGTTGCTCTCGGCCATGGCCCGCACAATATCCTTGTTGCCGATCTTGTAGAGGTATGACTCCTGCGTAACAGGTATAACAAAGTTCGGCCCAATATAAGGTGTCTGCCAGATCTGGATGGCGTGGTGTTTCTGCGCCTCCTCGTCGGCCCGGAAATAGCACAGCTCGCCATTCTCGTAAATGGCATAACCGTGGCACACGATCGGCGTTTCGATCTGCTGCGTGATCAGGTTATAGGACAGCAGCAGGTATACGCCCGACTCCTTGTTGTAAAACACATACAAGAAATCCTCACCGTTCGGGGAAGCAATGCGCTTCTCAAACAGCATATCCTGCAGGTTGTTGTCGAATTGCTTGAACTCGCCCGTCTGCAGGTAGTAGCCATAGGCGTAGATAATCCCCTGCCCGTCCGGCAACAGTACACAGCTATGCTCCAGCGCATCGATGCGGCGGGCCTCCTGCAACTTGGAATTGTAGACAAAGTAGCGGTAGTTGTTCTCGCGGTATGGCCGGATTTTTAGTATGATGATGTTGCCGAGGATGGCGTAGTAGATCTCCGAGTCGTCGAGCGTCTGGTCCTTGTCTTCGACCTCTTCCGAATAAATGCCGCGGCCGGAATCGGTGTTGTCCTCTACCTTGATGGTGAGGTCGCCGCCTACCGTCTCCACAAACACCTTGTCTTCGATGGACACGTGCGGGTGCTTGCCTTTGCGCTGCGCCTCACGGGTGGTGCGTTTCCAGCTGAAATCGTGCTGGTTGGGGAACACATACTCGTGGTCGCTGCGGTTGTCGATGTAGGTGATCGTGTCGCCTTTGAGCAACCACTTAAAAGTCTTGACATCGTTGAGGCCCTTGCCCACTCGAAACACCATGTACAGGTAGTTGCCGATGTGTGCGAACTTAACAAACTGGGTATTCTTGTAGTACTTGTAGAGCTTCTGAAAATCGTCCTGAAAGGTCTTGTCCTGCAGTAAATCGAGCGACTGCTGGTGGAAGCTGTGCCCTTCGTAGGTATAGACGCCAAACACATCCGACAGCTCCACCTCCGACTTCAGGCCAAGGAATACGTTGTAACCAAAAAGCAAGGTATAGCCCACCGGCACCATGTCCCAGGGCACGCAGTTGTTCTCGGTGGTAATGCGCTCGGTCGTAATCAGCTGCGTCTCAATGGCCCCGAACACGCTCTTCCGCTCCTGATTCAGCTGTTCCAGTTGCGCACGCAGTTCGGCCCCGCTTTTCTGTAGACGGTTCCGTAAGATTTCATAGGTACCGCCTTCCAGTTGCACGTTTTCGGCAGCTGAAGAAGCGGTGGTATTAGTATCTTCCATTAGGTTGGAGGATTAAAATTGAATGATGATAAGTTTTTGGCTTTGTTCAAAGCCAAGTGTTTTCACGGCTTACTTTGTACTAGTGGCTTCTTTAATAGCTTAACTAAAGCACGCCTAATTGCACCTTATTTCTTGTTGTTAAGTATATTTTCATGCAAAAGCTCTTCAGCTGCTATTACTGCTTCTTTCCTGTACCCCTTTTTTGAGATCTTCTCTACAAGCTCTTGTTCAGTGTGATCCTTAAATTTCAACTTAAAGCTTTCTACTAATACCCGTAGCTGGTCTTCAATCTCTGCATTTGTCAACTCTTCTTCGAAAGTTTCATCTATGTCGGGCAGGAATTTGTATTGGGTCTCTGTTTCCTTGATAAGCGGGTTTATCGGGTCAAGCATGAGGGATGTTAGCAAGAAGACGGTATTGTCATGGGTGACTAATTTCAGGTATCCATATTTTCTCCATGGAACTGGAAACCAATTCTGCTGCTTCTCAGGAAGTCGGTAATCTCGCTGCACCACCCTTGCTACTTGTTTTATATCTGAGGCATGTATAACGTGCTTTCCTTTTTTGTCAGTAATTGTTATTAGTTGCTGCTGCTTATCTACTTCTACAACTGTATATCTGTTCGTTAGATAATAAACAATATGTAAGTAAAATGCTGGTAGGAAGGAAACAGTGCAAACTCCTAATAGGAGAAAGTAAAAGTTTAGCTCTAAAAGCACACTACTCTCCTTAAACCAAATTAATTCCTTTAACCAAAGTAACAGAAGACCTACAGGATAGCCTAATATCACTAATGCTCCGTTGGAGATAGACTTTAACTGATGTCTCTTATTTATCTGTAAAACTTCTTTCATTGATATGATACCACCACAGGTATAAAAAGCCCCTCTCCTGTTTTTAGGAGAGGGGTTTGGGGTGAGGTTAGTTCAATGAAATATACGGCTTGTCCGCTATACCCATGGCCGTGGCCGTCGAGGTCAGCTGCTTCAGCGTGTCAAGTGTGCTTTCGTCGGCGCTTTGCATCATTTTCAGCAAGAGGGCCGATACACTCAGGTTGCGCACGTCTTCAGAGTTCATGCCGAACTGGTTGATGAAACGCTGCAGGTTCTCGCGGAAGTCCACATGGCCGTTGCCGTTTGGCTGGAAGAAGGTATCCTTCACCGTGTTTAGCACTTCGCTGTTACCTACCAGTCGGTCTACCTGCTTGCCTTTGGTGATGGAGCCCACGATCTGGTCGAAGAACATGGTTTCGCCACCCACGATGTCAATCTTCGCTGACTTCAGGGCTTCGGAGATCACCTCGGCCTGTGAAGCGGCAATGTCTTTCTGGATGTTGATTTGAGCCAGTTCGATGGCCTTGTCTTTCTCCAGGCGCAGCTTGAATTCTTCGTGCTCTTTGCCCACGCCATCGAGTTTGCGCATCGCATCGGCTTTCTCCTCTATACCTTTGGCATCCACGGTGAACTTCTCTCCGATCACACGGGCCTCTGCCAGTCCGCGCTTCTCTTCGGCTGTTGCCATGTTTTCTACCACAGTGGCCTCGGCTATACCTTGCTCCTTCGTCACTTTGGCGGTTACCATACCCAGTTTCTCGTCGGCTTCGGCCTGTGCGTTGGCCTTGGCTTTGATCACCAGCGCCTCCGCTTCGCCTTCTTTCTGACGGGCATGGGCTTTGGCCTCCATCACCTGTGCTTCTGACAAACCAATCGCTGCCGCTTGTGCCGCTTCGGCTTCTGCCATGGTCTTGATCGCCTGTGCACGGTTGTTCGACGACACCTGCTCTGCCTCCGCATCGATCAGCATTTGCTTGGCTCTGAACTCGGCTGCTTGACGGGCTGCTTCTGCGCCTTTTATTTCTTTTACCAGCGACTCTTCCGCCTCTTTCTCAGCATTCTTGATGGCCACCAGTTTTACACGATCTGCCTCAGCAAAAGCCTTGGTGTCCTTGATCTTTTCTTCCTCTTCCACCACTGCTTTCTCCACGGTCACACGCTCGCGGATGATGCCCTGTATGTTCTTACGCTCTTCTTCAATGGCTTTCTCTTTCTCGATCTGCGCCAGTGCTACGATACGTTCTTTCTCGTTGGCCTCCAGCAAACGGGCCTGCTCTACACGCTCTGTTTCTATGGCATCGGTACGCTCCTTGCTGCGCTCGGCTACCAATATCTGACGGTCTTTGTTCTGCTCGGCGATCTTTACTTCCTCGTCCGTGGCAATGCGGGCTTTCTCCGCTTTCAGGCGCTCCTCGTGGCGCACTTTCTCCATTTCGGCAAACTCACGCGATTTGATGTTGGCAATCTCACGCTTCTGCTTCTCTTCGTTCTCAGCCAGCTGTTTCTCAAGCTCCAGAATCGTTTCCTGTGCCTCCACATCCTGCTTTTTGATCGTTTTCTGCTTCTCCCGCTCAATCAGGTTAGCCTGCACTTTTTGCTTGGCCGTCAGGTCGATGATTTTCTTGATACCCTCGGCATCGAGGATGTTGTTCTCGTTCAGGTGGGTCAGTGGCGTTTGCTCCAGGTAATCAATCGCGCAGTCGTCGAGCACGTAGCCGTTCAGGTCGGTCCCGATTGTCTGCAGGATCTGCCGCTTGAAATCGTCGCGGCTCTGGTACAGGTCCACAAAGTCGAAATGCTTACCCACGGTTTTCAGTGCTTCGGAGAACTTGGCGTCAAACAGGCTTTCCAGCGCCGAGTGATCAGAGGCACGCTTACAGCCGATGGACTGCGCCACCTGTATCACGTCCTCCGGCGTTTTGTTCACACGCAAAAAGAAGTTCACCTTGATGTCGGCACGCAGGTTGTCCTTGCAGATCAAACCCTCGGAGCCTGTTCTGGAGATCACGATCGTTTTAAGGGTGATGTCCATCACTTCCAGTTTATGGATGACTGGCACCACAAAAATACCGGAGAAGGATACTTTTGTATCGCCCAGACCGGTACGCACCATGGCCTCGCCCTGGATGGCCTTCTGGTACATTTTGATAACGATGGCAATAAAGCCAATAGCGACTACCGCCAGTATAACGACGATAGACAGAGATAAAGATTCTAGCATGCGAATTAAATGGTTTGGTAAGGTTGTATGAGGTAAAATTTGTTTTCAGCGTTGTACTCGAGCACCAGCGCGGTTTCGCCTTTCTGCACGGCAGCGCCTTCGGTGGTTTTCACGTTCAGCAAGAGCGGAGCCCCGGAGGTCTTCACGGTCGCCTGTCCCAGTTCGGTCGGGTTGGCCGGCAAAATAACCGTGCAGAGCTGGCCGATGATGGAGGCGGCGGTTTCATGCTCTTTCTCGAGCGTGGCAAAAAGCTTGACAAACGGGGTTGTCAGAATTTTGGAGACAAACAGCGCTGCGATAAAGGAAGGCACCAGGTATAGCAGCCCCAACAGCGCATAGTCATTGTTGAGATAGTAGTTAGCCAGAATGGAGATCGCCCAGAAAGGCAGCGCCAAAAAGGACAGGAACACCATGAACGGCACCTTGCCCAGGTTGAAGAAAGCCAGTACAGAATTGAGCCACGTAACAGCAGACACGCCATCGGCATCCACTTCCGGCTCCACCTCCACATCAAAGAAATCGAGGTCCAGAAAACCGAAAATCACAGCCAGCCAGTACAGCAGCACAAAGACGAGCAATGCGGAAGGCAGGAGGTTGACACCGGAAAAAGCGGCTTGTAAAAGTTCGTTCATAGGCAAAAGTAGATCGTAACATGTATGGTGCTATAAATATAATAGAATATTCATAACAATGCATATACTAACTGTCTTTTGCACTGGCATCAACTTAAATAATCTGTTTCCTTATCTTTGCAAGTCATTTAACCGATCTGCTGCCTGGCCTGCTTCGGCCTGAGCAGAGACTACTATCTAATGCAAACACGCTACACCAAACAAATTATACCCCTAGATGGATGGGAACGTGAAGAGACCTTTCGCTTTTTCAGCACCTTCACGCAGCCCTTTTTCAATGTCCATACCGAAGTAGAGATTACCCCGCTTTACCGCTATTGCAAACAGCACGGCCTCTCGGTTTCGCTGGCCTATATGCACGCCACCACGCAGGCGGCACGTGCTTCAGAGAATCTGCTGCTGCGCATCGAAAACGGCCAGGTAGTCCGGTTCAGCGGACTCGATTTGTCTACCACCATCCTTAAAGACAACCAACAGATCGCCTTTACCCATTTTCCTTACCAGGAAAAACTGGAGGATTTCTGTGAGGAAGGTGCCGAGATTATCGCCTCGGTGAAAAAGAGCAAGAAGCTTTTCAACGGCCATCAGGGTATAGACCTGTTGCACATGACCACCCTGCCCTGGTTCACCTTCAAGGGGATGGAGCACGCTTTCTCGATTGGTCAGGAAGACCCAGGCGTGCCCAAGATCGGGTATGGCAAGCTGGAAATGCGTGATGAAAAGGTATACCTGCCCATGAGTATTGGGCTCCACCACGCTTTGGCCGACGGTTATCACATGCATTTATTCCTGGAGGAGCTGGGAAATGTGATCAAGGATTATTCTTGTTAGCTGGCGACCTCGGTAGCGCCGTTGGGACTGGCATGAACATCAACGCGATCTGCTACCGGGTATAAGGTATAGGTGAACCATCACGCATGCCGATCAGCCGCTAGCCGCCTGACCAGTTCCTGCATGCGCTCGTAATGGGAGCCTTTCCAGTAAACTCGCCGGCAGTTTTCGCATTGGTAAAACTCCTGAAAGTACCGCTTGGTCTTGGGTGGCAACAGGTCCAGCACGGCTGCTTTAGTGACCTCACTGATATTTCCGTTGCAGACCATACAGCGGGTGAAAGGCCTGCTATGCTCCAGAAGCCGGAAGCGCCTGATAACTGCTGCCAACTGCTCCTCGGTCTGCTGGGAACGCAGCCAGTAGCCTACAGGTATAGCTTTGTGCTTGAGCAGGTTGACATCCCGCGTCAGGACAATGCGCTGCTCCGTCTGTGCCTGTGCAACAATCGCCTTGTCCGTCAGGGCGTTGTCGTATGCCGCATCGAAACCCAGCAGGCGCAACGACTTAGCCAGTTTGCCCAGGTGCACGTCCAGCACAAACCTGAAGGCTGCTATACCTTGCAGCAGCTCCGATTCCCTCCCATCAAAAGGAAAAACCGCTACCCTGTCCTCGGGTTGCAGCTGGTGCGTCAGCGGCACAGGCAAGTCATTGATTAGCACTTCCCTTACCTCCAGGTGAGGTATGCCGATCGCCTCAATTGCGTCTTTCACGGCCGGGTGCCCTATAAAGGTATAGGCGAACCAGGTAGCCCTCTTGGGGCGGCGGAGAAAATCGTTGAGGGACCCATGAAAGTAGAAGCAGGCAGTGTGCGACATCGGTATCAGGTTTACACATCAGGTATACGAACCCCTAAAAAAACCGCCCAGACAAGATCCGGGCGGTTTAACAATTAACAGATAACAGTTTTTTGGCGCAATAGGCCTGGCTATACCTAGCCCGCCCTGCGGGTCTCTTCTTCGGCCCCTCCGGTGCGGCGGCGGGAAGGAGCTGACTGCGCATTGCCGAAGCGATAGTTGAAGCTGATGGTGGCCACCTGCGTGTCGCGGCGCTGGTAGAAGTTCTCGGCATAGCGGGCCAGGTGGGTATAGCCCCGCACCTTGTTGGTGTAGAAGGCATCGGTCACATGCAGCTTGAGACTTGCTTTTTTATCCCAGAACTGCTTCTGCACCCCTGCCGACACAAACCAGATCGGGTCGACTTCCAAGAACCCGTATACCTCCTGGCTTCTGAACACCCCCGCCAACTCGGCTGACCAGTTGTTTGGCAGCTTTACCGTGTTGTTCGAGTTCAGGTTAAAGGTGGGTACGCCGTTGCGCAAATCTGTGTCGGCGAGGTTTCCTCTGTACAAACCGTAGTAGAAGGTGGCATTGTTCACGCTATTGAACCAGTTGCCGATGGAAAAGGGGGCAGTTGCCGTCAATCCGAAATAATCGAGCGTGGCCAGGTTCTCAAACCGCTGCCGCACCAGTTTATCTCCCTCCGGGGCAGGCGAAAGCACATTCACCATAACGTCGGTGGTACAGCTGTAGCTCAGTTTGGTGATAAAGCGCTGATCGAAGGTATGGGTCAGTTCGAAGGAGTAGGACAGCTCAGGATTCAGGTAGGGGTTGCCGGCGGAGTAGGTGCTCGGGTCCAGGAAGTTTTTGAACGGATTGAGCTGGTTGTAGGACGGTCGGTTGATGCGGCGACTCACCGATAGCCCCAGGTCATGCTTTTTGCTCAGGCTGTAGTTCATGGCCGCGCTCGGGAACAGCTGGGTATAGTTCCGGTCAAATGGTTTATCAGTGGGCACCTCGGACCGCTGCTCCCCTTTTGCATTCGTATGCTCCAGACGCAGGCCGACCTGTGCATTCAACTTTGACCATTTCTTGTTGGCATTCACATAGGCGGCGTTGATGTTCTCATCGTACAGGAAGTGATTGCTCTTGTCGGTATCGAATACATCACCGCCATTGCTGCGGTCGTAGAACTGCAGGTTGTTGTCGGCACTCACCAGACTGCTCTTCAGGCCGGCCTCCAGGTTGCCGCCTATGGTGGGCATCGGCTGCCGATAATCTACTTTCGCCGATCTGATGGTCAGGTTTCCGTCCAGCGAGCCATAGAGCAGGTAGGGATTGCGCAGCGGCTCGTTGCTCAGATTGTAGTAGTTGGTCGTGAAGTTCTGCTCATCAGCGTTCTTGAAGGCGATGTAGTCCAGGTCGGCTGTGATCTCGCGGCCCAGACTGTCGATGGTATGTTTCAGGTTGAAGTTGATGCCCTGGTTGCGGCGATCATGCGCTACCAGCGCATTGGTCAGGAAGGAGGACTCGGGCTGATTGCTGGCATTGATCACGGCTGAGCGGTTGTAGGAGGTTCTGTCAATCCCCATGAAAAAGCCGTTGGCCACCACCCCCACAGTGGTTTTAGGGGAAAGTAGGTAATCGGCGCCCACCCGGACAGTATGGTTGCTGAAATTCATTTTGAAAACATTCTGCTGATCGTAAGCCCCTGTGTAAGCCCCGGCCTCATCGAAGAAGCGCCGGTAAATGTCAAGTTCGTTAAAATCCTTGCGCAGCACGTAGTTGTAGTTGCCAAACAGGTTGAACTTCCTGGCCCGGTGGTTCAGCTGCAAACCCTGGTTGGTCTTGGCGTAGCGTCCCTGCCCGAAGGAAGAAGAGAAAGTCCCGTTAGTGCCCAGGCTCTTGTCACGTTTCAGGCGGATGTCAATAATCCCGGAGTTGCCCGCCGCGTCGTATTTGGCCGAAGGGTTCGTGATCAGCTCGATCTTCTCGACGCTGCTGGCCGCCATACCGCGCAGCATGTTCGCCAGTTCGGAGCCCGACATCGGTACCGGCTTGCCGTCCACCATCACGATTACGCCCTGGCGGCCGCGCATGCTGATGTTGTCGTTCTGGTCCACCACCACGCCCGGCGCTTTTTCGAGCACCTCCAATGCCGTGCTGCCCGCCGACACAATACTGTTCTCCACGTTCACCACCGTTTTGTCGAGGTGCTGCTCAATCAATGGCTTCTGCCCCTCGATCACCACTTCCTTCAGTGCGGTGGCGGCCTGGCTCATCAAAATGGCGTCTAACGTAAGGCGTTGATCCGGGGCGGTTATATGCGCTTCCATAGCTTTTGACTTACCGAAACCGACCATGCTGGCGACTACCTTATACCGGCCGATGGCGATTCCCTCAAACTGAAAAGCGCCGGCCTCATCGGTCAGCGTGCCTTTTACCAGGGCAGAATCAGCAGCCTGCAGCAGCAGCACATTGGCATAGCCCATGGGTTTGTTCGCATCTTCGAGCACTTTGCCTGCAATAGTGGCCTGTTGCGCAAATGCCGTGGAAAAGGTCAGCCATAGAGCGGGCAGCAAGCCATAACGGAGCACCTGGTGCACGGCCTTGCCAGGTTGTGATAGAAACTGATTCATAAGACAATTTGGTTTAGGTTTTTCATAGTTTTTTTAAATTTATCAAAGGCGTTTTATCAGACATAAGTATCTCTAAATAAATAGGTTAACCCTTTCAAAATACTTGAACTGCTCCAATTTGCCTTAAGAAACGGACACTGCTTTAAGAAACAAAGCGGATACAAAAGATGGTTGAACAGAGAGGGAAGTTGCATGGCCCGACCGGGGCGGTGTGTTAAATATTTGTTAAATAACCTGAAAGGGGCTAGAGAGCGGCGACAGGGCTCGGCTCTACCTGACCCTTCGTATATTTTCAGAGGTTCTCCGTATAAATTCCCTAATATGCGGCTTCCTTTCAACACAAACCCTCTCCCATAGGTATGGAATCATATTTTGAACTGAAAAAGAACAATACTACTGTCAAAACCGAGGTGTTGGCCGGCCTTACCTCTTTTCTGGCGACGGCTTATATCATTGTGGTTAACCCCTCTATTCTGAGTCAGGCGGGCATGCCGTTTTCGGGGGTGCTGACGGCTACGGTGCTGGTCTCTTTTTTCAGTAGCGTGATGATGGGCCTGTATGCCCGTAACCCGATCCTAGTAGCGCCGGGCATGGGCCTGAATGCTTTCTTCACTTTCTCAGCCGTGCTGGGCATGGGCATTACGTGGCAGGTAGCGTTGGGCGCTGTTTTCTGGTCGGGTATCATTTTTCTGCTGCTCTCATTGTTCAATGTGCGCACGCTCATCGTAAAGGCGATTCCCCGTCCGTTGCGCTATGCGATTGCCGCAGGTATAGGTTTGTTCATTACCCTTATCGGGTTTGCCAATGCTGGCTTTCTCGTTGCCAATCCGGCCACTATCATCGGTATAGGGGCACTTTCGCCGGCCGTACTCACGTTTCTGGGAGGACTGCTCCTGATGGCCATTCTGATCACCCGCAACGTCACAGGCGCTATCCTGCTGGGCATCGTGCTCACGACACTGGCTGCCTATCCGCTAGGTAGATGGTGGGCAACGGAGGTCGATCCGGTGATTACCTGGCAGGGCCTTGTCTCTGCTCCCGACTTTAGCCTCATCCTGCAACTGGACCTGGTTAACTCGCTGCAGTTTTCGATCTTCCCGGTAATCTTCGCCTTCGTTTTCACGGACCTGTTCGATAGCCTCTCCACTTTCGTGGGCCTGGCCGAAGCCGCCAACCTGACCGATGAGCACGGAGAGCCCCGCAACGTGAAGCGATCACTGGCCACGGACGCTGTAGCAACCACTTTGGCGGGTCTGGTAGGTTCCAGTCCGGGTACGGCTTACATCGAGTCGGCGGTAGGTATAGAGGCAGGCGGACGCACCGGGCTGACTGCCGTTGTAGGCGGCTTGCTGTTTCTCCCGTTCCTGTTTCTGGCTCCGCTCCTCTCCATGATTCCGGCCATTGCCACAGCCCCAGCCCTGGTGTTGGTAGGCGCTTTTATGGTGCGTCCGGTTGTTAAGATCAACTGGCTGAAAATGGAGGAGGCGATACCTGCTTTTCTGGCAATGGTACTGATTCCTTTCACCTACTCCATCTCGCAAGGCATCATCTGGGGCTTCCTGAGTTGGGCCGCACTGAAGGTTGCCACAGGCAAAGGCCGGAGCATGTCGCCTACTTTGTGGGTGATCGTGGGCTTTTGTGTGCTGGCCCTGGTAATGCAGTCTTATTAAAAAATACCACACCAACTTACCTATATCTTCCTTAATTTAGGGTTCTCAATCAGAACCCTATGATCAAAAAATTAGTACTCTCAGCGTTACTGACTGCCGGATCGGCCATGCCAATAGTTGCGCAGGACGCACCTTCCTGGATGCGCTACCCGGCCATCTCACCGGACGGTAAAACCATCGTATTCACTTACAAAGGCGACCTTTATACGGTGCCGGCCACGGGCGGCACGGCCATTCCCTTAACACTGCACGAGGCGCACGATTTCATGCCGGTCTGGAGTCACGACGGCAAGTCAATCGCCTTTGCCAGCGACCGTTACGGCAACTTCGACATCTTCGTGATGCCGGCCACAGGTGGTGCCGCCCAGCGGGTGACGCACCATTCGGCCAACGAATTTCCGTACGAATTCAGTGCCGACAACAGAACGGTTTATTTTGGATCTAACCGCCTGGATGCAGCCAGCAACCGCCAGTTCCCGACGGCTTCGCAGCCGGAGCTATACCAGGTGGCTGTTTCTGGTGGACGTGTGACGCAGGTATTGACCACCCCGGCCGAGGAGGTAAAACTGAGCCGCGATGGCAGCAAAATGCTGTACCAGGACAAAAAAGGAGGCGAGAATACCTGGCGCAAACACCATGTTTCGTCCGTGGCCCGCGACATCTGGGTATACGACACCAAAACCGGCAAACACAGCAAACTCACGACCTACGAAGGCGAAGACCGCAACCCGGTTTTTGCTGAAAATGACAAAACCATCTACTTTCTGAGCGAAGCCAGCGGCACTTTCAACGTGCACAAAATGGCGGCTCAAGGTCCGGCCAAACCCGAGCAGGTAACCAGCTTCGAGAAGCACCCGGTTCGCTTCCTGACTGCGGCCAACGACGGCACCCTGAGTTTCAGCCAGAACGGGGGACTCTATACCCTGAAAGCCAATGGCAAACCCCAAAAAGTAAACATCCGGATCGCTATTGACGCCAAGAGCAACAACGAGAATGTTCTGACGGTGGGCAACGGCATTCGTGATCTGGCGGTGTCGCCTAACGGCAAAGAGGTGGCGTTTATTTACCGGGGCGAGGTGTTTGTGAGTGCCGTGGAAGGCGCTGTAACCAAGCGCATCACCAACACACCGGAGCAAGAGCGCAGTGTAAGTTTTTCACCGGATGGCAAGTCTCTGCTCTACGCCAGCGAGCGGGGCAAGAGCTGGAAGATCTACAAGACCGATATGGTGCGCTCGGAGGAGCCGTACTTTTACGCCTCTACCCTACTGAAGGAAACGGCCCTGGTTGAAAACGACAAAGAGAATTACGATCCGCAGTACTCCCCTGATGGCAAAGAGATCGCTTTTCTCGAAAACCGCATGACCTTGAAAGTGCTTAACCTGGCCAGTAAGCAGGTACGCACGATCCTGAACACGAATGAACTGTTCTCCATGCGCGACAACGACCAGTACTATACCTGGAGCCCGGATGGCAAGTGGCTGTTGTTTGAATACTCTGAGCCGGGCTTTGCTAATGGTGAGGTAGGCATTATTGCATCGGACGGCAAAGGCCATAAAGTAAACCTGACCGAGAGCGGTTACAGTGATTTCGCGCCGAAATGGATGGTGGGCGGCAAAATGATGATCTGGAACAGCACCCGCGACGGCATGCGCAACCAGGCAAACAGCGGCGGTGCCCA
This sequence comes from Pontibacter aquaedesilientis, assembly GCF_014773225.1. Taxonomy (GTDB): domain Bacteria; phylum Bacteroidota; class Bacteroidia; order Cytophagales; family Hymenobacteraceae; genus Pontibacter; species Pontibacter aquaedesilientis. Next base: position 192,472 of record NZ_JACXAJ010000001.1, on the reverse strand, counting down.
GGCCGATGTATACGCTTTGTTCCTGACGCAGGACGCCTACGACAAATACAGACTAAGCAAAGAAGATTACGCCCTACTAAAAGAGCAGGAAGAGAAAGCCGCCAAAGAAAAGGAGAAGGAAAAAGAGCAGGAGAAAAACAAGAAAAAGAAAGGCAAGAAAGACGAATCAGCCCCTAAAGACGACTTGCAGATTGACTGGGAGGGCCTGACTTACCGTAAGGCCAAACTGACGCTGCACTCTTCCAGTCTGTCGGATGCGCTGGTATCGAAGGACGGCGAAACGCTTTACTACCTGGCCAAGTTTGAGAAAGGCTTCAACCTGTGGTCGACCAGCCTGCGCTCCAAGGAAACCAAAATGCTGGTGACCCTGAACGCCAACCGTGCCCGCATGGTATGGGACAAAGAGCAGAAGAACCTCTTCCTCGAATCGGATGGCAAAATCGTGAAGCTGGACCCTAGCACCAGCAAGCAGGAAACTGTGAAGATTGACGGCGAGATGAACCTGGATGTAGCCGCGGAGCGTGCCTTCATGTTTGAGCATGTATGGCGTCGCACCAAGCAGACCTTCTACACGGCTGGCTACCACGGTGCCAAGTGGGACGAGCTGAAAGCTGACTACGAAGCCTATCTGCCGCACATCAGCAACGACTACGAGTTCTCTGAAATGCTGAGCGAACTGCTGGGCGAGCTCAACGTGTCACACTCCGGCTCAAGCTACAGCAAAAACGACCCGAACGGCGACGCGACGGCTTCATTGGGTATCTTCTACGACCAGACCTATGCAGGCAACGGCATCAAACTGGACGAAGTGATTGTAGGCGGTCCGCTGAACAAGGCCGGTCTGGACCTAAAGGCAGGTATGATCATCGAGAAAATAGACGGCGAAACGGTTACACCTGACAAGGATCTGGCACAGTTCCTGAACCGCAAAGCCGGCAAGAACACCTTACTGACCGTAACCGACGCCAACGGCAAAAACAGAAGGGACATCACTGTAAAGCCGATCTCACAGGGCGAAGAAAACACCTTGCTGTACAAGCGCTGGGTACGCCGCAATGCCGATGAAGTGGACCGTCTGAGCAATGGACAGTTAGGCTATGTGCACATACCCGGCATGAACGACCCAAGCTACCGCACTGTGTATGAGGAGGTAATGGGCAAGTATGCCAACCGCAAAGGCATGGTGGTAGACACCCGCAACAACGGCGGTGGCGACCTGGTAGCGGACCTGGCCATGTTCCTGAGCGGCAAGAAGTTCCTGGATTATACCACTGATACCCGCTCTGCCGGCTTTGAGCCCTCCTTCCGCTGGACCAAACCGAGCATTGCCTTAGCCAACGAAGCCAACTACAGCGACGGCCACTGCTTCGCCTTCAGCTACATCGACCTGAAACTGGGCAAGCTGGTCGGTATGCCGGTACCGGGCACCTGCACTTTTGCCGGATGGGAAATGCTGCAGAACGGCAACGTGCGCTGGGGCGTACCGCCTCTTGGTGTGAAGGATATTCAGGGACAGTACCTCGAGAACCTGCAAACCGAGCCGGACGTGAAAGTGATGAACGAGTACGAACTGGTAAGCAAAGGCAAAGACCAGCAACTGGAGGCAGCCGTCAGAGAGCTGCTAAAGGACATCGAAGCCCAGGGAAGGGCACAGAAATAAGCATCCCACAGGTATAGCAAAAGCCTCGGCCATCATGGTCGGGGCTTTTTGTTTGGGGTTGCCACTGTAGACTTTGATTAGAAATATAGTATGGTCAAAGGCAGCACTCTCGATTAATACTATTTAACATAAATAAACAACCAAAGAAACAACACCTCTAAACCGGTCTGCTATCCAGAGCACTGATCTCTTTTTTATAGGCCGGTGGTAAGATGAGCGCCTTGATTAACCAATCGGCCCGCAGGCGTCTGCTTAGTTTGTATACCTGGAGCACAGGTTTTAAAAAGGACCACTTCCCGAATTGCAACAGTTCACTCACTACGGTAGGCACAATCAGCTTCTGCCCTTCCAGCAGTAGCTTATACCTGACAGGCCCCAGGTGTTTGCGGTATTGTTTGTACAGATCGAAGGTATAGTGGCTTTGCTGCAGGTTCTGCTTTAGGTAGTCATCCCGCATGATTTGCCAGTCCTTGAAATTAGAGGGCAATCCCTGGAGGCCCATCCGTATACCTACCTGGCTGAAAACGTCGAACACCTCTTCCTTTTCAGCAAGGCTCAATTCCCTTTCCAATAACTCAAACGAGCGGATAGAATAGTCGATCAGCATGAACAGGACATCCCGGTAGGCCCAGTCAGGTATAGCCATGCCCCGTTTGGCCTCTACCCCGGCATGTATTTTGGCCATAGTGTCGATGGCTTTGTGAGCACCTGCCTGACTAGAGAAAACGATTTGCCTGGCATACTCCACCGTCGAAAACAGGCGCCCCAGCGGATCGGCGGGCAGCTTGCCGGTAAAATACAGCCAGTCGACCGCCTTGTTGAGCGCGAACTCAGCCGAGGCCCCCGCAAAAATAAACAGGATGGTGTCGCTCTTGCCCCAGATCTCACGCACAACAGCGCCTTCTTTCACAAAATAGTTCATATTATCTCAACATTTATTCGTCTTAAATTGTGCGGGCATACACTAAATTATAGCACACCTATACCTGACACAAGGCTCACAAACACCTCATAACAGTCAGGTTTATAGCACTATATAAATTTTTACAAATATCAGACTTGCGTTTAAAAAAAAATTGTGTTTATCTTTAGGCTCAACTTTTAGCCGAGTAGAACCCGCTTAGCCTGCCCGCTCACCTAGGGTTGGGCTAAGCGGTTTTTTTTTTCATTATGATCAACTACAACCCAAAAGACTGGTTCGTTTTCATCTTCCGCTTCTCCAAGGCCGACACCTTCAGGAGGCTGCTGCCGCTTATGCTGGCCGTCGGACTCTATGCCGGTATAGTAGCCTATCTGGAACTGAATTACCTGAACCTTTCTGAATCGCAGTATATCCGGAATGTGGGCCTCATGCACGGAGTGCTTGGCTTCGTGATCTCGCTCCTGCTGGTGTTCCGCACCAACACGGCTTATGACCGCTGGTGGGAAGGGCGCAAGATCTGGGGGGCCATCACTAACAGCTCCCGCAACCTGGCCATTAAGCTGCAGGCCATCACCGCCGACGAGAAAGACCGGCAGTTCTTCCGGCTCATGATCCCTAACTACGCCTTCGCACTCAAGAACCTGCTGCGCGAGAACGAGGACTTCACAGAGTTAGATCCGGTGCTGGACCTCAAAAAGGGAAAGCACTTGCCTAACCAGGTGGCAGCCAAAATGTACAGTCGTCTGAATACCATGCTCGGCCAGGGCAAAGTTGACACGGCCCAAATGCTTATCATCAACGAAGATCTAAAAGCCCTGACCGACCACTGCGGTGCCTGCGAGCGTATCAAAAACACGCCTATACCTTTCACTTATAGCGTCTTCATCAAGAAATTCGTTTTCTTTTATGTCATGACGCTGCCTTTCGGCTGGGTATTCAGCATGGGGTATTTTATTATACCTGTGGTGGTGCTCATACTTTATGCACTGGCAAGTTTGGAGCTGATTGCTGAGGAGATCGAAAACCCTTTTGGCACCGACCCCAACGACCTGCCCATCGATCAGATCTGCCATAACATCCGGAAGCATGTCGGGGAATTGCTGGATTGATGATGTAGCGCCTTGGGCTATTGGGTATATTTGCCAGCTAGCTTGCCAGTGGGCTATACCTTTCAATTAAAAATTCGAATTACAAAAAAAGCCTATGCAGCCCGACGCAAACATACTCCCAGACCTGGTAAAAATGAAGATGCCGTTTGGCAAGTACAAGGACACGGTGCTGTGCTACCTGCCCGTGTCCTACCTGGAGTGGTTTGCGCGTGAGGGCTTTCCGCCGGGCAGGTTGGGGATGCTGCTGGCCACCCTTTTCGAAATCAAAGCCAATGGGCTGGAGTACCTTCTCGAACCGCTTAAACAACAGGCACGAAACAGGCGGTAAGCCAACCTAGCGCAATTCGTCGAAGCTATACCTGGCGTCGTTCCAGAACGCATCGAGCGCGATGATGCGTGGTTTGAAAAAAGAGATGAGAGCCGGCCAGTCATTTTGGTTGAACACACTCACACCGTTTATCTCGGTATAGATGCGGCTGATCATTTTGCCGTTTTCGTCATAGGTATGTAAATCCCATTCCCACTCCTCTCCCACGCTACCGTGCAGCAACTCCCTGAGGGCTGTGAACTGCTCAAAGAACATCTGCTGAATCTCCGGGTCGCGTTGGGCCATCTCGATCGCAATGGAGGCTTTCTTCTTATCGGCGTTCATCTTGAAGAACACATCCTTCAAACCTGTTTTGTAGTTGATCCAGTTGGTGGGCATTCCCTCGGCGGAGGTGACCGGGGCCATGTACTGCCCGAATGCAGTCCAGAAAGCCTGGCGGAGCTTGGATGCCTGTTCTCTTGTATACATATAGCAAAATTGGCAATTGCCTGAATGATTAGCAAAGTATACGAAGATCGGGCAGGTACTTTCAAAGTACTTCTTACATTTTCCTTCAATCCGATACCCTAATGCTCGTAGGATAAGTAAAAGATTAAAGAACGCTTCTTTTTGAAAGTTACTCCAAGCAGCTATCGGCATGAAAAAGTTACGCACCTTGTTTACGGTACTCCTACTCACCACAGGTTGCCAGGCACAGGACAACCGGACGAAGCTGGATGTCTTGCAACATGTGGGCGGTCCCTGCGAGGGCTGTGAGGCAATACATGAATACGGAGAAAAAACACTGTCGCCCGTCGATACCCTGCCTGCCTTCGGGAAACCAGGAACTGATAAGCTGAAAATCACCGGAACCGTTTACCAGCAAGATGGCGTAACACCGGCCAGGGGCGTCATCCTATACATATACCACACCGACGAAACCGGCCTATACCCCAAACGGGGAAACGAAACAGGCTGGGCCAGGCGGCATGGCTACTTGCGTGGCTGGATCAGGACGGGCCCAGACGGTCGCTATACCTTCTATACCTTGCGGCCCCACACCTATCCTTCCAGAACCGAGCCAGCCCATATCCACATCACGGTAAAGGAACCGGATAAAAATGCCTACTACCTCGACGATTTTCTGTTTGACGATGATCCTTTACTGAGTCAGAAGATCAGGGCTTCCAGGGCTAACCGGGGCGGCAGCGGCCTTGTTTCCTTGCAAAAACAAGGCGACTTGCTCATGGCTGAAAGAGACATCATCCTGGGTCGCAACATACCCGGTTATGACTGATACCATATCCGGCCTGAGAACAAGGACCTAAGGGCAATCGCAACTTAATAAATTGCATCATCGTTGCAGGGATACATATAGTTTTCCTAAGATGTATCCCTGCAACTGGTTTAGATGCAGGGCCCTAAACACTAAAACAATGAAAAAGAAAATAATAACCGGATTACTGGCGTCTGTCTTTCTGATGGCCAGTTCCTGCTCCACCAACCCGGTAACCGGCAAGAAGGACGTTATGCTGATGTCCGAAAGCCAGGAGATCGCTTTGGGCAAGGAAGCAGACCCCCAGATAGTTGCCCAGTTTGGACTATACGAAGACCCCGCCCTGCAGCGCTTTATCAGCGAGAAAGGGCAGAAAATGGCGGCTGTCTCACACCGCAGCAATCTTAATTACGAATTCAAGATCGTGGACTCCCCCGTGATCAACGCCTTTGCAGTGCCGGGCGGCTATGTGTACTTCACCCGGGGCATCATGGCGCACTTTAACAACGAGGCGCAGTTTGCCGGGGTGTTGGGCCATGAGATCGGCCACATCACTGCACGCCACTCGGCGCAGCAGCAAAGCAAATCCATCCTGACGCAGGGCGGCCTGCTGCTCGGCATGATCCTCTCGCCCACGATTGCGCAATACGGTCAGGAAGTTTCGCAAGGCCTTGGCCTGCTCATGCTCAAATATGGCCGTGACGCCGAGCGCGAGTCGGATCGTTTGGGTGTGGAGTACTCCACCAAAATAGGCTATGATGCCAAAGAGATGGCAGACTTCTTCATCACGCTGCAACGCAAGCAGGAAGAAAACGGCCAGTCTCAGTTGCCCTCCTTCCTTTCCACCCACCCCGACCCAGGCGACCGCTACACCACGGTAACTAAGTTAGCAGCAGAAGAAAAAAGAAAGCAGAACCTGACCAATGCGCAGATCAACCGCAACAATTACCTGAAAATGATCAACGGCATGGTCTATGGTGAAGACCCGAAGCAGGGTTTCGTGGAGAACAGCGTGTTTTATCATCCGGAACTGAAATTCCAATATGCCATACCTACCAACTGGGACTACCAGAACTCCCCGCAGCAGGTACAGATGGCCGCCAAGGACGGCAGCGCGATGATGGTGCTTACCCTGGCCCCCGGCGCCAACCTGGAGGAAGCCGCCCAGCAAACCCTGGAGCGTTACCAGCTCACGGCCTCGGAGGCGAAACAGGTGACAGTAAACGGAATGAATGCCATTGCCATGATAGCTGACCAGCAGCAACAGCAGCAGACCATCCGTACGCTTACTTACCTGATCCAGTACGACAAATATATCTATAGCCTGATGGGGATCACGGCGGCTAACAACTTTAACAACTACTTCCAGCTCTTCAGCAACAGCATGCAGAGTTTCAGGAAGCTCAGCGACCCGGAAAAGCTAAACCGCCAACCGGAGCGTATCCGCATTGTGACGGTAAACCAAAGCACGACCCTTAACCAGGCCCTGCGAAACAACAAGATACCCGAGGCCCGGCTGAACGAATTTGCCGTGCTGAATGGCATGGAACTTTCAGATCAGGTACAGGCCGGCACCATGATCAAGGTTATCGGCAAATAAGCCGCTTTAGTTAAATGTGATAAAATCTAATTAACAGAAAGGCCCCTGCTTGAAATTAAGCGGGGGCCTTTCTGGTGATGGGCTGGTTCACAAAGGAATTACTCCTTCAGCTTCATCATTTTGTGCGTTGTTTTCTTATCGCCCTGCTCCACCTGCAGGTAGTAAACGCCTGACGAAACACGCTGGAACCGCACGGGTTCCCGCTGGTGCTGCTGGTTTTTGAGGAACCGAACGGTCTGCAGTTGGCGACCTGTCATATCGATCAGCTGCACGTGCACCGGGCCACGGTAATCGCCTTCTAACTCCAGCAACGTAATTTCCTGCATAGGATTAGGATATACGTGTATGCCTTTTTCGGACAGTCCTTCCTCCACAGAAAGCACGATGTCTTGCCAAGGCACAAGCCCTGCCTGCGGGGTCTGCAGTTTTTTGGTTGTATAAATGTGAAACTCGCCCGGTTGCAACTGGATGTCCTCGTTGGTGTCGGCTATGCTGATTTCCCTTCCCGAGAAATAATCGAACCAGGTACCCGCCTTCGGAAAGCCGGATTTCACCAACTGGGTTTTTGTGTCGAAGTTGCCGACAATGTATACATCCATGCTGGCATGGGACAATATAATGCGCTTCACCTGGTTGCCTAACTGCAGATCAAAATCGGTTGTTGAGAAGGCTGGCTCGGTCAGTTTGAGTTTGATGAGCGCGGCGTATACCTGGTACAGTTTCTGGCGGTCGGCCTGCTGCTGGTACTCCCAACGGATGGGCTTCATACCGGTGCGTCCGTTCTGATCAATCGGCACATCGTATCCCAATTCCCCGAACTGCCAGATCATTTTCGGGCCAGGTATAGGCAGGAAAAAAGCGGCTGCCAGTTTGGCCCGATCCAGGGCGGTGGCCAGGGTGCGTGTGTTGTAATTGCCGTTCCTATTGCCGTTCTGCAGCACATCGTACATGAGGCGCTCCTCATCGTGGCTCTCCATGTACCCGATCACATACGGGTTGTTCCATCCACGCTCTTTATAGGAAATCCACTGTGGGTTGGCGGAAACACCTTTGGCCATGTTGCGGTAGTCGTGGTTGGAGTTGCCCCAGAACAGCATGCCGTAATTAGACAGTTCTTTCTCTTCCTGGTTCTCGCCGAAATGCTCCAGAATGACATAGGCCGTTTCGTCGTAGCTTCTGATTTCGTTGTAAATGCGCTTCCAGATGGCGACGCGGCTGGCATCGTAAGCGCCCCAGGCCCCAACGTTGTCACCAGTATTCTTCTGCGTGAAGCCTTTGGACAGGTCAAATCGGTAGCCGTCGATGTTATATTCCTCTATCCAATGGCGGTTCACCCGCTCCACCAATTGCTGGGTGGCCTTGCTTTCGTGGTTGAAGTCGAAGAACACGCTGAACGGGTGCGTGGCCTGTTGGTTGAAGAATGGGTTGTTTTCGGCAGGGCGATTACCGTTCCAGTACATCTTCACGTACGGGTATTCGTAATCGGCCTGATTGAGCACAATGTCCAGAATCACCGCTATACCTTGATCGTGGCATTTGTCGATGAAAGCTTTCAGGTCATTTTTGGTGCCGTAGGCTTTGTCCGGTGCAAAGAAGAAGATCGGGTTATAGCCCCAGGAGTCGTTGCCGGAAAACTCCATCACCGGCATCAGTTCGATCGCATTCACGCCGAGGCGCTTCAGATAGGTGAGCGTATCGGCCAGCGTCTTGTAATTGCGGGCTTCAATGAAGTCACGCACGTGCAGCTCATACACCACCAGGTTCTCCGCTTTAGGACGCTTGAAATCAGTCACTTTCCAGGTATAGGCCTTTTGGTTGGTCTGAAGCACCGATACAATGCCGCTGGCTCCTGTCGGGTAGGCTTTCAGGTTCGGATAGGTATTGGAAGGTATGTACTGGTCATTGTTTGGGTCCAGTATTTTTTCGGCGTAAGGGTCAGCCACAGCCAAGGTGCCGTCCACCAGGTACTGAAAAGCCACTTCCGCCCCAGCCTGCAAACCAGTCAGTTCAACCCAGTAGCGCTCGCCGTCTGGCGTGCGGTTCATCAGGTGCTGAGGCGTGCGCTGCCAGTTATTGAACTCCCCTATGGCGTACACAAAGCTTTTGAAAGGCGCATACAGCACCAGCACGGCACTGGTCGCACTGGTATAGTTGATGCCGTCCTTCATACCGGCCGGCAGTGCGGCCACCGCCGACTGCGGCTTTACGGTGAAGGTGAAACTTTCAGTTGCTGTCTCGCTTCCTTTTTTGGCCTCGATGGTCACGGTCCGGGTTACCCCGCGCTGCGAACCCGCATCAATCGACACGTTTACTTCTTCTGCATCACTGGCCGTGTGGACCACTGTGTTGTCGAGCCGTACGGTCAGGTCTGCCTTGGCAGAGGAAACCGCCTTGACAGGTATAGCGGCATTCGCTTCCACAAAAAAGTTCTTTTCCTGCGGCTCCCGAATGGCAACCTGCAGTTTGTCTGTATAAATGGTGACAATGAAGTCTTCGGTCTGGGCAGTGCCACTGCCGTTCTTGAGCAAAAGCCCCATCTTGTCGATTGTCTCATTGGCGGGCACCCCGAAATAGGTTCGTGGCACCAGTTTAATCTGCCAGCGGTCATTGCCTAGCGGGGTCATTTTGCCTGGGTTGAAAGGCTGGCTGAAGTTTGTCTGCCCGGCTGGTTGGTACTGGAAAGCATTGGGGTTGCCGACAACACCCGCACCTGCCCACAGGTATACATCGTCTGTTTTGCCCAGCAAGCCACTGGCACGTCCGTCTTTGGCCTGCTTCACGTCGAAAATAAGCGTCACCTCCTGCTCACCTGTCGGAAAGGCCGGTACTGTCTGCACTGCCTGTCCCAGGGCCTGAAAATGCAGCGGAAGCACAATGAGGAGGAATGCACAAATCTGATAAAAGTATTTGTTTGCCATACTGAATGGGGAAAATGATGAGAATTGAATCTGACGGTTATACTGCCTGGAGGGGCTGGTAGTATACGCTGGAAATAGCAAATAGCGTATTTTCAATATAAAAAGCCAATTTTATGCTGATAATCGTTCAAATTATGCTTCACTACCCTGCCCGCCACTATACCCAGGCGCGATCAAAAAATGAACAGGGGGCCTCCATACGTACAGCTTGTCGAAGGCGCAACCCTAACACGGCACGTTCATCGAAACAATGAACAAGCAGGTTTGTTTAGGCACCAGGATCGTCCTCCCAATGGCCATCTGCCCGCAGATGAGTGTTATAACACCGGATCAGATATGATTTTTTCACTCCCCGGAGGTATGAATTTCGATTAAATTCTAATATTATTGTTGAAACCGGAGGGTATACTGAGGCATTCGCACATGGACGAGTTGGCAGTTTGGGAGAGTTTCAAGGCAGGTAGCGAGGAGGGATTCTCGTTGCTTTACGGCCATTTCGCTCCTGTCATGCTTCGCTATGGCAACAGGATGTGTCCGGACCGGGAACTGGTGCGGGACTGCATGCAACAGGTCTTTTTCACCCTCTGGAAAAGCCGCGAAGCGCTGGGCTCGCCGGTGAGCGTGCGCAATTATCTCTTCAAGTGCCTCCGAAACGAGATTGTTCGAAAAGCAAACCACACTAGCCAGCACGACTCTCTTCCCGAAAACTATCATTTTGAGCAGGAGGATTCCTATGAGCAGGTTCTGATCCAGGTGCAGACAGCGGAACTGACCAAGCAGCGCATCGCCGAACTGCTGACGCGTTTACCCGCCAGGCAGCGCGAGGTGATTTTCCTAAAGTATTACGCCAACCTAAAATACGATGAAATTTCGGCGATCATGGACATCGAACAGGAATCCGTCTACAAAATCACCTACAAGGCCATCGCCAAACTGCAGCAGTTTCTCACCCACACTCCCCTCCTGCTTCTCTCACTTTTCGTTTTCTGATCTAAAATTATACCTGACGCGAATCGCCAGATTCGTGACTTTGTACTAAGTCGAGTCTGTGACGCGACGGGGTCGCAGAGCCCAATATAGCACGTCTCCGGCATCGGACACCCCTAACAGACACGCAGCATGCCTGGCCCTTCGGCCCATTCTAGTCTTCATATTATTTAGGAGCACGAATCCGGCAATTTGCGCCAGGTATAAGCAATTAAAGGCTTGAGGTATATGCTTAACGTCCGACTTCTTAACAATTAAAAAATATTTTTATATCGAAGGGATAATACTGCCGCTTGCTGTCTATTACAGTAAAGAGACCGGATATAATTTTTGACAGTGCCCTTTACAAATAACCCTAGAATGGACCATACCGAGGCGCTAGCCGCTGACTTTGCAGCAGACCATGATTTCATCCAGTGGGTGAAATACCCCACTTCCGAAAGCAATATTTACTGGAAGAACTTCATGATGGCGCATCCCGAAAAGGAAGAGACAATAGCCGAGGCCAGGCAATTGGTTCAGCTCCTATCGCAGGAAGATGCGGATGAAGAGGCATATGACCGGGACATGCAACTGGTTTGGCAAAAACTGGCCGAGGCACGTCACTCCGATACCGGGCTTCAGCCTGAAACAGGCAAAGTCATTTCGCTGCGCAGCTTCTGGCAGGAGCGCACTTGGCTTTCGGTAGCAGCCATCGGGTTGCTCCTGATCATGAGCGGCATCGTGTATTGGAAGCTACAGCCAGAACAACGGATAGAGTATGCGACACAGTTTGGTGAAAAACGAACTATCCAATTACCTGACAATTCCGTAATAGTACTTAATTCAAATTCTGTTGTAACTATTCCGGAAAAATGGCCTATAAATGAGCCACGTCAGGTATACCTGAAAGGAGAAGCCTTCTTTTCGGTAACACATCAGGCGAACAACCAGAAATTTGTAGTGACCACCTCAGCAGGCACACAAATCGATGTTTTGGGTACAGAATTTAACGTATATGACTGGGGCCATGAGAACAGAGTGGTGCTGGCTTCAGGCAAGGTTAGCCTGCAAGTGGTGCAAGGCGACAAGAGCAGCAGGCTGGACATGAAACCAGGCGAAATGGTTAGCGTAACAACAGACGCCGGGATCACAAGAAAACAGGTGAAACCTGCACTCTATATCTCCTGGAAAGAAGACAAGGTCTATTTTGACGATTATACCCTGGCAGAAGTAGCCACCATGCTGGAGCAGAACTATGGTTACCAGGTGGTTTTTAGGGACAAGACCTTACAGGGACAGAGAATAACAGCTTTCCTGGATGCAAAAGGGCTGGACGACATTCTGAGTACGATTGCGGAGACTTTCGAAGTGGAGGTTTCTCGCCAAAACGATAAAATCATCATTAACTCACTACAATAATTCACTATAACTCTATGCTTTATAAATCTACCAAGAAACTTGGTTCCCTCGGTCTGGCGGTGGCTTTAAGCTGCTTCCAGGTGCCCGGAACCGCTCAGGGTTATCCCGGACCAGGGCCAAACCTTGCGGCAAACCACACCTCTGGACCGGCATACACGGCCACGACACTCAAGGATCTGCTAAACGATCTGAAAAACGCACACGGTATCCAGTTCTCCTACCAGGCCAGCCTGGCAGAGGACCTCAAACTGATCGTGCCTGACGCGAAGGTGGAAGCCAAAAACGTGGACGCCTTCCTGGGCCAAACGCTGGCCAGCAACAGCCTGGAGTATAAAAAGGTAAAGGGCGTTTATATCATATCCAAGAGCAAGCAGGCGCCTTCTGCAGCTCACGCTGTACGCACGGCTACAAAACCTGCGGTCTCCGTGCAGCAGGACGTAACCGTAACGGGTCGCGTGATCGACGATACAGGTATGGCGCTGCCTGGCGTAACCGTGGTTCTGAAAGGAACCACCCGCGGCACATCGACCAACGCAAACGGCGACTTCTCACTTTCTGTGCCCGCCTCTGGCGGTACACTGGTGTTCTCCTTCATTGGCTACACCACGCAGGAAGTGGCTATCGGCAACCAGTCTACTATTAACGTAAGCCTTAAAACTGATACTAAAGCACTGTCTGAGGTAGTAGTGGTAGGTTACGGTACGCAGCGCAAAACCGATGTATCCGGTGCTGTAACCCAGGTGACCTCCGAAGACTTCGTACAGGGCCAGATCACTACGCCTGAGCAGTTGATTCAGGGTAAGGTAGCGGGTGTGCAGATTACGCCGAACGGTGGCGCTCCGGGAGCCGGCAGCCGCATACGCATTCGTGCCGGTGGGTCGCTCAATGCCAGCAACGATCCGCTTATCGTGATCGACGGCGTTCCGATCGACAACTCTGGTGTATCCGGTACTGCCAACCCTCTGAGCTTCCTTAACCCAAATGATATTGAGTCATTCAACATCCTGAAGGATGCTTCGGCCACAGCCATCTATGGTTCGCGCGCATCCAATGGTGTAATCATCATTACCACCAAGAAAGGAAAAGCCGGACAGAAATTAGGAGTAACTTTCACGACGCAGCACTCTTTGTCCAGAGTAGGCGATAAGGTGGATGTGTTGACGGCTGACGAGTTTCGCAATGTGATCAACGAGCGTGGCTCCCAGGCACAACGTGATTTGCTCGGCACTGCCAATACTAACTGGCAGGACCTGATTTACCAGACTGCTTACACCACCGACAACAACCTGAGCGTAGACGGCTCGGTGGGCTTCCTGCCTTACCGCGTTTCGCTCGGTTACCTAAACCAGGATGGTGTGCTGAAGACCGGTAACTTTGAGCGTGGTTCCATTGGGGTGAACCTGAGCCCGCGCTTCCTGGATGACCACCTGACGGTGAACCTGAACTACAAAGGGGCCATGACCCAAAGCAAATTTGCCGATGAGGGTGCCATTGGCGCTGCCGTTGCCTTCGACCCGACACAGCCGGTTCGTTCGGGTAATGACCAATTTGGCGGTTACTTCCAGTGGCTGGATGCAAACGGCAGGTATAACCCACTTGCTACCCGCAATCCGATCAGTATGCTGGAGCAGCGCGACGACCAGGGCGAGGTGAAACGCCATATTGGTAATGTGCAGCTGGACTACAAATTACACTTCCTGCCTGAGTTGAGAGCCAACCTGAACCTGGGTTTTGACCGCTCCAACAGCGAGGGGTCTACTTTCTGGCCTGCGGATTTTGCCCCGGAAGCGCCGAACAACGGCAGAATTAACCGCTACGAGCAGGAGAAAAGAAACAGCCTGTTTGACTTCTACCTGAACTACGTAAAGGACCTGACCGGCATTAACAGTCGCATTGATGCCACAGCCGGTTATTCCTTCCAGGAGTTTGAGAACGAGAGCCCGCAGTTTATCTCAACCGACGCTGACGGTGTTCCGCTTTCGGATCTGCAGCCCGGCTTGCCAACCAACGACTTCTACCGTCTGAGATCCTACTTTGGCAGGTTAAATTATGTGCTCCTCGACCGCTATATCCTGACGGCCACTGTCCGTAGAGACGGTTCTTCCAGATTCGGTGACGAGAACAAGTGGGGTACCTTCCCTGCACTTGCCTTAGCCTGGAGAATAAACGAGGAAAGCTTCCTTAAAAATTCTCCGTCTGTTTCTGAGCTTAAGTTAAGGTTAGGTGTTGGTGTAACCGGACAGCAGGATCTGCCAGGTTCGTTCTTCCCATACCTGGCCCGCTATACTGTCAGCGATAACACCGCACAGTACCAGTTCGGCAACCAATTCTTTAACCTGCTGCGTCCGGAAGGATACGATACCGGCATCAAGTGGGAAGAAACCGTAACTTACAATGCAGGTATAGACTTTGGCTTTGTCAATAACAAAGTGAACGGTAGCCTGGACTATTACTTCAAGGATACCAAGGACCTGCTTGCCCTCATCTCCATACCTGCCGGCACCAACCTGACAAACCAGTTGGTGACCAACGTAGGCAACATGGAAACACGCGGCCTGGAAGCAACCCTGAATTACATGGCCATCAGCACCGATAAAGTAAGCTGGAACATTGGCGTGAACGGTACTTACCAGAAGCGTGAGATCACGAACCTGAGCAAGATCGAAGACCCTAATTTCGAGGGTTATGAGGTTGGCGGCATCGCCGGTGGTGTAGGCAACAACATCCAGATCAGGACAGTGGGTTATGCCCCAGATGTATTCTATGTGTACAAGCAGGTATACGATGCACAGGGCAACCCGATTGAGGGCCTCTATGCAGACCTGAATGGAGACGGTGTGATAGACGCAGCCGACCGCTACCGTTACAAAAAACCGGAGCCAGACTTCTTCCTAGGGTTTAATACCCAGTTGACTTACGGTAACTGGGACCTGGGTCTGATCATGCGTGGCAGCGTGGGCAACTACATGTATAACAACGTGTACTCCAACAACGGCGCTTACAGAGCCTTCTCTTTCCCGGGCTACCTGCAGAATGTATCGCCGAACGTACTGGAAACCAATTTCAACGACTTCCAGCTGTTCTCTGACTACTACATGGAAAATGCTTCGTTCCTGCGCATGGAGAACATTAACCTGGGTTACAATTTCGGTCGCATCATGAACGACAAGGCCAGCCTTCGTCTGAATGCCAACATTCAGAACCTGTTCGTGATCACCAATTACAATGGTCTTGATCCTGAGATCGCAAGCGGCATAGACAATAACTTTTACCCTAGGCCGCGTGTTTACACTTTAGGCCTGACTGTCAATCTTTAATTCATCCCAACATGAAAAATCTGAATTTCAGACTCATAAGAAATCTCGCGCTGGTAGGCGTTATTACACTGTCAGCTGCTTCCTGCGACCATAGCCTCGACATCGAACCAAAGTTCGATGTGGTGTCGGCAAACGTATACCGTGACTTTGCCAACTACAAGCCGATCCTGGCCAAAATGTATGCAGGCTACGCGGTTACAGGTCAGCAGGGTCCTGCCGGACGCCCCGACATCAGCGGCATCGACGAGGGCTTCTCCAACTACCTGCGCCAGTACTGGCAGGCACAGGAGCTGTCCACAGACGAGGCGATCATTGCCTGGAACGACGGTAACCTGCGCGACCTCCACGACATGGACTGGAACCCAAGCAACGAGTTCCTGCGAGCCTTGTACAACCGCATTTACTACCAGGTATCGCTCACCAACGAGTTTATCCGCGAAACGTCGGACGACATGCTAAGCGAAAGAGGCATAACAGGTGCCAATATGGAGGAAGCCCGCCGTTTCCGCGCCGAGGCCCGCTTCCTGCGAGCCCTGAGCTACTGGCACGCCCTCGACCTCTATGGCAACGTGCCGTTTGTGACGGAGAAGGACCGTGTAGGCTCTTTCTTCCCGGCGCAGACAAGCAGAACCGAACTTTTCAAATATGTAGAAAGCGAGTTGCTGGCCATCGAAAACGAGTTGGGAGATCCCCGCTTTGAGTATGGCCGCGCCGACAAGGCAGCCGCCTGGACCCTGCTGACCAAGCTATACCTCAATGCGCAGGTATACACGGGCCAGCCACGGTATGCAGACGCGGTAACCTATGCCACCAAGGTGATCAACTCCAACCAGTACCAACTGGAGGAAGAATATGCACACCTGTTCCTGGCGGATAACCATACCTCCAGGGAGATCATTTTCCCGATTACCTTCGACGGAATGAGAACCACTACCTGGGGCGGCATGACGTACCTGGTGCACGCTCCGGTGGGCGGCAACATGAATGCCGCCGCTTTTGGCATCAATGGGGGCTGGGGCGGTTTGCGCACCACCAAGAACATCGTGAATCTGTTCTCTGACCTGTCCGGTAACACCGATGAGCGCGCCATGTTCCATACCAACGGGCAGAAGTTGGAAATCGAAGACATCTTCACCTTCACCGACGGTTACCCGATCACCAAATACAAGAACGTGAACAGAGCAGGTCAGGCAGGCTCTGACCCATCCGGCAACCACCCGGACACTGACTTCCCGATGTTCCGTCTGGCTGACGTATACCTGATGTATGCCGAGGCTGTGCTGCGTGGCGGCGGTGGTTCTGTAGCCACTGCGCTGGGTTATGTGAACGAGCTTCGCCGACGCGCCTATGATGGCACAACCGGGAACATCACACAGGGGCAGCTGACGCTTGACTTCCTCATCAACGAGCGTGCCCGCGAACTCAAGTGGGAAGGACACCGCAGAACTGACCTGATCCGTTACGACAGGTTCACGTCGGCTGCCTATGTATGGCCATGGAAAGGTGCTGTGCCTGAAGGCAGAGGCGTAGAAGCCTTCCGTACGCTCTACCCGATTCCGTCTACTGACCTGACCGCCAACCCGAATCTGACACAGAACCCTGGGTACGGCAGATAATAAGAAACCCGGAGGCTGGTGACAACTGTTCCCAGTCTCCGGGATATTACTTCAACATTTAGAAATGATCTAATATGAAAACCTGGATAAATCAATTGTTCCTACTGTGCGCCCTCTCGGTGACGCTTTTTTCCTGCGATAAGGATGAAGAGAGACTCATCCTGCAGGATGGCACCGCTCCGGTGCTGTCAGCCTCTACCACTAGCCTGGAACTGAAGGAAGAGAATGCCACCAACGACGCCATCACCCTAAACTGGACGGCGTCGGACTATGGCTATCAGGCCGCAGTGAACTACGTCCTGCAGCTGGACATGAAGGGCAACAATTTTGCGGCACCTGTCGAGTCGGGCATGGGGAGCGTCCTGACGAAAAAATTCACCGTGGGTGAGCTCAACACGCTCCTGAACAGACTGCCGGTTACGGCTTTCAAAGTAAATGATGTCGAAGCCCGCGTTGTTTCAAAAATTTCGGATAAGGTAACTGCCGTCAACTCCAACGTGATCACGATGAAAGTGACGCCATACCTGACAGAGCCGCCTTATGCGACCGTGTACATGGTAGGCGACGCCACTCAGGGCGGTTGGGACAACACCAAGGCAACGCCAATGTACCGTAGCGAGCAGGATATCTTCATCTATACCTACACAGGCCCTCTGAAAGGCGGTAACCTGAAGTTCCTGGGTATGCTGGGCAAATGGGCGCCGCAGTGGGGCAATAACGGCAGCAACGGCGTGGCCTTCCGCGAAACAGAGGCTGACCCGGACCCGGGTACCTTTACGGTGCCATCTACCGGTTACTACACCGTGAACCTGGACCTGCGCAACAACACTTTCAGCATTACGCCATTTAACGAAACCGGAGCCAGAACTTTTGCCTCCGTTGGTATTATCGGTGGTTTCAACGGCTGGGGTACGATCGTGCCGATGGAAAAGACCAGCTTTAACCCGCATGCCTGGAGCCTGATGCATACCTTCGCCGCTGACACTGAGCTGAAGTTCAGACACGCTCCGAACTGGGATGTGAACTGGGGAACTGACCAGGGTAAAGAAACCAACCCGTTTGGCAAAGGCAAGCAGGGTGGCGAAAACCTGAAAGTAAGTGCAGGTACTTACCAAATTCTCTTCAACGACCTTACTGGTCACTACGTGTTCATCAAAAAATAATTATTTGATGGCGTGCACATATTAAACCCGGCAGGCAGCTCCGCTCTGCCGGGTTTTTTCATGTCTGATAGAACGTATTTTCCAATTCCTTTACAAAATATCCGCCTATGAAGATTTCTTACAAAACGTTGGCAGTACTTCTGCTAACCACATTCATCAGCTTACCGAGCTTGGCGCAGAACAGCCCTGTGAAAGGTGTTGGTGCTGTCAGCAAGGTGAGCATTTCGGCTCAGAAGGTCACGATGAACACCGACCAGAATGCGCATGTGGAAGTAACGGTATACACCCCTACCGTGGTGCGCGTGCGCATGGACAAACAGCCACTCGGCAAAGACTTTTCCTATGCCGTGGTTACGCAGCCGCAGCAGGCTAAAGTAAACATTACCCAAAATGATAAAGAGGTCACCATACAGACGGACTCGCTACAGGCCCGCATCACCAAAAACCCGTTTGCGGTGGCTTTCTATACCCGCGATGGCAAGGTGATCAACCAGGACGAGGAAGGCCTGACCACTTCCTGGATAGGCGAGGAAGTGACCACCTACAAGAAAATGCAGAAAGGCGAGCGCTTCATCGGGCTGGGCGAGAAAACCGGCGGCCTTGACAGAAGAGGCAGTGGCTATACCAACTGGAACACCGACGCTTATGCCTATACCACCGGGCAGGACCCGCTCTACACCACCTTCCCTTTTTACATCGGGATACACAACGGCCTCAACTACGGCATCTTCTTCGATAACAGCTACCAGAGCGATTTCAATTTCGGGGCCAGCAACGACCGCTTTTCCTCCTTCGGGGCGCAGGGCGGCGAGATGGATTACTACTTCTTCTACCACACCAAACTGGCTGACCTGATCACGTCCTATACCTTCCTGACGGGCCGCATGGAACTGCCGCCGCTCTGGAGTCTGGGCTACCAGCAGAACCGCTATTCCTACTACCCGGAAACGGAGGTGTTCCGCATTGCCCAGACCCTGCGCGAGAAGAAAATCCCGGCGGATGGCATCACGCTCGACATCCATTACATGGACAAGTACAAGCTTTTCACCTGGGACAAAACCCGCTTCCCTGATCCAGCTGCCATGAACAAGAAGCTCAAGGACATGGGCTTCCGGACAACCGTGATCGTGGACCCGGGCATCAAGATTGAGGAAGGCTACGGCGCCTATGAGCGTGGTGTGAAAGATGACGTGTTCCTGAAATATCCGGACGGCAAGTATTACGCCGGCGAGGTATGGCCAGGCTGGACGCACTTCCCGGATTTCACGAGCCAGAAAGGCCGCGAGTGGTGGAAAAAAGAGATCAAGTTCTTTGCCGAGACCGGTGTGGATGGTTTCTGGAACGACATGAACGAGATTGCCACCTGGGGGCAGAAAATGCCGAACAACGTGCTCTTCAACTTCGAAGGCAACATCACCACGCATAAGGAAGGTCGCAACGTGTATGGTCTGCAGATGGCCCGCGCCAGCTACGAAGGTGCCCGCCAGCACATGCAGAACAAGCGTCCGTTTATCCTTTCTCGTGCCGGTTTTTCGGGTTCGCAGCGTTACTCCGCCATCTGGACCGGAGACAACCGCGCCGAAGACAGTCACATGATTTTAGGTATACGCCTGCTCAACAGCCTGGGCGTATCGGGTGTAGCCTTCTCGGCCATGGACATTGGCGGCTTCACCGGAAACGCGCCGGTGGGTCTGTTTGCCCGCTGGATTCAATTGGGGGCTTTCACGCCTTACTTCCGTAACCACACCGGCGTCAACACCCGCTCTGCGGAGCCCTGGGCCTTTGGCGAGGAGGTAACGGAAATTGCCCGTAACTTCATCAGTCTGCGGTATAAACTGATGCCCTACATCTACTCCAACATGTACGAGGCAACGCAGTCTGGCCAGCCGCTCATGCGCACCCTGGCCATCGATTATACCCACGACGACAAGGTATACAACGGCGAGTTCGAGTCGCAGTACCAATTCGGCAAGGCTTTCCTGATCATGCCTTTTGAGAGCACAAAGAATTATGGCAAGGTATACTTCCCGCAGGGCAAATGGTACGACCTCTGGACCGGTGAAGTAAAGCAGGGCAACCGCGAGGAGATGATTGGGGTGCAGTACAACAAACTGCCGATCTACGTGAAGGAAAGCAGCATCATCCCGATGCAGTCGCTGGTGCAGCACACCGGTGAGATGCCCACCGACACCCTGACCGTGCACGTGTACCGTGGCGATGTGGCCAACAGCTTTGTGTACTACGAGGACGACGGGGAAAGCTACGACTACCAGAAAGGCGGCTTTTACAAGCGCACCATCACCTACGACCCGCGCCGCAAATCCATTACCTTCGGCGATGCGGAAGGAAACTTCAAAACCAAGTTTAAGCACGTGAAAGTGATGCTGCACGGCTATGATGAGAAGGCCCGCTTTAAAGTTAACGGCAAAAAAGCCGATACAAAAGATGACTTCGCGTCCTTCATCGACCCGATTACCCGCTTCGATCCGCAGGGCACGGCCAACCCAAGAATCGGGTATAGCGTGCGCAGCCTGGTGGTGCGAAATGACAACGGTCGCTTTACCATCAACTTTTAGTCTGAATCAGGATTTATAGGATTAAATGAATTTTCAGGATTGAGTTACCTTTTTATGCACCGGACGCACTCACACAAGCTCCTTTGAAGATAAAAAAATGACCATAATGCCTACCCCCACTTCCCTGTCCTTAGGGGAGGGCTGGGTTGGGATAAACACTAACAAACATGAAAAAAAGAAACCTACACCATCTGTTGCTTATACCTGCGCTATACCTGGCCACAGGCTGCAGCACTCCTTCCCAGCTCGAATCGCAGCCAGAAGCCAAAGCCAGCGAATGGCCGCGCAGCGTTAGCTACGAGATCTTCGTGCAATCCTTCTGCGACTCCGACAACGATGGCATCGGCGATATCAAAGGCATGACCTCTAAGCTCGACTACCTCTCCGGACTAGGTATACAGGGGGTTTGGCTGATGCCGATGAGCCCCTCTCCTTCCTACCACAAGTATGACGTGACCGACTATTACGGCATCCACCCGGACTACGGCACCATGGCGGATTTCAAGGAGTTTGTGAACGAGGCCCACAAGCGCAACATCAAAGTCGTGATCGACCTGGTGCTCAACCACTCGGGCAGCGATCATCCTTGGTTTGTAGAGGCAGCCAAAAACGAGAAAAGTCCGTACCGCGACTATTATGTGTGGGCGCACAAAGACGACCCGCAAACCAAGGGCGAGGGCAAAACAACCGGCGACGACTCGCACAATGTCAAGCAATGGCATGAGGTAAAGGGCAGCGACTACAAATACTACGGCTTCTTCTGGGGTGGTATGCCCGACCTCAATTTCGATAACCCCAAGGTGCGCCAGGAAGCCTATAAGATTGGCCGCTACTGGCTGGAGGAAGTAGGTGTGGACGGATTCCGCCTGGATGCTGCCCGCCATATTTTCACAGATGACAGACAAGCCGACAACCACCAGTTCTGGGAAGAGTTCAGAGCCGAAATGCAGAAAGTGAAGCCAGACGTATACCTGGTGGGCGAGGTATGGGCCGAGGCCGATATAGTAGCTCCTTATACCAAAGGCCTGCCTGCCCTCTTCAACTTCGAGATGAGCTGGAAAATGCTGGAAGCCCTCAATAAAGGAACAGGCGACTCACTGGCTATTCACCACGACCGCATCATGGCGTTTTACAAAAACGTGAACCCCGATTTCATTGACGCCACCATTCTGAGCAACCACGACCAGAACCGCATCATGAGCGAAGTGAACGGCGACATGAACAAAGCCAAAATGGGCGCGGCCTTGCTGCTTACACTGCCGGGCTCTCCTTACATCTACTATGGCGAGGAAATTGGCATGAAAGGCAAGAAGCCGGATGAGCAGATCAGGGAGCCTTTCCTATGGGACGTGAAAGCGCAGGATGAATGCCGTACCTCTTGGGTAAAACCACAGTACAGCACCGAACAGACCGTGGCACCCGTAGCTGTGCAGGAAGCGGACAAAAACTCACTGCTGAACCACTACAAAAACTACATCAGGCTGCGCAACAACAGCCCGGCGCTTTCGCTTGGCGAACTGGAACCGGTGAACGTGAACAACCGGGCGATCAGCGCTTTCGTGCGGACGCATGGCGGTGAGTCGGTACTCGTGCTGCACAACCTGTCAGGCACTGCCGTCACTGTACCTATACCTGCCGACCTGAAGGAACACACGCAGGTCATGCATCAGCATAACGAAGCCAAACTGACAAAAGGCACCGCGCAGTTACCGGCTTACAGCTCCCTGATCCTGAAAAAGTAAGCTATACCTGACGGATCAATACCTATGAAGAAAGCAATACTTTGCCCTTCTCTGCTGGCCCTGGCTTTCTTCGGAAGCCTGGGTGCGGCAGGTCTGGCAGGCTGCTCCGGTCCCGAACAGCAAACGGAACAAACCGCAACTACCGCAGAATCGCCTATCTCAATGGAAATCGAAAAACAGCCCTTCGGCACTGCCCCTGACGGACAGGAATTACACCTTTATACCCTGTCCAACGCCAGCGGCATGACGGTGAAGATCACCAACTACGGTGCAATCGTGACATCGATCCAGACGCCCGACCGGGCGGGTAATATGGGCGAAATTGCCCTGGGTTTCGACAGCGTAGACGGCTATGTACCCAACGATCCGCATTTTGGTGGCATTGTGGGCCGTTACGCCAACCGTATTGCCAAAGGCAAGTTCACGCTCGATGGCAGGACCTATACCCTGGCCACCAACAACGCACCCAATCACCTGCACGGCGGCATCACCGGCTTCGACCGCGTGGTCTGGCAAGCGGAGGAAGTGCCGGCTGAGAATGCGATTCGGCTGACCTACCTGAGCAGAGACGGGGAAGAAGGCTACCCTGGCAATCTGAAGGCCGTTGTAACCTATACCCTGACCGACGACAACGGTCTGAAGATTGACTACGAGGCTACCACCGACAAAGCCACGCCGGTCAACCTGACCAACCACAGCTATTTCAACCTAAGCGCTGGCAAGGAAAAGGATATTCTCAATCATGTCGTGATGATTAATGCGGATCGGTTTACGGCCACCGACGAAACGCTTATACCTACCGGTGAGCTGAAATCTGTTGAAGGAACGCCTTATGATTTTACGAGCCCAACCCGTGTGGGTGACCGCATCGAAAATCTGCAGGGCTACGGCTACGACCTGAATTACGTAGTGCGGAACGAAGGCAAAAACCTGATACACGCAGCCACGGTGGCAGACCCAGGCACCGGACGAGTGATGGAGGTATACACCACGCAACCAGGTATACAATTCTATACCGCCTATCACCTTAATGGCACCCTAACCGGACACAGCAACACAACTTATAACCGTTACGCCGGCCTCTGCCTCGAAGCCCAGCACTTCCCAGACTCTCCAAACCAGGAAAGCTTTCCTTCGTCGATCATCCGGCCGGGTGAGAAGTACAGTGAGACGACGGTGTATAAGTTTGGGGTGAAGTAGAGATCGTCTGAATCTCTACATAGGGCCCCTACCCCAAGGATTTTCAGGATTAAAGGATTGGCAGGATTCTCGTACACGATTGTCATCCCCTTACCCTTCCGAATCATGTCCGGAATCTTCGACTTTAATGGGGGACTTTTTGTAGCTGCCAATCATTCTTTGCGATACCAAGCCTTGCCATCCCTGCCCCTCAGAGCTACGCTCGCTACTTTCGAGCTCGCGTGCTCAGTAGTCCAAGGAGGGGACTCTGTAGCTGCAAATTCATATGTATAAACTCTATAGCATACACCACCGGTACAGTACACATTAAAAGACTAACTTGCACGCATGCTATGAAATGAACGGCTTGAGCCAGGTGCACCAAAATGACTACCCACTGTTTGAGCGTTCAGCGAGTTTGGGGAGTCTTGATTTTTTTGCCTACTTTTTTTATCAAGAAAAAAAGTAGGGCCCGGCTGGCCAAGCCAAGCTATACAACATTAAAACTAACTATGACCAAATACAGCTACATACAAACAATCGGCATGGCAGCCTTAATGACTGCAACCGCCTGCAAAACGCAACAGCCTGACACAAGCACAACCGCTACAGCCGCCAGTACAGACAAAGCGATCTGGCAATCCGGTGCCTACGCCGTATACCCTGACCGGGTGGTACAGGGCGATCACGTAGCCAAGGCCCTCTCCCCGACTGAGATCACGTCGAGCTACCAAAGTCCGGCCAATGAGTTTCAGTCGCCGGAGATCATGTTAAAATTCAGCATCAACAGCAAGGACAATGAGATGCCGCCCGGTATGGACCACCAGTTCGTATGCCTGGCCGAAGAAGGCGGTAGCTGCGAGACGCCGGTCATTAAATTCGGACAGCAGCTCAAAGCCACGGCACCCGCACCTGCTAAAGCGTTTCTGCCACCCAACACCCCACTCACCGTCCGTTTGGACATGCGCGAGGTGCTGGCCGCTTTTCAGAAAGACGGATTCTACACCGCCTACAACGGCAGCAAGGTATACAAAGACGATTTTAAGGGTGTTTACATCGCTGGCAACTCCTCTCCACTCAGTTGGGATTTCGATAACCTCGCCAGCCGCGAAGGGATGGAATTGAAAGACCCGGATGGCGATGGCATCTATGAAGTGACGCTCAACATGAATGCCCACCGCGAGGAGAAGTTCACGGCATCGCACTGGAAACTGAGTCTGCCCATTGCCCGCTACCCGCAATACAAGTCTGACTATGTGCTCACCGACGCCCTGTATAATATGACCCTGGAAGAGGTGGTGAAGAACATCGAAGCCGACAGTACCTTCCGGACGGGCAAAGAATGGGCCGGCGTATGGACCCGCGACATCAGCTACAGTCTGATACTCGGCCTGGCCGCCATCGAGCCGGAGATAGCCCGCAAAAGCCTGATGCGCAAGGTGAAGAACAAGCGCATCATCCAGGACACGGGCACAGGCGGGGCGTATCCAGTGTCGACCGACCGTATTGTATGGGCCACGGCCGCCTGGGAAATCTACACGGTAACCGGTGACCAGAACTGGCTGCGTGAATCCTATGAGATTATCCGCAATTCCGTGGAAGATGACCTGCTCAACGCCTTCGATCAGAAGACAAACCTGATGCGCGGCGAGTCTTCTTTTCTGGACTGGCGCGAGCAAACCTACCCCAAGTGGATGCAGCCGGCCGATATCTACGCTTCTCAAAATTTGGGAACGAATGCTGTGCACTACCAGGCGAATATCATCCTAAGCAAAATGGCTGATTTGCTGGAGGATAAGCAAGCCGCCGACAGGTATAGCCAATTGGCAGCGCAACTCAAAAAAGGTATAAATGATAAGCTGTGGCAGGAAGAAAAAGGCTACTATGGGCAGTACCTGTATGGCCGCAATTACCTGTCGCTTTCACCCCGATCCGAGGCGCTGGGCGAGGCGCTCACTGTGCTGTTCGGTATAGCAGATGATGCGAAGGCGCAGAAAATTGTAGCTAGCACGCCCGTGTACGAGTTTGGTATTCCGAGCATTTTCCCGCAGATTCCGAACATCCCGCCTTACCATAACAATGGCATCTGGCCTTTTGTGCAGGCCTACTGGACGCTGGCCGCTGCCAAAACCGGGAACGAGTTGGCCACAGTCGAAAGCCTGAATGCCCTGTACCGCCCTGCCGCTTTGTTCCTAACGAATAAAGAGAACTTTGTGGCCAGCAACGGCGACTATGCCGGCACGCAGGTGAACTCTGACCGTCAGCTCTGGAGTGTGGCCGGCTACCTGGGCATGACCTACAAGTTGTTATTCGGGATGGATTTTCAGGCAGACAAACTGGTATTCCAGCCTTTTGTGCCGGAGAGCTACAAAGGCAACCGGCAACTCACCAATTTCAGGTATAGAAACGCGATCCTCGACATCGAGATGCAGGGTTTTGGCAACAAGATCAGCTCCATCACGCTGGATGGCCAGCCACTGGAAGTTGCTGCTATACCTGCCAGCCTCTCGGGTAACCACAAAGTGATGATCGTATTGGCTAATGAGATAAGTAACAAAGGCAAGCAGAACAAAGTGGCGCACCACGTTTCGCCGGTTGTGCCAACAGTAACTTTTGCCAATGGCAAACTTAGCTGGCAGCCAGTGGAAGGCGCTGTCAATTATACCGTGCTCAAAAACGGGAAGGCCACGCAGCAGACCACCGAGACAGGTATAGCCGTGCAGGCCGGCGACTTTGCAGAGTACCAGGTAATTGCCACCGACGCTGCCGGCTACGGTTCGTTTGCCAGTGAGCCGGTTGCGGTTTATGCCGCCGCGCTGGAACAGGTATACGAAGCTGAGAAAGTTGCTAAGCCAGCCAAGCAACCTTACAAAGGATTCACGGGCAAGGGCTTTGTGGAGCTGAGCAAAAAGGTGAACACCACTGTCAACTTCAAAGTAACTGCGCCGGAAACAGGTATGTATGCCATCGACTTCCGTTACGCCAACGGCAACGGCCCGATCAACACCGACAACAAAGCTGCCATTCGCACCCTCAAAAAAGGAACTGAACTGGCTGGCACCATCGTGCTGCCACAACGCGGTATTGGCGAATGGAGCGACTGGGGCTATACCAACAAGGTATGGGTTCGGTTGGAGAAAGGCATACACCAGCTGTCACTCACTTTCGAGCCTGCCAACGAGAACATGAACGGGGAAATCAACCAGGCCATGATCGACCACCTGCGACTGATCCGGGTGCAGTAAAAGCTATTGCTGACAGATTTAGAGACCGCCTCCCTGAAAAATGGGGGCGGTCTTTTTTGTGGCGGCGAATCTTACTTGCGCAAATGGAGTATAGCCTATACCTTAAAACACGAAAATGACACAACGCGAAGTAACCGACAACGACAACACTACCTGGACCTGCGTGCAGGCTTATGGTAACTTATCAAAGGAAAACGCAGACAAAGCTGCCGAGCTGACCGAAGACTCCAATGGCGAGGTGACCGTGGTTTGTACGCCCAGCGGAGGTGCCCAGACGGTGCGCCTGCAACTGGCCAAAGGCTGGATGGAAGCGGTATCGGATGAAGAACTGGTATCGCAGATAGGGTCATCACAAAGTTGATTTTCTTCGTGGCCTGACTTATAGGAACCACGGCACAATTTGCTATACTTGCAAAAACCCAATGACCAGGTATGCTCTCTCACCGGCACGAGATATTTATGGAAGTGGCGCGGCTGCTCAGTTTTACCAAGGCCAGTCAGACGCTGTTTATCAGCCAGTCGGCCATCAGCAAGCATGTGAAGGCGCTGGAAGAGTTCTACAAAACCGGTCTGTTTGAGCGCCTGGGCAACAGTGTGGTGCTGACACCTGCTGGCAAGCTGCTTTACGAAAAACTGCTGGCCGCCAAGCAGCTGCAGCATGAGCTGTATCAGGGCTTCAAACAATTGAGCGAGAACTTCTCGCCACAAGTCAACATGGTGCTCGGAGCCAGCACCACCATCTCGCTCTACATCCTGCCGCCGGTGCTTTCGGCTTACCTGCTCAAGAACCCCAATGTGCAGCTTGACCTCAAGAACCGCAACAGCGAGAACATCCTGAAGGCCCTGCTCGACCACGAGATTGACCTGGGTATTGTGGAGGGCATCAACAAGGTGAGCAACGTAACCTACACTCCTTTCCTGACCGATGAGGTGATTGCGGTATGCTCCTCCCGAAACCCGCTTAAAAAGCAGCAGTTGGAGTTGAAAGACCTGTACGAAATTCCGTTGGCGTTGCGTGAACGTGGCTCCGGTACGCTGGCCGTGCTGGAAGACGCCTTGGAAAAGAAGAAGATCAAACTAAGTGAACTGCCCATCAAGATCAGGCTGGGCGGAACGGAGGCCCTCAAAAACTTTGTGCGGGTAGATACCTGTCTCTCTTTCCTGCCACGGCAGGCGGTAGTCAAAGAGCTGCAATCCGGAGAGTTGGTGGAAGTTTCGATCAACGGACTGACCATCAAACGAAGCTTCAATTTCATTCAACGAAAGGGGACCGAGAACAATTTTCCCTACAAAAATTTCATCCAGTTCACCAAACGCCATTATTCCAAAAGCGCATAGCCTATTCCAAAAGGCTATTTTGTTTTGTCATATCAGATGGGGTATTTGCCGTAAATATCTGATATGAAAACCACTCTTCACCGCTCACTCAGCCACCTTAGTACCCTTACTTGCTCAAGTTGTGGCATTGCTTACGATGCCTTCGAACAGCAGACTGTTTCGGCCTGCTGCCATATGCCGCTGCTGGCCGGCTATATACCTGATAATTTCAAAAAAGAGTCACTGCAGCAGCGTGAGGGTACTATGTGGCGCTACCTCGAAATGCTGCCCGTGCTGCACGAACAGAACATCGTAAGCCTGGGCGAAGGCTATACCCCTATTCTGAAACTGACCAACCTGGCCAAGAAGTATGAGTTGAGCTCCCTCCAACTCAAAGATGAAGGCCAGAACCCAACCGGCTCCTTCAAGGCCCGCGGCCTGAGCATGGCTATCTCAAAGGCCAAGGAGCATGGTGTGGAGGGTTGCATTATACCTACCGCCGGCAACGCCGGGGTGGCCATGTCTGCCTACTGTGCCAAGGCAGGTATGCGGGCTGTCGTAGTGATGCCGCGCCACACGCCCAAAGCGTTCCGGGACGAGTGCTATTGGTATGGGGCCGAGGTGGTGCTGGTAGACGGCCTCATCAACGACTGCGCCGCCAAAGTAAAGGAACTCAACCGTTCCGGCGAACTGCTGGACGTGTCGACCTTGAAAGAACCGTACCGCCTGGAAGGTAAAAAAACCATGGGCTACGAGATAGCGGAACAGGGTAACTGGCAACTACCGGATGTGATCCTCTACCCGGCCGGAGGCGGCACAGGCCTGATCGGTATCTGGAAGGCGTTTAAGGAAATGCAGCAGCTGGGCTGGCTTGGCAAAGGTATAAAACTGCCCCGCATGGTGGCGGTGCAGGCTGCCAATTGCCAACCCCTGGTGGAGACCTTTTCTGGCAGGCAGGCCAACTGCCAGAACTATGTGGGCAAACCTACCATCGCCAACGGACTGGCTGTTCCGCGTCCGCTCGGCGAGCAGCTTATGCTACAGACTTTGCAAGAGTCCGGCGGTATAGCTACCAGCATCACGGAATCTGACATGCTAGTGGGGCTCAAGGAGTTGGGCGAAAATGAGGGATTATTTGTGGCTCCGGAGGGGGCGGCGGTCTGGATGGCAGCCCGCAAACTTTTGGATACAGGCTACATCATGCAGGACGAAAAAATCCTGTTGCTCAACACAGGCTCCGGCCAAAAGTACATGGAGAATTTGCCCGCTTTGTGATCCGGCTCGTCCATCTAAAATTTGTACCTCTAAACTCAACTTACAAGCCGCCCCTCAGGTATGGGGCGGTTTTTTTTTGCTTTATTTTTCTGTTAAGCACAGCAGTCATTCCGCTAAAAACCTTATCTTCACTTCAGTAAAGGCTCCATGCCGCCGTTGATCTCCATACCATTTCTCAAACCTTATGACAACTATCGCACTGATTGCCCACAACAACAAGAAAACCGAACTGCTGAACTGGGTAAAGGAAAACCAGGAGGCCCTGCGGCACTACAAACTGGTCGGCACCAGCAACACCTCCAAGCTCATCAACGAACTGCTGGACATGAACATCGAGCCCTACGGGCACGGTCCCAGCGGAGGCGACATTTTGCTGGCTGCCCGGCTGCTGCAGGGCCAGATCCAGAAAGTGATTTTCTTTATTGACGTGGAAACCCCACACGGCCACGAGCACGACATCCAAACGCTCATCCGCACCGCAGTGCTCAATAACATCCCGATCGCCCTGAACCGCGCCTCAGCTGATCTGATTGTGCTGCAGAGAAAAGACCAGGTATAAAGCAACAGATTAATCTATAGAGATAGTGCAGATAGTAGGAGTAGGTACTCCTACTATACAGTAGTTAGGTGGTAAATGAATTATGAAGAAAGCTTTAGAAACTACGTTCAGCATCTTTCTATTCTTCTTTGCTATAGTCGGTGTAGTTGCATCCGTTTTTGTTATAAAAGAATTTTATTACGATAGTGAGTACAGCGAACTATACGTTAAAAACTGCGAAAATGTGAAACCAGGGATGACACTTGAAGAAGCCAAAATTGTGATGGGCGGAAAAAACTATAGCGCCAATAAGAGAACCTATAAATACTGGACATCATTTGAAAAAGGGATTCCAAAACAATTCTCTATATACTACCCGACAAGTGGGGCTTCTTTTCATACGGCAATCCATTTTGACCCTAATACTGGAATAGTAACAGAAGTAGAATGTTCTGGTTTTTGAACGGATAAGTGTATAAAGAAAAATTCAACACCTAACCCTGCACATGCTCTATACTCGGCTACGCCTCGTCCGCAGCATGTACTAACCGTTATAGGTAACCTTCAGTATAGACAAATGGGAAGATGATGAACTTATTTATAAAGGCGATATTAGCTCTGTTTACGCTTGGACTAGCTCTCGTAATTGGTGTTTTTATTCTTTTTGGTATTGCCTTTGGCTCTTTTGGCAAAGATTATTCATTAGATGACCTGAAGCAAAACTTTGACTTGAAGAGAAATGAAATTTACCAAGCGAAAACCTACTTTAATTCCATTTTACCACCTGACACCAAAGTTGACATTGAATTTGAAAACGATAATGAGCTATTCTATTTCAACATAGTTAAGGGTAACGCTTATTATACCCTTACAGACCGAAATATTGAATCAAAACAGGTTGACAGCCTACTAAATATACTAGGTTGGACTAAAAACAATTTAGTTGAGTTAAAGAATAAGCTTGACAAAGCAAATTGTATTTCATTTGATAAAAGGGATGACTTCAAAATTGGTTTTCAGCGGAGTGGAATGGGGAAATACTACTTTCGCCTGTTAGATAAACCTATGAATGACTCAGTACGGTTAGCGATTAATCAAGAGTGTGTTTACATTCACAATGACAGTGTAATATTTGAATATGGTGGCGGTGCGATAGGAGAAGGTTGCTTATACAATCGTTAATTAAAATCAGTAATTAAAAGAAAGGCTACCTATAACACAATGTATACAAAACCCTTGCTTCGCTACAGGCTTTGCATACACGCGGCCCGTTATATGGCATGCTAATTAAAAAATGAAAAGAAACTTAAATTTCAAGTTTGATTGCTCCAATGAAGTTGCTTTACAAAAGGTAAAGGATTACTTCTTAAGCCAAGGTTTTAACCTACACAGCAACTACCAAGACCAATTAGTGTTCAAAAGGGGCAGCACACTATTGAATATGGTCACATTCAACCCACTCCAGTGGAAAAGCACCATAACTATTGCAATTGCTGATTCTGGGATAGAATCTGAATTTGATATTAATACCGATTTTCAAGCTGTAACATTGAAAGAAGAGCAGCTTTGGGAGAACTTTATTGATAACTTTAAAAAATCTATCATAGATAACTTAGACTACTCCACTATCAATAAAAAGTCCTTAGGGAGACGAAATACAATAGCTTGAAATATATTAAACCAGCATTAATAGGTGGACTGGCGGCAGGTATACCGGGTGGAATCATAGCATACTTCACAGGTGTGGGAAGTGTGGTTGCCATTGCATCTGCTGGCGGTGCAATGTCTTATGTGATGCATCAAATAGAGCAAGAGAAAAAGAAGAACAACGCCATATAACACTATACATAAATCAAGTTGTGGCTTTGCCTTACTCGCTTTATGTATTAACCGTTAGGCTGTATTTCAAAGAATTAAAAATCCACAAAACTTTTTTAGTATTAAACTTAGTGATTACTTTTGACGTTAGTAACGCTAAAAGTAAGTATGCTTATATCTTTTGGATCCAAGGAAACTGAAAAAATCTGGAATGGAGAAAGGGTTGCAAAGCTGCCTATGGAGATTCAGACGATTGGCAGACGTAAATTAAGAATGCTCCATAACTCTCAGGATATTGCTGACCTTCGGATTCCTCCTTCCAATAGATTAGAGAAGTTGGCTGGGAACCTGAGAGAGTTCTACAGCATCAGGATAAACAGCCAATGGAGAATCATCTTTCAATGGAATAACGGTCAAGCATCAGAAGTAGAAATTATTGATTACCACTAAGAAGAAATATAATGGAGCGACTTCCTAATATTCATCCAGGAGAAATACTGAAAGAAGAGTTTCTTGTTCCTCTAAACATCACAGCCTACAGGCTTTCAAAGGACATTGGTATACCTCAAACCAGAGTGTCTGAAATTTTGAAAGGAAACAGACGCATCACAGCAGACACAGCTTTAAGGCTAAGCTACTACTTTGGCAATTCCCCTAAGTTCTGGCTTGGTTTGCAAGATGATTACGATTTGGAAGAAGAGAAGGCTAACAAGCAGCATGAATTAGAATCCATAAAACGATTTGAGAAAAACGCAGCCTAACCCAGTGCAGTTGTAACCCCTCGCTAAGCTGCGGGCTTCGGCTGCAAGAGCACGTAGGGCACTAAAGCAGAAAAAACATAAAAGCGGAATCTTGATGATAGATAACGATGACGGCAGCGGAGTTCATTGACACCTTAAAAATAATTGGCCAAGATTATCCAAAAGGCATTCCGAAAAGGGAAATTTTCTCACTATCAAAAGAATTTCAGTACATGCCAGTGTCAGAGGTGATTAACCTGCTTAAAACTGAAGATGCTGATCACCGCCTTGGAGCAGTTTCAATATTAGACTGGAAAGCGCGAAATAAGAAAACGACAACTTGTGAGAAAAGTGAAATTTACAGCGCCTACATAGAAAACCATACCTATATCGATGATTGGGGAATGGTAGATAGAGCAGCCCCTTATGTAGTGGGCGGTTATCTGTACGACAAAGACAGAAAGCCACTTTATGAATTAGCAAAATCCACGGCACCAATGGAGCGTAGGACTGCTATTGTAAGCACTTATTATTTCATTAGAAAAAATGAAATTGATGACACATTCAAGATTGCGGAATTGCTGGTAAATGACACCGAACATTTCGTGCAAACCGCTGTAGGAAGTTGGCTACGAGAAGCGGGTAAAAGAGATGAAGACAGATTGAAAGCCTTTTTGAATAAGCATGCTGCCACTATGCCGAAAGTGACGTTAAGGTTTGCCATTGAAAAGTTCGCCCCTCAGTTGCGTAAACACTATCTAAGCATTGCCAAACAGAGTTAATAAGTAAAAACCTCTGCCAACAAGTTCGTGTATAGTGCATACCCTACTTAGTAGGCAACTTCCACCAATCCGCTCCATCAAATTTTAATCCCTAAAAGGCGCCCTGATTGACCTACGGGGAAATAATGAATTCTCCACCCAAGTTTTAAAAGGAACCCTATGAAATACTATAACTTCAGAAGCAGGAGCCTTTTTTCTGGCCCCCATCTATTGGGAGTTTTATTTATAGCTGCGGGTATAGTTGCGATAGCCGGTAACGCCATTTTTGAAGGTGATAGCTCCTTAGAAAAATCTATTTATATCGGGGTAGCAGCTATTTTGCTTGGTATCACCATAGTGTCTTCATACAACGGCACAAAAATAGAGTTCACCGAAAACAGGGTGAGAGATTATATTTCCATTTTGGGCTATCAATTCGGAGAATGGAAGGATTTGCCCAATGTCAAAAGAATAGCTGTTATGCCCGTAAAGCACAGGACTACCCATACGCCCAACGGAATTAGTCCGACATGGTCAGGAACAGTGCATGCATACAAAGTTTTCCTGTACTCGGATAACCCCACACCTGTCTATTCTTTTCTTTTTTCAGATAGAGAAAACGCATTAAAGACAGGCAAAATTTTATCAGAAAAGCTAAGCGCAGTATATGAGTTAAGAGAACCCTAATCCTACTTATTAGAAACGACTTTCCTGATAAGGAAGCAGCACAGAGGTGTCAGCATCTCAACAAAGAACAAGCTTACTGCACCATACCTAAACTCCAGCGGATAAAGCGTTCGCATTGTGCTGGGAGTAAAAGAAGTACCCCGTTTAATGCACATGGCAGGACGAAAATGATTGCCTACTTGCTCTTTCAATGACTATATTTGAGTATCCACCTTCAAGATGTATAACATGAACCCAATTCTAAGAAACATTTTAGCAGTTCTGGCAGGCCTTATCGTAGGCAGCGTCGTGAACATGGGCATTATCATGGTTAGCGAGTCTATCATTCCACCGCCCAACGGAGCGGATGTGACCACCATGGAAGGGCTTACCGCCTCCATGCACCTGTTCGAGCCAAAGCATTTTCTGATGCCTTTCCTGGCGCATGCGCTCGGGACTTTTGCCGGTGCTTTTCTGGCTGCCTTAATAGCTGCAAACCACAAAATGAAGTTTGCGCTGGGCATAGGCTTCTTTTTCCTGGCGGGTGGCATTACCAATGTTTTCCTGCTCCCCTCGCCTGTCTGGTTTGCCATAGTTGATCTGGGGTTGGCGTATATTCCCATGGCCTACATCGCCGGGAAACTGGCCACCGGCAAACAGTCGGCTTACCATACGCAAAACGCCTAGCCTCGCAAGTACCCCTTCCTCAACTGCCCATACTTCATAAAAGATCGAAATTGGTAGACGTATTGACAGAGATCGACATTAGCAGACCGCTCCACCAGGTGGCGGATTACGCTGCCAACCCGGACAACGCACAACCCCACTTTCAATGAAACCGGCAACTAATTTAGATCGCTTCTTAAACGCCCAGGAATCTGACTACCAGGTTGCCTTGTCGGAGATCAAAAACTGCAGAAAACGGAGCCACTGGATGTGGTATATCTTTCCGCAGATTGCCGGGCTTGGCTTTAGCGAAACATCCAAGTTCTACGCCATCCAAGACAAGGCAGAAGCAGCCGCATACCTGCAGCATCTCGTGCTGGGAAAACGACTGGTTGAGATTTCGGAGGCGCTCCTATACCTTAAGGAAAAAACGGCAAACCAGATTTTTGGCAGTCCCGACGATCTGAAGCTGAAATCCAGCATGACACTTTTTGCCGCACTGCCAGCCACGCATCCGGTCTTCCAAAAAGTGCTGGACAAATACTTTGGCGGCACCAAGGATCAAAAGACTTTGCAACTGATTGCCGGTGAATGAGTAGAACGGGTAAGCTATACCTTGCTTCGCACGCTAACGGATACAATCAAACGCTCATGGAAAAATTCTTCTTCGACAACTGGGAAAGCATCTTAAGGACCTTCACGATTACCATTCTGGCATACGTGGCCATGATCTTTCTGCTTCGGTCGTCTGGCAAACGAACGCTCTCCAAAATGAATGCCTTCGATTTTATTGTGACAGTGGCTTTAGGTTCGTCGCTTTCGGCGGTGGCACTTAACAAAAGCATTCCCTTGATCGATGGCGTTTTCGCTTTTTTCCTGCTGATTTTCCTGCAGTATGCCATTACCTGGCTCTCTGTCAGGTATAAGGCCGTCAAACATTTAATTACCAGCAAACCTACTTTGCTCTTGTACAAAGGAGAATTGCTGCACGATGCCCTTAAAAAAGAGCGCATCACAGTAGAGGAACTTTACATGGCCGCGCGTAAGAAAGGTATAACCGACCTGCGACACATCGATGTCATCGTACTCGAAACCACCGGCGACATGACCATTATGCCGGATGTGGAAGATGCGCAGGCAGAAACGCTCCAAAACGTCGGAAAGGTATAACCTATACCTTGGATTGATCGAAGACTTAGCAACAAAAATACCTTATGATTTCCTAACTTGCAGTTTCACTACATGCCTGACCGCTGCCAGCACCGAAACTTAGCTCGTTAGATGAACATCATTCGCAATC
Organism: Pontibacter aquaedesilientis; assembly: GCF_014773225.1. Taxonomy (GTDB): domain Bacteria; phylum Bacteroidota; class Bacteroidia; order Cytophagales; family Hymenobacteraceae; genus Pontibacter; species Pontibacter aquaedesilientis. The sequence goes on along the minus strand of NZ_JACXAJ010000001.1, from coordinate 156,373 downwards.
TCAAGATCAGGGATAAACTACTCCTGTTACTCTCCCTGCTGCTGTTTCCACTTGTATACTTTGTGACCAACATTGTGCAGCGCGAGCTCGCGGATAATGACAGACTGCAGGAAGAGGTCGTCCAACTCACCGAATCAGAGAAAATAGCCACACTGCTGCATGCTTTCCAACGGGAGCGGGCCCGCATCCTGCTGGCTGCGGCGAGCGACTCAGCGGCTTTGCAGGACGCCAGGGCACAGCGCAACCTCACCGATGTGGCCAGCCGCGACCTGAACAGTTTCCTGACAAGCTCCGGTCGTCCCTTCCCGAATGCCGCCCAACTCGGTGAGCTCAAAAAATACCGCGACGCACTGGATAATGGCCAGCTGGACGCCTTGGAGTTCAGGCAGTATTCAAAGGCGCTGATCTTCACTTTCCTTAACCGCATGGATGCCAACACGACCAGCATCAGTGATGAGGAGGTGACGCGCAGACTCAACAGTTTCCGTAACCTGACGGAGGCGAAATTCCAACTGGGGCGCATCCGCAGCCTGCTCATCAAGGTGATTCAGGACGGCGCTTTCACCTACCAGGACTATGCGCTGCTCATGACGCAGTACAACGATTACAACAATGCGCTTGAGACCTTCTACCGCTATGCCGACGAAGAGTTTGCCCAAGAGGTACAGGCGGTCATCGAGTCGGATGCTTACAAGCAATCCATCGCCACCATGCAGCTACTGGAGCGCGACCCGCAATTAGATCTTCGGACACTCAACGGCGTGGCACTCTATGCGCAATTTACCCAGAACATTGAGTTTTTGCGAAAAGTAGAGGTTGGCCTGATTGCCAGTATCCGGGCGCAAATGCTGGCTGAAAGCAGCGCCAAGCAGCGGAACCTGGCGGTGCTGCTCACCCTGCTGGTAATGGTGCTGGGCATCACAGGTTTCCTCGCCTACTACATCATCAACCTGATTTCGAACGCACTCTCTGCCCTCAAAACCGCCGCCGACCGCATCCGGCTGGGCGCCACGGATGTAAAACTAGCTATCGAGAGCAACGACGAGATTGGCAGCGTGGCGGCCTCTTTCAGGGGTGTGGTCAACAAAACCGTCTCGCTGTCGCAGGTGGCGCAGGCCATTGGCGAGGGCAGGTATGAGCTGGAGGTGGAGGTGCAAAGCGAGGAAGATGTGCTGAGCCACGCCATCCGCGACATGAAGGAAAACCTGAAAACCTTCACCACCGAAAACGCCAACCGCAACTGGGTCTTGACGGGCGTGGCCGAGCTCAGCAACCTGATGGGGGGCGAAACGACTTTGGAAAACGTGGCCGCCCGGGCCCTCTCCTATCTCTGCAACTACACCGACTCTGAGGCAGGTGTGCTATACCTGCACGGCAACAACGGCAAACTGGCGGCTGCTGCCAGCCATGGGGTGCAGTTTAGCCAGGAGCAGCTGCCGGTCTTTGAGATCGGCTCCGGCAAGGTAGGCCAGGCCGTCAGCGAAAACAAAGTCAAAGTTCTTTCCAACGTCTCAGACGAATACCTGCGCATCAGATCCGGCTTGTCAGACATAGGGCCGGCCACGGTGATCATCATCCCACTTTACTTTGGCAACACCATTGTGGGCGCACTGGAACTGGCCTCGCGCCAACCCTATACCGAGGTGCAGCGTCGCCTGCTCGACTCGGCGGCGGAGCGGATCTCGGTGCTCCTCCATACCCTGAAGGCACACCTGCAGACCCAGGAGCTGCTATACGAAACACAGAACCAAGCCGAGGAGCTGGAAACCCAGCAGGAGGAAATGCGCCAGCTCAACGCCGAGCTCAAAGCCTCGGAGGAGGAGCTGCGCGTGAACCAGGAAGAGTTGCAGGAGAAAAACGCCGAGTTGGAAGAAAAGGCCCAGCTACTGGAAGAGCAGTACGAAACGTTGGGTGCCAAAAACAAAGCACTGGAGGATGCCCGCGCAGCCATTGGACTCAAAATACAGCAGGTAGAGACGGTGAGCAAGTACAAAAGCGACTTCCTGGCCAACATGAGCCACGAGTTGCGCACCCCGCTCAACAGTATCCTCATCCTTTCCAGGCTGCTGGCCGACAACAACGAAAACACCCTGTCCACCAAGCAAGTTGACCACGCCCAGATCATCCACAAATCGGGCAACGACCTGCTCCGGCTTATCAATGAGATTCTGGACCTGTCCAAGATCGAGTCGGGTATGGTGAAACTGGAGACCGAGGAATTGAAACTGCAGGACATCTCGATGGAGCCCCTGTTCAAGGACATGGCCCACAAAAAGCAGATCCGTTTCCAGGAACGTCACCTTCCGGGCAGCTTCGACAGCATTAGTACAGACCGCTTCCGGTTGGAGCAGATTCTCAAGAATTTCATCGGCAATGCCATCAAGTTTACCGACGAGGGTGGCGAGGTAGAGTTCTCGGTTTACCCGGTCACGCAGCGGCCTAAGTTTGAATCGGAGCAGCTGCGCGACTCCCCGGACGTGGTGGCATTTGCTGTGCGCGACACAGGTATAGGCATACCGCAGGACAAGCAAACGGTTGTGTTCGAGGCATTCCAGCAGGCCGATACCTCCACGACCCGCCGGTACGGTGGCACGGGCCTGGGCCTGACCATCAGCAAAGAGCTGGCTACCCTGCTGGGTGGCGAACTTTCACTGGAAAGCGAACCAGGCAAAGGCAGCACCTTCACGCTATACCTGCCCCGCATACCGGCTGGGGCTGTATCAGGTGGACAACCGGATTCTGGCTCTTCGCCAGCCACTGTCGACAGGCCGGCACCCGCGCAGGCTATACCTGCCGCAGCCACCCCCGCCCATGAGAAGAGCAAGAGCGTAGGGCAGATGTTTGTGAACATGGAGCGCCAGAACAAGCAGGACATATCAGTGCTGATCGTAGAGGACGACAAAGGCTTCAGCGACATTCTGGCCGATTTTGCCGGTGCCAAAAACTTTCAGGTACACCAGGCCTTTACCGGCCAGGAGGGTCTGAGTCTGGCCCGTCTGACAAAACCGGACGCCATGCTGCTCGACATCCAACTGCCGGACATGACGGGCTGGGACGTGCTCCGGCAGGTGCGCGAGGACAAAGAGCTGCGCCACATGAACGTGCACGTGATGTCGGCCTACGACAAGGAGGTGATCGGCGAACATGCCGAAAACGAAGAGTACCTGCCCAAACCTGTCACGCTCGAGATGCTTAACAAAGCCTTCAGCTCCATTGCCGGCAAATCCGGCTCCACCATCGAGAACATCCTGATCGTGGAGGACAACGAGATCGAAAACAAAGCGGTGGCCGAGCTGCTGCTGTCGCATGGCCTCAAGTCAACCTCTGCCTACTCCGCCGAAGAAGCCGAGCAGGTACTGGCCAAACAGAAAGTGGACTGCATCATCCTCGACCTCAACCTGCCGGGCATGAAAGGCTTTGACTGGATGAAGAAAATCAAGTCGCAGACCGGCCTTTCGGATATTCCGATCATCATTTACTCCGGAAAGGACTTGAGCGAGGAGGAGGAGACGCAACTCAAGCAATTCGCCAACACGATCATCATTAAAAACGAATACTCCTACCTGCGCCTGCTCGACGAGGTACAGCTCTTCCTGCACAAAATAAACCAGAAGCTTCCGCCGGGCAACGAGTTCAAGATGAAGCTGCATGTGCCAGAGGAGGTGCTGCGCGGCAAAAAAGTACTGGTGGTAGACGACGACGTGCGCAACATTTACTCGCTCAGCAGCTTGCTGGAGCTGCACGGCATGCAGGTAGTCGCCGCCTACGACGGCAAGGAGGCCCTGCAGAAACTGGACGCTGAGACAGGTATAGACCTGGTGCTCATGGACGTGATGATGCCGGAAATGGACGGCATAGAAGCGACAAAACGAATTCGCGCTGATTTACGTTTTAAGCAGCTGCCAATTATTTCACTCACCGCAAAGGCCATGAAAGAAGACAGAGAAAAGTGCATAAAAGCCGGTGCCTCAGACTATATACCCAAACCCGTGGATACCGACAAGTTGCTTACCCTGATGCGGGTCTGGTTGTATGAGGCTTAAGGAGGAGGATTTGTTTGAGCTGGAGGCAGAGGCGCTCATCAAAGAAATAAAAGCCCAGTACGGGTACGATTTCAGCGGCTACGCACGGGCATCTGTGTACCGCCGCATCAAACGGTTTCTGGGACAGAAGCATTTGAACAGTATGGGCGAGCTGCGGCAATTCCTTTTCACGGATAGTTTTTTCTTTGAGAATTTTCTGCAGGAGATCACCGTGAATGTAACCGAAATGTTCCGCGACCCGACCTTTTACCTGTCGCTGCGCGAGAACGTGCTGCCGATCCTCTCCACCTACCCTTTCATCAAGATATGGGATGCGGGATGTTCTACCGGTGAGGAGCTTTTCTCGCTGGCCATTCTGCTGGAAGAGGAAGGATTGCTGGACCGCACGAAAATCTATGCCACTGACATCAACCAAAAGGTGCTGCGGCAGGCTAAGGAAGGTATATTTTCGGCCTCCAACATGGCGGCCTATACCTCCGCCTACTATGCGGCCGGCGGCAAGCGGGATTTTTCGGAGTACTACACAAGCAACTACGGCAACGTGAAGTTCAACTCGGCGCTGGTTCGCCAGGTAGTGTTCTATCCGCACAACCTGGCCACCGACACTTCGTTCAACGAATTTCATCTGATCGTTTGCCGCAACGTGCTCATTTACTTTAACCGGGAACTGCAGGAGCGGGTGTTCAGGCTGTTCGACGAAAGCCTGGTGAGCCTGGGCTACCTGGCACTTGGCAAGAAAGAGACGCTGGCCATGTCCGGCATCAGCGGAGATTATAACTTCGTGGACAAGAACAACCGGCTGTACCGTAAAACATCCTGATGGAAGACGTATCGAAACTGATCGTGATAGGCGGTTCGTGGGGAGGTATACAGGCCGCACTCTCGGTGCTGCAGCCTCTGCCTGCCAACTACAGCATACCCATCGTGCTTGTGCTGCATCGGCTGCGCAATCAGGAGGGTGGCCTGCAGGAACTGTTTGAAAGGAAACTGAACTTGAAAGCCTTGGAAATAGAAGAAAAGGAAAAGCCCGAACCAGGGCACGTATACCTGGCCCCGGCCAATTACCACGTCCTGCTCGAAAAGGACCATACCTTCTCGCTCGACGACTCCGAGCTGGAGAACTACTCGCGCCCCTCCATCGATGTGACCTTCACCAGCGCGGCCGATGTTTTTGGGGAAAATACAGTGGGGATTCTACTTAGTGGGGCCAGCAGGGACGGAAGTTCGGGATTAAAGTATATCTTTGAAAAACAAGGCTTGGTCATCGCACAGGACCCTGCCGAGGCAGAAGTCGCTACCATGCCACTGGCTGCCATCAACAGCATACCTGGCTGTAGTATAATGAATGTAGCACAAATACAATCATTCTTACTATCCTTACATGAACACTGACCACGATATCATGTCCCCTGTACTGGAAACCGCCCTGCAGCCTGTCAGAATCCTGTTGGTGGACGATAAGGAAGAGAACCTTGTCAGCCTCGCCAGCCTATTGTCTGAAGAAGGTGATGACGTTTCCTACCTGTTCGCCAACTCAGGCGAGGAGGCCCTGAAGGTAGCCCTCCAGGAAGAACTCGCCCTGATTCTGCTCGATGTGCAAATGCCGGGCATGAACGGCTACGAGGTAGCCCGCTACCTGCGTGACATCTCCAAAACACGGGACATTCCGATCATTTTCGTCACGGCCATCAGCCAGCAGGATGCCCACGTCATCGAGGGATTTGAGGCAGGGGCCGTGGATTTCCTGTTCAAACCGCTTCACCCTTACATCACCAAGGCCAAGGTGATGTCTTTTGTGCGGTACTATCAGCAGAAAAAGGAACTGGAGCGCGCCTACAGACTTGCCTTTGAAGTAAACAGAGAGCTCGAAGAGCGTGTAGCCGAGCGCACCCGTGAACTCACGCGCGTAAACAAAGACCTCGACAACTTTGTGTACACCGCCTCCCACGACCTCAAAGCCCCCATCAACAACATAGAGGGACTGGTAGTGGCGCTAAAGGAAACACTGCAGAGTGAGCAGCCCGACCAGGCAGAGCTTACCGCCATCATGGGCATGATTCAGCATGCGATCGGACGCTTTAAAAACACATTGATCGACCTGACGGAGGTGGCTAAGGTACAGTACGAAGAGGAAGCCCCCAAAGAAAGCGTGCAGTTCGAGGAGATTTTAAAAGACGTAAAACTCAACATCAAGGACCTGATCAACAGGTACGATGCCCGCATTCAGACTGACTTCACAGCGGCACCAAACATCGTCTTTTCCCGCAAAAACTTGCGCAGCATCGTCTACAACCTGGTTTCCAATGCCATCAAGTACAGCTCGCCGGAACGTATGCCCGAAATAGAGATCAGCTCATTCTATTCTGCCGGCTTTACCGTGTTCCGGGTAAGGGACAATGGTTTGGGCCTTCGGGAAGAAGACAAGCAAAAAGTATTCGGCATGTTCAAACGCCTGCACACCCATGTGGAAGGCACTGGTGTGGGTATGGCCATTGTGCAGCGGATTGTGGAGAACTATGACGGTAAGATTGAGCTTGACAGCGAACTGGGAAAAGGCACCGAGTTCAGGGTATACCTGCGGAGTTAGAGAGTTAGAAATTCATGATATGATGGGCACAGCGGAAGTGCCCATTTCTTTTTGGTACAGGCTATACCTGTATTGGCTTTTGAAAACCCGGAATGGGTGCTCCCGTTAAAGAACAGGAATTTATACCTGTGCCGCTTTGGCCAAACAAGGCCGGTACAGGTATACAAACCGATTCCTGTATGGCAAAAGAAGTCACCAACTGGTCAGGTAGTCTGTGCTTTACCCCAAAGCAGCTACTCTACCCCAAAAATGAAAAGGAGATTGCAAAGGCGGTCGCGAAGGCTGCCAAAGAAGGGCGCAATGCCCGCGTGACCGGAGCCCGTCACTCCTCCTCCCCGCTCATCGAAACCCAAGATACGCTTATCTCGCTGGACAAACTGCAGGGCCTCGTCTCGCATAACAAAGAGGCAGGCGAAGCCACTATTTACGCCGGCATGAAGGTACACGACGCCGGCCAGGCCCTCTACAAAGTGGGACTGGCGATGCACAATACCGGCGATGTGGATGTGCAGAACGTGTCGGGCGCCATCGGCACGGGCACGCACGGTACGGGCAAAAAGCTGCAGAACCTTTCCACCATGTTGATCGGGGCACGGCTTATCACGGCTTCCGGCGACATCATAGACAAGCACATTGAGGATGACCCGGAATTCATCAGGGCGCTGCGTACCTCCATGGGCATGCTGGGTATCTTCTCACAGATACGGCTCAAGCTGCAACCTGCCTTTAAGCTGCATCGCCGGGAGTGGTGTACCCATATTGAGCAGTGTATGGAGCATTTGGAAGACCTAAAGGAAAACAACCGCAATTTCGATTTTTACTGGTACCCGCGCAGCGACCTGGCCAAACTCCGCACCATGAACGAGCCGGATCAGGAAATAGGCGATCTACCTTATGCTACGCTCGTGAAGGATGAGGAAGGCTGGAGCCACGAGATTCTGCCCCGGGAACGCAGCCTGAAATTCGATGAGATGGAGTATGCGCTGCCTGCCGAAAATGGTCCGGCCTGCTTTGAGGCGGTGCGCCAGCGTGTGAAGGAAAAACACCGCAAACATGTGGGCTGGCGGGTGCTCTACCGTACCATCGCCCCCGACGATGCCTACCTCAGCCCCTACCACAGCGGCGACTCCGTTACCATCTCGCTGCACCACAATGCCGGGCTGCCTTTCTGGGATTACTTCAAAGACATCGAGCCGATCTTCCTGGAGCACGGTGGTCGGCCGCACTGGGGCAAAAAACACACCCTGACCGCCAAAGAACTGCAGCCGCTATACCCTGATTGGGAAAAATTTCAGAAAGTACGCCACGAGATGGACCCGAATGGTGTGTTCCTAACGCCTTACATGCGTCGCCTGATGGGTATAGAATAAGTTTTTAGCCAAAGAGAAAGCAAGTACCATGAAACCACAAAAGTTAGGCAACAAGCAATGGGTTATACCCGGTGGCCACATCCCATTCGGCAGCAACGGCAAAGAGCCCGAATTCACGAGCCACGACCGACTCAACATCCTCAACACATCCGGCAAGGAGGCCAATATTGAACTCACCATTTACTACAGCGACCGCGACCCCGATGGCCCTTACCCGATCTGTGTGGAGGCCCAACGGGTCAAGGAAGTGCGCTTCAACGACCTGATCGATCCGCTGGCTATACCTCTGGACACGCCTTTTGCCTGCGTTTTGCAGGCCAGTGTGCCGGTTGTGGTGCAGTTTACCCGCCAGGACACCCGACAAATCGCAAATGCCATTACCACTATGATGGCCTTTCCGGTAGTATAATCACCTAGGTATGGATAACCTTTCCGCAGCACTCACCATCCTTTCGGCGATGATTACGCCGGCTATTCTCATCATGGCCAGCGGCTCGCTCATCCTGACCACCTCGCAACGCCTGAGCCGCAGCATGGAGCGGGTTCGCAAACTGGCGGAACAGTACAGCGAACTCATCGAAAAAGGAGAACTTACGGCAGATGACCTGGGCGAGAAAAGCTTTTTGCTGGAATTGTTGCTACGGGCTACCCGCCGCTGCCGCCTGCTGCAACGCGCCATGACCAGTCTATACCTGACGCTGGGTGTGTTTGTCGCCACCAGCATTGCCATCGCCCTGTTCGATGTGCTGAACCTCCCTTTCGCCTGGGCCATTACGCTGCTCAGCCTGCTGGGTGCTGGTCTGCTGTTCTACGCCAGCCTCCTGCTTATTGTAGAGTCCAGGATTGCGCTGCAAGCAGTTGACCGGGAAATGGATTGGGTGATGCGGGTGAATAAGTAAGAGTGGTTGTTTTGGATACTGCTGTAGCAGCGGCTGTTGCAGGTATAGCAAGCTGAACTGCTTTGTAGCTTCGCCTGTGCGGCGGGCACTCACTTTTTTCTCCCGAATCAAGTTCGGGTTCTTCGACTTGATGAAAAAATCGAGGGCCCCTACCCCCAGTAAGCAAAAAAATCAAGACGCTCCAAACTCGCTGAACGCTCTTTGTCGAGGGCCCCTACCCCCAACACAAAATCGTCGGTTGTGCACTGGGCCAAAGCTATACCTTCGTAGCCGGCGTGCGAGTATATCCTGCAATGCTGCCAGTGGTATGTAACAATCACGACAGAGCTTATAACTGTAGAGTGGCAGTAGTCAAAGATTCCCCTCCTTGGACAAGGAGGGGCAGGGGTGGTTGGGCCCGGAATCTTCAAGAAAATTTTAATTAAAAAAATCCCCCTCCTGTTCTTAGGAGGGGGTTAGGGGGAGGTTAAGCCTTTGCAGGTATACGCTTCAACGTATCCAGCAGAAAATCCCAGTATTTCTGTACCGAACTGATCTGCACCTTCTCATCAGGGGAGTGTGCACCGCGAATGTTAGGGCCAAAAGAGATCATCTCCATCTCCGGGTAGTTCGCGCCGATGATGCCGCATTCCAGACCGGCGTGGCAGGCATTGACGTGGGCTTCTCCGTTATATTTTTCTCTGTACAGGTCGCTCATCAATTTCACGATGCCGGCACCCGGTTTTGGCATCCAGCCAGGGTATACGCCACTCAGGCTAACCGAAGCTCCTGCCAGTTCCAGCGCACTTTGAATTGCAGCCGCCAAGTCCATTTTTTCGCTATCCACCGAGCTGCGGGTAAGGCACTGAATCGTCATGCTGCCATCCTGCACCAGCACACGGGCCACGTTATTCGAGGTCTGCACCAAATGCTCAATGTCCGGGCTCATGCGGTAGATTCCGTTCGGACAAGCATACAAGGCTCGTAGCAGAGTAGCCTGAAAATCAAGTGGCAATACCTGAGACGGAGCATCGGTTTGCTCTAACTCCACCGCCAGGTTCGGGTCAGTGGTGGCGTGCTCGTTTTTCAGAATGGCAGTTAGCTCCTGCACAAATTTCTCAAAGTCTGCAGCCTGTCCTGCAGGTATAGCCACTGCGGATACGGACTCTCTTGGAATGGCATTACGCAATCCACCGCCATCGATAGAGCCTATACGCAAACCAAATGGCGCAGCAGCCTGGTGCAGCAAACGGTTCATCAGTTTGTTGGCATTGCCGCGACCTAGGTAGATGTCCATACCGGAATGGCCACCGGTTAATCCTTTGATGCTGATCTTATAACCTGTCATATCACCGGCTATACCTTCCGGCTGGTAAGTGCCACTGGCGTTGATGTCCACGCCGCCGGCACAGCCGATGGTCAGTTCGGTGTCATCCTCTGTGTCCAGGTTCAGCATGATCTCGGCGTCCAGCATACCGCCTTTTAGTCCGAGGGCACCGGTCATACCTGTTTCCTCATCCACCGTGAACAAGGCCTCAATGGCTGGGTGCTCGATGTCGGTAGAGGCCAGCAGCGCCATAATGGTGGCCACGCCGATGCCATTGTCCGCGCCTAGGGTCGTGCCTTTCGCTTTTACCCAGTCACCGTCCACATACATGTCTATACCTTGCGTGTTGAAGTCGAAATTGGTGTCGGCGTTCTTCTGGTGCACCATGTCCACATGGCTCTGGATGAGCACAGTCTTGCGATCTTCCATACCTGGTGTGGCGGGCTTCTTGATGATGATGTTGCCAATCTTATCCTGTAGGGTCTCCAGGCCAAGTTTCTGACCGAAGTCCATCATGAACTGTATAACGCGCTCTTCTTTTTTGGAAGGACGCGGGACAGCGTTCAGGTCAGCAAAATTATTCCAGAGGGCTTTCGGCTCGAGGGCTCTTACTTCAGTGCTCATGTATTTTTTGTCTATGTCTTTAAGGTTGATCTATACCTGTTTCGAAGGTCTAAATTTTATAAGTGCTAAGGTAATAAGATTATGGCAAAGCGCACGAAACAGGCCGTGTAATCCCTCACTTGCTCTATTGCTCCGATTATGAAGTTTTTGATAAAAAAATCCTTAGGGGTTGCGTCTTTGCAAATACCTCCCCGTCTTCCTTTTGAAATGAATCAAAACATAAAAAACCACTCTTCCTATGGAACCGATCTATCAATTCGCAACACCACAGTCAATTGAACAGCTGAAGGCTGAGCAGGAAGGTAAACCTGAAACGAAACACCCAAGCCACTACGACGCCCCACTCCAGCGAGACACACAGGGAACACACCCCTACCCCTGGCGGGCTGGTATGGCGTTCGCCCGGAAATTTGTGCAGGAGTTGATGAAAAGCCGAAAATTCCGGGCCGAGCTTTAAGCCATGAAAGCGAAAATCATACAGGTAAGCGTTACAGGCCAGCTTACTAGAAGGTAAAACGGCCTGCCTCAAGTTTCGCCCAAATTTTCCGGGAGGTTTGTAGAGCGAGAACCAAAAAGCTGTCGTACTATTGCAGCCTGAAAATTTTGATGATGGAATCTTGGTTAGGATATGCACTCATTGCCATGCTCACGGGGGGCGTGGCCATGGTGTTTGCGAAGATGGGAATGAACAACAATGCCAACGAGCACCTGGCTTTGGTTATACGCACTGGCGTTTTGTTCATGATGGTGCTGGGCAACGCCCTCTACGCCGGCGGCCTGAAGTCAGCCAGGATGATCGACAGCAAGACACTTACCTGGTTTGTTCTGGCCGGGGCCTGCACCGCCGTTTACTGGATTCTGTATTTCAAGGCCATCAAAACAGCCGATGTTTCGATCGTGGCCACCATCGACCGGGCAGGTATACTGGTCACTGTGGGGCTGTCTTATTTTCTGCTGAATGAACCGCTCACGCCGCGCCTGTTACTGGGTATGGGAGTGATTCTTTGCGGCACGCTGATTCTGATCTGGAAATAAAAGATGATGGAGATCATACCGATGCTACCGGAACATGCGGCCGATGTACTGCGCATCTATGGCGAAGGGCTTAAAACCGGCATGTCCACTTTCAATACCGAAGTGCCTTCGTGGGAGGACTGGGACCGGAACCACTTGCCTCATACCCGCTTGGTTGCTGTTGAAATGAACGAGGTGCTGGGTTGGGTGGCTTTGCTCCCAGTTTCGGCTCGGGCCTGCTACCGGGGAGTGGCGGAGTTCAGCATTTACATCGCTACCCGTCACCGTGGCCGAGGTATAGCCGACTTGCTCATGCAGGCTTTGGTTCAAGAGAGCGAGGCCAACGGCATCTGGACGCTGCAATCTTCCACCTTTGCCGACAACAAAACCAGCCTGCGCCTGCAGGAGCGGCATGGCTTCCGGCAAATCGGCTACCGCGACCGGGTGGCACAGCTGCACGGCGTCTGGCGCAACACCATCCTACTGGAGCGGCGAAGCGATAAGTTCTGAGCGGAGTAAGCAATAAGGCGACCTCAGCACCTCTCGCCATACCTGCTCCCCCTCCACAGCAATGGCCTTACCCAGGCACGCTTTTAATAAAAATCCAGTGCCGAGCTAAAGGTGTTCCCCGCTTTCACGTAAAAAGGGAAGTTGGCCGTCGCCACATTTCCCTGCCCGTCATACACATACGCGTATAGTCGGTAGGCCCCATCTCTTTGCGGGGCTTTCAAAGCAACTTTAGTGTCCTTTGACATGGCAAGCGCCCCTTCAACGGGGTGGGGCTTCGACTCCTTTATGGTATTGCCATCTTCGCTCACGGTTTCCGGCAGAATTTCCCACTTGACCTGTAGCCTGTCACCTTCCGGGTCTGTCGCATAAACAGCGGCTGTACAGTCTTCTCCTGGTTTAAGGTAAACATGGTCCGAAGGGAAAATATCCTTGATGGTCAGGTAGGCAATGTGGGGGGCTTTGTTGAAGTCAGTTTCGCCGGTCCAGATTTCGCGCATCGCCTGCACCAGTTCGGTTTCCTCGCCGGTCTCGGTCATCAGGCTGAACCAGGTGGGTGTGGTTTCATACTTATAGCCCCACATGAAAACGTAAGCCCCCAGGCAGCGGTCTTTGTCGGCCAGCACGGTGCGCTCATACTTGGCCCTGGCAAACTGCGCCTTTTCGGAACTGGTCTGCTCGATCGGGGCGTACCACCAGGTAGTGTAAGCCTCCCAATAGCCTCTGCCGCCAAATTCTGCAATTACGTAAGGTCCATCCCAATCTGTATCCCTGATCTCGCTGGCCAGGTTGTGCATCGCCCCGAAGGCGTTTATGGAGAGGATATCGATGGCCGGGCAGCGCCGCTTAATGAGGTTCACCACTTTCTGGGGCACGTTCATTACGGTGGTTGTGGTGGGGTGATCCGGGTCCAGCTCATGGATCATCTCGGCAACGCCGTTCACGGCATCCCATACCTTAATATTCGACCCTTCGGCGTACAGTTCGTTGCCCACCACCCACATCAGCAGCGCCGGGTGATCCTTATACTTCATCACTTCCTGCCGCAGTCGATCCTTCTGGGCTGCCACATCTTCCTTGTCGTAGTAGTTGAAACCTTCCCGCTCACGCTCCATCCAGAGGCCCAGCATCACGGTCAGGCCATTTGCCTGCGCCTCATCCAATATGCGCTGCGCATCATCCGTGTGCCATACCCGCACTGAGTTGCCGCCGTATTGTGCCACTTTGTCGAAGTGCTCGTAGCCCGCCGCTCCCTTGATGAAATAGGGTTTGCCGTCCTTGTACAGCGTGTACCGCTCCCCTTCCGCCACGATCTCCACCTTCCTTCCTTTCAGCCCATACCGCTGATTATCAACCCCTCTGGAAGAGCACGAAGCAAATACAGAAAACAGAGCCAGACAGATCGCACTCTTGAATATAACAGCAGGTAAAGAATGGGTGAACATGGAATCAGGTTTTGGAGTAGATATGTAAATATTAGCGGTGCGGAAAGAACTTTTGAGGCTAATACGAGTATAAACGCGAGATGTTATTGCATATAAATGACGATACCCTGCTCATAAGTTCATGCTGTGTTGCGGAGGCTGCTTTTCACCTTTACAAAGAATTCGAATATCCTTACTGATGTATACTTCTACCCGGCATCGAACTGACCATACTTCCACCATTCCCGGCATTACCCCCAAACCCAAGGACGTTCTGACTATCAGGGCCATGATCCTGATGGGCTTGGTAACAATGGGCTTGTTCCTGTACTGGTTTCTGGACAAAGACCATGTGGGCTACCTGCCGCTTTACATACTGCTCACCACAGCGCTGTTCTTCAAACTGCTGCGCACCCTGCATGAGTGGTACCACTACTTCGATGTGAGCGCACCCGTGAAGCCAGGACTGCGCACTGCGTTTAAGGTGGATATTCTCACCACGTTTTGTGCCGGCGAACCCTACGAGATGGTTGTCAACACGCTGGAGGCCATACAGCGCATACGCTACCCGCACACAGCTTATCTGTGCGACGAAGCCGATGACCCTTACCTGCGAGAGCAGTGCAAGCGCCTGGGGGTGATCCACGTGACCCGTACAGTGAAGGTAAACGCCAAGGCCGGTAACATTAACAATGCGCTGCAGCAGGCCACCGGAGACATTTGCCTGATACTCGACCCGGACCATGTACCCGTACCGGAGTTTCTGGATGAGGTGCTGCCATACTTTGAGGATCCGGAGATTGGCTACGTGCAGTGCGTGCAGGCCTACTACAACCAAAAGGAAAGCCTGGTAGCCTATGGCGCTGCCGAGCAGACCTATAGCTTTTACGGCCCGATGATGATGGGCATGAACAGCCACGGCACCGTGCAGGCCATCGGGGCCAACTGTGTTTTCCGACGCAGCGCCCTCGACAGCATTGGCGGCCATGCGCCCGGACTGGCCGAAGACATGCACACGGCCATGCAGTTGCACGCCAAAGGCTGGAAGTCGGTGTATGTGCCCAAGATCCTGAACCGCGGCCTGGTGCCCGGCACGCTGGCGGCTTACTACAAACAGCAGGTAAAGTGGAGCCGCGGTACCTTCGAGTTGCTGTTCACGGTGTACCCGAAGCTCTTCAACAAGTTTACCTGGCGGCAAAAGGTCCATTACCTCACCTTGCCCATGTACTACCTTTTCGGGCTCTTCAACCTATTCGATTTTCTTATACCTTCGCTCTCGCTGGTGCTGGCAGAGTTTCCGTGGTATGTGTCGCTGGGTGAGTTCCTGATCATGTTCACGCCTTTCTTCCTGATCTCGATCGCCATCCGGCAATACGCGCAGCGCTGGCTGCACGAGAAGAATGAGAAAGGCTTCCATATGTTCGGCGGTATACTCCGCACCGGCACCTGGTGGGTTTTTATGCTGGGTCTGATTTATTCTATTTTCCGGGTGAAAGTGCCCTATATCCCTACACCCAAGGACGACAAACCGAAAAATAACTGGCTGCTCAGCCTGCCCAACATCCTGGTGGTTGCCAGTATTCTGGGTGCGATCGCCTACTCGCAGTATATCTACGGCCACGTGTATACCAACCCTTATGTGCAGATGATGGTCATGTTCTCGCTGGTGAACGTCCTGATTCTGGGCAGCGTCGTGGTGATCGGGCAGGAGAAGTTCATTCAGTGGCTACGGTACAATGTTCTGCATGCCCGCATGCTGCAACCTGTATTAAAACCGCTTCGCCTGGCCATCTGGCGCACCCGCCACGGCTTTTACGACACCATTCGTTACGTAGCTATAGGGATTACGGTCCTGTCATTTGCTGTCTCCGCTGGTTTTCTGATGTTCGGTTACAAACCCTACCAGAAAAACTCATCGAAGCAAGACAGGCCGCTCGTGCAGAAACCGCCATCCAAGGTGAATGCCCCGGCGTTCCCTTTCATCAATTAATATTTCCGTCCCAAAAAGGTGGGAGGCCATGTGGCTTGTCTGGCCAAGATAGCTCAACCGATACCACAGCGCTTCGTTTATAATAAGGTATAATGTTATAAACGCAAAATAATTGAGCTATGAACAGATATTCATCAGACCGTGATTACGGACAGCACGAAAGCAGTTTCCATACCCATCGCTCTGAGCGTTACAGACACCCTGAGCGTGACTTCGGCCACCGCTTCGACGACTATGGTTCTCCTGTAAGGGGCGGCTATGGCAACCAAAGCGATCAGGGTACATGGGGCAACCAGGGCAACGAGATGGGAGGATCCCGCCGTTACGAAGACATACATGTAACACCCTATGACCGCTTTGAGCAATCCCATAATTACGGCAACATGGGCAGTTACGGCGGTGCGCAGGGCTTTGGCGATTCAAGAGGCGGCCACCACGATTCGGGGCATCCGTATGACAGTGGCACCGATTCATCCCGCAGGTATAGCGGGGAGCGCTCCAGACCGTCCGGCTACCGGGAAGAAGGGCGTCACTACGGCAGAAACGACCAACGACAGCATGATGCTGGTCGCCGTAGCTATGACGATTCTGACCGCGAAGACTTGTATGGGCATGAAACCTCCCGCCGTTTCCAGGGTAGCCGCGGGCAGGGCAGGTATGACTTTGAGCGGGACGACTACTACAGCTCCAACTACGGCGACGACCAGGGCAATTACATGGGAGGCGGCTACCACCGAACCTCCCGAGGCAAGTATAGCCCCGGTGACTATGGCTCTTCCGGTTTTTTAGATAAAGACCGCCAGGGAAGTCGGGAGGAGCGCAAGACGCACGAATTCAACACCGCTAAAAACAGATGGAACACAGACTGGTAGGGAGTTATAAGCTTATAAAAACAGGAAAGGCGCAGCTTAGAGTTGCGCCTTTCCTGTTTTAGCGGTTTCCTTAGGCTGCAGGCACAGCTTCCGGATTTCCTGCTTGGATCCATAAAAGATATTGCAATCCACCGGCCCTTTGATGCCCTCGATCACGCCTTTGTCGGTATGCTGCCAGAAGGAGAGCAAGGTTCGCTCAGTACGCTGTACTTGGAGTTCCTTCACGTTGTAGTGCGCAATCCAAAGGGTATACTCATCAAAGTAACCTTCCAGGTAATCCTTGTAAAAGCTATACCCTGTGTAGATGATCGGCTTCACGCCATAGGCTCGCTCCACCAGCACTAGCCACTCTTTCAGGTCGCCCCGGAAATGGTTAAGCGGTTGTTTGCCCCGTACCTCCACATCCAGCACAGGGGGCAGGTCGCCCACCTGCAGCGTAACGGTTTCGGTAAAATTCCGGGCCTGAATATCGGGCTTTACAGTGGGCAGATAGAAATGATAGGCCCCACGGATAATGCCTACCTCTTGGGTTTTTTCCCAATTGCGCTCAAAATGACTGTCTTTTAGCTTTTGACCCTCGGTGGCTTTAATGAAGGCGAAGGAAACGTCATTGTCCCGTACTTTCTCCCAGTTGATTTTACGCTGGTATTTCGACACATCAATCCCCAGGATGGTGTTGCCCAGTGGACTGTGCCCTTCCGGCCAGACCGGCTGTTTTTTCTCGGCGAAGAACTCCACGTAAAGCACTAACACACCGATGAATGACATCACACCCAGCCCGATCCAGAATGGCAGCTTCGATTGCTTTTTCTTAGGCTTTTTTCGTTTAGGCGCAGCTCTGAGCACCTTAGAAGCTGTTGCAGCCTTAGGCGTCCGGATGGCCTTCATTGGATGAGGTGTCTTGACTGTACTCATAGCTTCCTGCGGAGATTGGCAAAGATATACCTTTCGGGCAAATGCAAGGTATAGCTGCGCCCAAAAAAGATCGCCTAGCGGAAGGCTATACCGGAGAGGTGCTCCAGTTGCTTTCCGTCCAGCGTGACATAGCCCTTCATGAGGTCAGCGGTGAGGCAGGAATGGATAGGCAGTATGCCCATCAGGTCACCGATCTTATACTTGTCAAACAGCTCTTTGCTGGCTCTGACCGTACCATGTTCCTGCGAAAGCGACACCACCTCTATCCCTTCCAGCGGGGCAGGCCAGCCATTATCCGACAACTCAACCACGCGTCCGAAAATCACGGTTCCATCGGGTTGCGGCAGGCTGTCTTTCGAGAAATGCACGCTGCCGCCATGAACAATGAGCTCGTTGCGCTCCGGGTGTTTAGCGATGACCGGACAAGCCATACACACCGCTATTTGCTCAAAGGCACAGGAGCCAATATGCTGCTGCGTGAGGTCGTAGAAGACGTAATTGCCGGGCCGTATCTCATCTACTCCCGCGATGGTTTCAAGTATGCTGCAGGAAGGCGTGTCGCCGATGGACACCTGCAGTTCCGGGAAACGGGCCTTATACCTGTCGCGCACGAGGTGCAGCAGGAAGACTGTGGTATGGTGGATGGTCCGGATGGCGTCCTTGTCGGTCTGCTTGTAGGTATGGCCGTCGTGGGCCAGCACGCCGGTAAAGTGCAGTTTGTCGCTTTGCCCGATCAAGTCGACGATTAGATCCAATTCCTCGTGGCTATGGGGCAGGATGCCGGTGCGACGGTAACCAGTGTCTATTTTCAGCCAGATGTTCACCGGGTGCCGCAATTGCTGCGCCAAAGCCTCTACCGTTTCGATATTCACAGCGACCAAATGCAGCTTTATCCTGGCAGCCAGATCGTTGACCAGCTCCATTTCGCGGATGTTGACAGGTATAGCCACCATAATATCATTCCAGCCATGATCAGCAAAGTAGCGGGCCATGGTAAGTGACGATACTGTGATAGCTGTTGTGCCCGTTTCCCGGAACCACTCCCCCACCTGCGCCGACTGGTGCGTCTTGAAGTGCGGCCTTAGTCCGTTGTTGTTTCGGTTTGCCTTGTCCGCCATCATCCGGATGTTCCGGCGGCATTTCGTTTCGTCGAGTAAAAGTGTTGGTGTGGTTATATGATCGAGCATGGATTTAATTATTTAGTAAAAGTCCTTCCTTTGTTTTGTCAGGGCTGTCAGGTTCTAACTTGTATTATAAATTCATAGCAATGAATTTATAAATAACGTGAACTACATTATCCCCTTGAGGGGAGCTAGTGGGGTATTGCCATTTAGCAGGTGAACTTCCTACTGGCTTTACACCCCTATAATCCCCTCAAGGGTATAGTTATTCCTAGAAATCAATAGCCCTCCCCTCTGAAGGAGCATCACTGTTCAGATTAATCAAACTGAAATTTCAGAAAAAACAGCAGGACTGACAAATGTCATTTCTTAGCCTGAACCCGCAGTCTACTTATAAAGATGCCGCAGGTATGCCAGACTTTTGTTTTTAATTACCTTTGCAGAAACAGCACTCCCTCAGCCCATGAGCTTTTTCTACATCAAAGCCCTGCACATCATCTTCGTCGTTACCTGGTTTGCCGGATTGTTCTACATCGTGCGCCTGTTCATTTATTATGCAGAGGCAGCCGAGAAACCGGAGCCGGAGCGCAGTATCCTGCAGAATCAGTTCCGGATCATGCAGAAGCGACTTTGGTATGGCATTACCTGGCCCTCGGCGGTGCTCACGCTTATCTTCGGTCTCAGCATGCTATACCTGTACGGCGGTATACCTGGCTGGCTCGTCTGGAAGCTGGCCTTTGTGGTTGGTTTGTATATCTATCATTTTCTCTGCCACGGTATTTTCAAACAGCAGCAGCAGGGCATCATCAAATACAACTCTACCCAACTGCGCATCTGGAACGAGGTCGCCACTGTATTCCTGATCGCCATTGTGTTTCTGGTCGTGCTGAAAAACACCCTGAGCATGGTATGGGGCATTGTGGGGCTGCTCCTTTTTTCGGCTTTGCTCATGCTCGCTATCCGCATCTACAAGCGCCTGCGGGAATCCGGGAATAAGTAAAAGTCACTTGTCATCAGAACCAAGTCTGATTTGGGTTAGGCTTTTAGGTTACCAGATTTCAATTATTTAAAAAGCTGTTCTCATCATAAAACTTGGTGCAGGTATACAGGTTTTGTGACCTACGGCTTGATACCTACGGCCTGTTACTGGAAGAATTCGTGCTTTAATTCAGATTTTGTAACTTTGAACAAACACACGACACATGAAGCAACCTGCACTGAAGCCTAACGAGAGAGAACTGATCAAACTGATACGCTTTTTCAGTAAGCGTGCTGCGCGACTGATGGAGGAAGGAGAACTCAGCGCAGAACACTCGCAACTGACCACTGCCTGCGAAAACCTGGAGACGCAGCTCCTGACGCATGCCGCCAACCGTACCGCCATCATGGACAAGCGGGAGCGCCTGCTCAACATCATCGAAGACAATGCCCAATGCCCGAAATGCGGCAAAGCTGATATGCTGAAGCGCACCGGTGCCACTACCAACCAGCAGGGCTGGAAATGCAACACCTACAAGTGCCGCCGCTGCAACACAGCCTTTACCTGGAACCGCCCGAACAATCCCTGGGACATGGTGGAATTCCTGGAAATGTATATCGGCCAGCTGCAACTGGCTATGCAGGCTGAGCAGAGCCCGGAAGTAGTGGCACATACAGAAGACGCCGTCGCCCAAATGAACGAAAGCCTGAGCCGCCTGCGCCCGGTGCTGGAAACATCGGATGAAGAAGTGGATGCTCTGCAGCAGAAGGAAAAGGAAATGGACAAACTCATCCACCAGTTCAAGACTTACCTGCAGATCGAGAAGATAAAATTGAATGCCTACCCAGAAGAGGAGTCCGAATCAGAGGAGGAAGGAATTCAGTAAAATTTAGAAACAGTAAAGCCGGTGCACCAGGTATAGGTATAAGAACCTGCCTGATGCACCGGCTTTACTGTTTTATTGCGATCACCGCAGCATTAGCGTCTTTTTTTGCCGCCGCCCTTGGGTGCTGCATTCCGGCTGGCTCCCCTGGAACCGGTGTTGCTCTTAGGACCTGACTTCTTTGTACCTGCTCCTTTCGAAGCGCCGCGCTGCCCCCTGCTTCCTTTGGCATCGCTTGCCCCGAAGCTGCTTTTCTTTCCTGGGCCTCCCTCTTTCCGGGCGGGTCGGTTGCCAACCGGCGATTTTTTACGGGCAGGCTTGGTCGCCTGCGATTGGTTGGCGGCCGCTTTTTTCTTCCCCACAGAGCCTTCTTCGGTTTTCACGGAGTCGGCTACCAGGCTGTGCAGCATGGCAATCTCTGTCTCTGTCAGTTCGCGCCACTGGCCCAAAGGAATTTTGGTCAGCGTGATGTTCATGATGCGGATGCGTTGCAGGGTTTGTACCTCATAGCCCAGCGCCTCGCACATGCGCCTAATCTGGCGGTTCATGCCCTGTGTTAGGATAATGCGGAATTTATTTGGTCCCAGCTGCTCGACAAAGCATTTCTTGGTATTCACCCCAAGTATAGACACGCCATTGCTCATTTTCTCCACAAAATCTGGCGTAATGGGCTTGTCAACCGTCACAATGTACTCCTTCTCATGCTTGTTGCCCGCCCGGAGAATCTTGTTGACGATGTCGCCATCGTTGGTCAGAAAAATCAGCCCTTCGGAGTCTTTGTCGAGGCGGCCGATCGGGAAGATGCGCTCCGGGTAGTTCACAAAGCGGATGATGTTGTCTCTCTGAGAGAGGTCCGTGGTGGTTTCGATGCCGGCCGGTTTGTTCAACGCCAGGTATACGGGCTCTACCTGGTCGATGTGCAGCGTCTTGCCGTCTACCTGTATTTTGTCCTTGGCTTTCACCCTGGCTCCGACCTCCGGCAGTTTGCCGTTCACCATCACGCGCCCCTGCTCTATCAGTTTGTCGGCTTCCCGTCGGGAGCAAACGCCTGCGTCGCTGATGAATTTATTTAAGCGAATACCGTCGGATGTGTGCTGTGTCATATGCTAAAATGGCCGGAAATTTATGCCCCGACTATGTGTTTATACTTTGTAAAATAACGAGAAAACTTCAGGATTAGCTAATTCTATCCCTCACAGCCCCTGCACCAGCCAATACCAAAAAGCCAGCGTGATAAACGAAAGCGGGATACCGAAGCCTACCATCATGGAGGCCAGCCGGGGCTTAAGTCCGTAGGATATTGCTACTATGGAAGCCGTAATCATAGGCGCCATACCTGCCTCGAGGATGCTTACCTGCACCACCGGACCGTGCATACCCAGCACCACGGCATAGAGCACAAAAATCAGCAAAGGAGCCAGTATCAGCTGAAAGGCCAGGCCCAAGGCCAAAAATCGCCAATGCTTGCTCCGGCGCTCGATGCGCAACTGCATGCCCACACTCACCAGCGCCAGTGGCGTTACGGTGCTGCCCAGTCGGCTAAACACATCTTTCCAATCATCCGAAAAGTGCAGATTGGCCACGTTCATGGCAAAGGCGATCACGAAAACCAGGAAAGGCGGAAAAGTCAATATCTTGAGGCCGATGGACTTAAAATCCGGTTGGCCTTTGGAAAAATAAGCCGCCAAGGCTATCCCCAGCGTAGAAACCACCACAAAGGTACCAGGCAGGTCCACCAAAATCGCCGTCTGCAAACCCTGCTTGCCATACAGTGCCTCGATGATCGGGAAGCCCACGAAAGAGGTATTGCCCAAACCAGCTGTGAGAATAAGGCAGCCCACCAGTTTTTTGGACCAGCCATAGATTCGCCCCAAGGTATAGAAAAAGGCTGCTGCCGCCCCAAAACAGATCCAGGCCACGCCGACTGGCAGCAACACCGTGCTATCCAACTCCACTTCAGGTATAGCGTAGAGCGCCAGAGCCGGAAGCGAAATATGGATGATGAACTGGTTGAGAACAATCGGCGAGGTACTCGGGAAGGCAGGCACCCGGCGCAGCAGCACCCCCACGATCAGGCAAAGAAACAGCAAGATGATACTACTCATGCAGGGCGCAGAAAATTTGAACTTGCAAAGCTAGGTATACGGCGGATAAGTTAAAGCATAGGATCGTCGGAAAGTTGTTTCTCCGCCCTGAAAATCTCCGCGATCATACACCGGATACTGCCGCCGCCAATCTTTTCGATCATGTGAATCGGCAGGTAGAGCAGGTGCTCATTATGAGCCCTCAGCCGGTTCAATTGCTTCTCATTCAAACTCGCGTACGCCGCTTTCGACATAACCAATATGCGCTCACCTTTCTTATTCTCAATCTGGAGCATGTTACCGGCGAAGTGCTGGTGCGTTTGCGCCTTGCTGATCTCGATGATCTCTTTGCCGCTTCCAGTCAGGCTGGTATAAAGTCTATCCCGATCCTGCTCCTCCACCACGTCCATACCTACCACCGCAAAGGTATCGCCGATGCACATCATCACATTGGTATGGTAGATTAGCTCCCCGGTCGGACCGTAGGCCTCAAACGTAACCGCTTCGTAGCCCAGCTGGCCGCAGAAGTGTAGCAGTGGCTCGATAGCCGTGCGGGGCGAGGTGGCTGCATAGACGATCTTGTTTACCCGGTCAAGCACCAGGCTGCCAGTTCCTTCCAGGTATACGGGCGTCTCCCGGTCTTCATAAAACTCCAGCGCCACATGTTCGCCGCAATGGCAGGTTTCTTTGAGGTGCCGGATGATATCCGCCCGGCGCTCTCCCCTCCTGCTGGCCGGGGCCATTGGGTAGGTCACCAGTTTGCCTTCCGGGTGCGTCGAGAACCAGTTGTTGGGAAAGATGGAGTCGGGTGTGGCCGAGTTCTCGAGGTCCCGGAAAGTAATCACCTCCACACCAAGTTTCCGGAGTTCCTCCACCGCATTGCGAAACTCCAGCAAAGCGATATCCTGCACCTGCCCTTGCGTAAAATCGCTTAGGTGTTGCTGAAACGCATTGGTCTCGGCTGCGTCGGGGTTGAAGCCAAAGTTGGTCGGCTCGATCATGAGGATAGTGGAGGTAGTTTGCTTCATGGCGTTCTGAGCTAGTGGAATATTTTGTTCGAAGTAAATAAAAAAACCGGCTATACCCAATTCAAGGTATAGCCGGTTTTACCATCAACGATTAACGAACAACGAAATTATATCGCCTTGGCTTTGTTCCTGAGCCAGTTTAGTTCCTCCTCGTTCAGATACGGGCCGAGCTTGTCCACCACCAGTTGGTTGTAGTCATTCAGCCATTTGATCTGGCGCTCATCCAGCAGCTCTTTCTTCACCGGAGCGGTGTCAATCAGGGCTAGCGTGAGATGCTCGAAGGTATAGAACTCACCGAAGTCATTGCTTTCATCGGGCACAGTCAGCACGAGGTTTTCGATGCGGATACCGTACTGCTCCGGACGGTACAGACCTGGCTCTACCGAGGTAATCATACCCAGCTCTATGTCAACCGGCGTTGGCGACGGATTGAACACATGCGGCCCCTCATGCACATTCAGGAAAAACCCGACACCATGACCCGTGCCGTGGCCGTAGTTGCGGGCGTGGTCCCAGAGCGGCTTGCGGGTGATGGCGTCGATCTGGTAGCCACGTGTGCCTTTCGGGAAGCGGGCCGTGGCACCGTCGATCATTCCTTTGAGCACCAGGGTATAGTCTGTTTTTTCTTCCTCGGTCAGGTTGCCCAGCGATACCACGCGGGTAATGTCGGTGGTCCCTGTATTATACTGACCGCCGGAGTCAAGCAGGAACAAGCCATCGGCTTTAAGCTCCACATCGCTTTCCGGCGTGGCTTTGTAGTGTGGCAGGGCTCCGTGGGCTTTGTAACCGGCAATGGTGTCGAAGCTCTCGCCTACGAAGCCCTCCTGCTCTGCCCGAAAATCGAGTACCTTATCGGCAACCGAGAGCTCAGTGATTTTCGTTTTGCCCAGATTTTCCTCCAGCCATTTGAAGAAACGCGTTAAAGCTACACCGTCTTTCACCATGGTTTTGCGGGTGTTCTCTACTTCTACCTCGTTTTTGATGGCTTTAAAATAAGTCGTCGGGTTGGTGTCCTGAATCACGCGCACCTCTTTGGGTAATTGTTTATACAGGGCGTAGCAGTTGCGTTTCGGATCGATCAGTATAGAGGCGTGAACCGGCAACTCCGTCAATACCTGTTCGATTACCTCATATTCTTTCAGCTTCACATCGGCCCGGAACAATTCCTGCTTGTCGTAATCGCTGAGTTTATCGGCATCAATAAATAACATGGCCACTTCCTGGCTGATGAGCGCGAAGCTCAGCACCACGGGGTTGCACTTCACATCGGAGCCGCGCAGGTTAAAGAGCCAGGCCAGGTCGTCGAGCGACGAGATCAGGTGATAGTCGGCTCTGTGCTTTTTGAGCGCGGCACGCAGATCGGCCAGCTTCTCAGTGGTGACTTTGCCGGTCGTATCCTCTCCTACCAGAAAAGCGGGTTCTTTGGGTAGATCAGGTCTGTCCTGCCAGATCGGATCGAGGAAGTCGCGGTCGGTGGCCAGCTGTATACCTAGCGGTGAAAATTGTTGCTCCAGCAGTTGGGCCAGCCCCACCGAGATCAGCTTGGCGTCGAAGGCCACCACATCGCCCTGCTGCAATCGGTCCGACAGCCAACCAATGTATTCCGGCGCATGTTGCGTCTGCAGTTTCACCAGTTCGAAGCCGCTACCTGCCAGTTGTTCTTTGGCCTGCACAAAGTAGCGGGCATCGGTCCAGAGGCCGGCAAAGTCCTGCGTAATGACCAGCGTACCCGCCGAGCCGGTAAAGCCCGAGGCAAAGTAAATGCATTTGTAGCGGTCCGGCAGGTATTCGCTGATGTGCGGGTCAGCCGAGGGGATGATGTAGGCGCTCACGCCCTGTTCTTTCATCTGCTGGCGAATAGCTGCTAATCGTTCTGTATAGTTCATGCGGTTTTTTGCTTGTTGAAAGAGGCAAATTAAGGAAAGATGGGGTAAAATGCGTATGTTTTCTCTTATTTAGCTGAGAAGGCGTGTTGTTAAAAAGCGAATAAAATGCGTAGTAGCCATCTTAAAAATAGGATAAGGTGAAGGAAAATACCCACAGACGGCAGAAAGCTCAGGCGCTATAGGAAAAGATGGAAAGTATAGCGCTTTTTTTCCTGGCTCTTCAACTTCAGGAGGACATTAGTCAGGCACGAGTACAAAGCCGAGAGTTACCCGGCCTTCGTTCTGCTGGACTGCATGAAAATCATCATCAGGTATTTTTGAGATAGCTTTTAATATTCATCTTTAACCGGACTGCTAGATTTTTATAAATTCTGTTTAGCATCTTATTTAATCTTCAAAAAAATAGTCAAATTTGTAATCCTAATTTTTTATACTATCCCGTGTTTAATATCTTTTCAGGATCAAGCTCCCGAAATTTGAAGATCAAGATTTTAATAAGTCTTGGCCTGACGCTTGTGCTCGTTCTCCCTATACAACTCTATT
Organism: Pontibacter aquaedesilientis; assembly: GCF_014773225.1. GTDB lineage: Bacteria > Bacteroidota > Bacteroidia > Cytophagales > Hymenobacteraceae > Pontibacter > Pontibacter aquaedesilientis. The sequence continues at coordinate 130,298 of NZ_JACXAJ010000001.1, read as the reverse complement.
CTCTTGAGTTAAGCAAAGATTTGCAGCAAACCCAAGACCTAGTGGCCCACACACACGAAGTCATGCTCCAGCTCGAAGACATTAACACCAAGCTTACCGTTTTGGAAAGCAATACACGGGGCTATGTCATTAGCAGAAACGACTCTTTTATCGCCAACTACGACGAACTGAGGCAAAGCATCAGGGCAGCCATAGCCAGTGTTCGGCAGCTGACTTCCGATAATCCCTTGCAGCAGCAAAGGATTTCTCAGATCATGCCATACATCGAAAAGAAGATAGCATTTACTGAAGCCACCGTATCGCATACTGCATCAGAAGGGATTGAATTGGTGAGCTCGGGAGATGGAAAACGGCTGATGGATACGATACGGGAGCAGCTGATCTCCATTAAAGAAACAGAAACTAGCCTGCTGCAACACCGGATGGCGGCAAGCAAAGAGCTATCTGATTATGTCTTTATGATCAACGTGATCATCACGCTGCTGATCGTACTGGTCATACTGGGTGCGGTGATGTTTATTTTCATGGACATCGACAAACGCGAGAGACTGGAAACGGAGGTACGGGAAAATGAATCCAGGTTAAAGCAGTTTTTTGAGGCGCTTCCGATGGGCATTACCGTCCGCGATGCCGCTGGTGACCTGTTTTTCACGAACAAGCAAGGCCGTGAAACCTTGCACAACATCTTCCCGGAAAGCTCTATACACAACCTCCAGTTACTGGTAAAAGACCAGAAGGTGCTGAAGGCAGGCACCGACGAAATTTATCCATTGGAGGAAATGCCCGTCATTCAAGCACTTTCGGGCCATAGCTCCTCCGTGGATAATATTGAGATTCGCAACCGAGACAAAAGCATTCTTCTTTCTGAAACAGCAAGCCCTGTCTACAATAGCAAACAGGAGATCGTGTATGCTATCGCAGCGTTTGATGATATCACGAACCGCAAGAGAGAAGAATTTGAATTAAAGCAGGCTAAACAGGCAGCAGAAGACTCCTCATTGGCAAAAGAGCGCTTTCTGGCCAATATGAGCCACGAGATCCGAACCCCCATGAATGCCATCCTGGGCTTTACAAACCTCCTTCACCGCTCCCCTCTCATTGCAGAACAGTTGCAGTTCGTAGACGCCATTCGTTCTTCGGGAGAAAATCTGCTTACCATCATCAACGACATTTTGGACGTCTCTAAGATACAAGCTGGTATGATGCAGTTGGAGACGATCCCGTTCGGTTTAAAACCACTTTTTGAGTCGCTGCAGGTGCTGCTTCGGAACAGTGCCCAGGAGAAAGGCTTGAAATTAACGATCGAGTGCCAGGACAATGTACCGTGGCTACTGATCGGAGATCCTGTCAGGCTTACCCAGATCATGTACAACCTGGTACAGAATGCCATCAAATTTACGGCAAAGGGTGAAATTGCTGTGAATGCGCGGGTCCAAAAACAGGAGCAGGACCAGTGTTGGATCGAAATAGCTGTTTCAGATACAGGCATTGGCATATCGCAGGACAAACTCGACAGTATTTTTGAACGCTTTAGCCAAGCCACCACGGCTACTACCCGCGAGTTTGGCGGTACAGGACTTGGCTTATCTATCGTAAAAAGCCTGGTGGAATTGCAGGGTGGGAAAATCAGTATAGCCTCTACCTTAGGGAAAGGCTCTGTGTTTTCTGTTTTGATTCCATATAAAAATGCTTCTGAGGAAGATATAAGCCTTTACAGCGAAAAATCTAACTTGGAGGAAGGCGTTATTCAACGACACCTGCATGTACTGGTGACCGAGGACAATGTGCTGAACCAAAAACTGGCCATTCGGGTTTTGAGCGATATGGGCTTTTCAGTGGAGGTTGCCTCAAACGGCAGCGAAGCAGTTCAATTGCTTCAGGCTGGCCAGCGTTTCGACATTATTCTGATGGACATACAGATGCCGGTGATGGACGGGTATGAAGCAACCAGAGTCATTCGGGAGGAGCTAAAGATCGACATTCCGATTATGGCCATGACTGCACACGCTATGAGTGGTGAGAAGGAAAGGTGTATTGCCTACGGTATGAATGACTATTTATCGAAACCATTCAAGGCCCGCGAACTGCAAAGCAAGATATACCTGCTGCTTGGCACAGATGCTCTTTCACCAGAAGCAGAGTTTAGTACAGCAGCAGCCACACCAACCGTTTACGACCTCTCATACCTCAGCAATATGGCGGGTGGAAACATTGGTTTCATGAAAGAAATGGTTGGCCTGTTTTTAACACATACCCCGTTGGAGTTGAAAAAACTGGAGCAGGCCGTCATGCAGGCACAGCTAACACAAGTCTCGGAAGTAGCACATAAATTGAAATCTTCGGTTGCGATGATGGGCATTGAGCGGATGGTGTACTTGCTAAAGGAACTCGAAAGTCAAGCACATGATGCTGCTAACCCGCACATTATGAAGACACTCCACGAAGAGATTGCCAAAATTGGAGAAACAGCCCTGCATGAGCTGGGAAAATGGGTAAAGACACAGGAGATAACTGTATCATCTTAGCCTTTTAGTCGGACTGTTAAAAAAATATCCAACAATATACACCTTGTTTAGTTATACGCTATAAGCTACAGAACTTACACATTATGATTTTGATAGTAGAGGATGATGAAATGATGCTGAGGGCGCTGGAATTCAGGCTAAAAAAGGATGGCCATGAAGTAACAGTTGCTAGAAACGGCAAAGAAGCAATGGAGTATCTAAAAGTCTCTTCGTTTAAACTGGTTATCACGGACCTGATGCTGCCCTTCGTTATGGGCATGGAGCTTATTTCTTATATCAAGGCCAATCATCCCCAGGTTTCAGTAATCGTACTCTCGGGTGCCGACGATGAGTCGACCGTGATAGAAGCCTTTAAACTGGGGGCCGACGATTTCATCACCAAACCCTTTAGCCCAGGTGAACTATCGCTGCGGGTAAGAAGATTTTTAGTGCGCCAGCCCTACATTGGATGAGACACATGCAGCGACTCAAATGGCTTGCTGCTCTGGTGCTGATATTGACTGCAGGCTCAGTAAGCGCTCAATCCACTATAGACTCAGATTCTCTTCTGCAACAGGCACAGGTGGCAGCGAGGCAAGGCAACTACAGCACCAGTCGCAAATTGGCCCGACAGGTGTTGCGCGTGGCACCTGCCTATACTGATGCGGCTATTCTGATTGGCAATACCTATACCTGGGAGCAAAAGTACGACTCTGCCAACTTTGTACTTCAGCCGCTTTTAAGCGCATCCACACCGACTGCCGACCTATACCTGGCGCTCATCCGGCTAGGTCTCCGCTCCAAAACCAGCCCTGAGCTTATACTGCATTATGCTGATCAGGGCCTGGTGATTGCGCCGCAATCGCAGGAACTGCTGGAGTATAAAATCCAGGCGCTGATTCAACAAAAGAAATACCTGGAAGCGGAAAAGGTGTTGGAGTCACTGCCTCAGCAAAACTCGTTTTACCAGCGCACCAAGACACAGCTACATGACCTGGCCAGTATCAACAGCCTGCATACGGAATACCAATACGCTACTTTCAGTACAGCTATCCCAAGCTGGCACCTGGCCTCTTTGGAGTATACCCGTTTGCTGGCACCCGGAAGCATAGGCGCCCGAGTGAACTACGCCAACCGCTTTGAGCAGCAGGCATTGCAAGGAGAGGTGGATTTTTGGCCGAGACTGGATGAAAAGACATACCTGTACCTCAATGCTGGCTTTTCTGACAGCAAGCTATTCCCAGACTACCGTGCTGGGCTTGAAGCATACCGAAAGCTGCCTCATAACCTGGAAGCATCTTTGGGAGTCCGCGCACTGATTTACTCTCAGGAGACTGTCTGGCTTTATACAGGTCATATCGGCAAGTACTGGGGAAAATACTGGGCAGGTATGAGGCCTTTCATTCAGCCGCAACAGGGTCAAGTACAGGCAACAGGTATACTGCAACTGAGAAGATTCCTGAAAGATGAGAACCAGCATTTGACCCTGACGCTATCTAAAGGAAGCACGCCCGATATGCAGGTCGGTCTTCAGGAAATCAACAGACAGGATGCCAATAAAATAGGCATAAGGAGCCAGTTCAGACTGGGAGCCAGTTTTTTTTGGGGAGCGGTGCTACAATTTGAGTATGAGGAGGTGAGTAAGGAAAGCTCTCGCAACCGCTACACCACTGGTTTGTCATTACAATATAAATTCAGGTGATGGAGCAGAATATACTTGACCTATTTCCTGCCGCCAGCACAGATCTGATCCGTTTCAACCTATACCTGTCAATCGGTTTCGTTGGCGTTACACTAGGAATCTTTTCTATCATACTTTTCAGCAGATGGCGTGACGGCGTACGCTATGCACGCCGCAGGAAAGTTGAGCAGGATATCCAAGGCTTTCTCACCTCCTACCTTTTCGATGATCAAACGGACAAGGAAGCCATTTTGGTTTTTACGGAGCAATTCACCCAAAAGCGCGTACAGCGCCATATCGTGCTCGAGAACCTTGTCTCGTTGCATAAAAATCTGATTGGAGAGTCAGCCGACAAACTCCGGAACCTGTACTGTCAGTCCGGACTGGAAAGTTATTCCAGGCAAAAGCTATACGCTAGTTCCTGGCACGAAATCGCACAGGGAATTAACGAACTGGCCAACATGGGTGTCAGGAAGTACAGCGAACTGATTCGTGCTTTCATCAACCACCCTCATCCCACTCTTCGCTCGGAAGCGCAGGTGGCGTTGCTGAAGCTGGAGACAAACGCTCCTTTCTCTTTTCTGGACGACCTAAGAGAGCCACTGTTGGATTGGCAACAGTTGCAATTGGCTCGCGCCACTTCTAAGTCAAAGTTCTTATCTATCCCGAACTTTGAGCGGTGGCTAGGCAAATCAGAAGAAAGCATTGTCATTTTCTGCCTCCGAATGATCGCTTCTTACGGACAGCACAGTGCTGCTGACGGCATTCTTAGTCTGCTGCAGCATCCGGCAGCCAAGATACGTGAAGAGGCGATTATCACACTGCGGCAACTGAATACCCACGAAGCTGTGCCGAGCCTGATCAATATGTTTACAAACGAAAGCACAGACATCCAGCTGGAGATTCTTAAGGCGGTTCCCGCAATCGGTGACCAACAGAGCATCCCATTCTTTGAGCAGGTGTTGGGTTTTGAGAACAGACGCCTGCAACTGGCAGCGGCAAGGGCCTTGTGCCAAAGCGGCCAGGAGGGTCAAAATAAAGTATTGGCCATTAAAAACGATCCAGAACACGCGTTGCAGCAATTGGCGGCAACCGCACTAAGCTACAAAGCATGATAACAGAATCAATGGGCCAGTTTATCAGCTACACGGCTGTTTTCTTCAACCACCTGATACTCGTTTATGCAATCGGCATCAGTGCCAGTTATGTTTTGCTGGCGGCTATGTCGGCCAGGGCCATGAAGCAGTATAAAGCACGCAATAGCTTTGTCGACTACCGTACCATACTCGCTTCGAAGTTTTCGCCTTCTGTTTCGCTCATAGCCCCCGCTTACAACGAGTCGATGACCATTGTGGACAATGTGCGTTCGCTGCTGGCGCTTCACTACAATAGCTATGAAGTAATCATCGTGAACGACGGCAGCAAAGACAACACGCTTGCACTGCTGATTGAGGCGTACGAACTGGAGAAAATAGACCTCCTGCCTGACAACCAGATCAAAACCAAGCCTGTGCGCGGTATTTACAAAGCCAAGAACCCAGCCTATCATAAGCTGGTAGTGGTCGATAAAGAGAACGGTGGCAAGGCTGATGCCCTAAACGTGGGAATAAATGTGTCGGAAAACAAGCTGATCGCGTGCATTGACGTGGACTGCGTGCTGGAATCGGACTCGCTGTTGAAGCTGGTAAAGCCGTTTATGGAAGAAAAAACACCAGTAATTGCCACTGGAGGTGTTATCCGAATCGCCAATTCCTGCGTGATAGAAGACGGTCGCCTGGTAAAAGTAGACGTACCGGAAAAATTTATCCCGCGAGTGCAAGTGCTGGAGTACTTTAGGGCTTTCTTGATGGGGCGTATGGCCTGGGCACACGTCAACGGTCTGCTCCTGATTTCAGGTGCCTTTGGTATGTTTGACAAAGCAACCGTAGTAAAGGCTGGTGGTTACAACCATAACACGGTGGGCGAAGACATGGAGCTGCTGGTGCGCATGCGCCGTATGCTCTACGAAGAAAAGAAGCCTTGCAAGGTAGCCTTTATACCTGACCCGCTTTGCTGGACAGAAGCTCCCCAAACCTGGGACATTCTAAATAAACAACGCAACCGCTGGACCCGTGGCACTGCCGAAACGCTACTGCTCCACCGCAAGATGATTTTGAACAAACGCTATGGTATACTTGGACTGGTTAGCTTGCCGATGTGGGTGCTCTTTGAGTGGCTTGCTCCGCTGATCGAGTTCTTCGGACTGCTTTTTTTCTGCATACTGGCCATACTGGGTTACGCCAACTGGCTCTACTTTTTCTCTTTCCTGGGGTTGGTATATTCCTTTGCCATTATGGTCTCGGTGTTTGCCATCTTGTTTGAAGAGCGGTCTTATCAGCAGTACAAACGACCGAAACACATGCTTAAATTGGTTTTCACTGCTCTACTGGAGCCCTTCGTATACCACCCGGTAACGGTATGGGCAGCTGTAAAAGGGAATTACGATTTACTAACTGGCAAGAAAAGCTGGGGCGAAATGACACGTGCCGGTTTTACTCAGAAGAAGAACTGAAACCAGTCTGTTAGCAAATACAAGCAAACCCAAGATAAAACACGGTCCTTACTCTTAATAGAAGGGCAAGGGCCGTGTTTCATAACTATCGTTGACCTCTTATCACGATCTCTACCCGTCTGTTCATGGCCCTGTTTTTTTCGGTGCTGTTATCCGTTTTCGGCTGGGTTTCACCAAAGCCACGGGTCGATATCCTTTCTGCGGCTATTCCACTGTTGGTCAGGTAGGCTTTTACAGCCTGTGCCCTGCGAATCGAAAGATTCATATTAGCCGCTTCTTCACCTACATTGTCGGTATGGCCCTGCACCTGCACCACTGCCTCCTGCTCGGCCATCAGGAAGGCCGACAGCGAATCGAGCATCGGGTAGGCAACGGCCAATATGTGGTGTTCGCCTGAGGAGAAGTTGACATCCTCCAGGGTGAGAGTCTTGCCAACCGAAAACGGCTCTCTCAGTATTTTGCCGCCGGTCTCCGCTATAGCCTGGTCAGTTGCTTCCGGTTCAGCCTCCGCCCGCGGCACAACACTGATGTTATCGTAACAGTAATAAGTGCCTTTCACCCTGCCGCCCTGCGGGTTTGCCTCCTCTTCCGGATTCATAGTTTCGAGGGCCTCCCTGTTTGCCCCGATAAAATTGCCGATAAGCAGGTAGCGCTCTCCACCGTTGGCTTTGTACACAGCACTTACTTTTGTCCATACCTCACGGGAACTGAGTGGATTTCCGGTATTCGGCCTGAGTGACAGATAGGGCAAGGCGAGCCCGGTAAGTGGGTGATCCTTGAGGCCGTATACCTGCCGGGTAGCAGGTATTGGCCTGGTTGTAAAGTGCACAGTCACTGCGCTGATGGGAGGTTCTATGGTAGAGGCCCTGATGGTATAGAGCGAGACCAGGTATTCTTTGTTCTTCTGCAGAGGACGGGTCAGCTCGGCCTGAGCCAATTCGCTGGCCCCAGAGCTGAACCACTGGCATAGGCATACCTCGCCAAAAGCGATGTTGGTTACCTGCCGTGATGGGGTTTCAGAGAGGTAGGCATTGAAGTAAGGCGGGTACATAACGACCTTATTAGCCACCGAGGCGATGTCGGGTGTACCGCTTATCCCTCTGAAGCCGACAATGCCTTTCTTCCTATCCTCCAGACTGGGGTTCCGGACCAGATTCTGCGCTACCCCTTGCACCAGGTATAAGCTGAAAAGAAGGTATAGCAGCGTGGCTTTCATGTCAGAGTTTACGGGGATGGCTGCGGGAAGGTATGAAGTGGAATCAGACTGAAATAACCGACAACCTGCTCAAGAAAGGCGCGTCACACAGGAAAGCGTAAAGCAGGCAGAGGTACGGGCTAAGCAGTCACCGCCTATAGACCTACTTTGCCAATGCGGGGCGCTTGCCAGAACCCTTCCATAAAGCTGGTGCAGGCAAAAGGCTGGAAAAGCTATACTTGCCTTGTTCAGATTTAGGAGCCTGATTGTCAGGTTTTGGCAGAACCTTTTGTAAAAAAATGCTATTTCCGAAACACCATCAATAGTATTAAATATATACGATTGACATCATTTGGCAATTATTGTATAACTTTTCAAATAATACCCTAAATTTTAATACGATTCTAACCTTCTGACTAGTTTTTTCGTAGCACCTGCATACAACCTATGTTATTAATCCCTATATTGGTTCTATCGTTAGTTTTTTTAAAGATGGAATACAACATAGTAGTAGCCCCAAACCTAGAGACACTGGCAACAGAAGTTGCCGTTTTATTTCCGCAAGGCTGGAAGCTGAAAGGCGGAATTATTGAACATACCGACGGCTTTTCGCAGCAACTTGTTCGTCAGACGGCAGACAAGTTTAAGAAACAGCGTCAGGCTCCTGTGGTTGCTACCAGGCAGCGCAGAACCAAATGGATCGAATAAACACCTTATACCCTGCCATAAAACCAAACAGACCACCTCTGTAGACTATCTGCCCAGTCTTCAGAGGTGGTTTGTTTTAGAGCGCCTCCCATCGTTTTTAACATCAGACAACCTGCCTTTCCTTCCCCCATGTTGCATCACTGGCTCAAGATTACCAGCACCTTTTTTAAAATTGTATTTTATCAATATTAAATACCATGCCGTCGATACCTAACCTAGCCTTACGCCATCTCACCCTGCCCAAGCCATTACAAATATAACATAGCCTTAAAACTGATAATCAGCAGATTAATCAACAAAACACAAGTAAACATGTATTAAAAATCTATAATATTTTGACAAACAAGAATCTTTTTTTGCCACTGGCAGTATATATGGCTGATACAATTTTTTGGGGTAATCACATGCCTTGAAAAGAGTAAACAGGTAAGCAATATCAATCAAAATAGCTACATCCTTAACAGTCAGTCTTTAAGACAAAGCATCCTTAAACAAAAAACATGAGAAGATTAGTATACTTCCTACTCCTACTGGTGAGTGCCTCTTCCTGCATAAGCAAGAAGGAACTGGTATACATGCAAAACAGCAATTTGAAAGAGACGGTACCAACCGCAATCCCTTCGAGCTACAAAGCCTATAAACTGCAAGCCAACGATGTGCTCTCCATCAAGGTGCAAAGCCTTGAGCCGGAGATCTCCAACATCTACAACATCATCCCCCCGTCCAGCGCCTTTGGCTTTGCCGACCCGGGCACCATGTTCCTCAGCGGCTATACCGTAGACGAGCAAGGTAACGTGAACCTGCCGAACGTAGGCAAGTTGAAGGTAGATGGCCTGACGGTTTCACAAACTCAGGACCTGATCCAGCGAAACGTGGACCGTTACATCACAAATGCAACAGTGGTTGTCAAGCTCATCAGCTTCCGGGTGAATGTGTTGGGAGAGGTGCAGCGCCCCGGCCAATACTTTATCTACAACGACCGCGCTACGGTACTCGAGGCACTGAGCATGGCCGGTGACCTGAGCAGAGGTGCCAACCGCGAAAACGTGAAACTGGTTCGCCAAACCCCAACCGGATCGGAGGTAGTGCTGATAGACCTGAAAGACCCGAACCTCGTACAGTCTCAATACTATTATGTGATGCCAAACGATGTGTTATACATAGAACCTAGCGAGGCCCTGGTGAAGAGAGACAACCTGGTTGGCCTAAACGTAGCGACACTTGCCTTATCTGTTGTATCAACCGCCGTGTTACTCCTAAATTATTTTAAGTAAGCCCAATGAAAAGAAAGAATACAGAACACGAAATAGATCTTAGAAGCTGGCTGTTTAAGTTCAGATCCAGATGGTATCTTTTCCTGGCATTTACATTGGTTTCACTGGCAGGGGCTTATGTGTTTGTTAAAAGCTCCACCCGCATATACGCTTTCAAATCCACGCTCCTACTCGGAGACCAGCATACAGGTTCCAAAAAAGCACAGGAACTGCTCAACCTGCTCGATGTGCAGAACAAAGGCATTAAGGTAGAGGATGAGATCGGTATCATCACTTCGACCGACATGGTCCGCACTACCCTCAAGCGACTGGACTTTTCAGTTTCCTACTTCAAAGTACCTAACCACTGGTTGAACACGGGTTTTGACCTGATCAAGGAGGAACAGTATGACAATGCTCCCTTTGTGGTGAAACTGGACACATCGTCGCTGCAACTGGTGGATGTGCCATTGGAGGTGCGTGTGCTCAACGACAAACAGTATGAACTGAAAGTAAAGGCTGACAATACCGTTCTTTATGACTTTAAGGAGCATTCTATCCAACAGCCGGTTTCCGACATAGAATACACCAAAGTGCTGGAGTTCGGCAAACCGTTTAAGGATAAATACCTGAGCCTGACGATTGAACGCGCCAACCCCGATGATAAAATAGACGCCAAGAAACATTACTTTGTCCTCAACAGCATGGAAAGCCAGGTAGGACAGTACTCCTCCAGTCTGCATGTAGCCCCAATTGAAAGGGATGCACGGGTATTGGAGCTCAGCACCAAAGGGGCCATACCAGCAAAGGAGATGCTTTTCCTGAATACCCTGATGGATACCTATGTGTCACGCGACCTGGAGGAGAAGAACCTCAATGGCCAAAAAACCCTGGAGTTCATCGATGGGCAGATTGCCAGCCTGACAGACTCGCTTCGCCAAAGCAAACAGGCGCTTTCTTCTTTCCGCTCTTCTAACAGAATTGCAAACCTGGATGTGCAGTCCAACATCAGCTATGAGAAACTTTCGCAGCTGGAGATGGAAAGATCCAAGCTCAGCACCGAGAAACAGTACTATGTAACTGTATTGGATCAGATAGAGGATAATCAGAGCTTTACGCAGGCGGTATCGCCGGCAGTGGCTGGCGTGCAGAACCCGAACCTGGCCAACCTGTTCAGCGAACTTTCCCGCCTGAACCAGCAGAAAGCCAAGTATAGCGTGAGTGCCACGCAGGATAACCCACAGATGCAGGTGATCGACAGCGAGATAAAAAGTACCCGAAACGCCATCGTTGCTAACATCAAAAACCTGATACGCTCTACCGATATTTCCATTAACAACATCAACTCCAGAATAGGGCAGCTAGAAAGCAGCATTGCCAAGGTGCCGGAGAACGAGCGCCGCATGATGGATTTGCAGAGCCAGGCTGACTTTGTGAGCAAAAAGTATGACTTCCTGCTGGAGAAGCGTGCAGAGGCGGCGATTGCCCTGGCCACCAACACCACCGACAAAAAGATTGTAGACAAGGCAGCGCAGTGGGGTACAGGACCTCAGAACGTGAAGCCCAACATGATCTTTATGCTTGCCATGATCATTGGCTTGATTATACCGGCGGCGCTCATCGTGCTGCTTGACAACGTGGACAACACCATACAGGGCAAGAACGACCTCAATAACGTGACCAACATTCCGTTTTTGGGCGTCATTGCCCATGGGTCTAAGACAGACAAACTGGCGGTGAAGAACAACCCCCGATCGGCCATTGCAGAGTCATTCCGTTCTATCCGCATCAACTTGCAGTACCTAATGTCCGACAAGCCATTCAAGGTAATAGGCGTAACCTCCTCTGTGTCAGGTGAAGGAAAAACATTCACGTCGGTTAACCTGAGCAGCGAACTGGCCATGTCCGGCAAACGTACCCTCTTGATCGAGTCGGATATGCGCAAGCCTACATTTGGCAAGTACTTCAACACGCACAATGCGGCGGGCCTCTCCTCCTACCTGGAGCAGGGAATGCCGCTGGAGGAAGTGATCCAGAAGACAGATATTGAGAACCTGGACATAATATCCTGCGGCCCTATACCTGAGAACGCGATCAAGCTGCTTGAGCAGAAAAAGATGAGCGATCTGATCGCCAAGTTGAGAGAACAATATGATTACATCGTGATCGATACGCCTCCGATCGGCTTTGTAGCCGAATACTTCATCCTGATGAAGCACATGGACACCAACTTGTATGTGGTGAAGCACAAGTACACCAGCAAAGACATGCTAACCCAGGTCAACGAGTTGTACGCGGCCAAGAAGCTCAAAAACATACACATGGTCATCAACGACCTGGATTACAACAACACGTACGAGTACGGGTATAAGAAAAAAGGCAGCTACTACTATGCGTAGCGCAGCTAATCTATACCTGCATTACATTAAATAAACAGGAAAGGTGCTGTGGGCAAAAGCTGTTCCCGCAGCACCTTTTTAACGCCAATTACCTGAGTCTAGGGAATGAGTAAAAATTTAGCGTCCAAAGCGGTCAGTGGTTTGAAGTGGAGTTCGGCCGGCACCATTGCCAATGCCGTCATGCAGATTGGCTATACCTCTGCCATGGCCCGCCTGCTTGCCCCTGAGGCTTTCGGACTAGTGGCTTTGTCGGCCGTCATTTTGCGTTTTGGCTATTACTTCGCTAACCTGGGTCTGAACCAGGCCATTGTTCAGAAAGAAGAACTTACCGCCGATCATATTCGGGCGGCTTTCACCTCTTCGGCGCTGCTGGGTACCGTTTTCACTATTCTGGCCTGGCTGCTGGCCCCTTTCGCCACCTTGATTTTCGACATGCCGGAGGTAGTGCCGATCGTTCGTGTGATGGCGCTCGCATTTGTGGTTGGTGGCTTTTCTGCCACGGCCACCAGCCTGCTGCAGCGCAACATGCGTTTCAAGGAACTGAGCATCGTCGAGACGCTATCTTATGTGGTCTCCTATTTGGGTGCGGGTATCGTGTTGGCATACCTGGGTTTCGGAGTGTGGAGCCTTGTGTACGCCTCGCTGCTGCAGGCGGCACTGGTTGCAGTGGGCGCCTACGTGATGGCACGGCACAGCGTTCTCCCGATTTTTGACTGGGCGGCGTACAGGCCCTTGTTTGCCTACGGCAGCAAAATGTCGATTATCAGCTTCCTGGAGTTTATCTACAACGATCTGGCTACCCTACTGATCGGACGTGTGCTGGGTGCCTACCGACTTGGTATCTACAACAGAGCCTTTATGCTCGTGAACCTTCCCATGTATAACCTCACACGCACGGTGTCACGGGTGGTATTCCCATCGTTTAGCAAGCTGCAATCCGAAACGGAGAAGCTGGCCCAGGTATACCTCTCAAGCACAACGCTACTGGCCACGCTCATCATACCTGTGTGCCTGGGCATTATGGTGGCCGCTCCGGAAATCGTGCACGTGGTGCTGGGCAGCCAATGGACCGACTCCATCCCTGTGCTTCAGGTACTGAGCCTGGCAATACCGCTGAGTTTTATCACTATGTTTGCAGGCATTGTTTGCGATGCGAAAGCCGTCTTGAACTGGAAAATAGTCATCACCGTAACCCTGATCGTGGTGATCAGCAGTTTGTTTTTCCTCCTGAAATCGTATGGACTCGTGGGCTTTGGTCTCGCCTTGCTGATCAGTGAGCTCATCCGAATCGGGATGTACCAGACTTTGATGAAGAAAATTTTACAGCTCTCTTACTGGAAACAGCTGCGGGTATACCTGCCTGGTGTTATGAACGGAGCCGTGGTTGCCATTACCGTATACCTGTTGAGCACCTTGTTGCGTAACATGGAACTGCCGCATTTGGTGATTCTCATCTCACAGATGATCACGGGTGGCTTCGTTTTTCTGGCAATGATCCTGCTCTTCCCGCACCAGGCACTGAAGGAGCAACTGCACATGATTTTCGCGAAGCTGGGTGTGCAGGACAATCCTTCCTCCTACTATGGCAGAATGCTGATGCGGTACAGAAAGAGTCTCGTAAAAGAAACTGAACGTGTATAAGAAAACTACGACCAAAGTTACACAGCCCTTGCTGGCTTAACGCATACGAATCAACCTTAGGAAAGAAACTAATGACTATAGGAGTAGCAGGCCCCGTAAATCTGCAAATACTGGATTGGGACCTTAAAGATACAAACTTACCCGCGACCAACTCGTTTCCTCTTACCTCGCATTTCATCAATGCCTTGCTTAAAAGAGGATTCAAGGTGATTGCCTATACCAATTCCACTGAAATAGAGGAACCCATGGTGTTGGAGCGTGGTAACCTCAAGGTTTGCATCAGCCGCCAGAAGCCGCAGCCTGGACGCCGTTTTTTCCTTTATGAGGTAGAAGACCTTCGGAAAATGATGGCAGCGCATCCGGCTGACTTTATCAGTGCTTTCTGGAGCTATGAGTTTGCCTGGGCAGCCTTAAAAACCGGGAAACCCACGGTGGTGAGCCTGCACGATGTGGCGTTCCAGATCTTGCGCAAAATTCCGGACATGTTTCGCCTGGTGCGCTGGATGATTAATTACATCGTTGTCAGCAAGGCGGATTTCCTACTGGCCAACTCCTCCTATACCTACAACCAGCTGGACCGAAAAACAAAATCCAAAACCAGAATCATCGACAACTTTTACCCAAGCACCCTGGAGCAACGCCTTTCTGCTAACGCCCAAAAAGGAAATTACATTATCACGGTGGCGCAGGGTTTTACGCATCGTAAAAATATAGAGACCGGCATTCAGGCATTTGCTATCCTACGCAAGCGGTTTCCAGACTTGGAGTATTACCTGGTGGGGGTTGACTCTGAGGAAGGGGGCCTGGCGCAACAATATGCTCAGAAACACAACCTGACGGATGGGATACGGTTTATTGGTCCGCTCCCATATGATGAGGTATTCAGGCTAATCCAGAACGCCCGTGTGCTTTTGCACCCTTCCAGGGAGGAATCATTTGGCATGGTGCTGTTGGAGGCGATGATAGCCCGCACGCCAGTGGTAGGCGGCAAAGACAGCGGCTATATTCCACATTTGCTTAACTATGGCAAAGCTGGGTTGCTGTGCGATGTCAACTCCCCCGACTCCATGGCTACCGAAGTAGGTCGCATCCTGTCGGATGAGGAGCTGTACCAATCGCTTGTCAAGGCAGGCTATACCTATGCTGAGGATAATTTCTCGGAAGATGTGATCGTAGACCAGCATCTGAAGTACTACGGCGAGATTTTGGGCAAACCGGTACAACCCGGCTTTCCGCTGCACGAACCTGAAGGCACGTTCCGCCGTAACACCATACCTACTGCCAAATAGCATTCAAAAGATAGGGACACCCCTTTAAAATGAAGATTAATTACTCTTTTCTGTTTATCATTCCTATGGCCCTGATCATGTTGATGGACAACATGTTCACGGAATTGGCCGCGCCCCATAACCTGGTGGCACAGGCCAACATGCTCAACCTTTTGCTAAAGGCGATGGCGGTGATCTCGTTTGGCTACAGCATGTTTTACTTTACCCGTATGTCGCCTGTTATGCGGGTAGCCTTCGGGCTTACAACACTGTATGTACTGGCTATGGTGTTCGAGTCGTATTACTTCTACAACACCCCCATGGTATACCCCCACGTGTTTCAGAAGCTGTTCCTTTTTTACTTTAGTTTCTTCGTCTATACTTATTACAAAGGCAACTTTCACCTTAAGTTTTCGCACGTGGTCTGGTTTATACTGGGTGGCTTCTGGATCAGTGTGGTCGTGGTGCACCCGGACAAACTGAGCCTGGGCGCCTTTACCTCGCATGAGCGGGGTGTTTACGCCTCCTCCGTGTACATGCTGGTCATCCCTTTCATTTACTTTCTGAGCAAATACATCTTTGAGAGCAGGCTGACAAGTTTATTCATGGCGTTTTTCATTTTGGTGTCTATTGTCTTTTTCCAGCACCGGACCGTATGGATATCCACCGGATTGTTGCTGGTTGTCTATTATCTGCTGATCCGGTTTAAATCAGGTTTGCCAATCAATTTGTTGAGTAAGTTCCTGCCTATTGGCATCGTTTTGCTGATTGCAGGCATAGCCAGCAGCGCTTTCCTGTTCTCGATCCACCCCGAGATCATTACCAAGATACAGGACAGTTTTTCAGATATCGAAAACTTCGATTCTCAAGGGACAGGAGGTTGGCGCTATATACAGTGGATGTCCTACCTACCATTCATACAGGAAAACTGGGTGTTTGGGATGCGCTTCGAAGGTTTTGAGTTGCCTATACAGTTTTGGCGCGACGATACCAACGAGCCTGTGTTCGACGACGGCCAGGGCCATCACTTCCACAGTTTCTATGTAGATATTCTATTTTATACCGGCTTTGTTGGGCTGGCCATTTACTCCATCATGCCGATTTACGCTATTGCAAAAGGCCTTCGTTCCAAAGCCATGACCGTAAACCAGATCATCCTGATCGCCTTTGTCAGCACAGGTTTTATCTATGGTTTCTCGTATGTACTACCGGTTTTTTATTACGCCATACTGGGCTGGGCAATCGTGTACATGGAAGAGGATGGCGTAGAGCGCATGAGTTACCTGCGTGATTTCGGCTCCCGCTGGAAGGCCAAAGCAATCGGACAAAACCGCAAGCTGACAAGCGCCTGATGGCAGCAACTTCTAGCGGTGATTTCAGTATATAAAAACAAACATATTGTTATACCTTAATATCATGAGTACTTCTATTCCTATGACACCTTTGCACACACCTGTGCTATTAATAATATTCAATAGAGCTCATACCACACAGCAAGTATTCGACCGCATTCGTCAGGTAAAACCGTCGCGACTTTATGTAGCCGCCGATGGACCAAGACCTGGCGTGGAGGCAGATATAGTTAAGTGCGCCGAAACACGGCGCATCGTAGAGCAAGTAGATTGGGACTGTGAGGTGAAGACCCTGTTTCAGGAGAAAAACTTGAAATGTGGTGTAGCGCCGGCCACGGCAATCAGCTGGTTTTTTGAGCATGAAGAGGCCGGCATCATACTGGAGGATGATTGTGTACCCTCCAGAAGCTTTTTCTGGTTTTGCCAGGAGCTTCTGGAAAAGTACAAGCACGACACGCGCATCATGCACATCAGTGGCAACAATTACCTCAATGGCTGGCGCAAAGACAATGACTACTCCTACTACTTTTCAAACAAAGTGAATGCATGGGGTTGGGCTACCTGGCGCAGGGCCTGGCAACTCTTTGATTTTAACCTCAAAGCGTACCCGGAGCTAAAGGAGAAAGGCTACCTTAAAGGCCTGTTTTTGAACAAGTTTGAAGAGACCTACCGCCTGAGCAAGCTCGAGGAGGCGTTTGCCAGCATCTCGAACGGCGATATATGGGATTATCAGTGGGAATTTACGGTATACAGCAACTCCGGGCTCTGCATAGTGCCAGAGATAAACCTTGTGCGCAACATCGGCTTTGGAGAGGATGCCACGCATACCTTCAACACCCACGATAACAAGGCACAGATCAAGGAAAACGAGATCGCTTTTCCATTGCGTCATCCGCGGTTTGTCGTTCGCGATATCGAGTCGGACACGAAGAACTTTAACCACTTGATTCGGGGCAAAGTAAGTTCAAAGCTGAAAAGCCTGCTGAGCTTTAATTTATAAAAATAGTCTTATTACAATCTCCTTTTTTTTCGTAGACAGCTTTGTTGGCAGTGCCTCGTTTCGCTAACACCACCATCGCATACACCGAAACAAAAGATTTATATTAGAACCACATGATTAGCATCGTTATACCTGTTTTTAACAGGAAGGAATACACGAGAGATTGCCTTCAGTCTTTGAGAAACCAAACAAATCAGCAGTACAAAGTAATTATAGTTGATGATGGCTCAACAGACGGCACCGAAAACATGCTGCGGGAAGAGTTTCCGGAAGTGGAAATCCTAAAGGGCAGTGGCAGCCTGTTCTGGACAGCTGGCGTGAACATGGGCATCAGACATGCGCTGAAGCAGGACGCTCAGCTCATTATGACCATGAACAATGACGTGATCACAGATAAGCATCTGCTGGAGAAAATGTATGAATGGCATGAGAAAAAGCCTGCGGCCCTGCTGGGTGCCCTCGAGCTGGATGCCAATACAAAACAGCCCATCTTCGGGGGAGAGCGGTTAAACTGGCTGCTAAACACCATCGACGAAGTGCTTCCTACGCTGTCGGAAGATGAGCAAAAAGGCCTGCATGCCGTGACGCACCTGCCTGGCAGAGGTTTGCTTATACCCCGGGTTGTGTTTGAAAAGATCGGACTCTTCGACCAGGACCGGTTCCCGCATTACATTGCGGACTACGACTATACCCATACTGCCAGAAGAGCAGGATTTGAGCTGTATGTAAACTATGACGCCAAACTGCTCACATATCCGGAAGAAAGCGGGGAACGGCAGATTAGAAGCGAAAAGAACTTCAAAAATTATTACAAGCACCTGTTCGACCTGAAGGGTGGCGGTAACCTCCGAGACTTTACCAGGTTTACGCTGAAGAACTGTCCGAAACCGTACATCCCGTTTCACCTGGCAAACGGTTATACACGCAGGCTGTTCGGTTATTTTTTAAGGTAACACCACCGAATGAACTAAGTTATTGACTTGAATAAAGTTTATCCATACCTCAAAACGCTAAGCATTGTTGTTACCCTCATGGTGGCAGCAATGCTTTTTGCTTACTATTACACACAGGGGCACCTGCCAGGCGCAAAAAGGAGCGCCAAAGCGACAACTCAGGGCTATGACGACCCCATTGTGATCAGAAAGGGAGGCACTTACTCCGGCAACTGGGAGTCAAAGGATTCCGAAGTGGCTGCCGTGGAAATCAGAACAGCTGAGCCAGTCGTTATTGAGAATTCCAATATCCGGGGAGCTGGTTACCTGATCAAAAGCTGGGGGCACGCCGCCCACATCACAGTGAGAAACACCAAGGGCTATGGCCTTCCCCCTACTCCCTGGATCTTGTATGAAAAACCACGGCGCTTCTTAATCGTGAATAATTTCAGACATGTGGTGGTGGAGAACTGCTACCTGGAGCAGACGGCCGGCATCTACATCGGAGACACTTACCTGGGCAACGGCAGTCCCGAGAATACCATTAAGATCCGTTACAATGTGGCTAGGAATATCGATGGGCGCATTCATGATGGCTGGTACCGGGCGCAGTTCGTGCAATTCAATTTCCGAAACCCGATCCAGCATGCCGAGATCGCCTGGAACGAGGTGATCAACGAGCCGGACAGTTCACTGGTGGAAGACAACATCAACCTATCCAATTCACGGGGTACTGCTGCCTCGCCCATCCGCATACACAACAACTACATCCAGGGAGCTTACCCTATACCTGCCGATAGCAAGGAGTACTCAGGCGGGGGAATCATCGCCGATTCCTGGTATGAGGACGGCATGGGCGAACCCAAAGAGGTTGCCACTGCTCATGTGCAGGTATACGACAACCAAACCGTTAATCTTGGTAACTACAACTATGCTATCGCAGGCGGCAATAACATTAAGATTTTTAACAACCGCGCCGTGAATGCCGCCCGATTTAAAAACGGGAAGAAGTTTAGGATGTGGACACAAGGGCTGTACGGCTACGATTACTATAACAAAAATGCAACATTTGATAACACCTTTCATAGCAACATGATCGGAGTTATGGGACAGGACGGTAGAAATGACAACCACTACTTCCCGGATGGAACTGTGCGAGAGCATAACAACGCTTTTATCGACGGTGAGATAACCATAGAAAGCGAAAAGGCCGAGTACCGTATCTGGAAATCCAAACTAGAGAAAAGAAACATTTTGGTTGGCCCTCGCCCAACCCTGCCTGCGAAGACGCCAAAAGACTCCACCCTTATGCCCTAACTTCAGGTACTTTAAGTAAGCACCTCTTAAAGTAGACGCCAATTACGACCTTATACCTTCATAATTTCATATAATCCCACCAGAATCACTTATCTCCCAGCGCTCATTCAGGCAGGTTTCGAAATCAGCACTTACCCATCAAAAGTAAATTACACAGCGTCAGCATATCAAATATATTACATTTAATATATATTAAAATAATTATGAAAATCACACCTCCAAGGGTTAGATCAGGCTTGAAAATGAGCTTATAAATTTAACTTTTGACCAGTAAACTCCAACTAATATTAATAAAACCATATTAATAATATTGTATTTTTTAAAAAAAGACAACTTTTTTACATATCCAAAAACAGTCAAAATATGCGTAATTAACCCCTAAAAGGGGTTTTATGCTCACATTCTTATAGCACTTAACAAAGCATGTATGACTTTATTAAGAAATACTCAAACAAAGATTAGTTTTTCTAAAATTTTCCTACTTATATTTGCAACAACTTATATATAAAACTTATAGCCAAACATCAGTTATCTAAAAAGTTTTATAAAACCCTTTAACTAAGTCACGTTGATTTTTAAAAGCTCCAGGGCTTATGAAGGAATATAAGTAATATTAGTTTTTTTAAATTTTTCAACTTTTAGCCAAAAAAGATGAATACAATCACCACTTATGAGAATAAGGGGGCAGGGAAGACTTTGTCTGCTTTCATTCTCACCCTTCTAGTATGGGTTCTGTTCTCAAGCCAAGTTCTAGCCCAGACCTATAGTGGACCACTCGTTATTACAAAAGGGGGAACTTACACCGGAAATTGGGAATCGAGAGATTCAGAAGTAGCCGCTGTTGATGTAAGAACATCGGAGCCCGTAGTAATACTTAACTCAAATATCAGAGGTGCCGGCTATCTGATCAAAAGCTGGGGCCATGCAGTAAACATCACAGTAAAAAATTCTAAAGGCTACGGCCTCACTCCTACCCCGTGGCGCGACTACAAGAAGCCACGTCGTTTCCTTACAGTAAACAATTTCAAGAATGTTGTGGTGGAGAACTGCTACATGGAAAGCACAGCCGGTATTTATGTTGGCACACGCTACGAAGGTGACGGTTCTACGAACAACACGGTAAAAATACGCTACAACAAGGCCAAGAACATTGATGGCCGCGTATACGGCAGCAGCGAGCACTCGCAGTTCACCCAGTTCAACTACAGAGGCAACCTGCCACACGCTGAAATCGCATGGAACGAGATCATCAACGAGCCAAACAGGTCGCTTGTGGAGGACAACATCAATCTATCCAACGCTCGCGGTACGTCAGGATCGCCAATCCGCATACACAACAACTACATCCAGGGAGCTTATCCGCTGCCTGCTACTGAGACGAAATACTCGGGTGGCGGTATCATTGCCGATTCCTGGTACCAGGATGGCATGGGCGACCCTGCTTCAATTGCCACTGCTTATGTGAAGGTATACGATAACCAAACTGTTAACCTTGGCAACTATAACTATGCTATCGCAGGAGGTAACAACATCGAAGTATTCAACAACCGCGGCGTTAACTCGGGCTTGTTCGATGATGGCACCCGCATGAACACGCATAACGTTGGCCTGTATGGCTACGATTACTACAAGAAAGGCGCTACTTTTAATGCAGTAATGCGCAATAACGTAACAGGTGTCATGAGCCAGGGCAACCTGTTTGACAAAAACTATTTCCCGGATGGCCTGGTTAAAAACGAGAACAATCCATATGTCGGAGGTAACGTAACCAAGCAGCAGGAAAAAGCTGAATACACGGTATGGCTAGCTAAACTGAGCACCAATGGAATCGTGCTCGGTCCGAATGGTTCTGCTCCTGTTACACAGCCAGCTCCAACTGAACCAACGCCAACACCAACACCTACACCCACATCGCCAACAACCAGTATTGCTACAAGCACTACAACGGGTACCGGCAAGATCACCCGCGAGTTATGGGGCAACGTGCACGGCTCCTCTGTGAGCGCGGTGCCGGTGAGCACCAAGCCAAACTCCACTACCGGGCTAACTATTTTTGAGGCCCCAGGCGGCCAGGGTAACAACTACGGCCAGCGCGTGCGCGGTTACGTGACAGCGCCGGTGAGCGGCCAGTACACTTTCTGGATCGCGGCCGACGACGCAGCCGAGCTGTACCTGAGCACCTCGGAGGACCCGGCCAAGAAGACCAAGATCGCCTTCTCCAGCACCTGGACCAACGCTCGCGAGTGGACCAAAAGCGCCAACCAGCAGTCTGCCAAGATCGCCCTGGAGGCCGGCAAGCGCTACTACATCGAGGCCCTGCACCTGCAAGGCGGCGGCGGCGACAACCTGGCTGTGGGCTGGCAGTTGCCAAACGGCGCCATGGAGCGCCCGATCGCCGGCAACAGACTGTCAGAGATGGGAAGCGCAGCTCCTGCACCGACGTTGGTTTCTGCACCTGTAGCTACTGTTACAGCGGCAGTGGGCAAGATCACCCGCGAGTTATGGGGCAACGTGCACGGCTCCTCTGTGAGCGCGGTGCCGGTAAGCACTAAACCTTCATCCTCTACTGAACTAACTATTTTTGAGGCCCCGGGCCGCCAGGGTAACAACTACGGCCAGCGCGTGCGCGGTTACGTGACAGCGCCGGTGAGCGGCCAGTACACTTTCTGGATCGCGGCCGACGACGCAGCCGAGCTATACCTGAGCACCTCGGAGGACCCGGCCAAGAAGACCAAGATTGCCTTCTCCAGCACCTGGACCAACGCCCGCGAGTGGACCAAAAGCGCCAGCCAGCAGTCTGCCAAGATTACCCTGGAGGCCGGCAAGCGCTACTACATCGAGGCCCTACACCTGCAAGGCGGCGGCGGCGACAACCTGGCCGTGGGCTGGCAGTTGCCGAACGGCGCCATGGAGCGCCCGATCGCCGGCAACAGACTGTCACCAATTGTAGAGCTGAGTGCATCAACAGCTGCTGCACTAACCACGCAAGACACAAACATTCAGTTTGAAAAAGTGACAGCTTATCCGAATCCGTTCAGAGATGTGGTTACATTGGATATGGGTGCCGAAGAAATTAAATTACAGGAAGTTGTAATTTTGAACCAGACAGGAAAAGTGGTTTACAAAGAAGAAAGCCTGAAATTGGATAACAATAAGCTTGTACTCAATTTGTCTGGTGCTGACTTGAATTCAGGTTTGTATTTCCTGAAGTATACCGATAGCAACGGCAAGAGTAACACAATTAAATTGATCAAAGAATAAATTTGGCTTGATTACAGTTACTGTCATTGAAACAGTGGCTGGAGAATCAGAACAGGCTTTTAATAAGCTTTTGTTAAACAAATAAAAAAGCGGTGTAAGGTTTCCCTTACACCGCTTTTTTATGGTGTACCACCTAACTATTCTGAAATTCTTTCAGCCTAGCAGGTCCGCATTTATCTTTTACGAATGAATTTCCAGGTATACACACCTACCTTGGATGTGGTTTTCTCTGATTCAGGTGCTTCCTCTGGATAGCCGGCCCATTGTTTTTCTTCTATCCAGGCCATTTCCGAATCCGTAACAGATTTCACAGTGTACTGTCCTGTTACAGAGCCCTGCTGTATTTCTATTTTGGTGGAGTCCTTAGGATCTGGAAATCTGTAGCTCATAACCTCTGGCTTCGTGCTTCCGGGCACTGTTACTGTCATGCGCTTGCCATCGAAACTGAATGTTGTCTGGTATTGAACCGAGTCAGTGTACATCACTTCATCGTTAATGGAGTAATAGACTCTTTTGATCAGTGTGTTTGTCCAATCGCCGCGCATTTTTGCATCAATTTCCGAAACCGGCGGCTCAAACGTCTCGCTATCATCATCACTACACGAAGTGAGAATAAGGGCAAAAAAGATAGGTATAAGGAATAACTTTTTCATAAAGAAATACAATATATAGGGGTAAAGGATTTTAAATAATCTGGGTGATAAGTTATTTGTATAACGCGCAATAGAGATGTTTTTCAAACTTATTACGAACTACAGCTTACGGAGGTTATCAAAAATTTCATAAATTCACTAAAATATAATAAAGCTATTGATATTCATGCTGTTAAATTATACTCCGCTTGCACTCCAGCCCGCATAAACTTGTTGCCCCTCATGCGCGGCTGCAGGTATAAGGCCGGCCCTCCCAACCATGGTTTGATCATCGGCCAAGGCCAGACTGGAGCATTCTGGATCTTATGTTACTTATCCGACTATCAGAACGAGGGTCATGCAATCAGTGGGCAACCACGAGCTTACGATTGAGAGTTTTGCTGCTGCTGGCCATTGTCAAATTATAGACACCAGGTTTAAGAGACGCTCCGACGGGCAGTGTTAGGTATAGCTCCCCAAATTCATTGGTCCTTACCAACTGGCGAAGCACCTGACGTCCGGAAACGTCCGTAACCAGGAATGTCACGTCTTCACTCTCCGGCAGGTTGGCCACCTCGATCGTAACCTCCGCTCCCATTGCAGTCGGGTTCGGGTATACCCTGAACGATGAGGCTATCGGGGCACGATCTTGCAGGAGTATGGTGTTGGAGTACGTAAAGGTGCCATCCTGCCTGACTAACCGGAGGCGGTAATATGCTTGTTCCTTCAGCGGCTCTTCGTCCGTGAATGTATAGTCGATGGCGGCCGTGGTGGTGCCAGAAGCTTTAACTTGGCCGATGGCCGTAAAATTGTTGCCGTCAGCGGACCGCTCTACCTCAAAATAGGCAGCCTCCAACTCGTAAAGCGTTCTCCATTCCAGTTGCGCGATTTTCTGCTTAAAGTCTTCCCCATAGGCATACCGGCCTTTAAAGCTCAAGAACTCTGTCAGACCATCGTATACCTCTACAAAGCGACTTTTAATTTCTTCCGGCGAAAGGGCTCTCCCAAAAAGCTTCAATTCGTCCATGTCGCCTTCATACTGGTAACTGTTTATCAAACTTGAGTTAAAGTACCCGATGGTAACAGGAGCCCGGCTTTTGAACTCATCATTATTCGTGAACCCGCGGGCCGCTACCTCCTCACCGTCCACATAGAGCCGCATAGCCTTGGCACGGCCATCCCGTACCACAACTAGTTGATGCCAGGATCCATCGTTAAGCTTTGGACCGTTAGAGCCGATAACAGTTTCTGTGTATTCAATATCATACATGACGAAGCGGGCTTTACGCTGCTGGTCTAAGCCTAGCCACCATTGTACCGGAGAATCCTTGGCATGTAGCCCAAGCATCACCTGGTTTTGGGCTTCGCTGCTCCCATCCTTGGTTTCCGTGCGAAGCCACAGCTCGATCGTGAAAGTTTCGTCTGCTTTCCAGGCGAAGTTAGGACTTCCGATCACCTCTAGTCCAGTGTCCCGACCGTTGAATCGCTGCCCCCCTCCTATCACGCCTCTCACGGGGGCAGGCCGGGTTCTGGCAGAGGCTACTGCGTCTATTGGCGTATACACGTCCTGGTAACGAGCCCCTGACGTTTCGTTCAACATCCAGTGGTGCAGCATGCCTATACCTTCCTGTGTGGCTGGTTTCACTTCAATTTGAAAAAGCTGCGGGGCGCTTTCCCCCTGACTGTTGGTCGCCTTCACCTCGACTGCAAACTTACCGGATGCCTGGGGCACCCAGTTGATCAGCCCTGAGCCAGCATCTATCGTCATTCCCTGTGGTCCAGAAACCAAGGTATAGCGAGGGGTAGGCTTGCCTGTGGCATTGACATCATACCTGTACGCCTGATTTACTGTGCCATAGAGCAAAGGAGTTGATACGATTTCTGGCCTGATTCCTTCGGGCCCACAGTAACTGCCTGCTCCCTGGTTATAGCGGGCGCGCATCTCCTGCTCTGATAAATTGCGCTTGTATACTAGCAATTCATCTACAACACCATCAAAAAAGAACTTTGTGCCAACGTCGAAGTATCCGATTGTGACGGGGCTAGCCGTTTCCAAGTTGGCCCGGTAAATTCTTTTTTCGGTTATCCTGTCATCTACCCTGAAGCCATCCACATACAGTTTTGTTATCTCATTCGTGCCATCACGCACTACGGCTAAATGATGCCATTTGCCATCAAACAAGTTCACAACTTTGAGATAATCCGTCATGTTGTGCGGCTCGCCGAAATTATCCTGCATGTCGAAAACGGCATATCCGTCCTGACTTACGCCCAGCCACCACGCCATCAGACCATCATTGGCTTTTCGGCCGACAATAACTTGATTGGTGGATTTTTTATTTACCTGCACCCATACCTCAATCGTGAAGCTACTGTTAGGCCCCCATTGAAAATTCTGTATTTCGTTGAACTGAAGACCGGTGCTGGAGCCATTGAAGCGCTGTCCGCCTGCAAACATACTGGCTGCAGGTGCTGGGCAGCCTGTGCAGGTGGCATTGGCGCCGCTAACGTAGTCGAGGTAGCTGCCGGAGGTTTTCTCATCAAACCCGAAATAGTGGGCCAGCCCAGGAAGGCAGCTCAAACCGGAAGTAGCTTGTGCCTGCAAAGAGGATTGGAAAACCAGCATCAAACAACAGGTAGCCCATACAAGGGTAAGTTGAGATCGGATGGAAGACCATGCTGTCCCAATCGTGTGACGAAAGCCTTTGTTCTGAGGTAAGGTGTCTGTTTCCCCTTGCATGAAGGATGAATCGCAGTATATATTTTTCATGTAATTCACTAAGTCATTGGCTCTTTAGGAAGAGCTGGTCGTAATATGCGCTGTGCTATTGCACTTTCAAAGGTTTCTAAAAAAACAGAGACTTTGCCGGATGTGTAATTTTTCGTTACTGCTTTGTTGGATTGTACGTGGAGTATTAGCTAGCTGTTGTATAAGAATACAATAATATTACGCCGATCATAACATGAGGTTTATGACCTTATGAGCCCCAGTAAAGCCTAAAGCCCTTTTTGAAAGCCTTGAATCGGAAAGCAATAAATACAACTAAATAAATCAATGTATTTTAGTGCAATAATTATAATAATCTTCTATTTGCTGAATACCCTCCTGTCAGGGTATCTTCAGAGATGTTTTGCATCTGTCGAAGGTCAGGTACGGCAATCTCATAAAAACAAGCCTAGCTATTTTAGCTGTGTTCCGTATAGTAGTCAGCATCATTTTTGTGATGGGCATATACTTTTGAAAAAATATATACAAAACCCTAACCTTTTAGGTGAACATCTAATATAATACTAGAAATCACTCGCTTTTGCTTCATCCGTTTTATGACACCATATCCGGAGGGCGGATCATTATAACATGAGACAGCACAGATCTCAGACACCCTTAACAGCGTGTAAATATGCTTTTTAACTCTACTGAATTCTTTCTGTTCTTTCCGGTAGTAGTAACCCTATACTTCTTGACGCCGCCTCACCGCAGGTGGCTTATCCTGCTATTGGCCAGTTATTATTTTTATGCCTCCTGGAAACCCGCCTATACCCTGATCCTGATCATCTCGACCATTGTGGACTATAGCTGCGGACGTGCCATGGGAAGGTATAGCGATGATGAAAAGACAAAGCGAAGACCTTTTCTATACCTTAGCCTCCTCTCAAACCTGGGCATTCTGCTGCTATTCAAGTATTACAACTTCTTCAATGACAGTGCCCGTGATCTGGCCCAAGCGCTGGATATGGGGTATGCCATGCCGGCCTTTGAGTTGCTGCTGCCTATGGGCATTTCCTTTTATACCTTCCAAACCATGAGTTACTCGATAGACGTGTACCAGGGGCGAATAAAACCGGAACGGCACTTGGGCGTATTTGCCCTGTTCGTTTCTTTTTTCCCGCAGCTGGTGGCAGGGCCTATTGAGCGTGCCGGCAACCTGCTGGGGCAACTCAAAGCTACCCATGGGTTTAGCTACAACCGAATTGTAGGCGGTCTTAAGCGCATGGGCTGGGGCTTTTTCAAAAAGATCATGATTGCGGACAACCTGGCGCTGATGGTGAACCAGGTATACAATAACCCCACTGACTACGAAGGCATCACCCTGATTATCGCGACTGTCTTCTTCGCCTTTCAGATTTATTGCGACTTCTCCGGTTACTCCGATATTGCCATTGGCGCAGCGCAGGTGATGGGCTTCAGGCTGATGGAAAACTTCCGCCGGCCCTACTTCTCCAAGAGTATCTCCGAATTCTGGAGTCGCTGGCACATCTCCCTCTCCTCCTGGTTCCGTGATTACCTCTACATCCCGCTGGGCGGCAACCGTGTGGTTAAGTGGCGTTGGTACTACAACCTGTTCATCACGTTTCTGGTGAGCGGCTTGTGGCACGGGGCCAATTGGACCTTTGTGGTATGGGGGGCACTCCATGGCTTTTATCTGGTGTTTGCCATCGTGACAGCAAAACAGCGCGATACCCTGGCAAAGGCCAGTGGGTTAACCAGTTGGCCTGTTCTCTATAAATGGGTACAGGTGCTGAGCGTGTTTGCGTTGGTGCTGTTCTCCTGGGTCTTCTTCCGGGCCAACAACATTGGGGAAGCCTTCTATATCATCCAAAGCAGTTTTACCGGGCTGGGCAACATCCGACTTTTGTTATCCGGCGTCGACCTTCAGCATATTCTGTTCATGGACCAGGGTTTCAAAGTCTTTGCCGTGTCGGTAGTCGCAATCCTGATCATGGAGACGGTGCACCTGATTCAGCGCCGGGGCAGTGTATCGCAGCTTATCAGTCGCAGGCCGGCTGTGGTGCGGTGGGCGATCTACTACGTGGCCATTATCGTGGTGCTGCTCTTTGGGCAATTTGGCCAACAGGAGTTCATTTATTTCCAATTCTAATCGTCAGAGCATATGAAAAACCATGACGTAAGAAAACTGCTGAAAAAACTAGCCCTGCTTACATTGCCTTTTGCCCTGTGGCCTGTGATGGAGGCAGTCGTGCTCCCCATGGATTTCTTTACCTTTAGGGTATGGGAAACAATCTCGGTGAACACCATGCGCATTATGTCTGGTCCGTTTTACCCGAACATGCACATGAAGATGGAAGAGGAAGGTGAACTTGCACCTCACACGGCCTTTGCCGAGAAAAAGGAAGTGGAATGGTACACCGATCCTTATGGCTACCGAAACCGTGACACTAAGGCAGAGGTGCTGCTCATCGGCGACTCTAACATCACCGGAGCCAAGCTTTCGCAGGAAGAAACACTGGCCGAAGTGCTGGAGCGCCAAATCGGAAAGGAAGTATATTCTTTCGCCCCGGCAACCGTGAACCGTTTTTTGGGCACCCGGCGATTTGAAGAGAACCCGCCCGAGGTGGTGGTGGTGTCCAGCATCGAGCGGCGTATACCTGAACTCACCCCTGTAGGCGCCAACGGGATGGCCTCCAAAGTGCGCGATATCACTGGCAGCGTCATCAATTCTTCACCGGTCCTGACCTGGTTGGCGATGACGGCTGACCGCGTCTCCAAACTAGCCTTGTACCGGCGCACGGTGGCTAACATAGAGCGTAGTTTCGGTCGCAAGGAGTACATCGTTTACCATAATGAGTTTTTTATAGAAGGAGAGTTTGCCAACCGACATTTCAGTGATGAGGAGATAAGTTACATGGCCGATATATTGGAAGGCTACAAACATGCACTGGCGGAACGTGGCATTGCCTTTGTATTCATGCCTATACCCAATAAAGAGAATATTTACCATCAACTGCTGCCGTCTCAGCAGAAGCCCGATTTTTTGGCACGGCTTATGCGCGAGCTTCAAAAGCGAGAAGTGGCCGTGGTCAATACCCAGCCTGTATTTGAGCGTCTGTATCTGAAGGAAAACAAACGCTTATACCCGACAGATGACGCGCATTGGAACAACACAGCTGTTAAAGCCGCTGCCGACTTATTAGCACAGCATCTTAACCCGGATCGGGATTCTGACAAGGACACCCGCCACTTGGTACAACACACAGATTGATGTTATAACGCAGCCAAAAAAAACGTACAAACGTATAGCTAATATTACCCACCTATATATATGAAACCAAAGGTATTTTACGATAAATCCACCAAACGCCTCAAGAAAATTCTGGGCCGATATATTCCCCATAACACACGCCTGAGGCCAATAGGCATATGCCAGATCGACCTGAATGATAATACCTCCTGTGCTGATTCGGAAGTGACGGTACACAGCATATACCCTAACCTGACCACTCCGCTTGAGATCTCTGAACACCTTTACAAGGCCTGCTCTGATTACTGGAAACCGAAGCGCAGCGTCACCACAGACTACGTGGTGGTGGAAGTACCGAATGGCCGCATCTACACAGACAATGAAAGCAGTGTAGCGATCGTGACCCAGGAAAACCGCCTCGTGGAGAATGTGTCGCTGAGTATGATCGATGGTAAGGTCGTGTCGCCTGAGCAGAACAATATATTTGAGCAAAGCTACTTCCAGGTTCCGACCCGCTTTAAGGGCACGGTGTTCAGTTTGCTGACGGGTGGTGCTGGCCTGAATAACATTGGCCATTGGTTCATGGACGTGCTTCCGCGTTTGCACCTACTGCGCGAAAGCGGCTTATATGATGAGGTAGACTGGTTCCTGGTTCCGAGCACACGCTACGGCTACCAGACGGAGACACTGGAATTGCTGGGTATCCCTTCTGAGAAAATAATCACCGGCGCGGAGTACCATCACCTGACAGCCGATCGGATTATTGCATCTACAGCCCCTCGCGGCAACCATACATTGGTACCACGCTGGCTGGGGCAATTCATCCGCGACTCCTTTCTCCCATTGGTGCAGGAAGAAGAAATGGCTGTCTCAGAAACAGCCCCTAATCTGTACATCAGCCGCAGCGATTCCGCTATACGCAATGTACTGAACGAGAAGGAACTGTTGGAGGCTTTGGAAACCTATAAGTTCAAATCGGTGATTTCGAGTAAGTACAGCATTCTGGAAAAGATCAAGATGTTCTCGCAGGCCAAGGTGGTAGTTTCGGCTACCGGGGCGGGCCTGATCAGCATGTTCTTCTGCAAGCCGGGTACCAAGATCATCGAGATATTTCATGAGGGTTTCGTCATAGAGCCTTTCTACGACATCGCCACCAAGATTGACCTAGACTACGATTACATTATATGTAAGGGTGACAAACCTGTGCACGACGCAGCTGAAGGCCAACGCCAGCACTTGTTTGTAGAAACCGACCAGGTAGTAGAGATCCTGGAGAAAATGCGGAAAAGCTCAGGCGTGAAGAGCAGCGTCGAGACTGTATAGAGCTAACCTAATAACTAAGATAAGCCTGCCCCTGCGACTTCGGTTGCGGGGGCATTTTGGCTTCTGGTCCCCATCGCGTCCTCGTAAATAGAAAGGAGCATGTGGTAGTTGGCTTCCGGGGTATACCTGGCTTCATAACTTTGGCGCGCTGCATTGCCTAACCTAAGCGCCAACTTCGGCTCCTGCACCAATTGTTGCACTTTATCGGCCAGTTCGGCTGCGTGGCCTGGTGTATAATGTAGCCCGTTGAGGCCATCTTCCACCAGTTGTTCGGCACCGCCAATTTTTGCGGCTATCACGGGCGTTCCAGTAGAAAATGCCTCTACTATGGTCATGCCGAATGTCTCCAGCCATTCAGAGGAAAAAATAAGTCCTTTGGCCTTTTTGAGCAGCGCCAATATTTGTGCCCTGTTCTGGAAACCGAGGTATTCAACCTCCGGGTTTTCCGCCGCATAGTTTTCCACTCGCTCCCGCAGCGGCCCATCGCCTGCTATTTTAAGCTTGAACGACTGCACTTCATGTGCGTTCAGCAAGGTTTCGATGCCTTTCTCTGGCGTCAGTCGGCCAACATAAAGCATATAATCTTCCCGCACCTCCTCTCCTATACCTAAATCTTCTGTAAAATTGGGCTTCACGGCCAGTTGCTCCGGACGGAGTTTCAGAGAGGAGTCTCTAAACATAGCGGCGGCACCGGGTGTGAGGGCAATGAACTTGTCTACTTTGTGCTGCCAGGTACCCAGGAGTTTGTGCATACCTGTCGTCAGCACTACCGATGCCGTTTGCACGGCAGAATTGCGGTATACTTTCTGGCGGATGGCACCCCATGGAAATGTCTTGTGCAGGTTTTCAAGCTGGACCCGACCCTTGTAGTATAGGAGGGCGCTCGGGCATACGAGTCTGTAGTTATGCAAGGTCATCACGATGGGGACCTGCAAGCGATGCGCCACATAAAACACGGCCGGTGAAAGCAAAGGGAAGAAATTGTGCACGTGAATGACATCTGGCTGAAAGGCTTTTATACGCTCCTCTACCCGCCTGGCACTATCCGGATTATACATGACACCCAACGCAGCCTTGAGCTTCTCAGTTAAGCTATTTACTTCTTTATTGGAAAAGGTAAGCTTCTCCACCTGATGCCCGTGCTGCTCCAGCAAGTCGGCCTCGGCATGAAAAACGGTATCTTCTCCGCCAGCCTGCTTGTAGTAATTGTGAATAGAAAGAATGCGCATGGATAAGTTGTGCTTTGCTGGTTATCAAGCGAAATCCCACCCCAGCCATACCTGGCCAAAGCGGGATTTTCACTCACACTGTTTCACTTTATCTTTCGCCAATCAGGCAATGGTCTCTTGTTGAAGTCCCTGGCCTCCATTTGATGTCGCAAGGGCCGCAGAAAAATACTGGCGCTGCTCTTCCCGCAGCTTGTCAATTGTTCTGCCCTCCGGCAATAACACGTCATCGTAGGTCAACACTTGGTCTTTCGGGATATCGCGCTTCAGCACGCAGCCTTCGGCGACACCAATCGGCAACAGGTTTTCACGTTCGGTTACGTCAGCATTCTCGCACAGGCCATAGGTCATGTAGTGCCCGATCCCGTCGATGGTCTCCCCTGCTTTCAGGTCCTTTTTAGCGGCAGTTACCACCTCTACATACGGTCGGTCAAGAGGCGTGAGGGCGGCGTCGTGGAAGAGCACAGCTCTGGCAATGGTGAGCGGCACTTCAAGGTGGCACAGGTGGTATGGCGTATAGAAACAGTATAGTGGCCCCTCTCCCATTTTATAATAGTTAAGGTAATGCTGCTGCGTCGGATTATCCTGTGTGGCAAGCACAAACACGCCACCTGCCGGCTCTGCTATACCTACCACATAGTCCACAATCCCCGGCCCTTGGGTGAGTTCTTCCAAGGGGAAGAG
Source organism: Pontibacter aquaedesilientis (assembly GCF_014773225.1). Classification (GTDB taxonomy): domain Bacteria; phylum Bacteroidota; class Bacteroidia; order Cytophagales; family Hymenobacteraceae; genus Pontibacter; species Pontibacter aquaedesilientis. The sequence goes on along the minus strand of NZ_JACXAJ010000001.1, from coordinate 97,390 downwards.
ATTCACAGACTCCCGGATGTTCGCTCCCTGCGGAGCGTAAGGCCCCAGCATGCCCCGTTTGGCCACACGCATACCTGTGCCGTTGGCTACAATAGCCTGTTCAAAAGAGATTTTGGTTCCGTCGGCAAAGGAAGTTACCATGGCGGGATTCTGGCCCCAACGCTTCGCAAAGCCTTCCTGGGTGGTTGGGTTGCGATAAGGGTCATGCAAGCCTTTGATGTTGCCGCAAAGCACCGGCTTCATGCCGATGGACTTCACATAGCGGTACAGGTTCATGATCACCCCTGGCTGGTCGCCATCCACGTTCGTAAACACGACACCCGCCTTGTCGGCGTATACCTTCAGGATCGGGCCTACGGTGCCGTCTACCTCAGCGTCCATCATGATGGTATGCTTTCCGTTCCGGATTGCCTCCAAAGCTACCTGCGCCCCAAACTCCACAGCTCCGGTTACCTCCAGAATGGCGTCTATCCCTTCGGCACGACAAAGTAGCATAGGGTCGTTGGCGATGCTATACCTGCCAAGTCGGATGTTTTCCTGCAGTGCCTCCACAGAATCCACTTCTTCCACGTCAGCTATACCTGCCTCGTTGTAAGCTTCGCGAGCACGCGCGATGGTACGGTTCGAAATGGCCACCAACTCCATCCCCGGCACGTGGTTCTTGATCTGAAGTGCCACGCCCTTGGCCATAAATCCGGCTCCTACCATCCCTACACGAACAGGGCGGCCTTCGGCTTCACGTTTGGCTAATGCGGTATCTATAATGATCATTTTCTGTTTCTTTAAAAGGACGTTAGTATCAAGACATAAGACAGGAATAAGACCTAGTCTCTAAAACCTTGAATCTAAATAGTTGTTTGCTCAGGTATAGCCTCCAGCAACGGATGGTTCTGATCTTTCTCCGAAATGATCTGAGGCGCAATCGGCCACTGAATGTTGAAGGCCGGGTCATTCCAGCGGTGGCCTCGCTCTGCGCCGGCTGCATAAAAAGCCGTTACCTGGTACATCACATCAGCGTTGTCTTCCAGTGTGAGGTAGCCATGTGCAAAGCCTTCCGGCACATATAGCATGCGGTAATTGTCAGCGGTCAGTTCCACGCCAACCCATTGCTTATACGTCTCGGAGTCGGGACGAAGGTCCACAATCACATCGTAGATTGCGCCTCGGGTGCAGCGCACGAGTTTGGTCTCGGCGTACGGGGCCAACTGCATGTGCATGCCACGCAAGGTGCCTTTCTTGTAATTGTAGCTCACGTTGGCCTGCACCAGGTTAGTGTTCAAACCATATTGCTCAAACTCTTTCTGGCAGTATGCCCGGCCGAAAAAGCCGCGCTCGTCCTCCAACTTCTTAATGTCGATGATGTAAGCGCCTTTTAGTTTGGTTTCTGTGAAGATCATGTAGATTGGTATATATATAGCTACCCTATTGGTTAATTAGAAATGATGCTGTCTTATACCTTTGTTATGTCAATTCCAACAACAGGCATTTCTGGAATTTCACAGCAGAAGCTATGTTTATTAGTTCTGGACTTTAAACGTTTATCATTTCAAGTTCTTGTTTCCTGGACTGGAGCAATCCTACAGGTATACAGACTGCTTGTCTTCCAGGTACTCCGCTATCTGCTCCAAAGTGAAAGCCTTGATGTCCGTTATACCTTCGTGGTACGTTTTGTACCAGCCAATCGTGCGCTCGATGGCTTGCGCTGAGTTGTACTTCGGCGTCCAGCCAAGTTCTACCAGCGCCTTGCTGATATCGAGTTTGAGTAAACCGGCTTCATGAGGCTGATTTTTGAGCTCCGGCTTATCATAGCTCCCCGATCCCCATACCTGCAGGGCTTTTTGCACCAGATCTTCCACCGGACTGTTGTCGCCGGCCTGAGGACCGAAGTTCCAGGCACCGCCAAAGGCTTTTGGGTCTTCGGCCATCTTAGCGCCCAGCAATAGGTAACCACCCAGTGGTTCCAGCACGTGCTGCCACGGACGCACCGCATTGGGGTTTCGCACCGTCACCGGCTCGCCTACCCTAAGTGCCCGCACAATGTCTGGAATAATACGGTCTTTGGCCCAGTCGCCGCCGCCAATCACGTTACCTGCACGGGTGCTGGCTATCGCCTTGCGGTGCTGGTCATACACCTCCGTATGGAAAAACGAGCGGGTATAGGACGAGATCACCAACTCAGCACAGGCTTTGCTGGCGCTGTACGGGTCGTAGCCTCCTAGTTGGTCAGTTTCGCGGTAGGGGTAAACCCATTCCTTGTTCTCGTATACCTTGTCCGTGGTGATCAGTACCACTGCGCAGGGCTTTTCCAGTTTGCGCACTGCATCCAGCACATGGGCGGTTCCAATGGCGTTCACGGCAAAAGTCTCGGAAGGAAACTCATAGGAAAGACGCACCAACGGTTGAGCAGCCAGATGGAAAATAAAATCAGGTTGAAAACGCAGCACGGCCTCCTCTACCGCTTCTTTGTCGCGAATGTCAGCGATCACCGACTCGCACAGGGCATCCCCACCAACAAGGTGATACATATCCTCATCGGTTTCGGGAGCAAGGGCAAAACCCATTACATCAGCGCCAAGGGAATGCAGCATCTGCAACATCCAGGAACCTTTGAAACCCGTGTGGCCGGTCAGGAAAACTTTTTTGTTTTGATAAGTTTGCTGCAGAAATTCTCTCTTCATCAGCTTATAGATTGCTAAAAGGTCGGGTATAGGTTATGTTATACGGTGAAAGCAAACATGCTGCTATACCTGCTGCCATTTAGGCATTTACAGGTTGGTTGTTGATTAATTTATACCAAGGGGCTTTGCCTTGTTGGATCAACTCCTCGAGGTAGTGCTTGTCGCGTAGCGTATCCATTGGCTGCCAGAACCCGGTGTGCTTAAAAGCAGATAACTCTCCGGATTTGGCCAGGTACTCCATCGGCTCACGTTCCCAGGTTGTTTGGTCCCCTTCAATGTAATCGATCACGGCAGGCTCTAGCACGAAGAAACCACCGTTGATCCAAGGCTGGTCGCCCCCGTTTGGCTTTTCCTGAAAGTGCTTGATCTGGGTGGTGTCACCCGACAAGGTAAAAGCTCCGAAACGGCCTGGCTGCTGCACCGCGGTAAGCGTTGCCAACGTGCCTTGCTGCTTATGGAACTCAATAGCCCCGCTTATGTTCACATCGCTTACGCCATCACCATAAGTCATGCAGAAGGTCTCATTTCCCAGGTATTCACGCACGCGCTTTAGTCGGCCGCCAGTTAAAGTTCCCTCTCCGGTATCCACCAACGTTACTTTCCAGGACTCTGTGTTGTTTTGATGCACCTTCATGCTGTTGGTGCTCATATCAAAGGTCACATCCGAGTTATGCAGGAAGTAGTTAGCGAAATACTCTTTGATCATATGGCCTTTGTAACCACAGCAGATCACGAAATCATTGATGCCGTGAGCAGAGTATATTTTCATGATATGCCAGAGGATGGGCTTGCCGCCGATTTCCACCATGGGCTTGGGCCTGATGCCACTTTCTTCACTGATGCGGGTTCCGTAACCACCTGCTAGTATAACAGCTTTCATTAATATGTATGGTTTGGGTAAATATTCGGTTTTGAAATTTGTCTTCTATACGACAATCACTATATTTTGATTTTGATAATCTGAATTTTAATCGGAATCAATTTCGTAGCTTTTGACTGTCAGAACGTTGCATGTTATAACACACCTGATTCACACATTCTTTTACGCATTCTGTGATGCTTCGTCGGTTACTATGTTGTCCAGATGGAGTTTGTGCTTGGGGGATGGCAGTAAGGCTTGCTCACTGCAAGCAGCGTAAAAAATGTGCTGCGTAACGGGCTATGCCCACGCAGCACATTTTGGCTTTTCTTTATCCTACTGTTACAGAGGAGGCTTTTCTTTTGCCTTTTCCAGGCAGCAGCAAATCTTTGAGAGTCAGGTATACGAAGGTGCTGTTTGTTACCAGGTATCGTTTCCAGAGTCGCTTGGGCTCCTGGTAAAGCCGATAGGTCCATTCCAAGGACCAGTCACGGGCCCATTTTGGCAGGCGCTTCTCCAGGCCAGCAAAAGTCATGTACGCCTGTCCCACACCCAACATGCAGGCCTTCACGCGGCCTTTGTGCTCTGCCATCCAGCGCTCCTGCTTCGGACAGCCTAGGGCCACAAATACCAGATCCGGCTCCGTTGCATTGATCATCGCCACAATTGACTCATCCTCTTCCTGGGACAGTTTGCGGAATGGCGGCGAGTAGTGGCCCGCTATACGCAGCTCAGGATGCTTGGCTTTTGCGGTGGCCACCACGGCCTCCAGCACATCGTCCGTTGAGCCATAGAAGAAAACCGACTTGCCTCTGACAGCGGCTTCTTCCAGCAATCGTGGCATCAGGTCCATACCGGGTACGCGGTCTTGGTGCTGGCCATACTGCAGCTTCATCAGCTTTGAGAGCGGCCCTCCGTCCGGGGAGGCGATATCCGCCCCGTTCAGAATCTTGTTAAATTCGCTATCTTGGTAGGCCTCCACTAGCATGTGCACATTGGCAAAGCAAACATAGGAAGATTCTTTGTTGTCGGTCAGCCAGAAAACCTGCTCTACGAATTCGGCAAACCTGCCGGTTGTAATGTAAGACTTCAGCAATCTACGCTTCTGTTGCAAGGGTGCGGCAGTAAAGGTGGCAGAAGGCCTTTCAGTCATTGTATTAGTATGCATTTTTCTCACCTTTCACCATGTTCCAAACTGTCAGGAAGATAATTTTCATATCCATCATAAAGCTCCAGTTCTCCATGTACTTTACATCGTACTCCACTCTTTTCTCCATTAGGTGCACTTCCTTGGTTTCGCCTCTGAAGCCGCTTACCTGTGCGTAACCCGTGATACCCGGTGTTACAAAGTGGCGCATTTTATACTTATTGATCACCTTAGAGTAGTGGTCCAGCTGTGATACCAGGTTTGGACGCGGTCCTACAACCGACATATCTCCCAGCAACACGTTGAAGAATTGCGGCAACTCATCCAAGTTGGTCTTGCGCAGGAAGGCACCAACTCGGGTAATACGCGGATCGTTCTTGGTAGCTTGCAGCTCCGTGCTGTTGTTCACACGCATGGTTCTGAATTTGTAGCAAACAAACAGCCTATTCTTCTTGCCCGGACGTAGTTGCTTGAAGAAGATCGGTCCAGGTGAGCTGATCTTGATGGCCAGCGCAATGATAGGTATAACGATCGGGAACAAGAAAAGAATCACACCCATAGAGAAGGCAATATCGAAGGCACGCTTCATTACGCGGTTGGTCACCTGCTCGAGCGGCTCCTTGCGGATACTGATCATTGGGATGTTCTGGTAGAAGTACATGTTCACCTCACGCTGCACGATGGCGCTGAAATCAGGCACAATACGGAAGTAGATGAAGTTATCGTCCGCAAACTCAGTCAGTTCGTCGATCTGCTCTTTGTCATTCACCGGCAGGGTATAGTAAACCTCGTCGATGTTGTTTTGAAGGCAGTATTCCTGCAAATCAGCTACTTTGCCTTTTACCATGCTGCTGTACTGGCTCAGTTCATCGGCCTTATCCGTAAAGAAGCCCATGAATTTACGGCCTGGCGCTTCGTCGCTGTTGAAGGTCTGGTGCAGCGAGATGGCCGCCGGTCCCATACCCACGATCACGAACCTCGAGTACGCCATATCCGAATTGGAGAAGTACCGCTGTGCCAGGAAAAGCGCCAGGCGGCTGATACCGATCAGGAGTGCTGTGGACAGGTAGGTATACAACAGCAGCAGGCGCGAAAGCTGCTCCAAGTTGAATATCACGATGCAGCTCGACAGAATGATGGCGTGCACCGCAAAGGCATTGAGTAAATTACCGATCCTTCTGTCAACCGGGAAAAACCCATCGATTCGGAATACAAAGTGCTTGAACCCGGATACGATCCACCATACCAGTGCAAAGAGAACAAAGAATATGCTGTATTGGTGGGTAAGTTCTAATTCGCCGTATCTCCATAAGTTGGATAGCTTAAAAGCGAAAGCTATTAGTGTGATGTCTAGTATTAATAAGAGTATTCTATTAAAACTATTATAGTGTCTGTACTTTTGCATAACCTGATATTTGTACTTATTTAATCATAATTCCTTCTTTGCATTAATCGACTTCCTTTTCTACACGCTACCTTCTTCCTCGCCAATCTCAACAGTGACCTTCATCTTCTTTGAAATGATTTTTTGTGGTTAAGGCTCTTTAATTCCTTAAAAATATTCATAAACCTTAATATTTATATTTGGGCTTTCCGGCGGTCACAATTCCTAAACTTAGCGACTCCCTAGAAGTTAGATTGAAATACGACCTATTCTATATTAAGGTTTATTAATTTATCGCTAAAACAGCAATAAATTTAAAAGAGCTAATATTGTAATATTCCTATTTATAAATACTGATGATATTATTTTAGACATCTCAAAATAAAAATATAATTATTTTAATATTATACTGTTTGTTCGAGATAAAAACCCTTTCTTTAGATCATGCAAAATACCATGAACAAATCTTCGGAATGATTTTAAGACTGAGACTCGAAGCAGAGGATGATGTAAAACAAATAGGAGTATAATTTTTTATCTGAAATATATCCACAGAGCAGTATACCCAACATACAAAACATGAAATAATAACAACTCCTTCTTTCTTTTCAACCACATACTTTGTCACGCTTGCATCGCTGGATAAAGATGAAAAAGCGATGAATATTTACAACTGAGGGCATTTAGAGGGTTCTAACCAAAATGAATTTTGTTGGTTCGACAACCGCCCCTTTAAAATCTGCCAGCAGGCACATAAATACTTTACAATTCAATGAACTAACTATCAAAATAAAACATTTTGCACAATACGAACCGATTAAAAATTTGTTTGGTCTGAAAAGGTATATTTTTTTCGTTGCACCTGGCTTGAGATTGAGGATCAGCATATTGCGATATGTTTAAAAAAATACAAATAAGAGCAAGTCATAAGCAAGAGTGGGCAGCCTAGAGAGTTACATGAGAATTGAATTTTTCGAACAGCCCCTATTTTAACAAAAAAGTAATATTATATAGCAAACTTATACAATATTTTATGCAACCGCTTTTAAAATGCATCCTAATGGCTGTGGTCATGGTGCTATTCGTATTAGCCCCTAGTACAAATTCACTTGCACAAAGTTGCACACCGATTATTACTTTTTCAGGTCAGGCTTCCGTCTGCAAAAACGGCCAGCTCTTACTCACGGCCTCTGAAGCGGACAGCTACCTTTGGTCCACCGGAGCAACCACTCGCAGCATTGCCATCACATCATCAGGCAGTTACCATGTCACCACTACCACACAAGGGGGCTGCACGGCCACTTCCCAACCGGTTCAAATAGGCAGTTCCGAATCCGAGGGGACTACTTTAGCCCCCTTCGGTACCGTTTGCACTATAACCGAACCCTTCAAGCTTTCGGGTGGGCAGGCAGCAGGCGGCGTTTACAGCGGCACGGGCGTCAGCAACGGAATTTTTGATCCACAGGTAGCCGGTCCTGGCGAGCACATCATTACCTACACTGTTCCAAATGAGGGGCTATGCAGCAATTCTGCCGCTCAGATCATCCAGGTAGACCCGCAGCCTGACGCTAAAATCATAGACCCGCTCTATGACTTCACCTATTGCAGCTACACTGGCAGCGCCAATTCCTTTAAGCTGGAAGTGGAAAATGCATCGAAAACGGCAGCCACTAACACCGGTTATACCATTAGCTGGGGCGATGGCAAGTCGGACAACTATGGGAAGGACTTTGAGCGGGCCACCCATACCTACACCGCTGCTGGCTTGTATACTATTACGGTTACCGCCACTGACGCCAACGGCTGCGTAGGCACTTCAACAGAGCAGATGTTCATCGGCAGTAACCCAGGCCTAGGTATAACAAGCGACGGCAACAACATCGACTGCGCCCCTGTGTCCTATGGTTTCAAAATCACCGGAGTGGAGGGCAATTCTCCTCATACGGTCTATACCTTCCAGTTCGACGACGGTACGCCTGCTGTTACCTATAAGCACACAGAGCTGCCAGCTGACCGTATCCTGCGCCATGAGTTTCTGGAGTCCTCCAAAGACAAGCCCAACGGTTTTACACTGACCGGCACGGCTACCAACCAGTGTAACGTTTCTATCGCCACCTTCACAGGTATACGTATCTCCAAAGGCCCAATAGCCAATTTTGCCATAGGCAATGTGTGTCTGGGTGAGCCGGTGAAGTTTCAGGACAAGACAAAGAACGGATACGACGCCTCGGCCAGAACGGACCGCTACCGCGTAAAGTGGGAGATCTTCCCGGCCACAGGCTGGACCTTCTCCTCCGGAAACAGCGAGACGCTCTCTCCAAATGTGGTTTTCAATAAGCTGGGAGAGTACACGGTGCGCCTGACGTCCTATCCTTTGGACCCTAACTCGACATGTCTGCCGACTGTGATGGAGCAGACGATTGTGGTGAACGATGTGCCCAAAGCCGCCTTTGACTTAACCCATGACGGAGGGGTGTGTGCTCCTTCTATTTTCAGGGCTCAAAATAAATCAACCGGAACAGACCTGCGCTATACCTGGAGCGTATCGCCACAGGAGGGCTGGAGCTTTGCTGAGGGCACCGACGCCAACTCTGAAAACCCGGTTTTCAGCTTCGGCAAATCTGGCAGTTATACGGTTTCGCTGGTGGCCAGCAGCGTTTGTTCTGCTGTAAGCAAGCAGGAGTCTGAGGTTACTGTGATTCAGAAGCCGGTCGTCACTTTGCCGGAAGCCGCTACTTACTGTGGACCTCAGACAGTTTTCTTTTCAGAAAATAACCCAAAACATCTTCCGCTTTATGATGCGCAGGCCGGACAAATCAGTACGTATACCTGGGCAGTGAGTGGGCCGGGGGCCATTGCCTTCGAGGAGGGCAGCGATGCAAATTCGGCATACCCCACTATCCGGTTTACCGAGCCTGGCACCTATGAGGTACAAGTGACTGCCACAAACGAGTGCGGTGACTCTGAGGCCGCTACGCAACTTATTACCATCGATGCGATACCTGAACTGACTTTAAAAGCCGCCAAAGAAGTGGTTTGCCTCAACAGCGGGACAATGCAACTTGAAGCTTCGCCTACAGGCGGTGTTTGGAGCGGCTCTCCCTTGGTATCGGAAGAGGGTGTTTTCAATCCGGCCGAGGCAGGTACCTATACCTTAACTTATACCTATCGGGCAGGAAGCTGCGAGGTTTCCGAAGCGCTACAGGTAACAGTTAGCAGCCTCCCGGCCGCACCAATTGCAGAAGGGATTGCAACCACTCTTTGTCCGGGCAGCAGCGCCACACTACGTATCATTAACCCGGAAGGCGTTATTACCTGGTACGACCAGCCCACTGGCGGCCAGTTATTGCATGAAGGCGATAGCTATACGACCCAAGCCTTAAACGAAACATCTACTTTCTATGCTCAGACGACAGTTGAAGGCGGTTGCTCCAGTGTTAGGACGGCTGTGAAGGTAACGTTATACCCTCCAACCCCAGCTCCGGTAGTTGCTCCGTTGACCCTGTGTGGCGCTGGAAGCAGCGCTACTTTAGTGGCCGAGGGCAATGCCGGAGGTTATGAATGGTTTGCTGATGCAGCGGCGACACAACCTTTAGGCAATAACAAAAGCTATACTGCCACCAACCTGCCGGAAGGCATCAACACTTTTTATGTTCGCGCGGTAACCAACGGTTGCTACAGCCCCATCGTGTCGGCACAGATAACTGTTCTGCCAGCATTGGACAATAACAGACTCCATGAGGCTGCCACAGTGTGCGCAGGACAGTCCCCAGCCCTGCTTTCCGGAACCAGCCCGGCAGGCGGCAACAACAGCTATACCTACCGTTGGGAAGTAAGCGTAACCGGTGAAACTGATGGCTTTGAAGAAATTGCAGGTGCGACGGCGGCCACTTACCAGCCTGGTGCCCTGACTCGCAACACCTGGTTTAGAAGAGCTGTGCTTTCTGCCGGATGTTCCCATGTCTCAGCCCCTATTGAAGTCACGGTAACGCCAGTCGTGGAAAACAACATTATCACAGGTATAGCCCCGATCTGCGAAGGTGCTGAAGCTGCCACGCTGCAAGGAAGCCAGCCAACAGGTGGCACTGGCAGCTATACCTATATCTGGGAGTATTCAACTACAGGCAACACTGGCAGCTTCCGGGCGGCAAGCGGCAACAATACCGAACAGCACTACAACCCGGGCATACTCACCCAAACCACCTGGTTCCGCCGTAAGGCCAAATCAGGCACTTGCCAGGAGCACATAAGCGAAGCCGTGAAAGTGTCGGTGGTGAAGCCGATCACGATGAACTTTGTTTCGGTACAGCAAAATACCATTTGCAGTGGCAGCACACCAGCTGTTATCATTGGCAGTATGCCGCAGGGAGGCAACAGCCAGAAAACGTACCGCTGGGAAATGCGCAGCGAAGGAAGAGATTTTGTGCCGGCTGTGGGTAACAATACCGGGCTTAACTACACCCCGCAGATAAACGACAAAACAATGTGGTACCGCCGGGTAGTAACCGGTAGTCCTTGTGGCGAGAGCGTAAGTGGCGAAATAGCCATTACGGTACAGCCGGCCATAGCGGATAACAACATCAGCATAGCAGGTCAGCAGATAATCTGTGAAGGCACCGCTGCGGCTGTGCTTTCGGGAAGCATTCCGGTTGGCGGCAACAACAGCTATACCTATCGTTGGCTGTTCAACACGACTGGCCCGGATGCCACGTTTACCCCGGCACCCGGCGCCAACACTGGCCAGCACTATACCAGCCCGACAGCCCTGACGCAAACGACCTGGTATATGCGGGAAGTAATTTCCGGGGAATGTGTCCAAAACTCCGATGTGGTGGAGGTAACAGTTGTGAACCTGCCGACGGCACCGACTGTGGCCCCGGTAACTGTCTGCGAAGGCAGCTCTGCTACTCTCACCGTCAACAGCACCACGACCAATACTTTCCGCTGGTATGCCAGCGCTACAGCCGAGCGACACTTGTTCGAAGGCTACAGCTTTGAAACAGCTCCCCTCAACGAAACTACCATTTTCTATGTGGAAGCCGTGAACCCGAATGGCTGCGGTAGTAGTGAGCGCCGCCCGGTAACGGTTACGGTGAACAAGCGCATCGATCGCAACACACTGTCTGCGGCGGTAGCCCCGATTTGTGCCGGCCAGCGCCCTACTATTATTTCTGGTTCCGAGCCTACAGGCGGCAACGGCAGCTTTACCTACCGATGGGAGAAAAGCGAGCTGGGACCGGAAGAGGGATTTGGCACCGTTGAAGGAGCGACCAGTGCCTCTTATCATCCGGAAGCCCTGCAACAAAATACCTGGTTCAGAAGAGTGGTCATATCAGGGCCATGTGCCGCTCATACAAGTGCCGCCGTGAAAATATCCGTCCTGCCAGCCATCAGCAACAACAGCATTTCAACAGCAAAAGCAACCATCTGCGAAGGCGATGTGCTACAAACTATCAAAGGAACGGCACCGGCAGGTGGCAACGGAAGCTATACCTACCTGTGGGAAAGCAGCCGGGACGGTGTGAGCTTTACCTCTGCAGCCGGCACGAATCACCAAGCCGATTATACGGCCCCGACTCCGCTGACTGAGCGCACCTGGTTCAGAAGGATCGTTTACTCAGCCCCTTGCAGCCAGTCGGTGAGCGAAATGCTGGAAATTGTGGTGCAACCGGTTATCAGCAACAATACCATCACGACCAAAGAACATGCGGTGTGTGCCGGTGAAGCCCCGGCCGAACTCAAGGCTACGCGTCCGACAGGCGGAAATGAGCAGCCCGTATACCTATGGGAAAGCCGCACCGAAGGCCAAGACTTTGAGCCAGCGTCAGGTATAAACAACGGCATGCATTACCAGCCTGGCAAGCTCACGCAAACCACTTGGTTCCGCCGCAAGGTTGTAGCCGGGGAGTGCAGCCATGTATCTGAAACCGTACGGATACTGGTGAATGAGGTGATCGCCCACAATACCATTTCGGCGGATCAGGTCATCTGTACCGGCAGCGCCCCGGCTAAACTCAGGGGTTCGCAACCAACCGGTGGCGACGGCAGCTATACCTATTACTGGGAAGCAGCGGGTACCGATGGGGTGTTCCGTAGATTAAATGGCACGTCAGCCGACCTGAGTACCGGCCCTCTGACCAGCACAACGCTGTACCGCCGCGTGGTGGAGTCTGGCCCGTGTACCCATACCTCGAATACGGTGACGATCACGGTGTCCCCGAGCATCACCAATAACACCATTGGCCTGCAGCAGACTATTTTCAAAGGCCAGACACCCGCACCACTCTCGGGTTCTAATCCATCGGGTGGCGCAGGGGCCGGCTCCTATACCTATGTTTGGGAGAGCAGCGGCAGTCAGCACACCGGTTACCAGCTGGCGGCAGGCATAAACACTGGCCGGAATTACAGCCCGGGCGCCATGCAGGAATCGACCTGGTTCCGTCGCCGTGTGATTTCCGGTGGCTGCGAGACGGTTTCTGAACCTGTTTTGATTGAAGTGCACAAAGGCGTTGTTAACAACAACATCTACAGCGACCAGGTAATATGTGCCGGCAACAAACCAAGCCAGCTCAAAGGCTCCTTGCCGGCAGGGGGCGACGGCTCCTACCTATACCTGTGGCTGTCCAGCACCAAGAGCGCTAAAGCTGGTTTCGTAACGGCAGGAGGCAGCAGCACCGGGCAGGACTACAGCCCGGCTGCACTTACCCAATCGACCTGGTTCCGACGCGTAGTATTGTCCGGGCCAACCCCTGACACCAGTGCGGCGGTATTCATCAGTGTGCGTCCGCCTATGGCCAACAACCGTGTGAGCACCAGCCAGACCATTTGCCACGGCACGGCTCCTACCCCACTGGCAGGCACCCTGCCAACCGGCGGTAGCGGCGCCTATACCTACGTCTGGGAAAGCAGCACCAGCGGTCCGGACAAGGGCTATACAACGGCAACCGGCACCAACAATGGCAAAGACTATCAGCCTGCCGCCCTTACCCAAACGACCTGGTTCCGACGCATTGTCACCTCAGAGTCTTGCGAGCGGCTGGTTAGTGACCCGGTGATGATCACAGTGACGACACTCCCAGCCATGCCAATTGCCCAAGGGCAAACGATTTGCCACGGCTCCAAAACCACCCTGACTGCCACTGGCAAAGGCGGTCGACTGGAATGGTTTACCCAACCAAATGGCGGAGTTCCGGTCAAGGTAGGCGATAGCTTCACCACGCCTGTCCTCACCAGCACCACGACTTATTACGTGCAGGAAGTGGCTCTTTCTTGCGCAAGTGAGCGCCGACCGGTAACCGTAACAGTGCCTGCCCCGAGTGCCAATGCCGGGTCAGACCAGACCGTTGTCCTGGGTCGTACGGTGCAGCTGGCGGCAAGCGGCGGCAAGACCTATACCTGGTCGCCGGCCAAGGGCCTGAGTAACCCGAACATCGCCAACCCATACGCCAAACCGGAGGAAACCACGACCTACACTGTCACCGTGACCAACGAGGCCGGTTGCGTGTCCACAGACGAGGTGACCATCACAGTGCAACAGCTGGTTTACGTGCCGAATACCTTTACCCCGAACCGCGACGGCATCAACGATGTGTGGGAAATCCTCAACATAGAGCAGTACCCGAATTGTAAGGTGCAGGTGTTCAACCAGTGGGGCAATCTGGTATTCAGCTCTTTAGGATACAAACTGCCGTGGGATGGCAGCCAAAACGGGAAGGAATTGCCTTTGGCTACTTATTATTATGTCATCCAGCTGGATCAACATGAGAAACCACTTTCAGGAAGCGTAACAATTGTCAAATAACAGCCTATGAACAAACTTTTAGCTTTTGGATTTGTGCTACTGATGGCCAGCCAGGCAATGGCCCAACAGAAGCCGCAGTATACCCAGTATACCTTGAACAATTACCTGCTCAACCCCGCCATTGCAGGTATAGAGGACTACGCCGATGTGAAACTCGGCACGCGACACCAGTGGTCTGGTTTGGAGGGCGCGCCTGTTTCTTACTATGCGACTTTCCATACCCCGATCATGAAGGATGTGAACCCGTCCGCCAGGCTGCAGCGACCGGGAACTGTGCCAAAAGAAGCGACCACTAAAAAGCCAACGACCTACCGCCGTATTCGTCCGCACCATGGTCTCGGTGCTGTCGCGATGACAACTACCACAGGTCCGCTCAAGCGCAGCAGCTTCAACCTGAACTACGCCTACCACCAGCCGCTTACCCGCCATTTGCGTTTGGCCGCCGGGGTGGCACCAGGCGTACTGCAATATAGCCTGGACCCATCCGCCGTACGCGTCATCAACAAAAACGACCCGGCTCTGAACGATGGCCGCGTCAACGAAACGAAGTTAGACCTGAACATGGGGCTGTGGCTTTACTCCTACAATTTCTATCTGGGCCTGGCCGGTGCGCAATTGGTGCCCAGCAAGCGTGAACTCCTTACCACGGGCTCAGCCACTGACAACAGCGGCCGTTTGCAAAAGCACTATTTCCTGACCGGGGGCTACCGCGTTGACATATCGCCTGACCTGGCGCTTATACCTTCGGTGATGCTGAAAATGGCCCAACCAAGCCCGTTATCTGTTGATGCTACGCTCAAAGCGATGTACAGCGATCGTTTATGGGCTGCCGTATCGTACCGCCACAAAGAATCGGTGGCCGCTATGGCAGGAATAAACATCAGTTACCTACTGGATCTGAGCTACTCATACGACGCAAGCGTTTCGGCGCTGGGCCCTGCCAATGCCGGTGGCCATGAGGTGGTGCTAGGCATGAAGCTCCGTAACACGTCTAAGGTGCTGTGCCCGCAGTGGGCCTGGTAACTCAAACCGAAGAATTTGCAGGCGTTCACGGTAGTGTTTTGGCTGTTTATTTTTAGCTGCAAGATATACTTTTAAGGGATAACTTTTGCCCCCCTGAGAAGTATAGCTATGTAACAAAACATTGAGAACGATGACATTTAAACAAATACTCGCTATTTTATTAGGTTTGGGTTTTGTGGTGTTAACTGCCCTGCAGTACAGGCGCCCGGATGCCATCATTTGGATTACGGTTTACCTGACCGTGGCCATTTTCAGCTTCATGGTTTTTCTGGATAAAATAGGCCGTGCCCTGCTGCTCCTAGCCTTTGCGGCGTACACAGCCGCAGCCTTTTATTTCTGGCCCATCCAACAGGGAGAACCGGTCTTGGCTAGTATCGAAGTAATGCAGGCCAACGGAGTACCCGATGCTGGGAGCCTGGCGGTTGCAGGTATAGCCATGTTGGTGTTTGCGCTCCTCACCAAAAGGAAAATAGACCTTCACCCTCCTCACATACCTGGCAGGTTAAAAAAATGGGCAAACTGACATAACAGTTTGCCCATTTTATTATCAAATCTCTTCAGCACGCAAGCGTTGAAAAAATTTGGAAAGCGGTGCTCTCGATTTCTAGATTTGCTCTGCCTTAAATCCAGCCTTTTCAACTGTGCTTTTAATGGTCTGCGCATCCAGGCTATCAGAGCTTACCTCCAACACTTTGTCTGGATTGTCAGTGTCCACTTTCCACTCCTGCACTCCTTCCAGTTTATTGAGGTGTGGTGTCACAGCTCTGATGCAGCTTCCGCAATTAATCGTGGTTTTAAATTTATAGGTCTTCATATTTAACATAATTTACAAACTAAAATATTTTCAATTTAAATCTTTACTCCCCGCAGGCGCAGGCTGTTGCTGACTACCGACACCGAGCTCAGCGCCATGGCTGCCCCTGCGATCATGGGGTTCAGCAGAAATCCAGTAAACGGGTATAGCAAACCAGCGGCCACAGGTATACAGATCACATTATAGATAAAGGCCCAAAACAGGTTCTGCCGGATAGTGCGGACCGTGGCCCGCGACAGGTTAACAGCCGCTGCCACCTGCATGAGGTCAGAACGCATAAGCGTAATGCCCGCCACATCCATGGCCACGTCAGTACCGTGTCCCATCGCGATGCTCACATCAGCCGTGGCCAAGGCCTGAGCGTCGTTGATGCCGTCGCCCACCATGGCCACCACCTTGCCTTCTGCCTGCAGTTTCTTTACAAAAGAGGCCTTGTCGTCCGGCAGCAGTTCAGCTTCGAAATGCTCCACCCCGACCTGGCGTGCCACGGCTGCAGCCGTCTGTGCATTATCACCGGTGAGCATGTATACCTCCAGGCCTGCATCCTTCATTTGCTTTACCCCTTCCGCAGCGGCCGGCTTGATTGGGTCACTCACAGCAAACACGCCAAGTGCCTGTTGCTTGTCAGCAAAGAAAATTGCCGTCTTGGCATCCTGCTGTAGCTGTTGCGCGGCCTGCAGCAGGTGGTCCGCTATAGCTATACCTTCCTGCTTTAACAGTTTCTGGTTGCCCGCATAAAAACGTTCGCCGTCAAAGTCAGCTTCTATACCCATGCCCGTGATGCTGTTGAAATAGGCTGGTTCTTTGGCTTGCATGCCCTGCTCCTTGTAATAGGTATAGATGGCCTGCGCGATCGGGTGCTCAGACTTGCCCTCCATGGAGTAAAAAAGCTGCTCAAGTTCCTGCTGCCGGTCTATCCCTTGTGCCCACACCACATCCGTCACTGCGGGTTTGCCGGTTGTGATAGTTCCGGTCTTGTCGAGTAAGATGGCGTTGGCTTTGTAGGCGTGCTCCAGGCTTTCGGCGTCTTTAATCAGGATCCCCTGCTCAGCACCACGGCCAACCCCCACCATGATGGCAGTTGGTGTGGCAAGGCCAAGTGCACAGGGGCAGGCAATTACCAGTACCGAGATCATAGAGACGAGCGCCTGCGAGAGGAAAGCCTGCCCGCCCAGCACCAGCCATGCGGCAAAGGTCAGCAGGGCAATTACCAATACGACCGGCACAAATATGCCCGCTATTTTATCAACCAGCTTCTGCACGGGGGCTTTGCTACCCTGCGCTTCCTGCACCATTTTGATGATGTGGGCCAGCATGGTTTCCCCACCGGTTTTACGTGCTATTAGCTGCAAACTTCCTTTTTGGTTGATGGTGCCTGCAAAGAGCAAATCCCCCGTTTGCTTCTGAACGGGGAGCGGTTCTCCGCTTAGCATGCTCTCATCCACGTAAGAGGTACCGGACACCACTTCCCCGTCCACAGGTACACGGTCGCCTGGCAGCATCAGCACGCTGTCACCGACCCGCACTTCCTCTATCCTGATCTCGGCTTCCACGCCATTTCTGATTACCCGCACGGTTTTAGGCTGGAGGCCCATCAACTTTTTGATAGCAGCTGAACTCCTACTCTTAGCGCCTTCCTCCAGGTACTTGCCCATCAGAATAAAGGCAATAATTACAGCTACCGCCTCATAGTACACATGCGGTTCAAGTCCGCGGCTGAGGAAGAATTGCGGGTATACGGTGTTGAACACGCTGAATGCAAAGGCAATACCGGTGCTCAAGGCCACCAGGGTATCCATGTTGGCGCGTAGGTACTTGGCCTGCCCCCAGGCGTTCACGAAGAAGTGCCGCCCGGCCCAGAGCAATACCGGTGCGGTGAAGGCGAGCATGGCCCAGTTGCCCCAACTAAAGGCATTGTGGAAGAACATACCCAGCACAAACACCGGAAATGCCAACAAAGCGGCTACTATGGTCTTTGTCTTCAGGGAAGCCAACGCTGCGGCCTGCCTGCTTTCCAACTCTTCCTCCGTGTGCTGCTCAATCAGCAGGTCAAAACCTATCTCATGCAAAGTATCGCGCAGTAGACCCGGGTTAACCTGCTTTGGCGCATAGGCCACCTGCACCATCTTTCCGGCAAAATTGACATTGGCCTCTTCTACTCCCTCCACCGTGCGCAGCATACTCTCGATACTTGAGGCGCAGGATGCGCAGGTCATCCCCTCCACAGGGAAAGTCTCTTTCTTATATTGATCCGCTGTTGCTGTCTTCATTGGCCAGTTTCACTTAGTTGCTTGAAAATCTAACATAACAAAGGTACGCACAGTTAAAGGCCAGCGCTTTATATAATCCTGCATAAGATTTACAGATTTAGGTTACGCCGTTCCAGGGCGGCCTTCAACCCATGCTACTTTTTGTATACCTGATTGTATACCTGACCAAACATTGGATTCTTTGAATGTATACCAGCGGTAATTGTTGCTATTATAGAACGGATTTAGTAAAGTTGTATAGCAATACGGCGGCTTGCTTACCCTTCAGTCTATCGATGCATAGGCTATTTACCGCATTTTCACTGTGTTGCGCCACGCCAAACGACCCATGCTGAAAACAAACAACTTACCTTTTACACCGCAATCCTTGCGCACAATACATTATGTGTTGCTGGCGTTTTCGGGGTTGCTCCTGACACTACTCATCATTATCTCCTATACCTTTTTCCAGGCCCGAGACATACAGGAAAACCAAGAGGCATACGTATCGAGAATGTTGCTCGATCTGGAACTAATAGATAAGCTTCAAGACAACGAAAACACCATACATAAGGCTATACTGCTGCATCTTACTACTTCTTCCGATGTTGACAAGCAGGAATATGAGTTTGAGATTATAAATACCCAAGCTCAGAACAAAAAAATTATTGCCCGATTAAATAAACTCTTTGTAGACAAGGGTCGGCTAGCTATTCTCCGGAGGTTTGAGCAGGAAACTTCTGTGCACGACACCCTGATCGTCCACTTATTGGAACTGAGCCGAGCGGGAGACAGGCAGGCAGCTATATCTTTCAATCACAATATTTTAACCCCTGAGTACCGGCAGCACCAGAACCTGCTAAACCAGTTGAGCGACAATATCCACAATGCCACCCGCCAAAGCGGGCAGAAAGCCACCGGCTCTGTCACGCACTTTGTCAGAATCCACAGAATGCTGCTGGGGCTGGCGCTTTTGGTGACAATCATCGCCATTGTGCTGGTGCGCAGCATTATCCAACGGTTGCGGAGAGACAATGCCCTGCTCAACGCCCAGATTACCGGGAGGCAGCAGTTGGAAAAAGCTTTGCTGGAGAGTCAGAACCAGTACAAAATGCTGTTTGATCGCAATCCGATGCCAATGTGGGTATATGATCAGCATACCTTACAGTTTCTGCAAGTGAACGAAGCCGCGCTCAAAGAGTATGGCTACACCAGGGCTGAATTTCTGGCTAAAACCATCTTCCATATACGTCCTGAAATAGACGTGCCACTGCTGAAGTACAAACTGAACAAGCAGGATAAGCTAGAGTCTCAGTCCAGCAGGGCACGCCACATGCGCAAGGATGGCAGCGTGTTCGACGTGGAGGTAAAATCACACGCCTTGTCTGTGTCCGGCCCTCACGTGCCTCGGCTGGTGGTGGCCATGAACGTGGATGAAAGGCAAAAGATGATCGAAAAACTGCAGAAGAGCGAGAAGCAGCTGCTTGAGATCAGTTCCAGCATACCTGGCGCGGTCTTTCAGCTTCAGATGAGCAGTGACACCGACTATTCGTTCACGTTTGTGAGTGCCGGCATTGAACCCCTTTTCCAGATCAACCCTGCGGATTTGTATGCCGACCCCTCCGCCTTGTACCATCACATAAAACGGAGCGATACGCCAAAAGTGCAGCAGGCACTGCTAAACTCCTACCGCACCCTGGAGCCGCTGGTGGTGGTGTTCAGGATATGGCAACAACACACAGAAAACTGGAAGTGGGTGCAGGCCCACGGACTTCCCACCTTAAAAGGCGCCGGCCAAGTGATCTGGAACGGCACCATGATCGACCTGACTGACCAGAAAGTGGCCCAGCAACAGCTTGTCAAAAGCGAGGCCAACCTGCGGGCTTTGCTTGACAGTTCGCCACAGGCGATATACCTGCTAGATCAGTCCCTTCACATTATCATGTTCAATGCCGTGGCGAAGCAGGATGTCCGCGCCATGCTCCTGCAGGACCTTCAGGCCGGGCAGAATATTCTCCACCTCGTGGATAAAAGCATGGCCGGTCAGTTAAAGGCCAATCACGCCAAAGTCTTGCAGGGACAGACCGTGATCTACGAAACCGGCCATGGGGCATTCTGGCATGAAATAGCGCTGCGGCCTGTATTAGACCCTCAAAACAATGTATTGGCCGTATCGTTGAGCATCCTCAATATCTCGGAACGCAAGCTGGCCATGGAGACGATCAAGCGCAACGAAGAACAGTTGGCCAGGGCGCAGCACCTGGCGCATCTGGGGAACTGGGAACTCGACTTTGATCGGGAAATCCTTACTTGGTCTGACAGTGTTTATGATATTTACGGCGTGTCTAAAATGGCCTTTCAGCCGACTTTGCAAAATGTATTGCGTTTCGTGCCCGAGCAAGAGCGCGAATTGATTGTGCAGGCCTATAAAGCTGCAGCCAAGAGCAGGGAGATCTTTTCGTTTGAGCACAGTATTGTGCGCCCGGACGGCAGCACGCGCATATTAATTGAGATTGGCGAACCTGAATTTGATGAAGCCGGCAAACTCACCAGGTTCCATGGCTCCGTGCAGGATATAACGGACCGCAAGAACACAGAGCAGGAAGTGCTCAGGGCCAAAAATCTGCTGCAGTCAACGCTCGAGAACATACCAGAGGTGATTTTCTCAGCCGACACCAACCTCAACCTCATTTATGTCAGTCCGCAATCCGTGGAACTGACAGGCTATGCTGAAGAGGAATTTCTTGGAAACCCGTCCCTTTGGCTGCATACCGTACACGAGCAGGACAGGACATACCTACAGGAGCAGGTTATACCGAAGCTTTTGGCCGGAGAAAGACAGCACTGCGAACTTCGCATCTGGACGCGCAAGCAGGAACTGAAATGGTTCATGCTGCGGATATCCCCTAAAATCAACGAGTCGGGTCAGGTATACCGCCTCGATGGCTCTGCCTCAGACATGACGCAGTATAAATTGGCCGAGGAGAAACGCAACGAGCTCACAGACCAGTTGCTGAAGCAAAATCAAAACCTGCAGCAGTTTGCCTACATCGTATCTCACAACCTCCGCGCCCCCATCGCCAACATCCTGGGGCTCACCACCATCTATAACAAAAGCAAGCCCGACACCCCCATGAACTCCCGCATTATCGACAACCTGTTTAAATCTGCCAAGTTGTTGGATGCCACTATTCGTGACCTGAACGATATTCTGACCATTCGCAGCGAGTTAAACAAAGTGCGAGAAGAGGTGAACTTTGGCGAAATACTTGAGGATGTGGTGGGTAGCTTACCGGAAGAAGTGATGGACGAGCATGCCAACATTGTGACCAACTTCAGCGAGGCCCCGAGCGTGGTCGCAGTGCGGAGTTATGTGCATAGCATCATGCATAATCTTGTAACCAATGCCTTTAAATACAAATCTCCTGACAGAATTTTGCAGCTACAGATTAAAACTTCCATAATTCCTAATTATATTTGTCTGAGTGTGTCCGATAATGGGCTTGGAATTAACCTCCATAAGGAAAAAGATAAGGTCTTTGGACTTTACAAACGATTCCACCCGCACACAGAAGGCAGGGGTCTGGGCCTTCATCTTGTAAAAACACAGGCCGAACTACTCGGCGGGAAAGTGGAAGTTGACAGCAAGGTGGGAATGGGCACCACCTTTAGTATATATTTTAGATACAACGTGTAGTAATGAATTTATTGAAAAGAGTAGTTTTGATTGATGACGATGAAGTGAACAACTTCGTTTGCGAGAGTATCATACGAAATGAAAGCTTTGCAGAAGAGGTGATTAGTTTTCAGGGTGCTGAAGAAGCCCTGAATTTTCTCAAAACCACCGCTACACCTTCAGGAGATGCTTTCCCGGACCTTATTTTTCTGGACATAAACATGCCGGGAATGGATGGCTGGAACTTTATTGAGGAGTACGGCAAGTTGCCGAAAGATGCCCTGCAGAAGTGTAACCTGTTCATGCTTTCGTCGGCCGTGGACCGCAAAGACATTCAGTGTGCCAGAAGCCACAAGGAAGTGAAAGAGTTCTTCTCCAAACCGCTTTCCCCTGAGATTCTGGATTTCATCAGAGAAGAGTTTATCATACCGGAAAACCGGCCTCCCTTCCACTCTTAGTTCGGGGGCTGGCCGGGTTCAATGGATATTCTGTAAATGCCTCCCTTAATCCTTGCCTCCCACCTGGTCGAGGGGCTTGCGGAAACGGGAGGCATTCTTTTTATACTCGCTCGGCGACATACCCGTCACCTGCCTGAACTGGCCCGAGAGGTGCGCCACGCTGCTGTAGCCAAGCTGGTAGCTGATCTGACTCAGGCTCAACTCATTGTATGCCAATAGTTCCTTGGCCCGCTCCACCTTCTGCAAAACCACATATCGGGCGATCGTAACGCCCTCCTCCGACGAAAAAAGGCCACTGAGGTAGTGGTAGTCGCGCCCCAGGGCCTCTGCCAGGTAATCCGATATGTTCGTGCTCAGATTCTCGACTTCGCCTGAACGGATCAGTCCGATAATGGCCAGTTTAACCTTCTCGACCATCTCCGCCTTTTTGTCTTCGAGCAGCTCGAAGCCGTTCTGTAAAAGCACCTGCCTGAGCTGCTCCAGCTGTTCTGTACTGGGCTCTCCCGCCAACTGCACCTCCCCAAGCCGAACCTCCACCGGTTGTAACTGTAGTTTCTCCAATTCTTCAGTCACCACATTGATGCAGCGGGGGCAGACCATATTACGGATATGAATGGTGTAGAAGTTGGGCATGGCATAGTTTAAAGGGTTACCTGTTGATTTTAACACGCTCCTGCACCGAAAAGTTGTCGGCTCGTAGCGCCCACAAATCTAACAAAACATTTTGCTTGCGAGCGATATCCGGTCAAGCGCTGTGCTAGTGGGTTCTATTTGGTGTGGTTTGAATTATTGTACCTTCGCGCCTGTTGTACCCCTGACTGACAAAACAAGCAGGCTTATAACGCCGGAAGTGGTTGTCAGCAAATAAATCAAAGCAAGCCGATTTATAAACTTACCTTTGCAGCTTGCAATAAACAATCATACATGACATTTAGCGAATTACAATTAGTTGAACCTATCCTGAAGGCGCTTCAGGCGGAAGGCTACACTCAGCCAACGCCTATACAGGAACAGGCTATCCCTCACCTTTTGGCAGGCAACGACCTGCTTGGCTGCGCCCAGACAGGCACAGGCAAGACGGCGGCTTTCGCCATCCCTATATTGCAGCTCCTGCACAACCAGAAAGACAGATCATCCAATTCCATAAAAACACTTATTCTGACCCCTACGCGCGAACTGGCTATCCAGATCAACGACAGCTTTGCAGCCTATGGCAAGAATACCAACATCAGACACACTGTGATATTTGGTGGCGTGTCGCAGCATGCCCAGGTACAGACCCTCAAGCGCGGCGTGGACGTGCTGATTGCCACACCGGGCCGTCTGCTCGACCTGATCGGGCAGGGTTTCATCAACCTGAAGAAAGTCGAGTTCTTTGTGCTGGATGAGGCAGACCGCATGCTGGACATGGGCTTTATCCATGACATTAAGCGCATTATACCGATGCTGCCGCAGCAGCGCCAGTCATTATTCTTCTCGGCTACCATGCCCCCCGTTATCCAAAAGCTGGCTGACACCATCTTGGTGAATCCAGTGAAAGTGGAGGTAACCCCGGTTTCGTCTACTGCCGAGAAGGTGGAGCAGGCGCTATACCTGGTGGAGAAGAACGATAAGCGCCATCTGCTGAAACATATTCTCGATGATAGCGACATTGAGCGTGTGCTGGTGTTTACTCGCACCAAACACGGCGCCGATCGCGTGGTGAAGGACCTCAACAAAGCTAACATACAGGCCGAGGCCATTCATGGTAACAAGTCACAGAATGCGCGTCAGCGTGCTTTGGGTAACTTTAAGGCTGGCACTACCCGCGTGCTGGTAGCCACCGACATAGCGGCCCGCGGCATTGACGTGGAAGAACTGTCGCATGTGATCAACTATGAGCTGCCAAACGAGCCGGAGACCTATGTGCACCGCATTGGCCGTACTGGTCGTGCGGGAAATAACGGCGTTGCCCTGTCATTCTGCGATACAGAGGAGCGTGCTTACCTGCGCGACATCCAAAAGCTCATCAACAAACAGTTGACTGTAAAAGCAGACCATCCGTTTGCATTGCCTTCTCACCTGGCCCTGAACCTGGAATCTGCAAAAGCTCCGAAAGGCCCTAAGCCGGGCGGCAACCGTGGTGGTAGAAATCGTAACGGTGAAAACCGAAATGCTGGAAGCCGAAATGCTGAAAACCGCACTGGTGGCAGCAGCACTGGAGGCAACCGCCCCAACGCGAACAGTTCTGCAGGCAGCCGTACAAGTGGCGGAGGCCGCAGTGGCTCTTGGCGCAACAAGAATTCCAGAGGCAACAGCCAAGGCAGGACTTCTTCGGTGAGAGAAGCTTAACAGCTTCGCCCATACCTATAAAAAAGCCCCGCCACATTCCTGTGGCGGGGCTTTTGCATTGATAGCCATTTGGCTATACCCTAGATTCGGCTCGGGTCGCTGTCCGTTGACTCGGTGTCTTTGCTGCCGAGCGGTTGTGGTTTACTTCTGATGCCGTTCACGTCATCGTCCATAGCGGTGTCGCTTCCTTCGTACTCAAAGCCAGGGCCTTGGGCAAACTCCTCGGTGCTGTTCGGGTCATTAGCGCCATAGCCTGTGGCCTCGTTGCCTTCAATGTGCAGGTTCTCCAGGCTATCTTTTTGGTCGGCACGCTCCATGGCCCCACCGTACCCGATGTTTCGCTTAGCCGATGGGTCTGGATTGTTTCCCATGGTTTGGCCTTTGCGATGCTCGTCATTTACATTCTTGGGGCTGTTCGGTGTCTTATTTTTATCTTCTGCTGACATGTCATTTCGATTTGGTTTCCCTCTGTATACGCTGCCTTGTAGCTACAGTTAGTAAAGCCCAATATATTTAACATAAAAATACAACCATTGGCATAAGGCAGCTTTCAGGCCCTTGGCACTAACCATGCCTAATCCAGCTTCTTTCTGCTATCTTTGCGGGATAATTCTGAAGCAGTGGCACCACTGTCACCCAAAAAGCGTTACAGAAAATAACCTTTAACCGAAGCGGCACATGAAATTATCCAAGATATACGACCCACGGGAGATGAACTCGTACCAGTTTGTAGCGGCAACAGGCCTGGTGATGACCATCGTGGCAAACCTGATCCTGCTGTTCATCGGCAAGACGGTGGAAAACTTTTCGGCGCTATACCTGTGCTGGTTCGTCTTTTTCGGGGCGGGCACCGTGGTTAACCTCAACAGTAAACCCAGCGACCACGACCACCACCATCATCACTAAGCCTATACCTGAAATGACCATTTCAGAAAAGCCAGCAGCGCACTACTCCATTACCCGGACGCATCCCGGCGTGGGATAAGTCCCCCACTGGCTTACGCTACCACTCGATTGGCATTACTGCACCAACAGCTTTTTGGTATGGTACCGGCCATTTTGGGCCACCTGCAGAAAGTACAGACCGGAGCCGAATGAGGAGATGTCAATCTGGCGGCTATACTCCCCGCTAAGCTTTTCCACTGTATCCACAAATACTTCTCTGCCTTTGTCATCCATGATCCGGACTACAGTGGTGCCTTTGTTTTTGAGTGTAAAACTGAGGTTGAAGCGGCCGTTGTTCGGGTTTGGGTGGTAATTGATTTCCTCTACCTTGAGTTCTTCCCTGGATTTTGTTTCCACGGGTGCGCCAGTGGCCTTCAATTGTTCTTTTTCATGAGCGGTAATATCTTCCACCCTTGCTTTGCGAACAATGAAAATAGCCCGTCTGTCCGGTTTGGCTATACCTAGTCCGACGTCCTCTCCCTTCACTTCCACCTCTTTCCCGTCTGCCTCGATACGGAATATCTTATGATCCCCGGTTTCTGCTTCGGTTATGATCTTGATGAAAGAATTTCCCTCTTTGCGCATCATCGAGTCTGATTTCGAGTGACCAGGTATACGCTTCACTACCACGCGCTCTCCTTCGCCGGGGCTGATCGCCATAGTGTGCTTTCCTTCTTTTATCGTAAAGGCGCGGCCAGAATCCTTTTCGGTCCAGGTATGCAGCCCAGGATGGCCTTTGAGCGACATACTTTCCCCATCGATCTTGATGATCTCGATGTGACGCTCCCCTTTCCCAGCCAGGCTGTCGGCAACGATCACCCGCATGTGCACATCAGCCAGGCTACGCAGCCTGGCTGTGTCGATGGCCATTCCTTTTAACCTGCCACGGCCTTCCGCATCCAAGGTATACGCTCTGAGCATTGGGAAATGAGCCGTATCCAGGTTGGCCGCTTTGATCGCTTTGATCAGCTCCTCGTGGCTGGCGGCAGAAAAGGTTGTGTCTATTACCACTGTTTTGCCATCGGCTGTGCGTTTCAGTTTAAGGTGAATTTCAAGTGATTCTTTTTGAGCTTTTTGGGCCAGCACCTGGTGCAGCGGCAGTAGCGCCAGCAGCAGTAAGACCAGCTTAACGGCAAAACGGGGTATCGTGATCATGTTCATAGTGTGAGAGTTATGGGTTTGAAGATCGTTTTCACAAATGTACGCAGCCACCAAACCGGTAAGCGTTAAAGCCAGGTTAAAGTCTGTTAATGAAAAGTTAAATGCGTGCACAAGCCATCTGAAAAACGTAGATTTGTTATGTGAGCAAACTGACTATCATAGGGGTTATCGTGCTGATGAGCATCTCGCTGCTGGGCGTGGTGGGCTTGCAACTGTACTGGATTTCGGACGCGGTGCGTGTCAAGCAAGAGCAGTTCGACCGCAGTGTGCATGAGGCCTTGGCCAAAGTGGTCGAAAAGCTGGAGACCCAGGAGGCCGTGTCGGCTGTGGCGAGCGGCATGGCGACACTGCAGGATAGTGATGCGGATGTTTTGCCTGCGGCCGGGTTTATACCTGCCGCCCCCCCCATTCCGCTAACTCCCACGTTTTATCCGCCTGTGGCCGGAACATCAGCTGTAGCTGAGCCAAAACGGTCAATTCCCCAAACCGCTTCAACTGCAAAGGTTTCTATAGCCCGACAGAAGGCCAAACCAGACATCGGCGGCAACTACGTCCACATCAACTTCGCTTCCAGGGATTCAGCCATTTGGGCCAAAGCCTATACCGAGGCGGCCATTAGTTTACCTGCCGCTTCTCTGGCGCAATTGGAGCGCCTCAACAACATGCATGCCTTTACTTACCGGGACTCCTCGCGCACTTTACAGCTTCATGCAGGTAATGCCGTACGAATCGAGCGGATCAATGACAGCGTGCGCACCTACGTACGTCAGGCCAATGGCAAGTCTATCCGGATCTCGGTGGACACGCTACAGTACATTGCCCTGCACATGGACAGCATCTGGCGGCAACAGAGGCCTAACAGCAAATTGAAGCCAGAGGAGATCGCCGCGCTCAACCTCCTGCGGGACAGTGTTTTCGTTCTGAAAAAAAGTAGCGCAGGCGATTACCAGATGCAACGTGCCGCTCACCCCAAGCTATCTGCCACCACCCCGCATCAGAGCGTCAGGCCACCTCATGGAGGCCTCACGCTAACGGATAAACCCGGCAAGGCCCGTCACATCACGCGTGAAAAGCAACTATTCACCCATACCATTGTTTCTGTGCCAAACATGGCTCGCGGCCTGTCCCTGAACCCGCCTAGCCCGTTGGCTATACCTGAAACACCCACGCAGCCCGATCCAGCCAAGCTGGAGGCCAAGAAAGAAAAGCTCAACGACGTAGTGGAGAAAATGGTGGTGGAGTATGTCTCGAAGGAAGTGCCTCTGCAGGAGCGCCTTAGTCTGACCGACCTGAAAGGCATGCTGCAGGCCGAGTTGCAAAGCAAGGGCATCGCGCTGGATTTTGGCTACTGGGTACTCTCAGGCAAACAGGACACCGTGGTGGCCAGCCACATAGCTGACACAGCTGCTGACGCCTTCACGACTTACAAGGCTAGCCTGTTCCCGAACGACATCTTCGATAAACCCGATTACCTGGCCGTTTACTTTCCCGATAGCCAGGCCTACGCCCTGAAATCACTGTGGGTAATGCTGCTGTTCTCAGCCATCTTTACGTTGGTCATCATGGCTACATTCGGCACGACGATCCATATCATATTCAAGCAGAAGAAATTGTCTGAGATGAAGAACGATTTCATCAACAACATGACGCACGAATTCAAGACGCCGATTGCCACCATCTCGCTTGCGACAGATTCCATTGCCAACCCAAAGATTTACAGTAACCCCGAAAAAATCAAGTACTACACCAACATCATCCGGCAGGAAAATAAGCGCATGAACGTGCAGGTGGAGAACGTGCTGCAGATCGCGCAACTGGAGAAAAACGATTACCGCATGAACCTGCAGCCTGTTGACCTGCACGCCCTGATCGAAAAAGCTATAGACAGCATTCGGCTGCAGGTAGAAGAGCGCCTTGGCCAGATCACAACGCAACTGTGCGCTTTTGAGCATGAACTGAAACTTGACGAGGTACACGTTTACAACATCATCTGCAACCTGCTCGACAATGCCAACAAGTACTCCACTGAAAGCCCTGACATTGTGCTGATGACGCAGAATGTGGAGGGCGGCGTGCTGCTTGCCGTGGAAGATAAAGGGGTAGGCATGACCCGGGACACGCAGTTGCGGGTGTTCGACAAGTTTTACCGGGTGCCTACCGGCAACCTGCACAATATAAAAGGATTTGGTCTGGGGCTAAGCTATGTAAAGGCTATCGTAAAGGCGCACAACGGCCACATCCGGCTACAGAGCGAACCTGGCAAAGGAAGCAGATTTGAGATTTTCTTACCTTTCACTGTTTGATTTAGGAGGCTAAATGCAGCCTTCCGGTTCCAATTGCTCTCTATACTATATATTCCATACTCTAAGCAAAACGGCATATGGCTGAAAACGGACTGAACATACTATTGGCTGAGGATGACCCAAACTTTGGCATTGTGCTCAAAGATTACCTGGAGCTGCACGACTACCAGGTAACCCTGTGCCCGGACGGCATGCAGGCCATTTCAGCATTCAGTAAGGGTAAGTTTGACCTTTGCATACTGGATGTGATGATGCCCGGCAAGGATGGTTTCACGCTGGCTCGCGAGATTAAAAAGCTGAACGCTGACATGCCCTTGATATTTCTGACCGCTAAGTCCATGAAAGAGGACATGCTGGAAGGTTTCCGGATTGGGGCCGACGATTACATCACCAAGCCATTCGACTCGGAAGTACTGCTCTACAAAATCAAGGCGATCATGCACCGAAAAGGTGCCTCGGCTACAGATAAGCCGGAAGTGACGGAGTATCACATAGGTCAGTATAAGTTTCAGTACAAACTGCGATTGCTACACTACCACGGCGAAATAAGCAAGTTGTCCCCGAAAGAAACCGAACTGCTCCGATTGCTCTGCCAGCACCTGAACGATGTGATGCCACGCGAGGAAGCATTGCTCCGGATTTGGCATGAGGACAGTTACTTCACTGCCCGCAGCATGGACGTATACATCGCCAAACTCCGCAAATACCTCCGCGATGACCCTTCCGTGGAGATCATCAACATACACGGCCAGGGTTACCGGCTGTGTGCCCAAAATGGAGTAACACTGTAAATCAAAACAGGCCGCTACCAATGATAGCGGCCTGTGTCACACAAACACTTTAACAAACAATAGCTTTAGAAAGTAAAACCAACCGAAGCCTTGATTACCCGATTGAAGGTATCGAAGTTGCGGTTGCTGTCCACGGTGGTCAGCCCGTAATCGTAGCCGGCGCTCACATTGAAGCCGCTGGCAAAGCGATAGCCTACACCTCCGGTTGCGGCCACATCCAGCTCACGGAAGCCGTTTTTGATGTCCCACTCCTGGTTAAGGGCATTAAACCCAAGTGCACCCGCCTGCACCTGCACCTTGTTCGACAGCAGGTAAGAGAACTGCGGACCTGCGAATATATGGAATCCCTCCCCGATAAATACTTTGGCCAGAATCGGCATGTCGATGTACTCTGACTTGTTGGTAACTGTTACGCCGGCGTTCAGAAAATCAAACTGTTCCATCGGGATCTTGCCGGTCAGGCGCATACCTTTCTGAGAGTATAGTAAACCCGGCTCAATCTCGAAACCCGGCACGATAGGTATAGAAACTACCCCACCTACATGAAAGCCTTCACGCATCTGGCGGTTCAGCGCACCGTTGGTCATTTCCATCAGATCCTGGGCGGTGTTTATGGTTTCGCCCTGCCACTCGGCCAGGTTCACACCTGCCTTTATACCAATCCGCACAGGTTGTTTTTGCTGCGCATTCGCTTGGGTAACCGCCATTCCCAGAACGACGGCCAATAGTAGAAATATCTTTTTCATCTCACCTATCCTTAAAATTTGAAAACCTAAAACTAAAAGCTGCGCGGCTTGCTAGGGTTGATGTAAGAATCGTGCCAAATTCAGATGAAGTAAATTAATAAGGCCCAGGATTAATTCATAAATTATTTAAAATCAATCAATTAACTATGTAAAATAAATTTACCAGTTTGAAAGCACCTCAAAATAGCACTTTATAATTTGAGTTTCTTATTTGTCCGGCGCCTTGCTTGCCCCTACCTTTGCAGCCCCACAGGCTGGCAAAGCGGCCAGGTATAAACTCTAGCAAATGAATGACAAAAGACAGGTGCGCCTGAACAGGTTGGCGGTACATCGGGTAGGCAACAAGGCAAAAGACGAAGGGGTGATCATCTCCAAAGAACTGGTTGACCTACGAGATGAACAGTTAAGCGATTTGTTGACCAATTACTTTCTGGCCCCCTTTAAGCAGGAGGAGTTTTTTCGATTCACCCATACCTCCGATATCGCCCTGAACGAGATGTTCGCTTACTCGGCCTTGATGTTTACAGAGCCGGCCAAGTTCCTCGAGTACTCGGTGCATGTACTTAACCACCTGTACGAGCAGTCGGACCACCCGAAGGTGAAGAGCGGAGAGCTATACGTGGTGCATTTGTCGGGTTGTGTGATGGAAGATGACATTGTGGACGCGATCGGCATTTTCAAGTCTGAGAACAAGGATACTTTCCTGACCTTTCAGGAGGAGAACGATGACCTGAGCATGAACTACCACTTCGGGGTGAACATCAAAAGTGTGGACAAAGGCTGCCTGATCTTCAACACAGAGGCTGAGGATGGTTTCCGGGTGAAATTGGTGGATGCCAACAGTACCGATGCCGTGTTTTGGAAAGAGGACTTCCTGCATGTGACGGAGCTCAAGGACACCAACTTCAACACCAAAACAGCCCTGAATCTCTGTAAGGATTTCTCGGAAGAGGTGTTTGCCCAGACGGACAGTAAAAAAGCGCAGGTCGACTTCATTAGCCGTTCTGTAGACTACTTCTCCAAGAGTGAGACCTTTGACCTGGAGGAATTTACAAGCAGCGTGATAGACGAACCGGAGACGGCCGAGCGATTTAAGAACTATACCCAGGCCTTTGCCGAAGAACGCGACATTGAGGGCTTCACCGATTTTGCCATCAACAAGAACACGGTGAAGAACATGAAGCGAAAGTTCCGCAACTTCATCAAGCTGGATACCCAGATCGAGATCAAGTTCAGTGGGTATAACCCGGAGCAAAGTGAGCAGTATGTGGAGCGAGGGTTTGATCAGGAGCGCGGCATGCACTTCTACAAGGTATACTTTCACTCCGAGTCCTGACGTTAGCATACAGCAACCTGCCTCAGAAACTATACCTGGGCGGGCTTTGTTGCACCAAGATCAGCGCTGAAATACCGGAACAGTTTTTGATTAAGAAGCAGTAACAACGACTAGCGATACAAAAGTTATGAAGAAAGCAGCCCTTGCCGCCTTGTTTTTTGCCTTTACAGCCACCGCTGTACTTGCTCAATCCCCTGCTCCACAAAAACAGACTCAGAATGCTCCCAAAACCGTGGAGCAACGGGCAGATGAGATTACCGCAGGTATGGTAAAGAACTTGCGCCTTGTGCCTCAACAGGTAGCCAAACTAAAAGAGGTGAACCGCAATAGCATGCGCCAAGCCGAAGAGGCTCGGTCAAGGTATAAGTCCGACCCGCGCAAACTGGCAGAGCAGATGGATATCATCAGCCAGACCCGTCTCTCACTTATCAAGGATATTTTGACGGAGCAGCAGTTTGCTCAGTACCAATCGCGCCGCGAGGAAAAGATGGGGGTGCCACGCGAGGCGCAAAGTAATCCGGCTTCCAGGCAGGGCGGCTATCAGGATAATAACTAAGCAGTGAAACAGCACAAAAAAAGCATGGCGATCGCCATGCTTTTTTTGTGCTAGCCTACTTGCCTGTTGTCAACTGTCTGTAACTCTTCATTGTCTTCCTGCTCAACAGGCAATGCTGGTGCTACCTGCAGCGCCGGCAATATGTCAATCTGACCCTGATCTTGGGCAAACAGTGCTTCTTGCTCCCGTTGATAGGCAGTCACGACGGCCCCGGGCGGCTTGAACAACAGATCCCATACCTCCCGCCACAACCTGACATGCCGCAGATCCTGCCAGATGTCGACCCACTCGTGAAAAACCAGGTAAATGGGATTGTAGGAGGTAACGGGCTTCGTAATGCCATAGGTTGGTCGTTCCTCTTCTACCTGAAACGTATTGAATAGCCTATCCCAGATGATGAGGGTGGACCCGTAATTCTTGTCAATATACTTGGGGTTGGAGCCATGATGTACCCGATGGTGCGATGGGGTCACAAAAACATACTCCAGCGGGGCAGGCAGTTTTCCGATTAGCTCGGTGTGTACCCAAAACTGGTAAAGCACTGCGAGCTGATGGCAGATAAAAAAGGTGAAAGGGTCGAAGCCGAGGAAAGGCACCGGCAGAAAGAAAATGAACTTGATGTGCTGTGTCCAGCCGGTGCGGAAAGAGACGGAGAAATTCATTTTCCGGGATGAGTGATGGGTTACGTGCGTCGCCCACCAAAAGCGCTGCTCATGCGAGATACGGTGCGCCCAGTACCGGCAGAAGTCCACCAGCAGAAAAGCCAGTACAAACCCCCACCAAGACCTGGGTATGGCCCAAGGGACGGCATTGTAAATCACCAGGGTTATGTAAAAAATCGTCACCTTGAGCAGCGCTCCCAATATGACGCTGCCAACCCCAATTGCTACGGCCGCCATAAAGTCGCGCTTGTCATAGTAATCCCGCTTTTTCCGCACACCCACTAGCCACTCAATCAGTACGGAAGCTACTATAACGGGAGCAGCAAAATGCATGATGGTCATATTATCCAGCTCACTGATCTGCTCCATCGTAAAAATTTCTTTCTCCATAAGCTTCACCGGTTAGTCAGGGTATAGCTTATAAAACGGGGGCTCTCACAAAGGGTTAGTCAAATAATTATAAACATTATCCTACAGCAACCTTCGAACAGCACCACTTGCAATGCGCTTGTAGAGCGTTAAAAGCAGCACCCTGGAAATTGATTTTGTGGAAAAGCATGCGTAATCTTGCCTAAAGCTCAACTTACATGAACATCAGAAAGAAAATAAAAGCCAACATACCTGCCGGTAGCAACCGATATGCTGCCATCGAAATCTTTGTGAAAGCCGCCGAAAAGGAGAATTGGACCGAACAGGAGATACAATGGGTAATAGACGAAGTGGTGGAAGCCGATGACAATGCCAAAGGGATTGAGGCGCTGCAGTACTACCTCGGCTAATGAAAAACCTCCGTGCCAGGTATAGCTATACCTGGCACGGAGGTTTTTAAATCATGAACACCATCAGGCTTTGGCGCCTTCGACTGGTTCCAGCTGTAGCTCAACTTGGTGTTGTTGCAATACATTTATGATGAAGCTGATGTGCTCTTTCAGGTCCACCCCAAAGAGCTCTGCGCCAATGCGCACTTCCTCCCGGTCAACTGATGCCGCAAAACTCTTCGTGTTCAGCTTTTTGATCACAGACTTTGCCTCCAGTCCTTCAAGGCGCTGAGGCCGGACCTAGGCGCAGGCCACTACAAAACCCGTCAGTTCGTCACAGGCAAGCAAGGCTTTATCCAGCGTCGACTCGTAGGGCACTCCCCAATGGGTATAGTGTGCAGAGATGGCATGGGCGATGGGCTCTTCCCCTTTTTCACGTAGTAGATTCACGATCACGTTTGGGTGCTGATCAGGGTAGGCCTGGTAATCAGCGTCGTGTAACAGACCGGTTATGGCCCATTCTTCCTTGTTCTCTCCCAGCTTTTCGGCGTAGGCTTCCATTACCAGTTCTACGGTGCGGGCATGCCTAAGGAGGCTTTCGCTGGTGGTCATGTGCTGCAATATGGTCAGTGCTTCTTGTCTCGTCATGTCTTTGCTGCTAGTCGTTTTCCTAAAATAAGCAAAAAAACAAAACCCAAGCCTAATGTTAACCTGCACCAGCTTGTTCAAAGCAGCGCTATACCTAATGGCTCATGGCCAGACTGTAATAGCTTGGCTTAAAATCCAACCGCTCCTTTTTCTCTTCTTTGAACTCGGCTTTAGCGATTTCTACATCGTCCCAGCGGCCATAAATTTTGTCTCTGCGTCCAACCAGGATATCGATACGGTTTCGGAAGCGGCGGTTCATGGTGTCGCGCACAATGTACATGCCATCCATCTTCTTTGATATGCCCCGTACCCATACTGTATCGCCATATTGTATGTCGCCGCCCCAACGGGCTAGCATATCGCGCGACAGGGCGATCCATCGGTGCTTTTTAGGGTTTTTAGGGTTGATGCGGGAGCCATCGGCGGTGATGAGCGGGTTTTGGTCGGTTTGGCCTTTCTCAGGGTAGTAGACAGTGGCCGTGACAGAGTAAGTTTCGGATGGCTTGGGGAAATTTTGTACTTTCTTTATCTCTCTGGGGGTAATCATTCCAGGTATAGAATTCTCATTTGGTGGGCTGGTATCTTCTGGCTTTAACAATGCCAGCTCGTCGACAAAAGCTACAAAAATGGAAATCACAACAGTGAGTAATTTAACCCTTAACATAAGCAATCCATTTCGTGAAACATCATTTTAAAAGCAATAACACGCTTAAACGGCTACTACAAAAAATAGGTTTTACAAAATGGATTGATTTAACCTGAAGGGCACTTTTAATAAAATTTACATACTCTTATTTTTATTAAAATATTACTTAAAAACATGCAAACAATTCAAGTTCTATAAAATCGACATAATCCTATACCAGTTCAATATACTCATATTTTAATGCAAAAAATATGTAAAGAAATTTTAGTCTCTGAAACAACCGATTATCAAGGTTGTTTCTTCTAAAATTTCACTTAACAAAGACTTCAACTAATGCTTAAACAAAGCACTAGCGACTATCAGGCGATTGTTTCTTGAAGTACTTGTCATACACCACATATCCGATAAATACAGTCAGACTTACACCTCCTACCCAAATCAATCCGTTGACCAACCGATCCTTCTCTTCCCCAAGCCAGGCCAACAGAATGGTGAGTGGCGTAATGCCGGCTAGTGTGGCTAAAATAAACCTGATATAGCCCATCTTGGTAATGCCAGCGACAAAACTGACCGCATCGTTAGAAAGGAAAGGAGAAATGCGGGCTATGATCACAGCCCAGGTGCCGTAGTCAGCCACGAAGCCCGACACCTTTTCCTCCGCCTTGTGACCGATGATCTTTTGTACCCCTGCTTCTCCCAATCCCCTGCCAATCATATACCCTATGCTTGAGGCCACCAGCACAGCAGTAATTGCGATAAGGGAGCCCCACACGGGCCCGTAAGCGACTATAGCCACCAGCATAAGCGCCACCACATTGATAACCAGCAAAAACATCTGCGCCACCATTGCTAGGACTATAAAGAAGGGTCCCCAGAAGCCGAACTGCTCGACCCAAACCGAGATTTTCTTTTCATCGCCGCTACTGAGTACAGCCCATCCCTCGTTTATGTGCGCCTGAAAACCCGATGAAACAAAGTAAGCCAACACCAATGCCGCTAAGATACCCCCTGTAATAAGCAATGGCCATTTGCTCTGCTTTGTTTCTTCTGGTTGTTTCTGAGTAGTCTGGTTCATAAAGCGTCGATATTACTTGCTTGTAGACGAATATTTTGTCGGGTGGGTTAGCGCCTCCGCCATCCCCGTTCTGGGGTTTACGCGACAGGCAAACTCATGCTTGGCTTCCGGCTGACCGGTCGCAATGGTATAGCGCCAGGTATAGGGTCCTTGGGCTAGGGTGCTGCTTTGGTGTCGCTGCTGGAGTGAGATTGCATGCTGAGCGTCTGGTGTTTGTTCCGGCAGTAGTGCTTCCTTCTTGCTCTCCACATGCTCCCCATAGACCACGGCGGCAACCAGCCCGGCTATTAAACCACCCAGATGCCCCTCCCAGGAAATACGCTCCTCTGAGGGGAACAAGCCATAGAACAGCCCGCCGTAGAGGAACAAGACAGCCAGCGACACGGCCAGTCCGGCCCGGTCACGCCGCATAATGCCGTTGAACAACAGGAACCCAGCCAGTCCATATACCACGCCACTGGCCCCCACATGGTAGGCATCCCGGCCAATAAACCAGGTGAACAGCCCGCTCAGCACGTAAACCAATACAACAACCCGCAGCGCCACAGGCCTGTGCAGGAAAAGGATAAAGCCCGAAAGCAGCACCAGCGGAAAGGAGTTGGACAGCAGGTGAT
Source organism: Pontibacter aquaedesilientis (assembly GCF_014773225.1). Classification (GTDB taxonomy): domain Bacteria; phylum Bacteroidota; class Bacteroidia; order Cytophagales; family Hymenobacteraceae; genus Pontibacter; species Pontibacter aquaedesilientis. Next base: position 60,729 of record NZ_JACXAJ010000001.1, on the reverse strand, counting down.
TCAAACCGGAATGGATCAGCGGGCCGGCCACCACGCCAATCAATCCAAAAAATTCGCGGGGGCGTATACCTAGCCAGCTCAGTTCCACGCCGGTCAGGTATACCAGCAGCGCAATCAGCCAGATAAGCGCGATAAAGAGCGTACCGGGCAGAAAGCTGTAAGCAAAGCGCTCATTTTCAGCCTGTAGGTCTGTCAAAGCAATTTCGGAGGAGGATGACGCCATAGATAATAGGTTCACAGAATAAGCGGGGCAGGCTTTCGTTTATCGGTTTAAGGAACAGCAGGTTTTCAGCCGCAGCTTTTTACAGGCTATACGCACATCTGCAAAGGCCGGTGGGGGCAGCTTTGTAGTCTTGCGAGTTGCCACAAGTTACAGGTATAACATAAAATACGGGCAGCTGTTGCCTACTTTTAAAACCAATTGACGTATCACTCCCCTTTCGGTCTGCTATTTTTGCACACATTTTAAGTCAAAAGGCCTACCGAGAACTAAATTAATAATTGTACAGTAATAACAGGTGGTAGGCCACCACAACACCATGCACGCAACCTTACATCGCTCTAAAGTCTTCTGGTCAGGTATAGTTTCTCCTATTTGGCCTGTCTGTCTGATTTTATTGCTGCTGACGGGTTGCGAGGGTACTGATACAAGAAAACCGGTATATGCCAAGGAAGATACACGCGAGTTTTTACCGGAAGAGACTACTCCCTATACCCGCCCCTCCTCCCTGCTGGAGGCCATCGAAAAGCCTTCTCCCTGGGTAGACTCCGTTTTCAAAACCCTGAGCCCGGATGAACGCATTGCCCAGTTGATCATTATAGAGGCATTCTCCAACAAAAACGCGAAATACGAGGCTGATGTCATGAACCTGGTCACCAGGTATAAGATAGGCGGCATCATTTACTTCCAGGGTGGCCCCATGCGGCAGGCCAAGCTCAACAATCGCCTGCAGGCAGCCTCCAAAGTGCCCCTGCTGATCTCGATGGACGCCGAAACGGGCGTGGGCATGCGACTTGACAGCACGGTGCAATATCCCTTCCAGATGATGATGGGCGCCATCGAGGACAATGGTTTGATCTACCGTATGGGTGCCGAGGTGGCCGAGGAGTTCAAACGACTGGGCATGCACGTCAACTTTGCGCCCGTAGCCGACATCAACAACAATACGGCCAACCCAATTATCAGCTACCGAGCCTTCGGGGAGGATAAACTGGATGTTACCGCTAAGAGCCTGGCCTATATGCGCGGTATGCAGGACAATGGTATTATTGCCGTTGCCAAGCATTTTCCGGGACATGGAGACACTGATGTTGACTCACACTACGACCTGCCTGTTATACCTCACGACCGGGCCCGGCTTGACTCGCTGGAACTATACCCTTTCCGGGAACTCATTAAACAAGGTATAGGCGGCATCATGGTAGCCCATATGCACATGCCCCAACTCGATACGACACAAAATTTGCCTTCCACCCTGTCCAAACCCATTGTGACCAGCCTGCTCAAAAATCAGTTGGAGTTTAAGGGACTGGTTTTTACGGATGCCATGGTAATGAAAGGCGTGACGAAATACTTCCCGCCAGGAGAGGCCGAGGCGCGGGCTATTATGGCGGGCAACGACGTGCTGGAACGGCTCAACAGCGTGCCGAAGGCCATACAGGCAATCAAGCTCGCTATTGCCAAAGGGTACATCTTGCAGGAAGAGATCGATGCGCGCTGCAAAAAAATGCTCGCCGCCAAGCAATGGGTAGGCCTTGACAGGTATAAGCCGATTGAACTGGAGAACCTTTACGAAGACCTGAACCCAACTATTGCCGACAGCACCAACCATGCCTTGGCAGAGGCTGCCATGACATTGCTCAACAACCGTAAAAATTTCCTGCCCATTCGCCAGAAGAAGCGCCACAAAATCGCCACGCTCTCTTTTGGGTTGGTGCGCCCGAGTTTATTCCAACGGGAAGTTGGTAGGTATGCACGCAGTACGACAGATTATGTGATATCGAGAAAAGCTGATGCCAAAGAGGTCCGGAAGATGAAACAGCGCCTACGTGGCTACGACTATGTTATCGTAGGACTCTATGGCCCGAGCGTGACACCCAGCAACCGGCTCGGTTACTCCAAAGAAGCCACAGCCTTTGTGACCGAACTGGCCCGGTCTGACAAAGCAATTATCACACTGTTTGACAATCCTTATACCATAAACCAGTTTCCGGAACTACACAAGAGTAAGGTACTGCTGCTGGCTTACCAGGCTCATGCCCATGCACAGATCGCGGCGCCCAAATTGCTCTTTGGTAAGATTCCGGCAAGAGGCAAACTTCCCGTCTCCGTAAACAGCCATTACCGTTACGGACACGGCATCAGCAAAGACAAACCGCTTCTGGCAGTAGGCTCGTAGTATCCTGTACCGACTCTTTGCGTAAGTAAGGCAAAAGGCAGGTATAAACACTGTACCCCAAACTTTAATCAAAACATGAAAGATAAAATCTGTAACGCATCGAGATATGCGGTCATGCTGTTCCTGGGCTTGTTCCTGTGGAGCTGCGAAGGCAATCGAACCGCCGAAAACACCGAAGAGATAACCGTAGACGTGCCCGAACAAACGGACACTGCCCGCGTGGAGCGTACCGGTCGCACCGTTGACGAACGCCTGGAATCGTTGCGTGGCTGGATGAATGAAAAGGTTGAGAAGGGAGACACAGCCATAAAACGCGAAATGCCCGAGATAAAGGAGGACTTCCGCCGCAGGAGCGCTGAAATAGAGCAGAACCTGGATAGCCTGTCCGCTGACTCTAAAGCAGAGTATGCCCGCCTGAGGCAACGCTACGAACGCTGGGAAAGCCGACAGGAACGTCGCCAGAATACACCGCTCGACGCAGCGGAACTGCGCCAGTGGCGGGAGCTGTTGCTGCGCGAGTTCAATGAGGTAGAAGCGATTTCTCCACAGAACGTGCGCGAAGCGTACCTCACCTTTATGGGTGTCGTGCGGGCCAAGCGGCAGAACTGGACGCAAAGCGACTGGGATTACGTGGACAATGTGTATGGGCAGTTGAACCAACGTCGCCGGCAGATCGAAGGGCAGATGTCCAACAGCGACAAACTCAAGGTAAGGGCCCTGCAAGCCGAGTACCTGACACTGGAAGGCGCAGCCGATACCCGCAGCCTGCTGCAAAACATGCGAAACTGAGCAGGTTAATTCCATGGTGGCTACAACAATTAGCCTGCAAATCAGTTTAAGCCTTATACCTTTGTGCAGACAGCCCTCCTGTATACCTGATGGTTTAAGGGCAAAGAACTACGAAATAGAATAGCGATGGAAAAAGCAACATTTGGAGGCGGCTGTTTCTGGTGCACAGAAGCCGTTTTTCAGGATCTGGAAGGGGTTGCCAAAGTGGAGTCTGGTTATGCCGGTGGCCACATGGAAAACCCTACCTACAAACAGGTTACCTCCGGCACCACCGGACACGCAGAAGTATTGCAGATCACCTATGATCCGGACAAAATCAGCTTCGAAGCACTGCTCGAGGTTTTCTGGAAAACACACGACCCTACCACGCTCAACCGGCAGGGCAACGACATTGGAACCCAATACCGCTCTATCGTGCTGTACCACAACGAGGAGCAGCGGCAACTGGCCGAAAAATACAAGCAGGAGCTGGATGCCTCCGGAGCGTTTCCGGCCCCGATCGTGACGACGGTGGAACCGCTGCAGGAGTTCTACCCGGCAGAGGACTACCACCAGAACTACTTCAACACGCATGGCCATGAGCCTTACTGCAGTTTCGTCATCCGCCCCAAAGTCGAAAAGGTTCGCCAGGTGTTTGGCGACAAGCTAAAGGCAGGAAGCAGGCAGTAATTTACATCAATACTAAAAAAAGGCGTCAGCTACCACTAAGGTGACTGACGCCTTATCTATGTTATACCTGTACTGTCTGCTTACCCCTGTAACTGCACCCACTGCTGGGCAATAATGGTCTTGGCGTCTGCAAAGGCTTCTTTCAGGAGCTCTTCTCGGGTATAGGCCACCAGTTCGATGTGCTCGTGTTCTTCGTCTTTGCCACCGCCGTCGGCATGCTGGTGCGATACCTCGGCGTAGTAAAGATGTACCTTCTCGGTGGTGCCGCCGGGCGATGAGTAAAAGGTATGCAGGTGTTTCAGACTGTCTACGCTGTAGCCGATCTCCTCCTCTATCTCACGGGCAATGCTGGTTTCCGGGCTTTCCCCTTCATCCACCATACCGGCTACCACCTCCACCAGCTCCGTCTCCGGGCCTACCCGGAATTGCCGTGTCAGGATGTACTTTTCCTGCTCTGTATCATAAACCATGGCAGCCACAGCCACTCCCCTGTCAAACTGCTCCCGCTCAAAGGTATGGCCATGCTGCTCAACCGTGAGTTTATAAATTTTGAAATAGCCGTTGTAAGCTTTCTCTCTTTTCTTGATTTCCATAAGGGCGAATATAGCCAAAGCCAGGTATAGCCTGGCTCTGCAAAGTAGATATTATATTGCTTGATTAAAGTTCGTTGTTCCGGAAAGCGGCTTTCTGAGTCCGCTCCGTCAGACTAGACATGGAGAGTGGCGTTTCACTTTCATAGCCTTTTTTGGCCTTTTGTTCACCGGTTGGCCCGGGCAGCAGGCGGTTCAGTATGGCAAAGAAGTCTGTTGTCGCGGCAGGAGAAATACCATGCACGAAGGCTCCGATTTTGGCAGGTATAGAAGTCACCACTTCCGCATCGCCGTGGCGGCAAGCGTCCAGGATCGTTTTGGCCGAATCCTCGGCGCTGATGGATGTGAGCGGACTGGAATCTGCCAGTTTGAACAAGGCGTACTCCTCTTCATGCTGTCCTTTCACATTGGCATGGCGCGGGCTGCCAGTTTGCATGAGTCCGGGCGATGCACAGGTCACTGTGATATTATGTTGTTTCAATTCTGCCCGAAGTCCCTCTGACAAGCCCACCAGTGCAAACTTACTGGCACTGTACGGCACCAGATGAGGCACCCCCAACTTCCCACCGATAGACGCGATGTTGAGAATGCGGCCTTCTCCCCTATCCTTCATGGAGGGTAGCACCGCCAAGGTGGTATAGAGCGGTCCCCAGAAGTGTGTCTCCATGGCTTCCTCAAAGTCCTTGACAGTCATTTCTTCCAGTGGGCCGGCCGTGATGATCCCGGCATTGTTGATGAGGACATCGATGCTGCCGAAACTGCTTTGCACCTGGTTTACCATCGCTTGTACTTGAGCCTGCTGGGTTACGTCGCAGGGCACTACCATCACGTCGGCACCATTGCCGGCCAGTTCCATGAGGGCATTCTCCAACTGTATCTCATCACGGGAACAAAGCACCAGCCTTGCCCCTTCCCTGGCCAGTTGGCGTGCCATCACAAAACCAAGTCCACGGGCACCGCCTGTGATCAGCACTACTTTATCTTTGAAATTGTATGCGTTGAGTTTACGGTTGATAGCCCTTGCTGCCAAGAGAGCGCCAGCGCCTGCAACCAGCCACCAAAGATTTCGTTTGTTTTGTGTTTCCATAGCTCAGGGTTTTGCGGGTGGTAGTACCAAGACCGCGATACGAAGCCCTGGACAACCATTTTAACTACGGTGAAGAGATGTGGTAGTTCGGTGTTACTTCTTCTTTTTATAGCCGCCTATACCCTGGTTTTTTCGGGTAAACACTTCATTTTTGATAATCGGGGTATAAAGAACTTTGACGGAGGCGACACCATAATGGTCTTTGGTATGCTCAAACCCTACCGGGGGGCCGATATTATCGAGGTAGTCTGTCGTTGTGATGTGATACATCACCTCAGGGGCTACACTCCATTGGTCGGAGAAACGGAAACGAAGCCCGGCACCAAAGGGCAACACGCCGGCGATGGCTGGGTATGGACGCATACGGTCATAGGTCTCCTGCGAGTTTTCGGCCCTGTTTGTCGGGTATGAGCTCGGCGTATAGTAAACAAAGCCGATACCGCCTTTCACGAAAGGAACGATAAAACGCTTACGGGTAGAGCGGTAGTTATTGGAACCAGCATAGCTATCCATCAGGTTGAGGACGAGCAACGTGGAGACCTCGATCACCTCAGACTCAAAAGTAATGTTATCTTTCAGAGTTTTTTCAGTAGCCCCCAGCTTCACATATTCCACTTCGCCACTTAAGGCCATGTATGCGTTGAACTTGAATTGGGCACCAATGCCCATCGCCGGACCAATGTCGTTGCAACCATAGCTGCCGCAAATATCGCTTTTGACAGCTGCCAAGCCTGCTCCAGCCTGAATCACGAGGCCACGCTCAGGAATTTTGCTCATCCCCAAGCGTCTTGTAAAGCTATCTTGCCCGTAGACGGAGGTGATAGAAAAAAAAGTGATCGCCAATAAAAGTACAAGAAGGTATGGTCTCCTGCTCATCTGCCAGACAGGTTTTTTCATTGTGTATTTGTGGATCGCCTTGTTATCAATCGGCGCAGGTCAGTCGTGTTTCTGCGCGAAGAAAGGCAAAAGCAACATTGCTTTCCACCTATCTACGAACTGGGAAAAGAAAGGATAGGGATTTCACTATAAATACATCACTATGCAGGAATAATTCTACCGAATCCTCAAGCAAGCCACTGACTTTCAGCTTATCTGAAGAAAGCCCCAAAGCTGAATTATTATTGCCCTGTCGCCTTTACCTGCAGGCGTTTTTTATCGATAACACGGATAAAGTCGATCACCAGCGCAGCGGCATCCGGGTAAAAGACAGGATTGATATGGGCGAAATCGTCTGTTGGTTTGTGATAATGCGGATGATCCTCCACACCAAAGTACACGAAAGGAATCTGTCGCTTATGAAACTGGAAGTGATCTGACTGCCTGGTCCAATCGTTTTCGCCCTGATCAGGACGGTCATGGCCCAGCAACAGCCTGGCTTGCGGCCGCGCTGAAACTTGCTGTAGGTAAGGTATAAGGAAAGGGTGATGATAGGTACCGCTGGCATACAGTTCGCCCTGCTGGTTAATGCTCAACATGTCCATGTTCACATTCAGCAGGATGTTATACAGTGGCAGCGGAGGATTTTCCAATAGGGCGTTGGCACCCTGCAAACCCAGTTCCTCCCCGTCAAGTGCTGCAAAAACCAAGGTATAGTAAGGTTTTTGCTTCTTGAAATAGCTGGCTGCTGCCAGTAAAGCAGCTACTCCCGAGGCATTGTCATCGGCACCGTTGTATATTTCCCCCTTGCGCACTCCCACGTGGTCGTAATGCGCCGTGATAACGATGGCCTGTTTGGTCTTGCCCGGTATGTAGCCAATCAGGTTGGTGGCATCCTCCACCGTCACGCCCCTGCTTTCCAGACGGAAGGTATGGCGATAGCTTTTGTTATATTGCTGAAGCCCAATTTCGCTGAAACGGTTCAGGATGTAGTCCTGAGCCATTTTGCTGCCCGAGCTGCCACTAAGCCTGCCCTCCATTGAGTCGGTAGACAACACCCGCACATCCTGCAGTAATTGTTGTGTATCCAGCACAGCCTTCTGTGCAGTGACTGAAAGCGTGCTGAGAAATACTAAAACAGCAGCAAAGGCAAGTTTTCGTTTCATACCGGGCGATTATGCGGCGAAATTAGCAAAAAGACTCTATTCCGCCTTCAAAACATTTTATGCATTGAACGCTGGCCATGCCACCCAACTACGCTGGCTGACAGCCTTTTTCTGTTTGGTGTTATTAGCAAAGCGACGCTCTACTTCCTGTGTGAAGCTTCCATCCTTCTCAAATACTTCTCCTTTCAGCACCCAACCGGTCTTTACGTAGTCCTGTACTGTGTTAACAAGTGCCTGAAGGTCTTTTGCTACAATTACATCGAATTCCATGGTGTTCCCTGATTTAAAAGTCATACAAATGGTTTCTTGGATGGTATTTAAACAAGGAGCGTGCCACATACGTTCAACACAACGTATAGTTGCAATTTTATTAAGAAAATTTACAAAGCAGCAAATTTCTTCCGAAAGCCTGCTTTTCTCTTTAAAACAAGTATAGGCTGACATTACCGCCAGCCTATACCTATTATCTATTTAATTGTACTCTAGTTCTTTACATTGATAAACCCCGGCATCTCAACCGGCCCCACAGATGTTTGAATTGTGGGCTTGATCTGAAGCACAATCTCCGGTCTGCTGGGGCCATCTGATTTAGAAAGCAGCGTCACCAGGCGTATCAGGTTGTTATATCCTGGCTTGCCGTTCTCTTCCGATAGCATGATGGGGGTGCGCACGTTAATCGTATTGAGCCCGTGCCGCAGCTCGACTGGCTCATCCACCAGTCCGCTAAGTGTCTGCTTGCCGTCGAGCAGCAGCTGCCACTTGAGTTTGGTCACGGTCATGCTGCGTTCTTTGCTCCCTTCGTCCAATTCCACATTTAGTCCCAGGTTAGAGTAAGCCAGGAGGTTGTTGTCCGAGAAGGCCGAGAAAAGCATGGCTGCCTCACTGAATGAGAAATCCTCCGGTCGCTTCTTATTGAGCACATTCACCCCGTTTAGCTTTATTTCGTTTATACCTGACAGGCTATATTTTGCCTCCTTAAAAGCATCCAGATCGTTTTTGGTACTGCATGAGAAGGCAAAAAGGGCCATACCCAGCAGCAGTACGATACTCATCAGCTTGTTCTTTTTTCTCATATCTCTGAAAAATCATTAAATGTATGAAACGTAATGGCCTTTGCATTGATTCAAATCAATGCAAAGGCCAAGATACTGTATCTGTTTTGAATTACTAAGCCTGAGCAGCCTGTTCCGCTCACAGTCCAATCCGGATAGGCCAAAAATCTATGCTTAGGCTGCGTCGAATTAATAAATACAATCCAACATTAGAAAACTCACCCGGAAATCACCTTTTACTCAGGTGAAAGTTAGCGTTATTCCCGCGCATCAATTGGATCATGTAACAAAGCAACTAGGGATTTACCCGAAGTATCCGACCTGTTGACCTCGTTTGTTGACCAGTATGCCGCTGTCTGTCACAAAAAGTCCCTGCAGGTAATCGCTCTCGAAGTAGAAGGGATAGTCCCGGCTGTTGGTGCGGGCCAGCGTCCCGATCACGCGCGCGCCATCTTCGGTCAGGTGCACCAGTTGCAGGCGTGTGGTCAGAAAGAACTGCTCGCTGGGCGCATTATTAAAGATCACTTTCCGCAAAACCAGTCGGCTGTCCATCCCCGAAGAAGCAGCCCTTGGTTCCAGTTTTACGGTTGCCGGTACACGCTGTGCTGCCTGAGAGCTACCCGCCATTGGTTGAGACTCGCGCTGCTGACCGTGTATACTGGCCATAAGCTGCGTGTCAGCATTGCCCCAACCCCTGCTGATGGCGGCCAGACGGTAGGCCCGCCCCGGGTGCGTGGGAGAACTTCGCTCATCCGACAGCAATTTCATGGCGGCCTGTGCCTCGTCCAGACTAGCACCCATCTTGCGAAGCACAAAGCCTGAGAACTCATCCGCCTCCAGTTCATCGGGGTGATTACTGCCCGCACGCGACAAGGTATGACCATTCAGGTGATGGCCGATCTCGTGCGCCAGTATGCTCACGCTGGCCCAATCGGTATGCACCGCACTGTTGATGGCTGCCAGAAAACGTTCATTATACAAAATATAGCGTTTGCCATTGTAGATCACGGCAGCGGCATTCTCGATATTGGCGGTGCGCACTTCGAAGCGCGGCTTTAGCCCCACCACATCGATGATCTCTCCAATAATATCGCGGGAGCCTAAGTCAGAGACAGAATAAGTGGTCGTAGCCAGGGTCGGCACTGCCTCGACTGCCAATATCGGAATGAAGACAAGGGACAAAGCCAGGCTTACTTTCTTTATGTAATTCATTTTCTTCTGTTAGTTAGACCGATCAGACATGCTTAAAACGAGAACCAGCAGGAAACTGGTATACCTGAGGTAGCAAGTACTTTGCCAAAATCCGCCCTTTTTACCTATTGCCCAACTTAATTTGCGGCTGACATATTTATACCTAATTTAGTCCGATCGTTTTTCGGGTATGCTGGTATTTTTTGTAGTACTCTACCTACTCTTCAACATTGGGGTGGGGTTCTGGGCTTCGAGGCGGGTGCGCGACACCAAAGACTTTTTGCTGGCAGGCAGAAGCCTGCCTTTCTACATCTCCACGACCGTCGTGTTTGCCACCTGGTTTGGTTCAGAGACGCTGCTAGGCGCTTCCTCCGAATTTGCCTCCCATGGCCTTTTGGGTGTGATTGAAGATCCGTTTGGAGCAGCCCTCTGCCTGGTGCTGGTCGGTCTGTTCTTTGCCAAAAAGCTGTACCGCCTCAACCTGCTTACCATTGGAGACTACTACCGCATCCGATACAATCGCACAACCGAACAGATCGCTGCTTTTTTCATGATCATCTCCTACTTCGGATGGATTGCGGCCCAAATGGTGGCCCTGGGCATCGTGATGAACCAGGTATTCGGCATTTCAACATCGGCAGGTATAGTAATTGGTAGCCTGATCGTGGTGGCCTACACCTACATGGGAGGTATGTGGTCGGTTTCAATCACCGATTTTGTGCAGACCATCATGATCATCGGTGGCCTCCTGCTCATTACCTATACCTTGTTGCAGCGTATGCCCTTGGAGCAAATCACCGCCTCCCTCCCTGACGATTTTTTCCGGATGACGCCAAAGGAACGCAGCCCAACTTCGTGGCTCAACTACTTTGCCCTTTGGATCACGATCGGCTTGGGCTCCATACCGCAACAGGACGTATTTCAGCGGGTGATGTCGGCAAGATCGGAACGTGTAGCGGTGGCTGCCTCACTAACGGCTGGCTTGCTATACCTGACGGTGGCCTGCCTGCCGTTACTTCTTGCGCTATACGCCCGCACGCTGCATCCTGAACTACTGCAAGAGGACGAACAACTGCTAGTGCCCGGCCTCATCATGGGTCTCGATTCTCTTTTAATGAAGGTATTGTTTTTCGGAGCGCTCATTTCAGCGATCATCAGTACGGCAAGTGGCGGTATACTGGCCCCGGCTGCGGTTCTCAGCGAGAACATGTTGCGGCCACTTCTTGGCAAACCTAGCGACAAACAGATGCTCCTGCTCTCTCGGGTAAGTGTGCTCCTGGTGGCGGCTGTATCACTGGCCATGGCACTGCTGCGCAGCAACATCTACGAACTGGTCAGCGAGTCTTCGGCGCTGAGTTTGGTGTCGCTCTTTGTGCCGCTGGTGGCCGGACTCTACTGGAAGCGTACTTCTTCGCTTGCGGCTAATTGCTCTATATTGGCAGGAATAGGGGTCTGGTTGCTTTGCCTCTACCTGAGAACCAGCATCAACCCCATGCTCTACGGCCTGGGTGCCAGCATAGCCGGCCTGCTGATCGGGCAGCTTATTTCTTTCTACCACACTCCTGACCCGAAGGCTGAGACTGCCCGCATGAAGGTATAGACAGAGGTACTGACAGTCTTACCTATACCTGATTATAATTGCGCTACTGCTCCTGCAGGTTTACTTACCGTGATAAAGGTTGGCGACTCTATATCACCAACCGGGGTTTTGATGGTAGGTTTGATCTTAAGCGTGACCCGTTGCCGCATATCGCTGCGCTGACCCAATAGCGTAATCAGCCGTGACAGGCCGGTATAACTGGGTACCTCACCATCCGTAGCCAACCCGACGGGCGTTTGAATCGGCAGCATATTCAGTCCCTCCTGCAGCACCAGGGTTTTCTGAATGGTACCTGTCAGGGCTTCCTCGCCGTCTACTTCCAACAGCCATTTCAGTTCGGTGATGGTCAGGTTGCGCTCTTCTGCTGTCTCTTCCTGCAGGGCGACATGCAATGCCAGCGTAGAGCTTACCTGTAGCGAGTTACTCGTCACGGCAGCCAGCAGACTATCCCGCTCTTCATTGGAAAAGCCCCTTCGCTCCTGTATGCGCTCCTCCACATCAATGCCGTTCAGCTTAATCTCCGACACACCCTGCAGACTATACTTCGCCTCTGTGAATGCCTTGATATCCTGTGCCTGCTTGCAGGAAAGCCCCACCAGCGCCAAAATCATCAGCAAACCTACATTCCATATTCTGTTCATCTTCTGTTTTTTATCAATCGTCCTATTCATGCAAATAACGCACCAGCCAGGTAATAGTGTTTCAGGTATAGCGGCAGATCATAAAAAACCAGGTATAACGACATCAGCTATACCTGGTTCAAATATATTTTGAGGGACAATACCTTAAGTAGCCCCGAGTGGCTGATGATGTTGGTGCAGATCCTCGCCTGTCTCCATAAACCGCTTAAAGTAACGCAGGTCTTTTTCGACCATGCTTTGAAACATCGGGTTCAGCAGCTTGGCAGCCAATCCGCCTACAGAGCCCACGGGCGGACTATAGGAAATAATGGCCTGCACGATGGTGCCTTTTCCGTCAGGAGAGTCCGAGAAGCGTACCTCTCCGGCATTGTCTATGTCAGAATTTGGAAGCGAACGCCAGGCGATGAGTTCATTTTCCTTTTCATTGATGATATCGGCGGCCCAATCGATGGTGCCAATCCCACCCGGAATTTTGGCTTTCCAGTGAGATCGCTGCGGGCCGTCCTGCTGCACGCTTTCCAGATGCTCCATAAACTTGGGCAAATTCTCCAGCATGCGCCAGAACTGGTAAACTTCAGTACGTGGTCTCTCTACCGTGATGGTCTTGATGATGTCAACTGAGATATCTTCATTTTGTGCGTTGTTTCGCCCCAGCATTTGGTTTAGCGGACAATAACCGGTAGCGCCCCTAAAAAGAAGCACACCGCCTGCTATTGCTGCAGCAGCCCCTGCCATACCTGGCCTTCGGAGCCCCAACAAAGTAAGCGCCGCGCCACCCACGGCGGACAGCACGCGTTCCGGTCGGCTCACATTGATATGGCTCGACCCGGAAGCCGGCGGAAAAATATGCTCCGTGTGAAGCATTTTAGAGTAATCGGGATTGTATGTATCCATAGCTTATTGGTTTTGTTCTATTTCGTTTTATAGGATACGTGCTTTGGGACTGTTAGTGTTGCTGCTAGCGCGTATTAATAAATGAAGAACAGGATCGGTTGGGGTAAAACAACAAGAGCCCCAGATTTACCGGGGCTCTTGTTGTTGAAGAGGTATAGCTCTTATTTAAATCTGCCTTTCAGCATGGCCAACTTCGCCTGGAAGTCGTCCATAGGCGCTTCTTCTTTTTTGGCATTGCCTTTTTTGCTGTTGCCACCGCCCATTGGCCGGGCCGCATTTGGGTCGCCTTTCATGCTTAGGGAGATGCGCTTGCGCGGCACGTCCACTTCCAGCACCGTTACGTCTACCCTCTGCCCTACTTTTACCACGTCATGCGGGTTGGTCACAAAGCGGTCCGACAGGTGACTCACGTGTACCAAGCCATCCTGGTGCACCCCGATGTCGACAAAGGCTCCAAAAGCCGTGATATTGGTCACGAGTCCTGGCAGCTTCATGCCTTCGCGCAGGTCCTTCATCTCGTTCACTCCTTCCGTAAAGCTGAAGGCTTCGAACATCTGACGCGGGTCGCGACCGGGCTTGGCCAGTTCGCTCATGATATCCTGCAAGGTTGGAAGCCCTACGGTATCGGTTACGTAGTTCTTCAGGTTGATTTGCTTGCGTAGCTCATCCTTTTGCATAAGATCCTGCACGGTTACACCCAAATCTTTGGCCATCTGCTCCACAATCGGGTAACTTTCCGGGTGTACAGCCGAAGCGTCAAGCGGATTCTTGGCACTACGGATACGCAGAAAGCCTGCAGCCTGCTCAAAGGCCTTGTCCCCCAAGCGCGGTACTTTTTTGAGTTCAGAGCGGCTGCTGAACGGACCGTTCTGGTTGCGGTACTCTACAATATTCTGTGCAAGCGATGGCCCCAATCCTGACACGTAAGTCAACAATTGCTTGCTGGCTGTGTTTACTTCTACCCCTACTGCGTTCACACAGCTCATCACCACATCATCAAGCGAATGCTTCAGGGCGGTTTGGTCCACGTCGTGCTGGTACTGGCCCACCCCAATGGATTTTGGATCAATCTTCACTAGTTCAGCAAGTGGGTCCATAAGGCGGCGGCCGATGGATACAGCACCGCGCACAGTGACGTCCTTATCGGGAAACTCCTCACGGGCTACGTCTGAGGCTGAGTAGATAGACGCACCGCTCTCGTTTACCATCACTACCTGAACCGATGCCGGCAATTTCAGACTCTTCACAAAGGCCTCCGTCTCACGGCTGGCGGTGCCGTTACCGATAGCGATGGCTTCTACTTCAAAGCGGGTCACCATATACCTGACTGCCTGTGCAGCTTCGCTTTCTTTGTGCTGGCCGGTGTGTGGGTAAATCGTTTCGTTATGCAGCAGTTTGCCCTGCCTGTCGAGCACCACCGCCTTCACACCGGTTCTGAAACCCGGGTCAAGGGCCAGCACCGTCTTTTGTCCGAGTGGCGACGAAAGCAACAGTTGGCGCAGGTTATCGGCAAACACACGGATCGCTTCTTCGTCGGCACGTTTCTTAGAGGTCAGGCGCACTTCGGTTTCCATGCTCAGCTTAAGCATGCGCTTGTAGCAATCCTTGGCGGCGAGTTTCACCTGCTCCGATGCCGCGTTGTTTCCTTTCACGAACATGCGTTCCAGTCTTTCTAAGGCTTCTTCCTCATCTGGCTGGGCACTCAGCAAAAGCACCATCTCGGTTTCGCCACGGCGCATAGCCAAAATACGGTGCGAGGGGGCCTTCTCAATCGGCTCTTCCCATTCAAAGTAGTCTTTGAATTTCTGTCCTTCCTCTTCCTTGCCCATCATCACACGGCTCTTGAACGTGCCCTTCTTCTCGAAAAGCTGGCGCATGGTGGCGCGCGCCTCGGCGTTTTCGTTCATCCACTCGGCCATGATGTCGCGGGCTCCGGCTAGTGCCTCTTCAGCATCCTTTACCTCTTTCTCTTCAGAGATAAAATGGGCGGCTTCGGCAGCTACATCGATGTTCTCCTGCTCAAAAATGCGCTGTGCCAGCGGCTCCAGGCCCTTTTCGCGGGCAATGGTGGCACGGGTGCGGCGCTTCGGCTTGTAGGGCAGGTAAATATCCTCGAGCACGGCCATCGTTTCAGCAGCCATAATGCGGGCCTCCAGTTCCGGCGTGAGCTTCTCCTGGTCACGGATGGACTTGAGAATGCTCTCCCGGCGCTTGTCAAGTTCGCGCAATTGTTCCAATCGGTCGCGAATGGCCGCTACCTGTACTTCGTCAAGGGAGCCGGTCGCTTCTTTTCGGTAGCGGGAAATGAAGGGCACGGTAGCGCCTTCGTCGAGCAAGGTTGCCGTGGCTTCCACCTGTTTGATGGTGATGGACAGCTCAGTGGCAATCTTGAGTAAATGGTCAAGGTTTAATTCCATGTATTTTGGTAAAGAATAATCAGTAACAATGCCGAGTGAATCGCAAAGGCAGAAGGTGGCCGCCCCACATTTTCACCCGCTATCCCCGATTCGCCGGGAGGTCCTCAATCGTTTAAGGAACGTCAAATTTAAGCGATATTGCCTGAAACCGAAAGCAAGTTTTCCGGGTAAATTGGCCTGACCTCAAATTAACTGCACGACTGGCTTCCTGTTTTTTTATACCTTGGCCTGATTGAAAGCCCTGTACATTCATAAAAACACCCGTCTGGCATTGCTGTGCAGCCTGATTCTCTGCCTCACACAGGCCTGTGTGATACAGCGTATAGACCACATGCCCTATCAGCAAACCGATTACTACCGCCATACCTTACAGACTCTTAAAAATGTGCCACCGGTCAAGAGCACAGCAGAGGCGCTGCGGGTGGGCTGGGCGAAAGTGAACATCACACCGCCCGTCGGTACGCCATTGGCTGGGTATGGCAAACGCAAAGGGCTTCGGTACACAGAGGTGCATGATTCGGTTTGGGTACGAACTTTCGTTTTCGAGAACGGGCAGGCTGAGGTAGCCGTTGTGACGCTGGACATGCTCATTGCCCCCATGACCGTGGCTGCCGCCCTCGAGAAAGAATACCAGGCCCTGGGCCTGAGACCTGAGCAGGTATACCTGACAGCCACCCATACCCACACGAGTTTTGGGGGGTGGGGCCAAAAGCTGGCAGGATGGCTGATGGCCGGAAAGCGGGACAAGAAACTGGTGCAGGAAACCACGGCCCGCATTGTGCAGAGTATTGTGGCGGCCCGGCAACAAAGCCAACCTGCCCGTTTGGGCTACGGCATAGCCTATGCTCCCCATTTGGTTCGCAATCGGCTGACAGGCTCGGCAAGTGGTCGCGATACGACGGTGCGCTTCCTAAAAATTGAACAAAAATCCGGGAAAACGGCCGTGCTCACCACTTTTGCGGCACACCCCACCATCCTGCCCTCGATGGCCCGGGCACTCTCCCGCGACTACCCGGGTGAGTTGGTGGATCAATTGGAGCAACAAGTTGACTTGGCGGCTTTCGCAGCCGGTGCCGTTGGGAGCCAGGGGGTTGTGGCACCATATGGCGACACTTACGAAAGCACGGCAGCAGTTGGGCAGCAACTGGCACAGGCTGTGCTACAGAGGTTGCCTGAGGTAAAGACGCATGATACAGTTACGATTGGCTTTGGGCGAGTCGACCTCAGATTGCCTGCACCGCAGTGGCGCATCAACACCACCCATCGTTTCGCCCCGTTTCTGTTCCATGCCTTGTTTGGGAGATACCCTGCCTTTGTCAGTAGCCTGCAACTGGGCAGCACAATACTTGTAGGTGTGCCAGCAGACTATTCGAGTGAGCTGTTGCCCCCGCTTGAAAAACAGGCGGCACAGCAGGGACAGCAGGTGGTGGTAACTGGATTTAATGGTGGCTATATCGGCTACGTCACACCAGACGAGCATTACAAACTCAAAAAGTATGAGACCCGGTCTATGAATTTCTATGGCCCACAAACCGGAAGCTACCTGACGGAAGTAATCCTGCAGGTCATCCAGCAATACCAGAAATAGTTGCCGACTATCGTAGAAAATTCAAAAAAAATAATTTTTTTCTCTCCTGCTAAATACAATATTTTAGCAATTTGAATCCTGTTTATTCAATTTGATTTTGTTTATAATATCCAATTATAAATTATCATCATAATAAACTGTTTGCACGAGAAGCATGCTTTTTTGTATTTATTCACAATACTCCAACGCTATACAAATCGCTCCTATAGGTAAATACCTTGTATTCCAGCGCTGACACATCCCTTTACTGCCATTTTATTCAACTCTCTTTGTACCCCATCCACTGTTACCCTTTCAGCACTTATCAGGATGCAATTATGGACTTAATCTAACATCAATCAGTGTTACAACCCATAAATCCAGTTAAAAACAACACTCGTAATTTCGTTATTGTCAACTGCTTATATCAAATCTTTACAAGTAAAGAACTGTAAAAATCACAAGTAAAAAACTGCCATCAGATTGGCGCAACATCACCATTGTACAATTTAAAGCAGTTAGTATTAATTCTAACCCCCAATTTATAGTACCATATGTAACATTTTTAATTTAACTCATTTTCTATGACTGTAACACTCAAAAACAAACTAATGTGTTTACTTGGGCTACTGCTCATGCTAACCCCAGGGTTTGTACACGCCCAATCTGCACTGGATGTGGCGCTTCGGCATATTGACCAGCAAAAGGCCAATTTCAAACTGAACGCCGCTGACCTCTCCGATTATGTAGTAACAGACCAGTATGTCAGCAAAAAAAGTGGCATCACGCACATTTACCTGCGTCAGCGCTTTCAAGGCATCGAGGTCGTAGACGCGAACATCAACATCAACATCGATCGTGATGGCAATGTCATCAACATGGGGAACCGCTTTATTCCCAACCTGCGAGGCGCCATAAAGAGCAGTGCAGCTTCCCTCTCTCCCGAACAGGCTGCCAATGCTGCAGCAGCAAGTCTCAAACTGAAAGTAAAAGACCCCATCAAAATCAAAGAGCGCAAAGCACCCACCCCTAAACTAGCGGTTGCGGCCAAGGCTGTTGTACTCAGTGATGGCGGTGTATCGCTTTCGCCTATACCTGCCAGACTTGTCTACCAACCCATGCCAAATGGCGATGTGCGACTAGCCTGGGAGGTTGACATCTACAATCTGGATGCACAGCACTACTGGAATATGCGAGTAGACGCTGCGACAGGACAAGTGCTCAAAAAGGAGGATTTGGTCATACACGACAATTGGGGCCTTCCTGTCGTTACGGATGCCCCGGCGCAAGAGAAGGCCTTTGTAAAACAGAGCACTACCGGCAGAATAGCCACAAAAGCAGAGCGTCTGAAGGCACAACAAAATTTCTATACCCAGACGATCGCACCACGTAGCGTGGCGGCTGCAGCAGTAGCCACAACCGGTTCTTACCGGGTATACGACATACCTTTCGAGACACCAAGCCATGGCGACAGAACCCTGGTGACTGGCAAAGAAAATGCGGCGGCTTCGCCACTGGGCTGGCACAACGACGGCCTGGCATCCTATACTATCACAAAAGGCAACAATGTGCATGCTTACGAAGACCGTCTGGGGGCCAACGCCGGCACCAGCCCAGATGGAGGCGCCAATCTGTCTTTCGACTTCCCGCTGGATCTTGCCAAAGAACCTGACACCTATGTAAAAGCGGCAACTACCAACCTGTTTTACTGGAATAACATCATACATGACCTGTTTTACCTGTATGGCTTCGATGAAGCGAGTGGCAACTTCCAGCAGACCAACTTATCAGGCGAAGGTCAGGGGCTGGATGGTGTAATGGCCGAAGCGCAGGACGGCGGCGGCACCAACAACGCCAACTTCCTGACACTGCAGGACGGTGTTCCCGGCCGCATGCAGATGTATCTCTGGACTTCTTCTCTCCCTGCCAAGTTGCTCCACATCACCTCACCTGCCTCTGTGGCTGGTTCTTATACTGGTATACAAGCGGCATTTGGACCAGCAATTGATGAAAACGGCGTAAGCGGCAAGATCGTAATGGCTGACCCTGCAACTGGGTGCGGCACGGCCCCCGCCCTTCCTAAAGGATCTGTTCCAGAGCCTTTTAATAACCAGACAGAAGTTTCCGGAAACATCGCTTTGATTGACCGGGGTGGCTGTTCCTTTATATCAAAAGCGCTCAATGCGCAGGCTTCCGGAGCTACAGGTGTTATCGTGGTCAACAACATAGATGGCCCCGCTTTATCCATGGGCGGCGATGAAACTGGCAGTTTGATACTTATACCCACCATCATGATCAGCAAGGCTGATGGGGACAAACTGAAGGCAGCCCTGGCAGCAGGACTGAACGGAGCGTTGCGACGCGAGGGCGGTGTGCCTCCTTTGCGTGATGGCGACCTTGACAACGGCATTATTGCGCATGAGTACGGTCACGGCATCTCAACGCGCCTGACCGGTGGACCAAGCACCCAATGCCTCTCAGGCGCTGAACAGGGCGGCGAAGGCTGGAGCGATTTCTTCGGTTTGATTATGACCATGCGTGATGGCGACACCGGACCGAAACGCCGCGGTATCGGCACTTATGTTCGCTCAGAGGGTACAGACGGCGACGGCATCCGACCTGCACCTTATACCACCGACATGGGCATCAACCCCTATACCTACCGCATGATCTCTAACCCGGAAATATCGGTACCACACGGCGTTGGTTTCATTTGGGCCACTATGTTGTGGGAAATGACCTGGAACCTAATTGATGAGTATGGCTATGACGCCGACCTTCACAGTGGCAAAGGCGGCAACAACATCGCACTGCAATTGGTAATTGATGGCCTTAAACTGCAGCCTTGCAGCCCTGGCTTTATCGATGCCCGCGACGCGATTCTGGCAGCTGACCGCATCAATAACGGAGGTGCCAACCAATGCCACATCTGGCGTGCTTTTGCCAAACGCGGACTGGGGTACAGTGCCACACAAGGCAGCAACAACAGCCTTACCGATGGTACCGAAGCATTTGACATGCCACCATCATGCGAGCCCCAGTTTGCCATTAACCTAAAAGCTACTCCGACGCCGGTAACGGATGGCGAAGAGTTGCTGTATAAGATCACCGTTAAAAACGAGACAGCCGGCTCTGTAAACAACGTTTCCATTACGAACCCGCTGCCAGAGGGTACCGTTTTTGTACAGGAATCTACGCCAAATGCTCCTAAGCTTACAAAAGGCGTAGTTACTTTCAAAGCCGTTAAAATGGCTCAGGGAGAAACGATTGAGCGCTCCTTTAAAGTACGGGTGAATAAAGGCACAGGCAGCACCCTGTATTTCCAGGATGATATGGAGAAAGGCGCCGCCAAATGGAAGACTTCCCACGGAATAGGACTAAACGACTGGAAGCTAAGCACCAAAAATCCATTCAGTGGCACATCGTCTTGGTTTGCAGCAGATCCCGACGCTTTCAGTGACCAGTACCTGGTAACAGCTCAGCCTGTGAAAATAGGTGAGAATGCCCTGCTCCGCTTCTGGCACAGTTATGCCACCGAAACCGAGTTCGACGGCGGTGTGGTGGAGATCAGCACTAACCAAGGACTAACCTGGAGTGACCTGGGCAGCAAAATGATCCAGAACGGATACAATGGCAATATTCCGTTGGCCAATGCCTCTACCATCGCGGGTCCTGCCTTTACAAGAGGCAGCAACGGCTATATACAAACAATTGCCGACCTCAGCAGCTACAAAGGCCAAAGCGTATTGATCCGTTTCCGATTCGGATCTGATGTACTCTCGGGTGCTACCGGATGGTATGTGGATGATGTCGACATTGTGTCTAATCCAACCGTGGTGAAAAGCACGGCGTATGTAACCTCCCGATTTGGGGGAGATGCCAGCGCTACCATCGAAACAGTGGTCCTCAAGGCTGGCACGCTATCCCAAACTGGTTTGTCAACTGCATTGGCTGCTGAAGCGCGCGAGATACTTTTCCCGAACCCTACGCAGAACAGAATTAACCTCAAGCTGGCAGAGAAAGCAGAAGGAAGCGTTCTGATCAAGGTAAAGAATGCACACGGCCAACAGGTATTCCAACAGGAACTGACAGCTGACGAAGCCAACGATGGAGCTGTGCTATCGCTGGAAGGTTTAGGGAACGGACTCTATTACTTCACCATCAGTACAGGACAACAAACATCCACCCACAAAGTGATAATTAAAAAGTAATCGAATTTAAATCGCAAGTTAAAGCCGCCTCATGATTGGGGCGGCTTTTCTATTTTCAGACCCCTGTTTCACTTAAATACAAAAATTTACCTTCCATATCATCCATATTCAAATATCTATCTTGAGATAGTTATAAACTAAAATACCTTAAACAGGTTTATACTATAGTAAGAAGCTGATAAACAGCTCTTTTTGTGTTATTTAAATCAACTACAATGGAAACTTCATTGCCTGATATTGCAAGTATCCTTTTCTTCCTGACTTTCGCGGTTTATGCTGTCTTGGTTATGTTTATACTGGTATGGATGCACCAGGACGCGGAAAACAGAGGCATTCGGGGATTGCTGGTAGTACTACCAGCTTTTATGACAGGCACACTGCCAGGTATGGTGCTATGGCTGGCGTTCAGACCATCGCTCAAACCTGAGCCAGTTCTGGTAAGGGTCAGAAACGATTAATTGACATAGTGATAACCTGAAGGCAGCTGGAGATAATTCAGCTGCCTTTTTAAATGATCTACGGGATTAAGTTCGTTAATTTGTGGTATAGCCATCCCAAGCATTATGAAACAGATCTTTACCACCACTACTTTAGTGCTCTTTGCCATCCTTCTTTTTTTCAGCTCCTGTAACGACTGTAGCGTTAGTGTAGCGCAGTTTGAGAACGGCGATAGCAACTGGACTGTCTACAACTCTGGCGATACCCTGCACCTGGTGGATGAAAAGAATACCGTTTTCCGCTTCGTGAATACCCGCATCACCTCCGATCCCGTACCCGGCGAGGGTTTCAGCCCCACAGACGCCTGCATTGAACAATACGATACCCGACGTGCCAGCGTGATGCAGGAAACCACCAACCCCAAGCGGCTTCCGGGCCTCAGTGTGGTTGCCCTCAAAAAGCCTAGCGTTATACAGGTCAGCCTGGTGGTTGTCAATCGGGGAGAGCTTCCAATTCCAGATCTCAACACGCCGCAGCATGCTTCACTACAGGTAAATGGCTTTACTTACCAAAATGTATTCGACTTGGTTAGTAATGACAGTATACCGGATGGTGTTCGCCGTATCCTGTTTAACAGGGAGTACGGCTTCCTGCAGGTAGAGTATTTTAGAGGAGTGACCACACACGGACGGGTATTGAAGCGCGTGCCTTAGACTTTTTATTCCTGAAACAGCTTATACTGTAGGCAGGCAATGGCTAATCCTTTTTTCTACAGCTTGCAACCCCGCGCTCCGAAATCGGGTCATGTAGCTGGAGTGCCTCAATCCTCTAAGTAGACATTCCCTAAATAATTTTAGCTTACTTCACATTTTTCATCCAATGATCAAATCATTAAAACTTGCGAGCGCCATTATAGGGGCCACACTACTTTTTACTTCCTGCAAAGATTGCGACACGACCGTCATACAGGTAGCCGACGATGAAGCCGAGTGGCTGGTGTACGACCGGAACGATTCCGTGACCTTTATAAATGAGAAAGCAGAAGAAGTACTTTTTGTCAATACCCTGCTTAATGCCCAGCAAGTGCCCGGCGAAGGTTTTAATGTGTCCGACGATTGCATTGAACGCTACGATATGCAGGCGATGAGCATTATCCAGAACACCCAGAGGAGCTACCCGGGTCTTGCCACCTATTTTCTCAAAAGGCCTGATACCTTTGAAGTCATACTGCTCGTGGAGAACCAGGGGGAATACACGATTGACGAGACCCAGCCTACCTACCCTAGCTTGGACGTTAACAATACACTGTATACCAATGTGTTTGAGGTTACCAACCCGGATGGTTCCAAGGCTACCAACATGAAGCGACTGCTTTTCAACAAGGAGTTCGGTTTTATAAGCGTGGAGTATTATGATGGCAAAAAACTGGAGCTGAAGTCATAATCGCTATACCTGCGCAAAAAAGAACGGGCCCGGTATTTACGAATACCGGGCCCGTTTGTCATCAGGTTTATTTATTTAGTTCTAAGCATATTCGGCCACACTCTCGTGGTTGAGGTCGTGCAGTACGTCCAGCACCTGCTGCACGTGTTCGGCGGGTTTCGAGAGGGAGTTGAAAACATATTGCACTTCTCCTTTTTTGTCTATCACGTAGATGGCCCGGCCCGGCATGATACCGAACTTGCGTGGTACCCCGTACAGGTTTCGGATTTGGCCATCGCAGTCACTCAGCAAGGTAAATGGCAGGCGATACATGCGCTCGAAGCGTTTATGGGCATCTGCTTTATCATAGCTGATGCAAACCACCTCGGTCTCCAGATCGCAGAACGTGTCGTAATGGTCTCTGAACTCGCAGGCTTGTTTGGTGCATTCCGATGAACTATCCTTCGGGTAGAAGTACAGTACCACATTTTTCATTTTCAACAACTCGTAAAGCCTGAAAAAGCCACCATCCAGACGCTGCAATTCAAAATCAGGGGCCTTGTCACCAATCTTAACTACTTCTTTACTCATAATATAAAAAACTACTTACTAAAGCCCTTTCGTTTGTGAAAGGTTCAATTTGCAAAGTTACTACTCTTCTTATCACAAAAACCACACCCAAGGCGCAATAGTTTGTAAGATTTTTTTTCGACAACTTGCGTCATGCCCCGAATTCACGTCATCATACCCGCCTACAACGAAGAAAAATCTATCTCTCACGTAATCAACGCTATACCTACAAACCTTGTGCAAGAGGTGATCGTGGTGAACAACAATTCGAGTGACCAAACGTCAGCGGTTGCCCGGGCTGCCGGCGCCACGGTGCTCGACGAGCCGCGGCCTGGCTATGGCAATGCCTGCCTGAAAGGGATAGCCTATGCTGCGAACAAGCCCGTTGATGATCAACCAGACATCATCGTGTTTCTGGATGGCGACTTCTCGGACTTTCCGGAGGAGATGCCGATGCTTGTTGAGCCTATTGTGGAAGGCCGGGCTGACATGGTGATCGGGTCGCGGGCGCTCGGGAAGCGAGAAGGCGGTGCTATGATGCCCCAGCAGATTTTCGGCAACTGGCTGGCCACTACCTTGCTGCGTTGGCTCTATGGGGTCAGGTATACCGACCTGGGGCCTTTCAGGGCCATCCGTTTCGATACCTTGCAGCAACTGGGTATGTGCGACCGTAACTATGGCTGGACCGTCGAAATGCAAGCCAAGGCCGCCAAGCAGAAAATCAGGTATACCGAAGTACCGGTAAGTTACCGCAAGCGCATTGGCATATCCAAGGTGTCGGGTACGGTAAAAGGCACCGTGCTGGCAGGGTATAAAATTATTCTCACTATATTTAGGTACCTGTAAGCCGAATAAAAGCCAAAGCGCATGACAATCCTCCAGTTTCTGATCGTTGCCGTGTATGGTCTTTGCCTGGCCTTCATTTTCTGCTACAGCCTGGTGCAGCTACACCTCACTTACCTCTACTGGACACGCAAAAAGCAGCCCGCTATACCTACTCCCATACCTGACCAACAGGTATGGCCGCCCGTGACGGTACAGTTGCCGCTTTACAACGAACGCTATGTAGTCGAACGCTTGATTGACGCAGTGGCTGCCCTCGACTACCCTCCTCACCTGCTGCAGATCCAACTGCTCGACGATTCGGATGACGATACCAGCGCACTTATCCAACGGCGGATTGAAGCCTATACCTACAAGGGGATTGACATGGAGCACATCCGTCGTCCGGACCGTGTTGGCTACAAGGCAGGCGCCCTGCAATATGGGCTGGAGCGGGCCACCGGTGAGTTTATCGCCATTTTCGATGCCGACTTCGTGCCTGACCCTGATTTCCTCAAGCGCACCATACCTGCGTTCACCCACGAGAGAACAGGTGTCGTACAAACCCGCTGGGGTCACCTCAACGAGAACTACTCACTCCTTACCCGGCTGCAGGCTTTCGGACTGAACGCCCATTTTACGGTAGAACAGGCTGGCCGGAACAGCGCCGGCCATTTCATTAACTTCAACGGCACGGCCGGGGTATGGCGCAAAAGCTGCATTGTGGACGCTGGGGGCTGGCATGCCGATACCCTGACTGAAGACCTGGACCTGAGTTACCGGGCGCAGTTGCGCGGCTGGCAGTTCCGCTACCTGGAGGGGGTAGAGACACCCGCTGAGCTTCCGGCAGCCATGGGGGCACTTAAGTCGCAGCAGTTCCGCTGGACAAAGGGCGCCGCCGAAACAGCCCGCAAACATCTGTTGCGAGTGTTGCAAACCCCTTTGCCGTTTTCAACTCGTCTCCATGCCGTTTTTCACCTGCTCAACAGCGGAATTTTTATCTGTGTGCTACTCACTGCCTTGCTAAGTTTGCCTATGCTGCACCTGAAGCACGACTTGCCCGGATTGGAGCCTCTTTTTAAACTTGGTTCCCTGCTTATCCTGAGCCTCTTGGCCTTGCTGGCATTTTATTGGACTTCCCTTTATCAGCACCATGCATCTGTTTGGCAAACCACCAGGCGTTTTGTTCCGGATTTTTTTCTGTTTCTGTCTATGTCGATGGGCTTGTCGCTGCACAACACCGTGGCGGTGATAGAAGGGTATCTGGGACGTAAGACCCCTTTCATCCGGACGCCCAAGCACAACCTGGTGCACCAGCAGGACTCCTGGCGTAAACATGCCTATGCCATGCGCAGGGTTCACCCGGTAACCTTGCTGGAGGGGGGGCTGGCTATTTACTTCGCATATGGCATTGCATTGGCCTTTGAACTGCAGGATTTCGGGCTGTTGCCATTCCATGTTATGCTCACGCTCGGATTCGGCTCCGTTTTCGTTTATTCCCTGTACCACAGCTGGCGCGCATGACCCTGCCTCGTAATCAAATAGCGTCTTATACAGCCTTGGGCATTTCAGCACTGCTATACCTGGCACTGGGCTATGCTACGCCCCGCGAGAACTTCACCCAGCTGCTCCTGTTTACACTGCTCGCCTTTGGGGCTTATGCCTATGTGACGAACCATAATATAAACGTGTGGCACGGTATAGGCGCAGGGCTGTTTTTCCGGCTGTTGCTGCTCTTTGCCATACCTGCTCTCTCCGACGACTACTTCCGTTTTGTGTGGGATGGGATTCTACTGGTGGCCGGAGAAAACCCATATCGATACCTGCCGGCTTATTATTTAAGTGAATCAGCTCCCACCTTGGTCGGTATCACACCCGAACTGTTCCGCCAACTCAACTCCCCTGAATACTACTCAGTATACCCACCGGTGCTGCAAGCGGCGTTCTGGCTGGCTGCCACCCTCTCCCCAGACAGCCTGTTGGGCAGCATTATTGTGATGCGGGTGATCATACTAGCCGCAGAAGCTGGGTCTATACTGTTGTTGCTTCGGCTGTTGCGCCGTATGGGACTACCTGACCGGCATGTGCTCCTCTATGCCCTAAACCCGCTCGTGATCCTGGAGCTGACTGGCAACCTGCATATGGAAGCGCTCATGATCTTTTTTCTGCTGCTCTTTCTGTACCAGTTGCATTTCCAGCGCCACCTGGTCGCGGCTATACCTTTTGCATTGGCCGTAGGTGCCAAACTGCTGCCGCTTATGTTTCTGCCTTTTGTATGGCAAAAACTGGGATTCAGGCGCTTTGCCGCTTTTGGAGCGGTGCTGCTGGCTACGTTATTTATGCTGTTTTTCCCACTGCTCTCTTTGGAGGTGCTGCGCAATTTCTGGCAAAGTATCGATCTGTATTTTCAACGCTTCGAGTTTAATGCGAGTGTATACTACCTGCTGCGCTGGCTGGGGTTTCGACTAACTGGCTATAACCAGGTTGCCATAATAGGACCACTGCTTTCCCTGGCAACCCTGCTTAGTGTGCTGGCGTTGGCGGCCATTAATAAGCTTGGCTCTGTGCGGCGTCTGGCTGGTTACATGGCCGCTGCCCTGACGGTATACCTGTTCCTCTCCACCACGGTACACCCCTGGTACCTTACCACGCTGGTAGCCCTCACCGCCATGAGTCAGTTCCGATTCGCCACCGTATGGTCCTGCCTGGCCATTTTCAGTTACTCCGCGTACCGCACCAGCGCCTACACGGAGAACCTTTGGCTGGTTTTGCTTGAGTACTCCTTGGTAGGCTTGTGGCTGATAGCGGAGCTATACCTGTACAGGCAGCATAAAAAGCATGCGAATCTGGCGCAGTAAGTTATAGGTTTATTAATCGAGCCATGAGATGAGAGTATTGACTAATCAATAAAATGATCTCCGGCCTTCTTGAGCTCAAGAGGATTTAAGCTTATTAACCGTCAAAATTGAACGAGTAAGTTAGTTAGTGGACGTGAATGCTTCTTTAAGCTGCTAGTTGGGTCCACCCAACTTCTGACCCCATCAAGATATCTTCCATTACTCCTCTCCCAAATCCCGCAACGGTGCTGTCAGGAAATCATTGAATGGTTTCACGGTTTTAAACGCCTCCAGCACGACGCCCATAAAATCCTTACTTAGCACCACTTTATCCGATAGCGGCATCACGGCGTTCCAGCTTTTGAAGCGCAGGTACTCGATGGCCGGGTTTTCTTTGTCGTAACCTTTGGGTGTCGTTTTGAGCTGCTCTCCTTGTATGCTGCCGAAACGCTCTTTGAAAGCCGGAGCCTGAATGATGCCCTCCAGCTCCTCCATGCTGTAATCAATCTCCTGCCGCACGGCTTTGAGGTAGTTGGCGGGAGGCATCCAGAGGCCACCGGCTACGAAGGAATTGTTGTTGGCAGCCAGATGCAGGTAATAGCCTGGCAAGATGGATTTGCGTCCGCCTTCGGCAATGTAGGCACCGAAGTGGTCTTTGTAGGGTCGCTTGTCGTGGGAGAAGCGCACATCGCGGTAAATCCGGAACACCAGGTCCTTGCCCTTCTGCCCATGCGCCACCGGCTCAAAGGGCTCCATGCTTTCGAGTAATTCGTCCAGAAAAATCAGGAAGTTTTTGCGGGCCGTTTCGTAACGGGGTTTGTGCTCTTGAAACCACTCGCGGGTGTTGTTTTTAGAAAGATCTTCCAGGAAGGAGATCGTGCTTTTATCTATCGTTGTCGCCATGGGCTGTTGGTGCTGTGCTTATACCTTGTAAGATAAGAATGGCCTTTTATACTGCCAAGCAGATTGCTTTGTTTGTAAGCCTCACGACCTAATTTCCATAAATCTCTCGTTTGAATATCCACCCACAAACACTCTTGTACAAATAGCAAAGACTCTTAACGCACTGATTCCGTACACATTAATAAGTCTACCTATACCTTACGCACATGCCACGCCTGCTTCTTTTGCTCCTGTTGTTCCTGTCCCCAATCTGGGGGATGGCCAGCGATTCTACGGAAGTATGGCTACTAGTGCCGGACCAGAAACAGCGGTTACGACTGGCTATCGCGCAATATGAGGAACTGAGCAACCATACCTGGCATACCTTCCCGAACAAACTTCTAATACGGCCGGGCGACTCCAACCGCTATGTGCCCCAGTTGCGGGCCAACCTCCTGCTCTCAGGCGATCTGTCAATCCCTGACAATGCGGAAGACTCTCTGCATTATACCCGAACGCTGGCCTCGGCGGTGGTGCATTTTCAGACCCGGCACGCTCTTAAGGCCGACAGCATTATTGGTCCCCGAACGGTAGCGGCTCTTAACGTGCCACCAGCCCAACGCCTGCGGCAGCTGCAACACAGCCTAGAGCGCTGGGACAACTTCAGTCAGAACATCAGCCAGCCTTATATCATCATCAATATACCTGACTACTCGCTGCGCCTGATCGAGCATAACACCGTGCTCCTGCAGTCGCGGACTATCGTAGGCAAGCCGGACCTCCCGACTATCGTGAACCGCACTGACTTGCACACCATCGTTTTCAATCCTTTCTGGTACATTCCCCGGTCTATCGCTTCGAAAGAGATATTGCCTATTATCAAGCGCAACCCGGCTTACTTGGCCAGTCGAGATATGGAGGTGTTTCGGCCTACGGCACTGGGCGGTTGGCAAAAGGTGGATCCCTGGAAGATAGATTGGAGTGGGGTAACTGAAGACAATTTCAACTATAGGATTGTGCAGGTAACCGGGGAGCATAATGAACTGGGAAAGATGAAGTTCCTTTTCCGTACCCGTGTCAGCCAATACCTGCACGATACCAAGGACAAGCACTTATTTGAGCTCGACAAACGGGCATTTAGCCACGGTTGTATTCGCCTGCAGAACCCCGAAGAACTGGCGCATTACCTGTTACAGGAGCGCTCTGGCTTGTCTGACAATCGCGTAGAACGTGTGCTGGAGACAGATAAGGATGAGCAGTTTATACGTCTCAAGAAGCCCGTTCCGATACTTATTGTCTATATGACTGCTTGGGTCGATCAGCATTCCGGACTTCAGTTTCGGGAGGATATTTACGGCTATGACAAATTGGAGCAGGTAGTGCTGGGGCAATAAAGATTTAGTTGAGATCCGGCCAGCTTTCCTGCAAGTCCTCCAGCTTGTCTATATCCGACAGGTATGGCAACAAGGTATGCGACAGGTGCAGGCGTTCGATGTCGTAGAGCGTGTCCGGAAAAACGTGCTCGGTGCTCCATCGTTTGTTGTGGAACAGCTCGGGGTGCAGGTGCCGCATACCCAGCAGATAGTAGCCACCGTCCAATGCCGGCCCGATCACCACCTCGTGAGTTTTTAGTTCATCAAAAGCCTGGTTCACGATGTCGGAGGTCAGCTGGTGGCAGTCGCTCCCGATAATAACCACGGAGGTATAGCCCTCGGCAAAGGCAGTTTCAAAAGCCAGCTTCATCTTTTCCCCCAGATCACCAGGCGGCTGCACTTTTTTCAGGTAGCGTGCATCGGGCCACAGATCCTGTTGCTCCACCTTTTCGGAGTAATAAACAACCTTGTCCACTGGTAGTTCCTGGGTGATGTCGCGGGTATGGCGCAGCAGGTGCAGGTAGATGTCGAGGGCTGTCTCGGGCCCCACGCTGGCCGCCAGGCGGGTTTTCACTTTGCCCAGTTCCGGATTCCGGACGAAGAGCATCAACAGTTTTTTTTCAGTCATACACTTTTTCTCCTTTGCGCAGCCAGATACCCCAGGCACGGGAATAGGCGTGCACTCTATCTGTTTCGCCTTGCCGGTTAAAGACCGGATGGCCCTGGTTTACCCATTCAAAAATACCACCATACAGGTTTTGCACTTGGGTATACCCGGCCTCCTGCAGCTTCTCCCCTATCTTTTCGCTGCGGTAACCCACCGAGCAGTATACCACGATGGGAGTATTTTTCGGTACGTCTTTCAGTTGAGAAAGGTCAAAGCTTTCATACGCAACTAAACGGGCACCCGCCAAATGGCTTACTAGAAACTCTGCTTCAGAACGGGTATCGAGAAGCACTGGTTGATTTGGCTGATGTGTAGCGGCTTGCAATTCTGTCGGGGTAATCGTTTCTACCGTATCACTATACATGCCTTTCAGCATGAGTTCATAGGCCTTGTCTGTTGTTGCGCCGCAGGCCTGCAGCAACAGGCAAAGGAATCCGATCAGGTATAGCGATTTAGGCATGATTAAGCGGTTGTCTCGCCTCCGCAGCTGGAGCCGGCCCCGGCGGTGCAGCCATAGCAGTGCTGGTTGAGCATGATGCTGCGGCCGTCCAACTGCACCAGGTTAAAATCACGGATATGCTGCGGCGTACCTGGCTGCACCTTCAGTTCCAGCATCTGGTTAAAGTCACAGTCGTAGAGATAGCCGTCCCAGCCAACCGAAATGGTGCTCCGGCACATCACATTGGCGGCTGCTGTCGGGTTGAAAGCATTTACCAGCTTTTCCATGTAACTGCTGTAGTTACCGCTCTCCACCAGGTAATCGAGGTAGCGGCTCACCGGCAGGTTGGTAATGCAAAAGAGCTGGTTGAAGACAATCCCATAACCGTTCAGCAATCTTTTTTTAAACTCCGCTTCCAGTGATTTCTGGCTGGCAGGCAAAAAGGCCCCCGAGGGGTTGTAGACCAGGTCGAGCATCAGACCGCTTCCCGCCTGCCCGTAACCCGCCTCATTGAGCATTTGCAGTGCTTTTATTGATTTTTCGAATACGCCATCGCCTCGTTGGGCGTCGGTGCGGGAAGCCGAGAAGTAAGGCAGCGAGGACACCACCTGCATTCCATGCTTCTTGAAAAACAACGGCAGGTCATGGTATTTTTTGTTGGCCAGGATGATGGTCAGGTTACAACGCACGATCACCTGCCGCCCCATACCTGAGAGCCGCTCCACAAACCACCGGAAATCCGGGTTCATCTCGGGCGCCCCGCCGGTCAGGTCTACCGTTGTGAGCTGCGGTGACTGCGCCAGCGCATCCAAACAGAGCTGCATCGTTTCCCGGGTCATGATCTCTTTGCGGTCCGGGCCGGCGTCCACGTGGCAGTGGCGGCAGGTCTGGTTGCACATCTTGCCCACGTTCACCTGCAGAATACTGGCGCCTATCGGCCGAAGTGGGTATAGCCCGTGCTCCTGCAGACGTTTCGCGAAAGCCGGGAATTCGTTCTCCCCGACTCCGGCGTGCCGCAGCACGTCCAGCTGGTAGGCCGGGTCTGCGAACTGGTGCTGTTGCGCCTTGAGCGACTTGACAGGTATAGCCATAGTTTACATGGTTAGCTCTTTGATTTTATTCATCATCTGCACCCCGTGCACCAGGGCCGCCCCGCCCTTGATGGCCGCCGCCACATGCACGGCCTCCATCATTTGGTTCTCGTCAGCGCCTTTCTCCAGGCAATCAGAGGTATAAGCGTCAATGCAGTAGGGACATTGCACGGCGTGCGACACTGCCAGTGCGATCAGGGCTTTTTCACGCTCGGTGAGGGCCCCTTCTTTAAAGACCTCGCCGTAGTAGTCGAAAAACTTGCGGCCCATCTCTGGCTGCAATTCCGAAATGCTGCCGAACTTTTTCAGGTCTGCGGGATTGTAATAGGTATTATCCATGGGATTTTAAATTGAGGTATAGCAGAAAACGGGCGACCAATGCGCACGGTCCTTAGTGAGTATATAAAAATGAGGTATAGCGTATACCGCTGGCCACTTAAACCAAAAAGATACACGCAAGGGGAAACACCCCGAAGCGAAAGTTGTTTAGAAGATTAAATAACGGGAGGCGCCCGCAGCAGCATCGACCTTTCAAACCGCTGCTTGGGTTTGCTCAGGGGAATGTACAGGCGGTAGTCACATAAGCCTGCTTGCGAAAGTATAAGAGCCAGGCTGTTCTTCACGGCATGCCCGTCAGGCAACTCGACCAGTTGCCGGGCAAGGTCCTGAAAGTTGTCCACGTCACTTTTCTCGTCCAGCAGACTCAGGCAGCCCAGGCAGGCTTGTCTGCGGTAAGAGTAGAGCATCAGTTCATTCAAAAGCTCATCTGTCTGCCAGTTTAGCATGGCGAAAGCCTCCGGGTCAAAACTGTTGATGTGCAACCCGATCAGGTAAGCGCCGCCGTCCGATGCAGGCCCCACCACCATGTTGACGCTACTGAGCTCCTCCTGCGCACGCAGCAGGTCTGTTGCAGTCAAGGCAGGGCAATCGCTCCCGATGCAGATCACTTGCTGGTACCCTGCCGCAAAAACCTCCTGAAAGGCGTTAGCCAGCCGCTCCCCGAATGTTTTACCAACCTGTTTGTCCGATAGCACGGGAAACACCGGTATACCTGACTCTCTGGACACCTTCAAGGCATGCTGCTGCAGGGTTTGGGCAATTTTCCTGTTCACACCGAGCCCATGCTGTACCGAGAAGGTCTTATGCGCTACCTCCTGGTCCACTGTGTGGGCAAACAGCAATATGGCGGTGTCGGTGTACAGATTTTCCAAAGTCTTCTTTCTAAGCCCTCCTGCCCTGCAAGCTTTTACAAGAGGCATAAAAACGCCCATAGAGTTTTACAGGTGAAGCAAGTTAAGAATAAATGCCGTTTATAAAAGAGAATTCTCGCATTAACACACACTAATAGCTGCATAAAACTGCAAACTTAAATATATAAATATACAGATGTACTTAAACAAGTGCACCTGACTTCCTATACCCTGCTTTCAGTACACAATGTTCTTCCTTGCGTATATTTACTGCACACTCCAAGCACTTCGATTCATATGGCAATACAAACAATCAACCCGGCAACTAACGACATCATCAGAACCTTTGATCCGCATACAACCGCTGAAGTAGTACAGAAGCTGGAAGCGGCTAGCGCAGCTTTTCATAGCTGGAAGAAAACGGGATTTGAGAAACGTTCAGAGCTTATGCTGCAATGTGCGGATATCCTGGAGAACGAGGCAGAAAAGTATGGCCGAATCGTAACGCTGGAAATGGGCAAACCGCTCCAGGACTCCATCGCCGAAGTAAAGAAATGCGCCAAAGTATGCCGTTACTACGCGGAGCATGCTGCCGGTTTTTTGCAGGACGAGGAAGTGGAATCCGGTGCCAGCCGTAGTCTCATCGCTTACGAACCGCTGGGCGTTGTGCTGGCCGTCATGCCTTGGAATTTTCCGTTCTGGCAGGTCTTCCGTTTTCTGGCCCCGGCTCTCATGGCCGGCAATGTGGGCGTTCTCAAGCATGCATCCAATGTGCCGCAATGTGCCCTGGCCATTGAGGAGATCATTCATAAAGCCAGCTTCCCGAAAGGTGTCTTCCATACCTTGCTGGTGGAGTCCAAAGCGGTGGACGCGATCATTGAAAGCAAATATGTGAAAGCGGTGACCTTAACAGGAAGCGAGGGTGCCGGCTCCAAAGTGGCGGAGAAGGCAGGCAGCGAGATCAAAAAAACGGTGCTCGAACTTGGGGGCAGCGACCCTTTTATCGTGCTGGAAGACGCCGACCTGGAGGCAGCCGCCACAACTGCGGTGAAGTCCCGTATGGTGAACACCGGCCAGAGCTGCATTGCAGCTAAGCGCTTTATCCTGGTCGAGGGTATAGCCGACGAGTTCCTGGAAAAAATGAAGGAAAAAATGCTGGCCCTCAAAACCGGTAACCCCCTCACCGACAATTGCGATTACGGCCCGATGGCCCGCAAAGACCTGGCCGAGGAATTGGAGAAACAGGTGCAGGAATCGGTGGAAAAAGGAGCCAAAGTGATACTGGAAGGCGGTCGTGAGGGGAAAGACTCTGCCTACTTTAAGCCCATGATCATTCAGGACCCAAAGCCCGGCTCCCCTGCCTACGACGACGAACTGTTTGGCCCGGTAGCTATTGTGTTTGTGGTGAAAGATGAGGCAGAAGCCATCGAAATAGCCAACGACCACCGCTACGGCCTCGCCGGCACCGTCTGGACCAGCGACCGGGAACGCGGCCTGCGTGTAGCCCGCCAGGTAGAAACCGGCGCCATGTTTATCAACGCCATGGTCGCCTCCACCCCAGAGATGCCTTTCGGCGGCATCAAGAAGTCAGGGTATGGCCGCGAGCTCTCTTACATCGGCATTCGGGAGTTCACCAACCAGAAGAGTATCTG
Organism: Pontibacter aquaedesilientis; assembly: GCF_014773225.1. Classification (GTDB taxonomy): domain Bacteria; phylum Bacteroidota; class Bacteroidia; order Cytophagales; family Hymenobacteraceae; genus Pontibacter; species Pontibacter aquaedesilientis. The sequence continues at coordinate 26,197 of NZ_JACXAJ010000001.1, read as the reverse complement.
GATGGGGTGAGATTCGTTATTCGTTGATCGTTAATTGTTGAAGGGTGATTGTTGATTGCCAATTGTTTATTGTTGGATCACTTATTCTGCTTTGGGCTTTCTGAATATGTGGTGCTCTATTTGAGATGAGCTGCTTTTATCGTAACGCCCGATCAACGAACAACTACCAACGAACAACGCACTTCACGCATACCCTACCACTTTATAAACGATATAACCCATCATTTCGTGAATGATGCGGTGCCAGAGGCGGAAGGCATCCGGACTGGGCACAATCAGTTCGTCGGGGGTATAGCGGTTCTCGGAGGTATAGAAATCGGCGGGAAAAACATCGGTGGCTATACCTGCTTTGTCGAAACAGGCCTTGGCGCGGCGCATGTGAAAGGCCGAGGTAACCAGCAGTTTGCGATCCAACTTTGGTAGCGTTTTTAGCAGCTCCCCGGTGTAAACGGCATTTTGGTAAGTGTTGTCACTGCGCGTTTCGATGATGATGTCCTCTTGGGGCACACCAGCCAACAACAGAATTTCCTGCAGCATTTCCGCCTCTGGCCTACGGTCCATGGCCACGGTTCCGGTGCCTCCGGTTATCAGGAACTTATCCACTTTGCCCATGCGGTACAGTTTGAGGGGGTGCAGAAATCGGTCGGCCCCTTTGTGGGTATGCACCCGATCCGGTGTGAGTGCCCGCATGCTGGTCACGCCTGTCAGGATAATGGCCACATCATAGTGCTCCACTTCCTCCAATGGCACGCTGTCGTATTCCCAGGCCCGCATGGTCACGTTGGCCAAAAAGGGATTGGAAAAAACCAGCAGCAGTCCCGTGGCCGAAACCAACGCTATCCGCCGCCATTTAACCGACTTAAGGAAAATTGCCAGCAAAAGCAGCCCCGCGATCCAGATGATGGGCATCAGGAAATACTGCAGCAGCTTGGAGAGAACAAAAAACATAAGGGCTGTTTAGAATTGGATGAGCCGCAAAGGTATAAAAGCCCGCGCAATCGTCGAGCAATTATACCTAGAACAATCGCCTGAATACCCACAGCAGCAACGAGAGCAAAACACTGATCAGAATCATGCTCGTGATGGGCATGTAGAAACGAAAATTCTTATGCTCCACCCGAATATCGCCTGGCAGGTTGCCGAACCAGTCCAGCTTGTCGCCTGCCAGCCAGACTACCAAACCAATGACGACAATAGCTATACCTGCGATCATGATGTATTTCCCGATAGGCTGCATAGGAGAGGATGATGAGTTGAACAAGTATATACTTACGGCTCCACAATTTTAGGGATTTATACCCTAAAAGCGTAAATTTGAGTGTTAGCGTAAATCCTAAATATCCCTATACCTTGAAAGTTTGCATTGCTGAAAAACCGAGTGTCGCACGAGAGATCGCCATGGTCATCGGGGCCAAATCAAAGAAGGATGGCTACTACGAGGGCAACGGCTACCAGGTCACCTGGACCTTTGGGCACTTCTGCACCCTGCGCGAACCCGACGATTACCGGCCCGAGTGGAAACGCTGGAGCATGTACGATCTGCCCATGCTTCCCGAAAGGTATGGCATCAAGCTGATGCAGGACAAAGGCGTGGTGAATCAGTTCAACATCATCAAAAAACTACTCGATAATGCGGAGGAAGTGATTAACTGTGGTGACGCCGGACAAGAGGGGGAAGTGATACAGCGCTGGGTGCTTACCGAGGCCAACTACCGCAAACCGTTCAAGCGCCTCTGGATCTCCTCACTCACCGAGGATGCCATACGCCAGGGTTTTGCCAAGCTGCGCGAAGGCTCCGAATTTGACTCGCTCTACCAGGCCGGCAAGAGCCGCGCCATCGGGGACTGGCTGCTGGGTCTGAATGCCACGCGACTCTTCACCCTTAAATATGCACAGGGACGGCAGACACTCTCCATCGGTCGGGTACAGACGCCTACCCTGGCCATGATCGTGAACCGCCACCATGAGATTGCCAATTTTGTGCCGCAGCCTTTCTGGGAACTCAAAACGGTATACCGCGACACGACTTTTTCGAGCACCAACGGCCGCTTTCACAAGGAAGAGGAAGGCCAGAAGATACTGGAGGCAATCCAGCAGGATGAGCTCACCATCACCGACATCGAAACCAAGAAAGGAACCGAGAGTCCGCCCAAACTATTTGACCTGACCTCGCTGCAGATCGAATGTAATAACAAGCTCAGCATGTCGGCTGACGAAACCCTCAAGACCATCCAGAGCCTTTATGAGAAAAAAGTAGTGTCTTACCCGCGCGTGGACACCGTGTTTCTACCAGACGACATTTACCCAAAGATATCAGGTATACTCCAGGGCCTGAGCGGATATCAGCAGGAAGTGGCGCCTTTGCTGCAAAGCAAGATCCGCAAGAGCAAAAAGGTCTTCAATAACAACAAAGTAACCGATCACCACGCCATTATACCAACGGGCGCACAAGCCAGCCTGTATGGTCGTGAGGCGGATGTGTACGACATCATCACACGCCGCTTCCTGGCTGCTTTTTACCCGGACTGTATCGTGAGCAACACCACCGTCATGGCGGAGTCGGCGGGCTATACCTTCCGGGTACGCGGCAAGCAGATTCTGGAGCCGGGCTGGCGGGTGCTGTATGGCGCTGAGGAATTAAAAACAGACAGCAGCACCGGTAAAGACGGTAAAGAGGAAGAGGAAACAGCCAGTATACTGCCTAACTTTATCAAAGGTGAGCACGGACCGCATGCGCCGCTGCTCGACAAGAAATGGACCAACCCTCCAAAGGAATATACCGAGGCGACCCTGCTACGTGCCATGGAAACGGCCGGACGCCAAATGGACGACGAAGAACTGAAAGAGGCGCTGAAGGAGAACGGCATTGGACGGCCTTCCACCCGCGCCGCTATCATCGAGACGCTTTACAAGCGCCAATACATCCGCAAGGACAAGAAAAAGATCGTGCCTACCCAGATGGGCATCGACCTGATCGGTGTCATACGGAACCAGACCCTGAAGTCGGCGGAGATGACTGGCCAGTGGGAACGGAAACTGCGACAGATCGAGGGCGGTTCTTTCAAAGCAGAGGCTTTCCTGCAGGAGCTACAGGATTTTGTAATCAGTTTGGTGCAGGAGGTGAAGTATGACAAAGCCACTGTGACTATGGAGGCTGCGCCAGAACCAACACCTGCCGCCACTAGTAAAACGAAGGCTGCCCCCAAAACTCCCAAAGCTAAAACCAATGTTGTGCCGGGCAAAGGGCTGGGCTCCTGCCCTGCCTGCGGCGAAGGCCACATCCTGAAAGGCTCAAAAGCCTATGGATGCATCCGGTTTAAGGAGGGTTGTCGCTTTCTTATACCTATCGAGCAACAAGGAAAGTCTATCACAGACAAGCAGATTACGGCGCTATTAGCCAAAGGGAAAACCCCAACCATCAAAGGTTTTCAGGACGAACAGGGCAATGGATTTGATGCCATCCTAAAGCTTGACAACAACAAACAACTGGTGTTAGAGCGGGTGGAGAAAGCAGAGAAAACACCTGGAACAGATCCCTTTGCCAAATGCCCGAAGTGCCAGCAGGGCAGCATGCTCAAAGGCAAATCAGCCTATGGCTGCAGTCGCTTCCGGGATGGCTGCCAGTTTGTGGTGCCTTTCGAGATGGGCGGCAAACAGCTGACCGAAAAGCAAATCGGCACGTTGCTGACCAAACGCAAGACCGGCAAAATCAAAGGGTTTACCTCAGCCAAAACAGGCAACACTTTTGAGGCAGCCCTTACCATCAACGATAGCTGGCAGGTCGTTTATCAGTTCGATTAGAACAAAGGAGGTGCTAATCAACACTAGCACTGCCTTTGCTTTAGTTCTCTGATTTTACTTTAAAACCCACTTCTTTAGAAGCAACGTTTGTGCGAAAATCCGTTGCGCTTATAGTGAGCATATACTCGCCGGTACGCAATCCTGGAACAGTTAACAACGTGTCTACTTCCAGAATTTTCTTGTCTGGAAAGGTCGTAAAGTTTACCAATTCAGCGTTCCCGCCCAATTCATGCACACGCACTTCCAGCGCCTTTATTTTGTCCTTGTCTGTGGCCGTCAGCTTGATGCGTAGCTCTTTGGAGGTTGCAAGGGTTTGGTTTGCTGTAGGGTTTTTCACCGTCAGGTTTGGTTTAGAACCGTCAGGCTGCAAGCTTCCATCCTCAAACAAATCCTCACACGCTGTCATAAACGAGATAGCAGCCAGGGAAGCCAGCCATGTTTTCAATTTCATATGTATAGCATTGATTAGGTTTTGATAAGTGACTTGGACCAGCGTTGGTCCGTTGTTATACCTGATTCACAATTTCGCCGCCCTAAATCCTTAAGCGAGTAGCAATTTACAAATTCAAAGCAATTCACAAAAACTTAAACCCAAAAAATATACAATTTCGCAACCTCCTATACCTAAACCTCTCCCACAACAAAACATTCATCCATACCTGATTATAAATAGTTTACACCACAACATAGCACACCATTAAATCATTTATCGTATTATTTAAGTACAATTAAATCTAAACTGCAACTAATTTATATAGGATAATCCTATGCTATTATTTCACTGAAATTATATACTCCGACGAAATGATTTGAACTCTCCTTTGTCGCTAACATAACATGCATGGCATCCTAAATAACTTATAGCCCATATCGTCGTAAAAAATAACCGTCGCGCCCTTTTTGAAGGATATGACATAAGTTGATCTTTTTTAAAACCTAAAAACAAAAAAAGCTATGAGAAGCTATGAGAATCTGGGTAGTAACCCATACAATGACAATTACAAATCAGAAAGCAGGGGGTCTGCCAGGAATTATTACTCCGGCGAGTATGACCCTAGCAGCCGCATAAGAAATTCATATGGAAGCGAGTCATCCGGCAGAAGCGACTCCGGTAGAATGGGTGGTTTCGGCAGTGGCCGCGATACACATGCTTCATCAGGCTATGGAGGCACCTCTTCCTATGGCCGTTCTACCGGAAGCTCCAATTACGGATCTAATTCCGGCAGCTCCGATTACGGATCCAACTATGGCTCCAACTCTAACCGCCGCTATGGCAGCAGCGACTGGGATTCATCAGATCGCTATGGTGACCGCGACGCATGGGACCGTGGCTCCGATGAGGTAAAATCCTGGTTTGGTGATGACGATGCCGAGCGCAGAAGAAGAAGAGATGAGATGAGAGACCGCAGCAGCGATAGTTACCGTTCTAACCGTGGCTATACCGGCACTTCTGGATACGGAAGCACTGGTAGCGGCAGCTACGGATCATCTTCCAACTATGGCTCTTCTAACTACGGATCAGGTTCCAACTATGGCTCGGGTTCTAACTATGGCTCAGGCAGCTATGGATCAAACTACGGCAGCGGAAGTGGAAGCGGATACGGCTCTACCGGTTACAGCAGCAGCAACCGCTATTCAAACGATTGGGACCGAAACAGAGACAGAGATGATGACCGTGGATTCTTTGACCGTGCAGGCGATGAGGTAAGATCTTGGTTTGGCGACGAAGAAGCAGAGCGCAGAAGAAGAAGAGACGAAATGCGCGACAGAGAGCACGACAGCGACTATAACAGCCGGTACAGAAGTCACACCAGCTATGGCAATACCTATAGTGGACCGCCTTACTCCTACGGTTCCTCTTCACGCAGAGATTACGAATGGTAAGCGGCCAGGCAAATGTTAGTTTTTGAGCTGACACCCTGATCGATTTATCGACAACATACACAGAAAAGCCCGGTTACAGTTGTAGCCGGGCTTTTCTTATGGGAAAAATAGTACAACTTATATATATCCTCCATTGCTCTATGCTGCACTTTCGGCTAACTTCACGGCGTGTAAATCAAAATATAAGTGATACTTTCTATGAAAAGAACTTTACTCGTAATGTTTTGCCTGGCCCTTGTGACTGGCACAGGCTTCGCCCAACACCTGGGTTTCAAGGGTGGCCCTACTTATACAACGTTTTCGGGTGCCGATACCGATGACTACAAGTATAGAGTTGGGTATACGGGAGGCCTATACCTGCAAAAGCATTTCAGTAGCCTGATGGGTATCCAGGTGGAGGCGCTCTATACCTCTAAGGGCGCTCGTCGTGAAACCACCGTTGGAGGCACCTTGCAGACTGCAGAAGTGTTCAAGCTGAACTACATTGATGTGCCCGTGTTGCTGCATATGTCAGCCAGTGGCCTGTTTGTGGACCTTGGCCCTCAGGTTTCCTTTATTTCCAGCGCCAAATATGAACTGGAAGCGCACTCCAACAATGGCGACAAAGTGGTGACTACCAAAACAGACGTGAGCGACAATCCTTATACCATAGACTTTGGGTATGTAGGCTCAATTGGCTACCGCGCGGGCAACGGTCTTGGCCTGGAAATCAGGTATACAGGTGGTCTGAAAAAAATTGATGATGAAGGCCCCTTCGTAAAACAGGAGCGTCGAAACGCAGGTTTTAGCCTATTGCTTAGCTATAACCTGGGCTACAGCCGATAGAACCACAAAAAAAGCTCTTCTACTTCAGAAGATCTTTTTTTGTGGTTTGTTCAACGCCTTAAAAAATATGCTATACCTTGGTCTGCATGATATCAGACTAAAGATACAGTAAAACAAAACCCCGCAAAAGCGGGGTTTTATCCAATGGTTTTTAAATAGGGAAATAGGTAGTAGTTATCTAATTTTATGCTTTCTGCAACCGGCTGTAGTTGCGCTTAACCCCTTTTTAAGCAGGTGAATTATACTCTTCACATTGCGTTGCCAGTTTGCAGAATCATTCCCTGGAAGATTAGTGCATATCCAGCACAGGCACTTCTTTCACATTGAGCACCTCTACAAATATTCCGCGTTCATGGGCTGTGTCCTTAAACGCCTGTATCGCCTCCAATACGTCGTAATCAATGTATTCTGAATTCTCACCATCAATAATCACATGGCTGTTGGCAGGCATGTGTTCCAGCGTCAGCACTATGCTGGCCTTGTTGAGGAAAGACACGTGCTCACTCAGTTTGATCCGGATCAGGTCTTTGTCACGCTGCTGCTCTTTGTGGAAGAAGTAAGGTGACTTATAGTTTGCCTTCAGGATAAAGAACACACCCACCGCTAAACCAATCAGGATACCTACAAGCAGGTCGGTGAAAAGAATGGCAAGTACCGTTACAACAAAAGGTATAAACTGCTCATGACCCAACTTAAACTGCCCTTTGAAAAGTGTAGGCTTGGTAAGCTTATAACCAATCACCAGCAACACAGCAGCCAACGCCGATAGCGGTATCTGATTCAGAAAACCTGCCAGAAACAATACGGCCAACAGCAGGAAAACACCATGTATAAAGGCTGACATTCTGGTTTTTCCGCCGGCGGCAATGTTAGCGGAACTCCTCACAATCACAGCAGTCATCGGGATACCACCCAGCAGACCAGCGATGATGTTACCAACACCTTGCGCTTTCAACTCCCGGTTGTTTGGCGTACGGCGTTTGTGGGGATCCAGCTTATCAACCGCCTCCACACTCAGCAAGGTCTCCAGACTGGCGATAATCGCGATTGTAAAGGCCACTACATACAGGGAAGGATTGGTAAACTGCCCGAAATCGGGAAAACGAAGCTCATTGCCTAAAGCCGCCGCGCTGGTAATCTCTGGCAGGTTGACCAGGTGCGTACCTGCTATGGCCAGCTCAGGGAAAAAATTGATAAACAGATAATTGATACCCACAGAGCCGACCACGACGATAAGGGCACCAGGTATAAGCTTGAAGAGTTTGATGCGCTTCATAAACGGCATGTCCCAAAGAATCAGGATCGCCAACGAGAGAAGGCCAATGATCAGGGCTCCCACCTCTATGACACCAAAGGCATGGGATATCTCGGTGAAAGTATTGCGGCCATCCAACTGAAAGAAATTCATCTCACCAAAGAAGTCATCATCAGCTCCCATGAAATGCGGAATCTGCTTCAGAATCAGGATAAGGCCAATGGCCGCTAGCATACCTTTAATAACCGAAGAGGGGAAATACAGGCCAATGACACCGGCTTTCAGGAAACCTAGCGCAACCTGCAATACTCCCGCCAGCACCACCGCCAGCAAAAAAGCTTCATAAGTCTGCAGCGTCTCAATACCATTGAGCACGATGACAGTCAGGCCGGCCGCAGGGCCACTCACACTGAGATGGGAGCCACTCAACCAGGACACCACGATGCCACCCACGACACCAGTTACAATTCCGGCAAACAGCGGCGCACCAGACGCAAGCGAGATCCCCAGGCAAAGCGGCAATGCAACAAGAAATACTACAAGGCCAGCAGGCATGTCTTTGCCTAGGCTGGCGAGGTAGTTAGGTTTAAAGTCAGTATTTTTCATGTATCTATTATATCATAACAAAAGGCTCCAACTCACATCCCTTCGCCAGTTACGGACCAACAGCCGGGACATAAGTCAGATTACTCACCTAATGTTTTCAAAGGTAAGGGTGGGGAATTAAGCCCATATTAAAACCACATTAAATTCGCATTAAAATGTGTTTTTAGCTGAAATAAGGCCATAAGCCTGGGGTAGGTGGATGGTCACAACGGTACCTTCGTTAACTTTGGAGTTAATGGAGATCGACCCTTTGTGAAGCTTTATGATACTCTCAGCCAATGGCAGCCCTATGCCATGACCGGTAATGTTACGCACGTTATTAGCCCTGAAAAATGGCACAAAAACATGTTTAAGATCATGGGGTGCTATACCTACGCCTTTGTCTGCTACCTGCAACATCACCTCCCGTTCATCGGCGGAGAGACGCACAATAATATACTCCCCTCTCGGCGAGAATTTGGCGGCATTCTCCAACACGTTTACGATCGCAATGAGGAGCAACGCCTCGTTTCCTTTCACAATCAGGCGGTCCTCATCATCGGGCAGCCTGTCGAAGTCGATATTATAGAGTGCCCCCGGCTGCCTTTTGAGCGCCTGCTCGTGTGCCAGCCACAGCAGCTCATCGAAGCGCAGGTGCGCCAGCTTTATTTTGGATGTGTCCAGGCTGGCCTGTGCTATCTGCAGCAATCCGTTCGAGAGTTCAGCTAACAGCCTGGCATCCTCCAGGATAGAGTCAAGCACACGGCGGTATTCGTCTGCTTCCCTTGGTTTCATCAGCGCCACTTCCAACTCCCCGATCATGGCGGTGAGGGGCGTGCGCAACTCGTGCGAGGCATTGGACACGAAAGTACTCTGCATCTCAAAAGAGAGCTCAAGCCGATCCAGCATGTTGTTAAAGGTCTGGGCCAGGTATGACAGCTCGTCTTTCCCCTCGGCGTTGCTGAGGCGCAGGTGCAGGTCTGATGCGCTGATCTTCTCTACTTCTTCTACCACCCGCGTAATAGGCCGAAGCGCCTCCTTTGCAAAGGCCCAGCCAGCCAGCAGCACAACCACCATAGACCCTAGAAAACCAACGATCAGAATAACTTTGAGATGCTGCAGCTTGCGCAGGCTATAAGCGTCCACCGACGAGGAAAGCACAACAAAGTCTCCTTCATTGTCTTCATACAGCATACCCACTACCTGCCGTTCATTCTGCTCATACTGTACGATTTTCTGCTCCTTAACCCGGTCCAGCACATCCTGCCCTATATCCAGCCGCCCTTCCCCATCTGTAAAGTAAAGGCTGCCGTCTGTTTTGTATATCCGCACAATCTCGTTTGGCAGCACCCGATAGTACCGGATCTGGTTGTTGCGGCGGGCCTGCTCACTTAGCTCATCAGCCTCCAACACATGCGCTGCCGTATCGTTTGCCCGGCCCTCAATGCGCTTATAAAAATCATCCTGCCGATATAGCGATGTAAAATAATAGACCACCAAGGAGAACAGCACCAGGATGAGGGCAAAAATACCGGCGAACTGCAGCGTGAGTTTGTTTCTGATTTTCATGCATCCCCCTCCTTCAGCACGTAGCCCATCCCTACCAGGGTATGGATCAGTTTGTTCGGAAAGCCTCTGTCAATCTTTTTGCGCAGAAAGTTGATGTACACATCAATCACGTTGCTGCCCGTGTCAAAGGACGTCTCCCATACATTTTCGGTGATATCGACACGCGACACGACCCTGCCTCTGTTCCGCAGCAGGTAATGAAGCAATGCAAACTCGCGGGCAGTCAGGTTTATTTGTTTGCCATCCCTCGATACTGCCTTACTCCCCAGGTCCATTTCCAGATCACCGATGGTTAGCTTCTCACCCCCGCTGCCTTCTCCTGCCCTTCTGGAAAGGGCCCGGATGCGTGCCAGCAACTCTTTGAACTCAAAAGGCTTGGTCAGGTAATCGTCCGCACCGGCATCCAACCCAGTGATCTTGTCATCGGTTGAGCCCAGGGCGGTTAGCATCAGCACTGAGACAGAGGGCTTCTTTTTGCGGATCTCGCGGCATACCTCCAGGCCGTTCATGTTGGGCAGAATGATATCCAGAATGATCAGGTCATACTCATTCTGGAGCGCCAGCTTAAGTCCAAAATTGCCATCATAGGCCTGCTCCACTTCATATGTCTGCTCTTCCAGCCCTTTTTTGATAAAGGAGGCTACCTTGGGTTCGTCTTCTACCAGCAAAATTTTCATGGGCATTAATTTGGTTAGAGGTTGCGATGGATGCACGTCTGTGGCTGCAATTTACAATTTGTTATGCAATACTTGCCCGTACCTGGGTTGATGCTAATGAAGTATCCAATTAGTTCGGAGTTCGTTTAGCAAGGTATGGAACACGATCATAACCATGCAGAAGGCCACGGCCATCATCATCATGCCACGGAAAATATTAAGGTAGCCTTTTTTCTGAACCTGGGGTTCACTGTTATCGAGATATTCGGAGGCCTTTGGATCAACAGCATTGCCATCCTTTCGGATGCCTTGCATGACTTGGGTGACTCCCTGTCGCTGGGTTTAGCCTGGTATTTCCAGCGGCTGTCTCAAAAAGGCAGTGACCAGCACTTCTCTTACGGATACAAGCGCTTTTCGCTGTTGGGGGCCGTTATCAACTCGGTAGTGCTGCTGCTTGGTTCAGGTATAGTCCTTTGGGTAGCTATACCCAGGCTTTTTGACCCGGAGCCAGTGCATGCGCCGGGCATGATCGGCTTTGCCCTGCTCGGTGTGACCGTGAACGGCATAGCGGCTTTGCGGCTAAAAAAAGGCAGTTCGCTTAACGAGCGGGTCGCCATGTTCCACTTGCTCGAGGATGTCCTGGGCTGGGCTGCGGTATTGGTGGGTGGTATACTCCTTTACTTCTTCGACTGGCCTATCATCGACCCGCTCCTTTCAGTGCTCATCACCTGCTTTATCCTATACAACGTGGTGCGCAACCTCCGCAAAGGCCTGCAGATCCTACTGCAAGGTATACCTTCCAATATCAGCATCGGGCAGGTACGCCAACGCCTGGAGCAAGTTCCGGATGTACAATCGGTCCACGATCTGCATCTCTGGACGCTGGACGGCATCAGCCATGTGCTTACCATGCATGCGGTGGTGACGCAGAATTTGAACCTGCTGGAGGCAAATGAGGTAAAACAGCGCATACGTGCCGCCATGCAGGATGCGCACATCGAACATGTGACGGTAGAGCTGGAGATGCCGGGTCAGGAATGCAGCCAGCAAAGCTGCACCCCTTCTGTCGTTTAGTTCTGGTTTAGCTGCACGGCTTCCCTTACCAGTTCACTGAAGTAAGCGTCGTCAATGTCTTCGAGGGTGCGAAGTTTGATGTGGGGTAGCTGGCCATTGCGGCTCACAAGGCGTTTAGCCGGATCGGCAAGCTCCTTGCCACGGAAAAAGCCGAAATGCATCCCGCTGCGCGAGGAAGCGAAGTAGCATACCGGGCCGTAAAAAAAATAACACGGGTTTTCCCAACGCACGCATTCTTCCAGGTGAGCCGCCGTTTGGTTTATGATGCGACGCACAGCCTGTGCCATTTCCTGTCTCTCAGGAGAAAGTTTATCGATGTACTCGTCGACTTGGTTAGTAGTTATCTTGCTTCTCATACAAAGGTATGTGTTGGCCTGGGGCCGGAGCTGTTAATTAACAGCTAAATATACATATCTTTTAATATTAGAGCAAATATTCCCTTATTCTTAAACCGGGGACAAGTGGATAATGAAAAGGATGTTACACCATCTCCAAATGCTGGAGCAGCCGCTCCTCAAGTTCGTCCAGCTGGCAAAATCCCCTGACGAGCAGCTCGGGGCCCATGCCGCCCTCGATGTAGACGCTGGGCAGGTCCGTTACACCTAGCATCTCAACGAACTCAAACTCCTTTTCTGTTTCTTCTATTATTTCATCGGCCTCAAACAAGGTATAGAACAGGCTTTCGTTGATTCCAAATGGCCGGATCACACTGGCCAACACCGCCGGATCGGCCAGGTTAAGACCATCGGCATAGAAAGCAGAATGGAGCGCACGCAGCACTTCGAGTGTCAGCGCGGGTCTTAGTCGCCTCACCACATGCAGGGCACGGCAAGCAGGTTCTGTATTATACACATAGCTCTCGTTAAGGAAAAGACTATAGTTGAAAGGGAGACTCGTGCGCTCCTGCACCCGGTGCCAGCTTACCGCCAGGCGTTCCTTGTACTCCCGTGCAATGGGCTCTGTGGCGTAAGGGTGAAGCCCCCCGGCAATCACCTCGACTGAAAGCCGCCCGTGCCAGAGTGCCCGCAGCCTGCGAATCACCTGCGTAAAGCCATAGCACCAGGCACACATGGGGTCTGTCACATAAAGCAAAACCGGATTGTAAGGACTATTCAGCATAGGCATCAGTTGTTCGCCTATAGTGTACTTCTACAGGCCCGTAATGGTTAGCTTAATCTTCGATCAGGTATAGATCATCTTCACCGTCATGCCTCCGTCAACGACCAGATGCTGCCCCGTGATAAAGCCTGCCCTGTCGGAGCAAAGAAACAAGGCCGCCTCCGCAACATCGGCAGGTATACCTACCCGCCCAACCGGATGCTGGGCTTTGTCCTCTTTGGTATGGCGGGGCTCGTAGCGCTGGCTCTCCTTTTGCCAGGGCCCCGTCTCGATCCAGCCCGGCGCGATGGCATTCACCCGAATCCGGTCCTCAGTCAGGCTAACGGCCAGGGAATGCGTTAGGGCCTCTATACCTCCTTTGGAAGCGGAGTAGGCAAAGGTATTGGGCTCCGACATAAAGGCGCGCGTGCTCGATAGGTTCAGTATAGCCGGGTGCTCTGCCTTCTGCAGCAACGGGAAGCCATATTTGGTGCAAAGCATGGGGCCACGCAGGTTCACGGCTAGCACCCTGTCAAACTCTGACATGCGCATTTCCTGCAGATCACCGGTGAAGGGGTCGGCTATACCTGCATTGTTGATGAGCACATCCAGTTTTCCGTATTTCTCCCCCACTGCTTTCATCAGCGCCACTACTTCTTGCTCTGAGCTGATGTCGCAAGGTATAAACGCTGCTGTCAGCTTATTCTCCTGCAGTCTCTTCAGGGCGTCTTTTCCGGCCTCTTCATCGGCATCGGTGATGACGACCTGAGCGCCTTCGGTGGCAAAAGCCTGTGCCATGCCCAGACCTATACCTTGCGCTCCGCCGGTAATCAACACCACCCTGTCTTTGTAGTATGTATCAGTCATATACTAAACTTATTGTTCGCCTAAAATACGAAAGGCGCCGCACAAAACAGCAACCCCGAACAGGTATAGCAACAATAACAAACCCGCTGCATGCCGGGGTCATCCCAGAATGCACCGGGTCCGCTGATTGTTTGCTATACCGGAGGTTAGCGTTTCTCCAGCTGTCGTTTCACTTTCTCCTCCACATTCTTGAGCAACTCATACCAGTTGTTGCCAGAGTCTTCGGCAAAGGCGTCGTTGCCCGGTATACCTACCCGCATGCTTACTTTTTTGGAGTCGGTGGCATGAGTTGCCTCCTCTTTGAAATACACGTCTACGGAGTCGATTTTTTTTGCGTGGCGCTTAAATTTGTTGATCGCGTTGCGAATATTCAGCTGGATATCCTCCGATATAGAGATGTCCACTGCCTGCACATCAATCTTGATGCCTTCATAGTTTTCTGTATAATTCATCGTCGTTTTAGGTTAAGGGTTGAGAGCGGAAACGGGAAGCCTCCGCTCGTAAGTTCTGAATTTAAACGAGGGCTCCGTTTTTAAGTTGACCCGCAGGGGCAGGTAAATTTTGACCGGCAACATCACGGGCCCCTGATTCGTTTTTTAGGTATTCAACCAAAATATGACCGTTATGCAGAAACTTCCCATCAACTGGTTGACAGAAGGATTGATAGATTTTGAATACAAAAAATACCTGCTGCTGGCGTACCTCAAAACCGCCAAGGCAGAGTTTGGACAGCAACGCCTCTACCCGGTTTTCTCTGATCTTATTATGCACTACAACAACCTGAAGCAGGTGAAGGAGCGCAAAAAACTGGTATACGAAGCCTTTCCGCAACGCATCACCCGCGCCGATTTTGAGAAACTGGAGCTCGTGTACGAAAAGATCGTGGCCGATGACGAAACCATGCAGCAGATTGAGGACGTGATCCAGTTTGCCTCTCCCCTCTTTACCAATGCCCTGCAGGAAGGCAAAACGCTTTACGACTTTATTGAGCGCCATATTGAAATCAACCCGGTAGGAATCACGCCGATGTACTTCGACGAAGGTTATCTTTTTCTGGACGCCTTCCCCGGCAAGGAAACGCAGGTATATGTGTACCGTATCAGCGTGTTTGAGAACACTTACGAGAAATATCGGGGCATCAACACGCAACTGCTGCACACAGTGAGGCGCGGCCTTACCCAAACGCACGAGCACCTGAAGGTACAGCTGGTGAAGCAACACCAGGAGCTGCCCAACCCCGCTACGTTTGTGGTCGTGTCCCGGGTGCCCTGCCCGCTCGACAGTGCGCTGCTGCCTATTGCCAAACGTACCCTCGTGAAGTACGTGACCGAACTGGCAGCTTAGCCGATGTTGGCAGGAAGGGGATAATTCCTTAATTTCGTAGCTCAATTAAAGAGACCAACCACATGGAAATAAACCTCACCCGCGTTGACCAGGACTACCACTTCCAGGCCCGGGGCGCTGCTAATGTAGCCATAAACATCGACGCCAACCCTGAGATTGGTGGCCATAACGAAGGCGCGCGCCCGATGGAGCTCATGCTCATGGGGCTGGGTGGCTGCAGCGCCATCGACATCATTTCAATCCTGAAGAAACAGCGACAGCCGATCGAAAGCTTCGACATTAACATCAAGGCGGAGCGCCAGAAAGTAGAGGAGTTCAACCTGTTCAGCAACATCCACATTCACTTTGTGCTGGGCGGCGCACTCGACGAAGAGAAGGTGCGCAAGGCCATTGTGCTGTCGCTGGAGAAATACTGCTCAGTGGCGGCCATTCTTTATAAAACCGCAACCATCACGCATTCATTCGAACTGGTATAACTCGGGCAGTTAAATTCATTATAGAGGCCCTTCCAGCTAAGCTGGAAGGGCCTTTTTTGTCTGGCGACCCCGGTTCCGCCTACCTGGCCCACCAACCTCCCTTTTTTACCGACGAATGCCTGATAGGGTATTTAGGCCTTTTCATATAGAAATGCAGTGCATTGGTATATTCTGTTTTTCTGGTTCAAAAAAGCCGCTTTATTTTGTATGAAACAGAAAAGAAGAAGACAGAGGATATGGAAAATACACCTTTACGCCACATTGACAAAACTATGAAAAAGCATCTGCTCCTTGTCCTGTTGGGACTGAGCACTGTACCAGCATTGGCGCAGACACAGCAAGCAGCTCCGCAGGGAGCCTCCCAGCAACAGCAGGGCGGCGCAGGTGCCGTGGTTCCGCGCGGCAATGCCACCATCACGGGCATTGTGCAGGACGCCGACACCAAACAGCCGGTCGAGTTTGCCACCATCGCACTCATCCACCCGGCCACCGGCAAGCCCATAGACGGCGCTATGGCCGACGACAAGGGCCGTTTTACCATCAACCGGGTCGCTCAGGGCAAGTACAAACTGCAGGTGAGCTTTCTGGGTTATCAGCAAAAACTGGTGGAAGACGTGACCGTTAGCTCCGATAATGCCAGCGTAAACGTGGGCACCGTATCGATTGCCTCGGACGCAAAGAAACTAAGTGAGGTTGTAATCACAGGCGAGAAGCCGCTGGTTGAGGAAAAGATCGACCGCACCGTGTACAATGCCGACAAGGACATCACCAATTCCGGTGGCAATGCCGCCGACGTACTGCAGAAGGTACCGTCTCTCTCCGTGGACACCGACGGCAATGTGCAGCTGCGCGGCAGTTCCAATGTACGGGTGCTCATCAACAACAAACCATCAGCCATCATGGCCGGTAACGTGGCCGACGCCCTGAAGCAGATTCCGGCAGACCAGATCAAATCGGTAGAGGTGATCACCAGCCCATCGGCTAAGTACGACGCAGAGGGTACAGCGGGCATCATCAACATCATCACCAAAAGAGACGGTGGCCTGCAGGGCGTAACGGGCTCTATGGCGCTGGCAGCCGGTACACGGGGCAGCAACGCCAACGGTAGCCTCAACTTGCGCCGCGGCAAACTGGGCATCAACGGCAACTTCGGCAGCAACATGTTCTACAACCACGGCGACATGACCAACACGATCATCATACCTTCCACGCAAAGCCAGTCTTTCCAGTCCGGCGATACGGAGATTAATGGCATGTTTATGAACGGGCAGCTGGGTTTTGAGTATGATATCACTCCAAAGAACAGCCTGAGCGGTGGGGTGCGGCTGAATGGCGGTAACTTCCGGATGGAGAACGATCAGGAGAGCACAGACACGAAGAACGGCGAGATCACCAACAATTTCTTCAACGACATCCGCAACCGCAACAACCGCCAGGGGATAGACTACAATCTGGACTTCACGCACTACTTCAAAAAGCCGCAGCAGGAGCTTGCCATCCTTTCGCAGCTCAGCACAACCGACACGAAGACGCGAAACTTCCAGGACAGGTATAATGCCGGTGAGGCCCCTTATTACCTGCAGCGCAATACCAACGACGGCGGCAACGATGAGCTGACCTTCCAGGTAGACTATGTGCATCCGTTCGAAAACAAAACCATGCTCGAAGTCGGTGCCAAGTCTATTTTCAGGGATGTGACCAGCGATGGTCTGTACGATGTGACGACGGCAAATGGCAATACGAATAGAGAAGAGTCCTTCCTTTACGAGCAGGATGTAATGGCAGCCTACCTGACCTACGGATTTAGATTCAAAAAATTGCTGAACGTGAAGCTGGGTACCCGTTATGAATATACCGATATCAAAGGCGATTTCAACTCCAGAGGCATGACACAGCCCATCTCGGATGATTACGACAACCTGATCCCTAGCGTGGCGCTCTCTTATACGCTCAAGCAGAAGCATACCTTCAAGGCCAATTTCACACAGCGTATACAGCGCCCGTCGCTGTTCTACCTGAACCCTTTCCGCCAGGAGCAGACTTCCAACACCGTGATTCAAGGCTCGCCGAATCTGGAGCCAGAACTGACAGACCTCTACGAGGCCGGGTATAGCACCTTCTTCAAGACTACCTCGCTAAGCGCCAACCTGTACATGCGCCAGACCGACAACGCCATCGAAACGGTAGTGGACGTGGATAAGGCGACAAACACCACGACGCTTTCATTCCGTAACATTGCCCAGAACAAAACCTATGGCATCAGCTTGTTCGGCAACACCAAGCCTACCAACAACTGGACGATTGGCGGTAGCTCTAACGTATACTTTGTAGACCTTGCGAGCCAGTATACCAGCAACAGCGGCTGGATGTACAACATCAATGCGAACTCTTCCTATACCTTTGGCAAAGGAATCAGCGCCCAGTTCAACGGTGGTTTCAATTCCCGCCGCGTGCAGCTGCTGGGCAAGTTCAACTCTTTCTCTTTCCACAGCCTTGCCCTCAAAAAAGAGCTGTTTGACAAGAAGGGCGGCATCAGCCTGGCGCTTGACAACCCGTTCCGGGCCAGTATGCGCATGAACAACGACGTGCTGGTGAGTGAGGCCACCGCCATCAACCCGGTGCCTTACGAGCAGCGTATCCGCATCAACAACTATAACCGTGGCGTGCGTGTGAGCTTCAACTATACCTTCGGCAAGATGGACCAGCAGCGTCCTCCGAAGCGCAAACGCTCTATCCGCAACGACGACGCCAAGCAGGGCGACGGCAACGGCATGTAAATAATATCACTACTACCTAACCTATGCAAAAAGCCTCTCCAGTTTGGAGAGGCTTTTCGTTTTATGAGGTATAGCAACAAATTATTCAATTGTCTTTTGCTTGAACTGCTGAAGCCACTCTACCGCCTCTTCCCTATTGGTGAACATGCGCGTGGGGTTTTTGGGCTTGTTTACTTTGATGTAAAAGTTAGCCGCCATCTTTATCATGGGCGAACTCACCAGAATGGCGCTGGCTGTTACACCGGCATTGCCCTCGTTGGCCATGTAGTCGCGTGCCCGCTTGGTCGACTGTCTTATCTTGGTGATATCGAACAGACTCGGATAGGAATATTCACCGATATACGCCAGTCGATCCTTAACGCAAATCTCGGCGATGTTTAGATCCATTTCCTCAATTTCATCATAAATACAGTACAATACTCCATCCGCTAAAGACAACTCTAAATAAGTCGTCTTTTTTGAATTTTCTTCATAATCTTTTCCGAAATTTGCCATTCAATTTTGAATTGGATCTTTAGTTTGCTTGTTGAGCCTGCTTAGCAATGTAACTATAGGCGCGCAACATGGCAAAGATAAGACATAATAACATCTTAGATACGGTAGACTCCGTACTTTCTGTTTCTAAAAAGAAAGGAATTATTCACCTTCACGCAGAGGATCAATCCCTTAGTGGGCAACACCTTACGTTAAATGGCCGTAAAGTCCTGCACTTTGGCACCTGCGGTTACCTGGGTCTGGAGCATCATCCGGCCGTAAAGCGTGGAGCAATTGACGCAATTGAGCGTTTCGGAACGCAATTTCCGATGTCACGCACTTACATCTCGAACCCGCTGTACAGCGAGTTGGAGAGCCTGGTGCAGCAGCTGTACCACGCCCCGGCAGTTATTTCTAAGAATTGTACACTTTCTCACCTCACCACTATACCTAGCATCATCCGCCAGTCTGACCTCGTTATACTGGACCACCAGGTGCACGCCAGTGTGCAAGAGGCTGTTAAAAAACTTTTGAGCCAGGGGGTAACCGTGGAGATGGTGCGCCACAACAACCTGGAGATGCTCGAAGACCGCATTAAAAAGCAGCGGGGTAAGTTTGAGCGAATCTGGTATATGGCGGACAGTGTGTACTCTATGTACGGCGACTTTGCCCCGATCAAGGAAATGATTGCCCTGGCCGAAAAATACGAGCAGCTATACCTGTACGTGGACGACGCGCACGGTATGAGTTGGGCCGGAAAGAATGGAACTGGCTATGCCATGAGCCAAATGCCTGATGGCCTCTACCGCAAAATGATCCTGACAGCCAATTTGGGCAAAGCCTTTGGTGCCTGCGGGGGCCTGTCGCTTTTCCCGAACGAAGAGTGGTACAACAAAGTGAACAACTTCGGTGGCCCGCTCACCTTCTCGGTGCAAATAGAGCCCGCCACGCTGGGTGCCGCCATTGCTTCGGCCAAGATCCACCTGAGCGACGAAATCGTTGGTTACCAGGAAGAGTTGCAGCGTAAGATCGCCTACTTCAACACCTTGCTTAAGCAAACCGACTTGCCTTTGGTGCATGAATGCGAGAGTCCGATCTTCTACATCGGCACTGGCACCATGGACATGGGCAACCATCTCGTACAGGCCCTGTTGCAGGACGGTATATACGTCAACCTGGCCACTTTCCCGGCGGTACCGGCTAAGAACATCGGGGTGCGCATCACCATCTCGCTGACCAATGCCTATGAAGACATAGAGGAACTGGTGAGCAAACTGCAACTGCATTTCCACAAGGCACTGGCCGAAACAAACCAGACGCTGGAGAACATTCGCAAAGCCTTTAAAATGGCACCTGTCGCTCTCTCTGATAAACGGCCTGCAATCACTTATGCACAGGACGATAACACAAGTATTGTGCTTCAACGCTATACCTCTATAGAGGCTATTGACGCTTCGCTGTGGAACAAGCACCTGGGGCACCGGGGGATGTTCGACTGGGAAGGTATCCGGTTTTTGGAAGAGTCTTTCAAGGACAACCAGGAGAAAGAGAACAACTGGGCCTTCCGCTACTATACCGTGGAGGATCCGCAGGGAAAAGTGGTGCTGATGACCTTTGCGGCCGTAGCCTTGCTGAAAGAGGATATGTTCTCGCAGGCATCCATCTCCAGAGCACTGGAGCGTGAGCGGGAAACCAATCCCTATTACCTTACCTCAACGGGTATTGTGCTGGGCAGTTTGTTCACGGAGGGCAACCACCTATACCTGGACCGTGAAAGTCCTCACTGGAAAGAGGCGCTGAAAACGCTGCTGGCCGAACTGAACAAAGAGCAGGAAACGGAGAACGCCGGCAGCATTCTGCTGCGCGACCTCGACGGCAACGACCCGGAACTCGATGAATTTATGGTGGAGCAGGACTTCGTAAAGCTGGATCTGCCGGAGTCTTGTGTCGTGGAGAACCTGAATTGGAGCACGGAGGAGGAATTCAGGAAGACGCTATCTAAAAAAGGAAGAGAGAACTTTGTGCAGAAAATCAAGCGCAATGAGCACTTTTACGACGTGGTGGTGAAAGAACGCCTGGAGGAAGAGGAGTTGCAGCACGCCATGGCCCTGTTCCGTAACGTGAAGAACAACAACTATGCAATCAACAACTTCCTTTTCCCTGAAAAGCTGTTTCAACTCCTCAATGAGAGCAACACCTGGGAATTTATCGTACTTTATATTAAGGAAGAGTACTCTATCAACAGAAAACCGGTAGCTGTTGCATTCTGCCATCAGAATGCGGCGAATGTCTATAGTTTTATGCTGATCGGGATGGACTACGAGTACCTGATGGAGTACGGCGTGTACAGACAGACGCTATACCAAGTGATAAAACGGGCAAACGCCCTGAAATGCCAACGAGTAAACTTCGGAATTTCTGCCACCATCGAAAAGAAAAAAGTAGGCGCAACACCTTACCCGAAAGTTGGTTATTACCAAAGCAAAGACAACTTTGCCCTGGAAATGATGGGTGCTACCTTTGCAGTTGAAAAAGAGTAAAACCTGGTGCCGCCCCTGAGCGGCACCTAAATGATACTAAGTGAAAGTATTAAAAGAGAGAATAGAAGAAATTATTACCCTGATCGCGGAGGTTGCCAACGGTAATTTCGATTACCACATAGAGGCCTCCGAAACCGGCGATGAGTTGGATGCCATTATCGCGGGCATCAATATGCTCGGACAAGAGCTCAAAAGTTCCACTGTCTCCCGGGATTTTATGCAGAGCATCTACCAGGGTGTCGTGGACATGCTCCTGATTCTCAACACAGACTTCACCATCCGGAATGTGAACGAATCGTTGGAAGACGCGCTTGGGTTTAAGGAAAGCGAACTGAGGGGGCTTCCGTTCTCCTCTCTCCTGCACCACGAGAGTGTGGCGGAGTTGCTATACCTAGTCGACCTGTGTAAACGCCAGGGCAAGTGCCTGAACAAAGAATTGCTTTTACAAACCAAGCAGAAGCAAATCATACCGGTTTCTTGCTCCTTCTCGCATATTAAGAACAATCGAGAAGAGGCGGATGGCATTCTGATCATCGCAAAGGATATATCGGAGCTCAAGAGAACCGAGAAGGCCCTCCGAAAAGCTAAACGCAAGGCAGAGGTCGCCAATGAGGCTAAAAGTGATTTCCTGTCGAGCATGAGCCACGAGATCCGGACGCCGCTCAATGGCATCATGGGTTTTACGGACCTTTTGCTGAAAACGGAGCTAAACCCAACCCAGCAGCAGTACATCAGCCTGATCAAAACTTCCGGGGTTACGCTTACCAAGCTGCTCAATGACATTCTGGATTTGCACAAGGTGGAGCAGAACAAGATCTACCTCGAGGCCATCCCTTTCAATGTCAGGGAATCGCTTGCCTCCAGCCTGGAACCTTACAAACACTTGGCGGAAACAAAAGGCATCAGCTTCTCTTCCACCATCGAAGAGTCAGTACCAGACTGGACAATCGGCGATCCTACCCGAATCAACCAGGTGGTTGTCAACTTGGTCAGCAATGCCATAAAGTTTACCCAGGAGGGCCGGATAGATGTGCACTTCCGGGCCGATCAACTGGAGGGCGACGAAGTATTGCTCACCTGCTCCGTCACCGACACGGGCATCGGCATACCTGCCGACAAGCAGGCCATGGTGTTCGAGTCATTCACCCAGTCAGACCAATCGACATCCCGTAAGTTTGGCGGCTCAGGTTTGGGACTGGCCATCAGCAAAAAACTGGCGAAACTTTTGAAGGGAGACCTGCAGTTGATCAGTCCGCTGCCAGGCCAGGAACGAGGCTCGCTCTTCTGGTTTACGATCCGACTGAAAAAGGTACACCAGACAGAGCAGACCTCCGATAACATACAGGACGACACCTCCTACATGGTGCCCGCAGGTACGCGTATACTGGTGGTCGACGACAACGAGATCAATGTGATGATTCTGCAAACGGTACTCGAAAATATGGGTGCGACCGTTCACACAGCCTTCAACGGGCAGGACGCCGTGGACATGGCTCAGGCCGAGCCTTACCAACTGGTGTTCATGGACATCCAGATGCCCGGCATGAGTGGGCTGGAGGCCACCAAATTGCTACAGGAAGCGAATTACAAGACCCCTATCATCGCATTTTCTGCCAATGCCTTCCCAAACGACATAGTCAAGAGTCTGGAGGCAGGCATGGTTGATCACCTCTGCAAACCCTTTGAGCAGCATGATCTGGTCATGATGCTCCGTAAATGGCTATAAGAAAAGCCCCTCTCATGCGGAGGGGCTTTTTTATGCGATGCCATACCTGCCCATAACGCACAGCCCGCAACGCCCGTACTAGAGGTATACACCAATAATGATAAAAAAGCTATGAACGAAACAGAATATAGAACCAGAGGAAACTGGAACGAAATGAAGGGCAAAATGAAACAAGCATACGGCGACTTGACGGATGATGACCTGACCTACAACGAAGGCCAGGAAGACGAGTGGCTGGGCAAGCTGCAGCAGAAAACCGGCAAGGCGAAAGGCGATCTCAAAAAGTGGATCGACTCGCTATAAGGTCAATACATTTTAAAAAAGAGTCCCCGCATCATGGCTTCGGCCAGATGCGGGGACTCTTTTTTAAATTTCTGTCATCCACTCCAAGCCATCACTCTCAAATAAGAAATATTTTGTGTCGAAGTGGGGCGTTGACTCTTTTACCCTGGCATCAAGCCGTTCGTTTGTAAGCTGCTGCACAAAATCTGTGGAAGACACAATGGCTAAAAGGCGCAGAGTGCTTTTGGAAATAATCTTGTGTTTTATCGGCGAAAGTGTCTGCTTTAGACTCTTAGTCAAACACAAGTTTCAGGCAGGTTATCATCAGAGATAATTCTCTCTAGGCATGCTATCCAGAACCGCTAGCTATATACATTGGCAACCTATCAATTAACAACCAAAAACTCAACTGTTTCAATGTTATTTCCTAGATCCACTTTTATGAAATATATACCAGGTACAAGACCACAAGAAGAAAGAGTAGTTATCTGAGCTGCTAACCGTACTTGCCTTACCATTTTACCATCCAGATCGTATACATAAGCATTTTGAACTTTATCAGGTACTTTGGATAGTTTCAGCGTGATCTCTTGACTCCCGGCAACAAGAGAGGGGTATACGCTTGGTTTGTTTGCCAAAGATTGGTTTCTCCAGTCAATATATATAGTGTTAGAAAACTCGCAAGCTCCATCTAAATCAACTTGTCGCAACCGATAATAACAGGCACTTGGACCAAAATTAAAAATTTCTTCATCGACAAAAGCATACTGCTGCTTGATGCTTGTGTTTCCTGCACTGATGACAGAACCTACACTGTCAAACATGGCACCATCAAAACAACGCTCGACCACAAAGTGGCTACTGTTTTCCTCCGATGCTGTCTGCCATTTCAGGCTTACACCAGTTGTGGTTACGTTTCCTGTAAATGACACAAGATGTACGGGTAGCGGCTCAATCGGAGGGGCTGCCGAAGCTGAATAAATACGCAGGTCGCTCCCCATACTGATGAGTGCCGGAAAAGTAATATGTAACTCTATACGTGAATAAGGCAACGAATTAACAAAAGATATACTGGTAGGCTGGGTTGCGCTGGTTAAAAGCGCAGATTTTAAAACATCAGAACTAATAGCGACCTCCTGCACTTTCGTGTTTCTTTCATCATATGTTATAATAGAGATAAGAGGGAGCACTTTGAGGTTGATAATGGCAGAACTTGCGCCTATCATGAAACCTGAGGTATAACCCGCCGGAACAGAACCAGGAAATTCCAAACGCAAGTGTTCGCTTCTTAAGGCAGACAGAACTGGTGAAACGATACTTGCATAAGTTGTAGGATCGTTCCCTAAAGCATTTTCAGGATTCTTGACAAATCTTGAAAAAGGGGAATTGCTCGTTTCTATAACAGCGGAAGCATACTTAATGCCATCGGCGTGTGCTTGATAAACCAGAAGTGTGCTAAGCATAAACACACTTAGACAGATGAAGCGTTTCCAAACGCTTGAATGAAAATTATGCATGCAACTGAAATGAGTCAATCGAAAAATCAGATTGGGAATTTATCAAAAAGAAAAGGCAACAAAGGATTGCATTATAGGAAGAGGCACACTTAATCGGCTTTAGAAACCATTATGACTCGATTTGGGATACAGAGCTCTGGGTGTAAAAATATTTTATCTAAACTATTACATAATAACTAATTGCAATTATTACACGAACTAATTGCAATTATTACACGGTTGGTTTATCAATTCAAGTTATTTGATATACCAAATGCTTAAGCAGGTGTAAAACTATTGCTTAGCTAGAATCGTTCCTGATTATCTTATAATTTTAGATTAAATTTAAAATTCAGCCAAAATTGCATTTATCAACCAAACACTTAGATTAAGCGGTCTTCAAAAGAAACTATTAGAATCAACAACAAGGCTCCATTTAATTACTAGTGCCGGGTAAGGCCCAAAACCTACTTTTTCGTTTTTTTCTCTAGTAAACAAAAAAAGCACTTACCTCTCTGCGAGATAAGTGCTTGATTTTCTGTGGGCCCACCTGGAATCGAACCAGGCACCTACTGATTATGAGTCGAAAAAGTCATATTTTATATACTTTTATATTTTTTGTTATTTATTGATAGCCAGTTATTTACACAATATTTAAACAAAAACAATCTTAGTATATTATTGATTTTTACAATATTTGTATGCAAATTGTATGCAAATAAATCTCCCATTTCAGTAGTTATAAGCTCATGCAAAGTATCGTCACTTCCATCATTCTGGATACCCGACGTGCACTAAAAGATGGCACTTATCCAGTCAAGCTCCGAGTAACTTTCCAGCGGAAGCAAAAGTACTATCCCACCGAATTCAGCTTTACCCCGGAGAATTTTGATAAGATGATGTCTCCCAAACCAGGCAAGTTTTTAAAGGAGGATAAACTCAAGCTCCAGACGGCAGAGCACAAGATGAACCAGATCATCCAAAAGCTTCCGCATTTCAGTTTCAATGAGCTGGATAGGAGATTGCTCAAAAACTCTTCCAGGCATGAGGCTTTCTCTTCCTATGAAGAAGCGATCGCACGCCTGAAGGAGGAAGGAAGGCTAGGTAATGCTAATTTTTTTGAAAGCGCCCGCAATTCGCTCTGGTGCTACGTGCATGGGGCTCCATTCACGAAAATCAAAGGCACCACAAAGAAAAAAAGGTTGTGGTCTACAATGTATGATGGTTTCTATAATAGAAAATTAGCTTCATGGCGCTGTAATGGTTCTGCTCTTTTTTGGAGAAGCAGGCCGTTTTTCTCACGATTCTTCGGTTTCTGGTCCTCAGGCACAGGTTCACTCCCTCAATGTGTTTGGTAAACGCTTTGCCAATCAGGTGCCTTTCCCGGGGCAGTACTTTCGTAAAAGCCGGCCAGTCATCGGTGCAGAAGCAGTCTATTTTGAGCTTCTCCAGCTGCCTGTAGAGCCTT